>JAJTCM010000001.1 GCA_021325675.1 Crocinitomicaceae bacterium
GACTTCATATCCTGAGAATTCACCGGAAAATATTAATAAACCCGATGACCGTTGTTACATTATTTACACTTCCGGAAGTACGGGCAATCCGAAAGGGGTGCAAATAAGTCACAAAAATGTGATCCGCTTGCTCTTCAACGAGGAGAATTTATTTGATTTTTCCGCTTCGGATTGTTGGACTTTGTTCCATTCTTATTGCTTTGATTTCTCGGTTTGGGAAATGTACGGCGCCTTGCTTTATGGCGGAAAATTAGTGATCGTTTCCCCGGAGACAGCCCGCGATACGAATGCTTTTGCAATGCTTTGTGAAAAAGAAGCCGTGACGGTTCTGAACCAAACACCGGGTGCATTTTATAACTTCATCGAGTCTGCTGAATCCGCCAAACTGGATTTAAAACAATTGCGTTACGTGATTTTCGGTGGCGAAGCCTTGCACCCGAAACGTTTGGAAACTTGGTACGAAAACCACCCGGCAACGAAACTGGTGAATATGTACGGGATCACAGAAACTACGGTTCACGTGACTTACAAGGAAATCGGCAAACAAGAAATCTCGGAAGGCATCAGCAACATTGGAAAAGCGATCCCAACGCTGAACTGTTACGTACTGGACGATTTTCTGCATGTTCAGCCGGTAGGCGTTGTGGGTGAATTGTGTGTGAGCGGTGACGGGCTTTCACGTGCTTATTTGAACCGTCCGGAACTGACATCAGAGCGTTTCGCAGATCATCCATACATCAAAGGAGAAAAATTGTATCGCTCCGGAGATTTGGCCCGCTGGCTGCCGAATGGCGAATTAGAATACCTCGGAAGAAAAGACCAGCAGGTGAAAATCCGCGGCTACCGGATCGAAATCGGGGAAATTGAAAAAACATTGGATTCATACCCAAATATTGCAAACGTTGTGGTCCTGGCGCGACAAGATCACGCAGGCGAAAACTATTTGTGTGCGTATTACGAAAGCGAAACTGCAATCGAAGCGGCCAATTTGAGAACACATTTGTTGCGGACTTTGCCGGATTACATGGTTCCTTCTTTCTTCGTCCATTTGGAGCGCATTCCGCTGACAAGCAACGGGAAAGTAAACCGAAAAGCCCTTCCGGACCCACAAGTTGGCGAGCGAAGCCAGGCAAATTATGTCGCTCCGCGCAATGAAACGGAATCCCAACTGGCAGCGATCTGGCAGGAAGTGCTGGGAATCGAACAGGTTGGCGTTCAGGACAATTTCTTCGAGTTGGGCGGACATTCCCTTAAAGCGACGCAGGTCATCGCCCTGATCCGTCACCGGATGCAAACCGACCTGAGCTTGATGGATTTCCTCAAAGAACCTGTGATAGAAATTATTGCGGGTAAACTTTCGAAAGCTGAAGCTGTGGAAGAGATCCACTCGGACAAAAACCGTCGGGAATTTCCGTTGACGGCTTCGCAAAAACGGATTTACATCATTGAACAATTTAACAATGTCGGCACGACTTATAACATGCCGGCGCTGATCAAAGTTAACGGAAACCTTTCGGATGAAAAATTGACGGAAGCCTTTAATCAATTAATTGTCCGTCAGCAGATACTGCGCACGAATTTCCGCTTTGAACACAACGAGCCAATCCAGTTTGTTCGCGAAGAACTTGTCATGCAAATTCAGAAGGTGCATATAGATGAAAGTCAATTGACGTTTGAATATGATAATTTCGTACGTCCGTTCGACCTGGAAAATGATTCTTTGATCCGCATGAAAAGTGTCCGCACAGATTCAGGAAATCAGTACCTGATGTTTGACGTGCACCACATTATTTCAGATGGCGTGTCGATGGAAATCCTGATCACCGAATTACTCGGATTGTATCAGGGCAAGGAGCTGAACGATTTGAGTATCAGTTACGGTGATTTCGCGGCCTGGCAGCAAAAACAGCTCGAAAGCAACCCGGATAACAAGCAGCGCACGTATTGGCGGGAAGAATTCAGCGAACAAGCGCCGATTCTGGATTTGCACACGGATAAACCCCGCCCGAAAATCAAGACATTTAATGGCGACCGACTCCGTTTTCAGCTTCCAAAAGAAACGCTCGATCAGCTCGATAATATCTTAAAAAATAATCAGGTAACCCATTTCCAGTTTTTCCTGGCTTGTTTCAAGGTCTTGCTTGCGAAATATAGCGGGCAGCAAACACTTGTCGTTGGAACGCCGGTTAGTGGACGCACGAACGCCCAAAGTTTTGACCTGATTGGGAATTTTATCAATACGATTGCCATCAAAACGGAGCTAAACATTTCCGGGTCGTTTGAAGACTATTTGACGCAGTTGGCAGCCAAAGTAAATGCCGCTATTGAAAACCAGGACTTTCCATTCGAAGAGTTGGTCGACAGCCTGAACCTCGAGCGTGATTTGTCCCGTCACCCGCTTTTTGATGTCGTGTACACGCACAATGTCGTGGAGCGTCCAATCTGGCTAGTTGATGAGATTCTGCTCGAACCACTTGAATCCGAATCCACGACAACGAAATTCGACTTGACCCTCGCTTCGGTTGGGAACACGGAACGTATGGATTTCATCCTGGAATACAATAGCGATTTGTTTGCAGCTTCGACGATCGAAGGCCTGACGAAACATTTTGTACGCGTAATTGAGCAGGTAACAAAGAACCTGGATGTAGCTTTGAATGAGATCGATTTACTTTCTGCTGAAGCAACAAAACTATTGGCGGAATTCAACCAAACTGAGCGATCTTATGATTTGGAGCAATCCGTAACGGAACGCATCGATGGGTATGCAGTTTCTTCACCGGATTCAATTGCACTTTCCGATCAGTCGGGAGAAATAACTTACAACGAATTAAAAACGACTACGGATGCGATCGCAGCAACATTTCTGGAAAATGGAGTCAAGCAAACAGACGTCGTAGCCATCGCCCTCGATAATTCCAACCGTTATGTACAGGCGATTCTGGGCGTACTGAAAAGCGGTGCGGCTTATTTACCAATCGATTTGAATTATCCGCCGGATCGCATTCGTTACATGTTGGAGGATGCTAATTGCTCCATGTTGCTGACGGATCGTGTTTTGGATGAAACAATTACGCCGCAAGTGAGGGTACTAGATATTGAAAAATGTATTGATTCTGAGAAAAAACTGGATCATACGTCTCGTTTTTCCTCTGCAAACCGTGCTTATATCATTTACACTTCCGGCTCATCCGGTCGACCAAAAGGAGTAGCCGTTTCCCACAAAGCTTTGAATAATCTGACCCAATGGCATGTGGATGAATATCAGTATTCCGGGGAAACACGGGCTGCAAAATATGCTGGTGTAGGCTTTGATGCTTCCGTCTGGGAAATTTTCCCGGTGTTGGAAGCCGGTGGAGCTTTACATATTGTTCCGGATAACATTCGTCTGCAAATTGATAAAATCGCCGACTTTGTCAACGCGCGCCAGATCGATTCGATGTTTTTACCAACAGCGATGGCCGAAGAATTTAGCCGTTACGCTGCTGAACAGGAAACCTGCCTCAGGCAATTGCATACGGGCGGCGACAAACTCAGACATTACGAGCAAAATTCCTTCCGCTTGTATAATTCCTACGGGCCAACGGAAAACGCGGTGGTGGCAACGACCTTTGAAGTAAAAGAACAGCAAGCTAATATCCCGATCGGGAAGCCCATTGCAAATAACCGGATTTTCATTGTCGATCCGCAATTGAGATTGCAGGCTTTAGGCGTTCCGGGGCAGATCGCCCTTTCAGGCGCAAGTTTAGCCGAAGGTTATATCAATAATCCGCAAGAAACGGCTGCCAGATTTGTGGAAAATCCCTTCCTAAAAGGTGCGAAAATGTACCTCACAGGCGACAAAGGCCGCTGGCTGCCGGATGGAAACATCGAATTTCTCGGAAGGATCGACGACCAGGTCAGCATTCGCGGTTACCGCGTCGAATTGCAGGAAATTGAACAGGTTCTGAAAAGTGCGCTCAAAGCAGGAAAAGTCCTCGTCAAGGGAATCAAGGACACCGAAGGCGATTTCCGGGTTATTGCCTGGATTGCGGGCGAAGCGGGCGCTGATCCCGATCAACTGAAAATGGTTGCTGCCGCTAAATTGCCTGCATACATGATTCCTTCGGAAATCCTGCTTCTTCCGGAATTCAAATTGACTCCTAACGGGAAAGTGGACGAAAAACATTTGCTGTCGCTCGTCCATGAAAAACAAAATACAACCCGCGAGCTGGTCGCTCCGGTGAACGATACACAACGCTTTTTGCTCACTAGCTGGAAAGAAATTTTGGCGACTGATCAGATCAGCATCACCGATAATTTCTTTGAATTGGGGGGCAACTCGATGAAGATCGTCAAGCTTTACCGCACGGTGAACGAAGCTTATCCGGGTAAAATCCAGATCAGTGATTTGTTCGACAAACCGACGATCGAATCCCTGGCCGCTTGTATGGAAACAGTAGAAACAGCTTCAGAAAATTTTAATGTGATAGATTTTTAAATGATGAAAAAAATTGGAATAATCGGTGCCGGCGTCATGGGTAGGGGCGTAGCTTATCAGTTTGCCAAATACGGTTTCGAGATCGTACTCCAGGACATCCGCGGGGAAGCTTTGGAACAGGCAAAAACAGACATCAAAAACACCCTGCGCATGGATATGTTGCTCAACAGGGCCAACCCGAAAAACAAAGAGGTGATTGATGTGATCCGTTTTACGGCGGATTTAAACGAGCTTGCCGGGTGCAGTTTTATCGTCGAAAACATCATTGAAAACATGGATGCGAAACAGGCTTTGTACCGACAATTGGCGACAGTTCTGGATAGAGATACTGTGGTTGCGGTCAACACGTCCTGTATTTCCATTACCAAAATCGCTTCGCTGCTCAACGATCCGTCCAAGGTGCTGGGAATTCATTTCATGAACCCGGTGTACATGAAACCGACGGTGGAAATGATCGAAGGCGTGCATACTTCGCCGGAAACAATTGCGTACGCCCTGGAAACGCTGGCCGAAGTTGACATGGACGGCATCGTCGTGAAAGATTTTCCGGGCTTCGTTTCGAACCGGATTTCGCACCTGTTGATGAATGAAGCCGCGCTGATCGTACAGGACAACGTAGCGACCCACGAGCAGATCGATGAGATTTTTAAAAAATGCTTCGGGCATAAAATGGGACCGCTCGAAACGGCTGATCTCATTGGCCTGGACACCGTCGTGGATTCCTTAAAAGTGTTGTACGACGAGTTCCAAGACCCGAAATTCCGGGTGAGTCCGCTGCTGAAGAAAAAAGTGGAGGCCGGTTTACTGGGGAGAAAAAGCGGGGAAGGGTTTTATAAGTACTAACAAGAAAACGAGTAATAAATGAACCACATAGGCACATAGGTTTTTTTGATGTGTATGGTTTAATAGATGGAATAGGAAACATAGTTTTCATCAATAAAAAATAAATCTATGTCCCCCATGTGCTATGTGGTTAAAAACTAAAACAACGAAAAATGGAAGTAAAAGAAAAAGTAAAGGAGTTTTTGCAAAAGAAGATCGGTCAGGACAAGTCATTTTCATTGGATGATAACATCTTCAAACAAGGTTTGGTCAATTCGCTGTTCGCGCTCGAGTTGGTCGTGTTTTTGGAAAACACCTTTTCTATAGCCGTTGAAAATGAGGATTTAAACCTCGAAAACTTCAACAGTGTCAACAACATTGATAATTTCATTGCACGTAAAAAAGCATAATGATCACAGACCAGTACACATTGACGGACGAGCAGATCAGGCTCCGGAAAGAGGTGAGGGCGTTTGCTGACGAGTTTCTCGTTCCGAATGCCAATGAATTCGACCGCCAGGAAATTTTACCCCGGGAAATCATCCGGGAAATGGCTTCGAGATCTTACCTCGGTGCGACGATTCCTGCTGAATACGGGGGAAGGGGAATGGACCAGCTCGCTTACGGGATTTTGAACGAAGAAATAGGCCGCGGATGTTCTTCGGCCCGGAGCCTGATTACGGTGCATTCTTCCATCGTGGCGGAAACCATTTTGCGCTGGGGAACAAAAGAGCAAAAAGCGAGCTGGCTGCCCTTAATGGCGAAAGGCGAAAAGATTGGCGCTTTCGGGTTGTCCGAACCTTTTGTGGGGAGCGATGCCAAAAGCATTCAAACCACGTATGAAGAAACAGACGATTGCTTCATCCTCACCGGCACTAAAAAATGGATCACTTTTGCCCAGATTGCTGATCTGATCGTGATTGTTGCCCGGAACGGGGAGCAAACCAGTGCTTTTTTGGTGGAAAATACCCTGCCCGGATTTGAAATGATCCCGATTAAAGGAATGTTGGGGACAAAAGCTTCGATGCTGGCGGAAATCCGGCTGACAAATGTCAAAGTTCCTAAAAACTGCCTGCTGGGGATCAAAGGCATGGGCTTCATGCAAATTGTAAATACCGGCTTGGATAACGGCCGCTACAGTGTGGCCTGCGGATCTTTGGGTATTGCGCTGGCTGCTTTGGAAGACAGTATCAACTACGCCAAATCCCGGATCCAATTTGACGTTCCACTGCGTGACCACCAGCTGATCAAACAAAAAATTGCAAACATGACGGCCGGTGTGAAAGCTGCGCGTTTATTGTGCTACAATGCCGGTGCGCTTCGGAACAGGAAAGATCCTTCTTCGCTGATCCAAACCTCGCTTGCCAAGTATTTTGCTTCGAAAGTGGCGTTTGAGGCGGCAACGGAAGCGGTTCAATTGCACGGCGCGAATGGCTGCCACGATGAATACAATGTGAACCGGTATTTCCGGGACGCCAAAGTGATGGAAATTATTGAGGGCTCTTCTGAAATTCAGCAATTGTTGATTTCAAAATATGCCCTGGACGAATTAGATACAATTTTGGAATCATGATCGGGATCAAAGCCATAAAACCCTTTATTGCGGGTGAAAAAACGAATATCAGCAGTCTCCGCGAATACGAAGCGCTCAACGAGCAGGAACTGGAATACCTGAACAGCGCGGGCATCAAAACGGTATACGACGCGGAAAATTATACGTCCTATGACCTGGCGTTGGAAGCTGCGCGTAAGTTGTTTGCCGAAGAAGAAATCACACCACAGGAAATTAATGCAATTATCTACATCAAAAGCCGCGTTCCCGAATATTTCGTGGCTTCCGAAGCAACGCGCTTACAGCATGACCTGGGAATCGAAAATTGCCTGACGTTTTCCGTCAGCGACCTGGGCTGTGTGGATAGCACGCTGGCTGTAAAAATGGCGAAAGACCTGCTGATCTCGAATTCCGCCTGGGAAAATGTATTGATCGTTTACGGCAGCAAAAAGTTTACCGAGCAGCGTTTTCGTTTCCCGGTAACCATGACCGGTGATGGCGGCGTGGCCTGCGTGATTGGTCGTACGGATCGCAATGTGATCGAAGACGTGAAAATTGAATCCAACGGCAAATACTGGGATTTGTTTAAAATCGATTTCCGGAATGAATTGGCTGAACAATACAAGGAAGAATGCACCGATCTACGGAAATACGGCTTCGAACTGGCTCTCGAAAGCAGGAACCGCTTTGACGGACAGATCAATTCTATACTCACAGAAAACGGGCTTCAGAAGGAAGAGATTAATGCTTATGTGATGCAAAATATTTCCGCGCGGGCTTTTCAATATTACGAAGATGCGTTCGGGATCAAAATTTCCCCGTTTTGCAAAATGAACCTTGGTCAGTACGGGCATTTAGGTTCGGCAGATATTTTACTCAATTACCAATTGGGCTTACAGGCAAAAATGATCAAACCGGGAAGCAGGGTCCTGATCCTGAACAACAGTCCGGTAGCAGCCTGGAGTACCATTTTAATTAAAGCATAACATGAACGAACATTTACAGGAAATCCAAAAGGCACTGGACGAAAAAAACAGCAAAAAGACGATCAAATGCATCGTTTGGGACCTCGATCATACCTTGTGGGACGGAATTTTGACCGAAGACGTGGAAGTTCGCCTGAGAAACGGCTTGCAGCAAAAACTGGAAGAACTCGATCAAAGAGGAATTCTGCTGAGCATTGCTTCGAAAAACACCTATGAACATGCCATGGAAAAGCTGAAACAGTTAGGGATCGATCATTTGTTTTTGTATCCGCAAATTAACTGGGGGCCGAAATCCGCTTCCCTGGAAAAAATCCGGGAAAAACTGAATATCGGCATGGACGCAATTGCTTTTATTGACGATCAGCCTTTTGAGCGGGAAGAAGTTAAACACACCCACGAAGAAATCAGCATTTACGACATCGACGTGATTGACGAATTGCTCGAACGCCCGGAGTTCAAACCGCGTTTTATCACGGAAGAATCTGCCGCGCGCCGCAAAATGTATTTGGAAGATGATGTGCGCAAATCCGAAGAAGAATCCTTTGATGGCGCAAACATCGAATTCCTGCGTTCCCAGCAGATGCGCTTCACGATCTCGAAAGCAACGGTTGCCGATTTGCAGCGGGTGGAGGAATTGACCGTTCGTACCAATCAGCTGAACGCTTCCGGTTATACCTATTCCTACGATGAGCTGGAATCTTTCATCACATCACCGGACCACGAACTAATAGTCGCCGAATTGATTGACAAACATGGAACTTATGGTAAAATTGGTGTGGCGTTGCTCGAAAAAGGCACGGAATACTGGACTTTGAAATCCATGCTGATGTCCTGCCGCGTGATGTCGCGTGGCGTTGGAAACGTTTTGCTGTATTATATCATGAACCTGGTGAAAGAAAACGATGCCAAATTATTGACGGAATTCCTTCACACCGACAAAAACAGGCTGATGTTCATGACCTTAAAATTTGCAGGTTTTACAGAATTTGGCGACAAGCTGGAAAATGGGAGAAACCTCCTGGTCCACCACCTGGACGGATCGTTTGATTACCCTGAATATTTAACACTGACAATCGAATAGTGAAGATGGATATTGCCATAATAGGAGTTGCGGGGAGGTTTCCTGACGCAAAAAACGTGGAGGAGCTGCTCGCCAATTTACGGAGAGGAAAAGACAGCGCCCGGCATTTGTCAATGGAGCGCATGAAGGCGACGAACCTGCCTTCCAAATTGAAGTATAAAGTGTTTTCTTCTTTGGAGGGAATTGACCGTTTCGACTACAAATACTTTGAAATGTCCTTTGCCGAAGCGATCCACATGGATCCGCACCAACGTTTATTGCTCGAAGTTGTCCAGGAAATGTTCGACAGCTCGGCCTATGATCCCGAAATCTTTTACGGTTCCAATACCGGGATTTTCTGTGGCGATGTTAACCTGAAATATTACGAATTGGCCACGGTTTTCGATCCAACTTTGCTGACGGGGAATATCAACGCCGTTGCAGCCGGACGCGTTGCCCGTTATTACAACCTGCGCGGACCAATGATGATGATCGACACCAATTGTTCGTCGACTTTGGTAGCGCTCGACCTGGCCTGTAAGGAAATCCGGCTCGGAGAAGTGGAGCAGGCCATCGTTTGCGGGGCGCGTCTCGTTTTGAAACCCGATGTGGAAGAAGGCGACGACAACCTGGGGATCATGGTCAGCGACGGAAAAACAAAATCCTTTTCAGAAGATGCCGAAGGAACCGGGGCAGGTGAAGCGGTGGCGGCCATCCTGATCAAACCACTCGACAAAGCTTTGCAGGACGAAGACATCATTTACGGCGTCATCAAAGGTACGGCGGTCAACCAGGAAGCGGCTTTGTCGGGAAGTCTCACGGCTCCGAGCAGCAAAGCCCAGGCCGAAGTGATCCAAAAAGCATGGAAATCCTCCGGCGTTGATCCGTTGAGTATTCGCTATATCGAGCCGCACGGAAGCGGAACTAAATTAGGCGACCCGATTGAAATCCAGGGAATTGACCTGGCGTATTCCGGCTTGGGAGCAGAGAAAAATACGATCGGCGTTTCGGCGCTTAAATCCAACATCGGTCATACGGATACGGTTGCCGGTTTGTCGGGCTTAATCAAGGTTGTACTTTCTTTGCGGGAAAAGGAATTTTTTCCTTCGGTGCATTTCAACAAGCCCAACCAGCTCATTGATTTTGAGCAATCCCATACGCGTATTGTCACCAAAAACGAAAAATGGACCAGCCATCCGGATTTTCCTCGGCGGGCCGGACTCAGTTCTTTCGGTTTGAGCGGTACGAATGCACATATTATTCTTGAAGAAGCCCCGGAAATTTCTGTCAAAACCAAAAAAGAAGGAAAATACCTCATACCTGTTTCTGGACGTTCCAACGAAGCTTTACAATACAATATTAACGCGTTGCAGGAGTATTTGCAGGATTTTCCGGAAGTGGAATTGGCTGATTTGGCGTATACTTTAGGAGTCGGAAGAAAACATTACACCCAACGCGTAATTTTCGAAGCCGAATCAGCGATCGAATTACTTGGTCTGCTCCACGAATGGAATGCTGAGAATCATAAGTCACATCCGGAAGCCAAACCGTTTTTCATTTTTTCAGAAAATGCGGGAGAGATTGATTTGAACGCCTGGACGCAATTCGAGGAGTTTAATACGCATTACAACGAATGTCTGTCAGCAGGCGAGAATCCCGCTATTCGTAATTTTGCGTTCCAGTATGCGGCTTACAAGCAACTTGAGGCCTGGAACATGGCTTCAAAAACCGTTTTGGGTGCGGGATTGGGTAAAAATGTCATCGATGTTGTGACTGGAGCCAAAACTTTGGAAGAAGGATTATCAGCCTGCGCAACTCACAACAACAGCGAAATTCCCAATTTAAAAGAAAGAGTAACCGCTTTAATTGAAAAACAAGCAGCCAACGGGCCGGTAGCTTTTATCCTCCTGGGAACAGAAAGCGGCTTGTTCAACGAAATTCAGGCGCAGCAAACGACAGACGTATATGCCATTGACGGGACCGATCTTGTCCGCCTCGTCAACGATTTATATCTCTGTGGAGTTACCGTCAATTGGAAAGCGTTTTACCGGAATTCTGGAGGTCAGCGCATCGTGTTACCGGCTTACCGTTTTGATCGTGTGCGCTGCTGGCTGCGCGAACCTTTTTCGGATGCGGAGGAAGAATGGGAATACAACAAATACCATCATCCGGAACTGGCCGGAATTCCCGAAAGTTTCCAGGCAACGGTTTCCGTTAAAACCTACGATTTTGACGATTCGTGGACGCCGACAGAACAAAAAATCGCGCAGTTCTGGCTGGAAGTGCTTCGCCTCGATAAGGTCGAATTAGACGACGATTTTTTCAAGCTTGGTGGCCATTCCCTGATTGCTACACAGCTGATCGCCCGGATCGAGCAGGAATATGGTTTCAGGCTGCTGTTTAAAAATATTACTGTGTTTTCCTCCATTCGGAAACTGGCTGAGGCCGTAGATGAGCGCATCAATTCAGGCGAAAAAACAGAACTGCTGCGGATCGGGAAAACCGTGCCGCAAGATTCTTATCCGCTCAGTCACGCGCAAAAACGCCTGTACATCATGCAGCAATTCGAAGGCGGCGGAACAAGCTATAACCTGCCCGGAGCGGTTTTGTTGAAAGGAAAAATCGACAGCGACCGTTTTGAACAAGCGATTAATGAATTGATCAAAAGACATGAAAGCTTGCGTACATCGTTTATCGAAATCGAGGGAGAACCGCGTCAGCAAGTGTTGGAAAATCTTGATTTTAAATTAAGTCAAGCCAAAGCAAATAAAGAAGAATTAACGGCTGTTATTGCGGAATTCATCCAACCTTTTGACCTGACCCAGGCACCTTTATTCCGTGCAAAGCTGGTCGAATTGGAAAATGGGGAAAACGCTTTCCTTTTTGACGTGCATCATATCATTTCTGATGGAATTTCCCAGGAATTGCTCGTGCGGGATTTTGTGAATTTGTATTTGGGAGAAAACCTCCCCGAATTGCCGATCCAATACAAAGATTTTGCAGTCTGGCAAGCAGATCAGTTTGCTTCCGGGGCATTTTTGGCACAGGAAAACTACTGGAAAGATCGTTTCCGCGATGAACTGCCGGTACTGGAATTGCCTTATGATTTTACGCGGCCAAAAGTGCAAAGCTTTAAAGGCGCGAATACCGCACGTTTGTTGAACAAAGAAAAAGCAGACAAAATCCAGGCTTTGGCGCAGGAAAAATCGGCGACTTTGTACATGGCTTTGCTGGCGATTTACAATGTGCTGCTCTCCAAATTATCCGGGAACGAAGATGTTATCGTTGGCTCACCGATTGCCGGCCGTCCTGACACAGACACGGAGCAGGTACTCGGGATGTTTGTGAACACCTTGGTTATGCGCAATTTTCCGCAGGCAGATTTGTCCTTTTCGGATTTCCTCGGAACAGTCGTGCAAAACGCCAACGAAGCCTACGAAAACGCGGATTATCCTTTTGAAAAATTACTGGATGAGCTGAACATTGAACGTGATTTGGGAAGAAATCCTTTGTTTGATACGATGTTTTCCTTTCAGCGTTTTTACAATTCGGATCAAGGCGCGGCGAATGCTGATTTTACGGTGGAAGCGTTGGCGTTTTCCGGCTCTACTTCCAAATTTGACCTGACCCTCGAAGTGTTTGAAAAAGAAGAAGGACTCAGCCTGAACCTGGAATATTGCACTGATTTGTTCACGGAAGCTACGGCAAATAAACTCCTGGAACGCTTCGAATTGGTACTCGACCAGATCTTGACCAACCCGGAACTGCAGCTCAAAGATCTGGAAATTTTACAACCGCAAGAATGGGAGGAAGTGATCGTTCAAAGAAATAAAACGGAGGAAGTTTATAAGATTGAACAGTCATTTACCGCTTCATTCCTGGAAAATGTGCGTAAAAATCCGGATGCATTGGCTGTAAAATATGAAGATCAAACGCTAACTTATGCCCAGTTGAACGAAGCGGCTAACTCCGTGGCCAATTACCTGCTCGGGCAAGGATTTAGTCGTGGAACAGTTGTCGCTTTGGAAGCTGATCCATCCCTGGAAATGGTCATTGGCTTCCTGGGAATCGTGAAATCCGGCGCAGCCTTTTTACCGATCGACCCTGCTTATCCGGATGATCGCGTGCGCTATATGCTTGAAAAAAGCGGCGCGAAATTGATGCTTACGACCAAAATAGCAAACTTACGACTCGAAGACCTGGCTTTTTCTGTGCAATCCGTTCCAAAAAATACGGAAGAACCTGCTGTTTCCAGTGAGCTTTCCGATACGGCTTACATTGTCTTTACTTCCGGCTCGACAGGCAAACCCAAAGGCGTGGAAGTGGGCTACGAAGCCTTGCTGAACTGTTTGAACTGGCACATTACCGAAAACAACATAACGTCGGCCGATTGCTTATCTAAATATGCGGGTTTTGCTTTTGACGCGTCGATGCTGGAAATTTATACGCCTTTCCTGTGCGGCGCTTCCCTGCACATTATTCCCGCAGAGATCCGTAAAAATGTGGATGAAGTGCGCTCGTTCATGAAGAAAAGCGAGATAGCGATTGCCTTTTTACCCACACAAATGGCGGAATTTTTCATGGAAGAAGACTGTGAAAGCTTGCGCGTGCTTTTTGTCGGTGGTGATAAGTTAAAACGCTACAAAGCCAATTCTTTTGAAGTAAAAAATTATTACGGTCCTTCTGAAAATACGGTTGTTTCGACAGTCTACCGCATCCAGGCCCAAAGCGAAAATATCCCAATCGGGAAAGCGCTTCCAAATACGCAGGCTTATGTTTTGGATAAAAACGACAAGCCCGTTCCGGATGGGGTAGTGGGTGAACTTTTTGTGTCCGGGCTTAACCTCGCGAAAGGCTACATCAACGATCGGGAAACAACAGCGGAACGCTTCCTGGAGCATCCTTTCAGAAAAGATGAACGGATTTACCGTACCGGCGACCTCGCCAAATGGAATACACAGGGCGAACTGGAATTTATGGGCCGCGTTGATTTCCAGGTCAAAATCAGGGGTTACCGCATCGAGCTGGGCGAAATCGAACATGCCATCCTGGATCTTGCGGGCGTAAAAACAACGTTCGTAACAGATTTCAACCAGGCCGACGGAAATAAGGCATTGGTAGCGTATATTTTGGCAGAAAAACCTATTCCGCAAGAAGAAGTACAAAAACAGTTATCGGCGACTTTGCCCGATTACATGCTTCCGGCGCAGCTTGTTTTCGTGGATGAAATTCCATTGACGGCCAACGGGAAAGTCGACAAAAAAGCGCTTCCCAAACCGGAGGGAAATATACAAGATATATACAAAGCACCGGCTTCAGAAGCGGAACAAAAAGTGGCCCGCTTGTGGAAGCAAGTGCTCGGCTTGGAGAAATGCAGCGTTGACAGCAATTTCTTCCGTTCCGGGGGACATTCCCTGAATGCAACGATGCTGATCAGCCTGATCCGGAAAGAATTTGATATTACAATCGGCTTGAAGGATTTCTTTATGGCTCCTACAATTGAACATTTGGCAAAACTGCTCGAAAGTTCCGGGCAAAAGAATTCTGTACAACTGAAATCGATTGAAAAAGCGGATAAATACCCGGTTTCTTCGGCCCAGCAGCGTTTGTATATCTTGCAGCAGCTTGCCCCGCAGACCATCGCCTATAATTTGCCGGTTTTTGTAAAAATTAAAGGAGATTTTGACCCGCAGCGTTTTGAACTGGCACTCAACGAAGTGATCGCACGCCACGAATCCTTGCGGACAAGCTTTACCGAAATTGATAATCAGATTTACCAAATAGTTGATGATAATCTGGCCATCAGTCTTGAAAATTTGGGCAACGATCCCGATTCTTTCTGTCGTCCCTTTGATCTGAATAAAACTCAATTGCTAAGGGCAGGGTGGAAGCCTTTAAGCGAAAAGGAGTTTTTACTGGCGTTTGATATGCACCACATCATTTCCGATGGGGTGTCGATGAACAACTTGCTAACGGAAATCGCCGCGTGTTACGATGGTCAGACTTTGGAGCCTTTACGAGTTCAATACCGCGATTACGCTGCCTGGCAACACGAATTTTTTCAAACGAATGAATTCCTGGCCCAGCGTGATTTTTGGCTGAATTCCCTGCGTGGGGCTGAAGGGTTGAATTTACCGACCGATTTCCCGCGACCTTCGGAAATGAAATTTGAGGGGAACCGCGTGCATTACCAGTTAAGCGAAGAATATAGCGCGGCACTGGAGAAGCTGGCGCAAAAGCTGGGCGCGACGGATTTCATGGTACTTCTTTCTCTCTTCAACGTCTTGCTGCACAAAGTGACAGGTCAGGAAAATATCATCTTGGGAACTCCGTCTGCGGGTCGAAAAGATGCCGAATTACAGCCTTTGATCGGGATGTTTGTCAATACCTTGGTGCTTCAAAATAAAGTGAAACCAAACGCAACTTTCAGCGAAGTCTTGGAAGAGCTTAAAACGACGACCTTACACGCGCTGGAATACCAGGATTACCAGTTTGATCAATTGGTGGAAGACCTGGGCGTGAAACGAGACACGAGCCGCAATCCGCTTTTTGATGTCATGTTCCAGTTTGAGAATATGGGCGGCGGGGATATTGCAAATACCCGGATCGGGGCCTGGGAAATCGAAGCGCAGGACCAGGATTACGGCGTTTCCAAATTCGATCTGACTTTTGAAGTGAAAAAACCGGGAGACTGTTTCCTGGTAGCCATTGAATATGCCGTTCACCTGTTCCGGAAAGAAACGGTTGACCGCTTTTTTGCGATGTTTACGGAAATCGTGAAAAATGTAGTAAACAGTCCGGAAATTGCAATCGCGAAAATAAACTTTACACCTGAACAAGACCGCAAGCTGATTCTTTCGGAATTCAATGATACGAAACATGCTTTTGCTTCGGATATTTGCTTACACAGCTTACTTGAGCAGCAGGCAGCTTTAACACCGAATAAAACCGCGCTTATTTTCCAAGATGAACGTTTGTCTTATTTCGAATTAAATACGAGAGCGAACCAATTGGCGCATACCTTGATCGCTTCCGGCATCGAACGGGGCGATATCGTTGCCCTGAAAGTGAACCGTTCCTTTGAAATGGTAATTGCCTTGCTTGCGATCCAAAAATCTGGTGCAGCATATTTGCCGATTGACCCGGAAATTCCTTCAGACCGCTTGACATATTTGCTTAAAGACAGCCGTTCCAAAGTGTTTTTGTGTGATCAGGAAATAGATGTCAACGTTCCTTTACTCAATGTTACCAACGCATCGAGTTATGCTGAAAAAACGCATAATCCGAACGTAACAATTTCGCCGGACGATCTGGCTTATGTGATTTACACTTCCGGATCAACGGGAGAACCCAAAGGCGTAATGTTGGAACACCGCGGCGTGGTAAACCGGATCGAGTGGATGAAAACATTTTACGGTTTTACACCCGAAGACAAAGTCTTGCAGAAAACAACTTATACCTTTGACGTTTCAGTCTGGGAGTTTTTCATGACGCTTTGCTACGGCGCAGAATTGGTGTTGTGTGAAAAAGAAGTGATTTCCGATGTCAGTTTGCTGATTGACACGATAGAAAAATACCAAATTTCCGTGTTGCATTTTGTGCCGAGCATGTTCAAACTATTCCTGCACGGGATCGATGAAACCAACAAAAACCGATTGGCTTCCATCAAACAGATTTTCACGAGCGGAGAAGCCCTGAGCGTGGAATATGTTCATCAGCATCACCGTTATTTAAAGGCGGAATTGCACAATTTGTACGGCCCAACGGAAGCTTCGGTGGACGTGAGTTATTTCGAAACATCGGCCGCAGACAAAATGGTACCGATCGGGAAACCGGTCTGGAACACGCAGTTGTATGTGTTGAACGCAGCATCCCAATTGTGCCCGGTGGGCGTTGCGGGAGAATTGTACATTGGAGGCGTGCAGGTGGCGAGAGGTTACCTCAACAAAGCAGAATTGACGAATGAGCGTTTTGTTTCCAATCCATTTGGAGAAGGACGTTTGTACAAAACCGGCGATTTGGTGCGTTGGCTTCCGGATGGAAACATTGAATTTTTAGGCCGCATCGATTTCCAGGTGAAAATCCGTGGTTTCCGGATCGAATTGGGAGATATTGAAAGCCAATTATTGAAAATCGATGGCCTGGCGGAAGTTGCTGTGATTGACAAAACAGATTCGAACGGGGACAAATTCCTCTGCGCTTACATCGTATCCCATGAAGAACTACAAATTGGGGAGATCAAAAAAGCCCTGGCGCAAAACTTACCGGATTACATGATCCCGGCGTATTATGTGAGATTGGATCAAATGCCGCTCAATAACAGTGGGAAACTCGATCGCAAAGCCTTGCCGGAAGTAGACCAGCAAAGCGTGGAACGAGCCACTTACGAAGCGCCGCAAACTGAAACAGAAATCCGTTTGGCGGAGCTCTGGTCTGAACTGCTGGCAATCCCGGAAATTGGGATCAACGATAACTTTTTTGCCATCGGCGGACAATCCCTGAAAGCGACTTTGCTCCTGGCTAAAATGAAACGCGCTTTTGGTGTTTCTTTTCCATTAATGGATCTTTTCAGGCATGCGACGATCAAGGAACAGGCGCGATTGCTGGAAAATGCAACAGCTGAGGCAGATCACCAAATTACACAAGCGGCTGTTCAGGCGCATTATCCTTTGTCCCCGGCGCAGCTGCGCATGTTTGTGCTGAATAAAATCAACCCGGACACAACGGAATACAACATTTCCCAGGCCTTTGAAATTCACGGAGAGGTGAATTTAGATAAGCTGAAGCAGGTTTTCCAAAAGCTGGTGGAGCGCCATGAAATCCTGCGCACGCATTTTACCTTGGTGGATAATGTTCCCGCACAAATCATTCATGAAAAGGCAGAAATTGATCTGAAGGTTTACACCCATGTTCCGGTGAGTGAAGTGACTGAGAGTTTTATCCGGCCGTTTGATTTGAGCCAGCCTTGCCTGATGCGCGTGGCCTGCATAGCGAACGAAAATGCTCCGCTCGTTGTTCTCCTGGATTTTCATCACATTGTCATGGACGGAGTTTCGATCCAGTTGCTGACGCAGCAATTTACGAAGCTTTACCGGGAAGAAAACCTTGCACTGCCGGATCTGCAGTACAAAGATTTTGTGCTATGGCAAGCCGATTCGATCCGCCAGGGAGCGCATGAAAAAGAAAAGGAATTCTGGCTGCGTAAGTTCGATGGCGAGCTGCCGGTGATGAATTTCCCACTCGATTTCCCGAGGCCGGCCATGCAGACTTTCGACGGAAATCACCTGTCCCTGTTTTTGGACCAGGACCTTAAAAAACGCATCGATTCCCTTTGCCAGACAAGTAACGCGACGAATTACATGCTGCTGCTGGGGGCTTATTTTATTCTCTTGGGCAAATATACTTCCCAGGAGGATTTGATCGTTGGGACACCGGTTTCCGGCCGTACGAACCCGGATGTGGAAAACATGATCGGGATGTTTGTCAATACGTTGGCGATCCGTTCGCAGCTCAAGCCGGAGGAAACTTTCCTGGACTTTTTGGAGGATTTCCGCGACCACATGATTGCTTGTTTTTCCAACCAACAATACGCTTTTGAAGAATTGGTCAACGAATTGAAAATCGAACGGGCTGCGAGCCGCAATCCTTTGTTTGACACGCTCTTTTCCTACATCGACAAATCGGCTATGGCGGACATGATCGGCGAAAGCGGTCTCGATATTCGTCCGGTGGAATTGGATAACCCCGTGGCGCAATTTGATTTCCAGCTGGATATCCAGGACTTCGGGCAGCACATTCAATGCGTACTGACTTACAATACCGGCTTGTTCCGGGAAGAAAGTATGCAGCGTTTCCTGGATCATTACAGCTATATTTTGAACCAATTGCTGGAAAATCCGCAAGCGAGGATCAGCGATTTATCGATTCTTTTACCAGAAGAAAAAAACCAGATTCTTTCGGAATTCAACGCTACGGAACACGCTTTTGCTTCGGATGTTTGCCTGCACACCTTATTTGAGAACCAGGCTGTCCTGACACCAACTAAAACTGCGCTTATTTTCAAGAACAAAGGTTTGACGTACGGCGAATTGAACAGCGCGGCCAACCGATTGGCGCGTACCCTGATTGCTTCCGGCATCGAACGGGGCGATATCGTTGCCCTGAAAGTGAACCGTTCCTTTGAAATGGTGATTGCTTTGCTGGCGATTCAGAAAGCGGGTGGAGCTTATTTGCCGATTGACCCGGAAATTCCGGCAGAACGTTTGACATATTTGCTTCAAGACAGCCGTTCCAAAGTGTTCATCTGCGACCAGGACGTGGAAATTGGCGTTCCATTAATTAATTTGAAAAAAGCATCCAGCTATTCGGAATTGACACAAAATCCTAATGTAGCAGTTTCCCCGGACGATTTGGCTTACGTGATCTATACTTCCGGATCGACCGGAGAACCTAAAGGCGTGATGCTCGAACATCGCGGCGTGGTGAACCGGATCGAATGGATGAAAAGCTTTTACGGTTTTACTTCTGAGGACAAAGTCTTGCAGAAAACGACTTACACCTTTGACGTTTCCGTTTGGGAGTTTTTCATGACGCTATGCTACGGCGCAGAATTGGTACTCTGTGAAAAAGAAGTGATTTCTGATGTGAGTCTATTAATCGAGACGATTGAGAAACACCAAATTTCTGTGTTGCATTTTGTGCCGAGCATGTTTAAAATGTTCCTGCACGGAATCGATGAAAACAACAAAAACAGATTGGCTTCCATCAAACAGATTTTCACCAGCGGGGAAGCCCTGAGCGCGGAATATGTTCATCAGCATCACCATTATTTAAAGGCGGAATTGCACAATTTGTATGGCCCAACGGAAGCTTCGGTAGATGTGAGTTATTTTGAAACATCAGCCGCAGATAAAATTGTACCGATCGGAAAACCGGTTTGGAACACGCAGTTGTATGTGTTGAACGCAGCATCCCAACTCTGTCCGGTGGGCGTTGCGGGAGAATTGTATATCGGCGGTGTGCAAGTAGCGCGAGGTTACCTGAACAAAGAAGAATTGACGAATGAGCGTTTTGTTGTCAATCCGTTTGGAGAAGGACGTTTATATAAAACCGGCGATTTGGTGCGCTGGCTGCCGGATGGAAACATTGAATTCCTGGGCCGCATCGACTTCCAGGTGAAAATCCGTGGATTCCGGATTGAATTGGGAGATATCGAAAGTCAATTGCTGAAAATTGAGGGTCTGGCCGAAGTTGCCGTGATTGATAAAACGGACGCGAACGGAGAAAAATTCCTCTGTGCCTATATCGTTTCACAGGAAGAACTACAGATCGGCGAAATCAAAAAAGCCCTGGCGCAAAACTTACCGGATTACATGATCCCGGCGTATTACGTGAGCTTGGATCAAATGCCGCTCAACAACAGCGGAAAACTCGACCGCAAGGCCCTGCCGGAAGTGAACGAAGAAAGCGTGGAGCGTGCTGAATTTGTGGAATTGCAATCCAAAAACGAATTGATCCTGGGCGAGCTCTGGAAACAGGTTTTGGGAATTGAGCGCGTTGGTGCCGGAGATCATTTTTTCAACCTGGGCGGCGATTCGATCAAAGCGATCCAATTAAGTTCCCTGTTGGCTCGTCAGCAGCTGAAAATGCCTTTAAACTTGTTGTTTCAATACCCGGTTTTAGCGGATTTGGCGCAGGAAATCCAGGTGCAGGAACTGAACATTTCGCAGGAAAAAGCTTCGGGTTACCTGCCGCTGACACCGGTGCAATTGCGTTTCTTTGAGCAAAATTTCGCCGAGCCGCAGCATTATAATCAAAGTGTGATCATCGAAATCAAGGATTGGAACAAAGAGCGTTTTGAACAGGCTTTGCAGGCCATTTTGGATAAACACGATACGCTGCGCATTCAATTTGAAGTGCAGAACGGCGAAATCCGGCAGAAATACGCTGAAACGGAGTTGTCAGAAATCCTCAACTTGCCGGATGAAAACCAACTCATGCAACGCGAAGAAATTGCGCAGCAGGTTGATTTTCAGCAAGCCCAATTTGCTTTGTTGGATGCCCCGTTGTTCCAGGTGAACGTGTACCCGGCGGAAGATGGAACTTTTGTTGTGGCCTTTATCGCGCATCACCTCGTGATCGATGCCGTTAGCTGGCGCATTATTCTCCAGGATTTCCAGGTAGCTTATGGGGAACAAGCGGACATCGGCCCGAAAACACATACCTACAAAGATTGGGCTGAAACCTTGCAGAAATATGCCGAAACGGCTGAAAGCAAGCAAAAACTCAGTTATTGGAAAGCGGAAGATCAGCGCGCGAAAGACTTTAACTGGCCATTGAAAAATACGGAGGAGCAAATTCATAAAGTTTCATTGAACCTCAGCCAGGCGGAAACAACGGAAATTGCTTCCTGGATCAACAATAACGCATCGGGCAATTGGGAAAGCGTGTTGCTGACCGCTTTTGTGCATGGTTTCAACAAGGCAAACAAGCCGAACATAGCAATCGCGATGGAAAGCCACGGCCGCGTGGAGCTGAACGATGATTTGCTTTTGACAGAAACCGTGGGTTGGTTCACGGCGATTTATCCGCTGGCTTTTGAGCGGCTTCCGGATGATCTTTCGGCCTGTCTTACTTCAGTGGATACCAAATTAAAAGCTATTCCCGATCGCGGAATCGATTACGGCATTCAGCGTTATCTCGGAAAAGAGAATTTGAGCGCCCAGCCGCAGATGATCTTCAATTTCCTGGGCGAAGTGAATGCTTCCAATGGTGCAGAAACTTCACAGCAAAGCTGGCAATTTTCAAGCATCGTTTCCGGAAATACGGTTTCGCCGCGCAATCACAAAGAAAGCCTGTTGACGATCAATGCCTTGTTGCTGGACGGCCAGTTGAACTGTTCCGTTGAGTTTTCCAATAAACTGTTGGACCCGAACGAATGGGAAGTGATCGCCGAAGCTGCGCAGCGCTTTTTGAACGCCGTTCCGACTTTGAAAATGGAAAGTGGAAACAATTCCGAAGAACAGGAACGCGCCCGGGCTTTGCGACAAGTGCTGGATAATTACGTGTTCCCGATGAAGCAGAATTCGGCTTCCAAAAAGCTGTTTTTCTTCCCCCCGGCCATTGGTTTCTCCATGGTTTACCAGGAATTGGCGAACGAAATCACGGGCTACGATGTCTATGGCGTGAATTTCATTGACAGCGAGGACCCGATTGATATTTATGTGCGCAAGCTGATCGAGATCAACGGACAGGAGGACTTCTATTTTGCCGGTTATTCCGGCGGGGCGAACCTGGCTTACCGCGTGGCGCTGCGTCTCCAGGAAATGGGCTGTCGCGTTCCTGCGCTCATCATGCTTGACGGTATGCGGGAAATCGAGGGCGCCGGTTTTGCGGAAACGGAACTGATCGAGCGGGTGGAAACCTACGTCAGCGAAAAGGAAGGCCATGCGTCACACGCGATTTTGAAAACCGAAGCCGAACGCCACGTCGTAAAAGCTTTGGTGGGCAAATACCAGGTTTTCCTGAGCTCAGAAAAGGAGGAAGAACCACTCATGACGGACCTGTACCAGATCAATTCCGAGCAGCAATGGGAAGAAGGCCAGCGCAGAAAAGAAGCCTGGAAAGATATCATTGTGGGCACGGTGAACGAGATCCAGGGCGTGGGCGAGCATGGAAGCATGTTGAACGAGCCGCATTTTGAGCAAAACAAAAACGCGTTTTTAGCCGTCCTGGAGCAAATCGATCAATCTACGGGCGTGTAAACCTGTACCGGTTTGGAAACTGCCGGCAGGCTCAGCAGGAAATCGTAAATCGCTCCCAGGTCGCTGTCGTTCATCCCGGCGTACATCGTCCAGTGCATCGGAGTTTGGAAACGGCCTTTGGGTGCAGGGATTTTTTTGCCTTCCTTCGTTGCGAAATACTTAAAACGAGCAATGAAATTCTCTTTCGTGTACCGCGCCGCGCCGTAGGTTTTATCGGAGCTGATGTTCGACGCCCGGATCGTGTCCTTTCTGCCCGGAAGCACAAAAGGATAACCGCCGCCCAAGACCAAATCGCTTGTTGGCTGCCCGTTTACATACGTTTGGTGACAGGAAATGCAGGAACCCGCTTCGGCGAGGTAAGCTCCGTATTCCGCGGAAGAAGAAAACTGTTGTTTCCCGGCCAGTTGGATGTTTTCCTGCCAGGTGCGCATGTTTTTCCAGACTTCCCAGCTGGCGGGTTTTCCTTCCGGCACCTCGTTACGGATCGGTTTCAGCGTGCGCAGGTAAGCAACCATCGCTTTCAGGTCGTCGAGCGGGATTTTTTCATATTTAAACGAAGGCATCCCGAAATACAGCGGCTCACCGTTTTTATGAACGCCCATCGTAATGGCCCGGATAATCTCGGCATCCGTCCACGAACCCAGGTTGTAAGGCGTCAAATTCGTAGAATAAAAAACGCCGTGTTCGGGGTTGGATTGCATTTTGACATTCCCGGCTCCCTGCTGCGACTCGATCAAAGGCGCTCCAAACAAGTTAAAATTGCGGGGTGTATGGCATTCGAAACACACAAAAACATGGTTCGACAAATACCTGCCGCGTTCCACGATGCTGTCGTTGGACTGCACCTCAATCGGCGAAAGCGGGCTGACAGCGGGATATTGGGTCTTGTAATAGAGATACCAGCCAGCCAGGTAAAGGCCAAAAAGCAGGGCGATCACGAGGAGGGAACGCAGGATTTTTTTGAGGATGCTCGATTTTTTGTTGGGGATTGTCATGGTTACCAATGAGATAGCAAATGTAGAAATATTAACCATAACCTGTCCCGATTTTTTCGGGATAGGCAGATAGAAAATATAGATTAGGTAGCTTTGTCTGTGAAAAATATTAACAGGGCAAATAATTGTGTTACTACAAAGGACTATGTTTCTATATGATTCAAAAACTCAGAAAATCCGCTAACCAAAAATTGTCTTATCTATTGAATATTAAGCGTTGTTTTATTATTCGCCCAATCAGTTGCAAGTTGATCTTTTAGTTTCGTCCATACTTTCTCGCTAAAGACTAAACCTGCCCATGATAAAGCCTTTTCATATTTTAAAACAAGATGAACAAGATCGGCTTCCATTTTCGGATATTGACCTCTAACAAAAGAGCTTTTAAATTCATCGGTTATTCCTTTAACTGAGAAGTATAATACAAGCATTTTGGTAGTTTGTAATATTACAGTAAATGGAAGTGCAATTTGTAAAAACATCGCAAAATTATTTTTGTCAACGGTTATTGATAGAATCAATATGCAAATAAATATTATGAAAGTAATAGTAATTTCTTTTGGAAGCATTCCTCTAACAACTGCCTTTGAGTGAAAGGCATTTTCATAACAATTAACTCCCATTTTATAGACACCATGGTTTATTTCTTCATTGGTGAAATAGTCAACTGAATTAGTATCTGAAAAGTTTGTATTAAAGCTGTTATCAATAAAGTCCTTCCTTCGTTTAAATTCAGCGTTTGGAAACAAAAGGGTTTGTGCAATAGAAGATAAAAAATACACTACCGAAAAAAAAGTAACTAAAGCGTTTAATCCATCGATTAGAGGGTCGAAATAAATCTTATCAACACATGATAAAGTTATTAAAGTAATAGTAGTACATGCAGTTGTATATAAGATGATTAAACCAATTTGATCAATGGTTTTAACCAGATCATAATTTTTCTTAAATGGAACTATTCTATTCATTTTCTGAATTTAATGAAATACTTTTTTTGATTCGTGTTTTACTTCTGGACCATACCATTTACCTGTCTGTAACCAAATTTCATAAAAATAAATCCAACCTGCAACCCAGGGAACAATATCTAAAGCAAGAGAATTTTCTTTTTGCCAATAGTAATTTTTCTTATGATAAAGACATAATGTATCGTCTTGGTGATAAAAATGGGGAGGATTAACAACTAATTTAGGCCTTATAATTTTTGCTTTGGGTCTTTTATTCCCTCTATATTCAATAGAAACTGTATATACCGGAAATTCGGGCTTCACTTGGAGTTTTCCTGTAAACATAATGCTGCCATTTCTAAGATCTTTATGTTTAAATTGAGGGAAATGAGCCTTCATGGCATATACCTGTAAGTAAGGATTGTAGTTTTTATTCTTTTGAAACATCCCCATAATAACCATCTGACTTTTTAATGTTCATGCCCTCGTTTTCAGAAAGTAATCCCGTTGATGAAATTTTAAGACTTCCATTGCTTAAGCTTTCCGAAAAAGACTTAGCTTCTTTGATATCGGGCGCAGGAAACTCCTTTCCAAATATTTCTTTCCAAATTTCAATAGCCTCGCTTTCTTTTTTTTCATTGCTTAAACTTTCCGCTTCGGATAATCTATTTTTTATCAGTTTTATATTTTCAATTGCGGTATCATACTTTTTTTTAGTATCAAATTTATTTTGCAAAAGATATAATTCAGCATATTCAAACCATTTTCTTATAGCTTGCTCATTGTTTGTAAAAGAAAATAAATTTTGGATGTTAATTGCCACTTCTTCAATATGAAAAGACGGGATTAATTTTTCATTATCACGATTCCATGATTTTATTGCTCTAATCACACCTTTGAGTTTATTATTGGAGTTTTTGTTTGCAGCTGCCAGATTGTCCTCTAATTTTTCAGGATCGGTCATAGTCCAAGACGTTAAATCATGATTTGGCATAAAATACCCACCTCCTGGATTATCGAAACTTGGCAAGACATCAAAATCAATTTTACTCAGGGATATTGTTACGCATGGTCTTGATTGTGAAACCTTATCTTTATAATCATGTATGTCTTCTAGGTATTTTTTCATTTTTGAAAGAACACTTTGTGGATTCGGAAGCTGTTTATAGTCATCTTGCCAATGTTCTCGATCAAGTACACAAAAAATATCAACGTCATCCAAAGGGCGTAATATTGTATCTCTTTCCCAGGAACCGCTAGAGAAAGTTTCGGAAACCCCAAGGTCATTATCCTCGTTTGTTAAGTGTTGATCCAAATTGTTAACCGAATTTTCGATCATTTCTTCCTGCCTGTCGGTTACAGTAATGTTATCAATAAATTCATTGATCGATTGTAATAGTGTTTTCATAAAGTGAATTTAAATTAATTTTTCAAGACAAATTTTATGCCACGGGCTTAATAACCGACAGAAAATCAGTGACATTACTTTTTAACTGACAGTTTTGTCAAAATGTCACAATTTCTGAGACACTAAATGTGTGAAGGTTATTCTTGTTATTTTATTATATAATATTTTTGTTATTTGTAAAACACCACAGGAGTGCTTTTTCAGTCTAAATAGTTCATAAGTTTATTGTGGAATTAGCGAATTTGTGAAATAGTGATTCATAAAGTTTATTAATTCAATTATTCAAAACTATAAATTGAAATTAAATAAACAAGTCATATTCAGTTTTTTAGCCAAAAACACGTATAAATACGTATAGTTTACCTATTGTTTTTTAGGGGGAATTTGGACTGAAATTGAAAAAATAATTGCAAATGAAAAATTGAATTCAAACATACCCCACCAAAAACCGATAAATCTTCAACGCCAATTGTTTCAATTCTGCCACATTGTTTGGATGAATGGATTTGCCCAGTTTCAACAATTCAAAGTATTTTTCATACAATTCATCTGTACGAAGCTGTTTTTTGAGACCGATACTTTTGAAAATCAGCTGATCAATGTACAAGGAATAGGAACTTAAATCCACACCGATATCATTCAAAATACTGATTAATCTCGTGTTGATGATATCGTTTTCGATGAGTATTAAAATGTCTTGCTTTTTCATGATTTGTGTATTTGAGGTACACAAATATATACTTTAAATCAATAAAAATGCAAAAAAATATATAATTAAATACTTTTGATACATATTTGTATATGACACGACTCGGAACATACTTAGCTAAACGCGCGATAAACAAGGCAGAAGTTGCTCGAAAAACAGGTTTGAGTACAAAACGTTTAAGCGAATTAAGCCTGAATGAAAATACGAAGCTAAAAGCAAATGAACTTTATCTCATTGCATTGGCTATTAAAGTTAATCCTGCCGAATTACTCGAAGAAATGTGCGGTAATCTGAAATTAAAGGATTAAACCGAAAATGATTGTATAGAAGAGATTAATTCATAATAGCAGTAATCTGCTCTAAGTGATGAATCATGGCGATCTCTTTGTTAGTGCCATTTCCCGGAAAGTGTCCTTCTTCGTGTAAATCGAGATATTTTTGAATCCCAGATGTTCTATGAATAGTATTGTCTACTGCAACAAAATCAACTAATTCTTGAAGTGCATCAAAGAACTTTCCCTCTTGGTTAACTATTTCAGTACTGTTGACATCAGATAAAAAATGTTTCATAGATACCCTATTATTCTCTGATCGTAAAATATGTATAGCCATGACATATGCACCACCGCCACCTTCACTATATTTATAAAAGTCACCAACCATTAAATAGTCACCAAATCCAAAAAAACCTAAGTCATTATATCTTAATGAAAGATTTGAGAACTGACTCTCTTCTGGGTAATCTGCATTTCTTTGTTGTTTACTAAATCCATCATCGATAAGTACTTTTTCGGAGCCACGAGAGGTATTATTAATATATTCTGCAGTTACTTTTTGATTGGCGTAAATATTATATAATATAGAATTGTTAAATTGTTGAAAATCGTTTAAATCCTCAGAATATTCACCTCTGTGGATAAATACTTTCTTTAAAGTTGAAGGCATATTAACGAAACTCGAAATATGATCTCTTTGAGTTGTTTTGTCTATAATGAAACCGAGTATGTAATTTGTGTGAGCGGTTAACTCTCCATTAACTAAAGTGGTTAGTACTTCTTGTTGAGTTGGTGAAGCTTGCGCTGTAGGATTAATTATCAAGATAAACTTAATGTTACGTTCACAAATAAGTCTTAGATTTTTTAATGTTTCTGAGCCCAATTTTACTGGCTCAATAATAGGAATAGCTTTTTGATAAATCGCATCATTAGCTTTCAAAATGGCGTAGAACTCATGTCTTTTGCCTCTAAAATACGGGAAATACATAGCAACTAGAAGTTAAGTTTAATAACCGCTAATTTACAATTTAAATTTCAAACTATCAATGGTTTAGAAAGAAATTGTAATATGTTATTGCATTGAATAGTTGAATAGCGTTTCGTTAAGGATAAGCTTTTTAAACTGAATGGCATCATTTCAATTAATTCTATTTGAGAGGCAAGGAGTTTTCTGGAAAAAAGTGCTCGTACCATATAGTTGTGTGCTTTTTCTTTAGACAAACTCATAAATAATGATTCACATTCTTTGTATATTTTGGTATTAGGAACATTAGGAATACCTCCAAATTCATTTAAAATGATTTCTGTATATTCTTTTTTTCTCAACGAAGCCATCAAAACACGCTTGTCAATATTTTTCTTATTTGAAGTAGCTTTTCTTATAAGTGATAAATTATCTTTTTCATCTAAGACATATATCCCCACTGTTTTTTTTGTCAATTGTTTTACTAAGTCAACAAATCCAGAATATGTTACTACATAAATCAAATCAAAAAAATTATAGTAATCTTCTAATTGAGATTTTAGTCTATTTAGTGTATCTAATTCGGTTTTAATTTCATAAACGGTTGACGTGCCATTGAAAACTGCTAAATCTGCTTTTGATTGACCAACTCTGAATTCAGGTATTGTAATACATTCGTACAATGAGTGATTTTGCGTGATTAGTTCTTGAAATATCGTATTTCGATAGAGATATTCATTTTTATAATTCTTTTTTAAGTATGAATAACAGATTTCGGCAGCCTGTGAATACGTTGAACCGCTTGGTAAAAGTCCAGATTTAATAATATCTTCTGAAATTGATTTTAATTTTTCACTATTGTTCTCGGCCAATGAGTCCATTATCACTGGTGAAAAAAATCTTGACACTAATTGATTGTATTTATTTGAACTTACCAAACTGTATTAGTTTAAACCTTAGCATCTAACGGCTGTAACTTATAAATAGTTACATTTTATTAAAAGTTATCAACAATTAGCCTGAAGTACATCTTAAATCAAATAACCCGAAACCAAACTGTGAAAGCCTATGCCAACTATGTGCCTCTGTGGTTAAAATAAAATTCGTATTTTAGTCCCCTGACACTTATCTCATTAATGAAAAAAACACTCAAAGTCCTGCTGATCGTTCTTTGTCTTGCGTGGATCGGGTTTACCTTTTTGCCCCTTTTTTCCCCGCTCGGCTCGGTAGGTGAGTTAATGACCTATTCAACCGGGGCTTATTCCGTGGAAAACGATGAGCTTCCCGGCGAGCTGAATTTGCAGGCCAAAGGTTTTTCAAACATCCGGATCCACGTGGATGCTTACGGTGTTCCGCATATTTACGGGAAACAGAGCCGCGATGTGTGTTTCGGAATGGGCTACATGCAGGCCAAAGACCGGCTTTTCCAGATGGAAATGATGACGCGCATGGTGCAGGGAAAACTGAGCGGATTGATCGGTTACAACGGGGTGGAACTCGATAAGCAATGGATCGTGTACGACATGGACCGCCTGGCAAAAAACACCTTCGAAAAACTGAAATACACCGATCCCAAAACCTACCAGGACCTCCAGGCCTATGCCAAAGGCGTGAATTTTTACCTCGAAAACCAAAAGCAGCGCCAATTGCCGCCCGAATACAAGCTGATGCACGCCAAACCCCGGAAATGGGAAGCCTATTACGCGATGCTGCTTTCGTATTACATGAGTGATGTGCTGACGCATTACAACGGCCACGCCGAGCGCCAGCAGCTGCTGGATAAGTTGTCACCGGACGAAATGAACGAGCTTTTTTTCCACGATACAACGGCTTATCCCTACGCGATTGACGGCAATTTTTCGAACAGTTCGTCTCAACTGGCAGATTTCCCGGTGAGCCGGGCGAAAAGTCCTGCGCTGAGCTGCCGCGATTTTGTGGACCGCCAGATCAAAAACTCCATTGGTTCCAATCACTGGGCCGTGGGCGCCGATCAATCCAAAGACGGGACAGCGATGCTGAGCAACGATACCCACCTGAATTTAGTGCTGCCGGGCGCGTGGTACGAAGCGCATCTGGTGTGCGACGAATACGAAACCCAGGGTTTGACCTTGCCTTGCTCGCCTTACGTGGTGTCGGGTACCAACGAATACGTTTCCTGGGGAATTACAAACGCCAACTGGGATTTGACCGAAAAATTCCACCTGGAAATCAACCCCAAAGATTCGACCAAATACCGCTTCAACGGGCGCTGGGTTTCCATGACTTCCAAAAGCTACAGCATTTCCCTCAACGACGGCTCAACGATCCCTTTCGAGGTTGATTTTACCTACAACGGCCCGGTAACGACGCTTGAAGGCAAAAAAGTCGTGGATTACTGGTACCCGGTGGAAGAAAACAGCTCCGTGACGAGTTTCCGCAAGCTGGCCACCACCAAAAACTGGGCGGATTTCAAAGAAGCATTGCGCTCTTACAGTTATCCTTCCCAGAACTTTGCGTATGCAGATGTCAACGGAAATGTGGGCATGATCTCCGCCGGAAAACTGCCTTTGCGTCCATCGACCTATAACGGCGGTATGCTGGACGGTTCCCGGGCGTATACGCCGGAGTTTGTGCCTTTCGATTCGCTTCCGATGCAGTTTCGTGGGAAAAAAGGCTTTGTTTTTTCAGCCAACCAGAACCCGGCAAAAACGGCGTATTATATCAACTACGACTGGCCGGAACGCTACCGTGCGCAGCGCATCAAAGATTTGCTCAACAGCAAGGATAAGCTCGATATCACTGACATGATGCGTTTCCAGGGCGATATCCGGGATATTTCGCTGCACGATTTGAAGGAAGCCATCCGCAAACACCGCGGTAAAGAGAAAGACTGGCAATTGCTCGATCCGCTACTAAATTGGCACGGGGAAGTCAACCACGAATCGTACGAAGCCGTGCTGCTGTATTATTTCAATTTCATCCTGCAGGAAGAGCTGAAAACCAACATGACCAAAAAACTCGGCATCGGGCCGGCAATTCCTTTGTCAAACCTCTACACTTTATTGAAGCGCGACAAAGTAAAATTTGCCGGACAGGAAGTGAAAACAAGCGCTTTTCTGCTGCAGATCATCCGCAAAACGAAACAGCAGTTTGTGACAGATTACGGCCCGGATTTCCGGAAAAAAGCAAACCTGACCCACCACGGCGTGATGACCATCGAGCATTTCGCAGGTTTCCCGGGAATGGGGGAGTGGGTCTACAATGCCGGCGGAAATTCCCAAACGGTGAACGTCAATGTGAATAAAACACACGGGCCTTCGATGCGCACCAATTTTAAAATGACGACTCCCGTCACGGGTTACATCGTCATCGCCGGAGGACAAAGCGGCCGCCCGGATGATAAACATTACAAAGACCAGCTCACGGACTGGAAAAACGTGCGTTTTCATAAAATCCAGCTCGGCGCGCGGGAGAAAGATTTGGTGGGTATTCAATCCGTGATCCGGTTCAAATAACGATGGAAATTTGCCACAAAGACACGAAGCGCCAGGCGAGCACAAAGCCTTTTTACTTGATTCAAAAAAATAATTGATGAATAAAATATTTAAAATCTTAATATTGATCGTTGGAATTATTGTTCCCCAGCTTTTTCTATCAAGTTACCCACTCATTCTCATCGATTGGTTTGTGCTGGCTGTGATTTTGGTCTCCGTGGGACTCAACCGCGCAGCGGCATGGAGTATGCTCATCCAATTGGCTTTTGCGGTAACAGTATTGTACACGCGCCAGGAAGCCTATCAATATCTGCGCAACATCGAATCGTACTACGAGCTGCCAAACCACTTGCTGGATTTGGTTTTTGTATTGGTCAATGTACTTACGATCGGCGCGGTGACATATTTGGCTTCGCGCATCGGGCGGAGGATTAGGCGCGCACTGGAGCCGGAAGCAATAGAATTTTAGAAAACTACTAGTATATTTTGGAACGCAAAGAACAGCAAAGTTTAGCGCAAAGTTAGCGGAGGTTTAAGTTAGCAAAGATTGAAAAGAGTGTGATGATGGGTTTTATTTCATGCTTCCCAAAAAACACTTAGCGTCCTCTGCGAACCCATAGCGTCCTTTGCGCTCCAAAAAAACCTTCGTGCCCGCCTTGTGTCTTGGTGCCTTGGTGGCAAAAAAGAATTTACTACCTTTGCCCTCCCATGAAAATCATTTGTTTACCCTTTGCCGGCGGCAGCTCCTATTCGTACCAAACCATGCAAAACCTGGTCACGGGCCAGCTGGAGACAATCGAACTGCCCGGCCGTGGAAAAAGGATCATGGAACCTTTGCAGAGCAACACAGATTTGTTGGTGGAAGATATCTTTGTACAACTCCAAACTTTGGTCGAATCCGGCGAAAAATACATTCTTTTTGGTCACAGCATGGGCGCTTTGTTGGGCTATCTCTTGCTTTGTAAATGCCGGGAGAAAGGTTTTCATTTGCCACAGGCTTTTATTGCTTCTGGCGCGAACGCTCCTTCTTATCCCCGAGAAATAGAAGAGGAAGGCCCGACGTATTTGCTCGACAAGTCAGGTTTTATCAATAAACTACGCAAGCTGGGCGGCTGTCCTGAGGAAGTGTTGCAGCACGATGCCCTGATGGATTTTTACGAGCCAATCCTGCGCAATGATTTCCAGGTGGTGGAAACTTATTCTTATAACGACGCAGAGCCTTTGCCGCTCGACGTAAAAGTACTACTCGGCGAGGACGATAAAGTCAAACCCGAATCGGCGGAATTGTGGCAAAAAGACTTTCAATCCGCAGAAGTTTACTGGTTCCCGGGCGGACACTTTTTCATCTTCGATCACCTGCCGGCCATAACGCGCATCATCAATGAGTACTGCTGATCTGCATATCGTGTACGCTTCCATCCGCGAAATCTCCGGGGACAAGCTGCAAGCCGTTTTCGAAAAACTGACGGAAGAAGAACAGCGTAAATGTTCAGCTTATCACCGCGAAAGCGATCGCCAGGCTTTTTTAATCGGAAGATTGTTGATCGAACGCTTTGTGTATTCCGATTTGCAAGCGATTTCGTATTCTGTTTACGGAAAACCGTTTATTCCAGGCGCTCCTTTTTTCAATCTTTCGCATAGCGGCGATTACGTCGTACTGGCGATTTCAGAAAACGAAGTCGGCGTAGACATTGAATTTATGGGCGAAGTAGCTTACGATGAGCTTTCCAAGTTTTTCACGCCAGCCGAGCAGGAACTCATCCGTTCATCCGTTCATCCGCGCTATGAATTTTACCGCATCTGGACGGCCAAGGAAGCTTTGCTGAAATGTACGGGAAAAGGTTTGGGCTTACCATTGGATAGCTTTTGTGTTGCAGCAAACACCGAACTTAGAGTGGAAAATCAAAATTACTGCGTGCAACAACTGGAAATCCTGCTCCCTGAAAATTACCAAATGGCGGTATGTTCTTCTGAAAATGCTACGCTGCGGATTGAGCGTTACAATGGTTTTTAGCCACGAATTACACGAATTCTCACTAATGCACGGGTTGAATATTAGTTTTATAATTACACTAATATTACTGAACTTCCATTTTTTAATAATCAAGATTTGTGTACATTGGTGTAATTCGTGGCTAAAAAAGCTAAAAAGCTTCCCCGATAAAAATGTAAACCCCATGTCCTTCGCGGGTGAAGGCAAAATCAAGCCTCGTCCAGATGTCTTTTTTCGGGAAAAGTAAAAAACGCAGTCCCGCGCCGCCCGAAAGCACAAAATGATTCGCTTTGAAGCTTTGCAGGGAAGGGGAAACTGTTCCCATGCCCCCAAAGATCGTTGCCCCGAAGCGTTTGGTGAATTTCACCGGCAGCATACGGTATTCGGCCTGGAAAGCCACGAGGTTCTTGTCGCGGTAACGTCCGGTATAATAGCCGCGCATCATGCTTTCCCCGCCCATCAGCGCCATTTGGTTGAAAGGCGGTGTGCCGTTGCTGAATTGACCGATGGCATGCAGGGCGAGCACATTTCTTTGCCGGATGGGGTGAAACCAGCGGAAATCTGAAAAAATGGAGGTAAAAGTGTAATCGCTTCCATAGAATTTATCGTAGTGCAGAAAGGCAAGCTCCGCAAATGTTCCGTGGCGCACGTTTAGCACATTGTGGCGGTTGTCAAACAGTACACCGGCGCCGATTCCAAAATTGTTTGAGCCGTGATGGCCGAGCGGAAGCTCAAGTGGGGTTTCCGGATCGTGGCTTTCAAAATTAACATTGCTCAGGTGCTGAAAATCCAGCTCAAGCCCGGTATAAAAAGAACCGTAGATTTTCCGCAGCACACGTTCCTTTGCCTGGAATTGCACAGCGTCCACCAAAGCCAGTTTTTTGTCAGGGGTTGTAGGGCCGATTCCAAAATAGGAGAGCGGAAAGCTCTGGAATTTAACCTTTCCCAGGAGAAACCAGGTGTTTTTGTCACTATAGAGTGCATGCTCAAAAAAACCGCCGAACTGCTTGCGTAACGTGTAAAAGGTAAACCCGTTGATTTCACTCAGGCGATTGTTCGTGTCACCCTTCGCGTAACGCACATACAAACCGCTTAAACCAAATTCGACACTCGTTTCAGGTGCATAAGCCGCCACGGGATAAACCAGGAATTGCGGTTTGGTAATATCTGTTGTATCGTAGAATATTCTATGAAAATAATTGCGTGGGAGGTTTCGTAATTGCCCGTAGCTTACAGCTGAAAAGAACAGCGTAAATAAAAGGAAAACGTATCTTGATAAATTACCCATAAGCGCTCCAAAAATACAAAGATTTATAGAACGATATTGCGGGAAAAGTTTTTTGAACCACATAAGGCATATAAGTTTTCTTTTGGATTTGTATCATCTGAAAGAACACATAAGATGTTTCCACTGGAAACACCTCAACTTATAAGGTCTTTTCCATTAAGTACTTCCTCCAATATCTTATATGCCTTATATGGTTCAATTCCATCATGTTCCTAAATCAATACCCATGCAGATTCAAATCATTCCCGTCAATCTGCGTAGCGACCTTACCCATTTTTTTCTGGATCACTTTAAAATGCTGCGCTTCTTCGGGAGTCACCAGCGAAATAGCTTCCCCGGAGGCTTCCGCGCGGCCCGTTCTTCCGATGCGGTGAATGAAATCCTTGGGTGAGCGCGGCAATTCGTAATTGATCACAAAAGGCAGGAACTTAATGTCGATCCCCCGGGCGATGATGTCCGTAGCGACGAGCGCCGTTGTACGCCCCGCCTTGAAATTTTCAAGCGCCTGGATGCGTGCTTGCTGGCTTTTTTTACTGTGGATCGCCACGGCCTTGATGCCATTTTTATTCAATTTGTCGGCAACAGTGTCCGCTTTATGAACGGAAGAAGTAAACACAAGAACCTGTTCCATTTTCCCGGTTTTGATGATATAGCGCAGCAAAGGGCCTTTTTTCTCTTCGCTGATGAGGTAAACGAATTGTTTGATCAGGTCAAGGTTCTTTTTTTCCTCTTCTACCTGGACGATGACCGGCTCATGCAGTAAATTTTTATTAATTGACTCCAGGTCAGGGCTTAGGGTGGCCGAAAAAAGTAAGTTCTGGCGTTTTTTGGGGAGAAGCGCAAAAATCCGGTCCATTTCTTCCCGGAAACCGAGATTCAGCATTTTGTCGGCTTCGTCCAGTACCAGGATTTGTAATTCAGCAGCTGAAAATGCTTTGTTTTCCTGCAATTCCAGTAAACGTCCCGGCGTGGCAACTAAAATCTCAACGCCTTGCAGCGAGATCATCTGAGGATTGATCGAAACACCGCCATAAACTGCCATCGATTTCAGCTTGACAGGTAAATCCTTGCTGAAAACCTGGAAAACCTCGTTTACCTGGATCGCCAGCTCACGCGTTGGAACGAGCACCAACACTTTGATGTGCCTGTTTTTGGAAGGCTTTTGCGTTTGAAGTAATTCCAGGATCGGTAATACAAAACTCGCCGTTTTCCCGGAGCCGGTTTGTGCAATACCGAGGATATCTTTTCCTTTCAGGATCGCAGGAATCGCTTGCTGTTGAATCGGATAAGCTTTCTCGTAGCCGAGTTGTGCTAATTTGTCTAAAAAAGAGGAGGAGAGTCCTAAGTTTGAAAACGGCATGTTTTTTTAGGTAAAGATAGGTCTAATTTAGATTGTGAGCTTTAGTTCCGGTCAGGAAACTTCACCGCTGTGAAAATACCAGTTGCCTTTTTCCTGTTTGAAGAGCGATTTTTCGTGGTGAACCTGCACTTCCGCAGTCCCCTCGGTAAAGTAAGCTTTGAATTCGACGTAATCTCCTTGTGCAGCAACGATTTCCAGCTTGATCCATTGAACGGAATCCGCCCAGTCTGACAGCTTAGCTTTCGGATAAAATTTCCGTTCTGTTGGGTACGTGGATTCAATGATGTAGTCGATTTTTTTCAGGCAATACGCCGAATAGCGGGAACGCATGCAGCTTTCCGGTGTTTCCCTCGCTTTTTGATTCAATATATACGGCTCGCAACAGCTGGAGAAGTCCTTCCCTGAATTGCAGTAACATGTATTTTTCATATTTGTTGTTGATAATGCCACTAAGGCTCTAAGTCACGAAGTGGCACAAAGATATTTTAAATGGCTCTTGGCAAGGTGAATAAATTATACAAACTTGGTGTACCCTTGTGTCTTGGCTTCTTTGTGGCTCCTCAAAATCTATGTGCCTATGTGGTTTAAAAATAAGGATTTTTTCAGGAAGCAAAACTAAAAAAGCTTAAATTTGCCGAAAATCATTTCAACATGTCTGACGATAAGAAAGTAATATTTTCGATGCGTGGGGTTTCCAAATCTACCCCGCAAGGAAAACAAATCATTAAAAATATCCATTTGTCGTTTTTCTACGGCGCCAAGATCGGGATCATCGGTCTGAACGGTTCCGGTAAATCGACGGTCATGAAAATCATCGCCGGTTTGGATAAATCCTACCAGGGAGATGTTGTTTTCGTGGAAGGCTACTCGGTGGGTTACCTGGCGCAGGAACCGGAGCTGGACCTGACAAAAACCGTAAAGGAAATCGTGATGGAAGGTGCGCAGGAAACAGTGGACGTGCTGAAAGAATACGAAGAGATCAACAATTCGTTTATGGATGAAGAAGTCCTGAACGACCCGGATAAAATGGACAAGCTGATCGCCCGCCAGGGAGTTGTGCAGGATAAAATTGATGCGCTGGATGCCTGGGAACTGGATACGAAGCTCGAGCGTGCAATGGACGCTTTACGTTGTCCGCCGGATGACCAGCTGATCGAAACGCTTTCCGGAGGTGAAAAACGCCGTGTGGCTTTGTGCCGTTTGTTGTTGCAAAACCCGGACGTTTTATTACTCGATGAGCCGACCAACCACTTAGATGCCGAGTCTATCGACTGGCTGGAGCAGCATTTACAGCAATACGCAGGTACGGTAATTGCCGTGACCCACGACCGTTACTTCCTCGACAACGTTGCCGGCTGGATCCTCGAGCTCGACAGGGGAGAAGGCATTCCGTGGAAAGGAAATTATTCTTCCTGGCTAGAGCAAAAAGGAAACCGTCTGAAACAGGAGGAAAAAACAGCTTCCAAGCGCCAGAAAATGCTCGAAAAAGAATTGGAATGGGTGCGTATGAACCCGAAAGCGCGCCAGGCGAAAAGCAAGGCCCGTTTATCCAACTACGATAAAATGCTGTCTGAAGAAATGAAAGACAAGGAAGACGTACTGGAAATTCCGATTCCGAACGGTCCGCGCCTGGGTAACAACGTAATTGATGCGATCCACGTGGCTAAATCCTTTGGCGATAAATTATTGTACGACGATTTGAACTTCAAATTGCCACCTGCCGGGATTGTTGGTGTAATCGGGCCGAATGGTGCGGGTAAAACGACGATCTTCAAAATGATCATGAACGAATTACAGCCGGATAGCGGTGAGTTTACAGTGGGTGAAACCGTGAAAATCGGTTATGTCGACCAGACGCACAAGGACATTCACCCGGATAAAACGGTGTTCGAAGTGATTTCCGGCGGAAACGATTTCATCGAAATCGGCAACCAGAAAGTAAACGCCCGTTCCTATGTTTCGAAATTTAACTTCAACGGTTCGGACCAGAACAAAAAAGTAGGAATCCTCTCCGGTGGTGAGCGCAACCGTTTGCATCTCGCAATGACGCTGATGACGGAAGCGAACGTTTTACTGCTTGATGAGCCAACCAATGATATTGACGTGAACACGCTCCGTGCGCTCGAAGAAGGAATCATGAACTTTGCAGGCTGCGCCGTGGTGATTTCCCACGACCGCTGGTTCCTGGATCGGATTTGTACGCATATCCTCGCTTTCGAAGGCGATTCGCAGGTATATTCGTTTGAAGGTTCTTATTCCGAATACGAAGAAAACCGCAAAAAACGCCTCGGCGACTCAGCTCCGAAACGGATCAAGTACCGTAAACTGGTGAAATAAATTGAAAATTAAGAATGGAGAATGGAAAATTAAGAATTCATTCTCCATTTTCAACTTTCAATTCTCCATTCTCCATTCTATAATTGTGTATTTACCTGTGGTACTGCTTCGCGGTCGTGGCTTTTATTTAATTTTCGAATTATCGTAGCTACTCAATCTCCGCGTCGAAATTAATCGTCACACTTTCCTCCGGAACGAATTTGTCCCAGATTTCAATGACTACGTGGATCGGGCTTGCAGAAGCATCAGGCACATTAAACGAAACGCTCAGCTTTTCACCGATTTCTGCCGCGCTGATGCCTGTTTCATCGTAATCGCTGAATAAATCCAGGTTTTCCTCCAGCGTATTTCCTTCAGCATCCGTAATCAGCAAAGACATGCCAAAGCTGATAACGCCATCCGATTCGGTGAAATTCGGGAGCATTCCGTCAATGATTACGCTTACTTTGTCACCCGCGCTCAGCACATTGTCGGTGATGGTCTGCTTGCTGCTTTCTGAAAACAGATATACTTCATCCATTGCCAGTTGTCCGCTGTTGCTTTCGATAGCGATTTGCTCGTTTGAGCCTACGGAAAACGGGTATTTTGCAGTGAATTTCCCGTTGGATTTTTTGTCCCAGACCATAACGGTCAGCACATACTTTTCCCCCGAAAAAATGGGGCTCGCCAGCACTAAATCTGCTGTCAGGTCCAGCGATGCAGATTCCTCAAAGCCGTTTTTTTCATCGGCATATAAATCTTCGACTGAAAATACGGTTTTGCCTTCCGAATTGGCCACCGTCATTTTCATCCCCGGGAACACGCGCCCGTTAATCGATTCAAAGCCCATAATATCAATAAACTTCATGGAAAGCGGGGTTCCATAATGGTATTTATTGGATTCCGAAACTGCTTCGCCCTGGTAAACTTCCACATTTTCACAGGTAAGGTTCAAGCCCGATGTGCTGATGCCGTTCGATAAATCCTGTTTCACGGAAATGCTGCCTTTACAGGCGTTCAGCAGGTAAAAAACAGCAAGCAATAGTGTCAATCGTTTCATAGTAATACGTTTAATTTGAGTTTAAATGTAATGAAAATTAAGAATTAAGAATGAAAATTAAGAATGAATATCTGACCCAAATTCTTAATTCTCCATTCTTAATTCAAGTTGTTATTTTTCTGTTAACACTCTTGCCGGATTGAACGAAAATTGAAAGCTGCTGTACCGCATTTCAGTTTTAAATAAAATCCGTTATGAAAAAAATTATCGCATTGGTACTTTTGCTGGGAAGCTTCACAGCATGGTCGGCAGAAAAAGAAAATGTTAAATCAACGATTACTGATGTGACCGTTTACATGCAGGGGGCACAGGTTTTCCGGAAAGCTAATTATACCGTTAAACCCGGGATCACCGAAATCATCATCGATGGAATTTGTCCTACGATTGATGCGAAAAGCATCCAGGTAAAAGCGACAGGAAATGTGGTAATTCTCGATTCGAAGTACACGCTGTTTTACCCGAAACCTGAAGAGGTAAAGCTGATTGACGGCCTGCCGCTGAAAGTCAAAAAAGACATTGCCCTTCTCGAAGATTCGATCCTCGTAATGACTTACGATCTGATGGAAATCCAGGACGAGATTGACGTGCTGAATGCTACCAAGGCGATCCTTTCCAATAACGGGGCAATCAAAGGAAGCGGAAAAGTGAACGATTCTATCCAGCTGCTCAAACAGGCGGTAGAATATTACACGCTGAAAATGAATGAGCTGAACAAAAAGCTCTTGCAGCTCAACCGCCGTAAAAATGAAAAAAACCATAAAAAAAGTGAAATGCAGACGCGCTTAAATAACCTTAGGAACTTTCAGAGCACGAGCGGTCATGTCGAAGAGCAAAAAGGGCCGGTCCATCGTCTCGTGATTACCGTTTCTTCCAAAGAAGTCGTTACCGGGAAACTATCATTTTCCTACCTCGTTTCCAACGCTGGCTGGACCCCGCTCTACGATCTCAAAAGCGAAGTGCTGACAGGGAAGGTGAACCTGAATTACAAAGCACAGGTTTTCCAGAATACCGGCGTAAACTGGGATGAGGTGAAGCTCACTATTTCAACCAACAACCCGTACATGAACAAAACCAAGCCGACTTTGCATCCGTGGTACATCGATTATTATACCCGTGTCCAGGATACTTACAATGGAGGAGCTTATAAAAACATAACGCCAACCCCGGCCTACAAGCAAAACGAGTCCTTGTCGACAATGGATATGGAAGATGCGATGGATATGAATGCAGCACGCACTTCCGCTGAGTTTGTAACCATGGTTGACCAGGTGATTTCTGCCGAATTCCGTATTGATTTACCGTATTCAATTGCGTCCAACAACGAAGAGCACATGGTTCTGATCAAAAACGAAGACCTGACTGCAGATTTCAAATATTACACCGTTCCAAAAATCGATCCGTCAGTTTACCTGGTGGCGCAAATCTCCAAACTGGATGAGCTGCAGCTGGTTCCGGCCAAAGCGAACATTTTCTTTGACGGGACTTACATGGGCGAAACGTATATCGACCCGAGAAACATGGAAGATACACTTTCGCTGAGCCTGGGCAAAGATCCGAACATCATCGTGAAACGAACTTTGCTGAAAAAAGAATCCAAAGAAAAAATAATCGGCAACGAAAAAGAACGTACGAATTCCTTCGAGATCGAAATCAAGAACCTGAAATCAACGAATATCGAAGTGATTGTGCAGGACCAGATCCCGGTTACGACCAATGCGGATATCACCATCGAAGCGGGTAATTTAGACAAAGCCAAGCTCGATCCGGTTACCGGCATTCTGGAATGGAAACTTGACCTGAAAACGAAAGAGTCCAAAAAACTGAACTTCAGCTACAAAGTGAAATTCAACAAGGACCAGAACGTAAGCATCCAATAACCCGGTTTACTTCCCGGAAAATAGAAAAGCCCTTCGCAGCAATGTGAGGGGCTTTTGTTTTGTTCGTAATAAATCAGCGTGCATCTGCGGGAGGTTAAAATCCCTGTACCCCGTTTACAGTCGTATATTTCAGTACATTTTTCTTATCCGGGTAAATGCGGGCGAAAGCCGACTGCAAAGCAATTGTTCCCTCGTGGAAACCGCAGAGAATGAGTTTCAGCTTGCCTTCATACGTATTCACATCACCAATGGCATAAATCCCCGGGATGTTAGTAGAATAATCAAGTGTATTCACTTTAATGGCGTTTTTTTCGATTTCCAGTCCCCAGTTGGCAATCGGTCCGAGACTTGGCTTCAATCCGAAAAGCGGGATGAAATGATCTGTTTCCACTTTGATTTCGCCTTGCGTCTGGTGCTGGATCGCAACTTCGTTCAGGACGCCGTTGCCGTTCAGGCCGGTTACTTCGGATTCGGTGATCAAACGGATCGTACCGTTTTCAGCCATATCGATGACTTTCTGAACGGAATCCAAATGTCCGCGGAAAGATGCACTGCGGTGAACGAGCACGACTTCTTTCGCAATTTTTTTCTCAGCAAGGTAAATCGACCAATCCAGGGCGGAGTCGCCTCCACCTGCAATAACACAGCGTTTGCCGCGGTAAAATTCCGGGTCTTTGATAATATATTCAACTCCTTTGTCTTCAAAATCAGCGATATTCCCGATAGGTGGCTTGCGCGGCTCGAAAACACCCAATCCTCCGGCAATCATAACGATTGGCGCGTGGTGCTTCGTTCCTTTAACGGTTGTTACAATGAAAGATCCGTCTTCCAGCTTTTCGATGTCCGAAGCCGCTTCACCCAGCGTAAAGCCCGGTTTGAAAGGTGCGGCCTGCTCCATTAAATTATCAATCAGCTCGCCGGCGTTGATGGACGGGAAGCCTGGAATATCGTAAATTGGCTTTTTCGGGTAAATTTCGGAACACTGTCCCCCGGGCTGCGGAAGAGAGTCGATCAGGTGGCACCTGAGTTTCAGTAAACCTGCTTCGAATATCGCGAAAAGTCCCACCGGGCCTGCACCGATTATGATAATATCTGTTTCAATCATTGCTCAAAAATTGCGCACAAAAATAGTGGTTTTTTTGGAAACAGGATGATAAATGATGTTAAAAGAGAAATACTATGTTTAAATCATTTCACCACATAGGCACATAGGAAACAAAGATTTGTGACGGATGTGGTTTGATCTGGAAATACAATTCGATTCATAGAGAAGGCTAATAAATATTTACAGCCATATTCAAAAAAAACCGGCATTATAACACAAAAAAATAAGTCTATGTCTCCTCTGTGCCTATGTGGTTTATTTCACTTACTCGCTTTCGATGTTGAGTCGGATGATCTTAAAAGCCGAGTCGTTTTTCTTGAAATGGAACGTAAAACGGTAAGCTTCAGCTTTGCATTGGTAGTTGGCGATTGCAAAAGAACCGTCCTGGTTTTCCTTGCCTTTGAAAATAAATTTGAAATCTACAACGGGATGCTTGCCGAAAAAATCCTTCAAAACATGGGTTGCCTGCTGGTTGCTGTAGATGCTTTCTTTGCCCAGAACGGAGATCAAAAGCTTGTCGTTGCCCATCCTGGCAATAGCGTCAGCATTTTTTTTCTGGAAGGCAGATTCAATCTCGGTGTAAGGCACGTCAGCCGGTGCACCGAAGGTTATCATCATGAACGAAAGGATTCCAAATATAAATTTCATACCCCGAAACTAGCAAAAATAATACCATAAAAATGGAGAATTAAGAATTTAAAATAGAAAATGGGGTTTAATATCCTTCATTTTCAGTTCTCCGTTTTCAATTTTCCATTCAAAACCGTATTTTTGTAAAAAACAAATCTATGAAAAAATCTGCTGCACTTTTTGCGATAACCATACTTGCCCTGGCTGCCCAGGCACAAAATTTCACCCTTCCCAGGCTCGCTTACGATTACAAGGCGCTGGAGCCTCATATTGATGCACAAACGATGGAAATCCACCATTCGAAGCACCACCAGGCTTACGTGACCAATCTCAACAAAGCGGTTGCCGGAACCAAATTTGAAGGACAGAGCCTCGAAGATCATTTGCTGGGGATCAGCCGCCGGAGCGATGCGATCCGCAATAACGCCGGGGGACATTACAACCATTCCTTGTTCTGGGAAATCCTGACGCCGAAGAAAAATACGAAGCTTTCCGCTGAGCTCGAAAATGAGATCAATGCGACTTTTACGTCCGTTGATTCGTTGAAAAAACTGCTCAACCAGGCTGCGTCAACACGTTTTGGTTCCGGCTGGGCCTGGCTCATCGTAACGCCGGACCGTAAATTGCAGGTATGTTCAACCGGTAACCAGGACAACCCGCTGATGGATATCAACCCCGACCGCGGGATCCCGATTATAGGAATTGACGTGTGGGAACATGCATATTACCTCAAATACCAAAACAAGCGCGGAGATTACCTGACAGCGATCTGGAACGTAGTCAACTGGGATGAAGTGTCTGAAAAATACGCAGAAGCCCTCAAAAGCCCGCTGCTCAAATACATGGAGCTGGACACCTGGAAAGTGCTGAAAGAATTCCATAAAGTACTGGCGGAAACCTATCATCCGGCTGAAGAAGGTAACCTCGATCCCATCAAAACACGCAGCTCAGAGCTGATGATGAACGCCCTGAACATGAAAACGTCCACGATTCCCAAATCAATCGATACGCCTGAATTGCGCAAGCACATCGAAGCTTTGGTGAAAGAATCCAATGCGCTGCATAAGCTGGTGAAAAAGAAGATGAAAGACGCCGTGATCAAAGCCAAGTTGTTCGAAGTACACGAGATTTTTCATAAGATCCAGGAAGAATGTAAATGATTGTGTAAAATGATTGTTTGGTATGGCTGGAGGTGCGTAAGATCTTATGGACCCACCAACCCACCTAAACAGGATATAACAAAACATGAAAATCAAATTCATTTACATCGGAAAAACCTCCAAAAAATTCCTGGTGGAAGGAGAGGACGAATATTTCGGGCGGCTGAAGCATTATTGCTCGATCGAACGCATTGAGCTGCCGGATATTAAAAATCAGAAAAGCCTGACCTTTGAAGAAATTAAAAAAGCCGAAGGAGAGAAATTTATTTCCCAGCTGGCGAAAAATGACACGGTTTTCCTGCTGGACGATAAAGGAAAGCAGTATACCTCGCCGCAGCTGGCGGATTTTATACAGAAACAGCTGAATTACAATCCCGGGACTTTGGTTTTTCTCGTTGGCGGAGCCTTTGGCTTTTCGAATGAGGTCTATGCACTGGCAAATGGAAAAATTTCCTTATCTTCGCTCACTTTCTCGCATCAGATGGTGCGGATGATTTTTTTAGAACAGCTCTATCGGGCTTTTACAATTTTGAAAGGAGAAAAATACCATCATGAGTAAAAAGATTCTCGTTACGGGGGGAGCAGGTTATATTGGTTCACATACAATCGTTGAACTGATTGAAAAAACGGGCTACGAGATTATTTCGGTGGATAATTTTTCCAATTCCGCGCCGCTTACTTTTGACAGGATCGAGCAGGTGACCGGAAAACGCGTTCGCAATTACGAGGTTGATTTATGTTCCATAGAAGAGACGGAAGCTTTTTTTCAGCAAGAAAAAGACATCGCCGGCGTGATCCATTTCGCGGCTTTTAAATCCGTGCCGGAATCGGTTGCCAACCCCCATAAATATTACCACAATAACATTTCAGCTTTGTTGAATTTGCTGGAAATGTGCTTAAAATATCAAGTAAACGATTTTATTTTTTCGTCTTCCTGCTCCGTTTACGGAAATATTGACGAAATGCCGGTTTCCGAGGATTCGCAGTTGGGGAAAGCAGTTTCACCTTATGCGTACACCAAACAGATCGGTGAACAGGTGCTGGTGGATTATGCGCGCGTTTACCCGCAGCTGCAAGTGATCGCCCTGCGTTATTTCAACCCGGCCGGCGCACACCGGAGCGCTTTGATGGGTGAGGATCCCATTAATGTTCCTACGAGCCTGGTGCCGGTAATCACTAAAACTGCTATCGGGAAAATTCCGCAAATGGCAGTTTACGGCTCGGATTACGCCACGCGCGACGGCTCTTGCGTCCGGGATTATATCCACGTGTGCGATATCGCCGAAGCCCACATCCTGGCATTGGAATACCTGTTCGACGGTAAAAACGAGTCCAATTTTGATATTTTTAATTTAGGGACCGGCCAGGGGATTACAGTCCTGGAAGCGATTGCCTCCTTCGAAAAGGTGAGCGGACAAAAGCTGAATTATGTCATGGGGCCGCGCCGTGACGGAGATGTGGAAGCTATCTATTCGGATACGAAAAAATCTAAAACAATGCTCGGCTGGGAACCCCGGTATTCCCTGGACGAAATCATGGATTCCACCTGGAAGTGGGAGAATAACGTAAAAAACAATGAAGTACATTGAGCTTGGCCCGTATGAGCTGGTCATGTGGCTGCTATACATTGCTTTAGGGGCTTTTTTACTCTATTTATATAAATCCTTTTTTGAAGATAAAAAGCTGGAGTTCCTGCTCCCCGGCTACTTTCTGAAAATCATCGGCGGACTTATTTTTGCCTTGATCTACGTGTTTTATTACCGCGGAACGGGCGATACCATTGAATATTTTTACGGTTCCAAACAATTAGCGGATTTTTTCTGGGGACATCCCTCGTTTTATATGGACCTCATGTGGGCTGACTCCGAACAGGCACAGGTCCTGCTCAAAGCCCGGCATGAATTTATCCGTTTTAGCCTCACGGAAGAAGAATGGTTCATGATCAAGTTGATTTCCCCGCTGAATATCATGGGCTTGCGCTCCTACCTTGGGATTACGTATTTTATGTCTGCCATTTCCTTTTTAGGTTCCTACAAAATGTACCAGCTTATGCGTGACATTATGGGAGGCAGAAATAAAAACATCCTCTTTGTGCTCAACTTCCTCATTCCTTCCGTTTTGTTCTGGGGCAGCGGCGTATTGAAAGATACCATTACTTTGTCCAGTTTCTCCTTTGCCACGTTTATTCTTTACAGCATCCTGATTAAAGGGAAGATCAAGCCTGTTTATTTTGTCGGGCTCCTGGTATTTGGTTTCATCATCCTCAAGCTGAAAGCCTACATTTTGATTTGCTTTTCACTCTGGATCCTCATCACGCTCTTCTTTGTGTTTATGAAAAAGAGCAGTAACCCGATACTGAAGTTTCTTTTGCTGCCCTATATTACAGCGATAATCGTCGGTGTGGGTTATTTCGGTTTGCAGTTGCTCCTCACCAGCTCAGCTGATTACCGCCAGGAAATAATCCTCAAAAAAATCGAAGGTTTCCAGCAGTATCACTCTACTTTGGGTGGTTCGGCTTATTCCCTGGGTGAGGTCGAATACACGCCTTTCGGTTTGTTGAAAAAGCTCCCTGAGGCAATCAATGTGACGCTTTTCAGGCCGTATATCTGGGAAAGCAATACGGTACTCGTACTCATAAACAGTTTGGAAAGCTTATTCCTGCTGATTTTCTTCCTATATACGGTGTTCCGGTATAAGATTTCCTTCTTCAAACACCTGAGGGATAACCCTTTCCTGATCGGCGGGGTGATTTTTTGTCTCGTTTTCTCTTTCTTTATCGGGATTTCATCCTATAATTTCGGGGCCTTGTCGCGCTTTAAAATCCCCATCGTTTCTACCTTATATTTTATTATTTACTACGTTTTTAAAACGAAAGAAGCTGAAAAGCTCAAAGAAATTGAAGCAAAAAAAGCGCATGCCTGAATTGAAAAAGATGGTTATATTTGCATAACCCCACGCTTTTTAACACCTTAACATAAATGTAAATATCATTATATTTACCAACTGAAAATTACTATACGAATGGATTTAAACGGGAAATCAATCTTAATAACGGGAGGCACAGGATCTTTAGGGAAGGCTTTGGTCAAAACAATTTTGCAGAAGTGGCCGAATGTCAAGCGCCTGGTTGTTTTTTCAAGGGATGAACAGAAACAATTCCAGATGTCCCAGGATTTTCCGGAGACAAAATACCCGGCTATCCGTTATTTTATTGGCGATGTGAGGGATTATGAACGTGTAAAGCGTGCTTTGTACGGTATCGAATACGTGATCCACGCAGCAGCGATGAAGCACGTGCACATTGCAGAATACAACCCGGACGAGTGCGTAAAAACCAATATCGGCGGTGCGGAAAACATCATCAAAGCCAGTCTTGAAACAGCTGTGACGCGGGTTGTAGCCCTTTCTACCGATAAAGCCTGTGCGCCAATCAATTTATATGGTGCAACGAAGCTCACTTCTGATAAATTATTTGTAGCTGCTAACAACATCAAGGGAAATAAAAATATTGTCTTTTCAGTAGTTCGCTACGGAAACGTGATGGGCTCCAATGGCTCGGTGATCCCTTTCTTTCAGAAAAAAGCGGCTGAAGGTGTTTTACCGATTACTGACCCGAACATGACCCGTTTCAATATTTCCCTTGAGGAAGGAGTGGATATGGTGCTACATGCGCTGGATAATGCCTGGGGAGGAGAAATCTTCGTGCCGAAAATCCCTTCTTATAAAATTACGGATGTTGCCATGGCAGTAGGTCCGGATTGCGAGCACCGGATTATCGGGATTCGTCCCGGGGAAAAGATCCACGAAGAAATGATCACCAGCTCGGATTCGTTTATGACCTATGATTTGGGGAAATATTACGTGATCCTGCCGCAATTGACCGAGTGGGACAAAGGTGAATTCCTCGAAAATTTCAACGGTCAGCAGGTTGCTCCGGGCTTCAATTATTCGTCCGGATCAAATACCGAATGGCTAAATGTAGAGCAACTGCGCCGCTTAATTTCAGAACACGTTACCCATGAATTATAAGATTCCGTACGGCAAACAAAACATCGACGAAAAAGATCTTGCCGCCGTAACGGAAGCCCTGCAATCCGATTTCCTGACCCAGGGGCCGCGGATCACTGCTTTTGAAGATGCTTTTGCGAAATATGTTGGAGCGAAATACGCCGTAGCTGTCAATAACGCTACTTCAGGCCTGCACATTGCAGTAAAAGCGTTAGGGCTGAAAAAAGGCGAACGCGTCATCACAACACCGGTAACCTTTGCTGCAAGTGCGAATTGCGCCCGTTTCGAGGGTGCCGAAGTTTGGTTTGCGGACATCGATCCGGATACTTATTTGCTCTCTTTCGAAAAAACAAAAGCGTTGATTGAAAGCAAGCCGGCCGGGTTTTTTACGGGCATTATTCCTGTTGATTTCGGAGGGCTCCCGGTAGATCTCGAAAAGTTCAAAGAGTTGGCCCGTCAGCACGATTTGTGGATCATTGAAGATGCCTGTCACGCTCCCGGAGGTTATTTTACGGATACCGCTTCCAAAGAGATTCGCTGTGGCAGCGGAATTTACGCCGATTGCGCCGTTTTTTCCTTTCACCCGGTGAAGCACATTGCCTGCGGTGAAGGTGGCATGGTGACAACCAATTCCGAAGAAGTTTACCAAAAGCTGAAGCTCTACCGCACACACGGGATTACGAAAGAAAATATGTCTTCATCCGACGGCGGCTGGTATTATGAAATGCAGGAGTTGGGCTACAATTACCGGCTCACGGATTTCCAGGCGGCTTTGGGCCTGACCCAGCTCGGAAAAAACCCTGCAGGTGTTGTCCGCCGGAATGAAATTGCGGATAAATACCGCCAGGCGCTGGAAGGAACGGTGAAGTGCCAGTTTGTCCCGTCATCGGCGTACCACGCTTACCATTTGTTCGTCATCGAAACGGAAAACAGGAAAGAATTATACGATTTTTTACACCAAAACGGGATTTTTGCCCAGATTCATTATATCCCGCTCCATAAATTGCCGTATTACAAAGAAATTGGTTACGGCGATGCAGATTTAAGCGCTGCCGAAAACTATTACTCACAGTGTATCAGCTTGCCGATGTATCCGACTTTGACTAATGAAGAGCAGGATTACGTGATTTCAAAAGTTTTGGAATATGTTCGCCGGTGAATACAAAGCGCTGAAGAAGCAAAGCTGGTCAGACGGCGATTTCCGCATTGTCCCGATCCGCTATGAAGACCGTTTGCAGATCATGCGCTGGAGGAATGAGCAAATGTACCACCTGCGCCAGGACAAGCTGTTAACGGAAGAAAACCAGGAGCGTTATTTTAAAGAAGTTGTTTCCGGCTTGTTTGCGCAGGAAAAACCCGGGCAGATTTTGTTTTCCTATCTCAAAGGCGACACCTGCATCGGTTACGGAGGTTTGGTTCACATCAACTGGAACGACAAGCATGCCGAAATTTCCTTTATCATGGATACAGCTCTTGAAGCCGGTGAGTTCCATGAACACTGGGTGCGTTATCTTTCTTTGATTGAGCAAACAGCTTTTGGAGAACTGGGCTTCCGCAAGATTTTTACATACGCTTACGATATTCGCCCGCATTTGTACAAAGCACTCGAAGCTTCGGGTTTTTTAAAAGAAGCGGTTTTGAAAGAACATTGCTTTTTTGACGGCAGCTTCGTTGATGTTATTATTCATTCCAAAATTGCGCATTCATGAAGGACGAGCTCTCATACCGCCGGGTGGATTTTTCGGATAAGGACCTCTTGTTTGAATGGACGAACGATCCTGTGACCCGCTCCAATTCGTTTCAAAGCAATGCTGTCGCTTACGACGAGCATGTCAACTGGCTTGAAAAAAAACTGGAAAGCCCGGATACGTTTTATTTAATTGCGGAAGTTTCCGGTGAACCGGCCGCTTTTGTGCGTTTTGACGGGATTTCAGCTGAAACGGTGATCGGGATTAACATTGCAAAAGATTTCCGGGGGAAAGGCCTGGCAGGACAGATTTTAATGGATAGCTGCACGCTTTTCCATTACCAGTTCGAAGGCGATATTTACGCGTATATCAAAACTGAAAACGAAGCATCTGTGAAGGCTTTCCAAAAAGCGGGCTTTCATTTGGTGGAAAACGTAATAATTCATAATTTTAAGGCTTACAAATACAGATTGGAGCAGGCATGAACTGGGAGTTTGAGAAGGTATTTATCATTGCGGAGCTTTCCGCCAACCACAACGGGAGCCTGGAAGTGGCCAAAGAAACGGTACGCGCAGCCAAACGTGCAGGAGCAGATTGCATTAAATTGCAGACTTACACGGCTGATACGCTGACAATTGATTCCAAAAAAGACGATTTTCTGATCTCCAGCGGCACGATCTGGGATAAGCAATACCTGCACGATTTATACAAGCAAGCTTACACACCGTGGGAATGGCACAAAGAGCTGTTTGACCTGGCAAAAGAAGAAGGTCTCGTATATATGTCGTCCCCTTTTGATTTTACCGCCGTTGATTTCCTGGAGAAACTTGATGTGCCGGCCTACAAAATTGCTTCTTTTGAGATTACGGACATTCCCCTGATCGAGTACACGGCCCGGAAAGGTAAGCCGATGATTATCTCTACGGGAATAGCGGAATATGAAGACATTCGCCTGGCAGTGGAAACCTGCCGTAAAGCGGGAAACAAACATTTAGCGCTGCTGAAATGCACTTCCAGTTATCCCGCGCCGCTCGAAGAAGCGAACCTGACTATGATCCGCGAGCTGTCTTCGGAATTTGACGTTGTTACAGGCTTGTCTGACCACACGATGGGCGATCTCGCGCCGGTTTTGTCCGTAGCTTTCGGGGCAAAAATAATTGAAAAGCATTTTATTCTCGATCGCAGTATCGGCGGGCCTGACGCAAGTTTTTCCATGAATGAGCAGGAGTTCAGGATCATGGTCGACCGCGTGCGGGATGCCGAAAAAGCGATTGGGAAGGTAGATTATACCTTAACGGAAAAACAGGCCGGCGGAAAAGATTTTTCGCGTTCGCTCTATATCGTGGAAGACATCAGGCAAGGTGATGTTTTTACGAAAGAAAACGTGCGTTCCATCCGTCCGGGCTTTGGTCTGCATCCCAAATATTATCCTGAAATTTTAGGCAAAAAAGCAAAGCGCGACCTCGAAAAAGGCGAGCGTATGACGCTGGATGCTGTAGAATAAACATGAAGAATTTAGCGGTCATAACAGCAAGAGGGGGCAGTAAGCGCATTCCGCGGAAGAATATCCGGGATTTTTGCGGCATGCCGATCATCGCGTATCCCATCAAAGCGGCGCTGGATTCCGGTCTTTTTGACGAAGTTATGGTTTCCACGGACGACGCCGAAATTGCTGAAATCGCCCGCGAATATGGTGCAAAAGTGCCTTTTATGCGCAGCCCCGCAAATTCGGACGATTTTTCAGGAACTGCTGAAGTTTTGCTGGAGGTCCTGGCAGAATACACCAAAGAAGGAAAACATTTCGATACGGTGTGCTGCATTTACCCGACGGCGCCTTTCGTAAACCCGGAAAAACTACAGGAAGCTTTTCGTATGCTCAGGGAAAAAAAGGCAGATGCGGTATTGCCCATTACGGCTTTCAGTTTCCCGATCTGGCGCTCGTTTAAGCTCGAAAACGACAAAGTGGCCTACAACTGGGAAGAATTTGCCCCGAAACGCTCGCAGGATTTGCCTAAAGCCTACCACGACTGCGGGCAGTTCTATTTCCTGGACTGCGAAAAATTTATCCAATCTAGGAAAATGGTCCCGGAAAACACCTGCGGAATTGAAGTTCCAGAAACGGAAGTACAGGATATCGACGAAGAAACGGATTGGAAGATTGCCGAGCTGAAATATCTCTTATTTAAAGAAGGCGCAAAATGATTGGAATTATAAATTACGGGATGGGCAACATCAAATCGGTGGGAAATGCCCTGAATTTCATCGGCAGCGAATATTTCATCATAGAAGACGAAGCCGGTTTCAAAAAAGCAGATAAATTGATCCTCCCGGGCGTTGGCGCGTTCGGAAAGGCAATGGAAAATTTATCTTCCCGGAACCTGGTAAACCCTTTGACGGAAGCCGTTCTGACGGACAAAAAACCGCTCCTGGGACTTTGCCTGGGCATGCAATTGCTTTTCGAAGACAGCTGCGAACATGGTTTTCATAAAGGCCTCGGCTTTATAAAAGGCCACGTGCTTGCTTTGGCGGATGAGGTAAAAAATCTTCCCGTGCCGCACATGGGCTGGAACAACCTGCGTATTGCCCGCGAAAACGAAATTTTTAATCAGGAGGAAGACAACGATTTTTACTTTGTACATAGTTTTTACTGCAAATGCGACAAAGCGGAAAATGTGCTCGCCACCGTTGATTATGGCGTTTCAGCAGATGTCATGGTAAAAGAAGGAAATATCTTCGGGTGCCAGTTTCACCCCGAAAAAAGCCAGCAAAATGGCTTGGAATTAATGCGTAACTTTTGCAGCTTATAGAAAATGGTAAAAACCAGGTTAATTCCCGTGCTCTATATCAAAAACGGGCTCATCGTCAGGAGTGAGGATTTTTCCTACCACCAGCTGATCGGAAATATTGTCAACGAAGCCCACCGCTACAACGAGTGGAACGTCGACGAATTGATTTACATTGACATCAGCCGTGATGAAGTATACGACGCCAACCGCGACGATCACAAGATCAGCTCGTTCAATTCACATGAATCCATGCTTGAGGCGATTGCGGCCACCTGTTTTATGCCTTTGTGCTTTGGCGGCGGCATCCGTACGATTGAACAGATCGATTACCTGATCAAAAACGGCGCTGACAAAATCACGCTGAACACCGGCGCTTATGAAAACCCGGCGCTGATCCGTGAAGCTGCCGAAAAATATGGCTCACAGGCCGTTGTGCTTTCCATTGATTACAAAGTTATTGACGGCGTTCCCAAAGTTTTTACTAATTTTGGGACTACGAATACTGAGGTTAGCCTGTTTGACTGGATGAAGGAAGCGGAAGGCCATGGCGCCGGTGAGTTTTTCATCAATGCAATCGACAGGGACGGCAAAGCTTCCGGTTACGATATCGCGAATATCGGAAAAGCGGTTGAAAGCACGCAAATCCCGGTTGTGGCCTGCGGCGGGGCAGGGGATATGTACGATTTCCTCGACCTGGCAAGCGAAACGAAAGTTTCGGGAATCGCAGCCGGCAACTGGTTCCATTTTGTCGAACGAAGCTACCCCAGGGCGAAACAACTGTTAAAGAAAAATGGTATCAATGTCAGATAAAAAATATTTTATTGAGCCGGAAAGGCCCCCGAAAATGATTTATTGCAGCAAATGCGTTTATCCGAAAAGCTCGGCAACACCGCTCGCCTTTGATGAAAACGGGGTTTGTTCGGGGTGCAGAACGGCAAGCCAGCGCGTGGAAGTAGATTGGGACAGGAGAAAAAAAATCTTTGAGCGCATCATTGAAGAATACCGCTCCGAAGACCAGTCCAATTACGATTGCATCATTCCCGTCAGCGGCGGAAAAGACAGCTATTACCAGATTCACCTGATAAAAAAAGTGTATGGTTTGAACCCGCTTTTGGTCACTTACCACGGAAACAATTATACGCCTACGGGCATGAAAAACCTCTACAACATGCGCGAAGCATTTGGAGTGGACCATATTTTTTTCACGCCGAGCATTGACGTCCTCAAAACGATGAACCGCATGGGAATGGTGATGATGGGCGACATGAACTGGCATGCACACGCCGGGATTTTTACCTACCCGATCCGCGTTGCCGTTCAGCAAAAAGTTCCCCTGATGATCTGGGGTGAACACGGTTTCATGGATCTTGGCGGAATGCATTCCTACAATGATCTGGTCGAATTTACCTACCGTTACCGCCATGAGCATTGCCTGCGCGGGTACGAGTGGACCGATTTCCTTGAAAAGGCTCCGGAATATGGTGAAAAGCTCGAAAAAAACAACCTTTTCCCGTGGATGTACCCTTCAGACGAAGAAATCGAAAATGTGGGCGTGCGCGGGATTTACATTTCCAATTATTTTAAATGGGAAGCCAACGAACACGGTGAGCTGATGAAAGAATTATACGGTTTCCTGGAAGCAGAAGAACCGTTTGAGCGCACTTACCGCACGATGTCGAACCTCGATGATATGCACGAAAATGGCATTCATGATTATATGAAATACATCAAGTTCGGTTACGGCCGGGCGACAGACCACGTGTGCAAGGATATCCGCGCAGGGCAGATGAGCCGCGAGGAAGGTGTGAAAATTGTTGAGAAGATGGACCCTGTTAAATCTAAAGATTTGTACCGCTGGCTGGATTATGTCGGTTGGACGGAAGCCCGGTTCGATGAAGTAGCCGACCGTTTCCGCGACCCGCGCGTGTGGTGGAAAGACCAGCAGGGCAACTGGAAGAAAGACAATCTAATTTAAGAGCTTTGAATGGTTTAAAAGCTAAGCTTACTTCTTATCTGTTTACCAAAGAAAACAAACATTCCCTTGTTTATTTTTTCAGCGCGGTTTTCGGGGCGATCCTCGGTTTCCTCACGCTGCCGTATTTTGCGAATGCTTTGTCCAAGGATGATATCGCGATTTATGGCTTTGCAGCTGCGTTGAATACTTTTTTTATCCCGGTTTTTTTCCTTTCGTTTGAAACGTATTTCATCAAGCGGTTTTACGAAACGGAAGGGGAAGACGGCGTCAAAAAGCTCGTCAGCACGACAGTTCTCTTCGTGTTCGGCTGGTCGGCGCTGATTATTTTATTGATGACTTTCCTGGGGCCGCTTTTGTTTCATTACGCTCAAATTGAAATTCCTTTTTCGCCTTACGTAACAACGATTTGCCTGGGAAACATCTTCTTTTCGTTTTTTTCCTACCATTTGCTGATGCTCCGGATCAGGCAGCAAGTCTGGAAATATTTCTTCTTATCCTTGCTGCAAAACGTCCTGATTACAGGTTTGTCGATTGCCCTGGTGTATTTTGTTTATACCAATGCTTTTGGCCGGATTTTGGGAATGTCCGCCGCAACCCTGATAATTGGCGTAATAAGCCTGGTTTTACTCCGCAGGCAGCTGTCTTTTAAATACATTGACACCAGAATTATCCGCGAAGGCGTCCGCTTTTCGGTCCCGCTGGTGATGTACGTATTGATTAACATGATCTTTGACATCACGGACCGTTTTGTGATTGAAAAATACTACGATTTATCTTCCCTGGCGAATTACAACATTGCTTTCCAGTATGCTTCCATCAGTATCCTGGTTTCAATTTCCCTGTTCAAATCATACGAAACGGAGCTGTTTAACCTGCTGGCCGCCAAAAAGGTAAAGGAAGTTGTGAAGAAAATGAAAGCGCTCAATCTCATCAATTTCGGAATTTGCTCCATCATGATGCTGTGTGCGGATTTTTTGATCACTTTTTTGACCAACGACAGTTATGCCGGTGCGGAAATCATTGCTAAACTGCTGCTGCTGGCTTTTTTCCTGAGATCGGTTTACCTGAACTGCAACACGATCCTTTCGGCCCACAATAAAAATAACCTTTTGATGGTTTTGTCGTTTTTTGGTTTACTTTTCAGCCTGACGGTTTTTTACTTTATCGGGTCAAGCCTGGGAGTGGAATCCATAATCTGGGTGAAAATTATTGTATACGGAATGCTCGTGATCGGAACAACGGTTTCGATGATCCTCAAAAAAAGGGAATTTGCGAATTACTTGTACAATTCGGTTATTTATAGTTTAATTTTAATACTTTTGATCTTCATTTCATAAGTATTGCCGCGTTGGAAAACCAGTATAAAAACATTGTCGACCGCTTTTTTGAGCTTGAATCCCGGGAGGGATTTTTCCATTTAAAGAGCAAGGACGGACTGCTGTTCTGGGACTTGGTGCGCTATGATATTTTATCCCATATCCTCGAAAAGAAAGGCATTTTGCCACCGGGATCAGCCGCTTTGCAGTCACCGGTTTCTGCGAAACAACGTTTAATGGGTTTCTGTAAAGTGCTGCCTTTCTGGCTCTATCAGAAAATAGCGCGTATCGGGAAGAACGGCCGGAAAGATAACCTGCTCCAGCTTATTTCCCGCAACAAGGCAGAAGACCGTTTCGTGGACCTGATCATGAATGACATCGTCCGGGAATACAGCGGTGACAGTTGTTTTATCCTCGAATATTATTCTGCTTTCCGTTCGGAAGTTCTGAAATCGGCCCGCCGGAAAATGTTCGTTTTGGATATTGAGCTCGGGAAAACGATCCGGAAACCCGGAAATGAGCATTTCGCGAACATAAACGAAATCCTGGCCCGTGAATTTGGGTTTGACTGCGATTACAGCAATCACATCAACCTGCATATCAGGAATTATCACATAGAATACCGTTTTTACCGGAAATTACTGAGGCGCATCCAGCCTAAACGGGTTTTTTATCAGTCCCTTCCGAAAAGCCTCATTGCCGCTGCCCGGGAATTGAATATTCCTTCTTTTGATGTGCAGCACGGGCATTTCAACGCATTCGATCCGCTTTATTCCTATCCGCAAAACACTGAGCTGGGACATCTTAAAACGGTAACGGACAATTTCCTGGCTTCCGGAGAATACTGGAAACAGTTTCAGCCGGATTTTGTGAAAGTTGTCAATCTGGGGAGCAGCTATTTTTACATGGATGAATCCGGGAAAAAGAAAAACGCCGGTAAAAATGTGCTTTTCGTTTCAAACGCTTTCATCCACGATTACATGATCAGCGCCCTGGATCGGCTGTGCACACAGCATCCCGGCATTGATTTTTGCTATAAGATGCACTCCAACCAGGTGGGACAATTTGACGATACGGTGAAGCGTTTTAGTGAAAAGAGCAACATTTCTGTCCGGATATTCAATAACATTGAAGAGAATTTATACGAAGCGGATTACGTTGTTTTGATCCAGTCTACGGTTGCGTACCAGGCGTTGCAGATCGGCTGCCGGGTAGTGGTGCTGAAAAAGTTCTTCTACGAAGCCTCGCTTGATTTATACGGTTTGGAAGGTGTTGACTTCGTGGGGGAAATCGATGAATTAGACCGTATCTTGCAAACTGATTTGGCCGTTCCGGATGAGAAGCCGCAGTTTTTTGAGAAGTTCAAGCCGGAAGAGTTGCATAAACTTTAACCACGTAGACCTATGCGCTTAAATCAACCCTATCTCCTTGATCGTGGCGATCAGCTCATCCGTGCGGTGCTTCCAGGTGTGGTTTTGAAGCGCAATTTCATAAGCATTTTTCCGGATGGTTTCCAAAGCGCTGTCGTTTTTGACATAGAACAGCAATTTTTCCTGGAATTCCTCAACGCTGCTGTAAAACAGGCAGTGAACGCCATCCGTAAAAAAATCCCGGGCTACTTTCTGCGAATCGATCAGCTGGGCATTTCCGCTTCCCATAATCTCAAAAGAGCGCACGTTCAGTCCTTCGATGGATTGCTTATGGTGGATATTGATGTTGATTTTACTCCGGTTGAAAAGCGCATTGGTCTCGTCAATGGAAATTTGCTGCTGCGAGTTCCTGGCTTTGATTTCTTCTGAATCCGAACGTTTGAAATCGCCGATAATCAGCCCGTTCAGGGAATTTCCCGCCACGGATTTCAACAGCTCATTGCGATTTTCGTAGAAGCTGCCAATAAAACTGTAGTCAATGTCTTTTTCAGTTTGGAGGGGAAAAAAACGCTTCGGGTTAAAACCCAGGTGGAGAACATGCGCATCCAGTCCCAGTTCTTGCTTTACGTAAGGAATATCAGTCGGCTCGAAGAGGAAAACAGAATCAAAAAACCGGAATTTATGCTGTAAATGCGGGTAAAACTTCACGCCGTCCATGAACCAGAGCGCTTTCGGGATACTGATTTCCTGCAGCCATTCCGGGTCGAGGGTTTTAGCGCCGATGACAAGCAAAAGATCGTATTTACTGCGTTTGAGCTCCGCTTTCAGGGCTTTGTTGTAGTTTGCAACCGAGAGATTTTTGAAGTATTGAACCTTCATTTTATCCGGCAAAATCCCGAAACGGATCTTTTTACCCAAATCTGCCAGGCGGTTGAAAGGCCCGTGGATGTTATTGAAGATTGCTTTGACTTCGTGTCCGCTGGCCGCAAGCGCTTCTACCAGGTCGTGATCGTAGCCGTGAAACGTATTGCCGCTGAGTAAAATTCTCATTTAAACAGGCCTTTTTTGTTCATTTCAGCCAGCGAGCGTTCGTAGCCGTTGTCTTTTTCAATTTCCTGGCTTTTCACCCATTCGGAAAACAAAGCTACGCCTTCTGAAAAGCTGACTTTGGTTTCAAAGCCGATGCGCTCTTTGATTTTGTGCATATCTGCAAAATTATGGCGGATGTCACCGATCCGGAAATTGCCCGAAATCGTGATAGAAGATTCAGAGCCGTAAATTGCTTTCAATTTATTCGCCACTTCGATCACAGTAGTAGCCTGGCCGGTTCCCACGTTGAAATAATCGTTTTGTACTTTTTCGCTTTCAATGCAGGCGATTGTTGCGTCTACCACGTCAGTGATGTAAACAAAATCCCGTGTCATTTGGCCGTCTTCAAAAATATTGACCGCCTGGTTGTTTAAAAACAGCGTGGAGAAAATCGATAAAATTCCCGTGTACGGATTTTTCAGGGACTGGCCCGGGCCGTAAACATTCTGGTAACGAAGCGCCGCCGCTGCAATTCCTAAGGATTTACAAACGGAAAGGATCATGTCTTCCTGGTTTTGCTTCGTGATCCCGTAAACGGAGCTCGGGTGGATTTTCGACTCTTCATCCGTGGCCGCAACCTGGAGCTTTTCACCGCTTGCCGGGTTGATCACATCAAAAATTCCTTGCTGCATAGCTTCGGCATTTCTCGAACCGGGATAATGTACTTTTCCTGCCCGATCGAGGTATTTTCCTTCACCGTAAATTGCCCGCGAAGAAGCAACAAGCACCTTTTTGACAGCGTGTTTTTCGTTTGCCAAAAGGTCGAGCAAAAGGGCAGTTCCCGTTACATTGGTTTGTACATATTCATTGATCTTGTACATGGATTGACCGGTTCCGGTTTCGGCAGCATAATGCACAATAATATCCTGTCCTTCAATGGCTTGTTTCCAGTCGCTGATATTTCTGACGTCGCCATGAATAAAGCGGCATTTATCTTTAATTTTCAAAAACAAAAATGATTCTTCCGGCATTTCACCATGGATTTGTGCAGATAAATTATCCAGTACAGTCACCGTATGACCTTTTTCCAGTAATTTCAGGGCTAATTCCCCTCCGATAAATCCTGCGCCTCCTGAAATAAGAATATTCATGTGTTTTTTTAGACAAAAATAGAATTATATTTGTGTTTATTAAAATTGGGCATGAAAAAGATAGGTTACCACGACGCTGACACGTACGAGTTCTACAAAAAATATGGTTTTGCGATTTTCAGAAATGTTTTCACACCGGATGAAGTGAAACAACTCCGCCAGGGCCTGGTAGAAAGTTTCTCTCAAAAATCATCCTATCCCGACGATTGGGACAACAAGGAGCTGCTGACGAGTGTGCGTTTCGATTTTTTCAACCGTTACAAGGATTTCCGCTGGGTGTTGTTCAAACAGGGAATTACTGACGCTTTAAACACGGTGCTCGGGAAGCCGCACTTCATCCTGACGGAAAGCGTAGCGCATTACGAAGGTTTTGGCGCATGGCATAAAGACACGACGACCCAGGAAAAAATGGGTGAGCGCTTTCATTACGATGAAGATTTTAATATGATCGAATGCGGGATCTACCTGCAGGACAACGACCCTGTTTACGGTGGCGGATTGGACATCGTGCCTTTCAGTCATTTGGATAAATCAGACCCTTTTGTTCCCGTGAGCGGAAAAGGAAAGCTTTCCGGCCTGATGAACCGGATCAAAAATTACACTTCCCAGAAAAATGCCACCAAAAATGGTGTGCAGCTGGAAACAAAAGCCGGTGATTTTGTGGTATTCAATAAAAAAGCAACTCACCGCGCAAGTCCGTGCAATGTGCCGTCCAAACCCAAAGAAATGGAAAAATACGCGATTTTCTTCCTGGCAGGTTCAGATAACGTGCATGTAAAGCTGTACACGAATTTTATCAAAAAGCGCTACGACTACATGAAAGATTACAAGCTGGATGAAGGCTACAGGCAAGCATGTGAGGAAAAAGGCGTGAAGCTGGTCCTGCCGGATTAAATGGTTTGATTTCCAGATATTGATGTGTTGTTAGTGAGCGGACTGTGGTTTCAATAACTTTGGTACAAAAATTCCAAGTGGTTAAAACTATCGTTTTTATACTTTCTCCCAGGCTTGGGTTTCGGGGTTGAATTTTTTGATCACGCGCGCCGGGTTTCCAACGGCAATGGCATAATCAGGAACATCTTTCGTTACCACGGAGTTGGATCCGATAATGGAGTTTTTGCCAATTGAAGCGCCGATAACAGAAACATTTTCACCAATCCATGCGCCGTCGCCGATCTGCACCTGTTTCAGGAGCTTAACGCCCTGGCTGATCACCGGGATATTTACGTTTTCGTAGGAATGTGTGTTGTCTGTCACGAAAATTTTATCCGCAAACAACACGTTTTCCCCGATAATCATTTCCCCGGCACAGGAAAAATGGTTGAAATGACCGACGCAGGTCCCTTTTTTGAAAACCAGTCTCGGCGTTGATCCGTTCATTGGGTAAGCGCCAAGCCAGCATTGGTCGTGGATGATCACATTTTCATGCACTTCGATGAATTCTTTCCCTTGGATTTTCAGCGGACGAACGATAATTCCATCTAAAACCTTGAATTTACCTTTATTAAAAAGGCGGAACAACCCGGTTCTCAGCTTAAAATTAATCTTCTCAATCATCGTTTCAACGCATCAATTTAACTTCAAATTTAATCAATATATTTGCAAAAAGTATTGTTCAACACAATATGACGTAAAGTTTTTTGAACCGTATAAGACATAGAAGTTTTTTAAAAGTATTTCTTGAAGTACATAAAAAGAGTTGGCCATGGTATGTTAAGATAATTTGATATGTACTTTGAAAGTCAAAAACATCTTAAGTTTTTATATGTCTTATATGGATCAAAAAGAATGAGCACATCAATACAATATACATAAAACGACAAGGGGCTTTCCCGGATGAAAATACTGATTATCGATAACAGCATAGGTGTCACAGGCGCCATCAAAGCGGTCCTGGATACCATTGAGGGCCTGGGGCCGGAGTTTTCTTTTGTGTTTGCTATTCCCAAAGGCGGCAGTCTCAAAGCGATGATTGAAGAAAAAGGCTATTCCTGCATCGAGATGAATTTTGTGGAAATCAGCCGTCGTCCGCTGGGAAACCTCGCTTACCCGTTCGTATTACTGGCTAACGCTTTCCGGATTTCCCGCCTGGTGCGCCGCGAAAAGATCAATATCATCCAGGTCAACGATATTTACAATCTGAGCGCGCTCGTTGCCCGGTTATTTGTAAAGGTTAAAGTCCTGACGCACATTCGCCGGATGCCGGAATCTTTTCCGTTGAAATTGTATAGTTTGTGGGTGAAGCTCCACAGCCGTTTTTCCACTAAAATCCTGCCGGTTTCAAAAGCCAACGCCCGGATTTTCGGGAAACTGGAAAAAATAGAAGTGTTTTACGATCCTGCCATGTCTGACAGGCGGGAAGCAGCTTTTAAGCACAAACAAAGCGTCGAGCCGCTTGAAATCCTTTACCTGGCGAACTACACCCGCGGGAAAGGGCAGGAACACGCGCTTGGTGCCCTGAAGATTTTACTCAGTGAGGGTTTGAATGTGCCGTTCAGGCTTCGTTTTGTAGGCGGCGATTTTGGCTGGCAAGTCAACAAAGATTTCAGGGAAGAGCTGCAGCAAATAGCAAAAGCGGACGGTTTGGAACAATATGTTGTTTTCGACGGGCCTTCCGATACTATTTTCGAAGAAATAAAAAAAGCGGATATCATGCTGAACTTTTCCGAATCGGAGTCCTTGTCGCGCGTAACGATGGAAGCTTTGTATTACCGCATCCCGCTGATTGCAACCGACGTGGGCGGAACCAATGAAATGATCGAAGACGGTTTTAACGGTTTCCTGGTGGAGAAAGGCAATGTGCAGCAAATGGCTGAAAAAATAAAGCAGCTGATGCTTTCCCCGGAAAAAAGATTTTATTTTTACCGCAATAATGAAAATCTGATTGCATCGAAGTTCTCCCAGGAAAAAATCAGGGAACAGCTGAAGACAATTTATAAAAGCATTTCATGAAGAAGATCCTGTTTCTGAACCCTTACCCGGAGAACGTTGCCCCAAGCCAGCGCCTGAAATTTGAGCAATACTACCCGGTTTTTGAATCGGAAGGCTTCATCCTGGATAAAAAAGCGTTCATTTCGGAAGATTTTTGGCAGATCGTCTACAAAAAAGGCATGTTCGGCCGCAAGATTTTATACACCATCCTGGCGTATTTTCGCCGTTTTTTCCAGCTGTTTACGATCCGCAAATACGATGTTGTTTATGTGCACCTGTGGGTAACGCCTTACGGGCCGCCGGTATTTGAGTTTTTCGTGTGCCTTTTGGCTAAAAAAGTGGTGTACGACATCGACGATCTTATTTTTACAGGCCACACGAGCCGGGTGAATAAATTCTTTAAGTTCCTGAAAGGCAAAAACAAGATGATTTACCTGATGAAGCATGCAGATCACGTCATTACCTGCACGCCTTTCCTCGATACTTTTGTCAGAAAATACAACCAGCATACAACGGATATTTCCAGCACGGTAGATACAGCTGCCCGTTACCTTCCCACGGAAAATAAGGGAAATAAACCGGTCATAATCGGGTGGAGCGGGAGCCACAGCACTTCGCGCTACCTGCATTTGCTGGATGAAGCTTTACAAATGCTGGCGAAAGAAACCGATTTTGAGCTCGTAGTGATGGGCGACAGCTCTTTTGCAATCGAAGGCGTCCGGGTTAAAGCGATGGAGTGGCGGGAAAATATCGAAATGGATACTCTCAGAACCTTTGATATTGGCTTGTATCCCTTGCCTTACGAAGAATGGGTACTCGGGAAAAGCGGCTTGAAAGCAATCCAGTACATGGCTTTGGGAATTCCGACCGTAGCAACGGATGTAGGCACGATTCACCGGATCATTGAACACGAAAAGAACGGTTTTCTCGTAGCTGACAATCAAGCCGGATTATGGAAAGAATACCTTTTGAAGCTTATCGGGGACCATCAGCTGAGAGAGGAAATGGGCAAGCTCGCCCGCCGGAAAATTGTAGCCGAATATTCCATCGAAGCGAATAAAGATAAGTACCTGGACGTGTTCAGGGCGCTTTGATTTTAACCATATAAGAGCTTTAAGATATTTTTGCTTAATATGGTTCAAAAAACTCATTTGTAAACAGATCGTTTACCTTATTTTACATTTTACCATTGTAACTTTAACTAAAATTAACGTTAAAATCGAGGGCTTAAATGCCCGCAAAAACTATTTTTACCCCGAACAAATTGAAAAAGATGAAGCATTACTTACTCGCCCTGTTTTTATTAATTCTCTCTTCTTTCCAGGCACAAACAATGCCTAAAACCCAAAAATCGCTGGCTGTCTTTTTGGATTGTTCCAACGGTGGCGAATGCTTTTTGGATTTCATCCGCCAGGAGCTGAACATCCTTACTTTTGTGCGTGACCGGACAGACGCTGACGTACAGGTTTTAATTGCCAACCAGTACAATTCCAATGGCGGCGCAGTGAGTAATCTCATGCTGATCGGGCGGAAGCATTTCGAGCCTTTGTCTGACACGGTAAGCTATTACATCGACCCGAACCTGACGGAAGACGAGAAGCGTCACCTGCTAGCCACCCAGCTCAAGAGCGCCCTGTTTCCTTTCCTGAAGCTGACGGACATCGGCAAGGATATCCAGATTATTCTTCCATCGCGTGAAGGCGCCGTGAGCGACAGCCTGGTGAAAGATCCCTGGAACTACTGGGTTTTCCAGCTGGGTGTGAACGGCTATTCGGACGGAAATGAAAATTACTTCAACATGAGCGGATCGGGTTATTTTTCCATGAACCGCGAAACCGAAAAATCCAGGACGGGCGTTTATTTCAACGTCAATGCTTCCCGCCAGGAATACAAAGATAACGGAGAGACCTATAGCTATGATTTTAAGAATTATTACGGCGAGCTGAACCATGCCGTGAAACTGAACCAGCATTTTGCAGCCGGGATTTCCAGTTTTTATACCAATTCGCTTTACAGCAATTACAGACACAGGATTTCCGTGCAGCCGAGGTTCGAATACAGTATTTTTCCCTACAAGGATTTCACGACGAAACGCCTGATCCTCGGGGTAGATATTGGCCCGCAGTACCAGGAATATATTGATACGACGATCTACCTGAAGGACAAGGAGCTGTTGATGCAGCAAAGTTTTTCCCTGATTTCGTCCTTTACCAAGCCGTGGGGAAGCATCAATGTAGGTTTTTTCTGGAGCAATTATTTCCACGATTTTTCAAAAAACCAGTTCAGCGTCAACGGTGCGATCTCAACCCGTTTGTTCAAAGGATTAAACCTGGCAATCTGGGGCAATTATTCCTTTGTTCACGACCAGATCAACATCCGGAAAGGCGATATTTCAGTTGACCAGCTCCTGGTAAAAAACAAAGAGCTTCTCTCCAGTTATAATTTCAATATCGGGATGGGATTGAGCTATCGTTTCGGAAGCAAAAACAACAACCAGGTTTTTCCGTCTTTCAAAGGCCTGAGCTACTCGGTCAATTTATGATCGTCGGATTTTTTTTCAGGGAGATAGGAATCCTTGTGAGAAGGGTTTAAGGCTGAATGTTTATGCAGTTTTTTGTTAAAAAACAGGGGCTTTTGCCTGATAATTTGATGAATAACTAAAAAAAATGTATATTTGCCCACTTCTGAAAGATTATGCACATTCCATTATATATCGACCCGGGAACCGGTAGCCTGCTTTTACAGATGCTCCTTGGCGCTGTTGCAGCGGTAGTTTTATTTTATAAACGTATTCTTTATTATTTTTATAAAATCTTCAATAAAAAGAAATTGGAGGAAAAAATTAACAATGACGATGAAGACTGAACAATCGTCTTTTCGGGACCGCGACGGCTTTATTTTTTACCAGGATGATGAAGTTTACAGGGCGATCCTCCCGAGTTACTACGAAGACTACTCCCTACTAAAAGATTCCGGTCTTTTGCACGAATTGACTGACAAACATTTGCTTGTGGGTCATGAAGAGTGTGAGAATTTCACGGATTTGGGCGATATTAAGCTCATCAAACCGCAAAAAATCCCGTTCATTTCTTACCCTTACGAATGGTCTTTCCACCAATTGAAAAGGGCGGCTTTGCTTACGCTGGATATCCAGTTGGCGAGCCTGCAGCGCGGAATGAGCCTGAAAGATGCCACAGCGTTCAATGTACAATTTCTCAACGGCAAACCGATTTTTATCGATACGCTTTCATTTGAGAGATATAAAGAAGGTGAGCCGTGGCAGGCTTATAAGCAATTTTGCCAGCATTTCCTTGCTCCGCTTGTGATGCAGGTATACGGCGTAGACGAGCTGAACAAGATCCAGCAGGTGTATATCGACGGTCTTCCGCTTGATCTCGCAGTGAAAGCCCTGCCATTCCGCAGCCGTTTGAACCTCAGTATTTACCCGCACATACATTTGAATGCCAAATATGAGCGCAAATACAAAGGGGATACGAAAATTAAGGACAAGAAAATCGCGCTCAGCAAAGAGAAGCTTGTTCAAATCATCAATCACCTGAAAGTCATGGTTTCCAGCTTCAAGCTGCCGAAATCAAAAACCAACTGGACGGATTATTACCAGGAATTTTCCTACAATGACTCCAATATCCAGGAGAAAAAAGACTTTGTGCGCGAAATTGCTGAGGCCCTTAAGCCGGCTGCAATCGTAGATTCAGGCTCCAATACAGGTGTTTTTTCTGAAATCTGCTCGCCGTATGCACAGCAGGTTATTTCCTTTGATTTTGATGCTTCCGTGATCCACAACCAATGTAAGAACATCGCGAAAAAGAAGCTCACGAACATCCTGCCGCTGATCGTCGACATGATTAATCCAACTCCGGCAATCGGCTGGGGCAACGAGGAACGCAAATCCTTCGTTGAGCGCCTTCCGCAGGACGCTGTAACCTTGTCCCTTGCGCTGATCCATCACCTGGTGCTGTCGAATAACCTCACGTTTGAAAAAATAGCTGAGTTTTACGCCCGCTTTTCCAAAAACCTCGTGATCGAGTTTGTGCCCAAAGATGATATTCAATCCCAAAGATTGCTCGTAACCAAGCGCGATATCTTTGCGGATTATACGCTGGAACATTTCCAGTCCGTATTTGAAAAATACTATAAATTAATCCGTAAAAAGGAATTGTCAGGTTCCAAACGTATTTTATACCATTTTGAAAGACTGTAAATGAAAGCTGTAAAAGATTTACTGAAGCGTTTGCCGTTTCATCCTTTTTTATTCCTGCCTTATGTGATTTTTTTCACCATAACGAAGAACTATAAGGATATCAGCCTTTATATGTCCGTCAGGCCGCTGGTAATCGGTTTGGTCTGCACGCTCATTTTATTTTTCCTCATCAAGCTTTTCCTCAAAGAAAATGTCAAGACAGCCATCATGACTTCCATTGTGCTGCTCTTTTTCTCGACTTACGGCGTTCGCTATGATATGCTCGAAGACATTTATTATGCCGGCTACTGGCCTTTCAAGCATATTCACCGTTTCCTGGTAGCTTTTGACATGATCCTCGTGACGCTCATTTTTTTCCGGTTCAGAAAGCTGCAAAAGAAATTGTCGGGGCTCAACGCTTTTATGAATGTCACGCTGATTTTCCTGATTTCATACAACATGTTTATTTGCCTGTACAATTACAGCCAGATGAAAAGCCACGGGGATGTAACGGTTGAGAATTCTTCTTCAAAGGAATATCCGAACATTTATTATTTCATCCTGGATGGTTACGCCAATAACATTACCCTCAAAAAGCATTACAATTTCGATAATAAAAAGTTCCTGTCTTACCTGAAATATGCAGGCTTTTATGTGCAGGATACATCTTACTCCAATTTTTACGGTACCAACCTCTCGCTGGGTTCCACGCTGAATATGGATTACGGGACCAAAAAAGTGATTTACGACAACACAGTCTTTGAAACGCTCAAGAAAAACGGTTATCACATCAACGTCATCAAATCCGGGTATACGGTTACGGCTAACTTCAAAGATGTTGACAACCTGTTTCAGCCGGAAGGAATGAATGAGCTGGAACGGACTTTGCTTGAGCATACTATTCTGCGCCTGGACGATATTATTGGCGGAGCGGTTTACGGCAGGCTCAAAAGCCAGATGAGCTCCATCGACCTGTTTATCACCAAAAAGAAAAACCAGTTTACTTTTGTGCATATCGTTGCACCGCACCCGCCTTACGTTTTCAACCGGGACGGTAAAAAGACCTTCAATATCAACAAGAGTGTAAACAACTGGGAGCCAAAGGAAAAATACCTTGATCAGCTGATTTATGTTTCCAGGGTGATAAAAGGTAAAATCAAAAAAATCAAGGCCGTAGATCCGGATGCGATCATCATTCTCCAGTCCGACCACGGGCCTTACATCACGTCCAAAAAGAAAGAGGAAGTCTTTGAATCCCGCGCCCTGATCCTGAATGCGGTCTATGGCCCGGAGGAGCTCAAAAAAGAGTTCCGTAAAACAAATTCAAGCGTGAACACCTTTATTCATGTCTTCAATTATCTGTTCGATTCCAAAATTCCGCTCAGTTCCGACGAGCTGGCCGGGAAGGAAGAGTTTATGAACAGTGTAACTTTTAAGAATAAATTACTGAAATGAGAATATTGATTACGGGTGGCGCAGGCTTTGTGCCAAGCTCAACAGCAGATAAATTACTGGAAAACCCGGAGGTGAAAATTGTCCTCGCGGATAACTTCCTCACGGGGTTGAAAGCAAACATTCCGGACCATCCGAATTGTACTTTCATTGAATGTGACGTAAATGATCACGACCAGCTGAAAGTGATTTTCGACACGTATCAATTTGACTATGTATTTCATTACGCTGCGGTTGTTGGTGTAAAACGTACGCTGGCACAGCCAATTGACGTGCTCCATGATATCCAGGGAATCAAAAATGTCCTTGAATTTTCCCGTAAGCAACAGGTGAAACGCGTATTTTTTTCGTCCTCATCAGAAGTTTACGGCGAGCCTGTGCATTTGCCCCAAAACGAAGAGATTACGCCTTTGAATTCCCGTTTGCCTTATGCCATTGTGAAAAATGTCGGCGAATCCTATTTCCGTTCCTATTTCCAGGTTTACGGTTTGAAATACACGATTTTCAGGTTTTTCAACACATACGGACCGAAGCAAAGCCCGGATTTCGTCATGTCGAAATTCATCCAGTCCGCCCTGAAAGGGGAAGACATTACCATTTACGGCGACGGAAACCAAACGAGGACGTTCTGCTACATCAATGATAACGTAGAAGCTTGTTTGAATACGTTGCACGATGACCGCTTTGCAAATGACGTGTTCAACATCGGGAATGATAAAATTACCACCATCCTCGAATTGGCGAGCACGGTGATCCGCTTAACAGGATCCAGCTCAAAAATTGTACATTTACCGGCGCTTCCGGAAGGTGACATGACCCGCCGTCAGCCGGATATCACGAAAATGAAACAATTGCTCAACAGGGACCTCGTTTCTTTGGACGAAGGCATCCTGAAAGTTTTAGAGGCGTATTGATTCCATATCATGTCCGCAGCTGATCTAAATCAGTTCAGGTTCGCAAATTTCTTCTTATTTTTGCTATCTTAGTTAAGTGAAAATATGCAAAACCGGATTACCGAATTATTTAAAATTAAATACCCGATTGTGCAGGCCGGTATGATCTGGTGCTCCGGATGGGAGCTTGCAAGCGCCGTTTCCAACGCCGGCGGATTAGGGATTATCGGCTCAGGCTCGATGTACCCTCAGGTTCTCGATGAGCACCTCCGTAAATGCAAAGAGGCAACCGATAAGCCTTTCGCAGTCAACCTGCCCATGCTTTATCCCGATATCGACAAGCACGTAGAAACGATCATCCGTCACCAGGTACCGATTGTATTTACTTCTGCCGGAAACCCGAAAACCTGGACGAAAAAGCTCCAGGAAAACGGCATTACGGTCGTTCACGTAGTTTCCAGCGTGAAATTTGCACTCAAGGCCCAGGAAGCGGGTGTTGATGCTGTTGTTGCCGAAGGATTTGAAGCCGGGGGACACAATGGCCGCGATGAAACAACAACTTTTTGTCTCATTCCTATGGTGGCGCGTGAGATTAAAATCCCGCTGATCGCTGCCGGGGGGATCGGTACAGGCCGCGGTATGCTGGCGGCGATGAACCTCGGCGCTGACGGTGTACAGATCGGGAGCCGTTTCGTGGCATCCCATGAATCCAGCGCCCACGATAAATTCAAGCAAATGGTTTTGGATTCCGGTGAAGGCGATACTTTGCTGACCTTGAAAGAGCTGACGCCGGTGCGCTTGCTTAAAAACCCGTTTTTTGACCAGGTAATGGCTGCCTACGGGCGCGACGCCAGTACGGAAGAGTTGCATGAGCTTTTAGGGCGTGGCCGGGCAAAAAGGGGTATGTTTGAAGGCGACCTTGAAGAAGGAGAGCTGGAAATCGGCCAGGTTTCAGGTATGATTGACGAAATCAAGCCGGCTGCCGCCATTATCGGGGAAATAATCAATGAATTTCATACTGCGAGAAACGAACAGGATAAATTTCAATTTTAAATGGTAAAATTTGAACGCTTTACACTTGACAATGGTCTCCGGGTGATTTTCCACCAGGATGAAACGACGCCGATGGCCGTTGTCAACACTTTATATGATGTCGGTGCACGGGACGAAAACCCCGATAAAACAGGTTTTGCCCACTTATTTGAGCACCTGATGTTTGGCGGCTCGGTCAACATTCCTGATTTTGATGCGCCTTTGCAGCGGGCAGGAGGGGAGTCCAACGCCTTTACTTCCAATGATATTACCAATTATTACGACGTTTTACCGGCTTACAATATTGAGACGGCGCTTTGGCTGGAATCCGACAGGATGCTCTCACTCGCGTTTACACCAAAAAGCCTGGAAACCCAGCGCAGCGTTGTGATCGAAGAATTTAAGCAGCGCTACCTGAACCAGCCTTACGGCGATGTTTGGCTCAAGCTGCGTCCATTGGCCTACAAAACGCACCCTTACCTGTGGGCAACCATCGGTAAGGAAATCAAGCATATCGAAGATGCCACGATGGAAGATGTGAGGGCTTTTTTCGATCGTTATTACTGTCCCGCAAACGCGATTTTATGCATTGCAGGCGACTTTGACCTGCAAGAAGTGAAGGACTATGTAAACAAATGGTACGGAGATATTCCTTCGGGGATCAAACACGGGAGAAATCTTCCTGTAGAGGCTGAACAAATTGAGTTCCGGGAAGAAACGATTGCCCGCGACGTTCCTTCTGATGCTTTTTATTACGCTTTTCGCATGCCGGAGCGCAAATCCCCGGATTACCAGGCGGCTGATGTCATTTCCGACGCTTTGGGAGGGGATAAATCTTCGCGCCTCTACAATGTGATCCAGAAAAAACTGAAATTGGTAACCGAAATCCAGGCTTACGTGATGGGATCGCTTGATGAGGGACTTTTCCTGATTTCGGGTAAATTGGCACCGGAAAAAACATTTGCCGAGCTTGACAATGCTTTATGGACAGAATTAGAAAAAATAAAAACAGAACCCGTAACGGCAAAGGAATTGGAGCGTCTCAAGAATAAAATCCAGACAGCGCGTGAATTCCAGGACCAGGGCTTGCTCAACCGGGCAATGAACCTCAGTTTTTATGAGCTTTTAGGCGATGCCAACGGGATTAACCTTGAAATGGATATCTATGCGATGATCACCGTTGGTGACTTGCAGCGTGTTTCCACCAGGCTCTTCCGCAAAGAAAATTGTACCTTATTAAAAGTAAAATCCACACTCCATGCTTAAGCGATCCATTCAGCCGGAAATAAAAGAAGGCGAAAGCATCCATTTTGTTCAGCCGCAGGCCATAAATATAGGGCCGCATACCTCGATTTTTTACCTCGACCAGGTGAAAGATGAAACGGTGCGCATCGAATTAAGCTTCAATGCCGGACAAATCCACGGGCATAAAAACGTGGCAAGCTTCGTGTCGGCGCTTTTGCTCAGCGGTACGCCTGAAAAGACGAGTGAACAGATCCACGAAGAGCTCGATTTTCTCGGTGCTTACGTCGATCACGAAATATCCATGGAAAGCGCTTTTATCCATTTGTTTTGCCTGCGCAAAAACGTATACGCCGCCCTTGAAATCCTCGTGGATGCGCTTGAAAATGCGTCTTTCCCGGAGCAGGAAATCCAGGACATGCTGCAGGAAAAAAAACAGCGTTACCTCGTGTCGAACGAAAAAGTCAATTTCCTGGCCCGCAAGGAATTCCAGAAACAGTTATTTTCGGGGGCAGGCGCTTATGCCCGCCAGATGGAAATGGAGGATTTCCTGGACGTCAAGCAAAGCGACCTGCTCGATTTTCACCATAAATTTTACCTGCAAAGCCTGCGCAAAGTAGTAGTTGTAGGAAATTTAGGTGCCGAGATCATTCCTTTTCTCAGCAACAAGCTTTCTGCCTGGTCCCAGCCTGAGCTGTTTGAGTTTATTCCCGGCTTTCACAACGAGCCAGGCCGGTTCCACGTTGAAAAGAAAGGTGCGCTGCAAACCGCTATCCGCTTCGGTGTTCCGATGTTTAACAAGCAGCACCCGGATTATTTTGACTTCGTGATCTTGCAAACCATCCTGGGCGATTACTTCGGGAGCCGCCTGATGTCAAATATCCGTGAGGACAAAGGTTATACTTACGGGATCGGTTGTGCGCTGGTGGAATTGAAGCGAAGCGGCTATTTTGTCATTGCGACTGAGGTTGCCAAAGATGTAACTGAAGCCACAATCCGCGAAATAAAATACGAAATTGACCGTTTACAAAATGAGCTTGTTCCGCAGGAGGAGCTGGAGCTTGTGAAGAACTATATGCTGGGACAGCTCCTGAAAAGCGCCGATGGGCCGAATGCCATGATGGACCTCTTTTTAGGGGTGGAGCAGCACCAGATGACTTTGACTTTTTATAACGAATATATTAATAATATTAAATCAGTAACGCCTGAACAGCTGAAGGAAATTGCTATCCGCTGCCTGAACTGGGATCAATTTACGCTGATCACCGCCGGAGAACGCAACTAATTAACGGCTTTAACGTTTGAATTAAAGTGAACAAGACCAGATATATAATAACACTTGCCTTTCTTTTGCTGTGCTTCCTGCCTCAAAAGCTATTCGCGCTCGAAGCGCTGGGAGGTGAGATTACCTGGACCTGTACAGGACTTAACAGCTTTAACTTCAAGCTGGTGCTTTACCGCGACTGCAACTCGACGGATATTACCGGCAATTCTGAGATCATCCGGGTGTGGAACCACGGAACAACAATTGCAATTCCTGTAACGCTTACGAGCAGGGTTTCCATCACACCTGTTTGTACGCAAAATGGAGGTTCGCTTTCGCCGCTTGACTGCGGTTCGGGCGATAACGGCGGAAATGGCCTGGGTGCCGTGGAAAAATTCACCTACGAAAGCGCAGCAATATCCATCAGCGGCATCCCGCCGGCAGAAGGCTGGATTTTTACCTACGAAACTACGGCCCGGAAAGCCAGCCTGACGAATATATCCAACCCGGCTGCCAGCGGTATGACGATCGTTGCCAAAATGTTCGAAGCTTCGCCGGTGCAAAACGGCTGCCTTGATAATTCGCCCCAATTCCTTGAAAACCCATACCTGGTGGTTTGCAGCGGAACACCTTATCTCTACATGCCGAATGTTTCCGACCAGGACCTGGATTCGCTGGCCTTCAGTTTAACCGAGCCTTTGAATAATTTTCCAACAGGAAGCTTCAATCCGCCGGTAAACCCTGTTTTCTCAACTTTCAACTCCGGGTTTTCCTATACATCGCCAACTCCCGGCGTTACCATTAATGGTTCTAATTCTAATTTTGCGATCGATCCGCTGACGGGCGATATGTCTTTTACTACCGTCTCACCGGGGGAGTTTGTAGTTAAATTTAAGGCGGTTTCTTACCGGAACGGAAGGCGAATTGCTGAAGTGGAGCGTGAAATGGTGGTTTTTGTAGTGGATTGCGCTGTGGATAACAATACGGCCCCGCTCATTGGTCCTGCGCCTGAATTGGGTGGTTTCCAGGGCTCATTTCCAGCTGGCTCGCTCGTTGAATTTACGGCCATTTCGTCCGATCCTGAGTTTTTGCACGATGGGGCGACCCCGCAGCAAAACAGCTCAACGGTTTCTGCGATCGTGCTTGCACCCGGCCCAAGTGCCACCGGATCGCAGGGAAGCTCCAATTTCGTGAGCTGGCAAAGTGCCTGTGCGGACCTTTCCAATGACTTTGGGAATGAATTTACGAGCGTGACCTATAATTTTGTCGTGCGTGTCACGGATGATTACTGCCGCATTCCGAAAGTTTCCTACCAGCGCTTTCAAATTGAGCTGACAAGCGATGTTCAGTTGGTGCCTGCTGAAATCCAGTGTATCCAAACACTTGCAACCGGTGATCTGATCATTAACTGGAACCAGGTAAACGATCCTGCAAGTAATTTTGTGGCCTACGAGCTGCATTCAGTCCAAAGCGGGCTGATTACCAGTATTCCTTCCATTTCAACAACAAGCTTTCTTGTTCCGGCGGTAAACGCAGAGCATGATTTTTTCATCAAAACCTTATCAGGAAATCCTTGTACAGTGGCTCTGTCCAGTGATACGGTCAGCAATATGCACCTGACTTTGTTCAACCCGACAGACGGAACGGCGGTACTTACCTGGAATTCCCCTTTTACGGTAGATATTACGGATTTTCCGGGGACTTACGAAATCTTCCGCGAGTTTCCGATTGGCGTGTTCACTTCTGTTGGAACGCTTCCTTTCTCCACGAGACAGTTCATTGACACTGTCGATATTTGCTCTGCCAACATCAATTATTACGTCACTTTAAGCGGCTCATCCTGTTTGCACAGCTCCTCGTTCGACGGAGATTTGCTTTCTGACAGGATCGCGCCTTTTGCGCCGGTAATCAGCTCGCTTACGATTGACACCTTAACGGGTTTTGCAACCCTGACCTGGAGCCAGCCCAACAATTCAGATATCGAAGGCTATGTTATTTACCTTGATAATATGGAATACGATACTGTTTACGGATTGACGAACACGAGCTATACATATTCCATTGTCAACACAACCGATCCGCTGAATTTCAGTGTGGCTGCATTCGATTCCTGCACATCGCAGTTCAATCCCTTGTTTAACCAGACTTCCGGCAGGAGCGAGCCGCACACGAGTATGTTCCTGTCCCACAACTACGATGTTTGTACCCGTACTGTTAATTTGGAATGGACGGAATACATCGGCTGGGAAGCGGTGGATACCTTTTTTATCTACGGCATGCTTGAAAACGGTCCCTGGGAGAGCTTTGGCTTTGTAACAGGCGCCCGCGAGTTTGAAACGGGGCTCCAGGAGTTTTTGAATTATACCTTTGCAGTACAGGCAACGGAAGCCAATGGAAATAACAGCTCTTTTTCCAATAAGATCAGTTTTTTCACAACGTCCACTTCCAAGCCGGGCTTCAATTACATCCGCGTAGCAACGGTCGCCAATGATATTGTTGAAATTCACCACGAAGTAGAGCTGATGTCCGGCGTTTCCGCCCTTTCACTGGAGCGCATGAATTCTTCCGGTGATTTTGAAGAGATCCAGTTAGGGGGCGCGGTTGCTTCGTCCGTTTTTTACGATGATGATGTCGACGTTTCGGAACATGCTTATGCTTATCGTGTCCGCGTTATTGACAGCTGCGGAAACCCGGGCGGTTATTCCAATATTGCCCAGACCATGTTGCTGAAAGTCCAGACCGATCAGCTGCTGATGACCAATTTCCTGAGCTGGTCGCCTTACATAGGTTTCAACGGTTCGGTGTTATATTACAATGTTTACCGCGGAATAGAGGGTGTTTTTCCTCCGTATGCTTTCAGTACGGTGCCGGCGGATGTGCTCTTTTTTGAAGACACGATGATTTCCAACCTGGATGATTTCAACGGACAAATCTGTTATTATGTGGAAGCAGTGGAAGCCATCAACGCGTTTGGTTACCGTGAAATGAGCTATTCCAATACGGTTTGCCCGGTGATCCAGCCTTTAATTTATGTTCCAACTGCCTTTACCCCGGATGATGACGGGATCAACGAGATCTTTAAGCCGGTAGTGGACATTTTCGAAATTTCAGATTATCACTTCACCGTGCTTGACCGCTGGGGCCAGGTTATATATCAGACAGAAACTTACGAAGAAGGCTGGGATGGCAAAATTGCCTTTTCCGGTAAAAGCGCCCCGATGGGGGTTTATTCCTACGTTGTCCAGGTTAAAGACGGCAACCTCCAGGAAATCATCAAACGGGGCCATGTTGTACTAAGACGTTAAATGCCTATGAAAAACGTAACACTGCTATTCACTACATTCACACTTTTTACCACACTTTCTTTCTCCCAAACGGTTTCAGAGACCAGGAGGCTGTTTTACGGCACAGACAAAGACCGTCTGAAACACGCTGAAATCCTGCGGGATTTTTACCTCGATGAAAGCCCGGATTCCATTTACGCGATCGGGAGCTTCCTGATTAAAACGGGGATCAGGCAGGAAAACCTGGCTTACCTGAATTACGGCAAGCACATTATTTCCCGCTTTTATTTCGAGCACGGCAAAGCTGAGATCAGCCTGCAAAACCTGGGGGAATGCATGGTTTATTATGAAAGGAAAGGCGATCCTAAAAACCTGGCCGATGCGCAGAATATGACGGGTTTGGCTTACATGTACCGGCTGGGCGAAAAAGAAGCGATCCATTGGTTTCGCAAATCACTTGAAACGGCGCGTGAGCTTCCGGAAGAGAGCGAAGCATACATGGCGCAGTTCAACATGGCCGAAGCTTTCTACCGTCTCGAAGATTACGATTCCGCCGAAAAAGAGCTGCTTTCCTACTTCGATAAAGTAAAACGTAATAAGCTCAACAAAGGCTTGCGCCGCGCCTATGACTTGCTGGGAAAAATTTGTATGGCCAGCGGCCGGGAAAAAGAAGGCTTGAAATACTACCTTAAATCCGTTGACCTGGCCTGGCAAAATGGCGATAAGCTCGGGCTTTCCTTTGCGCACAATAATCTCGCCATCGCTTATTTCCAGTTAGACAAGCCTGATAAGGCCAGGGAAGCTTTTGAAAAGTCGCTGCACCTGCGCAAAGCGATCAACAAACCGGCACAAGTTTGCGAAAGCTATTTCAACCTCGGCGAATACTATTATTCAGTCGAAAATTATCCGCAAGCCATTGCTTATTATGATTCCTGCACCTACCTCGCGGAACAAAACAATTTGCTGGTAGAGCAAGCTGACGCCTTGGGCCGGATCGGGGAATGTTACCGGAAAAGCAAGAATTTCGAACAAGCCTGTGTATACCTGGAGCGTCATGCGGCCGTTCAGCAACAGGTTTTGAGCCAAAGCAAGAAAGACGCACATACGCTGGTAGAGGACTTACAGGATTTTCAGCCCGGTGAACAGCAATTGCGCCAAAATATGCGCGAACGCAAGCTGCAGCAGCGCATCGCAACAGCAGAATTCAACTCAAAGCTCATGCTGGGACTGACACTCGGTTTTTGCCTGTTTTTCGCCTGGGTTTTATGGAAACAGAAGAGAAAAGCGGATGATGCGGCTAATACGCAAAAAAATATCTAAAATAGGTTCATGAAATGATCCTGAGGTGTCACATAAAGAAGTGATTTTTCGGAGCAGGAAACAAAAGCTTAATTCAATTTCCCAGGGTAAACAAGGTAAAAGCGCGGGATGGTAACCTTGAATTTTTTATTGTTCAGTGTATTGATGAACGTATAATTGCCTTCCATGTAGCCCATCTCGCTTTTCAGCTCGCAATAGCTTGTATAGGAATGGGATTCGTTGTAATTAAGAGCGGGCTGCTCACCGACAACTCCCAGTCCTTCAACAACATGCGGATCATCCAGGCTGTCAAACACATGCCATTCGCGGGAAAGGAGCTGCACCTTGTCAGGATTGGAATTCTGGATATTGATATGATATTCGAACACAAAAGAATTCTCTTCCAAATAAGATAATTTCTCATTGTATTTGGCATTGACCGTGATTCGGATTCCCTCAGTTACTTTTGTGTTCATTCGTATTAATGTTCCGATAAAAATAAAAAAATAAATAGTACGATACGAATTTTTAACAATAATTTTTTTTACAAAGCCTTGTTCTGAAAACACTTGTCCGAAAAAGAGAAGTATTCAGGGCACTTTGTATGACTTGATTTTCAGCCGCTGCCGCTGGACGCCGTTCCGGGAAAAGAATGGAAATGAAGCCGTCCTGAAATTCCGGATTTGAGGCAAGCCGGATGACAGGATTAGAATTTATTTTTCCCATTAATTTCTAAACTCGCGGGAAATTCTTAATTTCAGCCCGTTTTTAAAAAGAAATTGAATGAAGGCTTTTTTCCAGAAAAATTGGGTACACGCGGCGATAATCGCTCTGTTTTTTATCCTGACATATTTCTATTTTTCTCCCCAGTTTGATGGCAATGGCCTCAGGCAGCATGATATTGAGCAGTATATCGGTATGTCTAAAGAATTGAAAGACTACCACGAAAAAACCGGCGAGTATTCCCTCTGGACGAATTCCATGTTTGGTGGTATGCCGAGTTTCCAGGTGTTGGTGAAATACCAGGGCAACATCGTGGGAGAAATCGTTTCCGCCTATCTCAAAACCATTCCGCCACCGGCAGGGATCGTTTTCCTGTACATGGTCTGCTTTTATATTTTCGCTTTGTGCCTGAGGATCAATCCCTGGGTAGGCATGCTCGGCGCGATAGCCTTCGGTTTTTCGTCTTACGATATCATTATTATCCAGGCGGGCCACAACTCCAAAGCGCTGGCAGTTGCTTTTATGGCGCCGGTTGTCGGGGCTTTCATCATGGCCTACCAGCGCAATCTCCGCTGGGGGATCATTTTGTCGGCGCTTTTCATGACCCTTGAAATTTCCATGAACCACCTGCAGGTAACCTATTATCTCGGGATCCTGATGCTTTTCCTCGGTCTCGTGATGCTCGTGGATGCGATCCGCAAAAAAGCCTACAAGAATTTTATTATCGCAAGCGCGGGTGTCCTGGTGGCTTACCTGTTGGCTGTGGGGATCAATTACGGGAACATCAGCCTGACAAATCAGTATGCAAAACACTCCATTCGTGGAGGAAACGATATTACACTAAATCCTGACGGGACTTCCAATGCAGGCAATGCAACTACCGGTCTGGATAAAGATGATGTGACGCGCTGGAGCTACGGTATTGGTGAATCATTTACTTTGATTTCCCCGTACGTCAAAGGCGGCGGTACGATGATACTTGCGGACAGTCCTTTTGCAGAAGACGCTGAAAAGCTGGATTTGAGCACGGATAAGCTCAATGCTGTCATGAATTACCCGGTTTATTGGGGCGATCAGCCGATGACCTCCGGGCCGGTTTACGTGGGGATTATTGTAGCTTTCCTGGCTTTCCTGGCGCTTATTTTTGTGAAAAACCCGGTGAAATGGGCTTTGCTTGCAGCAACAGTATTGACACTGGCCTTGTCCTGGGGTAAAAACTTCATGGGACTGACGGATTTCTTCCTTGAAAACATCCCGGGCTACAACAAATTCCGTGCGGTAACGATTATTCTTGTGATTGTGGAGCTCTGTATCCCGATCCTGGGTGTACTTTTCCTCAACTACATGGTGAAGGAACGTGAATCACTGGTTGCACAGAAGAAAAAATTCTTCATCGCTTCCGGTGGGTTTTTTGCCTTTTTACTGATTATAAAAATGGTTGGCTTAGGTGACAATTACATGTCAGCCGGTGACAAAGACCAGTTTGCCCGTATTGAAGAAGCCAAACAAAATATCAAGGATGGCATCAAGGCGCAGGTCATGCAAATGGATCCTGCCCAGCAGCAGCAATATGGCGTGAATACTGCTGACCCGGCGCAAATGGAGCAGTTCATCAACGCGCAGTATGAACAGTATGTTACGCAAAATAACCTACAGCAGCTTGAAATTTCCCAGGAAGAGATCAAAACGGTGCGCGAATCCATTTTTAATTCCAGTATGAACCGCTCTCTGCTGTTTTGTGCACTGGCGATAGGTCTGCTTTCCCTGCTGTTCCTGACGCAGCTTCCTTCCCTGGCGATTGTCGGTGGTTTAGCTGTCGTAGTAGCGCTCGACCTTATCCCGGTTGCGAACAATTATTTAGGAAAACAGGAATTAGGCTCAGGCTACAAATACTGGGACAGCAAAGCGAATACGATGTACCCGATCAGTGCTGCGGCCGCTGATTTGCAAATTCTCGAAATCGAAACATCGCTCAACCCGTCGCTGAAAAGCAAAGTGGCCCAGGCTGAAAAAGAAGGACAAAGAAAAGCAAATGAGCTGGGCTTCTCCGGTAAAGAAAAAAACCGCGTGGTGGATTCTTACAAATTTGCCGCTCTCAACAGCGCTACCAATTACCGCGTGTTTGATGTAAACGGGAACTTCAGCAGCGCCCAGGCTTCCTATTTCCATAAATCTTTGGGAGGTTACCACGGAGCGAAACTGCGTAATGTTCAGAACGTATTTGAATATCACCTGTCTAAAAATAACAACAAGGTTTACGATATCCTGAACGTGAAATATTTCATCCAGAGTGATGATAAGGGCAACAAAATGGCTTCCCCGAACATGACAGCTATGGGAACTGCCTGGTTTGTGAAAAACATTGATACCTACGATACGCCAAATGATGAGATCCGTGCTTTGGGCAACCAGTTCGAAGTGAAGAATATCGGGCAGGGCCAGCTGGTTGTTAACGGCGAAGTGAAAACATCTGCCAAAATATACGGCTCCGAAAGCCTGAGATACGTTTTACAGGGAGACAGCATCAACGTGCCGATGAGCAACGGTATGAGCGAAGGGATGGAAGCTGTGTTCGTGATGGACGTAAACGGAAAAACCAACCTCGTTCCTAAAATGACACTGGACCTGGATACGGCAAAATCTTTTCTGAAGCTGACCGAGCTGAAAGTAGTAAACGAATTCCGTCCGCGGGAAGAGGCAGTGATGCTGAAATCCGAAGCAGCGAAGCTCAGCGCTAAAAAATTCAGTGGCGAAGGCAGGATCGAAATGAGCAGCTACGCACCGAATAAAATTACGTACAAAGCGGAGGCTAACGGAAAGCAGTTTGCAGTGTTCTCCGAGATTTACTACCCGGAAGGATGGTCTGCCAAAATTGACGGCAAAGAAGTGGATATCCGCAAAACGGATTATCTCCTGCGCGGTTTGGAAATTCCATCAGGTAAGCACACGATCGAATTCTCTTTTGATGTTCCGAAATTCCACAGCTCCAACAAAATGGCGCTCATCCTTTCCCTTGTACTTTTACTCGGATTGGGCGGAATGGCCGTATTTGAGCTGATCAAATCCCGGAAGAGCAATGGTGGAGTACAATAAGGAAAAAGCCAGGCAGGAATACGAAAAACGGTATTCCACCTTTACTTTTGTCCCGGGCTATCAATACGAATTGGCCCAGGTCAACCGTTTCTGGCGGATCCTGAACGCAGCCGGTGTTTTCCGTGTGAACCCCAAGGATGCACTGGACCTCGGCAGTGGCTTTGGCTTCAAAACATATGCACTTTCCAAAAAAATTGAGCGCGTAACCGGGATTGATATTTCTTCCAATGCTATTCTCATTTCCAATACGCTGAACGATAACCCTAACCTGGAGTTTATCTGCACGGAGCTGGAAGCATACAACCCGCAAAAGCAGTTTGATTTGGTGACGGCATTCGGCCTGTCGAATTTCAATGTGAGCGATGTCAGGAAACTGGCGGATGAAATCCACGCAACGGTGCAGCAGCTCGTAAAAAGCAACGGGGTATTTGTTTTGTATTCTACAACAGATTTCTCCGGAAAAGCGCCTTCAGGCTGGTATTACCACAGCAAAAGCGAATTGAAGCAAGTGATCTCCCTGTTAAAAGCGAAAGATCCGTCTTACGGGATTAAATTGATTTTCCCGCACCGCAGCCTGGTGAACTACCGTAAACAAGGTGTGCGCAACTTTCTCTTCGAATTATTTAAGCTGTTTTCCCAGCGCAAAAAAGAATATTTAATAAGCATTACCCGCCATGACTAACTCCAAAGAAGCGTTTTTACAGGTATTCAAAAAAACAAAGCTTTCCCGGAAGGACGGTTTTATCCTGGAGCTGGCTAAAGGCAAACGCGTTCTGGATGTCGGCTGCGTGGGCCAGGATTTGTCTTACAGCGAACAGGACTGGCTGCACAACAAGCTTCAAAAAACAGCGCTTTCCGTTGATGGTGTGGATATCAACCGCGAAGGGATTGCTGCGCTGAATGACAAGGGCTACAACATCCTGCACATCGACGAGCTGAAGGAAAAACAGCTGCGCTACGATTTGGTGGTGATCGGTGATGTGATCGAGCATGTCGATAACCTCTGTGAATTCCTGAATTTCTACAAAGAATTTCTCACGGAGAACGGGCGGATCGTCATTACAACGCCAAATCCTTTCAGTTTCCGTCAGAATTTATCCGTTTTTCTCTACAAAATCCCGAGTGTCAACCAGGAACATACCTGCTGGCTCGACCCGATTACTTTCGTGGAGATCGCTAATCGTTGCGAGCTGAAAATAGAGCGTTTTGCCTGGCTGGGCGAATATACCAAAGCACAGAATTTTCAGCAGAAAGTCATATATGGCATCAGCCGCCTGTTTTATGGCTGGCGTAAATATTATTCCCCGAATTTCGGCTTTTTAGTTTCCAGGTAAGATGGGAAAAAAGGTGTATATTTTCTTGCCGTTTTCGGTTCATTTCAACCATGCGCGGGTACACCTGGAAGAACAGATCCTTCAGAAACAAGGCTATGAAGTTCAGTTGATTGGGAACGATGGTATTCGCGAAAGCTTGGGGCACAAAATCCTGAATTTGCTGTGTTTCAAATATTTCAACTGGCATTTGATTTTTTATTTCCGGAAACATTTCAAAGAAGAGGTGAAGGGACAAAACGTAATTTTTTACGACCTGAGCTTATTGCCCCTGAGCATTTATTTCAAAAAAGGAAAAACGCGGGTAATTTACGAAACGATTGATAACAACGTTCACCTGATTTTTTACAACCTGCAGAAAAAATGGAAGTTCCTGAAGATCTTTAAGGGCTTGTTTATCACCTTCTTTTCAGGTCTTGAAAAACGCATGGCGCGTAAACGCTGCGATAAGGTAATCGTTAATTCCGATGAGCTGGCGCGTTACTTCGCTTTGCCGAATGTTGTTCTGAATTATTATGCTTCACCGCTGGAAGAAGTACAAATTGCTGAGCTGGGACCCGAATATGCGCTGCTTTATCTCGGTTTATTTGATGAGAACAAAGGTTTTCACGAAACGCTGGCCTTGTCTGACCGCCTGCAAATTCCGTTGTATGTGCTTGGAAAAGTGCGCCCTGACAGCCTGAAACCTGAAATCGATAAGCGTCCGCTGGTGCATTACCTCGGTAAAAAAACAGTTCCGGAGATGCAAAGCGAATTGCTCGGGCTGACCAAACGCTATTCTTTTTTCGGGGTGAGCCTCATCCGGCCGGTGCATTACAGCTACGCCACGCAGGAAGCAAACAAGGACATTGATTACCTCGCGCTGGGAATCCCGCTCATAGGAAACGGCCGCAAGCCTACCAAAGCAAAAATCGATGCTGGATGCGGCTTGTTTGTATCCGATGTGGAAATGCTTCCTTCCCACGAAAAATACCTTGAATTTGCCGCCAATGCAAAAGCGTATTATGATCAGCATTACCGCCTGGAGCTGTTCGAAGAAAGGTTGATGAGCTGTTTCCACTAGAGCTTCAGCCACGTATTACAGTTATTTTCAGTGATCTAAGTTGTTTTTATGATAATCCAGGGAGTAAGAGAATATTTCTTTGAGTAAATTAATGGACACCAATTTATTCGCGCCTATTAGTGCAATTCGTGGCTAAAAGACTAAATCTTTGTATCGATTTTATTCGCTTTCACCCAATCCAGCAGGCGCAGGTAAAAAGCCGTAAATCCCTTGTATTTGTATTCCGTGAAAACCGTATTGTGAAAGAGGATGGAAAAGTTGAAACTGAAGTGTTCCCTGATTTTTTCCAGCTCGCGGGTCACCATTTCAAAATTCTCTTCGCGGCTGTTTCTGAGGTAATGGGAAAGCGTTCCGTCCATGAAGAACAGCGGGATTTCCAGTAAGCTGTTTTTCTGTCCCCTGCTGAAATCGAAACTGTAAAAAGGCATACAAGTCCCGTTGCGGAAACCGGGATGTTCGGCAAATCCTAAGCTATAATCCACAGTGAAGCCACATTTTTCCTGGATTTCAGGTGTTACCTGGACGTCATATTGCAAAAAATGCTGACGTAAAATGTCAACTGGGCTGCCGAGCGCCTGTTCCAGCTTCTTTTTCTGTTCGCCGAGCCGCTGTTCGTTTTTGTACGTTTCCAGTCCCGGGTGCAGCCCGATTTTGTGGCCGTTACCTTTGACTTGCTGCAGCAATTTTACAATCGCCTGGCTTTGAATATCATAATCCGCATCGTCCTTGTTTTGCGAAGCCAGGAAAAAGTAAAGCGCTTGGATGCCATATTGTTTTTCGATGGCGATCAGCTGCTGCATACTTTGGAAATACGGGTCTTTTTCTTTTTGAACGCGGGAGAAAAATACGCCGGTATAACTGAGAGCATGCCTGAAACTGAAATTCCGGAGCAGGTAGCCCGCTTCTTCGATCCAGCCGCAGTATAAGCGGTCAATGTCGTGTGAAAAAGCAATATTCTGCTTTTTTTTGGCCTGAATGGAATAACCTTTTGCCAAAGCTTGTTCCGCCAGGAGCTTAAAATAGATATTTACAACCGGAACTGCCGTGAAATCATAGCGTTTTTGCAGGGAATCCCCGTAACGGAAACGTCCGTGCCGGTCACGTTCATTGCTGTTCCATTCCTGCCAGCCGGATAAAAACAAAAAGGCGTTTAAAACCGGGTCAAAGGGCAGGGGCGAAGCCGGGTTAATTTCTCCCACTGCTGAAGCCGGATCAAAGATGAAAACCGGGAAACGGTATTCTTTCCAGGTATACCAGCGCGGCTCACCGATGTTGCTAAATAACACTTCAAAATTCTCCTGTGTAACATACAAACTGCGCCAGTTTTCAGTGGCAACCGTATGCCCGTATTCCATTTCCAGGTGCTCGTGCACATAGCTTTCAATCACGGAATAGGAAGGAAGTCGCTGCATTGTCATAATTTTTCGCGGTTCGCTAAATTAAAGCTTTTATTTGAACCATATAAGATTTTTTTAAGTACATGGTTGAGTGAAAGACACATGATTGATGTAAATACTTAGTTCTTATATATTCTTTATTGAGCGTATAATTTTCACATGTCTTATATACCTGATATGGTTCAAAAGTCCTGGCAGCTATAGAACGCCGACATGTCGAATAGTTGAAATTAAGTTCCTATCTTTGACAGCAATAGTTTATTTAGATGGGCCTGATTCAAAAAGACGCTTTACGGACAATGATCATCAATTACCTGGGTTTGCTGCTCGGGTATTTGAACAAGGGTATTTTGTTTGTGATGATCCTGTCGACGGATAAGATCGGATTGCTGAACCTGGTACTGAGCGTAGGCTTGCTTTTTGCGCAGTTTTCGAACCTCGGGGCCATCAACGCGATAGCTAAATTCTTACCTTTTTTCCGGGAAAGCCGCGACCAGAAGCAGAGCTTCCTGATTTTCAACCTCTTTTTTGTGGTTGGCGGAATTTTGCTCTTTTCCGCCATAGCCGTGCTTCTCCAGGGGCCGATCATTCATTTTTATTCCGAAAAATCGAAGCTCTTTGTCGATTATTACTACTGGATCATCCCGATTGGGATTGCCAACGTGTTTTTCCTGGTGTTTGAAAGCTACCTCAAAGCGATTTTCAAGAATGTGCTGGCGGTTTTCCTATATGAATTTGTACTGCGGATCAGCGTTACGGTCCTTTTGCTTTTACTCGCTTTCGAACAGATCGATTTCAACTTCTTTTTCATCCTGCACTGCATGGTGTATTTTATTCCATCCGTGATCTTACTGATATATCTCTTCCGCCTGGATGAAATTCGCTTTAACAAAAGCACGTTCAGGCTTTCCAAAAAATTCCGCAGGATCATCTTTTCCTTCAGCCTGTTCAGCTATTCCAATACGCTCGGCTCACTGATCGTCCTGACAATGGATGCCCTGATGATCGCTTATTTCCGCGGATTGAGCGAAACGGGGGTTTACACAACTGTATTGTACCTCACGAGCGCGCTCCAGATTCCGTATAAATCGTTGTTCCGGGTGGCAAGCCCTTTGGTGCCGCAGTACTGGAAAGAACGCAATATGGATAAAATGCAGGATTTGTACCGCAAGATGAGCAGCATTTCCGGGATCATTGCTTTGTATATGTTTTTACTGGTCTGGATCAGCCGCAATGAGCTTTTTTCCTACCTTCCGCCTGAATATATGCCGGGGATCTGGGTTTTTCTTTTCCTGATGATCGGGCGGGTTTTCGATATGTACAGCGGCCTGAACGGGATGATCTTCGTAACCTCCAAAAAATACAAATACGATATTTTCTTCACCCTGTTTTTGCTGGTTGGCGTGTTTTCAGTCAACTGCTGGCTGATCCCCGTTTACGGCATGGTTGGCGCGGCAATTTCAACGGGAATGGCTTTGGTGGTGTATAATGCGGGACGCATGTTATTCGTGCTGTTCGCTTATAAAATCCACCCTTTCCAGTGGACGCACCTCTGGTTTTTTATCTCTTTCGTCCTGGTGCTGGGCCTTTTGGAGCTTTTGCCGACAATCACGCCTTACCCGATTGCGGAGGTGCTTCTCAATTCCGTATTCGTAACGGTTTTGTTTCTCGGGTCGATTTATTTTTTACATTTAGAGCCTGAAATTAACGCGTACGTGAAAAACGGCAGTGATTTTCTACGCAAAAAATTAAAAAAATGAGTTGCGAAACATCGCTTACTATCCTAAATAAAAAACACGTAATGAAACACTGTTTAGCGCTTCTCTGTCTTAGCTTTCCGGCTTTATTTTTTGGGCAAAAGGTGGAAAAAATGGAGCTCGCCATGCGCAAGTATGCCCAGGACTCTTTGCAGGAAATCTATTTCAACCGTATCTTTTCAGATGAAATTACGGAATGTTTCCAGGCTTCACCTGAGCTTTTCCTGGCGGAATGGTCAAAATTTTCACGCGGTGTAGCAAAGTATATCCATGAAAAGAACTTTACCTGGGGACAAAAAACAACGGCAATGGTTGATGTGTATTTTAACAGGGACGAGAAAATCGACCATTTCTTTATTTCTGTCAAAGACCCGTCCTTCCCGGAGGATAAGTACCGCAAGCTGATGGCTTTACTGGAAGACTTTTCGAAGGAATATAAATTTACCATTGATGCGGCCATTCCTTTTTCAAATTCCGGTTCCATCATTTTTTACGATTAATTCAACATCCAGACTATGAGCGCCCTTTTAGTAGCTACCATTCTTGTTGCCTATTTTTTAGTCCTGATCCTCATTTCCTATTTCACGTCACGCAACGCTACGAGCGAGAGCTTTTTCAGCGGTAACCGCCAAAGTCCGTGGTATTTGGTTGCTTTCGGGATGATCGGGACTTCACTTTCCGGGGTTACTTTTGTTTCTGTTCCCGGAACGGTGGGCGCAGGCGGATGGTTTTATTTTCAGCTGGTACTGGGCTTTTTTATTGGTTATCTGGTTGTTGCGTACGTCTTGCTGCCGCTTTATTACCGGTATAATCTCACTTCAATCTACCGTTTCCTGGAATACCGGCTGGGCTTTCATGCCTACAAATGGGGAGCGGGCTACTTTATTTTGTCACGTACACTGGGGGCAACAATCCGTTTGTACCTGGTAATTAATGTAATGCAGATTTTTGTCCTTGACGAGCTTGGAATTCCTTTTTGGGCCACAACGCTGCTGATTATGCTTATGATCCTGGCGTATACGTTCAAAGGCGGCGTTAAAACAATCGTTTGGACGGATACCCTGCAAACAGTTTTTATGCTCCTGGCGCTGGTCGTTTGCATTTTTGCCATCCAGGATTTGCTGGGCTGGAACTGGTCTGAGATCTGGAACAATATGGAAGCCGCTGACATGACCAAATTGTGGAGCACGGATCCTGAGCGCAAGGATTTCTTCCTGAAGCACATCATCGGCGGGGCTTTCATCACGATCACGATGACCGGGATGGACCAGGAGATGATGCAGAAAAATATCAGTGTGAAAACGCTGAAAGGCGCACAGAAAAACATGCTGACCTTCAGCGTTGTTATCCTGCTCGTTAATGCCCTGTTTTTGTTCCTCGGCGGTATGCTTTACCTGCTGGCAAAGCAAAACGGCTGGGAATTTGCGCCGGACGATATGTTTCCAACAATAATAAAAGAATATTTGCCCAAAGGCGTTTTCCTTATTTTCATCATTGGCTTGATCTCGGCTTTGTTCCCTTCAGTAGACGGTGCGATTACAGCCCTGACTTCCAGCTTTTGCATTGATATCCTGGGCTTTGAGCGCCGGGAGAATTTTTCAGAGAAGGACAAAACGATCCTGCGGAAAAAAATCCACCTGGGCTTTGCGCTCGTATTCATTTTGCTGGTCTTTTTCTTCAAGTGGAAAGACGATAAAAGCATCATCGACCTCGTCTTCCTCATAGCCAATTATACCTACGGGCCTTTGCTGGGATTGTTCACCTTTGCGATTTTTATGAAACGCGACCTGAAAGCAATATTTGTTCCTGTGATCTGCATCGTTTCGCCGGTTATTTGCTATTTACTCGATTTGTACGTCCCGGTTTGGTCAGGCGGCTACAAATTCGGGAACGAAATCCTGATTTTGAACGGTTTGATCACGTTTATCGGCCTTTATCTCATTTCTCAAAAAAAACAGCATGAAATTAGTACTTTGTGACGACGGAAAACACCTGAAATTTGCCCCGTTGACCTTAACGCGCCCGGTTGGAGACCTTCGGGTTGGGATTATGACAAATACGGAGCGCTGGGATTTTTATGTGCCCGGAGCCCACATGTGTTATGAAACAGAAGATCATCTGTATGCCAAATTTCCGCCTGCTTACAAAGGTGAATTATGGATCAACGCAGCAGTAATCCCGGACAGGGAAGTGGTGGACGCTGCTTTGGACCTTGAGGAAGGACAGGAGCTGGTTTGCGCTTCAGGCTGGATTGCACGCAAAGGAAAAGAGAACCTGGAAAAAGTGGAATATACAGGCAAAGTTATTGTACTGGAAAACCGCTGGGATATTTTTGAGAAAAACGGGGAAATCCTGGAAATGGATTTCCGTGCGCTGACAACGAGACACCCGGGACAGCCTTTGTCATCCAGCAATACAGTCATCGGCGACCCAAGACTGATTTTTATAGAAGAAGGCGCAAGCGTCGAAGCGAGCATCCTCAATACCAAAACGGGGCCAATCTATATCGGGAAACACGCCGAAGTAATGGAAGGCGCGATCATCCGCGGGCCTTTTGCCTTGTGCGATTACGCCGGGATTAAGATGGGCGCTAAGGTTTACGGGCCAACAACGATCGGGCCGCATTGCAAAGTGGGTGGTGAAATTTCAAACGTGGTATTCCAGTCTTACTCCAACAAGGGACACGACGGTTTCCTGGGCAATTCTGTGATCGGGGAATGGTGTAACTTAGGCGCAGATACCAATTCTTCCAACCTGAAAAACAATTACAGCAAAGTAACCGCTTATTCTTTCGAGACAGAAAGCTTCGAAAAAACCGATATCCAGTTCATGGGCCTGATTATGGGCGATCACAGCAAATGCGGGATCAATACGATGTTCAACACAGCAACGGTTGTGGGCGTTTCAGCCAATATTTACGGCGGTGATTTCCCTCCGAAATACATTCCTTCCTTTTCCTGGGGCGGGGCGGCCGGTTTCGAGAAATTCGACAAAGACAAAGCGATCCAGGCTGCGAAAGCGATGATGGGAAGGCGCGGCGTTCCGTTTACAACTGCAGACCAGGAGATTTTCGATTACCTGGCCGGGTAGATTTTTTGCTGCCAGGCACCAGGAAACGCAAAAAAATACCACATAGGACACATAGAAAGTATATAATTCTAAGATCATTTGTTGATACCGCAGGTAATCTGATATCTCCTGCTAGAATATATTTAAGGAAAGAGTTTTGGCGCGTGTTTTTTTGTAAAAACCGTGCAAAAACACTTTACGAATCTTCAACCGCCGAAGGCAGCAGCGTAGCTAATCCGCGTAGCGGGTATCTTCAAATAATGAATATTCGGATTCCTTTACTTCTTCGATTGGCACACAAAAGTAGTCGTTTCCATCCCGGATTTTTTGATAGCGCCAAAACCTCCTGCAACGTCAACCAGGTTGTGGATTCCACGGCTTTTCAAGATCGAAGCGGCAATTACGGAGCGGTAACCGCCGGCGCAGTGCACATAAAAATCTTCGTTTTTCGGGAATTCGGCCAAATGGTCGTTGAGAAAATCAAGTGGGGCAGAGTGCGCTGCTTCCAGGTGCTCGGTTTCAAATTCGCCCGGTTTGCGCACGTCGAAAATCGCCTGCTTGTTTTCTGCTACTTCGTTTTTGAACTCTTCCGCTGAAATCGAACGGATGGAATCGGTTTCCTTGCCGGCGGCTTTCCAGGCTTCAATTCCACCTTTGAGGTAGCCGAGCGTGTGGTCAAAGCCAACGCGGGACAAGCGGGTAACGGTTTCCTGTTCGCGGCCTTCCGGCGTTACCAGGATAATATTTTGTTTTACATCTTTGATCAGTGCCCCGGCCCATGGTGCAAAACCGCCGTCGATCCCGATAAAAATGGAATTGGGAATATGTTCTTTCACAAAGTCTTTTTCATTGCGTACATCGAGTACGATCGCTTCCGATTCATTGGCGATCAGCTCAAATTCTGTCACGGAAAGCGGGGTTGTGCCGCGGGCAATTACTTCATCAATACTGCTGTAGCCCTCTTTGTTCATCTGCACGTTCATCGGGAAATAATGCGGCGGGGGCAGTAAGCCGTCCGTTACTTCTTTCACGAATTCAGCTTTTGTCATATCGGCGCGCAGGGCGTAATTGCTTTGTTTTTGCTCGCCGAGCGTTCCTACCGTTTCCTTTGACATGTTTTTTCCGCAGGCAGAGCCAGCGCCGTGACCCGGGTAGATAATCGTTTCATCCGGAAGTACCATCAGCTTGTTGCGCAGGCTGTCGAAAAGCGTTTCTGCCAGCTGTTCCTGTGTGATACTGCCGTTTTTCTGCGCGAGGTCCGGGCGTCCGACATCACCGAGGAAAAGTGTATCGCCAGTGAAAATCGCATGTTCTTTTCCGTTTTCGTCTATCAGGAGGTAAGTCGAGCTTTCCATAGTGTGCCCCGGCGTGTGGATCACTTTGATCTGTACCTTGCCTAAGGGGAAAATTTGTCCGTCCTCAGCAATCGTTACTTCGAATTCCGGTTTGGCCGTTGGTCCGTAAATAATAGCTGCACCGGTTTTTTCGGCCAGTGTAATATGACCGCTCACGAAGTCCGCATGAAAATGGGTCTCAAAAATATACTTGATTTTAGCATTGTCGAGCTCTGCTTTGCGAATGTAGGAATCCACTTCCCGCAAAGGGTCAATAATTGCTGCTTCGCCTTCGCTTACGATGTAATATGCGCCTTGTGCCAGGCATCCGGTATAAATTTGTTCTACTCTCATGGGTCAATTGTTCGATACGATATGCAAATTTACATAAATAATTTGAAGTTCAGGCTGTGATGATTGACGCATCCTTAAAAAGCTAAACCCCGTTTTGATGATTTAAATGCGAGCTGAAAATGTGTTGACCTGAAGCTTTTATCAATTTTAATATTCCGGTAAAGTCTCAACTAAACCGTTTTATTTGACGATTAACATCTGTTTTTTATAGATAAATTTGAATTTCAGGAAATTAGTATTACTTTTGCGCCAATCAAATTAATAAAAACTAGTTTATGAAAAAAGTAATTTTATCTGGAATGTTCCTTTTAGGAATGGGCCTGGCTTTCGGTCAGAATGTTGAATCAATTGCACGTAAAGCTGCTAAAGATGGCGGATGTCTTCCTGAAAACGGAGCTTACGAGTACCAGGTTTCTTTCCTGGGCGGATGCGCTTTAGGTCCTGCTACAACAGGAATCTGGCAGGAAGTACTGATCGTTCCTAAAGTGAGCGCTCACGAAGCTCCATACGTACGTTTGGCTCCGGTTGCACGCGTTACTTTGTGTGGAAATGAAGTTTTAACTGTTGAGTGCTTGGCTTACTAAGAATTTCAAACATATCTTGAAAGAAGGTCTCCGTCAGCTGACGGAGACCTTTTTTTATGCCTTATCTTGCCAGGTACGAATTAAATGGCGGTAGTTTTCGAAAATAATTATGCCAATCTAATTTACCCTGTGAAATTATTTCCAAATTGAGTTTATAAGAATTCGTGGCTGAAACATATCAGTTAATAATTCTTTTTGCGCTTTAAGGAAGCCACATCAATGAAGTAGATAAACTTGAGGGTGATCGTATTCAGCGGGTTATCCTGGAAAACGGATTGCACATTGTAGAAATACGTTTTTGCGAGCTCTTTTTCATCGCTTACCAAAGCACTTTTGTAAACAACATTCAAGAAGCTTCCCGGTGCTACCTGCCAGGCAAATACGAGGTCCGTATTGAAAGCATTGAAATTGAAATCCGTGTTGGCGTCGATGTTGTCGTTGCGCACGAGCTCGCCTTTGGTGTTCAGGTCAGCATGGTACTGGTAAACGCCGTTCGACCAGTAATGGCGCACACGCAGGGAAAGGGAGAGGTTGTTTTTAAAGAGGTATTTTCCGGCGATAATATTGGTGAGCGTAAAAATATTCCTGCGCCCGTATACCGGGTTTCCAAAATCATCGTAGCCGCCGAAGCCCACATCGCCATCGTGGTTCAGGAATTCAATGGAAGGGCGCAGCGTAAATTTGTCCGTAAAGCGGATAATCGGCGCCAATCTTCCCTGGCGGTAATAGCTCGTTCCGTATTTTTGCCCGATCCCCAGGCCAAGGTAACCGTCAATAGCCAGTTTGCGGCGGTAATCGCTGGATATGCCAAGATTGAAATAAACATAAGCCGGATTGATAAAATGCTGGCCTGCAACGCGCGATTCAAACAGGTTAATGGCGTCGTTGGGTTGAACTTCCATGTTCATATACATCGAATGAAAGCTTTTTCGCAGGGTCGTAAATGCTTCGAAAAGAATGAGGTTTTTCAGTACCTGGTTTGTTGTATAATCCTGCTCCATCTGGTAGGAAAGCGTTGTGTACAACTGGTTCAGCTTCCAGAAAGGATTGTATTTGTTGTAATTGAAATTGGCACGATGAAAACGGTAATTGGTCTGGAAATTCACACCCAGGTCGTTCGGGTCGAAATTAGGCGAAATATTATCACTGGTCAGTGTTGCCCGGAAAGCGCCTTTGATTTTTGCCACCTGGACAACGTAAGCTGTACCGTCATTGAGCTTGTCGCCCGTAAAAGCTTTCCTGAAATCGAAGCCGTTGGCGAGCTGTGAGACTTTAAACGTTCCGTGCACGAGGTAAGAATTGCTTTTATTCACAAAAGTCCCGCCGGCAGCAGTCGTGTTAGCGTCGTAAAAACCGCTTCCCCGGGTTGTATTGAGATTAATAAGATAAACGGAGCTATTATTCTTCAGGTTTTGGTTGAAGGTCATGATATTGTAGTTCACCGTCGGGTTGGTCATCACTTCGCGTTCTTCGCCCGTCAGGCTGTCACGAATGGTGGCAAAGGTTTCAGCGGTAATTGCATTCAGGATTCCAAGTCCCGTTCCTTTTTCCGTTCTCCCGGAAATCTTACTTACATTGATCAGCCTCGAAGTCAATGGATTGGAAACAACCTCTTCATGTATGCCGAGACTATCATAAGGGCTGTTAATCCCAACGGGCATGCCGCCAATCCTGCGGGAATAAAACAAATCACCCTTGGTGAACAAATCAACCCCTTCCTGGAAAAACGGCCGCTGCTCGGCAAAAACAACTTCAAAAGGTGAGAGGTTTTTTACAATATTATCCGAAACCACCTGGCTGAAATCCGGCAGGAGCGTCATATCAAGCGTAAAAGCTTCGGAAAGTCCGTACTTCATGTCTGCGCCGCCGCCATAACCGAAGTTTTGCTCACCCGCGCGGCTTTGCAGGGAAGCGGAAAGATAAGGGGAAAACTGCAGGCGGATCGGGTTTTTCAGGTTTTCCAGTCCCGTTAAATTTCCCCAATAATTGATGTCATTTTCTACGTTTTTGGAAACCAGCGCCCACTGCTGCTCGCTCCTTGTACGCCTGATCTGCCTTTCAAGCTGCAATTTCCAGACGATGGAATCGCTGTTCGGGAACCTCAGGGCGGAGAAGGGGATTTCCATTTCCACCGACCAGCCGTTCTCAAGGATTTTTACCTGGCTCTGCCACACGGCGTTGAAGGATTCGTCAGAATACCTGTAATCTATCTGTACGCCGGAAGCGGAAACCGAAAAAACAAAGGCATCCAGCTTTTGGTTATAGGTATCGAAAGAAACAGTGAAATAATCGGCGTTCAGTTCATCATCACGCTCACCAAGCTGGCGGAGAATACTGTCGGGTGAAGAATCGTACATCATTGCGCCGACGTAAATCGCATAATCGCTGTATACAATCGAAACTTCGGTCGGAAATTGGGGAGCTTTGCCTTCAGTGGGGTTTAGCTCGAGGAAACCACCTGCTTTTGGGGCATTTTTCCAGCTGTTTTCATTGAGAAAGCCGTCGACCTGGATTTTTTCTTCCAGCCGCACGGCCTGTAGCGATTTGAGCTGTGAATAGCCCAAAAGCGGCAAAATACCGGATAGCAGGATAAGTAACAAACCCCTCATAGCCTGCAAAAATAACAACAACTTGGATTTAGCAGTTAAAAATTTTGATAAAGGCCTTAAAAATCCAATTGTGGAAAAAAAAGCGATTCCGCTAAATCGATATAGTAAGAATCGTTTCATATATTTGTGCCTGAAAATCTAAAATGAAAAAAATACTCATCTTCAGCAGTATACTTCTGAATACTGTTATATATGCACAATTTGGCTATGAGACCGTAGGAAACACGGTGGGAGTAGCAAACATCAACAATGCCGTTTGCGGTGAGGTGGATTCCTGCTTTACGCTTACACCCAACCAGCTGAGCCAGAGCGGTGCAGTTTGGGACAACAAGCCGATCAACCTGAATTATAGCTTTGATGCGACTTTTTGTATGACCCTTGGCGCGGAGGACATGTGGGGCGCCGATGGCTTTGCTTTCGTAATGCGCAGCGAAGAATCCGACAGCATGGGACAAGTTGGGAGCGGCCTTGGTTTCCTGGGGATTGAGCCTTCTCTTGCGATTGAATTCGATACCTACGAAAACAGCGATATCAATGATCCTGTGGCTGACCATACGGCTTTATATTTCAACGGCGATTTTCTCAATCCTTTGGTGAGCCCTGTTCCTTTGCTGCCCAATTCGGGAAATGTGGAAGACGGTGGTTATCACCAGGCGCGCATTGTCTGGAATGCTCCGATCCACCAGCTAAAAATGTATTTTGACGGTTTCCTGCGCTTTACGTATACAGCCGATATTGTGAACGACGTTTTTGGAGGGGATAACACCATCTTGTGGGGTTTTACGGCTTCAACCGGGGCATTGTCAAACCTGCAGCAAATCTGTTTCCCGCGTTACCAGATCGATCTGACGGATATCCGGGAATGCCAGGGAGATTCGGCGGCAGTCCATTTTTACAACGAGAACATGACGAGCTACCGCTGGACTTTCCAGGACGGAACAGTGATTAAAAACTGGAATACGCTCGATTTTACCGATCCTTTCGACCTGAATGATACTTTATTCTACACAACCCAGCCCGGAACGTATTACCTTGATGTGGAAATCAACAACCAAATGGTGCAGGACAGCCTCGTTGTGAGCTTTATCCCGCTTCCGGCTGAGCCTTTTGCCGATATGTACGATATCATTTGCGTGGAAGAAGATACCTACACCCTCAGCGCGCTGAACAACGGAAGTACATACCAATGGTCGACAGGAGCAAGCAGCCAGCAAATTTCGGTGACAAGTCCCGGAACTTATGCCGTACGTATTTTTGAGCCGGTTTTATCCTGTTCTGCTGACGATACAATCAAAATTCTGAATTTCTGCAAAGACACGATGATCTGCGCCGGCGATATTGTGCCGATTTCCTTCTATGAGCCCGGGATCAGCTCTTATTCCTGGACGAATGATTCCGGGTTTGATTTGACGACCCAGCCTTTTGACCTGAACGATACGCTCATATATGTTTCGGCTGCCGGGACGTATTACCTGGATTTCGTGATCAACGGGCAAGCGCTGCAGGATAGCCTGGAGCTGACTGTTATTCCTTTGCCGGAAATTCCTTTTTCTCAACAAGAAGTTACTGTTTGCCTGGATGAAAAATCACATCAGCTGGATGCTTTGAACCCGGGCGCTTTCTATTTGTGGTCAACCGGTGACACAACGCAGCAGATCGAAGTGACCCAGCCGGGACTTTACTCGGTAGAGATTACGGAGTCGAACGAGCTTTGCTCCAGCTCCGATGCAATCACGGTAATTTCAGTGTGTAAAACCGAAGTTACATTCCCGAACATCTTCACCCCGAACGGGGACGAGGACAACGATTATTTCCAGCTGATTTTCACGAACAGCCCGGAATGGATCGCTGATTTCGAAATGCACATTTTCAACCGCTGGGGCCAGGAAATATTCCAAACGAACGAGCAAGTGGTGAAATGGGACGGAAAAATAGAAGGAACGGAGCTGCCGGCCGGGGTTTATTTCTATACCTATAGTTTCAAAGACCTGTACAGCGGGGAATTAAACAGCGGTCACGGAAACTTTCAATTAATCAGATAATTCTTCTAAATTTGCAGCGGTTTAAGCACGAAACCGTAAACAATTTTATATTTCTATGAAAAATACAGCTTTAACAGATGTTCATGTGGCGCTCGGTGCCAAAATGGTGCCTTTTGCAGGCTATAACATGCCGGTTCAGTACGAAGGCGTCAATGCTGAGCACGAAACCGTTCGCAATGGCGTAGGGGTTTTTGACGTTTCCCACATGGGCGAATTCCTGTTAACCGGTCCGAAAGCGCTGGACCTGATCCAGAAAGTGACGACGAATGATGCATCCACGCTGACAATCGGCCGTGCGCAGTATTCTTGCTTACCAAACGGAAAAGGAGGAATTGTGGATGACCTGATCGTTTACCGCATCAAGGAAGAGCAGTATTTGCTGGTAGTGAACGCTTCCAACATTGATAAAGACTGGGATTGGATTTCTTCCCACAACGATATGGGCGTTGAGATGCGCAACTTGTCCGACGATTATTCCCTCCTCGCCATCCAGGGACCAAAGGCTGTGGAAGCAATGCAGTCTTTGACTTCCGTGAATTTATCCGACATTAAATATTACCATTTCGAAGTTGGTCCTTTTGCCGGCGTTGAGCATGTGATCATCTCTGCAACGGGCTACACTGGTTCCGGAGGTTTTGAGATTTACTGCAAAAACAGCGAGGTAAAGCAGGTTTGGGAGAAGGTTTTCGAAGCCGGAGCTGCTTACGGGATCAAACCGATCGGCCTTGCTGCCCGTGATACACTGCGTTTGGAAATGGGCTTCTGCCTTTACGGAAACGATATCGACGATACCACTTCACCGATTGAAGCCGGTTTGGGCTGGATCACCAAGTTTACGAAGGATTTCATCGATTCTGACGTTCTGAAAGCACAGAAAGAAAACGGTGTTTCGCGCAAGCTTGTCGCTTTTGAAATGATCGATCGGGGAATCCCGCGCCATGATTACCGCATCCTGGATTCCGAAGGAAATGAAATCGGAAAGGTAACTTCAGGAACGATGTCGCCCTCTATGAAAATCGCTATCGGCTTGGGTTATGTTGCGACCGGTTACAGCACGGTTGATTCGGAAATTTTCATCGAAGTGCGCGAAAAAGGCCTGAAAGCGAAGGTAGTAAAACTGCCGTTTTATAAGAAGTAATCAACCACATGCACCTACGCTGAAGCTCATCGCTTTCGTATCTTCAGGGGAGCAAGTCAGCGCAAGCGTTAAGTACACATAGATTTAAGTGTCTTACTTAATAAAAGAATATAGATCCTTTCGTCAGTTGGCGGAGGGATTTTTTGTTTCATGCTTTTTGCCAGATGAAAGGAATAAGCTATACACCAAAATCTGCGATTTCTAAGCCATCAGCGGGAAATCACGTATGCTCTTCGCCCATATCCACTTCATCTTTCGGTACGCGGAAAAGCATAATCAAGCCCAGCACGAAGAAGATCGCTACGGAAATCACAGAGTAGCGGATGGATCCCGTCCAGGCTTCCACGAAACCGAAAAAGAATGTACCGAGGACAATCCCGATTTTTTCTGCAACGTCGTAAAAGGAAAAATAGCTGGCGTGGTCGGTTGTTTCCGGCAAAAATTTGGAATAAGTCGAACGGGCCATCGCCTGAACGCCGCCCATTACTAATCCGACGCCCGCTGCGAGACAGTAAAACTGGACCGGTGTTTTCACGATGTAGGCCACGCAGCAAATCACGATCCAGATGGAAATCGATAAGCCGAGCGTTTTGATATTGCCGATGCGCCTCGAAAGCCGTGACATTAAGAAAGCGCCCACAGCTCCCAGGATCTGGATCAGCAAAATAGCGATGATCAAACCGCTTGAGCCGCTGTCCTTGGGCCAGGAAATTTCCTTTTCAGCGAAAAATACGGCCATGAGCATCACGGTTTGTACACCGGTATTGAAAAAGAAAAAACTGCTGAGGTAGCGTTTGAGCCTGTGTGTTTTACGGAATTCTGCAAAAACGAGCTTTAATTCCCGGAAACCACGCCAGACAATGCCTTTTTCTACTTTTTTGTTGAATACGTTGTGGGGGAGGACACGGTAGGTAAACTGGCTGAAGGTTATCCACCAAAGGCCGACGAGGATAAAACAATAACGGGCATCCACTCCAAAGCCCTGGATCAGTACGAGGCAAATCACCAATAAGATCATCGAACCGAAATACCCCATGGAAAAGCCGCGGGCAGAGATTTTGTCGTGGTCTTCCGGCTCAGCGATTTCCGGCAAAAAGGAATTGTAAAAAACAAGGCTGCTCCAGAAACCGATGCTTGCAAAGTAGACCGAAATCATGCTCAGCTCAATATGGTCGAGGTTGAAGAAAAATAAGGAAATACAGGATAAAGCGCCGAAATAGCAGAAAAATTGCAGGAAACGTTTCTTGCTGCCCGAATAATCGGCAATCCCTGAAAGAATAGGGGAGAGAATGGAGATCGTAAGGAAAGATGCGCATAAAACGAAGCTCATCAGGGCAGTATTCGGTACATTGTAGCCCATGAAATCAACCGTCACATTTACGTTTTCAGGCAATTCCAGTTTTTGCGCCTTAATAGTTTCGATATCCAGCCCGAAGTATTTTTCCTTGAAACGCGCTTCCGTTAATTTGGTATAAAAAATCGGGAAAATAGCCGAGGAAATCACCAGGTTGTAAACTGAATTGGCCCAATCGTACATGACCCAGCCGCGGATGATTTTTTTGTTGCCTTTTTCCATAATGTTATTTTAATTTGTCTTATCCCATTTTGATGGGTTTTCAGTGATATAATTATTGATAATGCTGTACCGTCTTGGAGAACGTACAATGTGGTCATAAAATGATTTTTGCCAGGTAAAATGAATATTTCCCGCCAAATGAATGTGTTTGGATGATCGTGTTTTATACGCACCGGTCAATTCCGAAATGGATTGGATTTTCCCGAAATGGTATTCGCGGTCCTTACAACAAATTGTGATGTAATATATGCCATCATTGGCATAATTAAAACCCGTAAGGCGCAATTTCTTTCTATTTGGATAAATTTCCGACATTTTTACAATTCAAAACTAAGAATATTTTTTGCAAATTGTTCAAATTCCAAAATGAGCACGGAATCTGCCGCAATTTTTCATTCTTCATTTTTCATTCTCCATTCAAAAATGTATCTTTGTCTGAAATTTTATTCCAAAGCTATGTTAGCAGAAACAAAAACAGATACGCAGATCTTTGATTTAATCGAAGAGGAGAAAAAACGTCAATTACATGGTATTGAGCTGATTGCTTCTGAAAATTTTGTCAGTGAGCAGGTGATGCAGGCCATGGGTTCCGTGCTGACCAACAAATATGCCGAAGGTTTACCGGGAAAACGCTATTACGGTGGATGTGAGGTTGTTGACAAGGTGGAACAACTGGCGATTGACCGTTTGTGCAAACTGTTTGGCGCTACCTGGGCTAACGTGCAGCCGCATTCCGGGGCACAGGCGAATGCTGCGGTTTTCCTGGCTTGCTTGCAGCCGGGTGATAAAATTTTGGGTTTTGACCTTTCCCACGGTGGACATTTAACGCATGGTTCACCGGTGAATTTCTCCGGAAAATTATACAAGCCATTTTTCTACGGTGTAAACAAAGAAACCGGCCAGGTTGATTACGACATGCTGGAAGAAGTGGCGCGCCGTGAAAAGCCAAAAATGATTATTTGTGGTGCTTCGGCTTACTCCCGCGACTGGGACTATGCCCGGATCCGGAAGGTTGCTGACGAAGTGGGAGCTTTGGTTCTGGCCGATATTTCCCACCCGGCAGGTATGATTGCTGCAGGAATTTTGTCTGATCCATTGGAGGACTGCCACATCGTAACGACAACAACACATAAAACTTTACGCGGGCCGAGAGGTGGTGTGATCATGATGCGCCACAATTTCGATAACCCCTTCGGTTTGAAATGGAACAACGGAAACCCGAAATCCATGGCAGCTTTGCTGGATGCGGCTGTTTTCCCGGGAATCCAGGGCGGACCGCTGGAACACGTGATTGCTGCCAAAGCAGTAGCTTTCGGTGAAGCGCTGACAGACGAATACAAAACATACATGAAACAGGTTCAGAAAAATGCCGCACTGATGGCCGCTGAGCTTGTGAAATTAGGATATACCATTATTTCCGGGGGAACGGACAACCATTCCATGCTGATCGACCTGCGCTCCAAAGGCGTAACAGGAAAAGATGCGGAAATCCACCTCGTGAAAGCCGATATTACGGTAAACAAAAACATGGTGCCTTTTGATACCGAATCACCATTTGTAACTTCCGGGATCCGTGTCGGCACACCGGCAATCACGACCCGTGGTGTGAAAGAAGCGGAAATCCCGAAAATCGTTGAGCTGATGGACCGTGTTTTGACCAACATCGGCAACGAAGACGTGATCACAGAAGTACGCCGTGAGGTCAATGCTTTGATGAGCGGGTATCCTTTGTTTCAAATGTAATTAGAATTGAAAATTAAAAATTGAAAATGGAGAATTGGGGAAAAACTTGGTTCTCCATTTTTTATTATATCCCTTTGAATCTGATTGAAAAAAAACCTCAATTTTCGGAGTTTTATCTATTTACATGTGAGAATCGAATAATTCTTAATTTTCCATTCTTAATTTATTTTAATTCCATCTAATTGATTTAGTTGACTTTAACGCCCTATTGCCTGAAAATAAATTTGTTTAGTCTAAAAAAATAGTTTAAATTTAATTTTTAGTTATTATCTAACACATTGAATTTGCTGATGGGCCTCTCCCTAAATAATCACTCTACTTCGTAAAAAGAGCCCTGTAATTCCTTTTTTATCTTTAGCTTTTATCTGTTTCCGGGAAAATTCCTGTTTTGAAATCGATATTCCCTGGTCTGTTTCCTTAGAAACCGGACTAGCTGTAACTGTATCCCTTAAAAATTAAAATCCGGGGAAACAGGCTGCTATTTACTATTGTAACTCTTAAAACAAACAAATATGAAAATGAAACACTACACGGTGTCGCTGCTATTGGCCGCAGCACCAATCTCCGGTCTTTTTGGGCAGAATTGGCTTACAGCAGGAAATCCAGCCACTGGCGGCGAGATTCTGGGAACAACAACGAATTTCCCTCTTGATTTTTACACCAATAACGCTTTTCGGATGCGTCTTAACGGTACAGGATCTCTTTCCATTGGAACAACTTCAGCCAGCTCAACATTGCACGTTACAGGTTCGAGCGGAGAAATTTTCCGAACAGACGGTCCATCCGGTAGCAGTAATTTTTGGAGAATGCTTATGGGAGGAACCGAAAAGATGATGCTTGGTTCTTTTGGTACGGGTACTTCACAAAATGATATTGTGATGCAGGCCAGTTCATCAAACAGCACTTCTGCAGGAAATATTTTTTTCAGGACTGCAGGTACTTCAACATCTGCCAATAGAATGCGTATTAATGGAAATACTTTTGGGATTCATGACACAATAAATGGATATGATCAGACGAATTATGGATTCAATACTACCGGATTTGTATTAATGAGTACGGTTGGAACCAGTGGTTTATTTGGTTCTAATTCCGGCCCATATTCACAATTACATCTCAATGGTACCGGGAGTGGTATCGTAAGTGGTTACCGTCCTTGGATGAAAACCGGTGTAACCTTTACAGACAACCTGGATTTACAGTATGTAGGTAATCATGTTGTGAATGAAACCTCGGAGTTAAACGAATTTGTCATGGCTTGGGGGAACACACCTTCTTCTCATGATGATATGGTTTTTCGTTTCATTACCGGAGGCGAAGGTGATCCCTCAGGTGATGTTATAGGTGATCCGGATTTAACGACAGACCTTGACGGCTTGAATGTTGCCCGCTTTACTCCTTCAGGAAACCTGGCTATCGGTCCTAATTTTGGTTATGACGGCTCCAGTGCTTACACAGGACCAACAGAACGAATCGATGCGGAAGGAAATGCCCGTCTGCGCTTGTTGCCGGATGCATCTTATGAAGCCGATGGTAGTGTTACTAAAAGTGTATTTGTAGACGCTGACGGGGTTTTGATGTGGAAGGAAAGCTATAATATTGCTCCCTGTAGCGATGCCACGGGAGGTGTATTACCGGCTGATGCCAAAATTGATTTGGATGATAATAGCTTTTATTTCACTAACCAGGGCGATGTGGATGAAAATATGGTGATCATTGGATATGATTGTGGTGCTACACTTGATTATCCTGCTAAGCTAACGGCTTATCAAAACACGGCATCTGAAGTAGCGAAAGGAACAATAGCAGGGTCATTCCTTAATGAAGATATATCATCAGAAGGAAGTAAAACATTTAAAGGTATATATGCAGAATGTTCAGGAGTACAGGATCAGAGTGTTTTAAATATTGCTGGCGATTTTAAAGGAATAGGAGGAAGATCAAATTACGGTGTGAGATCAATTGGTGATGGTGGTTCCACAGCTGCTTACGGTGGATATTTTACTGCACAAAATGGTGCGACAAATTATGGTGTTTATGGCTCTGCAGCAGTTTCAGGTGGAAATAGGGCCGGGTATTTCAATGGTGATTTAGAAACCACGGCAGCATCAGTTATCACTTCCGATAAAAGATTTAAAGAATCTGTTCGCAAGGAAGAAAACGCTCTTGAAACAATATCAAGACTGAAACCTGTAACCTATAAAATGAAAAAAGAAGCTTTCCCGCAATTCAATTTTTCAGAAGGTCTTCAACATGGTATCATTGCTCAGGAGTTGGAAGAAGTGTTACCGGAGTTAGTTCATGAAAGTTTACACCCTGCTGAACTTGATGCATCAGGTAAGGAAATCACAGCAGCTTTTCCTTACAAATCCGTGAACTACATTGGTTTAATCACTGTTGGCTTACAGGCAACGAATGAATTGAATGCCAAAGTAGAGGAAAAAGAAGCCGTAATCGAAGAGCTGAACAAAGAAGTAGAAACGCTCCAAACGCAATTGAAAAACCAGGAAGCGCGCCTGACACAATTGGAAAACAGCTTATCTGCTTTACTTCCTTCTCTGCGCGAGCTCAACCAAACCGCAATTGAGCAAAATACACCGGAAACACAGCAGGCATTGAGACAACAGCTGGAAGTAACCCTGTCAAACCGGAATGTGATCGTTTTATCCCAAAATGTTCCGAACCCTTTTGCTGAATCAACCATAATTCAGTACAATGTTCCTGCAAACGTAGGGCAAGCGCAAATCCATTTCTACGATGCGCAGGGCAAGCTGATCAGCTCCGTAGAAATTCCGGGACGTGGTGACGGCGAACTGAAAGTGTTTGCGAATGACCTGAGCTCAGGAATGTATACCTACAACCTGGTGACTGACGGAAAAATCGTGAGCAGCAAAAAAATGATGAAAAAATAATTAGAATGGAGAGTGAAGAATTGAGAGTGAAGAATTGAGAGTGAAGAATTACTTTATTTCATTCTCAATTCTTCATTTTCAAATCCTGTCAAGGACATACAATATCAACTCATCCATTTCTTTAGCATAGCCCTTCGAAAATTGCTGGTTCGGGCGGTTGGCGATCCCGAGGCAAATTGTTGTTGCTTTATGTCCGAGCGCTTTTCCTAAAAAGAACAAAGCAGAGCTTTCCATTTCAAAATTGTTAACTTTCAGCTCCTTATGTCTGAATGCTCCCAGTTTTTCGTTCAGTTGGTCAGTTGCCAGCTTTAAGCGCAATTGACGGCCTTGCGGGGCATAAAAGCCGCTGCTCGTTACCGTAATTCCTTCAAAAGTTTTGTCTGAGCGCATCTTCGCCAGCAGGCTTTCATCCGCAGAAATGAAATAAGGCTTGATTTTCGCCGGAAGACTCAAATGGCGGTCCAGTAAATCGTTCATTTCCTGCTCTTCAGCGGAAAGCTCCACATCATAAAAATGCGCGATATTATCCAGGCCGTAAGCATGCGACGACAAAATATACGAATGCACCGGGATTTCAGGCTGTAAAATGCCGCAGGTCCCGATCCTGACAAGGTTCAGTGAAGTGTGCGTGCTGCGGTCCTCGCGCTGCTCCAGGTCGATATTCACAAGCGCATCCAGCTCATTGATTGTAATATCCAGGTTGTCCGTTCCGATCCCGGTTGACAGCGCAGAAATACGCTTGCCTTTATACGTTCCGGTATGGCAGGTAAACTCGCGGTGCTGCGATTCGTGTTCGATCTTGTCAAAGAATTTGGATATCATACCTACGCGGTCCTGGTCGCCCACAAGAATAACATTTGGCGCGATATGCTCAGGTGCAAGCCCAAGGTGGTAAACTTCGCCGTGTGCGTTTAATACGAGTTCAGATGCTGGATATTTCATTTTTTAATGTGTAATGAATTAATGGGAATATGCTAATTGATTTATACGATAATATGCTAATAAAAAGTGACTAATTAAAAAATTAGCACATTAACTCATTAGCATATTAACAGCTTAATTCGAGACTGAGCCAAAAACCTTCACGAGGATGTCCGTTACGCGGGCCATCGGGTCTTTTCGGATTTTGTTTTCTTCGATTTCAACAAGGGTGAACAGGCCGCTAATAGCGCGTTCAGTGATATATTGGTCCAGGTCGGGATTGATTTTGTCGCCGCCCGTAAGCGTCATTGCCCCGTTGTATTTCGTGATGATCGGGTTCCAGTATTCCGTCAGCTTTACTTTTGAAATAGCGGCCTTCACTTTCGGTGAAAAAGCTGCTGTCAGTTTGGCTGTGGTATTGTCGCGTAAAAATTTCGTGGCAGCGCCGTCACCGCCTTTCAGGATCGCAAAACCATCCTGTACGGTCATATTCAGGATCGCATCGCGGAAAATCGGCAGCGCTTCTTTTGCAGCTTCCTCGGCGGCGCGGTTCATCGTCATTTCAAACTTTTCGATTTGGGCGCCCAGTCCCCAGTCAATTGCTTTTTGGCGCACTTTCATTGCATCTTCCGGGAAAGGAATGCGGATGAGGTCGTTTTTCCAGAAACCGTCCGTTACAGCGCTGATATCAACTGAATTTTTGATGCCGACATTCAAGGCTTCCTTCAGGCCGTTGATTACTTCTTCGTTCGTCAGCGCAGGTTTTCCCGGCGTTGTGACACCCGTTGCCACTGTGTTGAGCACATCACAGGATTGAACCAGTACAAGCGTAGCGCTAAAAAGTGCCGATGTAAGAAATAATCGTTTCATAATTCTTATTTTTGTCAAAGATATAAAAGTTTTGACACCCCAAAATACAAAAAACATTCAAAAACTTACTAAAACGATTCAAACTTTAATACATTATGAAAGCTGAAATTATATCTATAGGAGACGAATTGCTCATCGGCCAGACAATCAATACAAACGCTTCCTGGATCGGTTCCGAGCTGGCATTGATCGGTGTCAGGGTTTGCAGCGGACAAGTCGTCTCAGACACCCGTGAAGCCATTGTTGCCGCTTTCGACCTTGCTTTTGACAGAAGCGACCTTATTATAGTTACAGGCGGTCTTGGCCCCACAAAAGACGACATCACCAAGCATGTGCTTTGCGATTATTTCAATACTACGCTGAAAATCAAAGAGGACGTATTAAAACGGATCGAAAGCTATTTTGCAGGACGCAAGCGCCCGATGCTCGACGTGAATATCCAGCAGGCCGCCCTGCCCGAAGCTTGCCAGGTGATCGATAATTTCCTGGGTACAGCTTCAGGAATGTGGTTCGAAAAAGACGGGAAAGTGCTCATCAGCCTGCCGGGTGTTCCTTATGAAATGAAGGGCATGATGCAAAATGTGCTCCTGGATAAGATCAAAGATTATTTTAAGGTAAAAGCCCTCTATCACAAAACGGTCATGGCTACGGGAATCGGTGAATCCTTCCTCGCCGAAGAAATGAAAGACTGGGAAGAGCGGATCCTCGCAGATGGCTTTGGCCTTGCTTACCTGCCGTCGCCCGGGATTGTAAAATTAAGGCTTACCTCTTATAAGGGAGAAGAAGACAGCGAACGCATCCAGGCGTATTGCGAGGAAGTCAAAACCCGTTTGCCGTATCACGTTTTCGGGGAAGATGACATCAGCCTGGCGAAAGTAGTAGGCGACTTGCTGCTTCAAACGGGGGAAACGTTGACCACGGTAGAAAGCTGCACCGGCGGTGGAATTGCAAGTGAATTGGTGACTGCTCCCGGATCTTCCGGTTACCTCAAAGCCGGTTTGATAACATACACCGAAGAAATGAAAACGAAGCTCGCCGCTGTTCCCCCGGAAGTGATCGAAGAGTTCGGGGTTGTGTCCCAGGAAACCGCCGAAGCGATGGCCCGGGGCGGGAGGGAGCGCATCGAAACGGAATATTGCTTGTCGTGCACAGGCTTTGCCGGACCGGACGGTGGGGATGAGAAAAATCCCGTTGGTACGATCTGGATCGCTTTAGCCACACCCGAACAAGTGATTTCTAAAAAACTAAATCTCGGCGATAACAGGGAAAGAAACATAAAAATGACTATTTTTGCAGCGTTGAATTTACTGCGCTTTACATTATTACAACGTAAGAATTTGTCGACTGGTGGTTGATTAAACAAGGTTAATGCAGTTTTTTTAAAAAAGTTAAGAAAAGACTTGCATAATTCAGTAAATCTTCTTTACTTTGCACCCGCTTTAAGAATAAGGTTTTTAAAAAATTATAGAAAATGTCACGAGTTTGTCAAATTACAGGTAAGTCTGTCATGGTTGGGAACAACGTTTCTCACTCCAATAGAAAAACAAAAAGAAAGTTTTATCCGAACTTGGTTACCAAGAAGTTCTACATCCCGGAAGAAGATTCATACATCACGTTGAAAATCTCAACTTCCGCTTTGAGAACAATCAATAAAAACGGAATTTCAGCTTGCCTGAAAGAAGCTCGTGAAAAAGGATATTTAAAATAGAAATGTTGATTGATGATTTTGAATGTTAATGGCATTCATCACTCATCTTCATCACTCATAATTATTAAAAGAGATGGCAAAGAAAGCAAAAGGTAATAGAATCCAGGTGATTTTGGAATGTACTGAGCACAAAGAATCAGGACAGGCTGGAACTTCCCGTTACATCACAACTAAGAATAGAAAGAATACTCCTGAGCGTATGGAGATCAAAAAATTCAATCCTATTCTGAAGAGAATGACTGTTCATAAAGAAATTAAATAATAGCCACGGGCGTAAAATTTAGAAGAAATGGCAAAGAAGGTAGTAGCATCCTTACAAAAAGGAGGAGGAAAAGAGCATACGAAAGTAATTAAAATGGTAAAGTCTGAGAAGTCAGGTGCTTACTCTTTTAAAGAAGAAATCGTTCACAATGACAAAGTGAAAGAATGGTTTGCTAAAAACTAAGTGAAAAAATTTATATATTTGACCCCGATCGTCTATGGCGCTTCGGGGTTTTTATTTTTATTCTGTACCAGGATTCAAACAAAAACCAATTAGCACATTAACGCATTAGCAAATTAGCATATTAAAATGGCATTTTTCGGATTATTTTCAAAAGAGAAAAAAGAAACATTAAATAAAGGACTGGAAAAAACAAAGGACAGTTTTTTCTCCAAGCTGACGCGTTCCATCGTCGGTAAATCCAAAGTGGATGCCGAAGTACTTGATGAGCTCGAAGAAATCCTCATTACATCTGACGTTGGTGTTGACACGACCCTCAAAATCATTGAGCGCATCGAACAGCGTGTTGCCCGCGATAAAGTCATGAATACTTCCGAGCTGAACACCGTTCTTAAAGAAGAAATCATTGCGCTCCTGGCGGAAAACGACCAGGATGTTTTATCTGACAACTTTGAATTCAAAAACAAGCCCCACGTAATTATGGTAGTAGGCGTAAACGGTGTCGGTAAAACAACCACCATCGGGAAGCTCGCGAACCAGTTCAAAGCGCAGGGCCTCAAAGTGGTGTTGGGCGCTGCCGATACGTTTCGTGCTGCCGCTGTTGATCAGCTGATTATCTGGTCAGAGCGTGTAGGCGTACCAATCGTTCAGCAGGGAATGGGCGCCGATCCGGCTTCCGTAGCTTATGATACCCTGCAATCCGCTAAAGCTCAAAACGCCGATGTGGTGATTATTGACACTGCGGGCCGCCTGCACAATAAAATCAACCTCATGACTGAGCTGAGCAAAATCCGCCGCGTCATGGAAAAAGTAATTCCGGATGCACCGCACGAAGTTTTGCTCGTACTGGACGGCTCAACAGGCCAGAATGCCTACGAACAAGCCAAACAATTCTCCCTCGCAACACAAATCAACGCGCTTGCCATCACCAAGCTCGACGGAACAGCCAAAGGCGGCGTAGTAATCGGTATTTCCGACCAGATGCAGATTCCCGTCAAATACATTGGTGTCGGCGAAGGGATCAACGACCTGCAGTTTTTCGTCAAAGAAGAATTTGTGGACTCCCTTTTTAATTAAATCTGCGTAAGCAGAAAATCCCCGACCACCGAAGGTAACGCGTAGCTACCTCGAAAGCAGCCACGAAGTGAAGCTTCGAACCCACGCAGTGGGAAATCCTTCAATTTTTTTTAATCCCCGGTTATTCTTCTTGCCAGCAGGGGCGGGCGTTTCGCGTTCTGGCTGACGAAGATCATAGAACTGTTTGATTCGGATCATCTTACGGTGAAAATTGTGACTGTACATTTGTCTCATACTTACAAAAACTAATAATGATGAGAAAATTACACACACAATTATTGCAGAAGAAAGCGGTCATGGGAAAATTCTCCCTGCTTATGTTTGCCGCATTGCTAAGCTCGGGAAAGGCCAAGGCCCAGTGGAACGATGCGCCACCGTCTGGTAAAATCGCTGCTCCGTCCAATGTGAGGGCCTGCGGTTCGTACAAATTGCCTGCCCTGCCGGAAGGAAATTATTTTCTCTGTCCCGGCGGAAACGGCAGGGTACTGACTCCCGGGCATGTGATTACCGAAACACAAACCCTGTATTATTACGATGAATCCATGCGTGAAAAAAGCTTTACGATAACCATAGATTCTATGCCCGCTATTAATTTTCACCTTCATGGAAGCCGTAATTCACCGGGAACTGTCTGGCTGCAAGCTACGCCTGACGCCGGAAAAATATACTGGTACGATGTTCCCGAGAGAGGGGCAGCCCTGGGCACAGGCACGGGTTTTACAACGCCATTTATCGCACAAACAACCACATATTTCGCTCAAGCCGTCAACGGATCGTGTGTTTCTGAAAGAACACCGGTCCGGGCGATGGTTGCTCCTTTGGTTTCCGGACATCAACAAGGAAAAGGAAAAAAGGACGGACATATTTGCGCGCCAATCTGTAACAATCATGCAGCACGAAGCGTTATGAAAGAAGAAACTGCGTTGCATGTAAATGAAAGCTTACAATCGGATTTTAGCCTGGAGGCTTTTCCCAATCCCAATACGGGTGATTTTATGCTCATCGCTTCGCATGAAGGTGAATACAAAATTTTTGGTGAGCAGGGGAAGCTGATCAAAACAGTACAGATTACAAAAGAAAATGAATTAAAGATCCGGGTGGATGGGCTCAAAAGCGGCGTCTATTTCGTTGTGGGCAATATTCACAATCAAACCATCATAAATAAAGTGATGGTCATCCAATAAAACAACAAACTTCTATCGCTGAATGTTAGATCAGAGAACCTTGGTTTAGGCCAGGGTTTTTTTGTTTAACTATGTTGCTCCGCGGGTGTTTTCCTCTTATGACGAAAGTCATCTGTTCCCTTGATTCGGGTCATCATAGCCTGGCGATAAGGGGCGTAACTTTGTATCAGGCAAATCAGAAAAACGAAGACAAAATGAAAAATCTGCAAACACGTCTGCTGCAAAAAATAGCCCTTCCGGGAAAACTTTTCCTGCTTATTTTAGCTGTGTTGTTCAGTTCAGTAAAAATCAAGTCCCAGCGGGCTGATGCAAGGAGTGTGAAAGGTACATATCATGCAGAGCTAAGTAAGCCTGCGCCGGTTTATGAGTCCTTGTCCGCAGATTTTCATGGAAAAGTATCAGGAATGCGTTAAACGATAAAAATAAAACTGCTCCCAAAAACAAATAAAAAACAAAACCTTATCACTGAAAGCTTAAATTACAAAACCCTGGTTTCGGCCGGGGTTTATTGTTTCTCACAGATTTATTCGCGGTTTCAATTCTCCTTAGATTATTCGGTTTTTAGACTGTTAGACTGCTTCAATTTGTTTGATAATCTAAATCCATCCAATTCTAACGAATAAGCTTAAGTATCTCGCTCGCTTCCGCCACATCGTGCACCCGGATTACGGAAGCTTGCCGGAGCAGCGCAACTGTATTCAGTACCGTAGTCCCATTCAATGCATGCGCGGCGTCCGTACCGGATTTTTTGGAGATCATGGATTTGCGGGAAACACCCACCAAAAGCGGCTGGTTGAGGAAACGGAAATCTTCCAGGTGTTCTAGGATTTCGTAATTCTGTTCCAGTGTTTTTGCAAAGCCAAAGCCCGGGTCGAGAATGATATCATATACGCCGATTTCGTGCAGGCGGGCAAGCTTCTCAGAAAAAAAGTAGCACATTTCCTTGAAAAGCGAGCTGTATTCCGTTTTTTGCTGCATGTCCTGCGGTGTGCCGCGCATGTGCATCAGGATGTAAGGACAGCGCCATTTCCGGAGCGTTTCCAGCATGTCAGGATCAAGGTCAAAAGCGCCGATATCGTTGATGATGTGTGCACCGGCCTGCAACGCTTCGTCAGCCACCTTTCCGCGAAAAGTATCAACACTGATAAGCGCTTCAGGAAACTGGGCGTGAATTGCTTCAATTACAGGGATAACACGCTGTCTTTCTTCTTCTTCCGAAATGTTTTCCGCACCCGGACGGGATGAATAGCCGCCAATGTCTAGAATGTCGGCGCCAGCCTTCATCTGTTTTTCACTTTCGGCCAAAACGTCTGATAACGAGCTGAATCGGCTTCCCGAATAAAAAGAATCCGGGGTGCAGTTGATGATGCCCATGATCCGGGGGCTGGAAAGGTCCAATAATTTTTCACCAACGCGGATTGTTCGCTTTGAATAAAAATTTATATCTTCAACCCTTGATTTAAGCATTTTTACCTGATAATGACACAAACATCGCAACAATATTCCGAAGTTATTTCGTTTTGCCGTGAAATTTTTCAAAAAAAGACCAAAGATTACGGGACAGCATGGCGTATTTTGAGGCCCAGCTCGCTCACCGACCAGATCTTTATCAAGGCGCAGCGCATCCGGACGATCCAGGAAACAGGTCAGAATAAGGTAGGCGAAAACATCGAAGACGAATTTGTGGCGATTGTCAACTATTGCATCATGGCGATCATCCAGCTCAATGAAGCGGAGGGTTTGTCGATGGAGCTTTCGGAAAGCCAGGCAACCGGCTTGTATGATAAATTTGCAACCGAAGCTTACGAGCTGATGCAGAAAAAAAACCACGATTACGGCGAAGCCTGGCGGGATATGCGCGTGAGCTCGCTGACAGACCTGATCCTGATGAAGATCCTCCGTGTAAAACAAATCGAGAACAATGCCGGAAAGACGCTCATCAGCGAAGGAATTGACGCCAATTATTTCGATATGCTCAATTATTCGGTGTTCGCGCTGATCCACCTGAATGAAAAAGCCCAATAACAAAGTATTAACACCCGAAAAAGAAATTAAGTTGTAATTTTGTTTACGTTCTGACCAATAAAAATCTAATATGAATAACAACACTACGCTCCAGGGCCGCTCGCTCGTTTTTAACGCTGTTTTAATTGCGCTTAACCTCGCCGGCCTGGCGATGGTAACGATCGGTTTCCACGCTAATTTTGAAGATTCAAAATGGTTGTTTGCAGGCATCGGTTTTGGCTTGCTCGCCATCAGTACAGCCGGGCTTGTTGTCCTCAAAGGACGCTTGTTTATGGCGATGGTTTCCCGCTTGCTTGTCGGGGGCTTGTTCATCGTTTCCGGCTTAATCAAAGCAAATGACCCACTGGGTTTTAGCTATAAGCTCGAAGAATATTTTGAAGACGGCGCACTGGCTTTCCGGATCAAGGAATGGTTTGGCGCCCCGGGCTTTTCACTCGAATTCCTGATCGACTGGGCTTTGGTGCTTTCCGTTATCATCTGTGTAGCTGAAATTGTGCTGGGTGTTCTGGTGCTCATTGGTGGCAAGATCAAGCTGGTTTCCTGGCTTTTGGTCCTCATGATGCTTTTCTTTACTTTCCTGACCTGGCATACAGCCAACTGCGATCCTGACAAGAAATTTGTTGACCGCGATACGTATGCTATGAGCGATCCGCTGGCGCAAATCAAAATTGACGAAGCGAAAACGAATACGGAAATCAAAATTGTTTCCAAAAACACCAACGAAGTTGTGGTGGAAGAAATGAAGCTCCCGCAGTGTGTGGCCGATTGCGGTTGCTTTGGTGACGCCATGAAAGGCTCTGTCGGTCGTTCGTTAACGCCGAAAGAATCGTTGTGGAAAGACATTGTCCTGGTTTACCTTTCCATCTGGATTTTCATTGCCCAGCGCAAAATCAGGCCAAATACCCGGGAAGAAAACATGTACGTTGTTCCGGTGGCGATGGTAATTATTACCTTCTTTTCCTTTGTTTTCGGCTGGTATTTCCCGGTGGTCTTCGGATTGATCGCGCTGTTAGGCGCACTCTGGATCCTGCGGGCGGGCGGTAAATTGCTGGGCAATTATTTCGGGGCAACGGTCCTGGTGTGTGTGCTCGGCTTCGCGCTGACCTCCTACGTGCTGATGTTTGAGCCGGTGAAAGACTACCGACCGTATGCTGTTGGGTCAAACCTCAAGCAAAAAATGAACGATGGCAAGGAAGGGAAATACGAATCCGGCTTCATGCTCAAAAACCTGAAAACAGGCAAAAACGAATTCTTCACACAGGCACAGTACACAGATACGGTGCGCAAAATCTGGGAAGACAAAAACTACAAATACGTTTCCACCGATACCAAAGAGATCATCCCGACCAAATTGCCGTCTATTACCGGTCAGTTCAACCCGGTGGTGCAGCTTTCGGAAGTAGGAAAAGAGGAAATGGGACTCGATTATGTCCGTCGTAAAATGGAAGGGGCATCGATCAAAGGCGTTTTGCTTTATGACAAAGATAATGAAACGGATATCGAAGTAGCGGCCAACGAATACAACATGAACGACTACGATACGGCTTATTTTACCTTTAAAAAGGAAATCACAATGGCTAACCCGGAACTGGCTGAAATCAGTATCCGAGAGTACGTTATTGAAGCGCCGCAGCTCATCATTATTTTCTCCAAAAAGCTTACTGATGTGAACGATAAGGACAAAGTAAACGAGCTGAAGCAGATTTACCACCAGGCGAAGAAAAACAAAATCCCCATGGTGCTCATTTGCAGCTCCGGCCGCGACGAAATCAACAAATGGCGCAAAAAGCACAAATTTGATATTCCGGCGTTCACGAATGACGAAACCGAGCTGAAAGCAATTGCCCGCTCCAATCCGTCGCTGATGGTGGTGAAAAATGGCGTGGTGAAAGGGAAATACCCGAGCCGCTCGCTGCCGTCTTACGATTGGCTGAAAAAACATATCTTAAACTAAGAACATACCTTTTATGAGAAAAAAAATCGTTGCCGCAAATTGGAAGATGAACCTGACCAAAAAGGAAGCGCTTTATATTTACGATAAATTAGAAGAAATCCAGCTGGAGGAAAACCAGGAAGTGATCGTTTTTTCTCCTTACGTTTTCCTCGACGCCCTGAAGCAGCGCCAGCACCACATCAAAGTGGGGGCGCAGAACTTCCACCCGGCGGCACAAGGCGCATACACAGGGAAAGTTTCCATCAATCACCTGCTCGACCTTGAGATCGAGTGTGTTTTGGTAGGCCATTCCGAGCGCCGCATCCTGTTCAACGAAAGCGACGAAGTGATCAAGCTTAAAATTGACGTAGCGGTAAACAACAAGCTCGAGACGATTTTTTGCTGTGGTGAGCCGCTTGAAATCCGCGAGCAGGGAAAACATTCATCCTATGTGCTGCAGCAAATGGAATCCAACCTGTTCCACCTGACGCCGGAGCAAATGAAAAGCATCATCATCGCGTATGAGCCTGTGTGGGCAATTGGTACCGGGAAAACAGCCACAGCGCAGCAGGCAGAAGAAATGCACCGCTTCATCCGCATGTCCATCGAGCACCGTTATGGAAAAGCAACGGCCGAAAATATTTCAATTCTTTACGGTGGAAGCTGCAATCCCGGAAACGCTGCAGAGCTTTTTGCCTGTGAAAATATCGATGGCGGCCTCATTGGCGGCGCATCCCTCAATGCAGAAGATTTTACCAAAATTATCCAGGCGCAATGAATACGCTTGCCCTGAAAATTGAGCTCAACCCGCGCCAACCGTGGACGGAAATCCTGATCGCACAGCTTTCGGAGCTGAGCTTCGATGCGTTTGAAGAAACTGAAACAGGTTTCATAGCTTACGGCCCGGAAGATAAAATTGACAAGGAAGAGTTGCTCGAAATCACGGCGCTCAGCGGCCAGGGCTTTGAATACAGCCTGGAATTTGAAAGTATCCCGCAGCAAAACTGGAACGCTTCGTGGGAAGCTGATTTTCACCCGGTATTTGTAGGCAAAAAACTGTCGATTTTAGCGCCTTTCCACGATCAGTCGCAGGCAAAGGAGATCAATATTATCATCCAGCCCAAAATGTCTTTCGGGACGGGCCACCACCAAACGACCTGGATGATGGCTAACGCGATGCTGGAAGAAGAAAAAATGCCGGCGAGCGTACTCGATATGGGAACAGGAACGGGCGTTTTGGCGATCCTTGCCGGGAAGCTCGGTGCACAGGAAATCCTCGCGATAGACATCGAAGAATGGTCGGTTGAAAACACGGTTGAAAATGCGGAAAGAAACGGCTGTAAGGCAATAACAGCAAAGCATGGCGATGTAGATTTGTTAAAAAACTTAAAATTCGACCTGATTTTAGCAAACATCAACAAAAATGTACTCAAGAGCCATTTAAATTCGTATCTTTCTGCTCTAAATCCCCAGGGAAAAATCATGCTGAGCGGTTTTTTTGATTCCGATTGCGACGAAATGATCCAGGAAGCTCAAAATCTTGGATTCGTTTTTGTACACAGGCAAACTAAAGAAACCTGGGCTCAGTTAACGTTTACAAAATAAATTAAGCTGTATACCAAAAGCCAGGCGGTTACATCTGTTTACAACATGTTGTAATTGCTTTATTTAATTAAATAATTACAAAATTTTAAATAGATGAAATACTGTTTGTTGCTGCTTGCTTTTGCCTGCTCTTTCCAGCTCATCAAGGCACAGAACTTTCCTGCTGAGCGCGAGAAATTCATCAAGCAATTTGAAAAGGTGCTTTCCACTTTCATTCAAAAAGAACAAAAAGATTTCATCAAGGACGAATTGTCCCCGATGCTGCTCAAAACAACCGATTTCCCGGACAACTATTTCAAGAAAATGGTTGAAACCGCGAATGAAATGGAGACCAAGCGCCTGAAATACTACCCGGATATTTACAATTACGTTTTTTCCGTTTATTCCTTTGTGAAAAACAAGCAGCCGGCTTCCAGCTATTCTGCCTGGCACAGCTCCGTGGATAAGCTTTTGGAAAAACGCGATGTGAACAAATTTGCCGATTTCATTGAGCTTTCCGCCGGTTTCTTTTCGCGCCGCTTACTGGCCGACAACACAAACTCCCTTTGGGTTTACCGCGGCGGCTCTTATGTTTTCGAATTTACGGACAAACCATACATGAAGCTCGAAAACGGGAACCTCGTGTGCCTGGTTGAAAATGCCGACAAGCGCAACAAAGAAAAGCCGTATGTTGACAGTATCGTGATTTACGGCGCTACGGGAACGTACGATCCGGTAACCAAAAAATGGGTTGGCCAGGGCGGAACGATTTCCTGGGAAAAAGTAGGCTTGCCGCGTTCGGAAACTTACGCTGAGCTGACGAAATATGACATTTCAATGAAAACGTCCAACCTCGGCTGTGATACTGTAACGTTGACAACGCCGTATTTCTCCAAGCCGATCAAAGGAAAATTCTCCGACCGCGCTTTCCGGATCACCCGCGAGGAAGACAAAATTTATCCGCAGTTCTTATCCTACGAAAAACGCCTGAAGATCAAGGAAATTTACCCGAATGTGGATTATGAAGGCGGATTTTCACTGCAGGGCAAGGATTTCGTTGGTCTCGGGGCGGCCAATTTTCCATCTATCGTTCGCATCTCACGGAACAACAAGCCTTTCATCGAGCTGAAATCGCAGCTGATGGTCATCAACAAAGCCAAGCTCACCAGCCCGCTGTGCATGTCGACAATTTATGTCGGTGCAAAAGACTCCATTTTTCACCCGGGCCTGGATTTTAGCTATGACATTGAAAAACAGGTGCTTGATTTTGTACGCGGTTCCAACGGGATTTCCCAGTCGCCGTTTTCAAACAGTTACCACAAAGTAGATATGTATGTTCCCCGGCTTTCGTGGATTTATGATTCCCAGGAGATAAACCTGACGTACAATTTCGGTTCCAGCCAGGACCAGCGTTATGCGCGCCTTGAATCACAGAATTATTTCGATATCCGGTTGTTTGAAAAATTACAGGGACTTGACAGGGTGAACCCGCTGCAGGCGATTTACGAATATTGTTTCAAATACGACGAATACTACGTCAACGAAGGAAAAATCGCCACTGCCCTCGGTAAAACGGTGGAGCAGGTGAAACCAATGATCCTTGACCTGGCAGCTTACGGCTTCCTGAACTACGATTCCGAGTCGAAAATGGTGCAGGTGAACCAGAAACTGATCAATTTCGTGAAATCCCGCTCCGGCAAAATGGATTTTGACAACCTGATTTTCATGTCCGACATGCGCCCGAAAAAACTGGGCGGCTACAGTGATGAGCAAATCCAGAAGGAACCGTATCTGCAGAAAATCCAGAAGGAATACGACGCCAAAAACGATTACCGCAAAGGCTTGAAGAATTTTGGTACTTTCAATCTCGGTACGATGGAAGTGAACCTTGATGCTGTTGACCTGGTGACGATTTCCGAACCTCAGCAAACAACCGTTTTCCCGCGTGACAGCAAAGTAACGATCAAGGAAAACCGCGATTTCACTTTCTTCGGCTGGATCATTGCCGGGAAAATCGAAGTGGACGCCGAGGAATCCAATTACGTTTACGCAGCCAACAAAATTAACCTTTTCAAAACGGACAATACGGTTTTCCGCGTAAGGCCGATGAAAGAAGAGGACGGAAAAGAATCCATCACGATGGTGAACACGGTAAACGGTATTACGGGAGAAATCCTTGTGGATGACCCGCTGAACCGCGCCGGGAACAACAAAAAAATCACGGATTATCCGAAAATCAATTCGTTTAAGCCTTCACACGTTTACTACAACCAGCAAACAATTTTCAAAGGAGCTTACGACAGCACCCGTTTTTACTATACGCTTGATCCGTTTGAAATGGATAGCCTGGATAATTTCAAGGAAGCGCACCAGCGTTTTGCAGGAGAATTGACATCAGCGGGGATTTTCCCGAAATTCCGTGAAGACCTGCGCATTATGCCGGATTATTCCTTCGGTTTCTCCACTAAAGCAAAAGGGGAGGGCGGTTATAATTTCTATTCGACAACAGCGAAATACGACAACAAAATTATCCTGAGCGGAAAAGGCTTGCAGGGGGCCGGAACGATTAATTTTATCCATTCCACCTCGATTTCGAAAGCCTATACTTTCCTGCCGGATTCAACGATGGGCTTTGCAGAGTTTTCGAACAAGCCGAACGAAGAAGGTATCCAGTACCCGGATATTGTTTCGCCGGATGCCTTTATTACTTTCGTTCCGAAAAACCAGGTACTGAAAGCGGCTTCCACACCAACCCAGGAGCTGAATATGTTCAACAAGGAAGCACGTTTGAAAGGCACTGCGATCATTACACCGCAGGGCTGTACAGGATTTGGGGTAGTTACTTTCAAAGATGCCAACCTGGGGGCGAAGAAATTCAAATTCTCGCGGTGGGACATCGATTCGGATACGGCGAACTTCAACCTGAAAAATAACTTCAGGGTCGATGACGAAGATCCGCTGGCGCTCAAAACGGAAAACCTCAACGCCCACGTTTCTTTTAAGGAAAGGCTCGGCCAGTTCAGGTCCAACGCCGGTACTTCACGTGTGGAATTCCCCGTGAACCAGTATTTATGTAAGATGGACTTCTTTACCTGGTTTATGGATAAGGAGGAAATCGAGCTCGCGACCAAAGAAGAAAAAACAGACCTCAATATCAAAACGGACCTCGACCTCGTCGGTGCGAACTTCTTCTCGCTGCACCCGGAACAGGATTCCCTGCGCTTTAAAGCACGTGAGGCGCGCTACAGCCTGAGGGAAAAGACGATTTATTGTAGAAAAGTAGACTTCCTGGAAATTGCCGATGCCCGGATTTACCCGGATTCAGGCCGCGTTACAATCCGTAAGAAAGCGAAGATGGACGTGCTTAAAAATTCTATGATCATCGCGAACAGCGTTACGAAATATCACAAGTTTGTTAATGCGACAACGGAAGTTATGGCCCGCCGGAAATATGAATCCGAGGGAGATTACCCGTATTACGATGCGGACAGTACAATGACGATCATTAAAATGAAGACCATCCGGGTGGATTCAACCTTCCAGACAGTTGCAGTGGGTAAAATCGGTGCGAAGGACAACTTTAAGCTCAGTCCACAGTTTGAATACAACGGTGATGTAAAAATCCATGCCAATGTACCGCTGATCAGTTTCTCCGGAGCAACGCGGATTGTTCATAGCTGCGATAAGTTTAAACGAAGCTGGATGGCCTTCAACTCGGAAATCGATCCGAAGAATATCCAGATCCCGGTTTCTTCCGATATGAAGAGCCTCGACTCCCTGTCGCTGACGGCAGGTATCGTTTGGCGCGATTCTAAAAAAGCGGAAGAGATCACGCTGTACCCGACTTTCCTTTCGGAGCTGACGGATAAAGACGACCAGGTGGTATTTACTTCGAGCGGTTTGCTGCAGTACAATGCATTTACCAGCGAATTCCAGATCGCTTCGAAGGAAAAACTGGTCAACCGTTCGGAAAAAGGAAATTACATTGCTTTGCAAACGGGCAACTGCTCGCTGAATGGTGACGGCGTGATCAAATTCGGAATGGATTATGGCCCGAGCGTTTCCGTGGATGCTGTCGGTACGGTGAACTATTACCAGGAAACCGGCCAGACGATCATGAACGTAACGGCGAAGTATAATTTACCAATTGAAGATAAGTCTTTCGAAAAAATTGCACAGAAGATCCAGGAAATCCCGGAGCTTAAGCCAATGGATTTCGCTTCTACGACCTTTGAAAAAGCGTTGGTAGAATGGACTGACCGTAAAACTGCCGACCGCATCAAATCGGAATATACACTCGACGGTGAGTACAAAAAAATCCCTGCTGAGGCGAAAGGCGCTATTGTTATCACAGGCCTGAAACTCTCTTCCTTCTCCAAGCCGGAGATGCCGGAGCGCGGTTTATACACGGATGTGGACGAAGCGGTGATTGTGAGTATTTTCGATAAGCCGGTGATGAAATACATGCCTGTAAAAGCTTTCTTTCAGCAGGTAAACAGCAGTGAGGGCGGTGATAAATTCGGTTTGCAGTTCATTGTTCCGGGTGGTTCTGAATACTTCCTAACGTATACCAAGGAGAAAAAGGACGGCGAATTGTTTATTTACACTTCCGATACAGAGCTGGAAGCCGATGTGAATGCCCTCAAACCGGACAAGCGCAAGGCCAAAGACTTTACGTATGAAATGACATCGAACCGCATCTACCTAAGCAAATTTTTAAAATTATTCGGTACGGGAGAATGATTGAATTTATTGTGTTTTCGCTTTCAGCTTACTTGCTCGGCTCCATTCCTTCAGCGGTTTGGGTCGGGAAGGCTTTACATGGAATTGACGTCCGCGAGCATGGCAGTAAAAATGCCGGCGCTACGAACACCTTCCGGGTTTTGGGCAAAAAAGCAGGGATTATCGTGCTCCTGATGGATGTGCTGAAAGGTGTTGCGGCGGTATTCCTGCCCCGTTTTTTATCCGAGGGAAATGAAGAGCATATCATTCAGCTGGAGCTCCTGGCCGGGGTTTTCGTATTTCTGGGACATTTATTCCCTTTATTTGCGGGTTTCCGCGGCGGAAAAGGTGTAGCGACTTCTTTAGGGATCATTATCGGGATCCATCCTCCGGCAGCCGGGGTTTGCTTCCTGGTTTTCCTGATCGTTTTTATCAGCACACATTATGTTTCTCTCGGGGCGATTGCCGCTTCGTTCTGTTTTCCATTTGTAGTAATCCTTGTTTTTCAAGAGCATTCCCCTTACCTCGTCGTTTTTTCCATCGTTATCGGGATTACTGTTATTGCCACTCACAAGAAAAATATCCAGCGCCTGGTCCAGGGGCAGGAAAATAAAATGAACCTTTTTAAGAAATAAGCGTATTAAAGGGATAAATTAACATTTGGATGGGCAAACTTTTATGAAACTCAGATTCATATTATTACTTTCTTTAGGTGTAAATTTTTGTTTACTCAGCACTTCTTTTTCCTTTGGCCAGGGAAATGAAGCCGAACTGAAAAGCCTGGCGGAAAAAAGCTACAGGGCGGAAAGCTTTGTGGAGGCGAGTAAATATTACTCACAATTGCTGGCCATCAACCGCGACGATCCTTTTTACAATTACCGCTACGGTGTCTGTTTGATCTACAATTCGCGCAAGAAAATTGAAGCGATCAAGCACCTGACGTATGCTTCTAAGGCAGAAAATTTTGATCCCGAAGTGTTTTTCTATTTGGGGAAAGCCTATCACCTCAACTACGAATTCAGCGAAGCAATCAAATTTTACAATTTATACAAAACGAAAGCCGGCTCAAAGCTCAATGTCACACTGGATGTTAACCGGCAGATTGAAATGTCTGAAAGCGGAAAACGCTTGCTTTCTTCGGCCAATGAAATCATTGTTTTAGACAAAAAAGAAATCGAAAGCCAGAATTTTTTCCGGATTTACGATCTCAAGGACATTGGCGGGGATATTCTCGTAAATGCCCAGTTCCAGTCGAAAATCGATAAAAAGAACAAGCACACGCCGATCATTCATTTCCCGGCCAAGCCCACAACGATTTATTATTCCAGCTACGGCGAAGATGAGAAAAATGGCAAAGATATATTTATCCGCCGCAAATTGCCTGACGGAAGCTGGTCGCTGCCGCAAACGGTGAACGGTGGTGTGAATACCAAATTTGACGAGGATTTCCCATACATGCACCCGAACGGCAAATACCTGTATTTTTCTTCCAAAGGTCATAATTCGATGGGGGGATTTGATGTTTTCCGTTCCAAATATGATAAGGAAACCAATACGTTCAGTGCGCCTGAAAACCTGGATTTTACGATTTCGTCGCCGGATGATGATTTATTTTATGTAGTCGATTCCCTGGATAAAAACGCCTATTTTGCTTCTGCACGCCAGAGCTTAGACGGGAAAATCCATGTCTACAAGGTAAAAGTGGAACAAGTTCCGATCCAGATCGCGGTTATTAAAGCGGCGTTCAGCTCGGTCATTCGCCCGGACAATAAAAAAGTGAGCGTTGATGTCTACGACTTCGCAAGCAATGCCAAAATCGGTACGTTCAATTCCAACGACAAAGGAAATGTGCTGCTGACCTTCCCGAAAGGCGGTAAATACGAATACCAGGTGAAAGTCGATGGTGTTGCGACAACGTTTAAATCGGTGATCAACGTGCCTTTCCTGAACGAGTTCAAGCCTTTGAAGCAAAAAATGGTCCATGAGCAGGTGGCCGACAAAGGGGAAACGGTAACGATCATCAACCAGTTTGACGAAGCGGTGGAAGACCAGGTGGCGACTTTGGCAGAAATTGCCCGCATCCGTTCGGAGCTGAACCCGAATTCAGAGCAGTTTGACCTCAAGAAACTCGATAATTCTTCCGAAAACAAACAATTATACGCAGAGCTTGGCTTTACGAAGCAGGGCGACCGCGAAGTCCAGGAAAACATCCAGAAGCTGGCAGATACGCAGGAAAAGCAAGCTGAAATCCTCGCGCTGACCCAACAGAAAGCGATTGATAAAGTGATGGGAAATGCTGCTGAAACCAAGCAATTGCAGGCAGATTTGAAGGCCACGGTTGCACAGTCTGAAATGAAGAGCGGCAATGAGAAAAAAGCATTAATTGAAAAAGCCGCCGGGATCGTTAATGAATTGAACGCTATCGATGAGGAAAACAGGAAGCTCCTCAATTTTGCAGATTCATTGAATACGCCGATTGCGAAAAACAAAGAAGAAAGCCAGCAGGCGCGTAAGCTCGCTGATGACGTAAAAAAAGCGTTTGATGAGGGCAACACGCCGATTATGGCCCAAAAGCTCTCCGACAATAAGGTATTGATCAAGCAAATGCAGCAGGAACCGGCCGATCCGGGAGTAAAAGACTTGCTGGTAAAACGCGATGAGATCAAAAAACTGGCCGCCAAGCAAAAAGAGCTTCTCGATATGAAGATCGCGGCCAAAAACGAATTGCTCGACCTCGATATCAAGCTCGCAGAAGCGAAATCCAAAGACCAGCCTGCGATTGAAAAGAAAATCAAAGATAAGCAGGAAGAAATTAAATACGTTGACGGTGAGCTGAAAGCCCTTGAACCGAAGATTGCCGCTAAAAAAGAAGAGCTGAAAAAAATGGAGGACAAGCTCATCTTTGCGCAGGAAATCCTGAATTCCAAAGACCCGGCTTCCAAAACGAGCGCTGCTGATGCCGTGAAGGCCCTGACAGCTTTGGATAACCAGAATACACGTACGTTGAAATCTTACGTTGCCGAGCAATCCAGGCAATTGGGGGTTGACATGGCGGCGCAGAAAGTAGTTAAAACCGATACGCAGGGTTCTGCATCAACATCTGCTTCTACAGACCGAAAAGAGCTCAACGCAGGCCAGAAAGATTTAGCTTCTCAGCTCACACCGGATTATTTTAAAAACAAAGAAGCAATCAAAGGTGACAAAGAGCTGACGGAAGAACAGCGCCTGAAATTTGATCAGAAAGAAGATAAAAACCTCAAATTCCAGGTTTCCAAAGAAATAAACGCCGTCCAGGAAGCGCTGAAGCAAAACCCGAATAATGCCAACCTGAAGGCTAAGCTGAAATCGCTTGAAGAACTGAATGATGCGCTCAACCAGAATATTGCGGCTGCCCAGAACGAATTGCACCAGAAATTCCCGGAGAGCAACCCGGAGAAGAAATTGACGGACAAGCAACTGGCAAACCGGGTAAAACCAAATCATTTTGCGATGCTGCTGACGATCGAGGACAACAGCGAGCTGTCAGAAAACCAGCGTTTGGACAAAGCACAGAAAGAAGACCAGGAATTTATCCGCCTGCTCAACCTCGAGAAAAACAAAGCTGAAGAAAAGCTGAAGAAAAACCCGGCCGATGAAACTGCGGCGCATGAGCTTAACCTCCTGAAGAATCTCATCAAAGAAAGCGGTGACCGGATTGAGCGCCGTACGATGGGAATGGCTTCTTTCCAGGTGCCTGATAATAAAACAGATGAAACGTATATTCCGAAAACAAGCAAAAGCGACAGCCTGAATGCTGAAAATAACCTCGCCGATACTAAAACAGACAACAAAACACCGGAAAATACTTTAGCGGATAACAAAACCGACAACAAGACGGACAATAAAACACCGCTGAACGGAACGGACAATAAAGTCGATCCAAAAACGGACACTAAAACGCCTGAGAATACATTAACGGATAACAAAACCGACAACAAGACGGATAATAAAACCCCGCTGAACGCAACCGACAATAAGGTAGATCCAAAAACGGACACTAAAACGCCTGAGAATACTTTAGCGGATAACAAAACCGATAACAAGACAGACAACAAAACCCCGCTGAACGGAACCGACAATAAGGTAGATCCAAAAACGGACACTAAAACGCCTGAGAACACTTTAACGGATAACAAAACCGATAATAAAACACCGCTGAACGGAACGGACAATAAAATTGATCCTAAAACAGACAACAAAACACCGGAAAATACTTTAGCGGATAACAAAACCGATAACAAGACGGATAATAAAACACCGCTAAACGGAACAGACAATAAAGTCGATCCTAAAACAGACAACAAAACACCGGAAAATACTTTAGCGGATAACAAAACCGACAACAAGACGGATAATAAAACCCCGCTGAACGGAACGGAAAATAAAGTTGATCCAAAAACAGACACCAAAACACCTGAGAATACTTTAGCAGTTCATAAAACAGTGCTTACACCTTCGGATTTGGAGGCGATCAAAAAAGTCAGTCCAACGTATGAAAAAACGACTGCTTCCATTGAAAATAACCCGTCTTACGACCAGAAAGTGAAAAACGAAAAGCTGGTTATGGAGGAAAATAAGCTGCAAAAAAGCATAGATACCAAAATCAGTGAGCTTGATGCCCAATTAACAAAAAATCCTTCGGATACAGCTGCTACCGGACAGAAAGAGCGTTTAACGGCCATGAAGCAGGACAGCGAAAACCGCGAGAATGAATCCAAGCAGATTGTCGTAAGTGAAATTAAGGAAACAATTAAAAAAGACCAGCTGATCACTGCTGCGGATAAAAAATACAGCAAGGAGATTGCGGCGTTAACCCCAGAACAAAGCACTGCCAGGGAAGAAAAGCTGCAGGAGAACCTGAAAAAACGTGTTGCAGCTAACGAAAAACGCATGGCTGCTAATGAAAATCTCGATCTGCAAGCCGAAAACCAGGTATTGAACGAGCTCATCGATGAATCCCAGGGCCGAATCGAAACGATCAAAAACCCGGCAACCGCCAATACAACGAATCAAGGGGAGAAAAATCCTGTGGATGGCACAAACGGCACAAATAGCAGTGCGAATAACACAAACAGCGACGCTAAAACAGATAATTTGGCTGTTACAGCAGGAACGGATGCTAAGACCATTGAGCTGAACAGCCTGCAAGCCCGCGAAACGGAGCTGGCAGCGCAGTTGGCTGATTCGAAATTACCCAAGGCCGACAAGCAAAAACTGGCTTTGGAATTGGCGGATAACCAGCAAAAGCAGCTGACAATTCTCAGTGAAAAAACCGGTGAGCAGGCTAAGCTGATCAGCTTCATGCCGGCAAATAAAACCGCACTTTCCAAAACAGATCTGCCGGTTGCACAAAATGACTCACTGGCTTTAGGAATGGCCGCTCAAAATGATGAAAGAATTGCAGCTTTGCAAAAAGAGCTGGTAAAAACCAAAAAAGAAAGCAAAAAAGCGGAATTGATTGCTGAGATCAAATCGCTTCAGGCTCAAAACGCGGCCACTTATGAAGATGTTGCCTATTCGAAACAGCTGACAAGTGATGCTTCACAATTACAAGCCATTGATCCGAAAGCGGGTAGCTTGACGCTGGAAAGCAAAAGCTCCCTTGAGAGGCGGAAAGCGGCTGTGAGCGAAGAATCCGAAAGCCTGAAAGCGCAGATCGAGCAGGATAAAATTGCTTTGAAGGAAGCGAGATCCGACGATAAGATCCTGTATGCAAGACGTATCGTGACAAACGAAAAGCGCATTGGATTGCTGAATGAAGAAACGAAAAATATCGACAGCGAGCTGAAAAGCCGTCAGGCAGAAGAAAATAACAGTCAAACGGCTTCCGGGCCAAAAGCTGCTTACAGCGAAGAGGAGAAGAAACAGCTGAGTGCAACGGCCAGCTACGGTGAGCTGAAAATAGCTTACGAGCAGGCTGAAGAAGCAACAGCTTCCAGATCTGTAGCATACAAAGCGCTCGATGAAGCGAAAAGCAATTATGCAGCTGCAGCAGCGGAGCAGGCAAAAAATCCGACGGCAGAAAACCAGCAGCGCGTAAGAAGGGCGCTGATTGAAGTGCTGGAAGCTACGCGTACTTACGAAGAAGCGGATGAAAAGCAAGTTGCTGCGCAGCAGGTTTACATGGACCTGGGCAAAAACGAAGAGCATATTGCGAAGCTTGAATCGATGTTCCGCGACGGCGTAGAAGCGAATTATGTTGCAGCAGAATCGAATTATGTTGCGGCAGAAGAAAATACAAAAATAAAGCCGGAAACTGCGCTTATTGCTGATAACGTTCCATTCAAAATTTTGGAAGTTCCGCAGGAAAGCAGTGCCGAGGAGCGGATCAAAGTGGGCGAGGAAATGCCGATGGGACTTATTTTCCGCATCCAGGTGGGCGCTTTCCGCAAGCCGCTGAAATCAAAAATGTATGCTGAGTTTACGCCTGTAACCGGTGAGCCGATCAAAGAAGGGATTACACGTTACATTACGGGTTATTTCGGCAGCACTGCTACGGCTTCACAAGCAAGAAGATCAATCCGGAACCTGGGTTACCGCGATGCTTTTATCGTCGCATACTGTGATGGAAAACGCATTTCCCTGGCGAAAGCGAAAAAACTGCAGGCCAGCGGCCAGTGTGTTCCTAACCCAACGCTTGACCAGCAGGTAGAGATCGCTTCGGGCACTAACGAGGTGAAAACACCGGTAAAAACAGATGTAAATACCCCGGTGAAGACAGACGTAAAAACCCCTGTGAAAACTGACGCTAAAACCGATCCTAAAACAGACCGCAAGACAACAACTCCGAACGTTAAAGCGGATTACAACAAGGCTGCCGGTGCAGTGAACGCGATTGCCGTTGAAACCAAGCCAGGCTTGTTCTACACCGTTCAGATCGGGGCTTACCGCAAACCGGCAACAGCGAAACAGCTGAAATATGTTGAAAATGTGGTTTCCAAATTACTTGCTGACGGCATGATCCGCTACTCAACCGGGATCTTCCCATCCGTTGAAGCAGCTATCCCTGCGAAAAGCAGCGCGGTTCAAAAAGGAATTACGGACGCATTTGTAACTGCTTACTACAACGGTGAGCGCATCAGTTTAGCTGAAGCCGACCGCTTGCTCAAAGAAAAGGGCGAGGGTATTTTGGAGAAACCTTGATTTTGAATGTGCTGATTAGTAATGTGCTAATATGCTAATTCACTTCGTGGTTATTCGGGGCAGGGCAAATGACTTTAATTATGTTCATTACTCATCATTCTATTTCACCTTGATGTAAAAATCCGGGTCAACTTCAGGATGCTGTTTTTTGGTCCATCCCGGAAATTTTTTCCAGTCGCTTGTTGGTTCGATCCAGCTTCCGTCTTTCAGCTTTACTTTCATATCGAAGCCAGGTACAACTGAGCTCCAGCGGTATTTCGTTTTTCCTTTTTTACCTTTGAATTCCAGCACGGGAATGTCTTTGGAACGCAGGTACTGGTCAAAAACCTTGTCGAGCTTCAGGCCGCTGAATTTACTCATGAAAGTTTCTATTTCGGCGCTTGTAACGGTTTTGTGGTAAAATTCCCTGTTCATTTCGCGGAGCATGCTGCGAAAGCGCTTGTCATCATTCATCAGCTGGCGGACAAGGTGCACGAGATTTCCGCCTTTATAGTACATATCTCCGCTGCCTTCGTTGCGTACGCCGTAATGCCCGATGATCGGAATGTCATTTTCGATGTTTTTCCGGATGCCTGCCACATAAGCCGTCGCGGCGTCTTTGCCATAGTAATATTCCGTGAAAAGCGTTTCTGAATAATTGGTAAAAGATTCATGGATCCACATATCGGCCACATCTTTCGACGTGATATTGTTGCCATACCATTCGTGGCCGCTTTCATGTATGATAATGAAATCCCATTTCAAGCCCCAGCCGGATTCACTGAGGTCCTTGCCGGAATAGCCGTTCTGAAAACCGTTCCCGTAGGCGATCCCGCTTTGGTGCTCCATGCCTAAATACGGTGACTGCACAAGCTTGTAGCCGTCTTCGTAGAAAGGGTAGGGGCCAAACCAGTATTCGAAGCATTTCAGCATGTCGTGGCTTTGCTTAAATTGCGTTTTGGCGCGCTCAAGCTCATAATCCAGCACCCAGTAGCTGCAGTCCAACGTGCCTTTTTCGCCCTGGTAGCTGTCCTTCCAGCCCACATAATACCCGATATAAGGAATAATATTGTAATTATTGATTGGGTTTACAATTTTCCAGCTTACGCGTTTTTTACCATTAATTTCATCCTCGTAAAGCAGTTTTCCATTCGAAACCGCCTGTAGTTCCTTCGGAACGATCATTGTCAAAACCGAGCCGTTTTCCGGTTCATCGCCCTGGTAATCTTTGCAGGGATACCAAATGCTGGCGCCAATTCCCTGGCAGGCAACTGACATCCACGGGCGTCCTTTTTCGTCTTTCGACCACACCCAGCCGCCGTCCCATGGGGCTTTTACTGCTTCGCGGGGTTTGCCGGAAAAATAAACGAGAATACTGGATTCCTGTTCTTTAAACAATTTCTGTTCGATATTCACCCACAAAATACCGCCGTCGCGTTCATAGCTGAGCTTTTTGCCACGCATCAGGATAGAATCGATCTGTAAAGCTTTGTCGAGGTCGATCTGCATTTTGCGCAGGCTCCCGGTCACCGTAAAGCTGATCGTGTTGGAGCCTTTGATGGTTTTGGTCGCATAATCCGGTTCAACCGTCAGGTCGTAATGGGTAACGTTCCACCAGCTGCGTTCAGGCGTATCGGACCCAAGCAGGCTGTCCTGACGGTTAAAGCTCTGTGCAGCAAGTGCAAAGGGGAAAAACAGGCACAAAAATGTTTTCATAAGGAGTAATTTATCGGCTCAGGCAAATGTAGCTAAAATGATGTAAAACGGTTTTCCGCTCATCCGTTTCCTCCTTTTTTTTGATAAAAAAAAACATTTTTTTTTGTAAACCTATTGTCTCATTTTGACTAATTTTAGCCTAAAGTAAATTAGCATGTGGATTTTCCGTTTTCGACAAAATGCAAGGAATGTAATCCGTTTAATGTCAATCATTTTGATTGTGTTGAACCATTACCTTCGCAACTGGTTTACTACCGGTCCTTTGAGGGTTATTTTTGACCGGAGGGGCAAAAGGCGCCTTTCCCGTGCGGAACGTTTGCGTCATATCCTGGAAGACCTTGGCCCAACCTTTATTAAATTTGGTCAGATCCTGGCCGACAGACCGGATATGGCTTCAGAAAACCTGCGGCTGGAGCTCAAAAAGCTGCAATCAGCGGCGCGTCCTTTTGACGACCTGATCGCCCATAAAATTATTGAAAATGAGCTGGGTGATAATGTGAACAAATTGTTTTCATCTATCGAAGAAAAGCATTTTGCCGCGGCTTCGATCGGCCAGATATACCGTGCAAGGTTAAAAAACGGTGAGCAGGTCGTTATCAAAGTGCAGCGCCCGGGAATCCGCCAGAAAATTAAGCTGGACCTCGTTTTGCTGCAGGTGTTTGCCCGTAAGATCCAGCAGGGCTATCCCGAATTGAGCACATTTAATCTCGAAGGCTTTATTAAGGATTTCGGTGAAATCATCCTCAAGGAGCTGGATTTTACGAACGAGATGTCGAATATGCTCCGTTTGCAGCACATGTTCCGCGAGATGGAAAGCTGTCATATTCCGCGGGTGCATACACGCCACAGTACGAATAAGGTGCTGATCATGGAATACATTGAAGGCGAGCGCCCGGATAATGTTGCCAACCTCATTAAAAAAGGATATTCGCCGCAAAAAATTGCCGAAAACGGGATGAATGCCGTTCTGACGATGATCCTCAAATATGGTTTTTTTCATGCCGATCCACATCCCGGGAATATTTTTATCCGCGACAATAACCAGATTGTACTGATCGATCACGGAATGTGCGCTTCGCTGCGTCCCAAGCAAATAGACGGTTTGATCCGTTTTCTCATGGGCTTTTCGGAGAAAAATCCGCGTAAAATTGCCCGGGCTTTGCTCGCAATGACGGAAGCGCAGAATTTCAGGGAAGTGGAAAACCTCGAATTCGATATCCATGAATTAATTCAGAAATATAGTTTCCTGACTTATTCCGATGTGGATATTTCGGGCTTGTTCAACGATACGTTCAGGCTCCTGATCAAATATGAGATCAAAATCCCTTCGAGCTTATATATGCTGATCAAAACGCTGGTGACTATCCAGAACCTGGCGGAGCAAATGCAGGCCAAGTTGTCCCTGGTAGATATGATCCGGCCGTATGCCCGTGAAAAAATCATGGAGAAATTCAGCTGGGAGAATATCAAGACGAAGGTTGTGCACGTAGCGGAAGATTATTTGTACCTCGTTGAGACCCTGCCGAAAGATATCCGGGCCATCGTAACTGATTTCAAGATCAACGGTTTGCGCCACCACATCAAGCTGGGTGAAGACGGAATGAACCGCAAGCATGTCAGCTCGCTTTTAAACCGCCTCGGAACTGTTGTACTCATTGGCTTCATGCTCCTCTGCGCTACAATTCTTAAAATTTACAACGTCCAGTTTTTCAAGAACCCTAATGGCAAATCATATATGAAGGCCATTTTCGGTGATTTCCCGGATTATTTCTTCGTAATTACGATTGTGCTCTCCGTGATGCTGCTGCTCCGCATGGTGTTCAGAAACAGGACTTCTTAGAAATTGAGAATTAATTGCTGTCTGCGGCGGTGAGAATGGAAAATAGGTTTAACTAAGCATCTTCAACTGCCGAAATCAAAAGCATAGCTATCACGAAGTAGCGACGAATTCAATCTTCGAATTTCAAATCTGCATAAGCAGCAATCCGCACAACGGTAATTGCGCAGCATAAATATTATAAAATTTTCCTGAGTTTATGTAAGCTGGAATTCGCTCCGGTTTAGCATTTTTGTTTTACTAAAACCTGAACTACCTTTTATGATCAAACACCTCTACAACGGCAAAGGTTTTAAGACCTGGCTGAAGCAACGAACCAATACAACAGCCTTATGCAAAAAAGCAACCCACCAAAAAAAATCTTTAAAAAGCAGTCACAGAGCCAGCCCGGACTGGAATTTAAAATGGACCCCCTGCCTGAATTTGATTACGGTACACCCGGGAGCGAGAAGCTGCTGAACAAAAATTGCATTATTACCGGCGGTGACAGCGGGATTGGCCGGGCAGTAGCGATCGCTTTTGCCAGGGAAGGCGCCAATGTAGCGATAGTTTACAAGAAAAAAGAAGCGCAGGATGCTGAAATCACGGCGCAGTACATCAAAACGAAGTTCAATCGCAAATGCATTACCGTAGCGGCGAACCTTGCCAAAGAGGAGCAGTGTATGGAAGCAGCGGTGAAAATCATTAAAAAGATGGAGCGGATTGATGTTCTGGTGAACAATGCAGCCATTCATTACCCGGCGAAAGATTTGTCTGAAATTACGACGCCGAACCTCCTGGAAACGTTTGCTGTGAATATTTTCGCCATGTTTTGGCTCACGAAAGCCGTTTTGCCTTACATGAAAAAAGGGGCGAATATCATCAATACGACCTCCGTTACGGCTTACCGCGGCAGCAGCCATTTAATCGATTACAGCGCAACAAAAGGGGCGATTGTTTCCTTTACGCGCAGTCTGGCTTCCAACCTGGTAGAAAAAGGAATCCGTGTGAACGGCGTTGCCCCGGGACCGGTCTGGACACCGCTGATCCCTGCAAGCATGCCCGATGAGAAAGTACAGACTTTCGGGACGGATTCACCGATGAAACGCCCGGCACAACCTGCGGAGCTCGCCCCGGCCTATGTTTTCCTGGCCAGTGATGAGGCAGCTTATATTTCGGGGGAGATCATCCACGTGAACGGAGGTGAAATTGTAAACAGCTAAGCCATGAAAGCAATATGGAAAGGGGCAATCAGCTTCGGTTTGGTAAACATACCGGTGAAACTTTACAGCGCCACGCAGCAGAGCCGGCTTGACCTGGATATGGTTGACCGCCGCGACCATTCCCCGATCCATTTTCAGCGGGTGAATGAAAACACGGGCAAAAAAGTGGAGTGGGACGATATCGCCAAAGCTTACATGGTGAATGAAGAATATATCGTGCTTGATCCTGAGGACTTTGAAGAAGCGGCGCCTGCCAAAACGAAAATAATTGAAGTGAACCATTTCATTGATGTAGACGAAATAGACAGTATTTATTTTGAAAATTCCTACTACGCCGAACCGGAGAAATCGGGGCAAAAAGCTTACGCTTTGCTTCGGGAAGCGCTGACAAAAACCGGTAAGGTCGGCGTAGCCCAGTTTGTGATGCGAACGGCTGAAACGCTGGTTGTCATCAAACCGATGGGTAATATCCTGGTGATCAGTAAAATCCGCTTTGCGGAAGAAATCAGGAGTATAGAAGATTTCGATCTGCCTCCTAAATCGGTTGTGAAACCAACGGAGCTGAAAATGGCCGTTACCCTGATCAATCAATATACGGAACCTTTCAAAATTGAAAAATATAAGGACGAATATACAAGTGCTTTACTCAAGGTTATCAAAGCCAAAGCCAGCGGGAAACGGGCAAAAATCCGCAAGCTTCCGGTTGCCGAAAATCGCAAAGATTCCTTGCTGGAACAATTGAAAGCCAGTTTGTCAAACAAAAAAACTTCCTGACCGATGAGCCTCGATTTGTATAAAAAGAAACGTAATTTTTCCAATACGCCCGAACCGGGAGCAGAGAAAGGAAAAAAAGGACCGAAGCTGACTTTTGTGGTCCAGCGGCATTTTGCCTCGCACCTGCACTATGATTTCAGGCTCGAAATGGAAGGGGTGCTTAAAAGCTGGGCTGTGCCCAAAGGCCCGTCGATGGTGAGCGGCGAACGCCACCTGGCGGTGATGGTGGAGGACCATCCTTTGCCATACGGCAAGTTTTACGGTGAGATACCGGAAGGAAACTACGGCGCGGGCACAGTTGAGATTTTTGACAGCGGAACGTATGAACCGCTTGAACCGGCCGCTGATGCAGAGAAATCTTTACTGAAGCAGCTGGAAAAAGGTGACCTGAAAATTGTCCTGGACGGTACGTACCTGAAAGGCGCATTTGCTTTGGTGCGCATGAACGACGGCAAAAACAAAAACTGGCTGCTGATCAAAAAAAAGGATGAGTTTGCGCTCAAATCCTTCACCATTGCAGATATCCCGGCGCTCAAATCCCCCGGTAAAAAAAAAGCCCGGACGGAGCCTGAAGCAAAAGCTGCAGTCAATTTTCAGAAAAAACAAAAAATAAAAACCCTGCCGGTCGGTAAAAGCCTGTTCCGCGAAGATTTTCAGCCTATGCTGGCGCGCCTGAGCAAGGAAATGTTTGACCGTTCCGACTGGTTTTACGAAATGAAATATGACGGTTACCGCGCACTGGCTGAGATCAATAAAGGAAAAGTTGAGCTGATTTCAAGAAATGGGAACAGCTTTACGAAATTATACAAGGACCTGGTCAAAGAATTGGAAATCATCAGCGAAGATGTTGTGCTCGACGGGGAAGTTGTAATCGAAAACAAGCAGGGAAGAAGCGATTTTCAGCAATTGCAGAATTTCGGGACAACCGGTGAAGGCAAGCTGAAATTTTACGTTTTTGATATCCTTTACCTCAATGGTCACAGCCTGGAGGATTTTCCGCTGCGGGAACGCAAAGATTTGCTTGATACCTGGTTTAAAAGCTATAAGTTCAGGCAGGTTTTCAATGCACCATATCAGCTCGGTGGCGGAAAAAAGCTTTTTGCTGATTTAGCTAAAAAAAGCTACGAGGGAATAATCGCCAAAGACCCGGAAAGCTTGTACCGCGGTGGCCGGCGTTCGGATTCCTGGCTGAAGATCAAAACCGAGCAAAGCGGCGAAGCCATAATTGCAGGGTACACGCTTCCGCAAAACAGCCGGAAATATTTCGGTTCACTGATTTTGGGCGAATACGAAGGCGATACGCTGAAATACATCGGGAACTGTGGTACCGGGTTTTCGGACGCTTCCCTGAAAGAATTGTATACAGCCTTCGAAAAGCTTAAAACGAACGACTGTCCTTTTCCCGAAAAGCCGCAAATGTATGGAACGAAAGGAAAGCCTGTCTGGATCTTGCCGGAGCTCGTATGCAACGTGAAATTTGCGGAACGCACCGAAAGCGACCGCCTGAGGGCGCCTGTTTTTATGGGACTGCGCCTGGATAAAGAAGCTACGGAAGTAGAAGAAGAACAAACGCTGGAACAGCAGCAAGCGAAAAGTTTTATGGAAAAAGACCAAATACTGAAGATTTCGGGCAAAAATGTCAAGTGCACGAACCTGACCAAGGTTTACTGGCCCGAAGAAAAATATACGAAAGGCGATTTAATTGCGTATTATCAATCGGTAGGCAAATACATACTGCCTTACCTCAAAAACCGCCCGCAATCGCTTAACCGCTTCCCGAACGGGATTTCAGGCTCAAGCTTTTACCAGAAGGACATGGATACGGAACATTTGCCGGAATGGGTGCAAACGTCCAAAATCTATTCCAAATCAAATGATACCGAGCTGGATTATCTCATCTGCAACGACCTGGCAACTTTGGTTTACATGGCAAACCTGGGCTGCATCGAGATCAATCCCTGGCACAGTACCTGGCAGAAGCCCGATCATCCGACTTACCTGATGCTGGACCTCGACCCGGGAGAGATTTCTTTCGTAGACGTTGTCAATACCGCGCTGGTGATCAAAGAGCTCTGCGACGAGATCAAAGCTCCGTGTTACTGTAAAACAAGCGGCGCAACAGGATTGCATGTTTACATTCCGCTGGGAGCGAAATATACGTACGATGAGGTAAAAGCTTTCGGTGAATTGCTGGCGCTGCTGACGCATAACCGTTTGCCGGATACAACGAGCATTGAGCGCCGCGTGGCAGGCAGGAAAGACAAAATTTACGTGGATTTTCTCCAGAACCGGAAAGGGCAAACGATCGCCGCTCCCTACAGCGTTCGTCCGCGGGCAATGGCAACGGTTTCTACGCCCTTGCTCTGGGAAGAAGTGAACCACAGTCTTTCGCCGCAGCAGTTTACGATCCAAAATACAGTGAAGCGACTGGAAAAAGTGGGCGATTTGTGGAAACCGGTGCTTGGAAAAGGGATTAACCTGCAGGCGGTGCTCAAGCTGCTTGAGAAATTGTGAAATTCAAAGATTCGTAGATTCGAAATTCGTAGATTTTTGATCTTAAGCTCAATTTTGCAAAAAATGAATTAATTAAACTTCGAATTTACGAATAGCGCAGCAAACGAATACACGAATAGCGCAGCGAATGAATTTACAAATACTTCCAATCCATTTATAAAAAAATCCTAAAAAAATATAACACGGATTTTAAGCCCTTGCCGCATATTTGTGTTACAGATTAACAATTAAACCAAATAAGATGAAAAGAATAGCAATTTTATTGTTGCTGGCTGTAGCAGGAAGCTATACAACGGCAAATGCGCAAACCCCGAAAGTAGTTGTGAGCGACAAAACCGGGTGGCACAAAATTGGAGAAACCACTGTGAGCTTTGAGCGTGAGCGCGACGAGATTTTGGTGATAGGCGCTGACAAATTTGCCCAGCTCCAGTTTAAAGTTACCGAAGCACCGATTGACCTCCGTCAAATGGAAGTATATTACGAAAACGGTGACAAGCAGCCGGTTACAATCCGTGAAACAGTTAAAGCACCGGGAGAAAGCCGTGTCATTGACCTCAACGGAGGAGAACGTACCATTAAGAAAATCGTGTTTGAATACAAAACACTTCCGAACCGTAAAGATGATAAAGCCCGCGTAGAAATATGGGGACTTAAAACAAATACGGACAAAAAGACCAAGTAGTGAAAACTTACTCTTTTATGTCCCGAAGCCGTCTTGCTTTACGTAAGGCGGCTTTTTCAAATCAAACTTTTAACTTCTAAAAATAAACCACATGAATCCGACTCCTGAAACCAAAACAAAAGATGACCTGGGAGGGGTTATCTCCCTGGAATTTATTCCGGGTATTTCACTGAATGACTTTTGCGCGAAGCATATTGAAAACTATGACCCGCAGCGTTATGATGTGCTCGCGCTCCGTTTCCATTACGGCCAGGAAATGAGCCTCATCGCTTATGCTATCGACAACGAATATAGCAGCAAGGATGATGATCCGCTGAAAGGCCCTGTGAAAAAGTTCAAAATCGACAATTTTTCGATCAGCGATATCCTGTCTTATATAACAGAATGTAATTTTACCATAACAACCGGCCTGCATCCGCTGAAAGATCTCGACCTGATCAACCAGTCGAAGGACGATACGCTGGATATCCGGGAAACTGAAACGGAAAAAACCGAGATGAAAACCATGGTTTCCTGTACCAATATGCTGAATAAAATGGGCTTTACCACCCAGTTCAAAGCATTTAAGGCCGGGCTGAAATCATTGGATACCGAGCGGGTATATGCTCCGAACCAGGTAAACATTGTGAACTTTTACCGCTTTGAAGGCGAATCCGATCCGGCTGAGAACTCGATCTTGTACGCAATCGAAACTTCTGACGGTGAAAAAGGCACCCTGACTGATGCCTATGGGATGTATAACGACGCCCATGTGACCAATTTCATCAAGCAGGTCGAAGAAATCCAGAAAAAAATCAACCGCGACGAAACGCTTTAAAAGGTTTTTATAAATTTTCGGAGGAAGAATATAACAGATTCCCGGCCTGAAAATCTGAAATTTGTAAAACAATAACCTCTAATACCTTAAACAATGAAACCAACACAAAAAGACGAGCGCTCGCATGTTCCCCAGGATGAAAAATGGGAGAACCGTGATAAAAGAAAAGGCGATTCAGCTGACCGCGGAAGCGGGAACTCAGGCGGATCGAACACCGGTGGCAATTCACGCCGGAGAGACGACGAACAAGCGGGCAACCATTAAACAATATCCGGAAAGCCGGTGTCTAAACGATTAAGTCCCGTAAACTTGATCAGGTGCCCGGCTTTCCTTCTTCACCTTAACTAACATTTAAGCCGTATATTCTATGCCGGTTGTTTCCGGAAATTCCATTTTTATCATAAGATAGACAAACAATTTATAATTTTCAAGGCCGAACTTTGTACACTAAACCAACACTCAGGAAACAACCGGCATAGAATATAAACAGAATACAAATCAACAAATACCAAACAACAAAAACCAAACAAGATGAAAGCAACAAAAAAAGGAAACGGAATGGAAAGGTCACTATTGATGACTTTGTTTGAAACTGAATTGAAAGATATCTACTGGGCTGAGAAAGCCTTAACCAAAGCTCTGCCTAAAATGGCTAAAAATGCTACTTCTCCCGAGCTGCATGAAGCTTTGCAAAATCACCTCGAAGAAACGGAAGCCCAGGTCGAAAAAGTGGAGCAGGTTTTTGAGATCATCGGCAAGCGCGCCGTTGGTAAAAAGTGCGAAGCTATGCAGGGCCTGATCTCCGAAGCCGAAGGTATGATGGAAGAAACCGAAAAAGGCCCTCAGCGTGATGCCGCGATTATTTCGGCTGCACAAAAAGTAGAGCACTACGAAATCGCATCATACGGAACCCTGGCAACTTTTGCTAAAACCCTAGGCCTGGATGACGCAGCAGGGATTTTAGCCGGAATCCTGGAGGAAGAGAAAAAAGCTGATTTGCTGCTTACTGACATCGCTGTTTCTACAATCAATGTAGAAGCGCTTGAGCTGGAAGAAGGGCAGGAAGCAGAGGAAGAATAATATTACCTACTTACTGTAAAGGCTGCCTGATATTGTTTCAGGCAGTCTTTTTAATTTACAGTCCGCAGCTTGCTGTGTTGAACCTAAGTGCACCAATAAAACGAAAGATTATGAATTTAGAAGAGAAATACGTCCTGATCACTGGCGGAACCAGTGGGATCGGGTATGAGCTGGCTAAGGTCTTTGCTCAAAACGGATATAACCTCGTGCTTGTTGCCCGCGACCGTGCGGGGCTGGCGCGTGTAAAAGCTGAAATTGAGGACAGCTCGGATGTGATTGTACAAACAATTGTGCAGGATTTGTTTGATTTTGAGAATGCATTCAAAGTTTATAACGAGCTCAGGCAAAAAGAAATCAAGGTCGGGATCCTTGTAAACAATGCAGGACATGGCTGTTACGGTGAGTTTGTCGATACGGATATCCGCAAGCAGCTGGGGATTATCCACCTGAACATTTGCAGCCTGGTGGTTCTCACGAAGCTTTTCCTGGAGGACATGGTTGCCGCTGGTGATGGGAAAATACTCAACCTGTCTTCTATAGCGAGTAAGCTGCCTGGCCCATGGCATTCCGTTTACCACGCAACCAAAGCCTTTGTGCAATCCTTTACGGAAGCGGTACGCGATGAGGTGAAAGACAAGGGGGTGACTGTAACTGCTTTGCTTCCGGGAGTAACCGATACAGATTTCTTCCGCAAGGCCGGTATGGAAATGTCGAAAGAAGTGCAGGACCCCGAAAAGATGTCAGATCCGGCAGATGTGGCCAAAGATGGTTACGAAGCCCTGATGGCGGGAAAGGATATGGTAATTTCAGGTTTCAAAAACAAGGTGAATATCTTCATGAACAAATTTCATACAGATGAGCACAATGCCGAAAACATGGGTAAAAGACAAGAACCGGTAGATCCCGGAAAAGACAAGGAAAAGTAAACGATCAAACTGTGTGAGAGATGAAAAAGAAGTATTCCTTTATTTACAGGAACGGGCTGTCCCTTGCCTTTTTGCTGCTGATGCTTTGCTCACTGGCCGGACAGATCTACAGCGGTTGGCTGGAGCACAACGATTTCCTGGCGGAATACGGGAAGACACCGCAAGCGCTTTCGGAATATATGTATAGCGGACATTTTCTGCAGGCAACGTTTGAAAACTGGGAAAGTGAATTTTTCCAGATGGCCCTCTTCGTTATCCTGACTATTTTCCTGAAGCAGGAAGGCTCATCGGAATCAGGAAAATGCGGGGAAGAAACCTTTGACCCGGCTGAGCTGAAAGCCAAAAAGAATTCGCCCTGGTCGGTGAAAAAAGGTGGATTTTTCCTCGGGTTCTATAAACATTCACTTTCCATTGTCCTCTTTTTGCTTTTTATTTTGTCTTTTGTGCTGCACTGGTATGGAAGCTGGCTCGATTTCAATGAGAAAGAATTCCTGGAGGGCAGGCAAGGGACAGTTTTCGCCGATTATTTGTCAAATAAAAAATTCTGGTTTGAATCTTTCCAGAACTGGCAAAGTGAGTTCCTGTCGATCCTCGCAATTATTTTCCTGTCGATTTACCTGCGGCAGTTCGGTTCTTCACAATCCAAGCCCGTCAATGCACCGCATGATCATACCGGAGAGTAGTTTCTTTAATCCTCATACTCTAATGTGCAAATATGAGGATTAGCACATTTAAATTTCGTATCTTTGCCAGTTCAATTTAACTCGCACTGACCGATGAAATTATTGCTCCAATATCTTAGAAATTATAAGCTCCTCATTTTCCTTGCCTTACTCCTCGCAGCAATTAACCAGACTTTTTCCCTCCTTGATCCTTACATTTTCGGGAAGATCATTGACCGTTACGCTTCCCGTCCGCAGGATTACCTGCAAAAAGATTTCACCTGGGGCGTTGGAATGCTGATCCTTGCAGCAATCGGTGTAGCAATGGTAAGCAGGATTGCCAAAGCTTTCCAGGATTATACAACGAGCCTGGTGATCCAGAAATTCGGCGCCAAAATCTATACGGACGGATTGAAGCATTCCCTGATGCTGCCTTTCCAGCAATTCGAGGACCAGCGCAGCGGTGAAACCCTCAACGTGCTCCAGAAAGTACGCTCGGATTCAGAACGTTTTATCTCAAATTTCATCAATATCATGTTTATGTCCCTCGTCGGGATTATTTTCGTCATGGTGTATGCTTTTTCCGTTAAGCCTTTCCTGGTGCTGGTGTATTTTGTGGCTTCCTTCCTGTTGTTCTTCCTGATTAAATTCCTGAGCAAAAAAATTAAGGAAATTCAGAAGAAAATCGTCAAGGAAACGAATATCCTCGCCGGCGCAACTACAGAAAGCTTACGCAACATTGAATTAGTAAAAAGCTTAGGCTTAACCGACCAGGAAATCAACCGCCTGAATATATCCACGATGAAAATCCTCCAGCTGGAGCTCAAAAAAGTGCGCAGTATCCGAAGTATCAGCTTTATACAAGGAACGCTCGTTAACCTGCTTCGCCAGTCGATCATGTTTTTCCTGCTGATGCTGATCTTTTACAAGGAGCTGACAGTGGGCCAGATGATGACGTTGCAGTTTTACTCTTTCTTTATTTTCGGCCCTTTGCAGGAAGTGGGCAACGTGATCCTGTCCTACCGCGAAGCCGAAGCATCGCTCGACAATTTCAAAACAATCCTCAGCACGCCGGTTGAAGTGCGCCCTGAAAACCCGATCCAGATCAATCAATTGGAAACTTTTGCTTTCGATGAGGTATATTTCAAGCACAAAAGCAGTGCGGGCAATGCCCTCGAAAATATCAGCTTTGAAGTTGAGAAAGGCGAAACGATTGCTTTTGTCGGCCCTTCAGGCTCAGGTAAAACGACGCTCGTCAAATTACTCGTTGGCCTTTACAGCCCGGAGCAGGGAAAAGTGCGCTACAACGGCATTGACTCGCTGAGCCTTGATATCGAAGAAGTGCGTACGCAGGTCGGCTTTGTGACGCAGGATACACAGCTTTTCTCCGGAACGATCAAAGACAACCTGCTTTTTGTAAACCCAACGGCCACAGATCAAGAAATTGAGACCGTACTCAACAAAGCGGCTTGTCAGAACCTGCTTGCGCGAAGTGAGCACGGAATTGATACCGTGATCGGGGAGGGCGGGATGAAAATCTCCGGCGGAGAGAAACAGCGTTTATCGATTGCCCGCGCTTTGCTGCGCAACCCGAAGCTGATCGTATTTGATGAAGCGACTTCAGCGCTGGATTCCATCACGGAAACTGAAATTACGGATACCATCAAAAATATCGCAGGAACACGCCAGCACATGATGGTCCTTATCGCACACAGGCTTTCAACGATTATGCACTCCGACCGGATTTTCGTACTTGAAAAAGGCAAGGTTATTGAAACGGGTACCCACGAGCAGCTTCTCTCCGAAAAAGGCTTGTACTATGCCATGTGGAGACAGCAGATCGGTGAACGGAGCTAATTCATGTTTTTTGGATCCTGCCTGTCGGCAGACACGGCGCAAAGTCTCCGGGCTTTAATGGAGATATTTTTTGCCACGAATTCTCTGCTGCGCAGCCATTAGTAAATCAGTACATTATCCCATTCATTATGCATAAAAAACCCGGTTTCCTAGTAGTATGGAAACCGGGCCTACCTTTTCGTGAATAATAGCACGGGTGGGGATTGAATAACTTTAGCAGCAGTAAGTTATTTATATTTTCACAGGAACGCTTAAAGCTCCTTATTACTATCTCTACACGCGATAACAAACTTCGGCAATAAAAACATACAAAACAATCCCCCTTTCCGGGGTAATTTAGGGGCTAAATTTCTGAATTTTGCGAAAAATCGATTTTTTTCTTCTTTTTAAAGTTTCGTTAAACAATTATTAGCTCAAATTGTTCACTTCCGACGAATGTTTTAGTTCAACTAAAGTCTTTTTATGTAAAAGCAGCTATGCAATCGTGTCCGATATCGAATTATGACTTCTGTCAAAGCTATCTTTTTTTAAATTTAATAATAAGAAAACTAGACGATTAAGGAGAGCAAACTTTTTAATTATCATCTTAAAACCCGGCTTTCCTCATTCTCTTATCTGTTCAAGGTCTTCATGTGTTCTGACCAGCATCATGTATTCCTCTGACAGCTGTCATTCGGCCTGGATTATAGACAGGGTACTTTTGCCTTAACAAAATAATTAAGAGCAATCATGGAAACAGGAAACACACAAAAAGCAAAATCACCGGCCCTAAACGGACCATGTATGGATTCCTTTTCTAATGTGAAGCAAAACGTATTCAAACCAACTACAAGTATGAAAACCAGAATTTTAACCCAGGGGCTGAAACTAACTATTCTTGCCCTTCTCTTACCTTTATGTAAGGTAAGCGCACAAAACATCAGTCTGACAGAAACGCGTCCGGCAGGGATGACCGTATGTATGGGGGATTATCCTTTTACACTCAAGATCCGGAACAATTCGGCTCAAACGGCAAGCAACTTCCGGGTGAAACTGGATTTGCCGGATTACATTTACTATACGGGTAACCTGGCCAATGCGGGCGAGTTCAACGTATCAAACCTGAATGAGCCGGTATTTACCCTTCCGAATATTGCAGGATACGATTCTTTGGTGATTTCTTACACCGCTGAAGCTTCCTGCGGGATTATAGCTTCATTAAGCAATGACCTGACCGTTCAGAACAAATATACCTGCACCTATACAATGGGGGGAAACAACAATACCTTAGGCCCGGTTCCGGCACAATCGTATAACCTGCTGTTTGCAAACCTTTCTATGGTAGTGACCAACCCGATCAATACAGTGCTTCAGTACGGTGACCGCATCAACGAAAACAGCGCTGAGTTCCGTTCCGTTCAGCTTTTGAACAGCGGAAACGGCTCATTGGATACCGTTGTTATCCGTATCCGTCCGGAAGGAGAAATTGTTTACAACCGTTTTGTTTCCGAAGCTCATCCGGCAATCGCTTTTCCTTATACAACTGAAGGAAGCGATTTACTGATCACCCTCAGCGGCCAGGCTTTGCAAAACGCTATCCTCCAGGGAGACGCCGACAACCTTTTTGATCCGGGAGAAAGCATCAGCCTGATCGAAGATTTTACCGTAGTGAGCTGTACAGGACTGAACACTTTATATAAAGTAGAGTGGGGGTGCTACCAGGAGGCCTGTAATACCAATTCAGGAAATGCCACAATCAATTCCAACATCAGCGTTCACAGCGGAAATGCCCAGTTTGACCTATTCGTAGGCGATGTTACCGGCTTGCTGGATTACTGCGAAGATGACCGTGAAATGGAATTTTATTTTGTCAACACAGGAAGCCAGAACGGCGATTTTGCCCGTGACCTGAAAGTGGATTTGCTTGCTTATGAAGAGCAGGAAATTTATATTCTTCCGGCGAGCTTCGAATTATATGATTACAAGGCAAACGGGTATGCAATCAGCAATTCACTTATCAGCGCCCACAGCACAATTAACTGGTATTTCCCAAGAAACTCAACAATTACACCGGGTTACAAGCTTGATTTCAGTGCGAATACTGCTCCTGGCTTGCTCGAAGACCTCGATGGCGATGGTTTTTATGATGACCTCGCAGCCGGCGATACACTCAGGCTTACAGTGAAAATCCGCTTTACAGACTATACTGAGCTCCAGGGCGAATGTCCGCTCGATATTCTTCAGAATTACGGAATGCCGCAAATTTCCTGGCTGACAAGCTGCGGGGAGCTGCGCACGTCAATCGATGGAAACACATTTTACCAGAACCGCTATTATGTTTACAATTACCCGGATGACCAAAGCATGGTGGATTTAATCACTGAGCCGGTTGACTTTATTGAAGCAAGCCCTGAAATCTTTCGTTTTTGCACAGGATCCTGGTATTACAACTGGAATTTGATGGATTGCGAAGAAAATGCTTACCAGGGAGTTATCAGCCTGCCTGCAGGTTTTCACCTCAATAACACGGAAGCAATGTGGTATTCAGCGGCTGGTGACAGCATGGTGGTGAGCGCCCAGGAAATCGGGAACACAGTTGTTGTGGACGGGATCGGAAAAAGTCTTTTACAGCCGGAAAACTGGACAGGCTGTTTCAACGTGGAGCTTGTATTGATTTGCCCGGAAGACGGCCTTCAAAGTCCGGCACAGATCAGTTGGGAAATGCAGTACAAATGCAGCGACTGTGATGTGATCCAGCGCCGCGCCTGTGCAACTGAAGAAGTTTATGTTCACGTAAGCTCTTGCCCGGGCTCCAAAGACAACTGCCAGGGAATCTATTCCAGCAGCTTTGAAATGAAGCGCACAACTTTGGGCTGGACGGATGCTACACGTCAGCAGCATGTAAATATGACGCAGGAAGGCCTTCGCCTGAATGCAGCTTATGCCTATGATAAAGTTGAAAGCTATACTTCCGGTCTTGTGATCGGCGAAAATATGGAGCAAGTTTTCGTGGATGTGATTTATACGGCCCCAAACCAGCTGTTCAGTTTTGAAAGCGGACGTTTCGAGATTTACAGGGACGGACAATTGGCCGGAAGCTGTGCTGCAAACGCGCCTGCTTTACTCGTGATCGATAATAATTATACAAACCGTTTTCAAATGCCTTGCCATTCCTTGTTATTACCTGGTGACAGCGTTGTGCTCGTGGCAGCCTGGATGGTTGAAAACAGCCTTTTGATTACTAAAACACGCGAATACGAAATTCCGGAGCTGCGCTCACGTTACATGTCACTCCGAAACGATACGCTGTCCGCTTGTGATAGCTGGGGTGCGCGTTTCACACTTTTCAGCAATAAAACTTTCCCTGTAGCTACTGTTGGTACTGCATCCGGCTGTTCTAACCTGACGGTTAACCTGGCCTGGATCAACCTCGGCGGAAGCAAAGGAAACGATTTCCCGCACGAATTCAGAAACCTTGGAAAACTTGATAACGAAGTAATTTTCTCAATTCCTGCCGGATACAGCTATGTGGATGGAAGCGCCAGGATGTTCGCTTATACTCCAAATGAGACAGGAATTTCACCCCGCTTTTTTACCGATAATACCACTTTGATCACACCTGCAGTCAGCTCGGATGGCTTGAGCCTGATCTTTAATGAAAACTGGCCTTTGGTTGATAAAGCAGGTAACTACAACGTGAGCTATACTACGCCGCCGTTGCTGAGCTTTGAAATCCGCCCTGACTGTGACCACGAGGATACTGTTTTTGCTCTGATGGATTTCAGCTACAAAAATTACCAATACCTCGAAGATCCGGCTATGCACCAGCAAATCGGCTGGGAAGATACCTGGCATGATGACGGAAACAACCCGGCAGCAAATATGCGCTGGTACCATTATTTGCCAAACCTGCAGGTGACCCAACCGGGATTGACAACCGTTGACGCTTACACCAATACGGTGAGCTGGGACTTAAAAGTTTGTAACCGCCCGGATGCGCAGCACAATGTAATTGCTTCAGCAGGAAGTGTGTGGCTGGATATCGACGAGCCTGTTACAAACAGCGGAAATATCCTGATCAATTCTGTTTTTGACCTGGAAAACAATACTAATTTTAATGTAAGTGATTACAATAACGGGGCAGGGGCTTTCGTAGAAATCGGTGAGATCAGCGCTAATGCATGCCGCACTTACCGTATCAATGCAAGCTATACGAATTGCGCGGAAGATGAGCTGGACTCACTGCGCATTCTTACCGGCTGGGCATGCGGCGCTTATCCTGAAGCAGAAACGGCAGAAACTGCTTCCTGCCAGGTTGACACGAGCTTCTTCATTATCCGTTATAAGACTTCAAACCTGCAAATGTCTGTTGCTGAGCCTTTGGGAATCTACGAAATGTGTGATACATTAAACTACCAGGTTACCTTAACGAGCTCTGAGCCGGCAAACCTGTATGATATTAAGCTGTGGGGCAACCTGCCGGATGGCGCGCATATCATAAATGCTTTTTACCAGTATCCTGAAGATAACACAAGCTGGATCAATCTGGATCTTAGTGCATCAGCTGATTTCAGCGGCTACAATCCGCACGGATGGGACCTTTCAGGGATTGTTCCTGAGTTTTTAAATGGTTTTCCGGGCAGCAGAACGCCGGGTCAAAATGAAATCCGGGTGCGCTTTGAAGTCGTAATGGACTGCATGTACCATCCTGGCCAGGAATTCGTGATCTTTGCACGCGGAACAACAAACTGCAATGATTCACTTGCCCTGAATGCACATTACACGCTTCCGCTTAACCTTTCTGAAACACCGGTGATTTACCGTCTTTCGCACAACATCAAAGATACCATGAACTGCGAAAACCCGAATACAATTACTTATACGGTTAAAAATACGGAGAACAGGCCGAATACTGCCGGTGACAGCTTACGCATCGAAATCCCTGCAGGCTTTTACTTCGTTACCGGAAGCGGATTGCCATCCCAGCCTTTTGTTTCAGGAAACACCTTATACTGGGCCCTGGGATCAATGGGCGCTTATAATTCCAAAACGTTCAGCTTCCGCATTGAGGCCGATAATTTTACAGGCTGCAATGAGCTTCTCATTCCGGTTGAAATTATCAGGACAGCAAGCGGTTCAACCTGCGGTATGTCTTGTAACCCTACAGGCGATTCAGGAAAAGACACGCTGCACCTCGTTTACTGCTGCGGTAACAACGTTAACAACGGCGGGTGTGAAATTGATGCCAGCTTCAGAAATGTAATTTCCTGCGCAGGAAGCCCGATGTGCCCGGTTGTGGCAAACCCGGAGCTTAGCATTGAATATGCGAATACCTGGGATTTTGGTGACGGAAGCTCTTCCACAGATGCTGAGCCATGCCATGTTTACACAAACCCTGGTACTTATACGGTGACCCATATTGTAAGAAACCTTTACGGCTGTATTGATACGGTGACCAGAACGGTAAAGATCGTTCCTGCACCAACTATCAGGTTATCAGGCAACAGCTATATCTGCGATGGCAGCAGCCGCCTGCTCAGGGCTGAGACGTCAAGCTCCTGCCAATGGTCATTGAACGGAAACATCCTTGCAACAGCATCAGAAGTGAATGTCAGCGCAGCCGGAACATACGTCATGGTAACTACAGCTCCAAATGGCTGTACGGTTACAGACAGTGTTGTGGTGGCAAGCCGCGTAGTAGACCCTGTCGTAACTTCTTCAGCGGTAAGCATGTGCGTAGGCTACAATGTTGTCCTGAGCGCAAGCTGTGATCCTTCTTTTTACTATCAGTGGCAGAAATTTGTGGCTGGCAACTGGGTAAACCTCACGGGAACGGATTGTTCAATTACAACACCTGTTTACAAAGCAGGACAAAATATGTACCGTGTAATCGTGCGTGACCAGCTGAGCGGATGTGAGAGCATCAAAACAGTTTCCGTACAAGGAACTACACAAAACTGCAAGCAGGTAACAGTGAGCCCGAACCCAACGGAAAAACTACAGTCTGCTATCCACTATTCCTTTGATCCGGCGGAATATAACGCCGCTTACCTGGAAATTTATGACATGAAAGGTGAAATCATCAGCACGCAGACGGTTGACCTCAACCAGGAAAAGGCTGAGCTTGATTTCAACGGAAGAGCTGAAGGGATCTACCTGGTGCGTTTGTTTGTAGACGGACAGGAAGTTGCTACCGAGAAAATAATGGTGTTAAACCGTTAAAAACAGACTTTCGTCATTAAAATTCAACATTTTTCTAAAATTTTATCAAAAAACAGGGGAATCCTGATGGAGCGCTCCTGTTTTTTGTATTTAATTGTAATTCAAATAATTAGACTTTAGTCATAGCGTATTCCGGAAAGTAAAAAAAAGGTTGTAGTGACCTTCATCAGGACCGGATATGACTTTCGTCATGTTTTATAAAAAAATCACTGCTTATTTTTACAAGCGGTCAAAATTTCTAAATTTACCATGAACAAGCTTAACGGAGAAAATATCGAAAGTAAACAAGGAATGGATGCCTTGTTTCTTTTTGCTACTGAGGCTATCCTGGTTGCCAACGGAAATGGTGACATAGTACGAATTAATCCAAGTGCCGAGCGTTTGTTCGGTTATGAAAAAGACGAGCTGAAAGGCCAAAAAATCGAGGCCCTGATCCCCGGACGTTTTTCTGCTCATCAGCAGCACCGTGAAAAGTATGTCGAAAATCCGCATCCCCGTGCTATGGGGGCAGATATAGATCTCTACGCGCTCCGGAAAGATGGAACAGAATTCCCGGTGGAAATCAGCCTTAGCCCTTATATGGTTCAAGGACAGAAATTTGTTGTTGCTTTTATCGTTGACATCACTACCCGCAAAGAAGAGGAGGAAAAAATCAAAACCTATTCCGATGACCTGGAGAAGCAGGTGAAAAGCCGCACACTGATCCTGGAGGAAGCAATCGGTGAGCTGGAAAGGACCCGCAAGGAATTGAAAATCGCGCTGAATAAGGAAAAAGAGCTGAATGAGCTTAAAAGCCGCTTTGTTTCAATTGCTTCGCATGAATTCAGGACACCGCTCACAACGATGCTTTCGTCTTTGTCGCTGATTACCAAATACGGTGAGCAGAACGATTCGGAAAACCAGATGAGACATGTCAACAAGATTAAAACTTCCATCAATCACCTCACCGATATCCTGAATGATTTTCTTTCTGTCAGCAAGCTGGAGGAAGGCAAGGTCGAAAATATGCCTGAAACTGTTAACTTGGAGAATTTCCTGGCAGATATGCTTTCCGAAATGCAGGTTATGAAGGATGAGAACCACACTCTTGTCCAGGTGTATGAAGGTAACCCGCTCGTATCCATAGACAAAAAACTGCTTCGTCACATGGTGCTGAACCTGCTGACCAATGCGATCAAATTTTCACCGGAAGGCGGTAAAATTGAAGTAAATGCCAAAGTGACGGCAAGCGAAATCAGGATCGCCATTAAAGATGAAGGTATCGGAATAGCCCCTGAAGCACAAAAGAATTTATTTGAGCGTTTTTTCCGCGCCGACAATGCGATGCATATCCAGGGAACAGGCCTGGGACTGAATATTGTTGCCAAATACGCGGAATTAATGCACGGCACTATAGAACTGGAAAGTGAAGAAAACAAAGGAACAACTTTTATAATCATAATCCCGCAAGCAAAATGAAGAAAATACTTTTGATTGAAGACAATCCGGACGTTCGTGAAAATACAGCTGAAATTTTGGAATTGGCTCAGTACAAGGTTGTAACCGCCGTAAACGGTAAAGAAGGCGTAGAAGTTGCCCAGAAAGAAAAGCCGGACCTTATTATTTGTGACATCATGATGCCTGTGCTCGACGGTCACGGGGCGCTCCACATGTTATCAAAAAATGATGAAACAGCCAGCATTCCCTTTATTTTCCTGACCGCAAAATCCGAACGCTCAGATTACCGCCGGGGAATGGAAATGGGTGCCGATGACTACCTCACCAAGCCTTTTGACGATATTGAATTGTTGAATGCCGTTGAAGTAAGGCTACGCAAAAATGAAATCCTCAAAAAGGAGTTTACGAAAGGTATCGCCGGGATCAACGAATTTATAAACGAAGCGAAAGGCATCGACTCGCTCAAAAAGCTCTCCGAAGCCCGCGATGCCCGTATTTATAAGAAGAAAGACGAAATTTACAAAGAAGGCGCCTTCCCGAAAGGAATTTATTTTGTCAATAAAGGCCGTGTAAAAACGTATCAAACAAGCGAATCAGGCAAGGAATTAATCACCGATTTGCATAAAGAAGGCGATTTTTTCGGCTACCTTTCCCTGCTGAAAGATGAGCCATACACCAGCTCCGCCACTGCGCTCGAAGATGCTGAAGTATACATGATCCCAAAAGACGACTTTTTCGCTTTGATTTACAAAAATGCCGAAGTGTCCCGGAAATTTATTGAGCTGCTTTCCAACAATCTGAGTGAAAACCAGACACAATTAGTAAAGCTCGCTTACAATTCCGTTCGGAAAAGACTAGCTGAAGCGCTGGTTAAGCTTTCTGACAAGTATAAAGACGGCGAAGCAGCGTTCAGCATGAATATTTCCCGCGAAGATCTCGCCAACATGGTGGGAACGGCCACTGAAACAGTTATCCGTACGCTGAGCGATTTCAAAGACGATAAATACATTGAGATCAGCGGGGGAACGATCACGATCCTCGATTATGAGAAACTTTCCCGCATGAAGAACTAAGCCGGTGAGATTTTACCACATAGGCACATAGAATTTTACCGGATGTAAGTTATATAAATAGTGAGCTTAAATGCCAGGCATTTTTAAATTCCAACATCGTTGGAATTTTTTTTTGTCTGATGTTCCCGATGGGTTCAACAACTTCGCACACTTTTCCCAACTCAAAACTTTGCGTGCCTTATGCTTACGCCGAAGCTTCAGCATAGTCGCAAGCGGCGACATGGTTCTTCGGTCGTGTCTGCCGATAGGCAGGCTCCCAATAATCTACGTTATCTATGTGCCTGTAGGGTCGAATTAATCTGAAATCATACCATTTTCCGTTTAAGCCCCGTTTTTCTAAGAGCGGGTTTTTTATTGACGAAGGTCATGCCCGTTTCTGACCGCGATCATTTCCGGCGGGGAGTAATGGACATATCTTTGTATCATAAAGGAAGAGAGAAATACTTTCCGGGAAATAGGAAAACAATCCTGGAAATTCAAAGATATTCAAGAGTTAGGTTTTTTCATAGTTAGTTATAGTTAGAGTGTACGTTAGGTAAAGAAAAGGGACCAGGTGATAACCGGATCCCTTTTTTTTTGATCAGTGCAGGTTTCTTTTTGAACTACATCAGGATTACATATAACCCGATGGTACAAATTTCGATATTAAAATCATGCAAAACAACCCCCGGAAACGGGGTAATTTGACCCCGGAATTTCTGAATTTTGCGAAAAATGTAAAAAACTACTTTGCCGCTGCGGATTGAGTGTAGGAGTTTTTAGGATCGCAAAGTTCACCAAGTTTTCGCAAAGATCGCAAAGCTTAATTTGACAAGATAATTTACCGTGGATATTGTTTTGCGCCCTTTGCTCAACTCAACTTTGTATACTTTGCGTTTAACTCAGCGTTTCTACAAAAAACTTTAGGTCTTGTGGCGAAATCAGATTTCCTGCTTCAGGATTTCAATCGTTTTTCCTTTCCGCTTATTGTAAATAAAAAAATCATTGGACGGAGCTACGTAAACCCGGGCATCTTCTTCGCCGGCGAGTGCGTTTGTTAACTGTGTTTTCTTCTTCCCCTCAAGGTCCATGCGGTAAATGTGATAAAATCCTGTTTCCATCGAAGAAAAGTAAATCCATTTATCGTCCGGTGAAAACATCGGCCAGCCATCATACGTTGGTGGGGTTTGGCTCAGGTTGACAGGCAAAAAGCTATCGGTATCCATGAGAAATACATCGTCGCCGCTCACACCGTTGCGCAGGTAAACGATATGCTTCATATTATTGGAATAGCGGGCGCAGGTTTCATTGTCTTCCGTGTCAGTGATCCGCAATGTTTTACCACTTTGCAGGTCGTAACGGTAAATATCCAGCGATTCATTGCCGCGGGTAGAGTTGAACAAAATATACTTGCCGTCCGGGCTGAAATACGGGTGGATATCACGGGCCGGATCGCTGATTATCTGCCGGGTTTGACCGCTTTTAACATCGTAGAGGTAAATGTCTTCATCCCCGCTGCGGTCACTCACGAAAGCAACAAGATCGTTTTTTGGGTTCCAGTCCGGGAAATTGTTGTTGAACGTATCCGTAAACAACGCCCGGTGCTCCATCGTTTCCAGGTCGAGGATGCGCAGCTGCCATTTACCGCTTTCATTGCTTTGATACAGGATTTCTTTGCTGTTAGCCGAAAGCCTCGGATAAGCTGCTTCCTGCTGCTGAGACCGGTAAACCACAACAGGTGTTTTCAGACCGGTTTTTTGTGCGCCGCAGGAAAACAGCACACAAACGAAAGCGGAAAAGAATAATGGATTTTTCATTTATGATTTATTTTTGGTAAAAAGCCGTAAAATTTTCAACAACAACTTCGAGCGGCATCCCGCTGAATTGCAGGTAAGCCTCGTGGAATTTTTGTTCGCTAAATGTGTTCTCATACTGGTATTTGCTTTTCAAGGTGCGGATAAAATCCGCGCCCAGCTTGTAGCTCAGGGCTTGCCCCGGCCAATTGGTTACCCGGTTGATTTCGCGCTCAGCAATTTCGTCAAAGCCATAAATGTGCTCTTTCCAGAAGGCCAGCGCTCTTTCTTTGTCCCAGCCCTGCGTGTGGATTCCGCATTCAAGCACTAGTCTCGCTGAACGCACGAGGTCCCATTCACATTTGCCGAGATAGCTTTCGTCGCTTTGGTAAACGCCCAGCTCCCGGCCGTAATTCTCAATATAGCAGGCCCAGCCTTCGAAATTACCCGAATAGCCGAAGAGGTCATTCAGCGGGTTGTTTTTAATAACTGTTGGGAAATAATGCTGCAAATGGTGGCCGGGAATGGCTTCGTGCATGTAAATCCAGTCAAGCGCCCGTTTGTTGAATTTCCCGCCATAAAAATTAAAAAGAAAAACATCCTTTCCGTAAGCATTGTCGTCCTGGCTCAGATACATGCCCGGGGGCGTAAACTGTCCGGCGCCTTCCCATTCGATGGCGTGGATCGGTGGAATTTCAAAGCCCGGGACGAAGTGCGTCAAATGCCGGCGTATGGTACTGTCTATTGCTTGAAAGCGGGCTGCAATTTCTTTTTTGCCTGTGAGGAAAAAACGTTCGGAGCGAAGAAAAGTATAAAATGTTTCCCGCGACGAATACCCTTGTTTCTGCTGCAGAGAATCAATTTCCCGGTTGATGCGCCTGACTTCCGAAAGCCCGAAAGCCATTATTTTTTCCGGTGGTGTTTCCAGGCTGGTGAAGCGCTTTACGAAAAAAGCATACCATTTTGCGCCATCAGGCAAATCATACAAGGACGGGTAGGGAAGAGGGCGCCCATGTTGATGCCAGCTTTTTTCAAGCTCCAGACGCCCGAGGTTAAATTCAATCTCATAGCTAACCTGACCGAACATCACCCTATTTTCACGGCTTAAATCTTCCTGGTCAATTTTGCGGAAAAGGGAATCCTGCTGCCGGAAAAAAGCTTCCTGCCTTGCTAGTTTCTCCGGTGCCGGGATCTGATCGAAATATTCCTTGAAATCAAAGGTAAGTTCGGGGATGCCAAGCTGCCGGTAACCGCTCACAAAAGCTGTGAGCTGCGTCTTGAAACGCTTATTCTCATTTGCGCAAATACTGCTGCAAATAAAGAGGAATAGGATGAAGGGCAGCTTAATCATGCATCGGTTTCTTTCAGCCAGCTGAGCATGATTTTAGCCGTTTCCGGGTTATACGAACCAGGCGCTACCTGGGCTTCGGTAAAGCTTTTGGCTTTGTTCATACCGTGATCGGTGTGTTCAACGACCTTAAATGTGCTGTTTCCCTTGTGGTAATAATTGACGGTTTTATCCAGGATTTCGTGATCTTCCCGGGAAGCGATGTAATCACTGGATCCCCAGAGAAACAAGCTTTTTCCTTGAAACCGGCTCCATTCTTCGGGCAGGTTGAGCGCATACAATTGCTGGTTATAGGAACGGGAGCGCAAATCGAAAATTCCCAGGTATTCTTTGCAAACTTCACGTGTGGCACCTATTTCTTCAGTAGTTTTATTTTCACCGAAATAGAGGGCGCTGCATTCGCAAAACTCTTTGATCATCTGATCGGTTTCAACCGGGTTCATTTGGTAGGCATCAGCGATCGTCCGGCGTGTTTTGACCAGGTATTCGTTAAAATTCGAGCCGATAGTTCCGTAGGAAATGATTCCTTTAATAGTTGTTTTCCGGGCAACAAGCGGTGCAAAAACACCGCCCATGCTGTGCCCGATGATATATACGCGTTCCGGGTCGATATCAGGCCGTTTTTTGAGCTCTTCGATCGAAGCGGTATAACTGTCGCTTTCTTCCATAAAGCTCACTTCCTGGCAGCTTTTACAGTGATTGCTGTTATCGCCCATTCCGGGTTTTTCGAGCCGCGCACAGGCAAAACCCGAACGGCTCAGGTGGTTCAGCAGCTGGATCTCGCTGCGCGTGGTGTCAAAGGGCGAATCAAGCGAATAACAGCCGATCCCGCCGATAAATACAATCAAAGGCTGCTTGCCGGGTTTATCCTGCTTCGTTAAGATAATGCGCTGTGCACCGATGGGAGAGTTGCTCTCTGTGTAAATCGTTTGCAAACCGCTGTATTTTTCCTCCGGGAAAGCCTTGAACGTGGATTTTCCGCTTTTGCTTTTCTTCTGGCGGATCAATTCGTAACTGAAAGCATCGCCGGAACTGTATTTTGCTAATTCTGCCAGGAGATGCTCCATATTTTTAATCTTTACGCCATTGAGACTGCTCAGTACGTCGCCTTTTTTGAACCCGGCACTCACCGCTGTTGAATTCGGGAGCACTTCAGAGATCAGTATGCCGCTCTGTCCTTCAATGCCCATGAGGGTTTTGGTGTCATCCGTGAGGTTTTCCATCCGGATTCCTAAAAATACGCGCCTGCTGAGGTTTTGAGCGGTGGCACAAACACACAATCCACCGAAAAGCAGGAGGATTACTAATTTTAAAAAACGTTCCATTTTCTGTCCGAAATTAAGGGTTAAGATCTACACTTTCAGACAAATATAAGGGCTTTTGAGAACGGATTTTAAAATCAATTATTGATATATCAAATGTTTATTTAAGCGGATAAAGAAAAGGATGAACGGATTTTAATTTAAAATTTAAAACTGAGACCGAAACGAAGTGAATGGAAAATTGATGTTTAGCTTATGGATTCCCTGCGTGCCCTTCCAATCCGCGCAGGGAAGTCTATCAAAAAAGAATGCGGCCTATCGAAATGGAAAGGACCGCATTCTTCAGATTTGTTGTAAAAAAGGCTCTGTTCTGGAGCTTTTGTTATTTAGTTAAGTAAATAACTTGTCTGGTTTTTAAACGATTTACGTTTACTGAATTGCACAGTTTACCGTGTAATCGCCACCCAGGTCGGAACCTGTCGCCGTGTTGTTGTCACATCGTTGCTCTGCCCTGACGCGGTTGTCTTTGTACGTATACGTTGCATGATCATTAATGGTCACGTTTCCATCATCTCTTGTATAAGTTTTGGAACATTGGCAGATATATGACTGTTCACAGGAAATCAACAGGGTTGTTGCGAACACGAAAAATGCAAATCTTACAATTATTGCTTTCATAACTCAAGTTTTTAATTTGTACTGATTCACTTATTAGATTAAAGTTACGCCGTTTTAGCTGAGAATGGCTTACAATATTGCCCGGAAATGTTGTATTTATTTTAACTGAAAAGCTTGGAACTACGAATTTTTTAGTTTAGATTTGGTTCGCTTATTAACCTCAATCCACTTTAAAATATGGGAAAATTGATTCTTACTGCTGATGACTACGGGCTGAGTACCGGGGTCAACGAAGCCATCCTTCAATCTGTTAGAAATAACACCATCACGTCCGTTCAGGTACTGATGAATTATGTCGGGGAAAACGAAGTACTGAAGCTCGCAAAAACCATAGCAGAATCGGGAAACCGCTGCGGGATTGGCGTACATCTCTGTACAACGGCAGGAAAAAGTGTCATCCAGGAGCCTTCAAGCCTTACATACATAGGAACTGACGGCGCATATCATTTCCGGGAGCTCCAGGATTGGGATTATGACGAAACCCTGCTGGAAGATATGAAAAAAGAGCTGGAGGCCCAGTATAAAAAGCTCAGCGATATCATTGGCGGTGAGCGGATAGACAGCCTTTCTTCCCATCATAATATCCATTTATTTGATGAAAAATACATGAAAATTGTGGCCGATATTGCCAAAGCACATGCAATCCCGGTGCGGAGCCCGTTGCGCTGGAACCAGGATGATACTTGCCTGAGACGAAATTACCCGGACGGCCTGGCGCTTTCACCGATTGAACATTCTTCGATTTTAACCCTTGCCCAATGCAGAAAGGGCTCAACTCGCCGTGTACTGCTGAATGCCCTTGACTCTAAGCGTATGCTGGTGAACCGGGAGCTTGTCAACAACAATAATCCAGGAAAACGGGGAGCTCCCAATTCAACTTCGGGGCATTGGTACGGTCAGCCCAAGAAAAGGGCCCTGAACTGGACTTTGGAGCAATTACTCCTGCTTAAGCCCGTACATCCGCAGTACGCCACTGAAATTTTCATGCACTTATCCAATACGGCTGCCGGTGGCGACCCTAAACTCACTTACCCGATGAGTAAGCGCCTGGAAGAATATACTGCTTTGAACAGCGTCGACGTTAAGGATTTGCTGAAATCCCTGTACAATCACGCAGACTACGAATTGGGATCATACCGGAAAGTGCTCCTGGGAGAAAGTGTTGATTATACGATTTAATATTTTATTTCCAGCAGGTATATTTAATTCCGTCGATCATCATGGTATACTCATCTGATGATAAGCCGGATGATATTTTCAGAGGAAATGCATCCACCCGGAATTTCCGGGTAAAAATGCGCAGTTTATTATCCTTGATTTTGGCTTTTCCGCTCACATTGATCTGTGTGTTGTCTTTATATGCAACAAAGCTTGCCTCGCTGTCAGGATCAATGTTCATGATATAAACGGTTTCAGAATCGGCCCCTTTCCATTTTCCGATAAAATCCGGTCTCACATCGCATATTCTTTTCTTGCAGGACATAAAAGCAAAAAGTATGAAAATGCCTGTGAGTAAGATGCTTGTCTTTTTCATTGAGTGAACGTGTGGTTACGGGGCAAATATAAGAGAAATTTTAAATGCGCAAACAATCCCCCGAAACTTGTAAGTCAAACTGAGCTGTTTATAAGAAATTTCCTGCGGGATTGAAGTATCTTGCAGTGTAACCTTTTTAACAAAATCACATGATACAGGATGAAAAAAACCAGGAGCAGGATGCCGGTGAAGATTTTCCGGGATATCCGCATTATGCACCGGAAGATGATATTTACCGGAAGGAAAAAGAAGAAAAAGAAATTGATCCCGAAAATCCTGACCGCCTGAAAACACCAAACGAAACATACGCCGGCCGCAACGAAAAAAATTCCGACGACCTGCTTCCAGGCGATGACCTCGACGTTCCCGGTTCCGAGCTGGATGACGCCCAGGAAGATATCGGCAGTGAGGACGAGGAGAACAATTATTACAGCCTGGGCGATGATGAGAGGGATGTGGAGGAGAATAAGGAATGAATCTAGCTTAAACTCTTTTCCTTCTTAAAATATTTAGCGCCCTTCGCGAGTACTCAGCGTTTCTTCGTGATCCCAAATAGTTAACCAAACCGCTTCAGCTTCTGTTTCTTGCCGGCTGCTTCCACAATTTCCGAAATGCGTTTTTCTTTGGTTTCCGGACGTTTGGCGCTTACTATCCAGTAGAGCATCATTTTCCGCACCGATTTACTTAAGCTTAAAAAGAAATCCTTTGAGCCCGGGTGGTTTTTGAACGCTTTTTCGAGGTCATCGGGGATGCTCAGCTCTTCCACTTCGTCTAAGATATTCCAGGAACCATTTTCTTTGGCGGTTTCAATGCTGGCATAACCGGCAGGCATCATTTTCTTTTCTTCGATCAGGCGCTTCACTTTGTCCTTGTTGATTTTCGACCAGTTGCTTTTCGCCTTTCGCCGTGTGAAAAACTGGATAAAGCTGTCCTCATCGCGTGTTTTCCGGGTGCTGTCTATCCAGCCGAAACAGAGTGCTTCATCAACGGCGTCGCTCCAGGAAATAGTTGGAACGCCGGATTTCATTTTGTAGCAAATGAGCCAGACGGATTGTTCCTTATCGTGGTTTTTCTCCAGCCATTTACGCCATTCCTGCTTGCTGGAGGGGTAAAAAGTCCCGGGTTCGTGCTCTTTCTCTTTCTGCTTCTCTTTCTCTTTGCTCATCAGGTCAGACTTTTAAAGATCCGCGAAAACCTCTCGCAGCATAGTAAGATTCTGCGCCATTGTGATAGAGGAAAACTGTTCCGTAGCGGTAATCGCAAAAGATCGCTCCGCCTAGCTTCCGGATGTCAGCCGGTGTTTTGATCCAGCTCGAAGTTTTGGTGTCAAATTTTCCGAGTTTTTGAAGCCCGCGGTATTCCTCTTCGTTTAAGAGCTCAATTCCCATGCTTTCCGCCAGGTCGATCACGCTGTTTTGCGGTTTATGCTCTTTCCTGGAATCCAGCGCGGCGCGGTCATAGCACAGGCTCCGGCGCCCTTTGGGACTTTCAGGTGAACAATCCATGAAAATGTATTCCCCTGTTTTTTTGTCCTGTCCCACAACGTCCGGCTCGCCTTCCGTAATTTCCATTTCATTCAGCGACCACAGCTTGTCGGGATTGGCTTCCAGTTTTGCCTGGATGTTGTCCCATTCCATGCCTTTATGGCGGTCCATATTTTTCTCAAACCGGGCCTTCAAGGCTTTAAGCAGGCCTTCACGCTCACCTGCGGGCAACTCTTTGGAATTTTTCATGCTGTTTAAACTTATTGTTAGTTCGGTAAATTTAATGAGAATCTACATTCAATATTACTAATTCTCCATTCTCCTTTTCAATTCTCAATTCTCCATTCTCAATCATTGAGTCCCTTTCCCTGGAAAATCAGCTCCATGCATTTTTCAATGCGTGCTTCGCGTGTTTTGGCTTGTTTCGGCTGTGAAAAATGAAGCAGGTAAGCGCGCTGACGTCCCGGTGTTAATGATTCAAAGGCTTTTTTGAGCGCCGGGTTTTTTTCCAGTTTTTCCTTGAACTCATCTGCCATGGCGAATTCCGTTGTTTTTTTCAGGGGAACTTTCAAGCCGGCTTTTTCCACCTCAACTGCTTCGTAGATATATGCTTTTATTGTCGCTTCAAGCTCTGCGACCTGCTCAACGGAAGTAAAGCGCATTTGCCGCGCAGACTGCACATTTTCCGTTTGTTGGATCAGCAGTCCTTCGTTGTTTTTGAGTAGAACGCCTTTAAAAAAGAGCAGGGCGCAATATTCCTTGAAAACATGGATGAGGACGATATTGCTTTTTTGATGGGTATAGCAAGGCGTTCCCCATTTCAGTTCTTCGCTGAGACCACAGTCAAGCGTTATTTCTCTCAGTTTTTCGGTAGCTTCCTGCCATTTTCCGGCTTTCGCGAAATACCAGTCCACTTTTGGGTTCATCATAGCTTCAGGCTTTAAGTGAGCTGATCTTGCGGCTTGGCGGCCTGAAATACCAGGACAGAACAACGAGAATGAGCGATAACACAGGTCCGAACAGCTCTTTGGCTTCATCGCCGACAGCCAGGTGTGAAATCACAGCTCCCGACATCGTAAAGAAAAATCCGGCGTAGGCCCATTCCTTTAATAAAGGCAGCTTTGGAATGAGGATCACGATAACCCCGAGCATTTTCCAAACGCCGAGGATCGTCATAAAGTAGGGCGGGTAGCCCAGGTGGTCAATCATTTCCGCTTCTTCTTTCAGGTGGATCAGCTGTACAATTCCGCTGGAAACCATACCCAGTGAAAGCCAGATCGTTGCAATCCAATAGGTAATTTTGTGTGCTTTTGTCATATCTGTTAATTTAAATTGTGTAAGATTTCCTGGATTCGGTTATGTGCCATGTTGATACCTTGCGCAAAAGGCAATTGCAAAAGCTTGTCCCGCAGCTCAACGGAGCGGTAAACGACATGCATCGTGAGCTTGCTTGTCCCTTCTGTCAGCTTTTCAAATTCCAGGAATTCCAGCTGCACTTCAAAAGGTGTATTCTCCATTTCAAAAGTCCGCGTGATTTTCCGGTTGGGGCTAAACTCGTGGATCGTTCCGCTGAAATGATGTTTATTTCCTTTGGGATCGCTGGTTTCAAACTGGTAGCTGCCGTGCTTTTTGTTTTCCAGCTTCAGCACTTTAGTTCCCATCCATTGTTCCACAATTTCGGCTTCTGCATACGCCCGGAAAAGCAATTCCAGGGGTAAATCAAATTCGCGCGTGATCGTCAGCTCCTGCTTGCCGTCCTCGGCGTGGATTTTTGTTTTCTGTTCCATCATCTTATTTCAAATTTTTCATAATTTCTTCCAGCTTGTTGAACCGGTCGTCCCACAGTTGGCGGAACGGTTCGATAAAATCGGCCACTTCGCTCATCTTTTTAGCGTTAATGTGATAATAAATTTCCCTGCCGTTTTGTTCCTGTTTCAGTAATTCACATTCCGTCAGGATCTGGAGGTGTTTGGAAACCGTGGGCCGCGCAGTATCAAAATTGGAAGCGATAGCCCCGGCTGTCATAGATTGTGAAGCCACCATCAGTAAGATCGCCCTGCGTGTTGGGTCGGCAATGGCCTGGAAAACGTCCCGTCTTAAATTCATTTGCGTAGCTATTTGACTACAAATATAAATGAAGTTATTTGACTACGCAAGTTTTGAAAAAAATAATTTAAATTTACAGCATGAGCACATCACCGACACACGACGAGCGTATTGCAAAAATGACCTTTGCTTCGGTTTATCCGCACTACGTTACTAAAGTTGAAAGCAAGGGCAGGACCAAAGACGAATTACACCAGGTCATTGAATGGCTTACCGGCTTTGATGAAGCAAAATTACAGCAGCTTATTGAAGAGAAAGTGACGTTCGCATCCTTTTTCGAACAGGCGAAGCTCCATCCGAATGCGGAGTTAATTACAGGTGTAATCTGCGGGTATCGCATCGAGGACATCCAGACGCCGCTCACCAAAAAAGCACGTTACCTGGATAAATTAATCGATGAGCTTGCGAAAGGGAGAAAGATGGAGAAGATCCTGCGCAGTTAAATACGTGTATCTAAATAATAGTCAGTTATGGTAAGTTTAAATTAGCATGACAAAGAAATTTTCCGGTTCTCTTTTCCTGATTTTTTGGGTACAGCCAACTTTATCGGCAGCTTTTCGGAACCTCTATCCTAAGCTTTTAGGAACCCGGAAGTGTTAAATATTCCTAATTGAACCGCGCAAATCTGCGCAAATTAGCCTGGATAATGTAAAAAACCCTGCGAAATTGGGTCTGAATCTGCTGAAAAAATACCTCTAGATCAGCGTAAATAGGCATTTCCAAGGAAATTTGTAAAAAAAAGCACAAAAACGTACAACTCGGTTGCGGCTGATTTCTATAAATTTATTCTAACAATTAAACTGTCAAACAATTAAACTTTTAGAAATCATGAAATCAGTACTTACCTTAGTATTAGTATTTGCACTTGCGAGTGCTTACTCTCAGGCCCCTGCTTACAACCGTTTTTCTGTAGACGGACAGTTTGGTCTGAACAACCCTGTCGAACCAATGACAGATTCCTACGATGCTGCCACACTCAATCTTTTCCACGTTGGACTTGGGTTCAGGTATGCAGTGAACACCAAATTCGGGTTACGCCTTGGATTTGGGTACGATAACTTCAGGGAACGTGCCGGAAAACCTGATTTTTCTTCAGATTATTCCCGCGTATCTTTAGAAGGTGTTGCCAACCTGGGGAACATGATGGATTTTCAGACATGGACCCGCCGTGTAGGCTTGCTCCTGCACATGGGTGGGGGATACTCCGTTCTGACAGGTGCATCAATCGAACCGGACCATATTATGCATGGGGTTATCGGGTTGACACCTCAGGTACGCTTAACCGAACGTTTCACCATGAATGCCGATGCGTCCGTTTTAGCGAACATTTACCAGGGATACACCTATGACCTCCGTTCTTCTAATGGAACAAACCGGGGGATTAGCGGTTACCTGATCAATGTTTCACTGGGACTTCAATACGCGTTCGGGCCTCATGCACAGCATGCAGACTGGGCAATTTTGCCTGATAAGGATGCTGAAATCCAGGTTCTTAAAGAGCGTTTGGAAAAAATGGAGCAACAGCAGCGTGATGACGACGGCGACGGAGTTGTTAACTGGCTGGATGAAGAACCGGGATCAGCAGCCGGAGCTACGGTTGACACCAAAGGACGTACAGTAGCGCCAAGGGATAGCGACAGCGACAACATCCCTGATGACGTAGATAACTGTCCGTTTGAAAAAGGTTCGCCTGCAATGAAAGGATGTCCTGATCGTACAGGAACTTCTACGAACAACAGTAGCAACAGCGCATCTGTTATTGCATTGATCGAGCAAAGTGAAGTGAAGTTTGAAACAGACAAATCTGATCTGAGCCCATCTTTTAAACACATGATCGAAGGAGTAGCCGACGTAATGAAGGAAAACCCGTCTTACAAACTGAATGTAACAGGTCACGCTGATGACCGTGCATCCCAGGAGTACAACATGGCGCTTTCCCAAAGACGTGCCGATGCAGTGAGGGCTTACCTTATTGAGCAGGGTATTTCCGGTGACCGGATTACAACAACTGCAATGGGTGAAACACAGCCTAAAATTAACGCTACAACCGTTGAGGCAAGAGCGGAAAACCGTCGTGTACAGTTCGACATCCGTTAAGCGTGGTTTTTGTTTTCCCTGGTGTATTCAGGGGACACATAGAAATCCCCAGTTCATCAAGCATGAATTGGGGATTTTTCGTTGGTATCCAATAATCTATCAATCCAATTTCAACTCACCTGTGAACCATGTAACAAAAACCCTGAAATGATAAACAGTTTTTTAATGCACCTCCCTAAATTTACTGAACACAAATTGAGGACAATATCCTGGATTAAAAAAATAAGAGTTATGAAAGTATTCAATAAATGTATTCTGATCGGCGCCTTCGCCATTGGAATCTTGACAATTTCTTCCTGTGCACCCGTTTATAAATGCGGTGACCCCATTCCGGAGAAAAAGAAAGGTGGAAAACGGCTTCAGGCAGTTGTGGCTGAACGCGATGCCTTGTGTACTTCCCTTGCTGACCAGAGAGCTGTCAACGAACGGCTTACCAATGACAATAAAAAACTGCAGAACAGGCTTTCTGGGCAGGAAGACATCAATGAAAGCCAGTCTGAAGAGCTGAGCCAAAAAGAAAAAGACCTGCGCAACAAAGAACGCATGCTGCGCGAAATGCAGGCCATCATCGCCCGCCAGGCTGAAGCCACACAAAGGCTGAACCAAACTTTGCGCGACGCACTCGTAGGGTTTAACTCGGACGAGCTCACATTGGAGATCCGCGACGGTAAAGTGTACGTCTCTATGTCAGATCAGCTGCTGTTCAAATCCGGATCTACGGCCGTTGAGCCTAAAGGAGTGGAAGCCCTGAGGGTTTTGGCCGACGTACTGAACAAAAACCCCGATATCCAGATCCTGGTAGAAGGCCACACGGATAATGTTCCGATCAAAACCGCCGTATTCAAAGACAACTGGGATTTAAGCGTTGCCCGTGCAACTGCGATCACACGGATGCTGAATGAAAAATATGCTGTTGCACCAACCCGTATGACAGCCTCAGGCCGCGGGGAATACTATCCTAAAGCTCCCAACGATACAGCCGAAGGAAAAGCAAAAAACAGGAGAACGGAGATCATTCTTTCACCAAAACTGGACGAAATTATGCATTTGCTGAATTCCGGGAATTAAGTATCCGCTATGTAAAATTAGGAAAGCCATCTGTTTTTGACGGGTGGCTTTTTTGTTTTTCGTAGTGTTGTTGAACGGTAATTATCCTGGTATTCCCAATAAGATAATTCTGTTTTCATTTTGAAAAATTAATAAGACGGGAATAAATATAATTTCGATTTAAATCAATGAATATCAGTAGTTTATTTTTAGTTGAACATCATGGCATAATGCTTGAGCCTGGTAATTCATTAACCGCGAAAGCATAAAACTAAAAGTCATGTTAGCAATTGGCATAGTATTACTGGTAGTTGGTCTTGTAATTCTTCTTTAAGGAATAAGATTTTACAAGCAAGCCCTTAAACCGGGTGAACAACAAAAAATGAAATTATAACACGAAAGAGTACTTTAGGGTACTCTTTTTGTTGGGATCAATGTGCTAAACCGCATCAAAACGCTAAATTTGATTTCCTGGGATAAATGCCGGTGATCATAAACAGAAAAAGCCACCCCGTAAAGGATGGCTTTCTATTTTCGTGTGACCCAATAAGAGAAATGTCACTTTTTAATGAAGGATTTGGAAGCGGTTCTTACGGATAAATTGTTGGCTGATTAACTCAAATATGAGTGTCTTTGTCAACCCGTCGAAAATCCGAAAAAAACGGAACATTTGTGCACGGGGCTATTTCTCACCGGTGTACTTCGTATAGTACTTATTCCACCCTCGAATTGTTCCTGTTATGTAAAATAACTGAAGTACGATTTTAAAAACAGGAGCCGGTATTTTAGTAGGACGGGTAATAGACTTTGCCTTCATTTTTTTCATGAAATAGCACATTTTGGGAATATTGACCTGGCCGTTTTTATCGTAATCCTTATCAAGTACCAAACCTCCCATACATTGGAAAAATTTAAAGGTATCGAGTGCCGGTCTGAATTCTACAATGCAAGTCAAAGCCTCGTTTGTATCATTGTAGGCAATGTGTGATATGCCTTTAGGAACATTTATACTATCTCCTGCGTTACCGATGTATTCCTTCCCGTCCAATACCATCCGTGTTGTGCCACTCCTGACATGGAACAATTCATCCTGGGTGAAGTGTATATGCGGATTAGGAACATGTCCGCCAGGTTGAACAATCCATTCAAATATAAAAGCTTCTTCGTCATTTGAAATACAGCGAAACGTTTCTCCTGCATTCGGGTTTGTAAACCCAGCGTATAAATCTGTTGCCATTTTTTGGTTTTTATAATTACCTGGCAAAAGTAAATCCGCTGAATCCGGAAGCCGTTGATCCAAATCAACTAATCATCAGTGCGAGATTTTTTTTCGGATCCGGCTAATCGTTTCCGTTCGTATCCCTTGGGTAATTGGCAATAAGGTGCTGTGGAACGCGTAGATCAATGAAGGTCGGTTTTTCATAAGGTCCAGGTATTTCGGTGTTTCTCCAGCTTGATAGAAATAATCTCCTTTTTTTCCCGTTGCTTACAATAAATTAGCAACACACTGAAAAACAAAAAACCCTAATGTAAACATCAGGGTTTCTTTCGTGACCTCGACAGGAGTCAAACCTGTAACCTTCAGAGCCGTAATCTGATGCTCTATTCAATTGAGCTACGAGGCCATTCGCTTAGGCTGTGAAGCCGATTGCGGGTGCAAAGATAAGACTAAAATCTTGTTTTGCAAGAATTAATTTGAAAATTATTGTATTTCGGCACTCAAGCCCCTGTCAAGCAGTGCGGTGCACATCGGTTCCAGCTCTTCGTAAGAGCCTTTTTTGATCTGGCATTTTCCGCTGAAGTGGATAATCCACGCACATTGTTCTGCCTGGACAGATTCGTGCTTACAAATCTTGATAAAAGAATCGATCACGTGGTCAAACGTGTTAACGTCATCATTAAATACAATCAGATCGCGCTCACCCACTAATGCTTCAACCGCTTCTGTTTCCGGCGAAAATTCTACTTCTGTCATGCTAAATTCTGCTTTATTTATATGCAAAGTTATGAAATTTCTTACAGCTTTCAAATAAAATTTTACATAAATCCCCGGTGATCTTTAAAACCCGGAATATGACCTCTGAAAATCCCTGATTGTAAGTTTTTTTAAGCACATGCAGCCTGTATTAAGAGTTACAGGATTCAGCTTATATGCCCTTCAATATCTCCTTTTCACAAATTCTTATACGTCTGCTATGGTTCAATTCAAAACATCTTTACCTTTACCGGCATGAAGAAGCTCCTCGTCATAGCCCATGTCTGGCCCGAGCCCCGATCATCGGCCGCCGGCTCCCGGATCGTACATCTTTTACAGCTGCTCCGCGGGGAGTTTGATGAGGTGACACTCGTTTCTGCGGCTGAGAGAGGACCATTTTCGCATGATTTCAAAGACAGCGGAATAAATTCTGTACAAGTGGGCCTGAACGATCCTTCTTTTGACGTTTTCCTGCGGGCATTACAGCCGGATGTTGTTTTGTTTGACCGTTTTATGGTGGAAGAGCAATTTGGCTGGCGCGTACGCGAACAAGTTCCTCAGGCGATGACTGTGCTTGATACGGAAGATTTGCATTTCCTGCGCCAGGCGAGGGGAGAAGCGGTCAAATCAGGAAAGGAGTGGAACGATGCTTTTTTTTATTCCGACGTGGCAAAGCGTGAAATCGCGTCCATCCTGCGCTGCGACTTGTCACTGGTGATTTCTGAAGTGGAAATGAATATGCTCATTGAAAAAATGCAGGTTCCCGGGTCTTTACTGCATTACATTCCGCTTCTCGTGGATGAAATCCCTGGAAATATGCCCGGGTTTGGCGAGCGGAAAAACTTTCTTTTCATAGGCAATGGTTTCCACGAGCCGAACACAGACGCAATCACCCGGCTGAAAAAAGAAATCTGGCCGCTTATCCGCAAACAGCTGCCCACCGCCGGGCTTCATATTTACGGGGCGTATTTACCAGAAAAAGTCAGGCAGATGAACAAACCCGCTGAAGGTTTTTGGGTTCAGGGCAGGGCAGAAGAGGTATCCGAAATCATGAAGGAAGCCCGTGTTTTCCTGGCGCCTTTGCGTTTTGGGGCCGGGCAGAAAGGGAAGTTACTGGAAGCCATGCTCTACGGTTTGCCCAGCGTTACGACTGCTGTTGGCGCCGAATCAATGCCTGGAGAGCTGAGCTGGCCGGGTGCAATCAGCGATAATAAGGAAGATTTTGCAAGGCAGGCGATTGGGCTTTACCAGGATGAAAATAAATGGCAAGGGTCGGTTAAACTGATCAAACCCTTGCTGGAAGAGCGTTTCAGGACAAGTTTATTCAAAGAAAGCCTGCTTGAAAATATCCGGCAAATTTACAGCAGGCTTGAACAGCACCGCCAGGAACATTTTATAGGGCAAATTCTAAGGCTAAATACTCTCAATAGCTACAAATACCTGTCACGCTGGATCGAAGAGAAGAACAAAAAAAACGATTAAACGATAAAAAGCGTATAAAAATAAATCAAAAGCCCGGTTTGCACATTTTGCAACTAAGGAATTAAAAATAATAGTTATTCTTACAATAGAAACCTGCTAAACTAATCGCTTGATCGCTGAAAGAATAAAACCCAGGCTACGCTCCCGTTTTAATTGGACTCTAAGATAAGAGGGATAGCCTGGGTTTTAGTTATCATAAATGTCGCTTAGCGATTTAAATTCCTTTTAAGCAGGCAGCAATGCAATTAATTCTCACCGCCGCAGGCAGCAGCGTAGCTTATTTTCCATTCTAAATTTTCCATTCAAACTTCGCAGCTTTAGCGAAGAAGTTATATCTTTGTCCCCCATGTCTTCCAAAGAAGTAAATATCCGAAACAAACGCGCCCGCTTTGAATATCACCTGCTCGAAACCTACACGGCAGGGATTCAGCTTGGCGGCACGGAAATCAAGAGTATCCGCAATTCCAAAGCGAGTATCCTGGAAGCATACTGTATTTTTGATCACGGTGAAGTCTGGATCCGCAACATGCACATTACAGAATACGAAAACGGATCGTTTTACAACCATAAGCCCCGCGCCGACAGGAAATTATTGCTCAACAAAAAAGAAATCAATAAGATCGAAAAATTCCTGCAAGTCAAAGGAAATACGCTTATTCCGCTCCGTTTGTTCATTTCAGAAAAAGGCTGGGTAAAAATCGACATTGCCTGCGCCCAGGGTAAAAAGCTCCACGATAAGCGCCAGGACCTGAAGGCCAAAGACGATAAGCGCGACATGGACCGGGCTCTGAAGAAGTAATATGGAAATGTGCTGATACTTTAATGTGCTAATGGTTTGAAACGAATATAATTAGCACATTAGCTCATCAAATAATTCCCAAAGTCAGCAAATGCAGCCAGCGGTCTTGTGTTACGAGGAAATAAACGACAAAAATCCCGATAATATTAAAGCTGAACAGGTAAAAAAGCGTAAACCAGAAGGATTTCCGGCGGTAATACATCGTCAATATGGGCAGCAGGAAAAGCATCGGAACGGACGGAAAAAGGGAAGTGACCGAAAAATCCACATCAAACGATTTCAGATAATACCGCGTTCGGTGCCAGACTTTCACCGGGTTGTGGAAAATCCAGGAACGCTCAACGCCGATTTGCGGCTGGCTTGTGTACATATTCGGATAAGGGTTTTTCACAAAGATCTCCAGTTCCCTGTCCGTTTTAAAGGAAATCACCTGGCCGTTGATAATCCCGTTATATTTAGGGGAATAAGAGATGATCGTATGGTTTTCCATGTGTGTGGGCAAAAGGGTATCCAGGAGCAGCAAACAGCTCAGGAACGCTGAAATTTGTGCAAACCGTTTGAAAACCAGCCATTTTTTTCCCTTCGTCAGGTTGGCAAAATAAGCTTCCTGCTCCCTGCGCTGGCGTTCCTGCTGTTTTCGGAAGCGCTCTTCGGCATCTTTGCGGCGTTCTTCAAAGCTTTTTTCTTTACGTGTTTTAAGCTCGTTGCCTTTCGGCAGGCGGTCATTGATGAGGATTTCATAAGCTTCGGCAAGGTCCACAAAAATCTGGTGCGCTCGCGGGTCCTGGTTTTTATCCGGGTGGTATTTCATCGCCAGCTTGCGGTAAGCCCTGCGGATTTCCGTTTTTCCGGCACTTTCGTCCAGCCCGAACAGGTCGTAATATTTTTTTCTAACGCTCAAGTGCTGATTTTTGACTCGCCAAACGATTGATTTTACCGCTTTCGGTTTTCACAAATTCCCGGAGAAAGTAGATTTTCTTTGGTTTTTCGTATCGCCCGAAAGATGCAGCAAGTGTTTCCTCAACACGCTGTTTCATTTCCGTACTATAATCCATTTCCAGGTAGAGCGTTACGCATTCGCCAAACTCCGCGTCAGCTTCCCCGATGATAAAATAATTCACGGGAATCCGGCCTTCGAGCTTTTGTTCCAGCAGCTCCGGGTGAAATTTATATCCTCCCGAATTGATCGCAAAATCACTTCTGCCCAGCAGCCTGAAGCGGCGCTCATCCAGTAATTCCACCGAATCATTCGTTGGTAAAGAATCAATCCCAAGCAAAGGCGCATGGATCACGAGGTTTCCGTCACGGCTTGAAAAACGGATGTCGCCCACAGCTTCAAATACGGCCGTGGAGCTATTCAGTTTTTTGATCGCCACATGGGAATACGTTTCCGTCATTCCATAGCTTTCAAAGAATTCAGTTGAGAATGTGCGTAATTTTTCTGCCAGCTGAAGCGGTACTTTCGCCCCCCCGATCAGGATTTTGCGGCAAAGCTCGGGTTTTTCAGGCGTTTCGTCCAGTATCGCCTGCACCTGCAGCGGAACGAGCGTCACAAAATCCAGTTCGCGGTCCAGGTTCTTCAGCGGGTTGCGCTCGTTGTCAAAAACGAGGATTTCCAAACCGAAGGCCATGGCCCGCAGGAGCTGCATTTTCCCGCCGATTGTGTCCGGAGAGAGACAAAGGCCCATGGTTTTCATCCTGTCGAAGTGGAAATAAGCCTGGCTGGCGAATACCGATTGCAAAGCATATTTTTTTTCGAGCCTTGTGTTTTTGGGAATTCCCGTCGAACCGGAAGTTTTCGCCATGAAAAAAGGATCGTCCGAATTCCATTCTTCCACAAAAGACCTGGTTTTCGAGATCAATGTTTCGTCCTTCGTCATGAAAGTGAGCTTACAGGATTCAAACTTTGGAACGATATTTGTCATGTTTAGTGCGAAACTATTTTTTGAGGATTCATCAGAAAGTTGTATTTTTGAGATGAACTTCGAACTGAAACAAAAGTAAGTAAAATTAATAAAACGTAAAATGAGAAAGTTATTTGTACTCTTAGTTGTCATCGGCGCTGTTTCTATGGCATTTGTTAAAAAAGATGCCCCGGCTGAGCCCCTTGCGGATGGTACCGGCATTAAATTCAAAGGCATGAGCCTGGAGGAAGCCAAAGCAGAGGCTAAAGCAAGCGGTAAAATTATTTTTATCGACGCTTATACCGAATGGTGCGGGCCTTGCAAGAGAATGGCAGCAACAACATTTATGGACGATAAAGTGGCGGATTTATTCAACTCCAAATTCATCAATCTCAAAATCGAGATGGAAAAAAGTGCAGACGGCCCTAATGTGGCCCGCGCTTACGGGGTTAAAGTTTACCCGACTTTACTTTTCATTGATGCCCAGGGCGTGTTGAAAAAGCAGGCGCTTGGTCTTCAAACGGCAGATCAGCTGCTGGCGCTGGGTAAATCCCTGTAAAAAATGCTGTAATTAAATTGAACCGTTCCGTATTCCGGGGCGGTTTTTTTGTTTTATATATGTTTCTAAAATAAACCTGTGCGCTCCTGTGTACCATTTTTTAAATTATCGCATTTTAAAATTAAATTTTTGTTTATTTTAGCAAGTTGAAAATCTTATTTGTGAGGAACATATTTAAAATTTGTATTGCAATCGGTCTTTCCCTCTACGGTTATGCCCAGAATATGGCTCCATACGGTAAATTCAACGGGCAGTACTTCTCACAGAACGATTTCAAAAGCGGCGCCCAGATTTGGTCCGGGGCACAGGACAATAACGGAAGCATCTTTTTCGGGAACAATGACGGATTGCTTATGTTCAACGGCGTCAGCTGGAAACTGATCAACTGTGATTCCACGCATTCCGGGGCAAAAGCGGCACAGGCCGTGCATAAAACCAAAGTTACCAAGATCTTTACGTCAAAAAGCGGCAAAATTTACGTCGGCAGGAAAGATAATTTCGGTGAAATCCAGTATTCCAAAAAAGGGGAAACAGTTTATCACCCGCTTTTCATCTCTAAAAAAGAAAACGATCTCGGCCAGGTCTGGAATATTTTCGAATTCGGGAAAATGGCTTTCTTCATCGGGGAAAAGAGAATCTTCCAGTACGATGGCAAAAGGCTGAAGCCGGTTAAAATCCCGAACACGGAAAATTACAACTGCAAAACCGCCGGCCGCATTGAAGACGGGATCCTCCTGGCTTACCGCAACGATGATCCGAACGTAAACGAGCGCAAATACATTTATTACAATGTTAAAACGGGCGAATCCCGCGAGATTACGCTTCCGTCCACTGTAAAATACCTCAGTATCAGCGGTTCGCACAAGATTGATAACACCTGGCATATCTTCAACCTCAACGGCGAAGTATACAAGGTCCGGGTGAAAAACAACAAGCTGACCTGGCTCAAAGCTTCCGAAGGCTATTTTTCCGTCCTGAAAGATAAAATTGTCAACGCGGCCAAATACCACCGCAACCATTTCTATATCTCAACGGAAGAAGGCGTGCTGATCCTCGACCGTTCCGGGCAGCTCGTACGTAAATTCGCCCTGGAAGACGGGATGGAAAACCTCCAGGTATACGATGTGATCGTTGATAACGAAAATAACCTCTGGTTTTGCCAGGACAACGGGATCCATTTCTTTGAAACTTCCTCGCCGATCACATATTACGACAAGTCCAGCGGCCTGATTGATTTCATTTCGCGCTTTAACGTCATCGACGGGCAGCCTTACCTGGCCACAGCCTCCGACATCTGGACGCCGAAACTCGAGAATAACCGCCGCAGCTTCCAGTCACTGATGCTGATGAACCAGCAGGTGTTTGACATCAATACTTACGAAACCGATTTCGGCCGCAAAACTATTGCCATCGGCTTCAATGGTGTATTTGAGGTTGACGTCAAAAACAAGGATGCCAAACGTATTTCTGAAGAATATGCCTGGATTACGCACCAGAACCCCTTAAACAGGAACGAAATTTTTGTCGGTCTTGAAACCGGCCTCGGCAAACTGACGATCACTGCCAAAGGATGGGAATACACAAGCCTGATCCCGGATCTGAACGGGGATATCATCAGTCTCACAACTTTAAACGGCAAGCTGGTTTTCGGTGCGGCCAACAAAGGCGTTTTTGTCTATGATATCCGCAGCGGCAAACACGAAAAAGTGAAATCCCCGCTGGGTAAAAACATCAATACCCAATATGTCGTGGAACGTTTCCAGGGACGCGTATATATCGGGATGGAAACAGGAATGTATTATCTTTCCGACGATTTTAAAACAATGCTCCCCTTCAAAGAGCTCAACAAAAAATTCATTGGCGACAGTCATTTGCAGATTCACCGGATCATCAGCCACGACGACAAAAAACTGTGGGTGATGGTGCACCTTGAAAAAGGCGCAAAAGAATTCGAGCACGGCTGGCTGGAAGTGAAAAACGGCAAGTGGGTGTGGACATCCTGGCCCTTCGAGCAAATCAGCCTCAACAAAGACCCGCTGGCCTTTGATATTGCTAAAGTCAGCAACAAGGAAATCTGGTTTTGCGCCGGGAGCAGTATTTTTTCCTACAACCCCGAAGCCATTCAGAATTTTAAAACCCGGTTTACGCTTTCTTTTGATGAGCTGATTATCAATAAAGTACTGAAAGTGTACGATCCTTTGAAGGCCGAGTCACTTGGTAAAATGGATTATGACAATAATTCCATGAAATTTGTTTTCCATGCCAATTCCTTTATGGGGTTAAAGCAAATGAAATACCGCTACAGGCTGGACGAATACATGGACGATTGGTCGGAATGGTCGGAGCTGAACTTTGCGGATTTCAAGAAGCTGAGCGAGGGAACATACACCCTGAAAGTCCAGGCGCGCAACATTTACGGTTTTGAAAGCGATGTGCTCGAGTTCAGCTTTACGATCCTGCCGCCGTGGTACCGCACCTGGTGGGCATTCCTGATTTATGCCATCACTTTCTTTATCCTCATTTACATCACGATCCGCCTGAGTATCAAGCGCGTGAAAAACCAGAATATCCGCCTGGAAGCCGTTGTAAAAGAGCGTACCAGCGAAATCGCCCAGCAAAACCAGCAGCTCGAAATCCAGAAAGCAGAAATTCAGCAGAAAACACAGGATATCGTTGATAGTATCGTTTACGCCAAACGGATCCAGGAAACAATTCTGCCTACCGAGCGTCTCGACAGGATGTTCGATGAATACTTTGTGTTCTACCGTCCGAAAGATATCGTCAGCGGCGACTTCTACTGGGCGCGTCAGAAAGGCAGCCTCGCGATTTTCTCTGCGATCGACTGTACAGGCCACGGCGTACCGGGCGCACTTGTAAGTATTGTCGGAAATGCTTCGCTTTTGCGCTGTGTGAATGAGCACCGCCTGACCGAACCGTCGGAAATCCTCAACATGCACCGCGAAATCGTCGTAAAATCTTTCGGTTCCAAAGGAAATACGGATGTAAAAGACGGGATGGATATGTCGCTTTGTGTGCTAGACCAGGAAACGCTTGTTATGAAGTATTCCGGCGCCAATAACGAATGTGTTATTATCCGCAACAAAGAAATTATTGAATTGAAACCGGACAAACAGCCGATCGGCCAGTTTTCTCACGCCAAACCGTTTACACAGCATGAAATCCAGCTGCAGGCCGGTGACTGCGTTTACCAGTTTACAGACGGTTACGTCGATCAGTTTGGAGGTGAAAAAGGGAAAAAGCTCAAATCCAGGCCGTTTAAAGAAATGCTCGTAGAGATCAGTCATCTGTCAATGAAGGAGCAGGAGAAAAAAGTCAGCGAATTCTTCTACAGCTGGAAAGGCGAATTTGAGCAGGTGGATGATGTATGCGTATTCGGTGTAAAAATTTAAGCATGTTAAACAAGATCAACAACATACTCTTCTACTTTAGTTTCCTGTCTTTCCTGGTAAACATTGTGGTTTATTTCATGGGCTTTATCGAGATCATCGCCGCGATTAATTATGCGCTGATCATCTTTGGCTTTATCGGGCTGACGTTGGGCTTAATGCTCACCAAAAACTCGCCTTTACCGCTTAAACTCGCCATTGTGGGCTTAATTGGTGTGGGATCGCTCATCTGGATCATTTCTATTTTCAAGATCATTGATTTCGCCGTTTTCTGGCGCTATGCCCTGCTGCTGATTTTCAGCGGGATTATCTGGGCAATCTGGAACAAAGTATTTGTGCGTGGAACGGGCGCCCTGAAAGTGATTTTTGCCCTTAGCGGGATCGCACTGATCGGCTGTACATTAATGACTTGTTTTTCCTTCTTCGATAATTCGGATGTCCTGTTTTATTCGCTGGTAGCATTTACAGCGAGCACCGTAATTATCCTGATCCTCCACACGATCAAGTCCCGCAAAAAGCTTAATCCGTAACGTAGGTTCCAAAGGCAAAAATCCGTTTTTGCCAGTAGGTCGACTGCTCGATATCCGTAATCACAATCCCTTTCGAGGAGCTGGCATGGATCATTCTAAGCGGTTCGCCTTTATTGGAAGCAATAATTCCCACGTGGGAAATCCCGGAACCGTTGTCAAAGAAAACGAGGTCGCCCATCTGCACGTCTTTCTGCTTGATTTTCACGGCGCTTTCAAACTGGTCTACGGCGCGGCGCGGCAAAGCCTGATGCAGGGAAGCTTGCATGACGTAAGAAGTGAACCCGCTGCAGTCAAAGCCTTTCGGGTCGTTGCCCGCCCAAACGTAAGGAACGCCTACATATTTCTTGGCAATTTCAATGATCTCTTCGCGGTTTTTGCGCTTGCCCACGCTTTCGGTAAGGTCGGTGGTCTGAACAATAACCTCTTCCGGTTTAACATTCTTTTCCAGGACATCCGGTACGTTTTCAAACAAGCCGTTCATCAGTTCCTGCACATATTCGAAGGCCTGGCGGTTGCCCGTACGCTTCAGGTCGGCTGACCAGGAAATCAGGTCGCGCTTGAGGGCGGAAACTTCAAAAATATGGGCTTCGAAAACTTTTTTTCCGTCCGAAGAAGATTTGATTTTCAGGAAAAGCTCCCTGGCTTCATCCAGCGCATTTGTATGCCGTTTGTACCAGTATTCGTTCTGGCTCAGCTGAAAAAGCGCCATACTTTTGTAGAGCGACGGGATTTGTGAATAATCGTATTCCGGGTTGTCAAGCAAGCGCTCGGCTTTTTTGAGCACAATTGCATAATGCTGCTGGTCATAAAGCATTTCAAGCTTGTCAAAAGCCTTCACCTGCGCCCGTCCGGCCGAAGCAAGCAATGAAAAAACAAAAAACAAGACAAAATATTTCATACCGGGTAATCTGTGCATAAAAGTATAAAAAATATGAAGCGGGGTTTCATGCGCTTTAAAATCTAGTGAACAGCGTTGTGTTAGTTAATGTGCCAATGACGGCGAAGCAGCGAAGGTTGACAATTCTCATTCTCCATTCTCCATTCTCCATTCTTCACTCAACACTCATAATTCAAATTGTTAACTTTACATAAAAGAACTCCCCGCTCATGTAACTTTTTGAACCTCCTTTCATTTTTGTTGTATTTTAGTATCAAAATAAATAAACCATGTTAAGATCAATTTCACTTGTAAGCGGTTTTCTACTCACAACGACGCTTTTATTTGCCCAACCGGAGAAACCGATAAAAAATCCAAACGCACAAAAATTCGACGAGATCCTCACGTATGTCAACAGCTTGTATGTAGACACAGTCAATGATGAACAGCTGACAGATGCTGCGATTGTGGCCCTTTTGGAAAAGCTCGATCCGCATTCTACCTATATTTCCAAAGAAGAAGTAGACGATGCGAATGAAAAAATAAACGGCAGCTTCGTTGGAATCGGGATTCGTTTCCAGATTTTAAAAGATACGCTCGTAGTTGTCCAAACGATTCCCGGCGGGCCATCCGAAAAGCTGGGGATTAAAGCCGGTGACCGCATTGTAAGCATTGAAGGAAAAAATGTTGCCGGTGTTGGCCTCAAGAATACCCAGGTGCGCGAAAAGCTCATGGGTGAAATGGGCAGCAAGGTGAAAATCGAGATCAATCGTAAAAACACGAAGAAAACCCTCGATTTTGTCATCACACGCGATAAAATTCCGGTGTATTCCGTTGATTCTTACTACATGGTAAACCCGCAAACCGGTTACATCAAATTGAACAGCTTCTCCCGCACAACAACGGAAGAAATCCAGAAAAGCATCAAAGAATTGTCGAAAAAAGGCATGCAAAACCTGATCCTCGATTTGCAGGACAATGGCGGGGGCTTGCTGTATGCAGCGAAAACCGTTTCCGATGAATTCCTTTCAGATAACAAACTGATCGTTTATTCCGAAGGGCGTTCCCAGCCAAGACAGGATTTGAATGCAGGCGCTCTCGGTAACTGGGAAAAAGGCCGTTTGATCGTCCTGACAAATGAAAATACAGCTTCCGCCAGCGAAATCGTTTCCGGCGCCGTTCAGGATTGGGACCGTGGTTTGATCGTTGGCCGCCGGAGCTTTGGTAAAGGACTGGTTCAGCGCCCGATAGATCTCACGGATGGTTCACAGATCAGGCTGACAATTGCCCGTTATTACACGCCGAGCGGACGTTTCATCCAAAAACCGTATGACGATCTCGAAGCATACCGCAACGATTACATGGACCGTTACCTGCATGGTGAATTGTCCAGCCAGGACAGCATCAAATTCAATGATTCCCTGAAATTCCTCACAAAGCTGAGCAAACGTAATGTGTACGGCGGCGGCGGGATTATGCCGGATGTTTTTGTTCCATTGGATACTGCTTCGGTGACAGAATATTACAAATCCCTCGTGAGGGGAGGCTATTTCAATTCCTTCGGGTTGACGTACGTGGAGAAAAACCGCGATAAGCTCATCGCTTCTTACCCGGATTTTGAGAAATATAAAAGTGATTTTTCCGTTGACAAGAAGATGATGGACGAATTTTTTGAGTATGTGAAAAAAGAAGACCCGGAGCTTAAGTTCAATGAAGCGGAATTCAAAACCAGCGAGCAATCCATCAAGCTGCGTATGAAAGCAATGCTTGCCCAGGATTTATGGGGTATCAGCGAGTATTATCAAATCGCAAACGCCGAAAACGAGGTACTCCAAAAAGCCATTCAGACGATTGAATCCGAGATGTACGATACTTACGGCTTAACCCGGTAAATCTTGTTGTATCCCAATAGCGGGAAGTGATTTTAACCACATAGAACACATAGTTTGTCATTCAAAAATGGTGTACAGCCGGTTCTATACGCAATTACCTGTCGCGCTATTAATAACTGCATGCCCTGTGTTGGTTCAGTATATTCCTTTGTAGAACAAATTCCGGGCTTTCCAAAGATCACAAGAGTAAATTTCCAAAGGAAAAGTTTCATATTTCTATGTGCCTATGTGGTTAATTTATCTTTTTTCTTTGGGGATTTTTCATTAGCTTTGAAGCAAAATTGATTTATGGGAGCTTTAAAATTCCGCGTTTTATTGGATACTGATCAGGAAGCCGAGATTTTCAGGGACATCCTCGTGGATGAAAACGACAATTTCGAATCCCTGTACCAGGCAATTATCAACTCATTCCGCTTCCAGGGCGATCAGATGGCTTCGTTCTACATGTCTAACGACGAGTGGGACAAAGGTCACGAAATCAGCCTGATGGACATGAATTACGGCGATGAATCGATAGACGAAAAAGCTTCCGTGATGTCTTCTGCCATTCTCCGCGATTTTATGGAGGCCGACGATCAGAAAATAATCCTCGTGTACGATTTCATGCGCATGTGGATTTTCCTGATTGAGCTCATCGGCCGCAGCAATGAGCAGGTCACCAAGCCCGAAACCGTATTGTCCGTTGGCATGGCCCCGCCTGAAGATTCACGTATGGCTAATCTCGACGATGAGGACGAAATAGATGGTTTCGATGATGATCTGGATGGCGACGATGACGATATCTACGATGACGATTTCGAAGACGGCTACGATGAAGAAGATTTCAAAAATTACGACGACTATTAATAGCATGGAGAATTGAAAATGTAGAATTGAGAATTTAATTTTCCATTCCCATTTTCCATTTTCCATTTTCAATTCTCAATTAAAAAAATGGATCCAATAGGTAAAGCAATACTTGACTACGCTAAATTTAAAAAACCTGCAGACATTATCGTTTCTTCCGATTTGTGTGAAGACGATATTATTCCTGTAGAGGTTCTTTTCAGGTCGTTTGACGAAATGCCCGAGCTGGAGAAAAAGGCTTTGTCGCTTTGCAGGGGGAAAGTGCTGGACGTTGGCGCCGGTGCGGGTTCCCATGCTTTATATCTCCAGGATATGGGGATGAGCGTCGATGCTATCGATATTTCCCCCGGGGCGGTTGAACACATGAAAAGCAATGGCTTAAACGCCTGGAAAGAGAATTTTTTCGACCTGAAAAGCGAAGCCAAATACGATACGATCCTGATGCTGATGAACGGGATCGGGATTGCCGGCAAGCTCTCCAACCTCGAGCGGACACTGGAGCATGCCAAATCGCTGCTCAAGCCGGGCGGACAGATTTTGTGTGACTCATCCGATATCAAATACCTGTATGAAGACGAGGACGGTTCGCTTTGGATTGACCTGAACAACGAATATTACGGCAATTTTAATTTCTGGATGACGTATAAGAAAGAACGTGGTACACAGTTTGATTGGTTGTACGCTGATTTCGATTCGCTGTTTAAAGCCGCTAAAAATGTAGGCTTGAAAGCATCGCGCGTTTACGACAAGGACGATAACTACCTGGCGCAGATAACGAATTGATCCGCCTTAAAACCAAAGTAAGAAAGCAGAGATGAAAACAGGCCTGAAAATAATTTTATTATTGCTCACCGGGGTTGCTGCGTTCAGCTTTTCTTTCCGGGGAACGACTGACGGCCCTGATCTGCCGCCGGCAACTTCACTGCTTTGGAAAATCGAGGGGAATGGCTTGAAAGAGCCGTCTTATCTTTTCGGGACGATGCACATGATCCAGAAAGAATATTTTTATTTCCCGCCTTCCCTGGAGAAGATTATCAAAAAATCCGATGTCGTAGTCACCGAAATAGCCCTTGATCAAATGGGTGACCAGGACGAAGCGCTGAAACATATTTACCTGAAAGAAGGAAACCTCTTTGATTTTTTCAGTCCGGAACAGGAAGATACGATCCTGCGCTGGGCCGAAACCAGGCTGATGCTGAAAAAAGACCCGTTTTTGGCGACTTTTGGTAAAATGAAGCCCTTTGTGATCCTGCAAACCCTGGTGCAGCTTCATTTCTTCGGGAAAACAGAATCCTATGAAATGAAAATCAAGGAAGTAGCCGAAAAAAATAAAATCCCTTTCCTGGGCTTTGAAAGTGTTGCCGAGCAAATTTCGTTTTTTGATCAGCTGACGCGTGATGAACAGGCCGAAATGGTCATGGAAAGTATCCGGGACGAGCAAAAAAACATCGGTCTTCTCATTACAATGCAAGGAATTTACAGGCGTCAGCAGCTGGATTCCCTCCACGGAATGATCCAGGGCGAAAGTGTCGTTTCGAAACACGAAAGCGCTTTTTTAGATCAGCGCAATCAAAAATGGATTCCCCGGATCAACGAGATTATCCAAAAACAGCGGGCTTTTATCGCTGTGGGGGCAGGACATTTATCCGGCGAAAAAGGAGTGATCCGCTTGCTTCAGGAAGAAGGGTACACCGTAACGCCAATAGCTTTTTAGAATGAAATACCTGTTTTTAATTACACTATCCGCCGCTTTGTTTGCGGGATGCCAACAAACTTACAACGAAGCAGATCACGCTTCTTTTGACAAGAAGATCAAACACTATCTGGAGAAATCCCCTGTAAAATATCGGAAATCCGAGTCGGGCCTTTACTATTTCATTGAGAAAGAAGGGGAGGGCGAATACATCAAGCCCACAGACGAAGTAAGTTTTGTTTACCAGGGAAAGCTGCTCAACGGAACTATTTTTGACGGCGAAAACAGGAAGAAACCCGTTACTTTCAAAGTTAAAAAATTAATCATGGGCTGGCAGGAAGCTATGCTTTACCTCAAAAAAGGTGGAAAAATCAAGTTGATCGTCCCGCCGCAGCTCGGTTACGGTGATTACAGCCTGGACGATATCCCGCCAAATTCCGTGCTTTTATTTGATATGGAAGTGACTGACGTAAATTGATTGATGTGCTAATGTAATTCTATCAAGCTATTCAACTTATTAGCTCATTAGCATATTAACTCATTAAAACATTAGTTTTCCATTCTTAACTCATACCTCGTTCCACCGGAATTACTTGTAAAAATAATTTCCGCATTAATCTGTTCGGAAAGATCGTGGATCAGGCTCAGGCCAAAGGAGCTGCCGATTTCTTCCGGCATATTGAAACCATCGCCGTTGTCGGATAAAGTGAGGTGGACCATGCCGTTTTGATGAAACAGGCCAATCGAAATAGTCAGGTTTTTTCTGATTTTCAACCCGTGTTTCAGTGAATTGTTAATAATTTCGTTGACAATCAGGCCAATCGTGACGGCAGTGCTGGACTTAACGAGCACTTCTTCCAGGTGCAGGTCGAATTGGGAAGGATTGTTCATGGAGTCGTTCAGGCCGCTGCTCAGTTCTTCCAGGTAAGATTTCAGGTTTACTTTCAGGTAATTTCCGGTAACATATAGCTGTTCGTGCAGTTTGGATATGGAAAGGATCTGGTTTTCAAAGCTTGTGAAAATTTCCAGGTCGCCCGGATCGTTAATCGTACGCGACTGGATTCGCAGCAGGCTGATGAGCATCGTGAGGTTGTTTTTAATGCGATGGTGCATCTCAACAAGCAGCGTATTTTTTTCTTCCAGCGCTTTTTTAAGCTTGAGCTCATAATGGCGGCGCTTATAATTTTCAATGGAAAGGGAAACGATCTGGCTCACGGCCATAGCAAAATTGATCTCGTCTTCTTTCCAGGTCCGCTCGTTTTTACAGTCTTCGAAGCAAATCACCCCGGCAAGCTTTCCTTCAATCCGCACCGGGATATCGAGAATTGCCATGATCCGGTTGTCGGCACAGTACGAATCCTTCAGCTCAGAGCTGATCTCATCGGTATAAACGTTGGAAATGGAAATCGTCTGGTCGCTCATCAAATGCGCAAAATAGCTCGGGATTTGTGCTTCCAGCAAAGTTTCGCCTTTTGAAAAGCTGTCATCTTCAGAGAAGTAGTTCGCAATACATTCAATGCGGCTCGGGTTCTGCTTGAAAACCCAGATATTCACCCGTTCCAGCCTTAGGCAGGAGCAAAGCCGCTGACCCAGGCGGTAAAGCACATCGTCCAGCGTATCCGTTTCGTTGACGGGAAGCCTGGAAAGCTCCTCGAACTGCTTATTGAAATTAAGGGTCATAGATGGATTTAAAATTAAGGAAAAAATCGATTAAGCAATAGAAAAAAATGATTAAACGATGATTTTTAACGTTTCGGGGGTGAAATGTTGTTTTTCTTTCCTCTTAGAAGCAATAGGATAACTATCGGGAAGAGTGCTTGGTTTTACAATAAGAGCGGGGTGCTGCCCCTTTGTCCCGCCCGAAAAGGGGAAAGACGTTCCCGTCCATGCAAAAATTTAATTTCCGATTTACTTGCGGGTTCAGATTCAAAACACTAATTTTGGGCAACGAAAATTAAATAAACATGAGCGTTTTAGTTAACAAAGACTCTAAAATTATTGTACAGGGCTTCACTGGGAGTGAAGGTACATTTCACGCCGGCCAGATGATCGAATACGGCTCCAATGTTGTTGGTGGTGTTACACCGGGAAAAGGAGGTTCGACACATTTGGACAAGCCTGTGTTCAACACGGTAAAAGAAGCGGTTGAAAAAACAGGGGCCAATGTATCCATTATTTTCGTTCCGCCGGCCTTTGCAGCTGACGCTATTATGGAAGCAGCCAACGGCGGTATCAAAGTGATTGTTTGCATTACCGAGGGAATCCCGGTAAATGACATGGTGAAAGCCAAAGAATATATTCAGAGTTACGATTGCCGCCTGATCGGGCCGAACTGTCCGGGAGTTATTTCCGCAGGTGAAGCGAAAGTAGGCATCATGCCGGGCTTCGTATTCAAAAAAGGTAAAATCGGTATCGTTTCCAAATCAGGAACATTGACTTACGAAGCTGCTGACCAGGTTGCGAAAGCAGGTCTGGGGATCACAACAGCGATCGGGATCGGTGGTGACCCGATTATCGGTACAACAACGCGTGAAGCAGTTGAATTGCTGATGAACGACCCTGAAACTGAAGGAATCGTTATGATCGGTGAAATCGGTGGAAACCTCGAAGCTATTGCAGCGCGCTGGATCAAAGAAAACGGAACAAAGCCGGTGGTTGGCTTCATCGCAGGTGAAACAGCCCCGAAAGGACGTACAATGGGCCACGCAGGAGCAATCGTTGGCGGCCATGATGACACAGCTGAAGCGAAAAAGCGCATCATGCGTGAGTGCGGTATCCACGTAGTGGACTCACCGGCAGAAATTGGTAAAAAAATGGCGGAAGTGATCGGCGTAACAGCTTAAGCTTTCTCAACATAAGTTTGAAGCCCGGATCACGCGATCCGGGCTTTTTTTTTGATAGTTAACCGGTAAAAACCTTGAATTGAACCAATTTAGCAGTTCATTTTATTTTTTTTACTATCTTCGAATCCATGAATGTTCCCGCCGATGCGCTCGAAATAACATGTTACCATACATGGAAAGGCGAGGATGGAATTGTAAGAACAAAGGTAAAGCCGGGATCTGAGGTAGGCGTGATAGAAGCGCGGGAAAACTCAGCTGCCGTAAACGGACTATCTGTCAATGGGGAAAAATTTCCTTTGCTGATCGATGCCCGGGGAATTAAATCAATCAGCCGCGAAGCCCGCAACCAGTTTTCTGTGAGAGGGCGCGAAACCAACACCACTTCATTCGCTATTATTATCGATTCGCCCTTAAGCCGGGTGATAGGAAATTTTTTTATGGGAATCAACAAACCTGCTGTGCCAACCCGCCTGTTTGAAAACGAAGAAGAAGCGATAACGTGGTTGCTAAGCCTAAAAGTGAACAAAAAGTGAAACCTGGAAAAACCGAAAAGGAAATATATTCAGATAAACGCGCAAACGACATTCTCGAGGTGATTTTATCTTACGCGCGCCTGGAATTTGACAAAAAAACGGAGCTCACCGGTACGGAAGACGTTTTTGATGCCATCAGCGCCGGTGTAAACATGCTCGGCGAAGAACTCGAAAATTCAACGATTTCCCTCAAGGAGAAAGAACAATTGCTCCAGGAAGTGCACCACCGCGTGAAAAATAACCTGCAAATCATTTCAAGCCTGCTGAACTTACAGTCGGAATCCGTGCAGGATGCGAAATTCCTGGGCTTGATCCGCGAAAGTAAAAACCGCATTACGTCCATGGCGCTGATCCATGAAATGCTATACGCAACCAAAGACCTGAGCCACATCAATTTCAAGGAATACGTCGAAAAATTGTACCGCTCGATTTACCATACTTTTGAAACCAGCGATTATAAAATTGATTTCGAATTCATTATGGAAAAGGAACAGCATTTTGAAATGGATACGATGATCCCGCTGGGCTTGATCTTTAACGAAATTATTACCAATTCTTTCAAGTATGCTTTTCCCGGCCACCAGGGTGAAATTAAGGTGCAGGTAGATAAAAAAGGTGAAGATCTTTCAATCCGGATCTGGGACAATGGCGTCGGTATCCCCGCCGATTTTGATCACCAAAGCTCCAAAAGCCTGGGCATTCAGCTCATCCACCTGCTCGCCGAGCAAATTGAAGCCGGTCTCAGTGTGGACTGTACTCATGGCACAAGCTACGAGCTGCATTTCTGCAGGTCAAAAGTTTTGGCTTGATTTTCCTCTCAGGTAAGCTTTCATTGGCCGCCAGTAATAGATTTGCCAGCCTTGTTCCAGGTCTTTCACCTTGTGTTCGGGGATTCCCGTCTGCGAAAAGCTGAGCTTTGTTTTACCATCTTCCTCTTCAAACAAAAAGGTACAGGTGGAAAAATGATCGTCCGGCCATCCTTCTTCCGCAAAATTCCAGGCTTGTACAATCTTTTTCCCGGGGTCCAGCTCGATGTTGTACCCATGGCAATAGCCGTTAAACGTACTGAATGTGTCGGGAACTTCGGTACTCATCTTTACCTCCGAATCTGAGAATGCTGCATGTTTTCCGGCATCCATCAATAAATCATAGACATCCTGCGGAGCCGCGTCAAACAGCACCGTTTGGTTTATCGTTCCTGCGTACATAGGTTAAATCTTTCTATCAAAAATAAACTATTTTGCCTTGAAATGCAAAATTTACACCAGCATATTTCCCCTCATTAACACACGAATTATTCGTCATAATACAAAAAGTAGAACGCTTCCACATTATCGAGGTAAGCCCCGTCAAAGCCGGCGTCAATGATTTTTTGCACATAGGAATTGCTGTTGCCGTAGATAATTTCTTTCCATTCTTTCTTCCAGAATTTCACCCAGATTTCGTCTTCGTAACCCTCATATTCCTTTTTGAGCCAGCGCGGGTGGTGCAGCTTCCAGTCTTCCTGCCAGTAGTAACGGTATTTTTCGGCTGCGCCAACGTTAATATAGCTGATTACAAGCCTGGAACCTCCGTTAGCTTTCGTTTTCAGGGAATTGATCTCAGCTGAAGAAAAAAGCTCATCCCCGAAAAAAGCGTCCATCAGCACGACATCGAAATTTGTTTGCCGGATCGCTTCTAAAAAGCTGGATTTATCTGGAAAATTGTCGCTGCTGATCAGGTAAAGATAGTTTTTCGCATCAGACAGTTTTATAATGTCATTTGCATTTTCCTGGTGCACATAAGACGGGATACTGAGATAATCGTAATTCGACGAGTCGCGCGGAAAAGCTACGAAGCCTGCGTCCGTATTGTAAGCATACGATTGGTTCAGGTCAGCCTGTCCGGAAGTATAATCAGCCACAAAAACCGGGATTTTTTCACGCGCTTGCAGCAGCATCTGAAGCCGGTAATCATCCGGTTCAAAAACGCCGTTGTAAAACAATTCCTCAACCCCGATGCCGTCAATTGCATTAATCAGGCGGTCTTCAAGCTTTTCCATATTATCCAGGTTACGAAAAAGCAATTCAGTGCCGTTTTGCGGGATAATAGCGAATCCGGGCTTTTGCGCTTTGGCAAATTCGCTCAGCTCAATAATGAAATCCTGCATCCTGTGGCCCGCGCGCTTGCTCCTTCTTTCCCTGGAACAGGCTGCCAGCACAAGAATGAAGCTGAAAAATATGAGTTTCTTCATAGGAAAGAGTTAGTGTTTAAGAACAGAAGCATAGAATTGCTCAAAAGATTCTGCTACAGCTTCCGGAGTGTAAGCTTCGGTGAGCGCACGGATTTTTACCGGATCGAAGCTGTTTTTAGCTGCTATAAATTGTTGAAGGGCAGTGTTAAGCCCTGTGCTTGTCGCTTCGGGTACTAAAATTCCGGCTTCGGCAGGTAATTCGGCTGCAATGCCAACCGGCGTGGAAATTATAGCTTTTCCGGCAGACCAGGCTTCCGCAATCACGCAGGAAAAAGTTTCATGGGAAGAGAGCATCACCAAAGCATCAGACTGTTGAACGGCTTCGGCCACTTTTTCAATAGGTAGCGGGCCTTCAAGACGGATTTTTGCTCTAATAACCGAGCTTTCAACTTGCTGCCTGATTTCGGGATCGGCTTTTTCACAAATAATGCGGAGCGTAAAATCGGGTTGGGTTTGGTCCAGAAGCTCAAATGCCCGGATCATTTCAGGAACGTTTTTCACCGGTTCCAGCGTTGAAATATGAATAAAACGTGTTGTGCTTTCACTTGGTTTTGCTGCAATCGTGAATAAATCCCGCCGGATCACATTCGGTGTCAGCGCAGTTTTTGCCCGTGGAAAAAGATAGCGGATCTCATCAGCAAGCGCCTGGGAAACACAGCTCATGGCGGATACATGTTTCAACGTCTGGATGATGATCATTTTTTGCCGTGTACTAAGCTGCCGGTAATTTTCACGGAATAAATACGAGCCATGTTCAGTCACCACCAGGGGTTTACTGAAATGTTTTTTCGCCCAGACACCCAAAATACCGCGGTCAAGCACCACGTGGACATGGATGAGATCAACCTGTTTTATAGTTTTGATTGCAGCATTAAAGCTCCTTCTCAGGCTGAGAAACTGCCCGATTTTGTTATTTTTTTTCGGGTATCGGACATGAATTACCTGGAGCTGGCCGTTTTGCTGTGTTTCAATCTCTGCTTCCGGGATTTTTTCCGAAGTGAAATAAAGCACTGTTACCCTATGTTTCTCCGCCAAAAGCTCCGCATGCCGCTGGATAAAGTTTCCGTTGTAAGGATTTTCAGCAGTGGGATACCAGGAAGGAATAAGGAGAATGTGCATGGTTACTGTTTGATGAAACGGAAAACCCTGCTTTCATCAGCGATGGCAATTTTCAGGAAATAAACGCCCGGTTCGAAGCGGCGCAGGTCGAGCTTGCCGTTTTCAGGCTTTTGCGCGTAACTCTTACCTTGAATATCAATGATTTCAACAGATTCCGCTGCTTCAGCGCTTTTGATAACTAAATAATCCTGTGCAGGGTTCGGGTACAGGCTGAATGTTTCCGTATGGATTTCCTGGCTTCCCTGGACGCAAGGCAACAAGTTGATCCTTCTCCAGATGCTGTCGTTATATTCGTTCCCGATCAGGCTCGTTCCGTCGTGCTCACCCATGCGCACAACCACCACGTTCTGTGAAGGTACAACATTGATGACCTGTGCATTTTTCCCCATGGCGGCAAAAGCATCATCAGGGGCGTTTGGCAGGGCGTCCGTGTTCACCGTAAATTGAACGGTAGATGAAGGGATCATATACGATCCTTTGCCGTTGAGCCAGGTGAGATAACCGTAGGACGGGTTGTAAGGCTGTGAAGTATTTGTCATCGCCTGGAAATAGGCCGGATCATCGAGCACAGGCGTTCCGTTCCAGTTACCCTCAGCAAGCATCAGTAAGCCAAAGCGGGCCATGCTCCGGGCGTTGCTCAGGTTTACGTTATTGTAATCAACGGGATAAAAAAAGCCGTTCATTCCGATTTTACTGCGGATTTTTTGATTGACATACGTTGTCAGGTTCACACCGGTAGCAGCTTCGATCACACCGTCAAGCAAAGTATACGGGCCATTGTGGTAAGACCAGCGTGTTCCGGGTTCAGCTTCGTAAACCAGGCATTCCGGATCGGTGCAGTAATGATCTCCGGTGTGTCCCAGTCCGGAAGTCATTGTCAGCTGGTGCCAAATCGTAATTTTTTCTTCCTGGGCAGGGGTGAGGGAAGTCCAGCCGGTTCCGAGATAGTGTGATGTCGTGTCCGTTAATTCGAGGTAACCTTCGCGCTGTGCAATTCCGACGGCCATAGCGGTGAGCGTTTTTCCGGCAGAATTCCAGACGTAGAAGCTGTCGCGGGTAAATGTGCCGTAATACCATTCGAAGACGATCTTGCCGTCTTTCAGCATAATGAAAGCCTTGCTGTTGGTTTCTTCGAGGTAATCGTGCAACACATCTATATTGTCCTGGCAGTAGCCGAGGCTTAATGGATCGATTGTTTCCCAGGTTGTTCCGGCGAGCGGCGGGAAATACAATTCCTGCGTCCTTGCTGAAAATGCAAGCAGGAAGCCAAGCAGTAGAAGTATAGATTTCATAATCAGGCAGTAATCGGGGTGAAAATTTCCCGCAGGCGTTCTACGGCAAATTCAACTTCTTCTTTTTTATTCAGATGTGAAAAGGAAAAACGGATTGTCGGACGGTTTACATCGGCTTCAATACCTTCCAATACATGAGAGCCTTTATTTGCACCTGAGGTACAGGCGCTTCCACCGCTGCAGGCCACACCTTTCAAATCGAGGGTGAACAGGAGTATGCCGGATTTTTCGTTTTTAGGAAAAGAGCAGCTCAATACGGTGTACAAGCTTTTTGCAGGCTCTGTTTCACCGTTGAAGGACACGTTTTCGATTTTTTGCTGAAGCATTTCCATGAAATAGCTTTTGAGGCCCTGCACATGCTGCTGGTGGGCTTCGAGGTTATCGTAAGCGATTTCGATAGCTTTGGCCAGGCCGACAATTCCGGCGATGTTTTCTGTACCAGCGCGAAAACCACGTTCCTGTGCACCGCCGTGAATGAGGTTCGACGGTTTGATAGCTTTGTTGATGTATAAAAAACCGATCCCTTTCGGGCCATGCAGCTTATGTGCCGCGCAGGTCAGGAAATCAATATCAAGATCTTGTAAATCAAAGGCGTAATGCCCCATGGTTTGAACGGTATCCGAATGGAAATAAGCATTGTATTTCCGGCAAAGCGCTGAAACACGCTTCAGGTCGAGTAAAGTTCCGATTTCATTGTTGGCGTGCATCAAAGAAACGAACGCGTTTGAGCTTTGCTGCAGTAATTCTTCCAGGTGGGCGTAATTGACGCTGCCTTTCGCATCCAGGTTGACATAGCTTAACCGTATGTTTTTGTCGTGGGCATATTTTTCGGCTGTATGGCCAACTGCGTGATGCTCGATTTTACTCGTAATAATGTGTTTTACGCCCAGCTGTTCGATCGCTGTCACAAAAGCCATGTTGTCTGCTTCCGTTCCACCGGAGGTAAAAATAATTTCTCCCGGCGAGCAGTTCAGGTATTTCGCTACCGTTCTCCTGGAAGTTTCCAGTTTTCCCTTGGCTTCCCGGCCAAAAGCATGACTTGAAGATGGGTTTCCGAAAGTGTTTTTCAGCGTTTGACACATTGCATCAACAACTTCCGGTAAAATCGGCGTCGTTGCTGCATTATCGAAGTATACAGGCATGTACTCTAAATTTAGTAACAAAAATAGGAAGAAAAAAGCAAAGAAAAAAATATGAATAGTGCTGAAATAGCCGGAACTATTGTATTCTTAGTTTTTTAACCATGAAATTACACGAATTAACACGAATGAGCTTGTAAAATTAGTGATGGTAATATTTCACGAATGCAATGAGTATGGATTTCGGGAAAATTAGTGCAATTACCTGCGGTGCTGTTTCGCGGTCGTGGTTAAACTAAAATGCTAGTTTATTTAAGCTTACACGCTGCTTGTTGTTGTGATACTGAAATTCAAGCTTTAAACCCGGATTTTGTTGAAAATACAGCTCTGTTTTTTGCGGGTTTCGCAGCTGGATCCCATTTTTACCCGGCAGGTAGCGAAATGCAAAATCGATGAACCGGTCTTCCGCTGTCTGAACAATAAAATAGGCCTGGCGGTGAATGAAAATACGCTTGATTTCCGTGCCTTGCTTTAATCCAAGCTCTTTCGCAAGCAGCATATGTTCACCGTTAACAGCATAAGCGCCGTGAAACTTGGGCCTTGGATAGTTGTCATCGTTGAAGTTTGCGGTTGAAAAAGCCAAAAACGTGGATTCGAAAAAAATGTAGAAGATTAACGTGAAGCGGATCAGGCGTTTCAGGCGGAAATTCAGGCTTATTTCCGGTTCAGGGCGGCAAATAACAGCGTTTTCCCTAATAAAAAATGCCAGCAGCTCCCGACGGTACCAAAGCAGGATCAATAAGCTCAGCAGGAGCAGAAAGGAAGAGAGGATTTTTACTTCAATGCCGTAAGCAAAATTTATCATTAACACATGCAGCATTACGCCGAAAGAAAGCAAAGCGCCCAGCTTACGTGTTTTCCGAAAAAAAAGAAGCATACCCGCCAACACTTCAAGCAGGCCGCTGAAAAGCGAATAACTGTAAGATTTTCCCATCACCGACCAATACAAAATGTCTTTATCCAGCTTTCCGAAAGGCGTATGCAAAATGTTGGGCTCCGGGGAATAAAACTGGTGCTTGAAAACTTTGTCAAAGCCATATTTCATTAAGAAAAAAGCAAGAGTGTACGAACAAACGAGCAAATACAACTTATTCAGAAGCTCCGGTGAAAGCCAGCGTATTTTGAGCAAAGGCCAGCTTATCAGTGGCGAAATTAAAACAAGGAAAAATGTATGAACTAATAAATCAGGTGAATCGGAATATAAATGTCCCTGGAAATCACAGTTAAAACCGATAACAGAACAAATTCCCTGTTCCAGCCATATAAAAATGTGCTCGTACGAAAAAGCGGGGTGCTGAATGAAATGTAATGGAAAAGGCAATGTGAGCGTAAAAAGCAGCACAAAAACCAGGACATTTATTTTCAGCGCCCGGGTCATTTAGCCGGTTTGAAAACAAAAATGGAAGCCCCGCCCAGGAACAGGATCAGCGCAAGTAAGTAAAGGGAATTTTTCTTTTCAGCCGGGGGTGCAACAACCTTGTTGAAGAACTTGCCTTCAAAACCGATAAATTCAGTGCTTGAGGGGTAAAAGCGCTTGATTTCGTCCAGTGTATATTGCCCGGTGAAATAAGGATGGTCGCAAACCGTATCGTTTTGTCCCCAATCCAGGAATTCGACAATGCAGTTGTTCTTCAGTAATTTGATTTTTTTGATCCGCGGGGCGATTTCACCAAAATTATCCGGGTAAGCATCTGCCGAATAACTGGCGTCGGAACCGCTGTGGCTTTTATGTGCAATAAGCTTTGTTTGCGAAAAAAGGCTTCCGGAAAACAGAAGAAATACAAAGAGAGGAGTTCTCATAAGGTTTTTTGGTTTTTCGGTTGAAAAATATAGCTTGCTCCAAGTCCCAGGAAAATAAGGATTGCCAGGTAATAAAACGACCCTTTTTTACTGGTTTTTTTCGCTTTATGTTTTTTGCCGGCCTTGTAATTCTCAAAGCCAACGATAACAATTTCTTTGGGGTACATCGCCCGGATTTGTTCCTCAGAATATCCTTTGTTGAAATACGGGTGGTCACAAACAGTATCCGGTCCGTACCAGTGTGCATATTTCTTGACCTCCACAATGCATTTGTTTTTCAGGATGATGATGGAATCAATTTCTTCCGGCGGCAAACCGAAATTATCCATGTAATCCGAAGAAAAGAAGTTGTTTTTGTCACCGCTGTGGCTTTTGTGGGCAATTTGCTTGGTTTGGGAAAAAGCCAGGCCAGCACAGGTAAAAACAACACATAAGAGCAGATTTTTCATAATTTTTCGCTTCAAATTTTATTTCGGTACAGTCAATCGCTGAAAAAGTTCATACAAATTAACATTTTGGAATGAATAACTATTGTTTTTTGTCTGGAAAGCAGGCTGTAAACACCGTAATTTTATAAAAAAATTGTCCATGAAATTACCGAAGGCCCTTAAACTAAGCGATGCAGCAACTTTTTTAAACTGTGAATTCGTCGGAAACCCGGATCATCTGATCACCGGGATCAACGAAATCCACATGGTTGAAAGCGGGGACCTTGTTTTTGTGGACCACCCGAAATATTACGATAAAGCCCTGAACAGTGCGGCTACAACGATCCTCATTGACAAAAAAACCGATTGCCCGGAAGGAAAAGGCCTGCTGGTGTCCAATGCCCCGTTCGATGATTTCAACAGGCTGACGCGCCACTACGATCCGGTAATGCTGCAGGAAACAGATCGCGGCGCTGATACGCAAATCGACGAAACGGCTTTCATTTACCCGGGCGTTTTTATTGGCAACAGGGTAACGATTGAAAAAAATGTGATCATTTATCCGAATGCGGTCATCATGGACAACACGATTATCAGGGAAGGCGCCAAAATAGGGCCGGGGGCGATCATCGGGCATTTTGCGTTTTATTACAAGAAAAAACCAGCGGGCTTTGAGCAAATGCACTCCTGCGGCGGCGTGATTATCGGGAAAAACACGGATATCGGGGCTGGCTGCACGATCGACAAAGGCGTTTCAGCTTATACGATCATTGGCGACGGCACCAAGCTTGACAACCAGGTGCACGTAGGCCACGATACGGTTATCGGCAAAAACTGCCTGATGGCTGCACAGGTCGGTTTGGCCGGCTGCGTTACCGTTGAAGACAATGTGACGCTGTGGGGACAGGTAGGCTGTGCGAGCGATGTTGTGATCGGCGAAGGAGCTGTTGTTTTGGCTCAGTCCGGGATTTCCAAGAGCCTGGAAGGCGGAAAAACGTATTTCGGCAGCCCTTGCGGCGAAGTAAAGGAGAAATTCAAAGAGCTGGCGGCACTGAGACAATTGCCGGCTTTCATGAAGAAATGATCTTGTTGGTTGACAGCAATTAAGGCCACAAATGCACGAATTGAAAAATATATTATAAATAATTACAAAAGGGAGATAAATATTTCACGAATGGAAAAAATTCATGAGTGACTGTGAAGCAACATAATTCGTGCATTCGTGGCAAATAACCTGAATTGAGGACAGTATAAAAAATAAAATGCAGGAAAAATTAATCCAACACCTGGAGAAAAAGATTTACGAAAATGAATTCCGGCTGACGTCGCTTTTGGAGATTACAACGGCGATCAATTCCAACCAGTCTGTTACCCAGCTTTCGAAAATCTTTGAGTTCATTCTGCGAGAGCAGATTGGGCTGGATAAATTTTTGCTGTTTCACCGCCAGGACGAATGGCAGGTTTTACTCAAGGTCGGTTTCAAAGGAAAGATCAAAGACATTAACGTAGAGCGCGATTTAAAGCGTTTTAAGGATATTACGCTCATTGAGTCTTCCCTGTCGCCGGTGATCAGTGAATTTGACGTTGTAGTGCCCGTTTTCCATAAGAACGAGCCTCTCGCTTTCCTGCTGCTGAGCGGTTTGGACCGGATCAAAACGGACAGGCTGAGCCTGATGAACGAAATGAGCTTCATCCAGACGCTCACGAATATCATCGTTGTTGCCGTAGAGAATAAGCGGATGACGAAGCTCGGCATTATCCAGGAACGTATCCGGAAGGAGCTCGAAGTGGCCTCCGAGATGCAAAAGCTGCTGTTTCCTTCCGATCTTCCTTCCAACAAAAGAATGGACCTTTCTGCGAAATATGTGCCGCGCCACGAAGTAGGGGGGGATTACTACGATTTCATCCCGCTGAACGACGACGAATATATCATTTGCATTGCCGACGTTTCAGGAAAAGGAATTGGCGCTGCGATGCTCATGGCGAATTTCCAGGCAACGATCCGGACTTTGTTCGCCTACCAGCGTTTTGAGCTGGCTTTCCTGGTAGAAGAGCTGAATAAAAAAGTGCTCAAAAGCGCTAAAGGGGAGAAGTTCATCACTTTTTTCATTGCGCATTACAACATCAATACCCGTGAGCTGCATTACATTAATTCCGGGCATAACGCACCAATCCTGACCAACGGGAAAAAATACGAGTTGCTCGACCAGGGTTGCATCGGTTTGGGTATGCTGGATGAAATCCCTTTCATCAACGAAGGAAGGCTTACCGTTGGGAACAACACGACTTTAGTGATGTATACAGACGGGATCATTGAGCTGGAAAACGAGAAAAACGAATTCTTCGAGCTGGAACGGCTGATAAAGCTGGTACATGCGTATTATCCGCTTAAAATGGAAGACCTCAACAACCTGATTTTCTCCAAGCTCGACGAATGGCGCGGAAAACGCAGCTTCGAAGACGATACGGCGATTTTCAGCTGCAGGTTCTTTTAGGATTATTAGATGTATTAATCAGCATTACTCTAACAATCTAAAAATCTCATTCTCTATTCCATTTTCAATTACCTGATAAGGTACATCTTCCCGTATTCTTTCGTGAAATACTGGTCTGCACCGGATTCACGGAGCTTGATCTCTTCGCCGTTAAGACGTGAAAGCACGCGGTAAATGTAAACGCCGTTAGCAAGCTGGTCACCGAAATCATCCGTTCCGTCCCAGGCAAATTCCGTTACGTTCCTTCCGATATAAATGGGGCCGAGCTCGTCTTCCGAAATCTGGCGGACAACCTTACCGGAAACAGTCATGATCTGGATGAGGAAGTCTTCCGGTATTTCAGAGCCCGTTAAGGTAAACACAAAGCGCGTGCTGGTGCTGAATGGGTTCGGGTAATTCATCAGGCGGGTAATCGAAGATTCGTGGATCACCTCGAAATTAATGCGGTACTCGATATCACCGGATAAGTTTCCGCTTCGGTCGGAGCCCTGAACCCAGAGGTTGTACATGCCATCTTCTTCAAACAGCGCAGGATAGGTAATTTTAAAGCGCTTGTTTTGAGCATCAGCCGGCGTCCATTGCATGACTGTATTTCCTTGTCCGTCCATGAACGGTATTTTACGCTGTACACCGTTCGGATAAGTAATGTAAATCCCGAAAAGCGTTGTGTCGGAATCTTCGTCCATCACCAGGAATTCATTATCATCTTTGAGTGTAATATAAATCTCGCTTTCGGGCGACACAATATCGCCGTTCAGGATATGCCTTCCGTCAAAGGTAACGTCCAGGATCGGGTTGACATCGTCCCCGCGGACATAAAACGGTACCTGGAGCAGGTTGTTAAAATGGTGCTGTTCGGGTTGGTCCGTCACAAAAAGGCTTCCGTTAACATAAGGGTTAACTTCTACCCACAGGGAGTTTAAGCCCGGGTAATTGGTAGTGGAGAAAGTCAGCGTGTCCCGTAAAACCTGCAGTACACGGAGCGAATCCTGGCGCGGGTAGATGAGCGGATGCTTCACACGGTTGTGGTCTTCAATCCAATAGGAAACAAGGAGTGAATCCATGTGGTAATCGCTGATGTTTTTGATATCAACTGCAAATTTAAATTCTTCCCCTTCGTTCAGCGTATCCACATCCGGCAGCCAGGTGTAGCCGCTTGAGCCGTCAATTGCCGCTTCCGGAACAGGTGTGTAAAGCACGTGCCAGCGGTCATTTTGTGCCGGGGTGAAATTCACGTAATCCAGGTAATGTGCTTTCAGGCGCATATATGGGTACAAATTTGCCGGCGCAATGGCTTCCAGGTCAATGATGGAGTCATTCAGCGTAAATACCGTATCGATTTCATTGATTTTTACCTGGTTGTAGTTCAGCAATTCAATTGTAAGCCGAGTTGTGTCACCTACATTCACTTCGTCCGGGTGCTGTTTCCAGTAAACCGTTTTCCATTCCAGCGCAGGCCCGATGATCGGTGACTGTTCTTCTCCTTCATAATCACCGCTGTTCATGATAGCGGCAATAGAAATCAGTTGTCCCGAGAAGCTTGAGATAACTTCCTGGGTTTTGCCCGGTGAACCGATCTGTGTATAGAAAATAAAACTTTGGTGCGGCGTTTCGGGATTAAGGATTGTACTTCCAAGACTATTCAGACGAGGCAGTAATTCAGGTGCAAGGATATCCCAACTGTCAAAATTCGGCGTTGACATGGAGTAGATCAAGATATAATAGCCTTGTGGGATCATTTGAAGTGCCTCGTTGAGGTGGTTCAGGCCCGTACTGTCCATATCGTAAATGAAATAGGCTTCCTGGCGTGCGCGGCAAGCTCCGTAAATATTCCTGTTCAGAAGATCGTGGCCGTCATCTTCCGGAGTAAGCTTGGTTTTCCAGGATGTAAGCGTGATTGGATCAATCACAGCTAAAATAACGGTGCTGTCCCAGCATAATCCATAATCCTGTGTCTGGTTATCGATAGAATAAAGCGTAGCGCCGACGTTGTCCTCGTTGGCGTAAACATCGCATTCCAGGAGCTTGGTTACCGGCTCGAATGAACGTTTGCGGGTAGTGCGGTCGTACTTAACAGTTGAAAAGTTATTGTTTTTTGACTGGAAGAAATGATCCTGTCCCCAGCCTTCTTTGCCTTCGATATACTGGAATGAGCTTTCTCGCCAGAAAAGGACCGTGCTATCCACGGTGCATCTCCAGAAATAAACGGCGCTGTCCTGGCAAATCAGGGGGAAGCTTGTTCCGTTCGGCGTTTGCCACTGGTTATGACGGACTTCTTTCACACCTCCCAAACCGGTCATCGAGTAGACCCTTTTTTGCGGGCTGTCATACGTGTCTGTTGTATCTAGCTCAAAAAGATAGGTTCGTTCAGGGCCGATCGGGTTGATGGTAGATGCCTTGACGGTAACGGTGTCCCGGGGAACAACGGCAAACTCATAAGGATAAACCGGCACAATTGCATCAATTTTGATGAAAAGTGTTTTGACCAGCTGGTTGTTGTTTGTTTCTTCGTATTGTTCCTCTATCGCAGTCGGAATGTCGACCTTTACCTCAAAGGTGTTGATCCCTACAGCAATATTAGGCTGCATCGGCATTTTTAAACGGAGCGTATCGTTATAATCCAGGTGATCGTATTGAATGATGTAGAGTGAATCTACGGATGAGTTCGGGAATTTACGCTTGACTTCTACATAGAAAGTATCTGTTACCGAACGTCCGAGGTTCTTAATGATGAGGTTCAGCTCAATTGAATCCACGGTTAGGTCAATGGTTTCCGGCTCGAAGAACACAGATTCTTCCGTAATCTCGATTTCCGGTTTGGCATGCCAGTTTAACTTAATCAGCGGGTCACCGTCCAGGTTGGTTGCACCGAACGTACCGCGGATACGGAAATCGTTCGGATCGGAGTCCTGTAAATGTTCAATCGTTTGCTGGATCTGGTAACCAATGGTCTTTCCGTAGTTTTTCGGGGAAAACTGGTTGTACAGCTCCTTGCAGTATTTATAAACGCTCAGGTCATATTCTTCATCTGACGAACCGATATAAGCAATCGCGCCTTCATTTGGTGTGCGGATCAGCTTTTCACCGAATGAATTATCCCGGTTGAAAATGTCCCCTGAATGACAGCCGTTTCCGACAACTACCGGGTATTTGTCCTGGTTGTTCCAGTTTTCAGGCTCATCAACCGTTAAATCGAAGCCGTCAGGACTGGAGTGCCCGAAAAAGTTCATCAGGGAAACCCCGTTTTCAAGATACTGAGACAATTGTCCCAAAAGCGTAGGGTCTAGAGGATCACTCGAAACCTTGCGAAAAGTCGTCACATTTCCTGCGTAGTTCGCACTTTCAATGATATTCCTGAAAGTTTCCATGTAGGAAAAGAACAATTGCTGCTGGAAACCGGCATTACCTCCCGAAAAGTGCAGGATCTGTTTCTGCCAGTCTTTGTTTTCCGTGGTATAGACGTCGGACTGGTTTTGCTGAAATTCATAAGCCATCAGTTTAACCAGGTAAGCGGACAGCTCGGAATTGGTATTTACGGAAATCCTTCCGGTTGGGATGATAGGCGCATATCCTGAGCCATGTAAATTGGCAGTATAACAAATATCGCTTCCAGGGTGGCCAAAGCTCGGGATGAGGTTAATGTCGTTGTATTGATTTGTTGAGCGGGTCAGCGCCGTGCTGTATCCTTTACCCAGTAACGTCAGCGCGATAGGCTTGTAAGGAGTTTTATCGTAAGCATAGAGCGCAAACCGGCGGATAGCTGCATTGTGTTTCATGATCCCGCCGCCAAACTGGAGGTAGAGCTCTTCAATGTTGGCGTACACCACATTGTAGTCCAGGTCACGGTAAGCACGGTAAAGCTGGGATGCGGAATCCAGTTTCGGGTTGTAAATGATGAGGTCGGCCGTATCATAGACCATCGCTGAAAAATCCGTAAACGTACCGGTATTGTTCACCGGGCTCAGGGTCGTGAGCGGAATAACGGTGCTCATGTCCTGGAAGATCACTTTCTGGTCCTGTCCGTTGCTTGCCTGGGAAACCAGGGCTCTCCAGCCGCCTGCACCGGTACTTTCTGTAAAGATGTATTTAGGATGTCCGCCGCCGTGAACGAGCATGATCGGATCAGTAATAGCTGTATTCGTCAGGTTGATGTATAGCTTTTGCGGGCCATTGTTGCGGATCCAGAATTTGTCTTTGTTCAGGCCGCCGTAATGCAGCGTTCTCGGGTAATAAAGCGACATATAGCTGAAAGACTGGAAGTCGGTTGCAGCTTGTAAATCGTCAATAATCCGGAAATAGGTGAAAGTCAGCCCGCCGGAGATATGGTTCACCGGAACAGACTTATTGGTGATGATCTGTTTGTAGCTGCTGAATGTCGTATCTGTTAGTACGAAGTCCGTAGGCCCGATTACCCATTGCAGGTGGTGGTTGTCGTCTTCGCTGTTCTGGGCGCTGGCGTCCGAATTGGAATTGCTTTTTCCGTGGAAAATCGCATTTGGTGCGCCGGGCCCGGTATACAGGTTGGGTGTATTCAGGGAAAGCTGGATGCTGTTGCCCCCGATCCCGTCCAGCATTCCGGAAGAATAACCTTCGCCGGGCATGAAAAGCGATAGCTGGATCCCGTTTACATAACCGATATTATACGTGACCGTTTGATACGTTTCCGCCTTGCCGAATATGTAGCTCAGGGGAGTAAAATTCGAAAAACCGTTGTCGCTTTCAACGCTGTACCTGGAGTTGGACGTGGAATTGTTCCAGCTGAAAAAATAGATGATGGTATCGTTGAAAATGCTGTAGCCCGGGTTTCCGATGGTGTTCGGGTCTTCGTAAAGCATGGAATCAAGCCAGCCGTCGTTGCGCTCAGCGTAGAACAGGAAATAATCGGCCGGATCGTTCATGCTGCCGTCGCCCCCGTCAAAAACAACGAGCGGCTGTTCCCTGTCGCGTCCGAAAACCTGCATGTTGGCAGAAACGAATTGGGAAGGATCAATGCCGTTATTGACAAGTGTCTGGTAATCGATCTTGTAAATCCCTTCGTTAACGATTTTGAATTGATAGTATTTCTGTGAGTAATTGATCCATTCGTTCCCATACGGCTGCGCCAGGGCTTGCTGCCCAAGGAGTAAGCCAAACAGGATAAACAGGTGTCTCAATCGGAGTTTCATGGTTTTTCAGTTTTTGGTTCCGGCTTATTCAGCTTGATCCGCAGGGAAACAACATGTGAGTATAAGCCAACAGACTGGTCAAAATTGGTGAATGCGTAATCGAGGTAAAAACTTTTAATATTGAGTCCAAAACCGATGTTTGGTTGTAAGATCAAGCGTTCTTTATCGTCAAAATCTTTGATTTTCTGGATGTTCCCAACTCCCATACGCAGCTGCACGAGGTTTTTGTAACCAAATTCCAAGCCAAGATACGGGTCAATGCTGAAAGGCTTGGATTTGATCAGTACATTTCGCTTACCGTCCATCGTGAGCGCCATATCCAGCTCCGAAGCCACATAAATGCCTTTTTTGCCCAGGTCATACTTTCCTTGTGAGCCCAGGATAATACGCGGAAGGGTAAGCTCCATGCCGTTTTCAGGTAATTCGTTGCCTGTTTTGGCAAAAACTTCTTTCATTTCATCGTCCAGGTTAAAAATCCAGGCGTTGAAAGTTGAGGTAACGTCGCGCACCATCACACCATGTTTCCAGTGTTTTCCACGCTGGTATTGCGCACCGGCATCGATCCCGAATCCCCATGATTTGGCAAAATCGCCTACCTTGCGGTGAATAATCTTGAAGTTACCGCCCACGCTCAGGCCTTCAACCGGCAGCTGGCGGGCATAAGAAAACAAAAAAGCGTAATCAGCCGCCGTAAAGGTGGTGATCTTATCGTAATCGATCCGCCCGGAATTGTCGATCAATTGGGTGGTGTTCGGAATATCATCTACGGCGAAACGTACAAATGAAAAACCCATCGCGCTGCTGGAGTCGATTGATTTGGCAAGGCCCAGGTAATCATACTTGGCAATTCCGGCAAAATATTCGGAGTGCATGGCGCTTATTTCAAGCCATTTGTTGACTTTCGTCAGCCCTGCGGGGTTCCAGTAACCTGAATTGGCACTTTCCGTTGAAGCTACTACGGCATTAGCACGGCCCATGGCGTCAGCTCCCAAACCGATCTGTAAAAATTCATTGGAATATTTCGGGGCAACTTTGTCTTCCTGGCCGTACAAAAAAACTACTGAAAAAATCGCTAATGCAGTTTGGGTTAGCTTGTTTAACATGGATGGAATTTTTTTTTGTACCTGTAAACGCATAAAAATCAAAAAAATTGTGTTCTTTGCAGTAAATAATCGCTACCAAAATTAGTGAAATATTCGATATTAAAAGCTTGCAAATGAATAAAAATCCCCTTTCAATGTTTAATATACCCAATCTGTTGACTGCTTGTAATATGCTGTGCGGGATTTTATCCATTCTGCTTTCACTCAGCGGTAGGGTAGATCTGGCCCCGTATCCCATATTTTTAGGGGCAATCCTTGATTTTCTCGACGGTTTTGCAGCTCGTTTGCTCAGGCAGCAGGGTGAATTGGGAAAACAGCTAGATTCACTGGCGGATATGATTACTTTCGGGCTTGCTCCGGGCATGATGATGTTCGTGGTGCTTTTACTCACAAACCAGGTGAACCCGGTGAGTGTAAACGACTTTAATTTTGGGGTAAGCTACGCGATGAACAATAAAATCGGATTCTGGGCTTTCGCGGCTTTCATTATCCCTTTCTTTTCCCTTTTCCGTTTGGCGAAATTTAACATTGATACACGCCAGTCGGATAGCTTTATCGGACTTCCGACACCGGCAAATACCCTGTTTTTTTGTACGTTCCCGCTGATTATGTCCAAGGATTTAGTGGGCGGAACCTTAGAGTACCGCGTGACGGAATTGATTTTTCAACCGGCGGTTTTGATAACTATTATTGTCGTTATGTCGCTCATGCTTGTCGCTGAATTGCCTTTGTTTTCGCTTAAATTCAAGCACTTTAAATGGAAAGGCAACGAAATCCGCTACCTGTTTTTGATAACTTGTTCATTACTTATTCCCTTTACCCTGTATTGGTCTTTGGGAATTATTATAATTTTGTACCTGATTTTATCCGTAGTTGAAAATTTATTAAAAGCAAAAAAACATGAAATTCAAAGCTGAGATCGATGTGATGCCATTAGATGCTTTACTTGACCCGCAGGGAAAAGCAGTTAGCAACAGTATGAAAAATATCGGTTTGCCTGAAATTACAGGCGTTCGCGTTGGCCGTCACATCCGTTTGTTCGTTGAAGCAGCATCGAAAGATGAAGCTGGCGAAAAAGTAGATGCAGCTTGTAAAAAACTGCTTTCCAACCAAATCATGGAAAGCTACGTGTTTGACCTGCAGGAAGCTTAAATCCCATGCACATCAGCGGTAAAAACCGGGTCGGCTACACTGAGCCGGATGCTTTTGCATACACGTTCAGGACCTTCGACCCGAAACAAAACCGTGAAAATGACTTCGATATTTTTGGCGCTACCGACGCTGATATAGAAGCTGCTGTCCAAAAAGCGGCAGATACATTTCTTGAATTTTCAAATTTGCCGGGTAAACGCCGGGCGGAGTTTTTGCTGCGGATAGCGGAAAAATTGCTGCTTGAGAAGGAAAGCCTCATTTCGATTTACTGTCTTGAATCCGCTTTACCGGAAGGCCGCGCACTTATCGAGCTTAAACGGACAATTCACCAGCTGCATGAGTTTGCGGAATTGATCTCAGTTGAAAACTGGAATTTTAGTTCGTCTGAACCCGCTGATCCCAACCGTGCAGGAAATCCGAAACCATCTTTGCATAAATATTTCAAAGCGTTAGGGCCGGTTGTCGTCTTTGGCGCAAGTAATTTTCCTTTTGCGTATTCTACCATTGGCGGTGATTCCGCTTCCGCTTTGGCTGCCGGCTGCCCCGTGATTGTGAAAGCCCACGTGATGCACGCCGGAACAGGTAACCTGGTTGCCCGGCTTGTTTCTGAAGCTGCACGCGAAACCGGGATGCCGGACGGTATTTTTTCCAACCTCAATGCCCTTGGGAACGAAGCAGGTGAAAAGCTGGTACTGCACCCAAAAATCAAAGCGGTAGGCTTTACGGGGAGCTTCAAAGGTGGAATGGCTTTGTATAAGCTGGCGCAAAACCGCCCTGAGCCAATTCCTGTTTTTGCTGAAATGGGAAGCGTAAACCCGGTTTTCCTGTTTGAGGGCGCGTTTCAGCAGCCCGGACTCGTCCATAGAATTTCACAATCCATCAGTTTGAACGCCGGGCAGTTTTGTACGAACCCCGGATTGATTTTCCTGCAAAAATCGGAAGCATCCGGTGAATTCATAGCAGCACTTGCAAAAAGCCTTGAAAATCTTGAGCCGCAATCCATGCTCCATCCGCAGATTTTGAAAAATTATACGGAAAATGCATCCAGGCTGGCAGAAAATAAATCGATTATAAATTTAGTTGAAACTAATAATAAGCTTGAAAATAAGGTTCAGCCGCTTTTACGCCAGACTACAGCACAGGATTTCCTGCAAAACCATACTTTCCAGGAAGAGGTTTTTGGTTCGCATACCCTGATCGTTGTTTTGGACGATAAAAAGGAATTCCTGACTGTTGCCAGGCACCTGGACGGCCAGCTTACACTGAGCATCTTCGCAGCGGAGAATGAATTACAAGAAAATATAGATTTTTTGCGAGTTTGTGAGCAAAAAGCAGGTCGCCTGATTTGGAATGGCGTGCCAACCGGCGTGGAAGTGTGCCGGGCAATGAACCACGGAGGGCCTTTTCCTGCTACAACTGACGCGCGTTTTACTGCCGTAGGCAAGGATGCTGTTTACCGTTTCCTGCGCCCGCTGGCTTACCAGAATTTTTCGTTGGAAATACTCCGCAAATTGATAAGCTAAGCTTTTTTCATATATTTGTAAAAAAATAAATTTGTATGTCAGAGTCAAATGAAACACCAAAAAGAAACAGTAACGCAATCCTCCTTGTAATTACCATTATTTTATTGGGGGTTTTAGCTTACATGGCCTATGTGATCTCAACTAAAAACAAAGAGCTCAACAGGCTTGCGAACGAAAACAAAGAGCTCGAAGCCGATATGCAGGGCATGAACGATATGATGTCGGGCTATGTCGGAAATATGAGTGCCGACCTGAAACAGGACTTCAAACGCATGCTGGATACCTACGACGCTTTGATCGAAAAAGACGCATCCAAAGCAGACAGCCTCAACATTCAGAAAGAAAAAATCCAGAGCCTTATCGACCAGATGAACCGGAGCAAAAAGCTTTCTGCCCGTGAGATTTTCAACCTCCGCAAGGAAAACGAAACGCTGCGCGGAATTATGAAAGGCTACGTCATGCAGATCGATTCCCTGAATACGTTGAACCTCAAGCTGACTTCAGACCTTGAAACAACGACAACGACGCTGAACCAGACAACTGCCGAGCGCGACCAGTTTAAAGATGAAGCCGAAAAGAACGCCGAGCAAGTGCGGAAAGGTTCCAAGCTGAATGCTTACGGTTTCCATTCCGTAGGTTTGAAAATGAAGCTGAACAACACGACTGAAGAAACAACGAAAGCGAAAAACGCGGTTCAGATCCGTTCTTCTTTCACGATTTCGGATAACCCGATTGCCTCAGCCGGAAGAAAAACGGTTTACATGCAGATCATCAACCCGGAAGGGCGTACGCTGCAAAGCAAATCGAACTACATTGTCAAAACGGACATGGGGGACATCGCTTATTCAGACAAAAAAGAGATCGATTACAACAACCAGCGCATTGACCTGGCGATTTACTATGACCTGAACGGGGAAGAAGCCGTGAAAGGGAATTACAAGGTCAAAATCTACTGCGACGGTCAGCTGATCGGTACAGACAGCTTTACATTAAAGTAATTAAATAAACAATAACAACTAAGAATAGCGTGGAACGAAAGCTTCATGCTATTCTTTTTTTAAAGTGGTGAAAACAAAAATATGGAGACACTGGAAAAAAGAGCAATTCAATTTGACAGGAGCGGATTTGAAGACCAGGAGCTGGTTTCAATTTACAAAGCAATTTTAAAGCCAAGGCTGATCGAGGAAAAGATGCTGATCCTCCTCCGCCAGGGGAAAATCTCGAAATGGTTTTCCGGTTGGGGACAGGAAGGGATTTCCGTTGGGGCGGCCTTAGCAATGAACGACGATGAATTTTTGCTGCCAATGCACCGCAACCTGGGAATTTTCACCACCCGTGGAATTCCGTTGAACCGCTTGTTTGCACAGTTCCAGGGGAAAATGTCGGGCTTTACCAAAGGCCGCGACCGTTCTTTCCATTTTGGTTCCAAAGAGCATAAAATTGTGGGAATGATTTCCCATCTCGGCCCGCAACTGGGGATCGCTGACGGAATTGCGCTGGCGTCCAACCTGCGTGAAGAGCAAAAAGCAACCATCGTATTTTCGGGTGACGGCGGCGCAAGTGAAGGTGACTTCCACGAAGCGCTAAACGTGGCTGCAGTTTGGGATTTACCGGTAATTTTCGCGATCGAAAACAACGCCTGGGGACTTTCAACGCCAAGCAATGAACAATTCCGCTGCAAGCAATTCATCGACAAGGGAATTGGCTATGGAATGGACGCTTTCCAGGTGGACGGAAATAATATTCTCGATGTCATTACGACAATCCGTAAAATTGCCGCTTCCATTCGCCAGAAACCAAGACCGTTTTTGCTGGAATGCATGACTTTCCGGATGCGCGGCCACGAGGAAGCTTCGGGCACGAAATATTACCCGGAAGGAATCCAGGATACCTGGGCGAAAAAAGACCCGGTTGCGAATTACGAATTGTATCTCAAGGAAATCGGGGTGCTGGATGACAACGATGTTGAAAAGATGACAGCTGAAATCAAAGCTGAAATCCAGCAAGGTTTGGATCTCGCTTTTGCAGAAGAAAAAATCGTTCCTGATACTGAGCAGGAATACGCTGACCTGTTCGCGCCGTTTAAACAAGTTGTTGTTGAAGCAAAAGGCCCAAAAAGCGAAAAACGCTTCATTGACGCCCTTTCCGACGGTTTGCGGCAGTCTATGCAGAAATACCCGGAGCTCGTCATTATGGGCCAGGATGTAGCGGAATACGGAGGTGTTTTCAAAATTACCGAAGGTTTCGTGGAAGAATTCGGAAAAGGCCGCGTGCGCAACACCCCGCTGTGTGAATCAGCGATTGTTGGTACAGGCTTAGGTTTATCTATTGCCGGCATGAAGGCGGTGGTGGAAATGCAGTTCGCCGATTTCGTAACCTGCGGGTTCAACCAGATTGTTAACAATTTAGCTAAAATACACTGGCGCTGGGGCCAGAATGCAGATGTTGTGGTACGTATGCCTACCGGAGCAGGTTCTGCAGCAGGGCCATTCCACAGTCAAAGCAATGAAGCGTGGTTTTTCCATACCCCGGGACTCAAAATCGTTTACCCGGCTTTTCCGTCGGATGCGAAAGGCTTGCTGAACGCTGCCATTGAAGACCCGAACCCGGTAATGTATTTCGAGCATAAAAACTTATACCGTTCCATTCGCGAAGACGTTTCCGACGATTATTACACTGTTGAAATCGGGAAAGCGCGCACCGTTGAAGCCGGTGAGGATATTTCCGTGATCACTTACGGAATGGGAGTTCACTGGGCAATGGAAGCTGCCGAAAAGAACCCGGATATTTCGATCGATATTCTCGATCTGCGTACACTTTTGCCTTTGGATACCGAAGCGATTTACGCCTCCGTTCGCAAAACGGGGAAAGTAATCGTTCTGCATGAAGATTGCATGACCGGTGGAATAGGGGGCGAGCTTGTTGCGCTGATCAACGAAAACTGTTTCCAGCAACTGGATGCGCCGGTAAAACGGATTGCTTCGCTGGATACGCCGGTTCCTTTTGTTGGCGAGCTTGAAGACAACTTCCTGCCGAAGAAACGTTTCATGGAAGCCCTCGTTGAGCTGGCGAATTACTAAAATATTGTCAAGGTAAATTTAACCACATAGGTACAATAGGTGTATTTGTATGTGGAAGTTTGATTAGGACACTTAACGTTCCAACCGGCCTGACCGATTGGAACGTTTGTTTTCCATGTGAACTGGTTTACTCCATATTATCTAATCTTTTCTATGTACCTATGTGGTTATATTTCTTTGTTTATTACACAGGAATTAAGGCAAGAGAAGTTTATATTTTGTATTTTTGAATAAAATGTAACGTTATGCGCACATTCCTTTTAGCTGTTTTTACTTTTCCTTTTTTCGTTTTAGGTCAGATTCCACCGGGATATTACAATCCGGCGGCGGGATTGACAGGAACGCAGTTGCTTGTTGCTTTACACAACATTATCGATAATCACACGGTGGTTTCCTACAATGGCTTATGGAATGCTTACGAAGATACGGACCGCAAATCCAACGGGAAAGTCTGGGATATTTATACGGATATTCCCGGTGGTACCCCGGTTTACACGTTTAATTTCGGTTCCGACCAGTGTGGCAGCTATTCTGTGGAAGGTGATTGCTACAACCGCGAGCATACCTGGCCGCAAAGCTGGTTTAACAGTGTTTCAGGGCCAACTTCCGATTTATTTCATGTGTACCCGACAGACGGCAAAGTCAATGGCGAGCGTGACAATTTTCCCTATGGAAACGTTGGCTCACCGGTGTATTTTGTGAGCTCTAACGGAAGCCAGCTGGGGATTTCTAACGATTTAGGCTACAGTCTTGTGGTTTTTGAGCCGATTGATGGCTACAAAGGCGATGTTGCCCGGAATTATTTCTACATGAGCACGCGCTATTATTCCGAAGACGCAAGCTGGGCAAGCTCTGGTGCAACGGTGAAATCCGATATCAAAGACTGGCAGCTTAATGTACTTTTGAAATGGCACCACGATGATCCGGTGAGTCCGAAAGAAACAGCGCGCAACAATACGATTTACGATGATTACCAGCACAACCGCAATCCTTTTATCGATCATCCGGAGTGGGCTGACAGCATCTGGGGCGAAAGGGTGGAGAATTTCATTGCGTCCGTCGGACTGGAAGAACAGGAAACCGAAAACATCAGCTTGTATCCGAACCCGGCTAAAGAAAAGTTTCACCTGGAATCAGGAAATGTAAATGCGTTTACGTTGGAAATCAGGGATCTTCATGGCCGTAGAATTGAGCCTGCGCTTCAAAGCGAAAACGGTTTGATCAGCGTGGATTGCTCTTCCTGGGAAAATGGGGTTTACTTCATTCAGCTTGTGCGGGGAAATTCGGTGAAAAATTTCCATTTCATCAAAGCGGATTAATTTCTCCTTCTGCGGAGCTGCTCTTCCATGCGCTTTGTAATCAGCTGAAACAGGAGCTTCGTGTCTTTTTCATTCAGTTTTCTTCCCAAACGGATCACTTTGCCCATGTAATCAAATTCAATGCGTTCGCCGCCGCGGATCCAGGGTGAAGCTTCCCAAACAGACTGGATTGAATTTTCTTTAGGCTGCTGGACGCGCATTTTGGATATATTTTCGAGATAATATTCCATGGCATTTCCGTAGCCTTTAATCCCTTTTTTAATGCTCAGGCTGGTTTCATTGATCTTGATGTATTCCTTTCCCCATAAGAGCCAGAAAAACTGTCTTCCGACGCGAAAGGCGTAATATGCCCAAAAAACAAGGAAAATAATAATGATCAGTTTCTGCTGGTCGTTTTCCTGCTGGGTACGTCCCAGCTTCATGCTGAAAAAAGCCCAGATTGTCACTGCTCCAATGGTAAGCCACATCGAAAACCAGGCGCCCATCAATGCTTTTTGCCACCCAACGTTTTCCGGGGAGATGATAATTGTTGTTTTATTTTTATCATCCACAAAAGAAGTGCGCTCTCCGATCCATTTCATGGCGCAAAGGTAGCATATAAAAAAAGAAGTGTTCTAAAAAAACGTCGATAATTTAAGATTAATTCAACCACATAGGCACAATCGGAAATAGACTCTGTTCCCTATGTGGTAAAAATATTTCCTAAGCCGGGACATTGCATAAAAAACAAAAGGCAACCCGGAGGCTGCCTTTCATATATTCTGAATGGAATTTTAGTTTTTAATCAGTTGCTGAGCGCATTTCTCACCGTTTTCCAATGTGAATTCAAGGATGTAAAGGCCATTATTGAAGCCTTCCAGTGAGATTTCACCGCTTAAGTCCTGAACGGCTTGCGTAGCGATTATTTTGCCGTCAACCGTCACAATGTTTACCGAGCAAATCTTTTTCCCTGCTGAGAAATGAACGTTTCCGCTTGTCGGGTTCGGGAAGAAACTGATCTCGCTTCCGGTATTTTCATGGATGGAAACGTTGTTCATGAAAGTAACATCAAAAGTACACTGGGTTGTATTTCCACAGCCGTCAGTTGCGGACACCGTAACAGCATTTACTCCTGAGTTTAAAGTCGTTCCGGCAGCCGGGCTTTGCAGGTAAGTCACGTTGGCAGGTGTACAATGCGTTGCTGGTGTTGTTTCAGTAATGAAATCAGGCATCAGGTCGCCATCGGATGTGTAAAACAAAGTTACATCGCCCGGGCACTGTAATGTAAACTGGTCGGCTATGTAAGTCACGTCAAACGTGCATTGCGTTGTGTTTCCGCAATCATCGCTGGCCGTGTAAGTAACGGTATTTACGCCTGCAGTCATTACTGTTCCTGCCGGTGGGCTTTGAGTATAAATCACATCGTCAGGCGTACAGGTTGTACCCATAACAACAGCCGCACTGAAATCAGGAAGCGTGTTCCCGTTGTCTGTATAATACAGGGTAGCGGGTTGTGGGCATTCGAAAACGAATTCATCCAAAACCTGCACAGCATCGAAGTGGATCTGACCGGCGTTATCGATTTTTCCGGCCGGATCAAACAGCAGGCCGATAATATGCATTTGTTCTGTATCCCAGGTTGCAGGAATTTCAAACGTAAAAGTCTGCGAGTGCGTTTCGCCCATGTTCACGGTTGCAGGGAAACTATTTTCCATTCCGTTGAAATCCGGTTCAATGGCGCGCGCTACGTGGTTGTAAACCATTTGTGCTGCAGGAACGGAAGAAGGAAGGGTTTCGTAACCTCCCATAACGCCGTTGCCGCCGCCGGCATAATAATTTGTCTGGTTATAGCCGGATCCGGTTCCGCGAACGCTGTCCTCTACCAAAACACAGGCAAGCTTATAGCTGCTGTTGGCCGCCGCCTGGAATTCTGCGCTCACCGTTACTGTCAGCGTGCGTGAAATCGGCAGGAAAGTAGCTGTATTGTTGATGAAAGCTTTAGGCGCCTGGGTGATCCGCTGCAGGAAATCAGGTTCCATAGCGGAAGGGTCAACGTCCGGGCCGCGGTCAACCAAAGCGGAAGGATAGCCGCCGATCATCGTTCCAACGCCCGCATCGTATTCCGTAATTGTCATCGGGTCACCGTTGTGAACAGCAATCCCGATCCAGTTGTCACCATAAGTTTCAGCCATTTTATCCATGTAAACAGCGCCGCGCGGGCACCAGCCACACCAGGTTCCTGTTCCTTCTTCTGCTACAACCACTTTACCTGCTGCCGGAACAATAGGGTCAATCGTTAAGCTCGCGTCATCGTCGTTTGTATCACCATCGGTCATGTTCCCGTTTACATTGGAAATCGTCGCTGTCAAAACGTTTGATCCTGCAATCAAAGCCAGGGGCGTTGAAAAGCTGATTTCTGTTTCCGCGAGGGAAGCCAGGTTCAGGCCTGTAACGTTTTGTGTTTCATCAGCTCCGTTGTAATTGTAAGTAATATCAAACGAGTTGATTGTTGTTGTACCGAGGTTTCTCACTTTCAGCTTGCGCGTTACATTGCTTCCTGCGAGGTATGCGCCAGTAATTGAAACGAGGTTTGCAGAAAGGTTAAGCGCCGGCAAAACATAAGGCGTTACCGTATATTCAAAATCATCGAGGTAAAAACCGCTGGAATACGGGGCAACCTGGTCAACCGGGAAAATATCGATCGAAGCTATCTGGTTTTCAGAATTAGAGAAAGAAGCTGCGAGGTTATTATCAATGAAAACTTCCCAGGTATTGGTGTTGAAATTGATATCCAGGCGGAAGTTAAACCATACGTTTTGCGGGTAAGTGGTTGTTTCGTCCAGTCCGGTGAGGTTTGTAATTGCCAGGGACATATCATCGTTGAAATTGAAGTCTGCAGCCCAGATCTGGCCGATTACTGCATTGCGCTGCAGGTTGAAATAAGCCGCTTTGCCGCTTTGTACGAAAAGGTTCATGCTCATGGAGAAAGAGCCTGTGTTCAGTACTCCGAAATTGCGAACCTGGTCTACAGGGCCGCCCGTTTGCACCGTCGATGAAAAATACATGGAATTTGGCGCACTGGCCGAGTTGGCATTGGAAACAACCCCGTCCTCAGCTCCGCCGGGCTGGTTGCTCCAGGTTGTCCAGGCGCCTCCGCTTTGCTGGGCAAGCTTCTGACCGGCCGTATAAGAGTCGAAGTTATCTGAAAATGTTTGCGCACTGAGGTAAGCAGAAAACAAACAGGAAGATAGGATAAAGATTTTTTTCATATAGTTTAATTTAGTATCAACAAAAATGATTAAAAGTTAAGGTAAAACAGAATTATTTAAGGGTAGAAATATCCGACTATTGTATTCCTATGAAGAAATTTGATAACAGCGATTTATTAAAAGCTTATCCGCGATTATTTAAGTATGGTAATATTGCCTTTGATAATCTCTGAATTTCCGCCAACGCAGGTCACTTCCAGGTAATAATCGAAGACATCGGGATCGAGCTTGCGGCTTTTGAACGTACCGTCCCATCCGTTTTTAGGGTCTGTGGATTCAAAAACGAGCTCCCCCCAGCGGTTATAAACCCGGAGCAGCATACTTTCAATTTGAGGCCCGCGAACATAAAAAAGCTCATTTTTGCCTTTTTCATTCGGGGAGAAAGCATTGGGAACATAGACGTAAGGCGGCTTGCATTCGGAAGTCACACAAAGGATGGAAACGGTATCTGTGGCGGTACACAAGCCATCTGTCACCTGGACGGTAAACGTGGTTGTCTGGTTGATGATTGCGCTGGTTTGCTGAGCATCCGGATCGTCTACACCGTTCGCAGGTGACCATTGATAAGTGTAACTGCCTGCCGGGAATGCGCTAAGCGTAACCTCCGTTCCGCTGATTACAACGGTATCGCTCGCAAGGGCATTAACTGCCAGCGAATTGACCGGGCTGACTTCTACCAGGATCGAATCCGTAAAAATGCAGCCATTGGACGCAGTTACGTCAACATAGAGGTAAGCCGGCTGGTCAGTAACGGCAGATACGCTTGAAGGACTGAGCTGGGTTTTGATCAGCGAAGCTGGTCGCCAGTTATACGTAAAAGTAAAGGGGCTGTTATTGATAGCATTGACAATAAAATCTTCCCCTTCGCAGACGGGCCCGCTTCCCGTAAGCTGATGACCGGCGCTCGTGACCCGAACCGTGACGCTGTCTGTGAGTTCGCAGCCGGGATTAGCCAGCCGGACATAATATGTCTGTACCTGGTTCTGCGGGTTAATGAGCAAGGTTGAATCCTGGAGGGATGAGTTCAGGGTATCGGTGAAACTGCTGTTGGATGACCAGTGAAAATCGGAGGATGTGCCGAAGCTGTTGGCAACCAGCTCAATGGCATCGTAAGAGCAAAGTGTTGTATCGTTTGAAGCGCTCAATTGCAAAGGGCCGCTCACTTCAATAGTCGTTTTGGCGGTATCGACCAGCAGACAGATGCTGTCTTGGGAAATCAGGAAAACCTCATAAACGCCGACAGAATCAAAAACGACCGTGGGGCTAAAGATCAGGGAAGAGGTGTCACCGTTGCCAAACACCCAGTAATAAGTATCGGAAGCAACCGTTTCATTAATGAAAGTTACCGTAAAAGGTGTACATCCGGTTGTGTCGCTGGCTGCAAATTTGGTGTCAAGGATGAGCTCAAAGTCATACTTAAAAATGAGGTTGTTGCAGTTAGGACTCAGGTTTTGACTGGACCAGGCATTGGGGCTTGTCGGAAAATCACTGTTTCCCCCGCATCCTCCGCAAACGGACTGGTACACGACACCGTTTTTGTCATAGCGGGAAGTTCCGCCGTCTACATGTTCTTCGGCAAACGGCCCGCCGAGATAAGTGGCATACTTCAGGGAATTAAAGCTGCGCTCAATGACCATCAGGTAAAAATCAAAGCCGTTAGGCGGGACAGGGTTTTCGCCGGCTGTGACTTCCATGCCACTGAGGGGAACTCCCTGTAAAATATTAGCCCCCCAGCCGGAAACGTAGATGTTGCCGCAAATGTCCACCAGAAAAGCGGAAGGGGAGATGTTGATATTCCCGTCACCGTTTCCAAAAACCGTTGAGTTTTCAAGTATAGCCAGGTTTTCATCCAGCTTGGCGATGAATTGTCCGCTGTTGGGGTTGACAAATCCGGCGTTGACAACCGGGAAAGTTCCCCCGCGGGATTGCCCGAGCAGGAAAACATTGTCATTCCGGTCAATTTCAACAAAAAAGGCCTGATCGTAGTTTGCTGTGCCGATGTAGGAAATACGTTCAATAAAATTCCCCATGGGGTTCAGCTTACCGACAAAGCCATCTGAAATCCCGCCATTATAAGCAGGCTGATAGCTCCCCGCTGTCTGGGGAAGGTTTGATGAGCACGTTCCCCCGGCAAAAACCATATTGTAGCTGGAATCAATTTTCACGGAATAACAGGCATCGTTATTGTCGCCGCCAACATAAGTCGAGAAAAGCAGGTTGGATAAATTAGGGTTTAATTTAAAAATAACGCCATCCTGCTGTCCGGCATTTGTAGCCTGGTAGGCATTGAAAACGGGAAAATTCGTTGAACGCGAACAGGAAGCCACGAGGCAGTTGCTGTTTGAATCCAGCATGATTTCGCCGCGAAACTGGTCGCCATAATTCGTTGTCAGGGAATCGTAATAAATCGTGCTGCTGTAGCCGCCGTTTTTTCCAAAAATAGTATAGTTTACGCCGTCGTTGTCGCTTCCGCCCAGGTAGGTGGATGCCAGCAGCTGGTGACCGTTGGCGCTGATACGGGCGATGTAGATGTCCGTGCCGGTATTGCCGAAGTTTGAGCCGTTAAACTGGATCGTCAGGGGCTGTCCGCCTGCGTGGAAATTCTGGTAACCGCCCTGGATCGGGAAATCGAGACTCGAGGTTACTCCATAAACGTACACGTTGTTTTGCTTGTCGCAGATAAGGCTATGAACGGTTTCCGTACCCTGCGTGTCATCACCTCCGCCTAAAAAAGTCGTCCAGAGCATGGTTGTGCCGTCCGCGCTGTATTTGGAAACAAAAGCGTCCGTTGTAATGCTTCCTCCCACATTTGGGACCGTGAAATTGGAATTCACATCGTAGGCGGCGTCATCAGGCGTTGGATAAGCATTTCCGTAAACCGTACCGCCGGAATAAGCCGTTCCGTCATAGCCATAAGTGGCCGACATTCCGAAGTTATCCGTTACTGAACCACAGTAAGTGGCAAAAACCAGCACCGGGTCGATGATTAATTTGTAAAGTTTGTTGTAGTTCTTCAATTTGAAGCGAACGGTATTTTCTGAAAGCTCAAAAGTACAGCCAACTTCCGTGATTTTGCCGTTTATGATCTGGTAGGCGTAAGGCTTGTTTTCACTGACAATGCCATTTTTAGTCTGGATAACGAGATTTCCTTTTTTATCAATTTTAATGCTTTGCTGGCCGGCATATTCCAGTTGGATCAGCTCGGGCTGTACATTCGGCTGCACATGGAATTCGTATTTCAGGCTCCCGTTTTCCTCGATCAGCTTGAGGTCAATTCCGTTGTAAAGCTCTTTGAGCGTTGCTTCGGAATAAGCATGTACATCACCTACCCAGCGGTTTTTGTCCTTTCCCAGGAAATAATTGTAATACGGTCCAACGGCTTTATCTTTTTGAATGCTTTTAATTTCATTCGAGCCAATAAAATTCAGGTGAAGCGCATCCTGCCGGTATTCCAGGCTGGGATTTTTTGCTTCAAAATTAGCGTGGCTTTCCTGGATTTTACTGTAATCCGCCAGGTGAAAAAATATTTTATGCTGCTGCACCCATAAGTTCCCGCCCGGAAAGCGGCTTTTGAAGAGAATGTTTTCATTCCATTGCCCCTTGTTTTCAATAAAAGCCTGCTGAACAGAGTGATGATGACTGATTTCCTGTGCGACAGTAACCGCCGAAGGCAGCAACGAAGTCAAAAAAGACAAAAAAAGAAAAGCAGTGCTTAAAAATCTCATGAAATTGAAATCAAGTAGTAAATTTGTATAAAAATAGCAAAAAAATCAAATTAAACTTTTTCCTGCATGAATTTTCATAAAATCACCGACCGCGATTTGTCTTATTTTGAACAGCTTTTGCCGGGAAATTGTTTTGCCCAGGCCGAAGTACTGGAAGCTTATGCGCACGATGAAACGGAAGACCTGCATTTCATGCCGGAAGTGGTTTTGAAGCCATCAACAACAGAAGAAGTTTCAGCTATTTTGAAATATTGTCACGAACACGGGATTTGTGTTACCCCGGCAGGCGGGAGAACAGGTTTGAGCGGTGGAATGCTGCCTGTTTTTGGCGGTGTGATCATGTCCATGGAGAAATTCAACCGGATCCTGGATATCGACGAACGCAACCACCAGGTAACAACCGAGCCGGGCGTTATTACACAGGTACTGCAAAATACGCTGAAAGAAAGAGGTTTGATGTACCCGCCGGACCCTTCCAGCAAAGGAAGCTGCTTTATCGGGGGCAATGTTTCCGAAAATTCAGGCGGCCCGAAAGCTGTGAAATACGGCGTGACGAAAGATTACGTGCTGAACCTCGAGGTGGTGCTCCCAACCGGCGAAATTATCTGGACGGGCGCCAATGTGTTGAAGAATGCCACAGGCTACAATTTAACGCAATTAATGGTAGGAAGTGAAGGAACGCTGGGAGTGATCACGAAGATCGTCCTGAGGCTGATCCAGCACCCGACACAGGATTTGCTGATGCTCGTGCCGTTTTTTGATGCACAGAAAGCCTGTGAGGCCGTCGCTCAGATTTTCCAGGCCGGCGTTACCCCAAGCGGACTGGAGTTCATGGAGCGTGACGCCATCTTGTGGACTTTGCCTTATGAGCCGGATACGGTGATCGAAGTGAAAGACAACCACCAGGCGCACTTGCTGATCGAAGTGGACGGTTTCGACCAGGAAATCCTCATGAAAGAATGCGAAAAGATCATGGAAGTGCTGGCCGGTTTTGATACCGATGAAATCCTTTTTGCCGAAAGCCAGGCCCAGAAGGAGCAGCTTTGGAAATTGCGCCGCAAAGTAGGGGAGGCTGTTAAATCCCATTCGATTTATAAGGAAGAAGACACGGTTGTTCCCCGCTACGAGCTTCCGAAACTGCTGGCGCTTGTAAAAGCTGTGGGCAAAAAATACGGGTTTACTTCCGTTTGCTATGGTCACGCCGGTGACGGAAACCTGCATGTAAACATCATCAAAGGCGATTTGACGGATGAATTCTGGAACGAAGGGCTTTCCGTTGCCATTGCTGAAATTTTTGAAGGCGTAGTGAAATTAGGCGGTACGATTTCCGGTGAGCACGGGATTGGTTTAGTACAAAGACAATACATGCCGATCGCTTTTCCGGGAGTGCAGCTTGATCTGATGCGCGCTATCAAACGTGCTTTTGATCCGAAAGGGATTTTGAACCCGGGGAAGATATTTTAGAATTAAGAATTAAGAATTAAGAATTAAGAATTAAGAATGAAATGTCAATATTTTATCTCCAAGCTTCAGTTTGAATTTTCAATTTAATTAAACTAATTTTCGAAATTCAGGAATAATTTTGCAGATGTGTGCAGAAAAAAACTTATTTTTGAGTAATGAATTCCAACCTCTATATCATTGCCGGCTGTAATGGCTTCAACTTCAATATACGATCTTATAATCCGCGGGAAATAAAAATCAGTTATTGAAAAAAGTCAGCTCACCGTTTTTCATCTGGTGATACGCCCTGGAAAGGTAAGCCACGCAAATCCGCATCGCATCGAAAGCAGCTTCAGACTCCGCGCTGATCTCTTTTTGCTGCAGCTTGAGCAATAATTTCATGTACAGCGCATGGAACATGATCTCGATGTGGTTTTTGTCCTTCAGGTTCGATTTTTCCCGGAAAGCTTCGATGTGCTCAATCGCTGTATTGTAGAGCGTTTTGTATTTCTCATCATTCGCCATGTTCAGCAGCGTATTGTGGAGGAAGGAAAGCTCGATCATCACTTCCTGGATGAGGTATAAATGCCCTTTTTCTCCGAGCTTCTGGCTTTTCATCTGTTGGATCAGGTCGCCGTACCACTGGCGGTATTGGCTGTGAAAGCTTTGATCGGGCAGCTGCGGCGCAACATATTCTTCCATGATACGTTCCAGGTCGAAATTAAAAGAACGGATCACATCTTCAATCTGGTACATGTAGAGAATGTACTCAGCAATATTTTCCTGTAATTTTTTGCGTGCGATGAACATATTTTGAATGAAGAATTTACAATGAAGAATGGAAAATTAAAAGTCAATTCTCCATTTTTTCATTCTCAATTTTCAAATTACTTTTTGTCTTTTCCTAAATCAGTTTCGATTTCAGCCTGGTGCTCGTTCAGGTAAGCAATGAATTCTTTCGTTACATCCATCGATGAGTTGATGAAATTGATTTGTCCGCCGGCGCCATGGATCAGCAGCAAGTCGATGTTATGCTTTTCACAGTACTTTTTCCCGGCCGCTTCAATGCGTTTCGTTAATACGTCAAGGATTTCAACCGTTTCTTCTTCGATTTTTGTTCCCTGAGTTTGCTGGTATTGATACAATTCCTGCTCGCGGCGTTGTGCTTCCTGCTGAATGGATTGGATTTCGTAATTGGAGAGCTGACCGCTTTTTGCGCGCTCGTCGTTTTTGAGGATGTATTCCTGGAGTGAGCGCTGGCGTCTTTCAAGCTCTTTCTGGAATTTCGTTTGCTTCACTTTGGTAACAGAATCCTGCTCACGGTAATAATCGAACTGTGATTTTAAGGAATCCTGGATGTAATACGCGATTTTGAGCCCGTTTTTGATCGTAGGCACATCCGGCGTGGTGTTTTCTTTTTCTTTGGTTTTTTCTCCGCAGGAAGCCACAGCAGCAGCTAATAAAGCGGTCAGTAGAATAAATTTAATTTTCATGCTTTGCATTTTTAGTATTAAAGGCATTTTCCCAGTCTTCGCGCATAGTAATAAAGCGCTCGAGGCTCTTTCTCAGCAGTTCCGGCGTAATCATAGCTTTCACATCGTCCAGCCCGAAAACGTCGGATTCACCGATTTTGAATACCTGCTCAAACTGTCCGAGCTCAATTTTGACAAGGTACTTGTCATTGTAATTAAAGATTTGGATTTTATATCTTTCGTGCGGTATTTCGGCTACGACCCTCATGGATTTTTTTTTCAGCAAAAATAATAAAATAAAGCACTGTTATAAATTTTAGGTAAGAGTTAAGTGTATTTTTTGCCACGAATTCCACGAAACACACAAATCTGAATTATTGATTATGATATTATACGAATATAATTCACCAAGTGATTGTTAAGAGAATTAGTGGAATTTCCATGTAAACAGCTGATTATCCAAACCGTATTGGACATGAGTGGAATTCGTGGCCAATTTAAAGTTTCATCATCAAATGACTAAAAGAAAAAACCATCCGCCTGCTGACGAATGGTTTTCTATAATTTAAGACTAAATAGTTAAATAGATATATTAGATTGCGAATGCCACATCCTGATCGTTGTATTCTTTGAACTCAAACGGCACTTTCACCATGAAAGCATAATCTTGTCCGACTTCATACATGTCTTCGTCAGCTTTGCGGTAATACCATTCCACTTTCGCTTCAAAACCACGTTCAACAATCTCATTTAATTTATACAAAAGGAACAAAATCCGCTTCGATGAAGAGATGTTAAAATATTCCAGGTCGATTTTAAAAGTTGTCAGCTGGCACGGCTTTTCAGAGTACTTATCGAACCATGCGAGGGCATCTCCCCAAAACGGTTCCGGGTTGTCAGGAATAGATCTTCCTTTAATAGTCATTAAACCATTAGTGTGAAACGCAATAGAGGGTGTCTGTAAGGTTGCTTCTCTTATAAAATCTACCATTTTGATGTATGTTTTCGACTGCAATTTGCAAAAAAAAAATGAATTACCATCTTTTCTCCGGTATAAAATTCAAATATTTAGATGAAAGATGATTTTTTACAAATTAACGGTTAAAATTGGTGAGCAAAAAAAATATCTTTTTGAGGCTGATAATGAAAACTATACGTAAACTTGCATGCCGGATCATTGATTTTTATGGAGAATTTTGAGATTATTCGTCCCCTGGGAAGTGGTAAAAAGCGCAAATTCAACGAGGTTTTTCTCGTCCGCGATAAACATACCCATGAGGAAGCCGTCCTGAAATACCTGGAGAAAAATGCAGCCAATGCGTCCGGACAGGAATTGCTCCGCCAGGAAGCCAATTTTGCGTTCGATCACCCGGATTTGCCGCACATTATCGGATTCAAAGAAACGGAGGAAGCCATTTTTTTAGTGAAGGCTTTTGTTCCCGGCATTTCCCTGGACCAATACTGGAAAAAACTGGGTGAAAAACAGAAAATTCCTTTCCTGTTCCATCTCTTGCAGCAGCTCGCACCTTTGTTTGAAGAATTGCGCAAGAAAGGGATTGTACACGGCGATATCAAGCCATCGAATATTATTATCCTGGAAGAAAATGAAAGCTTTCACGTGGCGCTGATTGATTTTGGCCTGGCTTTTTACCCGGAGAAAAGCAGGGAAAGAAAGCTTGTTTTTGCTTTAGGCTTTTCAGCCCCTGAGCTGGTCTTGAACAAGCTTTATCTTGCGGGTCACAGCAGCGACCTGTTTTCACTGGGAATTTCGATCATTCAGCTGCTGGAAGGAAAACTGCCGCTGAGCCATGCGAACCCTGCCGTGATGACGAACCTGCAGCTGGCGCATCCGCTCGTGAAAAGTCCCAAAGTTCCTAAAAAGCTGTTTGCGGTACTGGCGAAAATGTGTTACAAGGAATCGTTTCCCAAACCGCCTCACATGCTGGATGCTTCTGAAATTGACCGGATTTTGAAACGGGGAGTTGAAAAACGCTGGCAAAGCCTCCCGGAGTTGCTTCCTGAGCTGGAGTGGATGGAAAAACCGCGTAAAGGATTATTAGAAGGATTAATAAAAATCTTTACGAATCCCGATGTTAAGGGCAAAAAATAAGTTGGAGTAATTGGTTGGAACGGTTTGCAAATTCTGGCTTTTAATTGCAAGCAGGGAATAATTGATCCCGGCATCGAGGTAAATGGTCCCGAAATAAAAAGAGTTTTTAATCCCGCCGTTTAATCCCAAAGCAAAACCAACAATCGAACCGGTTTGCTCGACATCATTTTCCGTATAGTACAGGCTTTTGTTGTAATCGTCCAGCTCGTAGCGAACCTTGTTAAACACGATATTCAGGTTGGAACCGCCGTAAAAGCCAAAGCCGGATTCGTAGCCATCACCAAAGTAATAGCGCTTTCCGAATTCGAGCACGGTATAATTGTATTTTTCACGGGATCCGACTTGTGCAACAAAAGGGGAGGTGTTCATGTCATAAGCCAGGATAACAGCGGAATCCTGATCACCTTTTTTGTAAGGCGTAAAAGAAAAGCGGGCGTAAAGCGTGTTGGCGTCGTCATCATTGAACTCGCCGGAAATATGAAAACCGGGGTAAGCGGCCGGGATCCCGAAAGGTTTCAATAAAGACGGACCAGCTGAAACACTGAACTGACTGAAAAATGAAAAAGTAAATGCTGAGGAAAAAAAGAATGTTGTAAGGATATTTTTCATAAGTCTGACTTTCTAACAAATATAGGAAACAATTTTGTATAGCTTAAGTTTTTAACATAAATTTATGCGTTCAATTGATTCAACATGGCTGTTTACAAATTTAACGGTTTTATACCGGTGATCAAAGCGAGTAGTTTTATTCATCCCAAAGCTTCCGTTACCGGAAATGTCATTATCGGCGAAAATGTCTATATCGGGCCGGGCGCAGCCATCCGGGGAGATTGGGGGCAAATCATCATTGAAGACGGCTGTAATGTGCAGGAAAACTGTACGGTGCATATGTTTCCGGGAACCACAACCATTCTCAAAAAAGGCGCGCACATCGGCCACGGGGCAATCATTCACGGTGGGATTATCGGTGAAAACTGCCTGATCGGGATGAATTCCGTTATTATGGACGATGCCGTGATCGAAGAAGAATGCATTATCGGCGCTTTGTGTTTCGTGCCGGCGAAAATGCACATTCCGCGCCGCAGCCTGGTTGTTGGGAATCCCGCCAAAATCATCAAAGAAGTTTCCGATGAAATGATCGCCTGGAAAACGAAAGGAACGCAGCTTTACCAGGCACTTCCGGCTGAATGTCACGCCACACTAGAAGAAACGGAGCCCCTGCGCGAAATCGAAGCCAACCGCCCCAGCCAGGAAAAACTGTTTGAAACCTGGGAGAAAGTGAAGAAGAATTAAGAATTGAAAATGGAGAAATGGAATAGCATAATTCTTCATTTTCAATTTAATATATACATTTGCAAAAAAAACGCATGAAAAAAATAACCACTCTATTTCACTTGTTTCTTTGTTTTAGCCTGTATTCCCAGGAAATAAACTTCACAGCACCGGCAGAAAACAACCAAAGCCTGGAAGGAATTTTAAGGACTTCATCCACTGAGTTTTATAGTTTTTCTTACACAGGTGAACCTCAAAGCTACAAAGGGATTTTCCTCAGTAAATACGTCGACGGCAAAAAGGTCAGTGAGACTGAATTTGGTAAAGCGTTGAAGTTATCTTCCAATTCCCGGATCGATAAAATCTTTTTGTTGAACGGATTACCGGCTATTTCAATTGCGCAGGAAAATGGTAAAACCATGAATTTATTTGTTGTGAAATTCAATGCGGAGGGAAAACCGGAAGGCGCTCCGCAAAGTATTCAATCATATAAGAAAAGCGGAATTGGGGTTTTTGAAAATTTTGACGTTTACGTATCGGATAATGAAAAATTCATCCTCGTCACGCATTACAATAACGAAGAGGGAAGACAAGGGCCGCTTTATAAAGTGTTAAATGAAAGTCTGGGTACCGAAACGGAAGATTTGATCCAGGATGCGGAGGGATCAGTATTTCTCAACCCCTATGTAAGTAATAAAGGTGAAGTGTTTATTCATGCTGCCAAATACAAAAAAATTGATCCCGGTTTTCATGTAGATCCATACGAATTGCAGCGTTATGGTGAAAAAATCCGCTTATGGAACTCTACTGTGGCAGAATGTGTTTTAAAGATAAAAGATAATTCGGTTGAAGAAATCCGCTGTAACGATGTGTTCAAAGAAGCTACACTGATCTTGCCGACCCGTCATGAGAAAAGTATTACGGATGCGGGAGGGAAAAACCTGCTCGTAAATATGTCCTTCTACAAGGATTTAACAACTGAATTAGGAGCTAAAGGTATTTACGTAACCGTTGTTGACAAAGAAAAATCGGGCTTGGATCAAAGCTTTTACTGGGAGTTTTCAAAAGAATTCCTGCTTTCAACATTTATTGAAAAGGAAATAAAAGGGTATGAAAAGGGTGTCCGGAATTTGTCCCTGAACCCTGATTTTGCATTAGTTGATTTTCACCGGGCAAGCGATGGAAATTTCATCATTGCGCTTGAGTTAAATACGGTTGTTTATGGTCAGAATGGAAATGGCGGGAACAGTATTGCAGGCTATGAATCCACCCAGCTGCATATTGTGAAGCTGAGCCCTAAAGGTGAAATACTGTGGTCACAGAAAATTGAAAAAGATCAAAAAGGAGGGAAATCTGAACATGCCGTGGTTGGTTCTTCTGTCAGTGTTTATGGAGATAAAGTTTTTGTGTTCTTCAATGATAACCTGGCAAATTATGACGCAAACGGTAATTTTGCACCGGTAAACAACGACTTGCAGAAATGTAAGTTCAGCGCTGCTACTACAACCGTAGCCCTCGTTACCATGAACCTGGCAGACGGTAAAATGACGCGCGAAAACCTGTTTGTGAAAAAACCGCAAGAGGCAAAATTCCTGCTTGAGCCAGGTTTGATGTCAGGCACTATGATGTTTGATAAAGAATTTGTTTCTACAACAACTGACGTCTTTCGCGGAAGCTCAAAAGACACGGAGCATTTCATGTATATCAAATAAAGTTAGAATTGAAGAATAGTCATTCTCTCCATTCTCCATTCCTCACGGATGTGCACCCAAACCAATGGCCAGCATAGTAAGCGCTCCTATAATCCCCAGTGTCATTACGAAGCCGCCGCCGCGTGCTGACTGAAGCTTTTCGTCCTGGTTGCGGTTGTATGCAAGAAAGGAAGTGTCCACTTCGGTTTTATGCTTCTCCCAAAAGGCTGAATTTTCATCAATTTGAACGACAATGCCCGTGTAGTAGCTGTTGGTCCGTGTGTTCACGTTTCCATTCACATCTGTGTATACTTCAGGTTCGCTCACCTTTTTAACCTGGATCAAGGCATTACCGCATGCGTTCCAGGCTTCCTGTTTCATGAGCTGGTAAACAAGCTCCTCTTTGTGGAAATTTACACGCACCAATCCCAGTTTTTGATATTCGAAATTTACATTTTCACCTTCAAAGAACAAGAAAATATTCTGAGCTTTCCCATTGCAGTTTACCGGTCCCAGCGCTGTGTATTGCGTATAGTTAGCATGAGAAGCGCTCCGGCAGGAAACCGCAACGAATACCAGGTAAATACAGAGGAAAAAAGAAGCTGTTTGGTGTACGGGTTTCCTGTTCATAGTTTGTTTTAACAAAAAGTTAACAAAAATTAAGCCAGACTTTTTTGAGGGTAAATCCCCCGAAAAATGTAATATATTGAATACGGATGCGTTATAGCTTTAGAAACTATTCACACAAGTAAAACTATGAAAACAAAAACAATAACCGTCAGTCACATCCATTTTTTTAAAAATAATAAGTCAGCCGGAAAAATCGTGCGGCTTCATTAAGATCTTTTACGCTAACCTGTTCACTGAAAAAGGTTGGGCCACGGATCGCGGTGCTAGGTCAGAGCAGCAGCAAGAATCCAGGTTTTTTTGGTTGGCCCGATACAACGGGAATCTTCGGGTTCCCGTTGCCTTCATTTCTGAAAATTGAGTATTGTGTGGTTTCCGGAAAGCAAAAACGGGAACCCTTTCGAATTCCCGCTTTTCATTATATAAAATCATTTTGATTAAACCAGCATCATCACCGGGTTTTCAATCAAATGTTTCAAGGTTTGAAGGAAAGCTGATCCTACTGCACCGTCTACTACACGGTGGTCACAGGAAAGGCTCAGTTTCATCACGTTGCCCGGAACAATTTGCCCGTTTTTCACAACCGGCGTTTGCTTGATTTGTCCTACGGATAAAATACAACCGTTCGGCGGGTTGATAATGGACGTAAAGTCTTCAATGCCGTACATTCCGAGGTTGGAAACGGCAAACGTTCCGCCCTGCATTTCTTCCGGCTTGATTTTTTTCTCACGGGCGCGTCCGGCCAGGTCTTTGATTTCAGAGCCTAACTGGGCAATTCCTTTGGAGTCGGCAAAGCGGACAACAGGTACAACGAGGCCTTCTTCTACCGCAACGGCAACACCAATGTGGATGTGGTTGTTGTAACGAATGGATTCGCCCATCCAGTCAGCGTTAACTTTCGGGTGCTTTCTCAAGGCAGCTGCTACGGCTTTGATCACCATGTCATTGAAGGAGATTTTTACATCACCCGAAGCGTTGATCGCGTTACGGGCAGCAATCGCGTTATCCATATCGACTTCCATTTTCAGGTAGAAGTGCGGAGCGGAGAATTTGGATGCAGCCAGCGTTTTAGCAATCGCTTTACGCATTTGTGAGTTAGGAACCTCCGTGAAGGATTCCACGCCTGCAGCGGCAGAACCGGCGCCCGCAGCAACAGGTGCAGCAGGGATATACGGTGTGTAATGGTCAATATCGCGTTTCACGACGCGGCCGCCATCGCCTGTTCCGGCTACGGCCTGGATATCAATTCCTTTTTCTTCAGCGAGCTTTTTAGCCAGGGGAGAAGCAACGATGCGCCCGTTGGAGTTCGCAGCAGGAACGGCAGCCGGGGCTTTCGTCTCAGCGGCAGCTTTCGGGGCTTCAGCCGGGGTTTCGTCAGCTTCTTGTTTAGCTTCGGCGGCCGGCTTGTCTTCAGCTTTTGGCTTTTCTTCTTTTTCCTCCGGTTTGGATTCTGCTTTTTCAGCAGCCGGCGCTCCGGCGTTAGCGAGGATTTCTTTTACGTCTTCGCCTTTCTCACCGATGATCGCCAAAACAGCATTCACCGGGGCAGCTTTGCCTTTTTCCACACCGATGTGCAATAAAACACCGTCGTAGAAAGATTCAAATTCCATTGTAGCCTTATCCGTTTCGATTTCGGCCAATACTTCGCCGGAAGCAACTGTGTCACCTACTTTTTTGTTCCATTCAGCAACAACACCTTCTGTCATCGTGTCGCTCAGCTTCGGCATGTATACAATTTCCGCCATAATTTTTATCAGGTTTTAAGAATTAAGATATTAGACATCCGCCGTAATTCTTCATTCTCCATTTTCAATTCTTAATTTTTATACTCAACAATATACGGGTAATCCGCCTGCATGTAAACGTCTTCGTAAAGCTCGTGCGCTTCCGGATAAGGGGAGTTTTCTGCAAATGTTACGGATTCTTCCACTTCATTTTTTACCCAGTCCTGGATGCCTGTGATTTCTTTTTCGGAAAGCCATTTGTTGCTTTGGATCATGCGCAGGCAGTGTTCGATCGGGTCTTGTTCCATCCATTCGCTCACTTCTTCTTTGGAGCGGTATTTCTGCGGATCGGACATGGAGTGGCCTTTATAGCGGTAAGTTCGGATATCCAGCAGGGTAGGGCCGTCACCTCTTCTTGCGCGGTCGCAGGCTTCAGCAATAGCTTCGTGCACCGCTTCCGGAGACATTCCGTTTACGGATTTGGATGGCATTTCGTAAGATAAGCCGATCTTGGAAAGGTCAGTAACGTTTGTTGTACGCACTACAGATGTTCCCATCGCGTAGTTGTTGTTCTCAATAATAAAGATTACCGGGAGCTTCCACATCATCGCCATGTTGAACGTTTCGTGCAAAGCGCCCTGGCGAACTGCCCCGTCACCCATAGAAACGAAAGCTACGTTATCCGTTCCGTTGTATTTTTCAGCAAAACCGACACCGGCCCCCATTGCGATCTGGGCACCAACGATCCCGTGGCCTCCCATGAAGTTTTTTTCCTTGTCGAAAAAGTGCATGGAACCTCCTTTTCCTTTGGAGCATCCTGTTTTACGGCCGTATAATTCTGCCATCAATACGCGCGGGTCTGTTCCCAAACCAATCGGATGGGCGTGATCGCGGTAAGCTGTCATGTGCTTGTCAGTTGGGCGGGAAGCACTCACTGTTCCTGCAACGATAGCCTCCTGGCCGATATATAAGTGGCAAAAACCGCCAAACTTCTGCTGAATGTATAACTGACCGGTTTTCTCCTCAAACTTCCGCATCAGGAGCATGTCCTTATACCATTTGATATAAGTTTCCTTTGGAAATTTGGAGGTGGAAGCCGATTCACTTTTTTTGGTAGTTTTAGCCGGTTTTTTTACTGTTTTTGTTGCCATAATTTCTGTTCGAAAAGAACTGCAAATATAGGAAAACAGAACAATAAAGCAATTGTTTGCCGTAAAAATTATTTTTGACTGATAACAGATTGAAGTGCAGTTGATATTTTAACCCTATAAGGCATAGAAGACACATCAGATGTGCTTTGGTTTACAGACATATAAGTTATTAATATTCCATCTTATCTATCCTTCAGGCGTCTATCCTCACATTCAGGAAAGAACGGGCACGTTTAACGCGTTAGATCGTAGCGGATCAGTTCGCGGCAGACAGCAAAAGGGACTTTCAGCTCAAAAAGCCCGTGGGAATAAGGGGCGATCTCGTACACATTGTAGATGAAATGAAACGCATCCTCGCTGAGGTAAAAGTTGTTGTTGCAGTAAAACTGGTCATCACCAAACCAAAAACCGAGGTCGCTGTAATTGTCTGTCACACTGATCTCATGCTGGGCGCGGAAGCAGCTGTCCGCTATTTTGTAGAAAGCAAGCGTATCTGAAATGAAATCAGTTAGTTTGAGCTCATTGCCTGTTGCTTTCTCTACGTTGACGTGGTTGTAATACGTATTTCCGTGCGCACCGCCGGAATAGAGATACATACCCCCGCTGAAAGTAGCAAAATTTTTGTAGTTGTCCGTGAAGGATGTGCTGGCTTCGTAAGACCACATAATACTGTACTCGCTGTCAACATAATCCTGCTTTGCGCTGGTATACAAACTGTCCAGGCAAGCGATCATAAAACGGTCACTGGCACGATTGGGAATGGTGTCCGGCAGCTCAAAATGAGTGGAAGCATAAACAAATTCGGCGGCAAGCTGGTTGAGCTTGTTTTCCCAGGCTGTTTTCGGGGAAATAAAATATTGGTAGCCGAGCTGAAAAGTGGAAGTATCGACTTTGTTCTCAGAGATAAGATAACGAAAAACGGTAGTGTCCTGGAGTGATTTTACGGCAACGGCTGGTGTTATGACAACTTCAGGCGTTTTGGTTTTCCGGTTGAAGCAGGATCCCAGGAGTAAAAGGAGCGGTATAAAGGCTACATATTTCATCAGATGCCAAAAGGGAAAAGGAGCAGGTCGCTGATTTTTTCAAAAATAAAAGTGCGGCCTGACTGTGAAACTAAAGTAATCCGGATCGGGGAACTTTGCCTGCGCTCGGATTCGGCGATCACCTGGCGGCACGATCCGCATGGAGAGATACAGTCATCAGCTCCCACGAGATCGCCTACAGCAACAACGACCAGGTTTTTAATCGCTTCATTCGGAAAATTGGCGCCTGTAAAATAGAGGGCAACGCGTTCGGCACAGAGACCGGAAGGATAAGCAATGTTTTCCTGGTTGTTCCCGGCGATGATCTCCCCGTTGTGCAGCTCAACGACCGCCCCAACCCGGAAGTCGGAGTAAGGCGCGTAAGCTTGCCGTGAAATCTCGTATGCCCGCCCGATCAGGGTGCGGTGATGCTCGTCCAGTTCGTTGTAATGGGCAAGCTCCGTATAGTTGATGGTAATCGATTTATTCATTTCTGAAAATTGGGGTACAAATATAAATGAAAATATCGAATTAACCACACTATAAACAGTTTAGCTTCCGACAACCTGCCGAAAGCTAAAACTATCAGTAACAAATCTTATTCCGTTTTTGTTCGCCGGATTATTTTTTTGTGATTTTAAATTCCACCCTCCTGTTCAGCTGCTTGTTGTCATCTGAATTATTCGGAACGGAAGGCTTGGCTTCACCATAACCAACGCTTGTTACGCGGGCGGCGCTGATCCCCAGGCTTTCCAGGTAAGCTTTTACGGAATTGGCCCGGCTTTGGGAAAGCTTTTTGTTGAGGTCGTCAGAACCGTCGCTGTCCGTGTGACCGCCAATTTCGATGCTGATGCCCGGGTTGTCTTTCAGGACAGCGGCTACTTTGTTCAATTCAGCCGCTGATTCAGGCTTCAGGGTTGCTTTCGCTACATCGAAGAAAATGTTGTTCATCCTGACAATAGAACCCACTTCAATTGGCGTGAGGTATAAATCTTTCGTGATTTCCCTGTATTCTTCCACTTTCGTCAGGTCCAGGTTTTCAGATACCGAAATATAACCTTTGGACCCGGCCGAGAAGCCATAATTTTGTCCGTAGCCGAGTACGATCATGTATTCACCGGTTTGCGGATTGGAGCTTGCAGTTCCAACAGGGCTTCCGTTCGCAAGTATTTCATAGGAAACGCTGGCTGCCGGAATTGGCATTTTGGTTTTGGAATCGAGTACTTTTCCTTTAACGAGCACAACCGGCTGCGGCTTAAGCTCCTCTTTCAATTTTACGCGGAAAAGATCACCTTCATTCACGAGGGTATAAACGTAAGCGTAATCGCCTTTTGCCGCCAGCTTGAAGAAAGACTGCCATTCTTTGTTGTTGATCGGTTCGCCCAGGTTTTCAGGTGCCGACCAGTTGAGCCAGGTGTCATCCAGGCGCGTAGTTTTGAAAATATCGTTCATTCCCAATCCGCCGTGACCTCCGCCTGAAAAGTAAAGCGTCTTGTTGTCGGAGCTCAGGAAAGGGGAATATTCATTGTCAGAAGTGGTAATGCCGCCTTGAAATACCTGCGGAAAAGACCATACATCGCCTTTTTTAAAGCTGACATGCAAATCGCCCTTGAGACTGAGGATCATCACGTTGCCGTTCGGTGAAAAGGTACAGGCGTTGTTTCCCCAGCTGATGCTTTCCTCCTGTTCAAAAGGAATAGCTACCGGATCCGTCCAGCCTGTTGCTGTTTTGTTGGACCAGGACAAGCCTTTTTCTGTCGGGGCCGCTCCGTATTTTCCGAGCAGCACAATTTGGTTTCCGTCCGGGCTGATGTGGTAAATCACGTTTTTAACACTGTTGTTGAAGCCGTCCATCGGTTTGCCTTCGGTCCAGTTTCCTGCAGTGTCAAGCTCTGAATAATAGATATCGGATTCACCCTTTCCTCCGGGTGCGTTTTTTCGGGAGAAGAAAAGCGTTTTTCCATCCGGTGAAATTGTTGGGAAACACTCCTGGTAGGCGGTTGTGTTAATTTTTTCGCCGAGGTTTTCGAGCTGCTGGGCAAAAGATTTTCCGGAGCAGAGCAGGGTGAGCACGCTCACATATATCAGGTTTTTCATACGTTAAGATTTATTCAAAAGTGTATTCGTTTTTTGCTTCAACAAAATTAGGCTAAAGATTCCAGATTGGAAATACGACGGATGACTTATTCATTAACAATTGAAAATAGAGAATTAAGAATGTGAATTAAAATCGGTGAGAGTTTTACAAAAACATCAATTCTCCATTCTTAATTTTTAATTCTTCATTCAAATGTTGTAAATTTGCACCTTCCTATGATCCAATACAAAAAAGTAGCGTTTTATACCCTGGGCTGTAAGCTGAATTTTTCGGAAACATCTACCATTTCCCGTTTGTTTGAAGATGCGGGCTTTGCGAAAGTTGATTTTGAAGAAACACCGGATGTTTTTGTCATCAATACCTGTTCTGTAACAGAAAATGCCGACAAGAAATGCAAGCAGCTGGTGAAAAAGGCCCTGAAGATCAACCCGGGAGCTTTTGTAACGATTGTAGGCTGTTACGCCCAGCTCAAACCGACGGAGATTGCCCAGATTCCGGGCGTTGACCTGGTTTTGGGGGCAAACGAAAAATTCGATATCCTTTCTTACATAGAAAATACGGATAAGCTGGCTGAAACCCAGGTGTCTTTCAAAAATATCAAGGAAACGCAGGAGTTTGTGCCGTCGTTCTCTTATGGCGACCGGACGCGCTCCTTCCTGAAAGTGCAGGATGGCTGCGATTATTTCTGTACGTTTTGTACGATTCCGCTGGCACGTGGCAAAAGCCGGAATGCAACGATTGCTGAAACCGTAACTGAAGCAAAGAAAATTGCTGCTACGGAAATCAAAGAAGTTGTGTTGACCGGCGTAAACATCGGTGATTTCGGACAGGGCGGCGAAGAAAATTTCTTCGGGCTGATCCGCGAATTGGATAAGATCGAGGGCATCGACCGCTACCGCATCTCATCGATTGAGCCTAATTTGCTCTCCAACGAGATTATCAGCTTTTGCCTGGACGGGTCACAGCGCTTTGTGCCGCATTTCCATATTCCGCTGCAAGTGGGGAATGACCGTATTTTGAAAGCGATGCGCCGTAAATATGAGCGTTCGCTGTATGCTGAACGTGTGGCGCACATCAAGTCCCTGCGGCCGGACTGCTGCATCGGCGTGGACGTAATCGTCGGCTTCCCGGGCGAAACGGACGAAGAATTCATGGATTCGTACAATTTCATCAAAGACCTTGATATTTCATACCTGCACGTGTTCACGTATTCCGAAAGGGCGAACACCGGCGCTCCGAAGCTGGGCGAAAAAGTCCCGATGGAAAAACGCCGCGAACGCAGTAAAATGCTCCACATACTTTCAGACAAGAAAAAAAGGATTTTCTACGAACAAAACATTGGAACAACGCGCACCGCGCTTTTCGAAGCAGAAGAAGATAACGGCATCATGTACGGGTTCACCGAAAATTACGTGAAAGTCAAAGTTCCCTATGATGCAGCGCTTGTAAATTCCTTCCGCACAGTGAAATTGCTTGAGATTGACCGCGATGGGGTGGTTAAGGTTAATGTTGAGTGACGAAATAAATTCAACGTTCAGCATTTATTATTCATCATTTCAATTCCGTTTTCTTTCTTGAGATTTCCCGCTCATACGTTTCAGCGTCGAATTCCTTTTCACTTTTGGCAATAACGAGTGTTGCAACGCCGTTCCCGATGATGTTGGTAATGGCGCGGGCTTCGCTCAGGAATTTATCTACGGCAAGCAAAAATGCCAATCCATCCAGCGGGATTTTTTTGACGGAAGCCAGGGTAGAAGCCAAAACGACGAAACCGCTACCTGTTACGCCGGCCGCCCCTTTGGAAGTAATCATGAGGATCCCGATAATTGCCAGGATTTCGCCGAAGCTCAGGTGGACATGGTACAGTTGCGCCAGGAAGATTACCGCCATGGAAAGGTAAATCGATGTTCCGTCGAGGTTAAACGAATATCCTGTAGGCACGACAAGGTTGACAACCGATTTTTTACAGCCGAGCTTTTCTAGCTTTTGCATGAGGTTCGGCAGGGCGGTTTCGGAAGAAGATGTACCCAACACGATAATGATCTCTTCGCGGATATAGCGTAAAAACTGCAGGATCCGAAGTTTGTAGATCCGCATGATAAGCCCGAGTACAAGCAAAATAAAGAGGAGCATTGTCAGGTAAACCGAACCTACCAGCTTTCCGAGCGGAACGAGCGTTTTGAGACCGTATTCACCCACTGCAAAGGCAATTCCGCCGAAAGCGCCGAGAGGAGCGAGGTACATAACGTATTTTAAAAGCAAAAAGACGAATTTGGATGTTTTCTCCAGGCCGTGAACTGCCTTTTCGCGTTTTTTGGAATAATTCAGGACGATTCCCGTAATGATGGCAACAACGAGAATAACGATGGTAAGATTGGTTTTCAGGAAATTGAGCCAGCTGAAAGGCTCGTCGACGCGGGTAGTAAATTTGGTTGCATCTTTCCCGATCAGCTCAGCCATATCTACATTCCCGGGCTGCAAGCCCATGGCGACGATAATCCCGATCGCAAGGGCTAAAGTTGTCACAATTTCAAAATAGATCAGCGATTTCAAGCCGATTTTACCCACTTTTTTCAAATCGCCCATGGAGCTGATACCCAGGGTAACCGTCAGGAAAATAATCGGAACAACAAAAAGTTTGATGATGAAAATAAAGGTTTCGCCAATGATCTTCATTTCTTTGGCCTGTTCCGGGAATTGCGCTCCCATCCAGATTCCGATAATAATTGCCAGTAAAACGTAAAATGTCAGGTGCGTCAGTACTTTTTTCATGGCCTAAATATAGAATTTTTTTGCCACCGGGGCACTAAGACGCAAAGCTGGCACGAAGTTTCTCTGGTAAACGATACGAAAGGTGAAGTTTTTGGATCGCAAAGTATAGAAGAGTAGCCGCAAAGGTATAAGTGGGGAAGATTTATAAAATAATAGCTTTGTAAACTTTGCGAAAACTTAGTGTACTTGCGTTCCCCCGGGCCTTCGTGTCCTGGTGGCCTTCAAAAACAAAAAAAACGGGCCCCTTTTGGAAGCCCGTCTCTTTATAAAATTTTTTCTTATTGGATTTCGTTGATCTTGTGGATGAAATCAACCGCAGCATCTTCTACTTCATTGCGCAGCGCAGGAAAATCTTTTTTGGATTTAGCCGCGTGGATTTTAGCAGTCATTGAATTGCGAAACTCGATTACCTCATCGATCAGCTTATTAGTTACTTCTGTTTTTTTAGCGTTGTAGAGCTGGATGCTGAAGCATTCTTCCACCACGTCAAAAACCATATAATTTAAATCTCTTTTAAAGTCTCTTTTACTAGCCATGTCAATTTTTTTTTGGTAAAGTTAGGGTTTTTTTCGCCACGAGGACACGAAGTCGCCAAGCCGGCACAAAGTTTTTTTGAAACGCACAGTAACTCTGTAAGGATCAAGTCGGCGAATTCTGCGTCGTCTGCGGGACCGCGCAGCAGCAACGTAGTTAAAACCTTAGAACGAAAACTTGTACCCCAGGCCGATGGCGAAAAAGCGTAAAGGATCGTTTTCCTGCAAATCCTGGTCGATCATGTAGTAAAGACGGACGCTGTTCTTTTTGTTGAAATCGTAATCAAAACCGGCACGCAGGCGAAGGTTATCGATATAGCGGCTTTGGTTGAGGAAAATTTCTGCTGAAGCAAAAGGCGTAAAACGGCTGTCGAGGTCATAATCCAGTGTGAGGCGCGTGCGGTAGTAAATTTGCGGGATTTCCCAGCCGGCTTCGCGCCGGATGTTGTCGTAGCGGATTTGAAAGCGTTCCTGCAGCTCAATTCCGAGCTGGCCGAGCTTGTGCTTGTAAGCGGCTTCCAGCTGTGCACGGTGGCGGAAATCGATTGTTTCGTCAAAATTAAAGCGCTGTGAATTCCGGTAAGCCAGTGTGAGGCTGAAGGCTTTCGAAATCTTGTATGTTCCCGAAAGATGCGTGTAATGCTGGTTTAAGGCCGTTACATTCTCATTCAGTCGGATACTTTCCGTCAGCGAGACTTCCCAGCGCGGGCTGATCTTTTTCTCCAGGCTGATTTCCGTCCAGAGGCCAAAATCCTGCCATTGAGCGAAGGAGTTGAAGCCTGCAAGCAGAAAGTAAAGAAATATGACCGGTTTTTTAATCATGGTAATGCACGGTAATCAGTGCGGTATCTTTCAGAAAGTCGATGCTGTTGATATCAATCCGGTTGATTTTAAGCCCGGTGCGCGATTCGAGGTCCATTTTAAGCTCATCCTGTCTTCCCGGTTTGATCAATTCGATGTTTTCATACTGGATGATCTTCGAATGCTCTTTTTTCATGAGCAGGTTGCTTTCCAGCAGGTAAGTGATCCCGATAATGATCGTGTTCAGCAGTGCAATTTCCCACCACTGACCGGCGCCAACGGCAGTTACAAGGCCCATGGCGATCACAAGGAACAAATAAGTCATATCTTTCATCGACAGGCCTTCCGTCCGGTATCGGAGCATCGAAAAGACGGCAAATAAACCGAAGGCGGCGCCCATGCTCATTTCTACCTTATTCAAGAGGATCGTAATGAGAAAAATCAGCAGGTTGAAAATGATGAACGTGAAAAAATACTCCCTGTTGCGGTAAATCGGGTAATAAATGAAACGGATCAGTACCAGGCAGGACACCAGGTTAATCGCCAGGCGGATTAAAAACTCGATTGAATGCTTGTCTGTGAAAAGTGCTGACTGAAAGGATAAATTATCTATAAACATGTTGTTCCTCGGTTTTAATTATTTTCTTTAAATTGTTTTGAAATGGTTTAAAATTATTGGCCCGCAGGTGAGGGAATAGGTTCATCACGCCCAGGCAGTATTTGCTGATTGAGCCCTCGCGGATATGGTTTTTATGCATCAGCTGCACGAAAGGCGAAACACTGGATTTATTTTGCTTCACTTCAGCAATGACGAAAGTTTCGAGCGTTTGCGTCAGGTCGTCGTGGATGAAAGTAAGGTTGAGATCGATGGTAACGCGCTCAGCGATTTTGCGGTTCACGAGCGTAATACGTGAATAATCCACCCGGATTTTCTGTTCCAGGTCGGTAATATCGTAAGCCGTGTTTTTGTGCAGGAACTCGTTGATCAGCTCGTTGGCTTCGTAGTCGAATTCGTTGTTCACGATCCGGTTTTTATACGTCCGTCCTTTGTTGTTCTTGAATTTGATCTCGAAAAAGAAAAGGTTCGATTCCACATATTTTCGGATGCGGAACTTGAAACGATTGAATTTGCCGCGCTGGTGAAAATGATAGAGGGCAAAATCCGGTGTGTCGAAATAAAGCGATTCGTAGCGCGAAATACGCGTGGAATTCACTTCCAGCACCTGGTAATCATCTTTCAGCTCTTCCAGGAAACGCGGCAGCTGGTTGATGTGAAAAACATACTTCGAATCGACACGCTCCATCAGAGACACGCGGTCCATATCAGCCAGGTTAATCGGCTCAATGCGGTTCAATATGTCGATGTATCCGCTACTCAAATTCGTAAGTGTAAATTTTGCTTTCAATTACCTGCCCGCTGGCATCAGTGGTATTTTTTTTGGTTTTTAAGCCTTTGTTGTCGTATTCAAACGTGCTCGTCTGGACTAATTTTCCGGATGCATCTGATGTGATTTCCTGCGTTTTCTCCCTAAAGCCGTTGTATGTGACGATCATCGTTTTCTGCAATTTCCCCTTCGGATCGGAATAGGTGTATTTCACCGGGAGCTCCAGGTCGTAAGCAATGGTTATTATTTCTTCTTTTTCGCCTTTGTCATCGTATTTCACTTCTTCAATGAGCAGGCCTTTTTTGTCGTATGTGTAAGCCGCTTTTTCTTTCAGCACGCCTTTTTTGTTGTATTCTTCGATGTAAACGAGCCTTCCTTTGGAATCATAACGCTCGATGCTTTCCGTTTTTTGCTTTCCCGAAGCATCAACAACGGTAGCTGTGGAAGACACAATACCGTATTTTTTTATTTTCCCGCTGCTTTGGGCTAAAACAGGAAAAACGAACAGGAGAAGGGCGATGGATAAAAAAAGCTTCATGTCCTAATCGTAAATTACCAGTGTATCCAGTGAAATAACCTGCTTTTTCTCCGTGATTTCAACGTCCTGCATCACCACCATCATTTCTTCCGGGTTGATATTGTCCTTGTCTTCCGGATCTTTGGAATAGAAATAAACCTTGTATTTTCCCGGGCGGAGGTATTTGAACTCAAAGCGGCCTTCGTGGTTTGTTTTTACGCGGTCGCTGTAGTTAATCTCGTCACCGTATTGAATATAAACGTATTCGTCGTAAGCTGCCCGTTCGAGGAGCAAAGACCCGAAATTGCCGTTGTATTCCTTCAGCCAAACCAGGCCGTTGATAGATGCTTTTCCGCCTTCGCCGGCTTCCTTGCGGCAGGACAAAAGTGTAAAGCAAAAAAGAGCGATGAGTATAATGTATGTTTTCATAAGGTGTTCAAGGCCTGTTTGGGCACACAAGTTTAATTATTTTTGCCCAAAGCTCAGGCGTATATTAAGAAATTATTAATCATTTTCCGCCGGAATATAAGATTCCTAAGTCCGTTCACGCGATTTGGGCTATGAATCATTTTACCGTAATTTTTTCAGTCATTCTTTTACTGCCGGATTCTACGCTGAGGAAATAAATTCCCTGCCTGTAATGTTCCAGGGGAATAGTAACCAATCCGTTTCCGGCGCTCCGATAAATGACCTTCCCTGAAATATCACTTAACGTAAGCTGTGCGCCTTCGGTTGGCTGCAATTGAACAAAAAGCACATCGGAAGCCGGGTTCGGGTACACTTTGAACGTATTTTCGCCTAGCTTTCCTGTTCCGAGCGTTGGCGTACAATAAAGCGGGTTTCCCGGAATGTTGGCGTCCAGCCACTCAAAGCGCAGATCGATCCATTCTTTGAGAAAACCGATTTCTTCCGCGTAGGTCTCACCTACAAAGGAATTCGGCCAGACATAAGCGCCCATCGTTTGCCAGATCGTATAGTTCCATTCCTGTGATTCGTTGATTTCCTGTGCCATTTCATCCACCCAAAGCTTTACCGTGTCCGGGTGAAAAACGCCTTCGCGCAGCTCGTTCCAGCGGCAGCGCAGGTCGGCCTGGAAAATCGTGTCTTCCATCATGCGCGGAAACCAAAACGGGTTGATCCAGTAATCTTCGCCGCATTCGTAATTGAAATTATACTGCCAGCCTTCCGGGTTTTGTCCTTCACAGAAATCAGCATTGCCGTAAGTGAGGTCGTAATCCCAGATCGGCGCCATGACGAGCTTCCCGCCTTCAGAATCCTTGTCTTTGTACATAAAGAAGCTTTTGCGGTAAGCATCAATGCTGCGGGTGAACTCGCTGATCAGCAGGGCGTCTACGCAGGACTCGTAATTGACGTATTTCCGGTAACCTTCAATCGGATCGTCGAAAACGGGGCTTGCCAGCGCCGCTTCAAAATCGGTAATGTAATTACGGATATAATCTTTTTGCTGCTGCACGATCACATCGCCGTCCGGGTAGCTGTAATCGATCACGATCGGGCTTCCCGCGGGAATAGGTGCGAAAGGCGATTCCCAGCCTGAATTGCTGTTGCCGGAATCCTTATCAAGCTTCACGATGTAGCCGCCCGTCAGGTTGTCACCCGAAATTTCGGTAGGATTGAGCGTGGAAATATCTACACGGTTGTTGCCTTTTTTGACTTTTTCCATGAAAATATAAACTCCCATGTACTGGCCATTGATGAAAAGCTCCACGGGACGATAGCGCGGCGCATACCAGCCCATTCCCTGGATCAGGTGCATCGACAGCATGTTGCGCAAAAGCGTTTTGTCTGTGTATTGAGCGCTCAGCACCCAGTCGCTTTCGGATGGAAAGCCCAGCAAAGCGGTATCAAGGTCCAGCCCGTTTCCGTCGCGGATTTCCAGGTCGTAGGATTTTTTCGGGAAACCGCTGGAGCTTGCCCCCCGGATTTCAAGGCCGCAATTTCCTGCATAATGAAAATCAGTTGCGTTGGTATAGTTCCGGATGCCTTCGCCGTTGTAGATGATATTTACATTTCCGCTGATTTTTGGCTCGTTCGGAATTTCCTGCCCGTTGGTTTCAAGCATCACGATCGGTAAATCGGATTCGGTGATGGTGAACACGGTTGCCGGGTTGAACCCGAAAGACAGGGAAAAGCCGAGCATTGTTCCTGCATCCTGTTCGTAGGTGTCCGTGACACGCAGGATCCAGGTCCCGTTGCCATCCTGTCCGTTATTGAGGATCCCCATCTGTCCGCCCGGGCGAAAAATACCCGTATAAGGTGAAGAACCTGAGTTGAGCGATTCGCTGGCACTGCTCATCAGGCAGGTATTTGTGAAATTATCGCTGTCACCGCCAACATTGCTGATGAGGTTGACGGAAGTGCCGTCCGGTGAAATGAGTGAAATAACGAGATCAGCGACCCAGGTGTGTTCAAGCGTAATGCAAACGGCTTCCAGGCCAAGATCAGTTGTAGTTAAGGGCTGGCCTAATCCGCTGATCGTAATTTCGTACTCATTTGTGCTGTTGTCAATAATTTCCCCGTTGGGACTTGCACTAAAGGTTTGTGACAGGCCATACGAAGAAAGTACGGCTGCGCACAGCAGAAAAAATATTTTCATCTAAATAAAAAAGAGACTATTTGGAAAAACTGATCGGGAGCACCATTTTGGAACCCATCGGAGCGCCGCTTGGATCTTTTGCCGGTACCCAGTCAGGCATTTTGCTTACGGCAGTAACTGCGATTTCATCCAGTTTCGGGTCAAGGCCGCGTAAAACTTTCACATCTTTGACTTTACCTTGCTTGTCAACAAAAAACTCTACATAAACTTTTCCCTGGATATTCTTTTTATCCTTCGGGATGGAGATGTTTTTCTGAAGATAATTCATCATCGCTTCCGATCCGCCGGTATATGAAGCTTCAACTACCGGAACGATAGCTTGTTTTTCCGTTTGTGAGAAAGTATAATTTCCTGCAAGGAGCAGAAATAAAGCAAATAAGATAGTTTTCATCATGTTATTTTTTTCAAATTTAACCCCTTTTTTTGAATTTGCCTAATAAAATGTCGTTTCACAAAGCTCTTTTTTTGTCGCTAGCGCTTCAGTACCAAACGGTATACATCCGTGGATTGTCCATGGTTGAGCTGCAGGAAGTAAACGCCATCCGGTAAGTGGCTGACGAATAATTCATTGTCTGATAAATGAATGCTTTGTTCACGGCCCGTGGCATCCAGCAGCTTCACTTCAAAAAGTGCAAGTCCGGGAATGGTGACCGAAGCGTTTTGAACCGGGTTTTGGAATACAAATTTCGGTGTATTTTTCAGCGTGTTTTGCCCGAGGGAACAGTTTGGGGCGTCATCAACAACCTGGATTAAAGTTCCATGGTCAACATACCAGTTTTCCCACACGCCGCCATCACCCGTTTGCCAGTCGCTCAAATTGAAAGTCTGCGTGCCCTGCATCGTACCTTTGGCGTGGTACACTTTAACGGCTTGTCCCCCGTGGTTCCAGGTGAGACTTGCGTTGGTCTGGCAAACTTCAGGCTGTGCATCCGCAAGCTCGCAGTTGACCTGGAGAAAATAAACATCTTCGTCGTAATCCGGGTAATCGCCGTAGATTTTACAAAAACCCAGGCTGTCGATACAAACCGCTGTATATTCATCGCAAGCAATGCCTTTTCCCCGAACACCGGAATCTTCCAGCATGCGCGCCAGGAAAGCGATATGCCGCCCTTTCCTGTCAGGATCATCGTAATGCGTGTCCGTGATGACATCTTCCATGAACTCATTTTCTATAAACCCTTCGTTCGACACGGTCATCGCCGGATTGTAAGGATTAGCCAAAGCGGCTGAGCTTGTTACGCTCCCGTTTTCGGCCGAAAAGTAAAAACCTCCCTGGATCGCCATGCCTGCGCTCGTGCCGCCGATTACTATTTTACGCTCCTGCAGGCCTTGGTTGATCAATGTTTCCGCAGGAGTGTTGCGCCAGTAAGAAATATAATTCCACTGGTCTCCGCCTGCAAACCAGATCGCCTCCGCCTGGCTGATTTTATCCTGTAAATAGCTTTCATCAGAAGCGGAAGCATTGTGGCAAACGATCGTTTCTACGGAATTAACATTGATGCCCAAATCGTTCAGCATGTATTCGTTGTAGCCGTCGGCGCCGCTCGCCCGCAAAACGAGAATATCACCGCCTGCTGCCTGCTGCAAAAACCATTTCATCGCCTCGTCATGTTCCGTTGCACCGCCCATCAGGCAAATCCCACCTTTCGGATTGGTCACAATGTTGGTCGTGTTCCCGGAAAAATATGAAGTGTAGTTTTGTGCGAAAACTGCTGGAAATATGAATAAAATCAGGACAGAAGTGAGTTTCATAGATTGTGATTTATCTTCAAATATAATTATTAATGATGAATGTTGAGTGATGAATGGTAATATGCTAATTTATCTGTTCCAATTTTTGCCCAACTGAATAAACTCTGCGCTTTTTGAGAAAACTTCGCTCCTTTATGTTATTCATCACTCCTGGTTCATCATTCTTTAAAATTAAAGTTTTGATTTTCACAAATAAATCACTAACTTTGCAGCCGCTTTAGTGAAAGCGAGGCCAGTCCCGGTTGGCATTCAGTTAATATTAATCTCTTCTGAAGTCCGGGAATTTCAGAATACAAGTAATAAAAGCCAGATGGCAGAAACAAAAATTACAGGGCAGGGAACTGCCGATTTTGATTGGGACGCGTTAGCATTAGACGGGTACAATCAGGTAGAACGTGCTGAATTGTCAGACAAGTACGAAGCAACTTTAAGCTCTATCAACGAGAAAGAAGTGATCGAAGGTACTGTTGTTGTATTGACAAAAAGAGAAGCCGTTATTAACGTAGGGTACAAATCTGAAGGGGTTATTCCTGTAAGTGAGTTCCGTTACAACCCGGATTTGAAAGTTGGTGACGTTGTAGACGTTTACGTTGAGTGCCAGGAAGACAAGTTCGGACAGTTGATTATTTCTCACCGTACAGCACGCATGCACAAAGCATGGATCCGTGTGAACGAAGTGCTTCGCACCGGAGAAGTGATTACCGGTTTCGTAAAATGCCGTACGAAAGGTGGTTTGATCGTTGACGTTTTTGGTTTGGAAGCATTCTTACCGGGATCACAAATCGACGTGAAGCCTATCCGTGACTACGATGTTTACGTAGGTAAAAACATGGAGTTCAAAGTTGTGAAAATCAACCAGGAGTTCCGTAACGTAGTTGTTTCACACAAAGCGCTTATTGAGGCTGAGTTGGAAGAACAAAAGAAACACATCATCTCCGGATTGGAGAAAGGCCAGGTATTGGAAGGTATTGTGAAAAACATTACTTCTTATGGTGTTTTCATCGATTTGGGTGGTGTAGATGGTTTGATCCACATTACAGATTTGTCTTGGGGCCGCGTAACGCATCCTGAAGAAATCGTTGAGCTGGATCAGAAACTGAATGTAGTAATCTTAGACTTTGATGACGATAAAAAACGTATCGCTCTTGGCTTGAAACAATTGCAGCCACATCCATGGGATGCTTTGGACGGCAACCTGCAGGTTGGTGACAAAGTAACTGGTAAAGTTGTTGTTTTAGCTGACTACGGTGCATTCATCGAAATCGCTCCGGGCGTTGAAGGTTTGATCCACGTTTCAGAAATGAGCTGGTCACAGCACTTGCGTTCTGCGCAGGATTTCATGAAAGTTGGTGACAGCGTTGAAGCGTTGATCCTGACTTTGGACCGCGAAGAGCGTAAAATGTCATTGGGTATCAAACAAATGATGCCAGATCCATGGGATGCAATCGAAGCGAAATTCGCAGTTGGTTCCAAGCACAAAGCAAAAGTTCGTAACTTCACTAACTTCGGTGTATTCGTAGAATTGGAAGAAGGTGTTGACGGATTGATCCACATTTCTGACCTGAGCTGGCAGAAGAAAATCAAGCACCCATCCGAGTTCTGCAAGGTAGGTGACGAGATGGAAGTGGTTGTATTGGAAATCGATCGTGAAAACCGTCGTATCTCCCTTGGTCACAAACAATTGGAAGAGAATCCGTGGGATGTATTCGAAACGATCTTCGGTGAAGGTTCCGTACACCAGGGAACTATCGTTGAAACGAAAGATAAATCCGGTATCGTTGCCCTGCCTTACGGCGTTGAAGGTCTTTGCCCTGCAAAACACCTGAGAAAAGAAGACGGTACAAACGCGAAAGTTGAAGATACACTTGATTTCAAAGTGATCGAATTCAACAAGGATGCTAAGAAAATTGTTGTTTCCCACACCCGTACATTCGAAGAAGGCGAAGACAAAATCCCTTCCAAAAGTGGTTCAGGTGCGAAGAAAAGCGGTGCGCCAGCAGGCGGCGGCGGTTCTTCTACTTCCCAGGCAGTAAAAGCAATCAACCAGAACACGGAGAAATCTACTTTGGGTGATTTGGATGCTTTGTCTGCACTGAAAGACAAAATGAAAGAAGAAGAAGGGAAATAATTCGAAGATTCTTCCGCCTTGGCGGATTCGAAAATTCGAAGATTGACTCTTCTGAAAATATGGAACTCCCTTCGTCGTATGGCGGAGGGAGTTTTTTGTTTGGGCTTGTTCCGGGGTGCTTTCCAAAAATCGCACAGATTTTAGAATGGGAAATATTGTTATATGGGATGAATAATTTGGTTTAGTTAACGCAATGTGTATATTTGGTGCTAGCAAATTAAAAAAGTATGACCACTAAGAAAAATAAAAGTTCAATTTACATCATTATATCTATAATCGTTTTTATACCTAATTTATCTGCATTGTTAGTTGCTTGTTTTGTATTAGATCCTGCTCCGGTGATATTATATGTTGTCTCTGGAATAATGATTCTTATTTCAATGATTGGCTTAATTTATGGTGTTTCCTTACGAAATAAAACAACTTGAAAAATTGGATGTATGAATTATTAGTTCATTCGTGGCTTCTTTCGGTTCGAAATTAAAGGTTAATTCTTTCTGAAAATATGGAACTCCCTTCGTCTCCCGATCGTTATCGGTATGACGGAGGGAGTTTTTTGTTTGGGCTTGATATTTTGAAAATTAAGTGCTAACATTACAGGGTTAAACACACAAAAATCCTGTTATGAAAAAGAAAATTACCCGAATTGCTTTGCTGAGCTTATTTGTCATGCCGCTTATGGTAAATGCCCAGGGATTTTCAACTACAGCTACCAACTGGACGCTGCCTGCCGGAGGTTATAGAGATGATAACGGGCACCTGTATGGCTTCAATCAACAATACAAAGAAACATATTATTACAATGGTGCGCAGGGATGGTCAACGATGGACATAAACGGCGACGGGAAACAGGATTTAGTTGTGACAGGCCAGGGCAATGGCTCATTCGGAGACGGCTTCGGCTTACCGAATAACCCGGTCTGGAAGGTATACCTCAACACAGGATCAGGATTTTCAACAACGGCTTCCAACTGGACCTTGCCCGCCGGAGGTTACAAAGATGATAACGGTCATTTGTATGGTTTCAATCAAACATCCAAAGAAACATACTATTATAACGGTGCCCAGGGGTGGTCTACGATGGATATGAATGGTGACGGAAAACCGGATTTAGTCGTAACAGGCCAGGGCAATGGTTCATTCGGGGATGGCTTCGGCCTGCCAAATAACCCGGTCTGGAAAGTATACCTCAATACAGGATCAGGATTTTCAACTACGGCTGCCAACTGGGCCCTGCCTGCCGGGGGCTATAAAGATGATAACGGGCATTTGTACGGTTTTAATGAAACATTCAAAGCAACTTACTATTACAACGGCGCGCAGGGATGGTCTACGATAGACGTAAGCGGTGACGGAAAACCCGATTTGGTCGTAACAGGCCAGGGGAACGGTTCTTTCGGAGATGGCTTCGGTTTGCCAAATAGCCCGGTCTGGAAAGTTTATTTGAACACAGGCTCAGGATTTTCTGCCACAGCTACCAACTGGGGCTTACCTGGCGGCGGTTACAAGGATGATAACGGTCATTTGTACGGTTTTAATGAAATATCTAAAGCAACATACTATTACAACGGCGCCCAGGGATGGTCGACAAAGGACATGAATGGCGACGAAAAGCCGGATTTGGTCGTAACAGGCCAGGGAAATGGTTCTTTTGGAGATGGCTTCGGCTTGCCGAACAACCCGGTGTGGAAAGTATACCTGAACACCGGCTCAGGATTTTCAACTACGGTTACCAACTGGAGCCTCCCGGCGGGAGGTTACAAAGATGATAACGGCCACTTGTACGGTTTTAATGAAGCGTCGAAAGCAACCTACTATTACAACGGTGCACAGGGCTGGTCAAGTGATGATATCAATGGCGATGGCAAACCGGACCTGATCGTAACAGGGCAGGGAAATGGATCTTTTGGTGATGGCTTCGGCTTGCCCAATAACCCGGTCTGGAAAGTATACCTGAACACGGGCTCAGGATTTTCAGCTTCCGTCATCAGCTGGACTTTGCCAGCCGGAGGTTACAGGGATGATAACGGGCACCTTTACGGGTTTAACGAAACTTCGAAAGAAACATATTATTACAATGGCGCCCAGGGGTGGTCGGCCAACGACATAAACGGTGACGGGAAAATGGATTTAATTGTAACAGGCCAGGGAAATGGTTCATTCGGAGATGGTTTCGGCCTGCCGGGAAATCCTGTCTGGAAAGTGTACCTGAGCACCTCGACTTTAGAAGTGGATGCAATTGAAAGCGCTTCCGTTGAAATAAAGGTGTTTCCGAATCCCGTAAATGAGCTTTTATATATTCAATCGGATAATGAGCTGGTAAACGAAACATACCGCATCACGGATAACCTGGGCCGGGTCCTGAGCGAAGGGACACTTTCGGGCAATATAAATGCCGTTGATGTAAGCAATATGCAAAGCGGTGTTTTATATGTACAATTCGGAACGGGTTCAAAAGAAGCTATCAAAGTTGTAAAACAATGAAAAAAAGGAAACAACAATTTGAAAAAAGGGTCTCGGCTTCAAATTCTGTTTTTGACGTATTTCTGTATGCTGTCCGGTCAGTAATCCGTTCGTTTTTGCCGGTTGTTATTTTGTTTTCAGGGAGCTGCAGCGTGATTCAAAAAACGGCCAAACAAGAGCTGACAGACGGGGTTTACCAGCAAAAAATGGATAAAAAGAAGGAGACGGTTTATGTGAATGTATTGAATGAAAATATCCGGATTTACCGTGTAATTAAAACGGCTGACGGATTAAAAGTCGATACGGCCCGCATCAGTCAAATGTATTCAGATATACTCAAAACAAAGGAAGGCATTGAATTTTCCCTTTCCAAAAAGAGCTTTGACGTTGATTTTCTGACAATCCCTTTAAAATACAGGACAGCTCAAAAATCGGTGGCCCCGCAATTGAATGCCAATTTCAACGGAGCTGTTTACCTGGGCTACAGGACGGATCGCTATGTCATCAATTACCAATCAAACCCGCTGCATATTTCAGAAAGAAAAATGACGCACCTGGGATATTCCGTAGGGATTTTTACAGGCCTGGGCAATACGTTTATGTCGCCGACAAACACCAATAATGCTTTGCAGCAGGAATACGACGCGATGGTCTGGAACAAAGGAATAGCGGCCATATTCGGTGTAAACAGCTTTTCCCTGGGGTTTTCCGTGGGCTTTGATAATTTGCTGGACCAGAACAGGGACACATGGATTTACGAAAGCAAACCCTGGCTGGGACTGATCTTCGGATTAAACTTAAACTAACTGATGTATGAAAATCAAATCACCTGAAGAATTAACAAACGGTGACCAATGCACGGTTACCGGCGGCACACACAAAGGTAAATCAGGTACGGTGCGCGATATCCATACCAGCAAAACAGGACACATAACCATAACCGTTGAACAGGAAAACGGCGTTCGTTTCAAAACTTTGGGTAAAAATGCCGCTGTTCAATCCGATAAGCCATGATCTTCCAGGTTAAAGTGTCCACCATTTACAAATGCTCCCTGGAAAGGGCATTCAAAACACCGGTGCTGTGCGATGTTTCCAAAGTGCACACCGGTTTTGGGATCATGCCGAAAGTAACGCATTGCACCGAAGATGAAAACTGGGGCAAGCCTGGCAGTACTAAGAAAGTGTTCGTAGCAAAATCACCCACACAAAAAGGCGGCCGGGCTTCTGTTGATAAAGTAATAGAGCGTGTTGAAAACGATTACTGGAAAATTGAGGTGAGTGATTTTCAGTCCTGGATGCTGGGCTTTTCAAAATTTGCCGGTAAATGGAAAACAACAGAGCTGGAACCCGACAAGGTCCTAGTAGAATATACCTATGATTTACATGCTGATACGGCCTTGCTTTATCCCATCAACTGGCTTTTCGCTAAATTGTTCTGGAAAAAATACATGCAAAGAGTGCTTGAGAATATCCGGAAAATGATTGCGGCTAAAGAGCCTTATTTGTATGAATAGAAAGTTTCCGGAGAATTTGTAAAGAAAGTTAAAACCTCAATCCAGGACCTTAAACAGCAGGTCTTCTATAAAGCGGCTTGTAAACCCGGGATTAGCAGGGGATGAAACATCCGTAAGTTTGGGGAGGTTAACACTGAAGTATTGCTGGTGATGTGAAGTTTCAATCAGTGTGGTGCTCAGTGATCTTGGATATTGATAGCTTGAATTGTATTCGGAAATGACCTCGGCAATCTGGGCGCACAAATCCTTATAAGGTTTAAACACTTCATTCCGGTTGATCTCAGCTACTTCTTTAACCAGGTATACTTTGCTGCTTTCAGCAATTACGATCTGGTTCAGGAATTTTTTGTTATAGTCAAATTGGTTTACACTTTCTGCCGGCTCGTGGGTGAGCAACTGCACAATAATTTTTAACTTCTCTTTCTTATTGCTTACATTTTCTAATTTGAACATAACCAGGAATTCCATGTAGCACCAATACCAGTTCAGGATGTAAAGCAAAAGCCGGTGTTTGTTTTCAAAATAGCGGTAAATCGTGGCCTCCGTACTGTTGATCTCTTTTGCTAATTTTTTGAAGGTGAATTGCTCAAAACCCAGCTCGTAAATCAGGTCGATGGCTTTTTTTACCATCAGTTTTCCTACTTCACTGCTTTCGGGATTTCTGAGATAGATCTTGTTATTTATATCGAACTTTACCTGAAAATCCATATCCTTATGTTTTCCACAAAGATAGTAATTTACACCAAGGTGATAGTATTTATATCTTTTAAAAATATTTAACAATTAATTTTGATAGTATTACTATTGTCTAAGATAGTTTTTATATTTTTGTACCATCAATAAAGAAATTATGTTAATCAATAAAAGAGTTCCGGTTTCATACATACTTAACAAAATTAAGTTTGAGATCTTCTATGTCCTGGTTATCGGGCTTTTGGTACATTACATAACCACCAGGTTTAAGGCCGTCATTCCTGAAATGCCAATAACAATACCAGCTTTTATAGGTACTGCCATTTCAGTAATCCTTTCGTTTAAGCTAAGCCAGTCTTATGACCGGTGGTGGGAAGCCCGGAAAATCTGGGGAAGCATTGTAAACGATAGCAGAAGCTTTGTATTGCAGCTGCAATCCTTTGTTTCAAAAGACAAACAGGACGAGATAAAAGAAATTGCGTTCCGGCACATCGCCTGGTGTTTTAGCCTGGGGCAAAGCCTGAGGGAGCTCGACGCCACAGAAAACCTCGGGAAATTTATTTCAGGGGACGATTTAGATAAAATAGAAGCGCACGCGAACAAGCCCCTTGCTTTATTGCAGCTGAACGCACTGCAAATTAAGGAACTGAAAGAAAACGGGAACCTGGATGTTTTCAGCTACATTCAAATAAATAATACTTTAGTCAATTTCTCAAATGCAATGGGCATGGCGGAACGGATTAAAAGCACTGTGTTTCCTGTTACATACAGGTTATTTCTTCATTTCTTCATTTACATTTTTGTAGTGACCCTTTCCATAGCCTTGCGGGATATCGAGAGTTATTTCGAAATTCCCCTTTTATTAACCGTTTCAACGATATTCTTCCTTTTGGAAAAGTCAGCCACTCATTTACAGGATCCCTTCAAAAACAGGCCTACCGATACGGCTATGACAACCATTGCTACCACAATTGAAATCAATATCAAGCAATTATTAGGGGAGAAGGAAGTGCCTGAGCCCCTGCCACCAAAAAACTTTTATTCACTGTAAGTCAATTAAAAAATAAATAGATGCACACACACTCCAAAGAAACACAAAGCAGCTTAACCCCTGCAGCCGCCCTCCGGATTTTGAAAGAAGGAAATCAGCGGTTCATTCACAACCTCAAGGCTAACCGGAACTTATTACAGCAAGTCAATGAAACTTCCTCAGGCCAGTTTCCCTTTGCAACAATTTTAAGCTGCATAGATAGCCGTACGTCGGCTGAGCTCATTTTTGACCAGGGTTTGGGAGATATTTTTAGTATCCGGATTGCAGGGAATATACTGAACGAGGATATTTTAGGGAGCATGGAATTTGCTACAAAAATTGCAGGATCAAAAATCATTGTTGTACTTGGGCATACAAAATGCGGGGCGATTATAGGCGCCTGCAACCACGTTGAAATGGGAAATCTCACGACGCTGCTCAATAAAATCCAGCCTGCGGTAGTAAGCGAAAAGGAGACAACGACAAACCGGACAGGGTCAAATTCAGGTTTTGTAAACAATGTTACTGAAATTAATGTGCACTTAACCATTGAAAGAATAAAAAAAGAAAGTGCTGTTATTGCAGAATTAGAACAAGCGGGAAGCATTAAAATTATAGGCGGGATTTATGATGTAGAAACCGGGGAGGTAACATTTTACGAATAAATGTCTGCTGGTTTCCATGCTTGCTGAACCGGTTTGGGATTAATAACGAAAGCTCATGGGCTTTTGTTAAATGAAGGATTTCTTTACCTATTTTAGCTCCTCAAAACAAACGCTGATGCTCACAGGAATCCATCCCAAGCTCCCCATGCGCGACAAAGCTGCGACGCGCGCTTACTACGTCGGTCAATTAGGCTTTGAAAACTTTGGCCAGTCGGATTATGAAGGCTATCTCATGGTGCAGAAAGACAATATCCAAATCCATTTCTTCGAGTTTAAAGAGCTTGATCCGAAGGATAATTACGGGCAGGTATATATCCGCACTGACGATATAGATACGCTTTACCGGTCTTTGCTTGACAGGCAGGTCGAAATCCATCCAAACGGAAAACTGGAAATGAAGCCTTGGGGACAGAAAGAATTTGCCTTGCTCGACCCGGATAATAACCTGTTGACTTTCGGGCAAAGCATACTTTAATCTAATTGGTATATTTGTCCTTCGGCTTACAACATTTTATGTATAATCTTGGTGCCAAACGAATAGAAAAGCCATTTTGGAGTGAAGGTCGTTTTTGGGAAATGGTTTGGGATCAGGGAATGAGCCGGAAATAGTATTTACCTTTGAAAAAGCAAAAATATGAGTTACGATATCCATTTATACAGCAGCATTGTCAGGGAAAAACACCGGGAAAGCAAAAGGGAAGATTTTTTTGAAAACAGCGCCAACTTGTCTGAATTTACTCCTGAGCAGAAAGAAGCCCTCAAAGACCGGCTTCTATCTTACGGTTATTATATTGAAAGTGAAGGAGATGGACAAATTGCTTTCGGCTTCACAAATGACGAAGGTGTAAGCGCGCTGCTGACATCTAACGGCCTGTATTTCTCTGCCACCGGCGAAGGTGTTTTTGAAATCAGCATGACCGCTTCCGAATTTACCGATTCAGGCGAATTAGCTAAGTACGATCCTCAAAACGGTGGATGGGAGGAAATTTGAAGGTGAAGCAAAAGTCAGTTCACTTTCAAAATCAATGAATTATAAACCTGAGAATAACGGAGATTTCGTCAGCCCGGCTCAGCACCATGAAATGTCTGCCGCCCCTGATCCGGATGTCGCAGCTCACAAAACGGATTGGTAAAATGTAATCTTTCGTTCCGTGAATGTGGGTAAGATTGCCCGGAACATACGTGTTTTTCCAGCTCAGCACCTGGTCAACAGACCAGCGCAGGTAATTCGGGCTTGTTTCCTCCAGGATGATTTTCAGTAACCGGCGTTCCAACGGTGTTTTCGCCCCAAACAACCAATCCGAAAACCGGTTGGGCCATTTCAGTAAACGTGTTGGGACGAGTTTATGCAATCCCAATGTCCCGGTCCATCGAAAGTAGAAAGGGATTTCCCGGCGGGTTTTAGCGGAGGACAGCAAAATTATCTGCTCACAGGAAACAAGCTTTGAAACTTCGATCGCCATCATCCCGCCGAAGGATAAGCCGATCAATACCGGGTTTTCATGCTTGATTTGTTCCAGTAAACGCGCTGCATATTCGTTGATGCTTTCTTTTTCCAGAGGTTCGATCCATTGGATAAAATGAACGTGGTGCTCTCCAAAGTCCAGTTTCTGAAATACCCGCTCATCCGCCCCGAGCCCGCTTAAGATATAGATGTTTTTTATCATAATTAGCTGATGTGTTAATTAGCTAATATGCTAATTGGTTCAAATATGCGTACTCCGCGAAAAAACCTGCGGAAATCAGCGGGAGAAATTATATCCCAACATACTCCAAAGCCGCTTGCGCAAATTCCGCCCATTTATCCGAATAATCCCCCGGAACCTGGACCCATTCCTTCATCGGGCGGTGCTTACCCGAAGGATCAAACAGCTGTGCGCCATCCAGTGCCAAAGCTTCCCGGTGCATATCTCCGGTGAGCTTAAACACCATTTCATTGTTGAAGAAACTGATAAATGCTTTCCCGTTTATTTTGAAGCATGGTTTGCCGAATAACTGGCTTTCCACCGTATCAGGGAGCTCATTGCCGATTTTCAGATAAAGTTGATGCTCTGTTGTCATAATGCAAAGATATAAATAGATTGTTGGATTTTAGACCTTTAGATTATTAGAAAAACCAAGATCCAATCATCTGATAATCCAGTCAAATTAATTTCTCCGTATAAAACCGCACCATCGGCCGGCTCTTCGAAGTCTGGTCAACGATTTCAAAACCGGCGCGTTCAAAGCTTTTGTAGAGACCGATCCACGCGAAAGCATCAGGCAATTTTTCCTGGGTCGGAATGGTCGGGTAAGCTTCGATGATTGCAATTCCCTGTTCTTTGGCGTAGCGTGTCAAACCCTGCAGTAAGGCGACTGAAACGCCCATCCTGCGGAAATCTTTTGCAATAAAAGTGCAGGGAACTGACCAGGCTTGCTGTCAATGGGTTTGTGCACCCGGGACCGGGATAACTTCACAAAATCCTCCCGCGGTGAAAATGCGCACCAGGCAACGGGAATGTCTTCGTAAAAAGCGAGCAGTCCTGTGGGTTTCCCGGCTTTTACCAAAGCATATTTGGCTTCTTTGTTGCCTTTGTTGCTTTTTCCTTCCTCAAAATCGCTTTTCGATAAGCGAAAAGACATGCACCAGCAATTGCCGCAAGCGCCTTTTGCCCCGAAAAGCTCTTCGAATTTGCCCCAGTTTTGGAGGGTTAAAGGTTCAAAGCGCAAAGAGCTCAGAAATCCGGTGTCATGCTCTTTTTTCATGCAGTAAAAATTTCGCCTTTTAAATAGAGCTTCGCCGTCCCGCTGATTTCAATACGATCGCCCAGGTTTTTACATTTTAGGTAGCCGCCGCGTGCTGAAAGCTGGCGTGCCGTAAGGTTCTGTTTGCCTGTTTTTTGAGACCAATATGGAGTTAGGGTCGTGTGTGCCGAACCGGTTACGGGATCTTCCGGGATGCCGGATTGCGGTGCGAAAAAGCGGGACACAAAATCCACGTCTTTTCCCGGAGCGGTAACAATCACGCCGCGGCCATCAAGACCGGAAATGATTCCAAAATCAACTTTCAAATCGCGGATTTGCTGCTCCTTTTCAAACACGAGCATATAATCCGTTTTTCCCTGGAAAGCCTCAAGCGGTTTTGGGTCAAAGCCTTCTGTCAGCCAGTCAAATAAAGGAACTTCCCTGAATTCGTCGACTGGAAAGTTTAAGCTCAGTAAATCGTCCTGTTTCGTGACGCTTAGCTTGCCGCTCCGATGGGAATGAAAATGGATTTCATTTCCGCTGTGACCTTCATGGTGGAACAAAACATAAGCCGCCGCCAGCGTTGCATGCCCGCACAAATCCACTTCTACAGCCGGGGTAAACCAGCGGATTTCGTACTGATCGCCTTGTTTGATATAAAAAGCAGTTTCGGCCAGGTTGTTTTCCATCGCAATTTGCTGCAGCAAACTATCCGCCGGCCAGTGATCCAACGGACAAACAGCTGCGGGGTTCCCGCCAAAAAGCTTGTCCGTAAATGCGTCTACCTGGTAGATTTTCATAAGCTTGTTTTGAGCTTAAAAATAAGTTTTATCCTTGAGCTTGCCAACAGCATCGAAGAAAATTCAGTAAAATTTAAAAGCCACGAATGCACGAATTAAGTGTTTGGATTGTTTTTGTTTTAGAAAATATTTCCACCTATTTATATAATTCACCGGGTGAATGATTTTTAGTGTAATTTATCCAGGTAAAATCACAGGTGTAAATAGTCGTGCATTCGTGGCAAAAAAAGATCTGTTCTACTACCAAATAATAATTTGAATTCCGTTAAGCTATCTTTTCGCAGAAACTAATGTTAAATCCTCCGATCACACCGCCTTTTCGCTGGTTTTCCTCCCATTGCGGGTTCGCCAGGATATTCTTTGCCATTTCAAGGCTTGGATAATCCGAAATGAGCGTTACTTTGTTCTGATCTTCAACGGATTGATAGATTCCTTTCATCACAATCCCCAACTTGCTGCGGAATTCTTCAGCGGCGTCGTATGCCTGTCTCCATTTGTCGAAATTTTCTACCTGGATAGATACAATTAATGTTACCATGTTATACGTTTTGAATTTGGGGACAAAACTACACGTGGTCAAAGGAAGAAATGTTGATTGAAATCAACTAATCGGCTGCATTGATCTTTTGTTTGATCCGGCTGATCGTTTCCGTTCGGATTCCCAGGTATTGGGCAATGTAATGCTGCGGTACGCGCAGGATCAGGGAAGGTCGGTTCTTCATCAGCCTGAGATAAAGGCTTTCCGGGGTATCGTTTTTTAAACGCGTGCCTTCTTGTATGATCCGGTTGTGATCAAAAGGGTAGCGGAAGTCGAAAAAGCGCCTGTATTCGGGGAAATGCTGCATGGCATATTCCACATTCTCCATGGTGATACCCAGGATTTCGCAGTCTTCCAGCGCCTGGAGGTACATTTCGGTTTTTGTTTGTAGGCGCATGCATTGTACTTCTCCGGCAAACCAGTTTTCTTCAGCAAAAAAAACAATCTGTTCATCGCCGTCCTCGTTGATAAAGAATTTACGCATACAGCCCTTTAAAATGAACGGACTGTATTTTGGTATTTCGCCTTCCCTGTAAAAGAATTCATTTTTTTTCAAATGAAAAGGGACAAACAATTTTAAAAATTCAGGAAAATCTTCTTCACTGAAATTGGAATATTCCTGCAAGCTCACTAAAAGCGGGTGTTTGTCCATTTTATTTTTTCTTTTTTAAGGCTGCTTTTTCCAGGTTTTCGTTCACGCGGAAAGCCGTGATGCGTTTTACCAGCTCAAGCGGGAGCGGTTTATCTAATGGAAACTGCACAGAACCTTTGGCGCTTTTAAACCCTTTGATTTCATCCTTCATATGGATAATTCCCGACGGACCGGGATAAAACCCGATGTGTTTCTCAAAGCCTGCAAAATGCACAAGCATCCCGTGAAATTTGTAGGAAGGCATCATGTAACTAATGATTTCTTCGGCTTCAGGGGCTGCTTCGAGGATAGTTTTCCGCATAGCTTTCAGGAGCGAGCGCTGCGGTTCGTCAAAAGAGTTGATGTAAGCGTCAACACTAATTGGAGCAGGGGTGTTTTGCATGACTATAAATTTTTGCTCAAAAATGCAAAATCATCGGTTCAAAAACAAATGTTTGAAGTCTTAATCGGCTAAACTTAGCATCTTAGTGCCTTTATGGCTAAAAATCGGCGAATTCATCTTCCCACTAAACAAAAATATTCCCTAACTTTACGTTTCTAAAAACGATCAGAAACAACATGCGTCTCAAACTTCCCGTTTTACTCTTATCCGTAGGGCTTATTTTAGGTTTAACAACCATCTCCTCTAAAAAATACCGGTATAAAATCCAGGATCCGGTTTTTACACAAAGCAACGATCTTACTGCCCGCCAGATGCTGGATAAATTGACGCTGGAAGAAAAAATTGCGCAGTTTTTCATGGTGGCTTCCTGGCCGAATAAAGACGAGGAGCACCAGCTGGAAATTGAGAACCTCGTGAAAAACGATAAAATCGGGGGGATCATCTATTTCCAGGGATCGAAAGAGCAATTGAAAACATCCATTGCCCGGATGCAGAAAGCGTCCAAAACACCTTTACTAATCGGAATTGACGCCGAATGGGGGCTGGCAATGCGCCTGAGCGGTGAAGACCGTTTTCCTTATGCGTATACGCTGGGAGCAGCGAATGATACCGTTTTGAGTGAAAAAATAGGCGCGATGATGGCGCAGGAATGCCGCGAAGCCGGGGTTCACCTCAATTTTGCACCTGTTGCAGATGTAAACAGCAACCCGTCCAATCCCGTAATTGGTTTCCGCTCTTTTGGTGAAGACCCCGAACAAGTTGGCAAACATGTCAAAGCGATGGTGAAGGGCATGGAAAAAAACGGGGTTCTTACGAGCATCAAGCATTTCCCGGGGCATGGCGATACGGACGCCGATTCACATTACGAGCTGCCAAACCTGTCACATGATAAAGCACATTTTCAAAATATTGAATTCAAGCCTTTCCTGGAAGGGATGAAAGGGGGCGCATCAACGGTTATGATCGGCCATTTGAGCGTTCCGGCGCTGGATGACAGCAAAACACCGGCTTCCCTTTCCCCGGCGCTGATCAAAGGCGTTTTGCAGCAGGAAATGGGCTTCAAAGGCCTGGTCATCAGCGATGCGCTCAATATGAAAGCCGTTGCGGATAAATATGGCCCTGTAGATGTGGTGGTAAAAGCTTTCCAGGCGGGAAACGATATTTTGCTTTTCCCGGAAAACGTGCACGACGCGATCCAGGCGATTGCCGCAAAAGTAAAAAGCGGTGAGATCAGCGAAAACGAAATCAACGAGCGCTGTCTGAAAGTGCTGAAAGCTAAAGTACATGCCATCCAGTTTAAAGGCGGCAAAAACTTTACGGCCGGAGAACAGGAGTGGGCGAGAAGGGAAGCATATGAAAAATCCCTGACCGTTATTGAGAATAAAAATGTTTTGCCTTTGGTGAATTTTTCTGCCCGCATTGCTGTGGTGAGCATTGGCGTGAACGCCGGTCATTTCAAAGCGATGGCCGATCGTTTCCACCCGGTGGATTATTATCATTTCTATTCATTTGAAGAGGCGTCCGAGCGCATGATTACGCAATTTTCGAAGTATGAAACGGTTATTACAACAATTCATCCGAAATCCGTGCTGGCGGCTTCCAATTTTTCGTCACCGGGCAAGCTCGAAAGCTGGATTGCAGCCGTTCCGGAGGAAATCTCCCATGTCGGCGTGCTTTTCGGGAACCCGATGCTGCTGAAAAATACGGCGGTGAACACAGCATTTGATGCCTGTGTGCTGGCTTATGAAAATCATAAATACACGCAGGAAGCTTCTGCCCAGCTGGTTTTTGGTGCAACGGGCGCTCATGCGAAATTACCTTTCCAGGTTTCTGATAGCCTGAAGTCCGGCAGCGGAATTGTTGTGGAAGATGCCAAACGCCTGAAGTTCTCCCAGCCTGAAGAATTGGGAATTTTACCGCAGGATTTGGATAAAATCGATGCTTTGGTGAAAAAAGGACTCGACGCCGGGGCTTTTCCGGGTTGCCAGGTTTTGGTTGCCGTGGACGGTAAAATCATTTACAGCAAAAACTTCGGGACAATAACCTACGAAGACACGACGCCGGTGAACAGCGGCCATGTGTACGACATCGCATCCGTGAGCAAAATCGTTGGTTCAACGGCTGCTTTGATGCGACTCCAAACAGAAGGTAAATTCACACTGGACCATTACCTGAAAGATTATATTCCCGAACTGGTTGGAGCTTCACCGGTCGGCAATATTTACATCAAAAACATGATGGCCCACCAGGCCGGTTTTACGCCGTGGATCGCGTTTTACAAAACAACGGTAAACCACGGTGTGCTGGATAAATCTATTTATTCCGAAGTGAGAAAAGAAGGCTTTGATGTTCCGGTAGCAACGAATCTCTGGATCCGCTCGGATTATGAAAAAACAATTTACAAGACCATTTTAAATACGCCGCTGGCCCGCAACCCGAAATACGAATATTCCGACCTGGGTTATTATTTCGCCAAAAAAGTCATTGAAAAGCAATCCGGTTACCCGCTGGACGAGTTTATGTACCGCGAATATTATGATCCGATGGGCTTGCGTAATATCCGTTACCTGCCTTTGCTGCATTTCCCGAAAGAACGCATTGTGCCGACGGAGCTGGATACGGCCTTCCGGGGACGTTTGATCCACGGTTTTGTGCACGATCCGGGCGCTGCGATGCTCGGCGGGGTAGGCGGTCATGCCGGGGTATTCTCCAATTCGACCGACCTGGCGGCAATGATGCAGCTTTTCCTTAACAAAGGGGTCTACGCCGGTAAACGCTACATTTCAGCGGATATCGTAAAACAATACACTTCCATGCAGTTGAAAGGCAACCGTCGCGGGGCAGGCTTTGACCGCCCGACAAATTCGCGCAAAGACGGCCCGACCTGCAACCTTGTTTCCCTGGAAAGTTACGGACACTCGGGCTTCACGGGTACGTTTACCTGGGCTGACCCGGCTTACGGCATCAATTATGTTTTCCTCTCGAATCGCGTATATCCGGATGCTTCCAATAAAAAAATCCAGGAAATGCATACCCGTTCCGATATCCAGAAAGCGATTTACGAAGCCGTGATGAAAGCTAAAAAGACGAAAATAAACTAATCCTGAACGAATTTAAATCCCCGGGCAGTCGGGTGTATTGATCCGGAAAAAATAACTATACTTGTTCAACAAATTATATAAAAACCATGCAGCACGGAAGCGATTTATTATTTTACAGGGATATCAAAATGATGTCATCAGACAGTCCGTTGAAACAATACGACGGCGTATTCATCGGGACAAAAAATTATGTTTTTATCATCCCGAAAAAATCGGTAGGCTTTTATTACCTGGTGACAACTTTTAAGACCCATGCTTATTTTACAGATCATTCGGTCGAAGACGGCTGTGCAAAATTAATTGAGGAGTCACCTTCAGTTGAAGCCCTGGAAAACACCTTTATTGAATTATTGGAAGACGATAAGAAATACGTTCATAAATTGTCCGATAAAGCCTGGTTCAAATTAAATAAGTTTTTCAGTACATATAATTTCAGGTTTGGAAGAACAAAGTTAAACTGGTCTGCCTGTGTGATTAAAGGTAAAGACAAAGGAACGGAGCTAAAAGCGTTTTATAGCGATAAGCTCTAAATATAAACGATCCATGATTAGCTGGGCAACTAAAGCGGACCAACTCGGGGAGCTGACAGATACCGTCAATTCTACCTGCAAAGTGTGCTCGGCAGAAAACAAGGCGGTTTATACCGTTATCCAGAATTACTTTTTGCTGTATTGGATGCCTGTTTTTCCAACAAAACGAGAAATATATAAAACCTGTCCTTCCTGTACCTTTCACCGAAAGCTCAAAAAAACTGATAGTGGCTTGCTCGATACGGATTTCAGTCCGCTGGAACAGATCAACGCCCGATTTCCGAAAAAGCTCAAGCTGAAATATTTTTGGGGGACGTTTGTCTTCGCTGCGATTTTTGGATTGATTGCGTGGTTTATTATCAATTCATAAAGAGAAGTAATTTATGTCCATGAAGCTCCATGATTTATGAAAACTTATAATAAGTCTGGCTTAATCGGAACGCTTTTCAAAAAAGAATCCTAAATTTGATCCGGTACAGATACTATGCAGCACCCGGACGACATATTAGAAGCTTTCACACGCAAACTGGACGGGATTCCCGATCAGGGAGAACAAATGCGCGAAATTACCCTTTTTTCAATCATGTACAGCGATACGTTGGGTGATCGGGTTATTCGGGTCCTCGAACGCGGGATTGCTATCTCGAAGGAAAAAGGCTCAACAGACGGCGAAATTGTGTGCCGGTTGACCATGCTCTTCAATCAAAACCTGCTGCGCGGTGGTGCCGTGGAAGATAAAATCGTTATCGATGAGCTCGAAACCCGTGTGAAACACATGCAGGGCGATATTTTTGCACGCTCATTCAGTTACAATATGCTGGCCTACCTCAACTGGTTTGCCGGAAATTATGAAAAAGGCTTTAACCTGATTTTTGAAGCCTTGCGCCACTCATCAGAAGCCCGTGAACCACTGAGCGAAGGCTGGAGCAATTATGCGCTCGGCGTATTTTATTTCGATACCAAGGATTTTGAAAATTCCCTGTTCTATTATACCAAAGCTTTCGAGCATTTCGAAAGTATAGCTTATGTTTATGGTCAGGCACGGGCGTCCAACGGAATTGCTTCGGTGCTGATCCTGCGGAATGAAAACGAAAAAGCGTTGCAGCACATCGAATTTGCCATTGCGATTTACCGTCAGCTCAGCCAGTTTTCAGGTTTAACCCGTTCCCTGAATGACCTGGCAATGAATGAAAAAGCGCTCAAAAATCACAGCCGGGCGATTGACCTTTTTGAAGAATGTATTACGCTGCGCCGCGAAATCCGCCATGTTCAGGGACTGGTTACTTCGCTCACGGAATTGGGTGAAACACTCCTTAGCGAAGCCCGTTACGAGGAAGCGCTGGAGAAGCTTTCAGAAGCATTGGAGCTGGCTGTTCAGGCAAAATCGGGGCAGAAAGAAAGCCGCGTTCACAAACTGCTTTCGGTACTGTATAAGCAAAACGGGAATATTGAAAAAGCATTGGCCCATTTCGAGCGCTTTTACGAATTGAACACGCGCCTGATGAGCGATGAATCGGCTAACAATATCAAGCGGATCCAGAATAAGTTTGAAAAGGAGCAAATTGAAAAGATTACGGAAATCGAACGCGAAAAAAACCTTGAGCTCCAAAAAGCCTACGAGCTGATCGAGCAGAAAAACAAGGATATCAGCGACAGTATCAACTATGCGCAGCGGATCCAGCAGGGAATTCTGCCAACGGACGAGGAAATTGCGGGCTGTTTCAAAAACTATTTTGTCCTGTATGAGCCGAAGGATATTGTAAGCGGAGACTTCTACTGGTCGGTCAATGCGACTTCTTCCAAAACAGATATCAATGTGAGCCTCATTGCCGCAGTTGATTGTACGGGCCACGGTGTACCGGGTGCTTTTATGAGTATGCTGGGCAATACGCTGCTGAACCAAACGATTTTCAACCCGGAGGTTGTTTATCCCTCAGACGTGCTTAATTTTCTGAACAAAGAGCTTCCGCAGAACCTCAAATCGCAAGGCAAGGAAATTTCGATCCGCGACGGCATGGATATGTCTATTTGTTCCTTTGATTTCAAAGGCATGAAATTGTACTACGCAGGCGCAAATAACCCGTGCTGGATCATCCGTCAGGGCGAGATCATCGAAATTAAGGGGGACAAGCAGCCCATCAGTGCTTTCAACGATCCGGACAAACGGCCTTTTACCAACAACGAGTTCAGCCTTGAAACAGGCGATACCGTTTATCTTTTTACGGATGGCTACGCTGATCAGTTTGGCGGCCCGAAAGGTAAAAAATTCAAATACCGCCAATTCAAGGAAATCCTGCTGGAAAACTATCGCCTGCCGCTTCCTGCTCAAAAAGAAATGCTCTCCAAAGCTTTTCACCGCTGGAAAGGCGATCTCGAACAGGTAGATGATGTTCTGGTGATCGGGATTGGGGTGTAACGCCTGGAATGGTTTCCTGCAGACATCACTAATTGACCCGCAGATGACCGCAGATTTTTTCTTTTATGTTTTTACACTCTTTGCCCAACTTAAAACTTAGCGTCCTCAGCGTGTATATCTGCGTCTTCTACGGGAAAACTTTTATTTTTTGCGAAGGTAAATATGCTTTGTGTTTCCGCGGCCGATATCACGGATATCAATTTCAAACGCGTTAAGGCTCTTGATTAAAGGCAGCATTTTTGAAAAACCATAGTTCCGCGGGTCAAAATCCGGTTTCTTCTTCAGGATCAGGTTGCCCAGCTCACCAAGGTAAGTCCAGCCGTTTTCATCCGCAAGGTCATCAATACTGTCGGATAAGATCCGGAAAGTCGGGGCATCGATCTTAGTTGTTTTCGGGGTTTCCTTTCTCGTATTGCGTGCCGGTTTTTTAGCAGTACCTTCTACTTCGGTTTCATTTTCACTTTCATCCGGACTACCCGCTTTGGATTTCAGGATTTCGATGTAAATAAACTTATCGCAGGCGGTAATGAAAGGCTGCAGCGTTTTTTTCTGCCCGATCCCGATCACCTTCATGCCCGCTTCGCGCAAACGTGTTGCCAGGCGCGTGAAATCACTGTCGCTGGAAACAATGCAAAAACCATCCACTTTGCCGGTATATAAAATATCCATGGCGTCAATGATCAGTGCGCTGTCGCTCGAGTTTTTACCGGTCGAATAGCTGTATTGCTGAATCGGGGTAATTGCGTTTTCGAGCAACACGTTTTTCCAGCCGGAAACATGCGGTTTGGTCCAGTCAGCGTAAATCCGCTTGAAAGTAGGTGTGCCGTATTTGGCGATTTCTTCAAACATTTCCTTTACGTTGGATGAAGGAACATTATCTGCATCAATCAGTACGGCAAGTTTAAGGTCGTTTTTTATATCCATTTTTTTTAAAATTAAGTGATTAGCCCTCCTCGAATAAGCCGAGTTGCGGAGCTTCATCATCGTCATTCTTTGGTGGAATATCCCACTCAAAGCTTGTTCCGTCACCGTCAGTTTCGCTTTCGGCTTCACCTGCTCCTTCAGCTGGTTCTATTTCGAAGGGAACTTCGGAAGCTGCCGGTTTTTCAGGCTCAGGCCATGGTTCACCGCCATCGATCTCGTGGTTGAGTACAATTTCTTTCACCTTCAGCTTCGTCATTTGGTTGCCCTGGGCTTTCATGCCTTTAACATCAATGAGATCGGCCAGGTTTACCACGTTGTCCGGCAGGTTTTTGGTTTCCTTGAAGAGCTTGTTGTAAACAATCCGTGCTTCCGGACGGTAAGAAGTCGACACGAGGTCCATATACGAGCCTTCCGCTTCGGAAATAAAGCTCACGCGCTTATCTGTCGTGATTTCACAGAGGAAACGCTTCACATAATGCATCTCTTTTTCCGGGTCGAAATAAACGGTTGAGATCGGTCTGTCCTGCACCCATTTTTCAATATGGATCATGTCCTCGTCAAAGTGCGTGGCGAGATCAAAATGGGAAAGTCGGTACTCGCCGTTTTTATATAAGGTCAGGATTTTGTCGTTTCCTTTGAAAGAACCCAGGTATTTGCCGCGGCCTTCGTCGTTGAGACGCCCGACAACAGTATCGAACCAGATTTTGCGTGCGGCCAGTGTTGATCCGCCAACTTCTTTCTGCACGATTTTTTGCACAATCTCCTTCGTAACGCGGTTTCCTGCCGAGCTGCGGCTTTTGATCAGCATTTCACCGAAGTCAATATCGAAGCGCAGGCGTTTCAAATGCGGGCGCGGGCGGAGGAGGATGGTCACGATTTCCTTTTCGCCATTTGGGTGGAAGGAGAAATAAAGCAGCTTCGAGCCTTTCGTACCGCGGGTCAGGTCATATTCCGTATCGCGGGTGATGCTGTTCACGAAGAAACGCTTCATCATTGTTGGCCCGCCGATCCCGTCCTGGTACATTACGTGATAAATTGTCCGGGTGTCGCCTTTTTTCCAGACGTCGGCATGGATGATGCCTTTGCCCACGAATTTTTTATCGGCTACCTTGGTAATCATCATTTTGCCTGTCGCAAAGAAAATAATAATATCGTCGATTTCGGAGCAATCGTTCACCGGTTCGTTTTTCTTCAGTCCCCAGCCGATAAATCCTTCTTCCGGGTCAACATACAGCTTGCGGTTGGCGATGATCACTTTGGCTGCCGTGATATTATCGAACACTTTGATTTCCGTGCGGCGTTCTTTGCCTTCACCGAAGCGTTTTTTGATGTCTTTGAAGTAATCGATGGCATAATCCGTCAGGTTGGCGAGCTTGTTTTTCACCTCTTCCATTTCCGCTTCAAGCTTCAGGATCACCTCATCAGCCTTGTCGCTGTCAAAGCGCGTAATCCGGATCATGCGGATTTCAGTCAGCTTGTGCAGGTCATCATCCGTAATCTCACGCATGAGCTGCTTTTTGAACTTCTCGAAACGCTTGTAAAGATAGGCGTAGAGCGCGTCCTTATCACCGTAAAGCTTAAAGTCGATGTACATTTCTTCACGAATGAAGATTTTTTCCAGCGTCGAGAAATGCCATTGCTGCATGAGCTCCTGGAGACGGATCTCAAGTTCCCATTTCAGCAATTTAACGGTGTTTTCTGTGTTGATTTTCAGGATTTCCGTTACTCCAAGAAAACGCGGCTTGTCAACGTCGATAATGGATGAGTTCGGGGAAATCGATACTTCGCAGTCCGTAAAGGCGTAAAGTGCATCCAGGGTTTTGTCCGGTGAAATTCCGGGTACAAGGTGGATGATAATCTCGGCTTCGGCTGCGGTATTGTCTTCGATCTTTTTGACTTTGATCTTACCTTTGTCGTTTGCCTTGATAATGGATTCTATCAGTGAGCCGGTCGTTGTTCCGAATGGAATTTCGTTAATAACGAGCGTTTTATTGTCTAGCTTTTTAATTTTCGCCCTTACACGTACTTTTCCGCCGCGCAGGCCGTCGTTGTAGTTTGTGAAATCGGCCATTCCGCCATTCAGGAAGTCGGGCAGCAATTCTACTTTTTTACCACGTAAGTGGTTTATGCTCTGCTCAATTAATTCGTTGAAATTGTGCGGCAGGATTTTGCAGGCCAAACCTACAGCGATCCCTTCAGCTCCCTGGGCGAGCAAAAGCGGGAATTTCATGGGCAGCTGCTCCGGCTCCTTGTTTCGTCCGTCGTAGCTGGCGAGCCAGTTTGTCGTTTTTGGGTTAAATACAACGTGCAGGGCAAATTTGGATAAGCGTGCTTCAATGTAACGTGCAGCTGCAGCGCCGTCGCCGGTAAGCGTGTTACCCCAGTTTCCCTGGCAGTCAATCAGCAGCTCTTTTTGTCCGAGTGCAACAAGCGCATCACCGATCGAAGCGTCTCCGTGCGGATGGTATTTCATGGTGTTCCCGATCACATTAGCGACCTTGTTGTAACGCCCGTCGTCCATTTCTTTCAGGGAATGTAAAATCCGGCGCTGAACAGGCTTCAAGCCGTCAAACAGGGCAGGAACGGCACGCTCGAGAATTACGTATGAAGCATAGTCGAGGAACCAGTTTTCATACAAACCGTTGAGCGGGATGATCTTGTCATCAATATGTGATTTCTCAAAAGGGTTGGATTCTTCGTTCCCCTCTTCATTCGTGTTTTCAGGAAAATCTTCCAATTCGTCTTCAGCCATATTTTATAGATCTTAGACATAAGATTACAGACTTTTAGAATGTAATTTATGTCTTTAATATTCGTTTCACTCCAAGCAATCTATTGTCTAAATCAAGAAGCGTTATCCAAAGTTTCGACGTCCTCGCTGTCTTCCGCTTTGTCCGCGCCTTCCTCTTCGAGGTCTTTTTCAACACGCAGGTTGTCAATGATAAAATCCTGTCTTTCCGGCGTATTCTTGCCCATGAAATAAGAAAGGATCGAATCAATGGAAGCTTCTTTGGTCAGTAAAACCGGTTCCAGGCGGATATCTGCACCGATAAAGTGCTTGAACTCGTCCGGTGAGATTTCACCCAAACCTTTAAATCGTGTGATCTCCGGGTTTTTGCCCAGCTCAGCGATTGCGTTCCGGCGTTCCTCTTCGGAGTAGCAATAAAACGTTTTCTTTTTGTTGCGCACCCGGAAAAGCGGTGTTTGTAAAACATATACGTGGTTGCGCTTTACGAGGTCCGGAAAAAACTGCAGAAAGAAGGTCAGCAGGAGCAAACGGATGTGCATTCCGTCCACATCGGCATCGGTCGCGATCACAATATTGTTGTAGCGCAGGTTGTCCATATCGTCCTCGATGTCAAGCGCCGCCTGGATCAGGTTGAACTCTTCGTTCTCGTAAACGACCTTTTTGGTGAGCCCGTAGCAGTTCAACGGTTTACCACGTAAACTAAATACGGCCTGCGTGTTCACATCGCGTGATTTCGTGATCGATCCGCTCGCAGAATCACCCTCCGTGATGAAGAGTGTACTTTCTTCGCGGCGCTCGTCCTTGAGGTCAGTTAAGTGCACACGGCAATCACGCAGCTTTTTGTTGTGAAGGTTCGCTTTTTTGGAACGGTCACGCGCCAGCTTACGAATTCCTGAAAGCTCTTTGCGCTCGCGCTCGGATTGCTTGATCTTCTTTTCAATCGTTTCGGCCACCTGCGGGTTCCGGTGCAGGTAGTTGTCGAGCTTTTCCTTCAGGAAGTCATTGATGAAGGAACGCATAGACTGTCCTCCCGGTTCGATTTCCTGGGAGCCAAGCTTGGTTTTTGTCTGCGATTCAAATACCGGCTCAACGACTTTCACGGCAATGGCCGCTACGATGGATTGGCGGATATCGGCCGCTTCGTAGTTTTTATTATAGAAATCACGGATAATTTTCGCCACCGATTCGCGGAAGGCCGCCTGGTGTGTACCGCCCTGCGTTGTATGCTGGCCGTTTACGAAGGAATAATAATCTTCCCCATAGGTTTTTCCGTGTGTAAAAGCAACTTCAATATCGTCAGCCTCGAGGTGAATGATCGGGTAGAGGGGATCGCCGTCCATGTTGTTTTCCAGCAAATCCTTCAAGCCTTCCTTGGACTGGAACTTTTCACCGTTGAAATAAATTGCCAGTCCCCGGTTGAGGTAGCAATAATTCCAGATCATTTTTTCGAGGTAAGGCAGTTTGAAATTAAACTTTTTGAAAATCTGCTCATCCGGGTAGAATTCAACGTAAGTTCCGTTTGGCTCGTCGGTTTTCGTGGTTTTTTCTTCACTCAAAAGTTCTCCCCGCACGAAAGCAGCTTCTTTCTTTTCGCCGTCGCGTACGGAATAGACCATGAAGTGTGAGCTGAGGGCATTGACCGCTTTCGTACCAACTCCGTTCAAACCGACAGATTTCTTAAACGCCTTGGAATCGTATTTACCCCCGGTGTTCATCTTGGAAACAACTTCCACGACTTTCCCGAGCGGGATCCCCCGGCCGAAGTCGCGCACCGAAACCTTACCGTCTTTGATGCGGATATCGATGCGTTTGCCGTTCCCCATCACGAATTCGTCAATACAGTTGTCGACCACTTCTTTTACCAGGATATAGATCCCGTCATCCGCAGCCGCTCCGTCCCCCAGTTTTCCGATGTACATACCCGGGCGCAGGCGGATGTGCTCCTTCCAGTCCAGTGATCGGATATTGTCCTCGGTATATTGATTTTCTGTCATGTGCGTGTCCTGATCTTACGATAAGCTACAAAAATAAGCAGAATTCGCCTTTAAAATCAACTGAAAGCAAAGGATTTATGAACGGATGAAAGTTAAAAACTTGCCGGCGACTTTAATGGGACGATAAGCTTGGAATTTAAGCGGTTTAAAAGAAAAAATCCGATTAACTTATAAGCAGATTATCAGATCAACATATTTATCATATTTCAAAAAAAATGTAGATTTACAAAAAAAATCACAAGATGACATACCCGAACATTTTTACAGAGGAAGTGACAAGCAGCATGATTGAGCGCATCAATAAGCTGACACCTGAAACCCAGGGGCAATGGGGAAAGATGAACGTAAGCCAGATGCTGGCGCATTGCTGCGTGACGTATGAATATTTATATACAGACAAGTATCCGCGTCCGAAAGGCTTGAAAAAGTGGCTGCTAAAAACATTTGTAAAGGGAATTGTTACAACCGATAAGCCGTATAAAAAAAGCAGCCCGACGGCGAAAGATTTCATTATTGTTGACGCCCGCGTTTTTGATGAGGAAAAGCGGCGTTTAATCAGCTTTCTGCAAAAGACACAGCAATTGGGCGAAGCGCATTTTGACGGACAGGATTCTCATTCTTTTGGCGTTTTGAACAAAAACGAATGGAACACCATGTTCTACAAGCACCTGGATTATCATTTGGGACAATTTGGAGCGTAATTTAATTCGTAGATTCGTAGAGTAATTTTTGAATTCACGAATCTACGAATTCACGAATCTGTAAATATGATCTGGAAAGGTTTTTTTGAATACAAGCTGGATGAGGAATTAACGGAGAAAGTTGATTTCTGGCTCGACCTTTCGTTTAAGGACAATAATTTTTCGGGCTATTCCGTTGACCGGGAAACGAAAGGCTTGTTTGAGGATGGCTCGGTTTCGGTCGAAGGATTTATCGATGGCAATTTGATCAGTTTCGTCAAAAAGTATCCGTATAATTATTTTTTCAACGAGAAGACTTCGCGGTTTGAGATTGATCCGTCCACCAAAAACCATGAGGTAAAATACGAAGGGTATTTTTACCCGGAAAAAAAGAAATACGAAGGAACTTACCGGGTGGGTTCAAAGAATTATTCAGGCTCCTGGGAAATGGGGAAAATGGACTTTTAGGATGTAGAATTGAAAATGTAAAATTGATTCGAAAATTCCCCTGTTATACAAAGTCTGTAAATTAATCTTCGAATCTTCAAATTAATTGAAATGGGTGGTTAAACTTCCAATTTTCCATTTTCAAATTTTCCAGTCTCCATTTTTATTGTATCTTTGCGGCCGAATTTATAAGAATCCGTTGACTGACGGAGGATGTAACAAGCGGTAGCGCAGTTAAACAAAAATTAATTAATTACAATGGCAACAAACAGAACATTTACCATGCTGAAGCCCGATGCGATCGAGAATGGGCACATGGGGAAAATTATTGACATGATCATCCAGGCCGGTTTCGAAATCAAGGCTATGAAATACACACGTTTGACAGAAGAGCAAGCGAAAAAGTTTTACGAAGTTCACGCTGAAAGACCGTTCTACATGGAATTGGTTGAGTACATGACATCCGGGCCAATCGTTGCTGCTATTCTGGAGAAAGACAACGCTGTAGCGGATTTTCGTGCCTTGATCGGTGCTACTGATCCTGCTGAAGCTGCTGACGGAACTATCCGTAAGTCGTATGCTGAAAGCAAAGCGAAAAATGCAGTTCACGGTTCTGATTCCGATGAGAACGCTGAAATCGAAGGAAAATTCCATTTCGCTGCAAGCGAGATTTTCTAAGGAAATTTTATAGAAACTGAAAACCGGTCACATCTGATGTGACCGGTTTTTTTATTTCAGGCAGGCTGAACAGTAATACGTATAAACAAGCTATCCTGTCAGCTGTTCGGCTTACCACTTATGATAAACCGGAGCTAACAGGATAGCTGTTTTTTTTTGTCATGATTAGTTGCCCAAAGTATATCCGAGACCGAACATAACTTTTCCTGGTTCCCTGAGACCCGTAAGTTCAGGGTTGATCAAGTCATAGTTAAGTCCTTCGTATGAGGTGGTGAACAACAAAGATCCGAAATCAAATGCTACACCTGCCCGCACCCCGATTCCGTGACGCTGGGAATCCCAGGTGTCACCTTTATTCTCAAAGTTGCGGGTAACGTCTGCCAGGTAGCTGTAAACCGGCCCGGCTTCAATGGAGAATGGTCCGTTTGGATCAGGTGAGAACCCTAACAATACAGGAACTGCAAAGTTATTGGACCGGTAAGTGATTTGCCGTTCATCAAAAACGACATGACCGGTTTGATAGCCGAACATGGCCATAGGTTTTACATAAAATAGGGTAGAGGTAGGAAGCTTGGCAAATAAGCCCAGCTCGTAATCTGTAATCCGGCGTCCGATAACCTGACCGGCATGTCTGTCCGGGCCCACGTGTTCCAGGTCAACTTTACCTGCGCCTATACCTCCTGCTATACCAAACTCGGCTTGTGCCCTGGTAAAAGATGGAATCAAGAAAAAGCATACTGCAATCCCAATTGATAGTTTCATTATTGTTTTCATAATCTGTCTTTTTAGTGTAATTGAATACTTATACCCAAAGAAAAACTGTACCATTAAACATGTAATTGGGGATAGAAACACAAAATCCCTTATATATCAAGGCTTGCAGAAGTACCTGCGGATTTTCCTGCTTTCCTGACCGCTGCGATTCTTTTTTATTTTGAAAATATTTTTTCCAAAATGATTTAAATCCTGGTTCCGGGTTGGCTGGAATCGATGCGTTTGTGAGGCCGCATAGTACAGATTATATTCAATCAAGTTTGTATTTTGTGAAAATTCGCGGCTGTTAAAAAGCACTATCACTTATTTTTTTACTGCATACATCATCTTTTTAAAGTGAAACAAAACTTTAACCATGCTTTTGCGTAAACCTTCCGGAATGCTCAAAAGAACCTTATGTTGAAAATCAAGCTGATCTTTTTAAGTCTTGTACTGCTGTTTTCCTGCGACAATGCAGTAGCGGTCCACAGACATATCCGGGAACCTGTCGAAATCCCTGTTTTATTCCGTGTGAATGGAGAAAGCTTCCCAAAAGAATGGAGGGGCGAGGATATCAACGCCCAGGGTGTAGACCTTGATTCCGTTGAAATGGAGCGAAGCGCAAAAATCGTCGGCAAAGCCCTGGCTAAATATCCTGATGAAGTGCTGGCCGGTAACCTGAAAGAAGTATATGTTCTACATTCCATCAAATTTTATGATGTCGAATACGGCGGAACGAATTCTAATGATGTCGTTTATCTTTCCAACAAAGGCACCGAAAATGGCTATGATGACCTCTACCTGGAAAAAACCTTCCATCATGAATTTTCGAGCGTGCTCCTGCGAAATTATCCGGACCAGATCAAACAGCAGGCTTGGGAGGAATTGAATGACTTCGCATATTTTGATGAATCGGGCGGTGTCAATTCGATTAAAAACGAAACGGACGGCCTGGAGTATGACCCAAAATACCTGGAAGCAGGGTTTTTGTACCAGTACGCAGCTTCCTGCTTTGAAAATGACCTCAACTCGATTGCAGAAAATGTATTTTGCCCAACAAAGGAATACCTGAACTTTCTAAAAAAATATCCTAAAATTAAGAAGAAGCACGATTTGTTCATCGGGTTTTACGGAACAATACATGAAAGCTTTGATGCGGATTATTTCAAGGCCTTTGAAGAAAAATAAAAATGAATATGATGCTGTAAGCCCTACTTCAGTGCAATCACAAAACGCGATTACCAATTATTAAAAAATGCAAAAGCCGGTACACCATCAGGAGTACCGGCTTTCTTAGTAGTATTCAGTCCGGGTTGATTATTTTTTTGTAAATTGTTTGACTGAATGTATGTAATTACTGTTCAATTGAATGAAATAATTCCCTTCAGACAATCCGTTTACCGGAATGGAGCTGTTGCTCTCGGTTAATTCATAGCTGGCAATTTTTTGTCCGTAAACATTCATGATGTCTACTGAAACCGGGCCTTGTGCCACATCCAGGTTTGTAAAGTTGATTTTGTCCGTTGCCGGGTTCGGGAATACTTCCATAGTTAATGTTTCTAATTCTTCTGTTTGTGCTGTTGTTGATTCGTCAAATACTGCAAAAGGGCTCAGCGAGGTAACGCTTGTTCTTGTCTGGCTGAACATACCGCCGGCAAGAGTTGTAGCGGCTGTGCTTGAGCTCAGGTCCCAGTCAGCATTTGTGTAATGTGAAATATAAGACTGCATGCGGTCAAACCCGTTTACTTCCGAAGCGGCGCTCCACATCAGGTCAATGTCCATATCCATACCTGTAGCCATAGAAGACTGTAAATCCCAGGTAGCATCAACCATTGCCTGTGCGGCAGAAATATCTGATCCGCTTGTTCCGTTTGCATATACATTGCTGCGAACTCCTACACTGACCATTCCTGTAGTTGAGCCCAGGTTCAGGGCTACGTTAGCAGGAAGGTAAGCTGAGGATGTTCCAACCGGGTAAGTTGTTGTAACAAGGAGGGAAGTCTGTCTGTTCAAAGAGCCGCTTGCTCCCAGTTTGATATAAGAGTTGCTGTTTCCTCCCGTGATACTTCCTGATGCGCTTATTGTCATACGGTTGTTGCCCATGTCAATATGGCCGGCTGTCAGGTTGAGCGTTCCGTCAACGATCATGTCGCTTCCGATTGAGATGTGTCCGTCGCCGCTGATATTCACGGTGAAATCATCCACGGTATTGCTTCCTGCCGTGAAACGAAGTGTTCCTGCCGGTGTAGTGGAAGTGCTGATTGTAATTCTGCCGTTAGATGAAGATGTGGAAGAAATTGTTCCGTTACCGCCTGCAGTAAAAGTTCCCATGATACGCAGGTCACCGTTGTCGAGGTTCAAAGCACCGCTGGCAAGAGAAAAAGCACCGCGTACATTCAATGCACCGGAAATGCGCACCTGGTTGGAAGAACCAACGTTTACTACGAAGTTGTTCACATCATAAGAGCTTGGGTGAAAACGCAGGCTGCCTGTAACAGAGCTGCTTGTTGCAATTGAAATGTTGGACCCGTCGCCTGAAGCGATGTTTCCTGATCCTGATGCAGCAACGTCTCCTGCAATCATCAGGTTGTTGTCATTCAGGTCCATTGTTCCGCTGGTAAGGCTTAATGTTCCATAAACATTCAGGCTGTTGTCCAGTGTAATGGTGTTTCCTGCTCCCGGATCGATTGTAACGTTCTGTAAGCCTGATCCCGTAAGCTCAAGGCCTGATGTTGCATTTCCGGAAGTATAGCGCACGTGGTAATTTGATCCCAGTGTGAGCGTACCGCCGTTAACTACAAATTGTCCGCCTGAGCGATGGATCGTTGCGCCACCCGCAAAAGCCAGCGTTCCGCCTGACTGGATGCTCATCGTCCCGGCCGAAAGCTCGAGCTCTTCATTGATCATCATGTTGGCAGAGCTTTGAAGTCCTGTGGACGTTGTTCGTAACCTGTTAACAGTCAGCGATCCTGAAAAAAACAGGGAGGAGCCTGTTCCGAAAATCATTTCGTCGGCTACAATTGTTCCGGAACCGGAAAGGCTGCCGGTTAACATGGTAAAGAGATTGGTAGATGAAGCATTCAGGGTTCCCATCACATTGATCTGCGCGGTAATCCCGTTTAAAGAAATGTTATCATCCATAGTAACAGTAAGACCGGCCGGAATAGTAATTTGATCCGCCAGGTTGTTCAACGACGGGACAACTCCTCCCCACGTTGCAGAGCTGCTCCAGTTTCCAGAGGCTACAGCGGTAAAAGTCGCTGCGAAAGAAACTGAAAAAAATTGGATCACAAGCATAGCTGCTGCGATAAATAAACCCGGTCTAAAAGGTTTGAGTACTTGTTTTTTCATGTCGATTGGTTTTTAAATTGTAAAAAAAGATTCTACCTGCAAATTTCCGATCTAAAGTGCTGAAATGTTTTACACTGTGCTTTCTATAAGTTGTATGATTCACACTAGTTTAACGTGCTGATGCGTTAATATGCTCATGGGTTAATGGTGCTAATTTTCCATTCAACATTTATCACTCAACATGCATCACTTCTTTTGCTCCTCTTCTTTCGCTTTTTTCTTGAAATAACGTCTCAGCAGGAAGCTGTGTTTCAGGGCTTCGAGGTCCTGGTTGAGGTTGTCGGAGCTTTTTTCGAGGTTTCGGATCGTTTCCTTCACGTCTTTTCCGGTTTCTTCATCATAAAGCAGTACGCCAACAGGGCTTTTCGGGTTTTCGCTTGCCGCTTTCAGTTGGCTGACCATAGAGGAAATCGTATCCATTGTACGTTCAAGCTGGCGAACGGAACGCCTTACAGAAGTATAGGTTACGGTATCCGTCAGGACTTTATCGACGAGCGTGCCTTTTTGGTTGAGCTTGTTCCCGAACTGGTTCATTTCCTGGCTGAAATGGCTGAGGGAGCTGATGAGGTTGCGGGCGTCAGCCGAAGCAAGCTCGATGGAACGGGCAGTATTGGCAATGCTCCGGTACAGCGAATCGCTTTGGATCAGTTTACCGATCGTACCTTGTCCTGATGCTAACTGCTCTGTCAGTTTCAGGATGTTAAGGTTGTTTTGCTGCACAGTTTCCAGGATATCATCGGTTGAAAGCAAGGCTTCATTTGCGAGCCGGTCGCCTTCCTCCACCTGCGGTGAATCCGGGGTTCCGCCGTAAATAACAATGATCTTGTTCCCGATCAACCCGTCAGTGCCGATTTTTGCCATCGAATTTTTACGGATGTATTTCTGGGCATCGAGGCTGATGTTCAGGGTGACTTTCACCTGGGAACGGCCGTAAAGCTCCATTTCCTTGACTGTTCCGATTTTGACGCCGGAAAACCAGATGTTGTTGCCCGCCTGCAGTCCGTTGACATCATCGAAGATGGTCCAGATGGTCATTTTTTGCTGGAAAGTAGAACGCAGGTTACCGATGGTAAGTACTGCCCCGACAAGGAACGCTATACCGATGACGATAAAAATTCCGACTGTTATTCCCCGTTTGTTGACTGGTTCGCTCATAATTATTCAATAAAGTTATAGTTGTAAAAATGTTTGATTTCTTCTTCGACTTCTTTGTCCCCTTTCGGGTTAAACACTTCGTCGAAAGTTCCTACTTTTTTAAAAGTGCCGTCCAGCAGCATCCCGATCTTGTTCCCGGTGGTTTTAGCACAGGTCAAATCGTGGGTAATGATGATGGAGCTTGTATTATATTTTTGCTGCACAGAATTGATCAGCTGGTTGATTTCATCGCTTGTAATCGGGTCGAGACCGGCTGTGGGCTCATCATAAAGCATAATTTCAGGCTTCAGGATGAGTGTCCGTGCAATACCGATCCGTTTGCGCTGACCGCCTGATAAGTCCGCCGGCATCACATCTATTTTGTCTTTCAGGCCTACAGCTTCCAGTACTTCCGCGACTTCGGCGTCTATTTCCTGCTTGGTCAGTTTTTTCCGGTTCATCCGCAGGGGGAATTCCAGGTTTTCACGCACGCTCATACTGTCGTAAAGTGCGCTTCCCTGGAAAGAAAAGCCGATGTGCAGCCGAACAGCATCCAGTTCCTTGCCTTTAAGCTTGGTAATATCGCGGCCAAGCACTTTGATCGTACCTTTGTCCGGCGGAATTAAGCCAATAATAATTTTGATCAGTACGGATTTTCCGGCGCCCGAAAGCCCCATAACAACGAGGTTTTCACCCCGGTAAATGTCAATATTCACATCTTCGAGGATGTCGAGCTCATCAAAGGATTTATACAAACCCCGGATGGAAATGATAGGCTCTTTGTCTTTTTTTATTTCTTCCTTGCTTTCCATAATTTCAATAATAGCGGATCCAGTTGGCGATTTGTACAATAATGACTTCCTCGATGAAAATCATAAACATGGAGATAACGACGGCCTGGTTGGCTGCCCGTCCGACGCCTAATGTTCCCTGGCTTGCATTAAATCCTTTGTAACAGCCGATGATCCCGATGGTGAAACCGAAAACAATGGATTTGGTCAGTGAGGCAAATACGTCCAGGAAAGTAATGGTAGAGAAACCATTCAGGAAAAAGCTTTTTACACTTGCCGCTTCGTTGCTGTGGACGCTCAGAAAAGAACCCATGAGGGCAAGAAAGCTGCAATATAAGCTGAGGATCGGAATTGTGATCGTGCTGGCAATGACGCGTGTAACAACCAGGTATTTAAAGGGGTTGATGGCGGAAACCTCCATGGCATCAATTTGTTCGGTCACCCGCATAGAGCCAAGCTCGGCACCGATACTTGAACCGACCTTACCGGCGCAGATCAGGGCGGTAACCAGTGATCCGAGCGCGCGGACAATGGCGATTGTCATCAGGGATGGAAGCCAGGAAGCTGCACCGAATTCAACAAGTGAAGGGCGCGAGTTTTTGGTAAAAACCATGCCGGTAACAAAACCGGTTAGCGTAATCAAGGGGAGCGATTTAATGCCGATTTCGTAGCATTGGTGTACAATTTCCCTGAAGTGGTAGGGCGGTTTGACGGCCTCTGACAGGAAGCGTTTTATAAAGCTCCAGGCTTTGTATACCCCCATGAAATAATTGTCAATAGCCCTGTTAATAAAGTACTTGCGTGGAGATCGTCTGGTCACAGTTGTTGTTTTTATATTCCATACCAATGGCGGTACAGCGGTTAAGTTCTGTAAAAATCTGTGTTTTTCGCCGCTTATGTATTACAGCAGGAAATAAATTAGTTGTATAATTCACAGGCATCGGTTAATTTTGGGCTATGGAAGTACGGCTAATCCTCCTTCGTGACAGTGCAGCGTTTTTCGACCTGATCGAGCGCAACCGGGAGTATTTGCGGACTTCTTTTCCAAAAACGGTGGCTGCAGTAGTTGATATCGCTTCAAGCCAGGAATATATTCTTCAGCGGGTTATCCAGCACGAACAGCAGCAAGCCTATTTACTGGTGATCGAAGAAGGGGGGCAGCTTATCGGGATGCTGGGCCTGAAAGAAATCGACTGGACCTTTCCCAAGGCCGAAATTGCTTATTTTATTGATCAAGCTTTCCAGGGAAAAGGAATTATCTCACAAGCGCTGAAAACCCTGATCGAATTTAGTTTTGGCGAGCTGCAGCTTCAGAAAATTTATGCCCGGATCAGCCCGGAAAACCCCGGAAGCAGGAAGGTTGTGGAGAAGAACGGCTTTGTGTTTGAACGCCTCGTGCGCGATGATTTCCAGAACGGCGACGGTAAAATGGTGGATGTGGAGTATTTTACCTTGTTTAGAACCTGATATTCGCATGCCGTGTAACGCTGTAATTTTCGAATTTAAATTATCTTTACCCTAAAATTTTCGTCCATGCTAAGTATTACAGAACGCTTTTTCAACTACGTACAAATTGATACGGAAGCCGATCCGGATTCGGCCACCACACCTTCTTCCATGAAACAGAAAGACCTGGCGCAGGTTTTGGTGCAGGAATTACAGGATTTAGGCATTACTGACGCTGAAATGGATGAATGGGGTTACGTGTATGCAACCATTCCCGGCAATACAACGAAAAAAGTACCGGTGATTTGTTTCTGCTCACACATGGATACGGCACCGGATTGCAGCGGTAAAAACGTAAAACCGGTCCTGCACCGCAAGTGGGACGGAAGCCCGATTATCCTGCCCGATGATCCTTCGGTGGTCATTACGACAGAAAGCCAGCCTTATTTAAAGGAAAAAATCGGCGATGATATTATTACAGCCAGCGGTTTGACATTGCTGGGCGCTGACGATAAGGCCGGCATTGCCATCATCATGGATTTGGCCCAGTATTTAGCTTCTCACCCGGAAATAATTCACGGGGACATCCGGATTTTGTTCACACCTGACGAAGAAATCGGCCGCGGAGTGGATAAGGTAGACATGAAACGACTGAATGCAGATTACGGCTATACGCTTGACGGCGGCGAGCTCGGAACGATTGAGGATGAAACTTTTTCCGCTGATGCGATGAGCTTCAAAGTGACCGGTGTTTCTTCCCATCCGGGCTATGCGAAAGGAAAAATGGTGCATGCTTCCAAGATTGTGGCCGAATTTCTCGCTTCAATCCCGAAAGATTCCTGGATCCCGGAAGTTACCGAAGGCCGTGAAGGTTTTGTACACCCGGTTTCCATGTCGGGCGGTTTGGAAGAAGCATCCATTACCTTTATTATCCGCGATCACGATACTTCGAAGCTGGCGCAGTACGAAGCCCGCCTGGAAAATTACCTGACAGCTGTTTTGACGAATTACCCGGGAGCAACGTATACAGCTATTATCACCGAACAATACCGGAACATGAAAGAAATCCTGAAAGACGTTCCCTTCGTGACCGACTACGTTGTTGAAGCGATGGAAAAAGCGGGAATTCAACCGCAACGCTCCATTATCCGCGGTGGAACGGACGGTTCGCGCCTGTCATTCATGGGATTGCCTTGCCCGAATATTTTCACCGGCGAAATGGGAATTCATTCCAAACAGGAATATGTTTCCGTGCAGGACATGGAAAAAGCAGTAAAAACCCTGGTGGAACTGGTGCAAATCTGGGAACAGAAGGCGTAAAAATACCCACATAGGCACGTAGAAGGCATAGATTTTATTTGTAGGATCTGTATGAAGTTATTGTGTACGTGATTATGGTCCGTGTAGCAAATTAACTTGTAATTCTCGTGTGTCCGTTCCATTCTCAATGTCAAGGAGTATCCTATGTGCTTATGTGGTTTAAAATTTCCTGTACGTTTTCAGTTCAAGAAATAAAAACCTTATCTTTGAAGCATGAAATTTGAATATCCGCAATTTTTCTTCGCCTTTTTCTTATTGCTGATCCCGATTATCATTCATTTATTCAATTTTCGCAAGTACAAAACCCTTTATTTCTCGAGTTTACTTTTCGTTCGCCAGGTTAACGAGGAAACGAAATCTACGCAGAAGCTCAAGCATATCCTGATATTGATCTCCCGCCTTTTGGCCTTTTCGGCATTGATTTTTGCTTTTGCCCAGCCCTACAAGCCGGTAGCAGAGAAAAACGAGGGCGGCTATCCTTTTATTGGCGTGTACATTGATAATTCCTTTTCCATGTCCATGAAAGGCTCGGAAGGCGAATTGTTGTCGATGGCCAAAGAAAAAGCCCGGGCCCTGATCCAAAAAGCTTCCGCGGATACGCGTTTCATGCTTGTTACCAATAATTTTGAAGGTTTTGAGCAGCGTTTGGTCAGCAAAAATGAAGCGTTGGAACGTCTCGATAAAATTGATTTTTCGCCTTTGGTCAAACAAACGGACGATGTGATCAACTGGATGAAGGAAGGCATCAGCAGCCAGGTTTTACAGGATCAGCAGCTCAGCTCCAAACAATTGATTTTGCTCTCCGATTTCCAGGAAAACTCTTCTTCGTTTAATGAATTGTCTTCCGACCAGGATATTTTTTATTACCCGATCCAGCTGCAGGCGCAAAGTACGGCAAACCTGGCGGTGGATTCCGTTTGGTTCAGCGATCCGAATTTCAAGATCGGGATCAACAACGAGCTGAATGTCCGCGTGAAAAACTACAGCGAGCAGGATTTGGTCAATGTCGAGCTTCACATGGAAGTGAACGCTGCCAAGCGCGACGTATTTGTTGATTTGAAAGCCAATGAAAGCATGACGGTCCCGATCACCTATTCTGATCTTGAAGCCGGCGTGAAAAAAGGGAAAGTGCAGATCAACGACAAGCAAATGGGCTTTGACGACGATTATTACTTTTCATACGAAGTCAAGGAAAAATCGAATGTGCTGATCATCGACGGGGAAGACGCGGTACCGAATGTTGCAGTTGTTTACAACCTGGATAAATATTACCAGACACAAAGCATTTCCGGGAATTCCTTTACGGCGAATTCGACGGCACAAAAAGACCTGATTATCCTGAATGGCTGGAATAATTTTTCGTCCGGGGCGATCGAGCTTTTGCATGATTTTACGCAGGAGGGAGGGACGATTGCCTTTTTCCCGGGAGAAAATATTGATCAGTCTTCGGTAAACCTTTTCATGGCGAAGCTCAACGGGCCGCGTTTCCAGGGAGCGACTTCCAGCGGGGTAAAAATCCAGAAAATTGTATATGAAGACCCGTTTTTCCAGGGGATGTTTGAGAAAAAGCCGGAACGCCTAAACTTGCCGAGCCAATCCAAAGCATACCAGGTCAACCAGAGAAACGGAATTTTCCCGCTGATCCAGCTGCAAAACGGCTCACCTTTGTTTTTCAGGCTGGGCGGCTCTGATAAATGTTTTGTTTTCGCCAGCTCTTTGAAGGAAAGCTTCGGGAATTTCAAATCCAACGCCTTATTTTCCTCGGTCTTATTACGGATTGCTGAAACGAGCCAGCGCCGTTACCCGATTGCTGTAACGATTGGCTCCGAATCACAGTTCCCGGTATTTAACGTGCCCGAAAGCGAAGATCCGCTCAAGCTGAAAGCCGAAGAGCTCGAATTCATTCCCGAAACAAATAAGGAAAAAGATCTGACTTTCATTTCCATCAGCCGCCGGTCGGTTTCTGCCGATCTGAAGTCGGGTCTGTATGAAATTTTCAAGGGAAAAACACTCGGCTATATGGCTTTGAATTATAACCGCGCCGAATCAGATGTAAAAACGCTTGCCGGCGAGGCGATCCAGGCTTCTCTTTCAGAAAAAGGTATTGCAAACGTGAGCTTTTCGAGCCTCAAAGATGCTTCGGAAGCGGCGCTCATCAAAATTGAAAAACCGAAAGAATACTGGCGGATTTTCCTGTTGCTGGCCCTGGTGTTTTTACTGGCGGAAATGTCGCTTTTAAAATGGATGAAATGAGCATAAACTTTTTAACATTGCATAATATGATTGAAATAAGTTTATGTGAAAGCGGATTACAAAGTTTTAAACAGATGAACTAAATGAAGATTTTAATTAAGGCTGCGAAAATTGTGGATCAGGCATCCAATTACCATGGGAAAGTCATGGATTTGCTGGTAGAAAACGGCGTGATCACGAAGATTGAAAGCTCGCTGGAAGATGCGGGTGCGATGCAGATCACGGAGGAAAACCTGCATGTATCGATCGGCTGGGTGGACCTGAAAGCGGATTTTTGCGATCCGGGCTTTGAACACAAAGAAACGATTGATTCCGGTTTGCAGGCCGCTGCAGCCGGTGGATTTACCCACGTTGGCCTCGTTCCTTCCACTAACCCGGTTGTGGACGGCAAAACACAAATTGAATATACGCTCCGCAAAGCTGAGAACCAGGTAGCAACGCTTGTTCCTGTCGGTTCGGTGTCGGAAGCGCTGAAGGGTGAAAACCTCGCTGAAATGTACGATATGCAGCAGGCCGGAGCACGTTTGTTTTCGGAAGATGACCAGGTTTTATCCGCCGGCTTGGTGTACCGCGCCCTATTATATGCTAAAAACTTTGATGCCCGGGTGAGCTTGTTTTCCCGCGATAATTCGCTCGCAAAAGGCAGTATGGTGAATGAAGGAGAAGCTTCGCTGCGCACCGGCTTGAAAGCTGATCCGTACATTGCCGAAATCATTCATGTAGAACGAAATATCAGCTTGTTGGAATACACGGGCTCCAAACTGCATTTGAGCGGAATTTCCTGTGCAGAATCAGTTGAATTAATCGCTGCCGCCAAAAAGCGCGGACTGAACCTCACAGCTGATGTTCACCTCGAAAATTTGCTGTTCAACGAAAGCGCGGTGCTTGATTTCGATCAGCATTATAAAGTATTGCCGGTTCTCCGTAAGGAAAGCGATCGCCAGGCTTTGGTGAAAGCGGTGAAAGACGGGACGATTGACGCTGTTGTGAGCAATCACCGTCCGCTGGATACCGAAGAAACCGATGTTGAATTCGATCACGCTTCTTTCGGGAACATTACGCTCCAGAGCTTTTTCTCAAGCCTGCTGGCCGGCGGGGACTTTTCCACAGAAGAAATTGTGAACATTTTATCGCGACGCAACCGGGCAGCGCTAGGCCTGAATGACAAGACTATTGAGCTCGGTCATCGCGCCGATCTGACCTTGTTCAACCCTTCAGGAAAATGGGTGTTGAACGCTCAAAGCTCTCTTTCAAAATCACGCAACACACCTTTTTGGGAGAAAGAATTGCCCGGAAAAGTTGTTGGAATTATAAATAATGCTAAATTAGCCATCGTAGAATAGGCCAAATTGATCAGAATGACCACGCAAAAATCCTTTATTAAAAATTTCTGGCAGGAGAAAAAAATGGTAGGGGCCATGAGCCCCAGCTCGAAATTCCTTGCCCAGAAAATGCTCAAAAACGTTGATTTCAAGAAAGCGAAGGTCATCGTTGAATTAGGTCCCGGAACCGGGGTTTTTACTAAAAAAATCCTCCAGAAAATGGCTCCGGATGCCAAATTGCTGGTCTTTGAGCTCAACACGGATTTCTACAACCTGCTGAACGCAGAAATCCAGGACAAGCGCATGATCCTGATCCATGACAGTGCGGAAAAGATCACGGAATATTTGCACAAAAACGATCTGCTGAACGCCGATTATGTGATTTCGTCCCTTCCTTTGGCTAATTTCCCGGCTAAGCTCCAGGAAACGATTTTAAAGGAATCTTACAGCATCTTGAAAAACGCCGGCAAATATATCCAGTTTCAGTATTCCCTCTTATCGAAAAAACACCTCGAAAAGCAATTCCAGACAGTGCATATTTCGTTTACGCCAATTAATTTTCCACCGGCTTTCGTGTATACCTGCGTGAAGGAGAAATAGGATCCGTAGTTAGTCCCTTTTCGCTTTCTTTCCCATATAAAATGTTAGTTTCGAACCATTCGTGATATCGGAATGCGCAATAAACGGTTTGTCCAAAACTTTTCCGTTCAATAAAACCCGCTGCAAGTAGATGTTTTCGTCGCTTTGACCCACAACCTCAACGGTGAAATTCTTCCCGTTTTCCAGGTGGATTTCAGCATGATTGACAATTGGGGATCCCAAAGCATATTGATCGGAACCAGGCGCTACCGGGTAAAAGCCCAGGGAAGAGAAAATGTACCACGCACTCATTTGGCCGCAATCGTCGTTTCCACCCAACCCGTCCGGTGTGGGCTTGTATTGCATTTTCAGGATTTTGCGTACTTGTGCCTGCGTTTTCCAGGGCTGCCCGGTCCAGTTATATAAATAGGCCACATGATGCGCCGGTTCGTTTCCATGCACATAGCCGCCAATAATTCCTTCGCGGGTAATGTCTTCCGTTTCAGCAAAAAAAGAATCCGGTAAATCCATAGAAAACAAGCTATCCAAACGATTGATGAACTTCTTTTCGCCTCCCATCACCCGGATCAGCTCAGCAGGATTATGGGGTACAAAAAAGCTGTAGTTCCAGCTGTTTCCTTCTATAAATCCCTGTCCGTGGGTGCTCATTGCGTCAAAGTCCTTTTTAAAAGTCCCGTCCGAAAGTTTAGGCTGCATAAAGCCGTTTGCCGGGTTGTAGTTATTTTTCCAGTTGGAAGAGCGCTTGCTAAACTCTTCGTAGATAGCGGTGTTGTTTAACTTTTTAGCTAACTGCGCGATGCACCAGTCGTCGTAAGCATATTCCAGCGTGTTGGAAACAGAAATCCCGCTTTTTTCGGCAGGAATAAAACCCAGGTCGGTGTACAAGCCGATTCCTTCGTAACTGCGGCGACGCGCAGTGGTCACACAGGCTTCCAGGGCTGCGTGTGCATCACCCGTGTAAACGTCTTTGATGATGGCGTCCGAAATTACGGAAACGCTGTGATAGCCGCTCATACACCAATTGTCGTTGGCGTAATGTGACCACACCGGCAGCATATGCAAGCTGCTCTGCTTGTAGTGTTCCAGCATCGATTGAAGCATATCGCTGTTGCGGCCGGGCTGAACAATATTGAAAAAGGGATGCAGCGCCCTGTATGTGTCCCACAAGGAAAATGTACTATAATTCGTAAAGCCGTCTGCTTGGTGGATTCCCTGGTCGAGACCTTTGTATTCGCCGTTCACATCCATATAGACTGTTGGATTGATGAAGGTGTGGTACATGCTCGTATAGAAATTCACTTTGATGTCTTCAGTAGCTGTAATGACAATTTTATTTAACTCTTTGTTCCACGATTCCTGAGCCTGGCTTTTCACTTTTTCAAAATCCCAATGAGGAATTTCCGTTTGCATATTTTCCAGCGCATTTTCCTGGCTAACAGGTGATAAAGCCAATTTGATTTTAATTTTTTCGCCTTCCGCTGTTTTGAAATCAAAGTACATACGTATTTTCTCGCCCGCAATTTCCGGGAAGTTCGTGCTTTGGTCAAATTTTCCCCAAAAACCACGGTACGCCTGTTTGGGATCGTAGTTTTTTTGTCCGTATTTCACACAGGCTTTGGAAAAAGACAAGGCGAAATAAACAGTTCTCGTTCGTGCCCAGCCGTTTGTTTGGCGGTAGCCTGTAATCAAAGAATCGTTGATAACGCGGACGTAGGTATACACTGTTTTTTCGTCGTAATTGTAAATCCCCGACATTAAATCCAGGATAATGTGGCTTTCCCCAGGTTTTGAAAACGTATATTGATGCATTCCAACCCGTTCAGTGGCTGTCATTTCGGCCAGGATCGCGTCATCGTCCAGCTTCACTTTGTAATAACCCGCTTCAGCTGTTTCGTTTGCATGAGAAAAGGCCGAGCGATAACCGTTTTCAGGGTTTGTGGCCGTTCCCGGGTTGAGCTGTAATTTTCCCTGGCTGGGCATGATGAGAAAATCCCCCAAATCAGAATGTCCTGTGCCGCTGAAATGTGTGTGGCTGAAACCAACGATTGTTTTATCCTCGTAGCGGTAACCAGCGCAGTATTTGTATACTTCGCCGTTGTATTTGCCATTCTTCTCATACGGAATTGTATCAGTTTCGGGACTCAGTTGAACAGCACCAAAAGGGACTGTCGCACCGGGATAGGTGTGGCCCATTTTTTCTGTGCCGATGATCGGCCGGACGTATTTTACAAGATTAAGCTGTGATTGTGCGCAATGGAAAGCCAGCAGGAAAAGGACAAGCGGGAATTTTTTCATAGTTGCTAAGATACTGTTTTTCCCGCGGATTACAGCAGATAGATTCGCAGATAAAGGCAAATTTGTGATAGCGCTGTTTATCACTTGAGATTAAGAAAGTGACAATTCGATTTTTTTGAAAAAAATTGCTTTGTTTTTGTAAACACAATTTTCGTAACTTGCACTGATTCAATTGAAATTCTACGACTATGAAAAAAATATACATTTCACTTCTTATTCTATTACCCTTGAATGGCGCTTTTTCTCAGAGTACACTGATGATTGGCAATACTGAAGTTACGATTGATACCGTCTATACCGGGTTGGATGTTCCCTGGGAAATCCAGTATGGTCCTGACGGGAATTTGTGGTTTACGGAGCGTAAAGGATTGGTGAGCAAGCTTGATCCGGTGACGAAAACCCGGACAATTGTACTCGATATCGTGGACGATGTATACCAGGAATACGAAGCCGGCCTGCTCGGAATGGCGCTGCACCCGGATTTTGAGAACACGCCGGAAGTATTCATCGTTTATACTTATGGTACATCGCCAAACGTGCTCGAAAAGCTCGTAAAATATACTTACAACGGAACGGCATTGGTAAATCCGGTAATTGTGCTCGATAACATCACTGCTTATACAACCCACAACGGTTCGCGCCTTCTTTTTCTGCCGGATAATACGTTGCTGATGTCAACAGGAGATGCGCAGGACCAGCCGGCGGCACAAGATTTAAGCTCCCTGAACGGAAAAATCCTGCGCCTGAATATGGACGGTTCCATTCCGGCTGATAATCCTTCGCCAACGAGCTACGTGTATACTTTCGGTCACCGGAATATCCAGGGACTGAACCACGGGCCAAACGACAGGATTTACATTTCGGAGCACGGCCCGACTACCGACGACGAGTTTCAGCTCCTGCTGCCGGACCGCAATTACGGCTGGCCTGATGTGGAAGGATACTGCGATTTGCCTGCTGAACAATCATTTTGTGGACAAAACAACGTGGAAGAACCGTTAATGGCCTGGACGCCAACCATCGCCCCGTCTGATTTGATTTATTACGACAACGACGCTTTCCCCGAGCTGGATGATAAAATCCTGATGACAGTGCTGAAAGACAAAAAAGTGCGCGCCATAACGCTCAACGTTCCCGGAAACCACGTCATGGATGAAGAAGATTACTTCACGGATATGTTCGGTCGTCTCCGCGATATTGCTATGGGGCCACAAAAGGAATTGTACCTCGCTACAAACGGCGCAGAATGGATGAACATCGATCCGAATACGCACAGCATTATAAGGATCACTCCGCCAACGGATGCTTCGTTAGGGGAGTTGGATAATACAGGTTTTCAGATGTACCCGAACCCCGCGAAGAATTTATTAACGATCGAAGTGAAAGCAGTTGATTTAGGTTCAGACTGTATTATCAGGGATTTACAAGGAAAAGAGATTCAGCAGCAAAAAATTACTTCCCCAAAATTTATGCTTGATTTGACTAAATTGGAGAAAGGAGTTTATTTAGTGGAAATGAACGGAGTGGTTCAGTCTTTGATTGTTAACTAATACGCTAATATCAAGTTTTGTCTTTTGAAATAGCCGCGAATGCATTGCAACGCGAATTATGTAATTTTGCTTTGATCAAGCTCAGGTAAAATTGGTGTATCCGTGGCAAAAATCAATTAGATTTCAAAGCATTACGAATATTGAAAATAACAAAAATTATCCTTTCAGTTTTTCAATTTCGGCTGATAAGACCGGGATGTCCCTTTGAATAATTGCCCAAATTAATTCAGGCTCAATTGAATCATAAGCATGAGAAATGATATTTCGTAGTCCGATTATTTTCTTTGCAGAACTAATTGAAATATCAGGTTGTAATTCTATCAGATTTCTGACTGCTTCACCGATGATTTCAAGGTCGCGTTCAATAGCCCTTTGTAAAAGAATATCTTGCTGAAATACATTGAAATCATTTGAAGTTCGCTGCTTTACGGAGTTTATCTCAAGAATAACGCTTTCAATGTCAAGAATGTATTTCAGTATTCTAGGCTGCATACAAATCAACTTTGGAACTGTAAATATTTTCTTTTAAAATGGGATTTTTAAGAGATTTTGCAGAAATAAGATCAATGGATTTACCGGTAATTTTTTCTAATGCCTCCAAAAAAGCGAAGTAATTGTCTGCGTAATCCAGTACAGCCAGGTCATCCGAAAACTGAACCAAAAAATCGAGGTCGCTTTGAGCAGTCATGGTGTTTTTAGCAGCAGAACCAAACAAGGACAAAGCTTTCACCTGATGCTTTTTACATAGGGAAATGATTTCAGGGATGTTATTTTCAATAAGCGCTATCATACCAGAACAAATATAAGGAAAATTTAGTTTGTACGGCTTATAGCTTTTCTGATCATAATTTTTAATTATTTATTAGATAATATTAATTCACTAGCAAAATTAAGGGAAAATAAAAGATGATTATTTAATAATATCTTAATTGTTTATTTTTGATAAAAAGTCATTAAATCCAAAAATATTAAGGTATAATCCTTGATCTTCATTTAACCCAATATCGAATTTTATAATTTCAGCTGATCTTCCTCGCCACACACCTTGTTTAATTCTCATTTCATCAACTTCATTCCATGGATCATCCGTTACGCCGAAAATTTTCATAAGTTCATGAGTTATTTCTTTTACCTTACTAATTTCCCTTTTGAATTCAATAAATGAAACGTTTATTATTTTTCTTTCTCCACTTTCATTTGTAATAATTTCTCCATCTTGAATTCCGAATGTAACTTCAGCTTTATTGAATAGCCCATAAAGTGGATTCTCAAGGTTAATTAAATGAACAATTTTTTTAAAACCATTATCATTAGATTCTTCAACAATATTTTCAGGATGATCAAAAAACATATCGATATTAAGATCAGTAAATTTCATCATTTTTACTTGTGAATCAGATTTAGGACTGATATCTCTTTTACTTTTAAAAACATTAAATATTCCCATGAGCTTATTTTAATTATTAAACAAACTTACCAAAAAAATCAGTACGTGTTTACAAAACTGTAAAATTAGAATTATGATTAACCCAGTTATTAATTTCATAAAAACACCATCTATTTCCCAACTTTTCACTACCTTTGCTCCCTAATTTTTAAATTTTCAGATAGAATGAGTCATGCCTTGGGAAACCATATCCTTGTTGAGTTTATGGGTTGTGATCCGCACGTAATGAACGATGTATCATCGATCGAACGTGACATGGTTGGTGCTGCGCAAAAAGCAGGTGCAACGGTTATTAATTCCACTTTCCACCATTTTTCTCCGTATGGGGTTTCCGGTGTTGTGGTGATCCAGGAGAGCCATTTAGCGATTCATACCTGGCCGGAATACGGCTACGCAGCGGTAGATTTGTTTACCTGCGGCGAGATGGATGCATGGATTTCATTCGATTTCCTGAAAGAAAAATTCGGTGCCAAACAATATTCTGCCCTGGAAATGAAGCGTGGGGCGGTGCAATTGCTCACACGCAACGATTTCGATATTTCTTCCATGCGCGAAAAAGCAGCCGAGTGGAGAAACCCGGAAATGTACACCCGCAACGTTTGGTTTACAGATAAAGACGAAGACCAGGCGCTTTCCCTGCGTTTTACAGGTGAAGTGTTCTACGATGTACAATCGCCTTTCCAGCGCGTACGCATCCTCGAATCTTATAAATACGGCAAAATGCTGGCGCTCGACGATATGGTGATGACTACCGAAAAAGACGAGTTCCACTACCACGAAATGATTTCCCACCCGGCGATGTTTACGCACCCGAACCCAAAGAATGTATTGGTGATTGGCGGCGGCGACGGAGGTACTGTACGCGAAATCCTGCGCCACGAAGGTGTGGAGAAAGTAACGATGGTAGAAATCGACGGCGAAGTGATCAAATCCTGTAAAGAATTTTTACCGGGAATCGCTGCGGCATTCGACAACCCGAAACTGGAGCTGCTCGTAGATGATGGAATTGCTTTCATCCAGAACGCAGCGCCAAATTCATACGATATCATTTTAGTGGACGGTTCCGATCCTGTTGGTCCGGCGGAGGGCTTGTTCTCCGTTCAATTCTATAAAAATTGCTACGCAGCGCTGAAAGACGGCGGAATCCTGGTTGCACAGGGTGAATCGCCAAAATTCAACGAAAAAGCGTTCTCCGAGCTGAACTTTACGTTACAAGGGATTTTCGGAAAAGACAAAGCGCCGGTTTCCCTGTTTTTCGTACCAACTTACCCAACAGGTATGTGGAGCTTCCAATACGGGATCAAAGGCGATACGCTTCCGAAAAACATCAGCCGCGATGAGGAAATTGATGCTTTTGTTGAAGCAAAAGGCTTGCGTTACTACAATTCCGATATTCACAAAGGAAGCTTTGCTACGCCGAATTTTGTGAAGGCTTTGTTAAAATAAGAATTTAGCATGGAGAATGTAGAATTGAGAATTTGTAACTCATTCTATATTCTCCATTTTTAATTTCCATTCTTCATTCTCAATTTTCCATTGTTATGATTTTCGATCCAAACGGCGTAGGCATCGCCAACGGCAATATTTTCGGTTTCCCGGTAACTGAGCAGGAAGCGGACATCGTTTTAATCCCGATTCCCTGGGATGCGACGGCTTCTTATGGAAAAGGCACAAGCGACGGGCCACAGGCTATTTTAGATGCTTCCACGCAGCTGGATTTTTACCATCCGCAGCTGGAACGCGCTTTTGAAACAAAAGTGTTTATGGCGCCAATTTCGGAGGAATGGAAAAAAATCAACGCAAATTTATGCGCTTCAGCGATTGAATACATTGATTTCCTAGAAACGGGCGGAAATATCGAAAACAATACACATTTTCAGAAAGTTGTGGCTGATGTAAGCGAGGCACAAAACGCTTTGAAAGAAAACCTGAAAGAAAAAGCTCTGAAGCTCATTGAAGCAGGGAAAATTCCGGCGGTTTTGGGTGGCGAACATTCCACGCCGCTCGGTTTGATCGAAGCGATTGATTCCCTCGGAAAGCCTTTCGGTGTGCTGCAGATCGATGCCCACGCGGATTTACGGGACGCCTATGAAGGTTTTGAGCAATCCCACGCCAGCATTATGTTCAACGTATTGAAAAACTGTCCGAACATGCAGCGTTTGTGCCAGGTTGGGATCCGCGATATTGCCCAAAGTGAAATCGACCTCATCAACAATTCCGGTGGAAGGGTGAAAACCTTTTTCGACTGGGACATTAAGGAAGAGATGTACCGCGGTAAAAACTGGGCGTATATTGTGGAACGTATTATCAACCACTTGCCGCAGCACGTTTATATTTCCTTTGATATCGACGGCCTGCGCCCTTATCTATGCCCAAACACGGGAACACCGGTTGCAGGAGGTTTTGAGCTGGAAGATATTTCATACCTGTTCTTTGAGCTCGTAAAAGCCGGCAAAAAGATTATCGCTTTTGACCTGAACGAAGTTGGTGTTTCAGACGACGAAAACGATGACTGGGATGCCAATGTGGGAGCGAGGGCATTGTGGAACCTCGTTTGCGCAGCAGAGAAATCCAGAAGGATGTAGGGAATTAAAAATTCTAAATTCTTAATTTTCAATTCTTATTTTAATGTGTAACGAAGATATTTTATTACGTAACATCTTCGGAGAATAGGGGAGTACATTTGTGACCTAAAACAAACACTTATAATGTACAAAACAAAAATTATTTTATTTACCACTCTTCTCTTATTAACATTTCAAACCACAGCCCAGGATAGAGATTCCGGCGGCGAACACGGCAACACGCTGAACCTCGGAGTAGGAATCGGCGGTTATTCCGGTTACTATGGATACATCGGCCACACCTTACCGGTATTTCATATCAACTATGAACTGAACGTTGCTAAAAACTTCACACTTGCACCTTTCATCAGCTTTTATTCTTACAACAGGAATTATTACTGGGGTGACAACAACAACATCTACCGTGATTATCATTACAGACAAACTGTTATTCCAATTGGTATCAAAGGAACATATTATTTCGATGACCTTTTAGGTGCCGGTCCGAAATGGGATTTTTACCTTGCAGGCTCACTGGGTTTTGCAATCGTTCGTTCCACCTGGGATGATGACTATTATGGGGACAAAAATTATTACCGTAGACCGAGTCCTTTATTTTTAGACTTGCATATCGGTGCTGAATATCATGTAAATAACAGGCTTGGCTTGTTTCTGGATCTATCCAGCGGGGTTTCTACCTTAGGGATCGCAATCCATTAATCACTTAAGCTGAAAACAAATAACATGAAATTATTCAAAAAAATAGCCGTAATAAGCCTGAGCCTGTTACTGATCCTGAGCTTTACTTCTTGTGTAGCCGGACATCGTCATCATACAACCCATGTTGTAAAACATGACAATGGGAAGCACAAAGGCTGGTATAAAGGAAAGGGCAATACAAAATCACATCCCGGCAATAACGGCAAAGGGCACGGAAAAGGAAAACGTTGATATCCTGACCTCAAGCCTGGCTTAGCTTTTACAACAACCATAACAAACCCCATGTAGATGTTTATTTTTTAGGTTTCCTGAAAAATAAGCAGCCTGCACCGCAAATTTATTTGCTTCCCCACCCGCAATTTTGAGTTGCACTACCCATCGGGCAATTGACGCCGTGTCTGGGACAGAAAGCATGCCCTGGTTTTGCCTGGCTTTTCAATGGATTTATATTCGGCGGGCCTGGCGCAACCGGGAGAAAACACATATCAAAACAAAAACATGAAAAAAATTATACAAAACACGTTTAAAACCGCACTGTTTTTAGTGCCAGCCCTGATCTTTGGCCAGGTACCTGATTTAGGAACCGCAGCCAATTTTGTTCTGTTTTCAAGCAATGGCGCGATGACGAATACAGGAATTTCCCAAATAACCGGCCATGTCGGTACAAACAACGGAGCAGTTACTGGCTTTGGAAACGTAAACGGCGTCATGCACGACACGGATGGGGCAAGCGCCCAGGCTGCTGTTGATGTACTGGCGGCTTACAACGATCTGAACGGTCGTATCCCTACCTTTTTTCCTGCTTCTTTATTAGGGAACGGACAAATTTTAACTGCTGGTGTATACCAGGTTTCCGGGGCTTCGTCTTTAAACCTTGAGCTAACCCTTAACGGGCAGAACGATCCGGATGCGATCTTCATTTTTCAGCTTCAGGGACCGTTTTCTACCAATGCAAATTCCAAAATCAAGCTGATTAACGGGGCGAAAGCCTGTAACGTTTTCTGGAAAGTAGAAGGTTTGGTCGATATGGCCGCCGGAACTACGATGCGCGGAACAATTATCGCCAACAATGACGCGATCAACCTGAATATAGGTGATACGCTGGAAGGCAGGGCGCTTTCAACAACCGGCGCAATAACGCTGAATGGTGTACTTGCCTACGCACCTGCTTGCGGTACAATTCTTAACGGGCCTGCTGCGCCGGATTTGGGTGTAGCTTCTTGTTATGGTGTCTTTTCTTCTGACGGGCCGGTCCACAATTCAGGGATCAGCTCTGTAACGGGTGATGTTGGTGCGAATGTCGGCTTAACAAGCGGCTTTGATCCTTTGCTCGTGAGCGGAAATATACATCCTGTTCCTGACGTTTCAACGGCAGCCTGCGCACAAGATCTTTTGCTGGCTTATACTTACCTGAATAATTTACCCTACGATATTGAATTGCTATATCCTGCCCAGTTCGGTGCAAATCTCGTCCTGACCCCTCATACCTATATTTTGAATGGTGCAACGACGTTTACAGACACGGTTTACCTCGATGCAATGGGAAATGCTAATGCAGTTTTCATTCTCAAGATTTACGGTGCCCTGGCAGCAACAAGCTATTCCAAAGTAATTTTAATCAATGGTGCACAAGCTGAAAACGTTTACTGGATGGTAAATGGCGCTGTTGACCTGGGAGATTATGCTATTTTCAAAGGAACGATCGTTTCACAAGGTGCAATCAATCTTTTCAGCGGTACAAGCGTAGAGGGAAGGGTACTTACCGGTGTGGGAGCGCTTGAAACAAATGCGATTGACGGAGATGCCGCTATTTTGCCGGCAGATTGCGAGACTTTAGTTGGTGTTGAAGTGTTAACGGGAGATGAGCACGCAGCAGTGACTGTGTTTCCAAACCCGTTTTCGCAGAAAATAACGATAGATATCGCCGGTTTTAAAGCGGGTAACAGCTATGAATTACATATTACTTCTGCCCTGGGAACGAAAATTACCCAACAAAAAATGCTGAAAGGATCCAATACGGTTTCATTTGAAAACCTGGAGCCCGGCGTCTATTTTTACGATGTTACAGCGAACGGAAAACTGATTTCTTCCGGTAAGCTGATTACCTTGAATTAAGTAATTTAAACTACTACTTTATTAATTAAGAAATCCCTGTGCAGTTCAAATTGTACAGGGATTTTTTTATTCGTTCGTTTGTTGGGTTTCAATATCTTCGGCGCTATGCTGTCTCAACTTTATTCTTCATTTGAAACCTTGCAGCTCCTCGTATTTACAGAGCCACCTAAGCAGGGCAAGAAGAAGAAATTTCATTTTTATGTAAGGAAGATTATTTATTCCGTAACATTTTAAGAGAACTATTTATTAAGTTTAATTAGTGATAAGAGATATTATTTCTCATTAAAAACAAGCACCATGAACCTATTCAAAAATATAGTTGCAGTCAGCCTATGTTTGGGTCTAATCTTTGGTACATCAGCCTGTGTTCACCATCACCATCATACACGTGTTGTAAAACATGATAATGGGAAACATAAAGGATGGTATAAAGGAAAAGGCCATGCAAAAGGACACCCTGGAAATAAAGGAAAAGGGCACGGCAAAGGTCACAAGTAACGGATTGTGTTATTCCTGGTTCCCGTTTTTGGATTTCCTGTAAGTGTAAGAATTGAAGATATTCCGTTTTGCAAAACGTACCGGTTTGTCTGATTGACAAAATTTGTTGTATGTATTTTGGTTTACACCGAAATATTCATAGGCAGAGCCATTGGCAAAAGAAATTTCCAGCAGCATGCCTTTATGTTTGAAATCAGCAATCGGAACTTCATTGATTGTAGTAGTGTATTCTTCTAAATTTGCTTCAATGGTTTCCGGGGCAATGCTCACCAAAAAGTGGTATCCATCAATGATCTGTCGGCTTTTAACTTCTGCTTCGGCAGCCATCGGATCGCCTTCCTGGAATTTGTCAGGATGCCATTCTTTTACTAAGCGTTTGTATGTTAATTTGAGGTCTTTCAGGTCCAGGTCCTGCTGAACATCAAATAATTTCTTGTATTCGTTAATGCGTTTCAAGGGAATTCTTTTTGAAATGAAGGCTTGTTTTATTTGCAAGCGGCTGCAAAGATACGCATTTAAAGGGAATTAGAAAATTAAAATGGAGATTCTGTTTCCTGTCTTGAGAAGAAAAAGCACTTCTTTTGAGAAATATAGGGGAGGGTGACCTTCTCGAAAGCTTCCGGGTTTTGCTTTTCGTAAAATTTTGTCACGCACCTTAACCCCTTCAAAGAGAGTAAATAAATCACTTCACCGAAATAAAAATATCCACTTCAGGGTTTTCGCCGTGCGCTTTTTCGCCCAGGATTTCGTAATCGTAAACAAAGGCGCGGTTTAAGTTTTCATCGGCCCAGATTTGCTGCCAGGTTTGGTAAATCGACATCGGGATTTTTCCTTTCGCGGTAAACTTTTGCATCCCGTGCGGCGGAAAGCTTTTTCCAATCATTCCTGGCGGGATTTCATCCAGTGAGCTGACGCGCAAGCCGATCATGTTGGTGTATTTCCCGGTGTGGTCGCTTTCGTAATCGAAATACAGGGAATAAATTTCATGGCCCAGGCTGTTTGGGATTTTGGATGCGATCTTTTCACCCATAAAACGGTCCCACATCGCGCCAATGTCATTCATTGCCAGGTTGTTTTCGTTGGTCGTTTCTACTGAAATACCGATGATTTTCAAGTCTTCCATAATGCTATTATTTATTTGTACATTCGAAAATCCGTAGATTCGGGAAAACGATAATCTTCGAATTCTGCGTAGCGGATGAATTTTCGAATTTAATAGTATCCGTTCCAGCGCTTGATGAACCATTCTCCGCTCAGGAGCAGGCAAATCAAAATCAGGATCCAAACGTAGTCCAGCAGGTTGTCGAACGAGCTTTCCTGGTAGGAAATAGACGTAATATCTTCGCGGTCCTGGATTTCTTTAATCAATTGCTGGTAATCTTTAAGCAAATAAAATTTGCCTTTGGATTGGGATGCGATTTGAGCCAGTAAACCGTGGTTCGCACGCGTGTCCAATTTCTCGATTTCGATATTTTCGACTACGAAATTTCCTTGTTTGCTGTATTTTTTTCCATCGAAGCTCGTGCTTGCCGTCCAGGAATACGTTCCGGGTTTCAGCTTTCCAAGCGGGAGCAGGTACAAATTGCCGTTCACGCCAAATTCAAATACGGATTTTTTACCGCGGGAATCAAACAAATTGAAGCTGATTTTCGGTTTGGTGATCAATTCCATAGATTCGTTGTAGAATTCAGCTTTGATGAGCACATCTTCGTTGATGGAAAAGCGTTTTGGCATCGAAACCCGCAGGTTGGACGAATTTTCTTTCTGGATCAGGAACAAGCTGCTTTTCTGGATAAACTCATTGAAAAGCTTATTGCTCTTGAATTTGAGGTATTCCGACATTTTCCAGCGCCAGACGCCATCACCCAAAAACACGGCATATTTGCGTTTATCGATCGATCCGAAGTAGAGGAGAGGATCTTTTTTGGAAATCCCGGCAATTTTCTGGGAAAGTAAAATTTCGTTCTGGTTCCCGATTTTTGGGGTTCCGTAACGCACGGTTACCGGAGGGAACTTTCCGATTTCGCTTTTCAGCTCGTCGCTCAGCTCAAATTTCTCAAAACCACTTTGGATATCAGCCTGAACCTCATCCTGCTGCTGGGAAGCAACGGAATTTAAGCCGATGCTCAGTTTTTGCGCCACGCTGTTGGAAGTGTTGACACCCACAAAATAGAAAACCGGGATCTTCGAAGCCAGGATCTCCTGGTTGACATTATCGCTGAAAGCAATTCCGGGCTCATGCCAGATAATGAGATCAACGTTTTTGAGGTTTTTGTCCCATTTTTCAAGGCTTTGTGCTTCCACCTGAATATTTTCATCCTGCTCCAAAACGGATTTCACAGCTGAAATATCAGGATGCGGCGCTCCGTAAAGCAGGAGAATTTTGCTCCGGGCATCCAAAACTTCCACATAAAAGCTGCGGCGGTTATTTTTGATGGTATATTCATTGTCAACCGCCTTTACTTCGGCTACAAAATGCTGAAAACCAACATGCGAAGCTTCCAGCTCAAAGATCAATTGTTTGGAATCATACGTTCCGTCGGTATAATTAACTTGTTGCGAAGCCAGGGTTTTCCCGTTTTGAGAAATGCTGACCGTTACGTTCCTTTTCCCGATTTTAAAGGCTTCGAGGTCAACTTCCACGGGAAATTTGTTTTTCAGGAAAGCGATCTCATTGCAAATCACGTCTTTCAGCACCTGGTCTTTTTTGGAAACCGTATCACCTACACCAATCGTAAAAACGGGGGTCAGCGGGATTTTGGAAGCGGCGTAAACCGGATTTTGTCCTTCGTTGAAATTCCCGTCAGAAACAAAGATAATCCCCCCGATATTCCGGTTGTAATAATCTGAAAATAAGGATTCAAAGGCCTTGGATAAGTCGCTTTTTCCTTCTTTGAGATTGACTTCGCTGCTGTTTTTGAAATCTTCGCCAATTGTATAAGTTACCTGGTCGTATTTGTCTTCCGGGATAGTTTTTAAAGCGCCTTTTAACAGGTTGATCCGGTTTAAAACCTCAGAGCTGTCCTTGTAATTTTTCAGGGAAGCGGAATTGTCAAATACAGTAATGAGAATAGGTTTTTCGGAGCGGGTTTTCGTAAATTCAAACAAAATTCCCAGCAATAAAAAGCCGATCAATGTCAGTACAAGAAAACGTGCCCCATAAACCAAACGACGGTATAATTGGGGCAACTCCTTCAGCTTTTCGTCTTTGGCATAAAAGAACCACGTGAGGAAAGCCGCCAGGATAATGACCGGGAGCAGGAAAAAAAGCGATATTTCGGAAATGAAATTCATTTAAGCCAGTGACTTTAATTCGTTTTGAATAAACTGCGCCAGCTCCTGAACGTATTCATCTGAAAAATCAAAGCGGATCCCTGCTGTGCGGTAAATTTCCGGCAAAGTTTTGCTGTAGCCGAGCTTCAGTGCTTCCTTATAGTCGTGGATAGCTTTCTGGCGGTCGATGATGCTGTTTTTCCAAACGGATAAAGCCCCTAATTGCGCAATTCCATATTCGATGTAATAAAACGGCACTTCAAACAAATGCAGCTGACGGTGCCAGGAATAAGCGCGGACTTCTTCGTAAGTTGACCAATCGACCATACCGGTCCCGTAAGACGTATTAATTTCGTTCCACTTCGCTTTGCGCTGGGCCTGCGTATGTTCAGGGTGAGTGTAAATCCAGTGCTGGAATTCATCAATTGTAGCGATCCATGGCAGAACTTTCAGCACTGATTCCAATTGCTCGGTTTTGGCGCGTTTCAGGTCTTCTTCGTTGTCGTAAAATTTATCCCAGTGTTTCATGGAAAGCAATTCCATCGACATGGAGGCGAGCTCGGCCACTTCGGAAGGAAGGCTTTTAAACCCGGTCAGCTCAAGGTTGCGGGATAAAAACGAATGAATGGCATGTCCGCCTTCGTGCACCATCGTCACCAAATCTTTTTGTGCGCCGACAGAATTCATGAAAATAAAGGGAACACCGATTTCGTATAGCGGATAATTGTAGCCGCCCGGCGCTTTTCCGTTTTTGGATTCCAGGTCGAGGTGGCGCATTTTTTCCATTGTCGTGATGCAATCTGCGAAATACGGATCAAGCTCATTGAAAGCCTGGATCGTTCCTTCGATCAGTTTTTTAGAACCTTCAAAAGGCTTTAAAGCTTCACGGCCTTTCGGGTCCACTTCGGTATCCCAGGGCTTCAGCCTTTCTTTGCCGAGTAAATCCGCCTGTTTTTTATTGATTTCGCGAACGATCGGAACAATATGTTTTTTGATCGAAGCATGAAAGTTAAAGCAATCTTCTTTGGTATAATCGAAACGCCCGAGCGAATCAAATTTGTAATCCCTGAAGTTAGCGTATCCCGCGTTGACTGCAACCTGGTGGCGTTTTTCAACTAATTTGTCAAATAAGTCGTCCAGTTTTTGCTGGTCTTCGGCCCGGCGTGCAGCAATCAGCTCAAAAACTTCCTTGCGGACAGCTTCGTCCTGGTCGCGGAGAAAAAGCGCCGCCTTTTGCAAGGTCATTTTTTCGCCTTTGTATTCGATCGTCTGCGCACCCGAAATTGTACCGTATTCCTGTGCGAGGTCGCTCAGCTCAGCTTCCAGCGGAACGTTCTCTTCCCGGAACATCGCAATTGATTTGGCGATTGCGCGGAAATAAATGCGGTAATCTTCGCTTTGGCTTAATTCCTCCACAAAGTTGGAAGACATAATTTTTTTATTCAGCTGATCCTCAAAAGGGGCGAGCTTCGGTTGTATTTCGTTAACGAAAAAACTGTAGGATTTGGATAATTCCGGGTTAGTGGTGTCAATTGTCATTTTGATGTACCTCCAGGCCGCATTTTCTTCGATTACGGCATCAAATTCACTTTTGTAAGCGAGAAACTGCAGGTATTTATCTTTCTCCTGGATATCGAAATCCAGTAAACGCTGCACATAAGGCTGGAGGTCTTCCCAGGTGTTCAGTTCAAAATCAGCTGTAAAAAATCGTCTTTCAGGCTTTTGTATTTCCATAGTAATTGAATCAGATGCTAAAAATAAGAATAAAAAAGACAGGAAATTTGCCATTTAAATAAATATACGGAACAGGTAATATTTTTTACTAAACTGGTAAATAGAATTATTCGAAATATTTTCTTGAAAATCTAGTTCCGGGATTGAAACAAATATGTGCTTATCCCCTGAAAGCCTTTGCTGACAAAGGATTTATTTTTTTATCAATACGCCCCATTCACAGATGTGAAAAGCTTCCCGCTTAAATTTTTTTGGTATTTTGTGCACCCTTATTTTGGAATTTTCTTTTCCTGTTGTAATGAAGTATTGCAGGCGTAATACGTTGTCTGGCGGTACTGATATGCTCAATTTTATCAGGCGGTCAACTTGTTTGTTTTCCTGCGGATAAACAAGGTAGTATTCACCTGTCAGCCTGGATTTCCAATACTCTGTGAAATCTGTGATTTCCTTTTGATTAAAGCCATAAGCTTTCATGTTGTGCTCAAAAAAAGCTTTCAACGTATCCCGTTTTACCAGCCAGCCACTTTTACGCTGCCACTTATCAGGCTGCATACTTTCGTAAAAGAGAAAATCGTAGCGATTATTGATTTTTCCATTTGGCTTTATGCGGACCTGCCATTTTTTGTCTTTGTGATGTATGGGAATACTTTTGAGGATTCTTCCTCCTTTCGGGAAGGAGAGCCCCACAATCAAATCCGTTTCCTTCTCAGGGTAAAGATAGATGTTCGGCTTGTAGGCGACTACTTCGTCTTCGGGGGTAACGAGATTGGCGTAAATGATGTAACCCGCAATCAGAACAACCGCCGTAAGGATAGAAAAAATCAGGATTTTCGCTTTTTTGCCCATATATGGATTCCAAATATAACTTAATTTTGAATGGAATAAAAAAGCCGGAAAAATCCGGCCTTTAAAATTTGCAAAGTCTATTATCTCCGCCCCGGCGGATTCCTTTAATCTGAATTACATATTCCTTCTATACTGGCCGCCCACTTCAAACAGCGCGTTGGTAATTTCACCCAGGGAAGCATACTTGCAGGTTTCCATCAGCTGCTCGAACATGTTTTTGTTCTGGATAGCAGCCATTTGTACGTTTTTGATCCCTTCTTTGGCGTTTTCAGCGTGAGCTTTGTGCAGGTTGCCGAGCATGTCGATCTGGTATTGTTTTTCCTCTTCCGTAGCGCGGATCACTTCTTTCGGTAAAACCGTCGGTGAGCCTTTGGAGCTTAAAAACGTGTTTACGCCGATAATCGGGAATTCGCCGGTATGCTTGAGTGTTTCGTAATACAAGGATTCTTCCTGGATTTTCGAACGCTGGTACATTGTTTCCATCGCGCCCAGCACGCCGCCGCGCTCTGTAATGCGGTCAAATTCGGAAAGAACGGCTTCTTCTACAAGGTCGGTTAATTCTTCAATGATGAACGATCCTTGCAGCGGGTTTTCGTTTTTCGCCAGGCCAAGCTCGCGGTTGATAATCAGCTGGATCGCCATCGCACGGCGTACGGATTCTTCTGTCGGTGTGGTGATCGCTTCGTCGTAGGCATTGGTGTGCAGAGAATTACAGTTGTCGTAAATCGCATACAAGGCCTGCAACGTCGTGCGGATATCGTTAAAATCAATTTCCTGCGCATGTAAAGAGCGCCCGGAAGTCTGGATATGATATTTGAGCATTTGTGCACGGGCATTAGCGCCGTATTTTTTCGCTAAAGCCTTCGCCCAGATCCTTCTCGCTACACGGCCGATTACCGCATATTCCGGATCGATCCCGTTGGAGAAGAAAAACGAAAGGTTCGGGCCAAAATCGTTGATGCTCATGCCGCGGCTCATGTAGTATTCCACGTAAGTGAAACCATTCGCCAATGTAAAGGCAAGCTGCGTGATCGGGTTAGCGCCCGCTTCTGCAATGTGGTAGCCTGAAATCGAAACGGAGTAGAAGTTACGTACCCCGTTATCAATGAAATATTGCTGCACGTCACCCATCAGGCGGAGGGCAAATTCTGTGGAGAAAATGCAGGTATTTTGCGCCTGGTCTTCTTTTAAAATGTCCGCCTGAACCGTTCCGCGGACCTGGGTCAGCGTTTCCGCCTTGATCTTAGCGTAGACGTCGGCCGGTAAAACCTGGTCGCCTGTAACGCCCAAAAGCATTAAACCAAGTCCGTCGTTTCCTTCCGGCAGATCGCCCTGGTATTTCGGTCTTGCCGTTCCTTTTTTTGCGTATATCGCAGCAATTTTGGCTTCAACTTCTTTTTCAAGGCCGTTTGCTTTGATGTATTTCTCACAGTTCTGGTCGATGGCAGCGTTCATGAAGAAACCGAGCAGCATTGGCGCAGGGCCGTTGATCGTCATCGAAACGGATGTCATCGGGTGGGAGAGGTCGAAACCTGAATACAGTTTTTTCGCATCATCCAAACAGCAGATGGATACACCCGAGTTACCGATCTTCCCGTAAATATCCGGGCGAAGATCAGGATCGTTTCCGTAAAGCGTTACGGAGTCAAAAGCCGTGGATAAGCGTTTCGCCGGCATTCCCAGGCTGACATAGTGAAAACGTTTGTTGGTGCGCTCCGGTCCGCCTTCCCCGGCAAACATCCGCGTCGGGTCTTCGCCTTCGCGCTTGAACGGGAACAAACCTGCCGTGTACGGGAATTCGCCCGGTACATTTTCCTGCAGGCTCCAGCGTAAAATATCGCCCCAGGCCGTAAATCTCGGCATTGCTACCTTCGGGACCTGTAAATGCGAAAGCGATTCCGTGTGGGTATCGAGCTTTAATATTTTATCGCGTACCTTGAATTCAAACACGGGGTTTTTATACTGGGCTTTCTTCTCGTTCCATTTTTGCAGAATATCCCAGTTTTTCGGGTCAAAGTTGAGCTTTTCCTGCTCAAAGCTTTCCTGCAGGCCTTTAATCAGGCGGTCTTTGTCTTCAATGGAAGAGTTTCTCAGGGTTTCCATAGCTGAGCTTAGCCCGTAGAGCTTATCAGCCACAGCAACCTGGTCATTCACCCATTTATCGTAAGAACGGTTATTTTCAGAAATTTCAGACAAATAGCGCGTTCTGTCCGGCGGGATAACGAAGATTTTCTCCGACATCTCAGCTGTAATTTCAAACGTTGAGTTCAGCTTTGCGCCGGTGCGTTCCACCACTTTATCCATGATCACTTTGTACAGCGAGTTCATGCCCGGATCGTTGAATTGCGAAGCGATTGTTCCGTAAACGGGCATCGTATCGACATTCTTGTCCCAGAGGTTGTGGTTGCGCTGGAATTGCTTGCGCACGTCACGGAGAGCATCCAAAGCACCGCGTTTGTCAAATTTATTGAGCGCGATCACGTCAGCGAAGTCGAGCATGTCGATTTTCTCCAGTTGGGTGGCAGCGCCATATTCCGGGGTCATCACGTAGAGCGAAACATCGGAGTGATCGAGGATTTCCGTATCAGACTGGCCGATCCCGGAAGTTTCGAGGATAATTAAATCATATTCAGCGGCTTTGAGCACGTTGATCGCTTCGGCCACGTGTTTGGAAAGTGCGAGATTGGATTGGCGTGTTGCCAGGGAACGCATGTAAACGCGCGGACTTTTGATCGAGTTCATGCGGATACGGTCACCTAATAAAGCTCCGCCGGTTTTGCGCTTGGAAGGATCGACGGAAACCACGGCAATTTGCTTTTCCGGGAAATCGATGAGGAAACGGCGTACAAGCTCGTCCACCAAAGATGATTTTCCTGCGCCGCCGGTACCGGTAATTCCCAAAACAGGAATGGAAACGGCCTGTGCCATATTCTGCACCTCTTCCAGGATCGCTTTGGATTCCTCGGCAAAGTTTTCAGCGGCAGAAATGATGCGCGCAATTGCCGGTGTGCTTTTGGCTTTCAAATGGTTGATCTCACCGTTCAGGTTTTTACCCGCCGGGAAATCGCAGCGCTGCACGAGGTCGTTGATCATCCCTTGCAGGCCCATGGAACGGCCATCGTCCGGGTGGTAAATGCGCGTAATGCCGTAAGCCTGCAGCTCTTCGATTTCAGAAGGGAGGATTGTTCCGCCGCCGCCGCCAAAAATTTTAATGTGCGGAGCGCCTTTTTCCTGCAGCAAATCATACATGTATTTGAAGTATTCCGTATGCCCGCCCTGGTAAGAAGTCATGGCAATTGCCTGGGCATCTTCCTGAATCGCGCAATCTACCACTTCCTCCACCGAACGGTCATGTCCGAGGTGGATCACTTCACAGCCTGTCGCCTGGATAATGCGGCGCATGATATTGATCGCGGCATCATGTCCATCGAACAAAGAGGCAGCAGTTACTATGCGGACTTTGTTGATTGGTTTATACGGTTCTACCTTTTCCATGTATGTTTTGTGTTTTTGAATCGGACACAAAATTAAAAAAAATGAGCAAATACGAAAGGTTTGCGGCCAAGATTCATGTAGTAAAAACAGAATAAGGCATTTATCCGCTTTGTGAAATAATAAGAAACCGGTATATTCGTCCTAAAAAGAAAATAAAAATGAAGTATTTAATCCTGCGGCTGTCTTTGATTTGTTTGCCTGTTCTTGCATTTTCACAGGAATACGAGGCTTTTGAAGAAAAGGGAAAATGGGGTTTTAAAGCAGGAAAAAAAACGGTAATCAAGCCCCGTTTTGACGCTGCTTCCAGCTTTTTCGGCTCAAGTCCGCGCACGACGGTGAAAATGGGAAATAAATACGGTGTCATCGACCGGAAAGGCAAGTGGTACATTGAGCCTGTCCTGGACAGTGTTTTGTATGTCACCTTTCCGCATAATTATGACCTGGACGGAAAATGGATCATTGTTTATGGCAAAACGTATGATTATATCCTGAACGATTACGATTACAGCAAACTGGATTCCTTTCCGGAGATCCGCAGGGAAATCCTTGTGCGGGAGAAAAACCCTGATTTTAACAGAGATTACAGTGATCCGAAGGACGAATACACGACCTACCTCACACGGCCGGACGAGCCGTATGTGATCGTGAGCGATTTTGATGAGCGCAAACAACCGCAAAGCGCCGTGTATGAGCTGCGAATGAGAAAACGGATCAGCCCGTGGGCGCCTTTGAATTACGGGGAAACACTTACGGTCGAATCCTTTTTCATGGATACTTCCGTTTTATATGTTTATTCAAACGGAACGGAAAAAGGCTATTTTATGACCGGAATGGATTCCGGGACGCCGTTTAAATTTTCGGATGTTACCGTGGACGGAAACTTCGTCCTGCTCCGGGAAGCTAAAGCGGGATCTGCTTTCCAGCTGTATCAGTGGGTCGGCGATCATTTGCTGCTACTGAGCGGGACAAATAATGTGAGCGTTTCACAGGAAGAAGGCTCAGCCCGGTATTTTTACCTGCTGGAAGACGGAAACGGGAAATACGGCTTTGTGACAATGGGAGGGAAGGTGGTCGATCCGCAATACGACACGATTTTCCGGATCCCGGGCTATTCAGACATTTTGCAAACAAGAATTAACGGCAAATATGGATTGGTGAGCATGGCTTCCGATTATGAATTGCAGGCCCGAAGCCTGGAGCCGATCCGGATTGAGGGCTTTAATTATAGCTTGTTCACAACAGGTATTTATCTTTCTTACACGGATGAAAAAGGGAAAAAATGGTTTGCGGATGCGCTGCTCAGGGAACAATATGCTTTCAATCCAAAATATGTTTCCCCGAAAGCGGAAAAAGGCTTTTATTATTTAACGAGCATGGATACGGTTGCCGGAAAAAAAGTTGAAACCCGGGTGCTGCCAATCAAATTTCTGAAGCTGCAGCAAACAGAGCGCGACGGAACGTACATCGCGCAGGGAACAAACAAAAAATACGGTATCATCAACATGAAGGGCGATACGCTGTTTCCGTTTCTCTACGACGAGCTTGATTTAATGAATTACGATGGGGATGTGTTTCACTATGTCACCGTGAAGAAGAATAAGAAAGAATATTTGTATCATTGGTATTTGAACCAGCTGATTGACCTTCCTTTTGATGAGATTAAGCCGCTTTCAGTTTATTCACATGATTTGTCAAACTTGTTTATTGTGAGCAATAAAGGGAAATCCGGCTTATTGAATATCAGCGATTCAAGCATGGTCTTCCCCCTGGAATTTAATAAGATCTATGCGAAATCGGCCGCGGATAAATACGGTTATTTTTTGATTGCGGGGGAAAACTCCGGATACCAGGCATATTTTCTTGAAAACCAGTTTGATGATATAAAAATAAATACCGGGAATTCTAAAGCTTACGACTGGTTTTTCAGGGATTTTGGTTACATCAGGGCCGGCGATCAATTCGAAGAATACAATCTATATACACATGAAAAAAACCGGTTTGTTTCCGGAAACGAAATTTCCTGGACGGTCAATGACATCACAATTTTTTATGCTGACGGCAAATTCGGCGTCCGGAACTCAAGGGATGAAATTTTGTTCCCGGCAGAATATGAAAAGCTCTATTTCGATGTTCCCTACCAGTCGGATTACATCAGTGGAACGAAAGAGGGAAAGCCTGTTGAGCTGAATACGGAAGAAATGACAGAGACCTTCAGATAAATATTGGCAGATATTTTTTATCACTTAAAACTTAAGAATACGGTCATCTATTTAATATCAAATCAAAAAACTGTTTTTTAGCTATATGCCGTATTAACATTTTAACACATATATTTACCTTCGCAAAAATAACAACGTGATGAACAAGTTTTTAATCCTCATTTGTGCCGGCTTTACTTTACTGTCCGGAGAGCTGCGTGCCCAGGACTCCGGGGCCGCCGATCCGTACCCGCTTTTTGTTCCATACAAGGAAAGCAAAACAAGCTGGGGCTACAAGAAGAACAATCAGCTGGTGATCCCGGCGAAATTTGAATATGTGACACATTTTTCGGAAGGTTACGCCTTGGTGAAAAGCAATGGGAAATGGGGCTACATTGATACACTCGGCGCCTGGTACATTGCACCGGAATACGACAAAGGACAGCCTTTCCAGAACGGGATCGCTTTTGTGAAGAAAAACGGGAAAACCGGTTTGATCGGCAGCGATAAGCGCGTTATAATTGAGCCTGTTTACGATAATATCCGCGAGGATTACACTTCCTATTACCTGGTAAATAACGGGAAATACGGACTGCTTAGCCGCGACTACCCGGACCTGCCTGCTATACCGCCGGTTTACGATTCCGTGCTTTACTACAGCTCGGATATTTCGTCCGGTAAAAACAGCGACGGCAGCTGGGACATTTATTTCCGCGGGGTCAAAACACTTGAGCATGCAGATCAGCCGGTTACCTATAAAAATCACCGCTATATGTATGATATGGTGATTGTTTCCATGAATGGTAAATATGGTGTACACAGCCTGCAAAGCGGTTGGATCATACAGCCGAAATACGGCGTGATCGAATTCCTTGAGTTCCCGGATTACAGGATTAAAAATGAAGGCGTAAGCATGATTTTTGCGCTTCACGACCAGGATTTGCCGGCAATGGACCCGGAATGGATGTACAATGAGAGCCTTAAAGACTCAATTACTTTTGCCAAAATGAACGGGGAATTGATCTCTTCAATGAAGTTCAACAGCATCAATTCATCGTATGACCGGTACAGCGAAATTCAGCCGCCATATGCCATTGAAATGGGCAGGAACGGAAAAACCTACCAGCTCATGCCGGATTTCACCATTAAAGAATTTAAGTTCACGAATGTCATAAGCCATATGTACAACAGCTATTTTATTGCAGATGCTGTAGGTGGCGGACAATATATCCTGGATAAAAATTTCAATGTCATCGATTCGTTTTACCGCGTTGAGAAATACCGGGAAATGGTTCAGGATTACGAAAACTCCGGCGAAATGTATGATCCCGAAACAGGTGAGTATATTTACGAGCCCGATTTCATTCACAAGGATGTGGAGGAGCCTTTCCTGGTAGTTTACAAAAAGAACGGCGAGAAAAACGTAAAAGCGTTTTATGACCTGGAAGCAAAGCTTATTATGACGCCCTGGTTTGACGAAGATCAGGCAGTTACCGTGCAGCGGACCAGCATTGGGAATTTTTACAGATCTGAAGTTGCCCTGAATATCCTCTATACATTCTACCCCGAAATGGATTATGCCAATATGGAAGCTAATGCCGGGAAGAAAATGGGTTACTATGTCAAAGGGATGAAAACCGGAACTGAGCTGATCTTCCAGGTTAACAATGTAATACCGGTGACAGGCAGCTTTTTTGTTATGCGCACAGGGGATCCGGGCAAGGAAACACATCATTTGTTCCGCTACAAAAATGGTAAAACCGAGCTCGTTTCCACGGAATACGAGGTTGACGAATCCATAAACCTTTACGGCCTAGCTTCTGAAAACAGCTACGACCCTGAAACAGGTGAAGCCAGCTGGGATTATATGCCGGTAAAGTTTACCCATAATTTCCTGGTACTGAAAAAAGAGAAAAAATTCGGATTGGTCACTTTTGACGGGACTGTTTTCAAGCCGCAATATGACACAATTATGCAAAATACCAGCGCTGATTTCATTGTGAACACCATGTTGAACGGTAAATACGGAACAATAGACCTGGAGCGCGGATACGAGATCAAGCCGCAGTTTGACTCCGAGCTTTACATCAATTCTGACATCTACAGCGGCAACCAGATCATTTACAACACAACGGTATATGCTGAACAAGGCAGCTATATGCTTGATCTGCGCGGACGCAAATTCTACGGCAGGCCCGACATGACCTTCCCGCGCCGGGTGAAGGGTAAATACGGTCTCTACGCATATTCTTTGTCGGATATGTACAGCGACCCGGCCGTCCAGGTGAAAGCAGATTACAAATACCTCGAGCAGTCCTTCATTCCAAGTATTTTCCTGGCGCAGGGGAAAGGCAAAAAATGGGGAATGATCAATTTTATCGGCGATACGCTCGTTCCTTTGAAATATGATAAAATCCGCCCGTATGAATTCAATGGCGATAATTCCTTCCTGCTTGAAGTGAGCAATAAAAAGAAAAAAGGACTTTACGATTTGTACCAGGGTGAGCTGATCCCGCCGAAATACTCAGAGATCAGCCGTTTGGGCGATTATGATATCATGTACAATTTGTTTGCAGTGAAAACAGGGGACAAGTACGGCGTTGTGAATATCAACGGACAGGAATTGCTCCCGGCAGCTTATGATGAGGTAACTGTCCTGTACGATTACGGAACATATGTTGTAGCGACGAAGGGCAAGAAGAAAGTAGCTTTCTCTACGCAGTACGATCAGCAGCCGCAGAAATTACAGGAATACGATTTCCTGGCTGGGGGCAAAGGCTATGTAAACAAAGAAAACGGCTTTGATGTATACAACCTGGCTAACGCTGAGTTTGAAAAAACTGTCCCCATGGATGAGCTCGTACTGAACGGTAACATGTTCAATATCATCGTACGCAACGGCAAATTTGGCGCTGCTGATTTCGAAGGAAAAGAGCTTGTTCCATGTGTTTACGATTTCGCAACTTTTATGGAATACCGCGATGAGGTGATGATTGGCTACCAGAACGGCACCAAGTATTACATTTATGTAGAAAATAACGAACGATTTACAGAAGAGCAATGGTAAGAAAAAATATATGCATAGCGCTGGCCTGCCTGTTTGCCGCCGGCTCCTTTGCCCAAACAGAATTCAAAAGCGTGTTTCCTGAAAAATGGAGCGCAAAAATCGGTGTCTCAACCTACCGTACCAATATGCTGCTGCATGAAGGGAAGATTTTTATCGGCTCCAATGGTGTTGACCGCAATTACAAAAGCGATGAGCTGGACGGAGTGTATGAAATCGACGCCAAAACAGGTAAAATCCTGCATCATTACGAAGTGCCTTTTTCCGGGGATAATGATGTAAACGGCGTTGCAGTAGGCGATGGCAAGCTGTTTTTCGGAACGGACAATTATTACTTTTTCTGCTTCGATCTCAAAACCAAAGAAGAATTGTGGAAATACCACCTGCCTTACGATGTGGAAAGCTGTCCGCAGCTCGCTGACCTGAATGGAGATAAAGCGCTGGATGTGGCTTTCAACGTGGAAGGTTTTTATTTCTACGCCCTGAACGGTAAAAACGGCGATTTGCTGTGGGTGAACAAAAGTATCACAGCGCACAGCGGAAATTCCTCCCCCTTGAAATACGATGTCAACGGCGACGGCGTGATGGACTTCCTGACTTCGGGCCGCGGAAATTCCGAATCCGATGAAATCGACGGTTTCAAAATGGCGCATTACGGCGACTATAACCTCGCAATCGATGGTAAAAGCGGCAAAACGATCTGGGCGGTAACTACGGGGGCTGGTGTTCACGCTTCGCCTTTTATGTACCGCAACGGGAAAAACACGGAATTTTTGTTCCTCGACAGCTACGGCGAATTAACTTCCGTGGACGCAAAAGGGAAGGTTTTGAAAAAATGCAATTTCGGCTACGATAATTTTTCCTCACCTGCAGTTACTTCAGATCAATACCTGGTGATCGGCCGCGGGGCGTTGGAATTTAATCCCAAAGTATTTTACAAAGACGGTGACAGCCTGCCTGAATATGTGAATAACGATGCCAAATATGTTGCCGCAGAAGTAGGGGGAAGAATCAGCGCTTCAACGATGATTGCTGACGTCCTGGCCCGCAATTCCGACCAGATCATAGGTGTAACCGAAGACGGCTTTGTCTTTATTTCCAAAACAAACGGCGAATTGATTGAGTCGTTTAAGATCCCTGCCGGCGCGGAAGCAAGTCTTTTTATCCAGGATATTGATGGCGATAAATTCCTCGAAATCCTCATTGCCGACCTCGCCGGAAACCTGACGTGCTACAAGACAAAATCCAAAGCAAAGCCAACTTATGGCAGATTTAGATGAGTTGAATTGAAAAATTACCTATATTTGGCCATTGTTACATGCTATTAACGAATGAATCACCATGAAAAAGAATAGATGGAGAATGCCGGTTACCGTGTTGGCCTGCACTTTAATGTTGTTTTCTTCCTGTAAAAAAGAAGACCCGGTAGTTCCGGAGGATAAAACACCCGTAACCCCGACTCCAAGCGAAATCCCGAACAGCTTTTTTGCTGAAGTGGATGGAGATGACTTTTATCCGGTAACCTTAAGCGCGACCAAAAGTCCTGATAAAACGAAGCTTGGAATTTCTGCCCCGGGTTCAACGATGGGGAGTTTCGGTTTTATCATGCCAATTGATATTGGAGTTGGAACCTATACATTTGACGATCCGATGTTGGGGCCGAAAACGGCTACTTTCCTGCTCGACCAGCAAAATCAGTACGGTGCGCAAGCCGGAACAGGTACGCTGAAAGTGATTTTTCACGATAAAGTAGAAGATGTAATCCGCTGTTCTTTCGAATACACGGCCACTCCGCTGCCAACAAGCTCCGCGACGGATTTCCACAACATTACGAATGGTACATTTACGATTAACTATTAATCGTTTCACGAAAAAATACCAGGCCCGGTTTATCCGGGCTTTTTTTATGCCGTTTTCCGGCTTCTGCCTGGCCTGGAAGGGCACTGAAATTCTCCGCAAGCAGCAAAGTGTGTTGTATGTCGTTATTTAGCCGTATCTTTGTAAGATGATATTTAAAGAACTGGGGGTAATCGACCCCATCCTCAAAGCCCTCGAAGAAGAAGGGTACACCACACCGACACCAATTCAACAACAGACCATACCTCATTTGTTACAGAAAAAAGATGTATTGGGCTGTGCCCAGACCGGAACCGGAAAAACAGCAGCTTTTGCCATTCCGATCCTGCAGCTTTTACATGAAAATAGAAATTCTTACGCAGGCAAACGACAGATCAAATCACTGATTGTTACGCCTACCCGCGAGCTGGCGATCCAGATTGCCGATAGCTTTGATGCTTACGGCCGTCACACAAGTATTCGCAATACAGTTATTTTCGGAGGTGTTTCACAGCACAGCCAAACGAATGCCATCAAGAATGGTGTTGACGTGCTTGTTGCGACCCCGGGCCGTTTATTGGATTTGATCGCACAAGGTTTTGTTTCCCTGGCCCACGTGGAATTATTCGTTTTGGACGAAGCTGACCGCATGCTGGATATGGGTTTCATCCACGATGTGAAAAAATTGCTGCAATTATTGCCTAAACAGCGCCAGTCCCTGTTTTTCTCGGCTACCATGCCGCCGCAAATCCTGACACTTGCCGGAAGCATCCTCACGGATCCCGTTAAAGTAGAAGTTGCGCCGGTTTCTTCCACAGCCGATACGATCCAGCAGTCTGTTTACTTTGTTGACAAAGCGGATAAGCCCAAATTGCTGGTTGATATCCTGGAGAATAAGGAAATCGAAACGGTATTGGTTTTTACCCGCACTAAACATGGCGCCGACCGTGTTTGTAAAACATTAAGCAAAAAAGGGATCAAAGCAGAAGCAATCCACGGAAATAAAGCACAAAATGCCCGTCAGCGCGCCCTCACGAATTTTAAGAATAAAGAAATCCGTGTGCTCGTTGCGACAGATATTGCTGCCCGCGGAATTGATGTGGATGAGCTGCAATACGTGATCAATTACGAATTGCCGAATATTCCTGAAACCTACGTTCACCGGATCGGAAGAACAGGAAGGGCGGGAAATAACGGAACAGCGTTCTCATTTTGCGACCAGGAAGAAAAAGCTTACCTGAAAGATATTCAAAAGCTGATCAACAAGCAGCTCCCGGTTGAAGAAGGACATCCTTACGCGATGGATCCTTCCATGCCAATGCCAAAAGCAAACACGCCAAAGAAAGCGGAGCAGCATAAGGCAGGATTTGCGGAAAAGAAGAGCAATCCGAATAAGAAGCGTTTCTTCAGGCCAAAAGGAGCCGGGGCGAAAAGCTAACGTTTACCGGTGCAGTATTCATTTCGCAGCTCAAGGATCTCGTAGCCGTAAAATTTCACGAAATCGTACTGAATAGCTAGCTGGATATTCTCACACGCCTTGTCCGGGTCCTTTTTTTCAATATAGATCAGGGCCCTATTCCGGTAAGCGTATGAGTTATATTCATCCAGTTTGATGGATTTATCTACGTCATGCAGGGCTTCTTTCAAACGTCCCAGTTTGAGGTAGCTGTAGCTGCGATTGTTGTATGCATAAGGATCATTGGGCGTCATTTCGAGCACTTTGTTAAAATTCTGAATAGCTATCTCATGTTTTTCCATGTGCTGGTAAACAAAGCCCAGATTGATATAAATTGCGCTAAAATCCGGACGGATTTCCTGTGCATGGGTCAGGTAAGTAATTGCTTCATCGAACTTTTTCATTTCGTCACAGATCAATGAAATATTAATCAGGGAAACAAGGTCGTCTGGGTTTTGTTTGAGGCACTCCTGGGAAATTTCGTAGGCTTCTTTAAAACGTCGGTTGTGGGAATAAAGGGAGGCGATGTTTCCGAGGTTCATCAGTTTAAGAGAATCGTTATCCGTCAGTTCGTTAGATTTTCTGAAATCGTCCACGCTTGGCTCAACTTCATTGGCTGACAGGAAAAAATTCCCGCGATTATGGTAAGCCAGAGGATTATCGGGGAACTTCTCAACCATGAGGTTATATAGCTCAAATGCCTGGCCGTATTCCTGCGATTTCATCAGGGCGTGGCCTTTCAGCTCATAAAGTGAAAAACTCGTTGGTTCAAGGGTAATGGCTTTGTCAAGCTGCTTAATACAATCTTTATACTGGCCTTTTTCAAAGCTTATCCTGGCTTTTTCGTAGAGCTCATCGTTTTGGGAAAAGAGGAGGGAAGTGAAAAAAATACACAAAAGGGAAAATAAAATCTTTTTCATGCTATGGTTCTTTGGCAGCAAAGATAATGAAATTCCTGTAATCAGAAATTCAGCGCATAGTTAAACACAATCCCGTTTTTAAAAGAGTTAACAACAGTTAGGCTGTTATTGTAAGCATAGTAATTGTAATTGCGGTGCTCAACGCGCAAAGCTACGTCGATTGAGCTTTTTCTCCAGCGAAAACCAAGGCCGCCGCTATACACCTGCGTTCCCTTGGGGGCAAATTCCGGTGCGTCTTTATACAAATCACGATCATAAGCTGATGGGTAAAGCGCAAATCCTCCGCGGATAAAATACTGGGAATTAAAGACCAGCTCGCCGCCCACACGCAGGTTGATAACGGAGCGTAATTGCTGGCGCGATTCTTTGTTCTGGGCACTGTAATTCACAAATTCATACAAGCTGTCAGTTGTTCCGCGTAAGTGGGCCAGGTCGTAGTTCACATATTCCAGGTCAACATTGATACAGCCGCGGGTCCCGAAAACATAGGCAACCGACCCGACAACCTTAGGCGGGGTACGCAGCCTGAATTTGTTGTTGTTCACCGGGATCCAGCTTTCATCAATCCGGTAGACGGTGTCTATGTGGTAAGAAACCATATTGGTGCTGAGCTTATCCTTGAAACTGAAAAAAGTAGGGGTGTGGACACTCAGTCCCAGGCGGATCCGTTCGTTCGGCAGATAAATCGCGCCAAATTTCAGGTTAATCCCTGAACCTTTGGTTTCCAGGTGATATTCATAATCAAAAGAATCGAGTGAATAATCCGGATCGATCACCCGCTCATGGTGGTAATAATCTTCTGTATATTTTCCTGAACGAAGTGAGAATGAACCGCCGATGTACAGCTTATTCATATAATTCCCGCTGATGTTGAGGTTGTAGTCCGAGATCCCGCCGTAATTTTCTACTGAGCGCCTGTGGTAAACCTCATCGTCAGCGCCTAAAACAGGCACATAAGCATTGTCAACCATCGGATCGGGGTCAATAGTGTAGGTGTCCCAGGCCAAAGCGCTGGTAAATGGCAGGTTAGCATACATCTCATCCACTGTCATACCGTTCGCACTACCGGCAAAATCGTCCAGGAGCGAGCTGAATTGCTGTCCCTGGTATGAAAAATCATCCCTGAAATTCTGGATGCGGACAAATGAAAAGCCTACTTGTGAAAAAACAAAGCCCCTGTTTTGCTCGGAAATATCATTTGTAAAAACGAAGCCGAGATTATTCAATTTAAACGAGTTTAGCTTCGTTAAGCTTTCGAGCCCGTTGAATTCGGCTTTATTGGTAATGCTGGTGTTCTGAAACCCCATCCCGAAGGTGGACGAAGAATAACGTCCGTAGCCTGCCGGGTTGATGGAAGATGAGCTCAAGTCCGCCCCAAGGGCGCCAAATGAGCCTGCCATGCCTTCAAAACGTGCCGAACCGAAAACCTGTGTTTCTGAAAAGCGAACAATATCCAGGACATCCTGGCTGTAGGCCAAAACAGGGAAGAAGCAAAGGCTTAAGAGGATTTTCTTCATAGATTATCTTCCTCCGCGTCTGACAGTTGTACCTCCTGAGCCACCGGCAGCGCCATTACTTCTCGGTGAAGTTGTCGTTCCGCCTGAATTACGGGTAGTACCGGAATTTCGCGGCTCAAAAGAACCGTTGTTAGACCGGGTATTTGTATTGGAACGTACGTTTGTATTTCCGCGGCCCGGGTTGGCATCGAAAGTGCCGCTTCCTCGCTCAACGTTAGGACGGCTTGAAACATGCTGTCCGTTGCGCGATAAACCGGTTCCTGTACTTACGGAGCGGGAGCCTTTTACTTCAGAGCTGTTGATTGCTGAGCTGCTGCTGTTTCTGCCGTTTGACTTCACATCAGTCACAGAACGGCTTCTCCCGGAAGCATCTGCACCCGGACTGGCAGCTTTAAAATTACGCTTGCCTGTATTTTGAATCGCCAATCCTTTCGCTTCCGGTGATTTTCCGCGGCGGTTATTGTTCACGCCTGAAGAGGAATATCTCGCTCCGTAATGTGTATTGTAGTTCGCGGTAAGGCCACCTGTGGGGGAATTGTTGTAATAATTGTTGTAACCATATCCGTAGCCATAACCATACGGTGAATAGCCCCAGGGTGAATAATAGTCATTGTAATAGAAAGACATGGGCATGTAACCGTAGCCAGCGCCGTAACCCCAGTAATTGCCATAGCCCCAGTTGTTCCATGGGTTGAACGGGTCGTAAAAAGGACTGTACGCATATCCGTAACGCCACGGATCATACGGGGAATACATTGGGTTGCCCATGCCGCCCATGATAAAGATGCTGGTGCGGAACATGCGGTTATCCCTGCCGTAACGGGTGTCAGAATCGCCCCGCTCGCGGCGGTAGCGGTAATTTTCATAAGAGCTGACGTTGTTCACTTCTTCCGTGCTGCTCATTTGCGGGTTTTTGGAGACGTAAACGTCATCGTCCACTACGTGTGAAGTAGCTGCGCAAGAGGCCAGGAAGAAGATTCCAAAGGCAAGGACAGCGGTATATTTTAAATTTTTCATTTGAAATGTTATTTGAAGTGTAAGCCTAACTCAAAGATAGAACAAAATTCTTAACTTTGCAAAAAATAACTAGCAAAAAATATACCAAAAAATAGTTAAAAATGGCACAAAAATACGCGACTAGAGAAGAAGATTATTCCAAGTGGTACAACGAGCTCGTAGGGCGGGCAGACCTGGCTGAACATTCCGGTGTGAAGGGCTGTATGGTCATCAAGCCTTACGGTTTCGCCATCTGGGAAAAAATGAGAGATGTACTTGATGCAAAATTCAAGGAAACCGGTCACTCCAACGCGTATTTCCCCATTTTTATCCCGAAAAGCTTATTCGAAGCGGAAGAAACAAATGCCGAAGGTTTTGCCAAAGAATGTGCAGTTGTAACCCACTACCGTTTGAAAGCTGACCCGGACAATAAAGGAAAATTAATCGTTGACCCGGATGCCAAGCTGGAAGAAGAATTGATTGTTCGTCCAACAAGTGAGGCCATTATCTGGAATACCTATAAAAACTGGATCCAGTCCTACCGGGATTTGCCGATCCTCATCAACCAATGGGCGAACGTTGTGCGCTGGGAAATGCGGACGCGCCTGTTTTTGCGCACGACCGAGTTTTTATGGCAGGAAGGCCACACGGCACACGCTACCAAAGCGGAAGCGATTGCAGAAACGGAACAAATGCTCGACGTATACAGCTGGTTTGCTGAAAATTACCTCGCTATGCCGGTGATCCGCGGTTTCAAAACCGAAAGCGAGCGCTTTGCCGGAGCTGACGAAACGTATTGTATCGAAGCAATGATGCAGGACGGTAAAGCTTTGCAGGCAGGTACTTCCCACTTCCTGGGGCAGAACTTTGCGAAAGCTTTCGACGTGAAATTTGCCGACAAAGAAGGTAAACTCGATCATGTCTGGGCAACTTCCTGGGGGGTTTCAACCCGTTTGATGGGTGCGCTCATCATGACGCATTCCGATGATGAAGGTTTGGTGCTGCCTCCGAAACTGGCCCCGATCCAGGTGGTGATCGTTCCGATTTACCGCTCCGAAGAAGAGCTTCAGCTGATTACGGAAAAAGCAAATGAAATCAGGCAAAAACTAAATGCGCTGGGGATTTCAGTGAAATTTGATAACGACGATAACCGCCGCCCGGGATGGAAATTTGCCGAATACGAAGTGAAAGGAGTTCCAGTTCGCCTGGCGATCGGTCCGCGCGACCTCGCTGAGAACAAAGTGGAGCTGGCGCGTCGCGATACAAAAGAAAAATCAGTGGTTTCACTCGATGGTCTGGATACTTACATTCAAAAGCTGCTCGACGAAATTCAGCAGAACTTATATGACCGTGCCTTGAAATTCCGTGAAGAGAACATGCGGAAAGTAGATACGTACGAAGATTTCAAGCAGCAACTGGAAGAAAAGAGCGGTTTTTTCCTCGTACACTGGGACGGAACAGCCGAAACGGAAGCGCGCATCAAAGAAGAAACCCAGGCAACGATCCGCTGTATTCCTTTGGACGCCCCGGACGAAGAAGGAAAATGCATGGTCACCGGCAAGCCGTCTAAAAAACGGGTGGTGATCGCGAAAGCGTATTAAAATTAAGGATTAAGACCGCCGAAGGCAGCAGCGCAGCTAATGGAAAATTGAGAATTAAGAATTAGATTCCAATTTTCCATTTCACCGCGAAGCAGCTACGAAGTAAATTTTAAAGATATGTTGGAAGAAAACCGAAAAGAAATTTTGGACCTGCTGCACAGCAAGGCCGCTTTGAAGCAGGATATTCACGAGGATACACTCAACGTGTTCCAGAATTTTAAGCGTATCATGCAGGAAGAGGTGCAATTCCTCAAAACGCAGCTGACTGACCAGCGGATCCGGATGCAGTATATTGACAAAGGCTTGTATGAATCGCAGATTTTTATCGGGAGTGACCTGCTGTTTTTTCATATGCACACGAATGTGTTCCTGCTGCCGGATGAACATCCCTTCTGGAAGCTGAGCTACCTCAAAAAGAACCGCGACAACGGGTATTTCGGAATTATTTACATCTATAATTTCCTGGCGCAATCTATTTTGCAGAGCAGGGAAGATGATCCGGGTTATTTGATCGGCCGCATTTTTGTCAACAAAGAAGGACATTTCTTCATTGAAGGACAAGGGGCTTTGGGAGCTAATTTCAAGAATGTTGAAAAAGGCATACTTACGGATGATAAACTGCGGGATATTTTATACAAATCCTTTTGTTTCGCCAGCCAGTTCGAACTGCTCACCCCGCCATTCGATCTGATGTCCCAGGTGAACGTGATGCAGATCCAGGAAATCAGCTCTACGCTTAACTTACAGACCGGCAAACGCTTAGGTTTTAAATTTTCTGCGGAAGACCAGGATTTCTATACAATCAAGTGAAAAAAAACAAAAAAAATAATTCATTCATTTGTGAATTCATTTTTTCTGACTATATTTGCACTCCCAAATTCAAAGGAATAAGGAATTTTGGCCCATTCGTCTAGTGGTTAGGACGCCAGGTTTTCATCCTGGAAACAGGAGTTCGATTCTCCTATGGGCTGCAAAAAATTGAAATAAACGTAATTACGGCCCATTCGTCTAGTGGTTAGGACGCCAGGTTTTCATCCTGGAAACAGGAGTTCGATTCTCCTATGGGCTGCAAGTATTAACATTATTAATAAATAGAAAAATGGCGAATCATAAGTCAGCACAAAAAAGAATCAGATCCAACGAAGCTAAAAAGCTGCGTAACAAATATGTTCACAAAACTACCCGTAACGCGGTTAGAAAATTGAGAGCTTTAACAGTTAAAGGCGAAGCGGAAGCAATGTTTCCTACAGTAGCTTCCATGTTGGATAAACTGGCAAAAAGAAATATCATCCACAAAAACAAGGCTTCTAACCTGAAGTCTGGTTTGGCTGTTCAGATTAATAAATTGTAAGAACAAAAAGAATTGTTCAGGCCCCGTCAAAAGCGGGGCTTTTTTTGTGCTTAAATTTTTATCTTTGCGCCGTACGTGAAAAAGAGCTTGCTTTTCATATTCCTGCTTGTTGCTGTGAAGCTTTACGGTCAGGGCGACCTGTTCCTTAACGGGAGCGATACCCTGCGCCTTGATTCGCGGACAGGCGGAAATGAGCTGGATTCCGTAGCCGATTACCATGCAGGGACGCTGGTGCTGACCCCGGGCAGCTATTCGTATTCACCTTTCGGAAGGTACCAGGCTTCGTATGAGAATTTTATGCCGCGTTTCGGAAGCCCCTTTTTAACTTTTAATAAGCAGCCTTTCCTTTTCTCAGGCATGCCGCATCTCGGTTTTATGTATGCTTTTGGTTCCAAAGGCCTGCAAATGCTCCAGGTGGACTACCAGCAGTTTTTCTCCAAAAAATTCGGGATCAACATGGCCTACAGCCGCAGCTCAATGGGGCAGATGATGCGCCAGGATAATTTCAAGCACAATGATTTCCGCTTTTCAACCCGCTTCCTGGGCAAGCGTTATAAAAATTACAACCAGGTTTTTTTCCAGAAATCCGAGCTGAACCAGAACGGCGGTTTGGACACGAATACTTCCGTGCTGGAGTTCCCGCTGGAATTTCTCCCGGTGCGCAAGCTGTCAGCTTATTCCCAAATGGAGAATTTTCGTGCCGAAGCGGAGCATTACATTAATTTCCTGAATGATTCGATCTATGGAACGGGTTTGTTTATAGGAAATCAATGGAGCATCTCCAACCGTGAGTATTTCGAAAGCGGCCAGCTGGATACGGTTTACAGCCAGGTCAACCTGGATACGTTCAATACGCGCGATCAGTTCCAGTTTGCGAAAATCCTGAATAGCGCGGGAGTTTACGTACAAACCAAAAAGTTTTTCGCACAATTCGCTGTTGGCCATGCTTATTGGGATTTCCAAAACCTGGGCACACACCGGGACACGACGGAATTGTCACTCAACGGCTCTCTGCGCTACGAGCTGAAAGGACTGAGCTTCATTAATCGTTCTTACCTCAACTTTGTGGGCGCTGTCGGTGAAAAAAGCTCTGAGTCACGCCTGAAAATTGAGCGTCCGAAATTCCTCTTCAGCGCCTTACTTGATTACCGCGAGAAATTGCCGGAATTACAGCAGCGGTTTTATTTCGCAAATAATTTTTCCTGGTCAGCGCCTAATCTGAAAACCCAGAAATATTTGGCTGCTGGCGGCGATATCCAATGGAAAGGAAAGCTCAGGCTCGAAGCCCGCTTGCGCTACCAGCTTTACCACGATTATTATTTCTTTATGGATTCGGCGTGGCGCAACGATTCCTTACCAACTTTGCAGCTCATCAACCTGAATTTTAAGGCTGATTTCCGTTATAAAGCTTTGCTGTTTCAGCCAATGGTTGTTGTGAACCAGTTTTCGAAAGAATTGTCTTTCCTGCCGGTTATTGACGTAAGGGGCCGCCTGGCTTTACAGAAGAAAATTTTCAAATCTCAAAAACTTGATTTTTTAGTCGGTGTGGACGTTGCTTACCAAAGCTCCCGTAAATTGCTGGATTATGTGAACGCACTGGATGTTTTTGTCTTCAGCCCTTCGGGTCAGCAAACAAACCCGGATTTATACAAGGTAGATTTTTTCACGGCTTTCCAGATCGAAACCTTTCGTTTTTATGTCAAAGCGGAAAACCTGGATTATCTCTGGAACAAATCCGACTCTTTCGTAGCGGTCAATATTCCCATCACACCATTTTATCTCCGCGTCGGTTTAACCTGGGATTTCTTTAATTAAAAGAGCCTGGCCACGAAGACACAGAGGCAGGAGTCACACAAAGATTTAATAAAAAATAAGGGGTTTTGAAGTTGGCGGCAATTAGCTAAGTGCCTTCGTGAGCCCTGATCCTTAGCGTCTTTGTGGAAACATAAACTGGTATAAAACAAAAAAGAGTGAAACTAGCGTTTCACTCTCTTTAACCTAACCTAACCTACCTTTTACAACTAAACCTGACACAAATATATGCCAATTTTTCAATTTTGCAAAAAAAAATGAGAAAAATTTACATAAAAAAATAAAAATTTATCTATAACTCACAGAATATCAAGGCTGGCATATTTTTGATAAGTCAAATGAAGGCCGTTTTCGGGCTTAAAATGAGTAAAAACAGGCTCAAAAATTTAAAACAAGGAGCGGAATAATTAGTATATTTGGGCACAATTTTGAAACTAAGAAAATGAAATTATTAGACGGAAAAGTAGTATTGATTACGGGCGCTTCCCGCGGAATTGGTAAGGCAATCGCCGAAGCTTGTGCACAGCAGGGCGCTACTGTAGCTTTCACTTATATCTCTTCGGAAGAAAAAGCAAAAGCGCTGGAAACTGAATTAAGTGCAAACGGCGGAACTGCGCGTGGCTTTAAATCCGATGCAGGTAACTTCGATGCTGCCCAGCTACTGGTTGACCAGGTAGTGGAAGCCTTCGGAACAGTGGATGTTTTGGTAAACAATGCCGGGATCACGCGTGACACGTTACTGATGCGCATGAGCGAAGAGCAGTGGGACGAAGTGATCGCTACAAACCTGAAATCGGCATTTAACCTCACGAAAGCGGTAATCAAGCCGATGCTGAAAGCTAAAAAAGGCTCGATCATTAATATGTCATCTGTTGTTGGGGTAAGCGGAAACGCAGGACAGTCCAATTATGCGGCTTCCAAGGCAGGTTTGATCGGTTTTACGAAATCCGTTGCCCAGGAATTGGGTTCACGCAATATCCGCTGCAACGCCATTGCACCGGGGTTTATTGAGACTGAAATGACAGCCGCCCTGGACGAAAAAGTGGTTCAGGACTGGAGAAATTCCATTCCATTGAAACGCGGCGGAAGCCCGGAAGATGTGGCCAACGCTACTGTTTTCCTCGCTTCTGAAATGTCAGCTTACGTTACCGGGCAGACATTGCATGTGTGCGGTGGAATGCTGATGTAAATTGAGAATTAAGAATGGAAAATTGAGTCATTCTTGTAAAGATAGATTAGCCCTTCGGAAACGTGGGGCTTTTTTATTGGTATAAAGTAGCCATGGATTACACGGATCTATGAATTACAAAAATCTTCGTGCAACCTTGCATCTTTGTGTCTTCGTGGCAAAAAAAACTTATTTTTGTTTCAATGAACGAAGACAAACTCCGGGATTGGTTAAATAAGCGTAAAGAGCTCCGCGGGCAGCTGGATGCGCAAAGCCTGTTTGAGCAAATCCGCCTGGGTGATATCAATGCTTTAGGAAAAGGGATTACTTTGCTGGAAAGCACGCTGGAAACCGACCGCGAAAAAGCGCAGGAGCTGGTTAACCTGAGCCTGCCGCACACAGGTAAATCACTTCGCGTGGGCATTACCGGTGTTCCCGGCGTTGGAAAAAGCACGTTCATTGAAACTTTTGGTACCTTATTAATAGAGCAGGGGAAAAAAGTTGCCGTCCTGGCGATTGACCCGAGCAGTGAGCGTTCACACGGAAGTATCCTGGGCGATAAAACGCGCATGGAAAAATTGTCGCAAAATCCCAAAGCTTTTATCCGGCCTTCGGCTGCAGGAGATTCCCTGGGCGGTGTGGCACGCAGGACGCGCGAAGCAACGTACTTGTGTGAGCTGGCGGGCTTTGACATTATTCTCATTGAAACAGTAGGGGTGGGGCAATCCGAAACCACGGTGCATTCGATGGTGGATTTCTTCATGCTGCTTATGCTTTCCGGTGCCGGCGACGAATTGCAGGGCATCAAGCGTGGGATTATGGAAATGGCGGATTTACTGGTTGTAACGAAAGCTGACGGTGACAATATAGCTAAAGCCAAAAAAGCGCGTACCGAATACAAGAACGCCATGCACCTGTTTCCGCCGAACAGCAGCAACTGGATCCCGAAAAGCTGTATTTCCAGCGTGTACAACCGCGAAATGATGGAAGAAGTGATCGGCGTGCTTTTCGATTTTGAAGAAAAAATGACGGCTTCCGGTTTTATTGCCCGTAACCGCAGGGACCAGGACCAATATTGGTTTGAAGAAAGCCTCAAGGAGCTGATCCTCGATCATTTTTACAGGCAGAAAACATTCAAAACCGAGGTCGGCGAGCTCAAACAGGCTGTACGGGAAGGAAGGATCACTTCTTTCGAAGCGGCCAGGCTCGTATTTACAAACTATACAAACAAAAATGGAGGAAATTAATTTTAAGATCGAAGGTGACTATATTGAGCTGATCCAATTGCTGAAAGCTGTCGGACTGGCACAGACGGGCGGTCACGCGAAGCTGATCGTGGAAGAAGAAATGGTTTTGCGCAATGGTGAAACCGAAACCCGCAAGCGCGCCAAGCTTGTTCCCGGCGATGTTATTGAAGTGGAAGCTTATCGGATTACACTGGCGTAGGCAGGAGTTTTTAGCTCGATTATCTTTAGAGTTTTATGAAAAAAATCGGCCTTCTATCTGATACACACGGTTTTCTTGATCCCAAAATTTACACGTATTTTAAAGATGTGGACGAAATCTGGCATGCCGGCGATATCGGTTCGTTGGATGTGATCGAAGAGCTGCGGAAGTTTAAGCCGTTGCGCGCCGTTTTCGGAAATATTGATGACCACGAGATCCGGCGTGAAGTGCCCGAATTCAACCGTTTCCAGGTTGAAGGGGTAGAAGTGCTGATCACACACATTGCCGGTAAGCCCGGTAAATACAGCAAGCCTTTATACGATGAGCTGCAGCTGAACGGCGCCCCGAAATTGTTTGTCTGCGGACATTCCCATATTTTACTGGTACAAATGGACCGGCGCTACAACATGCTTTGGATGAACCCGGGCGCGTGCGGTTTCAAAGGATTTCATAAGGTTAAGACAATCCTGCGCTTTGAGATCAGCGGGGAAAAAATCGAAAACCTGGAGGCCATTGAGCTGGGCTTAAGAAGTGATGAACGATAAATGTTGAGTGGTGAATAATTCAACATTCATCATTAAAATAATATGTACTTTTGTTCGTTTTAGATTCCGTATGAACTTATTGAAAACGCTTTTCCTTATTTGTATTGTTTACAGTGCGCGGGCCCAGGTCGGCGGAAAGAGCTCTTTTGCAGCGCTTAACCTGCCGTTTAATGCCCGTTCTGCGGCTTTAGGGAATGATTTCATTTCATCTCGGGATGAAGATATCAACCTTGCAATCCAGAACCCTTCCTTATATAATGCGTCTATGGACCGGATGCTCGGTGTGAACCAGGCTTTCCTCGCCAGCGGGATCAATTACGGGATGTTGACTTACGGACGTAAATATACGGACCAGCTGAGCGGTGGTTTTTCCCTGCGCTATGTGAACTACGGGAATATGGAGCGTACAAATGACGCCGGGGTTTCGGAAGGCAGGTTTTATGCCGGTGATTTTATCCTCGGATCAGGAATTTCGAAACAATTGAACCCCCTGATCAGCGTGGGGGCGAACCTCAACCTCATATATTCGCAGCTTGAAAGCTACAGCTCTTTTGGGATGGCCGTTGATCTGGCGGGTGTGTATGAGCTCAAAGAAAAGAACCTTGTTGTGACAGCCCTGGTGAAAAATGCAGGCTATCAGCTCAAGCCTTATATTAAAGGTCAGCGTGCACAGCTTCCGGCAGAGTTCCAGTTTGCGATCGCCCACAAAGTGAAGCATGCCCCTTTTCGCTTTACCTTATTAATGCACCACCTGAATACGTTCGACCTGACTTATGTGGAGCCTGACCTCGGCCCGACGATCGATGCCCTCACCGGAGATACGATCCCTGTGCAGCTTCCGGGGGTAGGTGAGAAGATTTTCCGTCACCTGACTTACCAGGTAGAGCTGATCTTTTCCAAAAATTTCCACCTGCGCACGGCTTTTGATTATCACCTGCGCCAGGAAATGAAAGTGGCCGAAAGACCCGGAATTTCAGGTTTCTCTTTTGGTATTGGCATGAAATTCAAGCGTTTTAGTCTCGATTACGGTTTGGTGGCTTATTCCGCCGCGGGTTTCAATAACCAAGTAACGCTGAATGTTAACCTCGGACAGTTCAGGAAATAAAATTAATCTCTTCTTATAGAAAGGCTTATACTTTTAAACAAAGAAAAGTTCATATTTTTTTGCAATAAAATTTTGTAATTGTGCAACATTTAAAAATTAAGTCCGTACATTAGCACAAACCAAAAAATAAAAAAAATGAAAAAATTATCTATTTTAGTTGGTGCATTAACTTTAACTAGTTCACTTTTCGCACAAGACTTAACGTCTAAAAAGGGTGAGAATTACATGCCAGAGCAAGGTGACTGGGCTTTAGGTATTGATGCTGTACCTTTTTTAAACTATTTCGGGAACTTTATCGGAGGTGACGGCTTAAACGTTGCTCCTAACTGGAACTGGGCTTCTAACAACCAGACAATCGTTGGAAAATACTTCGTAGAGGAGAAAATGGCTTACAGAGGTGCTTTGAGAATTGGTTTCGGTTCTACTTCAACAACTGTAATGGTTGCTGACCGTGCTGCTGATAACTCTGGTCTCGTATACCCTGCTATGCCGCCAATGAAAGAGAACGTTATGAAAGACGGCGCAATGAACATCGGTTTAGCCGGAGGTCTTGAGTGGAGAAAAGGTAACACACGTTTACAAGGTTTCTACGGTGCTGAGCTTGGATTTAACTTAGGAAGCAACAAAGAAACTTACGATTACGGTAACGGATTGGTTGCTAACGTAGCTGAGCCTGCTTTCGTAGGTGTTGATCCTGCTGATGATTTCGGTACAGGTAACATGACTACTGATTCTTATGGTAACGACGCACGTGTACTTGAAGCTAAAACTTCTATGTTCGGTTTAGGACTGAGAGGTTTCATCGGTGCTGAGTACTTCGTATTGCCTAAATTATCTGTAGGTGCTGAATTCGGTTGGGGTCTTGGTTTCATGTCAATGAGCGGATCTACTGAAATCGAGTCTATCGGTAACAACGGTGCTGCTGACGTAGTTGGTACACAAACAATGGAGGCTGACAAAGTTTCTATGTTCGGTATTGACACTGACATCAACAACACTGTATTTGGTAACCCAGGACAGTTGAAAATTACTTTACATTTCTAAGAATAAACATTCTTAAAATAGAAAAGCCCTTCGTTTACCGGAGGGCTTTTTTTATGGGTACAACTCAAGCGCCCGGCTTCCGGGGAAACATTTGTGTAATTGGTGAGCCGTCCGGGAACAAGTACAAACCACTCATAAAATAATCAGTGAATATTCGCGTCATTCGAGGCTAAAAAGTTATCTTTAAAGAAATACTTTGAATCATGAAAATACTTTTGATAACAGCATTACTCGCCCTGTCTTTTGCGTCAGCGCCGAAAGATAAGGAACAAGTTGAACAAGTACTGAACGAATGGCACAAAGCTGCAGCTGAAGGCAATTTCGAAAAATATTTCGGGCTGATGAGCGAAGAATCCGTTTACATCGGCACAGCTCCGGGCGAGCGCTGGGATAAAAAACAGTTCATGGCTTTCTCCAAGCCTTATTTCGACCGGGGCAAGGCCTGGGATTTCAAGTCGGTGTCACGCCATATTTCTTTTTCGGATGACGGCAAAACCGCCTGGTTCGATGAAGTGCTCGATACCTGGATGAAGGATTGCAGTGGTTCCGGCGTTTTGAAAAAGGTGAAAGGCAAGTGGCTGATCATGTTCTACGATCTCCACGTGCTGATAGAAAATGAAAAAACCGATGCTTTCCTGGAGCTGCGCAAATAATGGATCCTATTTTTCCTATTTACCGTAAGCTGAGCAATTCCAGGGCTTTTTACAAAATAAATTCGCCGGATGAATTCGAGGAGATCCAGGTCCTTGGCTCAAAACGTTTCCATTACACACACCAGGCCCGTCAATATCCCGAAAAGCTGAAGATCATGGATATGATTGCGCTGGAAGACGGATCGTATGTGGAATCTGATGAAAATGAGTTTAATAGGCTGATGGGTTAATCCGCGGTGGCGGAGTTGATGTGCTAACAGATGGTTAATCTAATCCAATTAGCATATTGTCACATTACTTTTTGTCCCGTAATTTCATAAAAGGCCGCTCAATTCCTTTGTAAAGCAAAAATGCCAAAAAGATCGAAAGTGCCCAGAACAGCAGGTATTCCGCCCACCAATATTCCCCCGGGTGGTGCTTTTGACGCAGGTTTCCGTGAATCCCGAACTTGATGAAAATGTCGATCACAATCGTTCGGTTGATGAGATAAATCGAATAAGAAGTAATGCTGATAAAGGTAACGGCGCGCGAAACCGGGTTGCCGGTGTTCACTTTCCAGCTGGATAAAAACGGGAGCATCAGCAAAACACTCAGGGCTTTTAATGTGGGTGCGAAAACGCAGTAATAAATATCCGCATCATTAGTATTCAGGAATTTCAGGAAAAAAAGCATGCCGAACATCGCCGGGAGAAGCAGCCAGTGTTGAGCCCGTTTCCACAATTTAGGGAAATAAGTGATCCAGAAAGCGCCCAGGACCCCCACCATAATCCCATCAAGCCGCGGGATCACCTGCAGCAGGATATCCGTTTGAAAATCTTTGCCTTCGTAAGTTTGATACAGGTAATACCTGTAAGCAAGTATGCCCAGGATCCCGGTTACGATCAATACGAATAAGGTGATTTTAAAATGCTTTTTGAACAGCCAGACAAAGCCGAAAAACACAGGAGGGATCAGCAGGTAAAACCATTCTTCGATGCTCAGGCTCCACGATTCCTGGAAAAAATCCGGTTGAACGGCATTGAAATTCTGAATGAAAAGATAGTATTTATACCATTGCTCCGGGATCCGCTCGGCTTTAAAGATCAAAACATAGACCAGCAGCAGCGTTAAAATAAAGAAATAGGCCGGAAGGGTACGCATCCAGCGCCTTGACCAGAAATGCAGCAGGTTTTTCAACCTGGTTTCGCCCTGGTTGATCTGTTTGAACAGGATTTGCCCGATCAAAAAACCGCTCAGCACGAAGAATAAGCCTACACCGTCAAGCACGAGCATCCGGGCAAAGGGCTTATATTCCGCAGGAAGCAGGATGGAGCTGTGTCCGAGCAAAACGAAAAAAATGGCAAAAAAGCGAAGCAAATCCAGACCGAAAATGCGGTTTTGCCCCGAATGGATGCGGAAAAATCCCATGGCGCAAAAATACAAAGATTCTGTCTTTTACAGCGTAAAGCGCTGAATTATATTTAACTTGCTGAAACCGGAAAACAGAGCGGAAAATTAAAGCTTAAGCTCCATACGGTATAAATCAAAGCCTTTGGCCCAATAATCCGGTTGAGTTTCTTCAAGCTGAAATCCTGATTTTTCATAAAAACGGTAAGCCAGCTGAGAAGTACGGACAGTCAGGTGGTGGGCAGTAAGCTTTTCGCGGGCAAAATCAACCCGGTATTCCAGCAGCTGTTTTCCCAGGCCTTTTCCGTGGTGCTCCGGATGCACGATGTCCCAGCTGATTTTAAACTGAGTGGGGTTTTCTGTGCTGTTGATGCCGCCGCAAGCCAGGATTTCATTGCCGGATTCAAGTACAAAATAATCTTCCAGGTGATGATTGAGATAAAATGTAAGGTCATCAAATTCACTTTCCGCAAAGGCAGCAGGACAATTAAGGTGAAAAAGCTTCAAAACGCTTTCCCGGTCACTGATTTGGTACGGACGGATCATTATGTAGAATGTAGAATTGAAAATGTAAAATCAAGAATTACCGCCCGGCAGAGAATCTTCAAATCTTCGTATTTCCTCCTGATAGCTATCAGGGATCAATTCTCAATTTTTCAATTCTTCTTTTTACAGCATCCATCCAGCTTTTCGTAAGCCAGCGGGTCAGCCGGGATATTATCAGCGGAAAAACCGAGTTTGGCAATTTCACGGCGGATTTCGTCCGGGGAGATTTTTTTCGTTTTGTATTTAACGCTGATGGTCATGTCTTCCTCGTTGTATGTCACGAGCTTGATGCCTTTTACATAATACAGGTCGGTTTCCATTTTACCGCCGCAGGTTTCGCAAACTTTGCAGTGATCACAGAAAACCTGTGTTTTGATGACAACGGTTTCCATTTTTTTCTGCGCCAGGAGCTGACCGGAAGCAAAAAGGAGACAAAAAACAATAAGGAATTTCATAGACATTTATTTGATCTTGCAAAGATAACGAATTCCTTCCTTGCTGTAGTATGTGTCAAAAAGTTCAGGCTGAAAAAAGCGGGTTAAAAGATGTTTCGCCTTGCCGGGAGGAAAGCAGCTGCCGCAGGGCACGGGTAATTTGCCGCACCGGGAATTTGTTGATCCGGGCTGCCAAAATGTAGGGCAGCAGTTCTGTTGCGAGCGCTTTGCTTTTGTCATTAAAGTGAAGCGGCAGCTTGAGCAGGGGGATTTTTCGTTCGCCCATGCAGAGTACGAGGTAGTTGTTTTCGATGATAGCTGCCAATCCGCCGCGGCGGCAATGGCGCTTCACGCGTCGGTTTTCGGGGTAGAGGCTAAAGAGAGCAATTTCACAGAAGAGCTCGTCGCGCAGTTCATACACGAGGTCGTCGTCAGCATTCAGGATGGCATAGCTGCTTTCAGGAAGCGCTACACGGCCGCCGATCATTATATCCAGATCTTCCACGTCCTCCGTTTCCCGGAGCTTTTCATTCAGGTGGCAGATCACGCTAATGTCGTCTGGAAGCATGTAAGGCTGATTTAAGCTATGTTTATCCGGAAGCTTCATTACTGTTATTTTTGGCTGCAGTAGCGGGTTTTAATAATGTAAATATCAGTGTTCCGTACTAAAATTCTCTTGTACTTTTCCGGCAAACTTTTACATCATTCCCATGCAGGCATACTAAGCGGTAAAAAATAACGTTCCCCGGTGCTTTTTACACGAAATGTACTAGTTTTGCAAGCAATGGAAAAGAAGGCTGTGAACGCTGAACAAATTATAATCCGTAAAGCTGTAGAATCGGATTTACCGGCTATTCTCGCGATTTACAACGATGCGATTTTGCATACAACGGCGGTGTATGATTATGAGCCGCACACCCTTGAAATGCGCCAAAGCTGGTTCAGGCAGAAACAAGAATCCGGGATTCCGGTTTTCGTGGCGGAGACCGGTGGGGAAACTCTTGGTTTCAGCTCTTACGGGCCTTTTCGCGCCTGGGCCGCCTACCGGTACACGATGGAAAACCTGGTGTACATCAACCCGTCTTTCCGGGGTTTGGGACTGGGTGAGAAGCTGACGCTCGCTGTAATTAATGCAGCCCGTGAAAATGGGGTGCATACGCTTGTTGCCGGTATCGACGCAACCAATATCATCAGTTTGAAGCTGCACGCCAAGCTCGGCTTTAAAGAAGTGGCCCGCTTTGAGCAGGTAGGCTTCAAATTCGGAAAATGGCTCGACCTCGTGTTTATGCAATTGCTTTTTGATACACCTGGAAATCCGGGAGAAAAGGTGTCTTAATTTGCCTTTCGCCGAAAGCTGCAAAAAATGAAGTTCTGCACGGTATCAAATGGGGTAGGGTGATCAACCAAACGGCAGGCAATCTTTTCAAAATGAGCGCCAAAATACTGCTCAAAGCTGTTTTCGGAATGCTGGCGGATCGGGATTCCGCTGCATTTGAGCGGGCCTTTTTCTGAAAAAGTACCCAAAATCAAAATTCCGCCGGGTTCCAACGCTTTTGAAAGTATAGTGACATACCGCCGGATTTCGTGTTCCTCTGTCAGAAAGTGAAAAACAGCCCTGTCGTGCCAGACGTCGTAGGTTTGCTGTGGATCAAAAGCCGCAATATCAGAAACAATCCAATGCACCTGCCCAGTTTTTTCGCCCAGGCGTTCTTTTGCCCGGTCAATGGCTTTGGAGGAAATATCCAAAACGGAAAGATTATTGTAACCCAAATCCAGTAAATGATCTGCCAGGAAGCTATCGCCACCGCCGGCATCCATGATCCGGGCCGATGCAGGGACTTCAAGCTCCCGGAAATAAGCGAGCGACGTTTCAGGAACGGGTTGATACCAGCTTACGTCTGTCAGTGCTTTTGTGTCATAAATTTTTTCCCAATGGGCCTGGCGATCGAAATTTTCCATTTTAGTATTTTGCACAAAGATAGGAATTGGCTGCTAATCTCAGGCTGATTGAGCCTTTGCAACGTGTTTCACCGGGAAATTAACCGAATTGGCGATAAAACAAAGCTTGTGCGCTTCATGATGGATCCCTTCCAGCTCTGCCAGCCGTGCAGGATCGTTAATCGTTGCAATCGGATTGAGCGTTGCTTCCGTAAAACGGCCGGAGCCTTCATCCAAAATTCCGGTGGGCCTGTCCTCGTAAGCGGTCACAATAATCCCTTTGTCGGCGCACAAGTGCAGAAACCACAGCATGTGACAGCTTGAAAGCGAAGCGAGCAGCAATTCTTCCGGGTTATATTTCGAAGCATCTCCGCGAAAAGCCGGATCAGATGAAGCTTCAAGCGTCACTTTATTTTCCGCCTGGATGGTATGGCTGCGCTCATAATTCCGGTAGCCGGAGGTTCCTGTTCCTGTGTTTCCGGTCCAGGTGATCTGAAGGGTGTAATGGTGGAGTTTCATTTTTTAGATTGTTGGATAATAGATTGGATTATTAGATAAGCTTCCGGAAAATAGCACTTTAATTTAACTTCTCCAACGCTTTTTCTAAGGATTCCACGAAGCAGACGCTTTTTCCCTGGTTGGATTCGTAGATGAAATCCCGCAAGCTTTTGCTTTCGATCGTTTGAAAATCACCGACAATCGCCAGGCGCACCCGGAAATTGGAGAATTTTTGCAGGATTTCACCGGCCATGCCGTTTTTAAGCTCGAAAAACTCCGGGCAAATGTTTTCGGTGTACAGAACGATCTTGTCAAAACCCTGGAAATAAAGTGTCCCGAGTAAATCCAGACCGTCTTCCGCATTGGAAATCAAGGGCCCGTCTGAACGGACTTCGGCAATTGACGGTATATCGGAGCCTGCGGGGTGGGGGAGAATTTGCATGGGAGAGGGTTTTGATTTAACGGTTCCTGCTTTTTAGCGGCGATCGGAATTCAATGCCGGTTTTCTGACCGAAAGACTTGCAAAAGCTTACGGTTTCCTTTAAGTTAAGACATTCTTTAACGATAATAGGATCTTGCTCACCGGATTTCAGGACAACAAAATAAGAAGATTCCCTCACCGGGTACCAGGAAGTGGAAACCAGGAGGAAATTGCCCGTATTGTTGGCGTTGTTTGAATGTTGAAACGTGAGGTAAGAATTTTCACTGATCGTATGCTCTAACCTGTTACCACCGAAAAGGTTCCGGTAAGCAAAGAACAAGGTTTTGTTTTGCTGGTCAAAATTGATGGCGGACCTGGAAAGCGTTAATCCCACCGCAAAAAAGACAATAAAAACACCAACAATAAGAAATGCGATATGCTGCAGTCCGATTGCAACTAAGCAGCATGCAATCCCAACAGGGAGAGTCCGCGCTCCCCAACTGATGGAAACACCGTTCATGCTATATTCTTTACTGATTTGTTTCATGTGATGGTGATTTCAGTGAATGATACAAAAATAGTATTTTAAATGAAATCAATGAAAACAGGATGAAAGTGAGGGGATTTACATCCCGGGCCAGTATAAAACATTGAATTTGTGCCCATCCGGGTCTGCGAAGCCAAAAGTGTAACCCTGGTCATAATCCTCCGGCTCGCAAAATACAGTTCCACCGATTGCTTTGATTTTTTCAAACCACCGGTCAACTTCATCTTTGCTGCCGGCAGAGAGGGAGAATATAATCTCATTGCCATTTGCCGGGAGTGAGAGCTCACCATTGACTTTCTTACCGAGTCTTTGCGGTGTGAAAAAGTTGATTACAAAATCATTCTTTCCAAAACAGAAACTTGCAGCTTCATGCGTATGGTTGCCGTTTGCTTTAAAGCCTAAAGCGCTATAAAATTCAGCAGTCTTGTGCAGGTCTGCCGAGGCAAAGTTTGCCCAGATCATCTTAGTATTCATAACTTTATTTTATCCTTAAAGTTATAAATTCTGAACAGATCCAGGTTTTTTTATAATTTTTAGGTAGTTAAGGGCAAAAAAAAGAGGCTGCCTAATATAGACAACCTCTTTTTTAGAATTATTAGGATCTTAGTTCGCTAACGATACGTTAACAGCATTCAAACCGTTTCTTCCGTTTTCTGTGTCGTAAGTTACACTGTCGTTTTCACGGATCTCCTGATTTAAACCTGTAGCGTGTACAAATATATCTTGATTGTCTTCTCCTTTAATAAATCCGAAGCCTTTTGCTTCATTGAAGAATTTTACTGTTCCTTTATTCATAATCTTGTTTTTTTGTTCCTTCTTTTATTTTGGAACTTGTTATACTTTTAATTCATATCCGTTAGCACTTTGCGCGGAATTTTTATGGAAAATGTTGAAATTAATTGGAATGTAAAATGATTTTTACAATCTGATTGAGATAACAATCTTCTATTGAATTGTTTCAAAGATACAACTTATTTCGTTTGTTCACCGGTTAAGCTTTGTTAAATATCGATTTCTAGATAAAGGCAAATAGTTAGTTTACTTATTTACAAATAGTTAACTAATAAAAAAACCGGATTTAATTCCGGCTTTTCGTTGAGAGCTGTTTTCAGCTCGTATTTTTTAAATCAAAATGCACTAATTATTCAATAAACCAAACCAATGTCACTGACTCCTGCAGCTCAATTTCCTGTGGGGCAAAACGCAAATCCGCACCATCCGAATTTCCAGCATCTTTAGACATGAACATTTCTGTCCTGTAATACATTGTTCCCGGATTTTCACTTCCGTAAATAATAGACTTAACTGCTCCGGTTTTTACGCCAGCCGCTGTTGAAAGGTTCGTAGCTTTTTTACGCGCATCTGTTACTGCTTTAGCCTGGAGCTCAGCTTCTGTTTTTTCGCGCAGTTCATCAGAAAGATAAAAGCCGATGTGGAAATTTACGGGATCTTTTGTCTCTGAGAAACGTGCCGCAATTTTCTGCAAAGTTGACTGGTTATATGCAAATTTAACCGTCAGGTTCTGAGAAACCACATAACCGCTGTCAACCGGGCCGTTTTCACGATAAATCCTGTTCCTGGAAGCGGAATAGTTTGTTGTTTTCACATCTGATTCCTGGAACCCGAGCTGTTTTAAGATCTTCAGGAACTGCTGCGTTTGTTCGCCAATTGCTTTTGTTGCATCAGCCATGTTCATTCTCACAGACGAGAGGTGAATGTTCAGCTCAGTCATGTCGGGAACAACGGAAGCTTTAGCAGATCCGTTTACGGTAACTGTAGGTTTTGACGTGTTTTCTGCCTGTCCGAGCACTGTTCCTGAAGCCAGGACTAAGAATAAAAGGAGCTTTTTCATGATCATTTTTTGTTTAGTTTAAATGTATTTTATAGTTAAGCAATTCGTGTGCCAATCCAACCGTATGCTTTAAATTTCAGCAAGCTGATTGGTGCTTACTGTACTATTTGCGCCTGGAACCCATCCCGTATCGCCGCTTCAAGTATATCCCTGTTTATATCTTTCAGGGCTTTAAATTTAATGCAATACCCGGTCACGCTCGCCTTACCGATCTGTTTTCCATAAGTTTCGGCTAAGTATTTCTTATCATCGATCCCAAGGATATAAACAGAGATCCCGCTTGTATTTGCGCTCAAACCGATTTGATAAAATTCTTTGGTTTTTCCGTCAGCATATTTTATCGTATAAAGTCCATATCCTATATTGGGATTAGAAACCGTTTTACCTTCACTGTCTTTACCATCCAAAAACCACAATTGACTTTCCGGCATTATTTCCTGGATCATGCGGTGCAGCTCCTGCATGTCGCCGCGCTTTGGTTCGGGCTGCCCGGTAATGTATTCCCGGATTTGTTGTAGTACGTTCATGTAATCAAAGATATTATTATTTTCAGAATATTCAGTTAAACCATTTTGAAAAACAAGACCATCCTAAATCGAATCAATTTTAACAGTTTCCTCATTAACAAACAATTTTCTTGTAAAATTTTCGGACAAAAGAGTGAGACTCCAGAAATAGAAAGAGTGAGCTGCTCATGCATCGATCTCGTTAGGATGTTTGATCCTCTTGCAATTGTTCATTCCAAGCATAGAATCCGCTCTGCCTGGCGGCATAGCTAGATTTTTTATTTAGCTGTTTATGAAAGCAAGCTTTCAACACAACCAAATAAAAAATCCGCTTCATCAAAGACGAAGCGGATTCCTTTTGTGACCCCATCAGGATTCGAACCTGAGACCTACTGCTTAGAAGGCAGTTGCTCTATCCAGCTGAGCTATGGGGCCTAAATATTCCCGATATGTGAGCAGTTGCTCTATCCTCCCGATAGCTATCGGGAGAGCTATGGGGCCTAAATATTCCCGATATGAGCAGTTACTCTATCCTCCCGATAGCTATCGGGAGAGCTATGGGACTGAGTATAAGCTTCAGTTTATACCAATAAAAAAGGGTACCGCTCGTGCGGTACCCTGGTCGGGGCGGCAGGATTCGAACCTGCGACCTCCTGGTCCCAAACCAGGCGCGATGACCGGACTACGCTACGCCCCGAGGTATCTTCAAACTAAGGTTCGTTAACCTTATCGCGTTTGTCAAATTTGCAGCTTTTCTTTCGATTAGCGGGTGCAAAGCTAAGCATTTATTTTAAACTTCCTAGCATTTGTCACTTTAATTTTGACTTTTTTTGCGGTGGGAGCGGGATTCGAACCCGCGGTACAGTTACCCGTACGTCAGTTTAGCAAACTGGTGGTTTCAGCCTCTCACCCATCCCACCGGGTGTCCAAAGAACGTGGGGGCAAAAGTAACAAATTATTAGAGAATAAAAAAAGAAAAGCCAAAATTATTTGCTTTTTTTTGTGCCTGTATTATAAGTGGCTGATAAAGAACGAAGTGTTACTCATTCAAATAAACCGTACAGACGAAGCTTAGCCGGATAATAGTCAGCAGCAGCCAGAAGGCCTGGTGAAAAAACACCTTCTCAGTCTCGGGCTTTTGGTGCGTATCTATGCTGTGAAAAGCAAATAAGCTTCCGAAAGCGAGCAGTTGAAGCATATTATGCCAGAGATCGTAAAAAAACAAGCTGCAAACGTAAGAGCCAAAAGCCAGAACGATGAGATAGGAGAGACGGTGTTCCCGTTTGCGGAGGTAAGTTCTTACAACGATCGCCAGGAAAGCAGCAATGGTGAGCACCTGGAAAATTTCAAAAAAATACTTTTGGACGAGGAATTCAATTTGCTCATGGGTAATGAAAAGCTCGTAGTTATATGGATTTTGCAGGAGCAGGAGCAAGGCATAAGCCCCGAAAAACAAAGCATCCCGCCGGGCGGCCTTTTCTACCAGGATGAGGTACAGGAAAATGCCAAGCACAATAAAATCGTTAGCCGGCAAAGGGAAAATAAAAAGGTGGTACTGCATGAAGTTGTACAGCCCGTAAAATAAGATTGTCAGGCCCGTGAGGTAAACTGTCCGCAGGCTTTTCATTTTTTAGCGAGGGCTTCTTCGATGTATTGAAAAGTGGAAAGCACTTCCGGCTTACCGTTAACCACGGCTACATTGTGCTCAAAATGGGCGCTGGGCTGATTGTCAGCCGTATAAATCGTCCAGTTGTCGTCTGCTGTGACTACGGCATCCGTTCCCATGTTAATCATCGGTTCGATTGCGATCGTCAGGCCTTCCTGGATTTTTTTGCCCTGGCCGCGGCGCCCGTAATTAGGAACTTGTGGTTCTTCGTGCAGCGTTTTGCCAAGACCATGTCCTACGAGGTCGCGAACAACTCCGTAGCCATGCTTTTCAGCGTGCTGCTGGATATGAAAGCCAATATCGCCGATCCGGTTTCCGACACGCGTTTGCTCAATTCCGATCTGCAGGCATTCTTTCGTTACCTGGAGTAATTTTTTAATTTCCGGGGCAACCTCACCGATCTCGAAAGTGTAAGCATGATCGCCGTAGTATCCTTTATAAAATGAGCCGCAGTCTACCGAAACAATATCGCCGTTCTCAAAAGGACGGTCAGTCGGCAGCCCGTGAACCACCATGTCGTTTACGGAAATCAAAAGTGTGCTCGGACAGCCGTACAAGCCTTTGAAACCCGGTTTGGCGCCTTGGGAAATAATGTACTCCTCGGCCATTTCGTCCAGGAAACGGGGTGTAACGCCTTCTTTGATGACTTCTGCCACCTTGCCCAGTGTCCGGCTCACGATGAGCGCTGCTTCACGCATGATCTCGATCTCTTCCGGCGTTTTGTAAATAATTTTGTTTGCGTTGAACATTTTCTTTAAAGTGCTAATGTTTTAATATGCTAATGTGCTAATAATCTTGATATAATGTAACAAATTAGCACATTAAGTCATTGGCATATCAGTACATTAAAAAAGCTGAACCCCTACGAATCCAGCTTTAGTATATTGTGTTGACGATATTAAGCTAAAACTGCTTTCACTTTATCAGCTGCTTCCTGGAGGAGAACAGCGGAGTGAACGTTCAGGCCGGACTCGTCGATTAGTCGTTTTGCCTCTTCAGCATTTGTCCCTTGCAGGCGAACGATGATCGGAACAGGGATGTTGCCCATGTTTTTGTAAGCGTCAACAACTCCTTGCGCTACACGGTCGCAGCGAACGATACCACCAAAGATGTTGATGAGGATCGCTTTTACGTTCGGGTCTTTCAGGATGATGTGGAATGCTTTTTCAACACGCTCCGCGTCAGCTGTACCACCTACGTCGAGGAAGTTTGCCGGGTTACCGCCGGAGTATTTGATGATATCCATAGTTGCCATTGCCAAACCGGCGCCGTTTACCATACAGGCAACGTTTCCGTCCAGCTTCACGAAGTTCAGTCCCGCAGCGTCAGCTTCTACTTCCGTTGGGTCTTCTTCCGTCGTGTCACGCATTGCTGCGTAATCCGGGTGTTTGAAAAGTGCATTTCCGTCAAGCGTTACTTTCGCATCAACAGCAATGATTTTATTATCGGATGTTTTTAATACCGGGTTGATCTCAAACATGGAAGCGTCGCACCCTTCGTAAGCAGCGTACAAAGACGCAACGAATTTGGTCATTTGCTTGAATGCTTCACCGGACAAACCGAGCTTAAAGGCAATATTTCTGCACTGAAAGCCCTGGATTCCAACGCGTGGATCAATTTCTTCCTTAAAAATAAGCTCAGGTGTGTTTTCAGAAACCGTTTCAATATCCATTCCACCTTCAGTAGAGTAAATAATAACGTTTCTTCCTCTTTCGCGGTCAAGCAATACGGACATGTAAAACTCGGAAGTTTCGCTTTCGCCCGGGTAATAAACGTCTTCAGCTAATAAAACCTTGTTTACTTTTTTGCCTTTTCCGTTAGTTTGAGCTGTCATCAGGTGACCACCCAAAATACCTTTTACTTTTTCTTCAACCTGGTCAATACCTTTTGCCAAAACAACTCCGTGGGAGCCGGTTTCTTCAACGGTACCTTTTCCACGGCCGCCCGCATGAATTTGCGCTTTCACAACGTACCAGCCGGTACCTGTTTCTTCTGTCAGTTTCTTAGCTGCAGCAACAGCGTCTTCTACTTTCTCAACAACCACACCGCGCTGAGTTGCAACGCCGTATTTGTTTAAGATGGATTTCCCTTGGTATTCGTGTAAATTCATTGCGTTTATTTTTTGCGAGTGTAAAGGTAATATAATCTCAGGAAACCGACAACAATTCGCTAAAATTTTTGAGCTTGCCTGCTAAAACGCATTTTTGGGGCGATTATGTGGATTGATCTAGGCACATTAGCAGGAATTGTTTTGCCGCAAATGCACGGATTTGGTTTAAAATGACTTGTAGGAATTTGTTATGTACACTAATTTGCATAATTCCACTTCTGACCACGAAGTAAGCTCCTGTCTTCCTAAAGCTGGGTGTGATTATTTGTATTATATTTCAACCTAAGCAATGAATATGTTTTAAATTCGTGCATTCGTGGCAACTCTTCATGGGTTATTAAATGGCAGGCAAACAATGGGAACAGGGATATTAGAAATACAGAAAACAGCACGTTACCGGACTTTTGGAGATGAAAGTAACCCGCATTTAATCATTGCGCTGCACGGCTATGGTCAGCTGGCGGAATATTTTATCCGGAATTTCGAGAGCCTTGACCCGGGATCGTATTTCATTGTAGCCCCGGAAGGAATGCACCGCTTTTATTTGCAGGGGAGCTCCGGAAGGGTAGGCGCTTCGTGGATGACGAAAGAATGGCGGGAACAGGATATTGAAGAAAATGTACTGTACATGGAAAAGTTGACGGAGCACCTGGCTTCGCGTAAAAACTACGAAACAGTCACTTTATTGGGCTTTTCACAAGGTGGTGCAACTGCTGCGCGCTGGCTGGACCGTACCCGTTTTAAAATAGACCGGTTTATCCTGTGGGCCTGCGTATTCCCGGAGGACATAAATCCCGGGTTTGATGCGGAGAGCTTCTCTAAAGTGGAAAAAATCTTTGTGCTCGGCGACGAAGACGAATATTTCTCGGGAGATAACTTTCATAAAATGAATGCGTTCTATGAAAGCCACGGTTTCCGGGTAATAAATTTTCAGGGCAAGCATAGAATTGATATAAATCCCTTACATTTGTTATTCAAAAAATCGGAATGAAATACCTGGGCTTTTGGCTTCTTTTTTTGCTTTCGGGCGCGTTTACTTTCAGCCAGGAAGATAGCGATACAATGCGTAAGTATGAGATCGGTTTTGACGGATTTGCCAATTTTTCAAATCTCGGCGGCTCTTTTGGGGTAGGCCTGAAATATGCTGTTGTGCACAAAAGAGATTTTGTTTTCGGGCCTTCCCTGCGGATCCATCGCATGTGGAACAATGGTCTTGGCGGCGAGAAATATGGGTTCACTATCCTCGGAGGCGGCGGATTTTTTCATTATCGCTTTCAGAATATCCTCTTCGGGGGCATTGAGCTTGAGTTTTTGCGCAGCCCGATCAATTACAGCTTTGTTTTATCTCCCAAGCAGCTTGTCCCGACTTGTTTTGTAGGCGGCGGCTATTCCCGGGAATTCAAAAATTCGGGGATCAGGCTCAATGCAGGCGTTTTTTACGATGTGGTTGCCAATCCTTCCAGCCCTTTTTGGACGAGTTATGTGGTCAGGGATGCAAACGGCAAGCTTTTGCCCATCATCTACCGTGTCGGTTTCTTTTTTGCTTTGAATTAACATGATCAGAATTTTATCCGCCTTCTTTCTTTTGCTCGCCGGTCCGCTTCTCGGACAGGAGTGGAATACGCTTCAAATCAAAGAGCTGCAGCCGGGCTATTATATTTTTACAACTTACCAGCTGTTTGATAACGTGCCTTTTCCTGCCAACGGGCTTTACGCAGTGGGCGATTCGGCGGTTATCGTAATTGATACGCCCTGGAACGAAGCGCAATTTCAGCCTTTGCTCGACAGCATTGAAAAAAGGCACCACAAACCCGTTGTTTTTTGTATGCCGACACATTTCCACGATGACCGCACAGCCGGACTGGAGTATTACGCTTCCAAAGGGATCAGCACCTGGTCGAGCCGGAAAACGTATCAATGGTGCGTGGAGAAAAAAGGCCCCAAAGCTGAGCATACTTTCATAAAAGATACTATTTTCACAATTTCAGGTATACAATTTGAAAGCTTTTACCCGGGACCGGGACACGCACCCGATAATATTGTGGTATACTTTCCCAAAGCCAAAATCCTGTATGGCGGCTGCTTTGTTAAAAGTGTTGAGAACGAGGGACTCGGCTACATCGGGGACGCAGATTTAAAGTCCTGGGAAAAAGGCATAAAAAAAGTAATAAAACGCTATCCGGAAGCCCGTTGGGTGATCCCGGGACATTTTAACTGGTCAGGGACCGACGCACTGCTGCATACTTTAGATATACTTAAAAACCGTTGAATGGATCGTCGCAAATTATTGAAATTCGGAATGTTAGGAAGTGTTTTTGCACTGGTAAAACCGGGGTCAGCCTTCGCAGAGATGGAAGAGAAAAACCCGGTAAAAGCTGTTGACCCTGCCAAAGTATTCCCGAAAATCATTTCTACATGGAACCACGGCCTGGCTGCCAACCAAAAAGCATGGGAAACGCTAGCTGCCGGAGGTTCGTCGCTTGATGCCGTTGAACAGGGCCTGCGCGTGACCGAAGCCGATGTAACGAACAGAAGTGTCGGGATCGGCGGCTTGCCGGACCGGGAAGGCCATGTTACGCTGGATGCCTGTATTATGGATGAGCAAGGCCGCTGCGGCTCAGTTGCTTTCATGGAAGGCATTGACCACCCGATTTCCGTTGCCCGCAAAGTGATGGAGAGCACACAGCACGTGATGTTGGTAGGTGAAGGGGCAGAGCAGTTTGCGCGCGCCAACGGGTTCGGAAAAATTAAAACCCCGGTGCCTGAAGCCAAAAAGGCCTGGAAAAAATGGAAAAAGGAACAGCAGGAAATAGCGAAGCATCCCCAGGTAAACCACGAAAACCACGATACGATCGGCATGCTCGCCATGGACAAAAACGGGCATATTTCCGGTGGCTGCACAACAAGTGGATGGGCCTACAAATTGCACGGCCGGGTAGGGGATTCACCAATTATCGGTGCGGGACTGTATATCGATAACGAAATCGGCGGCGCAGTTGCAACAGGGCTGGGCGAAGCGATTATCCGTGTTTCCGGCAGTCACGCTGTTGTTGAATTGATGCGCCAGGGAATGCCGCCGATGGACGCCTGTAAAGAAGTTGTGGAACGGATCATCCGGAAAAACAAAAACCTCGAAGGCCTGCAATGCTGCTTCCTCGCCATGGATAAAAACGGGAGCGTTGGCTCATATTCTGTATATAACGGCTTTAATTATGCTTACACGGACGCCAATAAGCATGAATTGCTGGATGCGCATTTTGACCGGCGGTGGTAAGTGAATTGATAATGAATGTTGAATTATGAGTGTTGAATTGCTTGTTCAGGATGACACGCGGTTTCTCCCTTCCGGGGGGGGTAAAGGGGGAGGATATTCTCCATTTTCCATTTTCCATTTTCAATTTTCAATTGCTTTCAGTGGTCTTTTGTCTTTCATCCTAAGTCTTTCTTCCTTCGCCCAGCACGAATACAAGCTGGAATGGCAATTTATCCACCCGGAGAGCGGCAAAGTAATCCCGTTGGGTGAAAAAGGCACAGTACAGGGAAAACTGATAGAGACCGGTGAGCTTCCTGATCCTTTTTATGGTGAAAATGAAAAAGAATTTACCTGGATTGAGCATTATAGCTGGGTTTTTGAAAGTGAATTGAAAATCAAAGAAGAAGACCTGGCCTTTGATTTCCTGGAGCTGGAATTCCCTTCAATTGATACTTACGCAGGCATTTACATCAACGATTCCCTGCTGACTTTTACGGACAATGCGTTTTATACACACCGTTTCCAGGTCAAAAATTATCTGAAAGCAGGAAAAAACGCGATAAAAATTGTTTTTATGCCGCCGGTGCTCTACCACAGAGCGGCTTACGATAAACGAAAATCCCAGCTGCCCTCCCCGAATGACGTGGGTGAAATCGCTGTTGCTTCCATGTCGCGGAAACCGCAGTACCAGTTCGGCTGGGATTGGGCGCTCCGGATGAATACGATCGGCTTCTGGAAACCTGCGCGGCTCAGGACGTACAACAGCAACCGGCTTACCCTGGCTAAAATAGAAACGAAAAGTATAGTTGAAAATAGGGCGGCGCTCGATCTTGATTTGCAGTTCAGTGTTAAAAGCTCGGAAGAATACAGGGTTGAAAGTGAGCTTTTTGGTGTGTTTAACGTGAAAAGCAAGGAAGGAAAAATCAAAATTCCCCTGAGCCTGTCTAACCCAAAATTGTGGTGGCCAAGAGGACATGGAGAAGCGTATTTATATCACGATAATTTATTGATATACAATTTAAAAGGTGACTTAATTTCTACTAAAGAATTAAGCTTTGGGGTTAGAACGAGTGAATTAGTTCAAAATAAAGATAAATGGGGAACTTCCTTTTATTTCAAGATCAACGGCAAAGCGATTTTTTGTAAAGGCGCCAACATGATCCCGCAGGACGTTTTTCCTTCCCGGGTAAAAGATGCGGACATCATCAAACTCGTTCAGGAAGCGTATGATGCCAATATGAACATGATCCGTGTTTGGGGCGGCGGTTATTACCAGGACGAGCTTTTTTACCAAAACTGCGATGAAAAAGGTATACTTGTCTGGCAGGATTTCATGTTTGCCTGTGCAATGTACCCCGGCGATCCGGTTTTCCTGGCGAGCGTTGAAAAAGAGCTGAATTTCCAGGTGCCCCGGCTGGCTGCCCATCCGAGTGTCGTTTATTTCAATGGTAACAACGAAGTGGATGTGGCCTGGAAAAACTGGGGTTTTCAGCTGAAATATCTCATCGGCCCGAAAACGCAGGAAGAAATTGAAGCGGATTACAAAAAACTGTTCCAGCAGCTTGCTCCCCGGATTGTAAAGGAGAATTCTTATTTGCCGTATGTGCACACTTCGCCGCTCAGCAATTGGGGCAAGGACGAGTATTTTAACCACGGAACAATGCATTACTGGGGCGTTTGGCACGGAAAGGACCCGATCGAGGATTTTGGGCTCAAAAGCGGCCGCTTCAACGCTGAATACGGTTTTCAGTCCTTCCCTGAATTCTCTACGCTCAGCAGCTTTAGCCGTGAAATGGACTGGGATTTGAATTCCAGCGTGATGAAACACCACCAAAAATCTTACGTCGGCAACGGTATGATCAAGAAGCACGCCGATATCCTGTACGGAAATGCATTTGATTTCAAGGAATTTGTTTATTTCTCCCAGCTCACACAAGCGAAAGCTGTCGGTATTGCGATTGCCGGCCACCGGACAGACATGCCGCGCTGCATGGGAACGCTTTTCTGGCAGCTCAACGATTGCTGGCCCGCACCAACCTGGTCGAGCATCGATTATTACAACAACTGGAAGGCTTTGCACTACCAGGCCCGCGCTGATTATGAAAATGTAGCGGTACTGGAACGTACGCAAAAGCTGGGCGAGGAGAAATACGTTTTCCTGTCGGACATTGATACGGCTTTCACGAGTACGGTTTCGTACCGGATTTTTGACCTCAGCGGAAAAGTACTCTTTGAAAATTATTTCAATATTAATACCAAAGGCCGCTGGAACCAGGAAATTGCCCTTGAATGTCAAACGAAAGCTTACCGGGACAAAAATTACGTGATCGCTTTCAGCTGGACGAATGAAAAAGGGGAGAGTGAGGCACGTACATTTTACCACGAAGCCAAAAAAGCGGCTAAGGCTGAGCGATCGGCTTTTACTTTTGAAATTCAGAACATCGACGAAGAGCAAAAAACGGCCGTAATTAAGCTAACAAGCACCAGGTTTCTCGCTAACTGCTGGATCTCGTCCCAAAAACGAGGTGTTCGCTTCGACCGGAACTTTGAGCACCTGCTTCCCGGAGAGCATATTTTCCACATTACCTTCGAAGAAATCCCGAAAGCGGAGGATTTTGAGTTTTTCTGGCGTTAAAATTCCACTTGATTATCAAAAGCTTACTCGCTTACTGAAAAAAACTTCAATTTTTTCGCGCTTTTTTTTGGAGATGTTTAAATTAGTCGTATATTTGCACACGCTTTTAGAGAAAAGCACACACAATTTTTGAATCCCGATGTTTCGGGAGATTGAAAAATTAAAAAATTGGTTTGGTAGTTCAGTTGGTTAGAATACATGCCTGTCACGCATGGGGTCGCGGGTTCGAGTCCCGTCCAGACCGCAAAAACTAAAAGCTTAAGAAGCCTCAGAGAAATCTGGGGCTTTTTTGTTTATCATGGTGTAAACGCGCTATAATTTTCTCAGAACATGAGCTGTACCTTACTTTCCTCCCCTTTACAGGGTTTTACGGATTTTCGTTTCCGGAACGCTTTCCATAAGTACTTTGGAGGAATAGACACGTTTTACTCCCCTTACATCCGCCTGAACGGAAAATTTGAGATTAAGGCTTCGTACGAACGGGATTTGTTAGTGAAAAATAATGATACATTGGAAGTCATTCCGCAAATTATCACGAATGATGCGGATGAATTTTTGTTTGTAGCGAAGTATGTGCAGGGTTTGGGTTACAAGGAGCTGAACTGGAATTTGGGCTGTCCGTATCCTATGGTGACGAAACGCTGCATGGGCTCCGGCTTAATCAGTGATTGGGAACGCATCGACGGCATACTTCACAAAGTGCACCAGGAATCAGATATTCTGGTTTCCATGAAGATGCGCATGGGTTATGAGGACAGCACGGAGATCCTGGATGTGCTGCCTGTCCTGGAAAAGTATCCCCTGAAAAATATTGCCATTCATGCGCGGATTGGAAAGCAATTGTATAAAGGCGGGGTGGACCTGGATTCGTTTGCACGCTGTTTAACGCATACAAGGCACAAAGTTTATTACAACGGCGACATTACTTCCGTAGAACAATACCGGATACTGAAAGGGCGTTTTCCTGCCCTGGACCACTGGATGATAGGCCGTTGGCTCATTGCGGATCCTTTTTTGCCCCAAATGATTAAAAATAACACGACAGAATATCCTGCCAACAGGATGGAAATATTTGCTAAATTTCATGACACGCTCTATAACGATTACGAAAGCGCTTTGTCGGGTTCGAGCCATGTTTTGGTGAAAATGGAGTCCTTCTGGGAATATTTTGCCACCTCTTTTCCCGATCCCCACAAAACCTTTAAGAAAATCAAAAAGGCCAAAAGCTTTGCGCACTATCACGATGCGGTACAGGAGATTTTAGAAGGGGAGTGAAGCTGTTCCTATTCAGGAAAGTAAATACATGCCCGACTTTTTTACATGTCAATGCGGTTTTGTGAAAAAAAAAGAATTATATTCGCAATACGTCAAGGTTGGCAAAAAAGATATGGTTTCCGGTTAGAAGTGGTTGTGGAGTTTTTTAGCTGCAAAAAACAAGGATCAGGCAAGCAGGGAAAATTCCAACCTTTTTTAAAATCAGTATCATATTTAAACAAATTAAATATAGTAAGAAATGTCTACTAAATTAAAATACGCTGGTTTTCTGTTTGCTGTTTTGCTGTCTTGTAATAAATACAAATATAGTAAGCCATGCAGCATAAATTTTAAAACGGAATTTGTGTCCGCTGATCCGGATGCAAAGGAGAAAACCTCCGTTAAGCTTAATGTAGAGAGGATTACATTAAATGGAGAAAGAACTGAATCCGGACCGGTAGAAATTGAAAAAAAGTTAAACGGATCCGCATTCGAACTGAAAGATGGGAAAGAGTTTGACCTGGATATGGATATTCCTGTCGGAACCTATGAAAGCTATACTTTAAAAATGCGCCTGTCTTCTGCAAATTCATTTCGTTTACAAAGGAACACCTATAACAATTTCGATAAAAACATAGTCGTATCTTTCGACTCTGATATTGATCTGGTGTTTAATTCCAGTTCAATTTCACCTAAGCTGGAAAAGGACAAAAATTATAATGTCAGTCTCGTATTCGACATCGACGCTATATTCGCCGGTATTGACGAAGAAGATCTCGAAAATGCGAGCAACGGATCTGGTGCAGCTTTAATCAATGCCAACCAAAGTCCTGAATTATTACAAATAATTAAAAGTAACCTCAATAACTCCATTTCTGTGAAAATAAATGAGTGAGAGCGAATTAAATAGCATTATCCAGGGCTGCGTTGCATGGGACCGGAACGCACAGGAATTGCTGTATAAAAACTTTGCAAAATCAATTTATAAAACCTGCAGGCTTTACGCAGATTCAGATGAAGAAGCCGCAGACAATTTACACGATATTTTTTTACACATATTTAAGAAGATTGACCAATTCCACGGAAAAGGCAGTTTTGAAGGCTGGCTAAAACGAATAGCCGTAAATTTTTGCTTACAGGAAATCAAGAAACGAAAACGTTTTACGGCTTTAAATGAAGCAACCATTGTGGATGACGGTTATTATGAAGAAGAGCCTGTTGAAAATCCACAGCAAAGCTTTCAGAACATTCTAAAAGAAATAAACAAGCTCCCGATGAAGGCAGGTTTGGTATTAAAACTATATGCCATCGAAGGTTGGACGCACGCGGAAATAGCAGCAGAATTAGGCATTTCTTTGGGCACATCAAAATCACAATTAAATTACGCCCGGTCTATATTAAGGGCTAAATGTTATGTTGAAGGGATTTAATAAAAAAAATACCGATAAATGGGCTCGTGAGCTTAAAAAAAGCTATGATGACTGGGCTGCTATGCCTGACTTTTCCTCCTGGGAGAAGTTAAATGAGAAGCTGAACCTGGAAAGCGATGAAGAAAAGCCGGGCACAGATTTGCAGGATTTGCCGGAAGAGCATGATTTAGCAGACATTAAACGAAGCTATTCGACCTGGGAGGTGGAGTTTGATGAGCAGAAAATCTGGGAAGATGTGAACGATTCAATTGCATTTGAAAAAATCTGGAGCGATATTAACGAAAGCCTGGATAAAAACACTAAAGTAAAAACCGATCCCCGTCTATTCGCTGTTTTGACAATATTCTTTGTTTTGATTTCCTTTTTTGTGAACGAAAGCGGTGCATTATTCCGGCAGTCTCCCCCCACTTTAAAAACAGCTGCAAAATCTGAAAGTACCGGAACAAACGATACCGCCGGAAAAAACACGGTAAACGGGCTGAACACGGAAAACAAAAGAAATCAGACGGTTCAGGCTGAATCACGTGCAGCAAATACGCTGATTGCCCGGTTAAGTCCTGCTGAGATTGATAAAGCAGTGAATGAAGAAAGCAAATGGCAGCCGGAAGAACAGAAAGAGCAGGTGGAAAACAAGGAAAACATAGGTTATTTAAAAATTTTACCACTCAACTTATCCCGGGCAGCGGATAGTATCTTGTATGCAAAACCTCCCCAAAAATTAAAAGCAAGAATCGGGTTTTTTGTAGCTCCGGGCATAATAGTCATAAATCAAAGGGATAATATAAACAAGTTGGGTACTGAGCTGTCAGCGGGAGTGTTCTATCGTAATTTTAAAAACAGGCTCCCTTATTCGCTTGAGTTTGGTTTTTCTGTTTCATCCAATAAATCTTCCTCTTATTACAATGGTGAATTCGCCAGCGGCAAATTATCAATGACTTCATTTTACGCCGGAATAAATTTATATAAAAAGATCAGCCCGGAAGTGAATGTTTTTGGAGGGGTTAATTTCCACCAGGTAAATAACTTGCTGCAAGAAAGAAATGGTGTATTAACAGGGGTTAATGGAGCAAACCCAGCCTTAGCCGGTTTTAATGCCGGGGTTGAAAGAACCGTGATAGGCAATTTCAAAACCCGGCTCAGTTATAACCTGGCTTTTTCGGTTCAAAAAACTCCTGTGCTGACAACAGTGAACGAGCTGCGTTTAGGGTTTTTATTTTAACCTGCGAAACGAGTATTCTGCTGTGTTTTTAGGATAAATCCCGGATATGATCTTAACCGGCTCACGTTTATTTTAACATTTATTTTTCCAACCTTATTCATTTTCCTGCATCCTATTTATAGAAACAAAACACACTTGTTATCTATGGGACAGCTAACCGTTTTAATTTGTATCTCTCACATTATCTTTTCTGAAAGGAAAGAAAACAGGAAGTTTGGCGAAGCGTTTAAAGGAGTTTGGCTTTTTGATCAATTGCTTAAACGTTCCGGTGTCGCTGATCTTAATTCAATGCCGGGAAATATTATTTTAAACAGTTATACTAATAAAAATGAAGGTACCGGGATCTGGATCTCCAGGAACAGGAGCGAAGCCAACCTTATATGGTCAATAAATGAGGATGGAAACGTTTTTACAATCAAGCCTAAAGTAACATCAATTCATAACCAGGCAGCGGCTAACCTGTTCGATTATCAAGGTGAATATAAAATTCAAAGCTTCGATAACAGCGGATTAATCCTGGAAAAAAAAGGAATAACCATAAAATTCAGACGATAATAATATAGCCTGTGTAAACCAAAAGTATTACATGCACTTTACAGGTAAAAAAACAGCCCCGGAAACGAGGCTGTTTTTTTTTCGATGAATGGTGGCTAGTTGTACTGTTTAGCCTTTGTAGCAGCAGGTAATTTCTTTCGGCTTCAGAACAGGCGCATTTGCCCGCTGTCGTCGGGAACTTCAAATAAATCACGGCGCAGTTTCGGGAAAGGGATTTGCGGTAAAAAACGTTTCCGGGCCAGGTCCATCTGGCGGCGGATGTTGAGCGCATAATTCCCTTCCCCTTTCATGCGCACCCCGAAACGGCTGTCGTTCAGTTTGCCGTCGTGCATCTCGCGCAGCTGGTTCAGGACCTTGGCAGCGCGGTCGGGGTAGTTTTTGTTCACCCAATCGGTGAAAATTTCGCCATTTGGTCCGTTTAGCCGCACAATTTGGTAGTGCATGCTCAATGCTCCTCTCTCAGCCACGGCTTTGGCGATGGAAAAAATCTCATCGTCATTGAGCGCGGGGATAACAGGGGCCAGCATTACGTTGACGGGTACACCGGCTTTCGAGAGCAGCTCGATCGTATCCAGCTTCTTGCGGCTGCTCGCCGTGCGCGGTTCCAGTTTGCGCCGGAGCTCCTCGCGCAGACTGGTCAGGCTAATGTTTACTACAACCAGGTTCAGCCGGGCTAATTCCTGGAGGATATCGGCATCCCGGCAAATCAAGGCATTTTTGGTAATGATGCCTACCGGGTGCTTATATTTCAGCAGGATTTCCAGCAATTGCCGGGTGATCCCGTAAGTTCGCTCGCAGGGCTGGTAGCAGTCGGTATTACCAGAAAGACTGATCGCTTCTACGTGCCAGTTTTTTTTGCGCAGCGCTTCTTCCAGTAGCTGAGGTGCGTTTTTTTTCACCATGATAAAGCGCTCAAAATCAGTTCCGGCGCTGTAACCCCAGTATTCATGGGTTGGCCGGGCGTAACAGTAAGTGCAGCCATGTTCGCATCCCTGGTAAGGATTGAGCGAGTAATACATGCCTATGTCGGGACTGGTTACCCGGTTGACAATCGTTTTAGGGAAAACCTCGATGAATTTGGTTTTCAGCTCAGGCTCATCTTCCGGGTCAATGTCATCAAAATCATCTCCTTTGCTGGCCGCCAGGAAACGATTGGCCGGATTGATTTGTGCTCCGCGTCCGTTATGGTAGTTAAGGGGATCAGTTGACATGGCTTACATTTTGTATGGCTCAAAAATACAAAACATTTTTCAATTGACAATATTTTAATCATAAAAATGATTAAAAATTAATCAAAATAATTCAAATAAACCGGGTTTACTGAAAAAAACAAAGCCTCACCTTAGGTGAAGCTTTGCATGGGTAGTTGTTGAAGGTTCATAACAAACCCTGTGTCAAATCGCTTGTTAGTTAGAGCTGCGTTTGGAAAGTAATTCGGGCAAGGGGTTCCATTCGCTTATTTACAGGTTTGCTATGGTTGATTGGTGTAGGTAAATTGAATGGCTTCATCGGGGATTTTTAGAAGGGGTTGGATTGGTGATTCTGCCATTCATATCTATATGGTCGCCTTCTTTCAGGCGTAGTTTAGTGCCGCTTTTTCGGATAACAGTTCCGTCCATCATCACCCGTGATCCATCTTCGAGTACCATTTCTGCAGTCATGGCGCTCACTTTTCCATTTTTGTAGACGATCATCGAGCCTTTCTGCATTTTAATGCCATCGGCTACCGGTGTTGAAGGCTGGTTAACCGCTTCGGCCCACTGCACGCTGGCGTGGTAAGTTCCGAAGGTTGCCAGGAGAAGCAGCAAAACCGTAATTGGTAAAAAATGTTTCATAGGTGTTGTGTTTTATAAGCGGGCTGCGGTTAAAGGCAGCCCGCATATCTTTTTTCTTTCAGGAAATCTTACAGGCTTCCTTTGCGAGAAGCTCCTGCATCCTGGTTAAGGTCTTCGTCTTCTTCAATGCGACCATCGCTTTCGCGGTCCTGGTCATCTGCATTGCTTTCTCTTCCTCCTATATCTTCGTTTCGTCTCCCACCTTGTTCTGCTTTTGGATTGTTCGGATCAAGTTCTCTATTGGGATTGTCGTGTTGGATTTCGCGTTCTTCACGTTCTTGGTCCTGATTTGGTCTGTCATTTTGATTCTGTTCCATGGTGTCTGTTATTAAAAGGTTAATATTTATAGTTACAAAGTTGATGATATTGAAAGCAATAAGTATTGCATAATTTTCGGAAAAATTTACATTCTCTTTTCAGTTGGTTTGTCTGCCGGTTTTTCAGTTGGTTTTTTTGTTCCCCTGTTTTTACGGCGCTTAGGGGCAGCTTTTTCAGGCTCTGTGTGCTCGATCTTATCTTCATGGCGCTCTTTCGCTTCATCAATCGAATGGGATTCCTGCAATGAATTTTGCTTTTTGCTCATCTTGGCCAGTTGTGTATAAAATTTGCGAAGAACGATTAATTCTTCCTCGCTGATGTCTTCCACGCCCACCATGCGGTTGCTGGCAATTTCATGCGAAGCGATCAGCTCGTTCAGCTTCATGTGAATCGCCAGGGAATCTTTGTTTTGGGTCCGCTGGATGAGGAATACCATCAGGAAAGTGATAATCGTGGTGCCCGTGTTGATGACAAGCTGCCAGGTATCCGAAAAATCGAATATCGGCCCGCTGACCAGCCAGATGACAATTGACAGCAGTGCGAGCGAAAAAGCGGTTGTGCTCCCGGTTGCCCGCGTAACAGTGGATGAAAATCGCTCAAAGAATGACTGGGGTTTTTCCTGCTTTGTTTTCATAAAAGGATGGGTTTAGGTAATTAATATTAAAGAGAGTTGATGGCAAAAAAAACGGAAGAGTTCAGATCTTCCGCCGGGTTTAGTTTATTTGAATTAGTTATGCTCAATGGTAGTATCCAGCAAGCGTTTAATTTTGTCTTGGTCGGCTCTGATAAAAGAGAGTTGGTTGCTGATCATAGAACGGTGTTCCTCACTTAGGTCGTTATCGCTGTGCAGGGTTTTCTCGTACATTTCCATGGCGGCAATTTCCCCGAATTCACAAGAGCTGAGGATGGTTTTACGGTCCTGCCAGGTCAATGCAGCCTTCACGTCCATCCAGGCGCGGAAGAATTTACCGCTCGTTGTTGTTCCTTCCAGGGGTTTTCCGCCGCCTTTGAGGACTTCGTTAGTCAGCTCCGTTTTGCATTTGAGGCTTGTCTGGATCATCTGTGCAAACAATTGCCTGAGGTCTGTCTCTTCGGTTTCTTTTGAAGCCCTTTCATAGCCCTCGATGCGGTCGTTGTTGATTTCGATCAGTGCATTCAGCACATCGATATGTTTTTCGGATAACATGTTTTTGGTTTTTTTTATGTTTTATGCCTTGATATATCATGTATTCGCTTTTCCAAAAGTAAGAAGAGCAGCAGCCAAATGCTTTATATTATTTTCCCAAAGAATTATATCATTCTTGTTCAATCCAGCGGGTTCAGCATTTTCTCCCTGTCCCAGAAACGGTGCTGTGACAAAGCTTCAATAAATTCTTTTGCTGTCCGGTTGATTAAAATGCCGTTCGCGAGGTTGTCCAGCCGGGTTTCACCCTGAACGCTGATTTTTGGAATGGCAGCATGCAGTAAATCAGCCCCTGAACGATCTGCGGCAATGACTTTGGAATGGCGGTACATTTCACGGATAAAATTCAGGACGCGCTCATCTTTCTGAAGCTTGTCGCTGCTTTTGTGCCCATGAGGTACGAAAACGGCATCGAATAATACGGATGAGCTTGTGCTGAAAGTTTCGTCAACGGCGATTAAGCTATCGCTATCTGAGCTGACAAATCCCAGGTGTGAAGCCAGTATTTTTGTTTCGGCGCTGGCATCTTCAATAATTTCCTTCATTGTATTGAGGGAAACTTCATCCACGCCTTCCGAAACAAGGATCGCAATACGCCGGCTCTTGATGCTGTTCTTAACAGTATTCGCCATACTCAGGGCCTGGGAAACCTGGACTTCCTTTTGAGCGGATTTTTGAGGCTGAAAATCGTCGGGATTGCCGTCTGCAGGGATACTTTGATTTAAATGTGCAGGCACGTCCGGTACTACAAAGCCCAGTCCTTCGGCAACTTGGCCGGCCAGTGATTGATCAACCTGGCTCAGCATAGCCACAACCCGCTTGCGGATCCCGGGATCTTTGACTTTGCCTAATTCAAAGCGCAGGGCCTGGATTATATGGATTTTCTCAATATCGCTTTGACTGTTATAAAAAAGTGCTGCCTGGCTGAAATGATCAAAAAAGCTCTGACTGCGCGCGCGGATTTTTACAGCATCAATCTTTTCGGTGTGGGAAACGAAACCTCCTTCCGACATTTTGGCCTGGAAAGGACAGCCGCCGCCCGTCGTATTGGGGTGATAGCTTGATTTTCCGCGGTTAATGGTTTGTCGCATATGGCCGTCACGCTGGTTGTTGCGCACGGGAACTACAGGCCGGTTGATCGGGATTTCCTGGAAATTAGGTCCGCCCAAACGGATCAGCTGTGTATCGGTGTAGGAAAATAAACGTCCCTGAAGCAGCGGATCGTTGGTGAAATCAATGCCCGGAACGATATGGCCGGGGTGGAAGGCAACCTGTTCCGTTTCTGCAAAAAAGTTGTCCGGGTTGCGGTCAAGTACTAATTTACCGACGATTTCTACCGGCACAAGCTCTTCCGGGATAATTTTAGTAGGGTCGAGGAGATCGAAGTCAAATTTATGCTCGTCTTTTTCCGGGACGATCTGTACGCCAAAATTCCATTCCGGGAAATGTCCCTGTTCGATAGCTTCCCACAGGTCGCGGCGGTGAAAATCCGGGTCTTTGCCCGAAATCAGCTGGGCTTCTTCCCAGGTAACGGAATGCACGCCCAAAACAGGTTTCCAGTGAAATTTCACAAAAAAAGCTTCGTTACTGTCATTGATAAATTTAAAAGTATGCACGCCAAAGCCTTCCATCATGCGGTAGCTGCGGGGAATTGCCCGGTCGCTCATCGTCCACATGATCATGTGCATGCTTTCAGGCATCAGGGAAATAAAATCCCAGAACGTATCGTGAGCTGAAGCAGCCTGGGGCATTTCGTTATCCGGTTCGGGTTTGACAGCATGTACAAGGTCCGGGAATTTCATCGCATCCTGGATAAAAAACACCGGAATATTGTTTCCCACAAGGTCATAGTTACCTTCTTCCGTATAAAACTTAACGGCAAAACCGCGCGCATCACGCGCCAGGTCGGTAGATCCCCGGGATCCGGCAACAGTACTGAAACGCACAAAAACGGGTGTCCGGGTACCCGGTTCCTGTAAAAAAGCCGCCCGGGTATATTCCGAAAGCGATTTTGTCAGCTCAAAATAACCGTGTGCTGCGCTTCCGCGAGCGTGCACGATCCTTTCCGGAATGCGCTCGTGGTCGAAGTGGGTCATTTTTTCCCGGAAATGAAAATCTTCGAGCAGGGTAGGGCCGCGCTCGCCGGTTTTCAGCGAATTCTGGTCGTCATTGATCCGCACACCATGATTGCTGGTGTGGAAATGCCCGTCGCCGGAAACCGTGTTTTTTTCGAGGTCCGCTTTTTTGGCATCGCGTTCGCTGCCGTTTTCATTTGTTTTTTGCTTTGCCATAATTCAATAATAAAGGTGTCTTTAATCTGTTTTTCCTGTCAGGATAAATTTGTCCGGGCTGAATCTGCTTAAGCCGGTTTATCTTTGTTGCTTGCGAGCGGTTCGAGATCGCTTGAGGCTGGTCCGTTGATGACTTTTCCATACGCTGTAAAGCGCGAGCCATGAACGGGACAGTCAAAAGATTGCTCATCGGCATTCCAGTGAAGTATTCCCCCCAGGTGAGGGCAAATTGCACTATATATATGTAGTTTGTTGTTTTCATCACAATAAATCGCTGTTTTTTTTAATCCGAAGGAAACAATTCCGCCTTCGCAGGGTTTGAGCTCATTCATATCTTTCAGGTCGCCGACGGTAAACCAGTCACCGTACTGGGCGATCATGTTGCCAACTTCATGGAAATAAGTTCCGCTGGCCTTAAACGGGATCCGCGAGGGATCATACAATTTGGCCCAGGGATTTTCCTTGCCGAGAATCAGGTCGCAGATAAGGATGCCGCCTATGGTTCCGTGGGTCAGCCCGTTGCCGGAGTCCCCCGTAATAATGTAAGTGTTTTTGCTGCCCGGGTTTTTTCCGATGTATGCCAGGGAATCAACAGGCTCAATGACTTGTCCCGACCAGCGGTATGCAATTTCCCCCATTTGCGGGAAACGTTTTTTGGCCCATTTTTCAAGCGCAGCATACCGGTCTTCTTCCGGAACATCATCGCCGTTTTCTGCCTGGCCGGTTTTATGGTCTTCACCTCCAACGATGAGAATATCGTGGGTCCCGTTGTATTCTTCGATCCGGGCGTAATGGTAGGCTTGCTCTTTGCTGTCCTGGTCGCCGGTATCCCACCACAAAGCGTCCATTACACTTCCTTTCCTGACTTTGGCCCCGATCACATACGTGCGGTAAGGCCATTGTTTGGTGTGAATCGAAACAAGGTTGTTTACCGGTACATTGGTTGCAACAACAATATGCGCCGCTTTGATTGTGTGTCCGTTTGCCGTGACGCTTGCTTTCGAGATTTTCTCCGCCCGTGTTTGGGTATAGATCGTTCCGCCGGCTTCAATAAAAGCTTTGGCAAGCCCCTGGAGGTAAAGGATACTGTGGAAGCGCGCCTGGTAAGGAAAACGGATGCAGGCGTGCCCTTCTTCTGCGTCCATTCCCGGTACCTGGGTCAGCATTTCTGTCATCAGCCCCGCGCGGTGCGTAGCGTGATATTCTTTCTCCAGGTTTTCAATAGTATCTGTCGGGTGAAGAAAAAGATAGCCGTCCAGCTCCTTGAAATGACAATCGATATTATGACGTTTGATCGTCCGTGCGATCCATTGAATTGCCGTGAGGTGGCTTTGCGCTGCCAAAGCGCTCCCTTCCTGTCCGAAATAACGTTCCAGCTCAAAATAACGGTCATCCAGTGCGTAGCTCAGGTGGCCTGTTGTCCGTCCGGTTTCACCGCTTCCGATATAACCGTCTTCGATCAGGGTTACCTGCCTGCCTTCGCGCGCAAGACAATAAGCGGTTGTGAGGCCTGAAATTCCACCGCCGATTATCAATACTTCCGTATCGATGTCGTGGGTAAGTCTTTCATATTTACTCTCCGCAGGCGCACTGCTCAGCCAAAGCGGAATGTTTTCACCGGATGTGCGTTTCCCATCCGAGCTTGCTGTAGTGTGAGGATTGATTTTCATAGGATTAAAAGCTTGTCTTCAATTCAATTAAAAAGGCAGCAGCTTTTTATTAGCTGCTGCCCGGGGTAGTATCTTTTGTGCCGCTGAAATTACCGTCGAACGGTAACTGCTTTAACGAAAATCCGCCGGCGATCCTTGCTGTTATCTGTGTCGAATCAAGTCAATGTAATGGTCGAATGTATCGGCTAATTCCATTGGTTTGGGTTCGGCTATAGCAGAAAGTTCTTCATCCGCTTCCTTTTCTTCTTCAAGCGTGTAATGCAATAAAGATGCTGCCTCTTTTTCTTTCAAAGCCTCGTTTGGCTTCACAAATTATTTATTTTTTTCTATCTCTTCATGACAGCTCATGGAATGATCCAGGTGCATACGTAAGGTGGAGAGCGTAGATGCTGCCCATTCACGGATTTCAGTGTTGCTCACATTTTCAACTGCGTCTTCAAAAAGCTTGATCGCATCCTTGTGACCGTCTACCATCATTTTGCAGTACTTTTTGTCAAAGTTCTTCATGTCCTCCTTGTTGAGCTTATCATAAGCATCCTGGCCTTTTTCCGTCATCGAAGAAGGAATGCTGATGGAATATTTCTCCGCTACAGCTTTAATTTCCGCTAAAGACTTTTCGTGGTCTTTCTGCATCATTTCACCCAACTGGATAACACTGCTGTTTTTGGAGTGTTTCTGAGCCAGTTTTCCGAGTTCAATTTCTTCAAAACTGATTTCTGCTGCCTCCACGAGGAATTCGGCATCTTCTTCTTTGTTGTCATCGAATTTTTCGTCGTTGTGCTCCTCAGCAACTTCTTTGGAATCCTTGTCATTGCCACCGCAAGAGCTGAAACCGATAAATAATGTGCTGATAAAAACTGCATTCAGCAGTAATTTCGGAAAGTGAGAATTTTTTTTCATACTAGTTGTAAATTGAGTTTATATGATACAAAATTGAGCTTTAGACCGTTAATTTATGTTACAGAATTCAGGCAAAGATTTATATCATTTACAGATCAAAAACACAAAGGGATCGGTTCGTTTTTTAAGGTTTTTTAACTTGAAATACAGCTGTTTAACGCGATTTTTTTGTAACTTGATGGAAACATAAAAACGCATGTCATGAAAACAAGTATTGCAGTATTCAATTCACACGACGAAGCGTTAGCCTCTGTTGTGCTGTTAAGGGAACATCATTTTCCACTCTATAAAGTTTCACTCGTAGGGAAAGCAGAATTGGTAGACGATAAAATTCATTTGGAGCCTTCAACCAAAGAAGGCCTGATCAATACGCCGGTGATCGCCGGGACTATCCTCGGAACAACGATTGGCTTGCTGAGCGGGATCGGTCTTTTTGCTATTCCGGGCCTGGGTTTCTTATACGGAGCAGGCGCTATTGTGGGTGCACTTGGAGGCTTTGACCTCGGCTTGCTGGCTGGCGGTGCAGGAACATTAATGCTCCAGGCGGGTATCGAAGAAGAGCACGCCGTTAAATATGATGAGCACCTGCGCGACGGAAAATTCCTCCTCATGATTGAAGGAAGCAGCCAGGATGCGGAACGCGCCCGTCAAATTATCGGCGACGCCCACCTCGGCTTTGAAACCCACGATAAACCACAGCAAGAAGCTTCGGGATCTACAGGTATAAAACACAAAGAACATATAGAAACCTAGATAAGCTAAAATGAAAATACAGAGCTTCTTGCTTAGGAGTTTCCCGGTCAAATCCGGGATTCTAAGGAAGTAAAATCAGTTTTGGCGCGTGTTTTTGTTAAAACCGTGCCAAAATACACTTTGGGTATTTGCGGGTTCTTAAAAATAAGTTGAAAACCCAAGCTGGAACATTCCCGTTAATGCCGGAGGGTTTCCGAGCAAATCAGTCTGCTGCTGATAGCGGTAGTTGAAGCGGAAAACCGTCTGTGCATTAGGCCTGAAACTGATCGCCGGGGCAATGCTCCACAAGTGTTCATAGATGTTATCTCCGGTTTCTGTAAATGTTCCCACGTTCCAGTCGACATATTCCAGGCGACAGGCGAGGTTGAGCGTCGCTTTTTCCCAACCCAGCATACTGCGTGAAAGGATTGGCTGAATGATATCAATGAAGCCGCCGTATTGCTTCGTTCCGAATTGTTGGGTGTAAGTTGCCGGAACCTGTACGAAAACCCAGGCCCACTCCGCGATGATTGTTGTATTGATTGTTGGTATTGTTGTGTTGTAATCCACAGCGAATACGTCTACCCGGCGGCGGGAGTCAATGATTAACCCGTCGTCCTGGAATTTGTTGTAGACCCCGCCCATGTAAGAAACACCCAGTTCGCCGGCTTTGCGGTTTCTCACTGCGATTTTACCGTTCATAAGCGGGAGACCGCTGTTGATTTCCTCAAAGCGCTCCGGGTTGCGTTTGGCAGCAGGTAAAAAAGTCTTGTTTTCGGTATTTTCAATGATGCTGTTGTCAAAGTTTCCCGTCAGGTAAAGCTCATAGCCGATCATCCAGCTTTTATGAAAGGTTTTTCCAAAAATCCCGAAGCCGGTATTGCTCCAGGTTGCCGGAAGCATTTGCGTAGCAGAGATCGGCCGGTCAATGAATTCCCACTTCGGGCCATCGTGGTTCTGGTTGAAAGCGCCAATCGGGTTCATGACAATTCCTCCGCGGAAATTCAGCAGCGGGTGAAGCTCCAAATCCATAGAAGCAAATTCGATCGCGATTTCCCTGCCGCCTTCTTCGAACTCAATTTCGCTCAGGAATTTTAGCCGCCTGTTGATTTTGGACGCCAGGAAAACGGTTAATCTCCGTGCCTGGAACTGATGTCCTTCCGTAATGCCATCTGTTACGCCGTATTGCCAGTTGCTTTCGAGGTAGCCGCCAATTGCCACGGGACTCTTCCCTAAAGCCAGGAAAGGACGGTTGTAAACGGCATCCATGTTCATCGCGTTTTTGGTCGTGTCTTTCGGGACCCGCCTGAATAGCGTCGAATCCACCTGCGCCTGCGAAGCCAGGGAAATAAAAAGATAAACGAATAAAAATCTGTAAATCATACGAGGGAAATTTTCAGTTGGTTTTGGGAAAGCTGAACGGGAAAAGTGCGCAGGTTTTGCGTTGCCGGGCCGTTCTCTACACTTCCTTTGCTATCGAATTCACTGCCGTGTGCCGGACAAACAAGCTTGTCGCCGAAAACCTGCAGCTCAGCGCCCTGGTGGGAACATTGTAAATTAATGGCCGTATATTCCTGTTCGCTGAGGCGGTAAATACAAATCGGGAAGTTCAATTGTTCGTTCTGTACCACGATGAATTTGCGGTAAGAAAGCTTGTCCTTTTTCCGGATCTCAAACTCTTTCGTATCCAGCAGGATCTCAGCGCCTGAAATCGGCGAATTCAGTATTTTAGTAGTTTTGCAGCTTTGCAGGATGCTGAGAACAGCTACGCCGCTCACACAGGCATAAGCACAGGATTTCAAAAATTCACTCCGGTTCATTACAAAGATTCTAAAAATTTGATTAAGGCCATTTTCTCTCCGGAGGAGAGCGCCTGGTACATCGCTTTGCTGCCCGAAGCTTCGCCGCCGTGCATCAGGATCGCTTCTTCAATGCTGTGGGCGCGTCCGTCATGCATGAGGTAGTATTTTCCGCCCTGTGAGCTTTGTGAAAGTCCCAGTCCCCAAAGGGCCGGTGTTCTCCATTCATACGTTTTGGCGCTGCCTTCCGTATAACCGTCATCCAGTCCCGGGCCCATGTCATGCAGTAGTAGGTCCGTATACGGGGAAAACTCTTTGTACGACAAGCCTTTGATCGGGGAGAAGCCCGTTTTCAGTTTGGGTGTATGGCAAGCTGCGCAGTTGATTTGTGCAAATAAGGCTTTGCCCTGTTTTACTTCGCTGTCTTCCTGGTTACGGGCCACTGGAGCTTTTAGCGTTTGCAGGTAAAAAACGACATCCTGGATTTTCTGGTTCGAAATTTCAGGGTCGATCTCCTGCCCGGTATAAACGTCAACAGGATTGTAAGTGGAAGTAATTCCCATATCCTGGTTGTAGGCGTTCACGGTCTGGTTCAATAAGTTATAAGCCGCGCCTTTTTTGCCGAAGCGGCAGATATGTTTGCCATTTTGCACGATAGCGTCCGGTCTTGGAGTAATATATCCCGGGATCACGATCCAGTTCGGAACGCCGGAAATGCCATCTCCGTTGAGATCGTCAGGATCTGAAAGCGCTAAAATATCCGCATCGGAGACAAAATCAAGGAAGCCGAGACCGGTATTTGCAGGCGGTGTAAATTTAGAGAAAGTCGCCCCGGCGGGAATTTGCTCCGGCATATAACCCGGTAAAGCGCGGTTTTGCAGCTGCGGGCCGCCCTGGTCCATAAAAATATTCCCGAATTCGTCCGGCTGTCCGAAACGCGTCAGGGTAGTGGAAGGATGGCCTTTGCCGTCCCCTGCATGACAGCTGATACAGCTTGTAGCCACAAAGGTTGTCCCTAGCCCGGTTTCAGCGGTAAATACTTCCGTAAAGGCAGCATCACCTTTCAAAAAGCGCTGGTTTTCCTCCATTGTCAGACCGTCAATCGTTCCATCCAGCACCGTGGCATCTTCCGGTGCGCCAGGCAGGATTTTTTTGCAGGAAATCACCACGCAAAGCACAATAAACAAACTGATCAGAAATTTTTCCATACCTTTTAATATACGTTTCTCGTACAAAGATATAAAAAATTAGCTTGATGCAATAAAAAAAGTTAGATTAGTCTAATTAAATTGATTTGAAGATGCGAACGCTTATTATTCGAGATTGGAGAGAAATTTAAACTTGACGGGACAAATCTTTGAATACTGAATTTTCAAATCCGGTTTGGCGGTAATCACAATCCAAGCGCGTCCATCTTCTCTTTTTCGTAAGATCCATCCTCAGCAGGGTAGCGGAGTACCTTCTCAAATTTACCGGAAGCTTTCGCCAGCGACCAGGCCAGGCTTTCACCGGCAGGAATTCGGTTGCTGACCTGTTCGTAAAACGGATCCTGGTAAGCTTCGTCACTATTGACAATTTCCCAACCCTGCTCCTTGAAGTGCCGGATCAATTCATCCAGGAAAAGAGCTGCCGCTAAGTTATGGTGCAGCAGGATGTTGTGCCTGATTTTGCGGCCGGTCAAAGCAGTTGTCAGTGAATCGTAAAAAACGGCCCGGTCAAACAAATGTGCAATGTAATACTCGCGGTAAGCTTTGGTATCGGCTTTCGGATCTTTGTTCAGGCGTTCAAGCAGGCGATCGTTGATGTACCAGTCGGAAGCATCAATTGTCACATGGGCATTTTTATAGCCTTGCTCCTTCAAAAATTCCCGGAAGCCATTCACTTTTTCCTCCGTGTCACCTTCCTTTAAATAAGGAAAACGGAAATAAGGATAAAAATTCGAATACTGGCGAATCAGGCTGTCGTTTTTCAGGAAATCTGCCTCAAATGCCGCCAGGCTCACCTTCTTCGAATGAAAATACGGATGCGAATACGTATGGTTCCCGATCCGGTGGCCTTTGTCATTCCACGAACGCAGCACATATTCACCCTTAACGCCCGTCAAGCGCGAACCATTAATAAAAAAACATGCCCGAACATCATGTTTCTCCAAAGCATCCAGGATCTTTTCGTTCCAGGCTTCCAGTGTATAGCCCGGCATATCTTTCACAGAGCCATCGTCGAATGTAAAAGCAATCTGTTGGGAGAAACTTGAACCACATAGGCACATAGAAAATAGAAGGAAAACCCGTTTCATGATGCAATTTGGACGAAAATAAGGAATTTGAACCACATAGAGAACATAGAACATAAAGGCTCACTTCTGCAAAGGCTTCGTGTCTTAGAGTCTTAGTGGCAAAAAAATCAGCGTAAGTCTGCGTTCCCATCTGCGAGATTGGCGGGAACAAAAACCAATAAGCAAAAAAAGCGCCCCTTCCGAAGCGCTCCTTGTTTATCTGAATTGACTAATTAATTGCCTTTCTTAAATTCTTCCATGCCTTCGTTGAGCCACTGTTTGAAATCCGTTGGATTACTGTGGTGCTCGTAATCTGCAGAACCGTTGGCAAGGTCATCACCGTTTACGTCATGCATCACATAGTAAGGCTGGGCAAGGATGTTGTAGCGCTTGATCTGCATCAGCTTCCATTTGTCGCCGGTGGTGCTCAGCTTCATAGTTTTGCCAGGGTACACTTCAAATTCACCTTTTTCTTTACCTGGAAGCTCTTCGCGCTCATCCACGTGCAGGGAAACGATCACTACGTCGTTTTTAAGCGTTTCGATGATGCCTTGTTCGCCCCAGACCTGCTGTTCCATTTTGCGGCAGTTTACGCAGTTGATCCCCGTGAAATCCACGAAAAGCGGCTTGTTGACTTCTTTGGCATAAGCTAGTGCCTTGTCGTAATCATGGAAAACGTTGATGTTCTGAGGTCCGAGGACCGTTCCTTCCGGGCCTTGCTGTACCGGTTGGCCGCCATTTCCGGCGATAAGTCCCTGCGGCGATTCACTGTACTGCAAAGGCGGCGGGAAAGCGCTGATGATTTTCAACGGTGCTCCCCAAAGTCCCGGGATCATATACAAAACAAACATCAATGTTGTCGTTCCCAGCAGGGCGCGGCCAACGCTGAGCTTTTCCAGCGGACTGTCGTGTGGCAGGCGGATTTTCCCAAAGAGATAAAAAGTCATGATCAGGAAGATGGCAATCCAGATGGCGATGAACAGCTCACGTTCCAGTAAATGCAGGTTCCAGGTCATGTCGGCGTTGGAAAGGAATTTCATAGCTAAAGCGAGCTCCAGGAAACCGAGCACCACTTTCACAGAGTTGAGCCAGCCGCCGGATTTCGGCAAGGTATTCATCCAGCCCGGGAAAGCGGCAAACAACCCGAAAGGAAGCGCCAAAGCCAGTGAAAAGCCAAACATACCTACAATCGGTGTGATACCTCCCTGGCGGGCCGCTTCAACAATCAGCGTACCAACGATCGGGCCGGTACAGGAAAAAGAAACCAGCGCCAGCGCCAATGCCATGAAGAAAATTCCGATGATCCCGCCTTTGTCCGCCTTGGTGTCGGCTTTGTTAATCCACGAGCTTGGCATCCGGATTTCGAAAGCGCCGAGGAAAGAAACGGCAAAAACGATAAGAAGCACAAAGAAAACGAAGTTGAACCACGGGTTGGTAGACATGTCGTTCAGGGCTTCTTCCCCGAAAATAGCCGTAACAGCCGTTCCCAGCAAAATATAAATAACAATGATGGAAATTCCGTAAATGGTAGCGTTTTTTACGCCCTGGGCCTTGGTTTTACTTTGTTTGGTAAAAAAGCTCACGGTCATCGGCACCATCGGAAACACGCAAGGTGTAAGCAAAGCAGCCAAACCGCTGATAAAAGAAAGAATGAAAATTGTCAGCAGCGAGCGATTTTCGTTGGAAGAGCCGGCAGCGTTTTTGATTTCCACCGTCTTGTTATTTTTTCCGTTTCCTGCGGAGGTGTTTTTAATATCGTTTGCTGTTTCACTCACCGGGTTGAGACCAGTTGTGCTGTTTTCCGTTCCGGGATCAACTGCTGAGGTAGATTCGCAGCCTTTCACTTTCACCTTGATGTCAGCCGTGTGATCGGGCAAACAGCGTACTTCGTTGCAGGTCTGGAAAGAAAAAATACCGTTAACGTCAAAATCTTTGTCGGAAAGAATTTGGATTTTTTGCCTGAAAATAACCGTTCCTTCATGGTAGGCAAGGTCTTCGTCCGCCAGGTCATCGTGCACCTGGATTGGTTTTGGTTCGGTAACGCCGCCAATCAATTTGTAAGCAGCAGATTTTTTGAATTCGATTTTCGTGGCGTAGCCAAAGCTGCCTTTCGGAAGCTTAAGCGCATTGATGTGCCAGTGGTCAACAATTTTTACTTTCCCGACAATCGTTGCTTCACAGCCATTCTGTTCAACGGTAAAGTTCCACTTAACCATGTCTTCCGGCAGCTCAAGCTGCGCGCGGACACCAATAAAGCTAAAGATCCCCAGGGTAAGGAGCAGGAAATGTAATTTTTTCATAATGCTTATTGGTTTTTAGGTAACAATTCAATCCGGATCGGCTGATCAACAGGGGGGAGACACATCGTTTCATCGCACACCATGAAAGTCACTTCGCCTTCAAGGATTGTTTTGCGGAAAACATCAATTTTCTGGATAAAAACGACTTCGTGCTCAAAAAAGTCGAGCGTTGCCTCAAAGTTTTCATCGTATTTCTGGATGGACTTCGGCTCAATAACAGCGCCTTTGAGCTGGAAATTATCCGAAGACTGGAAGCTGAATTGCGTAGGCACCGGACCGACATTATTGTCAATGTGCTGGCTGTAAAGGTGCCATCCTTCTTTAATAGTGGCTGTGATTTCGATTTGCGACAAGTCGGCGTTGTAGCTGGCTGTCCATCGAACTACTTCCTGGGATTGTACGGAAAAGGAAAGTGTTAAAAGAGTGAGTGTAAAAAAGAAAATCCGTTTCATTTGTGTTTTTGCTTTGTATTAAAACAAAAGTACAAAAGGAAACGGATTTTGAAGTACACGAGTTGAAAGTTATTCTTGACTTTTCAATCGTTTAAATCGGTAATTTTTTAGCGATAAGAACCTGATTTACAGGGTTAAAATTTGATTTCTATCATTCTTGAAATTGGAATCCAAACTCCGCCTTTGAGACAGATATATTTGGATCCGGCAGCCCAAATTGTAGTTTCCACGCGTTTAAGGCCTTCATCATCGTAAAAATAGATCGAAACCTTCGTTCGGTACCCGTTGCCTAGTAAGGCCGCTTTCTCAATTTGCTCGCGGAGCTCAGGGTGCTGTTTTACTGGCATTTCCTTGCGAAAATGCAGCGAAGGGACAACTTCCTTTTCGATGGTTTGATAATCCAGTACTTGCATGAGTTAATGTTTTAGAAGTACAAGGTAAACAAAAAATCGGAAAAAACAAATTTTTCACCTGGTTTTTAGATGAATGGAAAAAAAAGAAGATTAAATGCCTTCAATCTTCACCTGGGCATATCCATTCCGGACAAAATTGAGCTTTTTGGCAGCCTTCAGGGTAAGGTCGATCACACTGGATGAGCTTTTCCCGAGCCTGTCGTTGATTTTAACAACTACTACCGAGTCGTTTTTTAAGTTGGTCACTTTGACCAGGGTGCCGAATTTTAACGTTTTGTGCGCAGCAGTCAGTTGATCTTGCTTGAACACTTCTCCGGATGAAGTTTTTCGTCCTTCGAATTTGTTTGCGTAGTAGCTCGCCCTTCCCGTTTGCCTGTAGTCGGTCTTTAGGATGAAACTTAGTAGTAAAACCGGCATTAAGAATAGAATAAATCGCTTCATAATTAAAAGTTTTAGAGGGGCTAAGTTAGGCTAACTGTCCGAAGGAGAAAAAAAATTAAACATTTATTAACAAAATTGTTCCTTCAAATTACGCTGATTTATACGCTATTTCTCTTTTGAAAACCTGCCGATCTGCATACAATACTAGCTTCTCAAGGGTTTGAACTAAATAAGGTTTCACTTTAATTAAAGACAAATCAAATTCACTCAAAAAATTGCGTCCACTTTGTTTTGCTGTAGCTTCGCGAAAGAAAAGTCTGCGAAAAACAAAAAAACCGGCCCCAAAAAGGGACCGGCTTGTGCTTCATCTAATACTTCCAGCGTTCTGAAAGTTTTTGCAGGATTAGTGCTGAATTACTAATTTCTCAATGCTAATCCCTTTTTTATTTTCCAATACCAAAGAGTAAACTCCGTTTGAAATACCGGAAATATCAACTGTTGTGTTAAAATCAAAAGCTGTTTTTGCAATTTCTTTTCCGTTCAGGTCAAGAATGCGTAAGGTGTTGTCTTTCGTTCCTGTAGTCATTTTTACAGTGCTGTTAGCCGGGTTAGGGTGAACGGAGAAAGAAGCTTTGTTCAGCTCATTTACAGAAAGAACAGTGTTCACGTTGTACGTTGTGTTGGTAATAATCGCCGGGTTGAAATCAAAGTAAATGTAAGCCGTGTTCTCAATTTCAGAGTTAACAGGCAGGTTTGCTTTTTCTGTGATTTCATAAACAATCTGTCCTTTGCTCGCTTCTTCATTTTGAGAAGACGGCGTCAGGTTGATGCTGTTGAATGTAAAAGTTACTACGCGGGTAGCCGGGTTGAGCTCAGTTACAACAGCGTGTTTCGTATTGATTACTTTAAATGTAGCCAGGTCGAGGTTTTCGGAGAGTGTATCGCGAACAACTACTTTCAGGGCATCGAAGTTTCCTTCGTTCTGGAAATTGATCGTGTACTGAAGCTTTTCTGCAGTTCCCGGGTCCAGGTTTTCAGCCCTGTTCACGATTTTGTCGTTTGGATCGTAAGAGTTGTAAACCATTCCGATGATAACCATGGAATTATTGCCCAATTCTGTTTCACCACCGTTCATATCGCTGATTGTAGTTGGAATGGTGTATTCCACGCCGCCTTCAGTTGTTCCGGGGATTGTTACAGGAATGTAGTACCAGCCGTAACCGTTAAAATCGTGGATTTCGAAAGTCAGGATGTTGCCGTTCAGTACAGGATTGGTCAAACCGGCAGTTACAGGTGTTATAAAATCCGGAAGCTCCATGGTAATGAGCACGTCTGCATCTGTATCGCAGTTAACATCAAGCATGCTGAAACTGATGTACCCGTTTTCCGAAGGGCTGAAGCACGCGGAATAACCGTAGTAAAAAGCCAGGTCAAGTGTTGTGCTGACATTGTTGGAAGAAACAGTGAACATATAGTCCTGGCCCTGGTAGATCGGACCGCCGTTTGGATCAAAACCGGTAATGATGAGGTCCGGGGATTCCTGGCTCAGGTTATTTTCTGCCAGCCAATCTTCATTCAGGCTCAGGGTGTAAGGCACATTGTTTATGTTTAAACCTGAAAGGTAACCTGTAAAATTCGTTGTGACGTTGTCATTCCCAACCAGGTCGAACACGGCATTTTCAAGGTAATTTCCCCAAAACAGGCCGCAGTTGGTGTTTTGGTAAACATAGCTGTACACGTAGCCGCAGTTGGTAACGTCAGAAACAACAATCTCATTCAGGTTAGACGTATAAACATCGGAAGTAACCGTACTTTCAAATGTAGCGCTTGTTGTGTAAACACCCACATTGTTATACGTGTGCGTAAAATACAGGTAAGACTGGTAATTGGCGGCAAATGTCTGGTCATTTACAACATTTGTGGTACCGTCACCCCAGTTGATGGTAATGATCGGGTTCACTTCTTCGATGTCACCAACAGAAATGTAGAGCCCCAGCTCCTTTATACTTGAGCAGGCGGAGGTCGAATCCATTAAGTAAATTTGCGTGTTTTGCGAATAAGCTGCATTGAACAGCCCGAGGCAGACAAAGCTTAAAAAGAGTACTAGATTTTTCATGAGTTAAATATTTTAAGTTATATTCCAAATACTGCCTAACTTTTGAAAAGTTGCCTGCGATCCGGAAATATTTTTTTTAGCTTTGCAGCTCAATCCAGATTATGACAACAATTTCTTTCATCCAGGGTAACTCCACTTTATCAGAAAAAGCAATTCAAAATACACTCAGGCTCCTTGAAGAAGGGGCGACTGTTCCTTTTATTTCCCGTTACCGGAAAGAAATGACCGGCGGTTTGGATGAGGTGGAAATTACACAGATCCGCGACCTGAATAAAAAATACCAGGATCTCATTGTTCGTCAGCAAACGATTGTTAAAGCAATTGAAGAGCAGGGGAAATTAACAGATGAGCTGAAAAACAAAGTATTGGGCTGTTTTGATCCCAATGTGCTTGAAGATATTTACCTGCCATACAAGCAAAAAAAGCTCACCCGCGGCGAAAAAGCGAAAAAGCTTGGACTGGAGCCTTTGGCGAAAATGATTATTTCCCAGCGGGGCGGTGATCCGTGGCAAATGGCGGAACGCTTTGTGAAAGGTGAAGTGATCGACGAAGACATGGCTGTGGCCGGCGCAAAAGACATCATGGCGGAATATATGAATGAAAACGCCGTGTTCCGCAGCCGCTTGCGTACGCTTTTCCAGCGCAAATCGATCCTGACTTCCCGGGTGATGAAAGGAAAGAGCGAAGAAGCGCAGAAATACAAAGACTTTTTTGATTTTAACGAGCCTTTATATAAAATCCCGTCCCACCGCTTCCTGGCGATCTACCGCGGTGAACGCGAAGGATTGCTTGGCTTGAAAGTGCAGCCTGACAAAGAGCAGGCGATTGAGCAAATGGAACGTTTTTTCGTGAAAAGCGACGATGCCTGCGGCGAATTGGTTGCCGAAACCTGCAAGGAAGCATACACACGTTTGCTTTGTCCGTCCCTGGAAAACGAAACGATCAGCGAAGCGAAGGAAAAAGCCGATCTCGAAGCAATTAAGGTTTTTTCAACGAATTTAAGACAGCTTTTGCTGGCGCCGCCTTTGGGCTCAAAGCGTATTCTGGCGCTCGACCCGGGATTCCGCACTGGTTGTAAAGTGGTGTGCATCGATGAGCAGGGCGCTTTACTCACCAATGCAACGATTTTCCCACACCCGCCACAGAACGAACGCGATAAATCAGCGGCAAAAATTGCGCAGCTCGTGCAGATGTACAAAATCGAAGCGATTGCGATCGGCGACGGAACTGCCGGCCGTGAAACGGAAAATTTCATCAAGCACATTCGTTTCGACCGTGACCTCGAAGTGTTTTCGGTACGTGAAGACGGTGCATCGATCTATTCTGCCAGCCCGATTGCCCGCAAGGAATTCCCGGATTACGATGTAACGGTGCGCGGCGCGGTTTCTATTGGCCGCCGTTTAATGGACCCGCTCGCTGAGCTGGTGAAAATCGACCCGAAATCAGTAGGAGTGGGGCAGTACCAGCACGAAGTGAACCAAACGGCTTTAAAAAATGCGCTGGACGATGTTGTTGTTTCCGCGGTAAACAGCGTGGGCGTCGACCTGAACACAGCTTCCCCGTATTTATTGAGCTATGTTTCCGGCCTGGGCATGGCGACAGCTGAAAATATTGTGGCTTACCGCCAGGAAAACGGGGCTTTCCGTTCGCGCCAGGATTTGAAAAAAGTAAAACGTCTCGGCGATAAAGCTTTTGAGCAAAGCGCTGGTTTCCTCCGGATCCGCGAAGGCGAAAATCCGCTCGATAATTCGGCTGTTCACCCGGAATCGTATGTTTTTGTGGGAAAAATGGCCAAAAAGCTGGGGGTTTCCGTTCCTGAGCTGATTGGCAGCGAAAGCTTGCTGAAAAATGTCAAACACGAAGAATTCCCGGAAATCGATAAGTTTACTTTCAACGATATCGTCAGCGAGCTCAAAAAACCGGGCCGCGACCCGCGTAAAAAAGCCAAAGTGCTGGAATTCCGCGAAGCCATCAAAACCATCGGTGACCTGATCGTCGGGATGAAAATGCCGGGTATTGTCACCAACGTCACAGCTTTTGGAGCGTTTGTCAACATTGGCATCAAGGAACAGGGATTGATCCATAAATCGCAGCTCGCGGATGTTTTCGTCGAAGACCCGTCGCAATTCATTTCCCTGCACGAACACGTGGAAGTGGAAGTGCTCGAAGTTGACATCGACCGCAAGCGGATTGGCTTGAAACGCATTGTTTAATGTGTTAATATGCTAATTGCCGGTCTGATCCCATTAATGTCAGCATTAACACGTTAAAGTATTAGCGCATTCACTTCAGGAATTCATCCGTAAAATGTTTCCGCTCTTTATCGGCTGAAAATTTCGTTTGATTGTATTCCTGTGATTTGTTTTTCGGAATTGACAGGCTTTGCCAGCTTTCCTGCTTCAGGATTTTCCCGATAAAAACGATTTGTCCCACGTGGTAGGAATAATGGCACAATTGGCGGTTGATGGCTTCCAAAACGGTTTGACCTTCGTTCCGGATATAAATTATCTTCTGCAAATCTTCCGGCTGGAGCGGTTCAAGGGCAGCATACAGGCATTTCCAGCCATCTTCCCAGAGCTTCAGTACTTCTTCGGGCTTTTGGGCAATAACTTCGAATTCTTCGTCACGCTTGCGCCAGCTCTTTTCGCCGTCGCTGGTTAGGAAATCCGTCCAGCGCGAAAGCATGTTGCCATGCAAATGCTGTACGATAATGGCAATTGAATTTGTGTCCTTTGCCGGCTCGAAAAATAATCCCTTTGGTTCGAGCTGATCAATAGTTTTTTTGCCCAGGCTTTCGTAAAACTTAAATTGGCGCAGGGCGCTTGTGAGATAGTTTTGTTCTGAATCCATGTTTTTAATGTGCTAATTGGTTAATGTGCTAATTAGGAATCTAACATCGTGAAGCAGCCATGAAGTGAATCAATAATCTAATTCTCTGTTCTTCATTCTCCATTCTTTATTCTACATTCTACATTCTCAATTCTTCATTCTTATCAATGGCTATGCAGCTTTTTCAGGATTTCAGTAGAATAAGTGTCTGACGAAATACCGTAGCCTGTTACCAAAATCCCTTTAATACCGGAAGTCGATTCGATGGCATAAACCGTTGCTTCGTCTGCCGGATCGGAATTGCCTTCGTAGCGGTACAGGTCAACAATTTCAAATTCTTCCGGCCCGAATTTTCCCGGCTGACAGCTGATGCAGTTCTCTTCCAGGTTAAAATCCGTCGTAAATCCCTGCGCGCGCAATTTTGTGATAGCTTCCGTGACTGTTCCGTAATGTGATTTTCTTTCCATAATACAGCTTGTTTAGATTATGGGATCATTGGATTTTTGGGAGTCTGATGATCCTTTACAATAATAAATGTACACTTTTTTTGAATACGTAGTATAGGTTTTTTAACCAATATAAGACTTATTTGGACTTTCATTCAGGCTCCTGAGTTCTTCAACACGCTGATTACTTACAAAAGCTTATATGCCTTATAGGGTTCATGAACAACGCCCTAAATTTTTATACATGAAAAAAGGGCTCCCGAAAACCGGAAACCCTTTTTGTTTTATTGTTGTTTTTTGATTTGAGGCTTATTTACCTTTTTCCATTTCCATGCACAGTTTTGCTGCTGCATAGAGGTCGATGATTGCGCCGCTTGTGCTCAGCGTACCGAAATCGATCATTTCTTCCGATCCTGGTTTTTGCTGCTTCGATCCTTTGTAGGATTTAGCGGATTTGAGCATCGCATCTTTGATCTGCGCCATGCTCAGGGTAGGGAAGTAAGACTTCAGCATTGCCGCAGCGCCTGTTACCATTGGTGCAGCCATGGAAGTTCCCTGGAGCTTTTTGTAGGAGCTTTGCGGAACGGAGTTATAAATTTCAAATCCTGGTGCAAAAACGTCTACTTTCGTTGCCCCGTAGTTGGAGAAATTCGCTGCCAGGTTTGTTTTGGCGTTGCGCGTTGAGGCTCCGATTGTCAGGTAATGGTTCAGTTTTTCCGTTTGGAAAGCATACATGGAAGAAGGGAAGTTATCCGTTTCATCAACGTTTGCTGCGTCGTTACCTGCCGCGTGAACAAGCAATACACCTTTGGAATCAGCATATTTCATCGCTTCGTACACTTCTTTCTGGTTTGGCGAGTAGCCTTTTCCGAAAGACATGTTGATTACCGAAGCACCGTTGTCAACCGCATAACGGATGGCCAGCGCGATATCTTTATCCATTTCATCACCGTTTGGAACAGCGCGCAAAGACATGATAGCAACATCGTGTGCAACACCGTCACCGCCCAGTCCGTTTCCGCGAACAGCGCCGATGATACCTGCAACGTGCGTACCGTGCAGTGCATCCGGTCCTTCAACGTCTTTGTTACCGTATTTGGTATCGTTGAAATCGTATGGGTTGTCACCTACAAACTCGCGGTCGTTGTGGTCTACGTTCAGGTGGAAGTTGATCATAGAATTGATCTGGTCCATTTGTTCCTTGATCACTTCTTCAGACAATTCACCGCTTTCAATTGCAATCGCAAAATCACGGATCCCTTGTTCCTGGTCGTTTTTAGGCTTCCAGTTTTGCAAATCTTTTAACGTATACTCGCTTTTCCCAAGGGAATTTTTTACCATTTCAGGAACCATCTGCATCAGCATAGGCAATTGCTCCATCTGTTTCAAAGCCTGCTCATACTGGTCTTTTTCTTCACGTACTTCCTTGCGTACTTTTTTGTACAATTCGTATTCCTGTACATCTGCATCCGCAACCTGGTTAGGGTCAAGGCGCTCGTATTTATCGATCAGGCGTGCGTAAATCCTTGTTTTCTCAAGGCGTACGTCATTCTGGTTCTGCCCGGATGGGTTTCCGAGGAAGTTCCAGCCGTGCATATCATCCACGTAGCCGTTTTTGTCGTCGTCAATTCCGTTGTTCGCAACCTCTTTGGAGTTCGTCCAGATTTTGCCTTTTAAATCTTCATGTTCAATATCAATACCCGAATCGATTACTGCAACGACTACGGTTTGTGTTTTTCTGCCTTTCAGTTTACCGTATGCTTTTTCCGTTTGCATACCCGGACCCTTGCCGTTATACCAGTTCAGGATTTTAGCGTCGACCTGTCCGAATACTACACTGGAAAAACCCAGGGTAACAAAGGAGAAAGTCAACCGAAGAATGATTTTTTTCATATTTGATTTACTTTTTTAAATTCGAAGCGTTCTTATTAGTGGAACGTGTAACAAATATCATGTTTTTTTTTAATTGGCATTCAAAATAATTTATATTTTTATAAAATATTAGTTTAAAAGGTAAATCTAAAATTTGAACGGATGAAGATGAAGTGGATTCAACTCTTTATGCTGCTATTATTAGCTCATTTTAATTATGCACAGGTCGTAAAATTCGGCTTTGAAAAGCTTGTGGAGCAAAAGCCGCATAAAAATATGCCTTTCGCAATCGTATATGAAGGCCCGCGAACGCTCGAGCTGCTGAAACAGCATCAGATCATCCCGAAAAAACTAACGAAAGAGTGGGTATACATCACCACGACGCCGGCTAAAATCAAGGAGCTCAACCAATCAGGCGCGATAAAAGACTTTTATTTTGAGAATTCCCGTCCGCAAATTTTTAACGATTCTACGCGTGTAAAAACACATGTCGCTGAAGTTCAAACAGGGACCGGGGGGATTTCCATGCCCTACACAGGTAAAAATGTCGTTGTTGGTGTCGTAGACGACGGAATAGATTTTCGTCACCCGGATTTCATTGATGCAAATGGCAATACGCGTTTTTTATATCTTTGGGACCATGTGCTTGATTCGGCAGGAAACCCAAACATTCCCCAGCCTTATAATTATGGTTTGGTATATGACAGCGACGATATCAACCAGCATATTTCCGCTGCCCAGTACCCGGGTCTCGGCGGGCAATCTTTCCACGGGGCGAATGTAACCGGAATTGCTGCAGGAAACGGCTTGGCAAACGGGCAGAACAAAGGGATGGCACCTGATTCCAAAATGATCTTTGTGCGCACGAACTTTGAGCTTGAAGACTGGTCGCTTTCTATTGCCGATGCCTGCCAGTTTATTTTTGAAAAGGCGGACGAATTGGGCATGCCTTGCGTCATTAACCTGAGCCTGGGGGACTATTACGGCTCGCATGACGGTCAGGACCCGGCAAGTGAGCTGATGGAAGACCTGCTGGATGAAAAACCGGGACGGATTATTGTCTGCGCTGCCGGGAACTCAGGCAATGTGGGTAAATACCACGCCGGCGGGGACGTTGATTCGGATACTTCCTTTGTCTGGTTCCGAAACAATCCCAATGGTGCCCTGGGTGCAAATACGATCCTCTTTGATTTATGGGCTACCCAAAGCCAGATGCAGCAAGTGCGTTTCGGCCTCGGGGCCAACCTCCCGTCTGGAACTTTTGCTTCCCGGGCGCAAACATCATTTTACAATACATCCACGGCACTGGGCGGTGTGATTTACGATACTTTGAAAAACAGCAACGGAAACAGGATCGCAACTATTGAAATCTATCCTTCCATTGAATATGGGAATTATCATTTACAGGTGTTTTTCTCACACGTTGATTCAACGGACTACAATTATCGCTTTGCAACCACGGCAATGGGCAGCGGGCATTATGACCTATGGTCGGGAACGGCGTTCGGGCTGAATTCAATGGTTCAAACCCTTCCCACAGCCGCTCAGTATCCCCCGATTGTTCATTATCATCCGGCTGATTCACTGCAAAGCATAGTAAACGGCTGGGCATGTTCCGAAAAAGTGATTACGGTTGGAAATTTCGTCAACCGCCAGGGCTACACTAATTTTGACGGTGATTTCATGCTGACGGCGGTAACTGCCGGTACGCTAAGCGTCAATTCCAGCAAAGGCCCGGCCCGAACAGGTTTGGTGAAACCGGATATCAGTGCCCCGGGCGATTTTACGGCAACGGCAACCACGTTGGATTACCTGGCGAACCCTGTTCATAATTTCAGGATCGACCAGGGCGGATGGCACCAGGTCAACGGTGGGACTTCCATGGCTTCGCCGGTGATTACCGGGATTGCAGCTTTGTATCTCGAAAAATGCAGCGGCGCTACCTACAGCGACTTCAAAAACGACCTGACAGGCAATGCTTTCGGAGATGCTTTCACGGGGACTTTACCGAACTTCGGCTTTGGGTACGGGAAACCGCATGCTTTGAATACACTGCTGGAAACGAATTACGACATGGAAATTGCCGGTTCACATGTTTTGTGCGGTACACAGGCTGATCTCGGTACTACAGCTTCAGTTGCGCTGGATTCGACCGTATGGGATTTTAACGGGGCTTTGACAAATGCAGATCAGCTGACAATAACGTCTGCAGGGTTTTACACCGCTTATACTTACGATGACAGGGCCTGCAAAGAGCGTGATACGTTAACCGTAAGCCAGGGCAATCCGCCGGCAATACCGGTTATTACTGAAAACTCGGGGGTACTGACTTCCTCAGCGGCAGCCAACTATCAATGGTACCTCAACGGAAACCTGCTTGCCGGCCAAACGCTTCAAAGTCTTATCGGGCCGATCAATCCAACGGGACAATACCGTGTTTCCACTACAGGACCGGACGGATGTGTTTCATTTTCATTGATTTATCAGCAAAACGCTTCTGTTATGGAGCAGGAAGCGCTGCCTGCTTTGAGTATTTACCCGAACCCGGTTGAAACGAGGCTCTATCTTAATGCTTTGCCGGAATATGAGCATTTTTACATCCGTGACCTGCAGGGAAAAACCCTCTTCGAAACGCAGCAGCATTTAAGTGAGCTGAACGTTGAAAAGCTTGCAAAAGGAATTTATTTCATCCACCTTGTTTCTGAAAATAAAATTTTCACGACAAAATTTGAAAAAATGTAGTGGAGGAAAATTATTAATTCTATATTTGCGCACTTAATAATTAAGCATGAATTTAACAGGTATTATTTCTATTTCCGGTAAACCGGGTTTATACAAAGTTGTCGCTCAGGGAAAAAACAACATTATCGTTGAGTCTCTGGAAGACAAAAAAAGAATCCCGGCTTACTCTTCAGACCGGATTTCCGCCCTCGATGACATCAGCATTTATACGTATGATGAAGATGTTTCCCTGAAGGTGATCTTCAAATCCATCTACGAGAAAGAAAACGGTGCTGCGACTATTTCCCACAAGGAAGATAAAAGCAAGCTGGAAAAATACCTGCTCGAAGTCCTGCCGAATTACGACCAGGAACGTGTATATCCGTCCGACGTAAAAAAAATCTTCCAGTGGTACAATTTGCTGCACCAGGCCAATGAATTGAAATTCGAGGAAGAGAAAGAAGAAGCAAGCACAGACGAAGCTGAAAAACCGGCCAAAAAAGCTAAGTCAGCTGACGCAAAAGAAAAGCCTGCTGCGAAAGAGAAAAAAGCGGCTTCACCTAAAGCTGCGAAAGACAAAGCCCCGAAAGCGGCCGGCGTTAAAAAAGTTGCCCCTGTTAAAACAGGCGGTTCAAGAGGAAAGTAAGCGAAAGCTTTTAAAATATTAGATACAGAACCGGTCCGTTTAAGGCCGGTTTTTTTTGTGCGGAAAAGTTTGAAGCGCTTTAAAATTACAGACGCAAAAAAGGGCTGCCCTGCGACAACCCTTCTGAAATTTATGTTTTGAATAAAATGTTATTCGACCGTAAATTTGCGGTTCAGGACAGATCCGTCAGGAAACTGTGCTTTCAGGAAATACATCCCGGGTGTCAGGTCTTCCGTGCTGATACGAACAGACTGCTCTTCGCGGCTGCTGTTTACAGGCAGGCTTTTTCCGTTGATGTCCGAAATAGAAACAGCATCCGGGAATACGCCGTTAGATATACGCATCGTCACGTGATCTTTGGCCGGGTTAGGAAATACAGAAATGTTTTCCAGCTCTTCACGGCTTAAGCCAAGGCCCTGGGTTTCGAGATAATAACCATACTGGTTGTTTGTTCCCAGGCTTGACGTAAGGGTGGAAACCGAAGCAAGCTCAGAATGAAAGCCCGCTTTAAACCAGGAATACACTGTCACCAGGTAGTCAATGTCCATAAAATCAGATAAATCCGAATAATCCTGGATGTAAGCTACGCGGAGTACGTTATCGAAAGTACCTTCCGGTGTGATCAGTGTTCCGTAGCCATCTACTGTTCCGCTCATTGTCCCGACGCGCTGGAAAGCTACCCCGCTCGTAAATGTAGCATCAAAATCATCCGTGTAGCCGGCATTCATCTCCATAGGCAAAAAATACATTTTCATTGGGTCCTGGTAACTGATAATTGTACCGTTGGCGTTTATAGCATGACAATACCAGCCGTTGTCGTTCATGTTGTAATAGGTTTGTGTCGTGCCGCTCGTCATGCTACTGTTTGTTCCGGGGTAATTTCCGTTGGCTGCCCCATAGGTGTTGGTCATCGTACCGCTGTTGGTCAGGGCACTGAGGTCCCAGGTGACATTGTTTCCGGCTGCGCCCGGGTCATGGTAATTTCCGGAATACAGCGTAAAGGATTCGCCTGCGGAAGGACTGAAATCAGAGGCGTTGATGACCGGTTGTGCCCATAAACCGGCAGATAAGAGGAGTGCTGCCACTCCAAGTGTAACTTTTTCGTTCATAATGATTATTTTAAGATTTGAGCAAATGTAACATTATTTGAAGATCAAGCTTTAAAAACTTTTGGATAAATTGGATAAATTCATCGGGATTCATTAAATTTACCGCGAAATTTTTCAGTATCAAATTAAACAGAAAACTATGATCTTTGATTTAGACATGATTAAGAAAGTGTATGCCAAATTCCCGGAGCGTATTGAAGCTGCGCGCCAGGTTGTAGGAAAACCGCTCACACTTTCTGAAAAAATCCTTTACGCACACTTATGGAACGGCAATGCTACCGAAGCTTACGGGCGCGGGAAATCATACGTTGATTTTGCACCGGACCGTGTAGCGATGCAGGACGCAACTGCCCAGATGGCTTTGCTGCAATTTATGCAGGCCGGAAAAAAGAGGGTTGCAGTTCCGTCTACAGTGCATGCGGATCACCTGATCCAGGCGAAAGTAGGCGCTACCAAGGATTTGCAGGAGTCTTTAAATCAAAATAACGAAGTATTCAACTTCCTTTCTTCTATTTCAAATAAATACGGCATTGGTTTCTGGAAACCGGGAGCAGGTATCATCCACCAGGTGGTACTTGAGAATTACGCTTTCCCGGGCGGAATGATGATCGGAACGGATTCCCACACGGTAAACGCCGGAGGATTGGGAATGATCGCGATCGGTGTTGGTGGCGCCGATGCGGTTGACGTAATGGCGGGTATGGCCTGGGAGCTTAAATTTCCGAAGCTGATCGGTGTAAAGCTGACAGGCGAGCTTAACGGCTGGACTTCAGCGAAAGACGTAATCCTGAAAGTAGCGGATATCCTCACTGTAAAAGGAGGGACCGGCGCTATCGTGGAGTACTTCGGCGACGGAGCAATTTCTTTGTCTTGTACAGGAAAAGGGACAATTTGCAACATGGGGGCTGAGATCGGTGCAACGACTTCAACTTTCGGTTACGATGATTCTATGCGCCGTTACCTTGCTGCTACAGGCCGCCAGGACGTTGTAGATGCTGCTGACCAGATTGCTGAGCATTTAACAGGGGATCCTGAGGTTTATGCAAGCCCGGAAAAATATTTTGACCAGCTGATTGAAATCAACTTATCAGAGCTTGAGCCGCATATCAACGGGCCTTTTACGCCGGATCGCGGAACACCGGTTTCCCGCATGAGAGCTGAAGCCCTTGAAAACGGCTGGCCGCTGAAAGTGGAGTGGGGACTGATCGGTTCCTGCACCAACTCTTCTTACGAAGATATGGCCCGTGCCGCTTCCATCGTTGAACAGGCTGTAGCAAATGGTATTACACCGAGAGCTGAATTCGGGATCAACCCGGGATCGGAGCAGGTACGCTACACCATTGACCGTGACGGTATTATCGCTACTTTCGAGAAAATGGGAACGAAAGTTTTCACCAACGCTTGCGGCCCTTGTATCGGCCAGTGGGACCGTGAAGGCGCTGATAAGCAGGAAAAAAATACGATTGTTCATTCCTTCAACAGGAACTTCTCCAAAAGGGCTGACGGAAACCCGAACACGCATGCTTTTGTAACTTCCCCGGAAATGGTGGCTGCTTTGGCAATTGCCGGTGACCTCGGGTTCAACCCGCTGACGGATACGCTGACGAATGATAAAGGCGAACAAATAAAGCTGAACCCGCCGAAAGGAGACGAGCTGCCAACTAAAGGTTTTGCGGTGGAAGACCCGGGCTACCAGGCGCCGGCTGAAGACGGAAGCAGCATTGTTGTTGCGGTTTCCCCGGATTCATCACGCTTGCAGTTACTGGAAAACTTCCCTGAGTGGGACGGAAAAAATATCATGGGCGCTAAATTGCTCATCAAAGCCAGGGGAAAATGTACAACAGACCACATTTCTATGGCCGGTCCGTGGCTGCGTTACCGCGGGCATTTGGATAATATTTCCAACAACATGCTCATCGGCGCTGAAAATGCATTTACCGGTGAGGCAAACAAGGTGAAAAATCAGCTGACAGGCATTTTAGGTGAAGTTCCGGCGGTACAGCGCGCTTACAAAGCGGCCGGTGTTCCGTCCATTGTTGTGGGCGACCATAACTACGGTGAAGGTTCCTCCCGTGAGCATGCTGCCATGGAGCCGCGTCATCTCGGTGTTCGTGCTGTGATCGTTAAATCTTTTGCCCGTATCCATGAAACCAACCTCAAAAAGCAGGGAATGCTCGGTTTGACTTTCGCGGATGAAGCTGATTACGATAAGATCCGTGAGGACGACACGTTCAACTTTACTGACCTGGAAGCGTTTGCACCGGGCAAGCCGTTGACACTGGAGATCGTTCACGCAGACGGAAGCAAGGAAGAAATCCAATTGAACCATACATATAACGATTCACAGATTGCCTGGTTCAAAGCAGGATCAGCACTCAACCTGATCAAAATGATGGAAAATTAAAATTTCTGTTGAATATATTAAGGAAGAGCAGGCCAAAAGCCTGCTCTTTTTTGTTAAGCTTTGTAAGGTTAGATCAAATTTAATCGTCATAATACATGATTTAATTACCTGATATTCAATTTTGAATCATTTTCCTTTTACCTTTGCTTCAAATCACTTACCACGAATGCATTGCAAGCTGATATATAATTTTCTGAGAGGGCTGTTTCAATGGAGCAGGAATAGCGGTGCAGTGATTTTAGCTTTTTTGCTGCTGGTTTCAAATGCCGGTGCACAGCAGTTAATCCAAAACAAATTCAAGGCAAGCCTGGATGACCCTTTCAAAAAACCGGTACAAAATCCCATTTCCAGGAATTTCACCGTGGATGAAGGCCTGATCTCCAATGAAACCCACCATGTTTTGTCGGATTCGAAAGGTTTTGTCTGGGTTGCAAGCGACGGGGGGATTTGCCGTTATGACGGAACCAAATTCGTGAATTTCTCACTGGCGGACGGTTTGCCGGAACGTATGATTACCAAGCTGTTTGAAGACCGCAAAGGCAGGATCTGGTTCATTACTATTTCTTCGTATGTCGGTTATATTCTCAATGACAAAGTAGTAACGATCCGGCATCAGTTCAAAAAAGGTCCCGGAAGTACGGACGTGGATGATTATGCGTATTCACTTTATGTAGATGAGCACGACAGTTTATGGGTAGGCACGATTTTTTCTGGCGCACTCTTCAAATCCGGCTATCCGTACACGAAAAAACCGGTCGAAAAGCAGTATAAGACGGATTTTGTGATCGAGTTTAACCAAAAAGGGGACTACGTTTACGGAACCCGCAGGCAGCGGTGCGATAAACCGGGTTGTGCGCTTTCCATGAAACTGCATTATTATCAAAAATGGTCAGGGAAGAAAAAAGAGTTTAGCTCCTCATTTGTAGTTAAAAACGGCTATATGATGAATAAGCTGGTAAAAGCCGGCCCGGATGAATTTTATCTCGCCAGTAAAAACGGCTTGTTTTCCCTCAGGAACGGGAAGTTTAAAGCTGAGCTTGAGCTGAATATTGCCGCTTTTGATATTGCGAACGGGAAGCTGTGGGTAAGTACATCCAGCGAAGGGGTTTATATTTTCAATAACCGCCGCGACATGGGCACGTGGGAGCAATATTTCAGGGAAGAATATATTACTGATTTTACGAGCGATATAGAAGGTGGAAGCTGGATCACAACCTTATACAGCGGGGTGAAATATGTACCTGAGTTTAATTTCAGGAAAATCATGGAGGGCAATGATTTTGACTGTATCGCAGCAGTAGGGGAACAGATTTTTGTCAATAAAAAGCTGGGGGATTTATTTGTTGTCAAAAATGGCAGGGAAGCGGCGCGTTATCACTCGCGGCTGCATTACATGGAAAGCTTGGGCGACGGGAAGCACCTTTTCGGTTTTGACGCCGACGAGTTCGGCAGGGCAATTGTTTTTGACATTGCCAGCGGCAGCCGGAAAAAAATCAGCATGGGACGGGAAGAAACCCCGCGCCATGTCAGGAAGATACTGCGTTACGGCGACGGCTATTACCTGGGTATTTCTTCCGGGATCCTGCAATATGATTTTAAGACGGGGGCAATCAAATCCTTGTTTTACACCAAATCGAGGGTCAATAATTTTGTGATTTCCAGGGACACCCTGTGGCTGGCTACCAATAACGGGCTGTTCAGCTACGACCTGGTGAAGAAACGCTGGATACCAAACATTTTTGCGGCTAAAAACCTCAATTTCAGGATAGATGATATCATTGCCGGCGATTCCGGGTTATGGCTTTCAACCTTCGGGAAAGGGATGATGTATTATGATAAAAAAGAAAAGCTGACGTTTTTTGATAAGAAGAAAGGCTTGCTGTCAAATTATATCCGTTATGTCTATGCAGATTCCTGCGGTAACCTCTGGATTGCTTCGAATGAAGGTTTGAGCCGTCTTAAACTGAACCACAAAAATAAAATCATCAATTATGCTTACGTGGGCGGTTATGATTTGGGACAAATTAATAAAATACTGAGGTCGGGCAATAATCTTTACCTGACAACAACAAAAGGCCTTTATGAGTTCCCGGTCGAAAAGCTCTTCAAGCGAAACAGGCAGCTTCCCGTTTATATCATTGCGGCGAGGTCGAAAAATGGTACGCTGGTATTGGAAAACACGAAACTGGATCCCGGTGACGACCAGATAAAGATCGATTTCCTGGCGGTGAATTATGCCAGCTCGGACAAATCAGTGTATTACTACATGATCCGTGGCTTTGAAGACAGCTGGCATAAAACCGTAAATACTTCACTCACGATCAACAAACTGCCGCCGGGGGATTACTGTTTTATTGTAAAAACAGATTCCAATTCCCACGCAACGCTCCGTTTTTCAATCAGGTACCCGCTTTGGCAAAGATGGTGGTTTATCTGTTTTATGCTTTTAACACTGGTTTTCCTTGTGTACTTGTTTTTTCGCTACCGGACGCGCAAAATCAAGCAGGAAGAGCAGGAAAAATATAATATCCAGGTACAGATCGCCGGTTTGCAGGCCAATGTTATCCGGGCGCAGATGAACCCGCACTTTATGTTTAATGCGCTCAACTCCATCCAGGGCTTCATCCTTGCCAATGAAAACAAGCAGGCCAGTTTTTATCTCGGGAAATTCTCTTCCCTGCTGCGAAAGATCATCCAGGCTTCGCGCCATGATTTTGTGACCGTTAAAGAAGAGCTCCGGCTGCTGCAGGATTACATAGAAATTGAGCAGATGCGCTGTGATTACAGTTTTGAATGTGAAATCAAAATGGATGACAGGGATGTTCCCGGTACCCGGATTCCGGCGATGATCATCCAGCCTTTCGTGGAGAATGCGATCCTTCACGGCCTGGGCCCGCTCGAAAACAGGAAGGGAAAGCTAAGCATCAGCTTCACCAAGAATGAAGAAAATATCATTTGTACGGTTACGGACAACGGGATCGGCCGCGGCCGGGCAAGGGAAATCAAGCAGAAAAAAATCCGCTATCACCAGTCGGCTTCCATCAAGCTGACGGAGAACAGGATTAATTTATATAACAAGCTTTATAAAACTGAATCCCGGATTTCAATCATTGATTTGTATGACGAAAACAAGGCGCCTGCTGGAACACGGGTTGAAATATTTATTCCGTACAAAGAAGGAAAAACGATTTAATTACCTGGTATTTCATTTTTTGAAAGCTTTTACTTTATACATTTGTTGTTCATGATCCCGCTTACAGGAAATAAATCTGTCTGGAAAAGATGTTTGGGGCAATCCACGAAAATACTGGTGTTGCTGTTCTTCCTTTCCCTCTTTTTGCCTGCTTTCCCCCAAAAAACACAGATCAAAAAATTACATGAGAATACGGAAAAGAACCTGAACGAGATTTTGCCGTTAAATCATTTAAAATCACAAAAAAAACAGCCGCAGGACCCGATTTCCAAAAACTTCAGGATCGAAGACGGTCTTATTTCCAATGAAGCACATTTTGTTTTGTCGGATTCACGCGGTTTTATCTGGATTGCTACCGACGGGGGGATTTGCCGTTATGACGGGACCAAGTTTGTGCGCTTTTCTATTTCGGAAGGCCTTCCCGAACGCATGGTGACCAAGCTCTACGAAGACAAAAAAGGACGGATCTGGTTTATTACGATTTCTTCGCATGTAGGCTATATCAAGGATGACCAGGTGACGCTGCTGAAATACAAATTCAAAAAAGGCCCCAATGTTTTTAAAATGGATGATTTTGCCCATTCCATGTATGTGGATGAAGGGGATACTTTGTGGGTGGCGACCATGCTTTCCGGCATGTTGTATAAATCAGCTTATCCGTATACATCACCGCCGGTTTCCAAAGAAATGAAATCGGATTTTGTGATTGAGTTCAACAAGCAGGGGGATTACATTTACGGAACATCTTATGTGAGCTGTACACATCATAAAATTACAAACTGCACTGTTGAGGTATGTCTCGCCTACATAGAAAAGTGGAAAGGAAAAACACGCTATTTCAGGTCAAACTATGAAGCATACGCCGGTTACCGCAGCCACAAGATCATCCGGGTCAGCCCCGAAGAGTTTTTAATCACCACAAAAAGCGAGCTGCTCTGCTTTCGTAAAGGAAAATTAAAGGTGCTGCTGAAAACGAGTGTTGTCAACTCCTACCTGGATAAAAAAGGACAATTATGGGTCTTTACAGCGAACGAAGGCCTGTATTTATTTCCCGATTATCACAAGCTGGATAAATGGAAACATTATTACCAGGATCAGTATTTTACTGCAATGACACAGGATATTGAAGGAGGGACCTGGCTGACTACATTGTATAACGGTGTAAAGTACATTCCCGATTTTGATTTTATGACCTTGCTCAAGGAAGGGAAGCAGCTGGAGCATATCGTCGTGAATAACGGCAAGGTGATGGTGAATGAGAAATTAGGGGATTTGCTCATATTTGACAAAAATGATTTCCTGAAGCGTTTGGATATGCAGCTTTTTTATTACTCACCGGAAATAGAAAAGGACTATATTTTATGCTATACAGCGAACCAGACCGGCATTAGCAGGATGCAGTATGTTTCTGAAAATAAAAGCGGGGTACTTAAAAAACAGGATTACAACAGTACGATGCATATCAAGAAAATCATGCGCTACAAAGGCAATGACTACCTGATCAACATGTCCCGCATCCATATGTACGACAACAGCAGGAAAAAAAACGTCAGGCTCCTGATGACGGAATCCCGTATAAACAATGTTGTTATCGTGAATGATACGATCTGGATGGCCACCAACAATGGTTTGTTTAGTTTTGACCTGAAGACCAGGAAGTGGGTCGATAATTCTTTTTTACGTAAAAACCTGAATTACAGGATTGATGATCTCGCAGAGTCAAAGGATGGCTTATGGCTTTGTTCTTTCGGAAAGGGGATCTGGTATTACAATAAAAAAGACAAGCTGACGCTTTATGATGAAAAGAAGGGCCTGGCGTCCAATTATGTGAGGAGCCTGTACCTTGGGCCGCAAAATAACCTGTGGGTCAGTACAAACGAAGGCCTGAGCCGTATTACAGGCGAATCGGACTGGAAGATAGTTAATTATCCTTACCTGGAGGGTTACGGGATAGGGCAGATCAACGATATCCTGCGGGTGAATAATGACTTATACCTCGCTACAAGCAATGGCTTTTATAAGTTTCCTATCAGCAAGCTCGACAAGCAGAACAAAACGGCCCCGATTTACATCACAGCTGCCAGCTCGAGACTGATCAAACGCCTTCAAAACAATGCCGAGCTGGAATACGGCGATGATAAAATCGTAATCAGCTTTCTCGCGCTGAATTATACAAACGCCCGGAAAGCCGAATACTATTATATGATCAAGGGCTATGACGATGTGTGGCACAAAAGTCCTTCTTCTTCTGTCAGGCTGACCAAGCTGCCGCCCGGGAAGTACAGCTTTATTGTGAAAACAGATTCCAATTCGCATGCTACCTTTACTTTTTCAATCAAATACCCTTTCTGGCAAAAATGGTGGTTCATCAGCCTGACCGGTTTACTGCTCGTCATTTGCATCTACACGCTGGTGAATTACCGCACCCGGAAAATCAAGGCGGAAGAACGCGAGAAAAATTACATCCAGGTACAAATTGCCGGTTTGCAGGCCAATGTGATCCGCGCGCAGATGAACCCGCATTTCATGTTTAATGCCTTGAATTCGATCCAGAGCTTTATCCTGGCAAATGAAAACAAGCAGGCTAATTTTTACCTCGGGAAATTCTCTTCGCTGATGCGGAAAATTATCCAGATTTCACGCCACGATTTTGTGACCGTCAAAGAAGAGCTCCGCCTGCTCCAGGATTACATTGAAATTGAACGGATGCGCTGTGCCTACAGCTTTAATTACGAGATCAATATTGGCAACAAAGAAAGTCTCGGTGTGCGCATCCCGGCGATGATTATCCAGCCCTTTATTGAAAATGCCGTAAACCACGGTCTCACCCCGCTGGAAGGAAGGGAAGGCAAGCTGGAAATTAACTTTGATATATACGGGAAAAATATCATCTGTACGATTACCGATAATGGGATCGGCCGTACAAAGGCCAACGAAATCAAGCAGAAAAAAATCCGTTACCACCAATCGGCTTCCATCAAGCTGACAGAAAACAGGATTGATCTGTACAATAAGCTCTATAAGGCCGAATCTAAAATCTCGATTGTGGATTTGTACGATGAAGATGGGGCAGCGACAGGAACAAAAGTTGAACTTATAATACCGATAATACAATGAAAATAAAAGCGGTAATCGTGGATGATGAAGTGCTGGCAATCAAATCGCTCAGCATCATGATCGAAGAGCATTTTAAAAATGTTGAAATAGTAGGAACGGCCGGCAGCGTAAACCAGGGCATTGAGCTCGTCGAAGAGCACAAACCCGATCTCCTGTTCCTTGATATTGAAATGCCGTCGGGAAGCGGTTTTGAGGTGGTCGAAAAAACAGCCTACCTCAAGTATAAGCTCATTTTCACAACTGCTTACAATGATTACGCTATCAAAGCCTTTAAAGTAAACGCCATCGATTACCTGCTCAAGCCCATTGATGAAATCGAGCTCATCAAAGCAGTGCAAAAAGCGATCGATCAGCGGAGCGAAAATACCAGCCGCATGGATTTCAGCAAATTGTTCAGCGGCATGGAACAAATGCGGATCAGCATCCCAACGAAGGAAGGCTATGACCTGATTGACTGCAACGACCTGATCCGCGTGGAAAGCGACTCCAATTATACCTGGTTTCATTTTCAGAATAAAAACAAGGTGCTCGTTTCCAAAACGCTTAAAGAAGTTGAAAAACAGCTCGAACGCTTCAATTTTATCCGCGTGCACAATTCACACCTCGTCAACCGCAAATACATCATCCGCTACATCAAATCCGATGGGGGACACCTGATCCTGTCCGACAATGCGATGATCCCGGTCTCCAAGCAAAAAAGACAGGTACTGTTAGAAATATTCACGTAATTTTTTTATCATTTTTATTGTCTGCTCAAAAAATGCTCCTATATTTGAAACCAATTATTTACAAATTAATCATTAATCATGAAAAAATTATTTATCCTGGGTTTGGTTGCTGTAGGTTCAGCATTAAGCTCAAATGTGAATGCACAGGCTGTTGAAGAAGGAAATGTTATCGTTGACGTTTATTATGGCTTTCCAAACCTGTACACAACTGTTCTGAAAGCAGCTTATACTAATTCAGGTTCTAACGAAAATGTAAAAATCGGTGGTATCGGGCCTTTAGGCTTACGTGGTGAGTACATGGTCGCTGATAAAATCGGCGTTGGTATTGACATCGGTTTCAACAACTCTTCCATTTCTTACGATTACGAAGACACAGAGTACAACTCAGCTACTGATACATATGTAGTGACTACGCAAACTGACAAGATCAGCACGCAAAAACTGGGTGTATTGGCTACGTTCAACTACCACTTCATTGAAAATGACAAAGTGGATGCATACGCAGTTTTCGGTGCCGGTTACGGTAAAAGAAGCTTCAAGTATGAGTCTACTGACCCTGATTTCGAAGAAGCAAAAGTAAGCGGTTTGATCCCTGTTGCTTCCAAAATTGGTGTTGGTATGAGATATTTCTTTACTGACAACATCGGTGCAAACCTCGCACTTGGTTTTGGTCAGGGTGGTATCATCAACGTTGGTATTTCTGCGAAATTCTAATACAAAACAAAAATATTGAAGAGCCCGGTTTGAAAAAACCGGGCTTTTTCTTTTTAATTTAGTAATCCAATCTATCTCACCCCGAATAAATAGTATCATCTTTTTATCACAATACCACAAAAAGGGTATTGCCGCTCCCGGATTATGCCCCTACTTTTGCCTTGTTTAAAATTATTCTAAATAAGATGAGAAAAGTAGTAGTATTAAGTTTGGCTTTTGCCTCCGTTTTAGCTTCTTGTAAAAAAGAGGGCTGTACAGACCCAGAAGCGCTGAATTACAATGAAAATGCGAAAAAGGATGATGGATCCTGCGTATTTAATGACATTCCGTTGTACACGGTTCCGGCTACGTATGCATTTACAGATGATGCAGGTAACTCAACAGTAAGCTACCCGGGTCAGACAGACCGCATCAACCAGGCGCTGGCAATGATCACCAAGATCAGGACTGGTGTGGATGGACAAGTAAGTGCCCAGGTGCTGAAAGATATGTTCGCTAACACAGGCGGTAACGGAAACGGAGAATTCTCTTTCACTTCTACAAGACAATTGAAAGACAAGTGCTTTGCGCTCGACGTTGCAGCGATTGAAGCTTACTTTGACAGTCTCCAGGTGGTTTCCGCGTCTTACAACATGACGGCGGGCAGCGGCCAGGCAGGCGTTTTAACTTCAGGTACATCCAAATATTTGTTTGACCGTAACGGTAGAGAGTACAAAGAAATCATCGAAAAAGCATTCATGGCGTCTATTTTCATGTACCAGTCTTTGAACGTTTACTTCAGCGAGAGCAAAATGAATGTTGATAACACAACTGCGGTTAACCCTGCTAACGGTGAATACTATACGCAGATGGAGCACCACTGGGATGAAGCTTTCGGTTATTTTGCCGTTCCTACGGATTTCCCTGCAACTGCTGCCCTCGGTTTCTGGGGTAAATACTGTAACTCACAGGATGCAACAATTGGTTCCAACGCCGTGATGATGAACAACTTCAAAAAGGGCCGTGCCGCTATTGCTGCTAATGTAATTGCTGACCGTGACGCTGCTATGGCAGAAGTGAAAATGATGTGGGAGAAAATCGCAGCTTACCAGGCAATGAAATACCTCGGTGACGCAGTGACGAACTTCGGTACTGACCAGGGGAAAACGCTGCACGTATTAAACGAAGCTTACGGTATGATCAAAAGCTTGAAATACTGCCCGATGGATACACGTAAAATGACCAACGATGAGGTAGATGCGGTTTTGGCGAAATTCGGAACTAACTTCTGGAACCTGACGCTGGCTCAAATCAACGAAATCAAAGCAGATATTGATGCGAAATATTAAGACAATCATCGGACTTGGGCTGGCTTTATCCCTTTTCTCTACTTCGTGTAAAGAGAAGGAGCCGGAACCGGAAGTGCCTTTTGAAAAAAAGGACATTACGGCTAACCTGGCCGATAATTGGATTATCCCGGGCTACCAGCTGCTCGACAGTAAAATTGCTGCCATGAAAAGCAAATGGGAAGCTTTCGAAGCTACTCCCGGCACGGCAGCGCTTACTGAAGTTCAGGAAGCCTGGAAAAGTGCTTACCTGGTTTTCCAGGAAGTAAAAATGTTTGATTTCGGACCCGCGATGAATGTTGGCCTGGCCGGCGCCCTGGGAAGCTTTCCTTCGGATACGGCAGCCATCGAAAACAACGTCAGCAGCGGGTCTTACGACCTGGCTACGGCGGCGAACATCACGGCAATCGGTTTTCCGGCGCTCGACTACCTGTTTTTCAGTGAAGGCGCAGTGAACGACCTGCAAGCGGCCAACCGCAAAGCTTACGTAACGGACATCATAGCTAAGATGAAAAGCGAATCAGCCTCGGTTGTGAGCGGGTGGGCAACTTACCGTGCTGCTTTCGTGGACGGAACGGGAACAAGCTCAACCAGTCCGTTTTCCCTGATGATAAATGCCTATTGCAGGGATTTTGAGTTGGCGAAGCATACCAAGGTTGGCATTCCGCTCGGTAAGCAAAGTCTCGGCATTCAGCGCCTGGAGTTCCTCGAAGCGCGTTATTCGAAATTCGGGAAAGAGCTGCTCGTCAGGAACCTCCGGGCTTTGCGTGAGGTTTTCCTGGGCAATAAATACGATGCTTCCGCAACGGGAACCGGCTTTGATGATTACCTCATTGCCCTCGAAAAGCAGGAGCTGGCCCAAACGATCGAAACACGGTTTAATCACCTGGTTTCCGAACCGGCAAACTGGAATACGGACATGCAAAACATGATCGTTAATCAAACTAGCACGATAGACAATTACTATACCTACATTCACGGTACGGTGGTTTACATCAAAACAGATATGACATCCGCTTTCGGGATCCTGATCACATACCAGGACAACGACGGCGATTAACAACAAAAAGGAACAGGTGTGTTTTTGTTGAAAAATACCGGAAAATTTCTATTTAGACCTGTAAATAGTGCCCCGCTGGTTATCTTCCGGATAATCTTCGGGGCATTATTGTTATTTGGCGCCCTGCGCTTTATTTCCAAAGGCTGGGTGGCTGATTTATACATCGATCCGCAGTTTCACTTCACTTACCTGGGCTTTGACTGGGTGAAGCCGCTTCCGGGAAACTGGATGTATTTGCCCTTTGTCGGGATGGTTTTTGCCTCCGTTGGGATTATTCTCGGTGCTTTTTACCGCTTTTCGGCCGCTTTATTTTTTATTCTGTTCACTTACGTTGAGCTGCTCGACAAAACGTATTACCTCAACCACTACTATTTTGTGAGCCTCGTAGCTTTCCTGCTGATCTTTCTCCCGGCCCATTCGTCTTTATCCCTTGATGCACGCCGGAACCCCGGAATTGCAAGCTTAACTGTTCCCAACTGGACGATCTGGATCCTGCGCTTTCAGCTGGGGGTAGTGTATGTTTACGCCGGCCTGGCTAAAATTAACCCAGACTGGCTCTTTGAAGCCCAGCCGCTCAGGACCTGGCTGCAGGCCTACCGGGATTTGCCGCTCGTCGGTTCCTGGTTTGCGTCTTCTTTCCTCGCTTTTGCTTTCAGCTGGTTCGGCTGTGTGTATGATCTTACAATCCCGTTTTTCCTTTCAAACAGCAAAACCCGCAGGTTCGCTTACGCAGCTGTGGTAGTTTTCCACGTGGTAACCTGGCTGCTGTTCCCGATCGGCGTATTTCCGTGGGTAATGATCTTCTCAACGCTGATCTTTTTCCCGGCGGGTTTCCACCAAAAATTGATTCTCCGGATCAGGAATGTATTGAATATCAGGGAAAACCTCGTCAAACGGAGTTTTCAAAAACGGCGATCCCTGGTGAAAAGCCTGCTCATTGCTTACATTGTCTTTCAATTGCTCGTTCCGCTGCGTTTTTTGCTTTATCCGGGCAGCATTTTCTGGTCGGAGGAAGGTTTTCGCTTTTCCTGGCGCGTGATGCTCATGCACAAGGAAGGCCTGGCGACTTTTTACGTCAAAGACCGGGAAACAGGCGGGGAAATTGAAATTGACAACCGGATGTTCCTCACCGAATCACAAACTGACCAAATGGCGACACAGCCGGATTTTTTGCTGCAATACGCGTCCTACCTCCACCAGAGGTACAAAGATACAGTGTTGGTTTTCAGTGGAAAAAAAGTCCATTTGCAAAATCCGGGCATCCATGCAGAATCGTATGTGAGCCTGAATGGCCGCCCAAGCCGAAAATTTCTCGATAAAAAACACGATTTAACACAAATACACTATAATTTTGCAGCGCGAAAATGGTTAGAGCCTTATCAATAGTATTTTTTGTTTTTGTTTCAAATTCTTTCTTCTCCCAGGTGATCAAGGGAAGGGTTATGGACGAAAACAGGGCGCCAATATACGGGGTTAAGGTCAGCTGCAGGCACCACAACGCCTTTACGGATTTTAACGGCGATTTCCATTTAAAACGCTGCGATGAGGATTCAGTTGTGTTTACACACATCGAATACGAGCGCCTGGCAGTGAAATCCGAAGCGGAAATTAACGTTCGCCTGAAAGCAAAAATTACAGAGCTGGACGAAACCAAAATCATTCAGAAAAAATTAAATAACTTCGAAATAGGCTACCTGCCGCCGGTAAGAGGAGTTCAGATCGCTACAGGGACAAACGCGATTATCCAGACGGAAAACCAGCAGGGTGCGAAGTCAACGGGCAACCCGCGGGAGCTTTTTGCCAAAATCCCGGGACTCAATATCTGGGAAAGCGACGGCGCCGGGATCCAGATGGGCGTAGGAGGAAGGGGACTTTCTCCCAACCGGGCAGCGAATTTCAACATGCGCCAGAACGGCTACGACATCAGCGCCGATGCACTCGGTTACCCGGAAAGCTATTATACGCCGCCGCTGGAAGCTTTGAGCTCGATCGAAATCATCCGTGGATCAGCATCTTTGCAGTACGGAACGCAGTTTGGCGGTTTAATGAACTTTGTGATCAAAGAGCCGGTGAAAGATTCGCCTTTCGAGTTTACAACGCGCAACACGGTGGGCAGCTTCGGTTATTTTGGCGGATTTAACCGCATCAGCGGAAGGATCAAACGCCTGGAGTACCAGTTTTACCACCAGCTGAAGCAAGGCGACGGCTACCGGAGCAACAGCGCTTTCACACAGCACCAGTTTTTCGGGCAAATCGGCTATTACCTCAATGAAAAAAACCGGTTACGCCTGGAATATACGGGAATGCATTACGATGCACGGCAGGCGGGCGGTTTGACGGATGTCATGTTTGAGCAGGATCCGCGCCAGAGTGTCCGCAACCGCAACTGGTTCCGTGTAAACTGGAACATTCTCGCCCTGCACTACGATTATGATATTTCTTCGCGCAGCACCTTTAATGTCCGCGCTTTCGGCATGCAATCCGCCCGTTATTCGCTTGGCTTCCTGGGGAAAATCAACCAGGCTGACATCGGCCTGAACCGTGAGCTGATTGCCGGGAATTTCGAAAATGCCGGTGCTGAAGCCCGTTTCCTGACGCGTTACACTGTCAGGCTGCGCAAAAAAACGGTTTCCGACCTGCGCGGCGCTTTTCTCACCGGTGTGCGCTATTACCAGGGAACTACACGTTCGGAACAAGGTTTGGCGTCCAACGATTCGCTGGCGGATTACCAGTTTTTGAACCCGAGAAACCTCGAATATTCGTCCTACGATTTCCCCTCCCGGAATTTCTCTTATTTCCTGGAAAACATCTGGTTTAAAGGCGAGCGCCTGACTTTCAACACCGGTTTTCGCTTCGAATACATTCACAGCTCTTCCCAGGGGTTTTACAAGCGCTACGCCATTCATCCGCTGAGCGCCGATACGCTGGGCGTTTACCAGGTTACCGATACTACCAGCCTGGGCAGGATTGTGCCGCTCTTCGGTGCGGGCATTGCGTTTAAAACGAGTAAGCTGACCCAGCTCTACGGGAATTTCTGCCTGAACTACCGCGCAGTGAATTTCAACGATATCCGCGTGAGTAACCCCAATATTGTAATTGACACGCTGATCCGTGATGAATATGGCTCTACAACGGAAATCGGCTACCGCGGACTGATCAAACCGTATTTATACACCGACCTGGCTGTTTTTCACCTGTTTTACGGCGATAAAATTGGCCTGGCGCCTGAGCCGAACGGAACGAATAAAATCCGGACAAACATCGGCGATGCCCGGAATGTCGGCGTTGAAGCCTTTGTAGAAATGGATTTCCTGAAAGCTTTCAACGATTCTTCCCGCTTTTCACTTTCTGCCTTTGTTAATTTTTCTTATATCCATGCGGTCTACATCCGCTCCAAAGAAGCTAATTTTATTGGGAAAGAGGTAGAATATGTCAGTCCGGTCATGCTGCGCAGCGGCTTGAAATTCAAAACAAAACGCTTTTCTACGCAGTTGCAGTTTTCGTATAATGAAGGACAGTTCAGTGATGCGTCCAATGCTCTTGAACCAAGCGGGGACGCGGTAATCGGCTATATTCCTTCGTATTACGTGATGGATTTCTCACTGCGCTACGAATTCCGAAAGTGGTTCCAGGCAGAAGCCGGGATCAATAACCTGCTGGATGCCAGCTATTACACGCGCCGCGCAACGGCCTACCCGGGCCCGGGGATTTTGCCTTCCGACGGGAGAAGTTTTTACCTTACTTTGCAATATAAATTCAAAAGATGAGTTTATAACGTGTGTTTTGGATCGCAAAGGCGGCAAAGTAGCACGCGAAGAACGCAAAGTTTAAAGGACATCCTCAACTTACTTTAATTTTCCCTTTGCATCCTTCGCAAACTTCGCGACCCTTCGATCCGGTTTTAACTCATAAGCTGTTTCTGCCGTTCGTATAATTCTGCCGTGCGGTTGGGAAAAATTGAAAAAATAGTGTAATTTTGCAGTATGTCAAAAAAAGAAACATCATGCTCTTTTTGCGGGCGGACAAAAAACCAGGTAGGTATATTGATTGCAGGGCTTTCAGGCCATATCTGTGAAAGTTGTATTACACAGGGATACTCCATCATCCAGGAAGAATTTAATACCGGCAAAAAAACAGGCCCGAAATCCGACCAGCCGTACAAGGTTTTCAAGCCGCAGGAAATCAAAACGAAGCTTGATGAGTACGTAATCGGGCAGGAAGATGCCAAAAAAGTACTTTCCGTAGCTGTATATAATCATTACAAGAGACTCAACCAGCAGGTTGGGGACGATGATATCGAAATTGAAAAATCCAACGTGATCCTCGTGGGGCGTACCGGTACAGGTAAAACTTTGCTGGCGAAAACCATTGCGAAAATGCTGAACGTTCCCTTTTGTATTGCCGACGCAACCGTTCTGACGGAAGCAGGCTACGTGGGCGAGGACGTGGAAAGCATTCTTTCGCGCTTGCTTCAGGCTTCAGACTACAACGTGGAAGCTGCCCAGCGGGGAATCGTGTTTATAGATGAAATTGATAAAATTGCGCGTAAAAGCGACAATCCTTCCATTACCCGTGATGTTTCCGGGGAAGGCGTTCAGCAGGCCTTGCTGAAATTGCTGGAGGGAACGGTGGTGAATGTTCCGCCGCAGGGTGGGCGCAAGCACCCCGAGCAAAAGCTGATCCAGATCGAAACCAAAAATATCCTCTTCATTTGCGGAGGCGCTTTTGACGGGATTGAGAAGATTATCGCACGCCGGGTTAACACGCAAACAATTGGTTTTACAACCAAGGAAAATGTGAAGGTCGACGGAGATAACTTCCTGAAATACATCAACCCGACGGACATCAAATCTTATGGTTTGATCCCGGAGCTGATCGGTCGTTTCCCATCACTGACTTACCTTGAGCCTTTGAACGCGAAAAGCTTGAAACGCATCTTGTCCGAGCCAAAAAATGCGCTCGTGAAACAGTATATTAAGCTGTTTGAAATCGATGGGATCAAATTGAGTTTCGACGGTGAAGTGCTGGATTTCATTGTTGACAAAGCGATTGAGTTTAAGCTGGGGGCACGTGGGTTGCGTTCCATCTGCGAAGCAATCCTTACAGATGCGATGTTCGAGCTGCCATCCAATGATGAAAAAGAATTTAAGCTGACGCTGGATTATGCCCGCGAGCAATTCTCCAAATCCAAAGTGGCGCGCCTGAAAGTGGCTTAAATCAAAAAATAAGACATTCGTTAATGATACCGCCAGGTATCAGGGATCTGTTGCAAGAGTTTATGGCTTTTGAAGAGTTTTTGCGCGTGTTTGCGTAAGCTGGCGGACTGTGCCAGAATAAGCTGTGTGACAGATGAAATTCTCTTTGTTTGCTTCCTATAACAAAGATGTATAATAATGTAAAATTGTTTGCTGAAAAATGTCTTAGTTTTAAATCAAATTCAGTTTAAACCTAATTCTTCTCACCATGAGTGATACAGACCTTGTATTGGAAGAAACGGGATTGATCTACCTGAGCGACTCCGTACCGGGGATCAGCCGTCAATGGAAGCGAAACAAATTTGTTTTCCTCGACTCGCGCGGGCAGGAAATCCGGGACGAAAAAACCTTGCTGCGCATCCGTAAGCTTGTGATTCCCCCCGCCTGGACGAACGTTTGGATCGCCCCTAAAAAAAATGCACACTTACAGGCTACCGGCATTGACCAGGCAGGCCGAAAACAATACCGCTACCACGAAGATTGGTGCAGGACACGCAATGAAACCAAGTATTTCCGCTTACTGGAGTTCGGGGGGAAATTACCTGAATTCCGCCGCAACATAGCGAAAGACCTGCGCCGTAAAAACCTGGATGAACGCAAAGTGCTGGCAATTTCCGTGAACATGATGCAAAAAACGCTGATCCGGGTAGGAAATGAGTCTTATAAGCAATTGTACGGATCTTACGGACTGACAACCTTGCGTGACAAGCACGTCCGGATCAGCGGCAGCAAGCTGAAGCTGAGTTTCCGCGGTAAAAAAGGAGTGGAGCAGGACATCACGCTGACCGACCGCAACCTGGCGCGTTTGGTGAAAAAGTGCCGCGAGATCCCGGGCCAGGAACTGTTCCAGTTTTATTTGCCGGACGGCGGTCGAAAATCGATCGATTCGGGCTTGATCAACCGCTATATCCGTGAAGTGACCTGCTGCGACTTCACCGCCAAGGATTTCCGTACCTGGTCGGGAACACTGGAAATGCTGCGGGAGCTTGCCCTGCGGGATTACCCGAAAACGGAAGGCGGCCGGAAGCGGATCCTGAACGAAGCTTTGGATGCCGTGGCGGCCAAATTAGGGAATACCCGCGCAGTTTGTAAAAAATCTTATGTTTTTCCAGCGTTGGTTGATGCCTATGAAAACGGTTTGCTGCTGCCTTACCTGAAAAAAATCAAAAAAGAAGGTTCCATCGTTGCTGACAAAGGGCTCAGCCCGGACGAAAAAGTGCTGCTTAATTTCCTGAAAAGCGAAAGAAAACGTAAAACTTCGCATTGACCTAACCCCGAATTACACGAATTGCACGAATGCTGTGTGTGAAAATATGCGTGACATGGGTGTAATTCGTGGCAAGACAACCAATTAATCCGTTTCGAAAAAATTAGAATCCGGGTTTTCTTCCTGCCTGCGGAAAATGATCAGGTAAAATATGGAATTCAGTACGAGCAGGAAAAAAAGCAGCTTATCGAAAAAAGTGGTATCGTCGAGGTAATAATCCATTCCCATATAAAACAGCAAAGTCCCGAGGTAAATCACGAGCGGCCCGAAGAGGAAATACAGGAAATTTTTCTTTTTGCGCCACATGAGTACAATGCCAATAAAAACAACTGCCCAGCAAAGGATCGAAATGGCATGAAAACGAATAAGGTGCCCGAGAAAAACACTTGGGTCAAAGCCCAATTCGTTACCGCGGTTGAGGATCAGGATCTCGACATTGACTTTCTTTTCCTCCAGGATTACATCCCGGTAAGAAATAGCGTAATAGCTCAGGATATGCCACATGAGAAAAATAAACCAGATCAGGATATTGATGTAGATCGGGATCCGCAGCATCATTTCCGGCTTTTCATCCCCGAAAATGAAAGACCTGAGTTTATTTAGAGCCGGAAGCGGGCTGCTGAACGCAGTTTCCTGGTCCTTCAAAAGCGGTGCTTTTTCTTCTTCCATAGAGCAAAAATACGAATAAAGTATTTGGGGATAAAAAAATAACAGCCACCAATTCAAAAAAATTCGTGACCGCGGAGCAGAAACAATTCGTGGCAAAAATATATTAGCTAATCACTCGTTTTTAGAAAATTAGCTGATTTTTATTGAAGCGCTGCTTCGTAGACTGTTTGCAGCTGAGCGTGCGGACCGTGGGTGATTTCCCAGGTATATACAAAGATCATAATAATGAGGAATAATATAAGCAGCATGAACAAAAAGTAGGCGACCGCCAAACCGATGGAATCCGCCAGCTTTTTGCCGGTTTGGATCCGGATCACGAGAGCTGAGCGCCAGATGATCCAAAACGGGGGAATAGCAATTATAAAAGGTACCGATTCGTTCAGCCCGGGATAAGTGTTTACAAAATAGGCCAGGACCAGGCTGAGCAGGTGAGCGGGAATGAAGGCATAGCACAAAAGGTAAAACGTAGGTTTGAGCGCTGACCGGGTTAGGTCCATTTTGGCGGCCCAGTTCGTGAAAACAGCTATCGTCAGCGGGAAAAGCAGCAGGTAAATGCCGATGACGAGGATCTTCAGCTCAAAATTGGCATCAAACGCTTTTTTTATGTCTTCAAACGAATTGAAGAAAGCCTGCGCCGGGGAGAAAGATATACTGGCTAAGGGAATAATCGTGATGACTGTGAACAGCAGCATCGGGGAGAGGTAATTATTGAAGCGCTCTTCGGGTTTTTTGCCCAGTTCGTCCAAGGCATAATAATACATCCTGGAGGGCGAAACGATGATTTTGTACAGTGTTTTCGGGATGAAGAACAAGCCCAGCAGGATTTCGTACAATAATTCCTCGATAGCCAGCAAGAATTTGAAGATAGCCATAAATAGTCGTTTTGTTTATTTGTTCTCAACAAAAGTAGGTTTTCCGGGTGCTGCAAACTATACGTAAGATGGCTGATATTGGTGGGAGAAATTCAAAGATTTAATTCTTATGACCTTTAAAGCAAAAGCCCGCCGGTATAATCAGCGGGCTGCTTGTGCACGGAAATGCAGGATTCTTTAATTTATTCTGTCGGGAAACCGCCGCAGCTCAGCAGGTATGGGTTACCGTCGCAGTCGAACTCAACGGTTGCTACCAGGATAGCCACTGCAGGACATGGAACATTCGGCTGGCAATCCGGCGTTGCGGTAAAAGTTACCTGGTGCAGGCTCCCGGAAACAATGCAGATCGCTGTTTCCTGAACGCTGGCTGTGATGCGGTAGCCCTGGTAATCATTGAGACAATCATGTGCAAAGCCGCGTGCTTTACCAATGTAGCTGTTTTCGGACTGTGCCGTTGCAGCGAAAGCCGTCAGCATGAAAGCAAAGGCTGTGAGCGTTTTTGTTAAATTTTTCATGTAGATATAATTTAGATATGAGCAGCAAATTTATGATTTGAAATGAGACCTGCAATACGTATAAATACCTGATTTTTAAATTGTTCACAGCTAAATCTTTTAGTAGTGCAACTATTTTTTAACCACTGTAAACACCACTAAATATTCTATGTGTTTTATGCGGTAAAAATCAACCGTTTTAGGGCACAAAAAAACGCCCTTCGTTAAAGAAGGACGTTTTCCCGGTGTAAATTTTAATCTACAGGCATTCAACAGAAACAACTTCGTCGTTTCCGCACATAGTTACTTTCGCCAAAGGAGCCAGTTTTACGTATGGCCCGATGTGGTTGTTCGGATTTGGAAAAATGTATACTTCACTCAAAGTAGCAAGTCCGTCACAAGCTGGTCCGCAAGGGTAACGGCAAATCCCGATCTCAATAATTGAATAATCAAGGCTTCCGTTGTAATCTGCCAAACATCCTGCATCTTTAGCAGCTTTTTTAGCATTGGATTCGATGCTTTGTGCAAAAAAACCAGAAGTGAACAGTGTTCCCGCTACAAAGAGGGAAGATAAAAGTACTTTTTTCATAGGTATAATTTATTTTAGTATGGCAGCAAAGCTAAATAAAAAATTGGAAATCAGGCGCGTATAATTACGTGTTTATCAACAAAATCGGTTTACCTGAGTTTTGATGAATAAGTTAATATGCTAATACGTTACGAAGCTAATTCTCCATTCTCCATTCTCCATTCTTCATTCCCCATTCCCATTCCCATTCCCGCTATCCCAATATAAATCAGTTGCCGGCGAATATAAATATGTAAGATTTTCCCGTTTAAACTCAAATTCCGCGACGATAATAATCTCTACATTTGCTGGATAACTTCAAAACCAAACACAATGAATTCCTTTTTAAAAGTAAGCTCACTGCTCTTTATCCTGGCTTTAAGCTTCAGCTCTTGTAAAAAAGAGGGCTGTATAGACAACCTTGCAGAAAACTTTGACAACGACGCTAAAGACGACGATGGCAGCTGCACCTACGCCCGCACTAAATTCATGGGAACCTACAGTGTTACCCAAAGCTGCGTTATCGGCGGCAATGACGATTTTGCGATGACTGTAACTGACGGTCCGAACAAGAACGAGGTCATGATCAACAACTTTGGCGGCATGGATATCAATATCCGCGCCCAGGTAAGCGGTGGAAACATCAGCTTCAAGGAAGAGCAAACCGGTGTTGTCTACGAAGGAACCGGCTATATCACCGGCAACACGCTGACAATCAACTACGAAACCTGCGACGCCTTTTTCTACCCGTGCTCCGATCCTGAGAGTTGCACGATGACCGCAGTTAAATAAGCAACTTTAAAAAAATAGCAATATATTTCGCTATGGCGCCGGATGAGAGTCCGGCGTTTTTTTTGTATTCAGGAATTTCCCTATGTGCCTATGTGGTTCAAAAAAAGTACCTGCGAATAACCTTACTTCACCGTTTTCGCGCCCATATCAACGCCCATTTTTTCATAAACGACATCATTTGGTTCCCACAATTCGATCCGGTTTCCTTCCAGGTCCGTGATGTGCACGAATTTACCGTAATCGTAGCTTTCGAGCTTGTCGACGATGGTCACGCCTTCTTTTTCCAGCTGTTTCACCAGTGCTTCGAGGTCGTGCACGCGGTAATTGATCATGAATTTTTGCTCCGCTGCGCCAAAATACTTCGTTGTTTCGATGAAAGGGCTCCATTGCGTAAAGCCTTTTTTCGTACTGTCGGCTCCCTGGTGCCATTCGAATACCGCGCCGTAGTCGTTCGTGCTCAGGCCAAGATGCGTTTCATACCAGGCCCGCAGTTTTTTGGGGTCCTTGCACTTGAAGAAAATCCCGCCAATGCCGGTTACGCGTTTCAGCTCCGGTTTTTCGTCCTTGCTGATGATCGTTTTGAAGCCGAAGCCCAGCCCGAAAGAGGCGATAATGACGAGGGCGATTAAAGTTGTTTGTTTCATTATAGTGAGATATTAGACATTAGATAATAGACATAAGACATACGAGGGTTCTTTTCAACATTCATCACTGTTACTTCGGTTCCCAAAGCTGAATTTTATTGCCTTCAGCGTCCATGATGTGTACAAACTTCCCAAAGTCGTAAGTAGCTACATCGTCAAGGATTGTTACGCCGTTTTCTTTAAACCGGGCCAGGAGCCCTTCGAGGTTCTGAACGCGGTAATTAATCATAAATTCCTTTTTGGACGGCGAAAAATGATCACTTTCCTTTTTGAAAGGTTTCCACTGGAGCGAGTCGATTTCGTCAGGATTGCCGAGGTTCCTGGACTCAAAGCTGGATGAACCCCAGTCGTTGATTTCAATACCCAGGTTTTTGGCGTACCATTCCTTCGTTTTCTCCAGTTCGTCCGAATAAAAGAAAATTCCCCCGATTCCGGTTACTTTTGGAGTAGTGTCATTTTTTTGTTCCATGTGTAATTTAAAATTTTAGCTTGTTAAATGTCAGCCGCGAATGACACGAAAATACACGAATGAATGGGTGCTGGTTCGTGAAATTCGCGGCCAAAAAGTTCTACTGCACGCTGACTGCTCTGGGTGTTTTCCGTCTGAGGATCAACGCGCTGATCAGCGTAATCAAAATCCCCACAGGCAAAATTTCCATGTATGTGAACATCGCAAAGTAAAAAGGGTTCGTCTTATAATTGTGAATGGTCGTTTCCATTTCCCTGGAAGCCTGGTCGAGCGCCGCGCCTGACATTCCAGCGTCCTTCAGCTGCTGGATCTGGATCTCGGCGAACTTGTCAATAAAATCAGGCATGAAGAAATGGAATTCAATCCCCCAGGTGATTACATACAAGGTAGAAGCGATGAATGTAATCATCAAACCCAGTAAAAAGGCCTTGCCAAAGGTGATCGTTCCGCCGTTTTGCTTGTCGCGAAAGTTTTTAATACCTACGAATACAAAGGAAAATGCAACGGCCATCGCACTAAAGCCAATGATCATACTGTTGTTCATGCTGTCCGGGTTGCTGCTTCCGCACGACATGATTGCCATGGAAGTTCCCATAAATGCGCTGATGATCAGGCCTGAAATAATTCCGAATACTAAACTGTTTCTTTTCATGTTTTATTTTTTAATATTTATCTGCTGCAAAAGTAGCCCCGGTTTGCTGCTTATTTGTCACACTTTCGGGTGATTTTGATCGTATAAACCGGTATTCATCCGAAAGTACTAGTTTGTTTAATTGATGATATTCAATCGTTTAGCCTTTTCGACTGCCTGCGTTCGTCTTTTTACATCCAGTTTGAGAAAAATATTGGAGGAATGCGTTTTCACGGTATTCATGCTGATGTATAATTTCCCGGCAATTTCTTCATTGCTTAAACCGTCAGCCATTAAATTCAAAACATCCAGCTCGCGCTTGCTCATACCCAGCTTTTCGATCTCTTCCCGGTTGATTTCACGTGTTCCCGGATGATCAACATAAACTTCCTTTTCGATGATGCGGGTTTCCACTTTCGGTTTAACGAGCTTCAAAGCCAGCCAGATGCCCAAAACGGTAAATACGATGGCAATAGCGCCAATAAAAAAATCGAGGCGGTAATTGTAAACGATGAAATTGGCCTCAAGCAATTTGAGCAGGAACAGTACGCCAGCCATGGAAGCGCCATAGAGGAGGAATTCTTTATGCCTGGTGCGGAATTTCATATCGGAAAACAAAGATAGGATTTAATGCATGAAAAATGGAAATTAACAATGGAAAATGAAAATTTGTATATTCGTAAACAGGCCGGTAAAGAAAAAATCACATGAGAAAAATAATTGCAGCAATGAATATGACCCTGGATGGGTTTTGCGACCACACGGAAATGAACGCAGATGATGAGGTGCATGAGCATTACAATGATTTGTTAAGAAACACGGGCACGCTCATTTACGGACGAAAAACATACCAGCTGATGGAAAGCTACTGGCCGGACATCGTCAAAAACCCTACCGGGAACAAGCCAACGGATGAATTTGCCGTGCTGATTGACAACATTCCCAAAATCGTTTTTTCCCGTACGCTGGAAGCCGTTACCTGGAAAAATACAACCTTGAAAAACGAAATCATTCCGGAAGAAATACTGGAGCTCAGGCAGCAGGACGGTTTACCTGTTTTCGTTGGAAGCCCGGGTTTAATCGCCAGCTTCACACAACTGGATTTGATCGATGAATACCAGATTTCTGTGCACCCGTCAATCCTGGGGAAAGGGTTGCAGCTCTTCAAAAACATTGACCACAAAATTGATCTGAAGCTCACGAAGACTAAGACCTTTGCGTGCGGCGCAGTTTGTTTGTATTATGAGCGGAGAAGGGGAGAGTAGCCGGAACCCCATTGCGTTGTTGATCGGGAGGATAAATTCTCGCCAACCGGGCATAAAAAAAGCCCCATCGAAAGATGGGGCTTTTCGTTGACGACGCGCAACAGGATTCGAACCAAAATTGATACTTAATATATTAAATAGAACTGTATCTTAATAAAATTTATAATTATTATATATTATAGTTTGTGAAGAAAAATTTTCAGGCGATTCTACGTATTTTGTTCTTATTTCGGTTTTAAATTTCGGTTTTATTAATAATTCTAATTGTCCTGATTGGTTAAAGTTTCGGGCTAATACCTTCCAATTTATTTTTATTTTTGAATTTTTAGATTCAGGTTTAAAACATAATAAATCAAGGTCAATACTATCGTTTTGGACTAAAATGCTATTTTCAGGTATGAATTGTGCTTCTAATTCGTTTTTTATAGTAGTATTATATTTTACAGAATCTCCCCACTGTATTCTCTTATCAACCCTTTCAATATTACTTGTTCCTTCAAATTGTAGGTATATTTTATAATCTTCTATTACTTCAGAACTATTATTTAAAAGTTTTAGTTTAACAACACAAGTACTAAGATTCTCATATTTGTATATTCCACCAGTCATATTTAAATCAAACTTGAATGGTTGAGGACTTTTTTCTTTTTCTAGTGTTTCTTTTTGAAGTCCTTCAAATAATTCTCCATTTAAAAAAAGGATATAATCATCAAAATTTTTAATTTTATGTGATAATGAAAAAGGTAAATAAGTAGTGTCTAATTCTTGAATTTGCTTTTTATAATCAATATTTCTTAATGGTTCAATATCTGTATGTTTTGTAACTTCTTTTAAAAATATTGGATTCAAAGTTTTTGATATACTATCATTATCAAATGTTAAATTTAGTGCTAAGTTTGGACTTTTTATATCATTAACTTTAACATTTTTAAACCATGTGTTTTTATGCTTGATCAATTCATCTTTTGAAAATTTTGTTCCTCTTGGATGACTGTCGTTGTAATGTCCTGCATCTGTGTGACAATCGAAACATAAAACTATTCCATTTTCAAATGTATTTAACCCTCCCTCATTTTGTGGCTTAATGTGATGTATTTCCAATTTGACTCCTTTATATCTATGACATGCACAACAATGTCTTGCAGAAGCAACCATTAAATCCTCTTTTATTGTTTTTGAAAATCCCATTTTTATTTCAATTGGTAATAGTCAGTTAGTTTTCGACCTTTTCATAATTAGCTATTTTATAATTCATAGTTAACCAAATATAATAATCTTCAATATATTTACAGTTTAAATGTTCGACTATTTGTTTTCCTGTATTTGATAATGAGTAATATGATGGAACAGAAAATTTAGGATTAGCTTCATTAATAGGCTTAAATTGAATTTTTTTGTTGTAATAAGTCAATGTAAAATTTTTCTTCTCTGTATTTTCCATATTGTTAGTCATTTCATTAGGTAAAAATAATCCTAAGGTTTGAAGTTCCTGCAATGTACCATAATGTACTCCTAAACGATTCAAAATAGGCTTTATGCTTTCTGGCAGTGAAAATATATCCTTAGGAATTTGAAATCTATTTACGCACAATGAACAAATTATTTCAAGCAATTCTAACTCTTTTTTCCCAAGCATTTTAACAATTTGGAGCGTGCTCATAGTATAAGCACCTGGTTGATTATATTCTCCTGCAATAATTTTTGCTACTAACTCTTGCATTTCCTCATTTGAAATTGTTTTTGCATGCTCAATGGTATTCCAAAAGAAATCATTATCCATCTTAATTTCATTTGATTTATTTGGATCTATATATTTTGAGCTTTTAACAGCTGTATTTATAAGATTAGTAGTATGGCGAAGATTCTCGATATATTGAATTCCTATTATTCCATTTTCTTTTGCTTTTTCGTACTCATCATGGATTAATTTCTTTCTTATTTCTCCTTCTGCAGCCCATTGGCTAATTTTGAATCCTGTTATTTTATCAATAACTGTTGAAAATAAAGGTGTGCTTGCTACTTTACTTGCATTATCAATTGCAGTTGTTAGTGAAGAGGGATCTGTCATATTTTTTAGTTTTGATTAGATTAATCTACAAAGATATACAAATCAATTAATTACATATTTTAACCATAGGAATTAATTTCTACAAAAAAATGAAAAGATAAATGCAATGTCGTCCCGAAAGTTTTCGGAGTGAGACTCGAGTAAAAAGGAAAAAGCTTGAAAGTAGAACTCCCAAGCTTTTTCTTTTTTGTTGACCCACTAGTGCTTACCGATGAATAGCTGACGCTCTCATCGGCACCTTGCGTTCTCACCCAAGTTTAGCCAAACAAAAAAAGGAAGCACTTTCGTACTTCCTTTCTCGTTGGCCCACTAGGGCTCGAACCTAGACTCTTCTGAACCAAAATCAGACGTGTTGCCAGTTACACCATGGGCCAGTTGCAAAGCATCCGGCGCAACAAATTTATTAATATTCCGCGCCAATTGCGAGGGCAAAGTTAGTACTTTTTTTGAAATTGCTAAACTAAAATCAGAAAATTTCATCAAAAAAATGACTTTTTTCAAAAATAAATGACAATCAATGGATTACAAAAGCCGTTTTCTCACGCTCATTTCCGTTGATCACCAGGCTAATGTAGTGTTCACCGGGATAGTAGGCGCGGGTGGTAATGAATTTAAAGCTGTGCTTTTTACGGATGTGGAGCGCTTCGCCCGCACGGATATTTTTCTCTGAGATCTTAAATGTTTTGGAATTGTGGCTGCCGTTCTTGCGCAGAAAATACAGCCGGTATTCCAGGCGGAGGAACAAATCACCGGGGTCTTCCGAATCAACCTTCAGGCTGAATTCCAGCTCGTTGCCGAGCGCCACCTGCTGCGTTTCAAGTGCAAATTCCGCACGTACCTGCGGGATAGCGGTCTGGATCCCGAAAAGCGGCAGCACTTCCGGGTGGCCGTTTTTCAAAAGCGTGCGCATGCCGTGTTTCAAAGCCTGGTCTACCTGCGGTGAGTGGCCTTTCCATTTACGGGCAAAGGAAACGGCCAGTTCCGGGCGGTCCTTCGTCAGGTCGTTGAGTGAATTCGCAACGCTCCGGCGCACCCATTCGGATTCGTCGTTCACAAGGCGGTCGAGGATTGGCAGGATCAGCTGCGGATCGTCAAAAAGCAGCGGCACTTTAATTGCCCAGGGCAGGCGCGTACGCATTCCTTCCGATGCCAGCCGGCGCACATAGCTATGCGGGTGTGAGGCCCAGTCTGACATCTGCCTGGTCATTTTTTCGGGATGGTGGAGCAAAAAGTGGCGCACCACGAATTCGCAGCTCGTAAATTGAGTGATTTCTTCCATAGCGGCCACGGAAGTTTCAAAATCCTCTAAACCGTAAAGCTGCACGAATTCCGGGAAGAACATGAACTCAAAATTAAAGCCGTTCGGATGCTCCCGGCGGTGGCGCGAAATGATCCGGTTAATTTGTTTGACAGCTTCTCTATAATCCGGGCTGAGAATCCCGTTCAAAGTCCGGGCGATGTGCGTCATGCGTTCTTTCAGCTCATAATTCTCCCATTCCTTGCTGAAAACCTGCCCGAAAAACGCTTGCCGGTTAAAAGCACTGATTTCCGCCTCCAGGTGTCCCGCCAGCAAGTCCATAAAAGCCTGCGAATATTTGTGTTTGAGTAATTCTGCCATACAGCAAAGGTAATGATTCGTAGATTTGAAAATTCGTAGATTCGTAAATTGAGTTCGAATCTGCGAATCTACGAATGCGCATAGCGCAACGAATACATAATTTTCAACTAAATTTGCCCCATGTTTATCAAACCAGAAATAAAGCTCGTCCTCGGTTCCAAATCGCCGCGCCGGCAGGAATTGATCCGTCATATAACTTCCAACTTCGAAATCCGGCTCCAGGACGTGGATGAAGATTTTGACCCGTCCATGCCTGTTGAAAACGTTCCGGGTTACCTGGCGCAGATCAAGGCCGAAGCGCTTGCAGATACGCTGGAACCGGACGAAATCATTGTTTCCGCGGACACAGTTGTTGTATTGCAAAACGAGATCCTGGGCAAACCGCAGGACGCACAGGACGCGAAAAATATGCTGGCTCGAATCAGCGGACAAAAACATACTGTGATTACCGGCTGCTGCCTGCGTTCCCTGGAAAAAGAGCATGTCTTCAGCGTTCACACCGACGTTTATTTCAATACGGTCAGCCCTGAAAATATTGCTTATTACGTCGAAAAACACCAGCCGATGGATAAAGCCGGTTCTTACGGCATCCAGGAATGGATCGGCGTTGTGGGAATTTCCCGTATTGATGGCTGCTTCTACAACGTGATGGGACTTCCCGTTTCGCGTTTGATCGCTGAATTACAAACGTTTTGAGATGTACATAATCTAACAGTCCAATAATCTAAAGATCCATTTCTCCACTCTCACCGCCTCAGGCACAGAGTAGCTAATTTTCCGTTCTTAATTCTCCGTTCTCAATTTCCATTCTCCGTTTTCAATTAAAGAATTACCTTTGCATTATGATTCTATACAACGTAACACTCAGCATCGACCCGGATATCCATGAAGATTGGCTCCGCTGGATGCGCGGCGAGCATATCCCCGAGGTTCTGGCAACGAATTGTTTCACCGAAGCACGCCTTTCGCGGGTGAACGGCGAAGAGGAGGGAGGAATGACCTTTTCCGTTATGTATTTCAGCCCTTCGGAAGAGAAGTATGAAGAATATAAAAGCAAATTTGCACCGGGGCTTCAGCGGAAGCATACCGAGAAATATGCGGGACACTTTGCGGCTTTCCGTACGGTTTTAACTGTTATCGAAGAATTTAAATAATGGACGTAAGAGCAAAAAAACACCTCGGTCAGCACTTTTTAGTGGATCAGAATGTCAGTAAAAAAATTGCCGCCCAGTTTGGTAATCATCAAGGCTGCAATACAGTGCTGGAAATCGGTCCGGGAACAGGGGCTTTGACTAAATTTTTGCTCGAAAAGCCAAATGACGATCTGTGGGTGATCGAAGTGGACCGCGATTCCATTGCTTACCTGAAAGAAAATTATCCCCAGCTGAAAGACAAGATCCTCGAAGAAGATTTCCTGAAGCTCGATGTTGCGAAATACTTTGGTGACAAGCCTTTTGCTGTCGTGGGTAACTTTCCGTACAATATTTCCTCGCAGATCCTTTTCAAGTGCCTGGACCACCGCAACCAGGTCCCGGAAATCATGGGCATGTTCCAGAAAGAAGTGGCCGAGCGCGTAGCCGAAAAGCCGGGCACCAAGACTTACGGGATAATCAGCGTGCTTTTACAGGCGTTTTACGATATCCAGTATTGTTTCACCGTAGATGAAACGGTGTTTAACCCGCCGCCAAAAGTGAAGTCCGGTGTGATCCGCCTCACCCGAAATTCCCGCGGGGCGTTGCCTTGTAATGAAAAAATGTTTATCCGCGTTGTGAAAGCCTGCTTTAACCAGCGCCGTAAAATGATCCGGAATTCCGTTAAGCAATTCACCGCCGGCAAAGAATTCGAGCACCGTTTCCTGACCGAGCGCCCCGAGCGTTTAAGCGTCGATGATTTTATCGAATTGACATTAGCCCTGGAAAAACTGGCAGAATCTTCACTTTGATTTATAAATGCTGGTGCCGTAGGTATCAAATAGTTTAGCATGGGATAAAATCCCATGAGTAAACGATATTATTTTTGGCGTGTGTTTGGATGAAAACCATGCCGAAAAATCCTGGTGCAAAACAAAAAGGCCCCCGCCATCCCGATAACTGTCGGGAGACGGAAGCCTTTCTCTTAAAAATGAATCATTTTATTGTTTCACAGCACGGTAATGGTGGCTGTTGCTGTCTGTTTTTATCGTAAAGAAATAAATTCCGTTCGCTTCCTGTGTCAGGTCAACCGTATACGAAGCCTGGCTCACTTCTTTCACAAGAATGATTTCTCCAAGGCTGTTGCTAACCGTCACGGAAACCGGCGTCTCAGTCCCGGAATGTACAACCTGGAACAAGCCGCTGCCCGGGTTCGGGAAAAGACGGATTTCGTCCGTTAAAACTTCCGTCGTTTGAACGATGGATTTATTCTTTTTCGGTTTTTTATCACATTCGCCTACACAGTAACCGGCGTTGGCAATCATAGCTGCGGCGGCATTTAAAGGAACGCACACTTCATTTCCGTTTTTACACAGCATGACTTTTTTCGTTGAGCCGTTGCATCCAACCGGGCTGCTGGCATTCAGCTGCTGTGTACTGGTTTTTTCACAACCATAACGGATTACCGTCAGGGAAATATTCTGCGGTCCGCCCTGTGAAAAGAGAATATGGTCCGGGTTTTGGGCCGTGCTTGTTGCCGGTGTGGCATTCGGTCCGAAATTCCAAAGGAAAGCCGCGCCATCCGGTGTGTCACCCGTATATTCAAAGTCATAGCTGATCGCCAGGACATCACAGGAACGCTCAAACTCAAAGCCTGCATCCGGGAATGGTTTGTCACGCAGGGTATTCAGCGTAGTGTTCGTTACAATGGCGCTGTTCAGGTCGAAAAAGATAAAAGCGGTGTTGTCCACTACTGTTCCTTCCGCAGCATCCGCCAAAGCATGAATGCTGAAGATCACATAACCCTGGCTTCCTGCTTCATCTGTCATTGCAGCCGGCAGCTGGATGTTTTCAAAGCTGATTTGTAGCCTGTTGTCCGGGAGCACATCAATTCCGCTTACGGTGTGGCTGGCTTCCAATAATTGGAAAGTTGACAGGTCAAGCTTTTCGTCCAGCTGGTCCTCGATGATAACATTTACAGCAGGCGCGTTCCCGGTATTCTGGAAACGGACGCGGTAAACCAGCGCTTCATCCTTGTCGATATTGTTTTCCGGTCCGCAGCTTTCCGGTGTTACGAGCAGTTTGTCGTTCGGGTCGTATGAACAGCTGATCATTTCCGTCCACGAAGCCTGTTCCTGGCAAGAGCCGTTAACCGATGCCGCAGCCGTTACAAATTCGTTCAGCGCACCGTCAATGATGAAGCTCACACAAATCGTGCAGGCGTCCTGGGAACCGAAAGCTGTCGCCGGGTTGAGCGTTATGAGGTTGCTTCCTGCCGTAACTGTCGGTGTTCCGCAGCTGGAAGTTGCATTGACAATTGTAACATTTGGTCCGAGATCAAGCTCGAATTGCGGGTTTTGCACGGCATTTCCATTGTTTTCGATATACAGGCAAAGCTCCTGCTCAACTCCGGGGCAAGGCGCGCTTGCCGGGTAAGTATAAACCGGGTAAAGGCTCATGTCGATGTCACAAGATGTGCTTTGCAGGCAAAAATCAAGGTCAGCAGCATCCGGGCTGATCGAAACCGTATAATTTTCAACCGGGCCGTTTACCGGCAGGGGCGAGCAGTTATTTGAAATATCGTAGGCTGTTCCGTTCAGGTACGGCTGTACGAGGTAATCTCCGTCAGGAAGCAAAATGGAATAAGCGCCGTTCGGGCCGGTAGTTGTATAATATACTTCGCCCGGGACCGGATCGCCGTTTGCATCCAGCTGCTGGAATTCTACCCAGATATCGTTCAGCGCTTCGTCGAGCACGGAATTGGCATCATCGTCGCAGTTGCAGTTCAGGTTGGCATCGAGACCGATATTTCCTGAAACTTCATTTCCTGCGTTCACGTCCTGGCAGGCGCAGTCGTTGGTGTAAGTTCCTGTTCCTTCCGTGATTTTGTAGCATTGGTTTACATCCAGCAGGAAAGTTTCGGTTAATCCTGAAGGCCATTCGATGCGAATACTCACCTGTGGGCCGAAATCCCCGAACCCAAAGTGCACATCATGCGGGCTGCCGTCATTTGTTTGTACATAACGGGTTTGCGTCAAGCTTACATTTCCAATGAAGCTGGTGTAAGAAGTCATCATGGCGGTTACCTCTGTTCCTTCAGCTGAGAGACTTGTTTTTCTGCTGTTTCCGAGGAAATCAGTATTTGCCCCGGTGAGCAGTAATTTGATCCAGTTGTTGGTATTTCCCTGGTTCACGTAATAATAGTTGTTCAGGTCGTCGTTGAAGAAATTGCTTGCGTACAAATCGAGGTCTCCATCTCCGTCACCGTCACCGAAAGCCGAGTTTCCTGTTTCATGATTGAATTCAGAAGCCTGGCTGGCTGCTTCATGCACGGCTTGAGAAAAAATAATACCGCGCTCGTTGTTGTAGAGGGTTTTGGTTTGCAGGCTCGGTACGTAAACGTCCTGGTCGCCGTCGTTGTCGTAATCGCCCCATGTAGCGTTGGAATTGGCAACTGTCGGATCGTTTGTGATCACAACGTTATCCACGTAGAAAAACTTCCCGTTGTTGAGGTTATTGAACAAGATGCCATGCGGATAGCAGTGATAAAACAAATCAAGGTCGGTGTCATTGTCATAATCGACCATATTGACACCATAGCCGATCAAACCTACCTGGGCAGGATCAAGCACAGCTTTGGTAAAACCAAAGTTTCCGTCACCATAGTACAGGTTCTCAAAATCGGTGCCTGATGCGCCTGTCATGGCAATATCCTGGTTTCCGTCACCGTTGACATCACCGGCCGTAGCAGCATTAAAGCTCAGGTCATGGGCGAAGAGGTCGCTTCCATTGCTGGTAGCAGTAAAAGTCCCGTTGCCATTTCCCTGGTAAGCATATACATAGTTTGGCGAAGTGTGGGCATCCCGTGGGCCTACAATGAAATCAAGGTTTCCGTCAGCATTGAAATCAGCTACGGCGCCTGCACGCATGAGGATCCCGTTAGCCATCGTCCCGATAACAGACTGTGTAAAAGAAGAGCTCCCGCTGTTTTGGTAAAAAATCAGCTCATTGGATGCGTTAAAGCCTACAAAATCCTTATCACCGTCGTTATCGAAATCACCCCAGCCAATTTTTGAAATCACGCTGTTGTTTGCTTCGAAACCTGCGAGATCAATTGCACCGAAAGCTTCGGGGCCGTTACACTGGTTTTCGAACATCAGGAATTCAGGGGTAGGGGATTGAGCGCTGGCAATATTGGTCCCGTTGAAAATATCAAGGTCATTGTCGTTATCGTAATCCACCCAGTTCAGAGAAAAAGAGCTTACCTGGTCATTCACATGATCGCCGGCATTCACGCGCTGGAGCTGTGAAGCTTGTGCCGCCTGGGTTACAAGCCACGCTTCGTAGCGGTTTTTAGCTTCAATTACAGCTGCTTCCACGTCAATTCTCCTGACTTCGTCCTTCAGTTTGTAGACATCCGAAGTGTTCCCGTTTTGGTAATAATCGGAATTGTTGTTACTTGGGCCATTCGGATTGCTTCCCGTAGAAGTAACATTGACACCTGTCTGGTTGAAAATATCAATGATCTCGTTTACGTCCAGGTTCGGGTTCACGGACAGCATCAGGCCGATTGCGCCCGTAATGACAGGAGCGGCAATGGAAGTCGTTCCGTGACCGTTCGGGGAAGGTGCGCTTGGAGGTGAAAGCACATCCACCTGGTTATTGAGTGTTACCGTACCGGCAATCGGTGTTTCAAGGGAACCGTTTCCGTCGCAGTCAAGGGCATTGTTGGCGTTGTAAGAGGAAAAATCACCGTAAAGGTTGTCTGTAGTGCTGATTGATGCAACAGAAAGGACATTGTTATAAGCGGCCGGGTAAATGAAGCCGTTTGAGTTGCCTGTATAATCCGGGTGGCAGACACTACCAGGCATTCCCGGCATGCAGTATTCAGTCACGCCGTTATTCATAATGTGGACACCGTAACCAATCTGACCGTTACCGGACGCACACACAACAATAACCCTTTTCTCGGCAACCTTATCATAAAAAAGCTGTTCGATAGCAGATCCGGAGCAAACCCCCGTTGCCATGCTGACATTGATGGCGCGCATCCCCCGGGCGATCTGGTCCTGGATAGCAAGTGTCAGCGGATAATAAACAGAGCTGACATAGAGCCGGGAATTATAGCCGATTCCTGCAGCAAGGCCTGTCCAATGGGTTAAGCCGTCATTCGGGGTGGCGGAAATGGTAGAAGCTACGCCGTCCGAATGATACGAATAGCCCATATATGCGTTGGTAGTGCCGTATTCAACGGATGCATCAAGATGAGGTGCCTGGTTTGTCAGCGGATCAGTAAAACGCTCGTCAAAAACACCTAGTTTTACTCCCGGTGTACTTTCGGTAATGTTCCATGCCTGCGGCACATTAATTCCGTCAAAAGAAGGCCAGCCGGTATAATCGGTAGGAACGCTGAGCGGCTCGCCGATCCCGATATTTTCTACCAGTGGAAAAGCGGATGTATTGCTCAGGTCGGCAAACAGGTCGCCGGGATTTGAATACGAGATAAAATAGATATTTTTCAGGCGCTCTTCCTCCTGGAACATCGGGAACTCTTTACCGAAACCGGTAACCGTGTAATTGCTGAGGAGCTGTGTCAGCTGCGGGTCAGAAAATGAGAGGCGATAGGTACCGTTTCCCTGGTCTGAAACCGTTGGAACATCAGCGGGGTTCGGGATTTCCATCCTGACATTGCCTTGCGCAGATCCCTGGAAAGAGAGAAAAGCCAGCGCGGCGACAGTCATAAATTGCTTAAAACGGTTCGCATGGAACCGAAGAAATTTAGTCTTCATACGTGTTAGTTAATTAGATTATTATTGCCGTAAATCTAAAAATAATTCTTGGGGTAAAACTATTTTGTAAAAAAAGTACAGTTGCAACTAAAATGATAATTCAATTAACTCCCTGTAATACAAGTGTTTAATATGTGTTAATTGTTGATAAAATTTTGCTGTTGAAATTCAGGATGATTTTAAGCAGCAAATTTTTCAGCTTGGATTTTCAGGCTTTTGAATGAGAAAATTATTTGAAATTCTCCACCGCTTCGCGCACACTGCCATATTTCAGCAGTAAGCTTTTCGCTTCTTCGTAGGAAATATGCAGCTCGGCCATCACCATTTTCGTACCGCGGTCAACGAGCTTATCGTTACTGAGCTGCATGTCTACCATGCGGTTGCCTTTTACGCGGCCAAGCTTGATCATCAGGCTGGTGGAAATCATGTTAAGCACCAGTTTCTGTGCTGTCCCGGATTTCATGCGCGTGCTTCCGGTAACGAACTCCGGGCCAACGATCGGTGCAATGGCATGTTTGGCTGTTTTGCTCAGCGGGCTTTCCGGGTTGCAGGAAATTCCGCAGGTCAGGATCCCGTTCGCGTTCGCTTCTTCAATTCCGCCCAATACATAAGGCGTACTGCCGGAAGCGGCGATCCCAACCAGGACATCATTGGAGTCGATTTTATATTCGGAAAGGTCTTTCCAGGCTTGCTGACGGTCGTCTTCGGCAAATTCCACGGCTTTACGGATAGCTTTGTCGCCGCCGGCAATAATCCCGATTACGAGATCAAAAGGAACACCAAAAGTAGGGGGACATTCGCTGGCGTCCACAATTCCCAATCTTCCGCTGGTTCCTGCACCAATGTAAAACAAGCGCCCGCCTTCTTTCAGGCGAAGATAAGCTGCGTCAACAAAGGCTTCGATACGTGGGATTTCCGCGTGAACGGCAGCATGGACTTTCGCGTCTTCGCGGTTTATATTCGTTAGCAGCTCGAGGGTCGACATCTGGTCCAGTCCCTGGTGATTACTTTCGGATTCTGTGATTTTTTGCATGTCAGATCAGGTAAGCGTAACTTTCATTCTGTGTCAGCTCGATTTCCACACGTTCCTGCAAAGTAGTGGAAAGCGTCAGCCCGACGAAATCACATTTGATCGGGAAACGGCGGTGTGTGCGGTCAACGAGGGCAACGGTTTTAATCGTTTTGGTTTCCTGCTCCAGCAATTTCGTAAGGGCGTATTGCATCGTTTTCCCTGAATTGACAACATCGTCAACCAGGATAACGTAAGCGTTCTTAAACCGTTCGGTTTCAATGGATGAGGTGATTGGCTGTGTAAGCGGGTTTTCCTTATCCAGCTTGATTTCAAACACAACGACCTCCGTTTCTGAATTTTGCCGGATAATTTCTCCGAGCTCACGGGCAATAATGGCGCCGTTACCGCAAATCCCTGCCAGGAAAAGCTGTGTCGTTTCCGTCGTGTTTTCCAGGATTTCGTGTGCAATCCGGGTAATTTTCTGTTTAATTTGCTGGTGCTGCAGGATTTTGTTCATAAAGTTGGTTTTCAGCATTAAAACAATTCCTGCAATTCCTTTTTCAGGTAATCCGTCGCGATTTCCGTAGGCAAAGTACCGACTTCAGCGCAGATCTCGAAAATTTTGGCGCTCAGGTCCATGCCCATCGATGTAGCCTGCATCTGGTTACCGGCAATATTGATGATCTTAATCGTTTCTTCTTTTGAATTTTTTACCATTTCCCAGGCTTGCGGCGAAACAAACAATTGCTGGGCAACATTATGGTCATATTCTTCACGGATGGTTTTTAACAGGTCGGCTTGCATTTTTTTAGCCGGAAGCCCAGGGTTGTGCAGGCGCATTACCAATGAATGCGGTCCGATGCGCTCCATCAGTAAAACACAGCGCTGGTAGGCTTCCACGCGGTTCGGCAGGAAATATTTCTGGCGCTCTTTTTTCAGGTCATGGGTCAGCTCCAGGTGTGCATTCCGGATTTCACGCTCGCTTTGACGTCTTAAAAAAAGAACCGTTGTCATAAAAACTGCACCGGCCGGTAAAATAATGAGTGCCAGTTGAAGGGCGATATCTGCTGCGTTCATAGTTGAAAATTATTGAGTAACAAAAGTAATGAAATATTCGAAAAATTTGAAGATTCAAAATTTACTTCGTAGCTACTTTGTGGTCGAAGATTGAGTTTCTTTATTAATTTCAAATGCCACGAGTGGAGAAATCTTCAAATCTTCGAATCCTGCGCAGCAGGCAAATTAACACTAAATAACAAATCAATAACAGGTCAATGTGTTACAATTATTATCTTCGCAGGGATGAAGCTTGTTATTTTTGGTCTATTGTTGCTATGCAGCAGCCGTTTATGCGCCCAGGTTCCTGAGAAACAAAAAGTGCTGCTGATTGGCAAAGTTGTCGATACGCTCCAGCCGCAGGGTTTTTATAACCTTATGATCGTCAACCGGACCAGCGGCAGGGGAGTGTTCGGCCAGCCTGACGGAAGCTTTTATGTCTATGTCAACGAAAACGACTCCATTAATCTTTCTACCAAAGGCTACCCGATCTACGCTTTTCGTGTCAAAGCCGACAGCAACCACCAGATGCGGGTAACGGTAATTCTCGAGAACAAAGTCCAGAACACGCGGGAAGTCGTCGTTAAGCCTTTAAAAACATTACAGCAAATTAAAGAAGAACGCGCCAGTCTTTCACAGCGGGAAACACGCCAGGTGACCGGGATTGAAGTTCTGCGCAGCCCGATAACAGCTCTGTACCAGCGTTTTTCCCAAAAAGAGCAAAACAAGGCCTGGATCGCCAAAATGGAGTTCAAAGACAACCAGGCCCGGGTTCTCAAAGAGCTGCTCCGCGTCTACGTGGCTTATGACATTGTTTCCCTGTCGGAAGAAGAGTTTGAGGATTTCATCAATTTCCTCAATATGGACGAAAATTTCCTGAAAACCGCCAGCGACATTGAGCTGGTGACTTTCATCAAAGACAAGTACGAACATTATATGCGCCTCAAAGAATAATGTCTGAGATCAACAACCCTTTACACGGGATCACGCTTGAACGCATGGTCACTGAGCTCCAGGAAAAATATGGCTGGGAGCACCTCGGTTATTTGCTTCCGATCAATTGTTTTAACCACGAGCCAAGCGTTAAATCCAGTCTCAAATTCCTCCGGAGAACTCCCTGGGCAAGAACAAAACTGGAAGAGATTTATCTCGAACGCATTGTAAATAAAGGGAAATAGAGCTTGGCATATATTTTGCTTATGCTTTTCTAAATTCAAGCTTATGAAAAATATTACGCTTTCCATTTTTTCAATCTTATGTGTTACGTTGGGTTTTAGTCAAACTCAGTTTTCCAAAGATTATGAGTCTGTTCGCACCGAGTTGGTTACCTGGGACGCTGTCCGCGGTGAGTGGCTCGCGAATTCCTTTGAGGCGATGGTCAATAAACAATCCATCCCGGAACGCACTTTTCCCGAAGATCTTACCCCGGACGAATTGTACCGCATGGTTCCAAGGCAGAGCAAGGAAAAAATCCAGTCTATTGTTACCGACCGCGAAAATAATGTGACCGAAAGATCACAGCGTGATGCCTGGAGAAGAATTGCTATCCTGACCGGCAGCAATACCTGCAAGCCTGTTTCCGCCAGGTCTTATGGCGATCCGCACCTGATTTCATTTGACGGCGCAAGCTTTTCTTTCCAGACAGTAGGGGAGTTTGTGATGGCAAAATCTGCTTCAGGCCACATGGAAGTGCAGACACGCCAGCGCGCCCAGGGAGGTGATTTTTCACTCAATACCGCTGTTGCGATGAATGTTTCCGGTGACCGTTTGTGCTTTTATGCCCACGAAAAACCGGATACCGACCGTGAAAGCCTCTTTCGCCTGAACGGAAACCCGATCCGCGTTGAAAATACTTATCATTTACCGCACGGCGGAACAATTGTAAAATCAGGCCGAAAAGATTATGTTGTTACCTGGCCTTCCGGCGAGCGTGTTGTTATGGACCTCAACACTGTTGGCGCCATGGATTTCGTAAACGTGACAGTTGAAATCATCCCTTGCCTCGACGAGCAGTTTATGGGTGTTTTTGGAAATGCCAACCGCAATGTCAATGATGATTTCCGCACACGTACAGGAAGATCACCGAAAGAAGACTTTGTGAGCTTCGTATCGGCTGATCCGGCGGTAAACAGCATTGCGCAGGACATTGAGCGTGAGCACCTGGCGTACATTGCCCGTGATTTTGCTGACGAATGGCGTGTAACAGACGAAACTACCCTGTTCGATTATGGTTTCGGTGAAAACACATCGTCTTACACCAACCGCTATTTTCCGCAGGTTCACCGAACTGTTCGTGACCTCACACCGGATCAGCAAGCTACCGCGCGCCGCTCTTGTGAAGAAGCCGGAATTTCAGGTTCAGACTTACAAGGATGTATTTATGACCGCGGTTTCCTGAATATTCCTGCAACTCCGCGCCCTGTTGTGCGTGACCGTACGGAAGGCGTTGTGTTGGCGAAAGTTGAAAGACCAAAGACCAGTAACCCTGATCCTGTAGTTGATCCAAAACCAACAGGCTCGGATAAAATTACGGAAAAAGGTGAGGAAGATATTACACCTGACGGCGGTAAAAACAAGGAGACAGGAAAACCAACAAAGGTTCCTGACAGCAAGCCTGTAAAAGAAGATCCAAAACCGGTGAAAGAGCCGAAAAAAGACGTGAAGTTTGACGATATTTTCAAATCCGGAACGACAAAGCCATCTACTTCCGGCTCAACAAAAGGAACGACTTCCACACCAACGAAATCAACATCTACGCCGGTAAAAACGTCTACGCCAACACCAACGAAGACTACACCGACAACAACCACACCTACAAAATCTTCAACAACGACACCAACCAAAAGCACCGGAACAAGTGCAACGCCGGTGAAAAGAGGAGGATAGAACCTGGTTATAGTATATATAAACGAAAAGGGGTGTTTACTTAGGTAAGCGCCCTTTTTTGTTGAAGATCAAACGGTATTGCAGGGAAATCAAAAATTACCGGATCTCTCCTCCAGCGCCAAATCCTTTTTCCGGGAGCATAAAGCTTAATTTTCCTTCAGCATCTTCCGCCATCAGGATCATTCCCTGGGATTCAACGCCGCGGATTTTACGCGGTTCAAGGTTCAGCAAAACGGCAACGGTTTTACCAATCACATCTTCCGGTGCGTAATGTTCGGCTATGCCGGAAACAATTGTGCGCTTGTCGATGCCGGTATCAACTGTCAGCTGGAGTAATTTATCGGCTTTGGGAACTTTAACGGCTTCGAGGATTGTTCCGAGACGGATATCGAGCTTGCTGAAATCATCAAAGGCGATGCTCGGCTTCTGTGGTTCAGGGGAGCTTGCAGCGGCGGCAACGCTCTGGCTTTTGCTTTGGTTCAGGATTTCTACTTCTTTTTCAACAAGCGTATCTTCGATTTTCTGGAACAAAATTTCCGGGCTGTTCGTTTGCTGTCCGGCAGCCAGGCGATAAGTTGCCAATTCGTCCCAGGTAACGGGGCTTTCACCCAGGAAATGACGAATTTTTGCAGCCGATGCCGGTAAAAAAGGTTCAAGCACCTGTCCGAGAAAAGCAGTAACCTGCAAAGCAATGTGCATAACGGTTTCCACGCGTTTCTCATCTGTTTTGACGAGCTTCCACGGTTCCATGTCTGCCAGGTATTTGTTTCCAAGGCGCGCAATGTTCATGACTTCCGTTTGGGCGTCACGCAGTTTATAGGCGTAGATCAGCTTCGCGATCCGCTCAGGTGCGAGTGCCAGCTCGTTCAGTACCTGCCTGTCGGTTTCTGTTAATTCGCCTGCTGCGGGAACGATGCCGTTATAATATTTTTGAGTAAGGACAAGCGCCCGGTTTATAAAGTTCCCCAGCACATCGGCCAGCTCGTTGTTCACCCGCGCCTGGAATTCTTTCCATGTAAATTCGGCATCCTTGCTTTCCGGCGCGATCGATGTCAGCGTAAACTTCAGCTCGTCGATCTTTTCCGGGTAGCGCTCCAGGTACTCGTGGAGCCACACCGCCCAGTTGCGGGAAGTAGAAAATTTATCGCCTTCCAGGTTCAGGAACTCGTAAGCGGGTACGTTATCAGGCAAAATGAAATCGCCGTGATCTTTCAGTATGATCGGGAAAATAATTGCGTGGAAAACAATATTGTCCTTGCCGATGAAATGCACCAGCTTGGATTCCTCGCCGTTTTCTTTTTTCAGCCAGTAATCTTCCCAGTTTTTATTGTTGTCGAGCGCCCATTGTTTCGTGGCGGAAATATAACCGATCGGTGCGTCGAGCCAAACATACAGTACTTTCCCGTCAGAATCCGGCAAAGGAACTTTCACTCCCCAATCCAGATCGCGGGTCATGGCGCGCGGGTGCAGGCCACCGTCAATCCATGACATGCACTGGCCGATCACCTGGTTGCGCCAGCTTTTCGGGTCGTGCTGCTGTTTTCCGTCCAGCGTTCCCTGCTGGATCCAGTCGTGCAGCCAGCCTTCGTGGCGGTCCATCGGCAAATACCAGTGGGAAGTCGTTTTCAAAATGGGTTCTTTGCCGCTCAGCGTTGATTTCGGGTTAATCAGCTCTGTAGGACTAAGATCGGAGCCGCATTTTTCACACTGGTCCCCGTAAGCGCCCGGGTTATGGCATTTCGGGCATTCGCCTGTAATATAGCGGTCAGCCAGGAATTGCTGGAATTCCTCGTCGTAATATTGTTCGCTGGTGTCTTCTGTGAACTGGCCGTTATCGTGCAGCTTCAGGAAAAAATCCTGTGCCGTTTGGTGGTGCAGCTCACTCGAAGTACGGTGGTAGATATCAAAGGAAATATTGAATTCCCGGAATGAATCACCGATGATCTTATTGTATTTATCAACGATTTCCTGTGGTGTAATGCCTTCTTTTTTAGCACGGAGCGTAATGGCTGCGCCGTGTTCATCGCTTCCGCAGATGAAAGCGACATCGTGGCCCTTCATGCGCAGGAAACGTACAAAAATATCTGCAGGCAGGTAAACGCCCGCGACGTGTCCGAGGTGTAAAGGCCCGTTGGCGTAAGGTAAGGCTGCTGTTACTGTATAGCGTTGTTTCGTCATTGTAAAGATTGTGTCACAAAGATATTTAAATTTGAAAGAGTTCAGTTATACGCATCCGATTTAATTTTTATCTTCGAAAATACAGTTTTATTTAAACCATATAAGGCATGTAAAAACCCTTGAGCAATATTCCCAAAAGTTCATATAAGAAAACCTTCAAAAAACTATGCTTTCTATGTGTCTGTGTGGTCAAATAATTCTTATTTTTATAGGAATGTTTACAGTAGACGATATTGAAACGGACGATCTAAATGAGTTGGATGACAACCTGACCGGGGAAGGTTTGCCGCAGGGGCTTCCGCATGCCACGCAGGTGCTTGTGCTCGGGATTTTGGCCGTGCTGCTGCCTTTTATCGGGTTTTTCTTTGGGATTGCAGCTTTGATCTTACACCGTAGGAACAAGGACGTGTATGTATTCGACCGCGCGAAATATGGAAACGCATTCTGCAGGTCGCAGCTGGGCTCAGGGTTTGGGATTGCAGGGATGGCGCTGGCTTTCATTTCCGTGATCGCCTATTACCTGTTTCGTGTTTGGCTGGGCGTGTGGATTATTCTCTGGCTTTTCGGGCTTTTTCAGAATTAATTATCACGGGGACATTTAAAGATTGAAAAATATACTTTTGAACAATTAAATAACAAACAATGGCACAATTAAATCCTTACCTTAATTTTTCAGGCAACTGCCGCCAGGCGATGACATTTTACCGCGACTGCCTTGGAGGAGAGCTTTTTATTCAAACGATAGACGAAATGCCGGAAATGGCCGTACAAATGCCGCCTGAAATGAAAACCCAGATCCTGCATTCGATGCTGACAAACGGCGGAATTGTAATCATGGCTTCCGACCTGAACCGTTCACAGGCGATTGAAGGAAACACGATCCAGCTGTGTATCAACTGCGACAGCGAAGAACAGCTCAACGACTTTTTTGATAAGCTTGCCGCGGGAGGTAAAGTTGTTGAAAAACCGGCTCCGATGCCCTGGGGCGGAATTTATGGTGAGCTAGTTGACCGTTTCGGAAAACAATGGGTGTTTAATTATCAGCCTAAGTAATTGGTTAATGTGCTAATTAAACCGTGATATGCCGTTCCTTTTTCTCCTGGTAAATATCGCCGATGGTGACTAAAATCCCTGTTTCCTCCACGCCGCCGAAATCCGGGTTGACAGCAGTTCCGAAAGTTTTCATAGTGGGCGAGAGGTGCATGTAAATGTTTACCAGTGGCGGTACATTTTCCCCGTGTTCACGCACGTAGGAGTTCAGCACTTTGAAGCCGTCTTTGAAATCCAATCCTTTCAGCTGGTTTTCAATGTAATCGCGGTCGTAATCCTGTACCAAAGGATGGTAAGGCTGCATGAGCCGGTCTTTGTCCGGGAAATAATGATGCATGAAATGAAGCAGGAAATCGCGGGCTTCCGTGTTGAAGCTCGGGTACATGGTCACTTTTCCAAAGAAGTATTTGATATGCGGGTTCTGGATCACGATTGCTCCCAGGCCGTCCCAGATATTGTCGAGGGCAAAGAGTCCCTTGCGCGGGTTAACGCTCGGCTGGAAATTCGGCTGTACCCAGCTGCGTCCTAGTTCAATTGTATCCGGAAGGTATTCTGTCACAAAGCGCTCCGAAAAATCAAAATAGTGGCTCGTTGACAGGTGGATTTCACCCGTAGCTTTATCGATCGCCTTTTCACAGAGAATATAGCGGTAGCCGCCAACAATTTCTTCATCCTCCGGTGACCAGACAATCAGCTGATCGTAGCAAATTTCATCCGTGTCAAATTCGTCGAGGTCGCAGTCAAGCCCCGTTCCACCGCCCGAAGCCCGGAAAGTTACTTCCCGCAAACGGCCGATTTCACGTAAGGTATGGGGTGCGTTGTGTGCATTGATGCTGTAGATTTCGTTATCGCCTTTACGTGTTTTTCGTAAAAAACGCTCCGAAGTCAATTCGCTCTTGATCAGTTCTTTGGATATAGGTTCAATGATGTTTTGCATAAAAGAGTTTCAGGATGTGCTTCTAAAGATACTATTTATTTTCAAGCTGGTACAGGCGGTTGCGGATTTCCATGGCCCATTCGCGGTGATTTTTTGATTCGTCGATCTCTTCCGGCATAATCGGCTTGCCAATCACAAAACGGATCGTGCGGTTGCGCTGCTTGAACATTTCGTTGGAAAGATAGAGCATCTCAATATTGGCCTTGATCCCCAGGAAAGTCCGGAAATTCGCCAGGCGGTAAAAGAAGTTCGAAAGCTTTCCGTCAATATAAATAGGAATAATCGGAATATCGGATTTTTTGGAAAGGGTGACAAAAGTTTTTTTCCATTCCAGGTCGCGCACCTGCCCGTTTATTTTACGGCTCACAAGCCCGGAGGGGAAGATGCAGACCAACTGTCCGGAAGCAAACAATTCGTCGATTTTCTGGTAAGTTCCTTCCGTGTTTTTACCGTGCTTGTTCACACCTTCAAAAAGCTCTTTCAGGGGTTCAATCTGCAGTAAGAGGTCGTTGACAATGTATTTGATGTCACGGCGATAATCCCGTAAAGCTGAAACGAGCGCCATGGCGTCCATTCCTCCGAGCGGGTGGTTCATCGCGAGTGTTGCGCCGCCGGTTTTCGGGATGTTTTCCAGGCCTGTAAGCTCGATTTTAATGTTGAAATAGTCGATCACCGCCGTGCAAAATTCCTGGTTCTTTTCGTTTGGATGGGCTTCCAGGAAAGCGTTGATTTCATCCTGGTGTAAAATCCGCTCCAGGTACCGCAAAATAAAGCCGGGGAGCCATTTCAGCAACCTTGGGTTTTTGCTGCCGATCAGCCGCCTGATGTCAATAAATTTTTTGTTTTCCATATACTGAAATCTGTGCAAATTTAATTAGAAAGGGAATAGAATGGAGAATGAAGGATGAAAAATGGAGAATTTTCGTAATTCATAGATGGTTAATAATCTAACAATCCTCAAAAAAAAAACAGGAATCCAAGAATCCAGCATCTTCCATCCCATTTTCAACTCTCAATTTTTATTTTTTCACTCTTTAATAGTACATTTGCACCAAACATCGCTAAAATGAACCTAAAAATTGCAATTGTTCTGACAAATTGCATGCTATTCACGCATATATATTCTCAGGAAAAAAATCCGGTTCCGGAAAACACCGCTAAGTCCCGCAAGGGCAGTTTTTACGTATGTTGGGGCTACAACAGGAGCTGGTATACGCAATCTGATATTACGTTTACGGGAGATAAATACAACTTTTTATTGGAGGATGTCTCTGCCAAGGACCGCCAGTCGCCGTTTAGTTTCAAAACTTATTTCAAGCCCAACAACATTACGATTCCGCAGTATAATTTGCGGATAGGCTATTTCATCAACGACCGTTACAGCATTTCGATCGGTGCAGACCACATGAAATATGTCATGGTGAGCAACCAGGTAGTGAAAATGAGCGGTGAAATAGAGGGCTCGGGTACAGTTTACGATGGTACTTACCGCGGCGATGATTTCCGGGTGAAGCCGGATTTCCTGCTCTTTGAGCATACCGACGGACTGAACTATGAAAACATTGAGCTGCGCCGCTACCTGGATTTTTTCAAACGGGAAAAGCTCACGTTTTCAGCCATTGGAGGAGTTGGGATTGGCGTTTTGGTTCCGCGGACGAATACTACGCTGCTGAACTACAAGCGTTACGATGAATTTCACGTGGCCGGTTTCGGTCTTTCAGGCGTTGTCGGGCTGAATTTTGAGTTCTTTAACCATTTCTTCTTCACCAGCGAAGCTAAATTCGGGTTTATTGATATGCCGGATATCCGCACAACAGAATTTAAAAACGACCGCGCCAAGCAGAGCTTTGATTTCCTGCAGGTGAATGGAGTTCTTGGCGCAAGGTTTGGGGGGAAACGGAAATAATGGTTTGATGTGCTGATACTTTAATATGCTAATGGGGGATAATCATTTTACCATAATTAACCACCGCAAAGCAGCCAGTCAGTGAATTAGCATATTGGCACATTAACTAAATTAGCATTATAGAAAATTCATCATTCCCTGAAAATCGCCGTTTATCTAAATTTTAGCACAAATATCATTTCTCTTCTTATTTTTGCTCCATGTATAAAGTGATTATTTTACTTTTTACCCTTTTTTCGGGCACTTCTTCCTTTGCGCACCAGTATTATTTTGGTTTTGCAGAAGTAGAGTATAACCGCATGGATGAGCAATTGCAGGGCACGATCATTCTTTCTGCCCACGATCTCGAAGACGCCTTATTGAAAAGAAAAGTCATTTCGTCGAAGTTCGATAAGATGGGGCATGACATTGCCACAATTGAAGCGCTGGCGAATGAAATATTTCAAAATTTTAAGTGTTACCACAAAGGCCGGGAAATCGCTTTGCAGGGACTCGATTTTTTCCTGACGCGCAACGGCTTAATCGAAATTTATTTCAAAAGTGAAGTTTTTGTGCTGGAAGATGCACTGGAATTTGAGTTCAGCTCCCTGATGGAAGAATTTCCGGAACAGCAAAATAAAATTACCTTTATCCTCGAAGGCAACAAGCAAACTGCCGTCTTTTTGCAGGATAAACGGCGCAACAGCCTTGAAATCAAAAGCGAATAGGAAAACCCAAAAAAAACTATGAAAACAAACTACATGAACACGATTTTAACTTTAACCCTTCTGCTGGCGGCAGGCATGGTCCAGGCGCAGAGCAAATTTGCACAGCTTGAATGGGAATTGCCGACACCGAATGAATACCGTAACGCTTCCGGCGGACCGGGGCATGCATATTACCAGCAAAAAGCGGATTACAAGATTGCAATTACGCTCGATGATGCCAAACAGCAAATCAAAGGGGAGGAAACGATTACCTATACCAACAATTCACCCGATAACCTTGAGTTTTTGTGGCTGCAGCTGGATCAGAACATTTATGCCGAAAATTCGGATTCCAAGCTGATTGAGGTGGAAAAAATGGAAGATTTCCGCAGTGTGGGTGACGTGAAACGCAAATTCTTCAATTTCGACGGCGGTTTTAAAATCGAATCCGTGAAGTCATCTAGCGACCAGAATTTGCAGTACTTCATCAACAAAACGATGATGCGCATCAACCTGGAGAAGCCGCTGGGCCCGAAACAAAGCATTTCGTTTAAGATCAAGTGGTGGTACAACATTAACGACCGCGCGAAAGTGGGCGGGCGTTCCGGTTTGGAATATTTCGAAGAAGACAAAAATTACCTCTATACAATTGCCCAGTTTTTCCCGAGAATGTGTGTTTACAACGATGTGGAAGGCTGGCAGAACAAGCAGTTTCTCGGAGCGGGCGAATTTACGCTGCCTTTTGGTGACTATGATGTGAGCATTACCGTTCCGGACGATCATATTGTCGGGGCTACAGGAGAATTGCAAAATGCAGGCGATGTGCTGACTTCCGAGCAGCGCAGCCGGTTCAAATCAGCGTATACGGCTACGGAGCCCGTTCAGATTGTGACACAAAAAGAAGCGGAAGAAAACGAAAAAGAAGGAAGCAGCAAAAACAAGACCTGGAGGTTCAAAGCGACTAACGTGCGTGATTTTGCCTTTGCTTCTTCCCGTAAATTCATGTGGGACGCAATGGGTGTGAAAATTGCCGGAAAAACCGTGCTCGCCATGTCTTACTTCCCGAAAGAAGGTAACCCGCTGTGGGACCGCTATTCAACGAAGCTTGTGGCGCACACGGTAAAAACGTATTCAAAATATACAGTTGATTATCCTTACCCGGTAGCGATTTCAGTGCACACGAACCGCATTGGAATGGAATACCCGATGATTTGCTTCAACGGCGGCCGCCCTGAAAAAGACGGTACCTATTCCGAAGAAACGAAATACGGCATGTGGGGCGTGATTATTCACGAAGTTGGCCACAACTTTTTCCCGATGATCATCAATTCCGACGAACGTCAGTGGTCCTGGATGGACGAAGGCCTCAATACCTTTGTGCAGTACCTCACTGAACAGGAGTGGGAGCGCGGCTATCCTTCACGTCGCGGGCCGGCGCCTTATATTACGGATTACATGCGCGGCGATAAAAAATACATTTCACCGATCATGACCAATTCCGAGTCGATCTACCAGTTCGGGAACAATGCTTACGGAAAACCGGCAACGGCGCTCAACATCCTGCGCGAAACGATCATGGGGCGCGAATTATTCGATTATGCTTTCAAAATGTACTGTGAGCGCTGGAAATTCAAGCATCCGACACCGGCCGATCTGTTCCGCACGATGGAAGATGCTTCGGCAGTTGATTTGGATTGGTTCTGGAGAGGCTGGTTCTTCTCAACGGATTTCGTGGATATTTCCCTGGATGAAGTGAACCATTTTCAGCTGAATACGCAGGACCCAACTGTTGAAAAAGAGATCAAGCGTTTGGAAGAACAGGAAAGGTCACAGTTTATCGGCGATATCCGCAACAAGACAATGATCGCGCAAACGGTGAATGAAAAAGATCCGCTGATTGACGATTTTTATGCGAAACGCGATAAATACAAAGCAGATACGCTTGACAAAATGCAGTACCAGGAAACCTGGAAAAAAATGTCGGCCGAAGAACAGGCGCTGATCAAAGCGAATAAGCATTTCTACGAGCTGAAGTTCACCAACAAAGGCGGTTTGGTTTCCCCGGTGATTATCCAGGCGAACTTCGCGGACGGAACTTCACAGGTGACTTACGTTCCCGCTGAAATCTGGCGCAAGGAGGAAGTGAATGTTTCCAAAGTGATGATTTACGAAAAAGAAGTGAAAAACTTCCAGATCGATCCTTTTCTCGAGACGGCTGACTGTGACGTGGACAACAATGCCTGGCCGCAAAAATCCCAGCCAACGCGTTACCAGCTCTTCCAGCAAAAAGGCAGCGGTGAAAACCCGATGCAGCGCGCGAAGCGGATTGAGGAAATGAAAAAGTAATTCTAAATTGCTAATAAAATAATACGCTAATGTGCTAATTGGGTTCAGATCTAATTAGCACATTTGCGTATTATCACATTAATAAGTTTTCAACAATCCCCGCAAATACGCGTACTTTCATTAATTTTGCAGGTCTAAAACGCATACAATGAACTCTTGGTTTACAGTTAAAGTAAAATATACAAAACAGTTGGAGAACGGCACGTTCAAACGTGTTTCCGAGCCTTACCTGTTAGCAGCGATGACCTTCACGGACGCTGAAGCACGCATTTACGAAGAATTAGGTTCCGTGATCCGCGGCGAATTTGTCGTAACGAACATTGCCCGCACGGATTTCCATGATATTTTTTATTACGAAGACAGCGACGTGTGGTACAAGTGTAAAATCACGTACGAATCACAGGATGCTGACAGTGAAAAACAAAAGAAGATTTCCCAGAATTTCCTCGTGAGCGCCCGTTCGGTAAAAGAAGCATTTGACCGTTTGCAGGAAAGCTTGTCGACCCTGATGGTTGATTTCCAGGTTCCTTCAATCATCGTTTCCCCGATTGTGGATATTTTCCCGTTCACAGAAAACATGGATAAGGAAATTTCCCGCCGCCCGATGGATGAAGCAACTGATGAAGGCCCTGTTTCCATCACCGGCAAACCGGTATTTTCAGCCCCGGGTTCCGATATCGACGATGAAGAAGAGGAGTTGGAAAGCGAAATCGAAGACGAATACTCTGAAAATTAATATGTTAATACTTTAATGTGCTGATATGCTAATTGTTTCATGTCAGTGGCACATTCATATATTTGTACATTAACACATTAAATGGAAGAATTCCTCGACCAGATCCGCAACGATCATCACAATTTTGATAAAGGACAGATTTCGGATCATGTTCCCGGGGAACCTTTTGATTTTTTTCATGATTGGTACAAGCAAGCTTTTGAAAAAGGCGAGCGCGAAGCCAACGCAATGGTTTTATCAACAGTTGACGGGGAAGGGAAACCGAGCTCACGCATTCTTTACCTGAAGGAGCTGAACACACAGGGCTTTGTGTTTTACACCAATTACCTGAGCCGCAAGGGCAGGGAAATGAACGAAAACAAGCATGCTGCGCTTTTGTTTTTCTGGCCCGGACTGGAACGCCAGGTCCGCATTGAAGGCAAAATCGAAAAAGTGCCGGCGGAAATGAGCGATGCTTATTTTGCGAGCCGTCCGAGGGGAAGCCAGCTCGGCGCCTGGGCTTCGTACCAGAGCCAGCAGCTGGAAAACCGTTCTGAGCTGGAAGAGCGCATTGAAAAGCTGGCAGCACAATTTCCCGCCGAAGTGCCGCGTCCCCCGCATTGGGGCGGTTACATCCTCGTCCCGGAATATTTTGAATTCTGGCAGGGAAGGCCATCGCGTTTACACGACCGCATTATTTATCAACAAGACAAAACGGGCAGGTGGGACATCCATCGCCTGAACCCATAACATGTACGAATTAGAACCTTCGATATTTACCCTTTCCAACGGGATCCGCCTCGTGTATATGCACGCCCCGGCGCAGGTATCCCATTTGGGGGTCACGATCCTGGCGGGCTCGCGTTACGAAGGTGAAAACGAAGAAGGCCTGGCGCATTTCCTGGAACATTGTATTTTTAAGGGTACAAGCAAACGCCGCAGCCTGCATATTTTATCGCGTCTTGATTCGGTAGGAGGTGAGCTGAACGCTTACACAACCAAGGAGGAAATCTGCGTTTATGCTTCTTTTACGAAAGAATATATCCAGCGCAGCTCCGAATTGCTGGCTGATATCATCCTGAATTCAAATTTTCCGCCCAAAGAAATCGAAAAGGAAAAAGAAATTATCCTGGACGAGATCAATTCCTACCTGGATTCGCCGACCGAAAAGATTTTTGACGATTTTGAAGCGCATTTATTCAAAGGCCATCCGCTGGGAAACAATATTTTAGGTACAAAAGAATCTGTCAGCTCTTTCACACAAGAGGATTTGCTGCGCTACATTGCCCGTTTTTTCTTCGCCGAAAACATGGTTATTTCCTTTGTCGGAGATGTACCGGTTTCCAAACTGATCCGCATCCTGGAGAAGGATTTCGGTCAGCTGAAACACAAATCACTGATCCAGCAGCCGAGCTTTTTTACCGGTTACCAAAACTTCAAAATCCGCTCGAAAGAAGCCAATGTCCAGGTACATGGCATCATGGGCGGAATTGCCCCAAGCTACAATGACGAGCAGCGCCGCGCAATGACTTTGCTCATCAATGTATTAGGCGGTCCGGCGTTAAATTCCCGCCTCATTCTTTCCGTCCGCGAAAAGTACGGCTATTCATACAATATCGAAGCGAATTATTCCCCTTTCGCCGACACCGGCTACTGGTCGATTTATTTCGGGACAGATCAGAAATACCTTGAAAAAACGATCCGCCTGATTTATAAAGAATTGCGCCTGATGCGGGAGAAAGCGCTCAATGAAAACCAGCTTCGTAATGCGAAAACCCAATTAAAAGGTCACCTGGCGCTTTCACTAGACAGCAATTCCGGGATCATGCTGGGACTTGGCAAAAGCTTGCTTTTATTCAACCAGATCGATTCCATCCAGGAAATTTATGCCGGTATTGACCGCCTGACTGTAAAAGAGCTGCAGGAAACAGCCGAAAAATACTTTGACGAAAACACTGTTTCAGAGCTCATTTTCGAGTGAGACCAATTTTGTGTGATAAATAAAACCGCATATTTCGGTAAATTTTCAATATAAGTTAAATTACGTATGCCCAGTTTTTTTCTTTTGTGCAACTTTGTCAAAAAAACACGCACTATGAAAAAACAAATCTTATTCCTGGCCGCACAAATCGTTTTCTGTACGACACTCATGGCCCAAACGGCTAATCTCGGTTTCCGAAACGATATTAATGGTGGAATTTTCCTGGTTAATTACGAAAGGGCTTCTGAAAACAGGACTACCGGCCTTAAAGATATAAACGGTGATATCCGTTTTTACAATGTCAATTTCCGTTTTGGCGGCTCGCTGATCGGTTCCCTGATCTTTGACAGTGATTCCCGCATCTTCATTGGTGATTATATGCAGCTCGGCTTAGGAATGGGAATGGGTAAAAATAACGATGTCAACGATACATACGCAGGAACAACTTTCAACCTTTTGATGGGCTTAAACCTGGGCGGTGTAGTGGCTTATGCGATTAATGATGAGCTGTCCGTCGGGCTGAAAGTAATCGGGATCGGCGGTGATGTATACTTCGATTTTGATGAAAACCCCTTGTATGTAAACGGCTTGACTTTCCATCCGACTGCACAGTATGGGCCATTCCTGCTTTCTGCCGGCTTTGGCGGAAGAGAGAAAGAAGGAAAGCCATATAAAACAATGGATCTCGAAGCGCGTTATAATTTTGGAAACGACCAGGAGGAAGGAATGTACCTGAGCCTGCGTTACATGTCGAATAAATATGCTTATGACGAAGTGAGCATGTATAACGAAACAGAAACACAAACGTACCGCTATTCACAAAAGATCAATACGTTTGGTCTGAGCTTTGGCGCTTATTTTTAAGTTTAGTCCAGATCGAGGTTCCGGAGCTTGAAGGTGTATTTACTTTCAGTTTTTTCCTGCGTACCTTCCATTTGTGAAGTCAGGAGATCAACCAGCTCCAGCCCGAAACCCCTGCTGGCATTAGTCTGCCATCTGCCGTTATCTTCATAATACACACAAATCTTTTCAGGCGAGCATTGATCAATATTAATTTGGATCTGCTTGCCTGTTTTGTTTTCCTTCTCCCGGAAAGCATGTTTGAAGGAATTCGTTAGCAGCTCATTGAGCAGTAAGCCCATCGGAACAAGTGTTTTCAGGCCGATATCCTTGATGTCGATCGTAATATCAATATCTACCTGCTCGTTCTTCTGGTTCATCGATTTAATTTCCCGGATCAGGTCGAGTATGTAGTCTTCGAAATTAAAATTCTTGAGGTCTTCCCGCTGATAAAGCTTTTGATGAATAATTGAAATCGACATCATGCGGTTGATGGCTTCCGTAAAATGCTGCTGTACTTCTTCTGATTTAATTTCATCGCGCTGCATCCGGAGCAGGCTCACAATCAGCTGTAAATTATTTTTGATCCGGTGATGGATTTCCTTCATCAGCAGCGTAATCTCGTTATTTTTGCGGTTTAGCTCGTTGTTGGCTTCAAGCAGCTGCTTTTCGGTGTGCGACTGGAAATGTAAGTATTGGTTAATCAAGTAGGTGAGGGCAAAAAAGGCCGCAATCATTTCCACGAGTACGCTAACCTGGCTGGCAACTTCCAAAGGTTTCAGCTGGACCAGGTGCCGGTTAATTTCAAACGTAAAAAAACTGCACATTGAAAGCATGTGGAACAGGAGGAAAATAAGTCCGTACTTTTTTCCCAGGCCGATGTAAGTGAAAATAATGGTACAAACCGCCCAGATAAAATCGGGATAATGCAAAGTTGTAAGCAGCGTGTTAAGTGAGAGGGTAACCACGAGGCTGGCGCCAACAGCGAAAGTCCAGAAAACAGGACGTATTTTTTTTGTAATCCGAAGGTAAACAAAACAAAATGAGCTGATCCCGAGGGAAACAAGGTACAGCATTGAATTATAAAAGTCCGCACGAAAAGTAAGTATCGCAGAAATGATAAATAAGATCGAAAGAATAAGGCTCAACCGGTAAAGGAGGACGTATTTTCCTTTCTCGTTGTAGTCAGTAGTGAAATCTGTATCCGGGTTTAGCAATTTCATACCCAAATATAAAACTATTATTTTAGGAAACCGAAAGCTTTTCTATGATTTCTTTGTGCATCGGGTAGGCTTCCAGGAGCTCGTCCCGCTTAAATAATTCAAAATCAGCAAAATCAAACCCGGGGGAGACCACACAGGAAACGATAGAATAGCTGTCATCTTCGAGAACAGTTGAACCGAAAATTGTGTTTTTAGGAACAAGAAATTGAGGGAAATAGCCTTTTTCAATGTCGTTGCCCACAATATGCTCGTGGTGGCCGAAAGCATCTAAAATATGCACTACAAGCGGGCTTCCGCCGTGGTAATACCAGATTTCGTCACTTTTTATGCGGTGTAAATGAGAAACATGACGGGAAGTCAGGAGGAAATAAATACTGGTCATCAGGTTACGTTTGCCTTTCAGTTCTTCCGAACGATAAGTTTCCCTGTAAAATCCTCCTTCCGGGTGGGGCACCAAATCCAGTGTATCTACAATCCTTTGGATTTCTTCTTCTGTAGAAAGTTTCATAATAGTAACGGATTGATTGAATTAGTCAGGGCAAAATTAACCAATATTTTAATACTTGACAAAGATATTTTTGGCTTCGGTGAAAAAACGCAATGCTTCCCATCCGCCTTCACGGCCAACGCCTGACGATTTCACACCTCCGAATGGAGTGCGCAGGTCACGGACCAGCCAGGCATTTATCCACACGATGCCCGCATGCACTTCATCTGCAACGCGGTGTGCACGTTTCAGGTCGTTCGTCCAGATCGTAGCGCTCAAGCCGTATTGCGTTGAATTTGCCATTTCCAGCACTTCTTCTTCCGTATCAAAAGGTGTGAGCGTTACCACCGGCCCGAAAATTTCTTCCTGGTTCGTGCGGCAATCGTATTTCAGCCCTTCAATTACGGTAGGCTGGAGGTAATAGCCGTTTTCATGCCCTTCCGGGAAAATGCGCCCGCCGCCGGTAAGTACAGTCCCGCCCTCTTCTTTCGCAAGCTCAATATAGCTCATGACTTTTTCCAGGTGGGGCAGAGAGACCAAAGCTCCCATTTTCGCTTTCGGATCGGTAGGAAAAGAAACCGTTAGGTCTTTCACCCGCTCTACAAAAGCATCCTTGAATTTATCGTAAATCCCGCGCTGGATGAAAATCCGTGATCCGCAGAGACAAATTTGTCCCTGGTTGGCAAAAGAAGAGCGCATGGTGGTGCTCAGCATCACATTGAAATCGCAGTCGTCGAAAATGATATTCGGGTTTTTGCCGCCAAGCTCCAGCGAAAGCTTTTTAAACATCGGGGCAGCGGTACGGGCAATATATTCGCCGGTTTTTGTTCCGCCGGTAAAAGAAATAGCTTTGATTTTCGGGTGTTTTACAATTGCGTCTCCCACGGAAGCTCCCAGCCCGTGAATGATATTCAGGACACCGGCCGGCATTCCTGCTTCTTCGCATACTTTTCCGAGCAGATAAGCGGTATAAGGCGTAACTTCCGATGGTTTGGCAATCACACAGTTCCCGGCAGCGAGGGCAGGGGCGATTTTCCAGGAAAAAAGATACAAAGGCAGGTTCCACGGCGAAATGCAGCCCACAATCCCGATTGCTTTGCGGGTCGTATAATTAAAACCTTCGCCTTCCATTACGTGCGACTCGGAAGCAAAGTGTAAAATTGCCGTTGCAAAAAAGTGAAAATTCGAGACTGCCCGCGGAATGTCCACATGTGACGCCAGCGAAACCGGTTTGCCATTATCGCGTGATTCAGCTGCAACAAATTCATCCATCCGCTTCTGGATCCCTTCGGAAACGCGTACCAAAATCGCACTGCGCTCCTCGATCGGCATTTTCGACCACACAGGAAACGCTTTTTCGGCAGCTTCCACCGCCAGCGCTACGTCTTTTTCATCCGAATCGGGGATCAGGCTGTAGATCTTTCCCGTTGCCGGTTCGTAATTATCCAGGTATTGCTGGTTCACCGGTTCACGGTAAGTCCCATCGATGAAATTAAGCAGTTTTTCCATGTGAAAAATTTGAATGCAAAGGTAAGAAAAGCGTTGTAATGGTATCGCAAAGCTTACAAAGTTTTCGCAAAGAGCACAAAGTATGTATATTGATTGAAAACTTTGCGAACTCCGCGTTCTCTTATGGATACTTTGCGTTCCAAAAAATAGTAACTTTAACGCATGATCTCAAAACTGAAAGTAATCGACGCATCCACGGTGCTGGCAGGGCCTTCCGTGGCAACTTTTTTTGCGGAACTGGGCGCTAAGGTCACTAAAATTGAAAACCCGCTGATACCGGACGTGACCCGGACCTGGAAACTGGCTACCGAAGATGAGTTTTCAGAAGTTTCGGCTTATTTTTCGAGTGTTAACTACAAGAAAAGCTACCTGAAATTAAACCTCAGATCCCCGGAAGGGCAAAAGGAATTCCTGAAACAGGTCAAAACGGCCGATATTTTGGTGACGAACTTCAAAAAAGGAGATGCTGACAAATTCGGGATCGGCGATGACGTGTTACAGAATCTCAATCCCAGGCTGATCCACGGAAAAATAAGCGGTTACGGCCCTGATTCCTCCCGTGTGGCCTACGACCTGATCTTGCAGGCGGAAACAGGTTTTATGTCTATGAACGGCGCTGCGAACGGGCTTCCCGTGAAAATGCCGGTAGCTCTGATTGATGTTTTGGCCGCCCATCAGCTGAAAGAAGGAATTTTACTGGCTTTACTGGAACGGGAACAAACGCAGAAAGGAAAAACCGTTCAGGTTTCGTTGTACGATACTGCTGTTTGCAGCTTAGTGAACCAGGCCTCCAATTACCTGATGGAAGCCAAAATCCCGAAACGAATGGGAAGCCTGCACCCGAATATTGCCCCTTATGGCGAAATTTTCAAAACAGCAGATGACCAGCTGATTACCTTTGCGATCGGCAGTGACGGGCATTTTATCAAGCTTTGTCATTACCTCGGAATTGAATACCTGCCGGATGATGCAAAATTCATGAACAATCAGAAACGGGTAGAAAACAGGGCAGAGCTGGCACAAATCCTGCAGGATGAAATTGAAAAGATCGATGCGGACGAAATCCTTGAATGGGCGAACGAATATTTTGTGCCCTGCGGGAAAATCCGGGACCTGCGCCAGGTGTTTGAAGATGAGCGCGCCCGTTCTTTCATCCGCGAAGAAGAAATTGACGGAAAGCTCACCCGTCGTGTATCCACCATTGCTTTCGAATAATGACAGCACAGCAGGAAACGCCGAAGGCAATAGAGATCCGGGCTCCAAAAACCGGGCACGAATGGGACGCATATTACGATTTACGTTACCGTGTGCTGCGTGAGCCCCTGAATCAGCCAAAGGGGACCGAAAAAAATGAAGGAGATGAAACCGGGATTCATTTTGCATATTTTCAAAACGGGACAATCCTGGCAGTTGCGCGTCTTGATTTGCAGGAAAACCAACAGGCACAAGTTCGTTTTGTAGCAGTAGAATCTAATTTACAAGGCCTTGGGATCGGCAAAAAAATCATGCAGGCAGTGGAAGGGCACAGCACGGAGCTCGGAATCCGGAAAATCATTCTTCATGCCCGGGATTATGCCGTGCCGTTTTACCTTGGACTGAATTACACGCTGATCGAACCTTCCTACAAATTGTTTGATGTCCTGCAGCATTTTTTGATGGAGAAGGAGTTACAGCTGAAGTAATTGTCCGTTAATAAATTTTGGTTTCCTATGCCGTAGGTATCGGATTCGCGTAACAACCAGGTAGTCTTACCTTTTAAAATTCAGGTTCAGGAACGCCGTATACGCTTCAATCCCCTTTCTCAGGTCTTTTACCGGTAAGTACTCGTTCGTGCCGTGAACGCCCTCGAGGGAGCCGCGGGAAAGCACGCAGGGGATGATCCCGTAAGTAGGAACATTTGCTAAGCGGAAAAAATTATTGTCTGTCGAAGCGGGGAAAAGAAAAGGGGTGGCAAAGCTTTCCGGATAAACGGTTTGCAGGGCTTGCTGCATGCGCTCAAAATACGGCGTGATTTCAGAAGGCGGGCTGTTGGGACTTTCGGAAATAATGCTGACATCCACTTTCAGGCCCACGGCAAACTGCACCCGGCGAATGAATTTTTTAATATCTGTTCCCGGCAGCAAACGGCAGTCCAGAACGGCATAAGCGCCGCTGGCAATCTGGTTGCTCGCTTTGGCGTCGATTGTACCGATTTCAGTAATCACAAAAGTGTTTTCCACCAGGACATTGAAAATTTCTCCCTCCCGGAAATATTTTTTCACAAATGGCCAGAAAATGCTCCAATTGATATGCTTAATCACAAAACCTTTGGCGCCGCCTTCCAGCTTGCCCAGCTCACGGAACATTTTCCGGGACAGCTTCGAGAATTTCACTTCCTTTTTTTGGTCCATCAGGTTGATGAGTGATTTCAGCAAACGCTTGTTGGCATATAAATCAGGGGGAACGGCGCCATGACCGTGTGTTTTTTTGGTAACATCGAGCCGCAGCCAGAGCGAGCTTTTTTCCGCAACGGAAATCCCGAAAACTTCTTTCTGAGGCTTGGACGGAACTAAATTCGTTAAACCGGAACCGCCTTCCCCGAAAACAACCACCGGGTTCAGGAGGGGCAAGTGCTGCTCGACAATGAATTTCGCTCCGTAGGAGCTGTTCACTTCTTCCCCCGAAACACCCAGGAAAGTTACGTTATAAGGCAGGCTGGTTTTTTTAGCTTCATCTACCAGGCCGATGATACTGTAAATCTGCATGACGGCCAAACCCAGGCAATCAATTGATCCCCGGCCAAATAGCGTATCATTCACAATTTTCCCGGCAAAAGGATCGTGCGTCCACAGCGAAGAATCGGCGGCCTGAACCACATCAAAATGACTCGTCAGGATGATATTCTCCTTCTTTTGCTCAAGCGGGTAAAGAGAAGCTGTAAAATTGTAGGAGCCGTCAACGGCAATGAATTCCCGGGTGAAAAGTCCTGCGTCATCACAAAACTTCCGGAGGTAAAGCCCCAGCTCTTTTTCTTCGCCTGAATAGGAACGGAAGCGGATCAGTTTCTGCAATAGCTTTTCGGGTTCCCGAATAGGGGCGTTCTGACTGAATACATTAGCCAGGATGAAGAAGCTCGCTATGAACGTGATCGGTCTCAACATGATAAAGTTACACAAAAAAAACCGTTCAGTTGAGGAACGGTTTTAATATGAATTTAAAGTTGTTTAGTCTTTAATTACGGTGTATCCCGGGTATTTTTTCGAATCGAATACAAATTTGCTGTCTTCAACCGAAGCATTTGGCGTAAATTTCGTCAGGGAGTAAGTCATCACCGTTCCGTCTTTGGCTTTCATAATCGCCTTCTTCAATTCGAGGTCGTCCTTGGAAACATAAAGGATAATCGTGTGATAATCCACTTTGGAAGGATTTTTCGGGTAAAGGTAAATCATGTGAACTTTTTCGTTGTTCAGCGTTTCTTCCTTTTCGTACTTGTTTTTGAAGCCGGATTCCCAGATCGTCATCAGTTTTTTCGGGTTGATGGCGTCTTCGTCGTTTCCGTTTGCGTCCGTTTCGTAAACAGATTTTTCTTCTTTCACAACGGTCCATGTTTTTGTTCCGTTAGAAATAATCGTATTGTCACCGTAAGAAGCGTAAAATTTATTTCCTTTCACCCAGCCTTTTCCAATTTCAGACTCATTCACACCGGAAGAGGAGTTTTTAACCGAAGCGCTGAATTCGATGTAGAAAGATTTGTAATCCTTCATCTTGGTAGAAACCTTGTCTAAAATCCCCTGAGACTTAGAGTCTTGTGCAAATGCTGTTAGCGTTATGAAGCTAAGTGCGAATAATATTAATTTCATTGTCTTTGTTTTCGAATGCAAATATCTAAAATTATGCCAAACTATGAAAATTTATTTTTGCAGAGAGTTTTTTTGAACCATATAAAGCATATAAAAAATGCAATATTCAACTGTTTGGAGAGCATAAAAGATAAATCAGCTTCATCAGCTGAAAAATCTGCGCGATCTGAGGGAAAGAAACTTCATGGATCTTTGAGTCTTCGTGCCTTGGTGGCAATCAAAAAATCCCCTTCGATTTCAAAAACTCATCCAGGCCGACTTCATCCGAGTACAAAACCTCGCGGGCCTTGCTTCCCTGGAACGGTCCGATGATCCCAAAGCCTTCCAGCTGGTCAACGATACGTCCGGCGCGGTTGTAGCCCAGTTTAAGCTTCCGCTGGAGCAAGCTGGCCGATCCCTGCTGGTGGATCACAACAATGCGTGCTGCATCGGCAAACATGGGGTCAATTTCGTCCATATCGAAGTCCTTGTCATCGCCTGAGCTTTCACCCGTGTATTCCGGCAGGAGCAATGCATCCGGGTAGGCGCGCTGGTTTCCGATGAATTCGCAGATTGCTTCCACTTCAGGCGTGTCAACGAAACCGCACTGTAAGCGTTTCAGGTCGGAGCCGGTGGAAATCAACATATCCCCGCGGCCAATCAGCTGGTCGGCGCCCGAAGAATCAAGGATTGTACGTGAATCAATTTTGGACTGCACACGGAAAGCGATCCTGGCCGGGAAGTTCGCCTTGATCATACCGGTAATTACGTTTACGGACGGACGCTGCGTCGCTACAATCAGGTGAATTCCAATCGCACGCGCAAGCTGGGCAATCCGCGCAATCGGGTGTTCGACTTCTTTACCTGCGGTCATGATCAGGTCGGCAAACTCATCGATGAGTACCACGATATAAGGTAAATAACGATGGCCTTTTTCCGGGTTCAGGCGGCGGTTGATAAATTTGGCGTTGTATTCGATAATTGTGCGCACCTGGGCTTCCTTCAGCAATTCATAGCGCGAATCCATTTCAATACAGAGTGAATTCAGCGTGTTGACAACTTTGGAAGTATCCGTGATAATCGCTTCTTCTTCGCCCGGGAGCTTCGCCAGGAAGTGGCGCTCAATCTTGTTGTAAAGCGTTAATTCCACTTTTTTCGGGTCAACGAGCACAAATTTTACCTGGGCCGGGTGTTTTTTGTAGAGAATCGATACGAGGATCGCGTTCAAACCAACGGATTTACCTTGTCCCGTAGCACCGGCAACGAGCAAATGCGGCATTTTCGTCAGGTCGAAAGTGAAAATTTCGTTGGTAATCGTTTTTCCTACAACAACCGGCAGCTCAAAGTCTGAATTCTGGAATTTTTCAGAGGCGATCAGTGAGCGCATGGAAACCATTTCCGGCTTGCTGTTCGGTACCTCGATCCCGATCGTTCCCTTGCCCGGGATCGGCGCAATGATCCGGATTCCGAGGGCAGACAAGCTCAGGGCAATATCGTCTTCGAGGTTTTTGATCTTGGAGATCCGGACGCCCGGAGCAGGGATTATTTCGTATAAAGTTACTGTTGGACCAACGGTCGCTTTGATCTTGGCAATATCAATTTTATAATGGGAAAGCGTTTCAACGATCTTATTTTTATTGGTTTCGAGCTCGCCTTTATCAATATTAACCGTGCTTGAGCCAAAATCCTTCAATAGCTCAATGGAAGGCAAAATATACCCGGATAAATCCAGTGTAGGATCGTAATCCCCGTATTCCTGGCGCAATTTATCCGTTTGGTCTTCAGAAAGTACGGCTTCCGCTTTCGGGATTTGAACTTCCATGAGGTTTGCGCTCAGCGGTTCGGAGAATTCGTCCGAGCTTTCCGGGATTTCGATTTCAAAATCGTCGTCGTCAGCAACAGTTACAGGCTTTTCCGGCATTTTGGTGAGAACTACAAAATCGCTGTCGGCCAGGTCATCGTCCTCTTCAATTTCTTCCTCTTCCTCGTCATCCTCAAAATTGATGGCTTCGGAAATCTTTTCTTCGTGCAGGTCCTCATCGCGGATCGTATTCACAATGCGGATATCGCCCATGTTCGTGATCCGGTTTTCGTCCGTTTCTTCCTCTTCATCAAAAGTAGCTTTGGAAAATAATCTGTTCCAGATCGCTTTGTAATCCGGGTTAAAGAGAATAACGGAAAGCACGTAGCCGAGGATCAGGATAAAAATCAAAGCCCCGAATTTCCCTAAAGTATGTGTCAGCCAATCGTTGACGCGGTAACCGAATGATCCGCCGAGATAATTCACGAGGTTTGCAAAATATCCGAGGAAAAGCGAGAACCAAACGATCGAAACCAAAGAAACGGCTATCGTTTTGCGGATCGGTAAAATGTTAATTTCCAGCATCCATTTGAAGCCGATCACGAAAAAAGTAAAGGCAAATCCAAAGGAAGAAAGGCCAAACCAGCGGTAAATAAACAGGTGCGAAATCCAGGCGCCGAGCTTGCCAAACCAGTTCGAAACAGGTTCTTCGTTGGCTTCAAAAAGAAATTCGATCAATCCTTTCTCAAGGACGCGGTCCTGGTCTTGTTTCCAGGTAAAAATATAAGATAAGCAGGCAAAAAAGCAGTAAAAGGAAAGCAGTACGAATGCCGCACCAATGACGGTTTTCGTTTTTTTCTTGTCAAAGCGTGACGAAATTCCGGCAACAGGATTTTTGAACCGGGTTTTTGTTTCGGTTTTCTCCCTGGGTTTCGCCGTGCTTTTCGCTTTTTCCTTGTCGATATCCTCTTTCGCTCTGTATACGTTCTCTGATGGCATAGTATTCCTAAACTGATTCTACGAAATTACACCGAATTTGACCGCAAAAGCCGCGAAAATAAAGTATATATAAACAATCGGATGTTAGCTAAGTTTTACTTGCCCTGCATCATTTTGTTCATGAACTCATCGAAAGTAACTTTTTGATAATCAGATGGAATCCCGAAAAGATCGCGGTCGGTCGTTTCCTCTGAAAATTCAACGAGCTTGTAGCGGAACATGCCGTCCTCGGTTTGGATGTAATATTCCACCGGAAGTCCCGGAACACCTTTGATTGCTTCAATATATTTCGGGCTGATGTCTTTGAAATAATACATGGTCAGCGGTTCTGTAAAACCGGTAGCGTTAACCTGTACTTTTTTAGCCTTTTTGCCATCAAAGCGTTTTTTGCCCCATTTTTTGTCAAATGTGTATTTTGAAGCCGAAGTATCTGCCTCTGCCTGGTGCTGGATCGCATATTTTTCGCCGTTCACTTCGAGCAGGATATAATATTTGTTGAGGACTAAATGACGGATCGTTGATTGCTTTCCCATTCTTCCGCTTTCGGTTTCAAGGCGAACAAGCGTATCATTGGTGTAAACGGTCATAAAGCTCGTTGGCGCTGATTTTTTGGAAACAGAATCCGTAAAATCAACCTGGTAGATCAGTTTTCCGCTGAAAGGCTTATATTGCTGGGCGTAGCTGCCAAAACTCAGCAGCAGGATAAAAAGTAAGGTAAATTTCATTTAAAGGATTCGAATAAGTCCATAATTTTTTTGTCGTACAGCGTGTGCGAAATTTTCGTACCGGGACGCTTCAATTGAACGACAGAATCGGGAATGGTTACAGCTTCAAATTTGGTGGCCTTGAATTCCATTCTCAAACCGTATTGAACAATGCTGTATTTCATCAGCACCCCGGGGATTTCCCCGAAGCCGTTAAACCAGTTTGAGTTTTTAAAATCAATGTCGTCCGTATACCACAATTCAATTTTTTCATTTGGCTTTTTCGGGTCAACGGCAATTGCCTGTTTGATGTCAAAGCCCAGTAACGTATCTTTTTTGTTCGTGAACGTGATTTTGTATTTGGGATGGGAAGCAAGCACCATATTAATTTCATCCGGAGTCAGCTGCGTTGTGAAAATCTCTCCGTAATTATAATAGGACGCGATTTTTTTGCCCCTGGAATCAACGATGATCGTATTTTCCATATTGGCTTTTTTGATCTTCATTTCCATTTTATTGTCCTTGAAAGAAGTCCTGAGCTCTTTGGGAAGAACATGGTACAGAAAGAAATTATCCTTGCTTTCCGGGTAGTCAATACTGTAGGTAATCACACCTTCCTTTTTTTTCTCACCCCCGGCATTGCAGGAACTGAGGATGAAAAATAAAAACAATAGGGGGATTGCGCTGTATTTCATGGATGCATATTCGGGGTAAAGATAGAAAAAAATAAGAAAATCGGAGCAGCGGGCTGAAAATTACGGAATATGCCCTATATTTGCCCATTATCAAAATTAAAACAATATGAAACAAGCAGTTAACATTGTAGGACTTGCATTCACGTTGATTTTTACAATCGTGATCTTCTACTACGCAGAAGAAGTAAGTGACGCCAGGCTCGACAGCCTTTTTTCTTCCATGTCGTCTTATTCCAGCTATTCCAGCCCGTATTCGTACTATTCGAGCTTTGAATCCAACCTGGACGATGACCTCACGGAAGAAGCCGGATGGATTTCCCTGATTTTCATCTCTTATTTCGTTTTCCAGTTTATTTTCAACCTGATCAAGGTGAGAACGAAAACGAACAAAATTATTTCTATTATCGGTATCTCCTTGTCAGGGATCTGGTTGATCTGGGATTTCCTGATGATCAGCAGCCCGGGAGCGTTGTCTTTTGACGAAATCGCGCCGGGGTTCCTGTTCTACACTATGACAGTGATTGCCTTTTCAATAATCGGTCTTGTGCACGTAGGGGTTTACAACCGCAAATACGCTGCTTCAGCTCCTGTGAATACAAACCATCCGCATGATGTGCTGGATGTGTAAGCATTGAATATATTTATAATGAATAATGAAAGCATCCTTCGGGGTGCTTTTTTTTGTATTCGTAGATTTGAAATTCGAAAATTATATTCGAATCCTGTGCAGCAGGGAAAATGTGTCCAGCTGCGCTAACGCTTGCTTTTTATCAATAGCTGTCGCTATTTCTTTTTCTGCCCCCGTGTTTTTGGCTTGCCGTACTTATCCATTTTGGCCTTTTTCCAGTCTTTCCGGACGTTGACTTTCTTGTTTTTGTCTTTTTTCTCGTGGAAGGCTGCACCCACATTTTCACGCTTCGGCAGCTTCAGCTGGATGATTTTGTGCTCAACTCTCGGCATTTCTTCCGGGATTAAAACATCAGAAACAGCAATGTTTTCAGGAAGCCCGTCAACTGTTACCTGCTGCTTGATGAACTCCAGAATGGTTTCCCATTGTTTGGTCTCAAAAGGAGAAACAAAAGTCACGGCATGTCCTTTGGCATCCGCACGGCCCGTACGACCGATCCGGTGGATATAGTTTTCAGCTTCTTCAGGAACATCGAAATTAATAACGTGGCTCACTTCGCTGATATCGAGACCGCGGGAAATGAGGTCGGTAGCGATCAGGTAACGGATGGTTCCTTCCTTGAATTCATTTACGGTGTTGAAACGCAGGTTCTGGGATTTGTTGGAGTGCATTACGCCCAAGCCCGGAATACCCGTTTCTTCGAGCGTTTCGTGGAGTAAATCAGCTTTTTTGCGGGAATCCACAAATATCAGCACTTTGGTATACAGCTCATGATTTTCGTGTATTAAATGCTTCAGCAAATTGATCTTGGTATTGAAATTCGGTACGGAAATCGCTTCCTGTGTAATTTGCTCCAAAGGCGTTCCGGCCGGTGCTGCTTCCACTTTAACCGGATCAACGAAATATTCATGCAGCAAAGCTTCGATTTCTTCTGAAAGTGTTGCCGAAAACATAAGGTTCTGACGGCGTGGCGGTAAAATTTCCAGGATTTGTGTAATCTGCGTCCGGAAACCGAGGTCGAGCATTTCGTCTACTTCGTCAAGCACCAGCTTTTTAATATCACGCAGTACCAGGTCGCCGTTCAGGGCGAGGTCGAGGAAACGTCCGGGTGTGGAAACAATTACGTCGATTCCCTGTGAAATCGTTTCTGCCTGCGTGCGGATGTTGGCCCCGCCGTAAGTCCCGACAACAACCAGGTTCATATAAGGTGTCAGCTTTTCTATTTCTTCCACGATCTGGGCAACTAGTTCCCGCGTCGGGACCAGAATTGCGATCTGTGGCGTTGCTTTTTTACTGAAATTCCATTGTTTCAGGGATGGCAGCAAATAAGCAAGTGTTTTCCCCGTTCCCGTTTGTGCGATCCCGATCACGTCCTTGCCTGAAAGAATAGGTGAGAAGGACTTTTCCTGGATCACTGTCGGGTGAATGAGCTGTAAATCGTCCAAAGCATTCCATAGCGGTTTGGATAAATTGAAATCTTTGAATGTTGTCATAGGGATAAAATCTGGTGCAAAATTACGCATTAATGCTGCAAATTAAAAATAAACGTGCACCTTTGTGTTCATGGAAGTTGCATACATGCTTGCTTATGTGCTGGCGGTCTTCACCGGGATCATCCTCGGAGTGCTTGGCGGCGGCGGTTCCATGATGATCCTCCCGATATTTGTTTATATTCTCCACCTCGACCCGCCGCTGGCAGTTGTGTACTCACTCTTCGTTGTCGGGATTTCAAGCCTGATCGGGGCTTCAGCGCATTTTAAGCTGGGAAATGTACATCTGCGGACAGCCCTCATTTTTGGTTTGCCTTCCGTTGCCAGCGTAATTCTTACCCGCAAGGTGATTTTGCCGCATATTCCGGAAGTAATCATTGATTTCAGCTGGTTTTACCTCGATAAAAATACCTTTTTACTGAGCTTCTTCGCTTTTATGATGCTGTTTGCGGCTTACTTCATGCTGACAGATAAAAATCAACAGGTAAAACAGAACCAAAAACCGCAGAGCGGCTTCGGCGCTTTAGCCATTGAAGGGATCGTTGTTGGTTTCGTTACAGCTCTCGTGGGAGCGGGGGGCGGCTTCCTGATCATCCCGGCTTTGCTTTATTTTGCGCGTCTTCCCATCAAACGGGCAATCGGCACCTCGCTCACAATCATTGCGCTCAATTCCCTGATCGGTTTCACCAGCTCGGCTTTTCAATACAAAATAGACTGGACTTTCCTGCTGGCTTTTTCAGCCGTGACGAGCGTAGGGATCCTTGTAGGAACTCAGCTTTCTAAAAAAATCGGGGGACAAAAGCTCAAAAAAGGCTTCGCAGTCATGGTGCTCATTCTTGGAACGTTTATCGTCGTGAAAGAATTTTTCTTCAAGTAGTATTTGTATCGCAAAGAACGCCAGGGGTTTTCGCAAAGTTTACAAAGATTTTTTTATGTTCTTTACTTAACTTATAACCTTCGCGCGCTTTGCGCGCTTTTGCGTTCCAATATTACAATTTTCGGATTCCAAGCTCATCCAGCATCTCCAAGGCCATTTGCCTGCGGGCATTCAGAAAGTCCGGATGTTTTTCGTCGGCTGTTTGGACGCAATTCGCAAAGAAATACACCTTGTCTTTGGTTTCCACGAAACCGATAAACCAACCGATGTCGAGCTTATCCTGGAAACCCCAACCGGTTTTACCATAGAGTTTCACGCCGTCTTTTTCGTCAATAAACATGATTTGTTTGACAATTTCCATGTTACGTCTGGAAAAAGGAAGCTCTTGTTTATATAATTTTTGCAAAAAATCGATTTGCTCCAGGGGCGTAATCCGCAAGGAGGCGTTGAGCCAAAACATGTCAATTCCGCCGCTGGTGTCCTTGTTTCCGTAATCCGCTTTGTTGAGCCAGTAAGCCATGCGTTCGCCGCCTACCCGCCGCGCCAGTTCCTGGTAATACCACACGGTCGAATTTTTAAAGGCTTCTTTTAATGTGTGGTCTTTGTTCCAGCTCTCGCTCCAGCGCTTGACGCTATCCCATTTGATCACAAAATTTTCATCCCTAATGACACCGGTTTCAAGCCCGATCAGTGAATTGCAGATTTTAAAGGTCGAAGCCGGTGTAAAAGGATGCGATACTTGTTCCTTATTATATACGGTATATTTTCCGCTTTTTCCATCCAGGACAACAAACGAGCCCTGGAGCTTATATTTTTCATAATATTGCCCGAAACTCTCCCGGGTTTCAAATTCCTGGGCAGTGCTCATATGAAAAAAGGCCAGGACACACAAAATGCCCGGCCCGGATTTTTTAAGCAGTCCACTCCAAAGTGAAAAAGATATCCTGTGAGAAATGTCTTTTTTTGCTTTCGCGGTAAGCTTTATTGAATTTAAACGCATTATTTTACTTTGTTGAGCGGGTGTTTTAAGCCTTCCCATTCCACGAGGTGCAGTTTCACGGTACCAACCGGGATTTTTGCCCTTACGAGGATCGGAATGCGGTTTTCGTCATTGGTGATCCAGAAGTTGAGGTCGTTATCGGATTCAAAGTAACGTCCTTTCTGAACCACGGGAATAAATTTTTTACAGTTGAATTTCCCCTTACGGATGTGGATCACTTCATCGCCTACGAATTTGATTTTCAGCGGCCAGATTTCGTCGTCCATGAAACATTTAAATTCGATGATATCACCCTTTTTCATGTTTTTGAAATCCAGCGTGCGGGCATAATAGAAGGAAGAAACCATGTCCTGGATCCCAACCGGGATTTTGAATTCTTTTCCTTCGCCGTTATCCACTTTGAGCTTATCGTGCTTGAAAGCATAATCCTGGTTTACTTTGTATCCGCCTTCGTCTACCCGGCGAACAAAATACCACGGAAAAACACCTTTTTTATCAACGTAGCTTTCGTAAACGTCATTGACTTTAAAGAAGGCGTTAAAACCACCGAGCGTACGGCCGGTGCCTTTCAAATGGATCAGATCGCGTCCGTTGGCTTTTTTAGTTGTGCTTTTGACTTCCATTACCGCTTCACCGGCATCAACGAAGCCATACGTTACACGGTATCTTAATTTTTCGCCCACCTGGAACGAGTTATTGCTTACTGTCGGATAAGTAACCGTGTCTGCGCTTAACAAAGCTGCACTTAAACCTGTAAGTCCGAGAAATAAAAAAAACGTTTTCATTTGTTTTTAAATTTTATTATACTCTCAAAAGCAAATGCTGTGCCAAGTTCTTATTTACGCATAAGAATTAGACTCTTTCAAATATAAAAAAAAGCCACGAATTACACGTGTTACACAGAATAAATTTTGTGTAACTGGGTGCGATTCGTGGCTAAATAAGACACGGCCTACTGTCCGGCACTAGTTTCCTTTATTCCGGTTGTTGCTGGAAAGGATCGCTACGAGGATAAGGATGAAAGCGGCAGCACCGATCACCCAGGCCCACGGAGAAGCATACCAGGCCGGAGCCGGTGGGTTCTTGTGAACATCAACATCGATAAGAGGCCCTCTGTCCTGCGCATAAGCCAGGCTATAGAAAAAAAACAGTGCAATGAAAGTAAGACATTGCTTTAAAGAAACAGGTAAGTTGATTGAGAATTTCATAACACATCTTTTTATAGGATAAATTTCAGGCTATTCTGCGAATGGAATGTTATAAAATCGCCCGGAAGAATTGCATAAAACATATTCAGCGTAAGAAAGGCTTTTGAACGATATGATCTGTGAGATCCCTTATATGGTTCACAAGAACACCTGTTCTTCAACGTGCCCTGGTAAAACAAAAAAGCCGCCCCAAAAAGGAACGGCTTTCAATTATCGTGTAAGATTCAATTAATAGTAAATCTTTCTTCTTACTTTGGAAATGTGTTTCGCAAGGCGGATTACTTGTTTCGTATAACCAAACTCATTATCGTACCACGCATACAATACTACGTTTTCGCCGTCTTCAGAAGCGATGGTAGCATGTGAATCGAATACGGAGCAGCAAGTGTTACCAACGATGTCGCTGGAAACGAGCTCAGGATCGAGGGAGTAGTAAATCTGGTTTACGAGCTCTCCGTTCAAAGCCGCATCTTTAATAACTGCGTTGATCTCAGCTACATTCGTTTTTTTCTTCAGCTGAAGGCTGAGGATCGCCAGGGAACCGTTTGGAGTTGGTACACGCACGGCATTCGCTGTCAGCTTGTCTTTCAAATCCGGGATAACTTTCGTTACGGCAGCACCTGCGCCCGTAGAAGTAATTACCATGTTGATTGCAGCTGAACGTCCGCGGCGGTGGCTTTTGTGCATATTATCCAGCAAGTTCTGGTCGTTCGTGTATGCGTGAACTGTTTCAATATGTCCTTTCACTACGCCGTACTTATCGTTAACGACTTTCAGGATAGGGGAGATGGCGTTTGTTGTACAGGAAGCAGCGGAGAAAATATTTTCACCTTCTACATCCAGGTCACTTTGGTTGATGCCGTAAACTACGTTCGGGATTTGTTTCCCCGGTGCAGTTAACAATACCTTGGAAACACCTTTAGCGTTTAAATGGCGGGACAAAGCTTCGCGGTCGGTGAAAACCCCTGTGTTGTCGATTACCAAAGCGTTGTTGATTCCGTATGATGTGTAATCAACGTCTTCCGGGTTGGATGCGTCGATCATTTGAACGCGCTGCCCGTTGATGATGATGGATTTGTTTTCGAGGTCTTCGATTACGCTTCCCCTGAATGCCCCGTGAACGGAGTCATTGCGCAATAAAGCGGCACGTTTTACGATGTCTTTGTCGGAAGATCCGCGGGTAACGATAGCACGTAAGCGCAATTGCTGGCCTTTACCGGCTTGTTTGATCAATTCGCGGGCAGCCAGACGGCCGATACGGCCAAAACCGTACAATACAACATCACGTGGCTCGATCTGGCCGGCTTCTGTTGTAAAGTAAGAAGATAATTTGTTGATGAGGAAATCACGCTTGGTTGCGAACTTTCCTTCTTCGGACAACCACTCGTTCGCCAGCTTACCGATATCCAGCTTGGATGGCGCGAGATCCATTTTGTAAATTTCTTCCGCTAGTTCGGAAGTCGTGAAAATATCAATAGGTTTGTTAACTACCTTCTTTGCATATTCGTGCAAATTCAAAATCTCAGAAATCGTGATGTCGATCAGGTGATTTCTAAACAGTACCAGCTCAATTCCTTTGTCGTAGAGCAATTCGCCGGTTTTGCTGGCTAAAAGTACCGCTGCACGCTCTTTCTTAACGTGGGCGTTCAGTTCCTTTTCATAACCTACTAATGTTTCCATCCTTGTGTGTTTGTTAAATGTTAAAAATTAAAGTAAAAAAAAAGGGCCACAAATTATTGCAGCCCAAACGTTTATTATCCTAAATAAGATTTTAGCAATTTATTGCGAGACGTGTGTCGTAACCTTCTGATTGCTTTTTCTTTGATTTGTCTTACACGCTCACGGGTGAGGTTGAATTTTGCCCCGATTTCTTCCAGGGTCAGACCGTGGTTCATTCCGATTCCGAAGAAGAGACGGATGATCTCGCGCTCTTTATCAGTTAAGGTGCTCAATGAACGCTCGATTTCTTTCTGGAGGGATTCCGCCATCAGGGCGTGGTCAGCTTTCGGTGCATCCGCGTTAGCCATAACATCCATCAGCGTACCGCCGTCTTCACTGGAAGAGAGTGGTGCGTCCATCGATACGTGGCGACCGGAAACATTCATGCTTTCCTTAATTTTATCCTCCGGAACTTCAAGCGCTTCTGCCAGCTCTTCTGCTGAAGGCGGACGTTCGAATTCCTGCTCGAGCTTTGAAAATGCTTTGTTGATTTTGTTTAGGGAACCTACCTGGTTCAAAGGCAAGCGCACGATACGCGCCTGTTCTGCCAAAGCCTGCAAAATTGATTGACGGATCCACCATACGGCGTAGGAAATAAATTTAAATCCTCGTGTTTCGTCAAATTTCTGGGCTGCTTTGATCAGTCCTAAATTTCCTTCGTTGATCAAATCCGGCAGGGTAAGGCCCTGGTTTTGGTACTGCTTGGCAACGGAAACAACAAAGCGCAGGTTGGCGCGGGTTAATTTCTCGAGTGCCTTTTGGTCACCTTGTTTGATCTTTCTTGCTAATTCTACTTCCTCCTCCGCTGTTATAAGTTCCTCACGGCCAATGTCTTGTAAATACTTGTCAAGTGATTGACTTTCACGATTTGTAATCGATTTGGTAATTTTGAGTTGTCTCATGCTTACTTATCCCCCTGTATTTTTAAGATGTAAAATGGAAATTGAGTGCAAAGATACGATGAAAAGAACCTCCGTTCCAAATATTTTTTTCATTTTTTCAAAAGTTTTTTTGCGTCAAAAACCATACCTTTCTTAAACGATTGAAGCGAAAAATAGTTACCCGGCAGAGCAGAATTTTTGCAAAGTTTAACGTTTGCCTTGTGTTAGGCGAGTTTTAATGAATTAAGAATTAAGAATGGAGAATTGAAATTAAGAATTAAAAATTGGGGGTTACTATTTCATTCAATTCTTAATTCTCCATTCTTAATTAAAGACCAGCAATTTTGACCAGCTCATCACCATATTTAATCGTTTGCTCCAGGTACATGTAAGGGATTTTCCATGCTTTGTCCCAGACTTCGCTGTTGAACTGGCTATCGGGAAACTGTGTACGGTCGTAGATAGGACGGGAGAGCTCCACGCAGGTTCCCATCAGCTTGTGCTTTGCGCGCACGTAGTTTTCCAGTCCGCAGCCGTAAATAGCCGGACTTTTGGAAACCTTGCCCAGAACGAATTTACTTCTGAGTGCAATTTCCTTGTTGATCTTCGTATCGATCTCCTTGAAATAGGGGTGCGTTTTTTTATCGGCCCAGTACAAAATGTTGCCTTTGGTATGAAAGGAAACGGTCATCAAAGGCTTCACCTGTCCTACAAAGCGCTGTAAAGCTTGTGTTTCCTTAGGTTCTGCAGGGATTTTACCTTTGTATCCTTCCGAACAGGGAACGGGGCTGTAATTGTCGGCGCGCTTCACGGCGTGGTTGCCGTCGTCAAAGGTAGCGTTCAGGTCAAGGCCTTTTCCGTTGGCTTTCCAGACGTCGTAGCTTTCGATCAGCCGGATGCTGTCTTTGTACAAATTAAATGAATCGGAAATGCCTTCCCAGTCTTCGTGCGCAATCTTTAACCCGTCGGGATTAGCAACCGGCATCACGTAAATATCAACCGAATCCATGATTTTTAAGGCATTCGGATAAGTGTTGTCCAGCTTTTCCAGGTTCAGCAGGAAAACATTCAGGAACTTCATGACAAGCTTGGAGCTGTAATCTTCCCGGGCGTGAATATTGCCGACTAAAAAAACGGATTTCTTTTTTGGGGTTTCCCCGCCAATCCTGACGGTTGACATTTCCAGCCCGAATTCCGATTTCCCAACGCTCAGCGGATGCACCCACTGCGGGAAATTTGCGTACAGGTAAGTGAGGTCATCGACAATCATAGAATACGTATACTTCGCTGTGTCTTCGACGACGTAATGCTTCATGCCTTCGTAGCTTTTCTGCTGGGAAAAGAAAGAAAATGAACACAAGAGGAAAAAACACAGGAGGAATCTACTCATAGGTGTATTCGAGCATTTCGTTGTAATTCTCAAATTGCAGCTTCACTTTGTTGCCCGCATCATGGTGTTCCGCCAGGCGCGTAATGCTGAATTGCAGCTTTTCCGTTTTCATGGCTTTGCAGTTGTCGCCTTTCGCGTTGTGAAAAAGCTGTACGTTCCGGATAGGAGGAAGGGATTTGGTCAGCATCTGGCTGCCGATCAAACGGAAATCATGCGGCTCAACACATCCGCCGGAATAGCTGACCTCGAGCGTCAGGATATTGCGCTTCAGGGAAATGGATTTGATTGTTACCAAATCGCTGCCTTTTTGGTAGGGGCCGATTTCCGCTTCGGGATATTGTTCTTTCACGTCTTCGTTTCTCCAGCTGGTTTGGGAGTGTCTTTTTGTCTTGCAGGAACAGGCTGCAAAGACCAGCAAAAGCAGTATAAAATGTCTGTGATTCATCATAATCGAAATATAGGTCAATTTTAATACCAAAGATATTGTTTTTAGTTGAAATGACTATATTTGGGCACGAAAAAACGTAATACATGGCAATTTCCCAAAAAGAACTCGAATTTAACATGAATGAAGACCTGATGCGTCAGAAAATCTCCAGGTTAGAAAGCGAATTGTCTAAAATATATGAAGGCGGAGGAAAGAAACGCATCGAAAAGCTGCACGAAAAAGGCAAGCTTACGGCGCGTGAACGGATTGATTTGCTGCTCGACCCAAAAAGCGAGCGCGTTGAAATCGCTGCTTTCGCCGGCTACGGGATGTACGAGGAGCACGGCGGCTGTCCTTCCGGCGGCGTAGTTGTTGTTATCGGCTACATTCATGGAAAACAATGTATAGTCGTGGCGAACGATGCTACCGTAAAAGCGGGGGCCTGGTTCCCGATTACCGGAAAAAAGAACCTGCGTGCCCAGGAAATTGCCATGGAAAACAAAATTCCGATTATTTACCTCGTTGACTCCGCCGGCGTTTATCTGCCGATGCAGGACGAGATTTTCCCGGATAAAGAGCACTTCGGACGGATTTTCCGCAACAACGCCATCATGAGCTCCATGGGGATTGTCCAGATTGCTGCCGTTATGGGAAGCTGTGTGGCGGGTGGCGCTTATCTGCCGATCATGTCCGACGAATCCCTGATTGTCAACAAAACAGGAACGATTTTCCTTGCGGGGTCCTACCTCGTGAAAGCGGCTATCGGCGAATCGATTGATAACGAAACACTCGGCGGTGCAACAACGCATACGCAAATTTCTGGCGTTTGCGATTACAATGTGGAGAACGACCAGGAATGCCTGGAAACGATCCGCGGCCTCGTCAGCAAAATCGGGAAAAAAGAAGAAGCGGGCTTTGACCGTCAGCCTTCCGTTGAACCGAAGCGCCCGGCAAAAGATATTTACGGGATCCTGCCGTCTGATCGCTCCAAGCCATATAGCGTAAGGGATATCATCAGCTGTATTGTCGATGATTCCGAGTTTACGGAATACAAGCAGGATTACGGTAAAACGATTGTCTGCGCTTACGCCAGGATCGATGGCTGGAGTGTAGGGATTGTTGCCAACCAGCGCGAAATGGTAAAAAATGCCAAAAACGAAATGCAGTTTGGCGGTGTGATCTACAGCGATTCGGCGGACAAAGCCTCCCGTTTCATTATGAACTGCAACCAGAAAAATATTCCACTCGTCTTTTTGACTGACGTAACCGGCTTTATGGTTGGTTCGAAGTCTGAGCACGGCGGGATCATCAAAGACGGCGCAAAAATGGTCAACGCCATGGCGAATTCAGTTGTTCCGAAATTCTCAATTATCATGGGGAATTCTTACGGTGCCGGAAATTATGCTATGTGCGGAAAAGCGTATGATCCGCGCTTGATTGTAGGCTGGCCGACAGCTGAAATCGCTGTAATGAGCGGCGCTGCTGCAGCGAAAACTTTATTGCAGATCGAAGTGGCTTCCATGCAGGCGAAAGGCGAAGAAATCACACCGGAGCGCGAAAAGGAGCTTTACGATAAGATCAAAGACCGTTACGATTCACAGATTTCACCGTATTATGCGGCTTCCCGCTTGTGGATCGATGCCATCATTAACCCGGCGGATACCCGCAAGGTGATTTCCATGGGAATTGAAATGGCAAACCATAAAAAGGCTGACAAAGCATATAATGTTGGCGTAATCCAGGTGTAAATGAAGAAGATCTATAAGTTTTTGCTGAATAAGCTTCCGCGCCCGCTGTTAATTCGTTTGAGCTACGTTTTCCGGGTGTTTGCACCGCTTTTGTACAAAGGAAATAAGGTTACCTGCCCGGTGTGCGAACGCAATTTCAGTAAATTTTTGTCTTACGGTTCCGAGGTTGCCCACCGCGAAAACGTGCTTTGTCCATACGATCTGACCTTAGAGCGTCATCGTTTGATGTGGCTGTATCTCAAAAACGAAACGGATTTTTTTACCGCTCCTCATAAAGTGCTGCATATCGCACCGGAACAATGTTTTTACCACAAATTCAAGGCACAGAAAAACCTGGAGTATCTCACGGGAGACCTCGTTTCCCCGCTGGCGGATATTCATTTTGACCTGCACCGTATTCCCCTGGAAGACAACCGCTTTGATATCGTTTTTTGTAATCATGTTTTGGAGCATGTTGATGACGCTTTGCAATGTATGCGCGAGATTTACCGCGTGATGGAGCCCGGCGGATGGGCGATTATGCAGGTCCCGCAGGATTTTACGCGCGCTGAAACTTACGAAGACAAATCGATCACTTCCCCGGAAGACCGCGAAAAGCATTTCTGGCAAAAAGACCATGTCCGTCTCTTTGGCCGTGACTACCCGGATTGGCTCCGCAAGGCCGGTTTCGAAGTTCAGGAATTCAATCCTGCCCTGCAATTTAGCGACGAATTTATTGAGCGTCACCGCCTGATGAAGTCGGAAATTTTGTATCTTGCACGCAAAAATTAACGATGAAACATTTCTTGTTCCTGCTGAGCTTATTTACAGCGGGTTTCATGTCAGCTCAAACAGCTTATAAAGTTTCCTTTACTCCAAGGGTGGATAATGTGTATTTCGCTCTCAACGAGATTGTTACGGATGATAACGGGAAAAAGATGAGCATCGATCATTTCAATTATTATATTTCCCATGTGCACCTGATCCATGACGGCGGACAGGATTTGGACCTGGGAGATACGGTTTTCCTCGTAAAACACAACAATTTTACCCTCGATTTAGGGACGCTGAACATCACTTCGCTCGAAAAGATCAAATTTGGCGTTGGTGTACCGGCTGAGCTGAGCCACCTCGATATTTCGCAGTATCCTGAAAACCATCCCCTGACTTACCAGACACCGAGTATGCAGTGGGGCTGGGCAGCGGGTTACATGCACATGATCGTAGGCGGGAATGCTGATTCTGACAACGATGAGGTCCCGGATGCGTATTTTGAGATCCACAACCTGGGCGACCAGAATTACTACGAAATTGAGCTGGATGTAACGGCAGTAGACGAAGCTTCGCACAAAGCGGTTTACATCGATTGTAACCTTGATACCTGGCTCGGAATGACTGATCTCGCTGAAAACGGGATCAAGCACGGTGAAACGGGCGTGAACTTCACCGTAATGAAAAATGTGATCCTGCGCCCGGTTTTTACGGCTTCAGCGAACGCTGGCCTCCAGGAATATGCTAAAACAGGCGAAGCGGTTTTCTTTAAGAATACAAGCGGGAATTTCCTCAAATGGTCTGAAATGAACGATCTGCAGGAAATCAGCTTGGTTGATATGAACGGAAAGCTTCTTGTTCAAAAGGAAATCAGCGGTTCATCCGGCGAAATAGAATTAGGAGCGCTTAAAAACGGGGCGTATTTTGTTCAGTTTTATGCAAAAAACAAGAGCTTGCTCCGTGGAATGAAATTTGTGCTGTAGTTTATTATGAAACAGGGTTTTCCGCTTTTTGTTTTAGTAGTTTCGGCTTTGGTCCTTGTCAAGTGTAAAAGCTGGGATTGGGGTGAAAGCTCTCCTCTGGGTAAGGTTGTTCATCCAAATGATAATCAGGATGATACTGCTAAAGTAGCTTTGGGCGAAAGCTTGTTTTTTGACACGCGTTTATCGCTGGACGAAACGGTTTCCTGCGCTTCCTGTCACAAGCCGGGACTCGCATTTACGGACGGCAAAGCAGTGAGCGACGGCATCCTGGGACGCAAAACAGCCCGCAATTCCCCAAGTATTCTGAATGCCGCTTACCTGACTTCCGTTATGTATGACGGCGAGCTCAAAAATCTTGAAATGCAGGCCATTGTGCCCATCCAGGACCACAACGAAATGGGCATGGAAATGGGCGCTTTGATCGAGCGTTTGCGCAAAGTGCCTGAATACCAGGAAGCTGCCCGCAGGATTTTCAAACGTGATTTTGATCCCTGGGTTTTGTCGCGGAGCATTGCTGCTTATGAGCGCACACTGATTTCCGACGATTCTGATTTCGATTTGTTCTACTACGGAAAGAAAACGCACAAGCTTTCCAAAAAGCAGCAGCGTGGCTGGAAATTATTTTCTGAAAAGCTGAAATGTACCCAATGTCATGCTTTGCCGTACTTCACGAATTTCAAGGTCGAAAACAACGGCTACACGCCGGCTGACGCAGAAGATAAAGGCCGTTTCCGGATCCACGGAGATTCCAGCGATATCGGGAAATTCAAAGTTCCGAGCCTGCGCAACGTTGATTACACCGGGCCTTACATGCACGACGGCAAATTCGAAACCCTGGAAGAAGTAATTGATTTTTATGCTGCCGGCGGCCGCAATGTACTGAATCAAAGCCCGCTGATCAAACCCTTTAAAATTACCCAAAAGGAGAAAGAAGAGCTGGTTTCTTTCCTGGAATCACTGACGGGGAATTGGTATAAATAGCTGCATTCGAAGATTCTCCCCTTCGCGGATTCCAAAATTCGTGGATTTGAAAATCCGTTAATTTTTGTATACGATCCTTGAATTGCGCAGCAACAAATTTTCGAATTTCGAATTGCGCAGCGTTTTTTTTCCTGCAAAACCGGTTTTATTGAATTTTTTTAGCAAATTTGCTTCACATAAAATTTCAGTTTCATGGGTTACGACAACAAGGAGAAAAACGATGAAATTTACTCGAAAGTCATCAAAGCAGGCAAGCGCACTTACTTTTTTGATATCAAGGCTACAAAAGGCAATGATTTGTACCTAACCATCACCGAAAGCAAAAAAACGGAAGAGAACGGGAGGGAAGTGTATCAGAAACACAAGCTTTTCCTGTATAAAGAAGACTTTGAGAAGTTCCGTGAAGGCTTTGAAGACGTGATTTCCAAGATCGATGAGCTGAAAAAGGGGGAGAGTGTTAAATCCGGTACGGAATCCTTAACATTCGAAAGCCTGTAAATACCGGATTAAAGTTGAAAACTATTGCGTTTTTCTTGTAAAAATGCCAAAATCTTATTGTAATTTTACACACAAAAAGTGAAGAATGGGTAAAATAATAGCCATAGCAAATCAAAAAGGCGGTGTTGGAAAGACAACTACGGCTATCAATTTAGGCGGTTGTTTTGGGGTGCTGGAATATAAAACGCTGATTGTGGACGCAGATCCGCAGGCAAACGCAACTTCGGGCGTGGGACTTGATCCTAAAAACACGAAAAACATTTACGAATGCCTGGTAAATGGCGTTCATCCAAGCGAAATCATTATCCCAACGGAAAACCCGAACCTGGATATTTTGCCTTCACATATTGATCTCGTCGGCGCTGAGCTGGAAATGATCAACATGCCGAACCGCGAATACATGCTGAAAGATGTGCTCGACAAGATTAAGGACGAGTACGATTTCATTATCGTGGATTGTTCGCCGTCATTGGGCTTGATCACGGTAAACTCGCTCACTGCAGCGGATTCTGTGCTCATCCCGGTTCAATGTGAATACTTCGCTTTGGAAGGTCTCGGTAAATTGCTCAATACGATCAAAATTGTTCAGGGCCGTTTGAATACCGCTTTGGAAATCGAAGGAATTGTGCTGACGATGTACGATACGCGCCTGCGTTTAGCGAACCAGGTGGTGGACGAAGTGAAAACGCATTTCCAGGATTTGGTTTTCGATACGGTGATCCATCGCAATACCAAGCTGGGCGAAGCGCCAAGCCACGGTGAAACGATCGTAATGCACGACGCGGCAAGCAAAGGCGCTACGAATTACCTGAATTTTGCACGGGAAATCCTGCAAAAAAACAACGTGACAAAAATTTCAAACGAGGATAAAAAAATTAAGTTAGAGGATGAGTTCTAATGTGAAAAAACGCGGGGCGTTGGGGAAAGGCTTAAGTGCTTTATTGGAGAATGCGGCAACGGATATTACCACAAAATCAAACGACAGCGGGATTGTAGGTTCCATTTCGATGATCCCGGTGGACCAGATTGAAGCCAACCCGTTTAACCCAAGAACAAATTTTGAAAAAGAAGCATTGGCTGAGCTGAGCCAGTCTATTTCCGTGCATGGAATTATCCAGCCGTTAACAGTTCGCAAGCTCGGGCGCGACAAATACCAGCTCATTTCCGGTGAGCGTCGTTTCCGCGCGTCGCAGATGGCAGGACTGAAAGAAGTTCCGGCTTATGTGCGCGTTGCCAACGACCAGACCATGCTCGAAATGGCGCTCGTTGAAAACATTCAGCGCGAGGACTTAAATGCGATAGAAGTAGCTTTGTCTTACCAGCGCCTGATTGATGAGTGCAGCCTGACGCAGGAACAAATGAGCCAGAAAATTGCCAAAAGCCGTTCCAGCATTACAAACCATTTACGTTTATTAAAACTCCCTGTTGAAATCCAGCTGGGCGTTCGCGATAACTTAATCTCCATGGGGCATGCCCGTGCGCTGGTTTCTGCCGGTGACGAGCATTTCCAGTTGTCCCTCTATAACCGCGTTATTGGTGAAAACCTTTCCGTACGTGAATTGGAAACACTAATCCGCGAGGGTGGCCATGATCCAAAGGAACCGACGAAAAAAGTAGCGCCAAACAGTCCTAAGCTGAGCGGTGCGCAGGAAACATTCTGCTCTTTCTTCGGCGACAAGATTTCATCCAAGGTCGAGATCAAAAAATCAAACCTCGGGAACGGAAAAATCGTGATCAACTTCAACTCCGAAGTGGACCTCAACCGCGTGATCGAAATTTTATACAAGTAGTGAAAATTGCTTTACTATTTCTTGCATTAACATTTTCTATTTTTTCTTACGCACAAACAGCGGAAGCAACTGCTGCTGACAGTCTTGCCCAGGTAAAAGATACCGTTCATTCCGTCAAAAAGGCAACGATTTTATCTCTGGTTCTTCCCGGTGCAGGACAGGTTTATAATCACCTCGCGATGCCGAAAGGCAAAAAAAATGCTTACTGGAAAGTTCCCTTGATTTATGCAGCTTTGGGAGGTACGGGTTATCTTGTCCTGAAAGAAAATGCCTTACAGCGTGAGCTCAAAAAGGAATACAAAACCCGCATTGCCGGAAACGAAGGCCTGGAGAAATACGCAGAATACGATTTGCAAGGCGTTGAAACGCTGTATAACCAACACCTGAACCAGCGCGACCTCATGATTATTGCATTCAGTGCAGCTTACCTTCTTCAAGTCGTAGATGCAGCCGTAGAAGCTCATTTTGTGCGTTTCGACATCAGCGAAGACCTGAGCCTGCAGCTGCGTCCGTCATATCTCTCACCAAACCAGGCGGGCGTGAAGCTGAGCCTGAGCTTTAAGTAAGCTACAAAGGTCATAAAGGTTAATTTGTCTCCCCTCAAGAGAGAAATAACATTTTCCTGCGCATTCCATATGGTTCAAAAACTAATCCCAACACTTCACTACACAAATACCCCATTTCAAGGTTTGAATACCGTCCTGCATCGGATTGTTTCTTTATATTTGTTTCGGCCGGTTTCAACGGCTTAAACTTTGCTTATGAAAAGAACTCTGACTTTATTGTTCCTTTTGCTTTCTTATATTGGAAATGCCCAGGAATGGACGGTTTGTGCAAGCCCGGCTTTTGAAAATCGGGTCGATGACATTTTTATGGTCAATAACGAAGTCGGATACGCAGTTTGCGGGGATGGGCGCATTGTTAAAAGTATTAACGGTGGAAATAACTGGTACCAGATAGCCCGCGACACAACTATTTATTGTCGTTCGGTGGAGTTTGTAAACCCGCTCAAAGGCTTTGTAGGTGGTTTTTCGATCACCCCGGTTACAAGCAATATTTTGCGCCGGACAGTCGATGGAGGTTCAACCTGGTCGGATCTTACCCCTTTGCTTCATCCACGTGCAAAAGAAGGGATTTGCGGCCTGGCTGCACCCGACACAAACACGATTTACGGTTGCGGAAACTGGTACAACGACAGCGCTTATATCGTTAAGTCAATAAATGGCGGAGATAGCTGGAGCTACATAGACATGAGCGCTTATGCCAGCTCCCTGATTGATATGCACTTTACCAGCCCGGATACAGGCTTTGTTACCGGAAGAGGAGTAAATCCACTGCGCAAATCCGTTATTTTATATACAACAAACGGAGGTCAAAGCTGGGAGCTCAAATTCGAAAGCGCTACAAGCAATGAGTACTGCTGGAAAATTCAGCACCTGACAGATTCCGTTTATTTTGCTTCCATAGAAGATTTCAGTCCAACTGTTACGCCCAAGATATTGAAATCAACCGATGGTGGAATGAGCTGGGCTCCGCACACGCTTTCAAACGTAAATTACAACGTGGAAGGGGTTGGTTTTATTGACTCGCTGCACGGATGGGCCGGTGGAGATGTTGAATTTTCTTTTGAATCCTTTGACGGCGGGCTTTCGTGGGACATCGTTTACAATCTTTGTCCAAGTATGAACCGCCTATTCCGGGTGAGCGACTCGCTGCTTTTTGCCAGTGGTACAGGTATCTGGAAATACGGTCACGTACCGGCTATCGGCTTAAAAGAGATTACCAAAGAAACACGGTATGCATCCATGAGCTGTTCACCGAACCCGGCGGCAGATCACATGGCAATAAATGTGGGCCTCACCCGCAATACACATCTGTTAATCATGCTCCTGGATCAGAATGGAGTAGAGGTTAAACGGGTTGAAAATGCAGATAAAGCAAGCGGGACATTTGATTACAAGCTGGATGTCTCCCGATTACCGGCAGGGAATTATTTCATCGTGCTCAAAACGCATGAGGATAAAATCATTTCCAAAACAATTATCAACCACTGATCATAAAAAGGGTTTCAAAGTCTATTCTTTGATTATTTTTATCCTGTTTTAAAACTTAAATTACAGGCTATGAAAAAGGGATGGACGCTATTGTTTTTGCCGCTATTATTGCTGTCTTGCGGACAGAAAGAGGTAAAAAGCGATACAGAATTCGATGCATTTAAAGAAAGCTTCATTGAAGACATGTGGAAACAATACCCGGGTTGGGCAAGCTCGGCGGGTTACCATAAATACGACGACCAGCTTTCTGTTCCGGATGAAGCGGGGCGTAAAAAGGAGCTCGCTTTTGCGGAAAAGAACCTGGAAAAACTGGAAGAATTTGATCCCAAAAGCTTATCAGCAAATAATAAGACCGATTATTATATGATCGAAAACCAGCTGAAATCCGTTCAGTGGCGCATCAACGAAGAAAAATCCTATCAATGGGACCCATCCGGCTACAACGTTTCAGGCTTATTTGCTGAAATGCTGATCAATGATTACGAAGCGCTTGAGAAACGGCTCCAAAACCTGGGCAAGCGTTTGCAGAAAGTTCCGGCTTATTACGAAGCAGCACAAAAAAATATCCAAAACCCCACGAAAGAGCACACTGACCTGGCAATTATGCAGAGCACCGGCGGACTTTCCGTTTTTGAAACGGATTTGAAAGCTGCGCTGGAGAAATCAAAGCTCAGCCAGGCGGAAAAAGACAAAATTGCAGCCGATGCAGCAAAAGCGGTAGCCGCGATCCAAAAATACGTTGCGTGGCTCAAAACGATTGATCATTCCCAGGCGCGTTCGTTCCGTTTAGGAAAAAGCCTTTACGCAAAGAAATTTGAGTTTGACATTCAGTCGGGCTATAGCTACAATGAAATTTACCAGAAAGCGCTGGACCGCAAAAAGTTCCTCCACGGGAAAATGAATGAGCTGGCCGATCAATTGTGGCCGAAATATTTCGGAATGGCTGAAAAGCCGGCAGATCAGCTGGTGAAAATCAAACAGGTGATCGACAAAATTTCACTCGTTCATGCTGAGCCAACCGGGTTCCAGGCCGCAATTGAAAAACAAATCCCGGAGCTGGTGCAATTTGTTAAGGACAAGGATTTGCTTTATATGGATCCTAAAAAACCTTTGGTGGTGCGTAAAGAGCCGGATTACATGGCTGGGGTTGCAGGCGCTTCGATTTCTGCTCCCGGCCCGTATGACAAAAAAGGAAATACGTATTACAACGTTGGCAGCTTATCGGGATGGGGCGCTGAAGAAGCCGAAAGCTACCTGCGTGAATACAACCAGTATACCTTGCAGATTCTCAATATCCACGAAGCGATCCCGGGACATTATGCGCAGTTGGTTTACAGCAACCAGTCCCCAAGTATGATAAAATCGCTGCTCGGAAATGGCGCCATGGTTGAAGGCTGGGCGGTTTATACCGAATTAATGATGCTGGAAAACGGTTATGGGAACAACCTGCCGGAACTGTGGCTGATGTACTACAAATGGAACCTGCGCACAGTTTGCAACACGATCCTCGATATCAGTGTCCACACGAAAAACATGAGCGAAAAAGAAGGGCTGAACCTGCTCATTAATGAAGCTTTCCAGCAGGAAGCCGAAGCGAAAGGCAAATGGAAACGTGTTACGCTGACTTCCGTTCAATTGTGTTCTTACTTTACAGGTTTTACCGAAATTTACGATTTCCGGGAAGAGCTTAAAAAGAAGGAGGGAAGCGCCTTTAACCTGAAAAAATTCCATGAAAAATTCCTGGGCTACGGAAGCGCTCCGGTGAAATATATCCGGGAATTGATGCTTGCTGAGAAAGACTAGGAGACGATGGACATTAGGCTGGGGACGGTCTAATGTCCATCATCTTTTGTGTTTCACCTATTGTCTTGTAACTGATGCTTTTAACCGGGTTTAGTCAGCTTGTCTTTTGCCCGACATCTCTTGTCTTATGTCCCAATCAGATGTCTTTTGTCTTCAATCTGGTGTCTGTCATCTTCAAATAATAAAATTCGTTAAATCGCTTGTGCACTCTGAATAGATTGTTATTTTTGTCTTTTCATTATTATGAAGATCGGGTTAATCGGATATGGTAAAATGGGTAAAGCAATAGAAATGATTGCTTTAGAGCGCGGGCACACGATTTCGTGGAAAGCGACGTCCGACAATCCGCTTTCCGGACAGGATTTTTCAGCAGTTGATGCTGTAATTGAATTCACCCGCCCCGAGTTTGCAGTCGATCATATTAAAAAAAGCCTGGAAGAAAATACACCGGTGGTTATTGGTACAACAGGCTGGGGCTCCCATTTAAAAGAAATGAGCGATTTATGCCTTTCCCGTGAAGGCGCTTTGCTCCACGCCAGCAATTTCAGCGTTGGTGTCAATATTTTCTTCCGGATCAATGAAAAATTAGCCAAACTGATGAACGGTCACAGCGATTACGTGGCTTCAATCGAGGAAATCCACCACACGGAAAAACTGGACTCCCCAAGCGGAACGGCAATTACACTGGCAAACAGCTTGCTGGAAAACAACGAAAATTACCTCTCCTGGGTTTGCGGCGAAAACGAAACGCCCCATGTGAACAACAAGCAGCTTGGCGTAACGGCTTATCGCCTGCCAAATGTGCCCGGAACACATACTGTGGAGTATAAATCAGAAATTGACAGCATTAAAATCACGCATGAAGCGTTTAACCGCAAAGGCTTTGCCCTGGGCGCCGTTCTGGCAGCCGAATGGATAGCCGGGCGGAAAGGCGTTTTCACGATGAAAGATGTATTAGGAATCTAAACTTATTGAAATGAATGTAATCTATTTTTACCTTTTCTTATTGCTTCATCCTTACCTGGCGCTATGGTGGATCAGCTTCGAAAAAGCCGGCAGGAAATCCTGGGAAGCTTTATTGCCGGGCTACAATTATTACGTTGCATTCAAAATTTCCTGTCAAAAGCCCTGGTGGTCGCTCCTGATGATTTTTCCGGGCGTGCACCTCGTGATGTGGTCTGTTGTTAACGTCAGCTACCTGCGCCGTTTCGGACATTATTCCTGGATTGATACGTTACAGGGGATCTTTTTCCCGTATTTCCTGATGGCGAAAGTCACCAAAGAAGAATTTTTACCCATGACCAACTGGGCCAATCCGAAAGAGGTCCACCAGCGCTCAGCCGGCGATCATATTGTTTTATTTTTATCCCTGCCGGTAATCGGGCACGTAGTTTCCTGGGTGCTGGGCATGTTTTCCCGTGAAAAAACCGGTAAAAAGACCCGCGTAAAAGAGTGGGGCGATTCTATCTTATTTGCGCTTGTTGCAGCGAGCATTATCCGTACATACGCTTTTGAGCCGTTCCAGATTCCTACGGGTTCCATGGAAAAAACGCTGCTCGTGGGCGATTTCCTCTTTGTGAACAAAATGGCTTACGGCTGTAAAGTGCCGGTAACGCCGCTTTCCTTCCCGCTGGTGCACAACACTATTCCGTGGGTGGACATCCGTTCGTATTCAACTCTCGAAACGCTGGAATATACGCGTCTCCCGGGCTTTGGAAAAGTACAGCGAAACGATGTCATGGTATTCAACTATCCTTCGGGTGATACGGCAGTTTACGATCCGCGCATGCCTTTCGGCTTGATGGGACATGATTATCACGGAATTGTCATCAACGAATCCCGTCGCTTGTTCCAGGAAGACCCGCAAACTGGCAATCGTTTCCAGAATTACCTGACGTATTATACCGACAGCCTCACCCGTGCGAAAAGCAAGCTGAATATTGACAGCATGGCAAATATTGCCGTTTACCGCGATTACCTCAAAAATATTGAAAAGTGGAAGAGCAAAGCGCGCAAATCACTGGCAGTTGATAAAATCGCTTTTGATTCCCGTGAAGGAAGATTGATCAATCATTACGGTTTAATTTACCGCCCGGTTGACAAACGCGAAAATTATATCAAACGCTGTGTGGGCTTGCCGGGTGATGTGCTGGAAGTGAAAAACTCTGTTCTTTACATCAACGGTAAAAAAGCGTGGGTAGCGCCAAACCAGGCCCTGCGTTACAAAGTGTACAATTTCACCGAATCTTTCTCCGAAGCATCCATGAAGAACATGCTCCAGGAAAAATACGGGCTCGAAATCGACGAAATTGGCTTCAACAGGACAGATTTTTACACAGATCCGTCAGATGGTATTTTCAAAATGCTCCTGACCCGTTCGGAATTGGCGCAAATAAAGAAGAACCATCCGAACGCCCGTTTTGAGCTGGATGTTACGAAGGCAGAAAAAGACAAAAACGGCCAGTACCCGGTGTATACGGCCCTCGATAACCTGAGCTATTTCCCGAAAGACGTCAATCACGGGAACAACGCGACGAACTTTGAGAAAATCCGCATCCCGAAAAAAGGCGCAACTGTTAAGCTGACAAAAGAAAATATTGCGCTTTACCGCCGGATCATTACTGCTTACGAAGGACACAAGCTAGTTGAGAAAAACGGACAATTCTGGATCGACGGTAAAAAACGGGCTTCTTATACATTTGCCATGAATTATTACTGGCTGATGGGAGATAACCGCTACAATTCAGCCGATTCACGTGTCTGGGGTTTTGTGCCTGAAGACCACGTAGTTGGAAAAGCATCTATCGTATGGTTCTCCAAGAGCCCTTACAAAGGTGTCCGCTGGGACCGGATTTTCAAGTTTATTGAATAATGCTTTCCGTTTTCCCCGTTGCTTATTTCGGGCCGATTTCTTATTTCCGTGAGCTTGCGAGGGCTGAAAATCCTGTTTTTGAACAGTGGGAAACTTTTCCCCGGAGGTCTTTACGAAACCGCTGCCAGGTCCTTGATCCGAATGGTTTCCTGGAATTGAGCGTGCCGGTGAACAAACCCGCTGATTCCAAAACCAAGACGAAAGACGTGCGCGTTGATTATTCTACGGATTGGCAGAAAAAACACTGGCGTACCTTCATGAGCAGCTACGCGTCTTCTCCTTTTTTTGATCATTACGGAATGGAAGTCGAAGAGCTGATTTTCAGCAATCCCGTTTTCCTCGTCGATTTCAACCGCGCGATCCACGAAAAGATCAACGGCTGGCTGGACCTGGGTGTTCCTTTCGAGTTGTGCGAAACGTACCTGAAAGAAAATATCCACGATTTTCGGAACGATAAAACCTTTGGAAAACAAACCGATATTGTTCCTTACCAGCAGGTTTTTGTGTCCAAAGCGGAGTTTATTTCCGATCTTAGTATTTTGGATGCAGTATTCAATTTAGGGCCGATGGCGCGCAAGCTGATCCTGCCTTAGATAGTTTCCCGCAGATGTTCGCACATTCTTTAGCTGATCAATTTATATTCTCTTAGAAAAAAGTGCATACAGAAAATCTGCGCTTAAGTCTGCGCTATCAGGGGAAAATAAATAACAGTAAACAAAAAAAAGGGCCTCCGAAGAAGCCCTTTAGTTTATTAACCTGTAGATGTTAATAATTGATCCGTTAATTCATTAAACGCAAATCTTGTACCAAGGTTACATTTTTTTCAAAATACTTTGCGGAATTACAGTAAGTGTATGATCTTCAGGAACGAAAATTTGAAAAAAGCTTTCTCCCGGAGACAATAATATTCGCTAAATTTGCCGTGTGCAACGATACGCATTCGAAATTCAATATAAAGGGACAGCTTACTTTGGCTGGCAGCGTCAACCGCGGCAAATTTCCGTGCAGGAAAAAATCGAGGATTGCCTGAAGCAGCTTTATGGGAAAGAAATTTCCGTTGTGGGCTGCGGCAGAACAGATACGGGAGTCCACGCGCACCGGTCGTTTTTCCACGTGGACCTGGAGGATAAATTCAAAATGGAAATTTTATTTTTCAAAATGAACCGGATGCTTCCGCCTGATATTTCTGTTGTGGCAATTCACCCGGTTTCACCGGATTTTCACGCCCGTTTTGGAGCTGTTTCGCGTACGTACCGCTATTTCATTCATCGCCAGAAAGATCCGTTCCTGGAAGGATTGAGCCTTCATTTACCGCAGGAGCTTGATATTGAAGCGATGAATCGGTCTTGTGCTTATTTGATTGGAAAACAGGATTTTACTTCTTTTTCAAAGTTGCATACGGACGTTAAAACCAACATCTGTGACATTTCGTCAGCGCAGTGGATAGCACTGGAAGATCAGCGCTGGTACTTCGAAATAACGGCCGACCGCTTTTTACGCAACATGGTGAGGGCCATTGTGGGCACTTTGCTCGAAGTGGGGCAAGGCAAGATCGAAGCTTCCGAAATTGAAAAAATTATTTCCAAAATGGATCGGGGAGAGGCCAAGTTGTCAGTGCCGGCCCACGCGCTTTATTTGTGGGAAATTAAGTACCCGGAACTTTAAAACCCCTTATTTTTTTAGCCTTTTAAAATGCTATGCGCGCATTTAAATCAATTGAAAGATATTTTCACTCATTTGCAAATAAAGTTTGGTATAGGTTTTGTTACTTTGCTAATAGATAACAAAATCAGCCATGAAAAAGAAAATAGTCATAGAGCTTCTTTTAAAAGATAAAATGAGAAGGCCCAAAGTAAAACCTTTCGATCAGACTTTGAAAAATCTCGGTGTAATTTCCAGCCAGCAAAAATTGGTGACTAAATAAACCGGATCAAAATTTGAAAAAGGTTTGTATCTTTATCAGAAAAAAAGATAAGGATGCAACGCTCGACCGAATCTAGTAACTACGCTTTCCAGAAGATAGTTGTCGCTGTCGGTCTTGTTCTTTTCGCAGTCAAACTGCTAGCCTGGTACCTGACCCGTTCCGTAGCCATTTATTCCGATGCTTTAGAAAGCATTGTCAACATCATCAGCTCCCTTTTAAGCTTATACAGTCTTTACCTGGCCAGCCAGCCCAAAGACGCTAATCATCCTTACGGTCATGGTAAGGTAGAGTTCCTGTCATCCGCCGTAGAAGGCATCCTGATCAGTCTCGCGGGGATTTTGATTATCATTGAAGCCGTTCAGCAGCTTTTTCTCAAAACAAAAATAGTGCAGCTCGATTACGGGATTATTCTCATCCTGTTTACCGCACTTGTCAATTGTTTGCTGGGGTATGGCGCAATCCGGCGCGGGCGTAAGACAAATTCCGTGGCCCTGGAAGCAACGGGCAGGCATTTAATGACGGATACGTATTCAACCATCGGGATTATCGTAGGCTTAGGTTTGCTGTATTTCACAGAAATTGCCTGGGTTGACGCGGCCACAGCGATCATTTTTTCCGGGATTATCCTGTACACCGGTTTTGTCATTATCCGTCGTTCAGTAAGTGGGATTATGGACGAAGCCGACGAAAAATTAATCCGGGAAGTGGTTGATTTGCTGAATGAAAAACGCCGGCCTGCCTGGATCGATCTCCACAACCTGAGGATCATTAAATACGGAAGCAAGCTTCACATTGACCTCCACATGACTTTGCCGTACTACTTCACAGTTTTGCAGGCACACGATGAAATCGAAGAAATGGATATCATCATCAATGCGCATTTTGGCGACCGTGTTGAACTGTTTGTGCATACCGATCCCTGCGTGGATTTTTCCTGCCTGGTATGCTCGCTGGAAAATTGTGAAGTGCGCCGTACAATGCTGGAGAAAAAGCTTTCGTGGAATTTTGAGAATGTTTTACCCAACCGCAAACACCGGATTTGATGCTGATCGGAACAGAAAACCTGGCGCATCGGAGCAATAATTTCGATTTTATCCGCATGCTGGCGGCCTTCCTTGTTTTTTTGGATCACGGTTTCCAGCTGTTTACCGGTCACATGATGGAAGTCGATCCGATAAGGGAAATCTTTTCGTTCAGTTCCGGCGCTATCGGGGTCCAGGTTTTTTTCTGCCTGAGCGGATTCCTCGTTTCCAAAAGCCTGGAAAATACACCACATGTTTTCAATTACCTGCGCAACCGCTGTTTGCGGATCATTCCCGGTTTGGCTGGCGTCATCGTGCTTTCCGTTTTCGTTTTGGGGCTTTTTTTTAGTACACTGGATTTCAAAGCTTTCATTAGCTCGAAAGAGACGCTTTTGTACCTGCAAAATATATTGATTTACCGCAGTTATTATTACCTGCCGGGGGTTTTTGAAGGGAATATGCTCAATGCTTCCGTGAACGGTTCGCTGTGGTCGATCCCGTATGAGTTTACCTGTTATTTACTGCTTCCGCTGCTGTTTTTATGGAAAGCTTACAGGAAATATGTCCTGCTTTTCGTTTTGCTTGCGGCATTTATCGTTTACGGTTTTTTTGAACAGCAGGTCAATGCTTTGGTAATCCCAGGCCTGGGCATTGCGATGAGCTCCTTTGTTTTGCCTGCTTTATTTTTCCTTTCGGGGAGCTGCTATTACCTTTGGCGGGAGCGGATCAATTATCACTGGCTTGGAATTGCGCTTTGTGTCATTTTTCTCGTTTTGGTGCGCTTTGAGCTTGTGGATCGCCGCTTGCTGGTGTTTATCCTGCCTTATTTGCTTTTCGCTTTTGCCTTCTCAAAAACGCTCAATCTAAACGCCTTTGGAAAGTATGGTGACTTTTCGTACGGCTTTTACCTGTACGCTTTTCCGGTGCAGCAGGCTGTTTCCTCGCTTTGGGCTAAAGAGCTGAATATTATTGCATTGATGATAATTGCATTCCTGCTGACTATACTTCTTGCTGTTTTCTCGTGGTATATGATTGAAAAACCGGCACTTTCCCTTAAGCAAAAAACAGGATCCCCAAGGTTAAAAAATTAACGCCAGCCCCTATTTTTAACGGAAAGTTAATTTGCCTAAAATTTCACATTTCCAAAAAAAAGCAATATATTCGCACTACAAAAACTGGAATATGTTACAAGACACCATCAACATAAAGGTAAATACAACCACTAAATCCCGAATCAGTGAAGTGAACTGGGAAGACTTACCATTCGGTAAAGTATTTGCAGATCACATGCTGCTCATGGAATATAAAGACGGCCAATGGCAGGATGCGGAGATCGTACCTTTCGGTGAGATTGGCTTTCACCCGGCAACTTCCGCCATTCATTACGGGCAATCGATTTTTGAAGGACTGAAAGCTTATAAAAACCAGGATGGTGAAGTGCGGATTTTTCGCCCGGACATGAATGCCAAGCGTTTCATTGAATCGTGTGAGCGCATGTGTATGCCGATCATCCCGGAACAGCTGTTTGTAGAATGCGTACGTAAGCTCGTGGAAGTGGACCAGAACTGGATCCCGGACCGCGAAGGCTATTCGCTTTACATCCGTCCGTTCATGTTTGCAACGGATGAGTTTGTGGGGATCCGCCCGTCAGAAACATATAAATTTATGATTTTCACCTGTCCTGTTGGTTCTTACTATTCAGAGCCGGTACGTGTGAAAATCGAAGAAACATATACCCGTGCTGCTGAAGGGGGCGTTGGACGTGCAAAAGCTGCCGGAAATTACGGGGCTTCCCTTTTTCCTGCACGCAAAGGCCAGGCGGAAGGTTTTCACCAGATGCTGTGGACGGATGCTAAAACACACGAATATATTGAGGAATCCGGAACGATGAACGTGATGTTTGTCATCAACGGAAAGCTTGTTACCCCATCCGAGGAAAGCGACACGATTTTGCGCGGGATTACCAAGCGCAGCGTAATCGACGTAGCGAAACACTGGGGCATGGAAGTGGAAGAGCGTAAAGTTTCCGTGAAAGAAATCGTGGAGGGCATCCGGAACGGTTCTGTGACCGAATGTTTTGGTGCCGGAACAGCAGCGACGATCGCCCACATTATTAAAATGGGCTACCGTGACGAAGTGCTTGATCTCAACCCGGTTGAAAACAGGCCTTTCTCCATGAAAATGAGCCAATACCTCGATGACCTGAAAGCGGGCAAAGAGCAGGACGTTTTCGGATGGACACTGAAAGTCTGATGAAATAAAACTTTAGAGAAAGGTATTTTTGTAATGAAAATACCTTTCTCATTTTATAGCTGTAGCTATCTAACTTACAGCTTTTAGGACCAGTAACCACACACATGAAAAAACTACTTATTCTCTTAGTTTTATTGCTTTCCGCAACAGCTTTCTCCCAACGGAAGTATGATTTTTTAGTGCATGAAGACACGGTTTTCCAGCTCAATGATACCGTTAATGCCGAGCCCATGCTGCAGTTTACATTAAATCCGCTGAGTATCTGGACAGGAAATTACATTGAGCAATCATTGGACGGCCCCAATTTTGCTGGGAATTTACTGGATGTCAATGCGAGAATATTCTACAAAAGGATGGGGCTCAATCTTCATTATATTGCGTCTAAGAAGTACTATCCGGAATTAGAATATAAGGATAAATACTACGGGGTAAGCAAGGAAAGCTTTCTGGATATGGGGTTTATGCTGGATTTCAGGATTAAAAGCTACGAGAAAAGGCAATTTAAAACATATAAGAATTTTTATTTAGAAAAAAAGCCGGAAAACCATCCATTCAAATCCAGTAAGCTCACGCGGCAGTTTTACAACTGGAGCTTATGTGCCGGGATTTCTGTATTCAATTATGCAAACCCGCAGTTAGTCAGCCAGGATTTAACAAGCAGCGTTTTGATGAGCGATACCTATTTTATAAACAAGTATACAGCTGATTATATGACGGGCAGCAAACAGCTCCGGTTTTTATTCGGTGTGCGTTTGGATAAGCTGATGAATGCCCGTTTGACTTCCGATAAAAGCATGGCCCGGAACTATTCCCGCCTGAGCGGCTTTTTTAATGTTGTGTATTTAATGAATGAAGACCGAAAATTTGCCCGCTTAGAAAATTATGACATGGACAATTATCAGAATTCGCATACACAGTCAGACGGTAAAGAACATGAAGATCAGTTCAGGATCAGGAGCAACAAGCTGGGCATTAATTCAGGAATCGATTACACCTGGGGAAAAAAGGGGAATTTGTTGTTATGGCATGCAGGCTTTGATTTTACGCTTAACCCGGCTTATAGATATCATGTTATTTATGACTATCACCCGGTAAAATTGAGCGACATCGAAAATTATCCGTACTACAATTACAGTATTGAGTATGATGAAACTGTATATACCTGTTATTTCCGCTGGAAGCTTGGCTTCACCATTTGTGCCAAATAATAAATAGCTATCCCGTTTTCATGCGGAATCACTAATTTTATGGAAAATTTGCCGGGGCGGCATCTTGTGAGAAAAGGTCATGAAAATTCTGTTATTTTTCCTGGGAATGATTTGGACGGGTTTTGCCCTTTCACAGGAAGCTGCGCGCGTCTATGTCAGCTGTATGAACCGTGAATCCGGCGATCCTGTTTTCAGGGCGAAAGTGACTTACACGCTGAACAGCATTTCGAAAACCGTCGAAACGAACAAAAAAGGGGAGTGCAGCTTCGATGTTTTGTCAGGAACAGAAATAACAGTTACAGTAAGCCACGACTATTTTGCGCCTCAAACCCGTATTTTAAAAGTAAAAGAAGGCGAGCCGGAGTTGAACCTGGAAATTTTCCTTGAGCGAAAAGTACGCGAATTAAATACGGTAAACATCAAAGCGCCGGGTGTTCCCGATATCATTTACGAATCCCGGACTTACAGCGTTGCGGATTTCGAGCTGCTGCCACAAGGCGAAGTTTTGCTGCTGCTTTATCCCAAAACACTAAAAAAAGGCAGTGAGCTGGCAGTTTTGTCCGGGGGAGAGATCATCAAAAAATTTTCCCTGCCCGAAAAGCCGCTGGAGCTGGTGCATGATTTCCGGAAAAACCCGCACGTGATCTGTGAAACCGGCGTGTTCGGGATCCACCGTTCGGAGCAGGAGCTCGGTATTTCCCGCCTGGATAAAACTTATTACCTCAAATACGTCATGCCGATCGTCGATACGAGCTATTCGAGTTTGTATTTTTCCACATTCAACCCGGTTTACCCGGCATTCGATTACCAGGCTTACGATCGGCTGGATTCTGCTTATTCCAATATCCTGGAAATCAAGGATGACCTGATGATGGAGCTTTACCGTTCCGAATACAAATGGGTAGATGTGCGCACCAAGCTCTGGGCGAGGGAAAAAGAGCTGGAAACCGGTATTGACAAGGAAATCTGGATCGGGGCGAACTATTTTACCCAGTCGGTTTATTACAAGGAATTGTACGCGCCGATGTTCAAGAAAAACGATTCCATTTATATTTTCGATTATTACAAAGACAAGCTCTTTACTTTTAATCTTTCCGGCGAAAAAGTGGATTCCGTAGGGATTTACCATCATTATGAGCCCAAAAAAACGGGTTGGCGGCGCAATCTTATCCAGGACAACGAAACAGGCGAAATTTATGCTTTCTGTGAAAAAGACGGGATTTGCTCCCTGCGCCGGGTTGATTTAAAAACAGGCGAATTGGGAGACAACATTGTTTTCCAGCACCGGTACATCGATAAAATTGCCGTTAGCGGCGGAATGGCGTATTACATTTACCGTCCTTACGAATCAGCTCAGAAGAAGTTTTTGTACCGCGCGAAACTACCTTTATAATGAAGAAGGGAAAATTAAGAATTAAGAATTATTTTTTTCAATTCTCCATTTTCAATTTTTCATCTTAATTCTCCACTATTTAAGCTCTGCCAAAGCGGCTTTTGTTCCGATTTTTTCTGTGATGAAGTCTACGCCGCGTTTCGGGCTGCGGGCAGGCGAATATTCCCGGCCGTAGAATATGATCTGCAAATGCAGCTTATTCCAGGTTTCTTCGGGGAAAATAGCTTTCGCGTCTCTTTCAGTTTCCACGACGTTTTTGCCTGATGTAATTCCCCAGCGGGTGAGCAGGCGGTGAATGTGCGTATCCACCGGGAAAGCGGGCTGCCCAAAAGCCTGTGCCACAACTACCGAAGCGGTTTTATGGCCAACACCCGGCAATTCCTCCAGCAATTCCATTTGTTCCGGAACTTTCCCTCCATATTTGTCAATCAAGATATGTGACAGGTCATAAATAGCCTGTGATTTGCGCGGTGAAAGCCCGCACGGACGGATAATGTCACGGATCTGGTCCACGCTCAGGCGGATCATATCATAAGGATTATTGGCTTTTTCAAAAAGCAAAGGCGTAATCTGGTTCACACGCACGTCAGTGCATTGGGCGGAAAGCAAAACGGCAATCAAAAGCGTGTAAGGGTCGGTATGGTCCAGCGGAACGGGTGTTGTGGGATACAGTTTTTCCAGTTCTTCGATGATGTAGAGCGCTTTTTCTTTTTTTGTCATAGCTGCGAAGTTAGTTAGTTTTTGCTACGGAGACACAAAGGCACGAGGATACAAAGATTTTTTGGTGTGTTCTGAAGATCTATGTTTGTCGTAAAAAATGGCTCCTGGGTTTTAATAATTACGCTTATCGCTGAAGATAGCCGACTGAATTCCAACAGTGATGAATGGATCATACTGCATTTTGCCCAGGCTGCGAATGACGTATAAACGCGGCTCGGCAAATACATTCCAGCGGAAACGTGAAACGCGGGTGGAAACATTTGCCCCGAATTGAGCGGTATAGCTTTTTTGTCCCACGCCGATGTAATAGCCGTAATCCTGGTAAACAGTACCTGATAAAGGGCGGTCCATGTAAGACCGGTTCGGATCGCCGCCATAGGTGTATGGACTGCCCGCCGGGTCGTTCCCTTTCATATAAACCTGTCCCCAGGCGTGGATACTGAAGCGTTTGATGTTGAAACTGAATTCGTTGTACCACTCAACGAAGTTGGCGCCCAGCGGATGGGCAACCGGAAGTCCCTGGTTCGTGTAGTTGGTGCTTTCGTTCATGGAAGCGTACGAAAACGGGGTAACGAGATTGACTTCCGTTCGGATGAAAACCGGCGTGTTCCTGATGTTGAACCAGGCTTTGTAACCAGCCTGCAAACCGTATTTATTGGCCCACCATTTCGATCTTTTGCGGATTTCCTGGATATTGATGTCGTCCAGCATAAATTGGCCGTACAGCGTATTGTTTTTCCAGGAGATAAAGCCGTTTAATCCCAAAAGCACGTTGTCCGATGAACCGAGACTGTATTCCTGCGGACGGTAAAAAATGAGCGGATTGAGGTATTCAACTTCGTAACCGCGGTTGTAAAGCGTGTCTTTGATGCCGTGAACAACCGTTTCGAAGATACCGATCGAAATTTTGTTTTCGTGGTTGAAATTGAGATAATGCGTAGAATTGGCTTTCGGTATATAATGTCCGGGACCGCCTTCTCGCCAGATTTGCTGCAGGTTCAGGTATTCAAGCTTCCAGAAATTGGCTTTCATCGAAACAAAAGGTGCGGGAATCCCCTGGTTGCCGAGAAGCAGGGAGCGGTCGCCTTCTCCTAAAAAATGCTTGTCGATCCCGGCCTGGAAATTGAAAACGCGGTTGGGCTGATAAGAAACACGGGCACGCAAATCGTTGTAAATTGGGTCAAAAGCAAAAAATGAGCGGGACTGAAGACGGGACTGGTAAGCAACCGGCGGATTAGTTCCGTAAAGCAGCTTATTGGAAAGTTTTACGTTCCATTTGGGGTTAAAATCGTAAAGTGCAACGAGCTGTAAGCCGGATAAAGTAACAAACCGGTCTTTTTCCAAAGCAGCCGTAAACTCAGGTGCAACACCGTATCTCCATTTATTTTTCTGTACCAAACCGGAATCGCTTACGTGCTGAAAAGGGTTTTTAAAGGAGGAAACCAAGGAATTGTTGTCGGCCCAGCTGCGCTCAATTTCATAAGTAGATTGCGCTTCCAGGAAGAAGGCAGAACAGATGAATAATATGAAGAGCAGCTTCGACATCAAAAATCGAGGTATTGGTTATTTAAATTGACTTTCAGGCCCAGCATCAGGTAGCTGAATGTATTGCGCGTATCCCCGAAAACGGAAGACCGGATTTGGGTTTGTGCAAAAAGTGTCGGGTTGTACAGGCGGTTGATCCGGTAGCCAATTTCATAAGTTTGGATCAGCGTTGAGCCGGAGCTGAATGTTTGCGGCGCTTTATCCGTTTGGAAAATACTATTGCTGTAAATTTGTTCATTTATTGTTCCGCCGCGGCTTTGGTAGACGAGAAAGGAATAGCTTCCATACAGGCGCCTGAGCTCGTAATTGACATTCGCGTAAATTTCCGTGAAATTATTTCCTTTTATGTGGGCCAGGGGCATATTGTACTGGCTGTAATTCAGTTTAACGTTATCGGAAGCATAAAAATTGTCGGGAACTACATTCACTTCGAGCTGTAAGTTGAGGTTTTTTACCTTAAAAGCGTCAAAATAATATCCTCCCGCCTGGAAAGCCGTTAAATAAGTTTGCCGGTATTTATCAAGCACGAACTGACCGTAAAATTTAAACTTTTCAAGGGCGAAATCAATGTTCAGGCCTGCAATTCCATTGATCCTGGAAGATTCAAAAGCCATATCGGTATTGAATAAAGGCAGAGGAACGAACATCTGGCCTTCAACAGGATAATAAGAAACCGAATCGGCGCGGAGCTGATTTCCGGCAGTAAAAAGACTAAAAGCCAGGTTTTTAAGCGGTTTGAACGTCAGGTAGCTGGCAGAAAATAATTTATTCTCATAGGATTTTTCAACAGCTAAAGTAGCAGGTTTCCGGAAAAGGTTGCGGTGTTTGCGGTACAGCACCTGGTAGGAAAGCATCGGGCTGATTTTCCAGTACAGGCGCACATAAGGGGCGTAAAAAGAATTGTCCGAAAGCAGGAGCGAGCGGTAGCCCGAACCTATAAAATGTGGATTGTTCCCGGCTTCGATGCGTAGTTTTTTGTTCACTTCATAGGTAATCATCCCGAAGGAATACGCGTAATCGTATCCGTCAGCTTTGAAAGGTTTTGTACGCCCGCCGGAAGGGATCACCGCGTTGGTTTTCTGGTATACGTTCCCCTGGTCATACAGCTCGCCGCGGTCTTCAAAGTACAGGCTTTCGTAAGACTGGAAGCGCGATTGGTTTTCACAGAGGCTGAAATTGAAGCCGACTTTATTGAAAAACTCACCGTTGATATTAATACCGCGCATATTCCGGTAGAGCGGAAGCGAATCATTTCCCCCAAGCGAGCGGCCGTAGCTGAGGTTAATAAACGGGTTGATGTTGATCTTTCCCTCAGGCTGTTTGAGCTCGATCCAGTTGCGCTGAAAGAACCAAACGACAAAATCGTAATAGAAAATCGTCGTGTCCCGCAGCGAATCATTCAGGTTCAGCTGGCTTTCATTGGCCGGGTAAAAGCTTTCGATGGCATTTTTACCGCTGTATTTCAGGAAATTTGTTTTATAGTACGTATGCAGCGGAATTGGTTTTTGCTGGGCAAATCCCTGTGCATAGAAGAATACCAGGATAAACAGGATGATGGCGCTATGTACCGCTTTCTTTCTCATGGCCGGAATTCGTGCGCAAAGGGCTGTGTTAAAGCAACAAAATAGGGGTTTCTCAGGTCGGGTTTGTTATAGCGCAGGGGGCTGTGATCTTCTGCCTGAACGACAATTCCGCCCAGGTTCTCCAAAATTGCTTGTCCTGCAGCGATATCCCATTCCATCGTGGGGGCAAAGCGCGGGTAAATTGAAGCCCGGTTTTCAGCCAGGTCAAAAAACTTGAGCGAAGAGCCTTTTTGTATTGTCCCAAAAGGCCCGAACCGGTTTTCTATGCTGGTAACAAATTTCAGGATATTGCCTGAATAATGCGTGCGGGAAGAAATTAAGCTGAATGTTTCGGGGCGTTTTCCGGGGGCATCGATCTTTTTCCAGGAAGCAGGGTCGTTTTCCTGCGCAAAATCGAAAATATACACGCCTGTTTCCCCGCTGCCGATGATTATTTTTTCTTCTACTGGCGAAGCGATCAGCCCGAAAACAGCTTTGTGGTCTTCAATCAAAGCGATATTAACAGCAAATTCCCCGTTCTTTTTGATGAATTCTTTTGTTCCGTCCAGCGGGTCTACACACCAGCATTGTTTCCAGTTTTGACGTATTTCATAGCTGATTTCTTCGCTCTCTTCATCAATCACCGGAATCCCGGTTTGACTGAGAATTTCCAGGATGCACTCCGAAGATGCGAGATCGGCTTCGGTAACGGGGGAGCCATCGGACTTGAATTCCGATTTAAAAGAAGAAGTATAAAAAAACATGATTTTTTCCGAAGCGGCAATTGCTGCCCGGATAGCCTGCCGGTATGTTTCCCTGATCTCCAATGAGTTTAAGCCGTTCGTTTCACCGGTCTGAGCATTCGAGTGTTCATAAAAAATACTGCTTCAGCCGATACTTCTTGCGAATGTACTTATTTTTGCTTTAATAATGAAAACCGGCTTCAAATCTTTAGCAGCGCAAAGCGAATTTCTCCACAAAGAGAAAGGCTCCAAGTTCATTGGGGTTGCCTGTAAATGCAGCAGCGAAGCGGAAGTGAAAGCTTTTTTAGCGGAATTGCACGCAAAGCACCCACAGGCAACGCACATTTGTTATGCCTGGAAAATCGGGGTAAATAAAGTGTCCTTCCGGGCAAACGATGACGGCGAACCCAATAATTCAGCCGGTGCACCGATCCTGGGACAGATCAATTCGTTCGGGCTGACAAACGTTTTGGTGGCCGTGATCCGGTATTACGGAGGAACGAAACTGGGCGTCGGGGGCTTGATCATTGCTTACAAAACCGCGGCAAAAGAAGCCATTGAAGCCAACGGGATTATCGAAGAAGAATTGGCAAGCGAGCTTGAGCTTCACCTGAACTACGAAGCGTACCCCGTTTTTATGAAATTGATGAAACAGCATAACCTGAGACTTCTTTTCCAGGAACAAACGGACAGCGTGACGTTGCGCGTAGAGATAAAAAACGCGCAGTTTGAAAATGTAAAAGCTCAATTGGCCGATATTAAAGGACTTGAAATACGAACAGAAATAATGAACTTATGAAATTATTACAGGAATTAATCGAAATCCGCGGGGCATCTTCCGACGAGTCGCGTGTCAGCGCTTTTTTGCTGGATTATGTAGCCAAAAACCAGGATAGCTGGAAAGTAAAGCCGCAGGTTTTTGCTGGTGAGGAATTCCAGGATGCTGTTATTTTAGTGTTTGGAAAACCGAGAACAGCAATTTTTGCGCATATTGACAGCATTGGATTTTCCACGGCTTATGATAAAAACCTCTATAAAATCGGCGGCCCGAGAACGCAAGACGGTTTTCGCCTGGTTGGCTCCGATTCGCAGGGAGAAATTGAAACGGAAATTATGCTGATCGAAGACGCAAACGGTAGTATGACAATCAAATATGTATCTGACCGGGAAATTGACCGCGGCACGATCCTGACTTTTAAGCCCGATTTCAGGGAAACGGATTTGTATGTGCAATCGCCTTACCTGGATAACCGTCTCGGGGTGTGGTCGGCGCTGAAAGTAGCTGAAACGCTTGAAAACGGCGCAATTGTTTTCTCCACATACGAGGAACATGGCGGAAACAGCGTAGGTTTCTGCGGACATTTCCTGAAGCGAAGCTTTGGTGTGCGCCAGGCCTTGATTTCCGATATTACCTGGGTAACAGACGGCGTTGTGCATGGCGGCGGCGTGGCGATTTCCATGCGAGACAGCGGTTTGCCGCGACGTAAATACCTGGACAGGATCATCGCCCTTGCCCGGGAATCAGGCGTTAAGTTCCAGCTCGAAGTTGAATCCTTAGGAGGCAGCGACGGGACGCAGCTTCAAAAAACAGATCTCGGTTTTGACTGGTGTTTTATCGGCGCACCGGAGGATTTTGTGCATTCACCGGATGAAAAGGTATACAAGCACGACATCATGTGCATGGTGGAGCTGTACCGGTACCTGATGCCGAGGTTGTAAGTTTTCTTTAGCCGCGAATTACTTTCTCTATTTTCCCTTTATATTCCCACGAATAAATTTGTGCGCATTCAATTTATATGAATAAGTATCGCACTCATTCGTGTAATTCGTGGCTAAAAGATCATGTAGATGAGTAAGAATCCTTAATTTTACAACCCGATGCTCAGTCTGAAATACAAAACAATTCTTGCGGTGGCCGTGCCTTTGATGGTGTCGAGCTTCATTCAGTCTATCGTGTTTTTGACGGATGCCGCTTTTTTGAGCCGCCACAGTACTTTAGCTTTTGATGCGAGCGGAAATGGCGGTTTGCTGTATGTGACGGTTTTTATGGCCCTGAGCGGAATGAGCGACGGCGTACAAATCCTGATTGCGCGCCGGATCGGGCAGGAGCGACAGGATGCCATCGGCCGGATTTTTGGAACTTCGGTGTTTACCCTGTTTTTGCTGGCTTCGCTTTTGTTTTTGATTTTACATTTTGTGATGCCGGGTTTCCTGGAAAGCTATTCGAAAGACAAAGAGCTGGCCGCGGCACAGAATTCCTTTCTCAATATCCGGAGCTTCAGTCTCTTTTTCGGCATTATTACCTTGTCGGTGCAGGCTTTTTTCTTTGCTATTGGGAAAACCTGGGTTGTGCTGATCAGCGCCCTGATTGTGGCTGTTTCAAACATCATTATGGATAGCCTGTTCATTTTTGGCTGGGATTTCATTCCGGCAATGGGACTCGAAGGCGCAGCGATTGCGTCCACTTCGGCAGATGGTTTGGGCATGTTATTCTTATTGATTTTCGTATTTTTCTCAAAGGAAGCGAAGCAGTTTCATTTGTTCAGACATTTGGCTTTTCAATGGCAATCGATGCTGGAGCTGCTTAAAGTGGGAACACCGCTTTTTTTCCAGGGTTTTATGGCTTTGGCAACCTGGACGATATTTTTCACCTGGATCGAGCAGATGGGCAGCAGCGAGCTGACTGTTTCGCAAAATATCCGGGCAGTTTATTTCCTGGCTTTTGTGCCGATCTGGGGCTTTGCGTCGACAACCAAAACTTATATTTCGCAGTATATTGGCAAGGGCGATTTTGATTCGCTAAAAATTATCCAACGGCGAATCCAGCTGCTCACGGTAATTTTCCTGCTGGTATTTTTCCATGGGGCGATTTTTTATCCCAAAAGCTTGCTCTCGCTCATCAATCCGGAAGAAATATACCTGGAGCAGAGCGCGGCTATTCTACGCTACGTGGCCGGTTCTATCCTGATTTACGGCCTGATCTCCGTGAAATACCAAACGATAAACGGTTCGGGAAATACCCAGGTCACTTTCCTGATCGAATTTACAAGCGTTTTTGTATACATGCTCGCCAGTTACCTGCTCATCAAAGTGTTTCAGCTGGATATTTTCTGGGTCTGGTCCGTGGAATATATTTATTTTATCTGCCTTGGCTCACTGTCGATTGTGTATTTGAAGTTTTTTAACTGGAAGAAAAAGAAAATATGAATTAGATAACTGGATAGGATGCTTTCTAATAGTCCAAAGATCCAACCGTCTAAAATCTAAAAAAAATGAAAATAGTATTTATGGGAACCCCCGATTTTGCGGTGGGAATTTTGGATAAGCTTGTGCAGGAAAACTGCCGGGTTGTTGGCGTAATTACCGCTCCGGATAAACCTGCAGGCCGCGGACAACAATTGTCTGAAAGCGCCGTGAAAAAATACGCTGTTGAAAAAGGCTTGCATGTTTTGCAGCCGGAGAAATTGAAGGATGAGCAGTTTATTTCTGATTTACGGGCTTTGGAAGCGGATCTGTTTGTTGTAGTCGCTTTCCGGATGCTGCCGGAAGTGGTGTGGAATATGCCGCCGAAAGGAACGATCAACCTGCATGCGTCGCTTTTGCCGGAATACCGGGGTGCAGCGCCAATTAACTGGGCGATTATCAACGGTGAAACGAAAACGGGAGTGACCACCTTCTTTATTGAGCAGGAAATCGATACCGGGCTCGTGATCGAACGCGATGAAACGCCAATCAGAGAAAACGAAACGGCAGGAGAGCTGCACGATAAACTGTTGGAAATTGGCAAAAAGCTGGTGTTTTCCAGTGTACAGAAAATAGAAAACGGCAGCGTGAAGCGGATTCCCCAGGCTGAGCTGACGCCCGAAGGTGAAATCAAATCCGCACCAAAGATTTTCAAGCCGATGTGCCGTGTCGATTGGTCTCAGCCCGTAACTGTTGCCCATAATCTTTGCCGGGGCTTGTCGCCTTATCCAACAGCGTGGACAATGCTGAAAAACAAGGAAACAGGGGAGGAGCGCTCGCTGAAAATCTTCCGCACGGAAAAAACGGATCAGCCTTCTACAGCGGAATTGAAGAGCTCGAAAACAGAATTACTGATCCCGTGTGCTGATTTTTACCTCAGTGTTTCCGAATTGCAGTTTGAAGGAAAAAAACGCATGAGCGCCCGTGACTTTTTGCTCGGGTTCCAGCCGGAGAAATGGATTGTTGTGAATGTTGAATAAGTGGGGAACCGGTGAATTGTTTTAAAACAAAAAACTCCCGGTTTTCGGCCGGGAGTGAGGTACATTATTTCTTTCAGAAGTTTCCGGGTTGAATTAATCTATAGAAAAAAGCCCGTGAAATGATCCTTCAGTTATATTGATAAATTCCGAAGGATTATTTTCGTTGAATAAACGGCAGGAATAAGTTCCTTTTACCGTACGTGTTATTTGACTGCTTTGGGTGAAGGGAACAGATTCTGTTACGGTAAACACAGATGATGCCGGCTGGGTCCCCAGATCGCTTCTGTATACGGTTGAATTATGTAAAAGCATAACACAGGCTCCCGGATATGGTGAAGCAGAAGAATAGGTACGTGAGCCTACGCTGCAAATATCTTCCAGCATCTCATAATTATTGTTCACGTAATAAGCGTAATCAATTGGCTCAGTGTTGAACTGGATGTAACAGATGTGATCCGAGTTTGCGTCAACCAGGCCCCCGCGCGCTGAAAAGTGGTAAGAATCGCTTGAGCTGACCGTATCTTGCACATGATCATACGATAATTGCCACTCGTAAGGATTCAGATCGCTCAGAAATGCTTGGCTCACCCCATTCACCTTATGTGTCATGTGATGGGTATTCGGGTCCGGGATATTAGGATCATCCGGATCGGGCAAATCGTCGTTGCAGGATGCCAGTATAGCTACCGAAAACAGCGCTATTAATGAACTTTTGTAATTCATGGATTTAGTTATTAATATGCTTCAAAAACCCCACTGAATGAACCGTTGGAAACATCAATGAAATCTGCTGTATTATTCTCGTTAAAGAGACGGCAGGTATAAGTTCCTTTTACTTTGCGGCGGGCTTCTCCCATTGGTCCCGTTGCAGCGGTTGATTCGCTTACATTCAACGTAGAGGATGAAGGCTGTGTGCCCAATTCGCTTTTGTAAATACCGGTTCCATGCTTCAGGGTAAATGAAACACCTTCGCTTGACGTGCCGGAGGAGTAAGGATGAGAGCCAACAGTGAAAATATCGGCCATAACCGCTTCTGTATTATCGTAATAATATTGGGTAGGACCAGAATACCCGTCATTGAAAGAGAGATCACAGCCGGAGTATTCAGATGCATTGATATCATTCAATCCGCCGCCCGAATCCATAGTGATGTGCATAACGGAATTTACCTCACCGATTTCACCGCCGGTGCTGAAGCTCCAGTAATAATTGTTCTTGGTGTCTTCAAATGTTTGCACCGATCCGTTTATCGTATGGGAAAAGAAATAGTTATTTCCACTTGGCGTGTTTGTGTCAACTGGGTCCGGTTCCGGGGTGGGATCGTCTTTTTTACAGGAGGAAAATACTAATGTCAGGGCGAATGCCGCCAGGAATAATCTTTTACAGTTCATGGTTTAAATATTTAATGGTTTAACGATGCGAATATGCTGATTTTTTTTGAGATATGAATTTATCACATCATTTTTTTGTATCCTGCCTGTCGGCAGACATAGTGCAAAGCAGGTGAAGTTTCGCAAAGGCAGCAAAGTAAGCGAAAGAGCCAGGTGAAAAACGCGCCGCCCAGGCAGCAACGAAGTGAATAGGTTATTATCTAATCAGCACATTAACATTATTTCACCCTCGTGAGCTTCGATTTCTCATCGCCCCATTTTTCCATAGACATTGAACGGGAAATTTGCCCGCGCAGGCTTTGGGAAGAATTGACTGCATCCACGCCACCATCCAGCAGGGAAACATCGTGGAATACAATTTCATCGCCTTTCATTTCGTATTGATAATGATAGAATTTCGCTTCGCCTTCCGGTTTGATGATCAGGAAAGTTTTGTCGTTCAAAACTGTTTGCCACACTTCGAGCTTATCGGTTTCCAGGGAATACATTTCACCGCGTTCGATCACATTTGCTTTCAGGGAATTCGGGCGGTCCTTGATGAATTCAATTTTAGTAATCTCCCCGCCGGGATTGTCGCTCACCCAGGTGCCGATCAGTTTTTGGTTTATCGGTTCGCTTCCCAGCTCAGACATAGCATAATCCAGCCCGATCGGACAGGCTTGCAGCAGGAAGGCGAGAGGAAGAAGGAAGAGGAGCTTTTTCATGTATAAATTTTATCAAATATAAGAAAAGGCCACGAATTGCACGGATACGACGAATTATTTTTTGTTTATTGATCCTGAACAAATACTCCACTAAAAAAGCCACCCCGATTCTTCAGGATGGCTTCTCATGTCTATTGTATTAAACCGGGCTTCTTATTTCACCAGGTTCATTTCTGCAATCAGGTTGGAAGCGCCGTAGCATTTGTCAACGATCCACAAAATGTAGCGGATGTCGCAAACGATCGTACGCTGCAGGTTCGGCTCGAAGTAGATATCGCCGGACATTGCTTCCCAGTTTCCGTCGAAAGCTGTACCGATGAGCTCACCGTTTCCGTTGATGCACGGGGAACCGGAGTTACCGCCTGTGATATCATTGTTTGTCAGGAAGTTTACCGGAAGCTTGCCTGTTTTTTTGTCAGCATACGGACCGAAGTCTTTTGCCATCCACACGTCTTTCATACGTTTTTCGAGGAAAAATTCCGGGTTGGTCGGATCTTCTTTCGCTACAACGCCGTCGAAGTCCGTGATGAAATCCATGTATTTGCCTTCGTTGGTTGTGTATGGCAATACGTTTCCGTAAGTCAAACGCATGGTAGAGTTCGCGTTCGGGTAGAATTTCTTTTTCGGCAGCATTTCGCGTGTTCCTTTCACGAACAAACGTGTTGCGCGGGTAGCTTTTTCATTAGCTTCCTTGATCTTTACATCAGACATAGCTGTTGTGTAAGCAGCATCGAGGTCCTTGATGAGGATAAAGAGCGGATCGCTTGTCAAAGCCGCTTCGTTGTAATTTGCCAGGAAAGCATCAAAACGATTTTTGTCAGCAAATACAGAGTATGCTTTCACACGCGCCATGAATGCAGAAACGCTTTTTTCTGTCAGTTCTTTCGTGATCCCAACGCGCTGTGCGGCAGGAATGTCGCGGATATACATTTTCAATACTTCTTCGAGTGTTTCGATTTCGATATCCATATTACGCTCGCTGTAGAAAGTTTTCGCTTGCTCAGCTGCAGCTTCCATCATACGCTTGGAACGGTCAGCCTGGCCTTTTTTAGCCGCGTCAACCGCCATTTTGTATGTATAAACGAGAGAGTTGATGTCTACCTGGCGAACGAATTCACTTTGGTACACTTTCAGGTAAATGATTGGATTTGTCGTTTTATAAGCATTTTCGATGTCGGCAAGAACATTGTTGTATTCAGCTTTACCGCTGGTATATTTCGCGAAATCTGTTTCAACGGCACGTTTTTTATCGGCAACTTTATTGTTTTTCAATTGTTCTGTCTGCCCGATGAAGTATTTCCAGTAGTTGGCAACCTGCGCATATTTGGAAGAATATTTCAAACGAACTGAAACGTCTTTATCCATGTACTTTTTCATGATTTTCAGTTTCATGTCGCGTACATCAACAATTTTAGGCTGCTCGAGGGAAATTGCCTGCTCAACTCCGTAAGAAGTAAGGAAACGGTTTGTTCTTCCCGGGAAGCCCATTACCATAGCGAAGTCATTTTTAGCCACACCTTTCAGTGAAATCGGCAAAGAATGTTTTGGGTTCAACGGAACGTTTGCAGTGCTGTAAGCAGCCGGTTTGTTGTCAGCTCCTGCGTAAATGCGGAACATAGAGAAATCAGCTGTATGGCGCGGCCACATCCAGTTATCCGTGTCGCCACCGTATTTTCCGGCAGACTGCGGTGCAGTTCCAACCAAACGAACATCGTTGTACGTTTCCTTTACGAAAAGGTAAAATTCGTTGCCATCGTAGAAATCACGTACGAAAGCTTCGTAATGCGTACCGGCAACAGCGTCTTTTTCCAAAACAGCCGCCAGTTCCTTGATTTTCGCAGCGCGCTCTTCAGCTGTCATGCCTTCTTTCAATTCTTTAGCAATGGTAGCCGTTACATCTTCCATGCGTACGATGAAAGTTGCGGTCAAACCTGCTACAGGAATTTCTTCGCCGTAGTTTTTCGCCCAGAAACCGTTATCGAGGTAATTTTTTTCCGGTGTGGAAGCATCGGCAATTGCGTCGTAACCACAGTGGTGGTTGGTCAATACCAATCCTTTTTTGGAGATCACCTCACCGGTACAAAACCCGCCGAAGGAAATCACCGCATCCTTCAAAGAGGATTTGTTGATAGAATAAATTTGCTCAGGGGTAAGTTTGAGGCCGTTCTTTTTCATGTCTTCGTAGTTTCTTCCCAACATGAACGGGAGCCACATGCCTTCATCAGCTTTAGCGAACGTCGTACTGAGGATAATCGCTAAAAATGCATACAGTTTTAATTTCATTTTTTTCTGGTTTTTTAAAATCGCGTAAATGTAATTATTATTTATGGAAGAAATTTGCCGTTCGTGTAATTTTGAGTGGGAATGCCACAAAGACGCGAAAGCCCGAAGGTTTTTTAGAACCACATAGGGCACAGAGCTAGAGATCTTTGACGGAAAAGTCTCGTCCTTATCACAAAGAACAAAATCAACCCCCTTGAAATTTCGAAATTTTGCGAAAAAAAAGAAAACAAGTCTTTGTGTAACCTCGCGTCTTCGCGTCTTTGTGGCAAAAAAAATAGATTTAAACTTCCAGCGGAATATCATATAATCTGTGAAACGAAAGCTTGTCCCAGTATCCACGCTGGAAAACGATCTTCCCGTTTTGAATATGGAAGAAGCCGCAGCCGCGCATTTCTTTGGGGTCTTTCCATTCGAGGATTGCCCATTCGCCGTCGGTAAAGATGTTTTCCGGGATGCAGACCATATCGGCGCCGGCAAATTCGCGTTTGAACATTTGGTAAATTGCTTCGCGGCCAACAACGGGCTCATTCGCTACCTGGTGGTTGGTTGCGTTTTCGCTGTAGAGAGCGGAAATCTGTTCTGCGTTGCCGGAATTAAAAAGCTCCAGCCAATGTTCAAGTACTTCGCGCGGTGTCATTGTTTTATATATTAAAGCGCTAAATTATCAATATTTGTTAATCTGCTTGTATCCGCTGCGCTTTTGTATTATCTTTGTAAAACAATTGGGGTCGTTTTTGGATTTGACAGCAAAAGCGATGATCAAGTGTAAGCATGTAGAGCGTTGGAGTGGAGCTCTTTAATATCCTGTTCCGAACAATAATTGACAACACGTCATACGCACTTGCTGCTTAATTTGCCAAGCAAATAAGGCTTAATCCTTTCGAAGTATAGTAGATCGGACAAGTATTTCCTCCCACGCCTCCGCCTGATAGGCAGGGATCCAGGAAATTCAAACTTTCAGGCTGGTATGCGCCCCGCTCCGTGGCAAGTACGAGATCTAAGGAGCTAAGCTGTGCATTGGGTGTCCTTGTCCGTTGTACAGTCGAAAACTAATCAAAGACTAAACATGTAGAAGCCTTGAGAATTCTTTGTTTGGACGAGGGTTCGAACCCCTCCGACTCCACCTTCGCCCTGCGTAGCTTGTAAAAGCGAAGCAGGGCTTTTTTGTTTAAAACGTTTATCATTCAATTTATCAACAAAGAATTTGCAGGGCTTCGGCGGACACTGTCCACTTTTAGATCTACAAATATTCACGCTCTTTCAACTTCATTTAGATTTTTCTTCTTATCTTCAGTTCAATTAATCTATCCTAAAATGAAAACTGAAACCACCTCATACTGGTATGTATATCTTTTAAAATGTAGTGATCAAACGACTTATACCGGTTGTACTTCTAATCTGAAAGAACGCCTAAACCGGCATAAAAAGGGCACTGTCAGCTACACTCAAACAAGGCTGCCGGTTCAATTAATAACTTGCATTGCGTTTAATGATAAATACAAAGCATTCCACTTCGAAAAATATTTGAAATCAGGATCAGGAAAGGCATTTGCAAACAAGAGATTTCTCTAAGTTTATTCATTTTTTTCGCAAAATTCAAGATTTAACAGGTCAAATTACCCCCTTTCCGGGACTGTTTTGATGTATTTTTAAATTGTAAATTTGTGAAAAAATTTGTTTGTAAATGGGTGTGAACGATTCGGATGTGCTTCTATTTATAAGCTAGGCACAATTTAAAACAACAAACATATGGCATTCAACGCTAGAGTATTCAGAATTTTCATTGCATCTCCTTCAGATGTTAAGGAAGAAAGAGATGTAATTTCGAGGGTTATACAGGAATGGAATGATTTACATTCATTTGACCGAAAAGTTGTTCTTCTTCCATTAAGATGGGAAACACATTCAGCTCCAGAATTGGGGAAGCGACCACAAGAGTTAATTAATTTAGAAATTGTGGACCATGCTGATATGGCAGTTGGCGTGTTTTGGACAAGAATAGGGACACCAACAGGAGGTTTTGACAGTGGAACCATTGAAGAAATCGACAGAATTGGCAAGGCAGATAAGTTGGTCATGTGCTACTTTTCAAAAGCTAAAGTTGAAATTGACAGCATTGATTTGGAGCAGTATGCCAAATTGAAAGAGTTTAAAAAGAAAACATACAAAAATGGACTTGTAGAGCAATATGCCAATATTGTTGAGTTTAGAGATTTGTTTGTAAAACAACTGGAGATTAAAATCCGAACTTTAATAGCCAAAGATGGTGAAACCGGAAGTCAAGATTCAACCCCTTCAAAGCCGAGATTAGAACTTGGAATAATAGACCCAATATCGAAAGAAAATATTGGTGATAAAATAATCATAAATCCTCGGATGCTCAGTTTTACTAAATCCGATATTGAGGCTATACCTGATTATGAAATTGAAGAAAAGAAAAAGGACTTGTTTTTTAGAGTAAATCGCGACTACTATAGACAATATGTCGAATATATTAGAGAGGAATGGGCTAAAACTCCAATTCAGTTTAGCTTATACAATCCAAGTCCAATAGCAATCAGAGACATTTTTATTGACATTCAAGTTAAGAAACTGGAGGGATTTATTATTACAAGAAAAATATCCAAAAAGCCCGAAGCTAATAGCTCAGGATTGTCAATTGACCTTGGTGAAAATTTTGAAGGCTTAATTGGGGTTAATACACTTCATGTCCAAGAAAAAGAAGACTATTATCAAATACAAATTTCATATTCTGCATTGCAACCTCAAAGAAGTATACAGTTTTCGTATCCATTTTTCATAGAAAGTTCGAAAAAGTTAGCTTTGGAATTAAATGTAAACATTTACGCGGACTGTTTTCCAAAACCATTTACAAAAGAAATGACAATAAATATTGAGCCGAATAAAATTAAGCACACCCCAATAGAAATATTAAAGGAATTAGAAATATTTAAATAAGGCAATAAAACTCTTAGACAAAATCAAACATAGTGCAATATTTTATTTGATTATTTTTTTTATTGTTTCCTGCGGATAACATAAAAAAGATTTCAAATGCTAAACATCTTTTTACGAGGATCGCCATTGCTTGATGTTTTGCTGTAAAAGTGAAAATGCAATCTAAAGGAAATTAGCCCTTAATAGCAGTTTCAATTTCTTCTTTGGTTCTATAATCTAATGGTATAGGTAAATTTGTTTGTAGTCTGGCTATTTTTAAGTTTAAATCCGTTTCTTTATCAAACTCATAATTTTTAAAGTGGGTAATTTCTGCTAAATATTTAGACTGGGGATCAGAATCTATGGTCATCACATACCCAAATGGAGGAAAAGCAATTTCACAGCATTGGATTATTTCTCTGGATAAAAGATTTCCTGTTACCATATAGGGTAAATGTCTATAATTCCCTACGTTATTTAGGTAAACAAAAAATCTGTACCTATCATTCAATTCGGTAGCCCCAGTGTTTTTAATAAAAGTAATCAAGTCAGGGTGACGTTTGGCAAAATCAACCTGATTTATTGAAATGAACATCGAAACAATTTGTTTAAGTATTTTATTTGGTTTTTGCTTATATACGCTATACTCATAAATATCAAATTCTCCATGACTCAAAATGTAAGCTCCGATATGAGTCCATTCTTTAAATGACCTTACATATTCTTTACCCAAAAAATTATTACAAGATTCACAATAACTATAAAATCCAACTCCTCCTTGTTTTGGTTTACCTTTAATTTTTCTATTTAGAGGATCATCTTTCATAAAATCTTCATAGGGTATTTCACGAAACCTAGTATTTTTATTGAAAGTACTTCTTGGAGGCACGTGCTCAAAATTTAGCATTTTAATTTCATTACATAAATAACAAGTACCGTTTTTAAGTTGCCTTTTAGCCATATTTGATTTTAATTCCAATAAAATTACGTTAAATTGATATTCAAAATCAAAGCTGTTGATAAGAATGCAAAAGTTATAGAATTTAGTCCGAGGTGAGCAGTCCGATCCATTTTGATTTGCAATGCTTTATTATTCGGAAACTACTTTGAAAATTAATTCTCGGTATATTAGCGATAATTAATGCAATCAAAACTTATGTGGACAAAAAAATACAAGTATTGCCAATCGTGTGAATCAACATTTTTTCAACACGTTGCGAAAGGTTTATGTAAAGAATGTTATCGGATAGATAGAAAAAAACTAAAACTCAATGAGGAATTAACTAAATTAAAGTGACCATGAAATAATTACTTTAAAAAGACCTTTACTACCCCATGAGTATTGGAACATTACCGAGAGAGACCAATTGATAGATATTATTCTTAAAGAAGAAGACAAACTATACTACCTTAAATTCTATGGTATGCTTGAAAAAAGTGAATTAAATCTCGATTTATTAAAATTTGAGCTAATTTTTAACAGAATCTCATACCAGATGAAAAAAGGCAAATATATATACACCCATAAACTAGACTCTTTATATAAATCACTTGATGAAGATCAAAGGAAGGGCGTTTTAATGCAATTGCTAAAATTGCTTATAAAATGAAAATGTGGGAAAGAACTTGATTTTACTGGCCCAATTGGCTATCAAAACTGAAAACTTGGTTTTCCGAGTTTAAGAAGAAGTAGCTAACGTTCCTATTAAAATTTTAGAAATGCATCCTCAAATTAGCGTTTCGGAGTTCGACCGAAGTTGCGCCCGCTCCACAACGAAAGCAGAAAAGTCAGCCAGCAGGCTGGCTTTTTTCGCTTTGTTGTGGTCCGTAGCGACTGACGCAGGAAGTCTGCTACAAGGTTTTATCCTAAAATAGAATTTAAATTAATCTAAATTTGAGTTCGGGTCCATTTTTCTTTCCGATTTTTATAATCCCGCAGATGCATTCTTAATTTCATTCTTAAACTTCGTAGCTTGAACGAAGAAGTTTCGTATCTTGCATTTAAAAACAATCAACTATGACCAGACAACTTCCTTTAATTTCCCATGGGCTTTGGTTGGATAACCAGGCAGAAGAAGCCGTACAGTTTTACAAGTCCGTTTTTCCTGATTTTAAAATCCATTCAACTGCTTACTACGGCAAGGAAGGCTTTGAGCAGCACAAGCGTCCTGAAGGCAGTGTGATGGTGATCAACTTCGAAATTTTCGGTACGGAATTCCAGGTGATCAATGGCGGGCCGGTGTTTAAAATGAACCCTTCGGTTTCATATTTTATCCTGTGTGACAGTGACCGGGAAGCCGAAAATTTCTGGAACCTCCTGGTGGATGGCGGTAAAATCCTCATGCCGATCGATAAATATGAATGGAGTGAGCGCTACGGCTGGCTGCAGGATAAATACGGACTTTCCTGGCAAATTTATACCGGCGCACCGAATGACGTGAACCAGAAAATCTGCGCTTCACTGATGTTTACCGGCGAGCAGCACGGCAGGGCAGAGGAAGCCATCGATTTTTACACGTCGATCTTCAAAAATTCCGAAATCCAGGGAATCATGCGTTACCCGGCCGGTGGCATGGATCCCGAAGGAACAGTCATGCATTCGCAGTTTAAGCTTGGCGATCATGTTTTTATGGCCATGGATAGCGCTATGGAGCACAATTTCCAGTTCAACGAAGCGCTTTCTTTTATTGTTAATTGCCGCACACAGGAGGAAATCGATTATTACTGGACGAAATTGCTCGACGGCGGTCACCCCCAGGAATGCGGCTGGCTCAAAGACAAGTTCGGAATTTCCTGGCAAGTAGTTCCTGTGCAGCTGGAGGCGATGCTTCTCGACGAAGACAAGTGGCGTGTTGCCCGGGTAATGAAAGCTTTCTTCCAGATGAAAAAATTCGATATTCAGGCGTTGGAAAAAGCGTTTTTAGGAAATGATGAGTGATGAATTGGTAGGAACTTCTGTCCAATAATCTAATTTTCCATTCTCCATTCTACATTCTCCATTTTCCATTTTTCATTCTAACGATTATTCGTATTCGGAAAAAGCACCCGCTCGGGCTGTTGGTTCAGCTCGCTGAGGATTTTTTGAATAAGGATGCTGCGAATGGCTGTGGCACGCTTCGGCTCAACGAGATAAGTGACCATGACTTCCACCCAGGTATTCATGTGGATGCGAAAGCTAACGAAAGGATACTCCTTGATTTCTAGCTCATCAACCGGTGTTTGCTCAACCAATTCTTTATACCGTTCAATATTGGTAGCCATGTCTCCGAGCTCAGCTTTGGCTATGCGTTTGATGGTTTCCTCCACGAATTTGAGGTCGCTTTCATAAGCCACATGAAACGGGATTTCATTCCAGATATACGGAAATTTTTCCCAGGAATAATTCAGTACGGCGGACTGAAGCACCAAACTATTTGGGAAACGGATCAGGCGTCCGCTAGGCAGGTCGTTGGTGAGATAATCGCCTGAAAATTCCCAAAGCGTCGTGTCCAGGTAGTTCACTTCCACCACATCGCCTTTAAAAGTTTCAATCTGGATGCGGTCGCCAACGTGATAAGGCTGCCTGATCAGGATATAGAGCCAGCCGATGAAGGATGAAATAGGATTTTGGAGCGCGAAGCCCAGGATCAGGGAAATCAGTCCCAGCGAAACTGCCGCAGAATACCAGTTTTGAAAGAGAAAGGAAATGCCAACGGCAATAATCAGCAGCCAGCTCAGCAGGCGCACCATTTTAGTGAGGTTGTAGCGCGTATAAACAACCCGTGTGCGGCGTGCGAAAACACCTTCCAGCAGCTTGGCAAACATCAGGATCAGCGTCGCGATGCAAGTGCCCAGCGCAATTTTTTGTAACAGAACGAGGTAATCCCCAAAAACATGGAACACATGCAATTTCAGCAGGAAATATACCGTCAGCGCCGACAGCGAAATGATGAGGTAGCCCGCCACCCAGATTTTGTCAGTCGTTGTGCTTCCCACAGGCCGTTTCTGGGCTTTTTTTACCTGGGATTTGTCCTGTATATCCATTGATCGGTTTAGATTTCAGAGCTAAAATGAGAAAATTTTACCGGCGGATTGTTATGGGAAAAAGGGAAAGAATTGTATTTATTTGAATGAGGGGTCAGGTATGTTAAGAATTGATTTTTGGCATTTTTTGTAAAATTCGGCTGCTTCCTTGATTTTTTACAAACTATGTTTATCTTTGTCCTGCATTGGGGATGTAGCTCAGTTGGCTAGAGCGCTTGCATGGCATGCAAGAGGTCGTCGGTTCGAGCCCGATCTTCTCCACTTTCGCCCTGCGGAACTTATAAAAGTGAAGCAGGGCTTTTTTATTCAAAATTAGTTCAATTATGATTTTACTTAAGCCAGCGGGCTTTGGTGGATGCGATCCACTAGTCATAACGAACAAACAATATTCCCGGCATCAAATTATTTAAACAAAAAAACGGGAGCCAGCTAAAAAGTCTGGCTCCCGTTTTCTTTTGAAAGCTGATTCTTACAAACCAAATGCAAGACCGAGTTTCAACCCGAAATTAGAGTTGTACTGATCGGCACGGATCGGAATAAAACCGTTGTAATAAGTCAAATCTGTGTTCAGCCACATGTTTTCGGCCAGTTTCCAGTTGAAACCAGCAGAAGCATTCACACCGATGTCGAACATTTCGTAAGAAGAAGTAACATCGCTTGTTCCAATGCCTTCCACATCACTTTCTGCATCAATCATGAAACCCATGGATGGACCTATCGTTAATTTCGGCCGGAAATCATCTTCGAACGCACCGAAGAAGTAAGCGAATTTCAGTGGTACACGGATGTACTGCAAGGTAAGGTCGGTTTCCCGGCCACTGCTTTCGGCACGTGCACCTTCAATGGAGTACATCACGTCACCGGCAAAGCCAATGTGCTCACTTGTACTGTAATTGACAATCACCCCGGCGCTCCAGGCTGGCTTGAACATATCTGTTCCGGGCATGTGCCGGATACCAGTATGACCAAAACCTACGGAAGGCCCGATTGAAAATGTTTTAGTCGCGTTCCCGTCTTGGGAAAATGCTGAAGAGAATGTAAATATCGCTGCAGCTATAATCAGGATCTTTTTCATGTTATGTTTGTTAAATATTAGTATGATCAAAGGTAGCCGAATTGTTCAGCACTTATATTATATCATAGATAGTAAAAGCTTGCAAAATTTACAGGTTTATGCAATGATGACATTAAAAAGGTAAAATGAAAGCGGCTTGGAATTTTAATTTTAGAGATATAATTTAAGATATATTTCCGCCTTTATTTTGAAACATATCTGGACGTAGCCCCGCCTGCCGGAAGCTGGTTTTCAGTAAATAGTCGAAAAAAACGATTAAAATTTTTCCAAGTCGTTCTTTTTCAGTAAATTTATAAAATTCCTTCAGGGAGAACAAAGTCTGATTCTAAAATATTTCGGCGCTAACTGTTGAATATAGAATTAATTAATCTATCTTTGGTACATTCACAACGGAAAAGCAGAACGAAGAATATACAATTATCGCGTTAGATTTACTAAAGTACCAACGAAATTTAAACGTTAATATGCAATCATCTGTATCCCAGAATAAAGGAAAAGGCTTTCCTCCAAAAGTGGAAGCAGCATACGCCGAAATTGTGGATAAACTGCCGGTAGCTGTTTATACCTGCGATGCGGAAGGTCATATAGATTCTTACAACGAAGCCGCTGCGGAATTGTGGGGAGGATATCCTGAATTAGGCAAAGACCTCTACAGCTCAGTCAAAGTGTACTGCGTGGAAGGTTCGCCCCTGCCTGTTGAAAAATGCCCTATGAATATTATCCTCCGTGAAGGAAGGAGCGTCAATATGGAAATTATCATCGAGCGCCCGGATGGAAGCCGTCGTTCCGTGATCCCTTATCCCCGTGCTATTTATGATGATGAAGGAAACATTTCCGGGGCAATCAACACCTTAATTGATATCACTTCACAAAGCATCGCCCGTAAAAAACTAGAAGAGAGCGAGTACAGGTCCCGTTTTATCACCGATTCAATTCCTCATAAAGTCTGGACGGCTGATGCCGAAGGAAAAGTTAATTACTTCAACGAGCAGTGGCTTTCCTACACAGGGTTGACGATGGAGCAATTGCTTGACCCTAACCGGGAACCACTTCTTCATATTGAAGACCAGGAGGAACATCGCAGAAAATGGAGTCATTCCCTCGAAACCGGCGAACCTATTGAGGTAGAACACCGTTTCAGGAACTATAAAGGTGAATACCGCTGGCATCTCAGTAAAGGCCAGGCCTTGCGCGATGAAGAAGGCAGGATCACCATGTGGATCGGGACCAGCACGGATATCGAGGAAGAAAAGCTGAAGAAAGAAGACCTGGAAAAAGTGGTAGCTGACCGCACCCGCGAGCTTAAAAAGATCAACTCCAAGCTTCTCAGCACCATCCAGACGCATGAATATGCAGAAGATGTAGGGAAGTTCGGAAGCTACCGCTACAATTTCCACACAAAAAAAATAAAATATTCCGATAATTTTTACCGTCTCCTTGGCTGCGAGCCCGGAGAATTTCCGCCTGGCGCCGAGCATTTCATGAAATACGTTCACCCGGACGATGTCGAATACCTCCTCAATGCCCAGAAAGAAGCCATGGTTGACAGGAAAATGGCAATCTGGATTTACCGCCTGATCCGGAAGGACGGAGAAGTGATTTATGTACGCGGGACCTGTAAGTTCATCACCAACCGGAGGAATATTACGCTCATGATTGGTACCTTGCAGGATATTACCGCCGAAAAAGAACAGGAGGAAAAACTGCTGCAGGCCAACCTGATCCTGGAAAGCCAGAATGAAGTCCTTGTGGAAAGTGAAGAACGCTTCCTGAAGATTTTTGACAATAACCCGGTTGCGATGACCCTCTCGGAATTGAAAACCAAAAAAATTGTGTACGCCAACAGGCAGTTTTACGATACTTTTGGTTACAGCCGGGAAGAAATTATCGGCAGCTCCTCAGAAGAGCTGAAATTTGTTTCACCGGAAGAAAGCCAGCGGCTTACCAATCTCCTGCTCAAGCATATACAGGAAGACCGCAGCATCGAAGAGCTTAAAAACCTGTCCCTCGAGGAAGTAGAAGATATGCTCGTGAAGATCAAAGAATCCGGTTTCCTGAATGGTATCGAGGTTTTATATAACAGGAAGAACGGAGAAAGCTTCTATGCCCTCGTTTCCTACGAGCTGATTAAAATCGGGAATGAAAGCTATACGATTTCTTCCTGCCAGGATATCACTGACCGGAAAAAGGCCGAGCAAAGGCTGAAAGCCAGTGAAGAGCAGTTCCACCGGATAATCCGTGAAGTGAAGGATTATGCGATCCTTTCCCTTAATAAAAACGGGATTGTCGAAAACTGGAATGAAGGGGCAAAAAACATCAAAGGCTATGCAGCTGAAGATATTGTTGGTCAGTATTTTGGTAAATTTTATACCGAAGAAGACCGCAAGGCCGGTTTACCTGAACAGCTGCTGATCCTGGCCTCCGAAAACGGGCGTGCTTCAAATGAAGGCTTGCGTGTCAGAAAAGACGGATCGACCTTCTGGGCCAACGTAATTATAACGGCGCTTCATGACGAAAACGGTGACATCATAGGCTATTCCAAATTTACGCGTGACCTTACAGCACAGAAAAAAGCGGATGATGAGCTCAAATATGCTTACGAGCAGCTGAAAAAGCAGAACGAGGAGCTCAAGCTGATGTATAAAGACCTGCAGGAGCAAAAGCAGGCCCTGAGCAATGCAGAAATGAAAAAGCAGATCGCTGAGCAGGCTGTTAAATCCAAGCAGCAGTTCCTGGCGAATATGAGCCACGAGATCCGAACGCCGATGAATTCCATTATCGGGTTTACAAACGTCATGCTCAAAACGGAATTAACAGAAGAACAGAAAGATCATATCAACGCTATTAAAATGTCAGGTGATGCTTTGCTGGTTATTATAAACGATATCCTCGATTTAGCCAAAGTTGATGCAGGACGGATGGTATTCGAAAAAATACCGTTCAGCGTCCTCGATTCAGTGTGCGGTACCATTCACCTGATGGATGGTAAAATCCGTGAAAAGAACCTGACGCTTGTTAAAGATTACGCAGAAGCAATACCTGAAATGCTGGTAGGTGACCCGGTGCGTTTGCGCCAGATCATTCTCAACCTGCTGAGCAACGCCGTGAAGTTTACGGAAAAAGGAACGATTACGGTCCGGGTAGGCGTTGTTGGCCAGGGCCCTGAAAAAGTGCGCCTGAAATTTGCAGTGGAAGATACCGGAATCGGGATCCCGGAAGATAAGCTGGAGCATGTTTTTGACAGCTTTGAGCAGGCTTCCAGGGACACAGCGCGTCTCTACGGCGGAACCGGTCTTGGGCTCGCAATTGTGAAAAAATTCGTAGAGCTTCAAGGCGGGGAAATCGTTGTTGAAAGTAGCATGGGCAAAGGTACATGCATGAGCTTTGAGCTTGATTTCGAAAAAACAACGCTCCTGTTCGAGGAAAGTGAAATGAACAGCCCGTTCAATGGTTACGACCTGGAAACAACAAAAAGCATCCGCGTATTAGTAGTGGAAGACGTTTTCCTGAACCAGCTGCTTGTGAAAATCATGCTCACGGACTTTGGCTTTGATTTCGATATCGTCGAAAACGGCCGCCTGGCGATTGAAAAATTGCAGGAGGAAGAATATGACGTGATCCTGATGGACCTTCAGATGCCTGAAATGAACGGTTTTGAAGCTACGGCCTATATCCGTGTGCAGTTGAAATCAGATATTCCGATTATCGCGCTGACAGCAGATGTTACTTCCGTCGACACGGATAAGTCTCAGGCCGCCGGTATGAACGATTATATTTCCAAGCCGATTGACGAGAAGCTCTTGTACCGCAAAATAATGAAATACGTAAATAAAAACGCGGCACAGGATTAATATTCATCACATTTCAAGTTCGATTTATGACAATAAAAAAGGGAAGCCCGAAAGTGTTTCCCTTTTTATTTGTATGAACTCAAGACCTGTTATTTATCTTATGAATTATACCAAACAAAAAAAAGGAAGCCATTAGACTTCCTTTTTGTAGCGAGAGAGAGATTTGAACTCTCGACCTCGGGGTTATGAATCCCGCGCTCTAACCAACTGAGCTACCTCGCCATTTGCGCTCCGACCTTCCGATAGCTATCGGGAGAGCTACCCCCCGCTATCGCATCGCCGTTGCAATTGCGGGTGCAAATATACGAACATTTTTCAAAGTTCAAAACTATGAACGGTCTTCTTCGTATAAAATTTTTGTATTGTGTTTTAATGTTCTCAATATCAAAGAGTAGAGAAGTGCCGCTCCCAGGATGATTACCTGGTGCAAATGGAACTTCAATTCTTTTTCGGTAAACAGGCAGCGGAAAAAGTCTACGAATACGAAGCCGATCACGGTAGCTGTAATTCCGGAGTATTCCCTGCGAAGAATGGTTTTGAAAGAAAAGGGGATATCTGTTTTTTCATAGTTTTTGAAGCCGGGAACAAAGGCCGGGACTTTCATTGACCAATCGACGTACATCTGTCCGAATTTGCGTTCCAGGAAGCGTTCTTCTGCGAACATGATACGCTCGTAGTAAACCCAGAAAAGGAGGGAAGCGATGATGATGAACCAGATATTGAATGTGAAAATGATAATTCCCATCCACATGAAATAATTTCCAAGATAAAGCGGATGACGGACCGTGGAGTAAATCCCTTTCGTATTGAGCGCTTCGGCAATCTGCTCGTATTTATTACGTCCCGAAGTCAGTTTCTGGCTCGTACCGATGGCAATGGCGCGGATGTATTGTCCGAGGAAAGAAATAAAAACAGCAAAAGACGTTAATATAGTGTACAAGACTGGATTTGCGTAAATCAGACTATAGTCAGTGAAATAAATCACGGGAACCGCCATTATAAACAGCATCACCGGAAATTCACCGCGGTAACGGAATAAAAAATTTCCATTTTTTTCTAAAGAATGTATTAACGCCATTGAAAAGATTATTATATTTCAAACCAAAATCGAGTGCGAATTTACAAATGAATTTACAATTATGAGTGAAAAACGTAAAATAGAGTTGGAATATTTACTGAAAACATCGGTTAAAGTATTTGAAAATTTGATTTTCACCCCGAGTGGTTTAGCCGAGTGGTTCGCCGACGATGTTAACGTGAAAGATGACATTTATAATTTCCAGTGGGACGGGAGCAATGAGAGCGCACGCCTCACGAATAAAAAGCTGGGTTCCTTCATTCGCTGGCAATGGATCCACGATGAAGAAGAAGGTCTTGACACTTATTTTGAAATCCAGTATTCCGTTGACCCGCTCACTAAAGCGCTCGTGCTCAGTATCGTGGATTTTGCAGATGAAGAAGATTACGATGAAATCAAAATGCTGTGGGAATCTGCCGTCCAGGAGTTAAAAAGAGTGTTGGGAGCTTAGAAGAGGATTCTTAGCGAATAGGAATCAGTCGCTGGGGTGTGTTAAAACCAGTGACATTTTGACTAACAACTAATGACCCCGGACCAACAACCAATGACCAAAATAAAGTATCTTTGCAAATAAAAATTTCAGTTGAAACGTCTTTACGTATTTAGTATCCGGTCTTTTGCCGGCCCTTTTGTCGTTACCTTTTGCATTTCCATGTTCATGCTGATCATGCAGTTTTTGTGGAAATACATCGACGACCTCATGGGCAAGGGAATTGATTTTCTCATTATTGCGGAGCTTTTTATATACGTTTCTGCTTCTCTCATTCCGCTTGCCCTTCCGCTGGCAATGCTGCTTTCTTCGATTATGACAATGGGCAACCTGGCGGAAAACAACGAGCTTACGGCCCTGAAATCAGCGGGGTTGTCGCTTTTCCAGATCCTCAAGCCGCTGACAAGCGTTGTGCTCGTGATCAGTTTTTGCACTTTTCTTTTTTCGAATTTCGTGATCCCGGTGGCGAACCTCAAATGGCATGCCCTCATTTATGATATCCAGGAAACAAAAATCGCTACGTTGCTGACCCCGGGAACTTACAGTACGGTGCTCGACGGCTATGCGATCAAGATCAAGGAAGGCAACGACCAAAGCTTCAAAGAGATTACGATCCACGACCACACGGACCCTTCGGTAGTAAAAACCGTGCGGGCGGAATCAGGCGAAGTTTTCAAATCCAAAAACGGCGCTTACCTGTTTTTTAAGCTCAAAAACGGCCGGGTAGTAGAAGAATTGTCCCCCAATTCGGGAACCCAGGCCGGCCCCAGCGGAAACTTTTTGCCGACAAGGAGAAGCTCATTCCAGGAAGCGACCTATAAAATTGATGTTTCAGGCTTTAAGATCAACCGCACCGACGAAAAGCTGTTCAAGAATGAATACGAAATGTGGAACGTTTTCCAGATCGACGAAGCGCTCGATTCCATCCAGGATAATGTGATGGCAATCCGGCGTAATTTCCTGAAAAATGTAAAAATGGACTACCTGTATTTCCAGTCCAAAAAACAGGCAAAAAACACACCCAAAATCCCGGATTCGGCCATTCCTCAAAAGGTCGTCAGCACAAAAGAGATGAACAACCAGGAACTGCGGATTGCTTACCAGAATGCAGCCAGCAAAATCCGCCGGATCAACCAAAGCCTGGATGCCCAGAAAGAATTTATGAGGGCCTTTAAAATCAGCCTGCGCCAGTTTGAAATCGAATACCATAAAAAATTCGCGCTGACCTTTGCGATTATCGTGTTGTTTTTTGTGGGTGCACCGCTCGGCGCTATTGTGAAAAAAGGCGGTTTCGGCGCACCAGTAGTAATCGCGGCCCTGCTTTTCATGATTTATTATGTACTGACGGAAATCGGGCTGGGATTGGCAGATTCCGAGATCACCTCGCCTTTTGTTGGGATCTGGCTGGCAACTTTTGTGCTCGCCCCGATAGCTTTTATCCTGATGCGCAGCGCAGCCATGGATTCCCGGATTTTCGACAAACAAACCTGGAAAAAACTCTTTAATTTCTCCTACCGATGAATGTTTTGCATGTCACCAACAAGCCGATTTTTCCAATCCTGGACGGGGGACAGCTGGCGATGCACCGCCTTTTGATGAACCTGCTCCACCAGGGCTTTGCGGTTAAAAACCTGAGTGTTGAAACCCATAAGCATCCTTTTGATATCAATGCTTTCCCTGAAAAGCTGCAGGATATTATCGCGCCTGAAGCCCAATATATCGATACGAAAGTTAAAGCCTGGGACGTTGTGAAATCCTTGTTTTCCTCCGAGTCTTATAATATTAAGCGTTTTATTGATAAAGATTTTGAAACGAGGATCAAAGAGCTGCTGCAGGAAAACAGCTTTGAGCTGGTAATCCTTGAAAGCGCTTTTTTACTGTCTTATGTGCATATCATCCGGCAGTATTCGGATGCTAAAATAGTATTGCGCGCCCACAACGTGGAATACCGGATCTGGCGCCAGGCTGCCCGTCATGAGAAATCTGTCTTCAAGCGGATTTATTTCAAGAAGCTGGCTAAAAACCTCAAAAAATTCGAGTTGACGCACCTCAACATGGTGGACGGGATTTTTTGTATTTCCGAGCAGGATAAGGAGTTTTTCCGCCGCCGTACGATCCGCGTGCCGATGACGGTGATCCCGGTGTACATGGAAACCCGCGACGAATACCCGGTTGATTACGGGAACAATGATTTCTTTTTCATAGGCTCGATGTCCTGGAAACCCAACGTGGAAGCAGTCCGGTGGATTGTAAACTCCATTGCGCCAAGATTGTATAAGATTTTACCTGATGTGAAAATTCATATTGCGGGCTCAGCCATGCCAAAAGCGATGATGGAGAAGAAGGTCAAAAACGTGGTTTTCCATGGAAAAGTGCCGAATATGCTCGATTTTATGAGCAAGCACGGAACACTGATCGTTCCTTTAAAAAGCGGTTCCGGTGTACGGATCAAAATCCTGGAAGCCATGAGCATCGGTGTTCCGGTGATCTCGACTGAAAAAGGAAAGGAAGGCATCAACCTTGTCCCGAAAAAGCATTTTCTCACCGCCAATATTACGGAAGAATTCCTGCTCCAGATGAAGTTTATCGACACAAACACAGATATCAAGCAAACTGTTGGCCAGGAAGGAAAAGAATTTATCAGGCAAGAATACAGCATCGATATCGTATCCCAAAAAATCAGTGACTTCATCGCCAAAATATAAACAGAAGCTGCTGGTCGTCCTGTCGCGCTTTCCTTATCCGCTGGAAAAAGGCGATAAGCTGCGGGCATATTACCAGCTCATCGGCTTGTCTGAGGAATTTGACCTGCATGTGTTTTGCACGACAGATTGCGAAGTTTCTCCCGCTGATTTGGAGAAAATTCGTCCATATTGCAAAGAGCTGAAGGTTTTTCGCCTGAAAAAGGGCCTTATTTTGCTTAACGTGCTCGGCGCTTTCATTACGGGCAAGCCTTTCCAGGTAGCTTATTTTTACCAGCGCTGGATTGCACGTAAAATCCGTCAGCGGATGGAAGAATTGCGCCCGGACCACATTTTTTGCCAGTTGGTGCGCGTTTCCGAATATGTAAAAAACTATCATTCCTGCCCGAAAACGATCGACCTGATGGACGCCCTTTCCAAAGGAATGGAACGCCGGGCCCAGGATGCGCCTTTTTATATGAAATGGTTTTTCAGGGAAGAAAGCGCCCGGCTTAAACGCTATGAAAGCAAAGTGCTGGATTATTTCGAGCATACCGTTATTATTTCCGGGCAGGACAAACGCTATATCATTCATCCGAAAAACAGCAGTATACGCGTGATCCCGAATGGAGTGGGGGAACGCTTCTTCAATTTCAAGGAGCAGACAGCCAAAACCTGCGACCTGATCTTTACCGGGAACATGAGCTATGCGCCGAATGTACAGGCTTCACAATTTTTGGTAAAAAAGCTGCTGCCCGTTCTCGAAAAGGATTATCCCGGCATCCGTACCGACCTTGTTGGTGCAACACCGGCGCCGTCAGTCAAAAGTTTAACTAGTTCCAGGGTGCGCGTTACCGGCTGGGTCGATGATATGCGGCCGTATTATGCAGGCGCTGAGATTTTCATTGCCCCGATGTTTTCCGGCTCCGGGATGCAGAATAAAATCCTTGAGGCGATGGCGATGGGAATCCCTTGTATTACGACCCGCCTGGCGAATAACGCAGTCCTGGCAAAAGATGGCGAAGAGATCATTCTCGCCGAAACAGAAGCCGAAATGTGCGCAGCAGTCAAAAGCCTGAAATCCGACCCGGAATTGTATGCTAAAATCGCACATAACGCCAGAGAATTCGTTAGCTCCCGCTACAACTGGAAGGCGATGAACGGAAAGTTGGTGGAAGTTATTAGAGGGTGATTGGATTATTGGATATTTAGATTGTTGGATTATTCGGGAAATCTAAATATCAGCAATCCGGCGATCTGTTTCAAATTCGTGATTCCCAACCCATTTTCCGCTTTCATTCTCCGTTTCCTCTCCATCTAAAGTCATTTTTCACCAATTATCAACATTTTAGCTGTAATCAGGTAAAAATTTTGGATATTTACGGCACTAAAAATTAAAGAAACTATGAAAAAACATTTTCTTGCTGTCGCAGCCCTTTGTTTCTTAGGAACTTCCTGGGCGCAGCGCAAAATTGAATATGTAGAATACGACCTGCCAAACGGCCTGCATGTGATTTTGCATGAAGAGCACGCAACCCCGATTGTTGCTGTCTCTGTCCTCTACCATGTCGGTTCGAAAAATGAAAATCCGGACAGAACGGGTTTTGCACACTTTTTTGAGCACTTGCTGTTTGAAGGCTCAACCAACATCGGCCGCGGTGAATACAGCGAACTGGTGGAGAAAAACGGTGGAACATTGAATGCCAATACTTCCCAGGACAGAACGTATTATTACGAAATTCTTCCTTCCAACCAGCTGGAGCTTGGTTTATGGCTCGAAAGTGAGCGCTTGCTGCATGCCCGTGTTGATAAAACAGGTATTGAAACACAGCGCCAGGTAGTGAAAGAAGAGAAAAGACAGCGTGTTGACAACCAGCCTTACGGTTCTTTCATGACAGAAATGTTCGGACGCATGTTCGAGAAACACCCTTACAGCTGGGCACCGATCGGAAGCATGGAGCACCTGGATGCTGCACAGGAAGCGGATTACGTGAATTTCTACCGTACGTTCTATGTGCCTTCCAACGCAGTATTGTCTATCGCCGGTGACATCAACATCGAGCAGACGAAAAAATGGATCAACCAGTATTACGGTTCCATTCCGTCCGGCCAGGCGATCAACCTGCTTCGCGACCACGAAAACCTGACAGACCAGGAGTTCGAAACGCGTTACGGTCTTGCCAAATCAAAATTCGACAAAACGAATATCATGGCTTCGAAAGATCCGGAAGCACAAAAAGTATTGAAAAAATATTCGGCGATGCAGATTGCGATCCCGAAACCTGCACCTGAGCGTGTTGAGCCGCCGCTGACGAAGGTTGTGGTTGACACAGTTTACGACAACATCCAGTTACCTGCAGTTTTCATCGGTTACCGTTTCCCGGAGCAAACACACCCGGATGCTTACGCTATCGAAATGATGAACTCCATCCTCTCCGGAAGCACAAGCTCCCGCATGAACAAAAATATCGTAGAGAAAAAACAGCAGGCAGTAGCAGCTTTCTCCTTCGCTTTCAGCATGGAAGACCCGGGATTGGGAATAGTTGCCGCTATCGGTGCGAACGGTGTTGATGTAAAAACCATCGAACAATCACTGGATGAAGAAATCGAAGCATTGCAAAACGAACTGATTTCCCAGGAAGAATTTGAAAAAGTACGCAACCAGTTTGAAAATGACCTCGTTTCTTCCAACAGCTCTGTGGCCGGTATCGCCGAAAACCTGGCTGACAGCCACACTTACCGCGGAAATGCAAACATGGTGAACTCACAATTGGATAAATACCTTTCTGTGACCCGCGACGATATCCAGCGTGTTGCTAAAAAGTACTTCACGAAGAATTCCCGCGTTATTTTGTACTACTTACCGAAAGAAACCAATTAATTGATCATTCCAATCAGAAGAAATCATGAAGAAAATATTCCTATTTAGTTTAATCCTCGGAAGCTCCTTTACCGGTTTTTCCCAGAAAACAAAAACAACCAAAGCACCGGTAAAAACGACGAAAGAAGTAACCCCGGTTGCCCCGATTGACCGCTCGACCCGCCCTAAAGCAGGACCGGCGCCAACAATCAACATCAAAGACTCGGAAGTGTTTACAACAAGCAACGGGATTACGGTGATCCTTTCCGAAAACCACAAATTGCCAAAGGTTTCGATTAATCTCGTTATGGGTTCCGATCCTATGCTGGAAGGTCCCAAAACAGGTATCTCCAGCCTGGCAGGCGATCTGATTATGTCAGGTACGACCAACCGCAGCAAAGATCAGCTGGATAAAGAGATTGACTACATCGGTGCAAGCATCAATGCCGGTTCCGAGTCGATTTACCTGTCATGCCTGACGAAACATTTGCCTAAAGCAATGGATTTATATTCCGATATCGTTTTCAATGCGAATTTCCCGCAGTCTGAATTCGAGCGCATCGTGAAGCAAAACGAATCCAACCTGCTTTCTGCCAAGTCAAACCCGGACCAGATTGCTGACAACGTTGAAAAACGCGCAAACTTTAAAGGGCACCCTTACGGAGAAGTAATGACAGAAGCTACCCTGGCTGCCATCACACGCGACGACATCGAAAGCTATTACAAGCGTATTTTCACCCCAACAGGAAGCTACATGGTAATTGTAGGCGACATCACGAAAGACGAAGCTATAAAATTAGTCAATACATATTTCGGAAGCTGGAAAGGCGGAACAAATTACGAAATGCAGCTGGGTGCAGGTAACTTCAACCAGGGCAACCGCGTGATTTTCGTGAAAAAACCGGGAGCTGTTCAGTCTACGATCTCTGTTTCTTTCCCTGTGAAAATGAAGCCGGGCGATCAAAACCAGATTCCACTGACTGTGTTGAACAACATCGTTGGCGGCGGCGGTTTCGGTACGCGTTTGATGCAAAACCTGCGTGAGGACAAAGCTTACACTTACGGTTGCTATTCTTCCCTGAATGTTACGGATAACGGAAGCTGGTTCTCTGCATCAGGTAACTTCCGCAACGAAGTTTCCGACAGCGCAATTACACAGATCCTGTATGAATTGGACCGTATTATCACGGATACTGTAACTGCAAAAGAACTGGATCTGACAAAAACTTCTATGGCTGGCGGCTTTGCCCGTTCCCTGGAAAACCCTTCTACTGTAGCGCGTTTTGCCCTGAACATCATTCAGAACAAATTGCCGAAAGATTACTACCAGACTTATCTTAAGCGCTTGGAAGCTGTTGACAAAGCGGCAATCCAGAAAATGGCGCAAATGTATTTCACAGCTACGAACTGCAATATCGTTGTGGTAGGAAATGAAGAGATCATCGACAAGCTGAAAAAGTTTGACTCAGACGGTAAAATCGAATTCCTCGATGCTTTCGGACAGGAGATTGTTGACGTGAAAAAATCGGATATCACGAAAGAGCAGCTGGTTGAGAAATATGTGCTTGCGGTTACCAAAAGCGCAAACATGAAAGAAGTGAAGAAAAAGCTGAGCAAGGTGAAATCCATGAAACAACAGTTGGAATTGAAAAACCCGGCTTTTCCTGGCGCTTTGGATATGACGACTTATTACGCTGCTCCTAACAAGGAAGCCATGAAAATGGAAATGCAGGGTATGGTGATCCAGAAAACGTTCTTCAACGGTACAAAAGGCGGAAGCATGAACATGCAAACCGGTAAAAAAGAAATGACGGCCGAGGAAATCGCTTCCAAAAACAAATCCATCGGTTTGATCCCGGAACTGAACTATGCTGCTTCCGGCATGACATACGAAATCACGGGCATCGAAACAGTGAAAGGAAAAGATTACTACGTTTTGAAAACAAACGACGGTTCAGGTGATAAATTCGATTATTTCGACACCAAAACTTTTATGAAAACACAAAGCATCCAAACGGAAGAAGGTCAGGAAACCCTGATGATGTTTGATGATTTCAAGGAAGTGAACGGAATCCTGTTCCCACACAAAATGGCGTTGAGTGTAGGTGAAATGATCCTCGACGGAACAACCAAAGCAATTGAAATGAACGGAAAAATCGAGAGCAGCACGTTCGAGTAAAATTCCGACAAAATAAAACCAAAGAAGGGCGTCTGAATAAAGGCGCCCTTTTTGTTTTGCATGATATATTTATTATTTTAGTACAAAAAAAAATACTGCTATGCCACTAAATCAAAAATTAATTGCAGAAGAAACAATACACGATATAATTGCATCTTCAAATAAACCAACTGGTTATTCAAATTTCCCATATCCCCTTAACTCTTTAGATGACAGAGTATTTGAAGTGTTAACATATTCAATTTTTAAGAAAAGAATTGAAAATGATGATATAGTTGGCTTTGATAATGTGCAATTAATGCAAGGTGTTGGTGAAAAAGGAATGGATTGTATTTTAACTTCTAATTCAAAGGTTACAGGTATAATTCAATGCAAGAAATACTCTAAAAACATATCACATGAGATAATTTTAGAAGAAATAATAAAATTTTCAATTCATTGTAACTTAGATAAAAAGAGATTCAATCCGCGTACTATAAAATATTTCATTTCTACCTCAACAGGATATACTGGTAAGGCAATAGAATTGTTAGAACACTTAGCAGATAAATCATTTATAAAAAGATATAACATACAAGAAATTGCAAATAAAATTATTAAAAAATATAAAGAATTTCAAGAATTAGAATTTGTTAAAATTAAATCTGACATAATTAAAATAGTTTCAGAATTAAAGTATGAATATATAAAACCTGAGAATTATGATGTTTGGATTAATAAATATGCAGATATAATAGATACTTTTTTTGATGTTAAAATAGTTATGATAAACAACACAAAAGAACTTTTGGATAAGATGGACTCACTTTTTTCAAAAGATGAAAATAAATTAATTAAAGAATTTATTGAACGATATAAGATTACTGGAATAGAAAAACTAAATGTTATAAATTTTATTGGATTCGATTTGCATAAATACATGCAAAAACCAGGCGACATAACTTTAACTGAATTATTTGTAAAGCCCTTATTTACTCATAATGTCTATGATAAAAAAGAAGGTAATAAAACGGTTAAGAATATAGAGTTAGCTCAATTATTTGAAAGAGATAAAAATTTCATTATACTAGGTGATCCTGGAGCTGGCAAATCACTTTTAATTAAATATATAATAGTTGAAATTCTAAATAAAAATCATTTAGAGTTTATTCCATTTAGAATTGAATTAAGAAAATACAATGAAGTCCGTGAAAATAAAAGTATTATAGAGTATTTAGCTGAAAATATTACTAGAGAATATCATATTCAGATAGACATAGATTTATTAACCAAAGTAATTAAAAATTATAAAACATTATTCTTTTTTGATGGATTAGATGAGATTTTTAATATTACCCATAAAAATAAAATGAAAGAAAGTATAGAATCTTTCAGTTTAAATTATGCAAACTCAAAAAGCATAATAACTTCAAGATTTATTGGGTATCATGATATAAATTTTAGTCAAGAAAAGTATAATGAATTCTCGATTCAAAAGTTTAATCAAACTCAAATTGAAGAATTGGTGAGAAAATTTTTTCTGACACAGAATCTTAATAAAGAAAAGCAAAAAAAATCAATAGAAGATTGTTTACTTCAAATTCAAAAAGATGTCGATGAGGATTTAAAGACAAATCCATTAATTATGACTTTAATACTAATTCTTTCGAGTAATAATATTGTAATACCGGATTCAAAACTTGAAATCTATGAAGCCTGTACCAAGACATTGGTTGATACTATTGATATTCGAGAAAAGGAATTAAAATTTGAATTACCTGTGAAGAATAAGAGACTTACATTTGCACATTTAGCTTATTGGCAATATCAGGCTATAACAGATAGCATAAAAATTTCATATGACAAAGCTGTACGAACTATCGCAAATTTATTACTTGAACGAAAAGAAGCGCAAGAGTATACTGAAGCAGAAGAAAAAGCTAAAAAATTTTTAGAATATGCAGAAAAGAGATCAATTTATTTTGAAGATAATTTTACCCATAAGACTTTTTTAGAATATTATACTGCCGATTATTTATATATTAATTATTTTACAAAAGCAAATGATCAGGCTAAACAAGCAGCAATTGGATTGATCTCTAAATATTTGTCAAATTCATTTTGGTATATTGTATTTGAATTATTATTTACAAGAATAGATAAGGATCAAGCGGATAGTGAATTATTAGACGAAATTTTTGTTAAGCAAATTGAGTCAAATTCGTTAAATGCATTTTATTTTTTAATAAGTAATTTACCTAAATTAATAAATATTGGTGATGATATAAAAAAGGATGTTATTCGTAAAACGATTCATTTATGTATTCAAGGGCAAAAAATGAGTAAAATATCTCATAATTCAAGTCAAGATAAAGAAAATTTATTTAAAAAAATAATTTTGCTACAAAAAAATCATGAAACTTCAAATTTATTTCAGCAAGTGCTATTAGAGTTTGAAGATCTTAAATCCGAAAAAGAGTTAATTGAGTTTTATATTTGGTTCCATGAATTGCTTTCCATTAAAGAATTACAGGGCTTAGGAAATTTAATCGAAATCAAAAATGAAAGAAAATTACTAGATTGCGCTTTAAAAGATATACTACTTTATTCTTTAGCTTTAATTAGTCTGCCTAAAAAACCAGTTACTATTAAAATATTACTAGACCAAATTGATATTTTTGGTGTGGAGAGTATATTTAAAGATATTAGATTTAGACATATGGAGAATGTCTCTAGAATTAATACATTCTGTTTATTTATGAGAACAATTGCTGAAAATAAAAATTATACAGATCTTGAAAGTGCATATGAAAATATGATTAAAAGAGGAGTAAAGCATGAGGAAATGATCAAACAATTAAAGGCTTTAAATGGTTTTTATGATATTGATGGATTATTTGAATTATTTTTAATCTCAGAAAATAAAAAAATAGATGAAATAATTATTGCCGGAATAAGTATTGATCAAGATTCGTATAGTACTTATGAAGATCTAAAATTGTCAACTAATAATAAAAAACTAGATACTATTGAACATATCTTTGAAGAAAGAAATAAACAAAATAATGACATGTCATTTTAATTATAACATGAAAAAAACAATACTCTTCATCGTCTTACTGCTCACTTTCGGAGCTTTCGCGCAAGACAACCCGGATTTCGACGCCGAGATGGCCAAAAAAGTGAAAGCCGACGAATACGGCATGAAGCAATATTATATGGTTTATCTCAAAGCCGGGGCTAAGCACGACCAGGACAGCGCCACAGCTGCAAATATCCAGCGCGCGCACATGGATAATATCATGAAACTGGCAAATGAAGGCAAGCTGATCGTTGCCGGGCCATTCTTAGACAAAGGCGATGTCCGCGGGATTTTTATCCTTGACGCTGCTACGATGGAAGAAGCCATGCAGCTGACACAAACCGATCCTGCGGTACAATCCGGGCGTTTGGTGATGGAAGTTCATCCTTGGTATGGATCCGCGGCGCTGATGATGGTCCCGGATTTACACAAAAAAGTGGCAAAGAAAGAAATTTAATGGAATTGAAAATTTAGAATTTTTCCCTCGGGGGGACCATTTTCAATTCTTAATTCTCCATTCTTAATTCACAAAGACATTTGCTCCTTAAAACGGATCGCCTGGCGACGTGAAATCTCAATTTTTTCCCCTTCTTTCAAGGTAACAAGCAAGCCGCCGTTGAACCAGTTTTCAATCGATGTGATCCAGTTCAGGTTGATGATGAATTTGCGGTTGGCGCGGAAAAAGTGCTTGGAATCCAGGCGTTCCTCCAGGCTGTTTAATGACCTGAGGATCAGCGGGCGGAAACGGTCAAAATACACTTTTACATAATTGCCGTCCGATTCGAAAATCCGTACCGTATCGATATCTACGTACCAGCATTTATCACCGTCCTTGATGAAAATTTTGTCGCCTTTAGTCAGGATTTTGTCCTTGCGGGCATCGTTTCCATTCAGCTTGGTGGAAAAATCTTCGTCGGGCTGCTGCAGTTTCTGTAATGTATCCGACAAACGGTTTGGATCAATGGGCTTGAGCAAATAATCGAGCGCGTTTACCTCAAAAGCTTTCAAAGCGTGGTCATCGAAGGCGGAAACGAAGATCACTTTTGGGATTTCGTCCAGTTTCTTCAGCATTTCAAAACCATCCATGCCCGGCATCTGGATATCGAGGAAAACGAGGTCCGGCTCATATTCCTTGATCTTCTGGATTCCTTCATCGGGATTTTTAGCTTCAGCTACAATTTCCAGGAAATCAAATTTTGCCAGCATGGACTTCAGCTCTTCGCGGGCCAGGCGTTCATCGTCGATAATAATTGTTCTCATTCGGTTCTGTTAGTTTTGTGATTCAATTTCAATTACGCAATGCACCACGCCGTCACCGTCATACAGGTTAAACGAAGCATTGTCTTTGTATTGCAGGTATAGTCTGCGTTTCGTGTTTTCAATCCCAATGGCGGTTTCGCTCTGGCTTTCCAGGATACGCCCCGAATTAATGATCTCGATCCGGATCCCGTTCGTTTTGTGCTGCGTAATCTGGATGGCGATCAGCCCACCCTTGATCAGCTTCGAGATCCCGTGTTTGATTGCGTTTTCAATTTGTGTATGGATCAGGAAAGGCGGAATCTGGAATTGTTCCAGTCCATCGTCCATTTTCCAGGTGATTTGCAGGCGCTCTTCAAAGCGGATTTTCTCCAGGTCGAGGTAATTTTTCACCAGGTCGATTTCCTCGTGCAAAGGAATAAATGCGTTTTTGCCCTGAACCAGTGATTTACGCAGCAAATTGGAAAGCGTCGTGATCCCTTCTTTGGCAACTTTCGGCTCAATATCGATCAGTGCGCGGATGCTGTTCAGCGAGTTGAACAAAAAATGCGGGTTGATCTGGGAACGGAGGCTTTTGAGCTCAATCTCGTTTTGGCTGGCCTGCATCTGGAGCACGTGCATTTCCTGCGTGATCGTTTTCCGGAAAAAATGATAGGTAAAGTAAATCGCGTTCCAAAGCGTAATCAGGATCGAGAGGGAAAGGATATCAATGAGGAAATTGATGGAGGTAAAAGGCCGCGAAAAATCTTTTTCAATGAAATACGTGATGAAATTATTGAAAAATGCCATCATGCCGGCAGCGATAATCGAAAAGATCAGGATCCGCGGGATGAGCGGCGCCAGCTTCAGCTCCAGGAATTTCCATCGGATGAAAAAAGTACGCATGATGTGCGTAATAACAATGCCTAACGTGAGGAAAAGCGAAATGGAAATGAAAAAATTAGCGTTCAGCTTATCCGGGTTATCCGCGTATGTGGCGAGGAAAATCAGCGTGCCGTAAGATAGCCATCCGCCAAACTGGGCTCCCCAGTATAAAATTTTCGATGTTTGCATTGAATCAAAGATAATCAAAAAGGAATAAGATTTTTTTATAGTTTTACGGGTGGCTTAATTTTTGCCTTGAATGGAGCATAAGTATTTTTAGTGAAAAAAAACGTCAAAGTAATCTTGTTTTTGCTGGTTTTCTTCCGCTTTCCGGTGGATTGCCCTGCGCAGCAGTTTGGTTTTCAAACGGGACTTATGCTGAGCTTCGGTACGCATGTGAACATGGTAGGCTGGACGTTTAATGCATTTTACAACAAAGATTTTTACCAGTTTAACCTCGATATGTGCCGCCGGGTGAGCTTTACCAGCTATGGAAAACGGAAATATTTTTATGAGTCACGCGTTGCTGCCGGTGCGGTTGTCGTAACGGGCGATGAGCTGCTAACCCCTGATTTTGAGCTTGACGGCTTGCTGCATAATACAGGTCGTCCGTACAGCCTGGGCTTCAATTATTTGATTTACTGGGACGATGCCGGTACGAGCCAGCTTTCGGGTGGCTGGTCACTTGGAATTAAAAAGGTGAATGTCCTCTTTGAAAATGATGTATTCGGCGGCCAGTCCAAAGACCGTTTCCGCTCGGGGATCATGGAGGTGAGCTACCGCGATGAGCTGACGAAATACTTTGCCAATTTGTATATCTGGACGGGGGAGACCCGGCATTCGGTATGGAACAAAGAGCCTTATGAAGGTGCGCCCAATGGTTACCGTTCGCTGGAAACACTGCCTTACGGGAAAACAAGCCATGGTATTTTGTCTGTCGGTGTGCGCTCTTCTTTTTTACGGGACTACGATTTGCAGCGCGTTTCTAAATTCTACAGCATAAAAGCCGGGATCGACAGCGAGCAGATCAGGCATTTTGTACAGAATAAGTTTTCTCATGATCTGATTTTCATGCCGAAAAGCTACAAGCGGACCACGCCGCATTATCCAAGGTTAGGGCCGGATGGAAAACCTGTTTTCGGGAAAAAAGACCGCCGAAAAGACCGCGTTTATTTCCAGGCGTCCATCAACGAAACCTGGTCAAACTGATTATTTTCCGGAAATCCGGAGCAGCTTTTCTTTGTCGAGCACCTCGATTTTACGCACATGGATCTCAATGCAGCCTTCTTCTTTAAGCTCTTTCAGCAAGCGGATCAGGTTTTCGGTAGCGGTCCCAACGAAATTCGCCAGGTCTTCCCGCGAAAGGTTGATCGCTTCTTCCTTGTAAATCGAATCCAGCATCAGGAGTGCAAAAGCAAGCCGCTCCCGTACACTTTTCTGCGCCATGTTGGTAATGGAAACCGCCCTTTCGCCTAATTCTATGGAAAGCTCCTTCAGGATGTTGTTCCGAAGCGTAGTATTGGAATCCAGCATGTTGAGAAAATCTTCTTTGGAGATGAAACAGATGTTGCTTTCCTCGAGCGTCGTGGCCGATACTTTATACAAGTCCCCGCTGAACATTGCTTTGTAACCCAGGATTTCGCCGGCCACAGCTATATGAATAATCTGCTCTTTTCCCTCACTTCCGCGTTTGAAGACTTTTACTTTCCCGGAATTCAGGCAAAAAACGCCCCGCGGAAGGTTGTCTTCCAGGAAAACCGGTTGGTTTTTAGCATAAAATGCGCAAGATTTATGGTGGTTCAGATCTTCGACCTGGCTGTCGCTAAAAGTGCTGAAAAGCGAGCTTTTTCGGGATAAACAATTGGCGCAGGTGATATGTTTGTGGTTGCTGTTCATTTCTATACAAAGTTAAGAAAAGCGATTTTCGAAAGCAAACAAAAAGGAAAATTAACGTTTTATCGCGTTTATGTGGTTTTCTGGATGGTTTTCGGCAGTTCCTCAGCGAAGATAGGATATGCAGCCAAACTACCTGAACGTAAAATTACCTTCGGCGTCGTAAGTGACTTTCAATTCCGGTAAATCCTGCGTGGTCAGCAAACGCACCTGGTCCAAAGCCCCGTGGGCAGCATCCAGTACCGGTCCGCCGTTTCCTAATTGTTTGGTGGAGATTACTTTGCCTGAAATGAATTCACCCGTTTTGCTCAGCTTTAATTCAAACATCGGCGCCATACCGCTCACACCTTTGAGGTTGAAACGGGCATAAGTGCAAAAATTCCCCATGGAATACGTGATAAACCGGCCTTTATAATAATCGATCGCCCGCGTCACATGCGGTCCGTGGCCCAAAACAACGTCTGCGCCGGCATCAATTGCCTTACGGGCAAACTCGTACACATTACCGCGGTCTTCTTCGTAAAAGATCTCCGTTTTGCGCGTAATATGCGTTTTGGATGAACCTTCAGCGCCCCCGTGAAAAGAAACGATCACAATGTCGCACATGGCATCCAGCTTTTTGACGATCGTTTGCAGTGTTGCGTAGTCCGTGATCTGCAGGCAATGGCTGTTGGGAGCGAAAGCAGTAAAACCGTATTTCACGCCGTTTTTAGTAATAGTGTCCCACGGGCAGCTTTCCAGGCCGGCATACGTAAACCCTTTTTCCTCCAGGATCCGCTGTGTATTCGTTCGTCCGGTCAGCCCGAAATCACCCATGTGGTTATTCGCTACGGAAAGCATGTCGAAGCCCGCTTCTTTCAGCTGGTCTACAAAATATTCCGGCTGGCGGAAAGCGTAGCATTTGGTCGGATCTCCGCATTTTTTGACTTCGCCGCCTTCGTTCAAAACACTTCCTTCGAGGTTTCCGAAAGTAATGTCAGCGCTCCGGAGGTAGGGCCAGAGCGGCTTGAGCAAAAGTGTATCCCTGTGGGGCAGATAGCCTGCGTCCGGGAAGTTTGTCCCCATCATGATGTCGCCCACGGCAATCAGCGTAATGCTGGAATCTTCCTGGACTACCAGTTCGTCCTGCGACAGTTTTTTAGGCGCTTTGTTGTTCGCTTTAGCCTGGATTGGAAAAAACCAGATAAAAATAAAAAACCCTGAAACCAGAAGGGCGGAAATCAAAATGGAAAGACGTTTAAACATAAAAAAATGCTGTAATTCTGAATACAAAAGTAATTAAAATGTTATTAATGTGCTAATTACTTAATATGCTAATGTGGTAATTCACTGCGAAGCAGCACCGCAGGTAATTCTTCATTCTCCATTCTTCATTCTCAATTAATTTCCCTAAATTTGTCCTCTTAAGATACGATTAAACGAATTCCATGAAATTACACGAGATTAGAAAGCATTTTTTTGATTTTTTTGAAAGTAAAGGGCACAAAATTGTTCCTTCTGCGCCAATGGTGGTGAAAAACGACCCGACATTGATGTTTACTAATGCGGGAATGAACCAGTTCAAGGATTATTTCCTGGGAAATGCCGTTGCGAAGGATAAAAGAGTCGCTAACACACAAAAATGCCTGCGTGTATCAGGAAAGCACAATGACCTGGAAGAAGTAGGGGTGGACACCTATCACCATACGATGTTCGAGATGCTCGGAAACTGGTCTTTCGGAGATTATTTCAAGGAAGAAGCTATTTCCTGGGCCTGGGAATTATTGACCGAAGTTTACAAAATCCCGGTAGACCAGCTCTACGTGACTGTATTTGAGGGGGATTCCAAAGACAATGTGCCGAAAGATGACGAGAGCTATGAAATCTGGAAGCGTTTCATCGCTGAAGACCGGATCATTTTAGCATCTAAAAAAGATAATTTCTGGGAAATGGGTGATACCGGGCCTTGCGGGCCTTGCACCGAAATCCATGTTGATATCCGTTCAGCGGAAGAGCGCGCCACAAATCCGGGTAAAAGCCTGGTAAACGCCGATCATCCGCAGGTGATTGAAATCTGGAACAACGTATTTATGCAGTTCAACCGGAAAGCGGACGGAAGCCTTGAGCAATTGCCTGCAACCCACGTGGATACGGGAATGGGACTGGAGCGTTTGGCAATGGCCTTGCAGGGAAAGACTTCCAATTACGATACGGATTTATTTCAAATGCTGATCCGCCATATGGAAGAAGTTTCCGGGGTTAAATACGGCGAAAAAGAAGAAACGGATATTGCTTTGCGCGTCATTGCCGATCACGTCCGTGCGATTGCGTTTTCGATTGCTGACGGCCAGCTGCCATCCAACACCGGTGCGGGTTACGTGATCCGTCGTATCCTGAGAAGGGCGGTGCGTTACGGCTACCAGGTACTGGGAATGAAAGAGCCTTTTCTTTCCGGTCTGTCAGTTGTATTGGGCAAAGCGATGGGCGATCCTTTCAGTGAATTGCTGAAGCAAAAAGACATCATCGAAAAGGTCATTTTTGAAGAGGAAAACAGCTTTTTCCGGACGCTGGAGCAAGGCTTGAAGTTAATTGATAAGCTGATTACCGAAACGAAGGCTGCCGGTAAAACGGTGCTCGACGGCCCGGCCGTGTTTGAATTATACGATACCTTTGGCTTCCCGCTGGACCTGACTTCCCTGATAGCGCGTGAAAACGACCTGAGCGTAGACGAAAGCGGGTTTAACGCCGAGCTGGAAAAGCAAAAAGAGCGCTCCCGTGCGGCTACTTCCATGGAAACTGCTGACTGGATTCAGTTGCACCCGGACCAGGAAACGGAATTCATCGGTTATGATTTCACTGAAGCAAAGGTGAAAATCATGAAATACCGTAAGGTAACGCAGAAACAAAAGACGTTTTATCAACTCGTTTTGAACCAGACACCGTTCTACCCGGAAGGTGGCGGCCAGGTCGGTGACAGCGGAATTTTAGTATCAGATGATGTGAAAATCTCTATTTTCGACACGAAAAAAGAAAACGGATTAATCATTCATTTAACTGATTCTTTACCAAATGATTTAGCTATTTCATTTGAAGCAAAAGTTGATGTTAGAAAACGTCATTTGACAACGTATAACCACTCTGCAACGCACTTGCTGCACCACGCTTTGAGAACCGTTTTAGGAACACATGTGGAACAGAAAGGCTCACTTGTAAGCCCGTCCTATCTGCGTTTTGACTTTTCGCATTTCACGAAAGTGACGGACGAGCAACTGGCGCAGATCGAGCACATGGTAAAACAGGATATCCGCGATAATATTTCCCTCAACGAATTCCGCAGTATCCCCATTGCTGAAGCGGAAGCGGCCGGTGCAATGATGCTTTTCGGCGAAAAATACGGTGAAAAAGTGCGCATGATCCAATTCGGCGACTCCAAAGAGCTTTGCGGCGGTACGCACGTTCCTTCAACAGGCCAGATCGGCTTGTTCAAGATCACTTCCGAATCAGCTGTTGCGGCCGGGATCCGGAGAATAGAAGCGATTACGAACGTCACTGCGGAAACGTATTTTGAAGAGAAGGCAGAGAAGCTGGACCGCATTGCGGAAATGTTCAAAAACCCGAAAGACCTCGAAGCGACTATTGATGACCTTGTTCAGAAAAACCAGGCTTTAAGCAAGCAAATCGAATCTTTCCAAAAGGAAAAAGCAAAAACAATGAAGGCTGAGCTGAAGCAAAAGATTTCTGATTACAATGGGATTTCCCTGCTGACGGAGAAAATTGAGCTCGACGCCGCTTCGATTAAAGATATTTTGTTTCAGCTGAAAGGCGAAGTAAACAACTTTGCAGGTATCATTGGTGGTGTGGAAGGCGACAAATGCAGCCTGAGCATTATCCTCGACGATACGCTTGTAAAAGAGAAGGGTTTTGATGCCGGTAAGATTATCCGTGAGATTTCGCAGCACATCAACGGCGGCGGCGGCGGACAGGCGTTCTTTGCAACGGCCGGCGGTAAAAACCCGAAAGGAATTGACACAGCTATTAACGAATTTAAATCCCGGTTTTAATTATGTTCTGGAGAAAAGCACTTAAAGTAGTTTTATATGTCGCCATTGTGTTCGCGCTGGCGTTTTATTGGATCAGTTTCAACCTGGATGTGAAATTTGGAATGGACCCTTCCCAAACTAAGGAAGTCCTGCTGAATTCCGCCCTGCGCATGAAGATGAATGCCAATATGTATTTATCCATTATCCTGTTTTCAACTTTCGGATTGATTATCCTGGAGTTTATGAACCGTAAAAGGGACTAAATGCCTGCTTCGAAGCATGTGTTGCTGATAACGTATTACTGGCCGCCCGGCGGAGGCCCCGGTGTGCACCGCTGGCTGCGTTTTTCGAAGTATTTCAATGAAAATGGACTGAAGCTCCATGTATATTGCCCCCAGGATGCGGCCTGGCCGATTATTGACCCTGAATTACAAAAACAGGTCGATCCCTCGGTGATTGAAGTGCGGAATTCTATTTTTGAGCCGCACAAATACCTGGGAAAAAAAAATAATCCCAATGTAGGCGGCGGACTGACGCAAAAAGGCAAAAGCTCCGTGCTGCAGCGCCTGATCATCTGGGTGCGCGGAAACCTCTTTATTCCCGATGCACGGGTTTTCTGGATCAATCCAAGCTATCGTTTTTTGAAAAACTACCTGCGTGAGCATCCGGAAATTAAAACCGTTATTTCAACAGGCCCGCCGCACAGTTTGCACGTGATTGCCCTCAAATTAAAACGTAAAATTGATTTCAAATGGGTAGCAGATTTTCGTGATCCGTGGACTGAAATTGATTTTTACGACGACCTGAACATCGGTAAGTGGGCGGATACCAAGCAAAAGCGATTGGAGAAAGCCTGCCTGCAGACAGCTGATGAAGTTATTACGGTGAGTGCGTCCTGTGCCGACGGCCTTGAGAAAATAGGAGAGAGGGAAGTGAAGGTGATCACGAATGGTTACGATTTCCCGGAATTTGATCCGTCTTCCATCGAAATGGACTCCGATTTTTCCCTGTCCCATTTTGGCTCACTGCCGGCTTCACGCAACCCGAAAATGCTCTGGAAAGCACTGGGGCAATTGGTATCCGAAAACACGCAAATCCGCGAAAGGCTGCGGATCAAGTTATTCGGCCCGGTGGATTATTCGATCTTTGAAGCGATTGAACAGAACGGGCTTTCCGCTTTTGTTTCCCATGTTGAAATGCTGAAGCACGCCGAAAGTATCCTTGAACAGCGCAAAGTGCAGATGCTGCTGCTGATTGCCAATAATACAGGTAACGTAAAAGGAATCCTCACCGGGAAATTCTTTGAATACCTGGGCGCCAAACGTCCGATCCTGGCTGTAGGCTTGAAAGAAAGCGATCTTGAGAAGGCGGTCAAGGATACTGCCTGCGGAGAATTCTTCGATTACGATGAGCTGGAACAGATGAAAAGCTATTTACTGAACAGTTTCGAAAAATACCAGGCTGGAATTTTACAAGTCAATACCCAAAACCTCGAACAGTTTACATCCCGCAACCTCGCCCGGAAAGTGTGTGAGCTTTGTTGAATTAAAAAAGTCGCGAATTACACTAATTTTCACGCATAATTTGTGCCAATTAGTGTAATTCGTGGCTAAAGAAAAATCTTTTTCAGGGTGGAAACCTACTGAATTTTAGTAAATGTTTAAATGACCTTTACTTATTGGCGTAAAGCTGCACTTCGTCGCCGGAAATCTGGTTGTCACACAAAATGACGAGGCGCTCAACCACGTTGCGGAGCTCACGGATATTTCCCGTCCAGTTGATTTGTTTTAGGTTTTCCAGGGCCCCGGGGCTAAAGGCTTTGCGGGGAATTCCCTGCTCGGCGCAAACCATTGTCAGGAAATGCTCGGCCAGTAGCGGAATGTCTTCGCGGCGCTCGTTCAGAGCAGGAACATGGATCGGAATTACGGCCAAACGGTGGTATAAATCCTCGCGGAATTTGCCGTCAGCGATTTCTTTCCTTAAATCTTTGTTGGTCGCGGCTACAATGCGGCAGTCTACTTTGATATCACGCTCACCGCCAACGCGCTGAATAACGTTTTCCTGAAGGGCACGCAGGACTTTTGCTTGTGCTGATGCACTCATATCGCCAATCTCATCAAGGAATAAAGTTCCGCCGGAAGCCAGCTCGAATTTACCTTTTTTGTCTTTTATGGCGGATGTAAACGCTCCTTTTTCATGCCCGAAAAGCTCACTTTCTATCAATTCTGATGGAATAGCGGCACAGTTCACTTCAATGAACTGCATTTTCTTACGGTTCGAGTTGTCGTGAAGTGAGCGGGCAACGAGCTCTTTTCCTGTACCGTTGCCGCCTGTAATCAGCACGCGGGCGTCGGATGGCGCTACTTTTTCAATCATTTCCTTGATGCGGATGATTTCGGGCGTTTCTCCAATGATGGATGATCCTTTGAATTTGCGCACGGTTGTTTTGAGCACATTTTTCTCCTCTACGAGCTGCACGCGCTCTTTGGCGTTGCGCAGTGTAACAAGGATCCGGTTGAGGTCTAAGGGTTTTTCAATGAAGTCAAAAGCGCCTTTTTTGATGGATTCAACAGCCGTTTCAATATTTCCGTGGCCGCTTATCATGATGATAGGAGCTTCGTTTTTGGCTGCCAAAGCGCCTTGAAGCACTTCCATACCATCCATTTCAGGCATTTTGATGTCGCAAAAAATCAGCTCGTAAGAATTGTTTTTTATTTTATCAAGGCCCTCCCTGCCGTTTTCGGCTTCGTGCACCTCGTAACTTTCAAATTCCAGGATTTCGCGCAGCGCCCTGCGGATACTGCGTTCGTCGTCGATGATTAAAATTTTGCTCATGGTTTGTATTCGTTAAATCTCTGCAAAAGTAATATTTTGAATGAGTTTTGGAGTTATGAATGATAAATGTTGAATGGGGTGTTAATCGCACTGTGTTATTTAACATAACGTATATATACATTAAATATGCTTTAAGTATGCTTTAACTATACAGTTACTATGGAGTAAGCATACTTAAAACAGGTCGCTGAATTTAAAAGTTTCATTCAGGCGTACGCCTTTTTCGGTGTGCTGCAATGTACAGCATTCATTTACGGCGTCGTGTTCAAAAAACAGCACAAATTTCTGTTCGGCGGCCTGGTCAAGAAACAATCCTTTTTCACCGATCGTGATCAGGGGGCGGGTATCGTATCCCATCACGTAGGGCAGGGGAATGTGGCCGGTGCTTGGGAGCAGGTCAGCCATAAAAACGAGCGTTTTTCCCTGGTAGCGGATATGCGGCACCATCATGCTTTCGGTGTGGCCGTCAACAAAGAGCACATCGAAGTTATTGAATACATTTTCGCTGTAATTTCCTGTGCGGTTCACAAATTTCAATTGTCCGCTTTCCCGGATGGGCAGGATGTTTTCCGATAGAAAAGATGCTTTTTCCCGCGGATTAGGTTCGGTGGCCCATTTCCAATGATTTTCGGTGCTCCAGTAAACGGCGTTTTTGAAAACCGGTTCAAAGCCCGTACGGTCCTTGTTCCAGCGGATTGCACCGCCGCAGTGATCAAAATGCAAATGCGTCAGGAAAACGTCCGTAATATCGTCCGCGTGGAAACCGTATTGCTTCAGGCTGCTTTCCAAAGTGGCATCGCCTGACATGTAATAATGGGAAAAGAATTTTTGACTTTGCTTGTCGCCAATTCCGCAATCAATGAGGATCAGACGTTTACCATCTTCGATTAAGAGACTGCGCATCGCCCAGGAACACATGTTGTTTTCATCAGCCGGGTTGGTTTTCTGCCAGATGGTTTTGGGAACAACGCCAAACATTGCGCCGCCGTCTAATTTAAAGTTTCCGGTTTCTAAAGGGTATAATTTCATTTTTAGTATGCTAATTTGTTAATGTGCTGATAGAGTGCTAATGCGCTGATTTGTTTCGATTTGAATTAGCACATTAGCATTAACTTATTTATCACATTAATCAACGTTAAACTCCAAATGGATTGTAATCGTTGCTGTTTTCATTTTGGAGCTGGTATTGAATGATCCGCCCCAGGAATAGTCTTCTGCTGAGTTCTGGGCAGTAATCTGGATCACACCCATGTCCGCTTTTTTGAGAGAACCGAGGTCTGAACCGGAGTTTTCAGCGATTTTCTCTGCGCGCAGCTTGGCATCTTTGGTAGCATTTTCAATCATTTTGATTTTCAGCTCGGCCAGCTTGGTGTAATAATAATCCGGCGCAAAAGATTCCAGCTCGATGTCCTGGTTAATCAGCTCGGTGATTTCGCGGGAAATGGCTTCGATTTTATTTACATCCTTCGATTCCACGCGAACCGTCTGGCTCAGGGAATAGCCGTTGAAAAACGAGCTTTGTACATTGCCGTAATTGTCATACGTGTTGCTGTATAATTTCTGGATATTCACAGAGTTAAATACGATCTCATTCTCTTTCACGCCTTTGTTGGTCAGGTATTTTTTGATTTTGTCACGCTTCATTTTCAGGTCGGAGGAAGCTTGCTTTAAATCGGCGCCACTGGTTGAAAAAGACGCTTTCCAGACGATTAAATCTGATGTGAAGCTTTCTTCTCCTAAGCCTGTTACACTGATGGATTCATTTGCTTTGCCGCGCTTGGCGTAAGACCTCCCGATAAACGCTGCAGCGATGATAACGGCCAGGGCAACGATGATTGTATTTACATGTGATTTCATAACTCTTTTTTGTGCTAATGTAAGAATTCCTTTTAAAAATAACAGTAATTTGAAATTTGATTTATTTCAGGTGGCGAAAAGCAGGCGGTTTTATGCGTGTTTTGCCGCCCTGCAAACGCTTGTGAAGACAATTTTTAATTATATTTGCACAACAATAATAAGGTATGGCGAAAGAAGCAACAACAATGGAGGCAACGCAAATAGACTTTGAAACTTTTAAAAAGGAAGTGTTAAGCGACTATAAATTAGCTTGTTTATCACGCGAAGCTTCACTTTTGGGCAGGAGGGAAGTGCTTTCGGGCAAAGCCAAATTCGGAATTTTCGGTGACGGAAAAGAATTGGCACAAATCGCCCTTGCCAAGCAGTTCAGAAACGGGGATTTCCGTTCAGGTTATTACCGCGACCAAACCCTGATGCTTGCAATCGACCAATTGACGATCCAGCAGTATTTTGCAGGCTTGTACGCCCATACCGATGAGAAAGTTGAGCCGATGTCCGCCGGACGCCAGATGGGAGGGCATTACGCTACCCGCAACCTGGATGAAAATGGCAACTGGGTGAACCTCATGGAACAGAAAAATTCTTCTGCCGACATTTCGCCTACTGCCGGACAAATGCCGCGTTTGCTAGGTTTGGCCCAGGCTTCGAAAGTTTACCGCAACCACCCGACGTTAAAAGACCTGGAAGAATTCAAGAAATTCACCGACGGAGGAAATGAAGTGGCTTTCGGTACAATCGGCGACGCAAGTACTTCCGAAGGCCCGTTTTGGGAAACGATCAACGCTGCCGGCGTACTTCAGGTACCGATGGTGATGTCTGTCTGGGACGATGGCTACGGAATTTCCGTTTCACGCGACAAGCAAACAACAAAAGATAGTATTTCCGATGCGCTTGCAGGTATGCAGCGTACGGCAGACCAGCCCGGATATGAAATTTTTAAAACCAAAGGATGGGATTACGCCCACCTGGTAGAAACATACGAAAAAGCAGTTAAAATTGCCCGCGAGGAGCATGTGCCGGTATTGGTGCACGTGACTGAAGTAAACCAGCCGCAAGGGCATTCGACTTCCGGCTCGCACGAGCGCTACAAATCCGAAGAGCGTTTGAAGTGGGAATCTGAATTCGACTGTATTGCAAAATTCAAAAACTGGATCCTTTCCTTCGAAGCGGAGGGAACGAAGCTCGCTGATGCTTCTGAGCTGGAAACCATCGAGCAAGATGCCAAAACTGAAGTACGCAACTCAAGAACCGCGGCATGGAAACAATTTTGTGACGAAATTAAAGTGGACGCTGCCGAATTGACTTCCTTACTGGAGCAAGTGAAAGGTGAAAGCGCACAGGCTGATTTTGTGCAAGCTGAAATCACGGCGCTGCAAAAAGCGATGGACCCAACCCGCAAGGATGTGATAGGTGCTGCACGCAAGGTTTTACGTAAGCTGGCAGGGGAGAACAGTGCTTCGAAAAGTGCTTTGTCTTCCTGGATCACTTCCAAAATTAAAGAAAACGAAAGACGCTACAGCTCACATTTATATTCAGAATCTGCGTTCAACGCAGTTGAAATAGCCGGTGTTGAGCCGAATTATCCTTCAGATGCCAAAATGGAAGACGGCCGTATTATTCTGCGTGACAACTTCAAGGCAATTTTTGAGAAATACCCGCAAACACTTATTTATGGTGAGGATGCCGGTAAAATTGGCGGTGTAAACCAGAGTTTGGAAGGCATGCAGGAAATTTTCGGCGAGCTGCGCGTTTCTGATGTCGGAATCCGTGAATGTACGATTATCGGCCAGGGAATTGGTATGGCGATGCGCGGTTTACGCCCGATTGCTGAAATCCAGTACCTCGATTATTTATTATATGCCATCCAGATCATGTCGGATGACCTCGCTACGGTTCAGTACCGTACGAAAGGCGGACAAAAAGCGCCGCTGATCATCAGCACCCGCGGCCACCGCCTGGAAGGGATCTGGCACAGCGGTTCCCCGATGGGAATGATCGTGAACGCCATCCGCGGAATGTATGTCTGTGTACCGCGCAACATGACGAAGGCTGCCGGTTTCTACAATACTTTGCTTGAAGGCGATGAGCCTGCCCTGGTGGTTGAGCCATTGAACGGTTACCGCAGCAAGGAAGCCCGCCCGGATAACATCGGTGAGTTCAAAACGCCGCTTGGTGTAACCGAAACTGTTAAAGAGGGAACAGACCTGACGCTGGTTTCCTACGGATCAACTTTCAACCTCTGCATCACAGCAGTTGAGATTTTGGCAGAAATGGGAATTTCCGTGGAGCTGATCGATGCGCAAACCCTCATTCCGTTTGATATTCAGCATTCTATCAAAAAATCACTGGAAAAAACCAATCGTTTGCTGATCGTGGACGAAGACGTGAGCTCGGGTGCAACGGCTTTCATGCTGGATAAAATCCTCGTTGAGCAAAAAGCGTATTACCACCTGGATTCTGCGCCTGAAACGCTCAGCGCGAAAGATCACCGTCCGCCATACGGTTCCGACGGGGATTATTTCTCTAAGCCGAGCATCGACGATATCGTTGAAAAAGTATACGCCATGATGCACGAAGCTGATCCTCAAAATTACCCGAGCCTATTTTAAGCTTGCTTGAAAACGCTTTTAGCCATATGGACCATTTCAGCTTTGCTGGCAAAAGATGTTGCCGCTCTTTCCTGGGATGTATGGTTTTATGTTAATCAGCAGGAAATAGCCCGCGAAAAGTGTGAGAACAAAGCCCGTCCGATGATGCACTGTGACGGAAAGTGTTATTTGGCCAAACAATTGAAAAAGCTGGAGCAAAAAGAACAAAATCATAGTTCCCGGAAAAATCCTTTCCGGAACATGGAGAAAGCATCATTTTTTATTCCTGGTATGCGTTTTCCGGAAGCTTTACAGTTTTCTGAAGAAGTAAATCAATCGTGTTTTACATACAAATCGTTCGTTTCACATAAAAATGCCGGTGAGGTTTTTCATCCGCCGGTTTTGGTGTAATTTATTATTGGTGATTGCGTAAGTGGTCACCCTCCTTTATCCTTCCTCAAGTAAGGAACCGTTTTTCTCTGAAAAAGGAGAAGTAATTCATCAATCACATTTCTATGACCAGATTTATTTTGGGTTTATGCCTGTGTTTTTCACTGGCGTATTCCTATGCATGCGATATTTGCGGTTGTGCGGCGAGCTCGTTTTCTATGGGCTTACTGCCGAACAGCCAGCATCATTTCATTGGTTTGCGGAGCACTTTCCGTTATTTTGAAAGCACGCAATTGCATGATGTGACAACAAACCGGCTGTCGGACGAGCTGTTTACCTCCACGGATTTATTTGGCCGGTATAAGCTCAGCAAGCGTTTTCAGCTGCTGGCTTTCGTGCCTTATGTGCACAACAGTAAAACGGACAGCCTGGGAACAATTCGTGTGAGCGGCCTGGGAGATATCACAGCCCTGGCGAATTTTGTATTTGTTCATAATACGGATTCTTTGTCGCGGCATTTCAAGCATTCGGGAACAATCGGCTTTGGGGTTAAAATGCCCACAGGAAACTATTTCAGGCCGGGATTTACGGAAATCAACATGCTTCCGGGCAGCGGATCGTTCGATTATGTATTCAACCTGAACTATTCGGTGCAGTACCGTTCGTTCGGCTTACAGAATGAAACAAGCTTTACGTATAAAACGGAAAACAAGTACCTGTATAAGTTTGGCGATGCAATCACTATTACGCAGCTGTTTTTTTACCGCTGGAATGTAACGGAAAACCTCAAATTGATCCCGCAGCTTGGCGCTAACTTCGTGCACAACTGGAAAGACCGTAAAAACGGCAAGCTTTCGGAGGACACGTTTAATGGCGGGAACCTGCTGAATGCGCAGCTCAATCTGTTGACACTTTACAAAAACTGGGGTTTTTCCCCGCAATTATTTATTCCTGTTTCACAGCATTTAAACGGCGGATATGTCAAACAGAAACTCATGTTCCGCCTCAGTATTAACTATTTTATAAATAAAAAATGAAAACAACTATTCTGATTGCCCTTATCCTGGGCGCAGGCTTAGCTCTTATCTCCTGTAAAAAAGATAAGGAAGATGAAACAAACGCAACGGCATCAATAAACATCACCGAACCGGGACTGAACGATACTATCGCAGCCGGGGAGGAGCTGCATGTGGAAGGCGTGATTTCCGGAACCGGAGAGCTCCACGGTTATGTCATTACACTTAGAAATGCGGCTGACCAGGCGGTTTTTTTAACAGCAGATTATGATAGCCACGCAACAAGCTACAATTTCCATGAACATTGGGTGAACACGGTGACTGATACTACGATCGTTACGGTAAAAGTTGATGTAACAGAAGATCACGACGGGAACCATGAGGTTAAAGAGCTGAACGTGGTTTGTTTGCCTTGATTACTATGCTAATAAATTAATGTGGTAATATGCTAATGGTTTACTATGCTGATACAATTGTTTTTTGATTAACTCATTAGCATATTAAGCTATTAGCACATTATTTCGAAGGCTCTTTCCCGAGTAAAACCCGGAATTCTTCTTTTCCTTCGGGTGTTTTCTGAAGATTGGTAATGAGCATCAGGGCACGCTCAATCCGTTTTTGAGAGGATTTTACCTGGCAGATATAATACAAAATGTAGCGCTGCTTGCCTTTGGGAAGTAAATTGAAGCGGCGTTCACCTTCGGGGTCCTGGTGAAGGACTTCCTTCAGCTCTTCGGGAAATTCCATGCCGAACTCACTTTCGTCTTTTTCCAGGTGAACGGTAACCGTGTCGCCAACCCGTAAGCCGTTTTTCTTCAGAATAGCTTTTTTGACTGTGATATAACCTTTTCCTTCTCCCAAAGCAACGGCTCCTGCCTGCCAGCGTTCTGAATTGTTTATTTGAATGATAAAACGCTGATTGTAAATTGTTTTGTCATCATCACTTTTAGTTTTGGTTAAAACAGATTCGTCAATCTCTATGTAATGCAGCTTGAGACTGTTGTAGTCGAAGATTTCCGATTCGAACGTGACTTCTTTTTCCATCCGGTCCTATTTTTTTTCAAGACAAGCAGGCAGCATCAATAAGAAATCCAGGGCTTTTGAGTAATCGAGGTGATCATACTGTCAACCAACTCTTGAAAAGCAGACCTGGCAAATTTTGGAAGATGAGCTGTATACTGCTCCAATAAAATAGCCGGAATGATCTTCAGGTTCAAATCCATGGTTCATTATTTCATTGCGCCGACACACAGTTTCATGCGGATCACACGTTTAGCGGAAGCATCCACTTTTGCTTTGAAAGCAGCGTCTGAGCGGTATTTTTTCAGGATTTCCGTGTGGGCTTTTTTAGCGTCAACCGGCATCAGGACGATGTCACAACCCGCTTCAACAGCTTTCACTTCGCAATTCGGAATGGCTGTTACGCCGCCCATGTTCATCGCATCGGTTACGATCAGCCCTTTGAAGCCATATTCGTTGCGGAGCAGGTCTGTTACAATCACCGATGAAGTCGTGGATGGCAAGCCTTTCGTATCGTATTTCGGGTTGTTTTTTACGGCAATGTGGGCAACCATAACGGAGAGCACGCCATCGGCAATCAGTTTCGGATAGTTGGAAATTTCCTTCAGCTCACCGTCGATTACCTGCAAAGACTTGTGCGTGTCGCCGGAAACCAGTCCGTGGCCCGGGAAATGCTTCGCTGTAGCGATAATATTGTGTTTTTGTGTTTGCTCGATGAAGGCATTCGACCACGGGATAATGTTGGCCGGAACGGCGCCAAAGCTGCGGAAACCAACCGTTTTATTCGGTGACATATCAACTACCGGGGAAAAGTTATAGTTGATCCCGATTTCGTTCAGATCTTTGGAAATCGTATCCGTGTAAGCCCTTACTTCGTCGATCGTTTTCATTTCGTTCGCCTTTTTCACCGGGCGCGAACCGATAATCTTGCGGTTGACCAGGCTTGGCTCGGCGTCGGCAGAGTAGAGGAAAGGCACGTTCTGGATCGTGTCGTTCATGTTGTTGAACAGCGAAATCCAGTCTGTAAATTCTTTCTTAGTCCCGTTCAGCATGAGCACACCGCCGATAATCCGCTGTTTGATGTGGCTTTTGATCGTCGCTTCGGTTTGTCCTAAACGACCGATGGCCGGCATAATGAGCTGGGCAACAATTGCCGTATCGTCCAGGCTTTTGAAAATAGCATCTACTTCTTTGTCCAGATCGGCGTTTTCAGCCAGGTAATCGTTCAGTGCAAAGCTTTTTTGAACTTCCGGCAGCTTGATTTTTTTGATTTCAGGCTTTTCTTTATTCTCCGGATTTTGTGCGCAAGCCTGTAACACAACAGCTAAAAGCGAAAGGGCGATGATAATTTTGTTCATGCGTGATTTTTGTGTAAAATTAATGTGTAAACCCGGAAGAAATGTTCCTCAAAGCTTAACTTTTTCAGGATGGATTGTCAATAACTATACCAATTACAATTTGATGTCGATGGTAACTGACAAGTGATCGGAATAGCCGCCCAGGTATTTGTTTGCTCCGACATAGGTGCGCTTCGGCTGTTTTTTGCCTTTATATTCTTCGATCACAAAAGCAGGTGAGTGGATTTTTCCTGAGCCGATAACAGCACGCAGGCCTTTTTTGCCGCGCAGGGCAGGGGAAACCATGATGTGGTCGAGCACGTTCCATTCGCCGTCATGCAGGTAGCTGCCACCGAATTCACCGGAAGCCTTGCAGATCATCTCCGTTAGTTTTTCAGCAACAAACATCGGTGCTTTGTCTTCGGGGTAATCGTTCAGGTCACCCATGAGAACTAGCTTGTATTTCGGGTTTTTCTGCTCAACGGAATCAATGAAATGACGGGCGTTTTTGGCAGCCTCCAGGCGGTTTTTCTCTGAATCGTCGGTTCCACCCCGGCGGCTTGGCCAGTGGTTCACCATCGCAAAAAGCGTATCTTTTTTATATAAGAATTTCGCCCATACAATATCGCGGGAAGAAGGTTTTTCCTTTCCTGGCAGTGTAAAGCGGATATTACCGGAAGCAATGCACCTTAAAAGACTGCTGTCATAGATCATTCCAACGTCAATTCCGCGCTCGTCAGGCGATTCGTAATGAACAACGCCGTGTGTTTTGGCATATTTTGAGTGTTTAACCACGTCACGCATTACCTGTTCATTTTCGATCTCACACATGCCGAGAATAAGCAATTTACCCATTTCGTCCATCACCTGGTTGATGTGCTGCAGCTTTTCGTTATAGCGCTGCTGGTTCCAGCTCATCTTTCCATCCGGTAAAAACTCTTCGTCGTTCTTTTTCGGATCGTTAATCGTGTCGAACAAATTTTCCACGTTGTAAAAGCCAATGCGGTAATTCTGTGCAAAAGAGCCTGTTGTGAGCGTTAACAGGGATAAGAATAGAATGTGTTTCATCATGAAAGCAAAATTACGTAATTAATACGATAATATGTTAATGGATTAATATGTTAATGTGTAATGTGCTAATTCGGTAAGTTAATTAGGGTAATACGTTAATAGTTAAGTTTGACTGTTAATTAGCACATTAATAAGTTTTTGAGGAATCACTGAGCATGGCGTTCAGGTCTTCGAGCTCGTCTTCAGTCAGGTGGCGCCATTTTCCAACGGGCATATCGAGACGGATGTTCATGATCCGCGTTCGCTTCAAAGCAGTTACATTGTAGCCGAGATATTCGCACATGCGGCGGATCTGGCGGTTTAAGCCCTGTGTGAGGATAATCCTGAAGCTGTAATCGCTGATCCGTTCCACTTCACATTCACGGGTAACGGTGTCTAAAATCGGTACACCGCTGCGCATTTGCTTGATGAAAGGATGGTCAACGCGCCTGTCAACATGGACGAGATACTCTTTTTCGTGGTTGTTGCGCGCCCGCAGGATTTTGTTTACAATATCGCCGTCGCTGGTCAGTAAAATCAGGCCTTCGCTGGGCTTATCGAGACGCCCGATCGGGAAAATCCGCTCCGGGTAATTGATGAAATCAATGATATTGTCTTTTTCGCGGCCTGTGTCCGTGGTGCACACAATACCGACCGGCTTGTTAAATGCGAGATAAACGTGTTTTTGTTTAGGCTCAGAAACGGGCTTGCCATCCACGCACACTTCGTCGCTGTCAGAAATTTTAGTTCCCATTTCAGGTACTTTGCCGTTGACCGTCACGCGGTTTTGGGCAATCAGCTCATCGGCTTTCCGGCGGGAACAGTAACCGATTTCACTGAGGAATTTATTGATGCGGATTGATTTTTCTTCCATTGCTGATGCAAAAATAAGGAAAATGGATGAAGAATGAAGAATGGAGAACGGAGAATTGAGAATGTAGAATTAACCGCGTTGCTATGCCGGCGCTTTAACATAAGCGTTGCGTTCGGCGGTCTTGATTTTCAACGCCGCAGGCAGCAATACAATTAATTCTTCATTTTTAATTTCAATTCATAATTCATTTTTTGTACATTTAAGCCACTAAAAAATCGATTATGAAAAAAATCAGCTTGCTTATTGCCGTATTCAGTCTTGGAATGGCACTGAATACTTCTTTTGCCCAGGACCTTCGTAAAAACGGATCCAGCTACGGAAAAATTGAATCCAACGGCGACGTGCGCATCAGCGGAAGCGTTAAAGGTAAATTTGAATCCAACGGTGACATCCGTGTCAATGGAAGCGTAAAAGGAAAAATCGAGTCCAATGGCGATATCCGCAAAAACGGTTCGATTGTCGGGAAAGTAGAATCCAATGGCGATGTGCGTATGAACGGAAGCATTGTAGGAAAAATCGAATCCAATGGTGACGTGCGTAAAAACGGCTCAATCATCGGATCAGCACAAGGTGTAAAGAAAGAGCAGGCAGCTGTGATGTTCTTTTTTGACTTTTTTTGAAATTCGAAAATTCGTAGATTTCATCTGTACCAAAATTTTCTTTACGAATCCCCGTAGGGGAGAATCTACGAATCTTTATTTCACCCAACGTTCGAAAGCCCGTTTCTGACTATGATTCGGGTTTTCTGTTTTTTTGACGCTGTAGTCCAGGTAAAAATTACGCACAGCGATAGGGAAAGTTACTTCCACAAGCTTGCCGCGGCGCATGATGCTCAGTGTTTTCAGGTCATCGTCAAAATGTTCCAGCCATTTATCGAGCTCGCCTCCGCAGAGAAAATTGTTTACAGCAATGATTTCATCGTCGAGCATCAGCTTGCCCATTTCTGCCGGACCGCCCGGGTAGATTGCTTTCACGACAAAGTTTGGCCCGTGAGAAATGGTTTTGAAACCTAATTTGCCGGCGCTGTATTTTTTGGAAGGCGTGTGGATCAGCTCCAGTCCCAGGTATTCGAAGCTTTCCACCAAAATGGATTCGAAAGGCTTGGTTCCGTAACAGTAATTTTCAAGGATTTCACCGAAAGATTGTCCGGCAAGCTGTTCCACTGTTGCCCGGTAATCGGCTTCCGAAACGCCTTTTCCATGCAGGTAAAAGTCAAAATACAGGCGTTTCATGACATCGTCCAGGTTGTATTTTTCTTTCGAATGGCGCATCACGAACACATCCGTAACCAAAGCCAGCAGGCAGCCTTCCGTGTAAATGGATACTTTGCGGTTGGGTGCGCCGGGAACGTAGCCGTCGAGCCAGGTATCCCAGGAAGAATCAGCGACAGAGTAGGAGAAGCGCGCAAAATTGTCGAAGTGTTTTTGCAGCTGTCCGTTCAGTTCCGTGAAATATTCCTGCAGGCTGAATACGCCGCTTTTCAGCAGGAACAAATCGCCCATATACGTCGTTACGCCCTCGCAGAGGTAGCCGAGCCTGGAATAATTTTCCTGCGTGAAATTGTACGGATACATTTCAACCGGGCGGATGGATTTCACATTCCAGCTGTGATAGAGCTCGTGGGAGCTTACGCCGAGCAGGTCAGGATAAACCGAATCAAAAATATCGAATGACGGCCCGAGCAGGATTACCGTGGAAGTCAAATGCTCAACGCCATGATATGCTTTGAAGGGAACAACCTGGAAGAGAAAATGGTATTCTTTGACCGGGAATTCGGAGAATTTTTCGATTTGTTTGGCTGTAAACGCGGTAAAATCTTTTTTCAGCTTTTCCCAGTCTACTTTCACTTCGCCCTGGAACCACAAATGGAAAAGCGTATCGTTCACCGTATACGAATCGTGCTGCAGCGTAGGGGAGCAGATCCACGGGGAATCCGCCAGCATGTCGAAGTCAGCTGCAAAAAGTACATTTCCTTCCCGTTTTAACCCGCAGGCAATTTCGTAATGTTCCGGGATATTGAGCTTAATTTCACAAGGCTCGTTTTCTTTGCCCTGAACGTAAGCGCAGCAATTCACCGGGTTGGCATAGAACTGCTCGCTGTCAAGATAAGTTGACCCTGCATTCAGATCGGTGGCGTAATATTGATATTCTACAACAATCTCTTTTTTCCCGGCTGTTTCAACTTTCCAGCAGTCCTTGTTCGTTTTTTCAAATTTCAGGATTGTCTTATCGCCGTAAACTTTAAAATGACGTACATTTTTAGCAAAATTCCCTAATTCATAACGTCCCGGGCGCCAGCTTGGCAGCTGAATGAATTCCTGCTCCTGCGTTGATTCGAAGCGGATCTGTACTTGGACGTATTGCTGTGCGGGGCTTTCGATGGAAAATTGGTAAGAAATCATTTTAGAATGGAAAATTAAGAATTAAGAATGTAGAATTTGTTCCGGGCAAAAATAAGAAAGTTTGTTTAATGTGAGGATATGCTAATGAGTGAATGTACTGTGCAAGCAAATGTATATTATCACATTATTTTAAAAACCGGCAAGCGCATAAAGCTGGGCTCAAAGTATTGGCTGTTCTGGTAAATCCAGTACAATTGCTCCCATTGGCTGGCGGCGAATTTAGGATCGCGTTCTTTTTTGGCTTCGAAAAGCGAGCGCAATTCACTGCTTTGACTGAGGATTTCCACGGCCAGGTCTTCGAAGACATAATCCGAAAAATATTCTTTTTCCTGCAAATAGCTGTCGAAGAAATTCCAGGCGAAATAACTGTCTTCCGCTTCAGGCTCGAGCACGGAGCACAGGAAAAGCTTCGCGTTTTGACTAGTCGGAATGATTACATCGCCTTTTTTTAGCGTGTATTTAACCAGCTGTTCTTCGATTTCTGTTCCGCTGTGCAGGAAATGGCCTTCGTAAGGACGCTCGGGACTTTTGTAATTCCGGACGTGGAGTAAGGTCAGCTCAAGCGTTGAATCGGAAGTGAGCTTACGCAGGGATACTTTGTTCTGCTCCAGGCGTTTGATTACGTCTTTGCATTGACTTTCGACAATATAAAACCGCGGAATTTTAACGGAATCTTTCGCCCGGAAAGTTTTGTAATGCGGGATATAGCGCTCGTAAGGCTTGCTGCGGTCGTAATACAGGCGATCGAGACCGGTAATGGCGCTTTTTTTATACCCGTGCTCGAATCCCTTGAAACGGATGCTGTCTTTTTGATCAGTGCGTTCAAAGTGGTAGCTGAAATTCCGGGTATTGGCTTGTTCTTCCAATGCTTTTTTACGGTAGCCCTTGATGGTTTTGAGCTTATCGCCCGTCCAGGACGCAATTTCTCTCAGGTAAAGGTAAGTGGCTTCCACGCGCTGGGGGAAAGGCTTGAGCATGTGTGTTTCAACCGTTAAGCTGATACACGGAAAAAGCGAAGCGTAGCCCATCGCATAGCGCGGGAGGTCGTTGAAAGCTTCCAGGCCGCTGTCGGGAGTTTTGCCGGCAAGCTCTACGTATGGGAAAACGTCGGTTTGATGCTTTTTCATCGCTTTTTCGATTTCAGGCACAAAGTGATCGTAAGTCAGTTTGGAAATAGAAGGGAGGAGCCGCTCTTTCATGCTGTGGATCACAGTTAGCGTATATTGGTAATCAGCGCCGTTGCTTACATGCGTATCAATAAAAATATCGGGTTGAACCGCCTGGAAAATACGCACAAAAGTAAACGCGTTTTCGGAGTCCATTTTAATGAAATCCCGGTTGAGGTCAAGGTTTTGTGCGTTGCCCCGGAAACCGTATTCTTCAGGCCCGTCCTGGTTGGCACGGCTGCTGGAGCTGCGGTTCATCATGCCGTCCACGTTATAGCATAAAACAAAGGAAAACAGGAGGTCTTTGTCCAGCTTGAAGTTTTTCGTCACGTAGTCCAGGGTCAGTTTTCCGCAGGCGTTGATGCCGTCAGGCTCCCCGGGATGAATTCCGTTGTTGACCAAAATACTGCCGCCCCGGCTGAATTTCCGGAAGGTGGCCGCCGAATCTTTTTCACCGTTCAGAACGCAGAGGTAAACCGGCAAACCGTAGTCCGAGCTTCCCATGTTGTATAATTCTACCTGGCCGAGCTTTGCGAGCGAATCGTAGAAAGCTACTAATTTCGGGTAAGTTGGCGTTTGGTTGCCTTCAAATTGCCCGAAAATAAAGCTGTTGAAAATAAGAAAGAGAAGTGAGGTGTTGATTTTTAACCACATAGGTACATGGGAAAAGATTGAAGTACTTTTGTAAAAGTAAAGAATAGGTCTGCCTTTGGCAGATTTCAGAAAACAATTAACTTCGGTTAGCATATTATCATATTTTGAAATCGTAACGTGCGCTTAGTTCTAATCAATTAGCACATTGACTCATTAGCATATTAACACGTTAAAAAATCCATCATCTTCCCAATCGCCCGTGCGCGGTGACTCATCTTGTTCTTTTCTTCGGAAGACATTTCGGCAAAGGTGCGCCCGCAGTTTTCCGGTTCAAAGACCGGGTCGTAGCCAAATCCCTGGCTTCCGCTTTTTTCTTTACGGATTTCACCTTCCACGCGGCCTTCGAAGTAGTGGACGTCGTCGTCGCCCCGGATCAGGCAAATCACAGTTTTGAAATGTGCCGCCCGGTTTGTTTGCCCTTCGAGGTTTTGGAGCAAAAGGTCCATGTTTTTGTTGTCGTCTTTATCCGGTCCGGCATAACGCGCTGAGTATACGCCGGGTTCGAGGTTCAAAGCTTCCACTTCCAGGCCGGAATCGTCGGCAAAGCAAGGAGTGCGGAATAATTTCCAGATCGTATGCGCTTTGATGTAAGCATTTCCTTCAAAAGTGACGGCGTTTTCTTCGATATCTTCGAGGTAATTGAGATCGGCAAGTGAAAGCAGCTCGATATTTTTTGGCAGGAGTTTTGCTATTTCCTGAGCTTTATGGCGATTATGCGAACAAAATATAAGTTTCATTTATTTTTTTTATCTTTAGCAAAAATAGTTTATTTTATGAAGAATCTTTCTATCCTACTCATCTTTTGCGCTTCTTTAGCTACGCTGTTTCCTTCGGCGGTTTCCTTTGCACAAAAGGAAGCAAATAACTGGTATTTCGGAAATAATGCCGGTGTTGATTTTAGCTCCGGAAAAGCAGTTCCGCTCACAAATGGGGCGTTAAAAACCGATGAAGGCTGTGCCGTGATTTCGGATAATACAGGCAAATTATTGTTCTACACGGACGGGATCAGCGTTTGGAATGCCCAGCATACACTTATGCCGAACGGCCAGCAATTGAAAGGGAACCCGTCTTCCACTTCTTCCGGCGTAGCAATTCCAAAGCCTAAGTCACCGGGAATTTATTACCTCTTTTCCGTAGCGGCAACTGCCGGGGTAGACGGTCTGTGCTATTCTATCGTTGATATGAAGCTTAATAATGGGCTGGGCGATGTGGTAGACACGGCGAAAAATGTTCCGCTCTACAGTCCTGTAACCGAAAAGCTCACTGCTGTAACACACCGCAACGGTAAAGATATCTGGGTAATTGCACACGGCTGGAAAAACAATGAATTTCTCGCTTATCTTGTCACTGAAAAAGGTATGTCGAAAACGCCGGTAATCTCCAGGACTGGATTGGTTCATGATGGCGGAACGCTGAACACGCAAGGCTACATGAAATCCAACCCGGATGGAAGCAACATTGCACTGGCACTCGAAGAAAGCTACCAGGTAGAGCTTTTTGATTTTGACAATGCGACGGGTGTGCTCACCAACCCGATTACCGTGAAATTTGCTGATGGCTCTTATCCTTACGGGATTGAATTTTCGGCTGACGGCTCGATTTTATACGTTTCTGCCGCCGGACCGGGCGAAATTTACCAGTTCAACCTCCAGGCCGGGTCCAACGAAGCGATCCAGTCTTCCATGCTCCGCATCGGGAATACGCCGAATAAGGAGTGGATCGGTGCGCTGCAAATTGCCAATGACGGTAAAATCTATTTCCCGATTTACAACAAGGAATACCTCGGCGTAATCCATCACCCGAACACGATTGGGATGGGAGCAGGCTACGAAAATAATTACGTCAATCTCGGTGGAAAAACCGCTACGCTTGGCTTACCGACGTTCTCTCAAAGCTTCTTTACGCAGGACGTGAAGGAAGAAATCACGTATTTCGACCCAACGAAAGTGCAGCTCGATAAAGCGATCATCCTGAAAAATATCACTTTTGATTTTGCAAAACATTCCCTGAAAGCCACCTCTTTTGTGGAACTGGATAAAGTCGTTACGATGCTGAAGAAATTCCCGGACTACAAAATCACACTCGTGGGCCACACGGACAACATCGGGAACAAATCATCCAATTTAACGCTCTCCCTGAACCGCGCCAAATCCGTGAAGGAATACCTCGTAAGCAAAGGAATTGCTGAAAACCGCATCGCATTCGAAGGGAAGGGAAGCAGCTCGCCGGTAGCTACAAACCTGACAGAAGAAGGCCGCTTGACGAACAGGAGGGTGGAGTTTGTTTTGAGAAAGTGATCCTGCGCTCTGGGGAGCTTCGGATCACGAGGTGAGTAGTTTGATCAACCATATAGGACATATAGGGAACATAGATGTTTCAGGGTGAACTTTGAATTATAGAACTTGATTGTAAGATGTTTGATGAATAAGAAAGATAAAGTGAAGTAATATTTTATTTAAATGTTAATTATTCATCAACATTGTCGGATTCAATTGATTCTTTACCTTCAATTTCGCTCAAAGATTTATTATTATTCGAGTCATAAATTCCATCAGTAAATGCTAAGTAAAGAGAGGAGTTAATTAAGACTTGAAGGTCACCATCATTTTGAAGAAGACCATCTTGAATTAATCCGCTCAATTGTGCAATATTTTCAATTCTTTTTTTAATAAGATCCTCTTTCTTTATTTCGAGATCTAACTTTTTACTTTTGATTTCTAATTGTATTATCTCATTAGACTGAGATAAATTTGGTATACCATGTAGTTCCTTTTCTAATTTTTCAGTTTCAAGATCGATTTTTTTAATTTCTGAATACGTTTTTTTATGAATAATTGATTCTATACCCTGTCTGATTTTTTTCAATAATAATATTAAATCAATTTTAGAAATAGCATCATTTATTTTTACACTCAAATTTATCCATAAACTGCCTTTACCCCAGTCATTAATTTCAACTTTAATTTCACCTAAGGACTCTATTGATGATGTTAACGAAAAAATCAAATAAGAAATGTTTTTTGCAGAATAGTACGAGTTATTAAATTTAATATCAATATCCCATACATAATACTCGTTCTCTTTAAGTTCAAAAAGTTTTTCTATCTTATTGGTTGATTTGACTCTTTTTATATATTGATTTAATTCTGAAACATTTAAGTTTTTGAAGCTATTGAAATTACCAAGATTGAAATAATCTGTTACTAGCCTATTTATGAATAAATTTTCAAACTCTCGTTTTATCTCCTTGCTATATTCAATGTTTGAATAAATATTGTGTGCTTGCTGTCTAGAAATTATATATTTATGATTGCTGTTAACTATTAAGGTATGTAATTTTACTATTTTATTTAACCTCCTGCTTATGAATAGTTTTGTGAAATGACGAATAAAATTGTCGATGTCTGAAATTTGAGTTAACAATGAGCAAGCCGTTAAAATATTGTAACTTATCGAGTCGATCATTGAAGATGATTCATTATAGTAATTAAGTAAAATAATATCTGCAAATTCGTTCAAGAATTCATTTATTAGATTATTTATTACTTCAAGATCATTTTTATCCTTGATTAAATCATTTAAATCTTGAGTCATTCTTTCTTGCAACAAAATTGTATTTTCAAGAAAATTAAGTGACTCAGTATATTGTATGTCACCAGATTGTAATCTTAATTTTTCAATTAATTGATAAAACTTTTCAAATGCATTTTTTGATGTTGTTTGAAAATCAGTTGTAACCTCTTTCATATGAATAAATTTTAGATAAACCTAAAAATTTATTTTATTATTTCTAATAAAATACATTGAAAATCACCAAATAACATAATTTTTAACAGGCTAAAACCTATTGTTTTCTATAGTTTTTTATATCATTTAGATCGAAAAAATCCTCCCCCTTAATCCCCCTCCAAAGGGGGGAAAGGTTTATCCTCTATGAACTATGTGCCCTATTTGTTTTTAAATTGAGTTTCATCAATATATCTGTCTGTGGATCATCTCCCAGGTGAAAAACGTGGCTCCCGAAGCGCTCAAATCCGTTACGTTCATAAAAGCGAATAGCGCCGGTGTTATTCTCCCAGACTCCCAGCCAAACAGTAGTTTTACCCAGCTGACGGGCGATGTCAAGGCTGAAATCGAGCAGGCGCTGACCGATCTGTTTTCCCTGTAATTCCTTCAGGACGTAAATCCGTTCGATTTCGAGGGCGTGTTCTTCCCGGAATTCAGTTTGAGCCTGCCCGGTGTTGAGCTTCAGGTAGGCGACCGGCTTATCGTTTTGGTGCAGGAACCAGAAATACGAACCCGGATTGGAAATTTCCGCACTTAATTTCTCCGCAGTATAGGCTTCGTCCAGATAAGAAGCCATGTTTTCGCGCGTGTTCACAGCTGCAAAAGCATCTGCAAACGTTCGTCGGCCGAGTTGCTGCAGCTCAGGAATATCCGCCAGGGTGACGGGTGTCAGCTCATAATCTTCGATCATAAATGCAAAGTTAAGTTTTGGATCGCAAAGGGCCGCTATGTTTTCGCGAAGAACGCAAAAGAAAGTTCGGATATAGCAGGGGAAAAGTTCAAAAAGTTATAGCCACCAGGACACAAAGTATCCAGGAAACACAAGGATTTATTTTCACCCGATCATCCAGGAATAAACTCCGTGCAGCTTCCTGTCCTGGAGTCTTCCTGACAACTTAATGCAAAAAAAAGTCCCGGATTTTACGACCCAGGATTTGTACAAACTTATGTGAAATCTTACTCCCTGCTTCCGAGTAATCTGAGTAAAGAAAGGAAAAGATTAATAAACAGGATGTAAAAAATTAATCCACCTACGAGAGATAATTTTTTCTTTTCTAGGCCGTCTAGCTCAGAATCCTGGCTTATGTACTTGAATTTCTGCATGAAATAGGCAGTTAAGCCTGTGAAAACAAATACACCTACAATGGAAATGATCCATTCTACCATTTCACTTTTCATAAAAAAGTTTACCAACGATGCGATAAAAATTCCGATGAAAGCCATGTACATGATGCTTCCGAATTTACTCAGATCGGTTTTGGTTGTAAAGCCCAGAATAGCCATTGTTCCAAAAGTTCCGGCGGTTACAAAGAAAGTAAGGATAATATCTCCTATATTGTAGACGATGAAAATTGAGCTTAAACTCAAACCTATCAATCCCGAATAGAGACCGAAAAGAATAAGCAAGACCGGTAAGGATAAACGTCTGTAACCCATTTGAATGAGCAGCCCGAGACCAATTGGCACAAAGGCTACAAGGTAAAACAAAGGAGTAGGAGCAAAGGTGTTTTTAATCGGATTAACTTGAATCAAATAGTCAAAAACAAAGGAAGAAGTTCCTGAAAGGTAAGCGATCGAACCGGAAATCCCCAGTGCGATGAACATGTATGTATAAACGTTAACGAAAAATTCGCTGGTCATGGCCTTGGCATCCGGCCCATATTCACGTGGTGAAAAAATGTTGTCTAACATCGTGGCTATTATTTTTTAAAATTTAGTGCTAATTTACTACAAAAAACGAATCTTGCTTTTTTTCGCTCAATAAAAAATGTTAAAGAATTAAGAATGTAGAATTGAGAATGTAGAATGTTTTTAAATTTTTCATTCTTAATTCTTAATTTTTCATTCTAATGCAGTTTTGCCTGGATCAAATTGATGAATTCCCGGCGGGTAGGATCATTGTTGAGGAAAATGCCTGTGAAAGCGCTGGTAGTAGTCACAGAGTTCTGTTTTTGCACCCCGCGCATCTGCATGCACATGTGGCAACATTCGATTACAACAGCTACACCTTTCGGTTTTAGGGTTTCCTGGATACAGTCGCGGATTTCGATCGTAAGGCGTTCCTGGACTTGCAGGCGGCGCGCAAAAGCGTCTACTACGCGCGGGATCTTGCTCAGGCCAACGATAGTTCCGTCAGGGATGTAAGCAATGTGCGCTTTACCAAAGAAAGGCAGCATGTGGTGCTCACAAAGCGAATATACTTCGATGTCTTTGACAATCACCATCTCGGAGTATTCTTCGTGGAAGAGCGCCGATTCAAGGATTTTTTTCGGGTCCAGGTCGTAGCCATGTGTCAGGAACTGCAAAGCTTTGGCTACTCGCTCAGGGGTTTTTTGTAAGCCTTCGCGGTTGGGGTCTTCGCCGATGTCGGAAATGATCCCGGAATAAACGTCTGCAATTTTACGTGTTGTTTCGTCGTCGTATGTGTGTTCCATGTAAGTGTTTATCAATTAAACAGCGTTGCTTCAAAATGGTTCTTTACCACCATAATATTCAACAAAATTATTTTCGGTTTCGACCAGTTTGATTTTAGCCAGCTCACCGCCTGTTTCAGCGATTTTTGGCGCCAGGCGTTCCCAGATTTTGATCGCCACGTTTTCCGTTGAAGCCATCAGCCCTTTTAAGAAAGGAACATCGAGGTTCAGGTTGCGGTGGTCCAGGTGATCGATAATTTCACGCTTGATGATATCACTCAGTGTTTTGAGGTCGATTACGAAACCCGTTTTTTCATCCGGCTTACCTTTAACGGTAACAAAAAGCTCAAAATTATGCCCGTGCCAGTTTTTATTGCTGCACCTGCCGAAAACGGCTTCATTCTGCTCATCACTCCATTCTTCACGCCATAATTTATGCGCTGCATTGAAACGTTCCCTCCGTGTTATATAAACTGTACTCACGCTGTTGTAATCTGAATTTGGTGCAAAAATACGAATTTAATGTATTAATATACTAATGTGTCAATGTGCTAATGAAACAACTCAATTAGCATATTAGCACTTAAAGTATTGACATATTACTTAATACTTACTTCCAGCAAATTACTCCAGTTCTTACCGGTGAGGTACAATTTTTTGTTCTGAGGATTGTAAGCGATTCCATTGAGTACTTCGCCGCCGCCTTTTCCTGCTTTTACGACTTCAGAACAATCGATTTCCGAAAGAACTTTCCCGCTGGCCGGGTCGATCACGATAATAATATCGAGCATCCAGATGTTGGCGTATATTTTTCCGTCGATATATTCGAGCTCATTCAGGCGAACGCGCGGCCCAACCTGGTCGTATACTTCAATCGTGCGTTCAATCTGGAACGTTTCCGGGTTGCGGAAAGTCAGCATTTCGCTTCCGTTGGACATGATGAGGCTTTTGCCGTCGTTGCAGAGTCCCCAGCCTTCGCCGGTGTATGGAACGTCTTTTTCAATCTGCAGTGTTTTTTTGTCGTAAATGAAGCATTTCTGGTCCTGCCAGGTCAGCTGGTAGATTTTGTCACCCATAATGGTGATCCCTTCGCCGAAATAAGTGGCATCGAGCCCGATTTCCTGCTTGATCACGCCGTTGCTGAGATCGACTTTTGCAATTTTGCTCTTGCCGTTCAGCCCGGTGCTCTCGAAAAGCGTTCCGTCGTTGAATTCCAGTCCCTGCGTAAAGCTGCTGCTGTTGTGCACGTAGCTTTTTACCACAGTTGCTTTCAGCTGCTCCGGTGAAATATCGGACAAAATGCGGATCAGGCGCGTGTCGTTTTGCTCTTCGCCGTTTTTGAGCGTTGAGACCAGGCTCAGGTTTTTGGCCCCGACACCAAAGAGTGAAACATCCAGCGTAAAATTGATTTTCCCTTTCGGGTTGTCCCAGCTTTTCAGCAGGCTGTCGTTCATATAAATGCTTGCTTTTGCGACATCGCCCGTTACTTCGAAGCTGAGCGGCACTTTTTTACCGAAGTTCGTTGCCAGGTTTTCCACGAAAGTGAATTTCGCTGCCAAATCTTCGTTGTCTTCCGGAAGCGTTGGTGATTGTTTAAGCATAGGCACAATGATAAAAGAAGCGATCACAGCGATAATAACTACGGTAACCGCGATTTGTTTTCCTCTCATAATTTAGATGTGATTAATGGTTTGGGTATCGATTTTATGGTGTGAAGCCTCGTAAACGACTTTTCCTTCGTTCAGTACAATAACTTGCGGGGATTCGTGATAAATCCCGGTACGTTCGGCTATTGCATCCGAAATATTGCGGTGTCGCAGCAAATCGAGGAAATAACAGTTAATCCCGGAATCTTTATCAAAGGAGCGTTCAAAATCACGCAGGGCAAAAGATGAAATGCTGCAGCGCGTACTGTGCTTAAAAATAAGGTTTTTTCCGGGGGCGGAAAGAATTTCTTCCAGGCTGGCGAGATCCGTAAGCTTTTTCCAGGGAAACGGCGTTGTTGTGCTGCTCATGAACCCCATTATAACGCGGATTTAAACTGGTTCAGGAAGCGGATATCGTTCTCCGAATACAAACGAAGGTCGTTGACTTTGTATTTCAGCTGTGTAATGCGCTCAATTCCCATCCCGAAGGCGAACCCGCTGTAAACGGTTGAATCGATGCCGCTGGCTTCCAGCACGTTCGGGTCAACCATGCCGCAGCCGAGAATTTCGAGCCAGCCGGTGTATTTGCAGACATTACAGCCCGCACTGTTGCAGATTGAGCAGGAAACATCCACTTCGGCGCTTGGCTCTGTGAACGGGAAATAAGACGGGCGGAGGCGGATCTGTGCCTTTTCGCCAAATAATTCCTGCGCAAAATAAAGCAGGGTCTGTTTAAGGTCAGCGAAAGAAACATTTTTGTCAATGTATAAACCTTCAACCTGGTGGAAAAAGCAATGTGCACGGGCGGAAATAGCTTCGTTGCGGTAAACCCTCCCCGGTGAAATTGTCCGGATGGGCGGCTGCTGGTTTTCCATCACACGCACCTGTACAGATGACGTGTGCGTACGGAGCGCCATTTCGTTTTCGCCTTTCTCAATGAAAAAGGTATCCTGCATATCACGTGCAGGGTGCTCCGGCGGGAAATTCAACGCGGAAAAGTTATGCCAGTCGTCCTCGATCTCCGGTCCTTCGGAAACGGTGTACCCGATGCGGGAGAAAATTTCAATAATTTCGGCGCGCACCAGGGAAATAGGGTGGTGGGAGCCTAAAGGAAAGCTCTCTCCGCTGCGCGAAAAATCTAGTGAACCAGCTGACTCATCAGAAGATTCAAGCTGTTCTTTCAGTAACGTAAATTTATCTTCGGTAGCCATGCGGAGCTGGTTGAGCTGCTGGCCGATTTCTTTCTTCTGGTCGTTGGGCACATTTTTGAAATCATTGAACAGGTTTTTGATCTCGCCTTTGGAACCCAGGTACTTAATCCTGAACTGCTCCAGGTCAGTGGTGTTCTTAATTTCGGCATTTTCTACCTGTGTCTTTAATTGCTCAATCAGTTCCTTCATTGTATAAAGCGCTATTTTTTTTAAAAGTGTGAAACAAAAAGGAGTTATCTACGTTTCAGTCTTAAAAACTTTTTTGTTTTTTTGTGCGAAATTAATAAAATAGTCGTATTTTTGAACATTCGGAACTGTTTTTATACAAAATAATAACAATCTATAATGAAACAAATTTCTAAACACGCTTTACTCTTTTTGGCCGCTTTGATGGTGTTGAATTTCACACTTTCTTCCTGCGAGAGTAAGGATCCCTCTGTTTTAAAAGTCTTTGTTCACGATGAGAGCGCCAACCTTTTGCCAAAGGCACAGGTCATCATTATCGGCGATACGGAATCAAATCCACCGACGATTGATTATGTGGACACTTTTTATACAGACAACCTGGGCGTAGCGGTTTTTAACCTGGAAGATTTTTTTGCTGCTTCCGGAAAAACGGTTCAATCCGGCTACTTTGATATCCTTGTTAAATATCAGAATAAAGAAGCTACCGGCCGGATCCGTGTGAAAAAACACATTACATCCGTTCAGTCCATTTATTTCGAACCTTGAATCTAAAAGATATGAAATTCTCAACTATCGCTGCAACATCTGTTTTCTTTATAGCGGCTTTTTTAGTGATTTCTTCCTGTAACCGGAAAGAAGATACAATTGCAAAAGTGTATATTTTCGACAAAAACGATAATCCTGTTTCCAGCGCTGAAGTGATCGTATACGCAGAGCCATCTGAAAACTCCATCGATAAGGATACAATTCCGGCAAGCACAGCGATTACGAACGCTACAGGCGAGGCTATCTTTAATTTCAATGAGCTTTACCAGCTGGGCCAGTCAGGCGTTGCAGTACTGAACATTATCGCAACAAAAGATACGTTGGAAGGCGCCGGTGTAATCCAGGTGATTGAAGAACAAACTTCAGAAGCAAAAGTACGCATCCAATAATTTAACGGGCCTGTAAATGAAAGTAGCAAGTCTTCTTTTCTTTGCATTCCTGGCCCAGTTATCATTTTCGCAGGATAAATTTACCCTCAGCGGCAGTATTAGCGATGCTAAGACCGGCGAGTCCGTTGTTGGTGCAAAAATCTTTTTCCCTTTTCTCGGTGAAGGAACGGTGAGCAACTCTTACGGTTTTTATTCCATAACAGTCCCGGCAGGGAATTACGAAGTTATTTATTCGGCTACGGGCCTGGACTCCGTTGTGCGTCTGCTTGTGCTTGACCGGGACACGATCCTGAATGTCGAGCTGGGGAACGGCGTTGCTGTCAAAGAGCTGAATGAAGTCAATATCAACGCGAAACAAGGTGAAAACGTAAATAGCACCAAAATCGGACAGATCGAGCTGGACGTCAACCAGCTGAAAACGCTCCCGGCTTTCATGGGGGAAGTAGATATCATAAAAATGATCCAGCTTTTACCGGGCGTTTCTTCGGCAAGTGAAGGCGGACAAGGCTTTTATGTGCGGGGCGGCGGTCCTGACCAAAACCTCGTTTTACTGGACGAAGCACAGGTATATAATGCTTCCCACTTATTTGGTTTCTTCTCAGTTTTCAATGCGGACGCCGTTAAAACGGTCAACCTGATCAAAGGTGGAATGCCTGCGAATTTTGGCGGGCGGATGTCTTCCGTGCTGGAAGTAACGATGAACGAAGGCAATTACAAGCAATTCCGTATAAAAGGCGGCCTGGGCCTTATTTCTTCGCGCCTGGCTTTTGAAGGGCCAATCAAAAAAGACGTGGGCTCATTCATGGTTTCGGCACGGCGTACGTACATCGATGTTCTGATGAAAGCGCTTATCCCCAAAAGCTCGCCTTTTGCAGGTTCGGGATATTTTTTCCATGATTTTAACCTCAAAGCCAATTACAAGCTGGGAAAAAAAGACAGGATTTTCTTCAGCGGATATTATGGTAAGGACCAGTTTACGTATGCCAACAGATCGGATAATTTTTCGGTTGAAATGCCCTGGGGAAACACAACGGGCGCTTTGCGCTGGAACCACATTTTCAACCCGAAGCTTTTCATGAATGTCACCGGGACTTATACGGATTACCTGTTTAAATTCGTTTCTGCCCAGGATGTTTTCAAGTTTGAGCTCAAGTCCGGTGTCCGCGACCTGGGAAATAAAATTGATTTTTCGTACTATCCCAATACGCGCCACAAGATCAAATGGGGGAGCGAGTACATTTTTCACACGTTTACGCCTGTCAGCGTTTCTGCTTCCCAGGAAGACGTTGTTTTTGACACCGGTGAAGCACAGCATCTGAAAAGCCACGAAACGGCGGTATACCTGCTGGACGAAGTCGACCTGAATGAGTTTATCCGCGTAAATGTCGGCGCACGTTACAACATGTACCAGTTTGTTGGCCCTTTCAAGCGTTTTATTCACGGGCCGGTTAATGGACAGGACACGGTCATTGAATACGGGAAGAACGAAATTATCCAGTTTTATCACGGACTTGAGCCGCGGATTGCCGGTCGTTTTTTACTGCGCGACCACAGCTCATTTAAAGCCGGGTATTCTTACAATTACCAGTATGTACACCTGACTTCCCTGAGCGCGGTTTCTCTGCCAACGGATATCTGGTTTCCTTCAACCGACCTGGCGAAGCCGCAAACAGGGTGGCAGGGTTCTGTGGGTTACTTCCGGAATTTCAAAAAAGACATGTACGAAACTTCGATAGAAGTCTATTACAAGAAAATGAACAACCTGATCGAGTATAAGCAAGGCGCTTTGCCGCAGGATAACGTAAACGACAATACGGATAACCTGCTGGTTTTTGGTGACGGAATGAGCTACGGAGCTGAGCTCTTTATTAAAAAATCTTTGGGAAAGCTGACGGGCTGGATTGGCTACACCTGGTCGAAAACGGACCGTTACTTCCCGGTACTTCAGCCGGATCCTTTTCCTGCAAAATATGACCGCCGCCATGATTTATCCGTTGTTGCAGGCTACAAATTGAACGAGCGCTGGACTTTTGGCGCAACTTTCATTTACGCTACCGGGAATACGCTGACTTTGCCGGCTAGCTGGTATGTGCAGAACCAGGATTTGCTGTTCAACTACGGCGCACGCAATTCGACACGCATGTCCCCGTATCACCGGCTTGATTTATCGGTCACCTTGTATGACAAAGCCGTAAAAACCCGGAAAGACGAAAAAACAGGTGAGAATGTGGAAGTTCCGCGCCGTTTCCGGAGTAACTGGAGCTTTTCGGTATATAACGTCTATAACCGCTCCAATCCTTACTTCTTATATATTGACAATGACGGCGAATTGCTGGAAGGCGATTTTAAGATTACAGTAAAGCAGGTGACTTTGTTCCCTATATTGCCAAGCCTGACGTGGAATTTTGAGTTTTAGGAATTGATTGGATTGGGGAATTCGTAGATTTGTAGATTCGTTAATCCGAAGATTCCGGATTTGAAGATTTTGGATTTGTAACGTTTGATTGCTTAATTAAATTTTTTTAATTATATTTAGTCTGATTTAACCTTTTACAGCATGAGAACACTTGAAGAACTACCTATCTGGCAATTGAGCCGTGTATTAAATAAAGAATTGATAACTATATTAAAAAGCACAGATGATTTTAATACCGGTTATTTGAAAAATCATATATTCAAAACATCAGGAAGCGTTGTGAATAATATCGCTGAAGGATTTGAAAGAAGTGGAAATAAAGAATTGATTAATTTTTTATCTATTTCGAAGGGTGGTTTGGGAGAATTAAAATCACAACTTGACAGAGCTTATGATTTTTGCATGATTGATGAAAATACCCTGAATCATTTATTAAGTAAGAATAACCAGATTTCAATTCAAATTAACCAATTCATTCTTTACTTAAAAAGAAGTGAAGGTTCTAAATTTAACTGAGATGATGGAACTAAAATATATTGAAAAACTTTTGGCCGGCATAGGTAGGAACGTAACTAATCTACGAATCTACAAATCTGCGAATCTACGAGTTCTTATTGGGCTAAGCGTTTTATCTATTACCTTGTCAGGCTGCCAGAAAGACGTCAAAATCGACATTCCCGGCTATGTGGAGCTGCTGGTTATTGACGGTTATATCGAAACCGGTCAGCCACCCCTGGTTTTATTATCGACATCAAAGGACATTTATGCGCCAACGGATTTGAATTCCTTCCTGGAGGGTTATGTTTCCGGGGCAATCGTTACTGTGAGTGATGGCACAAACACAGTGCAGCTGGATGAGATTTGTACGGACAACCTGCCTCCGGGAACGGAAGAGCTTGCGGCACAGATCTTTGGCGTTCCCGTGAGTGATGTGGGCAACTACCATCTGTGCGCTTACACAACTTTCAACCCGGTGATGTTTGGCCAGGTTGGGAAAATCTATACGCTTACGGTGACATACGAAGATAAAACCTATACGGCGCTGACAAAAATCGGGCAGCCGACAGCTTTTGATTCCGTTTACTGGAAACCGGCCGAAGGTTACCCGGAATACGGTTATTCTTACGTTACGCTGACAGATCCGGCGGCTACCTACGACGCTTACATGTGGGAAGTGAAGCGCATCAATAACAAGGCAGACGGAACCGATATGGATGATTTGTTCATGAAAACTTATGCACCGGTATTTGACGATGAGTTTTTCAATGGGATGACTTTTGATTTCTGGTATGAAAACCCCATGTCTTTTGGTGACGAAGTTGAAGAACCATATCGCGGCTATTACAAACTGGGCGATACTGTAGTGATTAAATTCTCCAAAATGGACAGGGATGTGTACGAGTTTTATGAAAAAAAATACGTACAGCTGAGCAGCGGGGGGAGTCCTTTCGCGTCACCTTCCAATATTCCGTCCAATATCAAAGGTGGTGCGCTGGGCGTTTGGGCAGGTTTTTCCACGCATTTTGACACGCTGGTCTGCGTACCTTGATTTTCTTGTTTATTTTTGCAGGATCAAACGTCTGATTGTCATACAGGGACCAACGGCAAGCGGTAAAACTGCTTTGGCGATCGCTTTGGCGAAAAAATTCAGCACAGTGATCCTTTCAGCTGATTCACGACAGTTTTACAAAGAAATGGCTATCGGAACAGCCAAGCCTTCTGGAGAGGAACAGGAAGGGATCAGGCATTATTTTATTGACAGTCACAGTTTAAACGATTCTGTAACAGCTGCTTCGTACGAAAAGGAAGCGCTGGAGGTACTGTTAAAGGAATTTCAGCAGCATAACACTATAATCCTCGTGGGTGGCTCAGGGATGTTTATTTCGGCCTTGTGCGACGGCCTGGACCCGGTTCCTTCTTCAGTGGAATTGCGTGAAGAGCTGAACAGGGAAGTGGAACAGTTTGGTTTGCTCAATTTGTTGGAAGAGCTGCAGCACGCCGATCCGGAGTATTACGGGCAGGTTGACCGCGAAAACCCGGTGCGTGTGATCCGCGCTATTGAAGCGATCCGCCTGAGCGGGAAAACGTATTCGGAGCTTCGCCGGGGACAAAAGCAGGAGCGTTTTTTCAGCAGCGGGCGTTTTGTCATTGATTTGCCGCGGGAGGTGCTGTACGACCGGATCAACCGCCGCGTCGACCTGATGTTTGAAGCAGGATTGCTTAAAGAAGCCGAATCATTAAAAGCTTACCGGGATTTGCAGGCGTTGAATACGGTAGGTTACAAAGAGCTGTTTGATTATTTTGACGGAAAGATTTCCCTGGAGGACGCAAAAGACCTGGTCAAGCAAAATACCCGGCGCTATGCCAAAAGACAGCTCACCTGGTTCCGGCGTGATGCAGGAGCGCATTGGCTGAAAGGTACAGATACTGAGAGCCAGCTCAGGGAAGTAATGGGCTTTTACGCTGAAAGCTGGAAGTGAATTCGAAAATTAGCTTCAGTGTGCGGATTAGCTGCGCTCAGTGCATGAAAATATCCCCGAACGTAACTCATCGGTTGTAATTGATCTTATAAAAAAACGGGTAAGGGAATCTAAATAATCTAACTTTCAGTGGTTTGTGGTTGTTTGCCTAAATCAGGCTCGACAAATCTACTCCCATTGCTTCGCTGATATTTTTCAATAGAAGAATACTTGGGTTTAGCTCGCCTTTTTCAATCCGCTGGATGGTGCTTTTTGCAACATTTGAATTGTCTGCCAGCTCTTGTTGGCTAAAACCTGCGTTATTTCGTATTTTTCTAAGATTATTACCGATTTGTTGTAAATATTCTTTGTTTTTATCCATGGTGGCAAATCAAACGATTAAAAAAAAAATTGATGGTAGCGTATTAGCCGCTAATTTTTTTTGTATATTTGAGGGGCAAAATAAGAGTTTCATCTAAAGAAAACATAATTTTATAATTTCGAGCCTGTCACTGTCCAATCGGATTTTACGCCATTAAAATTGTATTTGATTTAATAACAAAAGAATAAACGAAATGTTTAAGTCTTTGATGAAAAAATATAACAAAAACTAACCGTATATGGCTTTTTAAAGATATAAAAATCTGTAATTCAATTTAAAACGTATAAAAAAATCGTGGAATAAAAGTAGGATGGGGAAATATAGTGAGATAGAAAAATTATTCCAGGATGTGCTGGACGAAAAAGACAGGTTTAAGATATTTGCAGAAGCAGAGGAGATTTGCAAGAAGCTGAAAGAGACGGAGTTTAAAGAAGAGTGTTCCGATGAAAAGGAGGACTGTATTGATAAAACGCACAATTTACTGAGCATTTATTCAATTACCTTCAATGAGATCATGCGGGAAAAAATCCGCCAGCAAAAGGATAAAGTGCTGAAATGTATTGACGCTAAGGATAATTAAAAATCAATATCCAGGTTAAACGTTTTCAGGAAAGAATGCAGGTTGGCGTTTTTCTTCGCAAGGGCATCAAATTTGTCTTTGCCGGTAAGGTAGCGTGTATTTTCTTCCTGCTGTGTGCTGATATCAAAATGCAGGGTGACGGACCAGTTATTGAGCTTTTCCCGCACAAAATCCGACATATCGCTTAATTTTTCCTGTAAATTGCTTACCTGTACCTGGTTGTCGCAATCCTGGTGGATTTCGTTTTCGTTATAAATTTTCGGATCGCGCTTCGTGAGGGCGTAATAAATCGTGTCAAAGCCTTCATCCTTCATTTTGAAAGCATACTGCTTCCATACCATTTTGACCTGGTCAAGCGTAAACGGCGTTTGCGGCCGGTTGGAATAATCCTGGATAACTCCCTGGTTTTGCTCTTCCGTGTGGTGGAGCATCTGCTTGATGGATAAATGCTGGGTTTTGAGGTTGCCAACGGGCTGCTTGAGCGTTTGCGGCTCAGCTTTAACTTGTGCAGGTGGCCGTTCCTGTGGAAGTGAGGGCTTGTTCTGCGGGTTCGGTGTTGCCGGTCTGACAGATTGATTGGCGAACGGGATCAGCGTTACCGGGTCAGTCAGGGATTTTTTTTTTCGGACTCACTTTTCAGGGAGCAGAGCTGCATCAGCGCAAATTCAACGAGAAGCCGCTGATTTTTGGAAGCTTTGTAGTCCACGTCGGCCTTACTCAAAACAGCCAGCGCCCGCATAATCAATTGTGAATCGATTGTTTTGGAAGCTTCTACAAAGCGGCCTTCGATCGTTTCTCCGACTTCAAGCAGTTTGGCAGTGCGCGGATCCTTGCAAACGAGCAGGTTTCTGAGGTGCTCAGCAAGACCGATCACAAAATGATGGCCGTCAAATCCTTTTTCAATTACGTCGTTGAAAAGCAGCAGACAGCTTGGGATATCTTCTTTTAGTGCAAATTCGACAACCTTAAAGTAATAGTCGTAGTCAAGAACGTTAAGATTTTCTCTTACAGCCTGGTAAGTTAAATTAGTACCTGTAAAAGTAACGATTTGGTCAAAGATGGATAAAGCGTCACGCAGGGCGCCTTCCGCTTTCTGGGCAATGAGGTTAAGTCCTTCTGCTTCAGCTGAAATCCCTTCTTTAGTGGCGATGTACATCAGGTGGTCGGCGATGTCTTTTACCCGTATGCGCGAGAAGTCAAAGATCTGGCAGCGGGAAAGGATCGTCGGGATAATTTTATGCTTTTCCGTGGTGGCAAGGATGAAAATCGCGTGGGACGGAGGTTCCTCGAGCGTTTTCAGGAAAGCGTTGAACGCACTCGAAGACAGCATGTGGACCTCATCGATGATGTACACCTTCTTGGTTCCGAGCTGCGGGGCGATCCGAACCTGGTCGATCAGGTTGCGAATGTCTTCCACGGAGTTATTGGAAGCGGCATCAAGCTCGTAAATGTTGAGCGAGGCCCCTTCATTAAACGATTTACAGGATTCACAAGCGTCACAGGCTTCCACTTCGTCGTTCCGGTTGGAGCAATTGATAGTTTTGGCAAGGATCCGGGCTGTAGTCGTTTTACCGACACCGCGGGAACCGCAAAACAGGAAAGCCTGGGCAAGATGATCGTTTTTAATGGCGTTTTTGAGCGTAGCCGTAATGGATTTCTGTCCCACAACCGTTTCAAAGGTCTGCGGCCTGTATTTCCTGGCGGATACAATGTAATCACTCATAACAGCACAAAAATAGCAAAGAAAATCGGCTTTGCCGCCCGATTGTTGAAAACTTTGGAAAGAATAGGCTCAAAAGGGTTTCCGGCGATTAATCCGGGAAAAGCCAGGCCATTCTTTCTTTTTTCTTTTCCATGTACTGCAGCATCAGGATTTTATCCTGGGCCGGGTTGTATTTGAAAACTTTCGGGGAAAGTATCCCTTCGCCAGTCGGGGTTTTATATACGGAAGCTCTTTGATACGCTCCGTCGCTTAAGCTAATTTTTACCTCGGCCAGCAATACTCTTTTCTCAGAATTGAATACCGTTTTTTTGAATTTCTTCATGTTATTGAGGTATAAACCCTGTTCGTCGTAATTGGCGATATTATCATTGAAATACAGGTAGAGATGGTCTTTTTTCTGAAAAGCAGATACTGAGCTGAAATAGCCCCGGTCTGATTCGGAATACTGCTGCTTATGGATTTTTTGTTTCCATTGGATTTCACCCTCCCGGCTCATTTTAAAAATGACTACATCATTATATTTGAACTTAGAAGGTGAGTAGCTCCCGTAACCGCCCGTTCCAGTGTGGCCGTATGACATGCCGCCCGCACCTCTCATAGCGGTGGGTGAATAAACAGGTGTGCTATAACCGCCGCCCATATGGTATTTGGGGTTTTCTATAATTTCCTCTTCCATCACATAAATCAATCCTCCCTGGTGTGGGAAGGCTTCCCTGAATTTATACTTTCTGAAATCCGGTATTTTTTTTCCTGAGCCAATGGATTTCCTGATCTTTGCAGCTTCTTTTTCTGTCAGGCCTGCAGCAATGAAATCGTTTTCAAAAGCATTGTAAACTTCCGATACAAGGCGGTTGTCCCCCACATTGATTTCTGCGTAATAAATCCCCGCTACATAGTTTTTGGCTTCTGAAAAAGACTGGCTGTAAGCAGCGCTTATGATTACCTTATCAGAGGAGGTTTCAGTAAGCAAAATATCATCTATGAAATACTCGTTTTTCAGAGTCAGGTTATACGTGCCCTCGTTTTCTCCATTCAGGCAGGTTATGTCGTACGTCTTGATTTTTTGGTCCCTTCCCATTAATGTACGAAGCACCTTTGTCGGGTAGGATAGGGAATACAGCTCTCCGCTATTCGTCAGCTCAAGGCTTTTAATTTCATAATCCACCCGGAGCTTATACTTTCCTTTAGAAATGAGCTCCATGTTTTTGGAATAGATGAAATACAGATATTCTGCGCCCTGAAGGTCAACCTGGATACAAAGAAATTCCCTGTTTTTTGAAAAAATGAATTTGAATTCTTTCGCGGGCCATTTCATGATGTCTTTTTCATAAGTAAAAAGAAGCTGCGGTGAACCGACCGGCACACATTTATCAGTATAATTTTGATAATAAAGTCCATGCTGCTTGTCTTCTTTCCCGGCTAAAAAAACGATCGGAAGCTGGTTTAAGCCGATAATTTTGGCTATTTGAAATTTGTCTTCCCCCTTTTTCTTATTGGCAGTTTCTGAGCTGACAGAGTTCAGGCCTTCGTAATAGCTCAATAGCTGAAAATCAGGATATGTGTACATGTTATCCATTTTGTCTGAAACGGATTTATGGACTACAGGAACAAAATAGGCATTACTATTGAGCCAGTGGATTTCTTCCACCAGGCCTTCTCTTTTGTAGGCTTCGCCCCATTCGATCCGGGATTGGGAATAAGCGGTTGTAGCAAGCAGGAGGGCAGAAACTGTTAAAAGTAAAATAATCTTCATGTGAAAATAGTGTTAGTGGCCGCAAATCTACACAAAAAAAGAAATGTTCTGAAAAATTAATGATCTGCCAGTTATATTTTTTGCCATGAATTCACAATTTTTTTTGGATTGGGGTTTGAGTTAATATATAAAAAAAGCTCCCCGAAGAGAGCTTTTGAATTGTTTATTTTGGTTTTCATCAGAAAGACAGGACCCCGTACTTTTCTTTTTTGCCGTAGAGCAGCACCATCAGCATTTCTCTTTTGTTGTAATCGACCGTGAATTTTTTCGGAACGGCATAAGCTTTTGTTTCCTTGCGGTCAAAGTAAGTCTGGCGCTCGATTTCGCCTGTAGCAAGATCAATTTCCACTTTCGCTACCGTATTCGTTTTTTTCCTGTAGCTGGTAGGGTAGAAGCGCTCATTGTCGTCAATGAAAGTGCCGCTTTCGTTATAATTTTTCAGGTTGTCGTTGAAAAGCATCACAAGCTTATCGTCCGTATGAAAGCTGGCAACCGAGCTGTAAAAGCCGCCGTCGTTGGTAGAAACCTGGTATTTCTTCACTTTTTTCACCCAGTCAAAGCCACCATTTTTGTTCACCTTATACACAATTACATCATTATAATAGTAATAATAAGTAGTGTACGTGTTTCCTTTGGAATCGGTGCGGGTCACAACACGAATAAAAAACTGTTCGAGCATGCCGATCATGCTTCCGTCTTTCAGGGTTTGGATATTCCGAATGTCGTATTCATACAATTCAGGTTCACCTTTTCCTTTTTCGGCACGTTTTGCAGCTTTTTTCTTTGCCCGGTCAGACCAGTCGGAGGTGATGAAATCATTAGAAAACTCTTCCCATCCTTCCTGGGTAACCTTCTTTTTATTGAAATCAAGCTGCATGAAGAAGATACCTTTTACACCGTTGTAACTTTTGTCGCTGTATAAACCGGTAAAAGTCATCAGGCGGTTTTGATCGGATGAAAAAGAAAGATCGGAAATAAACTTGCCGCCCTTGAGCTGCAGGTCGAATTCTTCCACGCCTTCCGGTGTAACATGCATCAAAACGATTTTATCCAGGTTTAGACGGGATTTGAAGAATTTACGGTCACCTGCTTTATAGACTTTAGCCGCCAGGAAGTAATCACCGGTGTTTGAGAGATAATTGTTTGAGATACTGACCTTATCCGCATCGTATGGCAGCTCGTATTCACCTTCTGAAACAACTTCCAGTTCGTTGTCATATACAGCATAACCGAAACGGTCTTTTTCTTCTTTGGAACCCGGGATTTCGTAATCTACCACGAAAAAATCCTTGTTTTCAGACATGTGCACCCAAAACGCACCCTTACGTTTCCAGCCTTTTGGCATTTCGTAAGAAGCGATTTTTTTTGGAAGGCCAAGCGGCTCGCAGGTATTGCTGTATTTCTGCATATACAGGCTGTTTTTACCGTCTTTTTTATCAGAAATGAAAACGATCGGAACATCTTTGAGCATAGAAATACGCTCTACCTGTCCGGAGCCTTGCTCCAGTTTAGCGGTGATCTTACCCTTGGAAGTTACAGTGAAATTCGAGTGTTTCGTCAGGAAGGTAGAGCCAAGCACGGCCCCGCCCTGGTAACGGGTAGTGTAAAAATCGGAATAGCTCACGGGGAGTAATTCTGCAACACGGCCTTTAACGGGCGTCAATTCGCTCCACTTAACATCATATTGTGCTGTGAGGGAGAGTGTTACTGAACAAAGAATAAAACTGAGGATCTTTTTCATATTGTAAATAGCTTAAAATTTATGGGTACAATAATAACAAAAAATAAGGAAAGGAAATTGACTTCGGTGAAATTTAACCGGCCTCTTGTCTTGCGTCAAGTTCTTTATATAGCAAAGCCGCCTGAATTCCCCCAAGCGCGGATCAGTTAATCCTTATTCAGAAGAAGTGTTTTTAGAACGATAAGACCCCGTACTTCTCTTTTTTGCCGTAAAGGAGCACCATCAGCATTTCTTTTCTGGTATAATCAACCGTAAATTTTTTCGGAACGGCATAAGCTTTTGTTTCCTTGCGGTCAAAGTAAGTCTGGCGCTCAAGTTCACCTGTAGCAAGATCGATTTCTACTTTCGCTACCGTATTCGTTTTTTTCTTGTAGCTGGTAGGGTAGAAGCGCTCGTTGTCATCAATGAAAGTGCCGCTTTCCGTGTAATTTTTCAGGTTGTCGTTGAAGAGCATCACAAGCTTGTTGTCTGTGTGAAAGCTGGCGACAGAGCTGTAAAAACCGCCGTCGTTGGCAGAAACCTGGTATTTCTTTACTTTTTTTACCCAGTCGAAGCCGCCGTTTTTGTTGACTTTGTATACAATCACATCGTTGTAGTAATAGTAATACGTCGTATAGGTGTTTCCGCGGGAATCGGTGCGGGTTACTTCGCGAACGAAAAATTGCTCGAGCATGCCGATCATGCTTCCGTCTTTCAGGGTTTGGATATTCCGGATGTCGTATTCATACAGTTCCGGTTCGCCCTTGCCTTTTTCTGCGCGTTTTTCGGCTTTTTTCTTGGCGCGTTCCGACCAACCTTCCGTGATGAAATCTTTCGAAAATTCTTCCCAGCCCTCGCGGGTAACACTTTTCTTATTGAAATCCAATTGCAGGAAGAAAATGCCTTTCACGCCGGTGTAGCTTGCGTCACTATATAAACCCGTGAAAGTCATCAGGCGGTTTTGATCCGAAGAGAAAGAAAGATCGGAAATGAATTTACCGCCCTTGAGCTCCAGGTCGAATTCTTCCACGCCTTCCGGTGTAACCTGCATCAAAACGATTTTATCCAGGTTCAGGCGGGATTTGAAGAATTTACGGTCACCTGCTTTATAGACTTTAGCGGCCAGGAAATAATCACCTGTGTTGGAAAGGTAATTGTTGGTAATCGTTACTTTGTCGGCATCGTAAGGCAGTTCGTATTCACCTTCAGAAACTACTTCCAGGTCACTGTCATACACAACATAGCCAAAGCGGTCTTTTTCTTCCTTTGAGCCCGGAATTTCGTAATCCACCACGAAAAAATCCCTGTTTTGAGACATGTGCACCCAAAATGAGCCTTTGCGTTTCCAGCCTTTTGGCATTTCGTAGGAAGCAATTTTTATCGGGTTGCCTGTTGGTTCGCAGGTATTGGAATATTTCTGCATGTACAGGCTGTTTTTGCCATTCTTTTTGTCGGAAATAAAAACAATCGGAATATCCTTGAGGATCTCGATCCCTTCCACCTGTCCGAAGCCCTCCGTAAGCTTGGCGGTAACTTTTCCTTTGGAATTTACGGCAAAATTCGAATGTTTGGTGAGATATGTGGAGCCCAGCAAAGCGCTTCCCTGTGAACGGGTGGTGTAAAAATCGGAATAGCTCACCGGGAGCACCTGTTCAACACGGCCTTTAACGGGCATTAATTCACTCCATTTGACATCATACTGGGAAAAGCCGGAAAATGAAAGTGCAAGAAAAAAGAAGCTTAAGGTTAATTTCATATTTGAAGATTGAATCCCAAATATAAGATTATTTCCCGTAATATTTGTTGCAAAAATCTATATTATCAGTACTGGAAGAGCCCGTATTTTTCTTTGTTATCATGGACCAGGTAGAGGATGATCTGGTTTTTTGAAGTAACGCTTTCCGATTTTAGAGGAATGGTCACAGCGCCCCGGGCAGATTTCTTATAACAAATGGAACGTTTTTGCTCGCCGTTTGCGAGGTTGATCTCCGCCTGGACAAAACCATTGGATTCACCCATGGGATCAGCGATTGACTGGCACTGGAAAAAATTGCCTTCCGTATCGTAATTACCCACATTATCATTGAAATAAATTAGCAGTTGCTTGTCTTTCACTGCTGTCACGAAAGAGCTGTAAACTCCGTGATCGTTATGCGTTTTCTGATGCTTTTCGACCTTCGTTTTCCAGAGAATTGTCCCGGAAGGATCAATTTTAAAAAGTATAATATCATTGCAAACATGGAAAATCGAATTGTTTCCATTGGTGTTCATGCTTTCCACCTTGCGGTAGCTTTGCTCCAGGGTCAGCAAAAGTGAGCCATCTGCCATAAACAAGCTCTCCCTGATTTTATATTCATGCGGAATAAGGTCCCTGACATTCAAAATTCCGATCCATGCCGAACGGAACATTTCAGGATGGTAGTCGATAAACTGCTCACTTGCTATTTTTTTGTTCGCGAAATCATACCTGAAAAGAAAAATCCCGGCTGATGTCCCATCATTCTTATCACTGTGCAAAGCGCTGAACACCAATTGGTTTTTATTTTCAACGAAACGGATGCCTGAGAGGAATTTGGGGGTGCTGAACGCAATTTCACTGCTGAGTAAGTCTTTTCCGTCGCTTTTCAGTAAAACCAGTTTTTCAGCCGCCTCATCTTCAGGAATGATTTTTAACCCTTCCGCTTTTTTAGCCTGCCTGAGCAGCATGAATAAATCTCCTGTGTTGCTTTGATGGGCCGCAAGAAAACGGATTTCATCATTAGCGTAGCTCAGGACCTGTTCTTGAGAAGATACCGGCCCGAAGTTTTTAGTAAAGACTTTGCAGCTTAATTTAGGGTTTTCCTTTTTGGAACCCGGAATATACGCTGAAACGCCCACAAACTCTTTGTTTTCAGAAAGGCTTATGCTAAAATCCCCTTTGCGGGTTAATTTATTCGGAATGGTATATTTCGCAAGCTCTTTACATGGTGAAGGAATTAAACCTGGCTGCGGATAATTCTGCACATACAGGATTTTTTCATCTCCCAAAATGAATGAAAGAAAAACATAGATGCTTCCGTTCATAAGCCTGACAGATTCCACTTTTGCTGCATTTCCGTTCACTTTCCGGTTGATTTCTACGCTTTGAGCGATCTTAAAATCCTGATAGTATTTCAGGTAAAATGCCGTGTCGGCACGAACGGAAGCCAGCGGTTTGTAGTGGATGGTATAAAAGCTTGAATCCTGGATCGGGTAAATCTCATACAATAAGCCCTGATCGGAAGCAAAATCACTCCATTTGATTTCCGGCTGGGCTAAAAGTGAAAAGCCAGGCAGAGAAAGCAGCAGAAAGAGGTATTTCATGTTTTTTGCGTTTTATGAAACCAGGTCAATTCCGGTGTAATTTGCAGGACTGATGGCTTTGAGCTCTGTTTTAACCATTTCGTTCACAGCCAGGCCGTCAATGAATTCGTGCACCGATTCGCGGGTAACCTTTTCATTTTTGCGTGTCAGGTCTTTCAGTGCCTCATACGGCTTCGGGAAACCTTCGCGGCGCAGGACGGTTTGAATGGCTTCAGCAACAACTGCCCAATTGTCTTCGAGGTCGGCGGCGATAGCAGCTTCGTTCAGCACTAACTTCTCCAAACCTTTCAATGTTGATTTCAATGCGATTAAGCTGTGGGCAATCGGAACGCCAACGGTACGTAAAACGGTGGAATCAGTCAAATCGCGCTGCAGGCGGGAAACAGGCAGCTTTGCAGCCAAATGCTCATACAAAGCGTTGGCAATCCCGATATTTCCTTCGGAGTTTTCAAAATCAATCGGGTTTACTTTATGCGGCATGGCGGAAGAGCCGATTTCGCCGGCCTTGAGCTTCTGCTTGAAATAATCCATGGAAATATAGGTCCACATGTCGCGGTTGAGGTCGAGAATGATCGTGTTGATCCGCTTCAGGGCGTCGAATAAGGCCGCGAGGTTGTCGTAATGCTCAATCTGGGTGGTCGTTTGACTGCGGTCCAGGCCAAGAATGTCGTTTACAAAATGGTTGGCAAATTGCACCCAGTCCGTTTGCGGATAAGCGATTTGATGTGCGTTGAAATTTCCTGTTGCGCCGCCGAATTTTGCCGAAAAAGGAACGGACATCGCTTGCTTCAATTGTATTTCAATCCGCTCGCTGAACACCATGATTTCTTTGCCCAGGCGGGTAGGGGAAGCCGGTTGTCCGTGGGTTTTCGCCAGCATAGCAATGTCTTTCCACTGCATTTTCAGGTCGTTCAGCTTTTGGATCAGCTCATTGACAACCGGGAAAAACTCAGCAAACAAAGCTTGCTTGAGGGAAAGCGGGATACTTGTATTGTTGATATCCTGGGAAGTCAGGCCGAAATGAATGAATTCCGTATATTGCTCCAGGCCAAGCTGCTGTAATTTCTCTTTGATAAAATATTCAACTGCTTTCACATCGTGGTTCGTCACTTTCTCCGTGTCTTTGATCCACAAAGCGTCTTCTTCGGAGAAATTGAGGTAAATGTTCTTCAGCTCTGCACATTTTTCTTTTGGAAAAGTATCCAGCGGACGGATGCCGGCCTCCACCAAAGCAATGAAATATTCGATTTCCACTAAAACACGGTAGCGGATCAGTCCGAATTCGGAAAAATAAGCTGCCAGCTCGTTTGTTTTGGAGCGGTAACGCCCGTCAATAGGTGAAATTGCCGTTAATTCATTTAAGTGCATAGCTGAAATTTTTTGCAAAGATACTAAATGGATTTAATACTTTAATGTGCTAAGGAGTTAATATGCTAATGTCGTAGATTCAGGATTGATCAAATATTAACACATTAACTCATTAGCATATTAGCACATTCTAATTAAATTTGCACATGCGTTTTCTGAAAGAATTCTGGATTGGCCTGAAATCCTACTGGGAAGCGTTCCTTTTTATCCGGGAGCATAAGCTGTACTGGTTTGTGGTTATCCCGGCCCTGCTGATGCTGGGGATTTACCGCCTGGGGTATTCGATCCAGCACCATGTTTTTTCTTCTTCGGTAACGAACATGAACGAAATCGTGTGGTACCTGCTGAAGCTTTTCCTGGAAATTTCGATTGCCATCCTGCTCATGAACTTTTCCAAATACCTGGTCGTGGCGCTGCTTTCACCTCTGCTGGCTTATCTTTCACTGAAAACCGAGCGCGAGCTCACCGGGAATAAATATCCTTTCAGCTGGGAACAATTGATCAGGGACATCCAACGCGGGATCAGGATCGTGACGCGGAATTTTATGTGGTATTATTTCTTTTTTACAATCGTCCTGCTGATTTCTTTCGTTGCCTGGGATAATCCCACTGAAAGCCCGGTTTTCTATATTGTTTACCTGATCGGCTTTTACTATTACGGTTTCAGCTTTATTGATTACGTGAATGAGCGCCGCCAGCTGAACGTACACGAAAGCATTTTGTTTATCCGCAAGCACCGCGGGTTGGCAATCGGGATCGGGCTGGTGTATTCGGGCCTGATCTTTGTACCTGTCGACCTGGAATCCCTGTTTGGCTGGTACCGGTTTTCGGAAGCGCCCCTGGAAGTTTTAGGCAAATTCTTTGTGCATTTTTTCCTGTGGTTTTGTGCTTCTTTTGCGCCTATACTGGCTGCCGTGGCGTCAACAATTGCGATGAACAAAGTGGTTGGACTGAAGAAATAGTGTGGGGTTTTGTATCGCAAAGTGTGCAAAGATTCATGCAAAGAACACGAAGGGATAAGGAGGTGAAAACGTTGTGCTCTTTCCTGAAACTTTAAACTTTGCATCCTCTGCGCATTACTTTGTTTACTTTGCGTTCCAAAAAAATAATTAATTTTATACCAAAATAAGAAAACTATGAGCCTGAAATCCTTTTTCCTGGTCATTCTCCTCACGGCAGTGAAATGTACTGCCAGCTACGCTTTTGAAGCCTCCCCGAAAGATTCCACAACAAACCTCAAAGACCGGACGGCTGCTTTGCTCCTCATTGAAGAAGGAAAAGAATTATACCTCGACGGTAAATTACGTGAAGCCCTGATTAAATTTAAGCTGGCCGGTAACAAAGATGTATATAACAGCCGTGTGCCTTTCTGGACGGGAATGTGTCACTACCGCCTGAAAAATTATGGTTACGCATTGCAATACGCCCAGAAAGCAAAAGAAATTTCCGAGCCGGACGACCTGGACGTAAACGAATTGCTGGCATATTCTTACCATTCTTTAAATAAACTGGACTCAGCGCTGTTCCACTACGATTTTTGCCTGAAAAACATGCAGAAGCAGCGGATCAAAGACCTGCGGATCGTAGAAAAGATCGCGGAGTGTAATTATGCCCTGGAACAGCAGAAAAGCGGTAAGGTGAACATGCGCCGGAATTTCTCAATGGATATCAACAGTGATTTTAACGATTACGGTGCTTTGCTGGTAAACGACGGCAAAGTGTTGTATTTCACTTCTCGCCGCGAGAATACCACGGGAGGTTTGAACAACCCGGACGACGAGCAGTATTTTGAAGATAATTACCGCGCCGTATGGAATGCAGAAGACGGCCGCTGGGACAGCATTACCAACAACCTGGACCGTATTAACAGCGCTGGTTTTGACTGCATTTCCTGGCTGAGCCCTGATGGCTTGAAATGCATGATGACGCTCAACACAACTGCAGTTAAAGTGAAAGAGCAAACCAAAAGCTCCGATATCTGCGAAGTGAGTCTCTCCAATAAAGGTAAATGGCAGTCACCGAAAATAATTGATAATAAAAGTGTTAACTCCACTTTTTTTGATGGTTCGGCAACGTTGAGCGCTGACGGAAACACGATGTATTTTGTGACTGACCGCAAAGGCGACAAGAGCATGACGGATATTTACGTAGTTCAGAAAGAAAACAAAAAATGGGGCACTGCGAAGCCTGTTTCCGACAGTATCAATACGGAAATGCGTGAAACAACGCCTTACATTACGCCGGACGGAAGATACTTGTTCTTCAGCTCGGACGGACACCCGGGAATGGGAGGTTACGATATTTTTGTCTCCGAAAACATGGGAAAATACTGGTCGAAGCCGAAAAACCTCGGGATCCAGATCAACAGCGTGAACGACGAAACACATTTCCAATTGTACGAAAAGCTCGGTAAAATCCTTTTCGCCGGCTGCCGGATCGACGGAATGAAATCCAACATGGACGTGTACGAGATCGATCTGAAAAGCATTGAGCTTCCTGTGAGCTTGAAGTGATTTTTAGGATTCTGCCTGTTGTAGGTATTACGCAGGGTTCGCAAAGGTATTTATCTCTTTACCTGCTTTTGGCGCTCTTAACGGAACTTTGTGGCACTGTACGTTACCGGAAAGAGATCGTTGATAAGTTTTCGCATTTTACATTTTTTTAGCAATTAATTGCCAATTAAATACTATCTTTGCCCCCCGTAGTTACAAATTAAAATTCATGTCCAATTCAACAAAATACATCTTTGTAACAGGCGGTGTTACTTCATCTCTTGGAAAAGGTATTATCTCAGCATCTTTAGCGAAATTACTCCAGGCCAGGGGATATACGGCAACCATCCAAAAACTCGATCCATACATCAATATTGACCCGGGAACTTTGAACCCGTATGAGCACGGTGAATGTTTCGTAACGGATGACGGTGCGGAAACGGATCTCGACCTCGGCCATTACGAGCGTTTCCTGAATGTGCCTACTTCCCAGGCCAACAACGTAACTACCGGTAGAATTTACCAGTCGGTGATCGAAAAAGAGCGTCGCGGTGAGTTTTTAGGAAAAACGGTGCAGGTAATCCCGCATATCACGGACGAAATCAAAGACAAAATCCAGATTCTGGGTAAAAAAGGCGAATTTGACATTGTAATTACGGAAATCGGCGGAACTGTAGGTGACATTGAGTCCCTGCCTTATGTAGAAGCGGTACGCCAGATGTTGTGGGAATACGAAAACGACTGTATCGTAATCCACCTGACTTTAATTCCATACCTGGCCGCTGCCGGTGAATTGAAAACGAAACCGACACAACATTCCGTAAAACAGCTGCTCGAATTAGGCGTTCAGCCAGACATCTTGTGCTGCCGTACGGAGCACGAGCTCGACCTGAACCTGCGCAAAAAAATCGCAAAATTCTGTAATGTAAGCATCAACGCCGTGATCGAATCACGCGATGCAGAGACGATATACGATGTTCCCCTGTTGATGCAGGCGGAAGAGCTGGATAAAGTAGTGCTTGAAAAGCTCAACCTCCCTTCGAAATCCATTCCGAACCTCGATACCTGGAAATCTTTCCTGACAACCCTGAAAAACCCGACCAAAGAAGTAAACATCGGTTTGGTAGGAAAATATGTTGAGCTAAAAGATTCCTACAAATCCATCGCTGAATCCTTCATTCATGCCGGTGTTGCCAACCAGTGCCGTGTCAAGCTGAAATGGATCCATTCCGAAAAGCTGACGAAATCCAATATTGCTTCCGAGCTGGAAGGTTTGGACGGGATTCTTGTTGCGCCGGGCTTTGGTTCGCGCGGAATTTCCGGTAAGATCGAAGCTGTGAAATTTGCAAGGGAGAACAAAGTGCCGTTTTTAGGGATTTGTCTCGGAATGCAATGCGCTGTGATCGAATTTGCCCGTAACGTGCTTGGCATGACCGAAGCGCATACAACGGAGATCGACGAGCAATGCAAATTCCCGGTAATCAGCATGATGGAAGAGCAGAAAAGCATTGCCAACCTGGGGGGAACGATGCGCCTGGGCTCCTACAAATGTAAGCTCAAGCCGAATTCAAACACGGCGAATGCCTATAACACGGAGCTGATTTCCGAGCGCCATCGCCACCGCTATGAGTTCAACAACATGTTCCTGGAGGAATTTGAAAATAAAGGCATGATGGCTACCGGAACCAATCCCGACACAGGCTTGGTGGAAGTAGTGGAAATTCCTGACCATCCGTGGTTTGTGGGCGTTCAATACCATCCTGAATATAAAAGTACGGTCGAGAACCCGCATCCGCTTTTTGTAGCGTTTGTTAATGCGTCTATCGCCAATTTAAAAGAAAAATAAAAAGTTAATACATAAAATGGATAGAAATACCATCATTGGTTTGGGAGTTATCGGCGCTATTTTGGTGACCTTTACAATTCTGAACAAACCATCCGAAGAGGAACTGAAAAAGCAGCGTGAGCTCGAAAAGAAAGAGAAAAAAGAGCAGGCCCTCGAAAAACAAAAAGAAAAAGAAGCTGAAAAAACGGCTGTTGTTAAAAAAGCAGACGATAAAAGCACGAAAGATACAACAAGCTCTGTTGCCAAAGAAGTGAAAGCGGCGGCTCCGGCTGAAACTATCCGTTTGGAATCAGATAAGCTGATCGTTGAGATCTCGACCAAAGGAGGAAACGTTGAAGCGGCGTACATCAAAGGCTACCAAAGCTATTTCGATTTCCGTTCAAAAAACAAAAAAGAGAAGGCTTTACAGCTGTTCTCAGCGAAAGATGCAAGCAACGAGCTGGAGTTTGAAGCCAACGGCAAAACGTACAAAACGGGCAATGAAATGTTCGAAGTCGTTAAGAAAACAAAACGCAGCGTAACGTTAGCCTGGACGCCGGAAGACGGTAAAACCCTGAAATATACGTACAAGCTTTTGCCGGGTAAATACGACCTGGATTACAAAATCAGCCAGAAAGGCCTGGATGCAAAGAACGCGAGCTTTATCTGGAATGTTGATATGAAGCAGACGGAGCGCTTGCTGAGCGAGCAAAAACGTGTTTCTACCATTTGCTACAAATACAAAGGCGAAGATTTCAGCTACCTGAGTGAAATGGCCGATGACGAGCTGCAATACGAAAAGCCGGTCGAATGGATTGCTTACAAACAAAGCTATTTCTCAACAATCATCCAGCCTGACGTAGCTTTCAGCAACAAGAAAGCAGAAAGTAAAATCCGCAACTTCAAGAAAGGCGACGATAAGTTCTTTTCACATATCAAGCGCTACCGCTCCAAACTGGGCGTTGATCTTTCCGGATCAGAGGCTTCTGCCGGCATGTCCTGGTATTTTGGGCCGAACGATTATGAGATGCTGAAGTCTTATAAATCGGATTACGAAGATATTATCAACTACGGCTGGGGCTTGTTCCGCTGGATCAATATTTACGCGATTCAGCCGATCTTCAACGTATTGGCTTCCACAGGGATGGGCCTTGGATTGGTTGTTCTTTTGCTGACGCTCGTTATTAAGCTGTTCCTGACACCGATCCAGTGGAAAATGTACGTTTCTTCTGCCAAAATGCGGATCCTGAAACCTGAGATCGACGACCTGAATAAAAAATACCCGAACAAGGAAGACGCGATGAAAAAGCAGATGGAGATGATGACCCTGTACCGTGAGAGCGGCGCTTCGCCTTTGGCGGGTTGTATCCCGATGCTGATCCAGATGCCTATTTTGCTGGCAGTATTCCGCTTCTTCCCGGCTTCATTTGAGCTGCGTCAAAAACCATTCCTCTGGGCGGAAGACCTTTCTTCTTATGATTCCGTATATGACTTCGGTTTCTATGTGCCGCTTTACGGTGACCACATTTCCTTATTTACTTTATTGATGGCGGTTACAACCCTGGCTTACACCTGGTTGAACAGTGGTCAGATGCAGCAGCAGCAACAGCCGGGCATGCCGAATATGAAAGTGTTGATGTACATCTTCCCGTTCATGATGATTTTCTTCTTCAATAATTATTCTTCCGGTTTGAGCTATTACTACTTCATCTCGACGTTGATTTCCATCCTGATTATGCTGGCGATCAAATACTTCTTTGTAGATGAAGAAAAGCTCCGTGCAAAAATGGCTGCGAAAAAAGCCAATGCTGCCAACGGAGCGGGGAAGAAAAAATCAAAGTTCCAGGAGCGTTTGGAGCAAGCTCAAAAAGCGCAGCAGGAAAAGAGAGGTAAAAGATAATTTTCTTACAATGATATAGAGAAGAGGGTGGCAGGTTTGTCATCCTCTTTTTTGTAGCCAACAAGTCGCCAGGACACTGCGCCTATGCTGATCTTGCTCTGCCGAAGCTTTGCAAGGGCGAAGAGCTTCAGCGTGAGCATGAGGGTACACGAAGTAGTTGTATGGGATGCAATCCTTTGTAAAGATTGATATAGATGTACTGTTTTGGCTTGTGATTTTGAGAAAAACCATGCCGAAATAACTTTTAGGAGTAAGTCTCGAGTCTTGTCTTCGGCCTGATGTCTATTTCTCTAAGCAAACATCACCTTCGCCAGTTTCTCATCGCGCCTGTAAATGTCCCGCATAAAGATCAGCTTGTTTCCCGGGCCGCTCACTACGGAACGGTACACGACATAAATCGGGATACGTTTCCGGAGTTGGATCGGATGGTGACTTTTGCGTGAAAGAATGGAGTCCAGGCTGTCCGGGATCGTTTTGTTTTCGTCCTTAGTCAGGATGAGCTTGGCAAGATCGATCGGTTTTTCGCAGCGCATGCATCCGTGCGAATAGGAGCGCACAACCGTGTTGAACAGGCTCTTTTGCGGTGTGTCGTGGAAATATACCCCGTATTTATTGTTAAAGTCAAATTTAATGATTCCCAGTGAATTATGTGATCCGGGTTGTTGTATTACTTTATATGGGAAAGTGTTTTTCCGGATGCCGTCCCAGTTGACGGAAAGCGGATCGATTTCTTCCCCGTTTTTATAAATTTTCATGTGGTTACGCGCAAAGTAATTCGGGTTTCGCTTGGCGTCAGGCAGTATTTCCTTGCTTGTAATCGAGAAGGGAACGCTCCAGTAAGGGTAGGTGATAATCGTCCGCAGCTGTGCTTCAAACTCTGGGGTTTGGGTGTCGAATTTTCCGACGATAAGGCGGTTGACACTTTTGAGTGTATCATCAGCAAAAAAACGCAGGGTGTACTCCGGGATATTGACCTCGATGTAGCGCTTCGACTCAGGGCTTCGCCAGCGTAAACGTTCCAGGGCAATGGCAGCGCGGCGGCATTTCTCCGTAAGTGTCTCATTCAGGGCGTCAACGGTAGTTTGGCCGATCACAGCATCGTCTTTTAAGCCGTTGTCAAGCTGGAACTGTCGGAGAGAGTTGTCAAAAGAAGTGCTATCTGTTTGTTTTTCTGTTAAATAACCTTTGAGCTGTAATGACTTTTTCGCAAGATTCAACGATTGAACAGAATCTTTTTTAAAGAGCGGCACTTTGAGGTTTTTGTCCCTTCCCAAATCCTTTTTCCAGGCATAATCAAACAAAGCAACCGCTAGTTTTTGATAAACGGTGTCACGTGGGCCCCAGCCAATGATTTCTTTCGCTAAACCTTCCTGTGTATTTGATTTGAAGCTGGCTTTCTCTTTAAAATTACTGCTTTTCGGGTAAGAAAATGGCTTTAGCTTCTGGCGCGTGCTGTCAAGAATTCCGTATTTCAGGTCTTGGCTTAAAGTTGCCAATGAATGTGTGATCTGTATTTCCTTAATTACCAGGTGGGTTGATTTCTTTTTAGATAATTTTACGCGCTGGTCTGGGATACCTAAAGCCAGTGGCTCCTGCAGGATCTTGTAGAGATTGGCGCCGGTTTTAGTGAAATTTTTCTTGTCGGTCCAAAGGCTTTTGTGCTTGCGTTTGCCATAAAATTCCTTCAGGAAAGCGATTGATTCTTCCGGGAGCTCCAGGATGGCATTGTTTTCATCTTTAAGCGCCCAGGCAATTTTTTTACTGACCGGAACCTTGCGGTCCAGGAAAGCCGTTTCGACCTTTTTTTCGCTGCAGGATAGGAAAGTAAATAAAACGGATAAGTATAGCAGATAAAGCTTCATCGTTTCGAATGAATGATTATTTTTGTAAAGTTATAATTTCTGACGAATAAACGTACATGTCTCTGAGTATTACATTGATTATCATTATTGCTACTGTGCTGGTTTCCCTGCAAGGATTTAACAACCAGGAATTTATGTACAAGCTGGCATTTTCCCCTTATGATGTCAAGCATCATGGCAGGCAGTATAAATTTATAACACACCTGTTTGTGCATGCGGATTGGGGGCACCTGATCTTCAACATGATCTCTTTTTACATGTTTGGCGAAATGATGGAAAGCCAGCTGGTGCTGGAATATGGCCTGGTAACCGGGAAGCTGCATTTTGTGCTGATTTACTTCCTGGGGGGATTTTTCGCAACAATCTGGCCGATGGCTCGCAATCACGATAACCCGGCGTATGTGTCCCTGGGCGCTTCCGGAGCGGTCTCTTCACTTATTTTTGCAGCTATTCTCTGGTATCCAACGATGCAGCTTGGCTTGATCTTTATCCCCGGAATTATGATTCCTGCCTATATATTCGGGCCCTTGTACCTGGCCTTCGAATTCTGGGCTTTTAAGCGCGGAAAAACAAATATTGCCCATGATGCGCATATTGGTGGTGCAATTTTTGGCATTATTTACATATTAATTATTAATATTGAAAAAGGAAAAGAACTAATCTCCTTAATATTCGGATAACATGTCGGTGATTTATGTTAATAACAACGGGGAAGTGCTCCCGAATGAAGGTGCCACCATTGCAGCAGGAAACCGTTCGTACCTTTACGGTGACGGGATTTTTGAGAGCATCCGGATTGTCAACGGAAAGGCGATCAACATCAACAACCATTATAAGCGTTTGACGGAAGGGGCAAAGGTCTTGAAAATGAGACTGCCGTCTTTTTATTCTGCTGAATTTTTTCAAAGCCGGATCCAGGAGCTGATTGACAAGTCTGATATCCCGGAAGGAGGGAAGTGCAAGATATCTATTGACCGGGCTTCCGGCGGGACTTATTTTCCTGAAACGAACGAGGTGACTTATTTCATCGAGGTTTACCCGTACCACTCGAATTTATTTGAGCTCAATTCAAAAGGACTGGAAATCGATATTTACACCGACCTGAAAAAGCAGAAGAACTTTCTTTCCAATTATAAAACCAAAAACGGCATCATGTACGTGATGGCTGCTATAAACGCGAAGGAGAAAAACCTGGATGACTTGCTGATCACGAACGATCGGGGCGGGATCCTCGAAAGTACGAATTCCAACCTGTTCATTGTGAGCAACGGCGTGCTTTACACTCCGGGACTGGACGAAGGCTGCCTGGCCGGAACGATGCGGATGCAGGTAATCAACCTCGCGATCCAGCACGGGATTAAAGTCTACGAATGCAGTATTTTGCCGCAAAACATCCTGGCTGCTGATGAAATTTTCCTCACAAACGCCATTCGCGGGATCCAGTGGGTTGGAGGTTATCGCACCAAGCGTTATTTCAATACGACGGCCCGCAAAATACAATCTTTCCTGAATGATTACTGGGAGAATTTTTAAATAAAACTGCTTATACACTGAATAGTGAAATTTTTAGGTTGCTTACTCTTTTGCCTGTTCACGCTGTCTCTCCTGGCTCAGAAAATCCATTTTACGGAAGAGGAGAAAGCCTGGATGAAGCAAAATCCCGTCGTTTATTTTGGCTATGACCCCAACTGGCCGCCCTATGAAATTTATTCCAAAGGCAAGTACAGCGGAATGTGCGCCGATTTTTTAGAGAAGATTTCAGAAAAAACCAATATCCGTTTTGTTCCCCGTAAAAACATGACCTGGGAGAAAACGTTTCACCAGCTTATGCAAGACAGCCTGATGATGGCGCCGGCAGTAGGGATTACACCGGACAGGCTCAAAACGCTCGTTTATTCCGAGATTTATATCAAGCTTCCCACGGTAATCGCTACGAACCGGGAAAACAAGCATTTTAAATCCCTGAAAGATTTAAATTACAAGAAAGTTTCCATCCCGAAAAATTACCTCCAGGAAGAAATCCTGAAACGCCACCATCCAGATATCAGGCTTGTCCTGCGGAATAATTTCGCGGAATGTTTGCAGGATGTTTCTTCCGGTGAAAGTGTGGCTACAGTGGGAAGCCTGGGTTCGATCTCTTATTTCATGAAGGAGAACGCCTTTTCCAACCTGATTATTTCCGGTCACACGAATTTACAGACGAGGGGAGTGGCTTTTGCTTTTCCAAAAAGCAAGAAAATCCTGCGGGATATCGTGGACAAGGCTTTAAAAAGTATCTCTGAGGACGAGCGCGGTAAAATTTATTCCAAGTGGGTGACAATCAATATGCAGAAGGAATACAATTACAACCAAATCTGGAAGTATGTTGTCCTCGTGACGGTTATCCTGACGATTGTACTGGTGCTCTTTTATCTTTGGAATAAATCCCTTCGCAAGCAGATTTTTCTTCGCAAGCACATTGAAGCTGAGCTTTCACATACGCTGGAGCAGGTAAATAAGCAGAATAACGATAAGACGGTGCTTTTGCAGGAAATTCATCACCGGGTAAAAAATAACCTGCAGATCATCATTAGCTTGCTGAGGCTTCAGGCCAATTCCCACACGAACAGCGATGTGCAGGATGCGATTTACGAAGCAATCGAACGGGTGAATTCCATTTCCCTGGTGCATGAGCATTTATACAAAAACCCCAACCTGGGTGAAATAGATTTGTCCGGGTATATCAGGGATCTGGGTGAAGAGCTGAAGCGTGTCTTTATCAAGGATTTTGATGTGGAAATCCGGGTGGAGACAAACGATACCCAATTGAATATCAAGGTAATCATTCCGCTGGCCTTGATTTTAAATGAGCTAATTACTAATAGCTTAAAATATGCTTTCAGAAATACACGCAGCGGGCAGATTTCCATCAGGCTGTTCGTGAAAGACGATATCCTGCATTTTCATTATGCTGACAACGGTGAATGGTTCCACAACGACTATTCACGGAATTTCGGGACTTACCTGCTGGATATTTTCACCGAACAATTGAACGGTGAATATGAAAAGCTACCGGAAGAATTCGCTTCGTACCGCTTTGTGTTTAAGGATTTTTAGCCATTTCAGGGCTTGGCCCGCTTACATTAATCCACCACCGTTTTTTTCTTTTCTTTTTCCTCAGGCTGAACGAGGATCAGGCGCAGGGAAGTGTCTTTCGTGATATAAGCCCAGGCCCAGTTGATGAAAATAATCAGCTTGTTTTTAACGCTCAGGATGAGCATCAGGTGCAGGAACATCCACACGTACCACGCGAAAAAGCCTTTGAATTTCATAAAAGGAAGATCAACGACAGCCTTGTGTTTCCCTACGGTAGCCATTGAGCCCAAATCCCTGTATTCAAATTCTTTAAGTTCTTTGTTATTAAGCTTTCGTTTAAAATTACGGGCTAAGTTTACTGCCTGGTTGATTGCAACGTTGGCCAGTTGCGGGTGACCCTTCGGATATTTCGGCGTTTCCATGTGAGCAATGTCACCGATAGCGTAAATATCATCGTAACCTTCAACGCGGTTTGTACGGTTGACTTTCAGGCGGTTTCCACGCTGCACGACATCCGGGTTCATTCCCTCGATCAGGTTTCCGGTTACCCCGGCAGCCCAAACGAGCGTTTTGCATTTAATTTCCCGTCCGTTGCTTAAGTGCACCACTTCATTGATGTAATCCAGCACCTGCACCTGGGTCACTACTTCAACGCCCATTTCTTCCAGGTACTGACGGGAAGCCGCTTTCGCATTGTCGCTCATGCTGTTCAATGTGTTCGCGCTCCCTTCCACGACGATGATTTTCAGATGGGAAAAGTCGATGCCCGGATAATCTTTGGGTAGAATGTTCTTTTTGATTTCAGCGAAAGCCCCGGCCATTTCAACACCGGTAGGCCCTGCACCGGCTATAACGATATTGAGCATGGCTTCGCGCTCTTCGTCGCTGCTGGAAATGTAATCCTCGAACATCTGTAAAACGTGGTTACGGATTGTAATAGAATCGTACGTGCTTTTCAGGGTAAAAGCGCTTTCTGCAATGGATTTGTTGTTGAAGAAATTCGTCTGACAGCCGGTCGCAATCACGAGGTAATCGTAATCAAAAACCCCGATGCCGGTATGAAGCAGGTTTTTTTCGGGCTCTACTTTCAACACTTCCGTCATCCGGATTTGCAAATGCCTTTTTTTCTGAAAAATTTTACGGAAAGGGAAGGAAATGCTTGATGGTTCCAGCTGCGAGGTCGCGACCTGGTAAAACAAAGGCTGAAACTGGTGGTGGTTCAGTTTATCGATGAGAAGTACATCAAACAGGCTAGTGTCGATTTTGCGTACAAATTGCATTCCGGCGAAACCTCCGCCGATTACAATAATTTGTTTACGTTCGTTCATTGTTACACGTTTTTTAATAGCAATACAGCTTCGTGATCCCAACTGAAACGGGTTTTATAGCCCTTAAATTTAACTAAAAAAGTTTAAAAGCAAGTAGAATTAATTTGCAATTTTCTCATACGTTATTTTGATGCTGTCCTTCACTTTTTCATCCGTCAGGGCAATATCGAGCACTTCCCTCATCGTTTTGACATAATGGAATTTCAGCCCATCCAAATAATCGGCGCGGATATCTTCCACATCTTTGCGGTTATGCTCACACAGGATAATTTCTTTGATCGAAGCCCGTTTGGCAGCGAGCACTTTTTCCTTGATCCCGCCAACAGGCAATACTTCGCCGCGAAGCGTGATTTCACCGGTCATAGCCAGGCTCTTTTTCACTTTACGCTGCGTAAAAACGGAAGCCAGGGAAGTCAGCATCGTGATCCCGGCGCTTGGACCGTCTTTTGGCGTAGCCCCTTCCGGAACGTGGACGTGTACATTATACTGCTCAAAAACTCCCTGTTCAAGATTGAGCCAACTGCTGCGCGACTTTAAGAATTCAAGGGCAATTACAGCCGATTCTTTCATGACATCACCAAGGTTACCGGTTAGGGTTAATTTGCCTTTTCCACGTGTCACGGAGGATTCGATGAATAAGATATCACCGCCAACACTTGTCCAGGCGAGCCCGGTTACAACACCTGCAATATCGTTATTGAGGTATTTGGTTTTCGGCCTCCCGATCCCAAGGATGGTATGAAGGTCTTTCATCAGGACTTTTTGCTCGTATTTTTCGTCCATGGCGATTTGGCGGGCACGGTTACGAACCAGCTTGGCAACCATTTTATCAAGGCCGCGCACACCGGATTCGTTCGTATAGTCTTCGATCACTTTTTCAAGCGTCGATTTATCAATGCTGAATTCTTTTTTCGTGATCCCGTGTGCTGCAAGCTGTTTAGGAATGAGGTGGTTTTTGGCAATTTCAATTTTTTCCTCGATCGTATAGCCGTTCACCTCGATGATTTCCATCCGGTCGCGCAAAGGTCCCTGGATGGTTGAAAGCGAGTTGGCCGTAGCAATGAACATGACTTTCGAGAGGTCAAATTCCGTTTCGATGTAATTATCGTAAAACTCTTTGTTCTGTTCCGGGTCCATCACTTCCAGGAGGGCAGAGGACGGGTCACCGTGATTACTGCGGCTGAGCTTATCGATTTCATCCAGCACAAAAACGGGGTTGGCTTTCTCTGCTTTTTTGATGTTTTGGATCACACGCCCCGGCATGGCGCCGATATACGTTTTCCGGTGTCCGCGGATCTCAGATTCGTCGTGCAGGCCTCCGAGCGACATGCGTACATACTGGCGGCCCAAAGCGTCTGCAATGGATTTTCCTAAAGAGGTTTTTCCCACTCCGGGAGGACCGTAAAAGCAGAGGATCGGCGATTTCATGTCGTTTTTCAGCTTCAAAACCGCCAGGTATTCCAAAATACGTCTTTTTACATCTTCCAAGCCGTAATGATCGCGGTTCAGGATTTTTTCAGCGCGTTTCAGGTCGAGACTGTCTTTGGAATATTCGCCCCACGGAAGGTCAAGCAGCATGTCGAGGTAATTAAGCTGGACAGTATATTCGGCGCCCTGTGGGTTCATGCGCTGTAATTTATTCAATTCCTTGTAAAAAAGACGGGCCACCTTATCAGTCCATTTTTTCTTTTTGGCGCGTTTCTCCATGTCTTCCACCTCCTGGATTTGCGGGTTGTCACCGAGCTCTTCCTGGATCTGGCGCATTTGCTGGTTGAGGAAATATTCACGCTGCTGGCGGTCAATATCACGTTTTACTTTGGACTGGATCTCAAACTGCATCTGGAGCATTTGCGATTCTTCGTTCAGGTGTTCCAGTATTTTGTACGCTTTCCGGCGCATATCCAGCTCTTCGAGGATTTGCTGCTTTTTGGAAACATCAGCGTTCATATTCGACGCAATGAAATTTACGAGGAAAGTCGGGCTGTCGATATTTCCAATTGCAAAAGATGCTTCTGAAGGGATATTCGGGCTGTCCTTGATGATTTGCAGCGCCTGGTCCTTGATAGACTTGAAAATCGCCGTCATTTCCTTCGACTTTTTGTCAAAAGCGTTTTCGGGAATGTATTCTACTTCAGCCTTGAAATAAGGATCTGTCTGTGTAGGCTGGGTCACCTCAAAGCGGCGTTTTCCCTGAATAATCGCCGTGGTGCTTCCGTCCGGCATTTTCAGCATGCGGATGATCTGCGCAACTGTTCCAATTGTATGTAAGTCACTGAATTCAGGTGTTTCTTCGTCCTGGTTCTTCTGGGAAACGACACCAATAATTTTATTTCCTTTGTTGGCATCCTGGATCAGCTTGATGGATTTATCGCGGCCCACGGTAATCGGGATCACAACGCCCGGAAAAAGTACGTTATTGCGCAGCGGCAAAATCGGCAGCTCTTTGGGGAATTCCTGTTTGTTCATGCGCTCTTCTTCCTCCGGTGTAATCAGGGGAATGAATTCCGCATCGGCTTCTATGTTGTCCGAAAAGTCAAAGTTACTGTTATTAAAAAAATCAGTCATATGTAAATGTCAATTTGTCAGTATTGTGAATTGTCTTTATCCTATATAACGAATCAAACCGATAAATAGTAAGGCGGTATTAGTATTTCAAGATGTATGCCAAGTCCGCCGCGACGGCGAAAGGTGCTTTTTTGGCAGGATTAGCTTACTTTTATTCCTGTAAATTTTGTGGATCGCAAAGGATACAAAGTTTTCGCTGAGGTCTCAGAGTTTAAGGGTAGCAAAGTAACCTGGTAAAATTAAAAGTGTTTCTTTTAAGCGGCTTACAGTTTCACTAAACAAACAAAACTTTGTAAATTCTGCGCAAGACTTAGCGCCGCTTTGCGGAACAAATCAATTCAAATCAAACAAGCTCTCAACGCCGGGAATGCGTTCCACGGTGAAGCCTTCAGCATATTGCACCCCGATTGCCCGGCCGAATTCAGCCATGCGGCCCCGCAGGAAATCAAAGAATTCTTCTCCTGAGATCGGTGTTTTGGGCTCTTTGGAATTGGGATCGTAAAATTGTGTTTTATAAGCGCGTACGGCTTCGAATTTCTGTTCAACGTATTCCGTAACATCAATTACAAAATCCGGCTGGATGTAGCGGTCCTGGATGTAGTGGTAAACTGCTTTGGGACGATGGGCTTCCTGCTTGTTCTCATCGTGGCCGGTCTCAATTTTACGTAAACCTGAAAGAAAACAGGCTTCGGAAACGAGCTTGCTGGCGCGGCCATGATCCGGATGGCGGTCGTCGATAGCGTTGCACAGCACGATCTCAGGTTTGAAATACCGGATCTGCTCGATAATTTTCAGTAAGTTCTCCTGTGAATGCGTAAAAAAACCGTCTTCCATTTTCAGGTTGGCCCGGGCGCTGATCCCCATGACCTGAGAAGCATCTGCCGCTTCTTTGTAACGCGTTTCAATTGTGCCCCGTGAACCAAGCTCGCCTTGCGTTAAATCCACTAAAGCTACTTTTTTGCCTGCTTTGATATGTTTGATCAAAGTTCCGGCCGCTGATAATTCAACGTCGTCGGGATGGGCTGCAAAGGCTAAAATATCAACTTTCATGACAAGATATTTATTGTTCGATCCACTGAATAATCTCCGGGTCCTGCGGATCTACATTGTGCGAGATCATTTTTACTACCTGTCCGTTTTCGTCCACCAGGTATTTCTGGAAATTCCAGGCTACTTCGGTGTTTGTTTGAGCTTTCAGCCACTGGTAGAGCGGGTGGGCATCTTTTCCTAAAATCGTTACTTTCGACATCAAAGGGAAAGTCACGTCAAAGTTTTTACTGCAAAACTGTGCAATTTCCGTTTCCGTTCCGGGTTCTTGTCCGCCAAAATCGTTGCAAGGAAAACCTAAAACCGTAAAACCTTTGTCTTTATAGTCGAGGTACAAATCCTCCAAAGGTCCGTAGTGGAATGTATAGCCGCATTCGGAAGCCGTGTTGACGATCAGGATCTTTTTGCCTTTCACTGTCTCCCAGTCAAAGGTTTTGCCGTTTATATCTTTCACTTCAAAATCAAAAAGGGTCATTTATACGAGTTTTATATTTAGGGTAACGAAGGTAGTGAACAAATCAGAATAAAACAATACACTTTTATTGTATAACACCAGAAAACCATAAACAGCCTAAATTAGTGGAAATTTTACAATCTAAAACCGACATTATGCGTGTATTACTTTTAGTAATCGTTTCTTCCTGCGCTTTTTCTGCGTACAGCCTGGGCCAAAAGCCGGAAACCGACAGTTTGTGCTGCAATTGCCTTAAATACAACTATGAAGAACTTGATAAAGTGCTTGTATTCAAAGATCTGATTCAGACAATTGCCCCCAATTACATCCAGCATACCCGGTCTTTAAGTGAAAATATTGATCTCATCCAGTATGAAAAGTTTACTTACCTCTTTAAGATGGACAGGTATTTAAAATATGAAGTCAACAAAAAAAAATATGCCCTGGAAAGCCTGGAGGACCCTGCTTCACAGGCTTTAAAGCTTGAATTGGGCCGACTGAACGAGGTGCTGAAGAGAAAATCGGAATTGCTTCATTTTAGGATTTCAGAATGCGAAAAACTGGACATTGTAAAACGCTATAACAGCAAGAAAAATATGATTAACAGCGTGGCCGCTGATTATTATACCAACTACATCAACCTGATCAATTCAACGATAGACCTTAACAAGCTGGATTATGCGAAGCTGGTTGAGCTGGAGCGCAAATTAGGCGGAAAGCTTGAGACGAAAAAGCAAACACTACAAACAAGTCCCCGCATAACCCCCGAAGATTCATTAAGCCTTATCCTGTTAGAAGAATTGCTCTTCGAAAGCCAGGAACGGATTAACAGGTTCGAGCTGAACCAGATCCATAAAAAAATGACATCAGATGATTATCCGGCAGAAGGCAAAATCCAGGCGTCAGAAAGTTATTTCCTGAAAGAAATTATCAGGAATTCGGACAGCTTATATTTTAACCAGCGTAAACCGAATGAAAAACAAATTATCGTTGCGAACAATACCATGTATATTTTCCGTAATGACACATTGATTGAAACCATTAAAAACGAAGACAATTCTCAGGTAGCATCCGTTTTTGATAACAGGAAGCCTATTTCGGTGGATAATTACAGCGCGTTGTTTTATACAATCCAGATCGGGACATACAGCAAGGAGGTAACGACCAAAGAACTGAAAGTGAAATCCAATTTATTTTACAAAAAACTTCCAAACGGAACGATCCGCTATTCATTTGGTATGTTCAATGACCTGCAAGAAGTCGAAAAAGCCAGGCTGTTGCTTGAGAAAATTGGCATTACGGACGTGCTCGTTATTGCCTATTATCACAAAGAGATGATCAGCCTTAAGGAAGCGCGGAAGCTCAAACCGGGACAAGATTAATTCCGGCATTTCCGGCGGAAAAAATCTTCTTCAATACCTGCTGATTGAACCGTCAGATAAGCTCTTCTTTTATTCTTTTTGAGTATGCCTTAAAGCGGATATACGATAGAATTGAGAAGATCACAAAGCTTCCGATGGTATAATACAGCCAGGACGGGATTTCTGCCAAGCCTTCACCTTGTGCGTATGAGTGAAGCCCCACGAGGTAGAAATTCACCCCGAAGAAGGTAAACAAGATCGCGCCGTAGCCCCACAGGGAAACGAGGTTGAACGTAAATTTACCGGCCAGGGCAGGAATGTAGCGTAAATGCAGGATCACGGCATACACGAGCACGGAAACCAGGGCCCAGGTTTCTTTCGGGTCCCAGCCCCAGTAGCGCCCCCAGGATTCGTTTGCCCAAACACCGCCGAGGAAAGTACCAATCGTTAGCATAAACAAGCCGATGGTAATTGTCAGCTCGGAAACGGCCGTAATTTCATTAATATGTGCCGTAATTCGCTGTCCGTTATTTTTGTTGCGGAAAATATACAATACCATGTTCTGCATCCCCAAAATAGCGCCAAGGCCAAGGAAACCGTAGCTCCCGGTAATCACCGCTACGTGGATCATGAGCCAGTAGGATTTGAGAACGGGCTGTAAAGGCGTAATTTCAGGATCCAGCAAATTCAGGTTGGAAACGAAGAGCATGAAATAGGCGAGGATCGCTGTTCCGGCAAGCACCATCGGGTTTTTGCGGGAAAAGATAAAGCCTGCAAGCATGGTTACCCAGGCAATGAAAACAATCGCTTCATAACCGTTGCTCCACGGGGCGTGACCGGAAATATACCAGCGCATTCCCAAACCGGCTGCGTGGTAGAGGAAGATAATCACAATCAAAACGACAAAAGGAATGGTGATCCGGCGGAAACGTTTTTCACTGCGCTCACTTGGCTTAACGAAAATACGTACGTAGAAAATGATCAGCAAAATCATACCCAGCGAGAAGTAGCTGTACATTGCATTTTTGAAGATATTCATCTTGTTGTAGCTGATTTCCATTTTTACCAGGCTTTCGCTCGGAAGAATATCTTTTCGGGCTATCTTGCGCTGATGGGTTTTGAGGTCTTTCAGCTTATCCGAAGCCGAGCCGTATTTATTGGAGCGCGTAGCTTCAAACAGGCTTTGGAAATAAGACATTGCCATACGTGTGGAAGCGGAATCTTTCGCAATAAGCTCGCCGGCAAAAGGCAGGTACCAGGTATTGTTCGGATCGCCTTTTAACGGCAAAATTTTCATGTATTGCCAGGAAACAATGGCATTCACGACTTCAAAGCGTTCCACGAGCTTGATGAGCTTTTTGTCAAATTCACTGCGCTTGGATTCCAGTTTGCGGTGAGCGATGTTGTAATCCGCGATCCATTTGAAATTGCCATCCTGTCCCATGAGATTGATCGGGGAAACATATTCTTTCAGCTTCAGGCGCTCACGCAAAGCTTTCGGAACAGCGATGATTTCCTGCTTGCCCCAGTACATCGGGAACATGTGCATGCTGACAATCGTTTGAACGGCATTGTATTCCTTGTATTTGCTCTGTCCGTAAATCTTACGCAGCAATTCGTCACAAACGGTGTGTGCGGGAACAATTCTTCCTTTAAAATCCTGTACCAGCAGGGAAGCAAACTCGTCGGAATGTTCTTTCGACATCACACTGAACGTTTTGTCATCCACCAAAGGCGCCTGTTCCTGCTGGTGATCGTGGTGCTCATGTCCGCTGTGGTCGTGATCATGGTTATGATGGTGTTCCTGCTCCTGTGCAAATGAAGTCAGGCTCAAGGCAGAAAACAAAACGGCCAAGGTCAGCAGGGAAGATTCACGGCGCTCGCGTGATTTGCGGATTTTGCCCAGCAAGTCGCGGAAACGTCCGTTCGGGGCAAATAAGGAAAGGATCATCCCGATCGCCATTAGTAAATATCCAACGTAAGTTACGTTTGTACCCCAAAAGTCATAGTTTACGCTCAAACGTGTTCCTTCTTCATTTTCAGGGGTTTCCGGGTTGTCAAGATCATAGCTTGACTGGAAAAAGCGGTAACCGCCGTAATCCATCACGTTGTTCATGAAAATGCGGTGATCTTTCTTGTATTTTTTCTTTTCATCGAGAACAGTCACTTCGCTGGCAAAAGATGAAGCCACATCCGAACCCGGGTATTTATCGAGAACAAAATCCCGGCAGGCAATCGCAAAAGGCAATTTGCGCTCCGTTGAGCCGTATCGCATTTCATATTGCAATCCGCCAAGCACAAACATTTCAGATTGCGGCATTTGTCCCATTCCGCCCTCAAGGCTGACGATGCGGCTTTCTTTTCCGTCAGTAATGCGTAAAGTCAGGATATCAACGCCCACGTCTTTTTTGCCGGAAGACATTTTCGTCATTTTAGCGTGGTCGATTTTGCGGTTAAACACAAATTGCTGTCCCTGGACGAGATAAAGCGTAGTGGTCATCAGGGGAACAAGTGTATCCGTCGGGATTTTGACATACATCGAATCTGAAATCGAAGCGCCGCCCTCACGTACTTTACGCATTTGAGACATCGGGAGGTACTGCATCGGCAATTTGGTTGTGAACATCAGCTTGCCGTTTTGCTCAATAATATCAATTCCCGGCGCCGAATTTTTCTTTTCGTATGAAATCGGAATGTCACCCAGCATCAAAAACTGGTCTTTTCCTAAATAGTTCGATTGTTTTCCGCCGGTTACGATATCAAGCACGTGGCCTTTGATCGTATCCTTGATGAGGAGCGTATCAATTTGTTTGGCTTTAAAATCTACGTATTCAATGTGGATAGGGGACTTATGCCCCGGAAAATCATCCACTGTCACATCAAAATCATTGCTTGTCACTTCCGACATGTAATGCTTGTCGTTGTAGACGTACTGCATTTTTCCGTCATTGATCTTAAACCACAGGTGCGGCTCAGACAGGTAAATGAAATCGGAAGATTGTCCTTCGCGGATCAGCATCAGGCCTTCGTAGCCAAAGAAACGGGTAATCGCAGCCCCGATAATGATCACAATAAAAGAAATATGGAAAGCAAAAAGCGCCATTTTCTCCCGCTTGTACATCTGGTAGCGGAAAATATTCGCGATCAGGTTGATGCACAGGAAAGCCAGCAAGATCTCAAACCATGTAGCGTTGTAAATCCATATTTTGGCCGCCTGGATCCCATATTTTGATTCGGCAATTGTGGCATAACCGATGGATACAAAAAATATAACCATCGCGACGGCCATCATGCGCATCGAAAATAAAGCTTTGGATAATCTTTCCATTAAAAAAAAGTTTGCGCAAAATTACTCAATGAATTTGAAATAGCTGTATTTTCGGGGTGACAATATTGACAGGAATGCTTTTATTTTTCACAAACTCTATGCTTCTATCCGGGATGTACCTTCCGGGCAGCGGTCAATATGAGACCTTCCGGGAGCCGGAGGAAAGTCTTCCCTGGTATCTTACGATTTCCGCTATAGGGCTTCCCTTTGTAATTGCCTGTTCTTATTTGCTGTATAAGTACCTGAAAAACCGCCAATGGATGAAGGGCAGCTTTCCGCAGGATCTGCCTGCCACCACAGAAAACCTGCTGGAAGCATATATGAGCCTGACGGCGGGTTTCATTTTACTGGACCGTTACCGCCAGATGGAAAAGGTGGCTTACCTGAAGTCGTTTTTTATGCGCCATTTCCATACCGTCCCGGTTGATATCCAGGATTCCATTCAGCGTAATTTTCATTATCCCATTCAAATGGAATCTACAGCAAGCTGGGTGAACAACCATTATTCTGATGAACATAAAAAGCAATTGGTCCGTTTTCTCGTCGGATTGTCCCACATAGACAAGGTTCTCAAACAAAAAGAGTATGACGCTTTAAAACATGTTGTTTCCGCATTACAGCTTGGGCTTTCCTTCCTGGATGCGACGATCCACCTGTACCGGGAGCAAAAAAACAGCTCCAAAAAGAAAACACCGCTTCAGCCCCGCATTTCGGAAAGGAAAAAATATGCTTCGATCCTCGGGGTGGATGAACGTGCCGATATCAAGGAAATCAAACAGCGTTTCCGGGAACTGGCGAAAAAGCACCACCCGGACCGGTTTTCTAAAGGAACGAAGGAGCAGCAGCAAATGGCGCATGACCGGTTTTTGGAAATCCAGCAGGCGTATGAGTATTTGATGGGGACAGCGTGATTTTTTTGTGTTTTTCCGCAGATCTCGAAGATTTTTGAGGATCTTTTTTGCCCGCAGATTTTTTTGGGATCGCAAAGTAAGCTAAGGTTTCGCAGAGGCGCGAAGTATAAGAGATGAGATAAGTGAAAAGAGTCGGACTGTTTTGCTTTTTAGTAATGAATGGAAATATCCTCCCCCTCGATCCTCCTCCAAAGAGGGAAGATTGGTTTTCCGTCAAAAAACTTAGCAATCTTAAGCTCTGCGTCCTTTGCACTTAACTCTGCAAACTTTGCGATCCAAAAAACAAAAAAATCCCCGGCCAAATAGACCAGGGATTTAATTTTATTCAGATGTCGTTTGAATTACTTGATCGCGTCTGCTCTCTTTTTGTATTCCATCGCTTTGTCTGTGTTTTTTAAGCTTTTGTGAATCTGGAAGAGGATCGTTAAAACCTCTTTGTCATTCGGATTTTTCGCGATGTAAGCTTCAAGCGGGGTTACTGCCTTTTTGTAGTACTCATCGCCTTTAGCCAGCATTACGTCGTAGTTCGGGTCACCGAGCTTCAAACGGCTTGCTTCTTCTTTCAGGCTTCCTGCAACACCAACGAGGTGAGCGCCTAACTGGTACTGTGCATCAGCGTAATTCGGGTCCAGCTCGATTGCCTTGTTCAGGGCAGCTTCCGCTTTGTCGTTTTCTTTCAGGTCGATGTAAATCGTACCGATCACGTAATACAGTTGCTTATTTTTCGGGTCTGCGGCAATTGCTTCCTGTAAGCTTTTTTCGGCTTCAGCGTTGTTTCCTTCGTCGAGGGAAGCATTTACCAGCTCAAGCAGCATACTGCGGTCGGAAGGATATTTTTTTCTTCCAAGGGCAATAATCTCTTTTGCTTCAGCTATTTTCTTGTCCTTGCGCAGGATTGCGGCAGCCATTGCGTAGATCTCAGGCGCTTTGTAGCCGATTTCAGCACATCTTTTGTAGCGGGCGGCAGCTGCAGAGAAATCACCGGCTTTTTCAGCACAGATCCCTGCGTTGAAGAGCGAAAGGCTGTCTACCATTCCGATTGCATCAGACAATTCAACCTGGGCATCATAAATTTCCATCGCTTCTTTGTACATCGCACCAGTGTAAAGGATAGTAGAAAATTTTTCCAGCTCAAGCTTTTTGTTCAGTACAGCATCTTTGATATCGCCTTTATACTTTTTATCGTTCAGTGAATAAGCCTTTTTGTATGAAGCGATCGCTACGTCAAAAGCATCTTCCCCGGCAATTTTGATGAAATTGGTATCCTGTGTCGCCATTCCGAGGGAAACGAAATTGGAGTAGATTTCACCTTTATAGAACAAGGTTTTTGCACTTTCTTTAGTGTCCGGGTGCATGGCAGCCTGATCAACAAACTCTTTCGCCTTTTTCAGGGAAGTTTTTGCGGCTTCAAAATCACCGGTCATAAAGTACTCGTTAAATTTTTTATACTCCAGGGCAGCGGAAGTTTCCGTTGTTTTCTGTGCAAACAGGCCAGTTGCGAAAAGAACGGCCATGAGGGACAAAGTCAATAATTTACGTTTCATTCTGTTTTTTATTTTACAAGATGCATTTTGTGTTTATTTTCCACAATTATTCTGCATCATTTGTTGTTTCTTCTTCGTTGTTTTCAATTTCCGTGCCATTTTCCGGTGTCGGGTCTAAAATCGGGTTTCCGTTTTCATCCAAAGCTTCATCTTCTTCTTCATCACTTCTCGGAACACGTGCAATTGCTGCAATTTCGGCATTTCCTTTGAGGTTGATCAAACGAACACCCTGCGCTGCACGGCCCATCACGCGGATCGTATCCATGTGCATACGGATCGTTACGCCGCTTTTGGTGATAATCATCAAATCGTCCTCGTCGGTAACCAGCTTGATTGCCAGCAAAGGTCCTGTTTTATCTGTGATGTTTATCGTGCGGACACCTTTACCGCCACGGTTTGTTACGCGGTAAACCGGCTCACCGTCCTCCGGATCATTGAGGAAGGAGCGTTTTCCGTAGCCTTTTTCCGACACAACAAGAATCGTTTCCGAATTGTCGCGGACACAGATCATACCAACTACTTCATCTTTTTCGCTTTGCAGCGTTACGGCTTTCACACCGGAAGCGTTACGGCCCATCGGGCGCACTTTGGCTTCGTTGAAACGGATCGCACGGCCGGATTTGGTTGCAATTACCATTTCATTTGTTCCGTCAGTCAGTTTCGCTTCAAGCAATTCGTCGTTCTCACGGATCGTGATCGCATTGATACCGTTAATACGCGGACGGGAATAAGCTTCGAGGGAAGTTTTCTTGATGATACCTTCTTTCGTACACATGATGATAAAGTTATTCTGTACATAATCTTTATCTGTCAAATCCTGTACTTTTACGTAAGCTTTCACTTTATCGTCCTGCTCAATGTTCAGCAGGTTCTGGATCGCACGCCCTTTGGCCAGCTTGTTGCCTTCCGGGATTTCGTAAACACGCATCCAGAAGCAGCGTCCTTTTTCCGTAAAGATCAGGAGGTAGTTGTGGTTCGTTGCTACGAATAAGTGCTCCAGGAAGTCTTTATCGCGGGTTGTGGAACCTTTCGAGCCCATGCCGCCGCGGTTCTGCACCTTGAATTCAGTAAGGCTGGTACGTTTGATGTAACCGGCGTGTGAAATTGTGATTACCACTTCTTCATCCGGGATCAAATCTTCCATGCGCATTTCGCTCGCAGAGTATTCAATCCGTGAACGGCGTGCATCACCGTATTTATCTTTTACGTAGTTTAATTCGTCTTTGATGATCTGCATGCGGCGCTCTTCGTTCGCCAGGATGTCTTTCAAATCAGTGATGAGGGCCATCAAGTCGGCGAATTCAGCACGCAGCTTGTCCTGCTCAAGCCCAGTCAGCTGGCGCAGACGCATTTCAACAATTGCACGGGCCTGTAAATCTGACAGCGAGAAACGTGTAATCAGGTTTTCACGGGCTTCATCCGGGCTTTTGGAAGCACGAATAATTTTGATCACTTCATCAATGTTATCGGAAGCAATGATCAAACCTTCGAGGATATGTGCGCGCTCTTCAGCCTTGCGTAAGTCGAATTTCGTACGGCGGATCACAACCTGGTGGCGGAAATCAATGAAATTAGAGATCAGCTGCTTCAGGTTCAGTAATTGCGGGCGACCGTCCACTAAGCAAATGTTATTTACTGAAAATGAAGTCTGTAAAGAGGTGAACTTATATAATTTATTTAAGACGACGTTTGAAATCGCGTCTCTTTTAAGCTCATATACGATCCGCATACCGTTCCTGTCGGATTCGTCGCGGATATCGGAAATACCTTCGAGCTTTTTGTCGTTGATCAGGTCGGCAGTCTTTTTAATCAGCTCCGCCTTGTTTACCTGGTAAGGAATTTCGGTTACGATGATTTGCTCGCGTCCGCCGGCTTCTTCGATTTCAGCCTTGGCACGCATAACAACTCTTCCGCGGCCAGTCAGAAGGGCTTCACGGACCCCTTCGTATCCGTAAATGATACCACCGGTAGGGAAATCCGGTGCTTTGATGTAGTTGAGCAATTCTTCTACCTCAATATCCTTATTATCTACATAAGCAATACAGCCTTCAACAACTTCGGTTAAATTGTGCGGCGCCATATTTGTTGCCATACCTACAGCGATCCCGGAAGCACCGTTTACGAGCAGGTTAGGGATTTTAGTCGGTAAAACAGTTGGTTCCTCCAAGCTATCGTCGAAGTTGGGCGCAAAGTCCACCGTTTCTTTCTCAAGGTCTTCGAGCATGTCTTCAGCCACCTTTTTCAGGCGTGCCTCGGTATAACGCATTGCCGCAGGGCTGTCGCCGTCAACCGAACCGAAGTTACCCTGTCCGTCAACGAGCGGGTAGCGCAGTGACCACGGCTGGGCCATACGTACCATTGTATCGTACACAGAGCTGTCTCCGTGCGGGTGATACTTACCCAAAACTTCACCAACGATCCTCGCCGATTTTTTATGCGGCCTGTTGGAATACACCCCAAGATCCTGCATACCATACAATACGCGTCTGTGAACCGGTTTGAAACCGTCCCTCACATCCGGTAAAGCTCTTGAAACAATCACTGACATTGAATAATCAATGTAAGCGGATTTCATTTCGTCTTCAATGTTAATCTGGATTATTCTTTCTCCGTCTGCCATAATGTCATTCTAACTTTTTTGCATAATCTTTGCTTAGTCTAAAGCAAGGTTCAAAAATAACTAATTTAAGATGATTAGGGACACGGGCCAAAATGCTTTTTATAAACAAAATTCTGTGGAAAATTGCTGTTTTAGACGAGTTATTAACAATTTTAATCGATTATATTTGTTCCTATAATAAAAAAGTGGTTATTTAGCCTTAAAGTACGATAAAAATGGAAGCAAAATTTTCTCCAAGGGTCAAAGATGTAATTGCATTCAGCAAGGAAGAAGCTGTTAGAATGGGGAATGATTATATCGGCGTAGAGCACCTGCTCCTCGGCTTGATCCGCGAAGGATCGGGCAAGGGGATGCGGATATTGACAGAATTCAACCTGGAAATGGACCAGATCAAAAATGAAGTAGAAAAGACAATCACACGCCCGGAGAAAGCCGCAGAAATACCTGGTGGCAACATTCCGCTGGTGAGACAGGCCGAAAGGGTATTGAAAATGACTTACCTGGAAGCCAAGCTTTTCAAAAGTGCTGTAATCGGCACAGAACATTTATTACTTTCCATATTAAAAAACGAAGACAGTACGGCATGTGCGATTTTAAATAAATATGGAGTTATTTACGACAACGCAAAAGAAGAACTAGAAAGTATGTTAGACGAAAACCAAAGCCCGAGGGCAGAATTCCCAAGCTCATCTGATGATGAAGGGGAAAATTTCGGTGCCAGCCAAAAGAAAAGCGCTGACCCGAAATCAAAAACACCGGTACTGGATAATTTCGGCCGCGACCTCACTAAAATGGCGGAAGCCGGAAAACTGGACCCGATTGTAGGCCGTGAAAAAGAAATCGAGCGCGTAAGCCAGATCCTTTCCCGCCGGAAGAAAAACAACCCGATCCTGATCGGTGAGCCGGGAGTTGGAAAAAGCGCTATTGCGGAAGGCCTTGCCCTGCGCATCGTTCAGCGTAAAGTATCCCGGATTTTATTCAATAAGCGCATCATTTCCCTGGATTTGGCTTCACTCGTTGCCGGTACAAAATACCGCGGTCAGTTTGAAGAAAGAATGAAAGCTGTGATGCAGGAAATCGAAAAGAACCCGGATGTGATCCTCTTTATTGACGAAATCCACACCATTATCGGTGCGGGCGGCGCGAGCGGCTCACTGGATGCCTCCAACATGTTCAAACCGGCTTTGGCACGCGGCGAAATGCAGGCTATCGGTGCAACAACACTGGATGAATACCGCCAGTACATCGAAAAAGACGGAGCACTCGAAAGACGTTTCCAGAAAGTATTGGTTGAGCCTACAACTGTAGAAGAAACCGTACAAATCCTGAACAATATCAAGGAGCGTTACGAAGAGCACCACATGGTGAGCTTTACCCAGGAAGCAATTGATGCATGCGTGAAACTGACGGACCGTTACATTTCCGACCGTCACCTGCCGGATAAGGCGATCGACGCGCTGGACGAAGTTGGTTCCCGTGTTCACATTACGAATATCAACGTTCCGCAGGAAATCCTGGATATCGAACAGAAAATCGAAGAAATCAATGTTCAGAAAGCCAACGTCATCAAGCAGGCGAAGTATGAAGAAGCTGCCGTATTGCGTGATGATGAACGCAAATTGCAGGACCAGCTGGACGTTGCCAAGAAAAAATGGGAAGAAGACAGTAAAGCCAAGCGCATTGAGGTTACCGAAGACCACGTGGCGGAAGTTGTTTCCATGATGTGCGGCATTCCTGTAACGCGTATTGCACAAAAAGAAAGCGGCAAGCTCGCAAGCATGGGCGCTGAGCTGCAAGGAAAAGTGATCGGCCAGGCAGAAGCCGTTGAGAAAGTGGTGAAAGCCATCCAGCGTAACCGCGCCGGATTGAAAGACCCGAACAAGCCAATCGGTTCCTTCTTCTTCCTCGGGCCAACCGGGGTAGGTAAGACGCAATTAGCAAAAGTTCTCGCGAAATACCTCTTTGACACGGAAGATTCCCTCGTTCGTATTGATATGTCTGAATACATGGAGAAATTCTCGATCTCAAGACTGGTCGGAGCGCCTCCGGGATACGTTGGTTATGAAGAAGGCGGACAGCTGACTGAGAAAGTACGCAGGAAGCCATATTCCATTATCCTGCTTGACGAAATCGAAAAAGCGCACCCGGATGTATTCAACCTCTTGCTGCAAGTACTCGACGACGGACACATGACAGATGGTTTGGGCCGTAAGGTGGATTTCAAAAACACGATCCTCATCATGACTTCCAACATCGGTGCGCGCCAATTGGCAGACTTCGGAACGGGAGTTGGCTTCGGTACGAAATCCCAGTCAGACCAAAAGGAAGAAAACAGCAAAGTAGTGATCCAGAATGCGCTTCGCAAGGCATTTTCACCGGAATTCCTGAACAGGATCGACGATATCATCATGTTCAAATCCCTGAGCCGCGAAAGCATCCATCTGATCATCGACCTCGAGCTTAACAAGCTGTACGGACGTATCAACAACCTGGGTTACCACATCGAGATGACGGAGAAAGCGAAAGACTTCATCGTAGAAAAAGGCTACGACGAGAAATTCGGTGCCCGTCCTCTGAAACGTGCGATCCAGAAATACATCGAAGATCCGCTGGCGGAAGAAATCATCAAGGCAAACCTCAACGAAGGTGACAAAATCCTGATGGACATCGAAGACGGCGCAGAAGTACTGAGCGTTAAAATCGAAAAAGCAACGAAAACAAAGGCAAATAAGTCTTAGTTTCTGAATAAAAATAGGGAAAGCCGCAGTTTTCACTGCGGCTTTTTTGTTTGGCATAAACAAAATTATTTTCCTGCAGATCAGTGGTGGGTCCATTTGTGTGTTATTCCAGTGAAAGTTGCTAAATTTGGGAGAATTAATACCGGTCTATGCCTGAATTATTTGTTTGCTTCATCGCTTTTGCTGCTTCGGCGCTGACCTTATTTTCCGGTTTTGGACTGGGTACGCTTTTGCTGCCTGCATTTGCGGCATTTTTCCCGGTGGAGATGGTAATTGCGATGACAGCGATCGTTCATTTTTTAAACAATGTATTTAAGTTCTTTCTCCTGGGCAAAAAAGCTGATTGGAAAATTGTACTGCGTTTTGGGCTTCCGTCTGTAGCAGCGGCGTTGCTGGGCGCCTGGCTGCTGAACAAGCTTGCGGTGCTGGGGCCGATCAGTGAATACACGCTTTTCGGAAAAAGTTTTGAGCTCATCCCCATAAAGCTTACCGTTGCTGTTCTGCTGACCGCTTTCGCTTTGTTTGACTTGATTCCAGGCCTGTCCCGTTTAGAATTCAACAAAAAATATTTACCCCTCGGAGGATTGCTCAGCGGCTTTTTCGGAGGTCTTTCGGGGCACCAGGGTGCTTTGCGTTCCGCTTTCCTGATCCGGTCGGGCTTGAGCAAGGAGGCTTTTATCGCTACGGGAATCATTATTGCCTGCATGGTGGATATTTCCCGGCTCACAATATACAGCGGACAAATTATGAAGGCGCACCATCAACTGGATTATCTTTTTATCCTGGTGGCCGTATTGTCAGCTTTTGCAGGTGCTTTTGCCGGGAATTTACTGCTGAAAAAAGTAACCCTCAAAGCCGTAAGGTTTATGGTTGCAACCGGGCTGATCATATTTTCAGTTTTTCTCGCGCTTGGACTGATTTAGGGCTCAGAAGTGTTTCGTAGATTCTTTTTCAATGTGCTTTGCTAGTTGACACACTAATAAAAGAGAATAAACACCTGATTTTTTGATCTTTTGTTACTCATATAAACCGAATCCTTACAGATTTGCACACAAGTTAAGGCCCTTAAAAGGGGTATGTCAAACCGGTAGTTTATTGAATTAAACAGCTATGAATGAGTCTCTTGTTCGAGATTTATTGGCCAGAATAGATTTTAATTTGCGCCCGTTTTTTGTAATATCACATATTCAAATAATTAAAATCCCGTTTATCCGTATATTAAGCTTAATTTAGTAAAATAACCGGTAAAAAGGAATGTTCCTCTTACTCTAATCAGGCAACTTGAAAAAAAAAGCCTTAACACCAGGTAGTAAGCCGGAAAAGCGCGAGCCACAAGGGGCTGATTCTTTTACGGTAGTTGCCATCGGGGCATCAGCCGGCGGACTCGAAGCAGTCACGCTCTTGCTGCAGCATCTCGCACCTGATACAGGGATGGCATTTATTTACGTGCAGCACCTGAGCCCTAATCACAAAAGCCTGCTTACATCCATTTTATCGAAGCTCACCAAAATGAAGGTGCAGGAAATCGATGACATGGAGAAGATGAAGCCCGACAATGTTTACATCATCCCATACAACAAAAATATTGAGGTTACTGACGGGCACATCAAATTAATTCCCCGGCCCGAAAACGTAAGCTCCAACCTTTCAATTGATGTTCTTTTTTCTTCGCTGGCAAACGCCCGGAAAGAAAATGTGATCGGCATCGTGCTGTCGGGAAGCGCCAATGACGGCACGCGCGGATTAAAAGAGATCAAACAGGCAGGGGGCATTACCTTCGCCCAGGATGATTCCGCCAAATATACGAGCATGCCCCATTCTGCCATTGCCGAAGGCGTGGTTGACTACATTTTATCTCCTGGTGAGATCGCATCTGAATTAAACCGGATAAGCGCCTTTCCGTTGATCAAAAGGGCACACGTCATCAAACGGAGCGAAGATGAACTGGAAGATGTTGACCAGGATTTACGGGCCATTATCGACATTCTCCATAAGAAAAGGAATGTTGACTTCAGCCATTATAAAATGAACACCATCAAAAGGCGGATCTTGCGCAGGATGTCTATTCATAAAATAAAGCTGATCAGCAAGTACGCCAGCCTGCTCCGCGAAGAAAATGACGCCCTGGATTTATTGCACCAGGACCTGCTGATCAATGTAACCGAGTTTTTCAGGGATACGGACGCATTTGATTATTTGAAAAAGTCCTTGCTGCCACGCTTACTGATGAGCAAATCAAGCGGCGAAACGCTCCGGATCTGGGTTGTAGCCTGCGCTACGGGGGAAGAAGTTTATTCCATTGCCATGCTGCTAATGGAATTACAAGATGAAGAAAATCACGTTCCTTTCCAGATTTTTGCATCGGATGTCAGCCTGCAGGCCATCAGTAAAGCCCGCAAGGGAGAATATTCCCCTCACCAGATCGGGAACGTTTCACAGGAAAGACTGCAGCGGTTTTTTACCAGGCAAAAAGATAAATTTCAGGTATCCAAGGATATACGTGACGCCTGCGTATTCGCCCAGCATAACATTTTGTCTGATCCACCTTTTTCAAAGATGGATTTGATCAGCTGCAGGAACCTGATGATATACCTGGAGGGATCGGCACAGAAAAGGGCTATTTCCACCTTCCATTACTCCTTAAATGACGGTGCATTCCTCATGCTTGGCAAATCGGAAACGATCGGTAGGTCGGATGAGCTATTTACCGCCCTGGATAAAAAAGTCAAAATCTATTCCCGTAAAAGAGATTCGGGCGGATACAAAATACCTGATATTACCTCCCGGATTTTCAATAAAAACATGACCGAAAAAAACAGCTTCCTGCTTACCGAGCCCAAAAAAACGATCAGTTCAGCAAGCAGTAACCTGGGAATGGTATTGGATGCAGCTTTACTGGCCAATTATATGCCGCCGAGCGTTATCATCAATTATAATATGGAAATTCTCCAGTTCAGGGGTGATACGGAAATGTACCTGAAGCATACTTCCGGCAAGGCCAGCTTCAATATCTTAAGAATGGCCCGGATGGAAATTGCCTTTGAGCTGCGCAATGCTATCCACAATGCCATCAAAACGAACACGACCACCAAGAAAACGGGGATTGAAATGGATTCCGAAGAGAAAGGGACTGCCATCCGGATTATTAACCTGGAAGTGACCCCTTTGAACGTGGACGGCGAAGAACCTTTATTGCTCGTCGTATTCAGCGGGCAGCAGATTGATCTTGTGCAGCAGCTCAGCAAGGGCGGGGAAAACATGTCCGAGGCAACCAGCCGCCGGATCAAAAACTTAGAGCAGGAATTATTTATTACGCGTTCCGATATGAGCTCCATCACACGGGACCAGGAAAGTGTAAATGAAGAGCTGCAAAGCAATAACGAAGAAATTGTTTCCAGCAACGAAGAGCTTCAAAGCCTGAACGAAGAGCTAGAAACTTCTAAAGAAGAGATTGAATCTACTAACGAGGAGCTTATTGTCAGCAACCGGGAATTACTTGCCCGTAACCAGGAAGTAGAAGAAATCTATGCTTACCACGAAGCGATTTTGTCAACGATCCAGGAACCGATGCTCATTCTTGACAAAGATGTGCGGATCCAGTCGGCCAACGGATCATTTTACAAGACTTTCCGGGTCAATGAAGAAGAGAGCATTGGTGTTTCCTTGTATAAATTAGGCAACAACCAATGGGACATTCCGCCCCTGCGAGAGCTGCTTGAGAATATTGTACCGAAAAACATCCGTATCCAAAATTTTGAAGTAGAGCACACTTTTCCGGTGATCGGCAAAAAAAACATGCTCCTCAATGCACATCGCTTCATTAAGCAAAGTAATGAAGAAGAGCTGATTGTACTGACGATCCTGGATATCACAGAAGTACGGAACCTGGCTGTTGAGCTCCAGATGAAAGAGCAAAAAGCCATCGAAAAACAGCTGCAGCAGGAGAAAAACGCCGTGAAGCTGAGTGAAGCAAGCAACAAGCGCTACAACATGATGCTTATGCAGTCACCTTTTGCTTTTGCGGTACTGAAAGGGGAAGAAATGATCATTACACTCGCCAATGACAGCGTAAAAGAGCTATGGGGCAAAGGAAACGACATCGAAGGGAAATCCCTCTACGAAGTTTTACCGGAAATTGTGGAAAGCAAAGTGCCGGAGTTGCTTAACGGCGTTTTCAGGAGTGGCAAAGCCTACCAGGGATACGAGTTTTTAACCCCGCTGGTGCGCAGGGGAAAACGGCAAAATGTGTATTTCAATTTTGTTTATCAGCCCTATAAGGAGGAGGACGAACGGATTTCCGGGGTAACAATCATTGCCTACGAAGTGACGGGACATGTACTGGCCAAAAATGAGCTGCAAAAAGCCAAAAGCAATGCGGAAGTCAAAACCCAGATTGCAGAGGATGCCCTGAAAGCCAAACAGCAGTTTTTATCTAACATGAGCCATGAAATCCGGACGCCGATGAGCGGCGTGATCGGTTTTGCCAATGCCGTTTTAAAAACAAAGCTTGACCCTAAGCAAAGGGAATACCTCACGGCTATTAAAACATCGGGAGATGCGCTCATTGTATTGATCAATGATATCCTGGACCTTGCCAAAGCAGATTCAGGCAAGATGATTTTCATGAAAAGCCCGTTTAATCTGTCCGCTTTGCTCTCGGTTGTACTCCAGTTATTCGAGGTGAAGCTCAGGGAGAAAAACATCGTTATGCTGAAAGAATTCGATGAACGGATCCCGCAAGTTTTACTGGGAGACCCGCTTCGTTTGAGACAGATCCTGCTGAACCTGATGAGCAACGCCGTCAAATTCACTCCGAAAGGCAGCATCAGTATAAACACCCGGATGCACAGTGAAGACGCCGAAAGTGTAAGGGTTGAATTTATCGTGACAGATACCGGGATTGGAATCCCTGAAGCCAGGCTGGAACATATTTTCAATGATTTTGAGCAAGCTTCGGATGATACGAGCAACACGTACGGCGGAACAGGTCTCGGTTTAGCTATTGTAAAGCAATTACTGGAGCTCCAGGGTGGCGCAATTTACGTCAGCAGCGTAATCGATAAAGGTTCTGTTTTTAATTTCGTGCTCTCGTTCAGGAAGCTCAGTCCCGGAAACAGCCATGAGGAAATACATGAAAAAATAATCCCGGAACCGGATTTTGAGGTTCAGAATGCTAAAATACTTGTAGTGGAAGATATCGCCCTCAACCAGCTTTTGATGAAGATTATCCTCACGGATTTTGGCTTTGAATATGACGTCGTTGAAAACGGAAAACTGGCCGTCGAAAAACTGGAAGCAGGCAGCTATGATCTTGTGCTGATGGACATCCAGATGCCCGTCATGAATGGGATCCAGGCCACTGCATATATCCGTGACCACCTGAAATCGGATATCCCGATTATCGCGCTAACGGCGGATGTAACGACGATGGGCCTTGCCAAATGCCGGAAATTAGGTATGACGGATTATATCTCCAAACCGATCGATGAAAAACTGCTCCACCGCAAAATCCTCAAATGCTTAATGAAAAGCGTTTCTTTAAGATAAACCCCGGAATAATTACTCTATCTGTTTTTAGTCCAGCGTTTTAAGTATAGGTAATCAAAGAAATAGATTAACTTTAAAGAGACTGTGTTTGTTTGCGGTGACTGGATCGTTTGGTTGAAGTTTTTACTGAAAGAATAAATAATTTCCTGGTCCTGGGTTTCGATTATGTTTTTGTAAGCCAGGGACAGGAAGCTGCCCGGTGCGAACTGCCAGGAATAAATCAAATCAACACTGAAATAATTGTAGCTGAAATCGTTGTTGCCAGAGTATGTATCCGTCCGGGTGATATCGCCATTCTCTTCCAGGTTGAAATACTGGCTGTAAGCCGCGTTCGTCCAGTAATGCCTGCCGTTGAGTGTCAGTGACATGTTATTGGTGAAGATAAAGCGGGCAAAAAGCGAATTTTCAAAGGTGTGCATTTTACGGAGACCAAAAACAATTGTATCCGGCTGACTATACCAGTCTGCGCAGCCGAAATTATAAGGGTCAAAATTGTAAGAGCCGGAATAACGCACACTGAAGCGGTCGTTGAAACGATAGCGCAGCGACCAGGAGCTGTTATATCCCTCCGACACAAAACGATCTATGAAATTGCTGATCGTAACATTCACGTTTGCCATGAGCTTTTTCCGGGAATCGCTGCCAAAACCGACATAAGCATACCAATAACGCAGGGTTTTGTTATAACGGCCCATGATCCTTGGCTCATTGAAATCGTAAGCAGCTACCGGTGTTCCGCCTGCGCCAAGGGAAATCGCATTAAAATTCATCAAAACAGGGTTCAGCGAAGCATTTACGGAAACGCCGGTATTCATTTTGCTTTCGTAATGCCTGCTGTAGTTGAAGGAAAATTCGTTGTACATGCTCCGGAAAATTTTGCGCGGCTGGAAAAACTGGTGCACAAGATAAGCGCGCATATTTTCATAATTGACAATCGTAAATGGCCCCAGGTCGGTCTGGCGATAAGTATCATTCGCTACGGAGCGGCTCGCGCCATACTGGATTTTGCCCGTCGTTTTCCTGAAACCAACAAAATAATTGTAGCCCGGTGTATTCATCAATGCTTTGTTGGAACCGGCTTTTGGCTCAAAATACTGGCTGACATTGAGGCTTCCGTCGATGGCATATGTATTTTTAAACAAAGCAATATTGAATCCGCCACCGGTAACATTCGCATTTCCCCAGTCGCGGGGGCGGGTTGTGTTGGTGTTGATGAACCATAGGCTGGAATTGTTCTTCAACTGCTTGTCCAACACCAGGATATTGTAATTCGTCAGCGGTTCGGTGAGAATTTTGCGCTCATTTCCAATAGAATCCCTGACAAGAGCGTGCATTTCGTCTGTAACGGCATTGAAAAAACCGATTCCCAGGCCGTTGGCGTTTCGCCCGGATAATTTAGCTGCATTGATCAGGCGCGTGGACGATGGATTGGAAATAATCGTTTCCTTTTCCCCGACCATGTACGGAACAGAATAATACAGCGTTGGCGTTTTCCCGATCCGGCGGGAGTAGAAGAGGTTATTTTTGGAAAAAAGATCGGTACCTTCTTTGAAAAACTGGCGGTATTCGTCGTACATGACCTCCTGGAAAGTAATATTTTTCACTTTGTTATCGGATTGCACCTGCCCGAAATCCGGCAAAAGCGTCATATCGAGCGTATAATAATCGTTTATTCCGTAGCGGACATCCGCGCCTAGCTTCCAGGACGTTTCGCCGATTGTTTTACCTGGATCGCCCGGGTTTGGAAAGCGCGAGGAATAAGCGGAAACGTACGGAAGAAAAGACAAGCGCAGCGGAGTTTTGATGTTCTCAATGCCTTTCAAAGTTCCCCAGTAAAACAGGCCGTTTGCAACTCCCGAAGGCGTCAGGGCCCACTGGTCAAATTCGCGCGTTCGCCGGATATTCCGGGTAGCCTGCAGAGCCCATTCCTGCACGGCCGTTTCCGGAAAGCGCAAAGCCGAGTAGGGGATCCTCATTTCAACCGCCCAGCCTAGCTCGTTGATCTGAACGGCGCTTTCCCAAACGGCATTGTACGTATAATCGGAAAAGCGGAAATCCTGCTGCACACCGGAAGCAAAAACAGAAAACTCAAAAGCGTCCTGGCGAATGTTGTACGGATCGATCACAAAACGGAACAGATCGGCGTTCAGGTCATCGTCACGCATTCCAAGCTCGTGTAAAATGCTATCCGGGTGCGGATCATACATCATCGCGGAAACGTAAATCGCATTATCGTCATATAGAATAGCGACTTCCGTTTTCATGGTCGGCGCAGCGCCTTCAATCGGGCGGTTCATCGTAAAATCACTGAAGGGTTTTGCTTTTCCCCAGGTTTCCGGCTCAAGAACGCCGTCAATCTTTGGCGCCTGCTCTGTCCTGGTTGCAAAGCACACTTTATTCGTATCTATCTGGCCCTGAGCCGAAAAATGAACCAATAACAGTAAAATGAAACTGCCTGCTGCTGCCCTCATCATCTTGTGTAGTGTAAACAATAATTTATCAATATTTGATATGTCAATTATAGAGACTTTTCGGGAATGGTGACGGACAAAAAGGACGAAAGGTTGCATCCGGGTGGATAAACGGCACAAAAGATTTATAGAAAGTTAAGGCGCATTTTTATTGTGAACGCAAAGTTTTCGCAAAGTTCGCTGAGGAATGCGAAGAAAAGAAGTGATTAACGATGAATTCCTCATTCTTCATTCTTCATTCTTCACTCTTCACTCTCAATTTAACTAATGTATTTCTTTCAGGGCGGCGATTGTTTCCTTGGGGTTACCTGAGTTGAAAACAAAGCTTCCGGCAACGAGTGCATTCGCGCCGGCATGAACGAGCTGTTTGCCGGTTTCGAGGTTGACACCGCCGTCTACTTCCAGGACACAAGCCGGGTTTTTAGCATCGATCAGCGCGCGAAGCTCTTTGACTTTATTGATTGCGTTTGCAATGAATTTCTGACCGCCAAATCCGGGATTAACGGACATAATAAGCACCAGGTCAAGGTCTTCTATCACCTCGCTGAGCACATTTACAGGTGTATGCGGATTAAGCGCAATTCCTGCCTTCATACCTTCCGCTTTGATCGCCTGGATCGTGCGGTGAACATGTGTGCTTGCCTCGTAATGAAAAGTCAGGATATCCGCTCCGTGCTTTTTGAACTCTGAAATATAAGCATCCGGGTTCTGGATCATAATATGAACGTCCAGCGGCTTGGTGGCATGTTTTTTAATTGCTGCCATCACGGGAAAGCCAAAGGAAATATTCGGTACAAAAACCCCGTCCATCACATCGATATGAAACCAGTCAGCCTGGCTTTGGTTGATCATTTCAACGTCGTGCTGGATGTTTCCAAAATCACAGGAAAGAACGGAAGGGGAGATGATAATACTCATTTGTTATTTTTTTGGTAAAATTAATCATTCTATCTGATTTGTGGTAATTTTGCTTTTGCATGAAGAAAATCAAAGTAGCGAAATTTTTGGGTTTGTCAGCAGCTATAATTCTGTTGTTCAACTTATTATTTACCAGCTACCAGGGCTTCTTCAACCTGGAGAAAAACACAGAAAAAGACAAGTCCGGACTTAGCATTAACACACTGAGCCTGGATGATGACAACCTTTTCAACTTCGAAAAAGAAGCTCCTGATGAAGAAGATTTTGATGATAAACACGAATTTCTTCCTTACGGCTTAAATTTTGCAAAATACGATCTCAGTGCCCTGCTCAGCCAGGTTCCCTGCTTAAAAAAATATAAGTATACCGTTGCGCTTAAGCAATCACTCCCGCGGTGGCTGCTTGTAAGACATATTTTGATATGAAGATTAAATAAAACCGGTTAAAAATCAGTGTTTTATTAATCTTATATCATGAAAAAAAGAAATCCAATTAACAGATTTTATTCTTTTATCCTGATATATTCCAAACGAATGTATCATGATAGGGAATAAGCAAGGCTTCGACCTGGACCACCTTGTCCACGAGCTGAAACATTACCTGCCAAGCCAGGCCCCGCTGAAAGATTTCATCCACCACAATACGCTGCATGCGTTCCAGGGTGATCCTTTCCATACGGCGCTGGTGAAGGCCAACCGCATATTCGGGTACAAGACTTACCTGAATTTCGGGGACTACCAGCAAATGTTCCACGACAACAAAATTTCGCGCGAGGTACTTGAAAAAGTGATCCGCACGAAAAAAGGGGAGGAGAACATGACTTACTGGCTTTCCCGCCTGTTTGAAGCCCGTGAGCTGAATTACACGGCGCCGCGCATCGGTTCCCTGCGTGAATGCTGGAAAGAGAAGTACAAATTCGACCTGGATGTCCGTGTGCACCCTTTTCTGTTCCGGTTATTGGCGAGCTACCTCGACCAGGGCGTTTCCGTATGGAATTTTCCGGGCAATTCGAAGGATTTTATGAAGTCCTTGCGCGACCTGGAGAAAAAGAGTCTCATCGGTTTGCTGAAAAGTCCGCGGGCCAAAAAGTTGCTGCTCACACCTAAGCTGCAAATCGAAAAGCTGCTCGAAATCCTCGTTGGAGACGAAAGCCTTTTTGAAACATACACTTTCGATCAGCAGTTTGCACACCCCGGATGGTCAGGAATCGTTTCCGTGATCGAAGATAACCCGGGCACGCTTTTGGACAAAAGATCACTTTCCCTCGTAGACCTTATTAAAATCGAGCTGCTAATGGAAATTGATGCCCTGGACACACATTTTGGTGAAATCTGGGCGCCGCTGGGCTCGAAAGTCAAGGTTAAGCCCCCACAGCTTTTTTCGCCGGTGAGAATGACAAAGAACGATGAGCTGAAAGAAATCTGGCAGGAAGCTTACGAATGGTCTTATTACGACCAGGTGATCTGCGCCCTGAAAAACCAGGAAAAAAACAAGTCCGTTCCTGCTGAGAGACAATTCCAGGCGCTGTTCTGCATCGATGACCGCGAATGTTCAATCCGCCGCTATATTGAGCAAACTGTTCCTGGTTGTGAAACTTTTTCCACGGCCGGGCATTTTAACGTAGAGTTCTATTATCAACCGGAACACGGGAAGTTTTTTACGAAAGTTTGTCCCGCTCCCTTAACACCAAAATTCCTCGTCCAGGAAAAGGAAAATAAAAGCAAGAAAAAGCGGGATTTTCACTTCAACAGACGCTCACACTCTTTAGTCACCGGCTGGTTTCTGACCCATACCATCGGTTTGTGGTCCGGGATCCGGCTGGCGCTGTCTATTTTCAAGCCGCAGATGAACGCAGCTACAAGCTCGTCTTCCCTGCACATGGACCCGGCTGCCAGTCTGACGATCGAGAATAAAGACCCAAACCACACTGTAAATGGCCTGCAGGTTGGCTTCACCGTTACCGAAATGACCGACAGGGTGGAAGGCTTACTGAAAAGTATCGGTCTTGTAACTGATTTTGCGCCAATTGTCTATGCGATCGGCCACGGGTCAACGAGCGTCAATAATACACACTATGCCGGTTACGACTGCGGGGCTTGCTCCGGGCGGCCGGGATCGGTAAATGCACGAACGGCTTGCTTCATGGCGAACCACCCTGAAGTGCGTAAAGGCCTGGCTGAAAGAGGAATTCAAATCCCTGACAGCACACAATTTGTTGGCGCTTTGCACGATACTTCCCGCGATGAGATCACGTATTTTGATACGGCGGTTTTACATGAAAGCAACAAAGCTTTACACCTGAAAAACGTACAGGCTATTGAAATTGCGCTGGATAAAAACGCGAAGGAGCGTTCGCGCCGTTTTGAAAGTATCAGCTCGAATGCCGATGCTAAGAAAGTTCACCGGAAAGTGAAAACGCGTTCGGTCTCCCTGTTTGAGCCGCGCCCGGAACTGAACCACGCTACCAACGCCCTTACAATCGTTGGCCGCCGCTCGTTCACACGGCAGATTTTCCTTGACAGGCGCGCTTTCCTGAATTCATTCGATTACCGGGTTGATCCGGAAGGCAAATATTTACTCGGGATCCTGCACGCTGTGGCGCCGGTTTGCGGCGGAATTAACCTCGAGTATTATTTCTCGCGGGTGGATAACCACAACCTGGGAGCAGGAACAAAGCTTCCGCACAATGTGATGGGACTTCTCGGGGTTGCGAACGGTACAGACGGCGATTTACGCACGGGCTTGCCGCAGCAGATGATCGAAGTACACGATCCTGTGAGGCTTCTCGTTATTGTGGAACATTTCCCGGAAATCGTTTTACGGACCATCAAAACAAACCCGCAAACCTACAATTGGTTTGAAAAAAACTGGGTGAAACTGGTGGCTTGCAATCCTGAAACCAATGAATTCTTCGAGTTCAGGGACGGGAAATTCCTGCCGTACGAAACGGTACAGGATTATACGGAAACCGTAAGCGACCCGGAAAAGCTGATTATGCAGCACGAAGATAATTTGCCTGTTTTTTACCTCAAACAAAATAGCTTATGACAGTAGTAATTCAATTGTTGGTTCTATTGCCATTGCTGGGATTTGCGGTGACGCTGCTCATTCCTCAAAAGCAGGAAAAGCTGATTGCGCGGAATACGGTACTGTTCATCATCCTGCACTTCCTGACCTTGTGTGTGCTGGGGTTCTTTTGGGTAAAAAACGGCTTCGAAGTCATTAACCTGAAAGAAATTACCCTTTTCAAATCCGTCGGGTACGAGTTCTACATTGATTTTTATTTCGATGAAGCCAGCTTTGTGTATTTGTTCCTGGGAGCATTTATCTGCTTCCTGATCTCACAATACAGCCGGTATTACATGCACCGTGAGGAAGGCTACAAACGGTTTTTCAGCACTTTTTTGTTTTTCTATTCCGGCTTAACGATCGTTGTCAGTGCCGGGAACCTGGAAACCTTGTTCATCGGCTGGGAAATCCTGGGAATTTCGTCTTTCCTGCTGATTGCTTTTTACCGTAACCGGTACCTGCCGGTTAAAAATGCGGTCAAGGTCTTTTCGGTTTACCGCATCGGCGACGTCGGAATTATCCTGGCAATGTGGCTGAGCCATCATTTGTGGCACGAGAACATTTCCTTCATCAAGCTCAATAACTACGAAATTGTGCATGAACACCTTGCCCAACACAGCTGGATCGGGGTGGGGATTTCCTTGCTGCTTTTGTTGTCGGCGATGGCTAAATCCGCCATTTTTCCTTTTTCTTCCTGGCTGCCGCGTGCAATGGAAGGCCCGACACCTTCAAGCGCCGTGTTTTACGGTTCGCTGTCGGTGCATATCGGTGCGTTTTTGCTCCTGCGGACGTATCATTTCTGGGAACACCAGGTTTCCATGCGGGTGGTTGTGATCATTTTTGGCTTATTAACTGCAATTTTAGCGACTTTATCGGCGCGGGTACAATCCAACATCAAGAGCCAGATCGCTTATTCATCGCTGGCGCAAATCGGGCTGATCTTCATAGAAATAGCGCTTGGACTGGAAATACTGGCTTTGGTACATATCGCAGGAAACGCTTTCTTACGTACTTACCAGCTGCTGATTTCGCCCTCCACGGTGACTTACAAGATCCGCGAGCAGTTCTTTCATTTTCAGCCACGCGAAAAAACGATCGAAGACAGCTGGCCGAAGCGCCTGGAGTATACACTTTACATTCTCAGCCTGAAGGAATGGAACCTGGATAACATGCAGTATAAATACCTGTGGAACCCGGCGAAACAGCTCGGCAGTAAATTGAGTTTCCTGAGCAAGCCGTTTTTCATTGGTTTAGCCGTTCTCATTTTTCTTTCCGGGCTTGTGCTTCACTTTTTCGAAGACAAGGTGCCTGTGAATGTGATCCGGAATATTCCGCTGCTTTTCGCGGCGATCGGCCTGCTTTTCGTCCTGAAATCCTTTACCGAGCGGAAAAATGTTTTCCTGAGCTGGTGGCTGATTGTATTCAACCATTGCTGGATTGCGCTGGCAGTTTCCTATAACGAGCATTTTGGCTTTACGCACCACATCTGGTATTTGGGCGGAGTGCTTGTAGCCGGTTTTTTCGGCTTCTGGATTTTGATGCGCCTGAAGAAAAAAGAGCGCAAAGTGTCGCTGGACCAGTTCTACGGGTATTCGTACGAGTACAAGCGCTACAACATAGCTTTTCTGCTTGCGGGACTTGTGTTGGCGGGCTTCCCGATCAGTCCGACTTTCATCGGTGAGGACCTCGTTTTTTCACACATTCACGAAGACCAGTTTTTACTCGCTTTTTGTGTCTCGCTGAGCCTCATTATTGACGGCCTGGCTTTGATCCGGATTTATTCGCGGGTATTCCTGGGGCCATTTATAAAAACATACGACGGGATCGTCAAAAGAAATGCTTAAACATTAAAATATTAAAACATGAAAACAAATGCAAACATTCCCCTGAAAGGCTTTCAGGGATTAAAACAAAACTGGAAAACGGACATGAGCTCCGGGTTCATGATTTTCCTCCTGGCGCTTCCATTGAGTCTCGGGATCGCTAAAGCGAGTGGTTTTCCACCTGCAATGGGTGTTTTGACGGCTATGATAGGCGGCTTGTTTACCAGCTTGTTCAAAGCTTCAGAGCTAACGATCAAAGGCCCTGCCGCGGGATTGATCACTATCTGTGCTGCAGCTTGCGCTGAATTTGGCGGTGACGGCGGTGTGATTTACGATGCTGTTACCGGAATGCAGGTAGCGCAGAATTTCCATGCCTGGCAAATGGTTTGCGGGGTGATTGTCGTTGCTTCTGTGCTGCAAATTCTCTTCGGTGTGCTGAAATTCGGCTCCCTGAGCGATTTCTTCCCGCATTCAGCGATTCACGGTATGCTGGCGGCCATCGGGCTGATCATTATTGCCAAGCAGATCCCGGTTTTACTGGGCGACGATCCTTCGATTTACAAAGGAGAAAGCGTTATGGAGCTTTTCAGGGACATTCCAAAGTTTGTGATGGAATCGCACTGGCACATTGCTGTCATTGGCCTGACCGGCTTATGTATCCTTTTCCTGCTTCCTTTGCTGAAAATCGGTTTCATCAAAAAAATGCCTTTGCCGCTTTTTGTGCTTATTCTCACTGTGCCACTGGCAATTATCTGGAATTTCAAGTCTACGGAAGGAACTTATGCTTTGGTAAAAATTGGTAATTTTTGGGGAGAAATCCGGATTAATGCTATTTTTGAGCACATCGGGACTTTCACTTTCTGGAAATATGTTTTCATGTTCCTGTTTGTGAGCAGCCTTGAATCTTTATTGACCGTAAAAGCAGTGGATAACTTAGACCCATACAAACGAGCCTCAGATTACAACGGCGATTTGATTGCCCAGGGTTCCGGCAACGTACTTTCCGGTTTGCTGGGCGGTTTACCGATGATTTCCGAAGTAGTGCGTTCATCTGCCAACGTAGGTTTCGGCGCCAAAACCAAATGGTCCAACTTTTTTCACGGTGGTTTTTTGCTGATCGCGATGCTGTTCATGATCCCTGTCATTGAAATGATCCCGAATGCTGCGCTGGCCGCTATGCTTATTTTTGCCGGTTTTCGTCTCGCTGCACCGAAAGAATTTATCCACACATATAAAGTAGGGCTGGAGCAATTGGTGATTTTCATAGTGACAATTATCGTAACGATGCTCGAAGATCTTTTACTCGGTGTTGCCTGTGGAATTTTGGTGAAATTCATTTTCCACCTCGCGAATGGCGTTCCGCTCAAAAGCCTCTTCAAAGCACATTACAAAAAAGAGGTTTATGGAAATGACATCAAGCTGGTTATTTCTGAGTCTGCTATTTTTTCCAATTTACTCGGGTTCAAGCGCATGCTCGTTGGCTTGCCGGAAAACGCAAATATTCACGTGGATATGAGCAAGGTGAAGCTGATCGACCATTCTTTCATGGCTTTTATCAGTCATTTCCAGCGGGAATACAATTTCAGGGGCGGTTCATTCGAAATCACCGGTTTGGAAAATCACAAATCGTTTTCAGATCATCCGCTTTCCACCAAAAAATTAATCAAGTCTTAAAATTTCAAGAGATATACATGAAAAAAATCATTTTTTTAAGTCTCCTGCTCAACGCCGGTACAACACTTTTCGGCCAGGGCGGGATCAGTCAAATCCCCGAATTGAAGAAGAAGTTCAACGAATCCGGAAGCCAATATGTCAAAGCGACTTTCGTTGGTCAGTTTTGGGGACGTTATACCGACCTCAACCCGGGAACAACGCTCGATGGCTACGGATTAAGCTCAGCGATGGATGTCGGGATCCGCAGGCTGCGCTTTAATGTGTATTCGCAGCTGTCGGACAAAGTGTTTGTTTACGTGCAATTCGGGCAAAATAATTTTAATTACACATCAAAGCTTTATACCGGCGCATTTTTTCACGATGCCGTGGCAGAATTCAGGCTGCACCCGAAAATGCTGTCGCTTGGTACCGGGTTGACCGGCTGGAGCGGATTAGCGCGTTTCGCCGCTCCGGGCGCCGGAACGATCCTCGGCGTTGACGCACCGCTCTACCAGCAGGTAACCAACGGGATCAACGACCAGTTCCTGCGTAAATTATCCGTTTATGCCAAAGGTAAGATCGGCAAGCTCGACTACAGGCTGATTGTAACTAAGCCAATGACGGCAACGAATAGCACCGTCCCGCTGGGAACGCTCAATGCCACAACAGCGACATATTCTCCCAAACCGCCGAAAATCCAGACGCAAGGTTACCTTAACTACCAGTTTTTCGACCAGGAAGACAACACGCTGGGCTACATGGCGGGCAGTTACCACGGGAAGAAAAAAATCCTGAACGTAGGCGCTGGATGGATTGAGCAGAAGGATGCTTTGTGGCGCCTGAATGACAACGGCGATACGATCGGCGAAAATATGCAGCTGATCGGGGCTGATGTTTTTCTCGAGCTGCCTTTGAGTGATAAACGCAACGCTATAACGACCTACATCGCTTTTACGGATTACCGGTTAGGCAAAAATTATATCCGAAACCTCGGTGTGATGAACCCAACAAACGGTGTAAACGCTGCGACGGCTTCCTTAAACGGAACGGGTAACGCGCTGCCGCTTGTCGGGACGGGACAAACGCTTTTCATCCAGGCGGCCTACAAATTCAAGGACAATTTATTAAAAAACCTCGGTTCACTGCAGGTTTACGGCCAAACACAGGTATCCGATTTCCAGGGGCTCGATCAGAAGATGAACCTCTATGAAGGCGGCTTAAACTGGCTGATTTCCGGCGATCATAAGAGCAAGCTGACACTGGCGTATCAATCGCGGCCGGTTTTCAACCTTTTACCTGACACTGGACGCAAAATCGAGACAGATCGCAAAGGAATGGTCGTTTTGCAGTACCAGGTTGCCTTGTAACAAGATTCAACTGCAACTATTTTTATCATAAACAGGAAAGCTTCCCGCGTTACCGGGAGGCTTTTTTTCTTTGTCAGGACAGCAAGCCCCTTAAATTTTCCTATATTTGCCGGGAGAATTTAAAAAGATGAAAATATACAACAACATACTCGAAACCATTGGGAACACGCCATTGGTACGTTTAAACAAACTGACAAAAGACGTCAAAGCAACAGTCCTCGCTAAAGTGGAAACCACGAATCCGGGCAACTCCGTGAAAGACCGTATGGCTGTCAAGATGGTGGAAGATGCTGAAAAATCAGGCTTGCTCAAGCCCGGAGGGACAATTATTGAAGGTACTTCCGGAAATACAGGTATGGGACTCGCATTAGCGTGTATCATCAAGGGGTACAAACTGATCTGCGTGCTGAACGATAAGCAGTCCAAAGAAAAAATGGATATCCTGCGTGCTGTCGGCGCTGAAGTGGTTGTTTGTCCTACGGCAGTTGACCCTTCTGATCCGCGTTCGTACTATTCTGTTTCCAAGAGACTGGCGAAAGAAATTCCGAATTCCTGGTACGTGAACCAATACGACAACCTGTCAAACCGCCAGGCGCATTACGAGCAAACAGGCCCTGAGATCTGGGACCAGACTGACGGTAAAATCACGCATTTCATAGTAGGAGTAGGGACTGGCGGAACGATTTCCGGGGTTGGTAAATTCCTGAAAGAACAAAACCCTAACATCAAAATCTGGGGAATCGATACCTATGGTTCCGTATTCAAAAAATACAAGGAAACCGGGATTTTTGACGAAAACGAAATTTACCCGTACATCACGGAAGGGATCGGTGAAGACATTCTTCCTGCAAATGTTGACTTTGACATCATCGACCGTTTTGAAAAAGTGACTGATAAAGACGCAGCGGTATACACACGTAAGCTCGCCCGCGAAGAAGGTATCTTCGTTGGAAACTCTGCCGGTTCGGCCATCAAAGGCTTGCTGCAGCTCAAAGACGAGCTGAAGGAAGAAGATGTGGTTGTTGTTTTGTTCCACGACCACGGTTCACGTTATGTAGGTAAAATCTTCAACGATGACTGGATGCGCGAGCGCGGTTTCCTGGAAGAAGAAAACAAAACTGCCAGCGACCTGATTTCTCACCACGCGGACGAACCTTTGGTATCCGTTTATGCTGAGGAGCTCGTTTCTCATGCGATTGCCAAAATGCGCAAGTATTCTATTTCACAAATACCGGTACTCCGCGACGGTAAATTTGTCGGTTCACTGGATGATACGCATACCTACCAGGTATTGATTGAAGATCACAACAAGCTCAACGCACCGATCTCAAGCATCATGCAAAAAGCTTTTCCGGTTGTACAGCCAAATACCAGCATTGAAGAAATATCAAAACTGATCAATAAGGAAACACCGGCTGTTTTGGTTGAAACAGGTGAAAACAAATACAACATCATTACGAAGCAAGATATCATTTCGGCTATCGCCTGATTTGAGAAGTTCGTATAGAAAAATAAGCTAAGGTGGTCACAAAATGTGACCACCTTTCTTTTTTGACAAGAAAAAATAAAATTAACTTATTGGATTGAAGCGATTTAAAGTAAATTGAGCCCCGTTGGAGGTGGTCACAATCTGTGACCACCTCGGTTTTTCATCCCATATTTTTTTAACAAAACGCTTGTTTTTGCCCGGATTATACTTATATTTGATTAAACAGTTATTTCAAAGGTGGTCACAAAATGTGACCACCTCCATTTAACCTAACTTGATAAGCTATGAACAAACCTATCTACCTCGGTTCGATCGAAAACCTGATTTTTGAATTCAGGGGAATTAAAGTTATGCTGGATTCTGACCTGGCCGCCATGTATGAAACAGACACAAAAAAATTAAAGCAGCAAGTGAAACGAAACCAGGACCGTTTTCCGGATGATTTTATGTTTCAGCTCACGAAGGAAGAGAAAGAAGTGCTGATTTTTATGACACCCCGACTGGAAAACCTGAAGTATTCATCTACAACACCTTATGTGTTTACAGAACAAGGCGTATCAATGCTTTCTTCCGTTTTGACTTCTGCAAAAGCAGTGCAGATCAACATCGAAATTATGCGCGCATTTGCCCATTATCGTTCACTGATCCTTGAAAATATGGAGCTCCGTAAGGAAATGGGTAGTCTTGACAACAAGCTAAACGAGGCTTTCCAGTATTTGCTGGAGAAAATAGATGCTTTAGCGCCAACAATAAATAAACGTAAACCAATAGGTTTCAAAACAAAATCACATGCCCAATAAATTTACCGATCAAATGAACCGGGAAGTCAGACTGAATGGTTTCCCAAAACGCATTGTTTCTTTAGTTCCCTCACAGACGGAATATTTGTTCGACCTCGGCCTGGAAGACAGGGTAGTGGGGATCACTAAATTCTGTATCCACCCGGTTGAATGGTATTTAAGTAAAAGAAGAGTAGGAGGGACTAAAAAGATTGATATTGAAAAGGTTAAAAAATTAAATCCCGATTTAATCATTGGCAACAAGGAAGAAAATACGGAAGAGGATATTGCCGCCCTGGCAAAGATAGCGCCCGTTTGGATGAGTGACATCTATACGCTGGAAGACGCTTTCGCAATGATGCTCGAAATCGGGAAAATGTGCGGTTTAAAGCATAGGGCAGAAGGAGTTGTCACTGAAATCAGGCAGAATTTCGAGAATTACGCCGGCTTTGACATATCAAAGTCCGTGATCTATCTCATTTGGAACGATCCGCTGATGGCCTCCGGCAGTCACACCTTTATTGATGAAATGATCCGTACGTTTGGCCTGAGGAATTTCTACGGTGACCAGGAACGTTATCCTGAATGTGTGCCTGATCCTGCTAACCAGCCGGATTATATTTTCCTGAGCTCAGAGCCTTTTCCGTTTAAAGAAAGTCACAAGCAGGAGATCCAGGAGCAATTCCCGGGTTCAAAAGTTGTTTTCGTGGATGGCGAAATCTTTTCCTGGTACGGCTCACGAATGCTCAAGGCCCCGGCTTATTTTGGAGAATTGAAGAAACAGCTGTGATTTAGTCCTGGTGTGAAACCGCTTTCAATCCAACAATGGACGCAATAAGCGTAAGCAGGAAAAAAACTCTCCAGAAACCGGCAGGATCTTTAAAAACAAAGATCCCGATCAAAGCGGTCCCGACAGCTCCGATTCCCGTCCACACGGCATAGGCCGTACCAATAGGCAGGCTTTGGCTTGCTTTCACCAGTAAAACCATGCTGATTGTCAGCGCCAGCAGGAAACCGGCATACCACCAGTACATTTCTTTCCCGGTGGTTTCCTTCGCTTTTCCCAGGCAGGCGGCAAAGGCCACTTCAAATAAGCCTGCGATAATCAATATAATCCAGTTCATTTTTTTTTAGGATTTAATCCGGTAAAAACAGTCGCTTCAAAAGTAATAATTCGTTGGTTTAGTTCAGGCTCGAAGCAAGAAAAAATGCTTTTTATATAAGTTTTTTCGGTCATCGTTTTCTTATATTGCAGTATAATTCAACGATTATGGACCCAAAGACAGAAAAAGTACTCCGGCACATCGAAGAGCTGGAAACCAAGCTCAAAAAGCTGCAGGACAAAGACCACGAATTGTTTTCCGATTTAGCGCCGCTGATTGAGAAGATTATTGAGGAAGTTAAGAACCCTGACAATTAAGCCTTAAAAAGAAGTTTTGCTAAAATGATTATCTTTGAGTCAAAAATTTAATTTGACCATGAAATCACATGTAGTAAAGCTTTTCATTCTCACTGCTGTTTTGTTTTCCTGTAAAAAGGAAAGCGTCCAATCCGGAAGCGGGGGACTGGTATACCGTTCCAGCTATGAATATCACCTGGAGATCAAGCCCGCGTTTTTTTCGGACCGGCTGGTACTCGAAAATGCAAACCCATACAGCGAAATTATGGGCCAGATCGCTACTTCAGCCAACGCGTCCACAATTGACGGAAAGCCCATGAAATTCAGCGACATAAACATTACAAACATCCGTTTAAGCTCAGCATTTGTGCACGTATCAACGCAGGAAGCATTTGTAGACGATCACCTGACAGACTCCAAAATCGTGTTCAAAAACCTGACGTCCATGACGGAAACGACCATTGCGACATTCAGCGGCTTTAGCGATTCCGAGATAAAATATACGCTTTCCAGCGATAACCTGGCGGAAATTTTCAAATCTGCCGGTTCCGGGATGTTTTATATTCATTTTGATTTTGACAGCAATGCCGTTCCGGACAATATTAAAGTATATTATGATATTTTCTTTGATTACGATTATTCGTTGAAGCAGTATAAAAAGTGATAGATCAATTAATTTCGAATCATTTAAAATTTCTACATCGAAGAATTATTTTGACAGCCAAATAATTTCGGCGGATCAACCTTAAATTGATTTTAAAGAGGATGTATTTTTTATATTTTTTCCTCATATTTAAGAGTTCAATTTTAATTAGTTCAAATATATCGAAAAATATTTATCCAATCTAACAGTTTAATTATATTTTTATGGATTAAACTAAAAGTGTAGCCTTCCATAAGTCTTGGTGAAAATATCTATAATCAGATAATTAAAAAAAACAAAATCAAATTCATATGTATATATTTAACATAATATTAATTATGAGAATATATAATTTGTAATTAACATTGCATAATAATTTAAAACGTTAGAAATCCAATAATACGACAATATGATATATACTAACAAAAATGCGTTCTTCCTTTTCAACACAATCCTGTGCACTGAAATTTTGTCAGGAAAACCGAAAAGGAACAATAATTGTTATTTTTGTAGATATGAGTGAAATCATCCGATTATTACCGGACCATATTGCCAACCAGATTGCTGCAGGTGAAGTTATCCAGCGGCCGGCTTCCGTTGTGAAAGAATTGGTTGAAAACGCCATTGACGCCGGTGCACAGCGTATTGACATCCACATCAAAGATGCCGGAAAAACGCTCATCCAGGTATTGGATAATGGCTGCGGGATGTCGGAAATTGACGCACGCATGGCATTTGAGCGCCACGCTACCAGCAAGCTCTCTTCTGCCGAGGATTTATTTAATCTCCGGACAAAAGGTTTTCGCGGCGAAGCTTTGGCTTCCATTGCGGCAATCGCTCATGTTATGTTAAATACACGCCAGGAAGGCCATGAATGGGGAACTTCCATTACGATTGAAGGCTCACAAATAACTGACCAGCACCCGGTTACCTGTAAAACAGGCTCGTGTTTTGCCGTAAAAAACCTCTTTTTCAACGTCCCGGCGCGGCGTAATTTCCTGAAATCAGATGCTGTAGAGTTTGGTCATATCGAAGATGAATTCCTGCGGATTGCACTCGCCCACCCGGATTTGAAATTCAGTTTGGTACACAACGACCAGGTGATTTACCAGGTGGATGAAGCTAACCTGCGCAAGCGGATCGTGGATTTATTCGGGCGCAGCCACAATGACAGGATTGTGCCGATTGGCGAACAAACGGATATTGTCAGCATTGAAGGCTTTATCGGGAAACCGGAATTCGCTAAAAAATCGCGCGGTGAACAGTATTTTTTTGTGAACGACCGTTTTTTCCGGGATTCTTATTTCAATCATGCTTTAACGCAGGCTTACGATAATTTGCTCGCTTCAAGGACTTTTCCTTCGTATTTTGTGTTTTTAAAGGTCGACCCGTCTGTCATTGATGTGAACGTTCACCCGACCAAAACGGAGATCAAATTCGAGAACGACCGCGAGATTTACGCAATCCTGAAAAGCGCTGTGCGCCAAAGTCTCGGGAAATTCAACATCTCCCCTTCCCTCGATTTTGAGCAGGAAACGAGCTTTGACCTCCCGTGGGATATGAACAATAAACCCGTTACCGAACCAACGATCCAGGTCAACCCGAATTACAATCCCTTTACTTCCACCACCACTTCTTCAACAGGAAAAGGCGTTTCGAACGGCAATTCCCCGGCATTGAAGCAAGCCGGTTTTGGCAACAAAGAAGCCGAAAAGGTGGATTGGAACAGCTTTTATAAAATCGAAGAGGAAAACACGGAAATCCAGCAAACACTTTCTTCAAGCGAGGAAGAAATTGCTTTTGAAGAAGAGCTGAAGCAGCGGAATACCTTTTTGTTTACCGATAATTATTTGATTTCCAGTATTAAGTCCGGCTTGTTGCTCATTCATTTCCGACGGGCAAAAGAACGGATCATTTACGACGAGATCATGCAGAATTTCCTCGTGAGCCCGCTCAACGGCCAACACCTGCTTTTCCCGGTTTCAGTAGAAATGAGCGCTAAAACACTGGGTTTGTGGGAGGAAAACGTACTGACACTGAAGCGCCTGGGCTTCGAATGGGAAAGATCCGATAAAATATTGAATTTCACTGCGGTTCCCTCCTACCTCGACAACGACCAGACGGTGAGCTGCATCGAGGCCATCCAGCAAAAACTGGAAGTGCGGCAGCTCGATAAAGGCGAAATCGCCCACGAGTTTATCCTTTCGATCGCAAAAGCGGCTTCCCGGCAAAAATACCGCTGGAACCAGGACAGCGCCAACAACCTGCTTGAATCGCTTTTCCTCTGTGCGGAACACCAGTACAGTCCCGGCGGCAAGCTCATTTTAAAGACAATCAGCAACGACGAATTATACAAACAATTTTAAGGCATGTTTTCATTCAGCAATATTCCGACAGTTACCAAAAACCTATTGATCATCAATGTTTTGTTCTACATTGCAAGTCTTGTGATGCTGCAAAACCACATTGATGCGCTTGGGATGCTGGGCGGACATTACGTCAATTCACCGCTTTTTGAGCCTTACCAGATAATTACGCATTTTTTCATGCATTCGCCGAATGATTTCTTCCACATCCTTTTTAATATGCTGATGCTGGTGATGTTCGGCTCACACCTGGAGCGCGTTTGGGGGCCAAAACGCTTCTTCATTTTTTACATTTCCTGTGCGCTGGGCGCTTTTGCTTTGTATAACGGGATTGGTGTTTACCAGATCATGGAGCTGAAAAGCAAGCTGGCGGCGATGCACGTTGATGTGTCACATCTCAACGAACACGCGCTCCTGAAAGACGGTACCATCCTGATTTTCCCGGATGATTACCAGCTGAACGCACTTGCGAAAGCTTACCAGATGAAGATCCTGACGCCAATGGTTGGCGCGTCGGGAGCGGTTTTCGGCATTATGGCCGCTTTCGCCTACCTCTTCCCGAATACCGAGCTGATGCTGCTCTTCCCTCCTATTCCTGTGAAAGCCAAATACCTGATGGGAATTTATTTTGCCCTGGAAGTTTACCTCAGCTTCCGCAGCAACGTAAATGATAATGTGGCACACCTGGCGCATGTCGGCGGCGCGATCGTAGGCTTTGCACTGGTGTATTTCTGGAACAAGAAACGTAAAACTTTTTATTGATATGCAAAGTAACCGTAGTTTTATTGACGAGCTGAAATACCAGTACCAAAGTGGTGGTATGCACATCAAACTGATTTTTGTGAATGCCGTTTTTTTCCTGCTGATCGGGCTTTTCACCATCATTTCACGACTTTCGGCTTCACCGGAGCTGGCGGACCTGTCGCATAGTATTTTTACGCTCCAAACCAATTTTTCAGACTTCATTTACCAGCCCTGGGGCTTGTTTACCAGTATCTTTTCACATTTCGGCATCCTGCATTTTGCTTTCAATATGCTCATGCTTTATTTCGCGGGGAGCATTTTCCGGATGTTTTTCAGCGATCAGCGCTTGCTGGCGATTTATATCCTGGGCGGGCTGGCCGGCGGGATTTTCGAAATCCTGGCACATACGCTTTTCCCGGGACTTGCCAACCAGCCGACCGTTGTTGTAGGGGCTTCCGGTTCCATCATGGCGATTTTCATCTGCATGGCCTTTTACAAGCCGAATATTCCTGTTTCACTTTTCGGGATTATTCCCGTTCCGATTATTTACCTCGGCTTATTTTTTCTTTTAATCGACTTCATCAGCCTTGGCATGAACGACGGAACAGCCCATTTCGCCCACCTTGGCGGTGCGATCATCGGGATGGTTGCTTCCCAGCGTCCGCATAGCCAGCACAACTTTGTTTACAGTTTTGAACGTTTGCTGCAAGCTATCGGGAATTTTTTTCGTAGCTTCGGGAACCGGTCTTCCGTGCGTGTAGCTTATAAAAACAAGCAGGACCCGCGCCGGATGAAGGATGAAGACTTTAACCTGGATAAAAAAGCAAGACAGGAAAAGGTGAACCTGATCCTGGATAAAATTTCAAGGTCCGGCTACGAGTCGCTGAGCAAGGCGGAAAAAGAATTTTTATTTAAACAGACAAATAAGAATGGGTGAAAAGCTGAAAAAGATCTTTAGGATTTCAGTTATATTTAAATTCCTGAGCATTTTGTGCATGGGAGGCCTTTTATTGTCTTACCTTTCCCCTTACGTCAGCCCGGCCACTTTCTGGATGATCCCGTTTTTCGGACTGGCCTACCCCATCATTATCCTGTGTACGCTTTTTTTGCTGGTCATCTGGGGCCTGGCACGTTCCCGCTGGTTTTTCATTGTCCTCGCCGTAATCCTCATTGGCGGAAGACTGCATTTCAGGCTGTACAGCCCGCCTTTCGGCAAACAAACGGAAACATCACCGAATAAAATCAAACTGCTGAGCTACAACGTTAAAAACTTTGATGTGTATACCGTTGGCTTTGAACATGATTTTACAAACAGGAACGGAATTTTCCATTATTTAAGCGGCCAGGACGCCGATATTATTTGTTTCCAGGAGTTTTATTTCCAGGATGAAAAAAAGAAATTCCCTACGAAAGACACGCTGCATAAAATCCTGAAGGCAGAGCATTACCACGAGCGCATGAGCTTCAACCGCCGCTTCAAGAATTATTTCGGTGTGGCGATGTATTCCAAATACCCGATGATTACACGCGGGTTTATTGAGCTGGACCAATCGTCGCGAAACTCCAACAACTTCTGTATTTTTGCCGATATCGTGAAGGGCCGCGATACCATGCGGGTTTACAATACCCATTTTCAGTCGATCAAATTCCAGCAGGATGATTACGCTTTGTTTGGACAAAAAGAATACAGCGGAAGCGTAAAATCCGGTGTTATTGCCATGATGCGCAAACTCCATATCGCTTACCAGAAACGGGCTGAGCAGGCGTTGAAAGTCATCGAGCACATGGAGCAATCGCCTTACGAAGTGATAATTTGCGGCGATTTCAATGATACGCCCCTTTCTTATGTTTACAACCAGTTCTACAGCAAATTTATTGATGCTTTTCGCAATTCTTCCTCCGGTTTGGGGATCACTTACGCCGGAAAAGTACCCGCAGGAAGAATCGACTATATTTTTCATTCTGAAAACATTGAGTCCGGTAACTTTCAGATTCAATCCGAAGTTTTTTCAGATCACAAAGCAATTAGTTGTGAATTTTGGAAAAAATAATTTATTTTTGCTTAAAAACACATAACGCCGATCGCATGAAATACTTAATCTTTCTTACACTTACTACTTGTATCCTGTTTTCCTGTACCGAAGCACCCAAAGTAACTTCTGACAAGGAAGATGAAGAATTGAGCGAAAACCCGATTGTCGGTAAATGGAAATTGCAATCCCACCGCAAAAAAGAAGGAAACGGCTCTGAGATCGATGTCAAACACCAGCCAACCGAAGTTATTTTATCCATTATGGAAGGTGGCTACTTCGTTATTTATGATACGTTTACCGATCCGCGCTTTAACCAGAAAGGATTCAACCGCATTTCGGAACGCAGTAAAGGCCAGTGGGAATTCATAGACAATAAACGTCTCATTCTCCATCATAATTTCGACGATTCGACGCGAACAGAGGAAATGAGCATCACGACGCTCAATAAAAACACCCTGGTCACGAAAGGCGGCGACAAAAAATCAAACATCTACAAAACCTACGAAGGATACTAAACATGCTCATAGAAATCAACCCCTACAACATAAACCGCCGCAGCATCGAAGAAGTTGTTCATTCCCTGCGCAAAGGAAATATCATTATTTTCCCGACGGATTCGGTTTACAATGTAGGCTGTGATTTATTCAATAAGAAAGCTTTGCAGGAACTTGCCCGCTTCAAGGACGTAAAGCTCAACAAAGCCCGCTTTTCCATTATTTGCTCCGACCTGAGCGATATATCGAATTATACCAAACCCATCGACCGTCCGACCTTTAAATTATTGAAACATCATTTGCCCGGTCCTTTTACCTTCATTTTAAATGCGACCAACGAGGTTCAGAAAATCTTTGATTCCAACCGGAAAAAAATCGGGATCAGGATTCCGGACAATAATATCTTAAAGGCAATTACGGAAGAACTGGGCAACCCGCTGGCTACTACTTCCCTGCATGACGAGGAAGACCATATCCTGGATTATTTTACGGATCCGAATGAAATGTACCAGCGCTACGAAGACCAGGTAAGTATTGTAATCGACGGCGGAACCGGTCACCTGGAGCCAACAACAGTAGTGGATTGTACCGAAGGTGACGCCAAAATCATACGCCAGGGTGCGGGAAAATTAGACTTATGATCGGGATTATCAATTGCGGAAGCCAGAAAGTACCCTACATCGAGCAAGCAGTCGATGCGGTGTGTGATTACGAAACTTTTGGTATGTTCGACCTGCTGAAACGGGATTTGAACCATTACGACGGGATCATTATTTCCGGCGCGCCGATTTTGCTGACAGAAGTTGACCTCCAGCCCTATGTTGATAATTTCGCCTGGATCAAAAGCTATAAAAAACCGCTGCTGGGGATTTGCTTCGGTCACCAAATCCTGGGGCTCGTTCACGGGGCGTTCGTGGCGCGCCAGAAAGACGACCGCGACTGGCAGACGATTGAAAGCTACAACGATTCACCGCTTTTTGACAAGCTGCCCCACGAATTTCAAATGACGGAAGACCACTGCGAATGTGTTTCCGTGCCCAAAGACTTCCAGCTGATTGCCGGTTCAGACGCCTGCGTCAACGAAGCGATGCAGCACGACAGCAAACCGTTTTACGGTGTTCAGTTTCACCCGGAAACCTCAGGAACACAGGGTTTTTTGCTTATTGAAAACTTTGTTAATATTTGTTTGAAAGAAAAGGCCGGAACTCAAAATTAATTCCGATTTTCGCCTTATGACAATGAATCGCATCTGGATCGGATTTTTCCTGGTCTCTATCCTTGTTGCCGCTATCAAATTGGCATTCTGGCAGGACTTCTTTATTTTCGAGCGCATGGTTGAATCCTTGTTTGAAGGAGCGAGCACTGCTTTTACGCTCGCTTTGAGCCTGACAGGAGCGCTTTGTTTCTGGCTGGGTTTTATGCGGATCGGCGAAAAAGGCGGCGCTATAGCGATCCTTGCCCGTTTGATCTCCCCCTTCTTTTCACATATTTTTCCTGGAATTCCTAAAAAGCATCCCGCAATCGGTTCAATCATGATGAATTTTTCGGCCAACATGCTTGGTTTAGATAATTCGGCAACTCCCCTTGGCTTGAAAGCCATGAAAGAAATGCAGGAGCTGAACCCTGAGCCTGAAAAGGCAACCAACGCACAAATCATGTTCCTGGCCCTCAATACTGCCGGGTTAACAATTATTCCCGTCGGTGTACTCAGCATTTTGTCGCAATACGGATCATCCGACCCTACCGGTGTGTTCATCCCGATTTTAATCACCACTTTTTCTTCTGCCCTATTTGCCCTCTTTTTAGTGGCTTTCAAACAACGCATCAACTTGTTTAAGCCGGTAGTTATGGCTTATTTGTTCGCTGGTATTGCTTTCGTAACAAGCCTTTTGCTGGTAACTGTATGGTATCCCCAGCATGCAAAAGTTATCTCGAGTGTCTTCGGAAACAGCATCCTGTTGGGCATTATCCTGCTCTTTTTATTGCTCGCAATGAAACGGAAAGTGGACGTTTATGATGAATTCATTGAAGGCGCAAAAGAAGGTTTCCAGGTAGCTATTTCCATCGTTCCTTTTGTTGTCGGAATGCTCTGTGCCATTAGCTTATTCAGGTCATCCGGTTGTCTCGACGCGATGATAGACGGGATCAGGTGGCTGTGTCTCCAGGCCGGGTTGTTAAATACGCAATTTGTTGATGCCTTGCCGGTCGGTTTCATGAAGCCTTTCTCCGGTTCAGGCGCGCGCGCCATGTTCCAGGACGTCATCCAAAACCCGGAGCTGGGCGGCGTGGATTCTTTTGTCAGCAAAATTGCAGCTACGATGCAGGGCGGAACGGAAACAACTTTCTATACGCTGGCCGTTTATTTCGGTGCGGTAAGGGTCAAAAACACGCGCTATACGGCGGGAGTTGGCTTACTCGTTGATATATTCGGGATTATCGCGGCAATTATAGTATCCTATATTTTTTATCCGCATTAAATTTCGTAACTTACACTTAAAACGAAGACGTGTTTTTCAAGAAAAAAAATAAACAGCAGGCACAGCCGGCCCGGGTCCAAAAAGTCGGGATCAAGCCTTTGGACTATCACCCCAAGATTATCCTCGCATGGGCTAAAGCGCTGGAAGGCAATAAAGAAATTACTTCCTGGCTGAAGGACAATGGTTACGAAGAATTGGTATTTGCCAATGCGGCGATCTGGCTCAAAAACGATGCGCGCGACTGGCTGATGAATAACGGCTATCCGCATTTGATGGCTATGATCCACGCTGCCGAAGGGGATGAAAAAGCGCAAAAATGGCTTTTAAGCAACGATTTCGAGATTTTATACCATATCGCCCTCGCTGTTGAAAATGAGCAGGAAAGCTGGAAATGGCTGAAGCTGAACGCTACCCAGGATTTGTTTATCCTCGCCCAAACCATTAAGATGATCAAAGACAGGATAGAAGAAAACCACAACGATGTGCATTCGTTCGGCAGAGACTGATTAATGTGCTAATTATTTTTTCGTATGATCTCTTTAACTCATTAGCATATTATCACATTAAAAATTAGCATATTATCACATTAAAAAAAATAGCGATCATTGGCGGCGGTGCAGCGGGATATTTTGCTGCGCTGAGTGCGAAAGAACATTTCCCGGAGGCCCAGGTCACGATATACGAAAAATCCAATAAGGTACTGGCGAAAGTTAAAATTTCAGGCGGCGGACGCTGCAACGTTACCCACGCGTGCTATGACAATATTGCGCTTTCGAAATTTTATCCGAGGGGTGAAAAACATCTTAAGTGGGCTTTTCAACAATTCAATACACAATCCACGGTCGATTGGTTTCACAAACGGGGAGTTTTACTGGAAACTCTTTCTGATAATTGCATCTTTCCGAAATCAAACAGCTCACAAACGATTATCGATTGTTTTCAGAACGAAGCCCGAAAATTGGGGATACAGACTTTAATTCAAACTTCAATTAATAGTATTAAAATACTTGATAATCAAAATTTTGAATTAATATCAACTGAACAAACTTTTACTGCCGACCGCGTAATTATTACTTCAGGTGGCACCCCCAAGCTTTCGGGACTGAAGTGGATTGAGGATTTGGGCCACAAAGTCGTTGAGCCCCTGCCCTCCTTGTATACTTTTAACATGCCCGGAAACCCGGTGTGTGAATTGATGGGCATTGTGAACGAAAACACGACGGTCAAAATCGAAGGAACGAAACTGATCGCTGACGGGCCTTTACTCGTTACCCACTGGGGAATGAGCGGTCCTGCCGTTTTGAAGCTTTCCGCCTGGGGAGCACGGATCCTGGCTGAAAAGCAGTATAAATTCAACGCGCTTGTGAATTGGCTGCACACGCAAAAAGATTTTCAGGCGCAGGAAAAGCTGGAGCAATTCGCCGGTGAAAACCCTGAAAAACTGGTTTCCACATACAATCCATTTGGTTTGAGCAAGCGTTTGTGGCTTTTCCTGGTTAATAAGAGTGAAATCCACGAAGAAACGCGCTGGAAAAACCTCGGGCGCAAAAACCAGAACAGGCTGGTGAACACCCTGGTGAACGATTGCTACCCGGTAAACGGAAAAACGACGTTCAAGGAAGAGTTTGTTACAGCGGGCGGCGTGGACCTGTCAGATGTTGATTTCAATACAATGCAGAGCAAAGTCGTGCAAGGGCTCTTTTTTGCCGGTGAAATCCTTGATATCGACGGGATCACGGGTGGTTTCAACTTCCAGGCAGCCTGGACAACAGGATGGATCGCGGGGAAAAATTCAGGAAATAATCTGTAGCTTAAAGCTTCAGATTTTATTCGTCATCGAGGTTCTGACGCAGCTTATGACGCAATTGGCGGTTATAAGTCTCCAATAAAAACTTGAAATAGTTCGGTGTACTTTTGGAAATACATTTCGTATATTGCTTCAGGCGATATTCAATGTGTTCCTGCAGCGCCAGCTGGTATTCAATAGCTTCAAAAAAGTCCTTGCTGGCTTCCATAATCACATCATAGTGGTTTTCCATGGAAAGCTCAACGGCATTTTTGCCTTTTTCCCCTTTGTCGAGACAAGCATAATACACTTCTTTCATTTCGAACTTATCGAGCAGGTCCGTGTTCAGTTTTTCTTTCAGGAAACGGTTGAATTCGAACTCGATCTCAAATTCGATGTCGTCGCCTTCAGATAAACGGGATTCCAGGAAACGGTCCGGGAAACGGAAAGCGTCCTGCCAGTTGATATAATCCTGCCAGTAACCGAAGCGGCGCACGTTGTTTCCGAGGTCGATCACCTTAAACTTGCTTTTGTTTGGCAATTTACGGGAACCACGGCCGATCATCTGGTGGTAAAGCGTTAGTGAACGGGTTGCGCGGTTGAGGATAATCGTTTCTACGGTAGGCTCATCGAAACCGGTGGTCAAAATCCCAACGGAAGTGAGGATCGCGTCTTTGGTTTCCTTAAACCATCTCAAAACGGCTTTCCGGTCTTTGTCACTGAAAGTCGAATCCAGGTGCTTGATCTTGTACCCTCTTTTCTTAAACGTTTCTTCCACTTGCAGGGAAGTTTCAATTCCCGAGTTGAAGATCAGGGTTTTGTCGCCAACCGCCACTTCTTCGTAAGCGAAAAGCAGTTTTTCCTGCATGAAATAATTACCGTAGACCAATTCCGAGCTGCTCACTGTAAAATCACCGTTAGAACCGATTTTCAGCCCGTGGAGGTTAACATCGTATGTAAACGTTTCGGCATCAGAAAGATAACCGTTATCAATCAGGCCGGAAATGCTCTCTCCTACCAGTAATTTATTGTAATTGTCGTTCAGCGGCAAAGCCTTGTTAGAGCTTAGCGGCGTAGCTGTTACTCCCAGGATATTCGTGTTGACGTAGTATTGAAAAATCTTGCGGAAACTGTTGTAATGCGCCTCATCCACAATCACCAAACCGACATCCTGGATAAAGTTCTCATTATCACGCAGGCGGTTGTTGAGTGTTTCCACCATGGCAATATAACATGGGTAATCTTCGTCATCAGACAGCTTTTTCACATCGCTGCTGATTACTTTATTCGGAACGCTGATGGCCGAAAGCTGCTTTGAAGTCTGTACGGAAAGCTCGATCCGGTGTGTAAGGATCAACACTTTTTTACCGAATTTCTCAATATAGCGGCGTGAAATTTCCGAGAAAATAACGGTTTTGCCACCGCCTGTCGGAAGTTGGTATAACAGGTTGAAATTACTGTCGTTGGACTCGAATTCGTTTAAAATGGATGCTACGGTTTTGTCCTGGAACGGGTACAGGGCTTTAGCTTCATACAGGTCAATATCTAGCATCTTCTGGTTCTGGATTTGGGGCTACAAAATTACACTTCTTTTAAGGAAAAACAAAGCGTTGCGCACTTTATTTCTGCTTTTTAACGTAATTTATAAGGTATTTCTTATTTTTGGATATATGAATGCTGCTTTCAGACCATGCTTGCTGTTTTTCGCCCTGTTGCCGCTTGTAACTTTCGGACAGGCAACGGCCCTGGATAGTTTGATGCGAAGCAGGGAAAATGCATCTGCTTTCAGGGATATGCTGGAGCTTGTCAGCGAGCCGGCTACGGTTTCCGGGGCACCGCTGGATTACCATTCAGGAATTAAAAAACCTTATATTTTCAACGGTGATTTTCAGCTTGCTTTAACAATCGGCGGCCCGGACTATGCAACGGGAAGAAAACACAAATGGGTCCACGCGCTGCAGTTTATTCCCAGCACACGCGTCAGGCTTTTTCAAAACGACACAAGCTGGCAGGACAAATCCAAGCCGGTACGTACGCCCAGTTTTTACCCGCGCCTGTATTATTTTTTCAGTCCTGAGAAGCTTTGGAACACAGAAAACAAGCGAACGCTTTACTTTGGGCTTGGCGCTGCTCATCATTCCAACGGCCAGGACGGAACCGAATTCGTGGATTTTACCGATACGGTGAATATTTACAACGGGAGCTTTAGCGAAAGTCTGATTATCCATGCGCTTATTGGGGGGAACCTGCATTTTAAAACCCGGCTGATAAACAACAACGCTCAAAAAAGCCGCAACGAGCGTGTAATCCGCAAAAAATCACAGCGCAGGACAATCTTTTCCGTGAAAGAAGCTTATGAAAAGAGCAATTCCCTGAACTGGCGCTTGCTTTATGAGTATCATCCCTCCTATTTTGCCAATCAAAAATTCCATCAGCATGGCGTTTATGGCGGAAACCGTATTATTCTCAATCTCACCTGGATCAACTCACGCTTTTGGGAAAAGCATTTTTACCAGGGCACAACTTTAATGATCACTGAAAAATCCAACATGGAGAATTTGCGCTTAAGCCTGAACCTGGAATATATTACGGATTTAAGCTACAACTCAGGAGGTTATGAAAATTTGCAAAAAATCCCTTTAGGAATGACGAGCAAGCGACTGAATGCAGCGCTCACAGCATACAAGCCCGTGCCAAGCACCCGCTTTTTGGCTTTGTTCGGTCAACTCGCCTACTATGGATCCGATAATTACAATATCTATTTCCAGAAATCGTTCTTCCAGGCCCGTTTGGGGGCAGCTTTTGCGTTTTTTGAGTACCGGAAACTTTAATTCCCGGTCTTTAAATTGAAATTTCTCAAGCTTATTTCACGATCTGCGAATTGTTCAAAGAGCCAAAGATCCCGAAGCCGCCTTCTATATTTGAATACACTTTCACCGGTTCGATGAAGGGGCTGTCTTCCTGGCCCATGAGCACTGAACGGTAATAGAGATACGTTTCTTTATTCATGGTGATCAGCCTGTAAGTATAGATCGGGTCTTCGGCAGGCGTCATTCCTTTATAGGTCATGAATTCGATTTCCAGCTGCTTTTGTTCCCCGTCAAAAAGCTCATCTGTGAACAGCAGGTCATCGAAAGTTGGTTTATCAGATGAAAGCGGGTCTGCACCCTGGCCGCTGGTTACTTCATCATTGGACTGGAAAGTCATCTGGTAGAAATAATCATAGAGCGGATCAGCGTAAAACAGGCGCAGCATGTAGTAATTCTCTCCTGCCGGATCATTCCATTTCAGGACAGCCCTTTTGTGAAGCGACCCGTCTTTAGAAAAACCGGATGTATCAACCGAAGTAAGCGTAACGTTTGGAACGGTTGTAATTTCACTGCTGACAGACGGGTATTCCGCATGGCTCACCTCGATTTTGTAGCGTGTTCCCGGAGCTGTCACAAAAGGAAATTCATATACATTGTCATACGTAGACTGGTTCATGGTAAAAACCTCACCCGTGCTCACGTTCGTCACTTTCATGATGGCGCCGGTTTCAATGTATTTGCTCTCTTCTCCTTCATTGCTCAGGAAAAAAGTAGTACGTTCCAGGTAGACTTTAAACGTGGAATCGTTTTGCTCAATGGCGTTCACCACGAGCAGCGGGTCTTTACCTTCCCCTTTAAACTCGAGCTCTTTCTGGCAGGAAAACAGGAAAGCAAAGCCAAGCAATATTCCGAAGCATCTATTTGTTTTCATTTTCAGTATTTTTAGTTTCTTTATTTTTCTTTACTTTTTCAAAGTCAAACTGGAATTTCCAGCTGATCGACGGAATTAACGGGAAAAGCGAAACCTGCATCAAAGCCGGGTCACCTGCGTTATTAATTCCCCTGTAGATCATGAACGGATTTTGACGGTTGTAGACATTGTAGACTGAGAATGAGATCACGGAATGTCCCCATTTTTTGTCTTTCTTGTAATTCGCTCCTACATCCATCCGGTGGTAAGCCGGCATCCGGTAGCCGTTCAATTGATCGAAATTAGTGATCGAATTTCCATAATAATACGTGAAAAGCCCCGGTGCAACGGAATAGGTCTGCGATCCAAGCGTAACGGCATTTCCAGTCCCGAAAACGAAAACCATGCCCACATCCCAGTAATCGTCGATCTGGTAAGTCATTGCCAGGCTGACATCGTGGCGACGGTCATAGCGGTAAAAGAATTTCTCGCCAAAATTAAGGTTGTCAAACTGGCGCTCTGCCCAGCTCAGTGTGTAGCCCAGCCAGCCGGTTAATTTGCCTTTTTTCTTTTCCAGGAAGAATTCTCCCCCGTAGCTCCAGCCCTGCCCTGTTTCAACGCGGGACTGCCAGTCGTCGTTAATCGAAATAAAATCAGCGCCTTCCTTATACTGGATCAGGTTATTCATTTTTTTGTAGTAGCCCTCAACGGAAAAGTTGTAGCCTTTGCTCAATTCCCTGTAATAACCTAAGCTGACCTGGTTGGCCAATACAGGCTTGATTTTATCGGTTGCAGGAACCCATAAGTCCGTTGGCAGCCCGATCCCGCTGTTTGACAGCAAATGGAGGAACTGTGCCATGCGGCTCACACCAAACTTAACGCTTGATTTTTCGTCCAGCATAAAATTAGAGCTAAAGCGCGGCTGCAAAGCCTGGAGCACTTTTCCGTTCGTAAAGAAAATGGAATGGTGCAAACCGTAATTCAGCTTTAGCCTTTCGCTGATCTTGTGGTCATTTTCAAAATAGAGGTTCACTTCATGCGAATACTGAACATTGGAGCCAAAAGACGTGTCAATTGCTACTCCCTGGGCGTCTACGTCGATGTAAGAAACACCCGGCGTAAAGGTGTGGTAGGTTTCGGCAACCCCGAATTTGATGTTGTGGTTCGGGTTCGGGAAATACGTAAAGTCGGATTTCAGTCCCCAGTCGGTAATCCCGGAATTATAGCCGATCTTGAATTCTTCCGTAGAGCCGGCGCCGCTTGTCGGTTTGATCTCGGTGATATCTTCCATCCCGATCAGGAATTTGTATTTCGAGAAAGTCGCCGTTGTATTCAGGAACAATTTTGGCCCCATCCGGTAGTTCCAGCGGACAACACCAATCGAGTTCCCCCATTGCAGGCGGGTTTTGAACTTATTTTTGTATTCTGTTCCGTCATCGTCGTAAGAAGTGGTTTCTTTCATGTTAAAGAAAACCTTGTCAAGACCGAAGTAACCGCTGAAGAACAAGTGATGCTTATCGTTGATCTTGTGGTGGATTTTCCCGTTGAAATCGTGGAAAAAATATCCTCCGTCATAGCCTTTCGCCAGCATAAACGGACGGTACAGCAAATCCAGGTAAGTACGGCGCGCGCTGAAAGCAAAAGCGGTCCTGTCCTTTTTGATCGGGCCCTCCACAAGGATGCGACTGGAAAGAAGCCCAATGGAACCTTCGACGTTGTATTTCTTCAGGTTTCCTTCTTTCATACGCATGTCGAGCACAGATGAAACACGGCCGCCATAACGCGCCGGGAATCCGCCTTTAATCAGTGTAACGTTGGATAAAGCATCCGAGTTAAAAATGGAAAAGAAACCGAATAAGTGCGAAGCGTTGTAAATCGGAACGCCGTCGAGTAAAATCAGGTTCTGGTCCGGTCCACCACCGCGCACATAAATCCCGCTGGAAGCCTCGCCCCCGGATTTCACGCCCGGCAGGAGCTGGATGACACGCATGACGTCTTTTTCGCCCAGGATCATCGGCAATTTCTCCACTTTATCCAGCTGCAGCTCAATTGTTCCCGAGTTGGTGCTTTCAATGTCTTTCTTGGCACCTTCACTGCTGATCGTCACTTCGCCCAGGTTTTTCACGTCGCTCGTCAGGGAAATGTTAATTTCGCTTCGTCCCAGGGCACAAAACGTATATTTCGTCTGCAATCCGAAGTAAGAAACACGCAAATACGCATCTTTTGCCGGGACCGTCAAGCTGAAAAAGCCATACTCATTTGTCCCTGCCCCCTTCTTGGAAACAGTGTCATAAACAATCGCCCCGATGAGCTTTTCACCGGTTTGTTCATCTGTAATATAGCCCGAAATGGTGCGTTTTTCCTGTGAAAACGAAGTCGTTAAAGCGAAGCAGCTCAGGATGAAAAAGAAAATTTTCATAAGTTGAATTTTCGAAAAATAGTCAAAGGCTAAACGCCCGGTTTGTCAAAAAAGTATACAATTATAGTAATAAAATTAAGAATGTAAAGTGTAGAATTTAAAATCAGGGGTACACAAATGTGGGATAATTAGATTTTTGGAAGAAATATCGATTTTTCATTGGCTGCGTTGCTGCCTTCGGCGGTCTTCATTGTTTGTTCTTCATGTTCCGTGGGTGAAAGCTCATAATCGCTTCGCGCAGGAAACGCTGGTCGAGGTGCGTATATATTTCCGTAGTCGTGATGGATTCGTGGCCAAGCATTTCCTGTATGGCACGCAGGTTCGCACCGCCTTCGATCAGGTGGGTCGCAAAAGAATGCCGGAACGTGTGCGGGCTGATGTTTTTCTGCAGTTTGATTTCGTCTGCCAGCCGCTGGATAATAATGAAGATCATATTGCGGGTCAGCTTGCTTCCGAGACGGTTGAGGAAAACGTAAGCTTCCTGTCCGGGTTTGATATCCAGGTGATTGCGTGTGTGATTGACGTACAGCCCGATTTCCTTTTCAACCTGCGGGCTAACCGGCACCAGGCGCTGTTTGTTCCCTTTTCCCAATACACGGATAAAACCCTGGTCAAAATGCAGGTCGGCGAATTTGAGGTTCACCAGCTCCGAAACGCGCAAGCCGCAGCTGTACAAGGTTTCAAGGATTGCCCGGTTGCGGTGTCCTTCCGCTTTGCTGAGATCAACGGCGTTAATCAGGCTTTCGATTTCTTCGAGCTCAAGCACTTCCGGGAGCTTCATCCCGATTTTAGGCATTTCAAGCAATTCGCAGGGATCGTTTTCGATTTCGTTCTCCAGGATCAGGAACATGAAAAACTGCTTGATCCCCGAAATAATCCGTGCCTGGCTGCGTGCGGCGAGACCGAGATCGTGCAATTGGGCAAGGAACTGCTGCAAATCGCCGAGCCGTATATTTTTCGGTTCAAGGCGGTTACTCTCAGCAAAATCATTTAGTTTCAGCACATCACGCTCGTAGGCTTCCACCGAGTTCCCCGACAGGCCTTTTTCAATTTTCAAATAAGAAATAAAATGCTTAATATAGCGATCCCAAACAGTCATTGATGAAAATTTTGATCCTCAACGGCCCTAACCTCAACCTGGTAGGAACCCGTGAACCGCAAATATACGGAAAGCAAACTTTCGAAGCCTATTTCGAAGAGCTAAAAACGCGCTCACCCCACGAATTGTCTTATTTCCAGTCCAATATCGAAGGCGAGCTGATCGATCAGATCCAACAAGCCAACGTAGACGGCATCATCCTCAACGCAGGCGGCTACACCCACACGAGCGTAGCCCTCCGCGATTGCATTGCCGCCGTGGAAACACCCGTAATCGAAGTACACATTTCCAACATCGCCGGACGGGAAGAGTTTCGCCATACTTCACTGATTTCGCCGGTTTGTGCGGGTTGTGTGTTTGGCTTTGGAATGAAGGGCTATGAAGTGGCATTGGGAGGATTTTAAAATATAATATGGAAGCTAAGAAGAAAGAAATACCAAGTAATGTACATGAGGCACTAGCCGCTTTTTCTAAATTTAAAAGTGATAAGTTTGAATTAGCTCCTCCTGCTAAATCTTTAGTCAAGGTAATCGATATTGATCCTGAATCAGATTTTTATTTTGAAGTTAAGAACTATGAAGTTATAGTAAATACGATTTCTTTTTTGATCGAGTACAAACCTAAAGATGGTTTTAGAACAGAAAAAAAAGAAACAAAAGTTGAGTCTAACCAGGTTATGAATGTTTTCAATACATGGATGGAACGAGTAAAGAAATACGATCAGTTTGAGCCAATTTATCAAGATACTGTTTTGAAAGCGTACGAAGAACAATTTTATTCACAACTGAAGTTTGTTGATGAAGATGCAGACATTCCTTTTGATCTTAATCAACAATTATTTTTAGAAAAGTATTTAAATGATACAAAAAACAAGTTAATAGAACTCAAGGAAGGAAAAACAGAAGATGAAATAGTAGAACTAGAAATATTAGTGTTTGAAACTGATGAAATAAAAAGCGTATTAACAAAAGAAACCAAAACAAAAATTTTAAAACGATTGACTAAACTTTGGGCTAAAGCTCAAAAAACAGGATTGCATGTAATCAAAGAAATTCTTATTAATATGGGATCAGACTTTATGACTAAGTTAATTACCGGTTAATCTGAACTAAAGTTATTTCATGATCTTACTTGAAACAAATCGTCTCCTCCTCCGCCCGCTCGAAGCTTCAGACTGGGAACATTTATTGCCTTTTGCACTCAACGAGCCAGAAACCTGGCAATATTCACTTATTTCAGCCGCCGGTGAAGAGAACCTCAAAAACTACATTCGCATTGCACTCGAAGCCAGAGACGCCGGGAAAGAATTGCCTTTCATCGTGTTTGACAAGCAAACGCAGCGTTACGCCGGGAGTACGCGTTTTTACGATATTCAGCCCGAAAACAAAAGCCTGCAGCTCGGCTATACGTGGTACGGCAAGGATTTTCGGGGCACGGGCCTGAACAAGCATTGCAAGTTCCTTTTATTGGAATACGCTTTCGAAACCCTCGGCATGGAACGCGTTGAATTCCGCGCGGATAACGACAACAAACGGAGCATCGCCGCCATGAAAAACATCGGCTGTACGGTAGAAGGTGTTTTGCGCCACAATGGCTTGAAGCCCGATGGTACCTGGCGCGACAGCATCGTATTGAGCATTCTCAGTGATGAATGGTTTGCTTCTGTGAAGGAAAATTTAAAATTGAGAATGGAAAGTTGAAAATGATGAGTGATCAATAGTATTCATCACTCCTTCGCTTTCTTTGCCCAACTCAAAAAAAACTTAGCGCTCCCGGTAGCAATCGTAATTGCGAAAAACTTTGTAAACTTTGCGATCCAAAATAAACTTCGATATCTTTACACCAATGATCCTAAAAGCTTTTCTTATTGCAATCCTTTTGTTAGGCATTCAAACGCCCGACGAAAGCCCCTGCACAGAAATCTCCTCCTGGAAAAGCCTTTTAAATCACCAGATCTCCAAACCAGTCAGCGACAAAATCGAGTCCCTCCAAAAAGAGGGGGATTTCGAAATTCAAACCTTGAAAAATGCCGGCGGCAAAATCATCAACCTGGATTATTTCCCGGTAACGATCAAAGCTTTTCCGAACAACCCGGAGACAGGAAGGGTTTTTACACCAGAGACCTTTTTGACTTACCTTCGCCTGCATTTCAACGACTTCGTCAATCCGAAATATGCCGTTTTCAGTCCTTCGAAAAAAACAGGCTTCGATGAGAAAGCGTTGTGGGAATCCGCTAACCCTGTCGGTTCCGTGATCCATATCCACATTCCACTTCCTGCCGGCGACGGCTCGGTGATCTGTACGGAATTTGCTTCCGACCATTGGGTTTACGCAACCCTCAAAACTCCCTGGCGTCCGTTTTCAACCGGCTACGACGGCAAGCACCCTGTAAGCGGTTTCCGGCAGATGGGCTTCACCAGAAACAACGACGGAACATTTACGTATTACACGAAAGGCGTAGATAAAATGACCGCCAAAATGCAGGCAAAAGCCGCTGAAACGTTCCTGAAAAACCCGTTCAAAGAAGCGGACAAATTATGGGAAAGCCTCCGGAAAGGAATCTATGACTTTGTTGTGAAAAACGGCGGCTTCGCTGCCCCTTTAGATGCCAGTCCCGCAGAGATCCATCACTTGAAATGGAAGGAAGTGAAGACCTGTCTGTAATTATCTCCTGCAGACTTCGCTGATTTTACTTCTTAGTAATTTAACTAACATACAATACTCCTCCGCGGAGTCTGCGAAATCTGCGGAAAAAATATAGCATTCTCTGCGGGACTAAAGACAAAATTTCCTTAATTTTACAGGTTCAATGCAAGACAAAGTTATTCATATCAAAGGGGCGCGTGTTCACAATCTCAAAAACATCGACGTCAAGATCAAACACGGCAAAATCACAGTAATTACAGGTGTTTCGGGATCCGGTAAATCTTCCCTGGCTTTCGATACGCTTTACGCCGAAGGCCAGCGCCGCTACGTGGAAAGCTTGTCTTCCTATGCCCGCCAGTTTTTGGGTAAGCTCGACAAACCCGAAACGGATTTCATCAAAGGGATTTCACCGGCGATCGCTATTGAACAAAAAGTAATTTCCTCCAACCCGCGCTCAACTGTCGGAACTGTAACCGAGATTTACGATTACCTCAAGCTGCTTTTTGCCCGTATTGGCCGCACATACTCTCCTGTTTCAGGGAACGAAGTTAAGAAGCACACTGTGACCGACGTGGTCAATTACCTGCAGCACCAGGACGAAGGAGAAAAAGCCTACATCCTGGCCCCCCTGACTAATTTTGAAAAATATGGCTTTGACCGCCAGCTTTCCCTGCTGAAAGACCAGGGTTACGCCCGGATCCTGATTGACGGCGAAATTTACGAGCTGGACGATAAGGAAATCATCAATAAAGATTACGTGCACGCTTTCCTCGTTGTCGACCGGATCAAAACGGCCAGTGAGTTTGACGCCCGCGTCAGTGATTCTATTTCGCTGGCCTTCGGTGAAAGCGGCGGTACCTGCGTGATCCATTTCCCGGACGAAAACCGCTACGAGGAATTCAACAACCGCTTTGAGCTGGACGGCATCGAATTCGTGGAGCCAAGCGAGCATTTTTTCACCTTCAACAATCCTTTCGGGGCATGTAAAACCTGTGAAGGCTTCGGTTCCGTGATCGGGATCGACCACCGTTTGGTAATCCCTGACCCGAGCCTTAGTGTTTACGAAGGGGCAGTTGCGGCCTGGAAAGGCGAAAGCATGAGCGAATACCAGCGGAAATTCATGTACCAGGCATCTAAATATGATTTTCCGATCCACCGCCCGGTGATGGAGCTCAACGACAAAGAAATGGCTTTGCTCTGGGAAGGAAACAGTAAAGTTGACGGTTTAAATGATTTCTTTAAATTCATTGAAAGCCAGACCTATAAAATCCAATACCGCGTCATGCTTTCACGCTACCGCGGTAAAACGATCTGCCCGGACTGCAGGGGGACGAAGCTGCGCAAAGACGCCAATTACGTGAAGATCAACGGGAAAACGATCACCGATATCGTACTCACCCCGATCAAAGAGGTTTTGCCGTTTTTCCAGACATTGGAACTCGAAGTGCACGATCAGCAGGTTGCCAAGCGTTTGCTGCCGGAAATCACGAACCGTTTGTTTTTCCTCAGCGAAGTGGGACTGGATTATTTAACGCTCAACCGCCAGGCGAATTCCCTGTCCGGGGGCGAATCCCAGCGCATCAACCTGTCAACTTCCCTCGGAAGCAGTTTGGTCGGATCGATGTACATCCTGGATGAGCCGAGCATCGGTTTACATCCGCGTGATACGAACCGCCTGATTACCGTTCTCAAAAACCTGCGGGATTTGGGCAACACCGTGATTATCGTGGAGCACGAAGAAGAAATTATGCGGGCGGCTGATGAAATTATCGATATCGGGCCGAAAGCGGGCATTTACGGCGGCGAAGTCGTTTTCCAGGGAAACCACAGCGAATTGCGCAACCAAAGCCGCAGCTTAACAGCCAATTACCTGACGGGCGAGCGCAGCATTGACTTCGTGGCGCAGAACAAAACTTCCAAAAACAAGCTGAAGCTCTTCGGGGCCAATGAAAATAACCTCAAAAACGTAGACGTTGAAATTCCGCTGAACCGCATTGTGTGCGTAACCGGCGTTTCAGGATCGGGAAAATCTTCGCTGATCAAAGGCGTGCTCTACCCTGCCCTGCGATATCATTTAGGTCAGTTTACCGAAACCAAGCGCAATTACCGTTCGCTCGAAGGCGACCTGAAATGCGTGCAGCAGGTAGAATTTGTTGATCAGAACCCGATCGGGAAATCTTCGCGAAGCAACCCGGCGACTTACGTGAAGGCTTACGATGATATCCGTGAGCTCTTTGCCCGTCTGCCATTAGCGAAAACCCGCGGCTACAAACCCGGTTTTTTCAGTTTTAACGTTGAAGGCGGTCGCTGTGAAATGTGTGAAGGCGAAGGCGAAGTAACGATTGGGATGCAGTTCATGGCCGACGTTCACCTCGAATGCGAAGCCTGTGAAGGTAAAAAATTCAAGCAGGAAACGCTCGAAGTGGAATACCGCGGCAAAAATATTTCCGAAATCCTCGACATGGATATTGCGGAAGCCCACGCTTTTTTCAATGAAGGAAAAGACAAGCTCGAAGAGAAAATCGCGTTTAAATTGCTGCCTTTGGTGGAAATCGGGCTGGGTTACCTCAAAATGGGACAATCTTCCAGCACGCTTTCCGGCGGTGAAGCCCAGCGGATTAAGCTCGCCTCTTTCCTTGCAAAAGGAAGCTCTGCGCAAACAACTTTGTTCATTTTCGATGAGCCGACAACTGGCCTGCATTTTTACGATATTGAAAAGCTTCTCATCGCGTTCCAGAAATTAGTTGACGCCGGGAATTCCATTCTCATCATTGAGCACAACCAGGACGTAATCCGTGCTTCCGACTGGCTCATCGACATCGGCCCCGAAGGAGGAAATGAAGGTGGGAACGTTGTTTTCCAGGGAAGCCCGAAAGATATTGTGAACTGCAAAGAAAGCTACACCGGACAATATCTGAAGAAATGATATGCTAATGTTAATAGGGTAAAGTGCTAATTAACTACTCCATTAGCACATTAACTCATTATCAAATTAGCACATTAAACTCCTTAACACTTCTTAACAGGAAAAATTTGTACTTTTTTATCTGATCGCGTTATAATTGCACAATAAATCAAAATTTACAACAGACAGATATGAATACAACATTTAAAACCTTAGCGCTCGGGCTCGTGGGAGGTTTGATTCCCCTCGGCTCCTATCTCTTCGTTCAGCATGCCGGATCCGGCTCACTTTCAGACCAGGTGATCGATGGGAATGAGAAAAATTTCGCAAAAATGGTCAACATGCCGAGCTTCAACCCGGCGATGACTGAAAACTTTGTGGAAGCATCCGAAGCTTCTATCAATTCCGTCGTTCACGTAACCACAAAAACAGTACGTACTCATATCCAGCGGGACCCGTTTTATGAGTTCTTTTACGGACCGGGAACAGGAAACCGTGAATTTAAGCAATATGGGGCCGGATCGGGTTCGGGCGTAATTGTTTCTTCGGAAGGATATATTGTGACCAACAACCACGTAATCTCTGATGCCAACGAAATTGAAGTTATCCTCAACGATAACAGTAAATACACGGCCACTGTAATTGGTGCCGATCCTTCGACAGACATCGCCGTATTGAAAATTGACGCTAAAAACCTGCAGCCGATTTCGCTCGGAAACTCCGACGACCTGCGCGTTGGCGAATGGGTACTCGCAGTGGGTAACCCGTTCAACCTGACTTCTACTGTAACGGCAGGAATTGTCAGCGCAAAAGCACGGAACATCAATATCCTGGGCGACCCTACTTCCTCCAGCATTGTTCCCATCGAATCGTTTATCCAGACGGATGCAGCTGTGAACCCGGGAAACAGCGGCGGTGCACTGGTTAACACTAAAGGCGAGCTCGTAGGGATCAATACAGCCATTGCCTCACAAACAGGAAGTTATGCCGGGTATTCATTTGCTGTTCCGGTAAACCTGATGCAAAAAGTAATGCGCGACCTCATTGATTACGGGGTCGTACAGCGTGGTTACCTGGGCGTACAAATTGCCGACATCAGCCAGGAATTGAAAGAAACCAACGATTTACCAAATACACGTGGGGTTTTTGTTTCCAAAGTCCTTGAAGACGGCGGTGCACAGGATGCCGGGTTAAAAGACGGCGACGTGATCCTCAAAATCGGTTCAAGAGATGTGAATTCCGTAGCCAGCCTGCAGGAAGAAATCGGAAAACGCCGTCCTGGTGATAAAGTAACAGTAACTGTCCGCCATAAAAAAGGCACGGAGGAAATTGTAGATATCGTTCTCCACAACAGCGAGGGCGACACCAAGCTTCTTTCTAAAAGTGAAATTTCCAAAAACACGGCCCTGGGCGCAGTATTTGTTGCCCTGACAGATAAAGAGAAAAAAGAGCTGAATGTAGGTTACGGTGTGAAAATCAAAACATTAAATACCGGAAAATTGAAATCTATCGGCTTTGAAGAAGGCATGATCATTACCAAAGTAGATAATGAAACCATTGAAACCGCCGAAGAATTGACGGGTAAGCTGTCACAAACCGGCAAGGGAATTTTGGTTGAATACATGACCCGAAGCGGTAAAAAAGACTACATCGGTATCGGACTTTAATCAGCTGTTACTGGTTGTTTATTTTGCATAAACCGTTCTCATTCTTTGAGAGCGGTTTTTTTGTTTACAAAGCGAACGATTATCGGATTAATTTATTATATTCGTCAAACTGATAAACAATCTTATGAAAATCTCCTGCTTACTTACTATTGCGCTCAGCGCATTTTCTTTTCATTTTTTCGCGGCCATTCATCATGTCACCCCTTCCGGGGCAGGTTTGATGGACGGAACTTCCTGGTCAAATGCTTTTCCGGGCGAACAGCTGCAAACAGTAATTGACAACGCGATTCCCGGCGATCAGCTTTGGGTGGCTTGCGGCGTTTATTATACAACGGCGACAATTGACAGGGAAATTGCCTTCCACATGAAAAACAACGTCGAAATTATCGGCAGTTTCCAGGGAACTGAAACACTTTTATCAGAACGTGTTTTCACTTGTGGGGCCTGTAGTATTCTCAGTGGCTCTATCGGCGATGTGAATATAGATGACAACAGCTACCATGTAATTTCAAACGGTACGGGGATCGACAATTCGGCGGTACTTGATGGTTTTGTAATTGAGGATGCCAACGATAACCGGTCGGCGGGAATGGATGAAGGTTTGGGCGGCGGCGTCTTCAACAACGGCGGTTACCCGGGCAATAGCTGCAATCCCAGCTTCAGGAACTGTGTCATCCGTAATAATTTCGCCCAGTTCGGTGCCGGAATGTTCAACAGCGGACATACGCAAGGGATCGCAAGCCCTGATCTGTTGAATTGCATCATCATCGACAATCATGCTTACATCGGCGGAGGAGGAATGGATAATTTCGGGTTAAACGGGAATGCCAGTCCCAGCCTGACAAATACGATCGTTTACGGTAATGTTGCTGAAGGGCGTGCGGGCGGTATGTACAACTGGGCCGGAAATGAAGGCACCACAACGCCTAAGATCACAAATTGCGTTTTCGCCCACAACTCTGCAACTGACGGCGGCGGGCTCGTAAGCGACCAACTGAACTCCGGGACAGGAAGCTCAGGCACGAGCAACCCGATGTTATTGAATACCATTTTCTGGGGTAACACTGCATCCGGCGAAGGACCACAGTTTTTCCTGCTCGGCGACGCTTCATTTACAGCAAGTGTATCTGACATTGATCTTACAGGACAGGACTTTCCGCATGTAATCACCACAGGCCTCAACAACCTGGAAGCTGATCCGCTCTTTATTAACATCAACAACCCGATCGGCGATGACAACTGCTGGCTGACAGAGGATGACGGGTTGCGCCTGCAGCACCTGAGCACGCTAATTAATATGGGCTCAGCAGACGACGCTCCGTCAACGGACATTACAGGAACAGAACATATTCTTAACCCGGAAATCGGGGCGTATGAATATATTGACAATACGGGCTTCAAAGCTGTTTCAAACCACGCTGAGCTTTCTGTTTCGCCTAATCCGGCACGGGATCTTATTCTCGTAAAAGGCTTTACCGGCCAAAATATCGAATCCCGCGTTTTTAACTCCTTAGGACAAGAAATTGCGAAGATTAACCTGAAAGACAATCAGCTGAACGTAAGCGAGCTCCCTTCCGGTGTTTATTTCCTCGAAATTCAGGCTTCAGTACTTCGTTTCGTGAAAGACTGAAGGAATTGAAATGTAGAATGAAGAATTAAAAATTAACTCAACTCAACCATTCTACATTCTTAATTTACTCCAGGTAAAGGATCATTCCTTTCTGATAATCAATCGTATAATCAAAAGTAAATGATTTCGACTGGTTTTTCGGAAGTACCGTTTCCCAGGTAAGGATTCCTGTTTTATCGTCTAGTTTGGCGCCGCTGTACTCGCCGCGTTTCACTTTGATATCGTTGTCCGTTGAAACCGGGAACTGGTCTTTGATTAGCAAAGGGATTTCAGCGCCGCCATTGTTCTTCACCTTGATTTCCCAGGCCACTTCGAATTTCTGGCGTGAGCCGATCGCGCGGTTTTTACTTTTTTCCGTGATCCTTGTCCGCAAAGCCTGCAATTTCGCATCTTTCCCCATAGAGAAAGAAAGTGTGTCTTTCGTGGAATTCACATCTACGTAGGATTTTCCGATAAACGTACCGTCAAAGTAAATGTTGGACTCGCCGCTCAGCAAATTGAGCTTTTCCCAGCCCGAAACCTGCGCTACGAGGTAAACCGCCGGATCGATTTTAGGAACGGTGTGATATTCGTAGTTCGAGGGCAATTCGTAAGTCGCGATCTGCACGCGCTGGTCGATCCCGTCGCTGGCAAGGGAAAACTTAGACTGGATCTGGTATTCAACCCGCAAATCTTTTTGCACCACTTGTGTAGCCACATTTGCAGCATAAAGGCCCGTGTTTCCGTCTACAGCCAGTTTATTCTCATTCTTCCACCGGGATTTGCGCTTGCTGCCAAAAACAGCCGTTTGTTCTTTCGTTGCCAGGGCATCAACGGTATAGGAAGGCATCGTATAATTATACATCGTGGCGCCGGTATTCGTCTGCGTCGTCATTTGGGAAATCGCAAGTGGGTTGTTCACTGTTTGCAGCACGAGCTCGTTCGGAACAAGGAAAAACTTCATGTAAGGCGCGTTAACGTATTGCTGCACATTACCGTAGCCGATATAGCTTGCGTTCAGGTATTGCTGTCCTTTCGGAACGGTAATCTCAAATTTGCCGTCAAAATCGGTCACCACGTTCAGGTTCGGAAAAGACGAAAAATAAACTTTCGCAAAAGGCATGGATTCACCCGTGGAAGCATCAATCACCTCTCCCCTGATTTTCTGTCCGGAATAATCGAAATTCGGAATGGTGCGTGCCTGCGTGTAGGTCGTTTGCGGATAATTATTGTAATTGAGGTACCACGGCTGCAGCTCGGTTTCCCTTGAATTCTGGTAAGGATCATTGGTAGAAAGCACCAAATCAATGTCTTTCCATTCGATCCCGGTCGTTTGGTTCACGAAAGCTTTAGCTTCGAGCTTAACAGGCATTCCAATCCCATTGCTGCGCATGTCGTAATAGGGCTTCCAGGTAGCGTTGGGGGAAATGTAGGAGATAAAAAACTCTGATTCCGTAGCTTCAGCCACATCAATTTCCACGATCATTTCTGAGTAATTGATCACCGGCTTGCTGCGCTGGGCGTCGATTTCCTGTGCAATTTTATTGATCTGCTTGTTTAAATCTTCGAGCTGGCGCTCAATTTCCGTTTCGCGTTTGGAAATCTCGACCATCCGCGCATGAATGAAGGAGTACGCTTCTTTCAATTCGGAAACAACCACGCCTTTTTCATTCCCGCGCAGCTGGCTGTTCATTGTCAGCAGGTTTTTGTCTGTCTGTAAAATCAAATGCTCATCGCGCAGCATTTCATCCTGGATATACAACTGGTCCAATTTCGCATTCAGCTCCTTCAGTTCCTGGTTGGAAATCCGTTTGTCTTCGTAGTTCTTGCGCAGGCTCACAGACAAAATCGTCAGGTTTCCGGTAGCTTTTACCTGCATCGTATTCGGATCAAGGAAATCCGTCAGCTTTTCGAAAACGAGCGTTTGCTTGCCGGCTTTTACGCTTTGTTTTTTACTGTGTTCCAGCTGTGCTCCCTGGAAGAAAACAGTCACTTTATCCAGTTTGGACGACACAATGCTTTCTTTTTGTGCAAAAACGTTTGTTGCAAAGCAAAGTGCTGCGGTGATGAAAATTAATTTATTCATAGTTTCTATTTAATTGAAAATGGAGAATTAAAAATAAACTCAACCAAATTCTACATGTTTCATTCTTAATTTACTCCAGGTAAAGGATCATTCCTTTCTGATAATCAATCGTATAATCAAAAGTAAATGATTTTGACTGGTTTTTCGGAAGAACGGTTTCCCAGGTAATGATACCGGTATTGTCGTCCAGCTTTCCTCCGCTGTAATCGCCGCGCTTCACCTTGATATCATCGTTGGTTGAAACCGGGAACTGGTCTTTGATCAGCAAAGGAATTTCCGCGCCACCATTGTTTTTGACCTTGATTTCCCAGGCAACCTCGAATTTTTGGCGTGAGCCGATCGCGCGGTTTTTACTTTTTTCTGTGATCCGTGTCCGCAAAGCCTGCAATTTAGCATCTTTCCCCATAGAGAAAGAAAGCGTATCTTTCGTGGAATTGACATCTACATAAGATTTCCCGATAAACGTGCCGTCAAAGTAAATGTTGGATTCCCCGCTCAGTAAATTTAGCTTCTCCCAGCCCGAAACCTGCGCAACGAGATAAACCGCCGGATCGATTTTCGGAACTGTGTGGTATTCGTAGCTGGATGGCAGCTCATAGGTGGAAATCTGCACCCGCTGGTCAATTCCGTCGCTGGCTATCGAGAATTTAGACTGGATCTGGTATTCGACACGTAAATCTTTTTGAACTACCTGTGTTGCAACATTGGCAGCAAAATCAGCTTCTGTGGCTGCACCTCCAATCGTTTGGTACAGTTCTTCCTTGCTTTTGCGCTTCTCCCCTTTTTTGCGGATGGATTTCGTATCCATCACCATCACTTCCTCCAGGGCAACGTTTTGGCTTTCTTCATAACCACTATAATATTCCGCATCCTGCGACATGATCTCACCATTGACCGTATTCATATCGTATACTGATTGAGGTCTTTCAAACACAAGGTCATTCGGCATCAGGAAAAACTTGATGTACGGAGCATTTACGTATTGCTGTACACCGCTGTAACCAACGTAGCTCGCATTAAGGTAATATTCGCCTTTCGGAACGGTAATCTCGAATTTACCATCAAAATCGGTCACCACATTCATGTTCGGAAAAGACGAAAAGTAAACTTTCGCAAAAGGCATGGATTCACCCGTGGAAGCGTCGATCACCTCTCCCCTGATTTTCTGTCCGGAATAATCAAAATTCGGGATAGTGCGTGCCTGTGTGTAGGCCGTTTGCGGATAATTATTGTAATTGAGGTACCACGGCTGCAATTCGATTTCCCGTGAATTCTGATAAGGATCGTTGGTAGAAAGCACTAAATCAATGTCTTTCCATTCAATTCCGGTCGTTTGGTTTACGAAAGCTTTCGCTTCGAGTTTTACCGGCATACCGATCCCATTGCTGCGCATGTCGTAATAAGGCGTCCAGGTTGCATTTGGTGTAATATAGGAAAGTGAAAAAGTGGCTTCGGTCGCAGCGGCAACATCCACTTCCACGATCATTTCGGAGTAATTGATCACCGGCTTGCTGCGCTGGGCATCGATTTCCTGCGCAATTTTATTGATTTGCTTGTTCAGGTCTTCGAGCTGGCGCTCGATTTCCGTTTCCCGCTTGGAAATCTCGACCATCCGCGCATGAATAAAGGAGTACGCTTCTTTCAATTCAGCAACAACCACGCCTTTTTCGTTTCCGCGCAGCTGGCTGTTCATTGTCAGCAGGTTTTTGTCTGTCTGCAAAATCAAATGTTCATCCCGCAGCATTTCGTCCTGGATGTAGAGCTTATCCAGCTTTGCGTTCAGCTCTCTCAGCTCCTGGTTTGAAATCCGTTTGTCTTCGTAGTTTTTACGCAGGCTTACCGACAAAATCGTCAGGTTTCCCGTAGCTTTCACCTGCATCGTATTCGGATCAAGAAAATCTGTCAGCTTTTCGAAAACAAGTGTTTGCTTGCCTGGTTTCAGGCTTTGCTTTTTGCTGTGTTCCAGCTGCGCACCCTGGAAAAACACGGTTGCTTTTTCAAGCGTAGAGGAAAGTGTGATCTCTTTTTGTGCAAAAAATACAAAAGGGCTGCACAAAGCCAAAAAAATAACGGATTTTATCATAAGGAAATTGTTTTATTTCAAAAGCCTAAAGGTACTATTTAGTGTTTTACCACCAACTGTTCGGTGTAAAATTTGCCTCCCGCATTTACTTTGACGAAATAGATACCTGTTTTGTACGAAGACACGTCGATACGCGTACGCTCACTGTCAAATGCACTTTCACTGAATACGTTTTTACCGGTCGCGTCCCTGATTTCCACTTCTGTGATTTCGCTTCCGTTGCTCGTCTTTAATTGAATAAAATCAGATGAAGGATTTGGAAATACGTTTAATGAAACAGGGCTTACAGCAACAACAGGTGGCTCGGTCACATAAATGTTCTTGCAACCGATATTACAGCGGGTTATTGTGCGACAAGGTAAAATCGTCACTTCTTCCAGTTCCTCGATTTTTGCCGGGGCTTCGGTAACGGCGAGTTTATTGGTGATGTTCAGGTTTCCTGTCGCAATGTTCGTTTTGCTTGGGTTGTAGTTTGGATTATAATTTGTCAGCTCGTCCCCCGTTATCGGATCAAAGGAACGTTCACCGGTTATTAAAATGTTCGTCTGGGGCTCCCCGGCAACAACTATGCTTGGCTCTAGCGGCTTGACAGGTTTTTCACAATCTATGATACGGACAAGTTTACAGCCAATGATGGAATCGGTAAGAACAGCCGTTTTCTCTTGTTCTGTTACAGTTTTGTCCCAGCATTTAACGACCGTAATCCCTGGCGTTTTTGTAACATCTGCTTCGTTGGTGTTTGTTTCGGTCTTATTCAGTCCACACGTAAGTATAGCAGCAGAACATTTCTGAGAAAAGGAAAGGCTTGTTACGGCACAAAATGCTACCGGGAGTAAAATTTTTGTTTTCATACGCTAAGAATTTAAGTTCAGGATAATGATGCTTGATACAGCCCATTTCCATAAACGTTCAATCCTTATTTTTGAATGAGGGGATAAATTAGTTTTTCAAGACCGTTGATTTTGATCTCCAGCATTTGTTCCAGCTGCCTTCCCAGTGTTCCCGGGGGAAAGCCTTTTTGCTTAAACCAAACGAGATAATCTTCGGGTAAATGAATTAAAAAATGCCCCTGGTATTTTCCAAAGGGCATTTTCGCATTCGCTAATTTGACTAATTCCACTCTTGCTTCTTCGTTCACGGAATTAATGTTTTACGATGATTTTTTTAGTCATTTTTACGTCTCCGGTGGAAAGGATCACGTTGTAGAAACCATTGGTAAGGTTTGTTACATCAAATTCGATCCCTGTTTCCATTGCGTTGATTTCTTTCTCCAACACTTTTCTGCCTAAGGCATCCGTAACGCTTACGCTCACTTTTTCGTCGATTTTGGATTTCAACTCAATTGCTACCGTGTTTGAAGCCGGGTTTGGCTTAACCGCGAACCCTGGCATTCCTCTTTCTTCAACTCCGGCAAGGCTCACACAACCTTCGAGCAGGTTAGCGTTTACAGGCTGGGCGTTGTTGTTCAGTAAATGAACGATAGATTCAAGGCAAATATCGTCCCCATTCACTTCGCTGAAATAAACCCGCAGCAATGGCGTGTTCTGGAAGTTTTTCGGGATCATGCTGTCTACATAAGAAAGACCGATCACTTTTGTGCCGCCATTCTGGAACTGGGGTACGATCGGGTAAGACGCCGGATCGATCAGGTTTTCAACGTCTGCAATTTCAATTCCTGAGAAATTCAATTCGTAGCCGAGCACCCTGTTTTCAGGATTTTTGATAAATACGTCCAGGTAAGACTGGTCCATGTGCAGCTCAATGTATCCTACTTCAGCATACTGATCAAGGTTTTGAGCCGATTTCGGGAATTCGCAGGCATTGGAAGTTTGTCCCAGTGCACATTTATTGATTACAGCTGCATCCCAAACGCTGAGCATACCGTCAGCCGTTACTTCGTTGCAGCTTGTTGAAGGCAGTGAAGCAGCGAGGATCCCTGTTGTGTAAAGCCCGGCATCAGCAGACTGGACAACTAAATCCGTATTCAGGTCACCCCTGATCGCTGAACCGCCGCAATCGCCGTTGCAGTCAATCACAGAGTTTCCGTATGGGGTTCCGGCGCAATCAACGTAAGGCTCACAATCATCGAGCATTTCATATCCTTTGTTTCCGAATTCATCCATTGTGATGCGCACACAAGCCTGTCCCCAGTTGTTCGTATAGTTTGTTTCGTAGCGGCCCAAAGCATCCGGAGACTGGTCCCAGTTTACTTTTACTGCCATGATGTATTCACCTGTGTCTACGTCTGTAATATCAATCCACTGGCAGTCAAGCCCGCTGTTGTAAATATCGCCGCACTGCTTGGAAATCCCCATGTTGCCGCAGCTGTACTGAGGAATTCCGCCGTCGTTGCATTCCAGATCGAGTACGCAAAACCCGTTTTTATGACCGATCGGAATGGAAGTTCCGTTTGGCTTGTATAAAATATAGTCGGCATAACCTTCATAATGGGCATGTCCGTGGCAATTCTGGAAAGTAAACTGGTCCGGGTTGTTTGTCGGGTCACCGATATAGTAATCCATGTCGCCGATATTTTTGATATGCGTATCAAATGCGAGGATCGTACGCTGGCCATAACCGGCCATACAACCTTCTTCCACCATACAGTTCGTTGCTTCCTGCTGGCGGATGTTGAGTGAATTTACAATTGCCGGCTCAACAATCATCAGGTCGGGGCCGCCTGTGCAATCCGGGCTTGGGAAATACACACAGGAATTATCGGATACGGTTGCCAGCGGGTTGTAGTTACACGCCGTAGGGTCCATGCAGCCAACTACCGGGCCTTCGTAGGATAATTCAAAATCAATTCCGCCGCCGCACATTGCGCCTGTTGCGAGACCAATACGGATCAAATATTCTGTTCCTGCCTGGAAGTAACCGTGAACAACGGCCTGGTTTCCGCAGCCCCCTTCGTTATCATCAAAAAATAAAGTACCAACGTTTGTTTCGGAAGTAATCATTCCGTTGCATTCTCCGTAGATCCAGATTTTAGTATCGCAAGCGCTTAATCCACAGGTTGAAATGTCATACATTCCGTTTTCTGCCGGTGTGAATGAATACCAGTAATTCTGCTGGGGAGCAGTGTATGTTCCTTCCGTTATAACAAGCGGCTCAGAGCAAAAAGCGCCCGGCGCACAACCGTTTGTAATCGTTGTGGACGTTGTGTACTGTCCTCCCGAGCCAATGGAAACACCATCTACCAGGACGTTAAACGACCCCTCTCCGTAAGTGCAGCAAATCCCGTCTCCATAAGAGTCAGAAATTATAAACTGCAGGCAGGCGTCTTCCGGAACACAGATTTGGTCACTATTGAAAGTACCGCTTAAAACGGTAATCCCGTCGGCGTTTAACACCCAGGAAATTTCATCGGGATAACTATCCGGAACGATTTGAACTTCAACGAGCTTTTCACCGGCGCCGCATTGGGCCTGCAATGTTAAAGCAAAACACAGGGATAGAAAAGAGAATAGAATTTTTTTCATAATCTTTAGCAATTGGTCGTTAAATATAATGCTTTTTTGTTAGAAAGCATCGTGAGCTGATGAATTTATAACTCAAAAAATCCATTTAGGTTGCCTTCCTAAAGTAAAAAACAGTTAAGCTTTTCTTTTAAAAGGATTTACATAAACAGCTATCTTTATGTCGAAAAATAAACTTAATTTCACGGCACAATTTCCCTGCATGAAACGGAACAAACTATTTATCGCAATTATTACCGGCCTGATCCTCGGGATTGTGCTAGGCGGCGTAATTTATTACTATTACCCGGATTCCAAAGAAGGTTTCTCGAAAAACATCAAATTACTGGGTACGATATTTATCCGCCTGGTGCAGATGATTATTGCCCCGCTTGTATTTTCAACACTGGTTGTGGGGATTGCAAAAATGGGTGATATGAAAATGGTTGGCCGCGTGGGATTAAAAGCTATGGGCTGGTTCATTACGGCGTCCCTGGTTTCGCTTTTGCTTGGACTCCTGCTTGTAAATATTATGAAACCGGGGGTTGGCTTGGATATTGACATGACGGACACTTCAAGCGCGAAAGACCTGATTGAAAAAACGCAGGCCTTTTCCCTGGAGGAATTTGTGAAGCATATTGTACCGAAAAGCATTGTCGAATCCATGGCAACGAACGAAATCCTGCAAATCGTGGTGTTTTCCATCCTCTTTGGTATTGCGCTTTCTTCTATCGGTGAAATCGGCAAGCCACTGATTAACGGACTTGACACAGTTTCACATGTGGTTTTAAAAATGGTAGGCTATGTCATGTGGGTCGCCCCGATCGGCGTTTTAGGCTCTGTGGCAGCTGCCGTGGCCACTCATGGTTTCGGGATATTTTCCATGTATGCCAATTATCTCATCGCCTTTGTGATAGGGATCATTGCTTTATGGATCATCCTGCTTTCTGTGGGTTACGCAATCCTCAAAAACAGGTTGTGGACTTTACTGCGCCGGATTCAAAGTCCCTTGCTGATTGCTTTTTCAACTACGAGCAGCGAAGCCGTATTCCCGAAATTAACAGAAGAACTGGAACGTTTCGGCTGCGACAATAAAATTGTGTCTTTTACCCTGCCCCTCGGGTATTCGTTCAACCTCGACGGAAGTATGATGTACATGACCTTTGCCAGCGTGTTCATCGCCCAGGTGTATGGAATCGATATGCCGATAGAAAAACAACTGACGATGCTCCTTGTATTGATGCTCACAAGTAAAGGTGTTGCAGGAGTGCCGCGTGCTTCTCTGATTGTCGTTGTCGCTACCTGCTCGATGTTCGGGATCCCGCCGGAAGGCATTGCGCTCATCCTCCCAATTGACCATTTTTGTGATATGGCGCGCAGTATGACGAATGTTGTCGGTAACGCCCTCGCTACAAGTGCCGTGAGTAAATGGGAAGGGAAATTAAATTAGAATTGAAAATGTAAAATGAAGAATGTTGGTTTAATTTTCCATTCTCACCGCGAAGCAGCACCGAGGGTAATTCTTCATTCTCAATTATAAAATCATGAAGTCATTTTTAAGCATACTCGCCCTGTTTTTATTGATCGCTTCCTGCAAGGAGAACGATGAAATCCCGAACCCCAATCCACAGGTGCTCAGCTTGTTTGCCGGAGAAGCACATGGCATTACCTGTACTTCTGCTATTATTGACGTAACGATCGCTAACCCGGGTGGAGCGGAATTGGGTAACCGGGGAATTTGCTGGAGCACCTCACCTATCCCGTCAATAGCCGACAGCGTTCAGCTTTGGGGCATGGGCGAAGGCTCCTTCTCTGTTTTGCTTGACAGCTTGCTAAGCAATACGATCTACTATGCACGGCCTTTTGTAGTTGAAGACGAAACAACATATTACGGCAATCAAATGGTATTCACAACCAGTACGGAAAACTGCGCCCAGGATTTTTTCAACACAAACCTAACTTACGGAACTGTATCGGATATTGACGGACACATTTACAAAACGATCCAGATCGGGAACCAGCGCTGGATGGCGGAAAACCTGAGAACAAGCCGTTATGCGAATGGTGATGAAATCCCGGTTTATGTGGAAAACGCCGATTGGGGTAGTCAAACAGGCGGCGCAGGGATCAGCTATAACAATCAGCCACAGCAGGATTGTTCTTACGGAAGATTGTATAACTGGTACACAACAACCGATACCCGCAATGTTTGTCCGGCAGGCTGGCACGTACCGGACTCCAACGATTGGAGAAACCTGACGATACACCTCGATCCGGCGGCTGATCTCACAAACGGCAACAATAATGCAGGTATTAAGCTGAAAACGGCAAATAATGCCTACTGGACCGAATTCCCTGAAAACCCGACTAACAGCAGTGGTTTTTCAGCCGTTACGGCCCCGGCCAGGCTGGAAGGCGGCCCATATTCCTTACCTACTGACGCTGCCTATTACTGGTCAAGCGATGAACGCACCAATGACCGGGGCTACCAAGTTGTGTTGAACGCCGGAAGCACCAGTTTACACGTTCCGTATGCCTTTCCTAAAACAAACGGTTTATCCGTTCGCTGTATCCAGGATTAACTTTCGCTGATTTTTTTCTGAAAAAATATTGCCGAATCAAAAAAAAGCGTAATATTGCATCACGAAACAATCCTGTTTTGTTCAATTTCCCCCAAACGATTAACATTCAATTGTTCTTTACTTAAACCACATATTTTATTTATGGATCTTAAAGATTTAGAATCTAAAAAAATCGGCGATTTACGCCAAATTGCAACTACAGCCGGCATACCTAATGCAGAAAACCTCAAAAAAGCAGAGCTACTCGGGGAATTCGCAAAACTTTCAGGGGGTGAACCTGCTGAGAGAGCACCAAAAGCCAAAAAAACGGTAAAAGAAACTGCTACGGAAGCTATCACTGAAGCTCCATCTGAAGCAAAAAAAGAAAAAAGGGCACGGATCATAAAAACCCGTCCTGCTGAAGCGGCACCAACACCGGCGGCAGATCTTTTTTCAACCGAAGAAAAAACAGCTTCTCCTGCAATGGAAAGTCCAAAAGACGAAATCCAGAAGGAAGAAAGCCCGAAACAACAAACTACAAATGAAATTTCCGAGCCAATGCGCAAAGGCCGCGACCTGGTAAAACGGAATTTCGGAAAAGATAAAGAAAAAGCACCGGAACAAAAACCCGCTGCAGCTGTAGCAGAAGAGTCAACCATTGAGCGTGGCAACATGACCCCGGAAGAACTCGAGCAGGCAAAACGCAACGAACAGCGCAACCGCGACCGTGAAGCCCATCGTTTACGCATGCTGGAGCAGCAAAAGCAACAGCATAACGAAAAGCAGAGCGAAGAAGAAATTTTTGACCTGGCCGGGATTGTGAGCGCTGAAGGTGTTCTTGAAGTGATCCAGGAAGGTTTTGGTTTCCTGCGTTCTTCTGACTACAACTATTTGCCTTCACCGGATGATGTATACGTTTCCCAAAGCCAGATCAAATTATTCGGTCTGAAAACCGGTGATACGGTAAAAGGAACGATCCGTCCGCCAAAAGAAGGCGAGAAATTTTTCCCGCTGGTAAAAGTTGATTCGATCAACGGAAGACACCCGTCTTACATCCGTGACCGTGTTCCTTTCCAGTACCTTACGCCTTTGTTCCCGAATGAAAAGTTTAAGCTCACAGGACACAAGGACGAAAGCATGTCGACCCGGATCATGGACCTCTTTGCCCCGATCGGTAAAGGCCAGCGCGGTATGATCGTTGCCCAGCCGAAAACCGGTAAAACAATGCTCCTCAAAGATGTTGCAAATGCAATCGCAGCCAATCACCCGGAAGTTTACCTGATCGTCTTGCTGATCGATGAGCGCCCGGAAGAGGTAACCGATATGGCCCGCAGCGTAAAAGCTGAAGTAATTGCTTCGACCTTTGACGAACCGGCTGAAAGACACGTAAAAGTGGCGAATATTGTACTCGAAAAAGCAAAACGCATGGTAGAATGCGGCCATGATGTGTGTATCCTCCTGGATTCCATCACCCGCCTCGCCCGTGCTTACAATACAGTTTCACCTGCTTCCGGAAAAGTACTCTCCGGTGGTGTGGATGCCAACGCCCTGCACAAGCCGAAACGTTTCTTCGGTTCAGCGCGTAAAATTGAAAACGGCGGCTCACTTTCCATCATTGCAACAGCATTAACGGAAACAGGCTCGAAAATGGATGAAGTGATCTTCGAAGAATTTAAAGGTACAGGTAACATGGAATTGCAGCTCGACCGCAAGATTTCCAACCGCCGGATCTTCCCTGCAATCGACATCACGGCTTCCAGCACCCGCCGCGACGACCTGCTTGTCAGCAAAGATGTATTGCAGCGCGTTTACCTGCTCCGTCGCCATATCGCCGACATGAACCCGGTAGAAGCCATGGAATTCCTCAAAGGACAAATGGACCATACAATCTCCAATGAAGAGTTTTTGGTCTCTATGAATAAATAATTAGGAATGGAGATTTGAGAATGAAAATGTAGGTTTATGCGTTTTTAATTTTCAATTCTCCATTCTCCATTTTCACCGCCGCAGGCAGCAATGCAATTAATTCTAATATGAAAATCACCGTTAAAACAGGACTCATCTGTGCGCTCACCTGGATCATCATCAAAATGGCTTATCATTTGATCTGGCCGCAGGCAACTTCGCTGACGCCGATGATCCTGAGCAATTTGTTTTTCCTGATGTGCTCCGTTTCTATGGGGCTTTATCTCCACAAAAAACAAGAAGGCTTTACCCAGGGAAATGCGATGAGTGACATCAAAGCGGGAATGACCTCCGGCGTGCCTTACGCTGTAATCGTGGCGTTGTTCCTGTTTTTTTATTACAACAACATCAACCCGCAGTTTGTCGAGAACATCAAAAAACCGATGATTGAGCAGCTGGATAAAGAATTGTCAACTGAAAAATCAGTTCAACGGCTCAAAAACCAAAACCCGGAGCTGGAAACCAAATCCCGCGATGAAATTTACAAAATGGGACTAGAAAACATTAATTTTAAAGCAAGCCCTAAATTCACATCAATTCTTTCCGTTCTCGGGATGATCATCATGTCGACGCTATATTCAATTTTCATTATGGTTGTTTACCGCAAAGTGCTGGTGAAAGCTATTCGCTAACGCGAAATTCATAGATTTCCCTGCTTCGCAGGATTCGAAAATTCGAAGATTGAACTATTTCACCGAATTCCGCGAAGCGGATGAATTTTGAATCTTCGAATTCCTTAAAATTTCCTATTTTTGTCAAAATTCAAGTAATAGACAAAAAAATGGAAACTCCGAAAACGTATGAACCGCTGCAGGCTGAATCAAAATGGTATAGCTACTGGATGGATAAAGGGTATTTTTACTCGAAACCCGATCACAGGGAAGCTTATACTGTCGTCATTCCGCCGCCGAACGTAACCGGGGTTTTACACATGGGCCACATGCTCAACAATACGATCCAGGATGTACTGGTTCGCCGTGCACGTATGCTGGGCAAAAATGCCTGCTGGGTACCGGGAACGGACCACGCATCCATTGCAACGGAAGCGAAAGTGGTTCAGAAACTGCGCAAGGAAGGGATTAAAAAATCTGATTTATCGCGCGAAGAATTCCTGAAACACGCTTTTGAATGGAAAGACAAGCATGGCGGGATCATTCTCGAACAATTGAAAAAACTGGGCTGCTCCTGCGATTGGGAACGTACTTCTTTCACGATGGACCCCTCCTACTCGGAATCCGTTTTGGACGTATTCATCGACTTATACAAAAAAGGCAAAATTTACCGCGGGGTACGCATGGTAAACTGGGACCCGGAAGCTTTGACCGCTTTGTCGGATGAAGAAGTACTGCACAAGGAAGTGAATTCCAAGCTTTTCTATGTACGCTATAAAATTGCCGGATCGGAAGATGAATGGCTGACAATCGCTACTACCCGCCCGGAAACAATTTTAGGCGATACTGCGATCTGCATTAACCCGACTGACGAGCGCTACAAGCATTTGCACGGGAAACAGGCCGTTGTTCCACTGGCGAACCGCAGCATCCCGATTATCCTGGATGAATACGTAGATACGGAATTTGGTACGGGCTGCTTAAAAGTGACCCCGGCACACGATACCAATGACTACGAGCTGGGTAAAAAGCACAACCTGGAAACATTGGATATTTTCAATGCCAACGGAACGCTTAACGAACTTGGTTTGCATTACGCCGGAAAAGACCGTTTTGAAGTGCGCAAGGCGATTGAAAAAGAATTGTACGACAAAGGATATCTGGTAAAAACCGAAGACCATATCAATAAAATCGGGTATTCCGAGCGTACCGACGCAGTAATCGAGCCACGCTTGTCCCTGCAATGGTTTGTAAGCATGAAAGAGCTAGCGCAGCCTGCTTTGGATAATGTTATGAACGGCAATATTAAATTCCACCCGGACAAGTTCAAAAACACTTACCGTCACTGGATGGAAAACGTAAAAGACTGGTGTATTTCGCGCCAGCTGTGGTGGGGACATCAAATCCCGGCCTGGTATTTCGGTGAAGGTCCGGATGATTACGTTGTTGCGAAAACGCGGGAAGAAGCGCAGAAACTTGTGGCTGAAAAAACCGGCAAGACAATTGATTTATCTGCTTTAAAACAAGACGAAGACGTATTAGACACCTGGTTTTCTTCCTGGCTCTGGCCGATTTCCGTTTTTGACGGTTTAACGAAGCCGGGCAACGACGAAATTAAATATTACTATCCGACGAATGACCTCGTTACGGCGCCTGAAATTATGTTTTTCTGGGTAGCCCGGATGATTATTGCGGGTTATGAATATTTGGGTGATTTACCGTTCAAAAACGTATATTACACGGGGATCGTGCGCGATAAGCTGGGACGTAAAATGTCAAAATCACTGGGGAATTCGCCTGATCCGATCGATTTGATCGAGAAATACGGCGCTGACGGCGTACGCGTGGGAATTTTGATTTCCTCGCCTGCCGGGAACGATTTGCCTTTTGACACAAGCCAATGTGAGCAGGGACGTAATTTCAGCAATAAGATCTGGAACGCTTTCCGTTTGATCGACGGCTGGGAAGTGAAAGATCTCGAACAGCCGAAATCAGCTCAAAAAGCAATCGCCTGGTTTGAAGCAAAATTCAACAGTGAGCTGGCTGAAATCAACGATTTGTTTGACAAATTCAAGATCTCGGAAGCCTTGATGGCGATTTACAAGCTGGTGTGGGATGATTTTTGCAGCTGGTACCTCGAAATGGTGAAACCCGGCTACGAACAGCCAATTGACGCTAAAACACTGGAAAGCACGAAGGTTTTCTTTGAAGACATCCTTAAAATGGTTCAGCCCTTCATGCCGTTTATTGCTGAAGAATTGTGGCACCAGGTGCGCGAACGCCAGGAAGGTGATGATGTTATCATTGCCAGCTGGCCGGAAGTTAAAAAAGTAGACCAGGCTGTCCTCAAAGGCTTTGAGCTCGCGCAGGAAACGATCACGCATATCCGGAACGTCAGGAAACAAAACAACATTGCCAACAAGGTGAAAATGGACATGTTCCTGAAGAAAAACGCAGGGTATAATGATGAATTTGAGCCTGTTGTCATCAAGTTAGGCAATCTTTCCCAGTTTGAGAACACGACAGATAAAATTCCGAACGCGAACTCCTTTATTGTACAAGGAAACGAATATTTCATTCCTTTTGGTGATTCCATTGATATCGAAGCGGAACGCAAAAAACTGGAAGAAGAGCTGGAATACACGAAAGGCTTCCTTAACTCGGTGAACAAAAAGCTGCAAAACGAAAAATTTGTGGCCGGTGCACCGGAACAGGTTTTAGCAAGCGAACGTAAAAAAGAAGCAGACGCTTTGCAGAAGATCGCCCTGCTGGAAGAAAAGCTCGCAAGCCTCGTATAATACACCTTACTATTTTAGCCACGAATGGCACGAATTTGCACGAAATATTATTAGTGGAAATTGGTGAAATTCGTGGCTTTCTTTTTCTAACAAAAACTTGTAACATTTTTGAAATTTTATAAAAGAATAAGCTTTATCTTCCTGCTAAATTTACCGCGATGAAAACTGACGATATCCAATACAGGGAGCCTTCATCCCGGCAGGAGCTGGAAAGCTTGTTTGAGCTGCGCTACACCGTTTACAAGGAAGATCACGCCCTGAAAAACATGCTTTCTGCACCCGATCACGATTTTAATGCTTACGATTTGAACGCCCTTCATTACGGCGCTTTCAGGAATGGAGAAGCGATAGCTTACATGCGGCTCGCCGTTCAGGAAGAAACCCACCACACACAGTTTATCCGGGAAATCCTTGATCAGAATGAAATAAACTTGCGGGAAAAAGAACATGCCTTTCCTTTTCAGCATTATTATCCAAACCCAAATTGGGCGGGAAACTTCCTGGATCAGTTAAAAGGCAAGAAAATCGGTGAGGTTGGACGTTTGGCAATTCATTCGGAATATCGCCAGGGAGGAGAGGTTTTGGATGATTTATTTTTAGCTTTCATTAAGTATTGCCGCAACGACCAAAAAATAAACACAGGTTTCGGTTCCTGTACCTTGTTGTTGGAACGTTATTACCGGAAGTTCGGCTTTCGGCGCGCAGAGAACTGTGAGCCTTTCGTACATAAAAACCTGCCTGAAGCGGTAATTGTGCGCTTCGATGATGATTTCAGTGTGTAATTTTCGGCTCGCTTTTTTTTGGATCGCAAAGCTAGCAAAGTTAGGCGCAAAATTCGCTAAGTAAAAGTGAGCAGGATTGAAAGTAATGTCAATTAGCACATTATCTCATTAAGATATTAGCACATTAAACCATCATCGCTCCATACAACGAAAGAAATATAGTTGTAAAGCAATCAGCGTAACTGTTAACAAAGCGGGTACGGCCTGCACATAAAAAATCTTCGGATCTGCTGTAACAGAACCGTAAATCCCGGCAATGGCAACACACGAGGTGAAAAACAAAGCCACATTTAAATGCCAGAACGGATCACAAATAAATAAGCTCCAGATCAGGCCTGCAGCCAGAAAACCGTTATACAAACCCTGGTTGGCAGCTAAAGCTTTCGTAGGCTCAAACAATTCTGCCGGGAACTTTTTAAAGGTCTTTCTGCCGCGCGTAGTCCAGGCGAACATTTCGAGCCAGAGAATATAGATGTGGATCAGCGCTATTAAGCCGATCAATACGTTGATGATAATCCCGATAACCATACATGTAATTTTAAAACGAATATAGTTTTTTTGAACCACATAAAACATATAAGTTATTTGAGTTTTTTATTCCCGGAGAATATATAAGCTTTTGCAATTCTTTTTTACGTAAACTTCTATGCTCTTTTCAAGTATTCTCTTTAATGTTCTTATATACCTTATATGGTTCAAAATAAAAAAATAATGCAAAATGTTTGTTCAATTGAAAATTAAGTTTAACTTTGTGTTTCAAAGTACTTTAATTATGTCGTCATCAAAAGAACAATTAGAAGCTTTACAGGACATCCGGAAGATGATGCAGGAATCCTCCAAATTCCTTTCCCTGAGCGGGTTTTCAGGTGTTTTTGCCGGGATTTACGCCCTGCTGGGTGCGTGGGTTGGCAAGCTGATTTTCGGGCAGTTCATGAACCAGGAACAATTGCTGGGCTCTATTACGCCGAGCTATAAAAACATGCTTGTCACCGTTACGTTGCTCTGTTTACTGGTTTTAGTGCTTTCTATTGTGACTGCCTTTATTTTTTCGAAGCAAAAAGCCCATAAAAACGGGGCAAAGCTGTTTGATAAAACCACTAATAAATTACTGTTCAACATGGCTGTGCCGCTTTTAGCCGGCGGGATTTTTTGCTCAGCAATGATTTACCACGGGGAAACGTTTATATACCTTGTAAGCCCCGCAATGCTTTTGTTTTACGGAATCGCACTAATCAACGGGAGCAAATACACGTATCACGAAATCAAGGCCTTGGGGCTGCTGGAAATTGTTTTGGGAATACTGGCGCTCTTCTTCCTCGGCCACGGCTTGCTTTTTTGGGCTATCGGTTTTGGCGCCCTTCACATAATTTATGGTATTTTAGTGTGGTATAAGCACGATCGCCAGGCATGAATAAAATCCCCAACATACAGGACCTGAACAAGGCGTTTGAAAACCGGGTGCGCCTTGGGATCATGAGCATTCTTATGGTCAACGACAGCGTGGATTTTAACCGCATGAAGGAATTATTGAACGTAACCGACGGAAACCTCGCCAGCCATGTGTCAGCGCTAGAAAAAGAAGGTTTTATCCATGTAAAAAAAGAATTTGTTGGTAAAAAGCCGCTCACCACCTACTCCGTGACAAAAATCGGGATGAAAGCTTTTGAAGATCACCTCAATGCCCTGGAAAAGTTAATCCGGATGAACCAGTAACTATTTTTTTGTATTTAAACTTTGAGTTTCAAAGTACTTTTAATAATCAAATATGAAACAAAAAACCAACACCCAAATCACACTGATTGCCTTCATGACGATACTAATTCTGAGCGGAGTTACCGCTTTCCCGATTGACAGCGAAATGAACTGGTTGTACATGAACCGTTCTTTCTTCCCCGACAATATTTCTGACTGGATCTTTAGCATTTGGCGGGACATTCAAAACACGCCGGACACACTGTTTTACGGTACGGATTGGCTGGCTTTTGCACACATCATTATTTCGCTATTTTTCATCCCGGTTTACCGCAACCCGGTAAAGCACCAGGTCAACTTGCATATTGGAATGATCGCCTGCCTGGCGGTTTTCCCGTTGGCTTTTATTTGCGGCCCGATACGGGGGATTCCATTTGCGCATCAACTGATTGACTGCTCTTTTGGGGTGATCGGCTTTGCAGTTCTTTTTTTTATCAATAATCAAATCAATCGTTTAAAACATGAAAGCACAAACGCATAACCTGTTTATTGCCGTCGGGATTTTCGCCGTCGCAATGGGCCTGCTGGAAAGCAGTGTCGTGATCTACCTCCGGGAATTGTATTATCCCGAAGGCTTTAATTTCCCTATCAAACGGATTCCATACAATGTTTCTGTCGTTGAGATCTGGCGGGAAGCAGCAACCATCGTCATGCTCATCGGTGTCGGTTATATCGCCGGGAAAAACGTGCTCGAGCGTTTTGCGTTTCTATGCTACGCCTTTGCGATCTGGGATTTGTTTTACTATGTTTTTCTCTACGTTTTTATCGCCTGGCCCGAAAGCATTTTCACCTGGGATTTACTATTCCTTCTCCCCTTTCCATGGGTTGGCCCGGTTTGGGCGCCTTGCCTGATCGCTTTACTGATGATTGTGGGCTCCATCCTGGCGGTACGCAAAAAACAGCGTGAACCGGAGTTTCGCGTAAAGCCTTTCTGGTGGATTGTCCTGATCCTGGGTGCGCTGAACTGTATCCTGGCTTTTATGATGGATTTTTTCCGCATCTACGATTTCAGCGCTACTCTCGGCGAGCTTTTGTCCGATCCTGAAAAATCAGCTTTCATTTATCACTATGTGCCCCAAAAGTTTGACCTGGCGCTTTTTCTCCTCGGCTTCGGTATGATGCTGACAACTGTTATTGCACAATTATTAATTCACCCTAAAAAACAAATGTCTTATGAAAAGAAATGATCTCCTCATCGCCCTCGCCGCGATTTCCTTCCCTGTTTTGTTTTACGACCAGGACACGGGAATTAATTTCATCTTGTATTCGCTGGTTCTTGGCGGGATGAACATCCTAATAAACAAAGAAACACTACCGAAAAGATGGTATGTTTACCTTGGAATTAACCTGCTCATGGCCTGGAATGTTTTCTTTATCCATTCGGGGCTTTCGGTTTTCGCCTGGGTGATCAGCTATATCTGGATGATCGGATCAAGTGTGCATAGCAGTAACTCCGCTATACTTAGCTTTTTCTCTTCCTTTTTGTCACCGGTTAATGCTTTCATTGTCCTGATCCAAAAGCTCAGGAACCGTTCAGAATCGGAAGGCCGTCCGAAAAAACTGGTTTACCTGGCTTCGATCTGCGTTGCGCTGGTGATGATGCTCGTTTTCTTCGCTTTATACAAAGGCGCAAATCCTTTATTTGACCGTTATACAGATAAAATTGATCTCTCCTGGATTAACGGCGTTGTTGTCTATATGATTTTCCTGGGCTTTGTTTTTGTAACCAGTCTTTTGTATCCTTTCAGAAAGGAAAATATCGCCGCCTGGGACAGCAAACAATTGGAAAATATGGTAACCCGGGAGCAGCAAAATTCAGGACCGGCGGTTTTTGCAAAAATGAGCGGGAACCTCGTTTTCGGTGGACTTAACCTTATGCTTTTATTGCTTAACGTACTGGATGTCAACTATATTTTTATCGAACAAAAGCTTCCAAAAGGGATCAATCTTTCTGATTTTGTACATACTTCGGTCACAGCGATTGTTTTTTCCATCTTATTGGCCGTGAGCATTATTTTACTGACCCGCCGCGCTGCTTCCGAAAATAAAGTGTACCGCTTTTTGGTTTACGGCTGGATAATCCAAAGCTTAATTATGCTTTTCCATACTTTCGTGCGCAACTCCTGGTATATCAGCGAATATCAAATGACTTACCTTCGGATCGGGGTTTACGTTTTCCTGTGCCTGTCGGTTTTAGGTCTCATCTTTACAACGTATATCCTCCGGGAAAAACGCAGTACCTTGTTTCTTTTCGATATGAACATAAAAAGCTGGCTGCTGGTACTTTTTCTCTCTGCTTTTTTAAACTGGGACGGAATGATAAGTAATTACAACCTGGCGAAAAGCAGCCCGGACAAAGTGGATCTCAACTATTTATTTAGCTTGTCGGAAAACAACACCCCGGTTTTGTATGAATATTACCTCAAGCACACGGAAAACCTTGACTCCGTCCAGGTGGATTTGCTTATGGAACGCAAAAGGCAATTGTACAAACGGGTAAAACACACGGATTGGCAGAGCTATTCACTCGGGAGACATTTGCAGTATATGAGAATTAAGAGTGTAAAATAAAGACTAGAATAGGCGCTAGCACAAGAAAGTGATTGGGAAGATGAGGGCAAAAAGTCACCCCTCAAGTGGAGAAAAAAACAACGAATCTTCGAATCCGCGCAGCGGAATTACTCAAACATCTCTTTCAAAACGCGTCCCTTGCTGGTAGGCATCTCGAATTTCATCATGCAGGAAATTGTTTTACTGATGTCTATCAGCTCGCCGGGTGTAGAAATGCGAACGTTCTTTTTGAAATCCGGGCCCAGGGCGAGTAAGCTGATGTGTTTGCAGCCTTCACATTTGTCCCCGTGGGAAACGAAACCGTCTTTGCGCCCGTCGAGGTGGCGGCCGTGATCATTCGTGATAAACAAAGCGGTTTTGTCTTTCATTTCCGGGTTGTCCTGGATCAGTTTCCACAATTTGAAAGCGTATTCGTCACAGTCGCGCAGCGCAGCTTTGTAGCCTTCCCAATCGTTGGCGTGTCCGTTTACGTCAACTGCGAGGAGGTTGATAAGCGTTAGTTTCGGAGCGCCGCTTGTAAATACAGACTGGATCTTTTTCCAGGTTTCGGCGTCACCAACATAATCAGCGCCATTTCCGTGCGGTCCGCAATAAGCAGAAGGCATGTACATGTTCCACCATTTTTTGTGCTTTGTATTCGCTAAAACCTGGAGCTTTCCTTTGCTGGAAATCAGCCAGGCATCCTTTTTATCGGCTGCCTTTTCTTTCAGGTAATATTGAAAAATGGAAGGCATTTTCGGCAAAACGCTGCCATTGTTCGGAATAGACTGGTAAATACCGGTTGTTATGGCGGTGTGTCCCGGCGTGGTATGTGTCACCCCGTTGTTCATGAATTGGGTGTATAAAACGCCTTCTTTCACCATTTCTTTTCCCATGAGGGGAATATAAGTGCAGTTTGGATCTCCGAAAGTCTCCGTATAGCGCGGACCGTCAATTACAAGGATAACAATATGTTTTGTTTTGAGCGCTTTATTGACTTCCAGGTCATCCGGCCTAAAAGAAAACTGGATAAACAGGAATGTGAAAATACCTGAAAATAAAAGAAAGTGTCTCATGTTGTGTGCATTAATTCTATCAAAAACCTTATTTCCCCCACGTTTTCAGTTCAAAACCGCTTTCACTCAACACACCATATGTATAGTATTTGATCCAGTCTCCTAAGTTGTAGTACATGGCTTTTTCACCGATTTGAATCTGAAGGGGTAAATGCCGGTGCCCAAAGATAAACAAATCATACGGTTTTTCCTTTATTTTTTCCCGGCAGTAGATCACCAGCCATTCTTTATCTTCCCCGTGAAAAATCTCATCTGCTGTACCTGTTGACTTGCGGCTGGAGCGTGAAGACCAGTTAGCAAGCCCGATCCCGAAATTGGGATGTAGACGGGCAAAAAGCCATTGACACAATTTACTGGCAAAAAAACGTTTCAGGAATTTGTATTTCAGATCACCGGGACCAAGGCCGTCACCGTGACCGATCAGCGCTAATTTTCCGAAAAAATTGCGTTCAACAGGCTCGCGGTGGAGTGTTACGCCTAATTCTTTCGGGAGATAATCGAAAATCCACATGTCGTGGTTTCCTGTAAATAAATGAACCGGGATGCCGGCGTCGGTAAAGGATGCTATTTTGCCCTGGAGCCGCACAAAACCTTTTGGAATGGCCTGTTTGTATTCAAACCAGAAATCGAAGATATCGCCTACCAGGAAAAGCTCTTCACAATCCGGACGGATTTCGTCCATCCAGTCGCAGATTTTTTTTTCCCGCTCCAGGCTGCGTTCATAGTCCGGGGCGCCTAAATGAAAATCGGATGCAAAGTATATTTTCTTGGAAGGGCTCTCCTGCATAATCAGAATCCAAAAATAGCCTTCAGGGTGTTCTCCAGGTCGGCGCCGCGCAGGTTTTTATTGATGATCTTGCCTTCCTTATCCAGCAAAACCGTAAAAGGAATGCCGGTAACGCGGTATAATTTCGCCACTTCATTTTTCCAGCCTAAAAGATCACTCACGTGGTTTGGCCAGGAAAGCTTGTCTTTCTCAATTGCTTTGAGCCAGTTGGCCTGGTTGTTATCCAGCGAAACGCTCATGACCGTAAAGCCGGCGTCTTTGTATTTTTCGTATAAGCGAACAACATTCGGGTTTTCCTGGCGGCATGGACCGCACCACGAAGCCCAGAAATCCACTAAAACAACCATACCGCGCAGGTCAGACAGTTTTAACGGCGTTCCATCGGATTTATTCTGGGTGAAATCAGGCGCTTCTTTGCCCGGATCAAGAAAGCTCAGGGCTTGCTTTTTCGCCAGCATTTGTTCGTACTGAAGCTTTGTTTGCTGAATAGACGGTGAATCTGCAAAACCAACAAGCAGGTTTTGAACTACTTTTTCGTAGAACGGGAATTCCTTCTCCGGGTCAACCTCGCTCAATATTGGCAATAAAGCCGCTGAATTCGGGTTTTCTTCCAGGAAACGCTCTTTGTATGTTTTGAATTCAAGGTAAACCAAATAAAACGATTCGTTGATCGCCTTTTCCTGTTCCGGGTGAAGGCGTAAATATTGTGTGGCTGAATCTTTTTTGTAATTGTACAAGCGCATCTGGTCCACAAACTCGTTCAGCTTTACGGTTTCGTCCGAATTAACGATGTTGTGGAATTGGGCGAATTTCTGTGCGTCCCCGTAGATTTTCAGATCGGCGTTATTTCTCAGTACAATGTTAATGCTGTGTGTGCCAATGCGAAAAACGTAATAATCCGGGGCAGGAATTTTGCCTTCGAGCACGAAGTTCCCTTTTTTGTCCAGCTTGCCTTTGAGGTGGTCCAGGTACTTATTTCCGTTGATCTGGGAAACGTAAACGCTGTCGCCGGTCCCGTTGAATATTTCACCCGAAACCTTGACCTTAACCTGGGCGTTTACACTCCATAAACATCCGAAAAACAATATTGTAATAAGTCCTTTGATACACTTCATAATAGCAAATTTACAAAACTTCCTTCAATTTTTGTTCCAAACTTGCACCGCGAAGGTTTGTACCCAGTATTTTTCCGTCTTTTCCAACCAAAACCGTGTAAGGAATGGAGTTAAACCCGTAAACATCCAGCAGTGGCGTTTTCCACTCCAGGAGGTCGCTTACGTGGTTCGGCCAAACCAATCCATCCGCTTTGATCGCCCTTTTCCAGGCTTCCGGATCTTTATCCAGGGAAACGCTGTACACTGTAAAACCGCGGTCTTTGTACTTGTTGTACATTTTCACCACATTCGGGTTTTCGTGACGGCAAGGCCCACACCAGGATGCCCAGAAATCAACCAGGACAACCTTTCCGCGCAGGGACGACAATTTAATTACTTTGCCTTCAGGGTTTTTTAATGCAATTTCCGGGGCTACTTTTTTACCGGATTTCGCCAGCTTGTAGTCTGCTAATCCTGCTTCCATCTGTTTCACCTGGTTCAGCATGGATTCTGCAATCGGCGAATCTTTGTATTTTACTTTGTAAGCATTGGCAACTTTCTTAAATACATCGAGAAAGCTCTCGTCCCAGTATTCATAGCCCATCGCCGGCGTTAAAGAAGTTGTCAGTACAATATTTGCCGGGTTTGCCGGATCTTTCAGCATCGTAGCTTTTGCAAAATCATCCAAAGGCTTGCGCAGCTTGAGAAATTCCACAATTTGCTGCTCCTGTGTCAATTTTAATTTTTCAGCTGATTTGGCTAATTCTACCTGTTTTACTGCAAAATCGTTGAACCTCGCCATGTATTCTGTTAAAGGCCCGGCCCAGGAAGTTCCGCTCCAAACCGGCAGCAGTTCATACGTTTCATAGGAAGCATTCAGCGTCACTTTTTCTTTCGGGGATAAGGTCAGCGGGATTACTTTCGTATCCAGCAAACCGAGGCGCAGCTGGTACATTCCCATTCCCTGGATATTTCCTTTTAAAACAAAACGTCCGTCTTGTCCAACAGTTGTTGAAGCGAGCTGGATCGTTCCTTTGCTGCTCACTGCTTCCAGGGTCAGCGGCTGGTTAACCGCGCCTGAAATTTGGCCAGTAATCTCAAAATTATCCGGCAGGTTTTGATTTATTTCAGAACCTTCTTCGCTGTTTTCATCTGCAATTGGCTCTTCCGTAGAAGAATTCCCGCAGGAAAACAAGGCGACACTCAGGCCAAACAGGAAAATCAGTTTTTTCATCTTTATTATTTTATGGATCGTTAGATCTTAGGTTATTGGATTTTCAGCGTGTTTCTAATAATCTAAAAATCCAATAATCCGGCCATCTCAATTACCTTCGCTGCTACTTGCAACGCTTCAATTTCATGCTTCCTCCAACAAATTCCGCATCAATTGGTTCGCTTGTTTAGGGTCAGCCTTGCCTTGTGAAACTTTCATTAATTGTCCCATGAAAAAGCCTACAAGCTGCTTTTCACCGCCGCGGTACCTTTCCACTTCAGTCGGGTTTTGGGAGATCACCTGCTCAATGTATGCTTTCAGGCTTCCTTCATCCGATTCCTGGATCAGGTTCAAACGGGTAGCAATTGCCAAAGGATTTTCCGCCGGGTTGCTGACCATTTCCGGGAAAATGCGCTGGTTTGCCACCGAGGTCGAAATTTTTCCGGCATCGATGAGCTTGATCAATTCAGACAATTGCGCCGGCTTTAACGGGAAATCCGTTATTTCAAGGCCATTTTGGTTCAGGTAGGATTTTACTTCCCCCATCATCAGGTTGGCAGCTGCCTTATAATTCGTTATCGAGCTAATCAATTCCTCAAAATAAAGTGCGATATACTTCTGATCTGTAAGGTTGTACGCATCGTATTCTGAAAGAGAAAGCTCTTTTGTGTATTTTTCAAATAATTCTTTCGGAAGCGCAGGCATTTCAGCTTTGATCGCTTCGATTTGCTTTTCGGTTACGCTGATCGGCTGTAAATCCGGCTCCGGGAAATAACGGTAATCGTTGGCTGCTTCCTTGGAGCGCATCGAAATCGTAATTCCTTTCAAGGCATCAAACGAGCGCGTTTCCTGCGTCAGCTTCCCTCCTGTTTCCAGTACTTCGATCTGGCGGCCGATCTCGAATTCAATGGCGCGCTGTACATTGCGGATGGAGTTCATGTTCTTCACTTCAACCTTTGTACCGAATTCAGAAGCGTCTTTCAGCATCACAGAAATATTGGCATCACAGCGCATCGAGCCTTCTTCCATGTTCCCGTCGCAGATTTCGAGATAACGCAGCAGCTTACGCACTTCCACCAGGTAATTGTAGGCTTCCGCAGATGAACGCAGGTCCGGCTCAGAAACAATCTCCAGGAGCGGTACACCAGCACGGTTCAAATCCACCAGCGTATCGTAAACGTCCACGTCGTGAATGCTTTTACCGGCGTCTTCTTCCATGTGGATCCGTGTAATTCCAATATTGCGGGCTGTTCCGTTCTCGTCTTTGATCTCAATATGTCCCCCGGTGCAGATCGGTGTTTTGTCCTGCGTAATCTGGTAGCCTTTCGGTAAATCGGGGTAAAAATAGTTTTTGCGGGCAAAATACTGGTTTTCCGCAATGTGGCAATTGCACGCCAGGCCTAATTTGATGGCGTATTCAATTGTTTTTTTGTTCATCACGGGAAGTGTACCCGGATGCCCTAAAGTAATCACACTGACATTGGTGTTCGGCATGGCACCAAACTCATTCACGTCACTGGAGTACGCTTTGGATTTGGTGAGCATCTGTGCGTGCACTTCCAAACCGATTACTACCTGGTATTTGTCTCTCATTTAGAATGGAAAATTAACTGCGTTGCTGCCTGTGGCGGTGAGAATGGAGAATTGAGAAAGAGTTTTTTCATTTTCAATTCTCCATTTTAATTTATTTAAAGTCTGGAAATCAGCTCTTTCATAATCAGGGTCATCTTTGGCTCCTGGCGTTCTGCTATGCGCTGAACATCTTCGTGCGTAACTTCCACGATTTTGCCCGGAACACCCAGGTCTGTAATGATGGAAACTGCAAAACACGGGATTTGCATGTGGCGGGCAACGATCACTTCCGGAACGGTCGACATACCAACAGCATCAGCGCCTGTGTTGCGGATATACTGGTATTCTGCCGGTGTTTCCAATGAAGGTCCTGTTAATCCTGCATACGTCCCTGTTGAAACGCGGATATTGTTTTCAGCTGCAATTTGCTGTGCAAGTGCGATCATGCTGTGATCATACGGCTGGCTCATATCCGGGAAACGTGTTCCGAATTCTTCGATGTTCGGGCCGGTCAGCGGATGCTCAGGGAAAAGGTTGATGTGATCGTTCTGGATCATGATCTCACCGATCTCAAAATCAGGGTTTACACCTCCGGAAGCATTGCTCACGAATAGTTTCTCAATCCCCATTAATTTCATGATACGAACCGGGAAAGTAACCTGCTTCATATCGTAGCCTTCGTAATAATGAAAACGGCCCTGCATAGCGATCACAGATTTGCCACCTAGTTTACCGAAAATCAAGCGGCCATGGTGACCTTTCACGGTAGAAACCGGGAAATTCGGGATGGATTCGTAAGGAATTTCATCAATGATTTCAATTTCTTTTACCAGGCCACCTAAACCGGTGCCTAAAATAATCCCGATCGTAGGCTGAACCTGCGTTTTGCTTTTCAAGTAGCTTACCGTTTCATTAAATTTTTCCAACATATGTTTTTATTTTATTTAAAAATGCTTCATTCCGGTCGATTTTCACCGAAATCTCCTGATAATACCACGGTTTTTCAGAAATGAAAGAAGCAAATTCAGGTGCAACTAACCTGACGTAGTCCTTTTCGGTTGTAACGATGGCTTTTTTATCAGGAGCAAAAGTATCAAATTTTTTATGAATTTTCTCCATATCCGCCAAAGAAAATTGATAATGATCCTTAAAACGAAGCGTTTCCACGCGGTATTTTTTCCGGAGATAGTCTTCGAGCGGTTTGGGGTTAGCAATCCCGGTTACAAGCAGGATGTTTTCAGGGGCTTCACACTTGCTTTCGGAGAAGGAAACCAAATCCCCGTAAGCAATTGAAGAAAAGAATACGTTTCCGGGTTGAAAAGCTACGTTTTTGACAAACTCTTTTTTCGTTTGTTCCGTCAGGCTTTCAGGTGATTTCGTTACCAGTAAAATGTCCGCCCGCTTTGCCCCGGCACGTGATTCGCGCAAACGCCCCACAGGAAACAGGTAATCCTCAAAGTAAGGCGCATTGAACTCCGTGAGCAGGATTGAAAACCCGGCCTGTACTTTCCGGTGCTGAAAAGCGTCATCGAGGATCAGTACATCGGGCGTGCCGCTTTGCAAAATACGTTCAATGCCTTCTTTGCGCGATTCGCATACAGCGACAGCAACTTCCCTGCCCATTTTTTTGTGGTACATCAGCGGTTCATCACCGACTTCCGTTGCCTGCGATTGATCGTTTAAGACGAAGAAACCTTTTGTTTTCCGGCCATAACCGCGGCTCAGGACCTGGACTTTGTTTTCCTGCTTTAATTCATTTGCCAGAAAAGCCACTAAAGGCGATTTTCCGGTTCCTCCCAGGCTCAGGTTTCCCACACAAATTGATTTGAGCGGAATGTCGTACACCGCTTTGATCCGTCGGTCATACAAATAATTGCGGATCCCGGAAATTAACCGGAAAACCAGGGCAAAAGGAAACAAAAGAAAACGGATAATTTTCAAGTATTTTAATTTTCTTCAAATATATAAAAGAATGAAGAATTGAAAATGAAGAATGGAGAATTAACTATACAGCTGCCTTCGGCGGCGAAAACGGAGATGGAAGAATTGGTTTCGTTATTGTCTGCGGTTGGAAAGACATTTGAATCAAGCTTAATCTTCGAATAGCGCAGCGATCAATCAACGCATCGTAATCCGCACATCGCGGCAGCTGTTGGCGATCAGCTGAGTGAGGCTCGTTTTCACAACAACTTTGCTATTGGTTTGCACAAGCGTATCGCAGCCTGTAAACGCTTCGCGGACCGGTCCTTCGGTTTCGATTTCCAGGTTATAGAAAAAGAGATCGCCCATTCCCAGGTCGTCTGAGCCCATTTCTTCCTGGTTGGGAAAAGAGAAGAAAAGTTCGTTATTCTCAACTTTAAAAAACGTTGTTTTCATGTAGTCGACATCGTTATACAGCAGGTTACCGCTCAGGTTCAGGGCTTCGAGGTTTTTAAACTTATAGCTGAGCACCGTGACGTATCTTCCCCGGGATTCAACTTTTACTTTCGAAATGCCCTTGATTCGTTTAAGTCGGTCCATTTTCCGGATATTGGAGGTGTCTTCCATCAAAGTGGGAGAAGGCTCATCGCCCATCGTTTTATATAAATCGGTAAAGTCAACGGTCGTTTCTACGCTGCCGGACCAGTTTTTATTGAATTTCACTTTCTGGTTGGCAGTACAGGACGCGAATAGCAGCAGTAAAAGGCTAGTGTAAAAGGCGTTCTTCATGAGATTGTTTTTACCGAAGATAAGAAATCCTGAGCAGCAATCAGTTGAAGAATTCCCGGAGATTGTTGTAAAAAAAGAATTTAGAATTGAAAATGGAGAGTGAAAAATTCGAATAAAAAAGTATTTTTGAACTCAATTCAATCACATGAAAATAAAAGAACTGACTTCCTTCCTGGAGCAAAAATACCCGCTGGGATCGCAGGCTGATTTTGACAATTGCGGCTTGATTACCGGCGATTCCGAGAATGAAATCACATCCGTTTTGGTGAGCCTGGACTGTACGGAAGAAATAATTGAAGAAGCGATTACACTGGGCGCGAACGTCATTGTTTCCCACCACCCGATCGTTTTCAAAGGCTTAAAAAAAATTACCGGCAAAAACTACGTGGAGCGCACGATCATCAAAGCGATCCAGAATAACATTGCTATTTACGCCGTCCATACGAATTTAGACCATCATATTTCGGGTGTGAATGCGGAAATTGCGTCGCGTTTGGAGCTTGAAAACGTTCAAATTCTGGACCCGGTACAAAACAGCCTGTATAAATTATGTGTTTTTGTTCCGCAAGACCATGTTTCCCAGGTGGAGCGCTCTATGTTCCATGCAGGTGCCGGTAAAATCGGGAATTATGCCGAATGCAGCTTTGAGTCCGCAGGAATAGGCAGTTTTAAGCCGCTGGAAGGAGCAGATCCGTTTGAAGGCAAGATCGGGAGCCGCACCAAAGCTTCGGAAAGCAAAATTGAGGTTTTGGTCAGCAAACATAAATTGGCTGCCGTACTGCACGCCATGAACGACGCCCATCCTTACGAAGAAGTCGCTCACGATATTTTACCGCTTCATAACAGCAACCAGGAAGAAGGATCCGGTATGATCGGTGAGCTGAAAAACCCGGTAGACACCCTGACTTTCCTGGCGAAAATTAAGCAGGTTTTCCATTGTGGTGTCATCCGCCACACCGATATTGTGAAGCAAAAAATCCGGACAGTAGCTGTTTGCGGCGGTTCAGGCAGCTTTTTACTGAATAAGGCAATTGCCCGGAAAGCGGATTTGTTTATTACTGCAGATTTCAAATACCACGAATTCTTTGATGCGGAAGACAAAATTGTCATTGCTGACATCGGGCATTATGAAAGCGAACAATTCACAATTAATTTAATCCAGCGTGAAATATCAAATAATTTTGCTAAATTTGCGGTTCATTTGACAGGAATTAATACAAATCCTATAAATTATTTTTAGCACATGGCTGCAACAGCATCTAAAAAAGAAGTATCAGTAGCGGACAAATTGGACGCATTATATGAATTACAAAAGATTGATTCTGAAATCGATAGAATCCGTACCATCCGTGGTGAGCTGCCATTGGAAGTTCAGGACCTGGAGGACGAATTGACCGGTTTGGATACCCGTTTGAAAAAACTGGCTGATGAAATCAAAGAACTGGAACAAGAGGTTTCCGATCGTAAAAATGCAGTAAAAGACGCTGAAAACGCTATTGCCAAATACAAAGAGCAGCAAAAAAATGTCCGCAATAACCGTGAATACGAATCTTTGGACAAAGAGATCGAATTCCAGGGGCTGGAGATCAAGCTGCACGAAAAGCGTTCAAAAGAAGCGAAGATCAACATCTCTAACAAAAAAGAAATTTACGACGAAGCGAAAATCCGTTTCGATTTAAGAAAAGGTGATTTAACTACCAAGCAAGGCGAGCTCGACGAAATCGTAAGCGAAACGCGCAAAGAGGAAGACACTTTACTTGAAAAATCAGATAAAGCGAAAGCCCTGATTGACGAGCGTCTTGTTACTGCTTACAACCGTTTGCGTAACAATGCTAAGAACGGATTGGCAGTTGTACCGGTTGACCGTGATTCTTGCGGTGGCTGCTTCAACAAGATCCCGCCTCAGCGCCAATTGGATATTCAATCCAAGAAGAAAGTGATCGTTTGCGAGCACTGCGGAAGGATTCTCGTTCCAAACGAAGAGTAAATACAAGCTTATTATATAGAAGAAGGCGCTCCGAAACGGGCGTCTTTTTTATTATATGATATCGCCGCGAAGACACTAAGTCTCAAAGTTACACGAAGATATTTCAGTAATATCGGGACACTGATTATAACGCAGAAATCGCAAAAAAGCTTTTTAAAATTTGGCGTCAGAATAGGAAAAATTCGCGACCTTCGCGAAACCTTTGCTTACTTTGCGATCCTATCTAAATCCGCACACCGATTACACAAACATCATCCACTTGCTCAAGCTCCTGTTTCCAGTTTTCAAAAACGCTGTCGATGTGCCCTTTCTTTTCATCCATTGCTTTCTCACCCAGCGACAGGAGCAGCTCTTTCATCTGGCTCGCTTTGAACTTCTTGCCTTTCGGCCCTCCGAACTGGTCCTGGAACCCGTCTGTAGAGATGTAAATCTCATCTCCGGGCATCAGCTCAATTTCATGGTTTGTGAAGGCTTGCGCATAGGCGTATTTGCCGATAGGCTGTTTGTCGGCTTTGTATTCGATCACCTGGTTTTCGCGGATGATCCACAAAGGATTGTGTGCGCCGGACCATTGAAGCAGGTTTCCGTCGAGCTTCATTGCGCAAAGTGAAATATCCATTCCGTCTTTTACGTCTTCGTCGGATTTTTCAAATTCTGCAATAACGATTTCGCGGGTTTTGTCCAGGATGTCTGACGGCTTTTTCAGAGAGAATTCTTTAACGCTCCGATTCAGGGCGTTGTGGCACACCACTGAAACCATCGCCCCGGGAACGCCGTGGCCTGTGCAATCAGCAGCAGCAAAAAAAACCATGTCGCCGATCACCTCAAACCAGTAAAAATCACCGGCAACAATGTCTTTTGGTTTGTAAAGGATAAACGAATCCTTGAAGTATTCACGCACAAGCTTCGGTTGTGGTAAAATGGCCGACTGGATCCGTTTTGCATACGTGATCGAATCCGTGATTTCACGGTTTTTCTCTTCTACGAGGTGTTTTTGATCTTCAATAATTGCTTTCTGCTTTTGCGTTACCCGGAAGCGGTTGACGATCAGCCCGAGAAAAATAATCACGAATACCAGGATCCCCAAAGCGAAGTAAAGGATCAGGCGTTGTTTTTCTTTTTCCTGGCGGGAAATCGCCATCTTTTTTTCGTGCTCTTCCTGGGCCTTCACCCGTTCTTTTTCAAATTCATGTGTCAAACCCTGCGTCAGCGCTTCCTTATGGTTGTTCTGGTTCAGCACTTTGTCGCGCATACTGAAAAAAAGCGTTTGCATTTCGTACGCTTTGTCCCACTTGCCCCAGGCCTTGTAAATATCCCTGAGCACGCCATAAGCTGATTCCTTGTGTTCCGGTGAATCAATCTCCTCCCCGATCTTGAGCGCTTTCAATCCGTAAATTTCGGCCTCGGCAAGATCTCGTGACCTTAAATAAAGGTCTGCGATATGAATATAGCCCATCGCAATTCCATCCTTATTATTGGCTTCCAGGTCCAGGGCCAGGCTTTCCTTCGAGTATTGCAGCGCTTTTTCCGTTTCCCCGGTTTCAAAATAAACCTTCCCGATATTACCCAGCGCTGTAGCAACGCCGATTTTATCACCTTCAGATTCATAATACCGGCGTGACATTTCGTAATATTCAATGGCTTTCTCTTTGCGGTCCAGCTTACTGTTAATGAAACCAATGTTATTATACGTGGTCGCCATACCGATCTTGTCGTTGATCTCTTCCTGGATTTTCAGGCTTTTATCGTAATAGACAAGTGCCTGCTCGTAATCCTGCTGTTCATCGAATGCTACGCCAATATTGCCGTAAATCGTAGCCATCGCTTCCGGTTCATTCGCTTTATCGGCGATCCGCAGACCTTTGAAATAATATTTAAGGGCTTTCGGTACATTTCCCCGGCTATGGGAAACACTTCCGAGATTGTTGTAATACAACGCTATACCGGCCTGATCGCCAATTTCCCGGTAAACCGGAAGACTTTTGTTGTAATAATAAACCGCCATTTTGTTATTGCCTTGCCCATTAACGAAAAAACCGGCGTTATTGAGCGCGTCAGCATAATATTTGGAGACAATCTTACGTCCTTTCTTATTGTCTTTATTTTCAAGCCATTTTTCGCACAAGGAAATAATCAGGCTGTTGTAGCGGGGCCAGATCAGGTTTTCCTGGGATGTCTCAGAAATCACAGCGAGATAAGTGATCTTTTCAGGAAAGCTTTTTGTTTGGTGGTACTTTTCGAGGTTCACTTTGAGCAAACCGATCTCTACTTTCTCTACTCCTTCCAGGTCAAGTGAATCCAGCAGGTAAAACTTTTTGTCGGCGAATTTTTGGGAATACGTATTGTTAGCTAAAACCAGGAGACCGAACAGAAATAAAAGCCTTATTTTATACAGTAAAAAACAGTGGATCGATCTTTTCATTCTTATAATTCCCTCAGCTAAACAGACTTACTTAGTAAAGCCTTTTTATAATTTAAATAAAACCGCTTAAAAGTAACAAAATTCCATTTTATTTTTCGTTTTGTTCAAAAAAATAGCCGGTACAAGACCGGCTATAATATAGAAACTGTCCTAAAGACAACTTTCGTTCTTTTTTATTTTTTGATGATTTGCTTAACTATTTTTCTGCCACTTGGAGTTGTTATGGTTACAAAACGTACCTTTTCATTCACAAGGAATTCCACGTGAGCGCCTTGTTTTGCGAAATCAAAATCACCATCTGTTACATCTTCTTTGATGCGACCTGTATCCTCATCGTAAAACTCTGCGATGAATCCTTCTCTTTCTGTTTCTACTACTGACATTTTTTATATATTTACAAAGTTTAAGTAGCCAAATATAAAACTATTTTTGTGAAAATAACAAAATACCTGTTTTTTTTATTCCTCATTCATCTATCTAATAGTTGCCTTAGTCAAACAAATGAAGGTTCTTATCTTAATAAGATTAGATCTGCAAAAAACGATACAACAAAAATTAATTTATATATTGAGCTCATCGGCAAACTAATTGACTCTGACCCAAATAAAGCATTAAAATACAGTTTGCAGGCGGAAAAGCTTGCTCTCCCTAACAATCATAAATTACCTAAAATTTATTACTTTATTGCTGCCTGCCACTCCTATTTGTCATCTTATAAAGAGGCGACAGATTATGCTTTTGAAGTAATTAAGGCTTCTAAGAAAATTAAAGGTCCTGAAAAATATGATTATGAAGGTCAGGCATTAGAGCTTTTGGCAGGAATTAATTCCCAATTGGGTGACAATGAAATGGCTATTCAAAACCAGATTGATGCTATATCTGCATATAAGAAAATTCCAGGTGATAATTATTATTTTGTGGCTTATGTCAATTTAGCTAATCTTTTTCTTGAGCAAAAGAAATATGAATCCTCTTTATATTATTACCGCTTTGTTGAAGATAATATTGAAAATGAAGGTCTTCAAGAATATTACCCTTATGTCTATAACGGAATAGCTGTTAGTTACAGTGGTCAAAAAAAGATAAAAAAGGCACTGGAATATTATGAAAAATCAAAAGATGCGATTTTAAAGTACACTTCTAACGATTTGTCTTCTCTTGCTATTTCATATAACAATATTGGAGATTTGCAAAATGAAACTGGACAGTATACTTCAGCTATCCTGAACTTATCAGAAGCGGAAGAATTATTTAAAAGTCTCAAGGATAAACAAAACCTAAGTGATGTGTATTACAATTTATCCCTGGCATATAAAAATTTAAACCAATTTGAGAAATCCAATGAGTACATGCTCAAATACATGCAACTCAAGGATTCAATTTTTGACGAAGAAACCCGCCAAAGCATCCACGATCTTTCCATTAAATACGAATCGGAAAAGAAGGAGCAGCAAAACAAAATCCTGGCGAAGGATAACGAAAAGAAACAGCTGTCGATTTATTTTTCATTGGCAGGATTGGTGCTCGTTTTCTTCATCCTGCTGATTATTTTCAGGAACAACCGGGTGAAGGCGCGGATCAACCGCAAGCTGGAGGAACAAAACCAGCTGATCGAGCAGCAAAAAGCCGTTGTTGTGGAGCAGCATCTTTTACTGGAAGAAAAAAACACCGAAATTACGGATAGCATCAAGTACGCCAAACGCATCCAGGGGGCGATCCTGCCGCCGGAACAGAAATGGAAAGCGATTTTGCCGCAGTCATTTGTGCTCAATAAACCAAAGGATATCCTGAGCGGGGATTTTTTCTGGATTGCTGAAAATGACAAATTTATTTTTGTGGCGGCCGCTGATTGCACGGGACATGGCGTTCCCGGCGCCCTGATTTCAATTGTGAATTTCAACCTGCTGAACAAAGCCGTATTGGAGCGCGGACTGGAGCAGCCCTCAGAAATTATCGATGCCGTAAACATCTGGCTGACCGAAAGCCTTAACCAGGCAAGTGATGAAGGAACGATTAAAGACGGGATGGATATCGCCCTGATCTCCATACACAAAGCGAGTGGAAAAGTCTTGTATTCCGGGGCAAACAACCCGCTCTACATTTTCCATGACGACGAGCTGACAGAATACAAAAGCGATAAATTCCCGGTGGGCGCTTTCCTGGGCGAAAACCCGCAGCGCTTTACAACAAAAGAAATTACGGCTTCGAAAGGCGATCATATTTATTTGTTTTCCGATGGCTTTGCAGATCAGTTCGGCGGGCCTCATGGTAAAAAATACAAGTACAAGCAATTTAAGGAAACTTTGCTTGAAGCAACAAAACTTCCGGTTGACCGTCAGCGGGATTTTCTCAATGAAGCTCACAGCGCCTGGTGCGGCCCCCTCGAACAAACGGACGATGTACTTGTTATAGGTATACAGCTTTAGCAATGACGGGGCCCGGACTACATAAGGTGAAGTGTGACATTTCGGAAGTTACTCTGCTAACGGAAGATATCCTGCTGATCGAGATCCAGCCCGAAAAAGAGTTCAAACTCAGGGATTTTAACCAATTATTTGAAGCAGCCAAACAAATCGGCGGCGGGCGAAAATTCTACAACCTGTGTATCGTAGGCGCGCACACGCTTCCCTCCCACAAAGCACGCGAAGCATCAACGAGCAAGGAGGGCTGCATTTATAAAAAGGCGGATGCTTTTGTGATTCATTCTGCTGCCCAAAAGTTCGTTGGTAACGTTTACCTGAAATTTCATAAGCCCTGCGTCCCCACTAAATTTTTCACCAACCGCGAAAAAGCGGAAAAATGGCTGCGGGAAATGATAAAAGCTGAAAAACAGCAAGCTGATGAATTCCTTTCTTATCCTGCGAGATAAATCTCCTGTAATTTCTTTTTGTCCGCCTTACCGTTTTGGTTGAGCGGCATTTTATCCAGGACCCTGATATCTGAAGGAACCATATAATGGGGAATGGAAAGCTCCAGCCTGTTCAGGATATCATGGCGTGCATCCAGGCTTGTTCCTGGTTTTAATTCCACGAGGCTCACGATTTTTTTTACTTCATCATTCCTGCGAAGGGCGATCGTTTCCGACTTGACAACATACTCAATCTCATCAATTTTCGCCGTGATCTCATTCAGCTCGATCCTGTAGCCATGGAGCTTCACCTGGTCGTCATTGCGTCCTTTGCAAAACAGCATACCGTCTTTCATATACCCGTTATCACCGGTGCGAAAAGCGCGCTCGCCATCAATTTGAATGAATTTTTGTTCGTTCAGGTCCGGGCGGTTCAAATAGCCGATCGAAACATTTTTTCCGGCGATAATAATCTCATCGCCATCGATCAGTATCCGGCTTTCTGCTTTGGGGTAGCCCACAGGCAGCGGGTTGTACTCATTGATCTCTTTTTCCGTGATTTCGATGAGCGTTGTTGCCACAGTTGCTTCCGTTGGCCCGTAAGTATTATAAATCCTGGTGTTACTGTAATTTTCCTTCAGGGATTTAGCCAAAATATTAGGGAGCATTTCGCCGCAAAAAAGGAAATACTTTAAACCTGAAGCCAGCTTGGGATCAGACATCCTGGAGTAAATAAATGCAAAGGAAGGTGTTGAAACCCAAACGGTTCCCCCGTGCTGAGCGATCCGCTCCAGGAAAACATCCGGCTGCTCGGTAATTTCTTTCGAATTCAGCAAAAGCGTTGCCCCAAGCGCCGAAAAAGTCATTAATTCATAGACAGAAAGGTCAAAGCTGAACAAGGCGACATTGATAAATACATCCGAAGCTGAAAAACCAAAATCGCTTGTCATCCAGCGCACGAAGGACTGTACGGCTTCCGTAGAAATCTGTACTCCTTTTGGTTCGCCGGTGCTACCCGAGGTAAAAATCGTATAAACGAGCGGATCATTTGCTTTTTCAGCAGCGTAAGGCATTTCTTTTTGTGTAATCAGCCTGCAGTTATTTTCTTTCAGGTGAATTTCCGCCGTTCCTTCCAGGTTGAGCGGTCCTTCAGAACAATTGATAACCAGGTCAACGGACGCAATGCTTACAACTGATTCGATACGCTGGCGCGGATACACCACATCAACCGGTATATAGCTCATTTCCAGCTTCATGCAGGCGTAAACGGCTACAATCATTTCCGCTTCCTTATGCCCATAAATGATCACCGGGTTTTGGAGTGAAGTCAGCTTATTTTCGGTTAAAAATTCACAAAAGCGATCCACTTCCTGCTGAAAATCAAGCCAGCTTAAGGTGCGCGATTCGCTGATAACTGCCGCTTTTCCGGGCTGAATATCCAACTCTGTAAACTCTTTTTGACTGAATGAGAACTTCATACTTAAATCAATTTTCCGCTAAATATATAAATGGAGAAGGCTACGGCGTGGAAGAAAATAAAAATGGAAAGGTAACGCACGGCAACCGGGTTTAATTTGCCGAAAACGATATCCCTGCCCTGCTTCTTACATTGGTAGCTGTAATAATTATGAACGACCGAATAAAGCCCGAATAAAACCCCGCTCAGGATGAAATGCAGCTCAAAGCCGTTCCAGAAACCCATCAGCGTAAAGGTCAGCAGTAAAGCCGCACTTTGCCGTTGAATGGACGTTTTGAATGTTTTTTTCGTGGTGAAATGCTTGAAAATCGGCTTAAAAAAGTAATCGTTGAGCCAATCGCCCAATGTTTTATGCCAGCGGTGCCAGAATTCCTTGGGGTTCTCCGCCAGGAAAGGCAATCTGAAGTTATAAGGCACTTTAATCCCGAGCATGTGACCAAAGCCCATCGCCAGGAGCGAATATCCTGCAAAATCAAAAAACAAATAAAACAGGTAAGAATACATATAAGCCAGGTGATAGCCCAGGCCATGCAGTTGCCCGAGGTGTTCCAGCACTAAATCATGAATGGCCGTCGCCAGGATATATTTGTAAAGCAATCCGCGGATGAAGTAATCACAGCCCGCCAGGAAACTTTCTGAATTAAGACTGCTGAACCCTGCATCGAGATCGCTGCGAAAGCGCCTGTAACGGTCAATCGGACCGATCAGCAAGGTAGCAGGAAAAGCCATGAAACTGAAATAGCTGATCAAGCTTACGTCGTCATTTTCGGCTTCGTCATAATGCACCTGGATCATTTTAAAAGTTGCGTAAGAAATCCCCGCGATCTGGAAAAGAGAGGTTATATTTTTGATTTCCGGCAACACGTTGAACAGCTTCATGAAAAACAAGGGCAGAATGTACAGGATAATCATTTTCAACCCGCCGGCTTTCCTTTTTTGGGACAGCTGCCTGAACAGAACATAGCCATACAGGATAAACAAAATAATGTGGAACGGCTTCGTAAATAAAAGGAAAATATAAAGCAGGGAAATCCCGAAAATCAAAGCAGTGTAAGTCTTTGAAGCGTTTTGACGAAATTTCAGCTTAAAGAGAAGCGCAACTGCAACCACCAGGAAAATAAACACGTAAAACTGCATGTTTGAAAAAGGCAGGGTTGCATGAAAATCTTTAAAGCTATTGGTGAGGCTTTGCAAACTAAAAGATAAATATTCAGGAATATGGATGGAAAGTATCTGCATGCTTTTTCTTAAAATTGTTGGTACACAAAGTCTACTTTCGACCTGGACTCACTTGGTGTTTCAGGGTAAATAACATGCTCGATATCAATTACGTATATCAAAATATAGCCCACAAGCAACAGCAGGTAAATGATGCCGTTCCTGAAAAATTTATTCATAATATGTCGTGTATAAAAAACGGTTCATTTTCAGCCAGCCCACGTCGCCCATGTGCATGACATCATTGAGCGTTCCCGGTTTGTATTCTTTTTTATTGCTGACAAACAGGTTCAGGAAGGGGAAGTTATTTTTTTCAAGGAGGGCAGTAATTTCTTTCAGTACCGGATCAAAACGGTCAAGGTGCTGGTAATGATGCGGGTTCATGCCCTGCATGATAAAACACGGCTCGGCGCCCGATTTTTTAAGCAAATCAACCAAAAGATACAAATCCTGCAGCTCGCGGTTGTTTTTGGTATTTAATTCCGTAAACTCGGGGCTGAGCAGGGTCCCGTCAGCTTGCTTGACGTAGAGCTTGAAATACTCGTCATTGATGAAGCGCGAATTGCTTTTTACGGAGGCAACGAATTTTTCCTCCAAAAACCGGATATTTTTGTCCCAGGAATAAGAAGTTTTTTTGGCAGGAAGCTGCTTATTAGCTGTCAGGACATAATTTACCCGGTCGCATGTCGCAGCGCGTTCCTTGAAATAGTTTCCTAATACAGGAAGATCGGCGTATTTGTAAAAATCGGTCAGGTACCGGATTTCGCTGCTTGGGCTGTCAATCAGGTCGTACTGCAACGAAAGGAATTTGCCGATTTCTTTTTTCGCGTTGTCCGGCACCGCTTTATCACTGATGATTTTTTTCAGGAAATTGGGCCTGACGAATTCCAGGAAAGCTTCAATATTAGTTCCCTCCGATTCATACCATCCCGGGCTTAATAAAATACAAACCTTCGCACCTTTCAACTCTTCACGCATAGCCAAAAGCTGGCAGTAAATCGCAAAAGTCTGGTGGTGCGCATGCCCGAAAGCGTTCAAACGGATTCCCAGGCTGTCCGGCATAAAAGTGTATGGAATATACGCACTTTCCGTCGTAAGCTCGGATGAGCCCATGAGCGTGATCCCGTTTTTGTCCCGGAGTGAGCCCAGCAGCTCAAGCTCCTGCTGCACGCTGTCCCGGAGATTAACCAGTAAACCGCGCTCGCTTATTTTCCCGCCGCGAACAGTGATTGTTTTGCCCCCACCGGAATTAACCGCAAATTTCAGCACAAGGCTGCAAAGCAGCAGCGCAAGGATCAATGCAGCTAAAAACGGGAGAAAGTGATATGCCAGGATTTTTCTCAATTCAGCTTATTTTGGATGTATTTTACGATCAGGTCAACCGTTTCAAAGTTCTCCAGGGTAATGTCGTTCATCGGGATTTTAATAGCGTATTCGCTCTCAATTTCAACAACCAGCTCAACAATAGTAATGGAATCCAATATTTTATCCGTCCAAAGTAAATCGTCATTCTTCACTTTTACGAAGGCAATTTCCTGTATTTTTTCCTTGATGAATTCTTCCATGTTTTTTGTGCAAATATATTAAAATTGAATGGAGAAAGCAGAATGAGAATGGAAAATTGGGTTTCCGTACTTAATTAATATCTTGTATAGCAAAGTTTATAAAGTTATCCGCCAAGTTCGCGAAGAAAAGTGGATTAAGGTGGGCAAAGTAATTATTAGCCATTAGCACATATCATATTCCCACATTAAAAGAATAGAGATTTTCAATCAAACAATAATTTTAATCTATCCGGTCAAATTAGAATTAATCCTTAATTTTGCCGCACAAACTTGAATAAAACAGAAAACACTATGAATAGTCCGGAAAAAGTAACATGCTTAATTATAGGATCAGGGCCTGCGGGCTACACAGCAGCAATTTATGCGGCACGCGCCGATATGAAACCGGTTATGTATCAGGGAATGCAGCCCGGCGGACAGCTTACAACGACGAATGAAGTAGAGAATTTCCCGGGTTACCCGCATGGGATTTCCGGGCCTGAAATGATGGTGCAGCTCGAAGAACAGGCTAAGCGTTTTGAGACAGATGTACGTTTTGGCTTCATCACGAAAGTTGATTTTTCAGGCGAAGTACATAAATGCTGGACGGAAGACGGACATGAGATCCACGCGGATACCGTGATTATTTCTACCGGCGCTTCCGCGAAATACTTAGGCTTGCCTTCCGAACAAAAATATTTGCAAATGGGCGGCGGTGTTTCCGCTTGTGCCGTATGCGACGGTTTTTTCTACCGCGGCCAGGAAACAGTGATCGTTGGTGCCGGTGACTCAGCCTGTGAAGAAGCGCATTACCTTTCCAAATTGTGCACGAAAGTGACGATGCTGGTGCGTAAAGACGATTTTCGTGCTTCCAAAATCATGGCTGAACGTGTAAAACATACACCGAACATTGAAATTTTGTTCAACACGGAAACAGTTGAGGTGCTGGGCGACGGAAACGGCGTAACAGGCGCTCATGTAAGAAATAACGTGACAGGTGAAGAAAGAACGATTCCATGTACAGGTTTCTTCGTAGCTATCGGTCACCAGCCGAACACGGAAATTTTCAAAGATTACATCAACCTGGACGAAACAGGCTATATTAAATACGAGCAGCCCGGAAGCAGTAAAACCAACGTTCCAGGGGTTTTTGTGGCAGGTGATGCCGCTGATAAAACTTACCGCCAGGCGATTACCGCTGCAGGCACGGGATGTATGGCCGCTCTGGACGCTGAGCGTTACCTGGCAGCTAAAGGACATTGATCTTTTAATGTGCTGATATGCTAATGAATTTAATATGTTAATGCGGTTTCTTTACCGCCAATTAGCACATTATCACATTAAAGTATTAGCACATTTTTCATATTTTCATTTCTCGTTTACGGTTCATCACTAAATAAGCGGCTTTTAACGGTTAAAAACCGTTCCCTGTTGAAAACTTATCCCGGTCGTCCCTCTTTTTTTTGTAATTTTACATAAATTTAGGGTAAACTTTATTTGTTGAAATATATGTTTGAAGACGAAGATGAAGAGAATAATGATGGGAATTTCAACGAATATCTGGATCGCTTTGAGCGTTCGCTGAAAGGCGAGCCAATCGGTTTTGTCGACAGCGACCAAATTGAGATTTTAATAGACCATTACCTGATGAACGGCATGTACTCCAAAGCGAGCAGCTGTGCCGACCTCGGAATCCAGCTTTTTCCGTTTAACAACCTGTTTTACCTGCGCAAAGCGCAAGCGATCTCCGCACAGGGGTTGCTGCGTGAAGCTTTGGAATTACTGTCCCAAATCGAAAAAACAGAAACCGCCAGCTGTGAGTTTTTCCTGACGAAAGCTGCAATTTTCAGCCAGCTGCGGGATTCCAAGCGCGCCATCAAATATTTCAAGGAGGCTTTGTCTTTGTCTGAAAAAGAAGACCGTGACGAGATTTACCTCGACCTGGCCATGGAATACGAGAGCCAGAATGATTTTCAGTCTGCAATTGGTATTTTACTGGAAGCCGTGCGTCTCAACCCGCAGAATGAAGGCGCCATTTACGAGCTTGCCTATTGCTACGACCAGATTTCGGATTTTGAGCGTGCAATTGAATGCTATTCCAACTTTATTGATGAAAACCCCTACTCTTTCACGGCCTGGTATAACCTCGGAAACGCGTATTCCAAGCTTGAGAATTATGAAAAGGCGATCTGGGCTTATGATTACTGCCTGATCATCAACGAAGAGTTCTCCCCTGCTTACTTTAACCTCGGGAACGCCTATCTTTCGACGGAAAAGTATAACCTGGCGATCGAAAATTTCGAGAAATGCATGGAAATCGACGGTGAAGACGGACTGGCGCTATGCTACGTTGGCGAATGCTACGAACAGCTGGAAAACTACGATCTCGCCAAGCATTATTATTACCGCAGTATCGAGTTTATCCCTGATCTTCCTGAAGCCTGGCTTGGTTTGGGCATTGTTGCCGACCTGGAAGAAAATACAATCGAAGGGATCCGCCTGATTGAAAAAGCAATTGCCCTTGATCCGGAGAACAGCTCTTTTTACCATGTTCTCGCAGGCGCTTTCGAAAAAATCGAAGCGGTTGACAAAGCAAATGAAGCTTATCTGCAATCACTCGAGCTGGATAACAGCAACGATGAAGTTTTTACGGATTACATCGATTTCCTGATCGAATCCACCTTTATAAAAGAAGCGTACAGCTTTGCTGAAACATTCCCCGTTGATCCAAAAATCGAGTTTGAGAAAAACCTTGCTTTGGTGAACCTGAACTTGCTTACAGGGCGCAAAGAAGAAGCCGTGCTGCTCCTGATTGCCTGCATTGAAGAGGATGCTGAACGCGCCAAAAAAATATTTTCTTTGTATCCCGATCTTGAAAATGATCAAAATATCGTACATTTGTTCCCTTAATTTAAAATATGAACTTCGAACTTCCCTACATTCCCCAAAGAGACGAAAAACCACGCAACAAAGGAATTACCATGATGATGGACAAAGGCCTCGGCCTTCGTGAAGCCGAACATTTCATTGAAGCGAACGGACATTTGACTGATATCGTGAAATTCGGCTTTGGGACTTCTTACATCACCAACAACCTGGAAGAAAAAATCCAGCTTTATAAAGATCATAACATTACTCCATATTTCGGCGGAACATTATTTGAAGCATTTTATGCCCGCGGTAAATTTGAAGATTACCTGCGCGTACTCGATAAATACAAGCTGGGCATGGCGGAAATCTCTGACGGTTCAATTATCATTAACCACGATGAGAAGTGTGAGCTGATCCACCGCCTTTCCAAGGAGAAAATAGTTTTATCCGAAGTTGGATCAAAAGATTCAGGTATCCTGATCAGCCCGAACCGCTGGATTAAAATGATGAAAAGCGAACTCGAAGCCGGTTCCTGGAAAGTGATCGCCGAAGGCCGTGAAGCCGGAAACGTCGGTGTTTTTCGCCCGAACGGAACTGCGCACACGATGCTTATCAATAAAATTATCGCCAAAGTAAAACCGGAAGATATTTTATGGGAAGCGCCGCAGAAAAACCAGCAGGTTTGGTTCATTAAGCTGTTTGGCGCCAATGTCAACCTCGGAAATATTGCCCCGAACGAAGTTATTCCCCTGGAGTGCCTGCGCTTAGGCTTACGCGGCGACACATTCTTCGATTTCCTTCCGAAAGATTACGCTGAACGCCTGAAACAAGTGAGCAGCGACGAAGACGTTGAAGTTCACGAAGAAGAGTAAATCCTTATTTCATTATGCATCTGATCAAGCGGCTTGAAATCAGCGCACATGCAGGTGCAGTTTATACTGTTGACGGTCACGGTCACTTTGTGTATACCGGCTCGGGCGACCAGTTCGTTGCCAAATGGAACCTTGAAACCGGCCTGCAGGAAAAATTCAGTATCCGCGCCGAAAAAAGCGTGTATAAAATCCTGCTCATAGAAGAAGGCCAAAAACTGGTAATCGGAACGAGCGCAGGAGCTTTGCATATCATTGACCTGGCCGCCAGGAAGGAAATCAAACATTTTGTGCAGCACACGCAAGCCATTTTCTCCATGTGCGAAAACCGCATCAAAAAGCACTTGTACTCGGGCGATGCTTCCGGGAACCTCGCTGTCTGGAATACCGGAAATTGGGAGCTGATCCTCTTTTTGCCTTTGGAATGCGGCAAGATCCGTTCTGTTACCTGTGACGAAAGCGGAAATCAGCTTTTCCTGGCTTGTCAGAGCGGGGAAATCAAAATCTTTGATACGGCAACGTTTAACGAAACGGCTTCTTTCTTTGCGCACGAAAACGGCACAAACACCTTCCATCTTTGGCCCGGCTTGCCTTCTACTTTGCTGAGCGCAGGAAAAGACGGCTATATCCGCGCCTGGAACCTGGAAAGTTTTGAAAAAATAATCGAAATTCCGGCGCACAATTTCGGGATTTACCAGCTTGCTTTTTTAAACGACGGACAAAATTTCGTCAGCGTCAGCCGGGATAAATCCATCAAGCTGTGGGACAGCAGCAATTTTAAGGTACTTCAAAAAATCGAGCGCAAGCACGGCGGGCATTCCCATGCAGTGAACGCGATTTATAAGAAATCAGAAAACGAATTTGTGACTGTCGGTGACGATAAGCGGATTATTCACTGGGAACTATCATTCTAAGTAGAAACCCGAAGCCTGCAAGCCGCCTGTGTGCAGGAAAACAATTTTCTCTCCTTCCAGGTCATCAGAATTTTCCACCCATTTGTACAAAGCATAAAATGCCTTTCCTGTATAGACGTGATCCAGTGGCAGCCTGCATTCACGATAAATCATGCGGATAAATTCCAACAAACCGGTATCGTATTTCGCATAACCGCCAAAATGGGCATCCGGATGAATGTGAACTTGTTCGAGGTATTCTGCACTTAAATCGCTGTCATACGTAAACCCGTCCAGGACCTTTTTCATTTCTGCCAACGCGTCAAAGCCTTTCAGCACAGGAACTACGTGGATTTCTGCTTTTTGCGTGTTCCCGGCCGCCAAACCGCAGCTTGTCGTCGTTGTTCCCTGCGCTGCGAATACATGATTGGCCTGAAAAGGGATTTCCCGCCAAATTTCCTGGCAGCCGATTACGCCGTAATAATTCGCGCCGCCTTCCGGAATAGCATAAAAATTCGGGTGCTCATTCTTAAGCTCTTTGATGTATTCAAAATCATGGCGCATGCCATATTCCAGGCGATCGAGAAAAATCAGCTCCATTCCCAGCTCACTGCATTTTCTGAGCGTATCATTTGAATCAGCGTTCAGCTCTTCGCCCCGCACAAAACCGATTGAACGGAATCCCGTTTCTTTACATGCAGCCGCAGTTGCCAGCAAATGATTGGAAAACGCCCCGCCAAATGTAAATATCCCTTCCGCTTTGTTTTGCCTGGCCTGGGCGAGGTTGTATTTCAGCTTGCGCCATTTGTTGCCCGAAACCAGCTCGTGGATCAAATCATCACGCTTGACGTAAACTTCAACCCCTTTTGCATCAAACAAAGGCAGCGAAATCCGCTCTAAAACAGACTTCGAAGTATCAAAAACATGATTTTCCACTGGCACGATGGCAAAAATACGCTTTATCTTGTGTAATTTTGCTGCATGAGCGACGATTTTTCCTCCTTCTCCAAAAGAAAGCAATTAGAACCGGAAGACTTTTATTACAGTCCGGAAGGCTACATTGTATTTACCGAAAAATACCATCTCAAGCGCGGTTACTGCTGTAAAAGCGGCTGCAAACATTGTCCGTACGGATTTGATAAGAAGACGGGAACTTTGAAAAAGAATTGAAAATTAAGAATGGAAAATTATTCTTTCATTCGATTCTCACCGCGCAGTAGCAACGAAGTTAATTCTACATTTTTAATTCTTAATCCTAACGAATCCCATTCTCCGGGAACCTGCCTTTGTATTGCTTTAAAATGTCCTTGATTTTCTGAATATCGGCATCAGCATCACCTGTAGGCGTGAATAACGAGTGAAAGCCTCCTGTTTTTTTGGAATAGTCAATATAAGCGATATAAATCGGGACGTTGGCTTTCAGGGCGATATAATAAAATCCTTTTTTCCAGTTGGGATTGTAGCTGCGTGTCCCTTCCGGGGTAAACACCATGAACATGGAGTCGTTGTTTTCGAAATAAGCCACCGCCTGCTCCGTAAAGTTATTGTTGGCTTTGCGGTCAACGGGAATTCCTCCCATCCAGCGAAGCAGCCATCCCATCGGCGGGGCAAAGAGCTCTTTTTTGATCAAAAGCCTGACTTTAATCCCGTAATTCGCAAAAGCGATCTTACCGATAACAAAGTCCCAGTTCGAAGTGTGCGGCCCCATTACGATAACCGCTTTTTTAACTCCTTCCGGCGATTTCGGGTCGATTTTCCAGCCGAACATCTTCAATATGAACATTAAAAATTTTGCCATGGCGCAAAGTTATAAAACTTGTTGGCTGCCGGTATGGAAAATAAATTATATTTGCACACAGAATCGCCTTTCTTTTTTGTCGCCGGACACCGACTACTACTGCTTATTAGTTTTGCTACTCATTTTCAGTGGATTATTCTTTTGTCTTTGCTAACGGAAAGTAAGGTAACAATATTTCGGTTTTTTCGTTAAAAGACTATACATAGAATCTATACATGCAGGTTTTTCATTTTATAAAACGAACACTTCCCGTTTTCATCGGGATCCTGATCCTTTGGTTCGGGCTCTTTTTTTATGCGGCGATCCTCAACCAATCCAACAGGGGAACGACCCGCCTGGTGCCGAAAGATGCCAATTTTGTGTTCCAGGTCAATATCAAGGAGTTTGTTAAATCTTCGACTTACAGCCTTATTTTCAATTCCAAGGACCAGGCCCTGCTGAACGCTTTTGAAATTTATCTTGAAAAACAGCGCAAAGGCGATCAGAACACGAACCGTTTCGGCGTGGATTTTACCCAGGACCTGACCATTTTCGGGCAGAATTACAAAGGCGGTGAAGTGTATGTGATGGTCTTCAACCTTTTTAATCCGCATGATTTTGAAGAAAATACCCGCCCTTTACTGACAAGCAAGCAGGCTTTGCTGCGAAAAGACAATATTGGAATTGTGCTTACGTATTTCGGGAAAAGCAAAGTGTCCCAAAACGAGCTGAACGCTTATCTCGCGAAACTTGAGTTCACCAAAGAAGACAAAAAACAAACGATCGCTCCCCGCGAATTTTTCAACCTGGCGCTTTCGGATTTCAAAGTGAATGAGAAAATCCATGTTGAAAAAGGAGAAATCCGTTCGCAGGTGGACGAAAACCGCTTGCTGGTCAATGGTGAATTTACTACCCGGAAAAAGAGCTACGAAGTTTCACGCTGGACGCTGATCCCGAACGGGTTGCACATCGAAAACTCGCTAATCTCAAACGCCATGCAGGATACTATGCAAAAATACCTGCAGCAAATCGGGATTTCCATTGACCAGGTAGACCGTATTTCGATGAATTATTACGGAACAGAAATCCAGGAAACCGAAAGGGGAATCCTCTTCACCCCTATTTTTGATTTATTGCTGACTTTTAAGGAAGATTTCAGCCTGCAAAAAATGTTCAAAGATGTACATTTCCTCGAGGAACTGGGCTTTGAAAAAGAAAACAACATTATCCACGCCGGCAAGCTGGATTATTATATTGACTCCGTTGATCACAACACGCTGTTTATAGGAAACCAGCTGAAACAAGTGGTGCGCCGCCGAAGCAAAAACCTCTTTTCAGTAAGCGGTGATATCGCCAACCTGACCTCAATCAAAGGCGGCGGGTTTATCTCCTCTTTTATTGAAATGCTCCCACCGTTCAGGGCTTCCAAAGGATTATTTCAAAATATTAAGACGATCAATTTCCAGGCTGTCCCTACCATTGACAATGATAAAGTTATTGTGAGCGGTGACATGACCTTTAAAGATAACTCCTACCTCTATAACGAGTTCCTGCGCTTCTTTTTGACGCTAAAGGGGGAAATGTGAGTTTGATGAAAGGAGGAGTGACAATTTAATTACTTAATTAAATCCCCGTGATTTTTTGATGTTCTCGTAAGCGTCCTGGATTTTCTGAAATTTTTCTTTCGCTCCCTTCTGGAATTCTTCTCCCATGGAAGCAACTTTGTCCGGGTGGTATTTCACCGCCATCTGACGGTAAGCTTTTTTGATTTCTTCAGGAGTAGCTTCCGGTTCGATTTCAAGCACTTTGTAATCTGAGTTCACGTCGCGGTAGAACATGTTTTTCACACTTTCGAAATCAGCCGTGGAAACACGCAGGAGGTTCGCAATACGACGGATCGCTGTAAGCTCGGCATCAGAAACGTTCCCGTCGGATTTTGCAATACCGAAAAGATAATACATCAATTGTACGCGGGCTTCTTCCTGGGTGCGCATGCGGATATCGTTGCATATCTGCTCCAGCGGAATATTGTCTGAATCCAAAAAGCGCTTCAACGTTTGCAGGTGCGAAGTCATAAACTGCTGGCCGAACTGCTGCGCAAAAAAGTTTTTCACGTAGTCGAGCTCCGCTTTCAGCACTTTGCCGTCAGCTTTCATAATCGACGCCGACAAAGCGATCAGCATCGTTGGGAAATCACTTGTGCTTGTGCGCTGCTGGTAATAAGCAAACAGGTCTTCCGGTGACAGGCGCTGTCCCCCGCCCTGCTGACCCGCCATGGTTTTAATCTGCTGGTAATTGTCTACCAGGGTCCCGACAAAAAAGCCGAAAATCGCTCCGCCTATTGATCTTCCGAATAAAAAAAATCCGGCTGCTGCTAAAATGAATTTAAACAAGGTACTTTTTTTAACTTCCTCTTTGGAGAGGGACTGGTGGAGGGCTCGGGGATGTTTACCCCAAGTCACCTCCCTCAGTCCCTCGTCAAGGAGGGAAACATTTATACTAATTCTATACTTCTTTCAATAAACTGGTTGAGTGCTTCACCTTTTAATAAACCTTGCGCGAGCAAAGCCAGGTCAGCCAGTTGTTTTACTTTTTCACTGCGGGCGCCCTCATCCGTAAGCTGCACTAAAGCGCCAACTTTCGGGTGGTTGCTGTTTACCACAAGTGAATACATTTCCGGGAAAGCGCCATAGAAACCGCCGCCGCCCATTTTCTGCTGCTCCATCATCCGGCGGATAAATTCCGGCTGCGTAATGATAATCGGTGCGTCAGACTCACTCATGCTTTCGAATTCTACGCGGAACTTGTCTTTCGTAACAGCCGCTTCAAACACCGGCTTGAGGCTTTCTTCCTCTTCTTTCGATAACTTGGAAGGGATCTCATCCGTTTTTTTGATCAGCTTATCCAGCGTATCGGCATCCACACGGGCAAAAGAAATATTTTCAATTTCCTGCTCCATTTTGGAAATCCAGTGCGGAACCAACGGTCCATCAAGCTCAAGCACGTCGTAACCGCGATCTTTGGCAGCTTTCACAAAACGGAACTGGTTCTCCGGATCGTTTGTATAAAGGAAAACCGTTTTGCCGTCTTTATCTGTTTGGAGCGCTTTTACCTGCTCTTTGTATTCTTCTAAGGTAGAGTATTTGTTTTCCGTACTTTTCAACAAGGTGAAACCTTTCGCTTTTTCTGCAAATTTCTCGTCAGAAAGCGTACCGTATTCCACGAAAATTTTCAGGTCAGGCCACTTCGCTTCGAAATCCGCCCGGTCTTTCTTGTACATTTCTGCCAATTTGTCAGCGACTTTCTTGGTGATATGTGTCGAGATCTTTTTCACGTTCCCGTCGCTCTGTAAATAAGAACGGGAAACGTTCAGCGGAATATCCGGCGAATCAATTACACCGTGGAGCAAGGTCAGGAATTCAGGAACGATTTCCGCAACGCTGTCCGTGATAAACACCTGGTTGCTGTACAAATTGATCTTGTTACGCTGAACCTCGACATTTTCCTTGATTTTCGGGAAATATAAAATCCCCGTCAGGTTAAACGGATAATCCACGTTCAAATGAATATGGAAAAGCGGCTCTTCGAAAGTCATCGGGTACAATTCGCGGTAAAACGACTTGTAATCTTCGTCTTTCAGGTCAACCGGCGCTTTCGTCCAGGCCGGGCTAACGTTGTTTACCTGGTTTGGAACTTCAACAGCGACGCGCTTCACATTTCCTTTATCGTCTTTTTCCCCTTCCGGCGAATCGATATAATCGGTTTTATTTCCGAAGAACACAGGAATTGGCAGGAATTTGCAGTATTTGTCAAGAATTCCCTGGATCCGTGATTTTTCCAAAAACTCAACAGATTCTTCGTTGATATACAGTATGATATCCGTTCCCCGGTCTTCTTTTTCGATCTCAGTAATCGTGAATTCCGGCGAACCGTTACTTTCCCACTGAACGGCTTGTGCGCCTTCGTGACGTGCGAGCGTACGGATCTGAACTTTTTCGGCTACCATAAAAGCAGAATAGAAACCAAGGCCGAAATGGCCGATAATGCTTTCCGCGCCGTCTTTTCCTTCGTATTGCTTCACGAATTCTTCCGCTCCTGAAAAAGCGATCTGGTTGATGTACTTATCGATTTCCTCATCCGTCATCCCAATACCACGGTCGCGAATTGTCAGCGTTTTCGCTTCTTTATCGAGGATAACCTCAACTTTCAGCTCACCAACTTCACCTTTAAACTCACCTGTTTTAGACAGCACTTTCATTTTCTGGGATGCGTCCACAGCATTGGAAACCAATTCGCGGAGGAAAATCTCGTGGTCCGAATACAGGAATTTTTTAATGATCGGAAATATGTTCTCCGTTTGTACATGAATCTGACCTGTTTTCATTTTGTATGAATTTTTGATAATTAGTTAAATTTTTCGAAGGTTTAAGTCAAGGATTGTGCCAAGGGACGGGAACTGACAAATTGACTTGTGAATTGAGAATGTAGAATTGAAAATGAAGACCGCGCAAGCAGCAACGCAGTTAATTGAGAACGTAGAATGAAGAATGAGGAATGAAGAATGAGGAATGAGGAATGAGGAATGAGGAATTGGAAATGGTTTACAGGATGCTTAGATTATGGATTAACTGACTTCGTCGCTACTCTGGCGCTGAAACTTTAGCGTAAGCGTTGCTTCCCGGTCGTTAGCATATTAATCCATTAGCCCATAAATTAATATCTTTACCAAAAAAATCATTCATGAACGCTGCGCAAACCGGCTTGCTTATTTTGGGTTTCCTGGCATTGATCCTGGCCGGGGTGGCAGTTTATTTGTCCCGGAAGCTGCAGCAGGTGAAGGAGGAAAACCGGGAAGGTGAAAACCGTTTTCACCGCCTGGAAGAAAAAGTCGGGAAACTGGAGCTTCAATCGCTGGAATCGAAGCTGAACCCGCATTTATTTAAGAATATCCTCAACTCCATCCAGTCACACGCTTTTCAAACGTACCACGCGCTGGATAAGCTGGCTAATGTGCTTGATTATATCCTTTACGAAAGCCGGGGCAAGTTTGTAACACCCAAGGCTGAAATTGAATTTTCACTTAACCTGATCGAAATTAACAAGATTAAAATCAGTCCTTTATTTCAGCTGAAAGTTAAAACAAAAGTAAACGAAAATGAGCCTTTGTACCACCAGCAGCTGCTCGCCCCGCTGATTTCAATTGACCTGATCGAAAACGCTTTCAAGCATGCCGATTTACAAAGCCAGGACGCTTTTATTTCGATTGTAATGGAATTTCGCGACAATTTTTATTACCTGACGGTTTCCAATAAAATGTCTTCCAAAAAACCGATCCGCAAGGAAAAAAGCGGTATCGGAACAGAAACCCTTGAGCAGCGCCTGAAGCTGATCTATAAAGAAGATTACCGCCTGGAACGTTTCGTGGAAGGCGATGTATATACCGCTCATTTAAAAATTAACCTGCTTGAATACAAAGCTAAAATGCTTGCTGCTCGATGATGAGCTCCCGGGGCTGTCTTACCTCAAAATGCTCTGCGAACAATTGCCGGAGCTTGAAGTCGTAAAGGCATTCAATAACCCGCTGACTTTCCTGGAGGAAGTACCCGGGCTAGACTTCGATTTGTGTATCCTGGACATAGAAATGCCGGAAATGAACGGCTTGCAGGTGGCCGAGCTTCTCACGGGAAAAGCCATTATTTTTACAACAGCTTATAAAGAATATGCCGCAGAAGCTTTTGATCTCAATGCCATCGATTATGTGCGCAAACCGGTAAAACGGGAGCGTTTGCAGCAAGCCGTCCAAAAAGTAAAAGAACGCCTGCAATCACAAGCGGTACCGCCCAAAAAGTTCGTGCAGCTGAATACCGACAAAGGAAAAGCCCTCGTTTATTTTGAGCAAATCGGTTACATTGAAACTTCAGCGATTGATCCCCGCGATAAAACACTTCACCTGACCGATGGCAACCTACTGACAATCAAAAACCTGAGCTTTGAAAAAATTATGGAATCCCTCCCTCCTGCTGATTTTTGCCGCATTAACAAAAAGGAAGTTCTCGCCCTGAAACAAGTACAGGCTTTTTCTTTTGACGAAATCACAACCAAATTAAAAAACCGCGAAGGAAGCACCATCCGCCTGTCGCTCAGCAGTGTTTACCGCAGCGAGTTTATTCAGAAGGTAAATTTTTAGAACTCAAGATTTGAAAATTTCGCCACTTTGTTGGATTCGGATCCGACGAAATTAGTCTTAGAATTTACGCGTCAGCGGAAGAAATTTTCGAATCTCCATTTCATTACATTTTTACTGCAGCTTGTTACATTTTTGTTTTTACTGGATTCAATAGTATTTTCCATGGAGAACGAAAGCTGAATTTTGTATGCGAAAAAGTATCAGCTTCTACATGAAACGTATTAAAAACCTCATTTTTTATGTCGCCATTATTGGTGGCTTTTCCTTCCTGATCTACTGGATCACTTTCCTGGGCGAAAAGCTCGAAATCGGGAGAAATATTGTTATTCCTGAAACGGTAAAAACGCATTGGCAGGAATTGACCGACGTAATTGTACACAACCTCCAGCATCCGCTTGCTTTGATTATCGCGCAAATTGTAACGATTATTCTCGTAGCGCGCCTTTTTGGCTGGCTCTTTAACAAAATCGGGCAGCCATCGGTGATCGGTGAAATTATCGCCGGAATTGTACTCGGCCCTTCACTTTTCGGCATGTATTTCCCGGAAGCCTCAAAAATGCTTTTCCCGGTGCAGTCGCTGGAAAACCTGAAAATTCTGAGCCAGATCGGGCTGATTTTCTTCATGTTCATCGTCGGCATGGAAATCGATACGAAGATCCTCAAGAATAAAGCTCACCAGGCCGTTGTCATCAGCCACGCAAGTATCGTAATTCCCTTTGCACTTGGGATTGTGCTCGCATATTTCATTTACCAGGGTTATGCGCCGCACGGAATTTCCTTCCTTGCATTCAGCCTTTTCATGGGGATTGCAATGAGCATCACGGCTTTCCCCGTTTTGGCCCGGATTGTCCAGGAACGCGGTTTGCATAAAACCAAGCTCGGAACGCTCGTAATTACCTGTGCGGCGGCGGATGATATTACTGCCTGGTGTATCCTGGCCATGGTGATCGCCATTGTCAAAGCCGGAACTTTCGTCAGCTCGCTGTATACGATGGCACTTGCTATTACTTACGTTATCCTGATGATTAAGCTGCTCCGCCCCTTTCTGAAGCGTATTGGCGACCTGAATGAAGGAAAAAATGTCCTGAGCAAAGGAATCGTAGCTATTTTCCTGCTTGCATTGCTTATTTCTTCTTATGCAACCGAAGTGATCGGAATCCACGCTCTGTTCGGCGCTTTCATGCTCGGCGCGATTATGCCTGAGAACATTCGTTTCCGCAGCATTTTTGTGGAAAAGATTGAAGATTTTTCAGTGGTGCTCCTGCTCCCGCTTTACTTTGTTTTTACGGGATTAAGAACGCAAATCGGCCTGCTCGACAACTGGGATGCCTGGAAGCTCGCTGCTTTGGTGATTACTGTAGCTGTTACCGGGAAATTTGTCGGGAGTGCGCTCGCCGCCCGTTTTGTCGGTCAAAGCTGGAAGGACAGCCTTATGATTGGCGCTTTAATGAATACCCGCGGCTTAATGGAGCTCGTTGTGCTGAATATCGGCTACGATCTGGGCGTTCTTACCCCGGAAGTTTTTGCTATCATGGTGATTATGGCGCTCGTAACAACTTTTATGACCGGGCCTTTACTCGACCTGATCAATTATATCTTTCGAAGTAAAACGGAAGAACAGCATGAAGAAACGAAAGCGATCAGCAAATTCAAGGTGCTCCTCAGCTTCGGGACACCGGAATCCGCGCGCGCGCTTTACCGCCTTGCCAACAGCCTGACACGCAAGCTGAACGGGAACGCTTCGCTAACGGCCATGCACCTGGCTTCTACCAACGATACGCACCATTATAACATCGAAGAATACGAACAGCAAAGCTTTGTGCCTGTACTGGAGGAAGCTGAGCTCATGCAGCAGGCTGTCAGTACCGAATTCAAGGTTTCCAATGACATTGATACGGACATCACCGACACAGCTAATAAAGGCGATTACGACCTGCTGCTGATCGGTCTCGGAGAATCGATCTACGAGGGAACTTTTCTCGGGAAGATCCTCGGCTTTACCAATAAATTCATCAACCCGGAAAAGCTGATCAATACGGTTACCGGGAAAGAAAAGCTTTTCGAAAACCAGATTTTTGATGAACGGACACTGATGATCCTTTCCAACACGCAAATTGCCACCGGGATTCTGATCGATAAAGGGATAGAGAAATTTGACCGCGTATTTATTCCTGTTTTCAATTCGGGGGATGCTTTCCTGATTGATTACGCCCAAAAGCTGATTTATAACGCGGAAGCGCAGGTTGTAGTCCTTGATGCCGGCGGACAAATCAAAAACAACCCCGTGCTGAAAGAAAATATCCGGGCCATCGAACAAAACGTTCCCAACCACATCGATTTACAATCGCAGCGCAGTATCGACAAAAACTTCCTTAAAAGCCAGGATTTGATGCTTATCAGCCTGGATAGCTGGAAAAAAATGGTCGAAACCAAGAGTGTCTGGCTGTCGCATATTCCTTCGACTTTGATCGTAAGCCCGGGGAATGGAAATTAAGCTTCAACATTTTCAAAAACAGGAACTTGCAACAATTCGCAGCTTAAGCGATTAACTCCGTCGCGGTAGAATTCATCGTTCATAATTAAAAAACACTATTTTTACTGTGCAATCTGACGATTATGGATTACCGCACATACGAGGTCTGCGAAGAGCTCAGCCCGCTTGTTAAATGTTTTTGGTCGCTGGAAGCCCCGGCATCTGATATCACGGAGAAACAACGCATTGTTCCGGACGGGTGCATGGAATTGATTTTTCATTACGGCGATTTATATTGCCAATTCCGGGAGGACGGAAGCTCGTTTGAACAGCCGCGTGCTTTTGTTTTCGGGCAGATCACGACTCCGCTGGAAATTGCGGCAACAGGAAAAACCGGTATCCTGGCAGCGCGTTTTTACCCGGATGGCTTCGATCCGCTGGCCACAATTCCGATCCGAGACATGGAGAACACGGCCGTTTCACTGGAAAAGCTTTTTGGAAAAGAAGGCATTGAGCTTGAAGAAAAAGTCCTGGCTGCTGCCGATAATACGGTCCGGATCCAACTTATAGAAGCTTTCCTGCTGGGGCGTTTACAAAGCAGCGAAGCCATCGACCGCGTTTCACGCTCCTGCGTGGAAGTTTTACTACAGCTTAAGGGCCAGATCAGCGTGGACGAGCTTTCGGATCAATTGAACGTAAACCGCCGCCAGCTGGAGCGCAAGCTTTCAGCCGCTATTGGTTTGAGCCCCAAGCAGCTCTCAAAAATTATCCGCCTGCAGGCAACGTTAAAAATGCTGGAAAACGGACAGTTCACAAACCTGACAGAACTAGCTTACGAAAACGGATATTTCGACCAGGCGCATTTCATCAAGGATTTCAAGGAATTTACCGGCATGAGCCCAAAACAGTTTTATGCAGATAACCTGAAGATGACAACTCTTTTTTTAATGGAGAGAGAATAGATTATTGGATTTAAACCGTCTAAACTCAATTAGCACATTAACTATTGTCGTGTTTTTACAATTCTTTCCCAAAAAGCCTTGTTTTCTTTGCACCGTAATTTAAAACCAAAAATATGAAAACCAGATTTTATCTTTTCCCTTTAGTAGCGCTGGCAATTACAGCTTGTGGCGGTCAGACCGAAGAACAAACAAAAAAAGAAACGAAAGTATACAGCGAACTCGAAAAAGCGGCCTGGTTCCTCGGCAACTGGGAAAACAATTTTCCTGAAGGCGGGATTACCGAAAGCTGGGAACAGGCAAATGATTCGACTTACACCGGAAGAAGCCTCGTTGTTATCGGCAAGGATACTGTTTCTTCCGAAACACTCCGCCTGGAAGAGCAGAACGGAAAATTGATGTATATCCCAACTGTTTCTGACCAGAACGGTGGCAGGGAAGTAGTTTTCACCCTGACTAAAAATAACGGAAAAATGCTGGTGTTTGAAAACCCAAAGCATGATTTCCCCCAGAAGATCACTTACACCAGGATTTCGGGCGATTCAATTGTAGCTGAAATTTCCGGTACGATGGACGGAAAACCGGCTTCAGAGCAATTCCCTATGTCCCGCAAAAAATAATTTTCATCTGATTGAAAATCCATTCATCCAATAAAAAAGGCTTGGCGATTTGTAAAAAAGATATATATTTGGATTGGATCAAAAAATTGTATTAACCAAAAAAACAGTAAAATTTATGGCACAAATTAACCCGTATTTAACGTTTAATGGAAATTGCGAAGATGCGTTTAATTTCTACAAATCCGTATTCGGCGGTGATTTCGAATACATTGGAAGATTTAAGGATATGCCGCCTTCAAGCGAGCACCCGATATCAGCAGAGGCAGGCAACCTGATTATGCACGTTTCCTTGCCAATCGGCGGCGGGACTTCCCTGTTTGGCAGTGACAGTTCCGAAGAGTTTGGCCAGGCTACCAAAATCGGGAATAATTTCTCTATTTCAATCAATGCTACTTCGGAAGACGAAGCCAAACAACTGTTTGAAAAACTTTCCAAAGGCGGAAAAATCACGATGCCGTTGGAGAAAACTTTCTGGGGCGCCTTATTTGGGATGATCACCGACAAATACGACATCAACTGGATGGTAAACTACGATTACGAACAAAAATAACCAGCTCAATTTTTGAATTATGAAAATTTTAAAAAGAATAGGGATAACAATCCTCGTAATTATATTGCTTTTCCTTGTCGTAGCTGCGTTTGTGAAAAAAGACTATGCTGTTGAACGGGAAATTGTCATTAATAAGCCAAAGCAGGAAGTATTCGATTATATCAAAATGCTTAAAAACCAGAACAACTACAGCGTTTGGTCAAAGATGGACCCGAACATGAAGAAAAGCTACCGCGGAACAGATGGAACAGTTGGTTTCGTTTCTGCCTGGGACAGTAAAAAAGACGATGTTGGTAAAGGCGAGCAGGAAATCAAAAAGATCACCGAAGGAAAGCGTGTTGATTTTGAGCTGCGTTTCATTAAGCCTTTCGAAGCGACGGAACAAGCTTACATGAAAACGGAAGCTGAAGGCGCAAGTTCCACGAAAGTGAAATGGGGATTTGACGGCCACATGCCTTACCCGATGAACATCATGCTCCTTTTCATGGATATGGAAGCTATGATTGGAAAAGATCTTGAAAACGGCTTAAAAAACCTCAAAGGCGAGCTGGAATAAACATAACAATCGCACTGATTTTTACTTGCGAAAAATAATTCACTATGAGGAGCCCCGCTTTTTGCGGGGCTTTTCTTTTGCCACGAATGGCACCAATTTCATTTTTTTTTGCTGATATTAAGAATGAGGCCCGATTATATTATGCATTTTTTAGAAGTTTTCTCCCGGGCGCGCAATGAAATTTATAGTATATTTATCCGGTAAATCTAACACTTGATATGGAAAACAAAATCACTCCTTTTTTATGGTTCGACGGCGATGTCGAGGAGGCCATCAATTTTTACACAACGGTCTTCAAACAGGCTAAAGTGCTTTCTTCCCGCCGCGGACCTGAAGGAAAGGTTTTTACCGCCACTTTTGAAATCGAAGGGCAGCGTTTCATGGCGCTCAACGGCGGGCCGATGTACAGCTTTACCCCTGCTGTATCGTTTTTCGTAAAATGTACGGGCCAGGAAGAAGTCGATGAGTTATGGAACAAGCTTTCCGAAGGCGGAGAAATACAGCGCTGCGGTTGGCTCAAAGACAAATTCGGCCTTTCGTGGCAAATCATCCCTGATACGCTTGAAAAATTATTGGGTGATCCCGATCAGCAAAAAGTACAGCGTGTTATGCAAGCCATGTTCCAAATGGATAAAATTGATATTTCACGATTAAATCAAGCATACAATGAAAACTAAAGTAACCGTACAAAGTACAATCCAGGCACCGGTGAACAAAGTCTGGAAATTCTGGAATGAGCCGGAGCACATTAAGCAATGGGCTTTTGCTTCTGACGACTGGCACGCACCCGAAGCCAGCAACGATTTGAAAGTCGGAGGACGTTTCTCAACCACCATGGCAGCCAAAGACGGCAGTTTTTCCTTCGAGTTCGGAGGAGTATATGATCAGGTGGAGGACAATAAAGCGATCCGCTACACAATGGATGACGGCCGCGTGACGGAGGTGAGCTTCGAAAGCGAAAACGGCGCAACCAAAGTTGTGGAAGTATTTGATGCTGAGGACACGAACCCCGTTGATATGCAGCAAAGCGGCTGGCAGGCTATCCTGGATAACTTCAAGAAATACGTTGAATCGAATTAATTCAATGTGTTAATATGCTAATGTAATAATGTGCTAATTCACTTTCGTGGCTGCTTCACGACTGATGACCGGCACATTATTTTTTAAGAGAAGTATGGAAAAATACGAACTGAAAGAAGACATCAGGCTTGTTTGCGAGCGGGCATCGTCGTTTCCCGAAGATATTATGGGGGCGCATCAGCGTCTGCACAGCAAAATCACGCACGGCACCGGGCGGAAATATTTCGGTATTTCACATCCTGATCCGATGGGGAAAATTATGTATTTCGCAGCAGTTGAGGAACTTGAAGCTGATGAAGCGAAAAAAGCAGGATTTGAGACTGTTATTTTAAAGAAAGGTACGTATATTAGCATAAACGTTCCGGATTACATGAACAATCCAATAGCTATCGGCCAGTCTTTTCAAAAGCTGATCACCGTGCCTGGCATTGATCCTGAAGGCTGGTGCGTTGAAATGTACGAAAGCAAAAGTGATGTTCGCTGCATGGTGCGCTTACAGTAACCTAATTTAAATTAAACCAATATGTTCTTAATTATCATCATAATCGTTGCCGCCCTTGTCGTAACACCTTTGCTCATGGCTTTGATCCTGCCGAATGAATTTGTTATGATTTCCGAAATTGTGATCGAAAAGCCTGAAGATGAAGTGTTCGAATACATTATCCGCCTGAAAAACCAGGAAAATTACAGCAAATGGGTAATGGCTGACCCGAAAGTGCAGCTGGATTACCGTGGAACTGACGGTACGGTTGGTTTTGTAGCCGCCTGGAAAAGCAACATGAAAAATGTAGGAGAAGGCGAACAGGAAATCACGAAAGTTATTGACGGAGAAGGCTATGACGTTGAAATCCGCTTCAAAAAGCCATTCAAAGGCGTCAGTCATGCCAATGTACGCATCAAAGCTTTGTCCGACTACCAAACGCAGGTAACAACAACTTTCATTACTTATTCGGCCTTCCCTTCCAACCTGATGTCCGCTATGATGAAAAGTATACTCCTCAAAGACATGGACCAGAATTCAGCGAACCTCAAGAAAGTATTGGAGAAGAATTAAAAATGTAGAATGGAAAATTAAGAGTCAGTGAGAAAACTTTTCATTCTACATTCTACATTCTACATTCTACATTCTACATTCTTATTTTTTAATTCTTTTCAACGAATTCCTTCAGCAGTTTTCCAATCAGCTCAGTCCAGCCGCCATTAAAGCTTTCGCGGGCAAAATCAGCATTATCTGCCGGGAACGTATTCAAACCTTTGTGTGTCAATACCACACGCGTTTGTCCGTTTTCATCCCATAGCTCAAAGCTGACGTAAGACTTGCCGGGGTAACCGTCATATTCCCAGCTATAAGTTAACTTTTTCAAGGGCTCGGCTTCGATCACTTCGCAGAGGTGCAGGTAATTTTCACCTTTGTGTCCCTGGCCGTAAAACCGGAAACGAAAACCAGGCTCCGGCTTAAACTCATCAAGATCAAAATACCATTGTTTCATTTGATCTTTATCCGTCAAAGCATCCCAAACCCGCTGAACAGGTGCGTTGTAGGTCCTTTCAACAATAATCGGATTGTCATCTCTTTTTTCTTCCATTTTGTATAGTTTTAATAGTTAAATAAATTCACTGTTCCTTTTTTTCCAGGAACTGCCCGAGGGCGTCCAGCTTGTTATTCCAGAAAACGGTATATTTCTCAATCCAATCGGATACTTCTTTCAGCTTATCGAGCTTCGCCTCACAGTAGCGCTCCCTGCCCTTCTGAACAACCAGTATCAATCCGCATTCGGAAAGGATTTTTATGTGCTGTGAAATTGCAGGGCGGCTGATGGTGAAATTATCCGCAATACTGTTCAGGTTGAGCGGCTTTGCTGAAACCAGGTTTATGATTTCCCTGCGTGTCGGATCTGATATTGCCTGAAAAACGTCCCTTCTTGCCTCCATTTTAAATATGTAAGTATTTGCTTACAAATATAAATGTAAGTATTTACTTACGCAAATTTATTCCGGGATTTTTTTCATCACTGCCCTAAATGAAGAAAGATCACTTATAAAAGTGATCCTTCATCAAAATAAACCATCTAAATTTAAAAACTGGTAGTATAGGTTAGTTTCTAGCTTTTTGTTAAATTAAATTACTAATTGCCTGATATGCCCAGGAACAAACGGAATAGATCCCGAGGCCCAGAACGCCGAAGATAACGGAGAACAGAATTGTAAACGTTATCTTCTCTTTGAGATTGATAGCTTCACGCTGGTCAAAATCCTGCGTCCTGAATTTGGGAACTAATAAGTTATTAGTCCTTTTCATATTGTTTTGTTTTAGTTTGAGTTTTGAGTAAAAATAATTTTAAATTTCAACTAAATCCTGTTTTCACTCTAAAAACACGTATAAATACTTACGAAAACAGCAATTAATACGCAACGCTCAAGGAAAGCTATTTTTTGGATACAAGCTTTGAAGAAAATTTTCAGAAATCGTACCCGTTTTTCAGGGCATATTTGACAAGCCCTACCGTAGAATTGATGTTCAGCTTTTCCATAATTTTCTTGCGGTGGCCTTCAATTGTTCGCTTACTGATGTGAAGAATATCTGCAATTTCATGATTGGTGTGCTCTTTTACAATCAGCGCCATGATCTGGATCTCGCGTTTGGAAAGATTGTCTTCAAACTGGATGATAGACTTCATTTCCTTGCTGCGCTTGTCATCCTGGAAAATGAGCTGTGTCACTTCGTTACTAAAGTAACGCTCACCCCTCAGCACCGTAAAAATGGCTTTCACCAGCTCTTCGACGCCCGAATTCTTAAGTAAATAACCCAAAGCCCCAAGGTCAAGCGCCTGTTTTACGATCGTCTCGTCCTTGTGCATCGTCAGGATAATTACAGGAATATGGATATCGGAAGATTTCAGCTTATTGAGCACCGAAAGCCCGTCCATTTCCGGCATGGTCAAGTCGAGAAAGATGATATCGATCATCGTATTTTTGATAACCTCCAGCACTTCCAGGCCGGTTGATGCCTCAGAAATAACGGGAACAAATTGTTTTTGCTGCTCCAGCATAAGCTTAATCCCGCTCCGGATCATCAGGTGATCATCTGCAATTAAAATATTTATCTCCTTATTCATATATCAAAAATCAAAGTTGTTCCTTTTTCGGGCGTACTTTCATATACGTATTCCGAATCCAGCGATTTCAGCCGGTGAATGATGTTGAGTATCCCGTTTTTGTTATCGACTTTATCCATTTCAAAGCCCACACCGTCGTCACGCAGGCTGAAAGTAACGGAATTGGAATTTCCCGCCTTGCTGATCTTAATGTAAATGTTTTCCGCTTTGGAATGTTTTACCGAGTTGTTCAGGAATTCCTGGATAATCCGGTAAATAATGAGCTCGTCGTTTTTATCCTTCAGGGAAATTTCCTGCTTGGAAACGATCGTGTTGATCTTCACGCCACCCGTCAGGTTGAGCCTGTAAGTCAGGTCTTTAATACTGGAAACGAGGTCAGTCCGGGCAAAAGAGTTTGGCGTCAGGTCGTTGGTGATTTCCCGCACGAGGTTTACCGATTCGTCCAGCATGCTGTGAATGTTCGCAATGGATTTTTTATATTTCATGGAAGTGATATCCATGTATTTCATCGCATTGAGGTACATTTTCATTGCATTGAGCTCCTGGCCGAGGGAATCATGTAAATCGAAAGCAATGCGTTTCCGCTCAAGCTCCTGCCCCAGGATCGTAGCTTTGAGGATCCGCTGTTCCTCGTTCTTTTTATCCGTAATATCTTTGGCAACTAGGATGAAGTGATTGTCCTTTACTTCGTTGATCTTAATCAGCGAGCTTTGCAGGTATTTTGTTTTCCGGTTGCGGATCACCGGGACCTCAAAGCTGGCTTCTTTGCGGGAAGTTTTTTTCAGCTGGTTGATTTTTTCCATGATCTCGGGCGGGAAAATATCCGAGGTCTTTAATGTCGAAACTTCGCGGTTCTGAATGAAATATTTCAAACCTGTTTTATTGATAAAATCGATCGTTTCGTTGATGTCGAATACGATCACAATCTGGGGAATGGAATTGAAAATCTTCAGGAAGTAATCTTTTGAGACGGATTTTTCCTGCAGCTCTTCGCCCAGCATGTTGATCCCGGATGCAATGATATCATTTTCGTCGTAATTCTCAGAAATCTCCAGGCGCCTGGAAAAATCCCCGTTTGCATACGAGAATATAATGTCCTGTATTTCGGAGATCACATAGCTGTTATCCTTTTCCATGGATGATTTTACTGAAACGATTTGAGCCATTTTACAGCCTGGTTCTTGTCGGTAAACAAGCGGACAGGAATATTGTACCCGCTCAGGTTTACCTTAATTAAAAAGTTAGCCAGGAAAACAGAAAGCTTTGAATTGGTAAAAATCGCAGAAGCTTTCACGTATTCCGTCCCTTTGAAGGAGCCGAAATAATCACGTGCTTCCTTCGAAACGCCTTTCACTGAAGATACATCCACAAAAATCAACGAATTTGTTGAATTGGAAATCTTTTTCCTATCCTCAACAATACGCTTCGCAGCATCCAGGTCAACAAATAAGTTAGCCTTAAAAACCCCGAAGATTATGCCCTCTTCAATATAAATCGTTGCGTACTCATTGATAAATGCCTCCTTTTCTTCCATTCTTATTTGCAATTTAGACAATGTTGTGGTTATAATTTTCTATGACCTCAAAATTAAACTGGTCTTTCAACTGCAAAAATGCAACTTTTTTTATTTGTTTCGCCCCTAATTTTTTCTTTTCTACATCTGCCGAAAATCCAAAGTGTATTTCACTGTACTTCAAATCAATAGCACGTAAGCAAACCTGGTAAAGCATCTGTTTATAACTGTTGTATTGCGCATTCAGCCCGTAATCCAAGCCTACAATTAAGGGGTTGTAAAACCCTTTGGCCTTGTGGCAGAAACCTACGGAAGCAAGCTCGTTCCCGATATACAGCTTGATGAATTCCCAGTCGGGCGATTCATTGATTTTGGAGAAAAAGCTGAAAGGATAAGCGAATTCGTTGATCCCGCGGCTTTTGGAAGATACATTTAAAAACAAGCTGTAAGCGGTGTTGAGCTCACCTTTTTCCAGCGTATCGGCGCACTCAACGCGAAAGTGGTGCTCAAATTTCAGGACATCATCTTTGATATGCCTTCTGCTTCGCGCTGACAAGCTACTGAAAAACTGTGATTTGTCCTGTACTAAACCCGTAATGACATTCGTATCCGGCATCTGGATCTTCAGGTAAGAATTTTCGTGGAAATGAGAGAAAAAAGGCTCATCTTCGTTAAAATCCCGTAAAATTACCGTGTTCAGGTCTTCTTTTTCCTGGATTTGCGCCAACTTTTCGAGCAGCATCCGAACGGCTTTTTCCCAACCGGTTTTGCTTCTATCCAGGTACATGTGCTCACCTTCAGTAACCAAAGAGCCCATCATCAGGAAACGGGAACACAGAAAGTACTTGTCTTCCACCCTCTTTTCTTCAATTGCATTGGAAATATGCACCGGTGAGAGTAAATCTTCCTTAAAAAGACCGCTGGTGAAAAAGGTCGCAAGCACAATTTCTTTTTTACTGTTGCGCACCACCACGTAATGAAAATCCCAGTTTTCTTCCGGAAGGTCATTTCCGCTGAAAGCTTCTTCCAATAAAACGAGGGCAGCATAATCGTAATTGCCTTTATTTGCAAAGGCGTTGTCCCACTCTTCTTGCCTGATATTTTTGATGCTCTGCTCATAGCTCACTTCCAGCCCGGCATTTTTGCTTACCGTTACGGAATCATGATCCAGCAAAGGCAGGTGAAAAGCTTTGCGCACATCATTAAGCGTTTTGCCTTCCTGCTCCAGCGCCAGCGGATAATGTTTCACGAGGGCGTCAACGAGCGCTTTGATGTCTTCAAGGCTGTTGTGGTTGGTAATCGTGAAGCGCAGCCCTGTATTTTTTAATGGTACGGCCGGGAACATGGCGATATTTACATAAAACCCGTCGTCCAGGATCCGCTTGTTGAGATTGTAGCCTACGACCGGCTGCCCGGTGCAAAGGAAAAATATCGGGGTTTCAGGGTTTGAGATTACCGGCAGGTTGGTTTCAGCAAAGAGCTTGTTGGCATAATCCAGCTTTTCTTTGAGGGAAGCCTGCAGCGTATAAATCTCATCTGAAAGGTGAATTTTGGCAGAAGCGATGGAAGCTCCGAGCATGGGCGGCGGAATTGGATGGGAGTGTGTCAGTGCGCCGCCGTAAATGCTCACTTTAGCGAACCATTTATCATCCGGGAAAACGGCAATACCGCCCATAACGCCAAAACCTTTGGCCATCGTTGTTACGTATATCGTCCGCTTATTTTCTTTTGCTTCTTTATAGATCCGTCCGCAGCCATGCTTACCGAACCAGCTCATTCCGTGGGCATCATCAACATACAGGTGAAGCTGCGGGTATTTTTCCATCAAGGCGTTGATTTCGTCAATCGGTGCCACATCACCGTACATGGAGTAAACGCCGTCGATCATGTACCAGATTTTGCTGTATTTATCCCGCATCTGCTTGATTTTGTACTCGAGCATTTCGAGGTTGCTGTGACGTACGATATCAACGGGGACGCCTTTGGCCCGCATGAGCTGGGCGGCTGTCTGGATACTGGCGTGGCACTGCTGATCGAGAATAATCGCGTCCTCCGCTTCAACAACAGCCGGGAGCACAGATATGTGCAGTAAAGATGTGGAGGAATACGTCAGAACAGGCTTCGAATCAAAGATTTCAGAAAGCAAATCTTCCAGGTAAGCCGTTTTGTCGGACATCAAATACGTTCGTGAAACCGAAAACTGTGTTCCGGAATGCTGCGCATATTCAATTGATTTTTTTATGATCCGGGGATGTGATTCAAGGCCCATGTAGCCGCACGTGCCGAAATTCCGCATGCGCTGCTTACCAACTTTCATGTGGGACCCCTCCCATTTTTTGCTATTGTATTTCAACTGGATAACCCCGCGGGATTTCGCTTCCGTCAATAAATCATTGATGGTTTCGTTGAAGCTGTGATGTTTTATTTTAGCCATAATTACTAAAATTGTCTAATATACTATGAACTGCCTCGCATCTTGTTAACGGATTCACAAAACACGTATTTATACTTATTCAAATGAGTATAAATACCCTTGTGTTTTTCGTGAAAAATTATACAAAATTATACCATTTCGGCTTCTTTCAGAGCGGCTAACCACTCAATTGCTTTTTCCTGATCTGCAAAAAGACGGATCGGGACCTGTGAATTTTTAAAACTGACTTTGATGATGAAATTGGCGATAAATTTAGTGAGGGTTGAATTCACAAAAACGGCAATACCTTTTAACTGAACGGTTCCTTTTTCCATACCCAGGAAATCACGCGCCTGTTTCTCCACTACCTTTACTTTCGTTACATCGCAGAAAAGATAGACGGGCTTGTAATTGGTGAACTGCAGGCCTTCACGGATCATTTCTTCCACTATTTCCAGGGAAATCTGTTCAGGTTTACATTGTAAGTGGACAAAGTCCTTATGGTCAACCAAATGTATATATTTTCCTTCAAAGCTACCCATTTGCCGTTGTTCTAGTGGTTTGGCTATACAATGTTAGCTATAAATTTTCGAAATCATTTACGTACAAAAGTGTAAACAGGTATTTATACTAGCGTAAACGGGTATTTATACCTTGAAAACAGGTGGGTAAACCGCCCAAAATAGCCACCAAAGGAATTGATGATGTGACCGGGGCGGGAGTTTCAGATTCCTTAATTATCACTCGGATCAAGCGGAAAGCCGGAAATAAGCCTGTATTTAGGGCCGAGCTTGTTCATGAAGTACTTCCAGTGGTCTTCATACTTCGAAGTCATGATTTCCTTTGCATCTTCGGGATGGCAGACAACCCAGGAATGGCGGTCAATCTCTTCCTGCAGCTGTCCTGCGTTCCAGCCTGAATAACCGAGAAAGAAACGGATTTTATCTTCCGCGATATGCTCAGATGTAAGGTGTGTATATAATTGCTCAAAATCCCCGCCAATAAAGATTCCCGGCGAGATTTCCAGGCTGTCGTTCAGCTCTTCGGCAAGGGTATGTATGAAATACATGGTTTCTTTTTCCACCGGCCCGCCAATGCTCACTTTTGTATCAAGGTCAGGGAATTCATCGTTGAGCTGGCTCAGGTTGACCTCAATGTAATGGTTGATCACAAAGCCGAAGCTGCCTTCCGGTGAATGCTCGCACAGGTATACCACGGAGCGTTCGAAATATTCATCCCCCATGAAGGGATCGGACAGCAGAATGCAGCCTTTTTTGGGCTCCAGTTTGTTTGTAAATGTTATATCCGGAATTTTCTTAGACATGAATCTGTTAGTTTTTAACTACTTGTGTTGGTTTCACTTTGATTATTTTGCCGTATTTTTCTAATGTCTTTGTATCGAATTTGCCTGAGTTTCCAACCACGAAGATCTGCATCGGGCGCCCTTTGATTTCCTGGCTGTAAAAGCTCTCAATCTGGTCAAATGACAGGTCGGAGAAATAAGTCAGCAGGTTTTTGTTCGGATCCTGGCTGAAGCCCATTTCTTCCCATCTTTCAACGCTTGAAATCAGCTCCCTGAAGCCCGGACGCGACGTTTTTGCATCAGAGATCAGCGATGAGCGGATCCCGTCCTCACGCTCGCGCTTTACCGGCATGTTGGTAATCAGCTCGCTCATGACCTGGATTGCTTCGGGTGTTTTATCCCCCTGGCAACCGACGTAAGCATAAAACCAGCTGTTTTGCCCCGGCTTCTCAGCCATTTGGTAACGGGCATTCGTGGAATACGCCAGGGAACGGAACTCGCGGATTTCCTGGAAAACGAGCGATGACATATCGGCGCCGAAATACAGGTTGAAGGCTTTCATGTTACCGATCACATCCGGTTTCATCGGTGCGCCGTCAATCATAAAGTTGATTTGCGACTGTACCGCTTTTTTATCGTTCAGGAAGTAAACCTTAGGGGAATCGAAACCTTGCTTAGCCAGGACTTTCTTCGGAAGCTTCGCTTTAGACGGTGTTTTGATCTCCACTACTTTTTTAACGGAGGAAACAATTTCACTGCCCGGTTTTGTGCCCACATACGAAATGTTCAATTCATAGCCCATGCATTCGCTGAACAGGTCTGTGAACTGTTTGGCGGTGATCTTTTCGATTTCTTTGGCGCTCAGCTCGCGCAGGTAACGGGAATCTTTACCGTACAATGCGTAAGCCTGGGTAGCGGAAAGCAGCATGCCTAAATCTTCGTTGTTCATTTTCCGCTCGGATTTGATCTCGTCTGCCAGGATTTTGATCGCTTTCTGGTCTTCCTTGCAGTTTTTAAGGAAATCCATTACCAGGGCAATAGTCTCGCTGTATTTGGAATCAACACCTTCTACGCTGAGACGGAAAGTATTGTCGTTTGCATGGAAATACATGGAAGCCCCTACTTCGAAGAGCGCTTTTTTGAATTCCGTTGCATTTTTGCTGGCTGTGCCTAATTTATTCAGGTAATTTGGCAAATAGAACAACAAAGCATTGTGGTCCGTGCCTATTCCCCAGGAAAACTCGAGGTTAAAAATCTGGTTGTAAGGGTTGTTTACCATTTTGAGGGTCACGAGATCTGCCAGTTTTTCGCTGCGGATGTCTTTTTGAAAATCCACGAACTTAGCCTGGATCCCCGGTGTTTCGGTTTGTCTCCAGGTTTGGGCAAAAGCAGAAACTTTTCCGTCTACCGGGATTACCGGCTCGAAAGCAGGCTTATTGAGCTTATCTTTTTTCGGTGTGCCCATGCGGGAATAAAGCGCCAGGTAGTTTGGCCCGTAATATTTATTGGTAACAGCTACAATATCCTCTTTGGTGATGTTTTTGAGCTCGAGGTAATTTTTGAGGTAAGCGTCCCAGGAAACATTGGCCGTAAAAGCAGTGATCAGCATCAGGGCGCGGGAATCGTTGCGCTCCAGCTGACGTTCGAAATCCTTGATGAGGGAAGTTTTCGCCCCTTCGAAGAAAAGCTGGTCAAAGCTTCCTTTACGGAGCAAATCGAGCTGCTCATCCATGAGCTTTTCAGCTTCCGGGAAATCCTGGCCTACAATCTTCGGAACGGCAAAAATAATGGAAGCGCTGTAATCGTTGTATTCCATCGGCATCATGCCTGCATAGGACAGTTTTCCGTCGGTGCCGAGCATATCCAGCAAGCCGGATCCTTCGCCGTTTGAAAGCATGTAGTTGGCAATCTGAAGTTTCAATTGGTCAGGATGGTTGTTTTTCGGTGCGCGGTAGCCACGGAGCATTGCTTTAATCGGCGTTGCCTTGATTTCAACGGTTTCCGCACCTTTGAATTCTGCTTCGGCGTATTCCGGGAAAACCGGCACAGTGCCCGTTCTCCAGTCTGAGTAATACATTTCAATCAGGCGGATCGCTTCCTGCGTGTCAAAATCACCGGAAAGCGCGAGCACCATGTTGTTTGCAACATAATAGGTGTTGAAGTATTCGTACATTTTTTGCAGGGACGGATTTTTTAAGTGCTCCGTGTGACCGATGATCGGCTGCTGTCCGTACGGGTGGTTTTTCCAGAAATTTTTATTGAACACGTCGATCACCTCTGAGAAAGGCGAATCCATGCTGCGGTTCTTTTCTTCGTAAACCGTTTCTAATTCTGACTGGAACAAGCGGAAAACCGGTTTTTCAAAGCGGTGATCGTAGATTTTGAGCCAGTGCTCGAGCTTATTGGAAGGGAATTCGTTATGATAGGCTGTGAAGTCTTCCGTTGTAAACGCGTTGACATTTGTACCCCCGATTTCGGAAAGCATACGGTCCATTTCATTTGGAATCGCGTATTTACCGGCAAGGATGGCTTCGTCGTTGATTTTTTTCTGGATCTCAGCGCGTTTGGCTTCATCTGTCGTTTTACCAAGCTCTTCATATAAAGCTTCGATTTTATCCAGGTGTACTTTTTCGCTCTGGTAATCCCAGGTTCCCATTTCTTCCGTGCCTTTGAAAAGCATGTGCTCCAGGTAATGCGCCATTCCCGTTGCTTCTTTCGGGTCGTTTTTTCCACCGGCTTTCACGGCTACAACACCAAAAATCTGCGGCGTATTGTGGTTTTCGGTCAGCATTACCGTCAACCCGTTTTTCAGGGTATACTGCGTTGTTTTTAACGGATCAGCGCTTGTTTGTGCCTGTACGGAAAGGACTGCAAAGCCCAGGAAAAAAATCGAAAACTTCTTTAACATTCTGTGTTTTATTTTTTTGAGAAGGTAAAAATAAGGATTTTAAATCAAAAGCCATAATCCTGTATTAATTTCTTCTAAATTTGCAAGTCAAAACACTTCAGGTGCAACAGAATGTATCAATTTGAGATTAAAGCTTTTGACGATTTGTCAGTCCGTGAATTCCACGACATCCTGCAACTGCGTGTAAACGTGTTCATTGTAGAGCAAAACTGCCCGTATCCTGAGCTGGACGGCAAGGACCTGCTTTCCTTTCATGTTATTGGGCGTGACCAAAACGGCCGGGTTGCAGCAACTGCACGCATTCTCCCCCCGGGCGTATCTTACCCGGAAGTTTCGATAGGACGCGTTTCCAGCCATCCGGATTTCCGCGGAAAGGGCGTGGGACACCCGCTCATGGAAGCCGTTCTCAGCTTCATTGAAAAGCAGTTCGGCGCTGTCCCGGTCCGCATTTCCGCCCAGGCTTACCTGCTGGAATATTATAAAAAACATGGTTTCGTCCCGACGGGAAAAGAGTACCTGGAAGATGATATTCCGCATGTGGAGATGCTTCGGTGAGTTGTATGGATCCATACACATAACACATCCCATTCAACATTCATAATCCGTCGCTTATCAAATAATCACCGGAAAAACCGGATTTTGTTATACATTTGACATCGTAAAATTTAAATCATGAAAACACAGCAGCTTTCAGTTTACCTTTTGAGCGGATTTATCCTGCTTGGCGCTACAACCGGCCTGGCCCAGGAAAGAACGTATTCCAAAAAGAACAAAAAAGACGAAAAGAACCAGAAATCGAAAGAGGTGCTTTTCAACCAGGGCTACATGGACCTGACCGTGCGCCCGCAGGACGATTTTTTCAAATTTGCTAACGGCACGTGGGTAAAAAACAACCCTGTCCCGCCGAGTGAATCACGCTGGGGAAGCTTTAACGAGCTTGATAAGGCCAATAAAGCCAAGCTTACGAAAATACTCGAGGACCTGAAAGCGACCAAAAGCGCACCGAAATCCATTGAACAGATGCTGGGCGCATATTACGCTTCATTTACGGATATGACCAAGCGCAACGAGCTGGGAATGAAGCCCATCAAAGCGGACCTTGCTAAAATCAACGGGATGACCGCATACACGGATGTTGTTGCCATTGTTGCCGAGCAGCACAAATACGGCGTAAGCTCCCTGTTTGGGATCGGCGTTGGCCAGGACATGAAGGATGTGAACAAAAACATCACGTACCTCGGACAGAGCGGGATCGGCTTACCAAACCGCGATTATTATTTCGAAGAAAATAAAAAAGGCCTGCTGACCAAGTATAAGGAGCACGTAAAATCCATTTTCAAGCTTGCGGGATACAGCGATGAGAAAGCGCAAACCGCAGCACGCAACGTGGTTGCTTTTGAAACCCGCCTGGCTGAAAAAATGATGACGCAAGCGGAATTGCGCGTGCCTGAAAACAGCTATAACAAGCTCACTAAAAAAGAGACGGAAGAGCTTTTCGGGGCTTTTGATTTTGATAAATACCTGTCACTCGTCGGCAGTCAATCGTTTGATCACATTATTGTCGGGCAGCCTGATTTCATTAAAAACGTGAACAAGCTCGTTAAGGGCACTTCTATTGAACAAATGAAGGATTACCTGAGCTGGTGTACACTGAACAGCTATGCTTCCCACCTGGATGAAAAGTTTGTGGCAGAAGATTTTGCGTTTTACCAGACTGTCATGAGCGGAAAAACACAGATGAAGCCACTGAACGAGCTGGCTATCAATGAAATTACAGAAATGACAATCAGTGAAGCTTTAGGTAAACTGTTTGTTCAGAAATATTTTTCCGAAAGGGCGATGAACCGCGTAAACGGGATGGTTGACAACCTGCTTGCTACTTACAACGAGCGGATCCAGGCCCTGAGCTGGATGAGCGACTCAACGAAGCAGGAGGCGCTTAAGAAACTGAATTCTATCGGCCGCAAGCTGGGCTTTCCAAGCAAATGGGAGGATTTCAGCGACCTGGAGCTGACGGCGGACAATTACATTGAAAACCGTAAGAAATGTGCTTCCCGCGATGTTGCCAAGAATTTTGCCGAGCTGTATAAGCCGATCGACAAGGAGAAATGGGGAATGCCTGCACACCTCGTGAATGCTTACTACAACCCGCTCCTGAACGAAATCGCTTTCCCGGCAGGGATCATGCAACCGCCTTTCTTTGATGAAAATGCAGAGGACGCGCTTAACTACGGCCGGATCGGAATGGTAATCGGGCACGAGTTTACGCACGGCTTTGACGACATGGGCTCCAAATTCGCGGCTGACGGAAGCTTTACAAACTGGTGGTCGGAAGCTGACCGCACGGCTTTCGAGGAAAAGACAAAAGTGCTGGGAGAAACATTTTCTGTTTTCTGCCCGATGGAAGGCCACTGCGTTAACCCGGAGCTGACCATGGGTGAAAACATTGCCGACCTTGGCGGGATCACGCTGGCATATTACGCGTATACGAAAACGGATGAATTTAAATCGGCTGCCATTAAAAACGGGTACAACCCGGCGCAGCGCTTTTTCATTTCCCTGGCGCAGCTCTGGAAGATCAATTATACCGATGCCGAGCTGAAGAAACGGATTGCGAGCGATGAGCATTCACCGGGCATGTACCGTGTGAACGGCCCCCTGAAGAACTGCCCGGAATTCTTTGCAGCTTTTGATGTGAAGGAGGGTGATGCGATGCGGAATGCTGCCGTTAAGGTGGCCAGGATCTGGTAATACAGGTATTGTTCCCACAATTTTTTTGCCACATTAGGCAATATAAGGCACATGGTTTTGCAGCTGTGTGCCTTTTTTGTTTGGATCGCAGAGGACGCCATGTCGTATCAGGGAGTCAAAGCTGGTTTATCAGCTCAACTAAAACTTGGTAAACCCTGCGTAAACTTCGCTTTCCCGGCGATCCGGCTTAACCTTACTTTCCCCCGGGGAACACTTTAATCAATGAAAGACAGCTTTTAATATATCGGGTTCCTGAATTCTTTTTTATCCTAAAATTATTTGTATTTTCGGCCCGATAAACTTATACGTATGAAAATTTGCCTTACTTTAATCATAACATTCTTTTTAACGGCTACTGCAACTATTTACGGACAATCCGCTACAGTAAGGGGTTTTATTTATGACCAATCCAACGGTGAGCCGGTACTGTTTCAAAAAGTAAAGCTAACGAGCTCACTCGGAACTATTTACGGGGCTATTTCGGATGTGAACGGTTTCTTCTCCATCCCGAAGCTGAACACCGGGGAATATGACCTGCGGGTTGAAAGCTCCGGTTTTGATACGATCGCCCAAACGATAACCATCAAAAAGGCAACGGAAATCATTGATTTGAAGATCGAGCTGGTTAAAAGCCTCGTGACTGACCTTGAAGAGGTGAATATTACCGCTGAAACGAAGCGTAAAAAGACAGAAGTTGCCATATCGCAAATCAAACTGGATAAAAAAGGAATTGAGCGGATCCCGAGTGTGGGCGCAGAAAATGACGTTGTGGGCGCCTTCAGTGTGACCCCGGGCGTTGTAACTACCGGCGACCAGGGCGGACAGCTTTATGTGCGCGGCGGAACACCAATCCAGAATAAGATCTTACTGGACGGAATGACGATTTATACCCCTTTCCACTCCATCGGTTTCTTCTCTATTTTTGAAACGGAGCTGATCAAAAACGTTGACATTTATACGGGAGGATTTGACTCTAAATACGGGGGACGTATCTCATCGGTTATGGACATCACTTACCGCGACGGTAATAAAAAGGAATTGGGCGGAAAGGTTTCCGTAAGCCCGTTCCTGGCGAAATTAGTGCTCGAAGGGCCAATCGTCCCGGGCAAAAACGGCAAATCTGCCAACAACTCTTTTATCTTTTCGGCCAAGCATTCCCTGCTGGACTACACTTCGAAGGACCTGTACCCGCGGGTGAACAACGGCGAGGGGCTTCCTTTTAAATTTACAGATTTGTACGGTAAAATCACCCTGAGCTCTGACGGCGGCTCTAAATTCAGCTTTTTCGGATTTAACAACTCGGACCGCGTTGATTATACGAACCTGGCCGAGCTTGGCTGGCAGCAATCGGGCGGGGGAATGAATTTCGTATTGATCCCTTCCGGCTCACCGGTATTTATCCGCGGGCACCTCAATGCTTCCCGTTATTCCCTGAGCTTCCTGGAGCAGGACCTCCCGGAACGCAGCAGCTCCATCGGCGGCGCTGAGCTTGGCTTTGACTTCACGTATTTCCAGAAAAACGAGGGGCAGTTTGATATCGGTGTTGCGATCAACGGCTTCAATACCAAGTACCTGACCTACAACGAAGCAGCGCGCAAGATCGAGGACGAAAACTTTAACTTCGAGTTTAACACGTACCTGAATTATAAAATTATCCGCGGACGTTTCGTGATCCAGCCGGGAATCCGTTTGCAGACTTACCTTTCGCAGGCAGTTGTTTCCCCTGAGCCACGTCTCGGTGTGAAATACAATGCTACGGAAAACCTCCGCTTCAAAGTATCCGGCGGGCGCTATTCGCAAAACTTCACTTCTGCTTCTTCGGACAAGGACATCGTGAACCTTTTTAACGGGCTCCTCTCCGCCCCTACCAACTTCCAATCGGAGTTTGTGAGTGAAAGCGGCAAAGTTTCCCAGGTAAAAAATGCGCTCCAATTTGCATGGCACGCGATTTTCGGCCTTGAATACGACCTGGGCAAGTACTGGAGCCTAAACCTCGAAGGATACCTGAAATACTTCGATCAGCTGAGCAACATCAACCAAAACAAAATCTACGAGGATGTGGCGACTTTCGCGAACATCGATGACGTTTACAAAAAGGATTTTATTATTGAAAGCGGAAAATCCTACGGGGTTGACGCCCTGCTGAAATATTCCAGGGAGCGCTGGTTCTTCTGGGGAGTTTATTCTTACGGCTATTCTTACCGCTGGGACGGCTTTGAGCGCTATTTCCCGGTGTTTGACCGCCGCCACAACGTTAACCTCGTTGGTACGTACCTTTTCGGCAAGAAAAAGAACCTGGAACTGAGCACGCGCTGGAACCTCGGCTCGGGACTTCCTTACACACCAACTGCAGGCGGCTACCAGACGGAGAACTTCAGCGGCGGGATCGCTACGGACTATACGACGAGCAACAGCAACAACGTTACGCTTGTTTACGGCGAGTTTAATTCCCAGCGCCTGCCTTACTATCACCGCCTTGATATTACCGTGAAGAAGAACATGCAGTTTAAAAACAAAAGCAACCTGGAAATCATTGCAAGCGTTACAAACGTGTATAACCGCCGGAATATTTTCTACAAAAACAGGATCACGAACGAGGAGGTTTACCAGTTCCCGATGCTGCCAAGCTTGGGTGTGAATTATAAATTTTAAAAAAAAATCAAGCAAGCTGAGCTTAAAAATCAGCCGGTTAGAGCAAGGGTGAAAAATAATTTGAGAAAAACTCAAAAAATCCCTTGCCGAATTGAAAAAAGTACATATATTTGCACCCGCAATCACGTTAGTGAAAGCGATTTGAAATACGAAACATCAACAAGTTTAGGGAGTGAACATCCTCCGTCAAAGACTTCAGATGTTGAAAGATTCCGTAGCTCAGCTGGTAGAGCAATACACTTTTAATGTATGGGTCCTGGGTTCGAATCCCAGCGGGATCACTTCTAAAAGCATCAATCGAAAGGTTGGTGCTTTTTTTGTTTTATGCGTTCGCTTGTTTATATCCTGTACTGTTAAAGCACTCCTTTCTATTCAAAAAAATCCCCTGATTATCATTTCTATTTAACAATATACTTATATGCATTCAATACGCTTTAAGTATGCTTCAACTATGCTTGAAATATGCTTGAACTATACAGGCCTGTGAAATCAAAACAACCCACCGAATGGTTTCTTCGCTTAACCCGGGATAAGAACTAAGATCCTGGGCACTCAGACTGGTGTTTTGTTTCCTGAATTTCGTATATTTGAATTCATACAAACCTTTGCTAATACCTTTAATTATGTGGACAGAAACAGATAACACCTTGCACCGCTCCTTTGAATTCAAAGATTTTCCGGATGCTTTTGCCTTTATGACCCGTGTGGCTTTCGTGGCTGAAAAATTAAACCACCACCCTACCTGGAAGAATGAATATAATAAAGTGGAGATCTGGCTGTGCACACATAGCGCCAACCATACGGTAACTGAAAAAGACCGGGATCTGGCGCGGAAGATTGATGAGATCGTTTAGTTTCGCCCCCTAAAAAACAAGGGGGAAAAATCACGTATTTATACGCTTGTGTGTGAATTGCAGACGCAATATCTTAGCACAATATAATTCACTGAAAATATGATCCCTGCAATTACCCCTCCTACGGACAATCTCTATAAGTTCCTTTCTTTATTTGGATTGACGATTTTTTTATTTGCAATTTATAACCTTGGCGCTGTTTATGACCGATCAGCAGAAAGTCAAATGAAAATCGAAGATATTAAAGTTGACGTCCAGAAAGCTATGTACCGTCATGATAAAATGATTAAGTTAAATATTGCAGTCAATGCCAATATAACCCAATTCAAGCCGGCAAAAATCAAAATGTTGGATGAAAATTTGCAGAAAATCAAACAGACTGTTATTAATTCTGACTTGAGACCAATTGTTAAGATTGAGCTTTATGGAGAGATAAGCAAGCAAAAAGTTGAATTAGATAGCATGATCTTTAAGCTTAAAGCCTGTATCGGATTTACAATTTTAGGCGCCCTGATTATGATTTTTGGTTTTTGGCGCTGGCACAAGCGTGAACAAACTTTGCGGGACCAAATGCTTGAAATGGAACATGAACAGAAAAAACGGGAGCAGCAAGATGGAGAGAAGCGGTCCCGAAGAATAATACCAAGGAGAATAGTTGAAGAGAATTAATTATTAAATCGCTAAATAATAAAGTCAATTATTTGGCCACTATTTTTTTTAGAAATGTCTATTATTATCTATCTTTAATTCTACTTTTTAACTTCACATCATTACTCAGATATGAAAGAAAATAAATATGATTTTTTCATCAGTCACGCCTCAGAAGATAAAAACAGCTTTGTAAGGCCTTTAGTTGAAGCTCTCACGGAAAAAGGTTATAGAGTCTGGTATGACGAATCTTCACTCAAAATAGGTGATTCATTAATCCAAAATATTTCTAATGGAATTAAAAACTCATTGTATGGTATTATTGTTTTAAGCGAGAATTTTTTTGAAAAAACCTGGACAAAAAAAGAATTAGAAGCTCTCATTAGTAAAGAAATTATTACTGATGACAATTTAATTCTGCCCATTTGGCTTAATATAGATGTTAAAACTGTCTATGAATTCTCACCTTTATTAGTAGATAAAATAGCCATTCAGGTTAATGCTAATCAAGTTGAAAAAGCCGTTATAGAAATTGAAAAGAAAGCAAAGCTCCAAATAACAACCAAAGAGAAAATTCGTGAAAAAATTAATTTAATCTGTACTCAAGGACCTGATCGGAGGATAAAATATGCTTACGACCTTGAAACAAGAATCAGAAATATTTTCCTTTTCCAGGAAGAATTCTATAATATTTATACATCTGAAGAACTTTTTTCTAAAGATGAGGATTGGGATCAAATGCTTGTTGATCAAAAAGGCAAGGAGCTCCAGTTTGATTATGACCTTCCAAATGGTGTTTGGTTGTGTGAAGAGCCATTTCCCTGGAGTGATATATTTAAAGCTATAAAGCTGGCAAAAAAATGGGTTAACAGAGATTTGAATTACTATGAATGTCAGGAGCTTCATTTTTTATTGGACGAGGTATTGGATACCGATGTTTATTATACACTTTATGGCTTTCCACATTCTTCAATGAAGCATGAATCAGCTAGGGAAGAAGCTATTAAGGGAATATTTGAAGTAGGCATTGGTAAGCCTTCTAGGAAGAAAAGAAAAATAGATGTAGAAAAAGTTTATGAAACTACTTTTTTAAAGTACTATACCTAGGCAAAATATATTTTTTACTTACTTTAAAATCACGTATTTATACGCTTGTTTTTCTGCTTCAGTCCTTCTACTTTAGCCTTCCCTCTTAACGGGGATTTTTACTAATCAATAAATATTACTTCAAATGATGACAGAAACAACATCAGGCAGTGTCCTGGAGAAAATTTCCTCCCTGGACTTTTTCAAAACGTTAAACATGGAGGCGCTGATCCGCCGCTACGAACTTTCGGCCCAGCTCCGGATTGCGGCTGCCACTCCCCCGGCGGCTACACCGCCGCAGCCACAAGTTGGCCCGGTGATCAGCAGTATCCCGGCGGAAGGGATCGTGATCAACACGCCGGGCAGTTATGAATTTGCCAACGATATCACCTGGGCGCCGACCAGTCCCGGAGCTGCCATCTCGATCCAGGCAGACAATGTAACGCTTGACCTTAAAGGCTTTACCCTGCAGGCGAATAACCTGGACGTTTATCAGCAATTCAAGGGGATTGAGCTGCTGAACGGTACTACCAACACGGTACAGAACGGAACCATCAGCGGCATGACGTATTATGGCCTGCACGCCGATTCGATCAACACGCTTCAGATCAGCGGACTGACAGTTACCAACATGAGTTACAGCGATATCCAGACAGCTGCAGCAACGCCTTGCGGTATTTTGGTTGACAAAACCGAGGGGTTCACCATCACCGGCTGCCAAGTCAGCAACATGAATGTACTTTCTGCTTCCTGCGCCGGGATCCAGGCGCTGGAGTCGGTGAACGGAACACTGAGCGGATGCGCCATCAGTAATTTACAAAACCAGGACGGGGCGGTTCAAGGCTACAGCTACCTGCTCAGCGCGGGAGTCCAGACTACGAATTGCACCGCTTCCGCTTTTCAATCATTCTACAAGGGCCTGACGAAAACAACCGGCCATACGGTTTTGGGCTTTATCCCCATCTTCTGCGTCGACCTGATTTTTGACAGCTGCAGCTCAACGACAATGACGGGCTGCTGTGACGACTGCCACGGCATGTCTGTGTTTTTGAATGCCTACGTTTCGGTGACCAACTTTACGGCAACCGGTGTAACGGATGGTGTAACACCGAGAAATACGGGCGCCAAAGCAACCGGGCTGGAAGTTTACGGCTGCAACATCACCATCACGAACTGCTCCGTGGAAAACATCATGGCTATTGTGCCGCAAGACCTGCAAAGCGCCGGTTTCAGCGCATGGGGACAAACGATCACCTTCGACGGATGTACCGCAACAAACGTTCAGGTTGTTGATGCCCAGCGCAATCCCGACACAAAGCTTGGATATGGCACCGGTTTCGGTTGGGCGCCTGACCCACGGCCTGAATTCAGCGGGCAGGCAGCAGACCAGGTAACATACAACAACTGCACTTCCAACAACTGCCAGCTTGGCTTCGACACCTGGTACCATACGAATTCAACGTGGACGGGGATCACAACACCGGGCTGCCCGATTTCCATCCTGGTACAGCCGGATGGAACACAGCGTACTTTATCGATGGATAAATGCTCCGAATCCCCAAGCGGACAGGAAATGAGTGTCACGCTCAGCAATATTGCTGCCAATAACACCTATCCTTCCCGGGAAAATTAATTCTTAACAATATATTCCGGGGGAAGGGTGAGCCAGCCTTTTCCCCGGATTTTCCCACTATCATTCATCAAACAAATCATGCACATAGCGACTGCTGTATGTGCTCAAGCCTTTTTCTATCCTATTTTCCAAAGAAGCTGATTTCCTCGCAAAAGCAGGTGAATTACTTTTTTTTGTACTTTCGTTTTTGCCAGGACATAGCCACTAAGTATTCCCAGACATAATATACACATGAAAGCTGCAATATTAACTACTATTTTATTAGCACTGACCACTGTCTCACTCGCCCAAACATTTGAATGGGTGAAATCCTTTGGAGAAGCCTCTTATGAAGATTATGCCGAATCCATCAGCGTAGATTCGTCAGGCAGCGTGTATATAGCGGGATATTTTTCAGGAACCGTAGATTTTGACCCGGGAGCGGGCACTACTTACCTCACATCTTCGGGCAACCGTGATGTCTTTGTACAGAAAATGAATGCAGCCGGTAACCTGGTCTGGGTAAAATCCTTTGGAGGAAGCTTTGTTGACATGGCTTTTTCCATTTGCGCGGAAAGTCCAGGAAGTGTATATATTGCCGGGACATTTAGTGAAAGCGTTGATTTTGATCCCGGGACCGGAACTACTATCCTCACTTCAGCGGGCAGTTATGATATTTTTGTCCAGAAAATGGATAGCTCAGGAAATTTTATCTGGGCAAAATCCTTCGGAGGAACTTCTTTAGATAATCTCCGTTCCATGGATGTAGATTTATCAGGCAATGTCTATACCACCGGATCTTTTAACGAAACCGTTGACTTTGATCCGGATGCAGGAACCAGCTATTTCACATCGGCTGGAAATGAAGATATTTTTGTACATAAAATGGACCCTTCGGGAAATTTCATTTGGGCAAAATCCTTCGGAGGAAGCTCTGTAGATCAATCCTACTCTATCAGTACAGATAGTTCAGGAAATGTATATACCACCGGAAGTTTCAGGGAAAGCGGAGACTTTAACCCGGGCGCAGGAACCAATATACTCAGCTCGGTTCAAAACGACGACGTTTTTGTGCAGAAAATGGACGCGTCAGGTGATTTTCTCTGGGCTAAATCTTTCGGAGGGCCTTCTTATGACGCAGCTAATTCAATTGCCACTGATGCCGCGGGGAATGTGTATTCTACCGGCCATTTTAGCGGCACCATAGACTTTGACCCGGGAGCAGAAACCTCCACATTATCATCTGACGGCAGTATTGATGTCTTCATACATAAAATGGATGCCTGGGGGAATTTCCTGTGGGCAAAAACCTTTGGCGGGCCTTCTACCGATGCCGCTCACTCTATCGACACAGATGCTTCAGGAAATATCTATACTACAGGTTTTTTTTATGAAACCGCGGACTTTGATCCCGGAACAGGAACTGCACTACTTACATCTGTAGGGAATGAGGATGTTTTTGTACAAAAATCAGATCCTTCAGGCAACTTTCTTTGGGCAACATCCTTTGGGGGAAGCTCTTATGACCAAGCTACCTCTATCAGCATAGACACTTCAGGAAATATATATACCACAGGGAATTATAATGAGACATCAGATTTTGATCCCGGAGCAGGAACGAGTTACCTGACATCTAACGGGCAAGCGGATATTTTTGTGCATAAAATGAATCCATTTTTTGTTGGTATAGACAAATCGGACCTTAAAGTTGAGACAACAATTTCCCCTAACCCCACGACCGGGACAGTCAATGTCCTATTTGAACAAGTACAGAACAATGTAGAATTTATATTGACTGATATTCAAGGGAGAGTAATTTTTAAAATATATTATGATGTGCTATTAAGCACAAACATTGAGCTGAACAGTGAAATCGGCACCTACTTCTTAAACATTAGAACCCCGCAAAATCAAAGTACGATCAAACTTCTTAAAAAGTAATCTTTGAATTCAGGTTAAACTACATCCCGATTGTATCAACCCCGGTGTATTGTGATGAAAGCTCCTATATTTTTTTGAGAAATCAACCTCACTCGTCAAACAAATCATGCACATAGCGACTGATGTATGTGCTCAAGCCTTTTCCTGCTATGGCCAGGGTTTTCATCTTTTCGACATGACGCTTCCCGGCTTTGTGGTAGCTGTAACGATATACTTTAAATGATCCCGAGAATTTCACACGAATGTAATCGGATCCTGTTTCAAAAGCTGTCACGCCGGATTCACCACTCAAATTCCTGTATTTTTCCATCGGCTGGTTTTGTGATGTTTCCTAAAAATACGAAACGCAAACTGAAAGGTGTTGCAGAAGCACACAGGATAATTTACATAAATATGGGCTGTGAAACTTCCCTGCCAACCGTGTTTGAAAAGTATTCAATTAATTCTTTTTTCGCAAAATTCAGAAATACAGGGGTTAAATTACCCCGTTTCCGGGGGTTGATTTTCACTTTCAGGCGGAGTATCTTTGCTGTACACATTTTCTGCTTATCCGAAACTACGCAAAGGCTCACTAAACGCAGACTATGAAAAATTACCTGGATAACGAAACACTGGATAACCTGCTGGAAGGCTTTCAGCTGATCGGCTACGACTGGCGCTATAAATACATCAACGAAACCGCTGCAAAACATGGACAATCGCGGAAGGAGCTCCTGTTTGGGCGCACGATGATGGAAGTGTACCCGGGAATTGAGCAGACCGAAATGTTCCGGACGCTGGAAAGGTGCATGCAGACCCGTATTTCCGAGCGGGTTGAAAATGAGTTTATCTATCCTGACGGAACGAAGGCCTGGTTTGAGCTGCAGGTTGAGCCGGTTTCGGAAGGCTTGTTCATCCTTTCGATTGACATCAGCGCGCGTAAGAAAGCCGAGGAAGAGCTGCGCCAGGTGAACGAATCACTCGAAAAACTGGTGGAAGAACGCACCCGCGAGCTGGCCGAATCACTGAACCGGGAAAAAAAGCTCAGCGAAATGAAGAGCAGCTTTGTGGCCATGGCTTCGCATGAGTTCCGGACGCCCCTGAGCGCTATCCTATCCAGTGTTACGCTCGCGGAAAGGTATGCTGTCAGCGGGGAACAGGACAAGGGCGAAAAGCATTTCAACCGGATCAAATCAATGGTGCGCAACCTCACGGAAATCCTGCAGGACTTTTTGTCTGTGGACCAGCTGGAACAGGGAAAAATCAATACCGAAGAGGTTTATCTCGACCTGCCCCGCTTCGTCTCGGAGCTTGTGGAAAATCTCGACGCGCTGAAGAAGGACGGCCAGGAAATCAATTTCCGTTTCAGCGGGGAAGAAATTGTCTGCCTTGACCGCAAAATCCTCCGGAACGTGCTGATCAACCTGCTTTCCAACGCCATTAAATATTCAGAGAAGGACATTGACCTGGAAACCGAGGTGCAGGATGACAAAATATGTATCCGGATCCGGGATTACGGCATCGGGATCCCTAAAGAACAGCAGCAGGAAGTTTTTAGTAAATTTTTCCGTGCAAAAAACACCAGCGATATCCAGGGCACCGGTTTGGGGCTGCATATCGTTAAACATTACGTCGACCTGCTGAATGGAAACATCAGCTTTGAAAGCGCTGAACATGAAGGCACGGCTTTTTCGATCGAGGTGCCGCTTGCCGTGCGGGTCAAAGCCTAAGCGTTAACCGCCTTTATTCAGCTCATTGTTAATCGCGCCGCTGGTGTCGGTGGGATCCGCCTTATCCGTTCCCGGTGCATCCCCGGGCGGGATCTCATCCGGCTCCGTACGCCTGAGCTTTTTTTCTTCCGGGCTGATTTCACGCGCTGTGTCTTTACCGCCGCTGCTTGAAATTTCCCGCTCCTGGGTGTCTTCCATCGCCGATTTAGCCCCTACATGCGGGCTGTCGGTCATACGCGCTTCTTTCTCCAGGGCGTGTGAAGCTTTATCCTTCTCCCCTTTTTCGGGAATGTTTGTGTTTTCCGCTGACATGTTACAGTTTTTTACTAAGATCGGGATTTCACTGTCCGGGCCTGTTATATTTTTTTACATGATGCTTGTAAACTTTTGAGCGTGAAATCCTGATTTATCGCAAAATTCAGAAAATCCGGGGTCAAATTACCCCCTTTCCGGGGATTGTTTTGCTTTCTTTTTTTGCTGAGATTTGTAAGAACAGGATACGGACGGCGTAACTTGAAATCACCGTCGCGCTTTAAAACTAACTCATTAAACACTCATTATTATGACAGGATCAGCCACGTTAGACACTGTAATCGGATTGGTTTTTATTTTTCTTCTTTATTCACTCCTGGCAACCATTATCCAGGAAATCATTTCCACCAATCTCAGCTTCAGGGCCAAGTTCCTGGAAAAAGCGATTATCCGGATGCTTGAGGATGGGAAAGCAAATGCTGCTGACAGCTGGCTGAAAAGGATAGGCAGCTTTATCGGGATGTTTTTCCGAAGCAAAAAAATCGAACAGCTTCACGTAGCTACTGCTTTTTACCACCATCCACTGATCAAATACCTGGCGGAAGACGATTACAAAAACAAGCCGGCATACCTGACAAACGAGAATTTCTCCAAGGCGCTGATCGATTTGCTGCGGGGCAATGAGTACAGGGCCGGCGATGACCCGAAGGAATTTATTGAAAAGGCGCTTGATCAGCAAAAACTGACCTGGAAACACAGCGTGGCCATTGAAGGCTTGCCGGATGAAGTCAGGCTGAACGACGAAACAAGTGATTACCTCCGCTCACTGTGGGCCGACGCGCAGGGCGATGTGGAAAAATTCCGTTCAATGATCGAAAACTGGTTCGACATCACGATGGAGCGGGCCAGCGGCTGGTACAAAAAACATGTGCAGCTTGTTTTGTTCATGCTTGGATTTGGTATTGCTGTCATTTTCAACGTTGATACGATAGAGCTCGCTTCTATTCTCTCTAAAAGCCCTGAGCTGCGTAATGAGCTTGTAAGGCAGGCCGATACGTATGTTAAAGCACACAAGGATGAGTTTTCAAAAGATTCTACGAGCAAGGCTACTGCTGATACCTTACTTATGCGCGCCAATAACCTTCTTAACCAAGAGATTGCTGACGCCAATAAAACCCTCGGAATTGGCTGGCAGTGTGAAAACGTCAAACAACATGCGCACACATGTTTACACAGTCCTCATTTTTGTTTTTGGGCCAATGTCAATAAGTTGTCCCTTATTGGCTGGCTCATCACTGCTTTTGCTATTTCACTCGGCGCACCTTTCTGGTTTGACACCCTCAACAAATTAATGAAGCTCCGCGGAGCAGTTAATTCGGGAGAAAATGACAAAAAGGATAAAAAAGCGCCGGCCGCACAGACACCTAAAATTAAAGGATAATGAAAGTAACCGTTACGGATTTTGTAAACGTGCGCATTGGCAAAGCCAGCCTGAACGCCCGGACCTTTCAATACCTCGCCCCGGGGACTATCCTGGAAGTGGACGGCAAGGTCTATGATGGCGAAAGCTTTGAAGGAAGCACCAAGTGGCTGAAAGATGAGGCCGGAAATTATTATTGGGCCGGCGCAACGAATTATGATGCCCTGATGTCACCTGCCCCATCTCCAGTACCATCCACTAACACAGATCCTTATTCTTACTGGCACCTGAAAAACTTCGGCATTCAAGAGATCCACCAAATGGGCTACCTGGGCGAAGGCGTAAAAGTATGCATCATTGATTCCGGTATTGCATCCGGACATCCGGGCTTTGATTATAGCAAGATCACGACAAAGAGTTTTTTGAATGGGACCGTTGGCAATATCCCTGATGATAATCATGGTCATGGAACAAAATGTGCGGGGATAATTGCATCTAAAGGAGAAAGTATTGGAGTAGCACCAAAAGTTGACTTAATTGCTTACAAAGGATATTCTTTTGACCAGGAGGATGAGACCGATCTCATCTTAGGATTGGAGAACATTCCTTTAACGACACACGTGGTATCCATTTCATACGTTTTTGTTGACAAAGACAAATTAGCCAGGTTAACTACTGCAATAAAGCGATTAGTTGATGCAAACGTTATCGTTGTTGCGGCCCATGGCAATCAAAACACGTCTCCCAACGCCCTGTCTTCAATAAGCGGCGTTATCTCGGTCGGAGCAGTGGATGAAAACGGTGAATATAAAAACTTAACTTGTCCGCAAGGTGATTTTACCGTTTTAGCGCCCGGGGCGAATATCTGGACAACTGTAAAGAATGCAAATTATGGATTTGATAAGGGAACCAGTATGGCTGCACCTTTTGTCGCATCTATATGTGCTTTGATAAAACAAAAAGATAAAACCGCTACAGCATCTAATATAGTTGAAGCTATAAATAAGCAACATACTTTGTCAAAAGACGGCTTAAAGAAAATTATTGATGCTGCTATCGTCACACATTATTAAACCTAACGTATCATGAAAAAAATAATTGTTTTTTTATTTCTTTTTGCTTTTGTAAGAGGAAAATGTCAAAGCTTAATTGAAGATGCAATAACAATAAGGGAGCATATAGACCCACAAACTGGAATGTTCAATAAGGCAACATCAGCAAGACAAATAATTCTACCCATTCTGAGAGACCGTTATTTTTATCTACCTGTTGATTCATTGAATACATATCACCAGCTAAAAAAATTCACAGACACAAATGGAGCTGTAAGAAATCCGTATGTATTTAGCTTAACCCCAGATCATGGAGGGGCGGTGAATGATTTTGTATTTCCTAAATTAAGCGGAATGAGCCTTTCATCTTTAGCAGGCACCGATGTAACTGTTTTTGCCAACGCACTAGCGAACTTTATGGTGAAACGGGCCAAGCAGGAATTGAGCATGGCTTTTTTTGAGAGGTTTAAAGATGATTTGAATAAAAAAGAGTTTTCTGATCTGAAAATTCTTTTCCCGGCTACGTTCAAGCTTTTATCTGCTTTTGGTGATGAGATTTACAATTACGATGCTTACCTGAACGGTTTGCGGGAAGCTTTTGAAAAAGACCTTTCCCAAATGATTTACCGTGTTCCTAAAGTTTGGGAACAAGATAAATATGAAGCGTTTTTTGAAAACCACAAAGAACTGAAGGACCTTTTATACATGGCGAATGAATTGTCTCAAGTGCTCGTTAACGGCAAACACCCAGGAGATGCGCTCCACGACCTTGCCTTTGGAAGCCTGGCAATGGAAACCGTTCAACAAAAAAACAACGTCAATACCTTGCGCCTGCTGGACCTGGCACTGCAATCTTTCCGCAGTTCCGAGCCAGGTCGCTACTGGGTTTCGGCAGATACACTCAAACGACTGGTCTCGGATCCGATCCTGCAAAAAATTTACCTTGGGCTACTTCTGCAGAAAGAAAAAGATTACAATATTCATTTTGAATTCGCACAAAAGCGTGATCTCCATGATCTCCTGATTAGCAAAGCTCCCGCTATTATGTCAAATACTTCCGAATTCGTTTCATACTTCCAAAAGCTCGTTCCTAAAGTCAATGAAGTTGAAAGACAAATAAAACTTGTAACGGACACTTCAAAAGTGAATAACCAGGAAATTTATACGCTTTTTAATTCGTTCATCGATCTCATCGAATGTTCTTTTGAAATCGAAAAAGTGAAGCTTTTCGGAGACATCGAGCTGAAAATACCGGTTGATTTTAAAACATCTCTTTACATCAGCCGTCTCACAAACGAAACGTTTATTGATGTAGCTAAAAAAAACTATAATTCCGCGATCCTCAACTCGGCGTTAATTCTTGACACTGTACTTGTAATCATGTCAAAAGAGCAAGATTTAAAGCCCTTAAGGGATTTCCTAGACGATTACACTTCTAAAAAAGAACTGAAAGAAAAAGTGAAAGACGGATACGCCAAAGAGGTTTCCAAACTCATAGAAGCGGCGCTTAAAAATAAAAGTTATGTTTCCGGTTTTAAACGTAAAAAAAATCTTGAAACCAGTTACAAGGAACTTGAGGACAAAATTACAGATACAGTGTTTAAAAAGAAGCTCATTGCTTTCATCGAATCCCAAAACAGGAATAAGTACCAACATGAAACCGTGAAAAAGATGCTGCGCTATGGTACTCTGGCAGCGAACCTGGTGATGGCTAAAAACGCAGAAGAAGCAGAAGCTGCTATTGAAGCAATCGCTTTGCCGCCCGGAAGCGCCCGTCTCAAAAAAGAAATGCATTTCAGTGTCTCTCTCAATTCGTACCTGGGAGGTTTTTATGGCACGAACAATTGGTTTAAACCCCATTCAAATTCTTATGGCATCAGCGGCCTGGTTGGTGTTGGAGTCAACTGGGGAGGATGCAGCTCCACCCGGCCTTCTTCCTATTCAGCCTTTTTGAGCCTGCTCGACGTTGGAACACTCGCTACAATCCGGGAAGGAGACACTTCTAACTATAACATGAGCGTCAAGCTCAATCAAATTGTTTCCCCGGGATTGTTTTTTATTTATGGATTTCCAAGGGCACCACTTTCCTTTATTGCCGGCTACCAGTACGTACCACCGGTTCCGGGATCCAGCACAACCGGTTTCGTAAAAAGCTCTGATCCGGGCCGTTTTACACTAGGTATTTCTGTTGATATCCCGATCCTGCATGTGTATAACAGAAGTAAAGGGCTGTAGATGAAGTGGAGAATTGGCTCCTTCACTTGAAGCTGCGAAGTTTGAAAGAGAATGAAGTAAGAGTTTTCGAGCTATTTCTTCTCAATCAAACATTCCGTAAGCTTCATATTCTTCGCATCCAGGATATTCGTCTGCCGGATGACATGCGTACATTTCTGCAAGCCGGGGCATTTTTTGGAAAAGTGGTATTTTTTTCCGGTTGGGCTATCACAATAAAAAACTTGTGTTTGCTTGCCGTACATTCCGCAGCACAGCATGTATAGGGCGAAGAAGGAGAGCCAGCTTTTCATGATTATATGTTTTCTTTTGCAGGCATTTCACCTGTATGTACATCTGTCACGTTCACCACATTGACGCTCACATCACCTTTGCCTTTCTCTGGAGTATTATCTACCAGGCTTTCCTTGAGCATTCCTGCAAAATAAAAGCGCGTCCAGAGATAGCAGGCGATGAAGCCCACGATCAGGAAGTAAAGTACCACGCAGATAGCGATTGCTTTTGACACCTGCATGTGATTGGCATATTCGCCCGGAGCAAAACTCGGTCCGAGATAATTGGCAAGCTGGTCCAAGAATTCGGGGACTTTGTTAATTTGGGTAAGGCCTACACCGACAATAATTTTCGTGAGCCAGTCGCTGATCTGCACGAGGTTATCGTTGTGCAACACTTCGCCCCTGGCCGATTTGATCGGTGCATTGTCAGAGGTGTTTTCGATGATCCGCGGAATCCCAAAGAGAAAACCCGCCAGTGAACCCAGGCAAAAACAGGCACCGGCCATCAGTAAAGCTGTTCCAAAGGTTACAAAAACCTGGGTTGCGTTATATCCGTTATAATTCACGTGACCATCCTGGTATTCAATGCCATAGCGCTGAATACTCACCATTGCCAGCATCCCGACCCCGGAGAAATTCAGGATCCGGATAATACGCCAGATGCGGTTATTATCCAGTTTGTCACCTTCCGAAGCAATTCTACGTTTTTTCCAGAACATAAGCGATTAGTTTAGACTGGTTTTACTTCGGGATAAATAAGAGAAGATCGCGGTAATATAAGTACCCCGCTTTTCGTTCCGTTTTCTGAAACGGCACATAGCTTTAGTAGTTGTGATCATAGCGTTAATTTGAAGTGTTTTTTGTAAACGAATTGATTTGGAGGTCAATGCGCTATACATCAAAGCTAAAAACTCATTCGTAAAAAACAAGCTTTTTGACTGATTTTCAATAAAAAACACGTATAAACACCTATTTTTAACAGGGCTTTCCCCCTCATTTTTTAGGGGAACAAATATTCAGCAGACCGCCATTATTTTTTCACGATCTTCTGCGTAGACGAGCCATTTCCATTGCTTAGCGTTACCAGGTAAACACCACTTTCGAGCGGGCTGAGGTCTATGATTTCATTTTCAGCCAGGTTGCCGGAGAGAACCGTTTGCCCCAGGGAATTCGCAATTGTATAGGTGTGCTTTTCGCCTTTCGTTTTGATTTTCAGCTGATCGTTTACCGGGTTTGGATAAGCTACAAAGCTTTCCGCCTGTTTTTCTTCGAGCTGCTGCACAGCAACCAGATCATCAATATAGAGCATTGCATCTTCCATATTCGGTAAAGGGCCGATGTTTCCGCTGACCCCGTTTCCTTGCGGGATCCCGGTCAATTGCAGGATTTCACGGATTTCTTCGCCCGTCAGGAAGCCACCGGTTAAATCATTGTAATAAGACTGCAGGTTCACCACACAGCTTGCCACAACCGGTGTAGCCGAGCTCGTCCCGGAAAACCAGGTGTAACGCTGGTTGAAATCGCCCCCTACTTCGTACGCATCGCCGTAACCCGTTGAAAATACGTAATAACCCCAGCCTTGTACATCTACACGTGAGCCGTAAGTACTGAAGGAAACCCGGTCGTGGTCCGTGTCCGGTGTACCGGCGCCTACGATGATAGCCCCGCTGTTGCCGCGGTTCATGTATGAATTATAAGGCGGTGAATCGAGGTCCTGCTCGCCGTTTCCGGCCGCTGCAACTACAATGATCCCGAAATCTACTGCTGCCCGGGTGAGGTCCCACACGGGCTCGTCGTATTCTGCCGGGGCGTAATCCGTAAAACCGGTAGTCTGCATCTCATACATAATCACATCGCCCGGGTTGCTGCCTGCAACTGCCTGTGAAACAGCATTTACCCGGTCATAGCCCATCAGCTCCGTATATTCCGGGAAAAGCACCACTTCTTCCGCCTGGTAAACCATGCCCGTAGCGCCGTAAGAGCCATTATTACTGTATAAAACACCAATCGCCGCCGTTCCGTGCTCAGAAAAATCTTCCGTCACTTCCGAGCTAACGGGCATTCCGGGCTGGATGTATACATTCTGGTCCTCCAAATCTTCGTGGTTGACGTTCACGCCGTATTCAATATCGCGTATGTTTATATTTTGACCGTAATACCCCAGATCCCAGGCATATTGCATGTTTACCCCCGGATCGGAAGAAATATACCATTGTTCATCTATATAATCCGGCGTTACAGGCGGTAAATCCGTTGGAACCTGTACCGGTTTCGAAGACATCAGTGAACAGTAATTCACGATTTCCAGCTTTTCCAATTGGGAAGCGAGCTCTTTTAAAACAGCGTCATCCGCCCCGGCGAATTCCACGCGAAAGAGGTTCCTTAATTTTTTCACGGAAGAAGCGTCCCCTTTCGTTTCCAGGACCTTTTTTTCCATTTCGTCCAGACGCGCTGCAGGGATCGTCACCGCAGGCTTCAATGAAAACGCATACACATGTTGGATTTGTACAAAATCCGGGGCAGCGTCAGCCAGGACATTGAGCCGGTTTTCCGCATCATCCAGCTTCAGTTCCTTATCAAAGGAAACGTAGAGAATTTTGTTTTGTGCGAAGCAGCATAAAGAAAAAACGAGCGCTGAGCCCAACAGGAGTAATTTTGTTTTCATAAAATCCAACAGTTTAAGAACCGGTCAAATATATTGAAAAAGAACAAGCGGCAAACACCCCAAACCTGTTATTGATCCTGCGGAAAGTTTGGTTGATTAAACGGGAGTTAGTATGCTGATGATTTAACATGCTAATGTGACAATAGATTAATGTGCTAATGTGACAATAGATTAATGTGCTAATGGGTTAATGGTTCAATATGCTAATCTGTTAATCGAAGATACATGCTTCGCATTTATCACTCAACATTCATAACTACAGTTCCAATCCGATTACCAAAACATCATCTGTTTGTTCATATTTTCCTTTCCAGGACAGGAAGTTTTCTTCTATTCGCCGGCAGATCATTTCCATGGAAGCATTTTCATGCGGTAAGTTTTCCCGGAAGCGTTTTTTGGTAAATTTCTTTTCCTGCTCACCGCCAAACTGATCTACAATGCCATCCGTGAACAAAAAAATCCGGTCACCGCTTTCCATCTGGATTTCTTCTGTTTCGAAGACTTTAACCACATCATGATAGAGACCGATCGGGTAGCGTTTTCCTTTGTATTCAAGTAACTCGTCTTCCTTTCTTTTGTGTACAAACAAGGAGTGCAAAGCCCCCGAAAACTGCACCATTTTTTTAACGGGATCAATAATACACAGGGAAATATCCATGCCGTCAGAACGTTTTACCTTGGCGTTCCGGTTGAATTCATCGTATAAGAGGATGTCAAGCGCATGCAGGATTTCTGCCGGATCTTGTAAATGCTGGTGTTTCACAACATTCTTCAGCAGGTTATTTGCAAGAATTGTCATCAAAGCACCCGGAACACCGTGTCCTGTACAATCAATACAGGCAACGTAAAGCAAGCCTTCCTTTTCATAATACCAGAAGAAATCACCTGAAACAATGTCTTTGGGCTGATAAAGAACGAAGCCATCCCGAAAATACTGCGTGTAAAACTTCGGGTTAGGCAGGATCGAATGTTGGATAGACTGGGCGTAATTGAGACTGTCAAAAACTTCTTTATTCCTGTTTTTCAATAAGGCGAGGGAACGTTTCAGGCGCTGTTCGTTCTTTTTCCGGTTCGTAATGTCATAGCCAACGCTGACCACATTTCCATATTCATCAAGCGAGCTATTCCAGAGAATCCACTTTTTATTGTTGGAAGCATCAAAAAGCAGGCGCTCGGTGCTCAATTCTTCTATCCGGTTGTTGCGCACTGCATCTTTGAAGGTTTCCAGCATTTCAAGCGCTGAATTTTCATCTTTACGTGTTGCCCGCCACCAATATTCTCCCAGCAGCTCTTCCGGCATGTACCCGAGGATCCGTTCCACAGAATTACTGACGTACACCAACTCCCCCCGCCGGTTGATGACAATTACAATCGTGTTGATATTTTGCGTAATGATCTCGACTAAACTGTCTGCTTGAATGGTCATGTTTTTTCTTCAAAAATAAAGCATAAAAACACGCCTTTTGACCTTTACAAGCGCGTCTTAACATACGCCGGCCCTTCATCGGGTAAACGAAAGCTTTAGTAGCTATATTTCAAGAGAAAACCCGAGTGGGTTTACAGTTTTTTAATTCAAATTTAATGCTGATGAATCAAGGATGCTGACGGGTTAAATGTGATAATATGCTAATGAGTTAATGTGCTAATTCACTTCGTAGCTGCTTCGCGGTGAAGACTACATTGCTCCGCATTCAACATTGACTTCGTCGCTGCTGGCTCGGTCATCATTCAAAATAAATCACCAGATGACCTCTTCAATCGTTTTGGATTCAAGGCTGGCTTTGGCGCGTTCGCGGATATATTCTTTTTCGGAATGGGTGAGCTGGTCGGAGATCAGGCTGTCGGAATTTGCCGGGTCGATCACGGTTTCTTCCGTTATATTATCCCGCAGGAATTCGAGCACGGTGATGAAATTCTGAACCAAGTTCTGTTCTTTCGTGTTGCGCAGCGCTTTGATGACCATCAATTCGAGGTAAAAACCCGGAAACTCGAGATGCTGGCAATTGCGCCAGATCTTCAGCAAGCGGATCTCATTTTGTCTTTTGGATTCCAGCACAGTATTGACATGCAGCTTGATATTTGTTTTCTTCAGCTCGCGTTTTTCAGGCAGCAAAATTTCGTGGTAGTTCAGGGTTCCGCGCTGAAAAATCCCAGGCATCAGACCAATTTCAAGACCGTTAACCTCAACCGAAAAGGAAGACCTGTTTTTATTGGCGCGGAAACCGTGTTTGATGACTTCGCATTCCAGCGAATCAACTAAGTTATGAAGCGTGATCCCGGTGTTGGGTTTCATGGAAATCAGTAAATCACCATGGCTTTGCCCTTTGATTGCCGTTTCTTTTTCGTTTGACCCGGTCAGCATCATGGTGTTGATCCTGTTTCCGGCCCAGCTGCGCACAATACGCTTGATTTCGTCCAAACGACCATCTTTCAGCAGGATTTTTTCTACGTGGTAACGATGGAGCAATTCCTGTAAATAATTCTCATTTTTCATAATTGACACGCTTTTTTTGAAACCGGTAAAAGACAAGAAACTTGCCCACACAAATGTAAAAAAGCAATCCCTGTGAAAAAAGAGGAATGGAGGGATTTAATAATTATTTAATACTGGGGTAATGTACTGATATGCTAATGAAATAATGTGCTAATTATTATACCCATTAGCACATTAACCTAAAAGTCCATTCCACCGCCGTTTTCGCCGCTGTTTTTCGGTTTTTTGAGCTCGTATTTACCAAACTTGTAGCTTAGGTTAACGTACAAGCGGCGTGTATTTTGCTTGAAGCGGGCTTCCTGGTATGATCCGGGCTGCTCGACTACAAAACGGAACTCCTGGGTATTGAAAACGTCTGTCAGGCGCAGGCCAAGCGACCATTTGCCTTCTTTGAAAGTTTTGTCTGTAGAAATATCAACGGAAGCGCGCGGCATTACTTCTCCCTGGGCGGTGATCATCGGTGAATTGTAGCGTGCATTGACCTGGAATACAGCCGTTTTTTTCCAGTAGTCAAAGGTTCCGGCGTATTTCATGCTCCAGAAGAAACCGCTGTTGTTCCAGTTCGTCCCCGGCGTATCGTCCGTATATTTAATGCTGCTCCCGTTGGCGGAAATAACGTTCTTCATCCACGGAAAAGGCTTGTAGATGAAAATAACTTCCGGGCCAAAACTTTCGCTTTTGTCAATGTTAGCAAAAGTTACGGCTGACGCCCCGTTTTCGTAGAAGGTTTTTACGCGGGAAATGACGCTGTTCGTGCGGCGGTAAAATACGCTTACGGTAACGTTCACTTTTTTCTTGTTCAGGCTATAGCCAAAATCGAAGGAATTGATATACTCCGGTTTCAGGGCCGGGTTTCCCATGCGCAAGTTGTAAGGATCTGCGTAGCTTGTAAACGGGTTCAGGTTATCAGCCGTCGGGCGGTTGATGCGTTTGCTGTAGCTCAGGCTCAGCTCACTGGACTTGCCCACTTCGTATTTCACAAAGGCAGACGGAAAATAATTAAAATATTCATTCTTAAAGGAAACCGTATCGGAAATCAGGTTGGGCGCCTGTAAAGCCTGTTCCAAACGGATCCCACCCTGGTATTTGAATTTCTTGATCTGTTGGGCAAAGTTCCCGTAAGTGGAGAAAATCTGCTCGATGTACTCGTATTCGAAATTTGCTACGGTATCTTCTTCGTATTGCTGCGTAGACTGGTTAAGCGTCTGGGAATACGTATCTACGTGGGAATTTCTCAAAATTGCCTTCGCCCCCGCTTCGAGCTTCATGGATTTCGGCAGGTTGCGGACCAGGTCGGTTTGAATGGTCGTTACGTTGAACTGGTCGAGGTTATCAAGCTCCTGCACGAGGCCGATCGAAGGATCATCAGCCCCCATGTATGAAATGTAATCTTCCTCGTAATGCCCCTGGTTGGCGTCTTCCCCGATGGAATGGTTGGCATCAAACAGGATGCTTCCGCGTTCTTTCAGGAAATCAATCTTGTAGTTGAGGTTAAAATCCATGCTCTGGCTGCTGTTCGGATCGGATGACGTCCGTCTCCAGTCGCGCTCCAAAGCTTCGTTCCCGCTGTACTGCAGGTTCGTGAGGTCGCCTGTCCGCTCGCGGTCGCCAAAGTTGGCCGTAAATGAGAGCCCCAGCGTATTCCTGTCATTGAGGTAAAAATCCGAGCCTACGCGTGCCGTGTGATTGATCATTAAATCAGTCCCGCCGCGTACCTGGCGCAATTGAAACGTATCGCTTGAAGTACGTTCGAGGTAGCTTTCGTAATCCCGCAGGCCTTCATAGTAGCGGTAAGAATACGTTCCGTACAAGTTCATTTTCGCATTCCGGAGACTCAGGCCGCCCGAAGCGTTGTAGGCATTCCCTGTTCCTGCACTTAAAGCTACGTTCCCGTTAATTCCTTTTAATTTGTTCTTTTTCAAGACAATATTGATGATCCCCGAAGTTCCGTCCGGGTCATACTTAGCCGATGGGTTTGTTACGATTTCAATCCGTTCGATGGAGTTTGCCGGTAAAGACTCCAGGAAGCTTTTCCCGTTTCCTCCTGCAATCGAGCTTGGACGCCCGTCAATCAAAATAGTTACGTTGCCATCACCCCGAAGCGAAATTTTTCCATCCTGGTCGATCTCCACAGAAGGCACATTGTTCAGGATGTCATTGGCCGTTCCGCCACGCACCGCGATATCGTCGCCTACGTTGTATACTTTTTTATCGATGTTATTGAGAACGCTTTCCTGCTTTCCGACCACGTTGACCTGCCCGAGGTTCTGGACGCTGTCGCCCACGAGCCCGATCGTACCCAGGTCGCGGTTTGGCTTTTCGGCCGTAAACACGATGTTCGAAATGGTTTTGGTGCGGTAACCGGTAAAGCTCACCTTAATATAATAAGCACCCAGCGGAATTTCGTCCAGGATGACTTTTCCTTTGGCGTCTGAATAAACGCCGGCTTTCACCGTGGAATCTTTTACTGAAAACAAGCGGATGGAAACGTAATCCATGGGAGCTTTGCTGAGGGAATCGCTCACGACAGCGCGGAGGATACCTATTTTTTGATTGGGATTTTGCGCCGAAAGACTGAAAGTCAAACCGGTAGTTATGCAAAGGGTAAGTATAAATTTATGTAACATGGTTTAACCGCGTAATTTGTCTAATAATGCGCTGAGCTGTTCAGCTTCTTCGTCGCTTAAGGCATTCGGGAACAGGGCCGGATCGTTGAAAACGTCGTCAATGCGGGCAAGCAGCTCCAGTCCTTTTCCGGCAATTTTTACGTATACTACACGCCGGTCTTCCTCACAGCGAACGCGCTCGATCAGGCCTTTTTCGATCAGCTTGTCCATCAGGCGCGTAGTGTTGGGTGATTTTTCCACCATCCGCTCTTTCACCGTGTTCACACTCAGGAAATCATTGGCCCCGCGAAGGATGCGTAAAATATTGAACTGCGCCATCGACAGATCGAATTGTGACATAAAAGCATTTTGCTTTTGCGCCATCCAATTGGACGTGTAACGGATGTTTACGATCGCTTTTTGCTGCGAATTGGCAAACTTGGATTGTATTACTTTCCCGATTTCCATGGCGCAAAGATAACTACCATGGTAATAAAGGCAAAGTATTTTAACATCTATTTTGTTTTTTGGTCTAATATAAAGCCCTTTCCTGATAAACTTGACCAGAAACAGATAATACGAGCTAAATATAACTGCCACGAATGCACGAATTGTATAATGATCTTTAGCTTTTAAAAATTTCACAAATGCTTCATTCACTGTGTGAATTATATTCGTGCAATTTAGTTTTATATTGTTAAGTCCTCCATTAAAAAAAAAATCGTGCATTCGTGGCAAAAAGCACATTTAATTTGTCACTAAATGTTAAGACATAGCAATAAAAAAAAGAATTTCTTTGAGAATTCATTCTATGTGATTATATTCGCAGCCTTAAAATAAAAATGTAAAAATGGCATTAATTGGAAAAATAAGAGACAAATCAGGTTTGTTATTAATAGTTGTTGGGCTTGCCATGCTGGCGTTTATTATGTCCGGTTGGGATTCTATGTTCGGGGGCAACTCCGGAAGCTATGGGATCGGCCTGATCTACGGTGAAGAGGCGGATGTTGCCAAATACAATGCTATGGCTGAATCAATCCGCAACCAGGATGCTATGCAGGCTGCACAATCCCAGCGTGAATACACGGAGAAAGACCAGGAAATGTCGGAAGACAAAGCCTGGAACGGTTATGTTGAAAGCGTAATCCTCCAGAAAGAATTTGACGCCCTCGGGATAGACTGTACAGACAAGGAACTGGATGCTTATTTATACGGACAGGACGGTTTTACCGTAATGCCTGACCTCGCACAAAGCTTTGCTGACTCTGTTACAGGCCAGTTCAACCCGAGATTGCTTGAGAAACGTATCGAGGAAATGGAAAACTCTTCCGATCCGCAGGTTTCACAGCAGTGGGAGCAGAACAAGCTGCAATTGAGAGAAGCGCGTAAAAATGAAAAATACTTCCAGATCCTGAACCAGGGAGCTTATGTTACCAAACTGGAGGCGAAAGAAGAATACAAAGCGCAGAAAGAAGTAAAAAACATTTCTTTCGTATTTAAAAGATATTCCGAAATCCCGGATAACGAGATCAAGGTAACGGACGAAATGGTGCGCAAATTTTACGAAGAGCACAAAAACGAAAAAGAATACGAAGCAACTGCCGGTCGCGACGTGAAATTCTTCGACGTTATGATCCAGCCTAACAAAGCTGACTCCACGAAGTTCAACAAGATGATGGAGAAGCTGAAAAAAGAATTCACAACAGCTAAAAATGACAGCATTTTTGCAGTAGCTAATTCAGAAGACCCAAACAAAAAGAACATGAAGGCTTTCCTGCCTTACCGTTCTGAAACTGATCCGAACGCAAAACCGGGAATGACTTATCCGCAGTACATGGATACTATTTTCAAAGCGGCTGCTCCGGGACAAATCGTTGGGCCTTACAACTTCCAGGGTAAAATCTATGTAGCGAAGATCAAATACTTCAACAACCAGCTTTTATCTGCACGCCACATCCTTTTATCTGCCAACAAAGCGGATACAATTGGCTCCAGGAAAGTAAAAAGAACTGCTGACAGCCTTGCGGCATTGATCAACAAAGACAACTTTGAAGAATACGTAGCGAAATTCAGCCAGGATCCGGGATCACAGCAAAAAGGCGGTAAATACGAAGACTTTGCTTACGATGAGTTCGTTCCTGAATTCTCCAAGTTCGTGAGCAACGGAAAAGTAGGACAGATCGGTGTTGTTGAAACAAACTTCGGTTACCACATCATTGAGATCTTAGGTAAAAAAGAGGCGAAAATCCCTGTTCTTTCCGTAGTTGACAAGAACCTCACCCCTAGCCCGGAAACGGAAATGGAAATCAACGACAAAGTACACAACTTACTTTATACGATCGATTCCAAAGTTTCCCGTCAGAAAACAGTGAAAGAGAAAATTGCACTCTTTGATTCACTTGCACAGAAGAACGGGTACTTCTCGCGTCCGATCCGTATCCTCGATGAGAAACCACGCGTTCAGGGCTTCCAGACAAGCTTTGCTGCTGACAAGATCCTGAAAATGGCTTACGACGAAGAAGCAGAGGTTGGTGACCTCGTTTCCGCACCGATCAAAGACCAAGGCAAATACATTATCGCTATGGTAACTTCTATCCGTGAGAAAGGCGTTCCAAGCTTCGAAGATGTTGAAGAAAGAATGCGCTACGAAGTGATCAAGGAGCAAAAAGCAAAACGCTTCATCAACATGATGATCAACGAAAAATCATTGGAGGCTTTGGCACGCAAACTGAATACACCGGTGATGAAAGGCGAGGTTACTTTTGCCAACCCGCAAATCCCGAACGCAAGCTACGAGCCTGAAATCGTTGGTTCTTTGTTCTCCGCCCTCAAAGACGGTCAGAAAACTGTTCCATTGAAAGGTGAGCAAGGTGTTTATGTAATCCAGATCACCAAAACGATCAAAGCGCCTTCAGCAGCGAACTACAACGCTGAGCGCGACCAATTACTGGCTAATTCCCGCGCACAAATGCAGGGAGCTACGAAAGCTGCTTTCATGAAGCTGGCCGACGTTAAAGACAACCGTAAATTCTCTGCCCTCGGAATTCTCCGCAAGTAAGCAGAAACGATATAAAGTAAAAGCCCCTGATTTTGAATCAGGGGCTTTTTTGTGCCTGCTTTTTTCTTTTGGCCACGAATTACACTAATTGACACGAATAATTAGTGAAAATTCGTGTAATTCGTGGCTAAACCTTTATCAATTTACTTCTCCAAAACCGCTTTGATATCCGGCTTGAAATACAATTCGGATTTCATGACTTTGCCGTCTTCGCGGTAGATCGGTTTGCCGCTGGCGTCCAGCTTGCTCATGTTCGAGCGCTGAATTTCGGTAAACACTTCAGCAATTTTGTGCTGTAGCCCATGCTTGAGTATCGTTCCGCATAAAATATACAGCTGGTCGCCTAAAGCATCGGCGATCTCTACCAGGTCACCGTTTTTGGCGGCCTCGAGGTATTCTTCGTTTTCCTCGCGCATCAGGTTGTAGCGTAATTCTATTTCCTGCGGTGTGAGCACCGTTGTCGGGGCGTAATTGTTTTGTATTCCAAAGGCATCGTGGAATTGCTCCACTGCACTGATTACTTCCGTTAATTTCATATTCCTGGATTTATGGCTTTAAAATTAAGGCAAAATCGCTCCCCTCCTGCTCTGCTGTTGATAAGTTGCAGGGAAAGTGAATTACTGGGGGAAATCGGGAATGGAGAATTGAGAATTGAGAATGGAGAATGGAGAATGGAGAATGGAGATTGAAAATTTATGGAACGCAAAGTATACAAAGTCGCCGCGGCGGAATGTTAAGCTCGCGAAGTTTTTGATGATTCTTTTTGTTCCTGGCAACTTACACGTTGCAGACTTAGCGATAACTGCGCGATCCAGGCTAAATGTTCCGGTGCTTCCCCGTAATGTACTTCTTTGCTTACTTAAACTTTTATCCTTTGCGGGAACATTGTAACCGTTGCGCCGTGTCTGCCGACAGGCAGGATCCAAGAAGCATATATAAAAACAAAAAAGGGCCCCCGAAGAGACCCTTTTCTTGTAGTTAACATTGGTTTTATTTGATGAAATTCATTTTTTGGATGAACTGGCGCTCTCCGTTTGTGATTTTCACAACATATAAACCGGTTTGGTGCGTTTTGGCTGTCATGTCAACATCCATTTCCACTTCGTTGTTTACCGGCAAAGCGCTTTGGCTGTGAACCAGCTTGCCTGCCATATCGTAAACTCTAAGCTCAACCGGGCTGTCGGCGTCCACATCGTGCATTTCCACGGTGAATTTACCTTCCGTCGGGTTAGGATAAACGTGCAGCTCTTCGTGTGTTTCGGTCGCTTCGCTTTCTTCCGTTGCAAATACAATAGGAGTATCGCTCTTCACACCACAAGCCGACTGGCAGGAACCAAGGCAATCACCATGCGCCAGGTGCGCAGCAACTGCATTCTCAGACACTTCGAGCGTTACAGATCCATTGCTTCCGTTTGTACGGTGGCAAATCATCACTTTTTTCGCTTTCGGATTGCTTGACGGGGATAAAACGTTTACTACGTTAACACTTACAGCTGCAGTAGCCGTACATCCGTTTGCATCCGTTACCGTCAAAGTAAAGTTATACACGTTGCAGCCGCTGGCCATAGATGGCGTGAACACCGGGTTCGCCGAAGAAGGATTAGACAAACCTGCCGCCGGGCTCCAGGAATAGCTGTAAGAACCTGTTCCCCCGCTTGCGCTTCCGTTCAGGGTTGCCGAACTAACAGAACCGTAACCGATCACAATATTAGCATCCGTTCCGAAAGCACATGTATTGATCCCGCTTGCGGGAATTGCACCGATTGAAGCAGTCAAAGCTGACGGCTCACCAACTGTAATTGTTGTCGTTGCAGTACACCCGTTAGCGTCAGTCACTGTGTACGTATATGTTCCGGCAGTTACCGTAAAGGTTCCTGTTCCGGAGTATGGCGCAGTGCCACCGTTGGCTGAAACCGTTACTTCAGCAGTTCCGCCATTACAAGCGATTGCTGTTGCAGAAGAAGAAGCGGTTAAAGCTTCCGGCTCAGTTACCGTAATTGTTGTGGAAGCCGAACAACCGTTGGCGTCAGTCACTGTGTACGTATATGTTCCGGCAGTTACCGTAAAGGTTCCTGTTCCGGAGTATGGCGCAGTTCCGCCGTCAGCAGAAACCGTTACTTCAGCAGTTCCGCCATTACAAGCGATTGCTGTTGCAGAAGAAGAAGCAGTCAAAGCTTCCGGTTCAGTTACCGTAATTGTTATGGAAGCTGAACACCCGTTGGCGTCTGTCGCGGTGTACGTATATGTTCCGGCAGTTACCGTAAATGTTCCTGTTCCGGAGTATGGCGCAGTTCCGCCGTCAGCATAAACTGTTACTTCAGCAGTTCCGCCATTACAAGCTATTGCTGTTGCAGAAGAAGAAGCTGTTAAAGCTTCCGGCTCAGTTACCGTAATTGTTGTGGAAGCTGAGCATCCGTTGGCGTCAGTCACGGTATACGTGTATGTTCCGGCAGTTACCGTAAATGTTCCTGTTCCGGAGTATGGCGCAGTGCCACCGTCAGCAGAAACTGTTACTTCAGCAGTTCCGCCATTACAAGCGATTGCTGTTGCAGAAGAAGAAGCAGTCAAAGCTTCAGGCTCAGTTACCGTAATGGTTGCAGATCCTGAACACCCGTTTGCGTCAGATACGGTGTACGTGTATGTTCCGGCAGTTACCGTAAACGTTCCTGTTCCGGAGTATGGAGCAGTGCCACCGTCAGCAGAAACTGTTACTTCAGCAGTTCCGCCATTACAAGCGATTGCTGTTGCAGAAGCAGTTACAAGCGGGTTCGGGTTAACGATAACAGTTACCTGGTCTGTGTTGGAGCAGGCAAAAGTACCTGTAACAGTATACGTTGTTGTTTCAGAAGGGCTGGCAGTTACGTCAGCGCCGGAAGTTGTGTTCAAGCCGGTAGCCGGTGACCAGCTGAAAGTACCGGAAATTGTATGCGATCCCAAACCGGAAACATCGTCTGTAGCAAATTCATTCCAGTCGCCCAGGGTAATGAAAGCGCCGGGGCCTGTTCCGGTAGGATTCATCGTAACGCCACTGTAGATGGAAGCATCTCTTCTCAACGTTGAGTTCAAGGTAGAAGCAGAACCATTCGTCCATTCAACACCCGGATCATCGCCAATGCGGCCGAAAATATCTACATTGCTGCCGGTAGAAACCCGGTAAAGTACAACGGCGTCATTTCCGTTGAAAACCATGGAAGAAAGACTGGTAGCTGTTCCGCTGTAGATTGATGCCGATGCATTTTTGTAAACAACAGTTTGTCCCGGGGCTAAAGTGCCGGAAAGCAGGTTGTCGAAGTTTGGAACGCTGTTTCCATTGCTGTAAGTGCGCAGGCGGTAATCACCCAGGTTCACTGTAGCTCCAGTTCCGTTGTAGATTTCGATGTATTTGTTGTTACCGCTTCCTTCAACGTATTCAGAAATAAAGAGGTCATTTGCGATCACGGCAGCGTGTAAATCAGCCGATCCGCCAGCGCAGATTGCAACATCATTTCCAGCTGAAATAATTGGCAAAGCACGCGTATAAACCGTTACCGCATCAGATGTTCCGGAGCAGCTGTTAGCGTCTGTTACCGTTACCGTATAAGAACCGGCAGCTGTTGCAGCAGTCGTCTGCGTTGCAGCGCCGTTTGACCAGAGGTAAGAAGCGTAAGAGCCAGTTGTCATTTGTACAGAACCTCCTTCACAAAAGATCGGATCGCCCAATAAAGTGATTTCCGGCTCCGGGTTATCGTTTTCTGTTACTGTGATCGGTGAAGAAGTTGCTGAACAGCCATTTTCGGTAACAGTTACTGAAAAAGTACCGGAATTGCTCACGGTGATGCTTTGATTGTTTGACCCGTTAGACCAGGAATAAGATGCGCCGCTTTCAGCAGCAGTTAATACAACCGAACCGCCTTCGCAGAAAGTTAACGGGCCGCTTGCATTGACAACGTTTGAAGGGAGTGGCTTAACGGTAACGGTGGTTGGCGCCGAAGTGGTTACACAACCGTTGGCCGCTGTTACAGTAACCGTATAGTTTCCGGACGTATTTACGCTGATGGACTGGGTAGTCGCACCCGTTGACCACAGGTAAGAAACACCCGGGCTGGACGTCAGCGTTACGCTGTTACCCTGGCAAATCGACACGGATCCCGAAGGATTGATCGTTGGGTTGGAGCAGCCGGCGGTTGCAACGAGCTTTACATCGTCAATGCGATACTGGGTGGTTGACCCCGTAGCACGAAAACGGATGCGCAGGTTAGCTGCGGCGGGAATTGAGCCTGTTGCGGTTGTACGATAAAACCAGGTAGCCGTTCCGCTGCCCGTTGGCAGAGCCGGGTAAGATACCGGGGTGTAAATGACACCATCCGTACTTACTTCCAGTACCAGGTCGGAACCGGTTGCGGTCGTCGTACTTTTGCTGATCCCGAAAGAAAGCTCCATTGGTCCGTAAGAGCTGGTGTTGATGCCCTCTATCTGGAAAAAGCGGCCTGCTGTGTTGGTGATGAAAATGTTCGCCAAACCGGAAGCGCCGCTGTAGCCGGAAGACGGTGATGTGTTGCGGACGTCCGCAGTTCCTGTCATGGTGTACAGGTCATTGTCGAAGCCGTTTGCAGCTTCATGGGCTGAGATTGAAACAGTGCTTCCTCCCACCGACCCCATCGATTCGGTAAAGACAGTCGTTTGTGCCGAAACCAGGCCAAAGGTACTGAAAGCAAGGGCCAGGGCCCCGTACCGCCATTTACTGGCAGTGTTTCCCAGGTGTTTCCTGAAAAACAGTGTAGTGTTTGTTTGCATAATACTAGTATTAGTTAATTAAATGTGGATCAAAAGTAAGGACATTTGAGCGTATTTTTTTTACGTTCTCATTAACAAACTATTAAAAAACAAGTACCTGCACCTAAAATAACCGTTCAAAATTCAGTACACAATCGATATAGCTGATTTTGAAAAAAAGTGAAATTTTTTTCAACAAAAAAAGCCGTTCCTTTTCGGGGGAACGGCTTTAAAAAATGCTGAAACTTCAGCTAAATCTATTTAGAAGCGATTTCCACGAATTCATCGTAAGAAACCATTTTTTCGTTCAGCTTCACTGTATTTTTGAAATAATCCGTCAGCTTTACTTCAGCGATCATATCGTAAACGCGGTTGGCTTCATCCTTGTTGGATAAAACGCGGGCGGCAGCATCTGTGAGCTCTTTGTCAGCAGGCGCCGGCAAACCGTATTGTGCATACTGGTTGATGAGCAGTCCTTTTGTAAACTCAAGCACTTCGTTTTGCTCCAGCTTCAAATCATTCGCTTTAAAGATATGTCCCTGGATCAATTGCCATTTCATCCCTTTTTCGTAACCTTCAAATTGCTCTTCGATTTCCTCCAGAGTGATCGGCTTTTCATTCGAAAGCTTGATCCATCTCTTCAGGAAGTCGGACGGAAGCTCCACTTTCGTGTTATCCATCAGCGACTTGTACATTGTATTCATCAAAATACGGTCTGAATCGTTGGCAAACATGTTTTCGAGGTCTTTGGAAATACGCTCTCTCAGCTCTTTTTCAGAAGTGATTGTGCCTTCGCCGAATAGCTTATCAAACAGTTCCTGGTTCAGCTCAGCCATTTCCATGTGACGGATCTCATTGATTGTCATCTGGAATTTATCAGAAACGTCTTTCAACTGTTCTTCCGTAATACCGAGCATAGCAGCCGTGTCTTTCTCACCGCGGGAAACTTTGGAAGGATCAACAACGATCTTATCACCAACTACTTTACCTGTTAATGCTTTTTTTGTTTTAGCGTCTTCGAGGAATTCAACGGAAATCGTGGAAGAATGCATAATTCCGCCTTCCTTGATTGTTTCGTCGTCGTTCAATTCAACGAACTGCGCCATAATGAGGTCATTGTCACCTACTGCGTCTGAACCTACAAGCTTGCCGTAACGTCTTCTCAGGTCATCGATTTGCTTGTTAACAAGTGTATCGTCGATTTTAACCTTGTAATAGTCTACTTTTTCTTTAGCAGGCAATTTGAGGTCGATTTTTGGTGTCAAACCAATTTCGTAAGCAAATTCAAATTCCGTTGGTGCATTGAAATCGCCTTTTACTTCGATATCTTCTTTCGGGATCGGGTTCCCTAAAATTTCGATTTTTTGTTCGTTTACGTAAGAGTAGAGGGAATCGTTCACAATTTTATTGAGCTCTTCGGCCAATACTGCTTTACCATATTGCTTCTGGATCATTCCCATCGGCACTTTTCCAGGCCTGAAACCCGGAATTTTTGCTGTTTTCCTGTATTTATCCAGGGTTGTCGCTACTTTGGACTGATAATCTGCCGGCGAAACCTGTACTTTCAGGATCGCTGTCTGTGCATTAATGTCTTCACGAATTACATTCATTTCAACTGCTGTTTAATTTGTTTATTTACGTACATAAAAAAATGGCATCCGTCTGCTGACGGACACCACTCATTCTTTTGTGCGGATAGAGGGACTCGAACCCACACGCCTCGCGGCACCAGATCCTAAGTCTGGCATGTCTACCAATTTCACCATATCCGCAATCATTTCAATCAAAAAGGAATAACGCTTTATTTCCTTTTTTTTAACGGTATGTCTATCTCCGATAGCTATCGGGATCACCATATTCGTAATCATTTCAATCTTTCAGGGCAACGCTTCGCCCTTACTCATTCCCGTCCTGCTGATAACATTCTGTAGAATCGGGGTGCAAAGATAATAAATAAATCTGATCCGCAAAAAAATATTCAAAGATTTCCGCTGTCCGGATTTAAATATCCACTTCGTGACTGCCTTCAGCGATCTGAGATTAATTCCCGTATGCTTCAGCATGGAATCCTCAAAATCTTCAAATTTCCCGGCAGCTTTTAAAAAAATCGTTAATTTTGAATTGCACCGTCCCGTATTCTTAAATTATATAGCTATTTTTACCTCCTAAATCGTCCATGTGCAGAAAAAATTAGTCATTGTCCCTACGTATAACGAGCTTGAAAATGCCGAGAGAATGATCCGGCGGCTTGTGGCGTACCCCGAAGGCTATCATATTCTTATCATTGACGACAATTCACCGGACGGCACTGCCAGCCAGGTCAAAATTCTCCAGAACGAATACCCGGAACAGCTTTTCATCGAAGAACGAAGCGGCAAGCTCGGGCTTGGGACGGCTTATATCCACGGCTTCAAATGGGCCCTGGAACGGGATTACGAATACATTTTTGAGATGGACTGTGATTTTTCACACAACCCGGATGACCTGAGCAGGCTCCTCGCCCCTATTGCCGAGGGAAAAGCGGATTTCAGCATCGGTTCGCGTTACTGCAAGGGCGGAAAAATCACCAACTGGCCGATGGACCGCATCCTGATGTCTTATTTCGCTTCCATTTATGTGCGCATGATCTTATGGATCGGCATCAAAGACACAACGGCAGGCTTCAAATGCTATCATCACGCTGTTTTGCGAAAAATCAAGCTGGATAACATCCCTTTTAAAGGATACGCTTTCCAGATCTGTATGAAATATGCCGCCCTGAAGCACAAGTTCCGGGCAATTGAAGTTCCTATTACGTTTATCGACCGGCAGAAAGGTGAATCCAAAATGTCGGCAGGCATCTTTAAAGAAGCTTTTTACGGAGTCTGGAAAATGAAAAAAATGGATCTGTGATGTCAACAATACTCATTAAAAACGCAACACTAGTCAACGAAGGACGCCAGGTCATTTCCGATCTGCTGATCAAAGACGGCATAATCGCTAAAATCGGCCCTTACTTGCAGGCGGAAGGCCAGGTACAGGAAATCGATGCGGAAGGCTTATATCTTTTGCCGGGCTGTATCGACGACCAGGTGCATTTCCGTGAGCCGGGACTAACACATAAAGCGAATATCCATACTGAATCCTGCGCGGCGGTTGCGGGTGGTATTACCTCTTTTATGGAAATGCCGAATACCGTTCCGAATACGCTGACACAAGCTCTGCTACAGGATAAATACGACATTGCTGCCAACAGCTCGGTAGCAAACTATTCCTTCTTCATGGGAGCTTCAAACGACAACATCGAAGAAGTGCTGAAAACCGACCGCGAACAGGTATGCGGAATTAAAGTTTTTATGGGCTCTTCTACCGGGAACATGCTTGTTGATAATGAGCAAACGCTCGAAAACCTCTTCAGCCGTGTTTCCCCGATGCTGATCGCCACGCACTGTGAAGACGAAGCTACCATCCGAAAGAACCTTGAGGCCGCCAAAGCACAATACGGCGAAAATATCCCCGTGGAAATGCACCCCGTGATCCGGAACGAAGAAGCATGTTACCTTTCCTCTTCCATGGCGGTGAACCTTGCAAAAAAACACGGGACACGCCTGCATATTTTGCATATTTCAACAGCGAAGGAGCTGGAACTGTTTGATAACACTATTCCGCTCGAAAGCAAGCTTATTACAGCTGAAGCCTGTGTGCACCACCTTTGGTTTTCAGATAAGGACTATGCTTCCAAAGGCAATTTCATCAAATGGAACCCCGCCGTTAAATCGGAGCAGGACCGCGAAGCCATCTGGCAGGCGGTGCTTGACAAGCGTATTGACGTGATTGCAACCGATCACGCCCCGCATACATTAGAAGAAAAAAGCCAGGGCTATTTGCAGGCGCCTTCCGGCGGACCGCTCGTGCAGCATGCTTTGCTTGCGATGCTCGAAAAAGTGCGTCAAGGCGTATTCAGTATCGAAGGCCTGGTAGAAAAAATGACGCACGCCCCGGCAGTTTGCTTTAAAGTGAAGCAGCGCGGCTACATCCGGGAAGGTTACTTTGCCGATCTCGTTCTCGTTGACCCAAATACTAAAACGGAAGTCACACGTTCGTCCATATTCTCCAAATGCGGCTGGTCGCCTTTTGAAGGCACGACTTTTTCTCACGCGGTTTCCAAAACGTTTGTGAACGGCGCTATTGTTTATGAAAACAATAAGGTGAACACGGAATGTCGCGGTTCCCGTTTAAGCTTCAACCGTTAAACTATGCGACTGCTTGCTTCCATCGGACTTTTCCTTGTGCTTTTCTCCTGTGAATTGCAACTGCAGGAAATTCCCGCGCCGGACGATCTCCTTCCCGAGGAAAAAATTGTGCTTATTCTCGAAGATTTGATGGTAACGGAGCAATACATTCAAATGAAATACCCCCAGCCTGATTATTACCTGGAAGTTGCCAAACATTCCGGGGATGCCATCTTAAAAAAACACGGGGTGACTTTTAAACAATTTGATTCTTCGCTGAATTACTACGGCTCACACCAGGATGAGATGCAGGCGATTTATAATAAGGTGCTGGAAAACATCAATAAAAAACTGAACAAGCTTTAGTTTCAGAGCTGTTTTGGCACAGTTTTCACCAAAAACATGCGCCAAAACCTACAATCGAATCTTTCATACACACTCAATTACCAGTACTTGACAATTGTTACCGTATCAAAAGCATCAGTTACGATTTCTTTGATATCCGTTTCCTGTGGTGTTGTCTGGTAATATTTGTAACTGAAATACGTATTTCCATCGTTCAGGTAGATGAACTCCTTATCTTCCGTTCCATAGATTGACTGCTGAACATCCGGGCAGCACCCTTCGCAACCCGATTTGCCTTTGAGCTTTTCAAAACGGAAGCTGTCTGTATCATGTGCCGGCTCACCATTGATGAATATAAGCTTTACCCAGCTTTTGGCAGTTGCAGACAGGTTCATGACCAATGGCTCTTCGGTTGAAAATTCACTGAAAGAAATCGTCTTATAAATAGTGAAGTAATTTTCCTTTTCAATCTGCAGGTTGTATTTGGTTGCCCTTTTCCGTTCAAACTCCAGTTTAAAAGAGCCATCTGCTGCAACTGTTGTTTCGTGAACGTACTCATCATTCGTGTTCCCGACCTCGAGCACTTCTTCGAGCGTAACTTTAGCGCCTTCGAGCCCTCCCCCGAAAGTCTGGTCCCACGCTTTTCCGTCGAGCACAAAGTTCAGATCTTTCTTTTTACAGGAAAGGACAGAAAAAAAGCAAAAAAGACATAAAAAAGGTAAAATTCTCATCTTCATATACTCACAAATCTAACTAAAAGGATTTAAGCTTAATTAACAGCTCAATTGTTAATAAGATTTTTTTAACATAAATTAGGATTTAAAAAAATTAAATCTATATTTGTCCCGTAACTTTAAATTAATCATTATGTCAGAATCTTTGGATTTAAATCAAAACAGACCTGAAGGAAAAGGTTTAGCAGTGGGTGGATTTGTTCTTGCCTTGGTAGGATTAGTATTATCAAGCATTATTGCAGGTTTGGCTACAGCTAGCGTTATGTTAGGCGGAAGCGCCTGGTTGATGTACCTGTGGGTTGTGTTGTGTGTTGCCAGTGTAATCATGTCCGCAATGGGTATGTCTAAATTAGGCAAAACTGGCGGTAAAAAAGGCTTGGCTGTTGCTGGTCTTGTTATCGGTATCGTTGCAGTTGTATGGAGTGTTGTCCTTTTATTAGGAATTAGCGCTGCTGCAAGCATGAAATCCAGCTTCGACACAAATTTTGAAACGGAATTGAACAATTCACTGGATGAGTTGCAACAAGAAATGGATAACCAATAATCATTTATCCCAATCAAAAAAGTCTGGTCCTAACGATCAGACTTTTTTTTTTACCAATAAAAACCACAAATCATGAGAGACGAATTATTTGCTGCCGGGATTATCGCAGTTATTTTTGCAATCGGCGCAATCATTGCCTATGTATTTTACCTGTTGACCCTGCAGCGTTTGATGGAATTGGTTTCACCGAAAAACCGCCTGGTTCCGCCGAGCAATGTCTGGCTGATGTTCATCCCCTTTTTCAACCTCGTTTACGCTTTCGTACTTTACCCGAAAATTTCAGATTCGGTGATGGAAGAGTTCGCCGACCGCAAGCTTGACACAAGTGGCGATTTTGCCCGCAACCTCGGAATTGCCATGGCACTTTTAGGCTTAGGCTACCTCTTCCGTTTTCTTGGCCCGCTGGCGCTTTTGGGCTCTCTTGCTTCTTTAGCGAACCTGATTATCTGGATCATTTTTTGGGTAAAAATGAACCAATATAAAGAACAATTAAAAAATTCCGGTAACTTCGCGGGGATATCAATTAGTAATAACCCAGATTTATTAGATTAACTATGGATGATGTTTTAGACTACCAGGACAAGCCGGCCGGTATGCCAGCTTTCTTAAAAGTATTATGTATCCTGACCTTCGTAGGTGCGGGACTTTACGCGTTAATTGCCATTTTCAACATGATCAACTTCCAAAGCTCGATCGCCCAGCTGGAAGCTTCAGGGGAAATTCTTTCTTCTGCCAACAGTCCTTTCGGTGACATGAGCGGCTTGATCGCAGCAACTAAAAAATGGGGCATGGTCTCTTACGCTTTAGGCCTGGTTGGCAGCTTGCTTTGCCTTACCGGCGCCCTGTTGATGTGGAAACTGAAAAAAATTGGCTTCTATATTTATGTAGTTGGCCAGATCATCCCATTCATCGGTTCTTTCCTGATGATGGGCGCAGCAAGCGGATCAGGTGATTTCATGGGTACAATGGCAACAATCAGCCTTGTTTTCTCCATCATTTTCTCCGTGGCATTCATCGTTATGTATGCCTTCAACCTCAAACATTTAAAATAAAAACAGACATGTCAGACGTATTAGACAATTTAGGAACATCAAACAATTTTACAGGAAATAAAGTCCTGCCAAATGCAACCGCAACCCTCGTCCTGGGAATTATTTCCATTGCAACATGCTGGATTTACGGTTTACCCGGACTGATCTGCGGGATCATCGCGATCGTGCTGCACAATAAAGACAAGAAAATTTACATGGAAGATCCACAGTCTTACGAAGCATCCTACAAAAACCTGAAAGCAGGCTACATTTGCGGGATCATCGGACTGTCTCTTTCCGCGTTGTTCATTTTGTACATCATCATCGTGCTATCCATTCTTGGCACGGCTTTCATGAGCATGTCCAAATATTAATGCTGACTTGTCACTGGAAACAAACATTTGGTGTTGAATGCCCGGGATGCGGCTTTCAACGCTCCTTTTTAAAGCTCTTCGAAGGTAATTTTTCGGAGAGCTTTTTTCTTTTTCCCGCCACTATTCCCCTCCTGCTGCTTTTCGTGCTGCTTATACTGCACCTTATTTTTCGCTTCAAACACGGGGCTTATACATTAGTCGGCCTGTTTTCCCTTTCGACCCTCCTGATTGTGGTCAATTTTATTTACAAAATCAGCCAGGCGTAGTTTTTCCTGAATTCAAACGCAGCTTCGGATTTTTTTCCGTTTTTCCTGCTTATTTTTGCCACATGGAACACACAAAAATTGCAGTGCTTGGCTGCGGGAACCTCGGACTTTCTTTAATAAACGGCTTGCTTCAAAATGAAAATTTTAATCCTGCCGGCTTATCCGTAAGCAAACGCAATACCTCACCCATTGCCCATCTCGCTGAAAAGGGCATCACAATTTTCGACCGCAATGCGGAAGCAATCTCTGACGCACGCCTCATAATCGTTGCCGTAAAACCTTATGATGTGGCAACTATCCTGGAGGAAATCAAAACGACGTTCAATGCGGAGAAGCAAATACTGGTTTCCGTGGCAAGTACCGTAACCATAACTGAAATCCAGCAAATCCTTCCCGGAGCGACGGTTTTTCGCGCTATGCCGAATACAGCGGCCGCAATCGGTGAATCACTTACCTGCATCAGCTCTTCGACCACCGACAAGGAATTGATTTCAGAAACAGGGGCATTTTTCAGCTTACTGGGCGAAACTGTTTTTATCAAAGAAGAATTAATGGAAGCAGCAACGGTTTTGGGCGCCTGCGGGATTGCCTATGTGCTCCGTTTCATGCGCTCCATGGTGCAAGGCGGGATCCAGATCGGTTTTGATGCCGAAAGCGCTTCCAGAATTGTAAACCAGGTTGTGAAAGGCGCTGCAGAGCTTTTGATTACCGGCGGACAGCACCCTGAACAGGAAATTGATAAGGTAACCACGCCGAAAGGCTGTACCATCACGGGCCTGAATGAAATGGAGCATCACGGTTTCAGCCCGGCGCTAATCCGGGGGATTTCGGCTTCGTACCAGCTGATTGAGAAGTGATGAATCCCGAAATTGACCAATGTTTAACTTCGCTGCTGCGCCGTTGCTGATCAGGCAAATAAAAACGTTGTTTACCTGGCGAAAACATAGCGGCCTTTGCGTTACTTAGCCCGCAGCTGTTTCTTCGCTTTTTCCCAGTACACGTCCATTTCCTGCAGGTTCATCGCCGTCAGGTCTTTCTGGTCGGCGAGGATCATTTCTTCCATAAGCTGGAAACGGCGGATAAATTTGAGGTTCGTTCTTTCAAGGGCATTTTCAGGGTTCACATCAATGAAGCGGCTCACGTTGATCAGGGAAAATAAAACGTCCCCGAATTCCAGCTCCGCTTCTTCCTTGTCCTTATTCTGAATGGCTTCGCGGAGCTCATCCACTTCTTCCGTGATCTTGTTCCAAACATCTTCCTGCTCGTCCCAGTCAAAACCAACGCCTTTTACTTTGTCCTGGATCCGGTAGGCTTTCACTAATGCGGGCAGTGATTTCGGAACGCCTTCCAGTACCGATTTTTTGCCTTCTTTCAGTTTCAGCTTTTCCCAGTTGGCTTTTACTTCTTCTTCATCGGCTACTTCCGTATCCCCGTAGATGTGCGGATGGCGGTAAATCAGCTTGTCACAAATGCGGTTCAGCACTGATTCTACTGAGAATTCACCTTGTTCAGATCCAATTTTACAATAAAACACCAGGTGGAGGAACAAATCCCCCAGCTCGCCTTCAACTTCCCTGAAGTCGTTTTCAAGCAAAGCATCGGCCAGCTCGTAAGTTTCCTCGATTGTAAGGGTCCGCAGGGAATTGAAATCCTGTTTTTTATCCCAGGGACACTTCTCCCTGAGGTCATCCATGATATCCAACAAGCGTTGGAAGGCTGCTAGTCTGGCGTCCATTTTAGTTAAATTTACCTGTAAAAGTAAACAGAATATCCAATTGTATTAAATTTGTGGTATGAAGAAAGCGTTATGCGCCCTTTTTTTATGCGGCTTTACACTTGTTTTCGGTCAAAAAAATGACTGGGGGATCGCTGCCTCTTACCGGCATGGGTTCCTCATGGCGCACCGCCCTATTATGGCGCACCTGGCAAAAGAGCACTGCAATGCGTTTGAAGCTTCGCTTTTCTTTGACGTGAAAGGAAAAAAAGACTGGCACAAAGCTTACAATTACCCGACGGTTGGGGTCTCCGTGCTTGCAACTACTGTCGGGAACAAAGAAATCCTCGGGAGCTACCTGGGTTCTTACGCATTTTTACAGCTTAATTTTTTGAAGACGGAACATTCCCGGATTTACACAAAGATAGGCGCCGGTGCCGGTTTAACCAACAAGGTGTTTGACCAGGAGCTGAACCCTAAAAATGTAGCCATCAGCTCTCATATAAATGCTTTGATCAATTTCAGCTTGCTTTATCAATACCGCATAGAGCGCAATCAGTTTACTTTTGGCGTTGACATGACCCATTTCAGTAATGGCGCCAGCGTTTTGCCAAACCTCGGGCTGAACCTTGCTTATCTCAGCTTAGGTTACGCCCGGAAATTCGAATATAACCCGAACGTACCTGAAACCAAAGAAAATGTTTCAATCGACCGCAGCTGGAAATATACTGCTATTGGAATTGTCTCCCGCCGCGACTCCTACCCGATCAGCAAGGAAAAATACCCGGTTTTCGCCCTTTCACTGACTACACAAAAGGCTTTTCGTCATGGCGTAGGCTACGAAACAGGGCTGGATTTTATCTACAAGCCGAGCCTTCGCAAATACAAGCCTGTGATCCCTAAATCAGCGGAAAGTATAGCGCAGCTGGGCTGGTACAATGGTTGGTTTATGAGCTTTGATAAGCTCCAGGTCCATGTTGGGATGGGCATTTACCTGCGGGACGAATATTTTGCCGACGACCGGATGTATCACCGCCTGGGTTTCCGTTACGCATTAAAAAAAGGCCTGCTGCTGAATGTAACACTTAAGTCGCATTGGGCGAAGGCAGATTATGTAGAATATGGAATCGGTTACCGTTTTTAAGATGAAAAAGCTCCTGTTAATCATATCGCTCCTCATTTTCGCTCTAACGGCCTGTAAAAAGCCGGGGGAACGAAGCTGCTTTAAATCTTCCGGTGAAAAAACAAGCATACGGATTGATTTACCGGATTTTAACAAGCTTCAGCTCAACAAGCACCTGAAATACATTCTCGTTCAGGATGATTCCTGCTACCTCCGGATCAGCGGCGGAAAAAACCTGCTGGGCTTTGTTCGCTGGGAAGAAAAGGATGGAAAGATCACGATTACAAACCACAATAAATGCCATTTCCTGCGTGACCTGAAAGCCGTTTGCACCGTAGAAATCCATTTCAAAGACCTGGCCGACATTGCTTACGAAGGCTCAGAAACGCTGATTAACCGGGACACGCTTCAACTGAGCATGTTTAACTTACTGATCCTCAATTGTGCCGGATCGGTCGACCTTACTTTAAATGCGGATTACATTTCAGCTGATGTTACGGAAAGTTACGGAGATTACACTTTGCGAGGCCACGCATCCGACGCAGTTTTGTCAGCGCGGACCAACGGCTACTGCAATACCGAGGATTTAAGCATCAGCAATACCTTGTATGTAGCGAGCAAATCTTCCGGGGATATGCATATCAACGCGGCCAACTGCTACCTGCAAGGCTATATCGGCGGAAATGGCAATATTTACTACAAAGGATTGCCCCTCACTACGGAAATCGAATATTTTTCTTCAGGAAAGCTGATCCCTTACTGATTTTTGATCTGCATCAAAATGCGGAAAGCCCTGTCAATATCAACCTGGTTGAAGATAATCGTGAACTCATTCGCGGTTGAAATGATGTCGACGATATTCAAACCTTCCCAGGCAAGCTGCTTTAAGATGTAATAGTAAACCCCGTAAACTTCTGTGTTGAGAATTGGAAGCTGCACCGTAATAGAAGCCAGGTTTTCATTGCGTGACTTCAGTTTTTCAGTCTTCAGTAAATCCAGGATTTCGTTTTTATCAAAGAGATTGGTTACAATGCTCGTTTCAGTTACACCTTTACTGATGGTGTAAAAGGACTTTTTCTTGTCTTTTTCAAGCAATTCGATCAGCTCGCTTTGCTTTTCACTGAGTGTGTCGGAGTTTTCGAAGGTAAAAGCGTTGAGATTGCTGCGGACCAGGAAATCGCCGATTTCGCGTACTATACTTTCGATCTTGAGGTTCAAACGGTGGTAAGTTCCCGGCGTAAGGCGCTTGATGGCCATAATAATCGCACCTTCTTTGATATCTTCGTCAAATGCTTCGTCGATCTCCGGTTTAATTTTACGGGCAAGGGCAGAAATATTTATCAGGTTTTCTGTCATCGCTTCCCTTAAAAAGGGGCTTCGGTTGATAATATCCTCCGCTACTTTCCCAACTGAACTCATGTTTTATTACTTAATTTTGCCACAAAAATAGCAAAATAAGTTAAAAAATTAACTCCGGGTTAAATTATTTTGACTTTATTTTTCTGCAGGAATCCGATCGGCCACTAATTCCAGGGCTTTTTGCAACTGTTCATCGGGAGTTAAAAAAGAATTATCGATAACGATAGCGTCTTCGGTCTTAACAAGCGGGCTTTCTTTCCGGGTTGAATCGATGTGGTCACGCTGCTGCAGGTTTTGAAGCACATCCTGCATGGAAAGCGAAGGATCGTCCAGCTCCAGGAAACGGCGTTCAGCCCTGACCATCGGATCAGCGGTAATAAACAGTTTCAGCTCCGCGTGAGGGAATACAACCGAGCCGATATCGCGGCCATCCATCACAACCCCGCCTTTACGGCCGATTTTGCGTTGTTCGGAAACCAGTTTTTTGCGCACTTCTTTAATAGAGGAAACCTGGCTCACGAGCTGGCTGATTTGCAAGGTGCGGATTTCTTTCTCCACGTTTTCGCCATTCAGGATAATTTCCAGCTTGGAACTTAACGGGTTGAATTCAAAATGCAGCTCAATGTCGTCCAGTGAAGCAATGATTTTTTCCTGGTCCATGAAATCAGTCCCGACAAGGTTTTTACGAAAGCTATAGAGTGTGATCGCCCGGTACATCGCGCCGCTGTCGATGAAAATATATCCCAGCTCCCGGGCTAGGGCTTTGGCTAGCGTGCTTTTCCCGCAAGAGGAATAGCCGTCTATAGCTATTGTGATTTTTTTCGTTTCAGGACTCATTTCCGGGTACAAAAAAACGGATTTTTCCGGCAATATGGAAGATAATTTTTGTTCTTTTTCAAATTTAAGCTATTTTTACAGCGTTTTTAAAGATTTTTTATGGCAACTACAGCTGATATCCGCAATGGATTGTGCATCAGACACAACGACAAACTATACCAGATTATCGAATTTCAACACGTAAAACCAGGTAAAGGCCCGGCTTTTGTACGTACCAAAATGCGCCAGATCGAAACCGGCAAAGTATTGGATAACACCTTTTCCGCAGGTCACAAAATTGATCCTGTACGTATTGAAAACCGCGAATATCAGTACTTATACCAGGAAGGAAACGAGTATGTATTCATGAACAATGAAACATTCGAACAGGTTAACATTCCTGCTAAAATGATCGAAAAACCGTTATTCCTGCAGGAAGGTATGGTTTGCAACATTCTTTTCCATGCGGAAGAAGAAGCGCCATTGGTACTCGAATTGCCGATGTACATCATTTCCGAGGTAACTTACACTGAGCCTGGAATCAAAGGTGATACAGCTACAAACACGATGAAACCGGCAACAATTGCTACGGGGGCTGAAATCAAAGTTCCTTTGTTCATTGATAACGGCGAAGTAATCAAAATCGATACGCGTACCGGTGTGTACGTAGAACGCGTTAAAAACTAAGATTTTTACCGAATATATGAACCGCCGGTCTGTTGATTGGCGGCTTTTTTGTGCCTGTTCTTTCTGAACCCTATAAGACAGATAAGGAATTTGGGGAATGTTTTTCCCGAGGAACATATCAGAATTCTTCCATGCTCTTTTTCTCCTGTTCGTTTAGTATGTTCTTATGGTTCAAAAACCAATTTTCACCAGATTATTCGTACTTTAGGGCTATGTACCAGATCAAACGCACACAAATTATTCCTTCGGATTTAAACACGTGCTGGGAGTTTTTCATGAAGCCCGGCTGCCTGGAACAGATCACCCCGGCAAATGTCCGCGTAAAAACAATATCAGATGTTCCGGAGCGCCTTTTCGAAGGATTGATCATTGAATACCGGATGCAGCCTTTGTTGCGAATCCCGGTACGCTGGGTGACGGAAATCAAAACGGTAAAATACCAGTCTTTTTTCGTGGATATACAACTCAGGGGGCCTTACCGGAGCTGGCACCATGAACATCATTTCCGCGAGGTTGAAGGCGGCGTTGAAATGACGGATCTCGTTTCCTATGCTATGCCCTTCGGTTTTATCGGGGAAATTATGCACCGGCTGATCGTACGAAACAAGCTTGAAGCTATTTTCGATCACCGCCGCAGCAGCATTGAACGGATTTTCGGGAAAGCTTAACGCTGTAAAAAAGTCGAGACCATGCGGAAACCGATATTCGGCTGCGGACGGGAATAAACCGAAGTGCTTTCGTTGCGCACATTTTCAGCTTTGTCTTTCCAGCTGCCGCCTGTTGCCACATCTTTGACATTGGTCATTTCCGCTACGTTCCCGTTCAGGTTGTAAATCCCGAAATCATTTGGCCGGTAAGAACGTGACGGCGCGGTGATATCCGCATTATCGGAAAGGCTGCCTGCGACATTCGGTTCATCACGCAGGTGATTGCACAAAACATTGCCTTTTTCATCCTGAATCCCGTCGTATTTCCAGGCATACTTTCGGCTGTGGTCCTCTCCCCGGCAAGCGCGGATAAACTCTTCGCGAACAGGCAAACGGAACCGGTAGACGTATTTAGCCCTGGGATCGCTGTTCATTTTCTCCGTAAACCAGGTGCAGTACATTTGCGCGGCTTCGTGGCTGATGTTCACAACCGGGTAATCCTCATACGCCGGATGGGTAAAATAATAATCTAAAAAAGCCGGGTTGAGCTTCTTCCAGGCAAGCGTATCCGGGTAAGCCGCTTTATAATCTTCCATCTTATTGTTCTTCTTAAGATCAGCGAGAAACAGGCGGTATTCTTTGTTTGTCACTTCTCCTTTGCTCATGTAAAATGCCTGCACGGAAAGTGTATCGCCGTTCCGGACAACCAAGCCGCTGGGAACGAAAGCAAAATCTTTTTTAAGCTTTTTCGGCACCCCGGGCTTGCGCGCGTTCATTAGCGTAAAAGCCAGTACAGGCAGGATCAAAGCAGCAAGGAAAATCTGTTTCATAAGTTTATTGTTTTGACAAGTATAAGGGAAAAATATTGAAAAGTTACGAATGCGAAATGGAAAACGAAAAATTGGAATGGCGTCCCGATTACCTTCGGTGCTGTCTCACGATCGGGGCGAAATCCCCAACAAAACTCGTGCTTCCTGATGTCTCGTTTCTTTGATACCAAAAAAACTTAGCGAAACAACCGCTGGTTCAGGTCGGAGAACTTACGGATTCCTTTGAAGAAAAAAGCCCAGAGAATACTTCCGCTGTAAAACCCTTTTGCATTGAACAGTTTTTTGTCCGGCCGGAAAGCACGGCGCTTCTGCATCGTTTTGGAAAAATTGCGGTAAAAAGTGCCGTGAGCGCGCAGTACTGCCCGGACATAGCTGAAATTACCTGTTACGAGAAACTGGGCGCTGGCAACACCATCCAGGATCATGCGATAAAATAGTTTCCCGGCCAGGAAACCCTGGTAATTTTTGGTGATCATGTACAGGTTGTTCCTGAAATTGAGGTACACTTTATTCGGGGAATTGTAGTTTAAGGTTCCGCCGCCAACATGGTACACCACGGAAGACGGGACCACTTTGAGACTGTAGCCCAAACGCTTCATCCGCCAGCACAGGTCTATTTCTTCCATGTGGGCAAAAAAAGCGTCATCAAAACCTCCGGCTTCGTGAAAAACATCTGCGCGAACAAGCATACAAGCCCCCGAAACCCAAAAAACCTCCGTTTCACCGTCATATTGTCCGCGGTCTTCTTCTACTGTATTGAAAATCCGTCCGCGGCAGAAAGGATATAAATTTTTGTCTAAAAATCCACCCGAGGCCCCGGCATGCTCAAAGAAGTCTCTGCTGTGCTCCGCCAGGATTTTGGGTTGAACCGCTGCTACATTTTCGAAGCTAATGGCTTGATATAAAGGAACGAGCCAGTTTTCCGTCACTTCGATATCGCTGTTCAGGAGAAGGTAATATTTTGCAGAAACGTATTGCAGCGCATCGTTGTAGCCTTTGGCATAGCCGCCGTTGGATGCATTGACCACCAGCTCCACCTGCGGAAAATTCTCACGGACCCAGGCCACCGAATCATCTGTTGAAGCATTATCCGCCACCACGATGCGGGCGCCGGGGCTATTCCGGACAACCCCGGGTAAAAAACGTTCTAAGAAATTCTGTCCATTCCAGTTGAGAATGACTATTGCAAGCTCTTCCAAAGGCCGGATCAGTATTGATTATACAATTGCTGGCTGTTTCCGCCGTAATGCTTCATGTTCCCGTCGTTCGGATCGTCGATATTGGAGTTCATCGAATTGCGCTTCGACAGCTGCTGCTGCCAGCGGTAGTTCTGTACTTCGCCCTGCATATCGGAATGCAGCAAACGGTAAGTATTGTTCACTAAATCCGGGTTAAAGAAAATAAAACGCTTGTTGGAGAAATTTTTGATTTTGTCGTAGCGCCAGATCTCGTACGGATAATCCGAAGGCGAATTTTCGCGGGTGATTACATTGTTCGGCGGACCATACTGAAGATAAACCCGGCCGCGGTCAGTTTCAAAACCTGCCGTGAAATTAGTAGAGAACAAACGCTCAACCATCCACACCTGCTGCTTGTATGTCATCCACTTGTCATAGACTTTTGTTCCATTCGTGGAGTTATACCAGTAAGACTGGATGTACTTGCGATACAGCTCGCGGTCTTTCGTTTTCAGCAGGGAAATGATGTTTTTGATTTCGGCCGGCTTGGAAATCGGGATCAGGCTTTCCACAAAATAAGCGAGGCTGTCATCCGTAATGGAAGCCTGGAAATTCGGGTCGAGCACAATGTTCTCCGTTGTAACGGGCGCGTATTCCATTTCCGTAAAACGCTCGAAAAAGTATTCGCTCACGGCAAGCTCTTTGCTTTCGCGGTCAACTAATGAAAATTGCAGGATGTATTCGCCGGAATTCAGCTTGCTGATGTCGATCACTTTGATGACCGGCTGAACCTGGTCAACCTCCACTTTGGAGAAACGCGTAAAGCTTTCAAGCTCCGTGCGTGTTTTCTGGTCAAGAATGGATTGTTTCAGGCCAAAAGTGTTTTTCTCATCCGATTTCGGGGCGTAAATTTCAAGGTAAACCGGGATGTTTTCCGCTTGTGTGGAGTAATAATTTGAAATACGCGGAATAATGTCATAACCGGATTTACTGAAGATGCTTTCATTTTTTACGGGAACGATCAGCTCAGCGGTTTCAATGTTGGAAAGGGACGTTTTATTCGCATAATCGGCTATCTCCAGGTCCAGGAAAGTAGTCACCGGCTCATTTTCGCCGTATAAATCGGTCAGGGTCAGCTCCAGGTTATATTTTCCGGGATTGAGCGGAACACGCTTGATTTCGTAAAAATCCTCAATAATACTGTCACGCATAACCGGGCTTTGCAGGCGGTAAGCGTCGGATTTCACGGCTTTGTCATCCTGGCGGATGATGTAATGGATCCCGATTTCGCTCATTAAGCCATTTTGTCCGAGGGAGTCTGAAGGCTTGTAATTGAGTGAATAAGCTACAAATTGCAGGTGAAGCTCTACATAGCTGCCCGTTTCAGGCGTGTAGAACTCTTTGTGATCGAGGTAAGCTTTGAGCTTGTGTTTCTTTTGGGAAAAAGCAGAAACGCTCACGATAACAAAGCACAACAAAAAGAAGATATTTTTCATCTGTCTGATTTTATATGGTAAAGTTACAAAAAGATCACGAATGGGTGACCTGAATTTTCTTAACGGTAAAAACTATTGATTGAGCCGCGGCGGAGCCAATGCGTTAACCAGACTTCGTCGCTACTGCTCCCCGGGTTCTCATCCCTCGGTTTTATCGTGAAAACAAACTTCCGGAAACGAAAAAAGTCCAGGCTTAAAACCCAGACTTTTTTTGCGGAGAGTGAGGGATTGACTTCGTCGGGCTCCACTACGTTACGGCTCGAACCCCGGGGTTCTCATCCCTCGGTTTTATCGTGAAAACAAACTTCCGGAAACGAAAAAAGTCCAGGCTTAAAACCCAGACTTTTCTGCGGAGAGTGAGGGATTGACTTCGTCGGGCTCCACTGCGTTACGACTCGAACCCCGGGGTTCTCATCCCTCAGTTTTAATGCAAAAACAAACTTCCGGAAACGAAAAAAGTCCAGGCTTATAACCCAGACTTTTCTGCGGAGAGTGAGGGATTCGAACCCCCGGAACCCTTCGGTTCAACAGTTTTCAAGACTGCCGCAATCGACCACTCTGCCAACTCTCCGGGGGCAAAATTAGCAATAGTTTGTGATTCTGCAAGGAAAAGCAGCAAAAAAAGAGAAAATTATTTGACCGGAATGGGTTATTTGGTTAGAAGTTATGGATTTAAACACAAGATTAATTGTTTTCTCTAAACTGTTATATTTTTATAGCTGAACCGGCAATTTGTTAAATATTCAGAATTTTTCAAATCATCTGAATAAAAATATTTAATTTAATGCAACCATTTTTTCCGGAATAACGGCTTAATCTTTTAAATTATTCAGTTCACATGGCACTTTCCTACAATTTAAAAAACAAATCGAAAATCGCAGCACTGCTCATCGTTGTGTTTGGCTTAATTTTCTTTAACCATGTGAGTAAAACCAGCGATTCGGCCGCATTAAAAAAAGCAATTTCTTCGATTTATAACGACCGTCTCATTGTTGAAAGCTATATTTTGAACTTGTCTGAAAACATGCACCAGATGATTGATTTGAGCGACCAGGCGGACCGGGATTCAAAAAAGCAGGCCATTCACCAGGTTACCGCTCAAATTGATTCCGTTGAAAAAGCTTATCTCAAAACCGAGCTGACACCGATTGAAAAGAAAAAGTTTGAAGATTTCAGGGCTAAACAGAATGCCATTACCCAAGCTTTGGCGGCTGATGACTTTGCGGAGATAAAAGAGCTTTCACATAAATCATTAGGCATTTTAAATGATTTGTCATTAATCCAGGTTTCAGAAGCGAAAACTGTCATGGAACAGACTGAAAAATTATTCGGCTCCGGTTTTATCTCTTCTAAATTTGAAATCGGAATTTTAATTATCATCGCTTTACTGATACAAGTGATGATTTTTACTTCCGAAAGCATTGCCCCGAAAAATTTCAAACACAATTAAACGTATAACTAAAAATCAAAAATCATGAATTGTCCAACGTGTAAAGATGTAAACCTCGTAATGTCTGAAAGACAAGGCGTAGAAATTGATTACTGTCCTTCCTGCAGGGGCGTTTGGCTCGACCGCGGAGAATTAGACAAGATTATCGAAAAAGCTTCCCAGTCCGAACAAGGTCAAAGCTCCGGCATGAACCAGGCTTACGGTGATAAAAGCTATAAGCAGCACTCTGGCCATGATCAGCATAAATACAAAGATCATGACCATTATAAGCACAAAAAGAAAAATTGGTTAAGCGATCTTTTCGACTAAGCTTTTCTGCAGGCCCGTACCTGGAAACCGTTATTCAAAAGAGTGACGGTTTTTTTATTGCACTTCAATCACCAAACCTTCCAGGTATTTTCGGGAGACATTTTCTAAACTCCTAAATCAACAATTGAATTCAAAAAAAATAGTAATATTGCAGTCAATAACTAAAGTTAATGACCAGAGATATAAACCACCAAGACCACTTGCGAACTGTAGCGGAAAAAATTCGGCTGAAAAAAGAAAAAGAAGAACGTGAAGACAAAGAATTTTATGAGCGCATTACCTCAGGTGTACAATGGCTCATGTTTAAAATAGTTGTCGTCTTCTCAACGTTGATGTTATTGGTTTCCCTCATCGAGGTTTTCGTTGATGGCCCAACCAAAAAACTAACTGAAAATTCCTGGAAAATTGATCGGAACTGGGAATATACATGGCACAAGGTACTTGACGTGGAAGGATATATGTTCACTCCGACAATTGGAGACTGGAGTGATCGTGTGAAAAACAGTCTTAAAATGACCTATTCACCTATTCTTCGAACGGGGAAGAAGCTACACTACTATATTAAAACCAATGGTTTCATCAGAAGGCAGGAAGAAATCAGAGAGAATTCCTTTTTTACCTGGTTTCCTGCATTTCAACTTTTTCTACTGATCCCTTTATTCACCTTCATTTTTAAGCGACAAAGCGCCTGGTTTAATTTTGCACGAATAGCTTCGTTCGCCCTGGTGCTTCCCGGAACCCTGCTGGTGATATACTTCACTTTATAATAATCAGCTACCTCTTCGGGAAATTAAGAATAATCACTCCACCTGGATCACCAAACCTTTCAGATATTCGCCTTCGGGGTGGAAAGCGCTGATGGGATGATCCGCGGGTTGGTGCCGAAACGAAGCGGAGACCAGCGCAGCTAATCCCTCACTCTCCGCTGAAAAGTCTGAGTTAATAGCTTAGACTTCTTTCGTTTATAGATTTTTGAGTTAATCACAAATTGTTTAAAGCAGATGTGAATTAAATAAATAAAATAATTACTTTTAACATCATGACTATTTACTAAACACTATGAATCAACACTTTCTACAAATTTCCATAAAAAGATTATTGGAAAATACAGTCGTGCTGTTTGTCTTTGCAGCAGCACTGATTTCACCGTTTAATGGCAATGCACAAGGCAATGAACAAGCTAATGCGCAATTGGCAAAATCCAGTCAACAGTTCTTCATCGAAAATAAGGGCCAGTGGCCGGAAGAAGTATTGTATCTCGCCCGAATGGGTGGACTGGATGCCTGGATTACAAAAAAAGGGGTGTTATACACCTTTTACAAACTGGAAAAGAAAAAAGAAAATACTTCTTTGGCACAGCAAATCGAAATACTTGATAAGTTTGATCAACAAAGTGAAATGCGCAGCATCATCGGGCACCGGGTGTGGGCTAAATTTCAAAACGCCAATACCGACCCTGGTCATGAAAGCAAACAAAAGCTGGAAGGCTATTACAATTATTTAATCGGGAATGATCCTGGGAAACACGCCAGTAATGTAGGTTTATACAAAGAAGTCCTGGTAAAAAATGTATACACCGGTATTGATGCCCGTTATTATTTTGACGGGAGGAATTTACGCTACGATTACATCGTGTATCCCGGAGCTGATTACAGGCAAATCCAGGTTCAGCTGGAAGGAGCGCTTAGCAGTAAAGTCAAAGATAAGGACCTCGTGTTTACAACCCGTTTCGGGGAGGTGAAACAGGCGGAATTATACGTTTACCAGGACCTGGAAAAAAAACGTCAAGCCATTGGCGCAACCTGGCAGAAAAAAGGTGAAAATTATGGTTTTTTGCTTAGTAATTATGACCCTACAAAACCAGTAGTTATAGATCCGTTGATTTATTCAACCTATATAGGCGCTGCTAACTACAATGATGAAGGCTATTCGATAGCCGTAGATGCATCAGGTAACGCTTATGTAACAGGAAGAACGAATTCAGCCACCTATGATATCACGCCGGGGGCTTTTGATAATTCCCTGGGAGGTCATAACGCTTTTGTTACCAAGTTGAATACTTCGGGTACAGCGCTCATTTACTCGACTTTTATGGGAGGGGATATTTTCGAGGTGGGTAATTTCATTGTAGTAGATGATTTGGGCAATTCCTATGTGACGGGATCTACAATTTCAAGTGATTATCCTATAGTGGCGGGAGCATTTCAAAACACAAATGGGGGTAGTCATGATGTTTTTGTAAGCAAGCTCAACGCAACCGGCACCGCACTCGTCTATTCCACATATGTCGGAGGAAGCGGAAATGATGTAGGCCGTGGAATTGCCTTGGATGCCTCAGGTAATGCATATATAATAGGGTATACCAGCTCAAGCAATTACGATGTTACTGCCGGGGTCTTTCAAAGTACGAAGGGAGGAGTGACCGATGATGTTTTTGTTACCAAACTTAATGCCACGGGTTCTGCGCTTCTCTATTCGACTTATATTGGAGGAAGCGGAACTGATTTAGGCCGTGCAATTGCCTTGGATGCCTCAGGTAATGCATATATAACAGGGTCTACCGCCTCAAGCAATTACGATGTTACACCAGGAGTTTTCCAAGCTGTTTTAGGGGCAAATAAAGATATTTTTGTTACCAAACTGGATTCAACAGGCACAGCGCTTCTTTATTCAACTTATATTGGAGGGAGTGGATATGAAGATGCTTACTCCATAGCGATAGATACTTCCGGTAATGCTTACGTGACAGGATGGACAGAATCTGCTGATTATGATGTCACTCCGGGGGCATTTCAAAGTACCAACGAGGGCTATAGTGATATTTTTGTGACTAAGCTCAGTCCTAATGGCGACACACTTGTTTATTCTACCTATATGGGAGGTAGCAGTTATGATAGGAGTACATCCATACAGCTAGATGCTTCAGGTAATGCCTATGTGGCGGGAGGAACATCTTCAATTAATTTTGACATCACCCCGGGAGCTTTTCAAACTAGTTGTGAGGTATCTGGTGATGTTTTTGCGAGCAAGCTCAGCCCTATGGGTATACCCATCTATTCTACCTTCATTGGAGGAAGCTGGAATGATATGGCTAGTGCTCTTGTTCTGGATGCTTCAGGTGTTGCTTACATCACAGGATCAACCTATTCAACTGACTTTGATATTAGTCCGGGAGCATTTCAAAGCACTAATAACCAGGTTGATGAATTGTATTTTGACGTTTTTGTGACAAAGATCTGTTTGGATTATCCCCTTAGCACCTCTTTGATGTCAGCTCCGGAAACGGATAATCAAATTGTATGCATGAATACCGGTATCAGCTCAATCGTATATGTAGCCTCAGGTTCAACGGGAGCAAGCTTTAGTGGTCTTCCAGCCGGGGTAAATGCTTCCTGGAACAACGATACCATAACGATTAGCGGCACACCAACAGAACCGGGTGTTTTTAACTACCAGTTGAATATATTGGGTAACTGCGGTGCCACAATATCGGGAACCATTACCGTTCCGCTTATCGTTACGGCCAATGCCTCTGTAACGAACGTTTGTGCCGGGACCCAGGTTGTCTTGAGCGGTAGCGGTTGGGATGGTGCTTCCTACTCCTGGACGGGCGGAGTCATTGATGGCGTGGCTTTTGTTCCGCTGGATACCACAACCTACATTGTAACCGCTACAGACACAAATAATTGTACCAATACAGACAGTATTACCGTAAATGTAAGCCAACTTCCACTGCCAACTGTGAGCGCTAGTGCATCTGTGACGACAATTTGTGCGGGAGCTTCAGTAACCTTAACTGGCGGCGGGGCCCAAAGTTATTCCTGGTCCGGTGGGATATCAGATGGGGTAAGCTTTACTCCTTTTGCGACTACCACTTATATTGTAACCGGAACAGATGCCAATATGTGCTTTGATAGCGCTTCAATAACGATACAGGTAAATCCCTTACCGCTTGTTACAGCCTTTACAACGGCTACGACCATTTGTGCCGGATCTCCCGTTACCCTCACAGGCGGCGGTGCGTTAAGCTATTCCTGGACTGGCGGTATTAGCAATGGCGTAGCTTTTACCCCTTCGGCAACTGCAAGCTATACTGTAACAGGAACAGACATTAACAATTGCAGCAATACAGCAAGCAGAACAATTACGGTCAATGCCCTGCCAAATACGGCAACTACGGCAAACGGCCTTACTATTTCTGCAATCCTGGCCGGCGCAGCATATCAATGGATTGATTGTGACAACAATAACACCGCTATCCCAAACCAAACGAACCGGAATTTCACAACGGCTGTAAATGGGAATTATGCCGTAATCATTACCCAAAACGGCTGTTCGGATACTTCGGCCTGTATTACCATAAATACGGTTGGGATCACTGGACCGGGCGACATAAAAAACTTAACGGTTTACCCGAACCCCAACAATGGAACCTTTACCATCAGTGCTGAAAATGAAGGAAAATATAGCCTTGTTAATGAATTGGGGCAAACGGTCAGGGAATTTGAGCTGAACGCTGCCAATAAATACACGGCACCGGTAAAAAACTTAAGTACCGGGGTATATTATATTGTTGGCTTCACTAACACTGAAGTATTCAAGCAGAAAGTAATAGTAACGGAATAAAATCAGGGTCTTTATAACCTAAGCAACATCACTCCACCTGGATCACCAAACCTTTCAGGTATTCGCCTTCGGGGTGGAAAGCGCTGATGGGATGATCCGCGGGTTGGTGCATTTGTTCCAGAATACGGACGTTCCTACCACTTTCGATTGCTGCGGCAATGATGGTGTTTGTAAACAAAAACTTGTCAACTACCTGCGAGCAGGAAAAAGTAAAGAGCATCCCGCCCGGCTTAATCTGGCGGATTGCGTGGGCGTTCAACCGCTTGTAGCCCTGGATTGCCTGGTGGCGCTTGTCGCGGTGTTTGGCGAAAGCCGGCGGATCGAGTACAATGATATCGTATTTTTCAGGTAATTCTTTGATATAATCCATGGTATCGGCTACGATAGACGTGTTTTTCGATACATAACCGTTGAGTACCACATTCGCGTCCGTGAGCTCAATGGCTTTTTTAGAACTGTCGAGTGAGTGTGTAAACGTTGCGCCGCCCTGGATAGCAGAAAGGCTGAAACCACCGGAATAGCAAAAGGTATTGAGCACTTTTTTGCCCAGGGAATATTTGCCGAGCAAGGCCCGGTTTTCGCGCTGATCTATGAAAAAGCCTGTTTTTTGCCCGTTGATCCAATCGATTTCGTATTTCACGCCGTTTTCAAGGGCGATGTGCGGGGTTTCGCAGTTCCCGAAAATGTATTCGTTTTTTGCTTCAATGCGCTCCGGCAAGGTATCGGAAGATTTGGAATAAATAGCAGTCAGCTGGCTACCCAAAGCATGCTGCAAAGCATTTGAGATCAAATCCAGCGAGCGGTACATACCGATGCTGTGGCACTGGATCACGGCTACACCGTTGTAAAAATCCACGATCAGGCCAGGCAATTGATCGCCTTCGCCGTGTACAAGACGAAAAATCGTATTGTCCTTGCGCAGCAGGTTGAGCTTCATGCGTAAATCCACCGCTTTTTGGAGCTGTCCGTTGAAGAAATCCTGGTCCAGCTCTGTTTCTTCAAAGCTCAGGATCCGTACGGAAATTGTGGCCGGCTGAAAATGCCCGACAGCCAAAAAGCGGCCTTTTGGGTCTTCCACACGTACGTTTTCACCTTCTTCGATCCCTTTTGTTTCAGAAATGATCGCCCCGGAAAAAACCCAGGGGTGACGACGTTCGATTGAATGGATTTTGGCTTTGTTTATTTTGATGCTTTGCATAATTGCTGCAAAGGTAAGCAGAGAAAAGGTGCGGCCCGTCTTTTTTAACTGAATTTTCCTTAATTTGTAAAAAAATAATATATTTGACTTTCATTCAGTAACATGACACTATAAAACCACGCTATGAAAAAATTGCTATTCTCTTTCCTGGTGCTTTTATTCAGCTCCATGGCTTTTACCCAAAGTTATGAGCTCGTAAGCACAAGCAGCAAAAGCTATCATAAAAATTTATCCCGCTATTACCTAAGCGACATAACCGAGCTTTCAACCGGGGATTCCGGCACAGTTTACGGGAATGTACCGTGCTATTATCCCTCTGCTGTTTGCTACCATGATTTTTCCTGGCTGGGTAAACAAATCATTAAAAAACCTGATGGTATTTATGCTTTTTTAAATAAAGACCTGGATTCCATTTGGATAAACCCACTTGCTTCCGCGGGCTCATCCTGGCTTTTTTACAGGCTTGGAGCGGGTGTTTTTATCCATGCCTACATCTCTTCGCATACTCTTGAAACTTTTTGTGACGTCCAGGATTCCGTAAAAACAATTTCTTTTCAATGTTATGGTCCCGGCAACATCCCCCAAACCCATCCAATGAACATCCAGACCCTAAAAATCAGTAAAAACTATGGTTTTGTTTCAGGCCTGAATTTTTACATGTTCCCGACATCCATCGAAAAAATGAACCTTGTTGGGCGCACCGCACCGGATATAGGATTGATCCCCCCTACTGCCCCAGAAGTATTTAATTTCCAGCCGGGGGATGTCTTTAAATACCGGTACGAATATTCCTGGGAAGATAATGTGGATATTCGTTTTAATCGCAGGATCACTTCCAGAACAGACCTTGAGCATGGTGTTCGTTACACGTATATCGAAGGGGAAGTTTACGATCATTTCAATGACCTCTCTTTTACGATGCATTATGGCTTTGATGTCAGTGAAGATACACTGGTATACAACTATGAAACATTCGACCAGAATATCTTTAGCCGTGTACCGCAAAGCAGCAACGGGGACACCCTTTTTGCGTATGATATTACCAGCCAATATGCAACACCGGTGGTATCGAGGATCATATACCCTGAGGTGAATTCAACAACTTCCTGTTTTACACCGTTTGACGGGGAAATCGACGATCATCATTATTTAAAAACCTCCTATGTGGAAGGCTTGGGTTTAGTGATTTCCGAAGAGCTGATTGCCGATCTTGATACGTGGACCACCCGAAAAAAAACAAGCCTCACTTCTTATAACAAGGACAGTGATACGACAAACGATTTTTCAGACCTCTGTCAACAATTCCAAGGCTACATAAACTCCTACCTGAGATTGGGTTTTTCGACAACTGATCATTACATCATCGCCTACGAAAGTCCCGGTGACAACTACCTTCACATGGACGATTTTACCAAAATTTGGTACAGGAACGGTATACCGTACGATACGACGAATGACCTGACACTTTCTAATATCACACAGGACGGAACTTATACCCTCAAATTGTACAACCCCTTTTGTATGTTTACTACGGAAAATGAATTCGTGAATTACTTCGGAACGGCATCAATTGCTGAAACGGAACACGAAAAACTGGATATTTATCCCAATCCGGGCAATGGAATCTTCAACATTGATTCCGATAAAGAGCTTGCTTACAGTGTATTTTCCTCCGACGGCCGGAAATTACTGGAAGGAACGACCAAAAATAAACAACTTGATCTCACCGGGATGCAACAGGGAATTTATTATATTTGCTTCGAAAACGCATCCAATAGCATTCGGAAGCTCATTAAAAAGTAAACCTTGAACACGAAGTCTCACGAATTCATTTCTTCAAAAAAGAGCATGGGAAAAATAATTCTCCCTGTTTTTTTATGCTGCCTGTTGTTTTCCTGTACTAAAAAGCAGCTGAAAGAAATGACAATTACCCTGCACCAGCCAATTGACCAGCAGGTATACCATAAAAACGATACTGTTTTTGTTAAAGCCGATGTGAGCTACGAAAAAGAGCCAAAAAACATAGCATTTTTCATCGCTATGGATATTACGGACGGCGATTCCAATTTTTTCAAGCGTACCATTCTGCCTTTAAAAACGCCTTACACGGTTAACGAATATTACGTGAACGAGTTTTCGGAAGAGACCCACGTCACTGTCAGCTACGGCAAGCGCCATGTGAAAACCAGCCAGATTTACGATATCGAAACCCTCGAATTAACTTTTTTACCTTAACATGATTTTACACCTGCATTTTTTCCTGCTGAACGAAAATTTTTCCCCTGAATATGCGGAAGCCAACCACCAGGGCAAGGAAACCGAGAACAACCAGAAATACGAATGGGAAGACGAGCTGGAAATAGCGCATGTGGCGAAAATTGAAATCTTCCGGAAAGATAATATCCAGCTGGAAGGCTATCTCCCGAATGAAGAGTTCTTTTCCGTACAGCTGACAAGCATGTTCGTGATCGACCTGACAACTGAAAACGGTGAACACGCCAGGCTTGGTGTTTCTGAAAGTATCCTGGACCATTTTGAACAAAGCGAAAATGCAGGCGAAACAACGCTGAACGTATATATCAAAGACTACGAACCCCATGGCAATCCCGTTCCCGGAATTTATGTGGCTTCCAAAGAGTTTCCTCAGGACCTTGTTTTCTGATGCTGACTGTCAGACATATTTCCTTTACCCGGCAAAAAACGATTCTCGACCAGCTTTCTTTCAGCTTAAAAGCAGGGAGCTATTTCGGGATCGTAGGTCCCAGCGGCGCAGGAAAATCAACCTTGCTTAAAATCATTGCCGGCCTGCTGGACGCTGATTCCGGGGAAATTATCCTCGACGGGCAAAAAGTCGCTGGGCCGAAAGACAGGCTTATTCCCGGCCACCCGGATATTCAGCTCGTAAACCAGGATTTCAACCTGGACCTGTATCACAGTGTTTACGAAAACTTAGTACTGAAAACCGCACATCTCCAGCACGAAATACGTGAAACCTATATCAGCGAGCTGCTGGGCCTGATGGAACTGGAAGAAGTGAGAAAACGGCAGGCACACCAGCTTTCAGGCGGTGAACAGCAGCGGCTTGCCCTGGCGCGTGCCCTCGCTTCAGAGCCAAAAATTTTGCTCCTGGATGAACCTTTTGCGCACCTGGACGCGCACATCAAACGGAAAATATCAGCTTACCTGGCCGACCTGAAGCGCATCCGGAAAACCACCCTGATCATTGTGTCCCACGACGGACAGGAAATTCTTCATTTAGCTGAGCGGATTGCTTATTTTCGTGATGGAAAATTCCAGCGCATAGCTTCTCCCCACGATTTTTACGATTCTCCCGCTTCTTTTGAGGAAGGCTTGTTTTTTGGCGAGCTCAACCGCATAAAGCACGGAAGGAAGGAAGTGCTTTTCCGCCCGGGCCAGTATCGCCTTCAACCCGCAGGCACAGGTGATTTCCAAATGGACGTGGCTTTCAAAAAAGAGCTTTTTTTCGGCGCTTTCACCCTGGGACAATTTAAATTCAAACAGCAAACAATTTATCTTCAGCGTAAAGACAATATCGATTTTTCTGAAATAAAAACTATATTTGTTTAAGCTAAAAATGGAAAGCCAACGTTTCATACGCAGAATCTCCCTGAAGGAAATGTACGATCTCCTCAAGGAAACATTTATCTCCTTTTTCAAGGAAAAGGCTTTTTTACACAGCGCCGCACTTTCCTATTATACGGTTTTTACGCTTGTACCGATTCTTTACCTCAGTATCGTTACTTTCGGAAAAGTCATCGGGCAAAAAACGATGGTGGAGATCATTTCTGAATTCCTCCAGGAAAACATCGGGATCCGTGATGTCAGCGGAATTATCGATTACCTGAACCAGATCAATTTTGAAAAAACCAATATGTATATGCAGGTCATAGGCGGAATTACATTGCTTATTTCTTCTTCTGCCCTCTTTACGTCTTTACAGCACAGCATCAACGAATTTTTTGATATTGAGAAAAAATACGAATCCCGCCGGAAAATGATCTACGGCCACCTCGGTTCCCGGCTGACTTCCATTGGCTTGCTGGCTTTTTTCGGGATTATCGTAATTGCGACTTACTTTTTCCAGACGATCCTGATTTCGTTCGGAACAAAGATGTTCTCTAACCTGAGTACGGTCCAATGGGCGTTTCTAACACTCGCACAGCACTCCCTGGCGATTATTTCCAACATCCTGATTTTCTGGCTGATCTTCAAATACCTGCACCACGCTATTGTTCCCTGGAAAATGGCCCTGGCCGGAAGCGTATTTACTTCTATTCTGCTTTATATCGGGCAGCTGCTGATCAAATATTACCTGACGCATTACTTTTTTGCGCGTGACACGGGTATCGCAGGTTCGATCCTGGTTATCCTCGTCTGGATGTTTTATACGTCCCAGATCATTTTCCTTGGCGCTAAATTCATTGCTGTTTACGCTGCAAAAACCGGTCGTCCGCTTCAAATTGGTTAATTTTTAACCAAAAATTTGGTAGATTCAATTATTTTGATTAATTTTCCGTCAAATTTAAGATTATGCAAATCGGTAACAACCTCAAAGTTCTTCGCAAACATTTCGGCAATTCCCAGGAAGAAATGGCCGGACTCCTGCACATAACCCGCTCTTCCTACAGCGGTTACGAAAACAATGTGGCCGAGCCCGGGATCCAGACGCTGGTGCAGCTGAGCAACATTTACGGGATTTCACTTGACCTGATCCTCAAAAAAGATCTTTCAGCCTTCGGTGAGCATGAATTAAGCCAGCTTTTACAGGAACCCGGTGATCTGAACGGGTCCAATCTACGCGTTCTTACGAGTGTAGTTAATGAACATAACGAGGAACTGATCGAAATGATCCCTGAAAAGGCGCGCGCCGGTTATTCATTAGGCTATTCCGATCCCGAATATTTGAAAATCCTGCCGACATTCAGTCTTCCTTTCCTTTCCAAAGACCGTAAATACAGGTCCTTCCCTATCAAAGGCGACAGTATGCCCCCGGTGTCTGAAGGCTCGTACGTTGTGGCGGAATATATCCAGAACTGGATGCTGATTAAAAATGAGACCCCTTGTATTGTTGTGACAAAAGATGAAGGTATCGTATTCAAAATTGTTTACAATCACCTTACTGAAAACCAAACGCTGGTTTTACACTCCACTAATCCTTTATATGAAGCTTACGAAGTGAAAGCGCGCGACATTCTCGAAATCTGGAAGTTTGTGAATTATATCTCACCTGATTTACCCGAAATCAAGCTGGACGATCAGCAGATGTCAAAGTCTATACAACAGCTGCGGGAAGACCTGAACGAGATCAAATTATCGATAAAAAACAAGTAATTAACGATAAAACTGTTACTTTTTTAACATTAGGTGAAATACTCATTCTTAAAGCACGTTTACACAACAAAACAGGAATAATATTCATTACACCGCCACTGAAAACGCTAAATCGATTTTAAATTCATAGTTTTAAAATCGTTAAACATCTCTCACTCATGAAAAAAACCACTCTACTCCTGGTATGGATCTCCCTTGCTTTCTGCAAAATCAGTCTGGGACAATCATCTGACACACACACAGAATTCCTGGCTAAAAAATCCCAGCTTGTTCAGCAATTCAATATTTACGAGCAGGACCACCGCGGCCTTGTCATTTATTTTTCCGACCAGGGGCAAATCTCTTATCCGGTCCAGGCTACTTTCAGTACCTTACAGCAAGCCATCGAAGCTTATTTCAACGGAACAGTCCGGAGAGACATGGTTTCTTTTGCTGTAAGCCAGCCACAAGGCCTCTACCCCACTTTTACCGGCGGACTTCCGATCGATATGGGCCAGAGCATTGAAAAATATATTGAATTGTTCAATCAATAACCAGCACTATGAAACTAAAACACTTCTTCACCACTCTTATTTTTGCTTTGGCCTTGCATTCCTATTTTGCACAGCCCGGATCGCAGACCGTTATTCCCTGTCCAACGGGTTCTATAGGCTCAACTCTTCCCAATTCGGGCTTTTCGGGTGACAATCCTACCACGGCAACCGGATCATGCGGCCAATGCTGTTATGCCGGTTCCGACCTGGACGGCGATGGTGACCAGGATGTTTCCTTTTCCGTAGAAAACTCCAGATGGTTTAAATGGTGTAATACTTCAGGTGCAACTGTTACTACCAGTTTTACAGTCGACGAAACAGCAAACGACTGTAACCTGCAAGGAGCGATTTTTTTAGGCGGAGCTAGTCCCCAGGGCGCTTCAGATGCTCTTGATGTGGATTGCGGCAACACCGAGTTCTCCGAATATGGAAGTAATGTAAACGGTGGTGCAGACGGATTTTCATTTGGAAATATAACAGTTGCCAATGGCCAGTGTGCTTATATCATGGTTGACGGTTATGCCGGTGCAACCTGTACAAACGGATTCAGTGTTACCACCACAGCGTGTATTGCCTGTACAGTGCCGACAACTATGACCGCCGGTGCTGACATTACCATTTGTGAAGGTACTTCAGGCGCGTTGAACTCCACTGTTTCGGGTGGAACAGTCGACGGAAGCGTTTTCTACAGCTGGAGCCCAACCACAGGATTGAGTTGTTCCAACTGCGCCGATCCTGTTGCCAACCCTACATCCACGACAACGTACACACTCACAGCTTGCAACAGCTCTTCAGGAACTGCCTGCTGCCTTACCGACCAGGTTACTGTAAATGTTACACCCAATTTCATTCCCAATGCAGGAACAGACATTACATCCTGTGCACCAAGTACGGTAACAATCGGAGGCTCTCCAACAGGACCGGCGGGCTCTACCTATTCCTGGGTTGAAACCGGAGCAAATGCCGGGATCGCTATTTCAGGATCGGCCACTGTAGCTAACCCTTCTGTAGCGATAAGCGCCGGGGCAACCGGTTCTGCCACCTATACCGTTACTGTTACAAATGGCGCTTGTGTACGCACTGATGCCGTAATTGTAACTGTTGGTACGCTGGCTGTAAACGCAGGAACTGACCAGGATGTTTGTATCGGTTCTTCGGTCGTCATCGGCGGAACACCAACTGCTCCTGCCGGAGCAACTTATTCCTGGGCTGAAACAGGCGCCAATGCGAATGTGGCCATTTCAAGCGCCACCAATATTGCCAATCCAACTGTTACCGTAAGCGCGGGGGCTGCAGGAACGGCAACCTACACAGTTACTGCTACGCTTAGCGGGTGCTCCAATACCGATGCGGTAACAATTACGACCCGTCCTTTGCCAACAACACCAACGGCAACAGCATCCGCTTCCCCGATTTGTGCCGGAACAGCGGTCACCCTGACAGCAGCCGGTGGTGCCGGGGCCGGAACTTACAGTTGGTGGAATGCAGCAACCGGAGGTGCGCAATTGGGCACGAACGGTACACTTTCAGTCAGTCCGGTAACGACAACAACTTATTATATCCAGTCTACAGATGCGACGTATGGCTGTATAAGCGCCCGCGGATCCGTTACTGTCACGGTAAACCCAACACCGGTTGCCAACGCAGGAAGTGATCTTGAAGTATGTGCGGGAACAGCATTAAACCTTGCCGGCTCACTTACAAACCCAGGTGCATGTGTGCCTGTTCAAACGTGGTCGGTTATTAGCGGAACCGGGAATTTTTCCAATGCAAACAGTCTCACTTCCACCTTTACCCCAACATCAACCGGAAGTATTACATTAAGGCTCACACCTTGCGCTCCCGGTGGCTGCGTCCCGGTTACAGACGATGTTGTCCTGACCGTAAATCCTTCACCAACAGTGGATGCAACAGGAACCAGCGATACACTTTGTCCCGGCCTGGCTACCGATTTATCAGCTGTTGCCACCGGCGGAACCCCTGCTCCTGATATCATTACTACCAATACTTTTTCATCAGGTGCCGGGCCTTTTAATATCCCGGACAATAATGCCAATGGCGTAGTAATTCCGTTAACTGTTTCCGGTGTACCGAACGCAACACTGGGAGTGACGGATATTTCGTCGGTTGAGGTCAATGTAAGCCATGCCCGGATCGGCCAGGTTGAAGCGTGGCTTTGTCCTCCGACTGTTGCCACAACATCTCCTTATACAGGCTGCCTGCGTTTGTTTGATAATGCAGGAGGAAATAATGATAACCTGGTAAATACCGTGTTCAGTGACGGTGCAGCAACTGACATTGCCGCAGGTACAGCACCTTATACCGGGACATTTAATGCGGCCGGAGCCGGTGTGTTGACCAGTCTTGACGGCGGATCGACAAACGGTACCTGGAACCTCGTTGTACTTGATAATTCAAATGCAGGCTCAACAACGGGAACAGCCGGACAATGGGAAATGAATTTCTCAACGCCCACGCCTAATCCAAATCCGTATACTTATTTATGGTCAACTGCTACAGGCCTGAGTGATGCCGCTTCCAGCACACCGACTTTGTTTACATCAAGCTTTACAGCGCCGACAACCATCACTAAAACAGTTACGGTAACCGATGATAACGGCTGTACAGGTACGGACAACGTTTCTATTACATTGCTTGCCCCTCCTACTGCTACGCTTAGCGGCGGGCCTATTGATCTCTGCCCGGGAGGCAGTGGAATTGGCATCAGCAGCACAGGGATTTCAATTGATATGACGGGAGTCGCACCATGGACTTTCACACCTGTACTTGATGGATCAAACGATACACCGGTTACTTCCTCTTCCGATCCTTACACCCTGAATATCGGTTATGCGGCCGTTGCTGCACTGGGAGACCAGACAATGGTAGTTACTGTGACCAATGTTTCCGATAAATACTGCAACGGGACTTCCTCAGGAGACTTTACGGTAACTGCTTTCTGTGTACTTCCCATTAATCTTATTTCCTTCAGCGGAGAGCAGACAAACCGTGAAAACAAGCTAAGCTGGCTGGTATCTTCAGAACATAAGAATGATTATTATCTCCTGGAAAGGTCCTACGACGGCATTAGCTACGATCTGCTCGCGAAAGTTGATTCGAAAGTGAATGGAAATACAACTTCCCAGCTTGAATATACTTACACGGACAAGAACCTCATTACACAAAGCATGTATTACAAATTATCCCAGGTGGATTTCGAGGGAGAACAAACCTATCTCTCGACACTTCAGATGAGCTCTGAGAACGGGGAAATGAAGCTTATTCCAAACCCGGTAAAGAACCAGGCTAATCTCCAGTTCTATGCAGATCAGTTCGGGTCCCGGAAAGTCAGCTTAACAGACCTGCAGGGAAAAATCATCTTTTCAAGAGATTTTGAAGTTAACCCGGGACAAAATGTACTGCCGATGGATTTCAGCAAATATGCGGATGGTATGTATTTTATCCAGGTAGAAGACAAAAAAGAAATAATTCAATTCAAAGTAGAGAAAATATCGAATTAATTTCATATATTTGATTTCAGGTACGCTTGATAAAGTTCAAGTAAGAGACCATCTCGATTTATCGGGGACCCATGTAGTATATTTTGAAGCTTAACACATTGACCTTAAGGGGAAGCAATGTTCACCAATGGCGGGCCACAATCTTCGGATTGCGATAACATCATAACAGTGGATTACAAAAGGTGGGCTGTTACTCTAAACGTACGTTTCTGAAGTCTTCAGAAATTCAGCTGCATGGGTTATTTTTTTACCGGCATACTCTTACCTGCAAACCGTTTTCAGGCGTTTCGTTTACCTAATGGAACTACATGGACAACCCTTCAATTGACTTTAAGCAACTTTTTGAAGCCACGCCCGGCCTTTACCTGATTTTATCCCCTAATTTACACATCATCGCAGTCAATGATTCCTATAATAAGGCAACGATGACCCGGCGTGAGGAAATACTGGGCCGCCATTTATTTGACGTTTTTCCCGATAATCCCGACGACCAGTCAGCTGACGGTGTTTCTAACCTGCAAAGCTCGCTTAACTATGTGCTCAAACATAAAAAGCCGCATACCATGGCTGTCCAAAAATACGATATCCGGAGACCGGACGGCAGCTTCGAAGTGCGTTACTGGAGTCCTTTAAATACTCCTTTGCTTGATAACAACGGCGAAGTTTCCTGCATTATTCACCGGGTGGAAGATGTTACCGAATTTATTTCCATGCAGGAGGAACACCTCAAATCAAAAAAAATCACCACAGGCTTGCAACATAAGCTCGGTGAAATGGAAACAGAAATCATCGCCCGTTCCCGGGAAATACAAAATATCAATGCCGAGCTTGAAAATAAGCTGCAGCTCCTGAAAGAAAACGAAGAAAAATTCCAAATCGCTTTTCGGGCCAGTCCTGCCGGAATGACAATCAGTAAAATGAGCAATCTTCAGTACATAGACGTGAACGACAGCTTTACGGATATGATCGGCTTTGACCGGGAAGAGCTGATCGGGCGCACCTCCGCTGAGTTGGGGATTGTAGCCGATGTGGAGCGCCGGGAAGAAGTCCTGAAAGAATTCCAGGAAAAAGGATCGGTTAAAAACATGGAAATAAGTATGTTAAATCGTTCCGGGGAACCTGTTAAGCTTTTGTGTTCCATTGAGACGATCACCCTGAATGGTGAAAACCACATGCTGAGCATTATTTACGATATTACCGAACGCAAAAAGGCTGAAGACCAGCTTGCAAGTGTCAATAAAGAGCTCGAAGCTTTCTCCTATTCCGTTTCTCATGACCTCCGTGCGCCGCTGCGGGCAATTAACGGCTATTCGGAAATGCTGCTGGAAGATTACAGCGCTGTACTTGATGAAGAAGCCCAACGGATATTAGGCAACATCAAGCATTATGCTGAGAAAATGGGAACGCTCATTGATGACCTGCTGACTTTTTCACGGCTCGGCCGCAAAGAGCTTCAAAAGCTGAAAATTGACATGGATGACCTGATGGAAGGTGTTTTAATCGATCTTGAAAAGTCAATGAAGCACCACGCCGACATCCGGATCAGCAAGATGCACCCTGTTTATGCGGATTACGGACTGATCCACCAGGTGATGTTTAACCTTGTTACCAATGCCGTTAAATATTCATCCAAACGCGAAAAACCGCTCGTAGAAATTTCTTCTGAAGAAAAGGATAATGAGATCCTGTTCACCGTGAAAGATAACGGAGCGGGTTTCAATATGCAATATGCGGATAAGCTGTTTGGTGTTTTCCAACGCCTGCATTCCCAGGAAGAATTCCAGGGTACCGGTGTCGGACTGGCAATTGTACAGCGTATTATTTCCCGCCATGGAGGCAAAATATGGGCTGAAGCCAAACCGGACGAAGGCGCCACTTTTTATTTTTCACTCCCTAAAAACCCAACTGATGGATAAAGAAGTTGAAATCCTGCTTGTTGAAGACAACGTTAGCGATGCGGAATTAACGATCCGCGCCCTGAAAAAACAAAACATAGCCAACAAGCTGATCCATCTCAAGGATGGCGCCCAGGCAATTGACTATCTTTTTGGTGAAGGGGATTTTACAGGAAGAAACACGGATAATGTGCCGCGGGTAATCTTACTGGACCTCAAAATGCCGAAAGTAACCGGAATTGAAGTACTGGAGCGTATTAAAGCTGATGAGCGCACCAGGAAAATCCCGGTGGTAGTTTTGACATCTTCCAAGGAAGACCCTGACATTCAGCGCTGCTATGACCTGGGAGTGAACAGTTATGTAGTGAAGCCCGTTGATTTTGATTCTTTTGCAAAAGCAGTCGGAAATTTGGGGATGTACTGGGTTTTACTGAACCAGGCGCCGAATAAAGATTAATTTGGATCGCAAAGAGTCGCTAAGTTTACGCAAAGAACCGCTAAGATTGTCGTCTTATAAATTGACTTTGCTCCACTCATTATACTCTTGGAAAACTTTGCGTGTTTCGCGATACTAAAATCAAAACCCTTCAAACGCACCCAGGCCGAACAAGGCGAAATCATATTTCACAGGATCTTTCGGGTCGAGCTGAACCAAAGTCTGCTGGATTTCTTCCACGGAAGACCAATCGTTTTGTGTACGTTTTAGAATTCCCAGCTTACGGGCAACATTACCTGTGTGAACATCCAACGGCAGGTGCAGATCAGACATCGGGATGCTTTTCCACAACCCGAAATCAACGCCTTTGTTATCCTGGCGGCACATCCAGCGCAGAAACATATTGATCCGCTTGGCAGAAGAGCCTTTCAACGGGTTGGCGATGTGTTTTTCCGTGCGACCTTCATGTTCTGTTTTCAAAAATTGTTCCCGGAAATGAATGATCCTTCCGCGCTGTCCCGGATGATCGGTGTGGGAAGCAAACAATTGTTCAAGGCTCGAATCACTGTAAACCCGCTGCAGGGAACGGAAAAAGAAATCCAGGTCAATTTCATTAAAGGTCCGGTGCACGAATTTAAAATCGCGGGACGCGTCATAATTCATTACAAATTCGTGGGGTTGATTGCCCGTCAGGCTGAGTAGTTTTTCCCCGTTGCTGATAATGGATTTACGGTTTCCCCAGGCGATTGTTGCCATGATTAAAGCCGTGATCTCGATATCTTCACGTTTGGAAAAACGGTGCGGAATCTGGATCGGATCACTCTCGATGAAATTTGGATTGTTGAATTCTTCGGCCTTTTGGTCCAGGAATTCCTTTAACTCGGAAAAGCTCAGCATCAGATCAGGCGGCCGTCGTTCATGGTTAATTTGCGGTCGGCCATATTCGCCAGCGACTCATTATGGGTAACAATCACAAAGCTTTGCCTGAACTTCTCGCGCAATTCAAAAAACAGGTCGTGCAGCTCACCGGAATTTTTGGAATCCAGGTTGCCCGAAGGCTCATCCGCAAAGACGATCGCCGGCCTGTTCATCAGCGCACGTGCAACGGCAACACGCTGCTGCTCGCCGCCGGAAAGCTCAGAGGGCTTATGCTCCAAACGATGGGAAATATGCAGCACATCAAACAGCTCTTTGGCGCGTGTTTTCGCCTGTGCCATGGATTCACCTTTAATCAAAGCGGGCAGAACAGCGTTTTCAATTGCCGTGAATTCCGGCAAAAGCTGATGGAACTGGAAAATGAAGCCCAATTGTGTGTTCCTGAATTTCGCAAGCTCATTCTGGCCCAGCGCTGCCGTATCAATGCCATTGATGAGTACTTTACCCCCATCCTGCCTGTCCAGCGTACCGAGAATCTGGAGTAAGGTCGTTTTACCGGCGCCGGAAGAACCGACAATGGAAACGATTTCACTGTCGCCGATCTCCAGGCTAACACCTTTCAATACTTCGAGCGAGTCAAAACGGCGAACGATATTTTCAGCAATCAGCATCTTATTGGTCGTTCATTTTGAGGCTATGCCCCATTTTATCTTTTTTTGTCTTTAAATAACCTTCGTTATGGACGTTGCTGGCAATTTCAATCGGAACGTTTTCTGTAATTTCCAGTCCGTAACCGATCAGGCCCGTGCGTTTCGTCGGGTTGTTGGTCATCAGCTTCATCTTGGTAACACGCAGGTCGTGCAGGATTTGTGCACCAATCCCGTAATCGCGCTCATCCGCCTGGAAACCCAGCTGGATATTGGCTTCCATTGTGTCATAACCTTCTTCCTGCAGTTTATAAGCTTTCAGTTTATTGAGCAACCCGATCCCGCGGCCTTCCTGGTTCATGTAAAGAATAACGCCTTTGCCGGCAGTTTCGATCATTGTCATCGCTTTTTCCAGCTGAGGACCGCAATCGCAGCGGCAGGAACCGAAAATATCCCCGGTAATACAGGAAGAATGGACCCTCACGAGAACCGGCTCATCGGGTTTCCACTCGCCTTTTACCAAAGCCAGGTGTTCTTTTCCCGTCAGCTTTTCGCGGTAACAGTATAATTGAAAATTACCGAATTTGGTCGGCATTTTAACGTCCACTTCTTTCTCGATGAGACTGTCGTTTTTCATCCGGTATTGGATCAGGTCCTCGATGGAAATGATCTTCATTTCGAATTTTTTGGCAATTTCCATCAATTCCGGCAAACGCGCCATCGTACCGTCTTCGTTCAGGATTTCCACGATCACACCGGCACGCTCAAAACCGGCCAGTTTAGCAAGGTCGATCGCAGCTTCGGTATGTCCTGCACGGCGGAGAACCCCTCCTTTTTTGGCGCGCAAAGGGAAAATATGTCCGGGTTTACCCAGCTCTTCCGGTTTTGTTTCCGGGTTGATAAGCGCCTGGACTGTTTTAGCGCGGTCACTGGCAGAAATACCTGTTGTGCAGCCGTGGCCGATCAAATCGACTGAAACGGTAAACGGGGTTTCGTATGTTGCTGTATTGGATTTCACCATCAAATCGAGCCCCAATTCATCACAGCGGTCTTCCACTAGGGGAACGCAAATAAGCCCGCGCCCGTGGGTTGCCATGAAATTGATCAGCTCAGGTGTAATGTTTCTTGCTGCCGTTAAAAAATCCCCTTCGTTTTCGCGGTCTTCGTCATCTACTACTATAACGATTTTGCCATTTTTGATGTCGCTAATTGCCTCTTCAACTGTGTTAAGTTTAAAACTCATCTCCGGATTTTTTTACAAAAGTATCGAATAAATCTGTTTAATGGCCTATCTTTAGCCAGATTTAACGGAATTCATGAAATTAATCGCCCTTTTCCTGGTGTTTTTGTCGTGCGGAACAGTATTTTACGCTCAAAAGCCAGCTGTACCGCGTTTTAGCAAGCATAAAATCGGCTCTTCAACAGTGTCTGCCTATTTCCCCGTTGACCCACCGGTTTTTGATGAAAGCTACAGCCAGGACAGCTCAGTTGTAATCACTTCGGAAAGCCTTGTTGGCGACCACAGCTTTGCCTTAGTACATGTGGATTTCCGTGACAAAGTAACCGATTCTTTAGACCGGGAAGCGCTGCTCATCAGCTATCTCGATTATTTACAGCAAAGCTTTGCGATTTCAGGTTCAGTGGGCTACGGTAAAGGACATACGCTGAAAAGCAACCCGCAGGCACAGGGAATTATTGATTTCTGGCAGGACCTCGACGAAAATGAATACAGCGTGAAAGGCTGGATCACGGAAAGCAGCATCAGCGTTTTTATGGTTTACGGACCGGGAGAATATCCCTACCCTGTCGCGAAAGAGCTATTTTTTGAGGGAGTTCGTTATTGAATTTTGCCCGCAGACGAACGCGAATTTATGCACGGATTTTTTATATAGACTCTTCTTACCTAAGAATTATCCCGATTAAAATCAGCGTATTTCTGCGTAGTAATTGCGCTCATCTGCGGGAAAGCAATCCTTGGGATTATTTCGATTTCAATGCGTTGATATTAAAACCGAGCCCGGCTGAAAAGCGCAGATCAGAAATATTGCGGGGCAGGTCGGTTTGATGTTCAGCCAATACCAAACGCGACTGGATGAAGAAATGAATGTATTTGCCCACAAAATAATTCAAGCCTGCGATTGCCGAAACAGAAGGATTAACTGAAGTTTTCGCTTTCAGGATCAGAGAATCGGAAGCCAGTTGTGTGAAGCTTACCCCCGGTTGCATACCGATGTAAAAATCCAGGTTGTTTTTAGTGAAATGTCTCGATAATCCAAAGAAAAGGCTGTGATTGTATGCAAACTCACTTTTATTCCCCTTGATCATCCCCTGGTAAAAATATCCTTCGCCTGAAACGGAAACTGATTCAGACAAATAGCCTTCGAGAATCCCGTGCAGGTAAAAGTAAGAATTAGGCGAGCTCAAGGATTTTGACGGACTGATTGTCAGCGTTGCTTTGATCAAGCCGGCACGGATAAGTGACTCTTCCTGGGCAAGAGCGGAAAAACCCGTCAGGCAGAAAAACAGGATTAATTTCTTCCCCATAATTTAACGATTTTGTAGTTGAGGCTAAGCGTCGTCAGCAAGTGGCCTTCGAGCGCATTGCTATGGTTGTGCTCGTCAAATTCAATCACGCCATCGTGCTCATGATAACTGATTTCATTGGTGAAATGCATCATATACTGGCTTGTGAGCGAAACATCGAAACGGTCCGTGATATTGAAATGTGCGCCTATCCCGGCCTGTACAGCTGATCCCCAGCGATCTCTCATGTTTGCCGTATTACTGATTTCCATTTTGCGGTTGTAATCAAAGCAATGGCCCGCCAGGAAATAAGGCGATACTTTCGTATTGAATTCTTTGTGGGAAAAAGGGTAAAACAAAACCGACCAGCCGATATGGTAATAGTCGCTTTTAACCTTGTTATCCTGGTTGATGGAAATGAAATCCGCAAACCAATCCGTATTCACCTGGTTGGAAAGCTGGACCCGGAACTGGCCGCCGGTGCCCAAACCAAAACCGTCGTGGCTGAAAGAGCTCACGGTACTCCTCGCCCCAAGCGAAAACCAACCTTTATTGCTGACCTGCGACTTACCTGCCAAAGCGCTCAGCAAACAAATACTTACAATAATTCCCCTCATATCTTTTCTTGTAGTAACGAAACGGATTGAAAAATGTTACTTTTTATTCATTCATCATTCAGCATTACTTCCTGATTATTTTCCGCAAGGTGCGCTCACCGTTTTCAGCTTGGAGCTCAAAAAGGTAAAGCCCGTTTGCCCAGGAAGAAACATCAATTACTGTATTCGAGCTTACTTCCTGCTCACTAACGAGCTGACCGCGCGGATCAAGAATTTTCAGTGTAAACTTTTCTGTTCCAGGCGTTTTTATTGTTACAAAATCCTGTGCCGGGTTCGGTGATAAAGTGATTTCCTGTATTTGCTCCAGGTTTTCCACTGCGCTGATCCCCAGGTTAAGATCGTGCTGAATGGAGCCGAGGTTATTGATGATCCAGTTTTTAGGATCAACTGAGTTCAGGTTCGTTACATTCTGCAAGCCGCTCAATACATACAGATCATTGTTTGACGTCACATCAAAGCGAACGATTGTATCCGACATACCGCTGCGGGTAAAACGCATTTCTACCGGGTTGGTGAACGTCGGTGTTACGGAAGGCTTGGAAGTGCTGTGCGACAAACGAACAAACAGGTCACTGCCAACGACATTCCATTTTGCGGTGTAAACCGGGTAACCTTCACCATAATACCATTGCTCAAAAGCTTCGCTGAGATCCAGGCCTGAAACCTGCTCGAGCGCAAGCTGCACATCCGTTCCCAAAGCCACATCATAGGAATGGGCCGCCTGGTAGTTTCGCAGGCCTTGCAGGAAAAGGGCGTCGTTGTTGATCATAAAACGGAGTGTGTGTACGAAAGCCGCACCCTTGTTATACGTTAAACGGCTGCTGAAAACGCGGTCGCCATTGAGACTGTCTTCCACCCAAATGCTGCCGCCGGCCTGTGATTTAATGTCTGTGTGGCGGTCATTCATGTCCTGCACTTCTTCGCCCGGGTACATTTCTTCGAGCATCAGGTATTCAGCGTAAGACGCAAAGCCTTCGTTTACCCAGATATCCGCCCAGGATTTGCAGGTAACGTGGTCTCCCCACCATTGGTGCGCCAATTCGTGAGCTGTTAATGTTTTTTCAAAAAATCCCTGCGTAGTCATTGTCTGGTGTTCCATTCCGCCGCCCAGGGGTGCCATGCAATGCCCGTATTTCTCCGTGTGAAACGGATATAAGCCAAAAATATCAGAAAAATACTCAATAAAATCAACCGTTTCATCGATATCATCCTGGAAATTCGGAAGTGTTTGCGGGTTGTCGTAGATGTAGTTTACCACCGGGATCGGGTCTGGCGCATCAGTCGGATTGGCAAAAATCGTATAATCCACGTACTCCGCTACGGCAACCGAAATCAGGTAATAATCAATCGGGTAACGGTGCTTCCAGCTGAATTTCGTAAACCCGTTGCCCAGGTTGGTTTCCTGCTCGAGAACACCGTTTGAGCCGGCTTTACACGTTGAAGGCACAGTAACGCTAACTGCACAGCTGTCGGCTTTGTCTTTCAGGGACTGCTTGCACGGGAACCATTCGAAAGCAGAATACGGCTCACTAAGTGACCAGGTCACCTGGTTGCCCCAGGACGGGGAAACATCATTGGTCATCCCGGCGCCCCCAAGCGGGTTGGAAGCTGCATCGGGCGGCGTCCCACCATAATCAACTGCGATAATAAAGCTTTCGCCCGCCAGCAGGTTTACAGGAACTTTAATCGCTGAAAGCTGGCGTCCGTAATTCACCGGGCTGCCGTTGAAACGGATTTCCGTTACTGTAAATGTTTCAAATAATTCAAATAAAGCGGAATCCAGTGGTTCCCTCGCTTCACCGTGGATCTCAACCGTTCCTGACAGATCCGTGGAGGTGTTTGTCATGTTGAGGTCCAGGGAATAAAAGTGGACATCGTATTTTTCCGTTTCAGCGATTTGCTGGATATTGAGAGTATTGCTTTTTAACGTGGAATTGTGCGCTTTGATGTTCGCACAGGAGAACTTTTCTTTGTCTTTTTGTGCTGTTGTGTAGGAAGTAAAGGCTGTTGCAAGTAAGGCGGCTAAATAAATTCTTTTCATGAGCTGAGTTTGTTCTATAGTTTTAGCCAAATTTATAAAACAAAATCCAGAATAAAGGAATAATTGAGTTAAATGTATCATTCCTTTATCCTGGACCCAGGTATTTTTCTAACTAATCCTACTGACCGATATTGTCGATCTCCTGCTGAAGCGGGTTGTCCTGGATCATCAGTTTGTGTTTGGTAGCAAATTCTTTTTGTGCACCCTGGAATTCAGCGTCAAGCGGCTTTTCTTTTTCAGTCAGCTCCATTTGGATTTGCTGGATACGCTCTACGTCTTCCACTGTAATATTATCTCCTTTTTTCAGGATTTCGATCATTTCCTTGTAGGAAGTTTTACTGGCATCGTGATACAGTGTAAACAAAGCTACTGCAGCATCCCTCATACGTGTAGAGCCATCGTAACCACTCATTGCTTTTACTATTTTCAGGGATTTTTCAGCCTGGTCAACAATTCTCAGGCGAATTCCGTCAATTACATTCACATCCTGTGATTCATTGCGTCCAAACTCAAGGATCAGGTTCATGATCTTCGTTTGCTCGGAAATAATCTGGTTATTGTATTCCAATGGTGTCTGTCCGCCGTTGGTTGTCTCAGCATTACTGCAGGATAACAGTAAAAAAAGGCCCAGCGCCATTGTTGAGAAGAATGCTATTTTTTTCATAGATAAAATTTTAAATTCAAGGGTAAATATAACAATATTCTCAAAGGAGCGACGCTTTACTCAAAATTTTTCAGCGTGTAGGAAATCCCGATTCCCAGCAGGGATTTGAATTGGGTCCGGGGACCTGTTTTGCCCTGGCTATCGCGGATCATGATGTCATCGTCATAAATAACATTGCCCTGCAAAGTCGATGTAAACCATTTATTGATGTGGAAAAGAAAAATTACTTCAGCGTTCACATCTATGTTCTGCGGGTTGTTTATGTAATTGGAAAAAAGCTCCAGCCTGGATTTCATTTCAATGTTTTTCATGATCTCTTTATTAAAACGCAGCCTGAGGTAAGAACCAAATTCATCCCGGCGGCGCTCCCCTTTTTTAATGACATTTCCCAAATCATCGTAAACCGCTTTTTCAACCCCGAAAGCGCCCTCATTGGCCAGCACTTCATCGTTTACAAACGTGATTTTGGCAGCCAGCGGCGAAACAAACAGGTTAAAGCTTTCACTTGGCGCATACTCTATCCCCAGTGCGAAGTTGAGGTAGGCCGGCGCCATGAACGTGGAAATCCGGACGGAATCATTCGGAAAATTGAAGCCGTCGAGCATTTGCGTTTTAAAGCCGCCCACAATGGTGTAGAAGAACGTCTTTTTGAACTCATAGCCAAAAGATGACGATAGATCGATCCGGTCATCGGTTTTTTGCAGCCCTTGTTTCACACCTGTACTATCGAGGAACCTGAGCCCGCCCAGGGCAAGCTTGACGTCGTTGCTCCACTTGAAATTCTCTTTCTGGTATTTAGCGCTGAAGTCGATGAAAGCAAGCATGGAAATGTTGTTCCTTCCGCCTCCCGACCAGTTCACAAAAGAAGTCTGGGTGCCGTTTGCACCAAAAATAGAATTGAGCTGCCAGTAGCTTGTATCGGTTTCCTGCAACAGACTGTCAGCGGGTTCCTGGGCTGAAAGAGTGCAACAAACGAGTAGCGAAAAAAGGCTTGTTATCAGTTTCATAAGCTTAATTGTAAGTAGTGAATAAAACAAAAATAGCTAATCCGGCGACATATAAAACTGATTTCCACTATTTTTTTAAACCGGGCTCACTTAAAAACACGATAGGGTGACATTTACAGATTTTTGCTACTTTTGTACTACAAAAAACAAAACATGAGCAAAGAAGTTTATATCGTATCCGCTGTCAGAACGCCAATGGGCGCTTTTATGGGCGGGTTGAGTTCAATCAGCGCAACAGAGCTTGGTGCTACAGCCATCAAAGGGGCGCTTGAGAGATCAGGCCTTAAATCAGAACAAATCGACGAGGTTTTCATGGGGAACGTTCTCCAGGCAGGTGTTGGCCAGGCGCCGGCACGCCAGGCTGCTTTAGGTGCAGGACTGGACCAGGATATCCCGTGTACGACAATCAATAAAGTGTGTGCTTCAGGAATGAAAGCCATTATGCTGGGCGCACAAACCATTCTGGCGGGTGACAATCACATCGTTGTTGCAGGAGGAATGGAAAGCATGAGCCAGACACCGCATTATGTTAGCGGGCGCAACGGCACTAAATTCGGAAATATCACGATGATCGACGGGATCACCAAAGACGGCTTGCTGGATGTTTACAGCAAAGTGCCGATGGGAAACTGTGCTGAATTGTGTGCAAAAGAATACAACATCAGCCGCGAAGACCAGGATAATTTCGCCATTACGTCTTACACACGTGCTGCTGAAGCCTGGAAAGCCGGAAAATTCAACGACGAGATCGTTCCTGTAGCTGTTCCGCAGCGCAAAGGCGACCCGATCATGGTTTCCGAGGACGAAGAATACAAAAACGTTTTCCTGGATAAAATCCCGGGATTGAGACCGGCTTTCGATGCCGCAGGAACAATTACCGCAGCGAACGCTTCAACTTTAAATGACGGCGCTTCTGCCCTGATCCTCGCATCTAAGGAAGCTGTTGAAAAATACGGACTGAAGCCGATCGCTAAAATCCTGGGTTACGGTGACGCAGAACAAGCCCCGGAGTGGTTCACCACTTCCCCGGCGAAAGCTGTGCCTGTTGCCCTGAAGCGTGCAGGCCTGAGCACTGACCAGGTTGATTTCTGGGAGCTCAACCAGGCCTTCTCCGTTGTGGGGATTGCCAACACCAAACTCTTAGGCTTGGACCCTGCGAAGGTAGACGTAAACGGCGGCGCTGTAGCCCTCGGTCACCCGCTCGGAAACTCCGGTTCCCGCATCATTGTTACTTTGATCAACGTACTGAAGCAAAACAACGGTAAAATCGGCGGCGCAGGGATCTGCAACGGCGGTGGCGGCGCTTCGGCAATGATTATTGAGAATATTTAATAGAATTCATCTAAAAAGAAAGGCGTTCTTCAATTGAGGGAACGCCTTTTTTATTTGGCTGTCTTTTCTTAGCCACGAACGACACAAACCTTCACTAAATTATTATTTGCGTAATTCGTCTAATTCGTGGCCACTTTTACAATTTTACCATCTTTTTAGTAGCAACAATTTTCCCGTCAGCTACCAGGTTGTAGGAATACTGCCCGGAGCTCAGGTCGTCTGCAAAAACGGTCAGCTCGCCATTCCCGCGTTCGGAAATTTCAACGGATTGAATCAGCTTCCCTTGCATGTTGTAGAAATGCATTTGGGCTTGCTTCACCGTGGTTGGAATGCTGTAAGCGATTACGGTACTTTCCGCAAACGGGTTCGGCACGTTCTGCGACAAAACAAGCGTATTTTTATCCGATAATTTCACCTGCAGCTTGCTGCTTAATTCCCGCTGGATTTCCTGCGGCGTTTGCTGTACCGCCATTTGGTTAGCTTCACAGAGTGTTGGCAACAGCGCTGACAAACAGTTTTCGAGCTGGGACAAGCGGGAATTGAGGTCATTGAGTTGAGATTGTTGATTGGCGATTACAGAATCTTTGTCTTCGATTTCGGATTGTTGTTCTTTCATTCCGGCGATTAACAAAGGGATTAATTCTTCATATTCCACACCTTTGAATTTAAGCTCAGCTTGTATTATATTTCCTTGTGAATCATATTGAGCAGGACGATTTCGCTCATTAACAAGAGCAGGCAAAACCAGCTCTACTTCCTGTGCTATCAAGCCCATTTGTGCATCACTTTCAAAACCAAATTCCGGGTAAGTCACTGTGTCATAAATATAAGTTCTTGGCTGTAATTGCCCAATGAGATCCAACGCATTTTCGATATTGTCCACATTAGCTTTAAACATCTGATCGGAGACCAAAACCGGGTTACTAAATACTGTTAGTGAACCTTGTACATTCACAGGACCTACAAAATAGCCGGCATAACTGCCAGTTCCGGAAGCAGTACCAAAAACACCGTAGTTATTCGTTGTACCTCCTGAAGCTAACCCGTAAACCCCATAATTCGTCACCGCAGCACCTGTTGCAGCTCCATTCACTCCAAAGGAACTTGTCGCTGTTGCCGCAGACCTTCCCTGGACACCGAACGCCGTTATTGAAGTTCCTATAGCATCTGCCAGCAGCCCCCAGGTAGAACCGGAGCCATTGGAAGCAAAACCTCTTAAGCCGGCAACATTAATACCTTCAATTCTTGAAGCATTATTTCCAAAAGCAACACCATCCACCCCGACACAAGTACCATTGACAACGTCTGAATTTGCTATTCCTCTTACACCTAGTACGGCACCTGCGCTTGATGCTTTAGCATTGGAATTGACTCCAATTGTCTCTATGGCCGCACCTTCTGTATACACTTCAATACCTACAGGCAGTAGACCATTTGTATTAATTACATTCAAAGACCTGTTTTTAGCTTCTGTTGTATATGGATGTGCAACTAAGGCTGTATTTGCAGGTCGAACATTCAAACCGGCAAGCTCATTCTCACCTGTCAGGCTATTTACGTTTACAAAGCCGTTATTGAAATTTAACTGTTCTCCATTCATTGGGATTTCACGGTCATTCAACAAAATTGCCGGATTAGTGATGTCACCAACGTTTTGGCCTAAAACTACATGATTGGTCAGGGAATTGATTGAAAGTCCGTTGTTTGCCTCAACTGTTCCACCTCCACCGCCGCCGGCAGGAACGTAAATTACATCGCCGTTTGCGTCGACGGACAATACGCCAAGTCCAGGATTTACAGCCAATGGAACTGATCCGGACCGCATATCTGTTAAACGCAGTCCTGAAAAACCGGTAGCGTTTCCGCCGCCCAATCCCGGGTTACCGTTATTCGTGTTGAAATGTCGTTGTTGAGCCGGCGTTAAAGGGACGCCTGCCGCGCCATAAAAATCTGAATTGATCTCCAGGCGGTTACCCGGATTAGCTGTTGCAAGTCCTAAAAAACCACTGGCTTCCATTACCATCAGGCCATCAACGCCGTTTACCCATTGAAAAATTGGCCGGTTGGTAACCACGTTGACGCGCCCGAGCGTAAAATCGCCTACATTGGGATCATAATCACGGGCAGAAATAAAGCGGCTGATTGTAATTGCACTGGCTACATCCTGAGCGTTTTCTATGCTTCCTATGGTATTAAATGCCGTGTTGGGGTTAATCGCTGATTGCTTCCCCATCCAGGCCGGAATGTATTGCGTACTTGTTACCCCGGCCAGGTTGATGTTAGCCATGTAGGCATTCGTATCTCCGGTAACCCGCGTACGCAGGAGCAGTTCCCCGTTATTTCGTTCCGGTGTCATGATATCCAGGTGGAAATTCGGATTCTCATTATTAAACCCAATGTAGCCGGGCCTTTGTGCCAAAGGACCTCCTCCCCGCAGGATTGTAACCCGATTGAGATTAGCGGTCATGAAATGCATATTCTTGTTATGTACTGTTCCCAAACGCACTTCCTCATTACCAGCAGTGGAAAGAACCGAAATCCTGAACTTGGCTGTGACGTTGTTAGCATTGGAACCAGTGAACATATCCCAGGTATTTGCCACAGAATTATTACCGTCAGACCTAAAAAGCAAGCCGTTTAACGGGCCATTTGGTTGATTGCAGTAGAAATTGTTGATGTGAAAACGGGCATTGGTTGCTGTTGCACCATTACTGGAAAAGTTTCCAATACCAATTCCTCTCATGGTTGCAACTGTTTCACCATAATTAGTCCCATTAAGCGTAAATTGAGCATTCAAATTAAAATTCATTACAGTTAATAACCCTAATGACAGAATTTTCTTTTTCATAGTGGCAGTTTTTTTAGTTAATAATAATTTTCTGTTTTTCGTTATTTATAATTAGATAATAAATTCCTTTTTTATATTCTTTCACATCTATCTCTATCGTATAGGTAGAGTTATTCAAATGTTGTTGATAGATCTTTTTCCCAAGCAAATCCAAAATCTCTACGTGATTAAAAGTAGATTTACTTTCTATATTTAGAATATCAGTTGAAGGATTAGGAAATACTTTATAAGTAGCATTTTCTTTGTAATTTACTGATAATGGAATATCAGATACATAAACGTTATCAATAAAATAATATGCCGCTTGGGTGGTTATAAAGCCTGTTTGAAGTTCCTCAATACATACCAGATTACTATTTTCTGTATTGCTCCCAATATAAATATATTGCTCTCCACCATTAGCAACATAAGCTCCTGTTAAAAGTTTCCAATTCAAAGAATCAACATCCGTTATATCAAAATCAACTCTATTAATGAAATTCATTGATCCTGCAGAAGAATTATATATTAATTGATCACTAAATGCTATTTCAATTTCACAAGTTTTATAATTGCTGCTATCAGCCATATTAACGTATATGGCTACATGATATGTTTGATTTGGAATTAAAGACTGAGATAAAAATCCTTGAGCATATTCCTTAGATATATCACCATTAGGTTCATACAAAACTAAACCTAAAAATGAATTCCCATCCTGTGCTATTTGAAAACCAAAATAAGTTTGAGGAGTAACGTAGGCCGATCCCCAACAATCCATTAAATTAGCAGTAGAGCAAAAATAATCCGTAGTCATACCGTTAGGATTTACCCAATATTCACAAATGTCATAGTTCGTAGAGTAATCACATTGTATAGTATCTTCAAAACTCGGGTTCATGACCAGGTTTTGGCTGACGCTCATTAATGAAAAATGAATGAAAAGTAAAAATATTAGTTTTTTCATGGTTTAATTTTTAGTTAATGATCATTTTTTCCTTTTCATTGTTTATTAGCAAATAATAAATTCCTTTTTCAAATCCCCTTAGATTTTGAATCATAGGTTGGGATAAAAAACCTTGAGCAAAATCTTTTCCATTTGCAAATTGATTATATAACATCATTCCTAAATATGATGTTCCATTTTGAGCAATCTGGTAACCTAATGAAGATTGAGGTGTATTAAACGCTGGGCCATAACAATCTAATAAACTTGAATTTGAACCAAAATATTCAGTAGTTTGGCCATTTGGATTCACCCAATGCTGGCAAATATAATAGTGTATCGAATCGCAATCATTCAGCGTATCTTCAAAACTCGGATTCATGACCAGATTCTGCCCTAATCCCACCAAATGGACCACCTCAAAAAAGAAACATAAAACGATTAACTTTCTCATACTGCAATGTTAAACTATTAAATAACACCAAACAAGTCCCCTTTCCGGGGTATTCGATCCGTACCCCGAAAATGGGGGCGTCACTTCAAAGAACGAAATCCCAAAACCATTGGTTGGTAAAACAAAGACCGGAAAATGAAGCTTTTACCCCTAAATGAGTAAAAAATGAATCCTGAAAATCAAACTGGCGCCTTATAAATCATCCTCGCTCACATGGTTCTCCCCTTCCACCAGCTGTTTCTGGTAAATTTCAGCGTAAATCCCGTTTAAGTCCATCAACTCCTGGTGCAAACCTTCTTCCGCTTTATGGCCGTTTTCGATCACGAGGATTTTGTCGGCGAAGCGCAGGCTCGAAACACGGTGACTTACGATGACGGTGAGGTTTTGGCTGAAGTTGGAATCAATGGCCTTGAGGATCACGTCTTCCGTTTCTGTGTCGACGGCGCTCAGGCAATCGTCCAGCAGGAGGAGCTTAGGCTTGCGGATGAGGGCGCGGGCAATGCTGACCCGCTGTTTCTGTCCGCCGCTGAGGTTCACGCCGCGCTCGCCCAACAGGGTATCGAAACCGTCCTTAAAGCTTTCAATATTGTGATAAACATGGGCCGTTTTGGCGGCATTCACCAAATCTTCGGGAGAAACGTTATCGTGGTTCACGCCGAATTTGATGTTGTTACCAATCGTATCGGAAAAGAGGAAAACGTCCTGCGGCACAACGCCTGTCTGGCTGCGGAACTCTTCGAGGTTAACCGTTTTGAGGTCCTTGCCGTTGACAGTTATCCTTCCTTTTGTCGGGTCAACCTGGCGCGTGAGCAGGTTTAACACCGTGGATTTTCCGCTCCCGGTACGGCCTACGATCCCCAGCGTTTCGCCTTCACGGATGCTGAAGGAAAGGTCTTTCACGGCTTCAATGCCCGAATTTTCGTGGGTATAGGAAACATTTTCAAAGCGGATTTCCCGGATCACGCCGTTGCTTTCTTCGGTCGGGTTGACGATCTGCGGCTCTATTTTCAGGAATTCGTTGATGCGCGCCTGGGAAGCAGCCGCCCGCTGGTTGATGGACGTTACCCAGCCGACACTTGCAAAAGGCCAGGTCATCATGTTGACATAAAACACGAAAGCCACAATATCACCCGGGGTGATTTCCTTGCGGTAAACGAGGATCCCGCCGTAGTAAACCGTCAGCAGGACGCTTAGCCCGATCAGGAAAACGATCGTTGGCATGAACAAAGCGTTCACCATCACCAGGCGCATGTTTCGGCGCTTGAATTCTTCGGAGGATTTTTCAAATTTCTCCTGCATTTCGCGTTCCCGCAGGTAGGCTTTCACTACCCGGATGCCCGAAAAGCTTTCCTGTACGATGGTCGACAGCAAAGACTGCTCTTCCTGGACTTCCTTGCTCATCAGGTTCATTTTCGTGGATACGCGGTAAATCAGGATGGACATCAGCGGCAGCGGGATCAGCACAACCAATGTGAGCGGCACGTGAATGCGCATCATGGCGTAAATTCCGAGAATGGAAAGCACAACGAGGTTAATCGTATACATTAGTCCCGGGCCAAGGTACATCCGCACCTGCGAAACATCTTCCGAAATACGGTTCATCAAATCGCCCGTGCGGTTTTTTTTATAAAAGGCAAAGTTCAGGCGCTGGTATTGCTGGTAAATTTCATTTTTGAGGTCGTATTCGATCAGGCGGGAAACGATGATGATCATTTGCCGGGTAAGAAAAAGGAAGAAGCCTTTGACGACAGAAAAAAGCATATACAGGCCTGCGATTTTGAGCGTGAGCCAGAAAATAGCATCGAATTTTTCCGGGTTTCCAACCGTTTCCAGGAAGTCATTTACTGCTGTTTTGACCAGTTTCGGCATTTCCACCCCAAAATAGTTGGAAAGGGCAATGAATACGACACCGAAAATGAGCCTCCATTTGTATTTTATTAAATATTTGTTCAGGTAGCTTAAAGACTTCATCAGATATTTTTCCTATTTTTGCAGCGCTGTTTAGTACTATGCTACAAAAATAGCAATTTGAAATAGTTTTTTGAACGCTTTTTTGAAAGATAATGATTGAAGTAAAAAACATCCAGGATACCAGCCTGGCAGAAAACCCTGTTATTGCTCAAATGAGCAAATTCAACCACGAACAACTTTTATTCTGCAACGATAACGAAACCGGCCTGAAAGCAATCATCGCCGTGCACAACACCGTTCTGGGCCCGGCGCTCGGCGGTACACGTATGTGGATGTACAACAATGAAATGGACGCCCTGACAGACGTTTTGCGCCTGTCCCGCGGGATGACCTATAAGAATGCGATTTCCGGGCTGAACCTCGGTGGCGGTAAAGCCGTGATTATCGGTGATTCCCGCAGCATGAAATCTGAAGCGCTTTTTCGCCGTTTCGGTAAGTTTGTCAACAGCCTTGGCGGGAAATACATTACCGCGGAAGATGTCGGCATCTCCCCGATCGATATGACCTGGGTAAACATGGAAACAGACCACGTTGTAGGTTTGCCGGGCAAAAGCGGCGACCCTTCCCCTGTAACTGCCCACGGCGTTTACGTTGGTATGAAGGCTTGTGCCCACGAACAATACGGAACTGATTCCCTGAGCGGGAAAAAAGTGCTCGTGCAGGGTGTAGGCCACGTAGGTGAATACCTTGTTGCTTCCCTGGCCAAAGAAGGCGCTAAAATCTATATTTCCGATATCCACGAAGAAACGTTGAAGCGTGTGGCTTCCACTTACGGTGCAACAGTTGTCGGGATCAATGAAGTATACGATGTTGACATGGACATCTACGCTCCTTGTGCCTTAGGCGCAACGGTAAACGACGATACGCTTTCCCGCCTGAAATGTTCTATCATTGCCGGTGCGGCCAACAACCAGCTGGCAAACGAAAGCGTTCACGGGGTGAAAGTAATGGAAAAAGGCATCATTTACGCGCCGGATTTCGCACTGAACGCCGGAGGGGTGATCAATTGCTATTCCGAGGTGAAAAGCCTGCAGTCCTCCTGGGCGCTCAACAAAGCTGAAGAAATTTATACAACGATCTCCAACATCGTTAAGCGTTCCAAAAACGAAGGCATCCCGACTTACCAGATTGCCAACAAAATGGCCGAAGAACGTATCGAAGCCATTGGCAAAGTAAAATTGCCTTTATAATTTACCCGTAAAAATTTACAATGTTAAACCGCCGTCATTTAAGGATCAAAGTTTTACAGGCACTGTACGCCTTTTTTCAATCGGAAGAAGAAAATTTCAACCGCACGGAAAAAGAAATGATCGGCGCCCTGGACCGCATCTACGACCTCTATCTCTACCTGCTGCTGAGCTTTGAGGAGCTTAAAACCGTAGCAGAAATGCAGATGGAGGACCGCAAGAACAAAATTCGTCCGGATGCAGAAGATTTGAACCCGAACATGCGCTTTGTGGAAAACCGTCTTTTTGCCCAGCTCGAAAGCAGTAAGCAGCTGCGCCGCGCCGCCGAAGAACATAAAGTTTCCTGGATTGGTGACGCCAACCGCGAAATGTTCAAAAAGATCTTTGCCCAGGTGCGTGAGAGCGAGGCTTTCTTCTCCTACATGTCAGCGGAAAGCAATTCTTACGAAGACGACCAGCAGTTCGCCCTGAACCTCTTCAAGACGGATATCGCCAATTCGGAGCTTATCTATCATTTCTTTGAAGAAAAAAGCATCCACTGGCTCGACGATATCGACCTGGCTTGTTCCATGGTGCTGAAAACGATCAAATCCGCAAAAGAAGACGAAGCGCCTGAAATCCTGCCTTTGTTTAAGGACCCGGAAGATGAGATCCCTTTTGTAAAGACACTTTTGCGTAAGACAATTGTTCACGATAAAGACAACATCGCCCTGATCGACGAGCTGACAAAAAACTGGGAAATCGACCGGATTGCGAAAATGGATATTATCCTGATGAAAATGGCGATCACTGAGTTCCAGGAATTCAACAATATCCCGACAAAGGTGACGCTGAACGAATACATTGAAATCTCTAAATTCTATTCCACCCCGAAAAGCAACGGTTTTATCAACGGAATCCTCGACCGCGCGATTGAGCGGCTTGCCCAGGACAATAAAATCAAGAAAACCGGGCGGGGACTTATTTCTTAATCACTGAACAAAACAACCATGAAATCATTTATCATCTTATCATCCCTTTTGATCCTGTTTTCCTGCTCTGATAACAGTGCTGTTGAAATCGGGCAAAAAACCACCATGGACGTAAAACCGGTGTTTGACGCCGGCAAAGTGTTACATGGCGAGGAAATTAACGCCGTGTTCGAGCTTACAAATACAGGTGACTATCCCCTCGTAATTGCTGAAATCAAAGGCTCATGTTCCTGCACGGTAGTTGAGCAGCCCGAAGAGCCGATCGCACCGGGTGGAAAATACACTGTAAAAGCAACGGTACGCACAGATAACGCAAGCAGCGGCAAATTGGCCAAAGAAGTGCGTATCCTCGCTAATACCGATCCTTCTGTCACCCTGTTGCGCATTGAAGGGCTTGTATACCGCAAATAGTAATCAAATCAAAAACAAAATAACGCAAAATGGCAAATTTAATCCCATTGGTACTGATCGTAGTTGTATTCTACTTTTTCATGATCAGGCCACAAATGAAAAAACAAAAAGAACTGAAAAACTTCAGGGCAAACCTGAAAGTTGGCGATAAAGTCGTTACTATCGGCGGCGTTCACGGGAAAATTCTCGAAATGCGCGACACGACGATTGTAATCAGCTCTGAGGGCACGAAGCTCGTGTTCGAAAAATCTGCAATTTCGCAGGGCGTTTCAGAACAGCTGGCTGCCCAATAAAAGCATTTAAAAAACCAGATTCGAAGACCGGCCACTACAAGTGTCCGGTTTTTTTTGTGCCCTAACTCTTTCTAAACCTGCTGGAACGCTGATAAATGACAGCTTATTTGAGGTTAAAAATGAGCGTATATATCCTCGTTTAAATACGTATAAATACGTGTTTTCACTTCAAACCCCTTATATTCAACTAAAGAACTAAGTAAATTAGCGGGCTGACTGACCCGTTGCAGCAAAAAATAGTTGTAACCGGTACCAAAATTTGAATATTTGACTCACAGCTTAAATCATCTTTTTTAAGCTTCAAACAGCCTCTCTTTTACCTGGCCGGGCCTATCATTTTAAAACTAAAACGGCTAAAACATGTATTAATGCGCCTTATAACGCACGCTTATTATTTTTAACCCGACCGGAAGAAATTCCTGTTAATACAATTATATGAAATCACTCGCTCACACGTTAATCGCTATACAAGAGATTGCAAATAATTTTGACGGGGGTTTTACCCTCAAAAATGCCCAGGGGAAATATTTTTACGCGAATGATAGCTGGCTCAAATTAATGAAAATGAAACAGGAAGAGCTGATCGGGAAAACCGATGATGAGCTTTTTCCTCCCGAACATGCAGAATTGTCCAAAAAGACAGACCAGCAGGTATTTGAAAACAAGGAGCTGCTCAGCTATACAGGCACCCTGACTGCTTTTGGAGAAGAAATTACTTACATAGCGCTAAAATGGGCGGTAAAACATAAAAACGGCGATGTGTTCTGCTATTGTACCATGGGCGACCTTGAGGAAAACAGGGAGCGGATCATGGCCATACAGCCGAAAATACAGGAAGTAATCAGCAGCTACGTGACAGATGATGAAAATGATATGACGGATAATCCGGAAGCTGACATTCACATTTGAGCTGCATAAATTGAAATTTGATTTAATATGAAGCCACTCGCTTATACATTAATTGCCATCCAGGATATTGCGAATAATTTCGAAGGGAGTTTTGCTTTGAAAAATGCCCAGGGAAAATATTTTTACGCCAACGACTGCTGGCTGAAAACGCTGAAGAGGGAACACGGTCAGCTGATAGGAAAAACGGATAACGAGCTTTTCCTGCCAGAGCATGCAGCCTTTTTAAAGAAAACCGATCAGCAGGCTTTTGAGAGCAACGGGCTACTGCAATATACCAATACCCTTTCTATAGAAGGGAAAGAAATCACTTACCTGGCCCTCAAATGGGTGATCAGGCACAAAACAGGAGATATTTTTTGCTATTGCACAATGGGCGACCTGGTCGAAAAGCAGGAAAGTGTCCTGGCAATGCAGTCCAGGATCCGGGAGATCCTCGAAAAGGCAGAAGACCGGGCCCACGCCTGATTTAGTGTGTCAGCGGCCGCTTTTTAATCATTCCGCCTTTCGTATCCTTTACCCTGTTCATTACCACGAAAGCGTCCGGATCGATCTTCTCAATTTCAGTATAAAGCCTGCTCAGCTCGAGACGGGTAATTACAGTAAACAGGATGTCGTTGGAATCATTTCGCCCCTTTTTTCCATAACCGCCTTTCCCGGCATAAACCGTTACACCGCGCCCCAGCTTTTGGGCAATCATCATTTTGATCTCATGGAATTTCGGTGAAATGATTGTTACCCCGTGGTATTCTTCGATCCCTTCAATGATAAAGTCAAGTGTTTTGGAGGCCGACAGATAGGTAATCATGGAATATAATGCTTTTTCGATCGTCAGGAAATAGGCTGCTACCGAGAAGATAATCACATTGATGATGATGATTACGTCGCCAATCGTCACGTTCATTTTACGGCTGAGGAAAATCGCCAGTACTTCCGTTCCGTCGATCACTGCTCCGCCCCTGATCGAAAGCCCGATCCCCGCCCCGAGGAAAAAGCCCCCGAACAAAGCTACCAGCAGGTTATCATCCGTAATATTCGGGAAAGTGACCGCTGCAACAACCACAACAAGCGCTGCAATTGCAATTGCCGTTTTGATTGCAAAAATCCTCCCGATAATCTTGTAAGCCATAAACACAAAGGGAATATTGACCGCTATCAGGAAAATGTAGAGGGGCCAGTCCGTAAGTGCCGATAGCAGCAGGGAAATTCCCGTAGCGCCGCCGTCAATAAATTCATTGGTGAGCAAAAAGCCTTTTAAGCCGAAGGCGGCGGCAAAAACGCCCAGCCCGATGAGAAAAAAATCTTTGGTATACCGCTTTAGCTCAATATTGTAATTCCGCATTTCCCGCATCATACGGGCGCGTTCCAAACGTGTTTTTCCTGTGAGTTTCTTTTTGTCCCTGATGAGAAATTCCAAAATACTGAGCATGCTGTAACTGTAAAGGTGAAAAAAGTGCTTTCCACAAACTTACGGGATTTTTTCCATTTAAGCTCAATCCGTATGAATGAAAAAATTTAGTTTCATCCTTCAATCCAGGGTCATAAATTTAAAAGGTACGCATACACAAATCCCATATCCTGCTGATTTGCATAAATTTATAGATTTCACAAACTGGTATATATTGCTGTAATATAATCTATGTTAATTTAATCCGAGCATTTAGCGGTGCGGCAAAAAATAACAGCTACCTGACGTGGATCGCTGAACGTATCATGCAATTATTTTTTTTCTTTTTCGGCCTTCTTTTCAGCACGAAGGCGCTCACGTTCTTTTTTGTGGTATTCCTTCTTCATTGCTTTATACTCCTTCTTGCTGGTCTTATATTCTTCCCTGGAAAGGATTTTAGGCGTAAAGTCAATTTTAACTTCTTCCGCAATGATGTCTTTAATGACTTGTTCGGCTACCCAGTCCTCTCCTTTCGGGTCATACTTAATATCCAGCTGCTGTTCCCAGATTTTACCCATGCTCTCGCTGAATTCCGCATTGAAGCTGCCCCTGTACTTTTCCAGGATTTCCTTGACGGTCATGCCCGTTTCCCGGTGAATAAGCTTCATCAGCATTTTCCCGTCTTCGATATACAGGTCACGGATAACGTAGTAAAAATCGTCTTTGAGCTGTTTATGTTCCTGCTTCGAAAGCTTTTTACGCTTCCTTTTGGAATCAAGCTGCTCAAGCTCCTTATCCAGTTCCTTAAGCTTTTCGGCAGCATAAAGTGCCAGCGGGTAAACTTTCCGGATCCGGCGTAAGGCAGATTTGTACTTTTTATAGTAGTCTTTGTAGATCTTCACTTCTTCCAGGTTCCTGTATTTTTCAGGAACAGAATCCTCCTGGCCGAAGAGCGGCAGGAAAAAAAAGAGAAAAAATATGGAAAGCAAGACTTTCATTTTTGAAAAAATTATTAATTTAGGCTTCTTAAACCCTTCAGGTACAAATTTATTGCCAAAATAACGATTTCCATGAAAAACACTGCTTTAATCTTATCTTTTTTCCTTGTACTGGCATCTTGCTCCTCCTCCGAAAAATGTGAGGAATGCGAGCTGGAAAACGCAAATGATACGATTGTTAAGGACACTATCAGTTCCCTGGACGATGCTTTGAAAGCAGAAAAGGTAGAAACCAAGTCCAAAGAACAACAGGAAAATCTCCAGAAAATTGAAAAAAAATACGGTGAGCAGTGGGATTTTTGTACCTGTGTAGTTGCCAATGATTCCATCAACAACGCGTTTGAAAAAAGCCCTTCCGATAAGCAGGCTGAAAAGCTGATGGCCCGCTGGGAACACGTTGAGCTCAAATGCAAGGAATTCCTCACCCAGCCTAATACCACGCCGGAAGAACGGGCGATCCATGAGAAAAAAGTCAGAAAGTGCCTCAAAAACCGTTAATCCTGCTATCATAAAATGCTACACAAGTTTGTCTTTCGCATTATCCTTGCGGCCTTCGGTTTTATCCTGGTCCCGACAAACTATTGGCATAGCTGCGAAAAGCCGCACAATGAACATTCCGGTCACCAGGCCAGCCTCGATTCGCAGCATCAAACCTGCTCCATTTGTGATTTTGACCTCTTTCAGCTTGACCAGGCCGAATATTTTTCTATCAAAAACCAACGGGCTTCCCTGCCTTCTTTCTCAGCAGGAAACACCAGCCCATGCCAATCCAAAGCACCCGGCTATTTCAATAAAGGCCCCCCGGCAGTAACAGCATAATCGCTTACTGCTTATTTTCCTTTATTAAATAGTTTATTATGTTAAAACATGTTGTTTTAGCCTTTTTGGCTGTGCTGCCCGTGTATATAGGCGCACAATCTTTCTCAGGCACGATTTACGATAAAGACACCAGAAACCCCATCCCCCACGCCACCGTTTACCTCGTCGATTTTGAAATCGGGACGGTGAGCGACAGCCTGGGCTTTTTCCAATTCACCTCACCTCTTCCGGCGCAGGTCAAAATACGGATTTCCTACCCGCTGTACGAAAGCTTCCAGGCTATTGTTCCGGTGCAAAAAAACGCGATGTTTTACCTCGAAGAAAACCACCTGGAGCTGGACGAAATTGTCGTTTCCAATGCCCGCGGTGATTTGCATAAAAACAATGTCAATCCCGTTGAGGTGCGTAAGATCGATGAGCTCAAAGCCATTCCTTCCACCAACCTCGGGGAGCTGCTCGCTACTATTCCCGGGGTTTACCAGTCCTCCACCGGGCCGGGCATCAGTAAGCCTGTGATCCGCGGTATGCAGGGAATGCGCGTGGTAACCTATCTCAATGGTCTCCGGATCGAAAACCAGCAATGGGGCGGCGATCACGGAATGGGCATCAACGACCTTGGGATCAGCAGCGTTGAGGTCATCAAGGGCCCTGCTTCACTCCAGTTCGGAAGCGATGCTTTGGGTGGCGTGCTTTATTTCCAGGATGATGCTTACGCGAGACAAAACACGCAGGAGATCGAGCTGCGGTCACAATTTGAAAGCAACACGCTGGGGCACAACAACCGCCTGGAATATAAAATTGCCAAAAACCGCCTGCGCTTTAACCTTTCGGGCCTGTATGCCAATCATGCGGACTACCGCCTGCCGGACGGTACATTTGCAGGCAATTCACGCTTTGCGGAGCAGGACCTCAAAAGCGCCCTGGGCTTTCATTTCAAAAACTGGGTGACGCACATCCGCTATACCTATGTAAACAACCGCACCGGGATTCCCGGCCACAGCCACGATTCGATTATAGATTTCGCCGATTTTCGCTACAAAGGACAATCCCGCGAGCAAACGATCCCCGCGCAGCTGATCCGCAACCATTATCTTTCGCTGGAAAGCAAATATTTCTTCAAACGGGGCGAAATCAACCTTTTGGCAGGAGAAACGGTCAACCAGCTTACCGAGCTTGAGGACAAGCTGACGATCCCGGCAATCCACATGGGACTACAAAACTCATTGTACCAGCTGCGTTACATTCACAATTTCACTGAAAAACTCAGCTTGATCTCCGGTTTCCAGGGCATGTACCAAAGAACACGCAATTACAGTGACGCTACGGAATTTCTCGTCCCGAACGGGAACACGATTGACAACGGGGTTTACAGTATTGCCTATCTTTCCTACAAAAAGTGGAATTTCCAGGCTGGTCTGCGCTTCGACAACCGCCTCCTGGAAAGTTTGGAAAATTACAAGGAAAATCCGCCTATCCGGAAAGATTTTTCACAGCTCAGCTTTTCAGCGGGAGGCGTTCGAAATTCCGAAAAAACAACCGTTCGTCTCAATGTATCCAATGGTTTTCGTACACCGCATTTCACGGAATTGCTTTCGAACGGCGAACACCACGGAACTTTGCGCTATGAAATCGGGAACCGGGATTTGAAAAGCGAAAACGCAGCACAGATGGATTTTTCGTTTGAATACCATAACGAGCACCTCGCTTTTACCATCAACCCGTTCTATTCCCTTTTTCAAAACTACATTTACATCAATCCCATTGATTCCGTAGCTGAAGGCTTGCCGGTTTTCCAATATGAACAGATGAAGCAAGCGCAAATTGCCGGGGTTGACCTTGGCTTTCATTACCATCCGCATTTTGCCCATTTCCTGCATTTGGAAAGCTCTTTTTCCACTTTATCCATGCAAGGCGCTGCGGGACAAAACCTGCCGCTGACACCACAAAGCCGGATCAATTCTTTTGTCAAAATTTCCCTCAAAATGAAAGGCAGGCTCAAAATCGAACAGCTCGTACTGCAACATAGCTATTACTTCAGGCAAGACCGTGTTGTGAGCTACGAAACAGCATCCAAAGCCTACAACCTGCTTCATTTTGCGCTCAACCTCAAATGGTCGGGCAAATACCCGCTTTGGTTTGATCTCGGTTTTAAAAATTTTACCAATACGAATTACATCAACCATTTATCACGCCTCAAAAACATCCAGCTTCCTTCACCGGGGTTCAATCTCTACTGCTCGCTGAAATTCAGGCTGGAATCACAGCTAAACAAATCAAAATAATTATTAAAAAACGATACATTATGAAAAAGACAAATTTTATCCTTTTAGCTGGCGCAGTGCTGCTTTTTACAGCTTTAAGCTCCTGCAAAAAATGCCACGATTGCCATTACGATAAAGACGGACAGGAAATTGAGCTGGGCGAATACTGTGACGAAGATGAGATCCACGACCTGGAAAGCAATGGTTATACGGCCGATAGCATAACGTACGAAGTGCATTGCCACGCCCATTAACATTTATGTTTTTTTCCTATATTTGTGTGAATCTTCAATAACACACTTATGCTAAAAGAATTCAAAGAATTTATCATGCGGGGAAATGTCGTTGATCTGGCTGTTGCGGTCATCATCGGCTCTGCCTTCAACACGATTGTCAGCTCCCTGATCAATGATGTGATTACCCCGCTGATCCTGAGCCCGGCCATGAAAACGCTCGGAGTTTCCAAACTGGATGCCGTAGCCTGGAATGGCGTGCTTTACGGTAAGTTTCTTGCTTCCGTGATCAACTTCCTGGTGACAGCGTTTATCGTCTTCCTGCTCATCAAAACGATGAACCGCTTCAAGCGTAAAAAAGAACAGGAGCCTGCCGCTCAGCCTGCGCCATCCCGCGAAGAAATACTGCTCGGCGAAATCCGTGATTTACTCAAAAATAAATAAGCTGTAACGTACTATCAGACAGAAAAGTGGAAATATTTTCCACTTTTTTTTTGGATTTAAAAAAAAATTGTATTTTCGAAGCATAATTGATGAATATTTACACTAAAAAAAATGCTAACCCCCTGATCTGACAGATCAAATCAATCCCATTATGACTAGTATATTTGTTGCCAAATTAGATTATGGCGTTTCCCAGGAAGAACTTAAATCTGCATTTGAAAGATTTGGAAAAGTAAACAAAGTTACCATTGCGATGGACCGGGAAACCGGTAAGCCGCGTGGTTTTGCCTTTGTTGAAATGTTAGACGACCAGGAAGCGCAGGAAGCTATCAGGCAGCTTGAAGGCTTTGTATTTAACGGAAGACCTGTTTCTGTTAAGCAGGCTGAAGACAGGGCAGGCTCAAAAGACAACCGCCCAACCGAACGCAAACCCTTCAGCCAGGATACACGCCCGGATTTCAAAAAACCTGATTACGGCGCAGATATAAAAGCTCCGGTAATTGTCGCTCCTGATGCTGCAAAATTTGAAGTCCGTAAAAAAGAATTGCCTAAGAAAAAAGAAAAAGCCAAGGATTTCGCGGATGGAAAACCGCGTCAGCAAAAAATGCAGGCTTATAAAAAAAGTGGCAAAAACAACCGCTTCATTAATTTTGATGACGAAGAGGAGGATTTTTAATTCAGCCTTAAACCTCTTTATTTGACTTTTTCTTCAACGGGTTTAAATCATGCTTTATCAGCATGCATGAGCTCATTTTGGAATGGCCGGATTTTCTGTTTTCCCCCCGAAGCTCTTTGTTCCTAAAGTAAACTATTTTTTCTTTACTAACCCGATTTTTCTTGAATAAATTCTCTATCTTTGCCTTCGCATGGATAAAATCGCATTAGGAGTTGACATTGGAGGCACAAACACGGCTTACGGCCTGGTTGACCACAAGGGAAAAATCCTCGTTGAAGACAGTGCGCCAACACGCCAGTTTGCAAGCGCCCGGGATTTAGCCGGTTTTCTCTACGATTTTGTTCAAAAAAACTGTGACATTGACCATTTGGTTGGAATCGGGATCGGTGCACCAAACGGGAACCAGTTTACCGGAACAATCGATTTTGCACCAAATCTCCACTGGAAAGGCGTAATCCCGATGGTGGAAATTTTCGAGAAGAAATTCAATAAGAAAGCCTTGCTCAGCAACGATGCGAATGCTGCTGCCATCGGTGAAAAATTGTTCGGCAACGCCAAAGACCTGACTGATTTTGTTGAGATCACACTCGGTACAGGACTGGGGAGCGGGATAATTTCCGACAACGAGCTTCTCTTTGGTAAACATGGAATTGCCGGTGAATACGGTCATATCCGCGTAATCCCGAATGGACGTTTATGCGGCTGCGGACGAAAAGGCTGCCTGGAAACCTATGTTTCTTCTACAGGCGTTGTGCGCAGTATCCGCGAGCTGAATTCCGTCAACAAGCAGTCATCCAAACTGGCGGATCTTTCTGAACCGAGCGCCAAGAAAGTTTTTGAGCTTGCTTTGGAAGGAGATGTGTTTGCCCGTGAAATTGTCGACTATACAGCCGAAATCCTGGGCTCGTCCCTGGCTGATTTTGCTGCATTCTCAGACCCGGAAGCTTTTATCCTCTTCGGCGGCTTATCGCTCAGCGGAAGCTATTTTACAGATAAGGTCAAAAAGGCGATGGACGCCAACCTCCTCAATATTTACCAGCACAAAATTGAAATCCGCGTTTCAGCCCTGAACGAACTGAATGCTGCCATCCTCGGTGCATCTGCGGCAATTTTCTGGAATACTTTAAAATTCAATTTCAATGAAACTCACTAGCTGTTTTTTTTTCTGCATTATACTAAATGCATTTAGTCAGATCGACGAATTAAAGCAAAACCAGGAAGTACGTAAGAAATACCTTGATCCGTCCAAACAGCAGGATGGCCGCAAGCGTTACGATTTCAGTCAGCATGTGAACCCCTTCATCGGTACCGGCGGCCATGGACATACGCATCCGGGCGCAACAGCGCCTTTCGGTATGATGCAGCTTGGGCCTGACACGCGCTACAACGGCTGGGACGGCTGCTCGGGCTATCATTATTCCGATTCCGTTATTTATGGCTTCAGTCACACCCATTTGAGCGGTACCGGCGTGGAAGACCTCAACGATTTACTAGTTGTTCCACAGCAGGGAAAAGCAGCAATTGACCCTTCCTACAAAGCAAAAGGCGGATATGCCGCTTCTTTTTCACACAGCAACGAAAAAGCCGAGCCCGGTTATTACGAAGTAAAGCTCAACAGCGGGATAACCGTGCAACTTGCCGTAACACCCCGCGCCGGGATCCACACCTATACGTTTGATAACAAAACGAAGGCAAAATATATCCTGCTCGACCTGGATCACCGCGACAAACTACTGGATTGCGAGATGAACATCGAATCCAAGAAAGCTGTTTCCGGGAGCCGCCGCTCACGTGCCTGGGCCCAAAACCAGCATTTTTATTTTTACCTGGAAAGTGAAAACGAATTCAGCAAGGCCAAAATCATTACCAAAGGCGGAAGGCATAAAATTCTCCTCACTTACCCGAAAACAACGGAGAAAGTCACTTTACGCGTCGGGATTTCAGCGGTAGATATTGAAGGCGCTAAAAAGAACCTTTTCCAGGAAATTACCGGCTGGGACGTGAACACAATCAAAAGCCTGACCCGCAACAGCTGGAACATTGAATTGAACCGCCTGCATTTTCAAAGCCCCGACCCGGAAGCGATGACGAACTTTTATACGGCGATGTATCACGCTTACAGCTGCCCGACCGTTTTTTCAGACGTCGACGGCCGTTTCCGGGGAAATGACGCACAGGTTTACAGCTCAACAACGCATCAACAGTACAGTATTTTTTCACTCTGGGACACGTACCGCACCGCCCACCCGCTTTATACGCTTACCCAGCAAAAACGCAGCACCGATTTCATTCGCTCCTTCCTCGAAATTTACAAAAACATCGGTACGCTCCCGGTTTGGGAACTCAACGGAAACGAAACCAACTGCATGATCGGGTATCACTCGGCTTCTGTTATTACAGACGCTTACCGCAAGGGAATTACCGATTTTGACACTAAGCTCGCCCTCGAAGCTATGCTGGCAACTGCAAAAAAAGACGAATTGGGCAAAAGCTATTTTGCGTCGCAAGGCTTCATTGGTTCGCGTGACGAGCCGGAATCTGTTTCCAAAACCCTCGAATATGCTTACGATGACTGGTGTATTTCCCAATTCGCCAAAGAAATTAGAGATGGAATCACAGCCCAGGAATTTGATCTCCGCTCGCACAATTTCATGAATATTTTTGATCCGCAGACGAAATTCATGCGGCCGCGTATTGGTGGAAGCTGGCTCGCCCCTTTCGTACCTTCGGAAGTGAATTTCAATTTTACGGAAGCCAACAGTTACCAATATTCACTGGCCGCACCGCATAACATCAACGGCTTACGCTCCCTGATCGGAGGAAAAGACAGCCTGGAACAGTGGCTTGACCGTCTCTTTACAACCTCGAGCAAGCTCGACGGCAGGCAGCAGGCAGACATTACCGGCCTGATCGGGCAATATGCCCACGGGAACGAGCCTTCGCACCACATGGCGTACCTGTACAATTACACCAACGCACCGCACAAAACCCAGGAAAAAATTGACCAGATCCTCAAAGAGATGTACCACCCCACCCCTGACGGCCTGAGCGGAAACGAAGACTGCGGACAAATGTCGGCCTGGTATGCACTTTCTGCAATCGGTCTCTACCCTGTTTGTCCCGGGAAACCAATTTATACTTTCGGCCGCCCGATCCAGGAATATGCCGGGATGCATTTTGAAACAGGAAAATCATTCTACATCCGAACAAAAAACAACAGCCCGGAAAACAAATACATCCAGAAAATCGAGCTGAACGGAAAACCGTATACCCAGCTTTTCATCACCCACCAGGAACTGCTGGCAGGCGGCGAGCTCGTATTTTACATGGGCAACCAGCCGAATAAAGAGCTGGAAACGTACACAAGCGATATCCCGGCCACAGACGAAATAAACCCTTCAGTGATCCCTGTCCCCTACTTCACAGCTTCCAACACGACTTTCAGCAAGGAAATCACAACGGAAATCAAAACGCTGGACTTGCCCAACCTGCAGATCCGTTACACCACGGACGGCAGTGAGCCGGGGTTAAACAGCCCGATTTACAAAGAAGCCCTGCATTTCACGGAAACAACGACGCTGAAAGCCAAAACCTTCCGCGTGGATAAAGGTCCATCCGGCAGCGACGACCGGGTTCAGTTCAGCTACCATACCGACGATAAAAAAGCTGTCAGTACGACTTTTTACAAGCTCAAAGCAGGCACTTCGCTTGAAGTAACGAGTGTATACAACAATCAATATACCGGCGGCGGACAAACAGCCCTGATCGACGGTATCCGCGGCGGGAAGGATTTCCGTACCGGAACCTGGCAGGGCTATGAAGGCGTAAGCGCTTCGGGTATTGTTACGCTGGATGAAGCGAAAAACATGCCGGAGATCACAATTTCTGCTTTGCAGGACGAACGCTCCTGGATTTTCATGCCAACGGCAATTGAAGTGGAGCTTTCTTACGACGGGGTCAATTTTGAAAAGCCGATCATACAAAAAATCACCTTTCCGGCTGATAAACAAGGAATTTTCAATGAGACTTTCACGCTAAAGACAAATGCTTCAAAACCCGTGAAGAAGTTCCGCTATAAAATCGTGAACCGCGGTGTTTGTCCCAAAGGACATATGTTTCAAGGGGAAAAGAGCTGGATTTTTGTTGATGAGCTGATTTTTTAACTTGCTGCTTAAACCTGTAAAAAATTGTCAGGCATATACTAAAATTGCTTTATCCGAGTTATATTTGTGTGACCACCAATTCATAATATCATGAAATTAATTCTACTTTGCTTTCTTGGATTGATTCTTCTCTCTTGTAAAAAAGACAATGTACCTGATCATAGCTATGACTTACCCTGGAATGCCAAATTTATAACCTACAAAAACATATCCATCGGCAACCATGGTTCAGGCTATCAGCTATTCTATAAAGACTCCTTAATCCGGGAAGAGGGCGAAAGTTTCGGCGGTCCCGGTATTAGCCAGGCTTTTCTGATGAATGAACAGGTTTTGTATTTATATAAAACCCATAGTGTCTACCCGAGCCTGGCGGTATTGTACACTAAAGACGGTGGAAATACTTGGAAATCGGTAAATTGCGGACCGAGACATTCAGCTAAGCTTCATGTTGTTAATCCAGATCACGTTTATTGTGTAACGCAATATCAAACAAGGATATTTTTTACCGGGATAGATCAAAGTGATCTGAAAATGTACGAAGACACCATGACAAGCGGAATTCACTATATTTCAGATCTTGGAACCAATTCGGATTTGGATTCAACGGTGATCAACATCAATGACACCGTGCAATACGTCATTTTATTTCACTAACGACAACAACTATTGCTTCGGCTTACATTAATCGGAATTAGACCAGTATCCAGCCCTGGTCATGTACATTTTGTCCCGTCAACTTGTCCGGGTTCCGGTGGTCAACTTATCTAAAATCAGTTCTTAGTATCGACTTTAATCAACTCATTTTAGATCACACTCCCATACAAATCATAATGATCTGCAGATTCAATGAGTACGTTCGCAAAATCACCGATTCTCACGTGGTTTGCTTCTGATTTTTTGACGAGGACTTCGTTGTCTACTTCGGGGGAGTCGAATTCACTGCGGCCGATGAAGTAATCGCCTTCGGCGCGATCAAAGAGCACTTTGAAGGTTTTGCCAACTTTTTGCTGGTTGAGCTCATAGCTGATGCTGGCCTGGAGTTCCATGATTTTATCGGCGCGCTCGCGTTTCGTTTTTTCCGGAACGTTGTCTTCCAGTGAGTAAGCGTGGGTATTTTCTTCGTGGGAATAGGTAAAGATTCCGAGACGCTCAAAGCGCATGCGTTCCACGAAATCATACATTTCCTGGTAGTCTTCCTCGGTTTCGCCCGGGTAGCCGGCAATTAATGTGGTTCGGATTGCAATACCGGGAGCCTGTGCACGGATCACGTTTACCAGCTCTTCTGTTTTTTCACGGGTAATCCCGCGGCGCATGGATTTCAGTATTTTAGTTGAGCCATGCTGCAAAGGCATGTCGAGGTACAGGCAAACTTTCGGGTTGTCGCGGATCTCATCGATCACGTCCATTGGGAAACCGGCCGGGAAAGCATAATGCAGGCGGATCCATTCAATTCCTTCCACTTCGGAAAGTTGTTGGATCAGCTCGGCAAGGTTGCGTTTTTTATAGATATCCAATCCGTAATACGTCAGGTCCTGGGCGATGAGCATGAGCTCCTTCACGCCTTGTGCTGCCAGGCTTTTAGCGGATGTTACCAAATCTTCAATCGGTGTGGAAAGGTGCTTGCCGCGCATCAGCGGAATGGCACAGAATGAACACGGACGGTCACAGCCTTCGGCAATTTTAAAATAAGCGAAATGGGAAGGCGTTGTTAGCAGGCGCTCACCGATCAATTCTTTTTTGTAATCGGCTTTGAGGGTTTTGAGCAAGCGCGGCAAATCACGGGTACCGAAAAAAGCGTCCACTTCCGGGATTTCCTTCTCCAGGTCGTCCTTGTAGCGCTCGGAAAGGCAGCCTGTTACGTAGAGCTTGTCTACCTGTCCGTCGTTTTTAGCATCCACGTAACGCAGGATTGTATCAATAGATTCCTGTTTGGCGTTGTCGATAAAACCGCAGGTATTGATGATCACGATTTCCGCGTCATCATCCAGGGATTCGTGCTCCACTTCAAATTTATTAGCCTTCAGCTGGGCCATCATGACTTCGGAGTCAAATAAATTTTTAGAGCAGCCTAAAGTGACTACATTGACCTTATTCTTCCTGAGCGTCTTTGTTTTCATGGTGCAAAATTAGGGAAAAGAAAGCAATCTTCTTACAAAAACACTGGATTTTAAGGCTTTTTAGCAGAATTATACACTAAAATGCTAACTATTTTTAACCGCACAGGCACATAGTTTATTTTAAAAGACACTTTGTTTTTTAATCGCTCACAGTAGTTTTTTTACGGGCAATTCTTTCATATTGCACATTACACCTAATTTTTCATCCAGGTTATCCTATTTGGTTATGTGGTTTCACAAAGTTCATAAGTTTAACAATTTTTCGGAAGAATTATTCATTTAAAATCTTACCTTTGGTAAAATTATGGTTATGAAATTACTCAGCCCGATTTTCCTGCTCGTACTTTTATCCTCGGCTTTTTCTTGTTCGAACGGCGCTGAGCATAAGGTAATTAAATCCGAAAAAAAGAAAACCCATATCGTAATCCAGACCGATGAGGTGAAGGCTGACAAGATGCTTTCCGCCAAAATTGAGGGCATGATGTGCGAAAAAGGCTGTGGAAGCAGTATCCGGAAAGAACTGATGAATACCCATGCCGTTCAGTCCTGTGAATTTGATTTCGACAGCGACCGCAAGGAAAATACAGTCAAAATTGCCTTTGATAAAAGCAAAATCAGTGTTGACCAGCTTATCACGATCCTGAACAAGATCAACGACAAGCAATTTAAAGTAAAAGAAACGAACACCTCAAACATTGAATCCAGTTCCAATAAGGAAGAAAAAGCAGGCGAAGAAACCATAAGCACTGAAGAAACATCTTCTATTGAAAAAGAAGAAGAGGCCCACGTCGTTGCAGCTGATACAACATTCGAGACACCTAATTTGCTGCAGATTTTTTCCAGGATTATTACAGGGTAATTTTCAACTCATTATGGCTTTTACTTTTCACATACATGATACTTCAAACCCAAAAGCGAAAGCTTTCCTGGAGTACATAAAAACATTGGATTTTATCAGCGTTGAGCCAAATGAAACTGAAGAATTCAAACTAAGTTCCGAACACCTCAAAATCCTGAATCAAAGGCGTGAAAACAGGCTTTCAGGCAAGTCACAGACCTTTTCATGGGAAGATGTTCAAAAAACGGTGAGAAGCAAACGAAAATCCTGATCTTTGATTAAGTTCAATCTTAAATTCGGAGCGGAAGCTTCAGCAGAAATCGAAGAATCTTATATTTGGTATGAAGAACAAAAAGATGGTTTGGGAGAGCTATTTCTACAGCATCTGGATTATGCATTAAAAAATATTCAAAAAAATCCGGACGCATTTTTAAGGATCGCAAACCACAGGCAATATCACATGGATAATTTTCCTTTTGTTATTCTGTATGAAAAAATAGGCCGCACAATTTATATAGACGCTGTTTTTCATACAAGCAGAAACCCTGATAAGAAAAAAGACAGGTAGAGCTCACATTCGTTCCAATTCTCTATTCTCAAACTTCGTAGCTTTCAAGCGAAGAAGTTACATTCTCTTCGCCAAATCCAGCAACCTTGCAGAATAACCCGCTTCGTTGTCGTACCAGCCAACGATCTTGACCATATTGCCTGTAACTGTCGTTAATTCGCTGTCGAAAATAACGCTGTGGCGGTCACCGACGATATCCACTGAAACCAGCGGCTCATCGGTGTAACGGATAATATCTCTGAGCTTGCCTTCGGAAGCTTTTTTGAATGCTTCGTTGATCTGTTCAACGGTAACTTTGTTTTTGACAACGAGTGTAATTTCGGTGATACTGCCATCAGAAACCGGTACCCGTAAACTGCTTCCTGACATTTTGCCCTGGAGCTCCGGGAAAATCTGCCACAAAGCTTTAGCTGCGCCGGTTGACGTCGGTATTATCGAAGCAGTCGCCTGGCGGGCGCGGCGCAGGTCTTTGTGCGGTGCATCATGCAAGCGCTGATCGGAAGTAAAGCTGTGGACCGTTGACACAAAAGCCGATTCAATTTCAGCAATTTCCATGAAAACTTTAAACATGGGTGCGGCGCAGTTTGTCGTACAGCTTGCGTTGGAGATAATCGTATCTTCCGCTGTGAGGATTTCTTCGTTCACACCGAGCACTACGGTTTTCGTATCGTCTTTTGGCGGGGCGCTCAGGATGACGTTTTTAGCACCGGCTTTTAAATGGGCGCCGGCCGCTTCCTTGGTCAGGAAAATTCCCGCACATTCAACCACTGTTTCTACGCCGTATTTTGCCCAGGGAATATTCGCCGGGTCTTTTTCTGAAACAAATTCTATTTTTTTGCCGTTTTCGAATACCAGGCTGTTTCCTGAAATTTTGAAAGCATGGGGATTTACCCTGTGAATGGAATCATATTTGAATAAGTGTGCCAGTGTTTCGATATCAGCCAGGTCATTGACGAGCGCAATTTCAATATCGTTTTGTTCTAAGCTGAAGCGTGCAAAAGTGCGTCCTATCCGTCCAAAGCCGTTGATTCCGATTTTCTTCATGTTTGTGTGATTTTAGTCGTGTTTTGTGTTTGTTTATGAATATCAAATATAAAAAGATTCTGTGAACAAATGTTCATAAATTGTTTTTAATTTCTTCCATATTATAGCTAAATTTGGGCTTTCTTTTTAAAAATCAATGGAAAATAAGCAATTAGAAGAAATCGCATCTCAGGTAAGAAGAGATATCGTGAGAATGGTAACACAGGTAAATTCCGGTCACCCGGGAGGTTCACTCGGATGTACGGACTTTTTGACCGTCCTTTACTTTCACCACATGAAACACCAGCCAAAGGATTTTTCCATGGATGGGATCAATGAAGATGTGTTTTATTTGTCAAACGGCCACATTTCACCGGTTTGGTACAGTGTTTTGGCGCGTTCAGGCTATTTTCCGGTTGAAGACCTCGGCTCTTTCCGCCGTTTGGGATCCAAATTGCAGGGCCACCCGAGCACAGACAAAAAACTGCCGGGAATCCGCATGGCTTCCGGGTCTCTGGGACAGGGACTTTCCTGCGCGATCGGTACGGCACAGGCCAAAAAGCTAAACAACGATGACAGGATTGTGTATACACTCCACGGCGACGGGGAATTGCAGGAAGGTCAGATCTGGGAAGCAGCAATTTACGCAGCAGCCAAAAAAGTCGACAACCTGATCGCAACAATTGATTACAACGGGCGCCAGATCGACGGTGACGTGGAAGACGTGATGTCCCTCGGAAACCTGGCACAAAAATGGATAGCCTTCGGATGGGAAGTCCTCGAAATGGACGGACATAACATTGACGAAATTATAAAAACACTGGATAAAGCGAAATCCATGACGGGCAAGGGCAAACCGATCGTAATCATCATGAAGACCGAAATGGGCCAGGGTGTTGACTACATGGTTGGCACGCACAAATGGCACGGATCAGCTCCAAACGAGGAACAGCTCCAGGCGGCTTTGCTTCAACTGACGGAAACGCTGGGAGATTATTAAACTAATGTAATAATATGCTAATGTGCTAATAGTTTAACTAATTTCCGATTCAGCGTTATTAGCACATTAACTAATTAGCATATTATCACATTAAAATATTGAACTTGAAGAAATTTTTCTACATATTAATATTCGTTCTTCCGCTCGGCTTGTTTTCACAGGAAAAACTGACGCGAATCCTGTTTGTGCTCGATGCTTCGAACAGTATGAACGCTGAATGGGGCAACGGGCAAACACGGATCGAAGCAGCCAAGGAAATCCTGGCGAAACACGTAGACAGCCTGCGCGACGTTCCTAACCTTGAAATTGCTCTGCGGGTTTACGGGCACCAATCCCCGATTACGGCAACTTACCAGGATTGTAATGATACGAAACTGGAAGTCCCTTTTGCAAAAGACAATTTCACCCAGGTAAAAAACCGGATCAAATCGATTATGGCGAAGGGAACAACGCCGATTGCGCGCTCACTGGAAGCTTCTGCAGGCGATTTCCCGGACATGAACTCACGTAACATCATCATCCTGATCACGGACGGAATTGAAGCCTGCGACAACGATCCCTGCGTAATTGCCAAAAAGCTGAAGGACAAAAACATCAATGTTACGCCTTTCGTGATCGGTTTGGGACTGGATTTGAGCTATTTGGAGAAATTCAAATGTATCGGAAGCTATGCGGAAGCAGAAACGAAAGACGCATTCAGTAACGTACTCAAAAGCGTTACGAATAAAGTTCTGGTGAACACCACCGCCCAGATCAACATCAACGACACCAACAAAAACCCAAAGGAAACTGATGTAACGATGTTCCTGTACCAGGCCGGGACAAATAAACTGATCTATACCTTTACACACACGATCAACCGTTACGGCAACCCGGATACGCTGGTGATCGACCCGGGAATGAAATACGACCTCGTGGTAAACACCATCCCGGTGATTGAAAAGAAAAACATCGAGCTGAAGCGGAATACGCACAATGTCATTGAAATTGACGGCCCGCAGGGTTTTATCAAATTCCGCCTGCAAAATTCCGTGCGTGACTACCCGATTGAGGTGCGGATCATGCAAAACGGAAAAACGCAGACACTCAATGTGCAGCAGATCAATACAACAGACAAATACATTACAGGTAAATACGATGTCGAAGTTCTGACCCTGCCGCGGATTTACAAAACCATTGAAGTGAGCCAGAGTACGGTTTTCAACCTGGAAGTGCCTGCGCCAGGAACCTTCAATTACCGCTGCAGCAATGCAATTGTGGCACAAATATTTATCCAAAACGAAGCCGGAAAATGGGATTGGGTCTACAACCTGAACCAAATGACCTTAAACGGTTACCTCGACCTGCAGCCCGGAAATTACCGGATGGTTTACCGTCAGAAAAACCTGAGCTCCACTTCCTACACCTTTACGAAAGACTTCCGTATAATGTCGAATAAAACAACAACTATAAATTTATAAGCGAAATGATTGAATTTGAAATTTTTGGTAACAAAGATACCCGCTCCGGTTTCGGGGAAGGATTGCACGAACTGGGAAAAACAAACCCGAATGTAGTTGCCCTTTGCGCCGATCTGATCGGTTCCCTGAAAATGGATGCCTTCAAAAATGATTTCCCGGAACGTTTTTTCCAGGTAGGTATTGCTGAAGCAAACATGATGGGAATGGCGGCAGGCTTGACTGTGGGCGGAAAGATACCGTTCACCGGTACTTTTGCCAACTTCTCAACGGGACGTGTGTACGACCAGATCCGTCAATCAATCGCCTATTCACATAAGAATGTAAAAATCTGTGCTTCCCACGCCGGTTTGACTTTGGGTGAAGACGGTGCAACACACCAGATCCTGGAAGACATCGGGATGATGAAAATGCTGCCGAATATGACAGTTGTCGTTCCTGCAGATTTCAATCAAACGAAACAGGCCACTATCGCCATTGCTGACCACGAAGGTCCGGTTTACCTGCGCTTTGGCCGCCCGGTGATGCCTATTTTCATCAAGCCTGATGCGAAATTCGTAATTGGTAAAGCCGATGTGCTCGTGGAAGGTTCCGACGTAACAATCGTTGCCTGCGGACATCTCGTTTGGAAAGCGATCGAAGCTGCGAAAGTCCTCGAAGAAAAAGGCATCAAAGCGGAAATTATCAACATGCACACCATCAAGCCGCTGGACGTTGATACTTTACTGAAATCGATCTCCAAAACCAAATGCGTTGTTACAGCGGAAGAACACATGATCAACGGCGGTTTGGGTGATTCTGTTGCCCAGGTTCTGATCCAAAAAATGCTCGTTCCACAGGAATACGTGGGCGTTAACGACAGCTTCGGCGAGTCAGGCACACCGATGGAACTGATGACCAAATATGGCATTGATTCTGCGAATATCGTGGAGACGGCGCAAAAGGCAATTGCACGTAAACAATAATTAAAATATAAAAACAAACAAAGAGCCGTAGATCTTACGGCTCTTTTTGTTTTGTTTTATTTTTGTAACCATGAATAACATAAACGATTTTCTCACATTCCAGGGACAAACTAATCCGTTCCCATACCTGATCGAGGTGGAGCGCGCTTCCGGGGTTTACATTTACGATAAATCCGGGAAAGCGTACATGGATATGATTGCAGGCGTGGCCGTAAACAATATCGGACACCGTCATCCGCGGGTGATTGAAGCGATCAGGGAGCAAGTCGACAAGTATTTACATGTAATGGTCTACGGTGAATTCATCCAGGATGCGCAGGTCGGTTTTGCTAAAAAACTGGCTTCCCTCCTGCCCGGTTCTTTAAATTGCGTTTATACAGTAAACTCCGGTACGGAAGCCAACGAAGCCGCCCTCAAATTAGCCAAACGCGTGACCGGGAGAACAGAGCTCATCAGTTTCCGGGGATCTTATCACGGCAGTACGCACGGCTCAATGAGTGTATCCGGAAATGAAGTAAAAAAGCAAGCGTTTCGCCCTTTGCTGCCTGATGTAAAATTTTTGCAATTCAACAATATCCCGGATTTAGAGAAAATCACAAGCAAAACGGCTGGGGTTATTATGGAGACTGTTCAGGGTGATGCCGGCGTACGTGTTCCAAACCCTGAATTCCTGGCGGCATTGAGAAAACGCTGTTCTGAAGTTGGGGCGCAGCTGATCTTTGATGAAATCCAATGCGGGATAGGCCGTACGGGGAAATTGTTCGCTTTTGAGCACTTCAATATCGTTCCCGACATCCTCACTTTAGGAAAAGGGCTCGGCGGCGGCTTATCCATTGGGGCGCTGGTTTCTTCCCGCGAAAAAATGAATGAATTTACCTACAACCCGATGCTGGGCCATATCACGACTTTCGGCGGCCACCCGGTGAATTGCGCAGCAGCCCTCGCCTGCCTGGAAGTGATGGAAACGGAGATCAATTATTCCGAAGTGGAACGTCTCGGAAAACTCCTGGTGGAAATCGTCGGGAAAAGCCCTGAGATCAAAGCAATCCGCCGGATCGGGATGATGTTTGCCTTTGACATGGAAAGTTTTGAGCGCGTGGAAAAAGTCGTGAAACGCTGTCTCGAAAAAGGCCTGATCAGCTTTTGGTTTTTATCGCATCCGTATAGCTTCAGGCTTTCACCGCCGTTGAATATTACGGAAGAAGAGATCAGGAAAGCGGGGGAGATTATTCTCCATTCAATTCAGGAAACGGCTGATGGAATGAAGAACTGAGAAAAGAATTGAAAAATATTTTCCAGTCTTAATTCTTAATTTTTAATTCTCCGTTTTCAACTTTCGCTTTCTGCACCACCGACATATACAATTCCTCATACATTGGCAGGACTTTTTCAATACTGAAATCTTTGGCGCGCTTGAGTGACTGTTCTTTAAACTGCTGCAGTTTCTTTTCGTTTTTCAGCAGGCTGATCGCATTGCGGGCCATGTCATCGGTGTCACCAACGTAAGAAAGAAACCCGGAATAATTATGGATGTTTACCTCGGGGATTCCACCGGTATTGGATGAAATTACCGGAACACCAACAGCCATTGCTTCCAAAGCCGCAAGACCAAAGCTTTCCGTTTCGGAAGGGAGAATGAATAAGTCACTGATTTCCAAAACATGGCTTGTATCCCTTACTTTTCCTACGAAGATTACATTTTCGCAGATGTTCAGATCGCGGGCCATACGCTCAGCAACGTTCCGCTCGGGACCGTCACCTGCCAGCAGCAATTTGGCCGGGATTTCCTGTGAAATTTTATGAAAAACCGTCACAACGTCTTCAATACGCTTCACTTTCCGGAAGTTAGAGGTATGGGTAATGATTTTCACATCGTCATCGGCATATTTTCTTCTTACCTGTAAATCAACAGGCTGCAGCTGGTCCATGGACTCGATGAAATTGGGGATCACCTGGATTTCACGGTCGGTATCAAAATGATTGTAAGTATCCTTGCGCAGGCTTTCAGAAACGGCCGTCACAGCATTCGATTGGTTCAAACAAAACGTAATTACCGGCTCAAAGCTCTGATCACGCCCAACGAGCGTAATATCCGTTCCGTGCAAAGTTGTAATGAATGGAATATCAATTCCCTGTGTTTTTAAGATCTGCTGTGCCATGTATGCTGCCGAAGCGTGCGGAATGGCATAATGCACATGCAGGATATCCAGCTTTTCGTATTTGACAACGTCTACCAGTTTACTGGCAAGTACCGTTTCATAAGGCTGAAATTCAAATAACGGGTAATCGCTCACGGAAACTTCGTGGTAATATACATTTTCCCGGAAACTGCCCAGGCGAACGGGCTGCGAATAAGTCACAAAATGAATTTCGTGCCCTTTTTCGGCTAAAGCTTTTCCTAATTCTGTTGCTACAACACCACTACCTCCATAAGTCGGGTACAATACAATTCCAATTTTCATTTAATACAAGAGGTTTTTATATTCTGCAAAAATAAGAAGGAATTTCGCTCCTTGTGCGTTTTGAAACAATTTTCCATGGTATCTTTTTTCCGGGTGAGTATTTTGAAAGTCCAAGAATGTGGTAAATAATGATGAATGTTGAACGATGAGCGATGAATGTTAAATTAATGCCTCAAAATTCATCATTCAACATGCATTATTCATAATTTTCTCTTACATTTGCAGCGATGGAAAAGCAAGTCATCCTAAGTTCCAAGCAATTTGAATTGACCATTAACAGGCTTTGCCATCAAATCATTGAAAATCACGCAAATTTTGACGAAACGGTACTGATCGGTTTACAGCCGAGGGGTGTTCATGTGCTCGACCGCCTGAAAACACAGCTCGAAAGTATCCTCGGCCGGACAATTACGTGCGGCAAGCTTGACATTACGTTTTATCGCGACGATTTCCGCCGGAGGGAAAAAGCGATTATCCCGAGCGTTACGAACATTGATTTTGTGATCGAAAACAAACAGGTGATCCTGATTGACGACGTTTTGTTTACCGGCCGTACAATCCGTTCGGGAATTGATGCGCTCATGGCTTTCGGGCGACCGGAAAAAGTGGAATTGCTCACGCTTATCGACCGCCGTTTTACACGTCATTTACCCATCCAGGCGGATTATATCGGCAAGTCGATCGATACGCTGACCACGGAGCGCGTGAACGTTGAATGGAAAGAAATTGAAGGCACAGACCAGGTTGTATTATACTCACAGGAAGCACATGGATAATTTAAGCGTTGAACATTTAATCGGGATCAGGGACTTGACGGAAAAAGATATTCAGATTATCTTTCAAACCGCCGACAGCTTCAAGGAAGTGATCAACCGCCCGATCAAAAAAGTTCCTTCCCTGCGCGACATTACCATTGCTAATCTTTTTTTCGAAAACTCCACCCGCACGCGCCTTTCCTTTGAGCTGGCACAAAAACGCCTTTCTGCCGATATCGTGAATTTCAGCGCAGCAAGCAGCTCGGTTAAAAAAGGCGAAACGCTCATCGATACGGTAAACAATATCCTTTCTATGAAAGTCGATATGGTCGTGATGCGCCACCCGAACCCCGGAGCGGCACAATTCCTGTCGACGAAAGTGAAAGCCAAAATCGTGAACGCCGGTGATGGAACCCACGAGCACCCGACGCAAGCTTTATTGGACTCCTACTCTATCCGCGAGAAGCTGGGCGACGTAGCCGGGAGAAAAGTGGTGATCGTCGGAGATATTTTACATTCCCGTGTAGCGCTTTCCAACATTTACTGCCTGCAAAAGCTTGGCGCTGAAGTAATGGTTTGCGGGCCAACGACCTTAATCCCAAAACACATTGAGCAGCTCGGCGTAAAAGTGGAGCACAACCTGCGCAAAGCATTAAACTGGTGTGATGTGGCGAATATGCTCCGCATCCAGCTCGAGCGCCAGGATATCAAATATTTCCCTTCCCTGCGTGAATACTCCATGCAGTTCGGTTTGGATAAAGCTTTACTTGATTCGCTTGACAAAGAAATCGTAGTAATGCACCCCGGACCGATCAACCGCGGCGTTGAAATCACTTCCGACGTGGCCGATTCCAAACAATCCATCATTCTCAACCAGGTGGAAAACGGGGTTGCCGTACGTATGGCCGTTATTTATTTACTCGCTTCGAAAATCGACAGGTAATTTGTCTTCAAGGCTATTTAGCTGAAGGACAAGCCACGAATGCATGAATTAAAGCTCATTTAACCCGCAAAATAATTACACGAAGATTATCACGTAGTGATTATTTCCATTTGTGACATCTTCTAAATCATTCGATCACCAAAAAATTCGCGCATTCGTGGCCGGTATAATCACATGTGAAAAATCTTGTAACCTTTTCTTCACCGGCAGTTATAGAGGTCAAAAAACTGCTTATGAAAAAGTTATTCGTATTTCTCTTTATTTCCGGAAGCTGCTACTCCCAGAATTTGATTTACAGGCAAAATGCCGACCAAATCCTACGTGAAATTCATTCGGGCCACTTCGGCTATTATTTCATGAACCCCGATTTTGAATTTGAATTTGCACCTAACAAAAAGCGGAAGGAATTGCACATCAAAAAAGCGACGAGGACTTTTATCGGAAAAAAAGGCAAAAAGACGGTAACCGAAATGGAATTCAACTCCAAGGGCTATCTCCTTTCATCTAAAAATCCTGCGAACAAATATGAGTTCCAGGCCCGTTTCCAGGATGATTCGCTTCAAGTATACTCGCTTAGCAAAAGGAAAAAAAGCAGTACTGAAATCAAGCGTGAGTTTTCCAAAGGGAACAAGATCAAGGAAGAAAAGCTGAAAAACGGCAAGCGGGATTATTTGCTTGAGATCGCCTACACCAATTCCGGAAAAATAAGCCAGTCTACCGTATTGCGTAAAAACGACCGGTATAAAATGCTCTACGAATACAACAGCGATGACAAGCTCAAAAAAAACACCTATTTTAAGAATGATAAGCTCCGGAAAAGCTGGAATTATGAATGCAAAGCGGAAGGGGCGCTTGAAGCCAGCAATAAAACCGAATTGATCTCGAGCAGGTGTGAATACAAAGAAGAAAGCAGTGATGGTTCCTACATTCTTTATGAACGTACGCTCAATGAAGGTACGCCTTACCTGTCCGAAAAGAAATTCACCAAAGATTCAGTGATGTACGAATGGAACAACTATGTTAACGACTCCATCCTCAAGCGGTCATGGCATAAAAGCGGCGAATGGGAAAACGAAGTCACTTACCGGAAAGGAAAAATCCGCTACCAGACAAAATTCAGAAGTAACAGCAAAGGACAAATACTTGAATACCAGCATTTCAGCAAAAACGCGATGATTTTTCCTTACAAAAACACGTACGATTCCAATGGGAACTGCGTTCTGCAGGAACGTTTCAAACCAAAAGAACAAGAGCCGACATACCTTAAAAAACGTGTTTTTAACGCGAACGGAACTATGCAGTCTGAGGAAGTCTTTAATAAAGGCAAGCTCTCTTACCGCCAATTTTACGAATATACTTTCTGACGGGGCTAATTTTTCTATCTTTGCTGCATGTACGATGATGAGCTTTACATGCGGCGCTGTATTGAGCTGGCCCAGCTGGGTGCAGGACATGTCGCGCCAAACCCGATGGTGGGAGCAGTTATCGTATATCAAAACCGGGTGATCGGCGAAGGATTTCATCAGAAATATGGTGAAGCGCACGCTGAAGTAAATGCTATCAACTCGGTTAAGGACAGCAGCTTACTTCCAGAAAGCACGATTTACGTCAGCCTGGAGCCTTGTGCCCATTTTGGAAAAACACCTCCCTGCGCAGACCTCATCCTTGAAAAAAAAATCGGGCGCGTCGTGATCGGCTGCCGTGATTCTTTTGAAAAGGTCGACGGCAAAGGAATCCAGAAACTAAAGGCGAACGGCGTTGAAGTTGTCGTTGGCGTACTGGAAACCGAATGCCGCACACTGAACAAGCGCTTTTTTGCTTTCCATGAAAAAAAACGTCCTTACGTGATCCTGAAATGGGCCCAAACACAGGATGGTTTTATTGACCGGCCGCGAACAGGCCATGCTGCGGGAATCAATTGGGTAAGCTCGACCGAAACCCAAAGCCTCGTTCACCATTGGCGAAGCCAGGAACCGGCAATTTTAGTGGGGAGAAAAACGATTGAGAACGATAACCCAAGCTTAACCGTGCGCGAAGTGCAGGGACAAAATCCGCTGAGGATCATCATTGACAGCCAGTTACAGCTTCCGGCTGAATCAACTATTTTTAAGGATGGACTTAAAACACTGGTGTTCAACCGAATTAAGCATGAATCAAAAGAAAACATCACCTACTATAAACTGGAAGCGATTGATACACAGCACATTTTAGAAGCTTTATATCAATTAAATATTCAATCGGTTTTTGTTGAAGGCGGTAGCCGTACTTTGCAGTATTTCCTTGTGAACCACGCCTGGGACGAAGCCCGGATCATTGTTGGGAAAAACAAATTCCAGGATGGTGTAAAAGCGCCGGTGATGCAGGGAGTGCCCAGGTTTCATGAGAAGTTTTCGGAGGATGAGATTTATTATTACTTCCGGAAGTAAGTTTGTTTTCTCCCCGCAGATTACGAAGAAATCGCTGAGTTAAATTAACAATGGGAATTCAACGTTCAATATTGACTCATTAACACATTAAAAAAATCCGTTTATAAATTCTACATCCCGTTCAGCCTTGTCTATTCCGGTTCATCTAATTTCTTCATCTTGCTAAAGATAATTCTTCTATTTTTAGATGGAGAACCGATATAAAAATGTACCAGTTAATTCAGCAGGATACCAAAATAGACTTGAACGCATTGCCGAAAGGCTCAAACCTGATCAATTTTTCCCTGCTCAATTCTATTTCCGCGCCTGTTAAATTCCGAAGCTTCTCGATTAAATATACGCTGGAAGGATGCGAGTCCTACCATGTCAACGGACGCAGGTACGCAGTCAATAAGGGTGAATATTTATTAGCGAATTCCTTTTGTGACGGCCGGGTGGATATCGACAGTACTGACATCGTGAAGGGAATCTGCATTGATGTTTCAGAAAAGCTGTTATCCGAAGTATTTGCGCACACGCTGAGATCTGATACGCCTTTCCCTGATATTTCACTTGACAGCTTTTTTACCGGCGAATCCTTCCTGGAAAACAAATATGGCTCCGACACTGCCCTTGGCAACATGCTGGCGGAAACCGGACGGATTTTCAGTGAAAACCCATTTTACGCTTACGAATTCAACGAAGAATATTACTATACGCTGGCAGAAAAGATCATCGAAGACCATATCCCGGTTATCCGGGGCCTGTATGCCATCAAAACCGTAAAACACGAAACACGGAAAGAGCTCTACCGGAAGCTGTCCAAAGGACGGGAGTTCCTCGACCGCGAATTGCAGGGCAGTATCAGTATTTCACTGGCAGCGGCTCACGCCGGTTTATCGGAATATCATTTTTTCAGGTTGTTCAAAACGGCTTTTGGGTGCACACCGCAGCAATATTTGATCCGGCAGCGGCTTTCATCTTCCCTGCGCTTGCTCCGAAGCGGAAATTATTCCGTCAGCGAGGCTGCGTTATCAACAGGTTTCCCGGATATTTTTTCTTTCAGTAAATCTTTCAAAAAGCACTACGGATCGGCGCCATCTTTATTCTGCCTGAAATAATTGGCTGTTTTTGTAACGCCACATTAGCGAAGTCAAGCGCAACGAACGCAAAGCTTATATAGAGGAAGAACGTAAAGTGAATAATTTTATGGATAAATAAGCAGGATTTGACAAAAGAAAAAAGGCGCCCATTGCTTATATTTGACACAAACAAACGCGATTTATGAAAAAAACAAATATCCTGCCCGTTATTCTTTTACTAATTCTCCCTTTTTTCAGGCTTTGGGGCCAAAGTCCCGTTGATCCGTACACCGCATCGATCCTCCAGGAAAAACTGGACAGCTGTGTCAATAATTACAATCTTCCCGGAATCTCCGCTACCTTGCTGCTGCCAGGAAACCGCTATTGGAACGGGGCATCCGGCCTTTCGCATATCAACACGCTTGCACCGATGGATACAACTCTTTTGTTCCAGGAAGCCAGCGTCACCAAGCTATTTACTGCTACAGTTATTTTCCAGCTGATTGAAGAAGGATCGCTTGCCCTCAATGATGAGGTTGGCATGTACCTTCCCGATATGGCTACCATTCCTTCAAATACCAAAATCCGTTACCTGCTCAACCAGCGCAGCGGCATTTACAATTTTATCGGGCAAAACCCTAATACGGGCGACACCTGGTTTATGTACCCAGACAGTATCTGGACGCCGCAGCTGGCTATTGAAACGTATAACAGCGATCCGGTTTTCACGCAGAACGGTGCATTTTCTTACTGCAACACGAATTATATTCTCCTGGGAATGATCGTGGAAGCAGTTACCGGTAACACTTTCGCTGAAGAATTGAGAACGCGGATTTTAGAGCCTTACGGGCTGACGCAGACCTTTTTCCCTCCGACGGAAGAGATCAACGGGCCAATGACGACGGGTTGGACAAGCTTTACTTCCTCTACCGGGCCTTTTACAACGGATGCTACCGTGATGCTGAACGATTGTTTTGCGAGCATGGTTTACACTTCCGGGGCTTTGGTTTCTTACCCGAAAGATGTTGCTAAGTTTACACGCCTGCTTTTTACCGGCCAGATTCTCAGCAATGCTTCGCTTTCCCAGATGAGAACATGTACGAACGTCAATTTCAGTGACGGCTGCAACGGTTATGGATACGGAACTATGCGTTATCCTTTCAACGGAAAAACCTGGTTTGGGCATGGGGGCGATATCAGTGGTTTCACCCAGCTGACGATCCACCAGGCGGAAGACAGCATTACATTGGCACTTTCTATTAACCGCAACAATGCCCCGCGGAACCCGATTACAGCTGCTTTGCTTTCCTCATTGACACAAGCGCTCAGCCTGGAAACTATCCCGGCGGACGAAACTACTTTCAGTCTTTCCCCGAACCCGGCTGACAAATCCCTTGAAATCACATTACATGAAAGCAAGGATAAACAGCAGCTTGTTCTTTTCGATCAGTTGGGAAATACGATCTATTCAGGCGAAATCGCACCGAACACAGGTGTTTATTCCTTTCCTTCAGATCAATTGCCGAACGGGGTTTATTTCCTGAGTATTGCCGGTGAAAAAACAAAGGGAACCCAAAAAGTGGTGATCAGCCATTAATTCAGCAAGATTTCTGAAACCGCATAGAACACATGATTCACAGATGAGCTATGTGTTCTGTGTGGTTAAAATTTGCCTGGAAGTAAACTGCCCTACCGACTGAATCGATTTAAATGAAAACCACGACCGAAATTCAGTTAAAAATTTCCGGATCATAAAAATTCGTCTTACATTCGCGGATGATCTTTTTAATCAGCAGCATACTCGCTTCGTCCCTGATCTTCGTGATTTTCCGACTTTTTCCTAAGTTTAAAGTAGATACATTCCAGGCGATCGTTTTCAATTATTTTACGGCTTGCGCCTGCGGTTTTTTACTGTATGGAAAGGATTTTAAACCGGAAGCGATGCAGCATCTGGAATGGGTCCCGGCGGTGATTACCTGCGGAATCTTGTTTATTTCCCTTTTCCTGGTGATGGGCATCAGCTCGCAGCGGAATGGCGTGGCGATCACTTCCGTTTCCGTGAAAATGAGCATGGCGATGACGATGGTTTTAATGATCGTTCTCTACGGTGAATCTCTTACTTTTCTACGCATTGCCGGAATTTTACTCGCTATTTCGGGCGTTTTGCTGATGTCGTGGGCGAAAAATGACAAAGCCGCCGAAAAACCGGTGGTCTGGATGCTTATTTTGCTTTTTGTGGGTAGCGGTGCGCTTGATTTCACCCTGAACTATGTACAAAATAATTTACTGGCTTACATTCCTTCTTCGCTTTTCAGCGCGATTGGCTTCGGGATTGCGGGCACTATCGGGATTACTATTCTCATTATACAGATCATTCGCAAGAAAGCACAGTTTCATTCCCGGAATATACTGGCAGGAATCTGTCTGGGAATTCCTAATTATTTTTCGATCTTCCTGCTGATGAAATCCTATTCGGAAATGAAGCCCTGGTCGGATTCGACCGTTCTGGCGATTACGAACGTATCCATCGTTGTGCTTTCCGCTTTTTACGGCTTCATCTTGTTCAGGGAAAAATTCTCCTTGCTAAAAGCGGCCGGACTTGCTGCTTCGGTCAGTGCGATCTTAGTTTTGTATTTTGCGAGTGTTTAAGCTTAAAATAAACCTGCTATGAAATTTGGAAGTGTAGACAATGTGGAAGGGCTCGATTTATCGCTGCCGAAAGATCACCCGGACACGAAAAATGCATTAGGCGGCAAGGAAGCCAAAAGTTTCCATGTTTCTGTCGGCTGTGCGAAATGGAACAAAAGCGATCTCAAAAACTTTTACCCGAAAGGCACAAAAGATGAGCTGGCGTATTATTCCACTCAGTTTAACAGCATTGAGCTAAACGCTACGTTTTACCAGCCTTACGGCCGGGAACAATTCATTAAATGGCGCGAAAAGACACCCGATAATTTTAAGTTTTTTCCAAAAATCCCGCAAACGATCAGTCATTTGAAACGCCTTAATGACGTGCGCACCCAAACGGAAGATTTTTGTCATTCCGTCAGCGCACTGGAAGAAAAGCTGGGTATGGTTTTCCTGCAGATGCACGATAATTTCAAACCCAAAGACTTTGAGCGGCTGGAAAAGTTTGTGCAGGAATTCCCCAAAGCCACACCTTTAGCCATTGAGCTTCGCAACAGCGAATGGTTTCAATCACAGGAAATTTTTGACCAGGTTTCGGAGCTTTTTAAACAGTATAACATCACGAATGTACTTGTCGACACAGCAGGAAGACGTGACATTATGCACATGCGCATGACAACAAAAACAGCTTTCATCCGCTACGTCGGGGCAAACCACCCAAGCGATTACGACCGTCTTGATCCGTGGATAGATCGTATTGCCAAATGGAAAAAGAACGGCCTGGAAAACCTGTATTTCTTTGTGCACCAAAATCATGAGCTCGAATCGCCTTTGCTTTCGGCTTATTTGATTGAAAGGCTAAACGACAAATTTGACCTAAAGCTCCATGTTCCGCAAAAGCCGGAAGCCCCCACTTCAAAAGCGAAAAAGAAGGATGAGGGACAGGGCTCTTTATTTTAGCCACTAATTGCACCAATCATCACTAATCAATTGTAAACCCCTGTAATTCAAGGCTCAACAATTAACACGAAATATATTACATTGAAAGAAAAGCTCATTCAACATATCCGGCTGGGACTGGAAGAAAAATTGCAGCGTGCGAAAGCTAATTTCGAGAGCGTTCGTGAATCGCTGGATTCGGAAGGGAAATCTACTGCCGGTGATAAACACGAAACCGGGCGGGCAATGGTACAAATGGAATTGGAACAAGCCGGGAAAATTATCAGGGAAAGCGAGGAAATGACGGCTAATTTTAATAAGCTTAATTTTTCACCCGGACAGACTGCTTCAGCCGGTTCACTTGTTCATACTGATAAGGGAATTTTTTTCCTGGGGGTTCCTTTGGGGAAGATTTCTTTTGAAGATCAAACTGTTTTCTGTGTCGGGGGATTAGCGCCGCTGTTTCAGGTCTTTATTGGCAAGAAAGAAGGGGAAGAATTGAGTTTTGGCCAGCAAAGGTATCTGGTTCAAAAGATAGAATGATTCAAAAGGAGTTTTTCACAAAGGCGGCGATGTTTTGAATCAAAAATACGTACGCAAATCAGAGTTTCACCTGCAGCTGCGTGATAAACGAGCGTGGCGCCTGGATGTCACCCGGACGCGTCATATATTCCGCATTCAGCAAGTTATTAACAATGAAGCCCAGACGGACTGTTTCTTTGAATTCGTAGCCGAGACGCAGGTCAAACACGGGAACTCCCTTGTTGTGTTCCAAACGGTACTTTTTTAAGCCCGGAAGGATTTCCACGCCTGCGCTTTTAGTTTCGAAAATCACGTCAATGTTTTGCATGTAACTGTTATACCGGAAAGATCCCCCTAAGCTCCAGTTTTTCCATTGGGCTTCGATATCGGCTTTTGCCAGGTGACGGAAACGGTATTTCAGCATGTTTGTCGTTGTATCCGAAAAAGTTGCCCTGTACGCCGAATCGGTGTTGAGACTGACCGGGTTCATATACGTATACCCCAAAAGCGCCGTAAGCCCTACCTCCCCGATCTTCCCTTCACAGTTGAATGAAAATTCAATGCCGGTAATCCGTGCGCGTTCAGCATTCTGTGCCTTAAAGCCAAACCATTTTGGTATATAGCCCGGGCTTGCCGGATTAATACTCGGTGCTATGCTATCAGGCAAATAAAAGCCAAACGCAAATTCCATCATGTTTTCGTATTCATTGATGAAACCGGCCACATCCAGGAAACCTTTCCAGTTGCTGATCTTCACGCCTTGCTTGATCCCGATTTCGGCGGCCCAGCCTACTTCGCGCTGCAAAAACGGGTTTGGGAAAATGTTGAGGCTGCCTACCGAAGTCTGCGTATAACGTTCTGCAACGGACGGATAGCGCACGCCCTGGCCGTAAGAAGCACGCAGGTGAGTGTATTTGAATACTTCGTAATTTGCGCCGAGCCTGATTACAGGAAACACTGGTATTTTGCTCGAATCCTTGCCGAAATAATAATCCGAGTCTCCGCGTTTGCCATCCTGCTCAAAATATTCCAAGCGCAGGCCGGAGGTGACATACAGCTTTTTCCATTTTTGCTCGAATTGTGCGTACAAGGCCGCGTTGTTGCTGTGATGATCGCCGTAAAGGGAAGAGTTAACCCGGTTTTGGGTAAACGAAGTTCCGAGCGTTACCACAGAACCCTGATCCCATTTTTTCTGGAATTGGTAATCGGCGTAATATACCTGGGAAAGCGAGCTTTGGGCCAAATTGTTATAGTTCACATTTTCTACCCAGTATAAGCGGGTTTTCAGGGCGTGCAAATTGCGTTTGGCATCAATGTACCTGATGTATGGGTCTAAGCTGAAACGGATCCCGCGGTTAAATGTCAAAGTTGATCCTTCAATTGTCGTATCTGCACCGCCGCTTGGTGTATAAGCCAATGAATCACTCTGCCAGATAATGAAATTGCCTGTTTTCTGGATTTGGAAATTGTAGCCGATCCCCGCTTTGAGGTTTTTCACTTTATTGAACCTGAAAAATAGCGTACCTCCCGTTCTGACACGCTGTTCCGTTTCTCCCTGCCGATAGCCTTTATCTGTAAAGCCAGCCAGCGAAAACGTATACCCGATCCGGCGAAACTGCTTGCCCGTGTAAAAATCCAGTAACTGAAAAGTCGGGTTGCGGTTCCAGTATTTTAGGCTTGCACGCTTCGGATCGCCGTAAACGCCGTGCTGCATTTTGATCCGGGTTTCCCCTTTCATTGTCGGCTCTTTTTCCGTGAGGGAAATAATCCCGTTCAAAGCCCCGCTTCCGTATAAAACCGAAGAAGCACCTTTCAGGATTTCAACCTGCGCAATACTTTCGAGGGGAACTGTATTCCATTTGGCATCGCCCGCATCTCCTGAAAGCAGCGGAACGCCATTCCATAGCAGTAAAACCCGGCTTCCGGCGCCGTAAGCAAACCCGCTGCCCCCCCGAATACTGACTTGTCCGTCCATCGCGTAAACGCCCGGGCTCTGGTCAACCGCTTTTTCGAGGTCCGTAATCCCTTTGTTATTAATCAGCTCCGGCTTCAGTATTTCCAGGGAAATCGGCGCTTCCTCCACTTTTTGTCCCCGGCGGGCGGAAGTTACGACAACTGTTTCTTTCTCCAAAACTTTCGGGTTCAGGCTGATTGTCAGCGTCTTTATTTCCGTCAGTGAAACCGTGTCCGGATAAAAAGATTCGTACTGGAAAACCAGTTGCAGGGGAAATTGCTGATAGCTCAGCGTAAAATTTCCGTCTATATCGCTCAATACCTTTTGTCCTTCCGATCCGGTGATTTTCACCCCACTCAGGGGAGAAGCAGTGGAAGCATCAAACACAGTTCCTTTAATTTCCTGGGCGAACAAGGCTGCCTGGAAACAAATGAAGCAAATCAATAAGCGCATGTCAGCTGTTTTGGCTCCTAAAATACATAAAATTTAAAGCCCCGTTCAGCTTTCGGGAATTATTTCTAAATTTACAAACAGATCAAATATACAAACATGATGAAAACTTTACTTGGGGCTTTTTTAGGGCTTGTAATCGCGTTTAACCTGCAGGCACAATGTACGCCGGGAGCTAACTATGCAGACTCAACTTTCGGCGCCTGGCCGGACACAACAACAAATTTTCCGTCGGGTTATGCTAACGTATATTACCAAACCGACCTGAACTTCAAAGTTCCAAACGATGCCGGTGACATTGACAGCACTTTTGCGGGAAGCACCATCTCAAGTTTCTCAGTTGACAGCGTTGTTGGCCTTCCCCCGGGAATGTCTTACACCTGCAATATCAGCAGCTGTGAGTATGCAGGCGGGGCAAACGGCTGTGCGCAAATCAGCGGAACAAGCCCGGATGCCGGAGTTCATAACATCAGCATCCACATTACGGCTAATCTCCTGATTTTTGGTTTCCCCGTTCCTGTTCCTTACAGCTTTGAAGGTTACCGCATTACACTTGAGGAGCTTGCCGGACTATCTGAAGTTAAGGCTAATGGACTGAAAATATATCCCAACCCTGTGAAAGATATCCTGACGGTTTCCGGTGAACAGGGTTTACGTATAGAAATTTACAATTCACAGGGACAAAAATTACAGCCCGAACAAATGCAGGGTAAAGTCAATGTATCCGGGCTGGAAAACGGCTTATATTTCATCCGCGTTATTTCCCCTGCGGGAAGTAAAAGCTACAGTTTTGTAAAAGAATAATTTTCCTTGAAAAGACAGCCTACATTCCTTTTTTATTTGCTCGGAACTTATGTTATCGTGCAGTTTAGCTGGTGGGCTTACCATATTATCCAGCTGACCAAAGAAATCGGTTATGAGCAGGCGGCGGTCAACAAGCGCATCGGGATGATTGTTGGGGAAGGGCTCGTTTTTTTCCTGATCCTGATTTTCGGCTTATGGCGCATTATCCGTTCGATCAAAAAAGAGCATGAGCTTTCCAAACGCCAGCACAACTTTTTGCTTTCCGTTACCCATGAGCTGAAAACCCCGCTGGCTTCGACCAAATTATACCTCCAAACCCTGCTCAAACGCAACTTTGAAGCTGAAATGCGCGAGGAAATGCTGCACAAAGCGCTTAACGAAAACAAGCGCCTGGAAGAAATCGTTGACGCCATCCTGATTTCGGCCCGCATCGAAAACCGGACGCTTGAAATTCACAGGGAAGCGATCAACCTGAACACCGAAACCGAACAAATCCTGCATGAATTCCGCGTGAAGTTCCCGCAGTCGAAGCTCGCCCTGGAAGCTAAAAACGAAATCAATATCCAAAGCGATCTTTTTATGATCCGGACGATTATCTACAACCTTGTAGGAAATGCTATCAAATACGCGGGAACAGACGAAGCGATCACCGTTGTCCTCAAAAGGGATGAAGACCAGGTAATTTTGCAGGTAAAAGATCTCGGGCCCGGAATTTCAGCAGATAAGCAGCATATTATTTTTGAAAAGTTTATCCGCCTAGAAAACGAGGAAACGCGTTCCAAAAAAGGCACCGGTCTTGGCTTGTTTATCGTGAAAGAATTTACTTCGCTTTGCGGCGGAACAATTACGTACCGGGCCAACCAGCCGAAAGGTTCTGTGTTTGAAGTTCGTTTGTAGATAAAATCGGGATCGCAAAGTAGGCAAAGTTTTCGCGAAGAACGCCAGGGAAATTTTGAATCCTTACTCCTCAAAAAATTTTGCATTTATGTGACATCTCTGAACACTTTACATTCCCAAGAAACTTTGCGCTCATTGCGAAAACTTTGCTGCCTTAGCGTTCCAAATTCCTTTGTCTTATATGCTCTAACTTTGCGTTCCAAAAAGAAATTCTTACTTTTGCTGCATGAGCAAAAACGTAGGTTTAATCATTTTAGACGGTTGGGGAATCGGCGACAAAAGCAAGTCAGACGCCATATTCAATGCGGATACGCCTTATATGGATTACCTGATGCAAGCATATCCGACTGCTACTTTGAAAACTTTCGGTGAAGAAGTCGGCCTGCCTGACGGACAAATGGGAAATTCGGAAGTCGGCCACCTGAATATCGGCGCCGGCAGGGTTGTTTACCAGGAATTAACCCGCATCAACAAAGCCATCCGCGAGGGTGAATTTTTCAAAAACGAAGTGCTGCTCGAAGCTTTTCACAAAGCAAAAAACGAAAACAGAACAATCCATTTCATAGGGCTGGTTTCCAAAGGCGGCGTTCACAGCTCACAGGAACATTTATATGCTTTATGCAAAATGGCGGCTGATTTCGGGATCAGTGAATCTTATATCCATGCTTTTACCGACGGGCGCGATTGTGACCCGAAAAGCGGCTTTGGATATATGCAGGAATTATTAAGCCCTGAAAATATCCGCCAAACTAAAGTAGCTTCCATTGTAGGCCGCTATTATGCGATGGACCGCGACAGGCGCTGGGAACGTATCAAAAAAGCCTACGACGTAATGGTTAATGCCCAGGGACAGCTGTTTGAATCTCCGGCGGCAGTTTTTGAAGCTTCCTACGCAGCAGGAATTACAGATGAGTTCATTGAACCCGTAGTTCTTTGTGAAAATGGACTGCCTTTGCCGCGGATAAAAGACGGGGATGTCGTTATTTCCTTCAATTTCCGGACAGACAGGCCCCGGGAGATTTCCGAGGCTTTGACACAGCAGGATTTTCATGAGCAAAACATGCACAAGCTCGCAATTTCGTATTACACCATGACCAATTACGATTCCAGCTTTCATAACGTGCGTGTTATATTTGACAAGGACAATCTCAGCAATACCCTGGGCGAAGTACTTTCAAAGCTCAACAAAAGCCAGGTGCGCATTGCCGAAACGGAGAAATATCCCCATGTCACATTCTTTTTCAGCGGCGGACGGGAAGAAAATTTCCGCCAGGAATCCCGGATACTGATCGCTTCACCCAAAGTTGCCACCTATGACCTGCAGCCCGAAATGAGCGCTTATGATGTCCGCGATAAAATTGTCAGTTGTATCCACACCCAAAAACCGAATTTCTTTTGTCTCAATTTCGCTAATCCGGATATGGTTGGGCACACCGGTGTTTATGAGGCCATCGTGAAAGCGGTAGAAGCTGTTGATTCCTGCCTGAAAGACGTTGTTGAAGCAGCCAAAAGTGAAAATTATGAAGTGATTGTCATCGCTGATCACGGTAACGCCGACTATGCAATCAACCCGGATGGAAGCCCGAATACGGCGCACAGCCTCAACCCGGTGCCCTTTGTTTTGGTCACAGAAAGCAAAATTCAGCTCGAAAATGGCATCTTAGCCGACGTCGCCCCTACCATCCTGGACCGCATGCAGCTTGCTTCTCCTATAGAAATGACCGGAAAAAGCCTTGTAAAAACAGTTTAAAACTTTTTACCGACAGTTAAAAACATTTTTTTTATTTTTCCGATACTTCGCCGTAATTTTGCAACAATTGATAAGAATTGTATAACAGTACTTATCCGGGCTTAGTTAGAAGGGGTTTTATTAAAGGGGAGTTTTATGCTGCACGAAATAAAGGCAAAGGTATTTCTTTGTCTGTTATTCACTGCTGTCGCAACAGCTTGCATCGGGCAAAGCTGCGGCCAATCCGTTGTTCCACCGGGCGTGGTTAATGGTGTTGATGTTACTGTTAGTTCATCAGGGAGTGTTTCAACTTATTCAGGTTCATTTACGTCATGTACGACGACGACACCGCCTAATTCTGTTTATCTCGGACAGATGGGGAGTTTTTCGTATACCATGAATTTCAGTGAGCAAGTAAATGATATTGTTGTTTTTATCACCGCAACCGGCAGTGGTTTGAACGAAAATTTCATTTTTACCACCAATTCAGGTATTCCTGAGATCAGTGTTGTCGCGACTTGTTTTTCAGTTGTGAACGGCAACGAAATTCTCAGTGGGGAAAATTCCGGAATTATGGGCGGTGGCGGCGAATTCATTATTTCTGCCCCATCAGCTTATACTTCGGTTACGATTACAGGTTCAGGAGGTGAAAATGGTGCGCTATTGTCTATATGTTCGAATTCGGTACTTCCGGCTGTGTGCCTTGCCAATGACCAGGTTCCTTCTTTGTCGGCGGCTAACCTGAGCACCGGCTGTGTTGCTTCCACGGCTAACCTGAGCTCACTTATAGCAAGCAATATTCCTGCGGGAACAGACCTGAGCTGGCATACTGCCGTACCTGTAAGCGACGCAAACCGGCTGCAAAATACGATTGTAGGGCCCGGAACTTATTACGCGGCTTTTCACGATGCCGTTAACAATTGCTACGGTCCCGAAAAAACGATTTCAGTCACACAGCCTTTGGGTGAAATATCAGCAGGACAGGATCTTGAAATCTGCCAGGGCGAAAGCATAATCCTCACGGGTTCAGGCGGCAGCAATTATGTCTGGAGCAACAATATACAAAACGGGGTAAGCTTTATCCCTTCTGAAAGCGCTCTGTATACCCTGAACGGGCTGGACACAAACAATTGTCCTCACAGCGACGAGCTTTTTGTTATCGTCAACCCGCTTCCAACTGTTTATGCTGGGGCTGATGTGAATATTTGTCCCGGAACGCAGGTAACCCTGGTTGCAAGCGGCGCACTCGTTTATTCCTGGGAAAAACAAATTCAAAACGGCGTTAGTTTCAGTCCGCTGGAAAGCGACGATTACCTAGTGACCGGCATCGACGTAAATGGCTGTCAGGATACCGATGAAGTAAACGTAACCGTTCTGCCTCAACCACTTGCCTTATTTGATCCCGGAACTGAACAAATTACAGAGTTGTCCCCTAATGTCAGTCTTTCAAACTCCAGCGAAGGCGCTGTTTCTTATAATTGGAATTTCGGTGACCTCTCCCCTTTTTCTACGGAGCATGAGCCGGGACATACGTATGACCAGCCGGGAAATTTTGAAATCACATTGATTGTCACCAACGATTTCGGCTGCACGGATACAGCAGTCCGGGTGATCGAAATTACAGCTGTTCCCCTTTATTATATACCCAATTCTTTCACACCCAACGGTGACGCGCACAATAATGTTTTCAGCCCGGTTTTCAATGAAAGCTTTGTTCCCGGCGACTATGAGCTGTTCGTTTACAACCGCTGGGGCGAATTGCTCTTCGAATCTCATGACCCGGAAACGGGCTGGGACGGAACTTACGCCAATCAATCCGTTATGAAGGGCGTATATACCTGGGTAATGGGCTTCCGCTCTCCTGAGAACGACAAATTCATTCGCAAAAACGGCAGTATTAACTTAATTAAGTAATTTTGGGGCATGTCAATTGCCATCGAAAAGTCCTGGAAAAACGTCCTGGAGGATGAGTTTTCAAAACCTTATTTTTTGGAGCTGAAGGAGTTCCTAGTCCGCGAAAAACAGCAGTTTACCGTCTACCCGAAAGGCAGTGAGATTTTCTCCGCTTTCAACCACACTCCTTTTGACCAGGTTAAAGTAGTAATCATCGGCCAGGACCCTTATCACGGCGCCGGCCAGGCGAACGGACTTTCTTTTTCCGTTAGTCCCGGCATTGCCAAGCCACCTTCTTTGGTGAATATTTTCAAAGAGCTCGAAAGCGATTTAGGGATTCCTGTTCCTAAAACGGGGAACCTCGAGCCCTGGGCCAATCAAGGCGTATTATTGCTCAACGCAACACTGACCGTTCGCGCAGGAGTTGCCGGTTCTCACCAGAAAAAAGGCTGGGAACTATTTACAGACACTGTGATCCAAAAAATATCTGAGCTCAAAGAAAATGTCGTTTTCCTGCTTTGGGGCAATTTCGCTCAGGGCAAGGCTGAGCTGATTGACAGCAATAAACATCATATCCTCAAAGCAGCCCATCCTTCACCCCTGGCCCGAGGTGCATTTTTTGGGAGCAGGCATTTTTCCAAAACAAACGCTTTTCTCGAAAGCAAAGGGCTCAAACCTATCGATTGGCGCGTGGAATGAAAGATCTGCTGACAGAAATCCGGGGTTGCTCGCTTTGCCAGGAATTTCTTCCGCATGGCACGCGCCCTGTTTTTGCAGCCGGTCACAAAAGTAAGATCATTATCATCGGACAGGCGCCCGGAAGAATTGTACACGGCACCGGCATTCCCTGGGACGACAAAAGCGGCGATAACCTGCGCAACTGGATGGGCGTTGATCACACAACTTTTTACAATCCGGAGCTGATCGCCTTAATTCCGATGGGATTTTGTTACCCGGGGACCGGTAAAAGCGGTGATCTTCCCCCGCGCCGGGAATGTGCTCCACTCTGGCATAAAAAACTCCTGGACCTGATGCCGGAAGTCAAGCTCACTTTGCTGGTGGGCCAATACGCCCAAAATTATTACCTGGGAAATAAAGCCAAAGAAAACCTGACAGAAACAGTCAAAGCTTTCCGGGAGTATTTACCGGCTTATTTTCCGCTGCCGCACCCTTCGCCGCGCAATAATATCTGGCAGGCTAAAAATCCCTGGTTCAAAGAAGAAGTTTTGCCCGGGTTGAAAGAGCTTGTGCACAAGCTTCTCTAAATCCTTTTTGTTTTTGAATAAAATATTTCCTACTTTTAGTTCTTCTAAACTTTAATTATGAGAACTATTTTCCTGCTTACTTTTACCTGTCTCAGCCTTCCCGTTCTTTTCGCCCAAAACTGCTGTATGCCCGGTTCCACGGAAAGTTTTGCTATGCTCACGGATGATGCCGCTTTTATTGCCAGCCATCTCGAACCTGAAGCTTTTACACTCGCCGACCCGATCGGGAAAAATATCACTTTCAAGGCCACGGACGGCCGCGAAGCGTATGCTTACGAAATCAAAGCCGCTGAAGCCACCGATAACTATGTTTTCGTGATCCATGAATGGTGGGGACTGAACGATTACATCAAACAGGAATCCGAAAAAATTTACCGCGAGCTGGGTAATGTGAATGTGATTGCAATCGATTTGTATGACGGAAAAGTAGCCACTGTACGGGATTCTGCCGCTGCTTACATGCAATCTGTTACGACCGAACGTGCCGAAGCGATCATCAAAGGTTTATTGAAGCATGTCGGCAAAAAAGCGGATATTGCAACCATAGGCTGGTGTTTTGGCGGCGGCTGGAGCTTACAGGCAGCAATTCTCGCCGGTAACCAGGCCAAAGCCTGCGTTATGTATTACGGAATGCCTGAAAAGGATCTGAGCAAATTGAAAAAACTGCATGCGCCGGTACTTTTCATCTGGCCGGAGCAGGATAAATGGATCAACCAGGACGTCGTAGACGAATTCCGGAAAAACATGAAGAAGACCGGAAAAGAGCTGGAAGTCATTTCCTACAATGCAGACCATGCCTTTGCCAATCCAAGCAACCCGAAATACAGCAGAGCTTTTGCGGATGATGCTTTTGAAAAGGCGATGACGTTGATCCGGAAAGAGCTTTGACAATTTATTGCCCCTAAATTTTTGTTGCGAAAAAGGACAGGGATTAAATCCTATTTTTAAATTTGAATCTAAAATATACAATATGAGAACAAACCACGATATAGACTATTTCATCCAGGGCGAAGAAATGCAAATGGTTGAAATCGAGCTGGATCCGCAGGAAACGGCCATTGCTGAATCCGGCTCCTTTATGTACATGGATGACGGCATCCAGATGGAAACTATTTTTGGCGACGGATCGGGCCAGGGCGGCAATAGCTTTTTCAATAAGCTCTGGGGAGCAGGAAAACGCTTGCTTACGGGTGAAAGCTTGTTTATGACCGCTTTTACGCACACAGGAACCGGAAAAGCGCGTGTGGCCTTTGCTTCACCTTATCCCGGGAAAATCATTCCGTTGGATTTGAGCCAGTTCGGAGGTAAAATCATTTGTCAGAAAGATTCGTTTTTGTGCGCTGCGAAAGGCGTTTCCGTAGGAATTGAATTCCAGCGTAAGCTCGGCACAGGGCTTTTTGGCGGCGAAGGCTTCATCATGCAGAAGCTTGAGGGCGATGGACTTGCTTTCTGTCACGCGGGCGGGCACATCGTAAAACGCACGCTCAAACCGGGCGAAGTGCTGCGTGTGGACACCGGCTGTATTGTCGCTTATACACAGACCATTGACTATGATATCCAGTTTGTTGGCGGGATCAAAAACACCATTTTCGGCGGCGAAGGCTTGTTTTTCGCTACTTTGCGCGGACCGGGCGAAGTTTGGCTGCAAACCCTTCCAATTTCAAGGCTTGCATCCCGGATCCTGGCCTACGGAACAGGCGCACGTAAAGAAGAAGGAAGCATCCTGGGCGGATTAGGCAACTTGCTGGACGGAGACGGGAGATGATTTTGATGAATGTTGAATGTTGATTCCACGGCGACATGGAATACTGGATCCTCATAACTATCCGTCTTAGCGAGACAACTCATAACTCACAAATCCATAACTCAACAAATTTGCTTACTTTTGCTTATCTAAAAATGAACTGAATGAACCGTTTGTTAATAACCGTGGTTTTTGCCTGTGTAGCTAATTCCCTGTTTTGTCAACAAGTTATGACCCCTGAAACGCTCTGGAAGCTCAAGCGTTTAACAGGCGGAAAAGTGTCTCCTGACGGCAGGAAAGTGCTGTATGAAATCCGCACTTTTTCTATCGAGGAAAACAAAGGCAATACCGATTTGTTTGTTTACGATCTGAAAAAAGGCACGGAAACGCAGGTAACTAACACCCCGTTTTCAGAAATGGATGCACAATGGGGAAACGGCAATAAAATCTGGTTTCTTTCTACTGAAAACAAAAGCGTTCAGCTCTGGAAAATGGACGAAACCGGTGCCAATAAGTCGCAGGTTTCCAATATTACCGAAATCGAGCTGGAAGGCTTTAAGCTTTCTCCCGACGAAAATAAAATTGTGTTTGTAGCGGCAACTAAAATCGGTACGACAATCAAAGACAAGCATCCCGACCTGCCGCTGGCAAATGCCCGTTTGGAAGGCGACCTGATGTACAGGCACTGGAACGCGTGGAGCGACGAGATGCGCAGGCATTTATTCCTGTTTGACTTTACAAACGGTGAGCTTTCGATAGCTAATACGGACCTGCTTGAAAACGAAAGCTACGACGGCATCCTCCCTCCTTTTGGCGGCTCTGACCAGGTAATTTTTTCCCCGGACTCCAAAAAAATTATTTACAGCACGAAGAAAAAACGCGGGAAACAATTCGCATTGAGCACCAACAGCCAGCTGTATGAATATACGATCGAAACGCACAAAACAGTCGTTCTGACCAACGATTACAAAGGATATGACGCAAGTCCGAGGTTGAGCGCTGACGGAAAATCGCTTTTCTGGCTCAGCATGGCGCGCGACGGTTTTGAAGCGGATAAAAACGATCTCATCCTGCGCGACCTGGCTTCGGGAACAGACAAAAACCTGACGGAAAAACACGACATTACGGTAGACGATTACTGTCTCAGCCCTGACGGAAAAACGGTTTACATGATCATTCCCTACAAAGGCATGAAACAGCTGTTTTCACTTTCGGTCCAAAACCAGGAGCTGACACAGATCACCAAAGGCCAGTTTGATTACTTAAGCCTTGATCTTGCCGGTGAAGAGCTGATCGGGAGCCGTCAATCCATGCTGGAACCGACCGATCTTGTTTCCGTGGAAATTAAAAAAGGCAAAGAGAAAAAGCTCACCAATATCAACGAAGATATCCTGAAGAAACTGGATAAGCCTTCTGTTCAGGAACGCTGGATTGAAACTTCTGACGGCAAAAAAATGCTGGTTTGGCTCGTGCTTCCGCCGAATTTTGACTCCAATAAAAAATATCCGAGCATCTTGTACTGCCAGGGTGGTCCGCAAAGCATGGTGAGCCAGTCTTATTCTTACCGCTGGAACCTGTCGCTGATGGCTTCGCAGGGATATATCGTGATTGCGCCAAACCGCCGTGGTCTACCGGGCTTCGGACAGCAATGGAACGACGACATTTCCAAAGACTGGGGAGGTCAGGCGATCCGCGATTACCTGGCAGCAGTTGACAATATCAGCAACGAGCCTTTTATTGACGAAAACCGGATCGGGGCCGTTGGCGCTTCCTATGGCGGATATTCCGTTTATTACCTGGCCGGTGTGCACAATGGTCGTTTCAAGACTTTCATTTCACACTGCGGCTTGTTCAATCTCGAAAGCTGGTACGGAACGACAGAAGAATTATTTTTCGCTAACTGGGACAACAAAGGTCCTTACTGGATGCCGGAAAATAAGGAATATTACGAAAAAAACAGCCCGCACAAACTGGTAAACAACTGGAACACACCGATCCTCGTGATCCACGGCGGCATGGACTTCCGGGTGCCTGAATCAGAAGGAATGCAGGCTTACCAGGCCGCACAGCTAAAAGGTTTACGCACAAAATACCTCTACTTCCCGAAAGAAGGCCACTGGATCAGTACGCCGCAAAACGGAATCCTGTGGTACCGCGAATTTTTCGAATGGCTGGATACTGATTTAAAAAAGTAAAAATCCAACATTTTTATTATCTTTGAAGCCTTAATTTAATTTCATCCATTCTATGTGGCAAAAAATTGCTAATGTTATTTTAAGAAACCGTTGGTTCATTGCCATCATCATCATAATTTTAACAGGCTTTTTTGGATATTTCGCTTTTACCGGTCTCAAAATCGATAATAAATACGGGAACATGCTTCCCAAGGATTCTGAAGCCCAGACCAATTACCTGAAATTCAAAGAAATGTTCGGTGAAGACGGTTCCGCCTTAGTCATTGCCATACAATCCGATTCCTTATACTCCGAAAAAACTTTCCGCCAATGGAAAGAGCTCGGGGATTCTATCCTGCAGTTTGACGGGGTCGAAAACGTGATTTCTGAAGCCACGCTTTTCACCATTCATAATAACAAAAACCAGGCGAAATTTGAAGCCAAGCCGATTTTTTACGACAAAACATATCGTGAAAAAAGCATAGATTCCATTAAAAAAGAGATCCGCAACAACCCGATCTACCAGGACATTCTTTACAACAGCAAAACGAATGTTTCCCTGATGATCATCGGGCTGAACGAGGATTTTCTCTCCAACCAGAAAAAGAACCGCGTTGTTCTTGATATCGAAAACCTGGCGCAAAGCTACGAGGACGATTTTGGAAAAATGCACTTTGCCGGCCTGCCGCATATCCGCATCATCATCGGGAAACGGATCCTCAATGAAATGTACGTTTTCATCGGGCTTACAATTCTTGTTACTTCCCTGATCCTCTACCTCTTTTTCCGCTCCTTCAGGGCGGTGATGCTCAGTAACATTATCGTATTCGTTTCCGTGATCTGGTCACTGGGAAGTATCGCCATGCTCGATTTCCGGGTATCGATCCTCATGGCTTTGATCCCGCCGCTGATGATTATTATCGGGATCCCGAACTGCGTTTTCCTTATTTTAAAATACCACCAGGAATTCCGGAGGCATGGGAATAAGATCAGGGCTTTGGCTGACGTTATTAAGAAGATCGGTTTTGCAACTTTCCTCACAAACCTGACGGAAGCCATTGGTTTTGCGACAGCAATTTTCGTCAACTCCGAGCGGCTCATGGAATTCGGTATCATCGCTTCCGTGAATATCATGGTCGTGTTCTTCCTTTCCATTACGCTTGTTCCGATTATCGCTTCGATTACAAAAGTACCGAAGGAAAAGCAGCTCAATCACCTCGATCACCGCTATGCGAATTTCATGATCGAAAAAATCGTGTACCTGGCAACTTACAAACGCCGCTGGATTTACGCCATATCAGCTGTAATTGTTATTCTGAGCATTATCGGTATTACACGGATCAAAGCGACCGGGAACATTACCGGGGATTTACCGAAGGGTGACGTGATCCTCAAAGATGTAGAATTTATCGAAGCAAATTTCGGCGGGTCCATTCCTTTTGAAACGGTTATCAATTACAAAAAGCCAAGCCGTCTCTTCAAGACCGAAACGATGGCGAAAATCGATTCCATCCAGCAGCATTTCAAACGCGAAGGAAAATTCTCCAAAAGCTTATCTTACGTCGATTTCGTCAAGGTCATCAACATGGCGTATTATGGCAACGACCCGGAACACTACAGGGTTTTTTCCAACAAAGACAAGCTCCGCATCAAGCGATACCTGAGCAACAACAACGGTAAAGAAAACGCGGACGACTTCGACATTTCCAATTCTACTTCAACGAATTTTACACTGAAGGAACTGATCGACACCTCGACAAACACCCTGCGGATCCGGACCCAGATGAAGGATGCAGGCTCGTATGTTGTGGCCGATGAAGTGAAAAAGCTGAAGAAGGAGCTCGACCTGATCCTGAACCCTGAAAAACCGGCTATTGAAAAACATTTCGCCCAGGTTGAAAAAGGCAAAAAAACATACATTGATTCGATTATTTACAGTAATCCGGGAATTTACAATAACCTGACGGAAATTCTCAGCAAAGGAAACGCTGATCTGCAAACCGAATTCGACATTGACGGTGAAAAAGTCAGGGCTTATTACGGTAAAAAAGATTTTAAGAAAAACCTACGGAAAGCAATCGACGACGAATATTATGAGCTTACTTTAACAGGAACTTCCGTTGTTGCTTCCGAAGGAACCATGTACCTCGTGAACAACCTGATAAGCAGTGTTTTCCTGGCAGTTGTGACGATTTCCCTGCTGATGGCGCTTTTATTCCGCTCCTGGAGAATGGTGATGATTTCCATGATCCCGAACATCATTCCTATGCTGTTCACCGCCGGAATTATGGGCTGGTTCGGTATTCCGCTCAAACCTTCGACACTGATTATTTTCAGCATCGCTTTAGGAAACTCAGTGGATGAAACGATCCGTTTCCTGGCGAAATACAGGCAGGACCTGAAAGCAAAAAAATGGACGCTTAAAGAATGTGTCATTATTGCGATCCACGATTCCGGATTGGGTATGTTCTATACTTCGGTTATTCTTTTTGCCGGTTTCTCCGTGTTTGCTTTCTCCCAATTCGGTGGTACGCAGGCGCTTGGCCTCCTGGTTTCCCTAACGTTATTCGTGGCAATGATCACTAATCTCGTCTTGCTGCCTTCACTCCTGCTCTCTTTGGATAAGCTGATCCGTACGAAATCTTTTGAAGAACCGTATTTTGAAGTATTCGACGAAGATTCCGATATTGAATGGGATGATTTACAAGTGAAAACAATCGAAGAGAACCCTGAAAAAAGAGAAGACTAACTCAATGGAAAGCGAACTCAAAGAACTTGCTTCCCGCCTTGAGCAGGAAATCAGCGGTTTAAACCTTCCCTCCAACCCGGAAAACTTATACCAGCCACTGCGTTATTTTCTCAGCTTAGGCGGTAAACGGATTCGTCCGATCCTCAGTATTCTTGGTGCTGATCTTTTTGGGGCTGGTTACGAAAAAAGTAAATCCGCGGCCTTAGCTGTAGAGCTTTTTCATAACTTTTCGCTGATCCACGACGACATCATGGACGAAGCGCCTTTGCGCCGCTCACAGAAAACCGTACACACGAAATGGAACAGCAATATCGCCATTTTGTCCGGTGACGTTTTGCTGATCAAGGCGTACCAGCAATTGTGCCTGCAGGAAAACCGCCATATTCCTGAGCTGATGCGCGTTTTCAACCAAATGGCTGTCGAAGTTTGCGAAGGCCAGCAGCTGGATATGGATTTTGAAAACCGTTCCATAGCAATTGACGAGTACATCGAAATGATCCGCCTCAAAACTTCCGTTCTACTGGGGTGTGCGTTGGAAATGGGCGCAATTATTGCCGACGCGGAAGATGAGAGCCGCAAATTGCTGTATGAATTCGGTGTTAATCTCGGAATAGCTTTCCAGATCCAGGATGACCTGCTGGATTTATATGCCGATGCAGAAAAATTCGGAAAACAGGTAGGCGGCGATATCATTGCCAATAAAAAAACTATCCTGGTCCTGAAAGCGTATGCACTTGCCAATCCATTGCAAAAGGAGTTCCTGGCGAATTTGTCACAGATCACCGATCCGCAGCAAAAAGTAGAGCAAACAATCGGTATTTTTGCCGAGTTGGGCATCAAAGAAGAAGTTAAAAAACTGAGGGACAGTTATTTCCGGAAAGCGCTTGAAGCTTTGGATCAAATCAATGTCCCGGACCAAAATAAACAAAAACTGCGCTCCCTGGCAGCCTTCCTCGAAGACCGGGAAGTATAAAAATTCAATAACCGTATGGAAAAAATCTCAGACATCAACCGCAGTCAATCCACCAGCCTGTTTGAAAAAGCTAAAACATATTTCCCTGGTGGCGTAAACTCCCCGGTACGCGCTTTCAAAGCCGTTGACGGTGTTCCGCTGTTCATCAAAAAAGGTGACGGATGCCAGATCTGGGACGAGGACGGCAACCGCTTTATTGACTTTTGCTGCAGCTGGGGGCCATTGATCCTCGGCCACAACCATCCGAAAGTGTATTCCAGGATTGTGGAAGCTTTGCAAAACGGGGCCAGTTTCGGCGCCCCTACCCGTTTGGAGAACGAGCTGGCGGAATTGATCCTGAAACACAATCCTTTTATTGAGAAAATCCGCTTTGTAAGCTCCGGAACTGAAGCTGTGATGTCGGCATTACGCCTGGCACGCGGCTATACCGGGAGAAATAAGATCATCAAATTTGAAGGCTGCTACCACGGTCATTCCGATTCTTTGCTTGTAAAAGCGGGAAGCGGTTTGGTTACGCTTGGGGCATCTTCCAGCGCCGGTGTACCGGAAAGCTTTGCCCAGGAAACATTGGTACTCCCTTTAAACGATGTTGAAGCGCTCGAACGCTGCATTGCTGAGCACCCGGAGCAAATTGCCTGTGCGATCATTGAACCGATCCCGGCCAACAACGGCTTGCTTCTCCAGGAGCTTGATTTCCTGAAAACGCTGCGTGAATTGTGCACCAAAAATGGCATTTTACTCTTTTTCGATGAAGTAATCTCCGGTTTCCGCGTGGCTTTCGCCGGCGCAGCTGAATTTTACGGCATCAAACCCGATTTGGTAACTTACGGAAAAATCATTGGCGGCGGCTTACCTGTTGGCGCTTACGGAGCAAGCAAGGAAATTATGTCCTGCGTTTCTCCTGACGGTCCCGTTTACCAGGCCGGTACTTTATCCGGGAACCCGGTTGCAATGGCAGCGGGAATTGCGCAGCTGAGCGAATGTGCCCAGCAAGGCTTTTACCAAAACCTCGAATCCAAGACCAAAGCTTTTATCGCGCCGATCAACGCGCATGCGAAGCAGAAAGGGTATAATTTTGAGATCGTTCAGATCGGCTCTATTTTCTGGCTGAATTTTGACGGCAAAAAAACCATTCGCAAATCCGACGAAATCAACCCGGATATGAATATGTTCCGCAAGCTACATTCCGTATTATTGAACCGCGGCATATACATGGGCCCGAGCGGATATGAAGTAGGTTTTGTTTCTTCTGTTCATACTCCTGAGATCCTGGAGCGCGCCGCTAAAACGATATGCGATTCGCTGGATGAAGTCTATGCCTAATTTCCAATTGGAGATGTTTTGACATGGTTTTTCATCAAAAACACATACCAAAACAGTTCATCGTTTCTATTTTAGGTTACACATATTCGATGCCTACGGCATCATATTTAACCCAATTTTATTTTCATAGGTCTGCGTCCCGATAGCTATGGGGAGCGGGAAAAAATTACTTCGTATTCTCCAGCATTGGCACGAAACTGAATTCCCCGAAGCGTTCTTCATGATAATCGTTTTCGCCGCGTTTGGTAATCCGGATCATTTCCTGTTTTTCGAGATTCCCGACAGGAATAACAAGCACGCCGCCAATTTTGAGCTGGTCAAGTAAGGCTTGCGGCACAAATGGCGCCCCGCAGGTAATCAATACTTTATCGTAAGGTGCATAGGAAGTTTGACCTTTGTAACCGTCGCCGAAAAACAAACGTGGATTAAAGCCAAAATGATGAATGATGTGTTTTGCCTTAACAAAAAGCTCGCGCTGACGCTCAATGCTGAAAACTTTTGCTCCCAGCTGGCATAAAATACAGGTTTGGAAGGCCGAGCCCGTTCCGATTTCAAGCACTTTGTCGCCCTTTTTTAAATCAAGCAGCTGCGTTTGGAAAGCTACGGTATAAGGATGTGAAATCGTTTGTCCCGCACCGATCTGGAAAGCCATGTTGGAATACGCCTGGTTAACGAAAGCCAGGTCCAGGAAGTAATGCCGCGGAATGGCGTCGAAAGCTTCGAGCACCGCTTCACTGGTGATCCCGCGTTGGCGCAATTCGTCAATCAACTGGCGGCGCATGCCTTTGTGCTTAAAACTGTCAAGGTACATGCTGCGAAATTACATCGAATTCAGGCTCAGGAAGCGCTGCGGAAGATGAATGTTTTAACATCGCATTGTTATTTAATTCATCGTGCATTTTACCCCGAAAACGGAAGCCCAAAGCGCTATTCGGCTAAAAAATAGGGACTTCTGTCCGTTGTATCGAAAAAATTGTAACTTTGTGTTAATTTTCCCGTTAAACCAGGTATGAAAGTTTGTTTGAATATATTGTTTGTTTTTCTGGCTGGAGTCGCTATCTCCCAGACTGACAGCCTTTTATTTAAACGCGAGCAGCAGCTTAAAACTTACTTAAATGCTCTGCGCGCATCGAAAACGCCGGAGGAAAAAAATAAGAATAACGAGATCTTCAAATCGTATCTCCTGGAGACTATCCAGATTGACGGCGCTTTCTCTTATCCCTTCAGCGAGCTGAAAACCCTGGGATCAATTAAAAGCCCGGACAATGCTTTCCGTTTATTCAACTGGAACATTGAGCAGGAAGACCGTTCCAACAAGTATTTCTGCTACATTCTCCGCTTTGACGAGAAGAAAAAAGAATGGAAAACCATTGAGCTGATGGATAACTCCGCTCACATGCTACAGAGAAGCGATGAAATCCTGGACGAGAAAAACTGGTACGGCGCTCTGTATTACAAGATCATCCCGATTGAAAAATCCAATAAAACCTTGTATACGATCCTAGGATGGGACGGAAACCCGGCAACAAACGCCAAAATGGTCGACGTGCTCTCCTTCAGCGGAAACAAAGTGAAACTGGGAAGCCCGATCTTTAAAATGAACGACGGCCTGCACAAGCGCCTGTATTTTGAGCATTCCAAAAAAGCTTTCATGTCCCTGAACTTTGACGAAGCCCGTCAGCGCATCGTTTATGATCACCTCTCCCCTGAAACACCGAACCTCGTTGGTTTCTACGAATACTATGTTCCTGACTTCTCTTACGATGAGCTTTATTTCAAGAATAACAAGTGGGTTGTACAGGAAGACGTTGTAGGAATTAATAACAAGGGTGAAAAAAGCTATACTTTACAGCATATCAACCCGAAAAACGGTGAAGTTGTCAGCAAGGAAGTGAAAAATAACTGGATCGACCCTTCTGATAAAAATGCCCCGGCCGGCGGAAATACGCACGTTGCTTCCGTACCTGAATCAGAAAAAGGCGATAAAGTTTCAACGGACAAAACCCAACCGGTTCCCAATGCCGACCAAACACCAAAAATTTCAAAGAAACAACGTAAGAACGAGTTTTCTATGAACCCTTACTACATCAAAAAAGGGAAACGCAGGCATTAATTAATTCTCTGCCGCAATTATCAAATTTACATTATAGTAGTTTTCCCGCTGGTTTCGCGGATATGTTCCTGCGGGAAAATCACACAAGCTTAGCCGAAGCGGAATCCCCCAACGAGCTTCAGCGTGTAGAACGTTTGACGATAGCGCAAATCATTAAAGCGGATCGACTTGTTATCAAATTCACTGACGAGGTTCAGGAAACATTTGCGCACATTATACCCGAACATCAGGCGGAAATCATAACGCGGCGCCAAACCGAGATAGGCACGCCCGTCATACCCTTTCAGCTGTAAAACGCCCCCCAGGCCCAGCATTCCCGAAAATTGCCAGTTATTAATCCTGTTCACATAAACATAGCCGGGAATAAACCCAAAATCCAGTGCCGCGAGGTTATTTGTATACAATTTACTGTTCCCCGGAAAAGTGAGCCCGTCAGGAATAATGCCATCGCTTTGGCTCAGGAAAAAATAATTAATCGTCGTCCGGATATAAACCGATTGCTCTTCTTTCAGGTACATTCCGGTCCTTCCGCGCAACACGTTTACTTTAATATTCGGGTTAAGAAAACGCCAGGTGTTTACGGATAGGCTGAAAGCCTGCATATTGTTGTACACCAGGTGCGGATCAACAGCAGGATCGAGCGTATCGTTCCATTTCCAGGCGTTTTTAATCGCATACCCGCGGTAACTGTGTAAATCTACATCGTAGAAATGACGTTTGGTCTTGAATTCAAAGCCCAGGTCGATGTAATCCGTTTTACCGTATTTTTCTACTGAACGCGTGTACAGGGGCAGCGTAACGCCCAATCGCACGGAAAACCATTTGTAGGAAAAGCCAAACCCCAATACGGGACGTGAATTGTTCCTGTAGAGCAAGCTCCGGCGATTGCCTGTTGAATCCCTGAATTTTATTGAAAACGGCGCGGTGCTATAGCCAAGATCGGCGTACCACACTTTTTTATTCCGGAAACTGACAAAGGACGTAGAATCAACTTCCCGCTTGACCTTGAGCAGACCAAATAAAACATACGGATCTTTTCCCCCGGGAGTTTGAGAAAAAACGAAGGAGGAAAGAAAAACAAAAAATATACTAAAGCACTTACTTTTCAACTCCTTCCAGGTCTAAAATAAAACTATATTCTTTTGCCCACTCTTTACGCTCGTTGGTGCGCCCCGAACCACCGCCGTGACCTGCATCCATGTTGCAATCCAGCAAAAGCGGGTTGTTGTTCGTGCGGTATTCACGCAAACGGGCAATCCATTTGAGCGGCTCCCAGTATTGTACCTGCGAATCGTGGTAACCGGTTGTAATCAGCATTGCCGGGTAATTCATCTTGCGCACATTATCAAACGGCGAATAGCTCAGCATGTAATTGAAGTACGTTTCATCGTTCGGGTTCCCCCACTCTTCGTATTCGCCTACAGTCAGCGGAATGGATTCATCAAGCATTGTTGAAACGACGTCCACGAACGGAACCTGGGCAATAACACCTTTCCAGAGATAAGGGGCCATATTTGTGACGGCGCCCATCAGCAAACCGCCGGCACTTCCTCCCTGGGCGTAGATTTTGTCCGGGTCGCAGTATTTTTTCATTCCCAGATATTCGGCGCAATTGATGAAATCCGTAAACGTGTTTTTCTTTTTCAGGAATTTTCCGTTTTCATACCAGGTTTCACCCATGTATTTTCCGCCGCGAATGTGTGCCAGCGCGTACACAAAGCCGCGGTCAAGCAAGCTCAGGCGCGTGTAGCTGAACGAAGCCGGGATATTTACCCCGTAAGAACCGTAACCGTATAATAAAAGCGGCGCTTTCTCCAGGTTCGTGCCTTTTTTATAAACCAGTGAAATCGGGATCATGCTGCCGTCATTCGCTGTTGCCCATACGCGTTTGGATTCATATAAATCCGGGCTGAAAGCTGGATCAATCGGCTTTTTCATAAAAAAGACCTCGCTGTTTTCCTTCGCAAAATGATATTTGTAAACCGTTGTCGGCGTGGTCATTGAATTATAGTGGTAATAAATGAAAGGCGCATCGTATTGGTCATTATATCCCAGTTTTAACGTGTACGTTTCTTCCTTGAGAGCAATTGTACTTTTACGCCCGATTGCCAGGTCAAGCAACTGGATCTGCTCCAGTCCGTTGATCCGGGTTTCGAGCACCATGTGTCTTTTTAAGGTGATCTTATCCGAAATCAGCACTTTTGGATCGTGTGGAATGATTTCCTGCGGCTGCGGGGCTTTGGAAGGCCAGTCCTTATAATACAGGATCTTGTTGTTTGGTGCATTTTCATTGGAAGTAACGTAGAAACCGTTTTCGTGGTCATCCGCTTCGTACAAATGCCCGTTTTTCCTCGGAAGGAAGATTTCGTAAGGCAGCTCCGGGTGGTTCGCATTGATAAACAGCTGCTCAGAAGTTGTTGAGCTTTCCGTTGTTATAACGATATACTTTGTTGTGAGACTTTTGGAAATCCCTACGGAAAAACGCTCGTCTTTTTCTTCAAAAACCAGCTTGTCCTTTTTAGGGTCTGTTCCCAAAACATGGCTAAAAACCTGGAATTCACGCAAGGTTTCAGGATCTTTTTTGACGTAAAACACCGTTTTGTTATCATTTGCCCATACAAGCGAGCCGTCTGTTTCCCTGATTTGCTCTTTCAGGATTTTGCGTGTTTTTTCATCCCGGAAAAAGATCGTGTATTTTCTTCTTCCCACATAATCTTCGCTGAAAGCCAGCATCGTATTATCCGGTGAAGGCGCCCAGTCGGCCAGCTCATAAAAGCTTTGTCCTTTGGCACGTTCATTTTCACTGAAAAACAAAACCTGCCTGCCGTTTACCCTTTCGAAAATATCCTGGTAATCTTTTCCTGCGCTGTTTTTGCTCTGGAACTCGCGTCCCTGGAAAAAGAAAGGCACGCTTTCCTCATTGGGATCAATCCGCCTGTCGAATTCCTGCAACAAGGTCTCCTGCAAACTGTTGAGCCGTTTGAAATAAGCTTCCGAATACGCATTTTCCGCACCGATGTAGTCGAGCACTTCTTTCGAATCGCGGCGGTTCATCCAGAAATAGGGATCAATCCGTTCGTGCTTATGTGTAACTAAAACTGTATCATGTTTCGGCGCTTTCGGCTCTTGTTGTGCAATCATCGTGTTCATAATCAATGTCATTCCTGTTAAAAACAAGTTTATTTTTGCTTTCATCATAAGGGTTTAAGTGTGACGAAAATACATATTTTGATGCAGAAATACTAATGCAGTAATTCATGGACACCGGTCGGAAGACCTTGTATAAGATCCTGTTCCCCTAAATATAAAAAAGTTTTCGGCTTTTAAAGGGTTAATATCAAATAAATTTCCTATCTTTGCACTCCAAAATTAATTATTAACCGGGGTTTCGTACCCCAAAAATTACAACAAAGTAATGGCAACACGTATTAGATTGCAAAGACACGGAAAAAAAGGTAAAGCGTTTTTCCACCTGGTAGTAGCTGACTCAAGAGCTAAAAGAGATGGTAAATTCATCGAGAAGCTTGGAGTTTACAACCCGAACACAAACCCTGCAACGATCGACATCAACTTCGACCGTACATTAAACTGGGTTGGTACCGGAGCTGAAATGACTGACACAGCACGTGCTATCCTTTCTTACAAAGGGGTATTGTACAAAAATCACTTGCTGAACGGTGTGAAAAAAGGCGCTTTAACTGAAGCTGATGTTGAAACTAAATTCTCCAAGTGGTTGGCGGACAAAGATTCCAAAATCGATTCTAAAAAAGACGGTCTTTCCAAATCCGCTGCTCAGGCTAAAGCTGACGCACTGAAAGCTGAAGAAGCTGCAAAAGAAGCAAGAGCTAAAGCAATTGAAGCAAAAAACACTCCTGAAGTAGAAGAAGCTCCTGCAGCAGAAGCTGAAGCTACAGAAGAAACTGCTCCTGAAGCTGAAACTGCAACAGAAGATGCTCCTGAGGCTGTAGTTGAAGAAACTGCAACTGAGGAGGCTCCGGCTGCTGAAACTGCAACTGAGGAAGCTCCTGCAGTGGAAACACCTGCTGACGAAGCTCCTGCAACTGAAGAGGCACCGGCTTCCGAAGAAGAAAAGGGAACAGAAGAAGCATAAGCATTTCTGCATGAAAAAAACTGATTGTTATCAATTAGGATATATAGCGAAACTTCACGGATTTAAAGGTGAAGTTTCGCTGTTTTTGGACGTTACCGATCCCGAAGAATATGAAAAGCTTGACAGCCTTCTGATCGAGATCAACGGGAACCTGACTCCTTTTTTTGTCACGTCCTACCAACTCAAAAACAAGGGCTTTGCCAGCGTAAAGCTTGAAGGTGTCGACTCAGAAAACGATGCCAAACCGCTTCTCCGCAAAGGCGTTTTTCTTCCTCTTTCCACTTTACCGGAATTAAGCGGCAAACAATTCTACGATCATGAAGTTGTCGGGTTTGAAGTCGTAGACCTCACTCACGGACCCGTTGGAAAGATCGTGCAGATCATTGATTTACCTGTTAACCCGCTGATCCAGGTGGACGCTAACGGAAAAGAAGTACTGATCCCTTTTGTTCAGGATTTAGTGCAGGAAGTAGACCGTACGAACAAAAAACTCATCGTTAAAACCCCGGAAGGTCTTTTAGCAATTTATCTCTAGGCTGAATGCCCGTTTTCAAATTTAAGCAGTTCGATATTATCCAGGAAAAATCCGCCATGAAAGTGGGCACGGATGCATTGGTCTTTGGCGCTTTGGCTGAATTCAACAGTCATGGAAAAGCCCTCGACATCGGGACAGGTACCGGCGTTTTGAGCCTGATGCTTGCCCAGCGCTTTCCCGGATTGCTGATTGATGCGATTGAAATTGATGAAGAAGCTTTTGATGAAGCCCAGCAAAATGTGGAAAACAGCCCGTTTTCGGCAGTCATAAAAGTATTCAGGGGTGATTTTACCCAGCATGGCTTTGAAGGCAGCTACGATTTGATTTTTTCCAATCCTCCGTATTTCGAAAAAGCTTTTTTATCCGGGAAAAAACAAAAAAACCTGGCGCGCCACACCAACAGCCTTGATTTCAGGATCTTGTTTGAGAAGACAAGCCGCCTGTTAAATCCTGACGGGGAGTTTCAGCTGATCCTGCCCCACGAAATCCGTGAACAAATTACGCAAACCGCTTCACAAAACGGTCTTTTCCCCCGCAAAGTAATAACTGTCAACGGAAAGGAACAGCAGCCTGTACGCAGTATTTTCTTCTTTTCAAAATCAGCAGCAGAGACCGTTCAGGAAGATCAGCTGACGATCCGAAACGCTGACGGAAGCTATACGGAAGAGTATAAAGCTTTGACCATCGATTTTCATTTCAACGCCTTGTAAAAAAGGTTTGTTTAGTCATTGGTACCGATATCCGTTACCTACAGCATCATACATAATTCAATTACTGTTCCCAACAAAACATGCGTTATCCTTCGTGTCACTCGTGGTTTAACACACAAAAGTTTCAGCAATTACAGATGCGGTAAAATGCAAATTTCATACGGCTTTTGAGACATTTTCCGTTTTGATCAATTTTCCATTTCCGGGAAATCGGTAAAACAGACGCTGTCTCCAGGATCAGATCACCCCGGATAATTTCCCATTTTCCCTGTATCTGTTGTTCTCCGTCACTGTAAACGAACACTTTGTCAGAACGAACGTCCAGGACACAACCGTTTCCGAGTGAAAAAGCACCAGGTTCTATCGTACTGATTTTTTTGGGAGGATTTCCAAAGGAAACGAGAAAAAAAACAAAGATTATTCCGGCCGGATGCATATATTTTTTCATAGGATAATATGTAAGATGTGAAACGAATGTACAAAAAATATCCGGCTTTTGAAATTTCATACGTTAAACGGAATGTTTTGCATCTGATAATTCGTTTAATTTAGCAGTCAAAGAGGCTACGTGCCTTACTGTTCATACAGCTCAACCGGTAACTCATCCGGATCGGCGAAAAAAGTGAAGCGTTTTCCTGTAAACTCATCTGTACGGATGGCTTCGCAGGAGATACCTGATTTTTGCAGGCGGGCAATTTCTTTTTCGAGGTTTTCCACTTCAAAGGCCAGGTGGCGCAAGCCTGTTCCTTCGGGCTGCGACAAACGTCCGGGCGGATCGGGGAACGAAAATAATTCAATGATATAATTGCCGTTCAGGGCCAGGTCAAGCTTCCAGGAATTGCGTTCCTCGCGGTAAGCTTCACGCAGGATTTCCAGGCCGAGGATTTGAGTGTAAAAGCGCTTCGATCGTTCGTAATCTGAACAAATTATTGCAATATGATGAAGTTTATTGAGCATCGCGTTCCTTATTCGTAAGCGCTTGGTATTCAGTATTTATTTTTACCAACCAAATCACAACTCACTGTTTTTCAATCAATTAAATCAAACCCCTGAACAATCGGCAGAAATAAAATGTTTATAAAATAAAAAACAATAATATACAAATATATAAAAGTAACCACATAAGGTTTTATCAATTTTGAAAAACTTTCAGAATATGTGCCCATGAATAAATCAGATTACAACAAACTATTTGGAAATTATATCAAAAACAAGAGAGAATCAAAAGGTTGGACACAAATTGACTTAGCTTCATTCATCGGTAATAATTCACAAAACATTTCCCGGATGGAAAGAGGAGAAATAACGCCAACGATATTTTGGCTTGAAAAACTGGCTGATACTTTTGAATGTAAAGTTTCGGATTTGCTCACAGAGTTTGAAGCTTACCGGGAAGATATTTCCCAAAAAAAGGAAGAAAAGCGAAGTACTTTTAACGATTGAATTCGGGTAAAACCCTGCTGTCAATTCTCTTAAGCCTCTTTCTGCAAGCGAATAAACAGCTCCCGGCCTTCCCTTTGCGGAATAGAATTGTAACAATTTTCAATTTTTAACTCCTCAAATTGAGCTGAGAAACGTTTTTCATATTCTTCTCTTGTCCCTCCGTATGGCGGCCCTGGATTAAATTCACAGTCAAACAGCAAACCTACCAGTTTCCCACCAGGCTTCAGTAAGCGATGTACCTGTTCAACATAGGCATCCCGCATTTCCCGGTCAATAGCACAAAATAAGGTTTGTTCTATGATCAGATCGTAGCTTCCGGAGTGAGTGAAAAAGTCTTCCTGTAAAATATGATCCGCAGGAAACCCGGGACAGAGCTCACGAAAGGCCGCGAGTGCCTGCTCAGCAAAATCCAGGACATAAACGTTTGTAAAACCCTGTTCATGAAGATATTTCGCTTCATGCCCGTAGCCGCAGCCCGGAATAAGGATATTGAGGTTTTTGTCCATCAGCTGATCAGTATATGCTTTGACCGGCGTGGAAACCGAACCGATATCCCAGCCCGTCTGCTGATCCGAATAACGCTGTTCCCAGAATTCCCGGTCCATCACAAGCTCCAGTAATGTAAATCCTTGATTTTGTTCCGGTAAATTCCTTTTACGTCCACAAAAACACCGTGACCGTTCTTCAAATAGGATTTGAACTGGGATTCCGGCAAATCTTTGTATTCCCTGTGGTTTACCGCAACAATGATCGCATCATAATTCGCTGTAGGCTTTTCAATCAGGCCAATGCCATATTCGTGCTCCATTTCAGCAGAAGATGCATGAGGATCGATTAAATCAACGGAAACATGGTAGGATTTCAATTCATTCACAATATCAATCACCTTAGAGTTCCGGATATCGCTCACGTCTTCCTTGAAAGTTGCCCCCATGATCAATACGCGGGATTCCTGGATGATTTTATTCTGGGCAATGATCTTTTTAACAGTTTGCTTCGCGATGTAACCGCCCATGGAATCGTTTACATAACGCCCGCTGGTAATTACTTTGGAATGATATCCCGCTTCCTGGGCTTTGTGCGTCAGGTAATACGGGTCAACGCCAATGCAATGTCCGCCCACCAATCCCGGCTGGAACTTCAGGAAATTCCATTTTGTACCGGCAGCTTCGAGCACATCAAAGGTATTGATATTCAATTTATTAAAAATCAGAGAAAGCTCATTGATCAAAGCAATATTCACGTCACGCTGTGTGTTTTCAATGATTTTCGCAGCTTCCGCCACTTTGATCGTCGGTGCGCGGTGAACGCCTGCCGCAACAACAAGCTCGTATGTTTTTGCAATTTCTTCCAGCGATTCTTCGCAGCATCCGGAAACCACTTTCACTACATTTTGCAGCGTGTGTTCCTTATCTCCGGGATTGATGCGCTCCGGTGAATAGCCAACTTTAAAATCCGTTTTGAATTCCAGTCCGGAAAGCTCTTCCAGTACCGGGATACAATCTTCCTCCGTACAGCCCGGGTAAACCGTAGATTCAAACACCACGTAATCGCCTTTCTTCAGCACTTTCCCCACCGTTCTGCTTGCGCCGAGCAAAGGCTTTAAATCCGGCAGGTTGGAATCGTCGATCGGCGTCGGAACAGCAACCACGTAAAACGTACAATCGCGCAGGTCTTCGAGATTGGCTGTGAAAAAAATATCCGAATTTTCGAAGGCTTCCATCCCCAGCTCATTGCTTGGATCGACTTTATTACGCATCAGGTTAACACGCTCCTGGTTGATATCAAAACCGACAACTTTGATCTTTTTCGCGAATTCAAGCGCTATAGGAAGCCCTACATAACCTAAACCAATCACAGCCAGTTTGGTATCCTTATTTACCAGTTTGTTGTAGATTGAATTGTTCATCTCTTAATTTATAAATTCGTTCTATGATTTCAACTACTTTCAAACCTTCCAGCGCGTTTGTAGTTGCAGTAGTTTTTCCTTTCAGGGTCTGGATCACATTGGAGATCACGTAATTGTGGTTCGCCGCTGATCCTTTATAAGCCCCGTAATCGTTGCCCGGGTTCGTTGGATCCAGCTCCGGCATTTCATACCCCGGAATATTGCAGATTTCCACCTCATTCATGTATTGTCCGCCGATTTTCACGCTTCCCTTGCTCCCGATAATCGTAATGGAGCTTTCGAGGTTTCTGTCCTGCACAGCCGTTGAATAGTTGATACAGCCCATTCCCCCGTTCACAAAGTCAAAGCTAACAAAGCCTGAATCTTCGAAATCCGTAGAATTTTTGTGTGTAAAATCCGCAAATTTTGCCTGGATATTGTCGATATCGCCGAAAAGCCAGTACATGATATCAATAAAGTGCGAAAACTGTGTAAACAGTGTCCCACCGTCAAGCTCATTCGTTCCTTTCCAGCCGCCTTTTTTGTAATAACGCTCGTCGCGGTTCCAGTAGCAATTAAGCTGGACCATGAAAATATCTCCCAGCGTTCCGTTGTCAACGATTGATTTGATCCATTCGGAAGGCGGAGAATAGCGGTTTTGCATCACACAGAATACCTGGCGCGACATCTGCAGGGATTTGAAAATCACTTTTTCGCAGCTGTCTTTGCTTAAGCCCATCGGTTTTTCGCAAACCACATGTTTTTTATGCTCTAAAGCGGCGATGGCCTGTTCAGCATGTAAACCGTTCGGCGTACATACGTTAACCACATCAAAATCAAGGCCGGAGCCCAGCAATTCTTCCGTAGTCCTGAAAAAAGGAACATCGAAGCTTTCGGCACCGCATTCTTCTTTTGAGCGAACGTCTACCATAGCAACGAGCTCTGCTTCCGGATCGCGCTTGATCATTTCCGCATGGCGTTTGCCAATGTGGCCCGCGCCGATAACGGCAAATTTTATTTTATCTGAATTTATCTTCATACAAGCTTTTTCACTGTATTATTGCTCAACTGGTATTTCTCACCGCTTTCTATGCATAAGGCAATTCCTGCAGCGTCAAACTCCAGGCGGTGACCGAACTCGCTCATCCAGCCCATTTGGCGTGCCGGGTTCCCAACTACCAGCGCGTAAGCCGGAACATGTTTTGTTACAACTGCGCCTGCGCCGATAAAGGCAAACTCACCGATATCATGGCCGCAAACGATTGTTGCATTTGCGCCGATGCTCGCACCGCGTTTTACGACAGTTTTAGCATATTCGCTTTTGCGGTTGACAGCGCTGCGCGGGTTGATCACGTTGGTAAAAACCATCGATGGCCCGAGGAAAACATCGTCTTCGCAAATCACGCCGGTGTAAATCGAAACGTTATTTTGCACTTTGACATTGCGCCCCAGGACAACTTCCGGGGAAATCACGACGTTCTGGCCGATGTTGCAGTTTTCACCCAAAACACACCGGGGCATGATGTGTGAAAAATGCCAGATCTTCGTTCCGTTCCCGATGGTACAACCTTCGTCAACAATGGCGGTTTCGTGTGCGAAATAACTCATTTACTTAATTGTATATTTTTCGAAATCGTTGTGTTCTTTTTTGTTCAGCTCATCCTGGCTAAGACTGCAAAAATAGGCATAAGTTCTTTTCAGGCCTTCTTTCCGGTCAATTTTAGGCTCCCACCCCAGGATTTCACGTGCTTTGGTGATATCCGGCTGGCGCTGTTTGGGATCATCTTTCGGAAGCTCGTGGTAAACGATTTTCTGATCAGTTCCTGTCAGCTGGATAATTTCTTCAGCAAATTCCTTAATGGTGATTTCATCGGGGTTACCGACGTTCACCGGGTACGGATAATCGCTGTGCAGCAAACGGTAAATTCCTTCCACCAGGTCGTCGACATAGCAGAAAGAACGTGTTTGTGAGCCATCTCCGAAAATCGTCAGGTCTTCCCCACGCAAAGCCTGGCCGATAAAAGCCGGCAGCACGCGTCCGTCATTCAGGCGCATCCGTGGCCCGTAGGTATTGAAAATACGCACAATCCTCGTTTCCAAACCGTGGAATGTATGATAGGCCATAGTCATTGCTTCCTGGAAACGCTTGGCTTCGTCGTATACCCCGCGCGGACCGATCGGGTTCACATTCCCCCAGTAATCTTCCCTTTGCGGGTGCACCGTCGGATCGCCGTAAACTTCCGATGTTGAAGCGATCAATACCCGTGCATTTTTAGCTTTTGCCAGTCCCAAACAGTTGTGAATACCTAAAGATCCCACTTTCAAGGTCTGGATCGGAATTTTGAGGTAATCGATCGGGCTGGCCGGGGAGGCAAAATGCAAAATATAATCGAGCTCGCCAGGTACGTGGATGAACTTGCTGACATCGTGGTTGTAAAACTCAAAGTTCGCCAGCGGAAATAAGTGCTCGATATTGCTCAAACGCCCTGTAATCAGGTTATCCATTCCAATCACGTGATAGCCTTCTTTGATAAAGCGGTCACACAAATGGGAACCCAAAAATCCGGCAGCGCCTGTTATTAAAATTCGTTTCATGCTTGTCCTTAGTTAACGTCCGATACTGGAATAATAAAACCCTTTTTCCGTCATTTCTTCCAGTTCGAAGAGGTTACGGCCGTCAAAGATCACTTTGTCTTTGAGCAGGGAGCTTACTTTATCAAAATCCGGGTTGCGGAACACACCCCATTCAGTGCAGATCAGCAAGGCGTCCGCGCCATCCAGGGCTTCATATTCATTGGCTGCATAAGCAATTTTGTCGCCCAGCAGGTTTTTTACGTTTTTCATAGCTTCCGGATCGTAGGCTACGACAGATGCACCGGCTTGCGTCAGCGCGTCGATCATGTATAAGGCCGGAGCTTCACGGATATCGTCGGTATCGGGCTTGAATGCCAATCCCCAAAGCGCGATTTTTTTGCCTTTCAGGTCACCGCGGAAAAAATTCGAAATTTTTGGGAACAAAACCGTTTTCTGGCTTTCGTTGACTTTCATCACGGATTCCAGGATTTCGAAGTTAAAGTTGTTTTCCTTGCCGGATTTCACCAAAGCCTGCACATCTTTCGGAAAGCAGGAACCTCCGTAGCCGATCCCAGGAAAGAGAAAACGCTTGCCAATCCGCTCATCGGAACCGATTCCGATCCGCACGCGGTCGACATTTGCCCCCACTAATTCGCAGAAATTAGCAATTTCGTTCATGAAGGTGATTTTGGTTGCCAGGAAAGCATTTGCCGCATATTTGGTCAGCTCAGCAGATTTTTCGTCCATGAAAATAATCGGGTTACCCTGGCGTACAAACGGCTTGTAGAGACTTTCCATCGCTTTGCGTGCCCGTTCGTCAGAAGTACCGATCACTACGCGATCAGGCTTCATGAAATCGTCAACCGCAAAACCTTCACGGAGGAATTCAGGATTGGAAACCACAGCAAATTCTACCTGCGCATTTTTTTGGATTGCTGCGCTTACCTTGTCGGCTGTACCAACCGGAACCGTGCTCTTATCCACGATTACCTTGTAGTTTTTGATGAGCGTTCCCAATTGCTCTGCCACACCTAAAATGTGGGACAAATCAGCCGAACCGTCTTCACCCGGAGGAGTTGGCAGGGCCAGGAAAATAATTTCTGCTTCTTCGATCCCGGCAGCGAGATCCGTGGTAAAGGTCAGTCGTCCGGATTTGATGTTCCGTTCGAAAATCACATCGAGGTGAGGTTCGTAAATCGGAATTTCGCCCGCGCGCATCTGCTCTACTTTTTTTGCATCGATATCAATACAAATTACCTGGTTTCCCGTTTCTGCAAAGCAAGTACCGGTTACGAGGCCAACATATCCTGTTCCAACAACAGCTATTTTTGTCATAATTAAGCTTCTATAAATTCTTTAATGGCCGAGTAAATGTAATCCAGCTGCTCCTGTTCCATTTCTGTGTGGATCGGCAGGGAAAGTACGCGCCCGGTGAGCCAGTCGGTTACCGGCAAATCCTGGCTTTCGCAATTGAAAGCGGCAAACATTTTTTGCTTGTGGGCCGGGATCGGGTAGTAAATCATGCTCGGGATGTTTTTGGAAGCAAGATGTTCCGCCAGCTTGTCGCGGTCGATTCCGTCCAGCAGCATGGTATATTGATGAAATACGTGACGTGAGTTTTCAGCGCGGTAAGGGACGGTAATCCCTTTGAGCTTCGATAAATTTTCATCATAAAAATCAGCCACTTTCCGACGTGCATTGCAGTAATCGTCCAGGCTTCTCAGCTTGATGCGAAGAACAGCTGCCTGCAAGTTATCCAGGCGGGAGTTGCAGCCCACGCGTTCGTGGTGATATTTGATCGTTTGTCCGTGGTTGGCAACCTGCTTCAAAATAACCGCTAATTCGCTGTCATTTGTAAACATCGCGCCGCCATCGCCGTAACATCCGAGGTTTTTGGATGGAAAAAAGGAAGTTGTTCCGATCGTTCCGATTGTCCCGGTTTTTGATTTCGTGCCGTCACGGTGGGTATAGTCACAACCAATTGCCTGCGCGTTGTCTTCGACTACAAACAAGTTGTGTTTTTTGGCGATTTCCATGATCGGGTCCATATCTGCTGACTGTCCGTATAAATGAACCGGAACGATGAGCTTTGTTTTAGGTGTAATGGCCGCTTCGATTTTTGAAACGTCAATACAGAACGTTTTCGGGTCAACGTCTACAAATACGGGCGTCAATCCCAGTAAAGCGATCACTTCCGTTGTTGCAACATAGGTAAAGGAAGGTGTGATCACCTCATCACCCGGCTTTAAGCCCAGGGCCATCATCGCGATTTGCAGGGCATCCGTTCCGTTTGCGCACGGGATCACATGTTTTGCACCAAGGTAAGCTTCGAGCTCTTGCTGAAAGGAATTGACTTCCGGACCGCCTATAAATTGCGCTGCATCAATCACTTGAAGAATAGCAGCATCTACTTCCGTTTTGATTTTTTTGTACTGTGACTTTAAGTCAACCATGTGAATTTCTTTCATCTGTCGAATGCTTGAATTGAAACGAACAAAGATAATAATTTAATGTGGGAATATGCTAATGTTTTAATGTGCTAATTAATTTGAGAACAGCATAACGCAAAGTTTAGAAAGTACACGCTAAGAACGGCGAAGAAAAGGGAGCAAGGAATTTTAAACGGTGTATGAGAATTCAACATTCATAAATCATCACCTGTCATTCACTATCGTTGCAGGTACAAACGGATCTCCGTAGCGCCTTTGCCGTATTCGAGGTAGGAAGCGTCGTAAAATTCGAGAAACTCCTGCTGGGCGAGATAATTACGGATTTCATTCTTCAGCACGCCTTCCCCAACTCCGTGAATGACAACAACTTTCTGGATGCCGTTTGCCCGGGCTTTTGACAAAAATCGCTTGAATTCGGACATTTGGGTTTTCATGATCTCAAAATTCGACATGCCGCGGTGGTTATCCGTCAGGGATTCGATGTGTAAATCCAGCTCCCAGTAATCTTTGGCTTCTGCCGAGCTGCGGTCTTTCTGCACACTGTAATTGGACCGTGTTTTAGGCTGCTCATCTTCTTTCGGGCCGGGATTGTAGTCGTTGTCCTCCATGCTTCCGTGGATCTTCACGAGGTCCCTGACAAAATATACCTGCTCAAAACCAAAGTCATCGCGTATTTTGACCTGGGTTGCGCTGATGATTTCCGTTACGATACCGAAACCACTTTCGTGTAAGAATGTTATTTTTTCTCCTGGCTGAAACATAGTACAAAGGTAAGAATTGAAAATGGAGAATTAAGAATTAAGAATGGAAAATTGAGAATGAGGTATGAGCCTGTAAGTTGTTTTAAATAACCCCTAACTTTTAAACTAATAACCCATTAACAAAAAAAAACGCCCTTCCAAATGAACGAAAGGGCGTTTTCTTTTTGTTATTTTATCTCTTAAAGAACGCGGAAGGTAATTCTTCTCGTTTTGGCGTTCTTCATATCTTCGTCATCAGTTTCCTGGATTTCAGCGTTATCTCCGCCTGCACCCATTGGTCTTGAAATAATACGGTCTTCAGCAATTCCTTTGTCTTTGAGGTAACGTTTTGCGATGTCGATCCGCTTCTGGTCCATTCCTTCGTAAAGCGGGTTTTCTTCAGCTTTAGCGATTTCATTCTCATCGGAGTAACCCATGATCTCGATTTTCATCGTTGGGTTTGCTTTCATGTTTTCAGCAACCAAATCCAGGGATTTCATAGCTTCAGGCTGCAATTTGTTTTTACCGAATGCGAAGAAGCTTGCCTGTGCTTCGATTTTTTCTTTCGCTGTCATTCCCTCTTTCATGAAAGTCGGGCGCTGGTAAATAGTGGAAGAAACTTCGTCTTCCAGGTCACCGATACCGCAGTCACATGTTTTACCTTCTTCCAGTAAAGTAACAGAAACATCGTCGATATAGTAATAAGCTGCAATTACCGGTGTACCTTTCTGGTCTTTCGGCTGCTTGTTGCGCTCGTTCACTGTATTTTCGTTGTTCACGAAGTTACCGATTACGATGTGCTTCTCACCACCTTCAGACTCGTATGTACCGCATACTTTTTCCCAGTTGTAGAACGCGTTGAATACTTTGTTCTCGTGGTGCAGGATATTCGGCGTTTCGATAATGCTTGCTTTTGCATCTGTTCCGTAAGCTTTTTTCGCCAGGATCGCCCCGATGTTGTTGGAGGAATATTTGGATAATTCAGCCAGGGAAACATGGAAAGAAACGCAGTACTTCATTCCTTTTTTCAAAGGCGTCTTCAATTTCGCCATGATGTAGGAACGGGGCATTTTATCGTTGTAGGAATACCCGAAAATACCAGCATAGTTGCTTCCGTCTTTCGGATCTTCTTTTCCGTAAAAATTAGTCGGCGTGTTGATTTCAGCAATCTTATCGGCAGGAAGGTATAAATCCGCTTTCACACCTGTCGGTGAGCTCCAGCCGGTTGCCATATCAATGGATCCCAGTTTTTTGATTTTTCCTGTAGTAGCCTCAAAGCTTCCGTTTTCCACCAGGTTTTCATTCTCTGTTCCTTTTTTGCCTTTTTCGTTTTTTTCGCTTTTTTGCGCATACAAATTCAGGCTCAAAGGTAAAACAAGCATAAATGCCGCAAGTGTTTTAATATTTGATCTCATAGTTTTTAACTGTTTTTATAAACGTTTTTACTTTTTCCGGTTCTATGTCAGGATATACTCCGTGACCAAGATTGACTATATGTCGCCGACTTTTGAACGAGTCGAGCATCTTTTTTGTTTCATTTTCAACATTTTCGTGCGACGCGTAGAGCACACAAGGATCCAGGTTGCCCTGCAGTGTCCTGTTCTCCCCTACTTCCCTGCGGATGGTTTCAACATCCATGTTCCAGTCGAGGCCTACCGTGTTGCATTTCAGCTTCGCAATAGCTCCTACCGAGGTAATCGCGCCCTTGGAAAACAGGGTTACCGGTACTTCGGTGATTGCGTCACAAATTTCTTTCAAATAAGGCAAACTAAATTCAGCGTACTGAGCGGTGCCCAAAATCCCTGCCCAGGAATCGAAGACCTGCAGCATATGTGCGCCCGCTTCAACCTGAGCTTTGAGGTATTGAATTGTCACCCTGGTAATACGTGATAACAATTCATGTGCCAAAGTAGGATTTGTGTACAAAAGCTTGCGGGCTTCGGAGAACGTTTTAGAACCATGGCCTTCCACCATGTAGCAGAAAATCGTCCACGGCGCGCCGGCAAAACCGATTAGCGGAACACGGCCGTTGAGCTCTTTATTTGTAATTCGGATTGCTTCGGTTACATAGCCTAAACGGTCTTCGATGTTGAAATCTGTTTCGGCGTATTTGAGATCGGCTTCGGATTTGATCGTTTTTTCAAACCACGGTCCGCGCTGTTCGATCATCTGGTATTCGAGCCCCATTGCTTCGGGAACCACCAGGATATCAGAGAAGATAATTGCTGCATCAACTCCCAGTAAATCCACGGGTTGAATGGTAACTTCGGCCGCCTTCTCAGGGGTTTCGACCAACTCTTTAAAGCCTGACAATGAAGCGCGTACCTCACGGTATTCGGGTAAAATCCTGCCTGCCTGGCGCATGAGCCAAACCGGGTACCGTTCAATCGCTTCCCCCCTTGCTGCCCTAAGTATTAAGTCGTTCTTTAAAGTCATGGGTAGCAAAGATAAACATTTGAAGAAAAATAGCACAAAAATGATACGTTTTATTTTAACAAGATATTTTATCTGCTTTGATCCTTTCAAATTCAAGGATATTTTTATTCCATCTTCTAAAAATAACGGCCACGAATGCACGAATTTATTATTGTGCTTAGTGTCTGAATAAATAGCACAAATAAATTATTCACCCTGTGAATTATATCCGTGTAATTTTTACCTGTTAGGTCATAACTGATTGAAATTCGTGCATTCGTGGCAAAAAAACTACAACTCAAGTAGCAAAAACCCACAACTCATTGTCAACCAAAATTTAACTTATTATATAAAGATATTCTTAGTTTTGCAGCACAGATTTAAACTACTGTTATGACGCGTCAGCAAAAACTTAAACATTTGTTCAGCTTACCGGTGATTGTAGCCGCCCTTGGCTATTTTGTGGATATTTACGATTTGCTCCTCTTTGGGATCGTGCGTGTTCCGAGCCTGCAGGATATGAGCCTCGACCCGGATACGCTGGGTGTTTCCATCCTCAACTGGCAGATGAGCGGCTTGCTCCTCGGCGGGATTTTATGGGGGATTTTAGGTGATAAGAGAGGGCGCTTGTCCGTGCTTTTCGGTTCAATTATTTTGTATTCCCTGGCGAATGTAGCCTGCGGTTTCCTTCCCCACATTAATTTTATGGATAAAGGAACGGCTTATATCGCGCTCCGCTTCATCGCAGGAATCGGCCTGGCAGGTGAGCTGGGCGCCGGGATCACGCTTGTTTCCGAATCTTTGCCCAAGGAATTGCGTGCTATCGGGACTTCGCTCGTGGCAGGCTTTGGTTTGTTCGGGGCGGTAGTTGCCAACTTTACGGTGGAATTAACTAGTCATTGGACAATAGCTTACTGGATCGGCGGCGCCATGGGATTGTGCCTGTTGCTGCTTCGCATCGGTGTATTGGAATCCGGTATTTTCAAGGAAATCGCCCACGACAAAAGCGTTAAAAAAGGTAATATCCTGATGCTTTTCAATTCCTGGAAACGTTTTTCCCTCTACCTAAAATGCATCGGTATCGGGCTTCCAACCTGGTTTTGTATCGGGATCCTGGCGATGCTGGGCAACCAATTCGGCAAGGCGCTCAAGCTTTCAGAAGAAATCAAGCCCGGAATGGCGATCATGTGGGCTTACATCGGGATTTCGGCCGGGGATTTCCTGAGCGGTTTTATCAGTCACTGGCTTGCTTCCCGCAAAAAAGCAATTTTGTATATGATGCTTTTTACGCTTTTGGGCGTTTCCCTCATGCTTTTTCTACCTTACCGAAGCGCCGGTATGTACTATTTTTACTGTGTCTGGCTCGGTCTCGGAACGGGTTACTGGGCGATGTTCGTTACAGTGGGGGCTGAGCAATTCGGAACAAATATCCGTTCTACGGCAGCTACGACAATCCCGAACATGGTGCGCGGAACAGTTGTTTTGATGACGCTCTTATTTGACTTTGGGAAAAATGACCTGGGTGTAGTTTACTCAGGCGTAACGGTCGGGGTCATTTGTTTTGCCCTCGGAATTTATTCAACAGTCAGTATTCCGGAAACGCATAACCGGGAGATGGACTTTATTGAGAAGTGATGAATTATTGAACATTGATCGTTCAACATTCCTCATTTCAAATCAGACAGCCATTTCAACGTGTCCACCCCGTCTGCATAATCCCACAATTCCGGGGACTGGGCTTTTCCGAAAGGAAGATAACCGTGACCAACGATGGCCTGGAGATTTTCTTTTTGCTGCGCGATGAAACCTTCCACTTCTTTTTTGTCTGAGTAGCGTTTGTAATAGATCATACCGAGCGGCGAATGCAAATCTGCCGATTCCCGGAGCAGCAAAAAGCCGTTGTCAAGGATTTCTTCGCGGTTCATCAGGAAAACGGCTTTGTTGTAATCGTAATTGTTGGCATATTTATGATGGTTCACGATATCGCCGTAGGGGAAAATCCCTTCAAAAAAACGGTCAAGCACGAAATCCTGAGGAACGAACAATTGAGAAACGTTGCGGCACCCTAAGCCGAAATAGGAAAAAATATCCGATCCGAGGGCGTTTAACTCCTCCCCTGTTTCTGTTCCGTCCAGCACGGCCAATGAAGTGCGGTTGCGGCGAAAAATATGCGGGTATTTCCCGAAATAGCTTTCAAAATAGTGCAGGGAATTATTGCTTCCTGTAGCGATTACGGCGTCAATTTCGCCTAGTCTTCCTGCGGAAATGGTGATCTGCTGCTTCAACTCCGGTTCAAACTGGAACAAAGCATTCAGCAAGGCCGGCAAAAGCGTTTGATCGGATGAGCTGAGCTTCACCACAGCATGATGTCCGCTGACGACAACCGAAAGCAGATCGTGGAAACCCACCAGCGGAATGTTTCCCGCCATGATCAGTCCAACGCGTTTTGGAGCAGCTGTAAACTCGTACGGAGCTGTCCATTTTTCCAGGTTTTTATCTTTGAGGAGCTTTCCCCAGGCTGTGAGCGACTGGCGTACATTTTCTACGGTAAACCATCCGTTCAGGTGGAATTGCTTATTAATCAGCGCACGAATCGTATCGTATTCTTCTTCGGTGATCCCGATGCTGAAGCCCGGCCATTCGTTGTTGGCACCCAAATGGTCCAGTACCAGGGAAAGCTGGTGAAATGCCGGGATTGAATTTGTTTTTTTCACGGTACAAAATTACACGCTTTTTTTCCAAGCTGTTACTCCCGGGGCTTTTTTTTAGCTCGCCTGAACAATTATCGCCTGAAAGACCTTATATTTGCAAAAATTTCAAAATCAAACAGAGCTATGGCGATAATGATTACCGATGAGTGCATCAACTGCGGAGCTTGTGAGCCTGAATGCCCGAATACGGCTATTTATGAAGGGGGCGCCGAGTGGAAATACAGTGATGGAACTTCGTTAGTAGGAATGCTTACCACCCTGGACGGCGAAAACGTTGATGCCGCGCAGGAACATACACCGGTGAACATGGATATCTATTATATTGTACATGATAAATGTACGGAATGTGTAGGTTTTCATGATGAGCCTCAATGTGCTGCCGTTTGCCCGGTTGACTGCTGTGTTGACGATCCTGATTACAGGGAATCGGAAGATGAGCTGCTGGCGAAAAAAGATTTCATGCATTTGTAATATATTAGACAATAACAATTAAGAGCCGTAAAATTTTACGGCTTTTTTTGTTATTGGTCCACAGGAAAGCAGATCAATAGGATTGCATTTTTTTGTATATTTGTATCAAAGCCCCCTATTATGAAAACCATATTAATCACAAGTGATTTTTCTGAAAACTCGATTGACGCTGCGCATGCAGGCATTGAGCTTGCGCGGCTGTTCCATGCGAAAGTGATCCTGATGCATGTTTACTCTTTACCGCTTCCTACCACTGAATTTCCTGAAATGATCGATTTCTCGGCTTACGAGGGTATCAAGAAGGCACAGCTCGAACAGCTGAAGAAAAAACTAAGCGTTCCTGATGTGGAAATTGAAACGTTTACCGCTCCCGGCATGTCTTTTTACGAAGAAGTGCAGCATTACGCCGAACACCGCCAGATTGACCTTATTGTCCTAGGCCTCACCGGTTCAAGCCGCATGTCGGAAATCCTGCTGGGAAGCAATACGATGAGCCTGCTCGCCCACGCCTCCGTACCTGTCCTCGCTATTCCAAAAGGCTTCTCTATCAAAGACAAACTGAATATTGCTTTCGCTTACGACGGGCAAAAAATAGAAAACCAGAAGAACATGGACCTGCTGCGGGAAATGGCCCTGAAGCTGAACACCAAAATCCACGCTTTCCATGTGGCAAAGGAAAAACACGACCAGGTATTGTATGAGCGCCTGAAAAGCCATCTTCCTTTTGAGCGCTTTACGCTGGAAACGGAAATTAACGATCATACCGATCCGGGAATCCTCGAATATGTTACCAATAACAAAATCGACATCCTGGCGCTGATCCCGAGGAAATACAAGTTCTTCGACCGCTTGTTCCATGAAAGCCACACCCGCGAGATCGCGGAAGCAGGAAGCATTCCTATTCTCGCACTTCCGGATTAAATGACAGGTAAGGGACGACGTATAATCGGGCTTGACCTTGTCCGCAGCGCAGCTATTTTACTGGTGATGCTCGGGCATAGCCTGGTTTTTATCCCAAATGCAACGGCGCGCGGAATTTTCAGCCCGGACCTTGACGGTGTCACTGTATTTTTTGTGCTGAGCGGCTTCCTGATCGGGAAGATCCTGCTGAAAAGCTTTGCCGGAAACCCGGGAACAAAAGAGCTTGTCCGTTTCTGGGCTTTTCGCTGGGCCAAAACCCTGCCTTCATATTATGTTGTTTTGAGCGGGCTTTTGCTTTATTATTGGCTGACGAAACAGGACACAGGATCGTTTTCGTGGGAATATTTCGTCTTTACGCACAATTTCACAACTTCCGATCTCACATTTTTCAGGGAATCCTGGAGCCTGAGCATCGAAGAATGGTTTTACTTCAGCTTCCCGCTTTTGTTTTTAGTCTTTCTGCGCCTGCGTAAATCTGCTTTCACCATTTTACCGGTGATTATCCTGCTCTACTTCAGCTTTTCTTTCTTCCTGCGGGTTTACGCTTACGAAAGCACGGCAAAAACACTTAACGAGGAGGATTTACAGCAAATTGTGCTTTACCGCTTTGACGCCATCAGCATCGGGATTTTGCTTTCCTGGATCCAACACTATTTTTCAGCTGCCTGGCAAAAACGAAACGTAGTCTTGCTGCTTACAGGTTTGACCGCCATTTTATTCCTGGAGCTGAATTATAAGCTTCAATGGATTACTATTTATCCGCCCGTAAAGCTCAGTATCGAAGCAATATCTATCGCTTGCACAATTCCTTATTTCTCAGGAAAAATGACATTTAAGAGCTCATTTTTTAACCGGGCTTTGGTGTATATCAGCACGCGTTCTTACGCCCTTTACCTGCTCAACCTGACTTTCATACAAATTATTTTCCTGCCCGTTCTTTTTAAATACCTTCCTCTAACCGGTATTTACGCTGGAGCACGTTTTCTGTGCTACTGGCTGTTCAGCTTTCTCTTTGCGGAAATCCTGTACCGCTGCGTGGAAAAACCCGTGATCACGTTCCGGAACAGGTATAAATAAATGGAAATGGGACCGCGAAGTTTTATATGGAGATTGCAAAATATAGGGGAATAAGTAAGCAAAGGCTTTTATACCTTAATTTAAACTTTTCCCTGGTGCGCTTTGCGAAAACGTAGCCTTTTCTTTGCGATCCAATATCTTTTCAATCCAAAAACTTCCCAGCTAAAATTTAAGTCCCATTGAGAAGCCGAACGGGAAATTCACACCTTCATACGAATTATACGAATAATCAGGGTACTCCGTTCCGTCAATCTCCTCCGAATGCCTTGTAAAATCTCCAACTACAGTGATTCCGATATCAAAGCGGAATACGGCGCTGACCCCGGGATTTTCGAGAAACTTTTTTTCGTGGGTATAGGACCATTTCAGGCTTTTGCAAATCAGGCCGCTTCCATAGTCGTAAAATGAATGGTAGACGGTCGTGGTTGAATCATAATAATCCGTATTTGTATAGGTCGTGTGAAGCACTCCGTCTGTTTTGTTCATACGGTCGGAAATAAAAAGGCTGAGGTTCCACGAATTCGTATGGTCTTCGGTACTGGACGTAATTTTATTCAGGTTGACACTGAGCATCGGAAGGTACATCCCGGAAACTTCACGGTCGATGTAATTGACATATTCCAGCCCTAAGCCAATTCCCAGCTGCGCTTCGTCAGAAAAATGATAGCTTGGCATCAGCATGAATTTCATATTATCCGATTTAACGCGAACAGGGCTGTTATAAAACCCTCCGAGCTCAACCATTACTTTTCTCAAACCTCTTTCGTAGCGGGCAAAGGCATTCATTTTCCATTGGCTCCCCGCGAGGTTTGGTGTAGATAAACGGTAATTAAAGCCGACATTCTGAGGGAAAGCGATCACGGGCAATGTCGTAGAAATAACGAGCTCATGCGAAGGACGCCCTAACACTGATGCGTCGGGAACAAAAACATCATTGGTCGTATAGCAAGCCGTCAGCAGAAGGAAAACGGGAATGTAAATGAGAGCGGGACTGAGAAGCTTTGTTTTCATCGGTTGCGTTATAAGTCAATCAGCAAGCTAAGAGAAAAGTGTTTTACGCGGCTGGATTTTCGATGGTTGGCTGAAAACCGGGGATAATTGGTGGATTAATGAAATAAATTAACCCATAGACATAGAAGAGATAGATTGAAAAGTTGATGATAATTGTCTCTGCTTAAATCGCCAGGGATTTCTATATAAAACAAAAATCCCTTCCGCCGGCTGACGAAAGGGATTTTTAAACTTGATGAATTTTATGCTTATTTCACAACACTTGTGAAAGTTGGGTTTTCGAAGTATTTGATGAACTCCCTGTCTTTAGCAGCTTTCGCTTTCAAAGAAGCATCTTTGGCAATTGCATTTTTCAGGTTGCTGGCAACTACGTCCACTTTATCCATGCGGGCAGCAGCTACAGCTTTCAGGTAGTAACCCCAGGCTGTTTCTTTTGCCGGTGAAGCATCAATTGTTTTGATACCTGCATCCGGGCTTCCGTTGAGGATTTGTGCCAACGCTTTGTTGAAAGAAGCATCAGAACCGAATTTCTTGATTGCGTCAGCGTATTTACCTTCCTGGATCGCGTAGATACCGAGGTTGTAATCTACTTCAGGACCTGCACCGGCAGCAGAAGCGAATAATTGCTTAGCTTTTGCCTTGTCTCCTTTTTTAGCTGCGATTGCACCTAAGTTGTTTTTAGAGATCGTATTGTCCTGCAGGCTGTTTGCCGCTTCAAATTTGTAACCGGCTTCGGTCATATTGTTCTGCATGTAAAGCATTGCTCCGGCGTTGTTGTGGAAACGCACGTCCATCGGGTAAAGCAAAGTACCTTCGTTGTACAGTCTCAGCTTCTCGGCTACATCATTTGTCAAAGTTGCCGTAAACATCAGCTCTTCAGCAGTCAGTTTCTCAGGGTTTGTTTTGGAAATTGCAGAAAGCTCTTCGTCTGAGTAACCGGTAAGATCGTAAACAACCATGATTTCAGCTCTTCTCAATAAAGGGAAGATGTTTTTATCCAGGTAAGTAAATGTTTTACCGAGGTTACGCATTTCAGTTTCGCGCTGGATCGGGTCTTTGTACATTTCCAGCACACGGATGATCAATTGCTTCTCATCGCTGTTCATGGTTGACTTCTCGAGCTCCACTTTGAAACCATCGTAGTCTTCCCCTCTTCCTGACAAGTTGTAAATCTCGCCTTGTGCTTTGGTATTTTTTGCTTTTTTCGCGATATCAATCGATACCGTTTTAGCTGTATTTGAACGGTCCATTGACAGGTTGCTGTTGAAGCCTACTTCACCTTCCGGGGAAGCGTAACCTGTAATATTAATGGATTTGATGTTGATTTTAGGATTTGTTTCCGCAGCAGCAAGCCAGTTCTGGAATTCAATGATATCCATATCTTTCAGCTCGTTTTTGCGCAATTCGGATTTTCCTTTGTCAAAGTTGATTTGTGCTTTGAACATTTTTTCGGTCACACGGTTGAAGTTATCGTTCTCAGTGATCACGCGGAAATCTTTCTGAACCAATAAAGGTGTTACTTTCGTTCCGTCAGCAATTTTTGTTACAGGAATCTGGTCTTTTTCCTTTCCTCCTTTTTTGATGCTTCCGCTCACAGTCAAATCAGCGTGCTCCATGTCCGGCTTGTAAGCAACTACATCTGTGTAGCTGATTGTTCCGCCCGCCTTGTACTGAACTGTGTTCCCGTTGCCTTTCACTTTCTCACCTTGTACAGTGATCGTTTTAAGCGTTGTGCTGCCAAGTTGCGGAGTGATTTCGGCAGAAGCTTTTTTCTTGATACCTTTCTCAGGCAATTTGGCTTCAATCGTAACGCGAACGCTGTCGGCATGCATCTCCAATGGATTAGGAGTTACCGTGTATGTAACGTCTTTCATTAAATCACAGCTCGCCAAAAATGTGGATGCAGCAGCGAAAAAAATGAGACCTTTCATGGTGTTTTTTTTCATAGTTAATTAATTAAAATTCATCAAAAATTTAAGCGAAATTATAAAAAAAAATAACATTTGCCAGTTTTTTTGTTTCACAGTAAAAAAATCCGGCTGCCATCTGTCGTTGTTTTTAACAATTCTGTAGACGATTTTCCGCTCTTCGGGTCTATAAGCCCCGGAAGGATTTCAACGAGGGGAACAAGAACGAATTTCCTGTCTGCCAGATTCTTGTGCGGGATATGCAAATGTTCGCTTTCAATGATTTCATCGTTGAAAAAGAGAATATCGATATCCAGGAAACGGTCTTCGTAAATTCCGCTGATCGATTTATTTTTTCTTCCTGCCTGCTCTTCAATTTTCAGGGTTTCGGCATGGGCTTCAAATGCGCTGAGCGGGGTTTCAACTTCAATCACAAGGTTGATGAAATCGTTTTCGGACTCAAAACCGTGCGCCGGGCTCGTATATAAGCCGGATTGCCTGCTGATTTTGCCAATATTTTCAGCAATATCTGTCAGCGCCGTTTGCAGAATTGAAACCCTGTCACCGAGGTTGCTTCCGAGCCCCAATATCAAACGATTTATTTTGCCTGTTTCATGCATTGTTTGTTACCGTATTTTTAAGGATCCAAAATTATCTTTTATTCACAAGAAAATATAGTTTTTTTTTTATCGCAAGATATTATTCAAGGTAATACAAAGGACGCGAAGTTTAAGCTACAAATACCTTCCAATCAGGTATTGAATGCCTCTGGCAAGACTAAACTATGTCCCTTTTTGACATATAGGCCTAAATATTCTAGTGCCTGTGTGGTTTAAAACACGACATTGTTCATTAAGACCAAAAGGACTTTTACACAAAATTTCTTTCATTTCTTTTTGTCTATTTAAATGAAAAAAATTGTGTAAGTTTGCCTCGTTTTAAAAAAATTAAAAAGTAATGTCTAAATACCAAGCACAAATTGACGCATTTATGGCTAAAGTAAAGGCTACAAATGGTCACGAAGCAGAATTTTTACAGGCAGTCCATGAAGTTGCCGAAGCTGTTATTCCGTTTATGGAGGAGCATCCAAAATACAAGCAGGCAAAAATTTTGGATAGAATCGTTGAGCCGGAAAGAACTATTCTTTTCCGCGTTCCTTGGTTAGATGACAAAGGAGAAATCCAGGTTAACCGCGGTTACCGTGTAGAGTTCAACTCTGCGATCGGGCCATACAAAGGTGGTTTACGCTTCCACCCTTCCGTTAACTTATCCATTTTGAAATTCTTAGGATTTGAGCAGATCTTCAAAAACTCCCTGACTACATTGCCAATGGGTGGTGGTAAAGGTGGTTCTGATTTTGACCCGAAAGGAAAGTCAGACAACGAAGTGATGAAATTCTGCCAGTCCTTCATGACTGAACTTTGCCGTCACATTGGCGCTGATACGGATGTTCCTGCGGGAGATATCGGTGTTGGGGGCCGTGAGATCGGTTACATGTTCGGACAATATAAAAGAATCCGTAACGAATTTACTGGTGTATTGACCGGTAAAGCACGCAACTGGGGTGGATCCCTGATCCGTCCGGAAGCTACAGGTTACGGGACAGTATATTTCGCGAAAGAAATGCTCGCTACGAAAAATGACTCTTTCCAGGGCAAAACTGTTGTTGTTTCCGGTTCCGGTAACGTAGCACAGTATGCTTGTGAGAAAGCAACGCAATTGGGCGGTAAAGTTGTTACTATGTCTGATTCTTCCGGTTACATCTACGATGCTGACGGGATCGACGCTGCGAAGCTTGCTTTCGTAATGGAGCTGAAAAACGTGAAACGCGGACGTATCGAAGAGTACACTGCAAAATATCCTTCTGCGAAATTCGTTGCAGGAAAACGTCCGTGGGAAGTAAAAGCAGACATCGCTTTGCCTTGCGCAACACAGAACGAATTGAACGGTGACGAAGCAAAAGCCCTGATCGCTAACGGCGTTAAATGTGTGGCTGAAGGAGCAAACATGCCTTCTACACCTGAAGCAATCACTGCTTTCCAGGCTGCGAAAGTATTGTTCTCCCCGGGTAAGGCTTCCAATGCTGGTGGTGTTGCCACTTCAGGTCTGGAAATGTCCCAAAACTCCCTCCGCTTGTCCTGGCCGGCTGAAGAAGTTGACCAGCGTTTGCACGGCATCATGGTTTCTATCCACGAAGCTTGTGTAAAATACGGAAAAGACGCTGACGGAAACGTTGATTACGTAAAAGGAGCAAACATCGCAGGATTTGTGAAAGTTGCCGATTCTATGATTGACCAGGGCTTGGTTTAATTAAGAATGAAAAATTAGCTACGCTGCTGCCTGCGGCGGTGAGAATTGGGAATTGAAAATTCTGACATTCTAAAAATATAGAAAAGCCGGTTCCAGTTGGGGCCGGCTTTTTTGTGGCTATTTTTTCGGACTATTCTTTCAAAAATGATATATTCGCCAATAACAAAAACCAATATTAACGAACTAAACAATCAGAATATGGAATTCAGTCCCGGAAACAGCATCGTAAAGCTCTGTCTTCAAGGTATGGACCTGGAAGAACAAGGTAAGTCCGGGGAAGCAAGCAAATTGTTTCTCCAGGCATGGAACGAAGCGGCAAACGACCTGGAGAAATTTATTGCAGCTCATTATGTGTCCCGGCATCAGAAAAATGTTCCCGGTAAATTAAGCTGGCTCGAAACGGCTTTGAAGCTTGCCTTACAGATAAATAATGATACGGTGAACAGCGCTTTGCCTTCTTTGTATTTAAATATTGCCCGGTGCTGCGAGGATTTAGGCGATCCTGTCAAAGCAAAACAAAATTATGAGCTGGCGGCTTCTCACCAGGACAAACCATCCGACAAAGGCCCTTTTTATCATGGAACGAAAGCAGATTTACAGCCGGGCGATTTGCTGACAGCCGGGGGCAGCTCCAATTACAAAGACGAACTTAAAATGAACCACATCTATTTTACAGGCCTGGTGAACGGGGCCGGGCTCGCTGCTGCACTGGCAAAAGGCGATGGACGTGAACGGGTGTATATCATTGAGCCGACGGGAAGCTTTGAAAATGACCCGAATGTTACCGACAAAAAATTTCCGGGCAATCCCACACGCTCCTACCGCTCGCTTTCACCTTTAAAAATTGTTGGCGAAGTGACGGATTGGGTGAGACTCCCGCCTGAAGAGCTTCAAAAATTTCGCGAAAAGCTGGCCAATAATACAGGGGAGATTATTAATTGATTTCTCCCCGGCTAAGTGAAAAACGAATTATATCAGAAGAACAGAGACAAAATGGAATTAAGAATATTGCAGCAGAATGAAGATAAAACAGATCATTTATTTGAATCGGCAGACTGCCAGGCCTTGTTACACATCTATGAAGACTATTATCCCAAAACAGGCTTCAATTTACCCTGGGTAGCTTATCTCGTTGTAAGAGAAAACCAGGTAGTTGGCTCCTGCAGTTTCATCGGGCAGCCGAAAGACGGTAAAGTCGAGATCGCTTACTGGACCTTTAAGGGTTTTGAAGGACAAGGCGTAGCTTCTTTTGCCTGTAAAGAGCTTATTAAAATAGCACAAAACGCTGACCCCAAAGTGATCCTCACAGCAAAAACCGCCCCTGAACATAACGCTTCAACTAAAATATTGGCAAACAATAAATTCATTTTCAAAGGAATCGTCCAGGACGAAGAAATTGGTGACGCCTGGCTGTGGGTGTTAGAGAATTGAGAATTAAAAATGAAGAATTCCGGCATCCCGAAGATCAGGAAAGCCGGTTCCTGTTGGGCCGTTTTTTTTTGTAACCAGTAGTGATCCTGTTAAAATAATCCCAACGATTTTTAGTCATACATAAAAAAAAACAAAAAAAAATTTGCGAAACCGAAAAGTTGCGCGTATATTTGCAATCAATTGGTTTCATGAAACAACAAAGATAATGCGCAGAGATATTTTTCAAGCCATTGCCGACCCAACAAGGCGAGCCATTATAGCCCTGATTGCACTACAGGCAATGACGCCTAATGCCATAGCCGAGAACTTCAACACAACACGGCAGGCTGTATCAAAACACTTACGTATTTTGACGGAATGTGAATTGGTAAAGCCAGAACAAAAAGGACGGGAAATATACTACTCGCTTGAAATTGACAAAATGAAAGAAATAGAAAAATGGCTGGAACAATTCAAAAAGATTTGGGAAACAAAGTTCAACCAGCTAGACAGTTTATTGAAAAATTTAAATGATAAAAAAAATGGATAATCAACAAACAACAGTCGTAAAAGACTTTAACGAAAAATCAGTTAAAGTTTCCAGGGAATTTAAAGCAGGCATACAGGATGTATGGCGTTGTTACAGCGAGCCTGAATTACTGGACCAATGGTGGGGACCGGCGCCCTGGAGGGCAGAAACTAAAACCATGAAATTTGAAGCAGGTGGTTTTTGGCTATATGCAATGGTAAGCCCGGAAGGTCAGAAACACTGGGGCATTATGAATTACATTGACATTGAGCGCCATAAAAACATCAACCTTGAAGATGGTTTTTGTGATGAAAACGGAAACCTGAACAAGGAATTGCCGGTATCCAAAGGAGAAATGGTTTTTACCTCTACTGCCACAGGTACTTTAGTTGAATTTAAAATGACCTATACAACAGATGAGCAATTAAAAACAATCATAGAAATGGGCTTTGAACAAGGTATTACCATTTGCCTGGAGCAGTTGTCCAATCTATTAACCAGATTAACAGACTAACAATGAAAATCTTATCTGTTTTCGCCAATAGCACGATTGTCTTTGGGCTCATTTCCCTGATCGCAATCCTTATTCTTCATTTTGTGAGCACGGAATTCAAACCAAGCTTCCGGATGGTAAGTGAATATGCACTTGGTAATTACAAATGGCTCCTAACGATTTTCTTTTTTTTCTGGGGCTTATGCGCAATATCTTCAGGGCTTATGCTTTGGAATGAGGTAACTACAGCCTGGGCAAAATTTGGCGTAATCTTGTTTTTCATTACTGGCATCGGAGCTATCATGGGAGGCTTGTTTGATGTTCAGCACAAATTACACGGATTATCATTTGGAATCGGTGTTCCGTTTATGCCGATCGGCGCTTTAATTGTTACCTATAACTTATTGAAGAAAGCGGAATGGCAAAGCAATAGCGTTATAATGCTTATCTCATCGCATGCTATCTGGATCAGTTTAATAGTGATGGCTATTTCTATGTTCTTATTGTTTTCAAGCTTGAAATCAGCCGGTGTAGCTTATGGACCGGATTCGCCACCAATGACAGAGCTGCCACAAGGCGTAATCGGAATTAGCGGTTGGGCTAACCGGCTTTTGGTACTATGCTACATATTGTACCCTGTTATAACAGCAAAACTATTACTGACAATTATCGAATTAAAAAAATAAAACTGCAACAACCAGGACTTCTGACAGGCTTGTCCGGTATAAAAATTTGAAGTTATGCTTTTATACAAGTCTCTTTGGATATCTTATGAAATAACTTTATATTTGGAAATAAAGAAAACTAATCTATTATGACAAACAATACTGTAAAACTCCACCGCGTATTCGCAGCAAGCCCCGAAAAAGTGTACAAAGCATTCACGGATCCTGACGCGATGGCATCCTGGCTGCCGCCTTATGGCTTTGTGGCCAAAGTTCACCACATGGAAGCGAAGGTTGGCGGGATCTACAAAATGTCTTTTACCAATTTCACAACGGGAAACAGTCATTCCTTTGGCGGCGAATATATAGAGATGGTACCGAATGAGCTGTTAAAATACACGGACCGGTTTGACGATCCCAATTTGCCGGGAGAAATGATAACAACCATTGAGTTTAAGAAAGTAATCTGCGGCACGGAAATTTTCGCCACCCAGGAAGGAATTCCTGATGCCATCCCGGTTGAAATGTGCTATTTGGGCTGGCAGGAATCGATGGACAAGTTAAAGCGCCTGGTTGAACCGAATATTCCCGACGCATAATTACGCATGAAAGGCGCACCAGGTTTTGATGTAATAATCATCGGCGGAAGCTATGCGGGATTATCTGCTGCAATGGCATTAGGACGCTCATTACGAGATGTTTTAATCATTGACAGCGGGGTTCCCTGCAACAGGCAAACACCCCACTCACACAATTTCTTAACCCAGGATGGCAAAGCACCCCTGGAAATTTCAGCCCTGGCCAAACAGCAGGTTGAAGGGTACGAAACTGTCAAATTTCACACGGGACTTGCCATTAACGGAACAAAGACAGCAAACGGCTTTGAAATTACAACGGCTTCAAACGACACATTCACAGGCAGGAGACTGATCTTTGCAACCGGGATAAAAGATATCATGCCGGACATAAAAGGATTTGAGGAATGCTGGGGTATTTCCGTGGTCCATTGCCCCTACTGTCACGGGTATGAATACCGCAAGCAAAAAACGGGGATCCTGGCAAACGGGGAAAAAGCATATCACATTGCTTCACTGGTCAGTAACCTGACAGAAAATCTTACGGTTTTGACCACAGGAAAAGCTGATTTTACGTTGGAACAGCAAGATAAACTGGAAAAGCACAACATCAAAGTTATAGAAACAAATATTGTGGAAATTGAACACAAAAACGGGCAGATGCAGCACGTGGTTTTTGACGACAATTCTAAAGTTCCCTTTGATGCTGTTTACGCTGCAATCCCCTTTGTACAACATTCGGAAATTCCTGTTTCTTTGGGCTGTGAGCTTACCGAACACGGCTACATTAAAGTGGACGATTTCCAGAAAACTACTGTTGAAGGCGTTTATGCCTGCGGCGATAATACCAATATGCTGCGTTCTTTGGCGAATGCGGTTTATAAAGGAAATTTAACGGGAGCAATGGTAAACGGTGAGCTGACGCATGAACAATTTTAACACCACTAAAAAAAACAGAATCATATAAGAAAATAATTTCATCTATTAACTAATATAAAATGGCAAAACAAATTTTTATCAATTTAGCAGTAAAAGACCTTCAAAAATCAATGGACTTTTATGCTGCACTGGGTTTTACAAATAATCCCCAGTTTTCTGATGACTCTGGAAAATGTATGGTTTGGAGCGAAAACATTTTTCTCATGCTTCTGTCGCATGAAAAATTTTCAGGTTTTACCAGTAAGCCGATTGCAGACACAAAATCTGCTGTGGCGGGGCTTTTTTCCCTGTCTTTGGAAAGCCTTGACGAAGTCAACCTATTCATGACAAAAGGACTTAATGCTGGTGGAACCGAGCCCAATGAAATGCGTGATTATGGTTTTATGCAGCAGCGCACAATCGAAGATTTTGACGGGCACACCTGGGAAGTTTTCTACATGGACGTTTCGAAATTTCCGAGCGGGGAATAACAACGGGCAGACCCATGAAAAAATATGTCATTTTAAAATTATTCGGCTTAGCCCTGCTGGCTATGATCACCCTGGTGCTCATTTCTATCCTGGAAGTTGCCGTGTATGCCTACCTGATAAACCCTGGTCATGAAGCTTCCGTTTATGAAACCCACGCTGAATTTTCCGCGCCTTTTGTTTCAGGAATTTTTGGATTTGTTGTTTTCTTTTTTGTCGCGAGGTACTGGAAGAAAAAAGCATACCCGAACGCATTTAAGTTAAGCCTTTTATTTCCACTCGTGTATGTTTTACTGGACCTGACAGTTTTATTTTTGGCAGGAGCCACTCCGGGACTTGATTTTATTCTCATCTTTTTGCTTGCTAACGGGGCGAAATTCCTGGGCTGCTATTTGGGATACCGCTTAACAAAATAATAGAGAGTTAGCTGCGCTGCAACCAATAATTCCGGTAAACAATGAAACACAAAAACGATCATACCGAAACCTTAATACTCAAAGCCGGGCAAGGCAGGATTTACAACTGCGGTACAATGACGGCCATTTTTAAAGCCGATGAGAATGAAACAAACGAGGGCTACAGTGTTTCCGAATGGTGGCTGGAACCAAATTCAGAAGGACCGGGCGCCCATTCCCATGAAGCCAATGACGAAGTTTTTTATGTGCTGGAAGGTTCAGTTTCATTTTTAACAGGCGAAGAATGGATAAATGCTGAAAAAGGCGCATTCTTAAGAATTCCGGCCGGGACAATTCATGATTTTAAAAATATAACGAATGAAAAAGCAGGGGTATTGAACTTCTTTATTCCTGGCGGTTTCGAAAGGAATATGCCTCAAATCGTTAAATGGTTTGAAGACAATAAATAAGCGCTGAATCGATAACAGTTAATCTCAATCACATATGACCTCAGAAATACTCATCACCACCCCGGAATCAGAAATCGTCAGCTCCAGGGTTTTTGATTTTAACCGCGGGCTTGTTTTCCGGGCCTGGGCTGAGCCTGAATATCTAAAAAACTGGTGGGGACCGGCCGGTTTCACAAACACTTTTCATGAATTTGATTTTCGTGTCGGCGGAAGATGGCGCTTCACTATGCATGGCCCGGAAAAAGGGAATTACGAAAACGAATGTGAATTCATCCGTATCGAAGAGCCATCCTTAATTGCCTGGAAAAGACATTCAAAACCTTTGTTCCAGGTCCTTGCAACGTTTGAGGAAATGCCCGGCAGCCAGTGTAAGCTTGTCTTTAAAATGTTGTTTGAAACGGAAGAAGAATGCGCCAAGCTCCGGCCGTATGTGAGCGACAAAAACGAGGAAAATTTTGATAAGCTTCAGCTTGTACTGGAGAAGATAGTCCGCGAAAGCGCCTGAAAAACTGCATGCTGGAAAATTTACCCACATACATCACCCTGACCTTCGGACTGACAACCGTGGCCACATTGTTATTGTTTATCCGGGCGATTAAACGCTCAAGCTCCGGGCAAGTGCAGAAAAAAGCAGCTCTTATCTTTATCTCGCTGACCGTTTGGCTGGCAATTCAAGCTGTTTTGACCCTGTATGATGTATACAAAACCGACAGCAATTCTTTTCCGCCCAAAATCATGCTGTTTGGAATTTTCCCGACGGTTCTGACAATTATCGGATTGTTTGCAACACCGAAAGGAAGGGAATTTATGGATAGTTTACCTCTAAAAAGCCTGACTTGGTTAAACATCGTGAGGATACCTGTTGAGATCGTTTTATTCTGGCTTTTCCTCCATAAGGCAATTCCGGAACTAATGACCTTTGAAGGACGGAATTTTGACATTCTTGCCGGGATTTCAGCGCTCCCAATAGCTATCGGGATAGCTTATTTTGGTTTCACAAAACAGAAAATCGGGCGCACAGCAATCCTGATCTGGAACTTTATTTGCCTGGGCCTCTTGCTAAACATCGTTGTGAATGCTTTATTTTCAGCTCCCTCCCCAATTCAAAAATTTGCTTTTGACCAACCCAATATTGCGATTTTAAACTTTCCGTTTAGTTGGCTGCCAACATTCATCGTTCCTGTAGTTCTTCTCGGGCATTTAATCTCTATCAGGCAATTGTTGAAAAAGTAACAGCCTGACTTTTAACATTTTTTTCTTGTAACTTTTCAGATTTTTTTGTAACTTTGGGTATAACCTTTAAATTTTACGATTATGTCACTTGTCAAAAAATCATCGTTCCCTTTTTTCGACGATTCGATTTTCGACTTCTTCGGAAAAGATAACGGTTTTAAAGATCCTTTTTTCAAGCGGGACAATATGCCGGCTGTAAATATCAGGGAAAGCGATTCAAGCTATGAGATTGAAGCGGTTATTCCCGGCCTGAAAAAAGAGGACATTCATGTAGATATTGAACGCGGTGTACTGACGATTTCGGGTGAATCCAAGTCCGAACAGGAGAAAAAGGACGAAAACTTTGCCCGCAAGGAATTCAGCTACTCATCGTTCAAACGGTCATTCAGCTTACCTGAAAACATTACTGAGCAGGATGTTAAAGCGAAATACGAAGACGGAATCCTGAAATTATCCGTCACTAAAAAAGAAGAAGCTTTGCCGCCCGCTAAAAAGCAGGTAATGATTGAATAATTTTTTGAAGGTATAAATTCTTAAACCACATAGTTCACTTAGAGCATATTAAGTCTAATTTGACTTTATGTTCTACGTGGCTGTGTGGTTTTTTATTTTCCTGGTTATTTTCACGCTTCTCCCTTAAAAAAACCTTAACCGTGTTGCTGGTTTACTCTACCATCAGGTTGCAGCCCCGGATGTCCGCATGGTCAAACCGCCCCATCAGCTTCAGGCCTTTACCGGAAAGCTGTCCCAGGTCCTGCGTAGAGATAAAGGCGCATGAATACAGGTTTGCCAGGTCAATCACGTTAATCCCCCCGGTTTTTCCTTCCTTATTATATGAAAAAGGATCGTTGGTATCCCGGATCAAAACCTGCATCCAGGGCGGAAGCGCAAAATATTCATCTTTATCGCTGTAAGCCTGCGAAAAAAGCTCCGTCATTCCGTATTCGGAAGAAATATATTCACAGCCAAAAGCGTTTTTCAGGACCCAGTGCAGCTCCGTTTTACTCAGTTCTTTGCGGCGGCCTTTCATTCCCCCGGTTTCGATAACCGTTGCCCGGGAAAGATCCGGTTTCAGCTCAGCCAAATCAAGCAGCGCGTAGCTCACACCAAAAATTACCACTTTTTTTCCCAGCGCAACTGCCTGCGCATAATGTTTCAGCAAAGTTTCCAGGTCATCTTTAAAAAACCCGGATAAAGGATTCTTTGTTTCTTTCACCAGGCGTTCCACCATGTAAACCAGGCTTGAATTTCCCTGCTCCAGGTAATTCGGAAGCAAGGCCAGGATCACCTGATCTTCGGGCGGACCGCTAAAACGGATGTATGTTTCCAAAAAAGAGCGTTCATACAAATCCGGGCGAAAAACATAATGCCTGCTCCGGTTGTGCTGCGTTGTGCCGCTGCTCAAAAACAAAAGCTCCGGCCGCTGGTCAGCATAAAGAATTTCATGTGTTTTGAAAAAAGAAATGGGCAAGAACGGGATTTCTTCAACTGCTTTGGGCTTTGGACGACCGAGCGCGTTCACAAACTCCCGGTAAACGGAAATGTGTTCATACTGAAAAGCGAAAACTTCCAGGGCCAGCGCTTCGAAATTAGCCGGGTCAGCAGCAAAAATGCGTTTCTCCAGGGCTTCCATTATTCTTTCACCGGAAATATAATAGTAAAGGTCGTTCCTTTGCCGTACGTGCTTTTGACTGAAATTTTACCGCCGTGCTGCTCCACGATCAGTTTGACGTAGAACAAACCAAGCCCGAACCCCTTGACATTGTGCAGGTTCCCGGTCGGAACGCGGTAGAATTTATCAAAAATCATCGACTGGTTTTCCCGTCTGATCCCGATCCCGTTATCCGAAATCGTTACGTGGAGCTTATCCTTCTCATTCCAGGTTTTTACCACCACATGCGGCGTTTGCTCGCAGTATTTGCAGGCGTTATCGATGAGGTTGTAAAACACGTTTGTCAGGTGGACCATATCGCCTTTTAACACATAATCCTGCGCTTCGAGGTGCATTTCAACGGCACCGTCTTTGGCAAACTGGTTAAACTCAAAATTCTCTTCGATTTCCTGCAAAAGCTCGTGGATATCGACTTCCGATTGTTTCAGCTGGATGCTTTCCTTATCCATTTTCGCCACGTTCAAAACGCGCTCCACCTGGTTTTCCAGGCGCTTGTTTTCCTTGTAAATAATTCCAGCATAACGCTTTAACTTTTCCGGCTCATGGGTAAAATCGCCCTTCATCAACACATCACTCGAAAGGGAAATGGTGGAAATCGGCGTTTTAAGCTCGTGCGTCATATTGTTGATGAAATCAGTTTTGACTTCAGACAAGCGCTTTTGCTTCAGGATGACATTGATGGAAAATGTAAAGAAAATAAGCACGAAAAAGATGATCGCAAACATGAAGATCCAGGTCGACCGGTCATGCTCGAGCGCTTCCAGCGGGTGATTGACAATGTTCGGGAAAAAGACCGTAAAATAGTGTCCGTCTTTTTTCCAGTTGAGCTTCGGCGACGTGACGGTGGAATCGGCCACGGCGTATTGCGCGTTTTTCTTCGAATATTTGATCAGGTTGCCGAAAACGATGCTGTCGGTAAAACAATCGTAAATCCCATACTGGAAATCCTGGTAAATATGCTGGGCGTCAAACTCCCGTTTCAAAAGTGTTTCGAGGTAATACGGATGCAGTTCCTCCACGATATCGGCGCTGAAATAATTCGGCTTGATCATTTTCACCGCCCCGTACAGGTCCGTACTGTCTGAGGCCTGACTGGAAATTTCCTGCAAAACATTCCGCAGGGAAATGTGCACCAGCTCGGTAAAATGCTTCATATCGAGAGAATCCTCTTTCTCCTGGATCTCTACCCGCTTGGCCTGCGTTGCGATGGAAGTCTGTATCCAGAAATATTGTACAATGAGGATAGAAATGAGGGAAATCACCCCCAGGATAATTACGGTTGAAATGGTTTTTCTTTTCATCTAAACAATCGATGGATATTTTGCCCTTGAAAGTGCCTGTTTTACTGCAAAATCCAGATCAAAAATACATAATTTTCAGTTGGTAAGGGATAATTTAAATATCTTTACCAAAAATTTAACACATGATCGTAGTTACCGGTGCAGCAGGTTTTATCGGCAGTTGTCTCGTCAGCCGTCTCAACAAGGAAGGACTTACAGATATCCTGCTCGTGGATGATTTCTCCAAACAGGAAAAAGACCCCAATCTCGACGGAAAACAGTTCGCCGGAAAGGTAGAGCGCTCCGAATTTGAAAGCTGGCTGAAAAGCAACGGTGAGCAGGTGGATTTCATTTATCACATCGGCGCCCGCACGGATACGACCGAGTTCGACAAATCGATCTTCGATGAGCTGAACGTGAACTACACCAAAATGATCTGGAATTTCTGCACGCAAAAACGCGTTCCGCTGGTTTACGCCAGCTCAGCAGCTACATACGGTTTAGGCGAGTACGGCTACGAAGATTCACACGAGATCATCCCGAAGCTCAAGCCGCTCAATCCTTACGGTGATTCTAAAAATGATTTTGATATCTGGGCCCTGCAACAGACAAATACGCCGCCGTTCTGGGCCGGTCTCAAGTTTTTCAACGTTTACGGACCAAATGAATACCACAAAGGGCGCATGGCATCCGTTATTTTTCATGCTTTCAACCAGATCCTTTCCAACGGCGGCATGAAGCTTTTCCGCTCCCACAACCCGGAATATACCGATGGCGGACAGCTGCGTGATTTTGTGTATGTAAAAGACGTTGTGGAAGTGTGCCTTTATCTCAGAAACAGCAAACCGGCTTCGGGCATCTACAACCTCGGCTCCGGCAAGGCGCGCACCTTCCTCGACCTGGCGAAGAACACCTTCAAGGCCATGGAAAAAGAAGAAAACATTGCTTTCATTGATACTCCTGCCGATATCCGCGACAAATACCAGTATTTCACCGAAGCCAACATGAACAAGCTCGTCAGCAGCGGCTACAGCAAACCTTTCCATACACTGGAAGAAGGCGTTGCGGATTATGTGAAAAATTACCTTAGCGGAACGAAATACTATTAAAATTAAGAATGGAGAATGAAGAATTAGGTTACTTTAATTTTTAATCCTTCATTTTTAATTCTTAATTTTCAATTCTTCATTCCAAAATAAGTCATCTTACGTATTTCCCCGTATGCGTCGTTTTGCGTAATTTTAACGCATGAAATTAACGGTACTTTTCCTGCTTCTCTCTGTTTCCCTCTGCCGGGCGCAAGGCGAGCTGTTTTTCGTGAACCCGTCAGGGCATAAATCACAGGTCCGCGATGTGGCGCTCAGCAATGACAAGAAATACGTCATTACCGGAAGCTTCGACAAAACCATCAAGAAATGGGACATCGAAACGGGCGAAGTGGTGAAAGAATACCGTTCTAAAATCGGGCCTGGTTTCGAGGGCGCTGTCTATTCCATTGAGCTTTCACCGGACAACAGATACCTGGCAGCGGGCGGTTGGTTCGGACCGGAAGACGAGAGTGAGGACCTGGGCGATATCCGCATTTTTGACTACGAAACCGGCGAAGTAACCCGCGTCCTGAAAGGCCTGGGCTCTCCTCCCAAAAACATTGACATTTCCCCCGATTCCAAATACGTGATTGCCGGTGACGGATACAGCAAAATCCTCAAATGGGATGTTACCACAGGACAGAAAGTCGGGGTTTTTGATTATCACAAATTTGAGACAGGAAAGCTGCTCATCACTCACGAAGCCCGCGCTGGCCGGATGATGAGCGTTGACCAGGAAGGCACTATTTGTTTCTGGGACATCAACAACACAGCGAAGCCACTTAAAATTGACAAAAAAACAGTTCCGGGTCTCATGAAAAAAAGCATGAAAGGCCTCGCTAATGAAGTAGCCGACCTCGCCATTTCGCCTACGCTCGAAGATTACGCCTTTTCCCTCGAAAACCTGATTGTCATTTACGATCAGAAGTACAAGGCTTATGCTTTCATCCCGAATGAAACGCGCCCGGGCTTCCTCCGTTTTTCAGCTGACGGCTTACGTTTACTGACCGGCTGTGTCGACCGCGGCAGCATCATGCACGCCAAAGTGTACGAAAAAAACGGGAAAGACTGGCTTCAAATTGCCGATTTCGATGCGGCGGACGGCTCCATGATCTGCGGTGAGTTTATCGACAACAATACTTACGTAACTCCGGGCGGAGAAAGCAACCAGGTCTACATTTGGTCGCTTGAAAAAGAAAGCAGCGGCAAACAAAAACTACTGAAAAATTTCTCATCCAATGGTTTTCTTCCTTACGCCGCAGGCCTCAACAACGGGGTAATCGCTTTTGCCGATGTCTGGACAGAAAACATGGGAAAATCTGAATTTAACAAAGAATTCGATCTTTTCCTCAAAGCCATCGAGCCTTATTCACAAAGGGCCTACACCCGCCCTATTTTCAATAAAGACAACTACAGCATCAATTGGTGCAGGACTTACAACGGCGCGGAAGGGATCCAGGCCGGACTGGAGATCAAACAGGGCGTTCGCGTGCTGGATACCATCAAGCGGGACGAATACAACGGCGACCGGCACACAGCCTACACATTTACCAACGATAATTTCATCGTAACCGGCGGTGATTACGGCTTCCTGGAAGCTTACGACGTGAACGGCGAAGTCTACAACCGTTTTGTAGGACACACGGATTATATAGAATCCGTAGAGATTTCAACCGACAAAAGACGGCTCATCAGCTCTTCCTCAGATAACACGATCCGGATCTGGAACATTGAAAACCTGGGGAAATACGAGGAAAATCAGGCCAAAATGTCGGTCTACGAATACATGAAAACGGAGCAATCCGTGAAATACCCGATATTGTTTGAAACATTGGAGAAAAAAATCAAAGAGCTGGGACTTGAGAAGCCTTACAATGAAAAGTCCATCAAAGCTTGGGAAACGATTATTAAAGAAATTGATAAAACGAACATCGGTGAATATTACCACGACATGCTGTCCTACATGCTGAACGAATACCGCACGGTTTTCATTTACCCGATCGTTTCCATTTTCATGACCAAAGAAGGCGAATGGATCATCTGGGATGAAAAAGGCTATTTCTCAGCTTCCAAAAAAGGAGCGCAGTATGTTGGTTATTACATGAACCAGGGCAAGGATAACACGGCCCGCTTCTACCCTTTTGAGCAGTTTGACCTCAAATACAACCGTCCGGACATCATTTTGGAAGAATTAGGCCTGGGCAGTGAAAAAATCCGCAATTTCTACTACAAAGCTTACCTGAAACGCCTCGAAAAAATGGGGATCACGGAAAAACAGATGAAAGGTGAAATCCATTTGCCTGAAGTGGCGATCAAAAGCCAAACGCTGTCAGCCGACAAAAAATCGGTAGACATTGCATTTACGGCTTCCGATGCAAAATACCGTCTCGACCGCATCAATGTTTTCATCAACGATGTGCCTGTTTACGGCAGGGCCGGGATTAAAGTAAACAAAGCGGGCAGCTATGAGCAGACAATTCATCTTGACCTGGCAGAAGGGCGAAACAAAGTACAGATTTCCGCATTAAACGACCAGGGTGCAGAGTCCCTGAAGGAAAGCTTTGTGCTTTTCACTAATAAAAGTGACAAAAAACCGGATTTGTACCTCATAACCATCGGAACTTCAATTTACAAAGACAAGCGTTTTAACCTCAAATATGCAGCTAAAGATGCACAAGACATGGTCGAAACGTTTAAACACGACCCCGCTTACAACCAGGTATTCCATGAAATCCTGCTGGATGAAAAATCAACAAAGGAAAACATCGAACAACTGAAGGCTTTCCTGCAGCGCTCCACCCGTAACGACGTTGTGATGGTTTTCATTGCGGGCCACGGCTTGCTGGATGAAAACCTCGATTATTATTACGCAACCTACGATATTGATTTCAACCAGCCTGCAATGAAAGGCATGCTTTTTTCGGAGATCGAGGAACTGCTGGATGGTATCGGGGCACTCAAAAAATTGCTGTTCATGGATACTTGCCACTCCGGTGAAGTTGATAAAAGCGAAATGGAAAAGGAAAGCAAGGTGGTCAAAAAAGAAGAAGACGTCGAATTCCGTACTGCGGGCCAGGGTGTGCGCAAAAAAGAGGGCGAAGGACTTGGCAACACTTCCGAGCTTGTAAAAGAATTGTTTTCAGATCTTCGCCGCGGGACAGGATCAACGGTAATCAGCTCGGCCGGCGGTGCAGAATACGCCATGGAATCCTCCACCTGGAAAAACGGATTGTTCACGTATTGCCTGCTGAGCGGTTTAAGCAGCCAGAAAGCAGATTTGAACCTGGATGGCAAAATTATGCTCTCTGAAGTGCAGCAATATGTGAGAAGTGAAGTAAGCCGACTGAGCCAGGGCAAGCAGCAGCCTACCTCACGTCTTGAAAACTTAAGCCTGGATTACCCGATCTGGATTAAATAACACAGCAAAAAGCTCCGCAATTATTCGTCAGAACCGGTGAAATAAAAATATTTCACTTGCACATATCAATTCTATTGTTGCAATTCGTTTTTCTTTGCAAAAAAAGCTTTATTTTTACGACAAAATTTGTATTCTATGAAGAAAATTTACCTCTTATTCTCAGTTTCTCTGTTTTTAAGCTTCGGGTCTGCTGCGCAGACAACGCACTTTACAGAGAATTTTAACAATGGCCTCGCTTCCTGGACCAGCAACGACCTTGACGGTGATAGCTACGCATGGTACAATACGCCACTTTCAGGTACGCCATTTGACTCGCAAGGCGAAGTCGCTTTTTCTGAATCGTATAACGGTACCGCTTTGTCGCCTGACAATATCCTGGTTTCACCGGCGATCAACCTGGCTTCTGCCACCGGAACTATCAGCTTGTCGTACAAAATCGGAAGCTACCGCTCAAGCTATTATGCAGAACATTTCAGCGTATATGTGACGGGGAGCATTTCCAATATGACAACTGTACTGAACTCGACGCCGATTCATACGATGACTATCAGCGAAGGTGAGTCCCTGCCGACTTACACGTTTGACATCAGCTCTTTTGCAGGTGACAACTCAGTTTATCTTGTTTTCAGGCACCACGACACTTTTGACCAGTATGAGGTGATCCTTGACGACATCCTCGTTCAGAGCAGCGGCGGTGGCGGCGGAGGCGGAGACCTCAAAAACCTCTCCTCTTACAATGGAAACATCGAAACCGGTTTGGATTATACCCTGATCGCAAACTCGCAAAGAGGCCCGCTCACTGTAGGCTCAAAAATTGCTAACCTGTCGGCGAATGCACTGAGCGGCAAAACACTCGGAGTTGTCATCAACGACGGAACTTCCAATGTTTACACCGGAAGCACAACTTTCAACATTGCAGGAAACGATACGAGCTTTGTTTGGGTTAACACCAACTATACGCCCGCTGTCAATAAAAGCTATACAATTACCTGTACACTCGGCACTGACGATAATAACGCCAATAATATAAGTACTGCTGCATTCCAGACGCAAAACGATTATTATGCCCACGATCAAAGCCCGTCACAGACATTAGGCACGCCAGCTACAGGGTCAAGCTACTATTTCCTGAACGCTTTCGAAATCAGGAATGCCGCTACATTATACAGTATTGACGTAAAATTAGCAGCCGGGACAACTGCCAACCAGGAGCTGAGAGTTTTCCTTTCTTCTTCCAACGGTTACATCGGTGAGGGTTTCAAAACCATTACTGCAAGCGATATCAGCGGAGGACAATACGTTCGTATTTACCTGGATAACCCGGCGCTTTTGCAAGCCGGAATTGCACACTTTGTTGGTGTTGGTTCAGACGCATTGGGCGGGGCTTTACACCTGGCTGCACAAAACGGAAACGAAGATGGTGCTTCCGGAACTTTAATCAACGGAACTTTCGCCCAGACAGCGAAAACTGTTGCTATACGCATGAACTTCGGTCAGGGATGTGTTTCCTATGATGCTAACGCGAGTGCAACATCCGCACCGGAGTGTAACCCGAACAACGGTTCTATTTTCCTTGACATCGCAGTAGGCGGTCAGGCGGTAAGCGGACAGAATACGATTACCTGGACAGGAACTGAAAGCGGTACTTCCGGTGCAAACCAGGGGAACATGTACACAATTAGCGGTCTTCAGGCTGGTACATACGACGTTACACTTACCAACAACGGCTGTACGACAACACTTACAGATATCGTAGTAGGAAGTATTCCATCTCCTGTGCTTTCAATCAATGAACTTACACCGATCAGCTGCTTTGGCGCTTCAGACGGTTCAATTTCTTACAGCACAACAGGCGATGCTTTCGGGTATACTTTTACCTGGGAAGACGGTTCAAGCTCACTGATCAGAACAGGTCTTGGCGTAGGAACATACACGATCAATGCGACGAATGGTGTTTGTGCCCTGACAAAAAGCTTTACTTTCACACAGCCGCAGGAAATCGGCATAGTTGCAGTTAAACAAAACGTAACAACCTGCGGAGGAAACAACGGTCAGATCAACCTGACTGCTTCCGGCGGAACGACTTCCACTTACATTTACACATGGACAGGCCCTTCAACAGGAACTTCCGGACCAGGGTTCGGTAACACATTTACGATCAACGACCTGACAGCCGGTAACTACACTATCAACGTTACTAACGGGTCTTGTTCCAATTCCATCGTTGTTTCTGTTTCAGAAAACGGCGCTCCGGCAGTTACTATTTCCGAAACGGACTTCATCTCCTGTGCAAACGGAACAGATGGCGCCTTACAGGTTTCAGGTACAAACATCAGCGCTTACACTTTTACATGGAGCAACGGTTCAGTTGGAACTTCCATTTCCAATGTGGGTGCAGGAACTTATACTGTAACCGGAACCAACGGAAACTGTACAACAGTTGCGACGTTTGAGCTCGGTCAGCCTTTAGCGCTGGTAGTAACAGGATCTGCTGGCGTGAGTACAATCACAACAACAGTAAACGGAGGAACACCGGGTTACACTTACTCCTGGACAGGTCCAAACAGCTTTACTTCAACTTCAGCGAACTTGTCCAACCTGACGAACCTGGGTACGTATACTGTAACCGTGACGGATCAGAACGGATGTTCAGACAGCCAGTCTTTCATGCTGGATTACATCGGCCTGGAAGAAGTTGCCCAGTTAAACGGGATCAAATATTACCCTAACCCGGCTTCTGAGCTGATCAATTTCGAAGTAAATGATGCAGTTAAAACAATCCGTATCGTTGATTTCACAGGAAAACTGATCTCTGAAACTTCGGTTAAAAATGCAGTTGAAACAGTATCACTCGAAGGTCTTTCCAACGGTGTTTATTTCTTCAGCTTGCTGGATGAGCAGAACAAGCTTGTCTTGACTGACAAATTTGTAGTGAACAAATAAGAGTTATCATTCTTAATATAGAAATCCTTCCGTCAGCTGACGGAGGGATTTTTTTTTGCCTGAATGCAAAGTTAAAACCGGTTTTTTCAAATTAATTCTTAAATTAGGATAAAGAATCTAACTTTGTATTCTTTGCCCTGAAAATTCAAAATATACTTAGTAACTTTGTCAAAAATCCTATATGAGCGTACACCCGAATAATCCTGCACTTAAATCGTGGATTGAAGTTCCACAAAACTCAGACTTTCCAATCCAGAATTTGCCTTTTGGAATTTTCAAAACCGCCCAGTCAACAGAACGTGTTGGTATACGGATCGGTGATTTTGTGATTGACCTGAAAGTTTTGTTTGTGCTTGGTTACCTGGAAAACCTCCCTTTTGAGCTGTCTGATTTTGATAATAAATACCTGAATAGCTTGATGGAGAAAGGCAAAAAAGGAACGCGCGATCTCCGCAACCGGATTTCCAAGCTGCTCGATTCCAATTTTACGGATTTACAGAAAAATGAACATCACGTAGGCCAGGTGCTGATCCCAATCGACCAGGTAACGATGTGCATGCCGGTTAAAATCGGTGATTATACGGATTTTTATTCCTCCCGTGAGCATGCAACGAATGTCGGCACCATGTTCCGCGACCCGGCTAATGCTTTGCTTCCAAACTGGCTTTGGATCCCGGTGGGTTATCATGGCCGCGCCAGCTCCGTAATCCTTTCCGGGCAGGACATTCACCGTCCGAAGGGGCAAATCAAGCCGGACCCGAACGCTGACCCGATTTTTGCGCCGTGCCGCAACCTGGATTTTGAGCTTGAAACCGCTTTCATTACGTTTGACGGAAAAGCTTTGGGCGATTCCATCAGCACAGCCGAAGCCGAAGACTATATTTTCGGGATGTGCCTGTTCAACGACTGGTCGGCACGCGACATCCAAACCTGGGAATATGTTCCGCTCGGGCCTTTCCTGGCGAAAAACTTTGCTTCCAGCATTTCTCCCTGGATCGTAACGATGGATGCACTCGAGCCTTTCAAATGTGACGGCCCTGAACAAGAGCCTAAAGTGTTGAGCTACCTTGAATTTGAAGGCCAAAAATCATACGATATTAACCTGAGCGTGAACCTGCAGCCTGAAAACGGGGAGGAAAACCTCATTTGCCGCTCCAACCTGAAATACATGTACTGGAATATGTCGCAGCAGCTCGCCCACCACACAGTGAATGGCTGTAACATCAAATGCGGCGATCTCATGGGGTCCGGCACTATTTCAGGCCCAACGGAAGACTCTTACGGATCCATGCTGGAACTGGCCTGGAAGGGAACGAAGCCGCTGAAATTATCTGACGGGACAGAACGAAAATTCATCCAGGACAACGACACGGTAATTATGCGCGGATATTGTGAAAAAGACGGTGTACGCGTTGGTTTCGGTGAAGTAAAAGCCAAAATCCTGCCTGCAAAATAACTTCTTTTTACAACAGCCAAAAAGTAAACAAAACTTCAAGCCTCCAAGGCACATGAACAGTGTAAAAGAAATAGACTTAGAAAAAGAACGGAACGAAATCCTGAACGCATTCAAAGGTTTGCTGCGTACCACCAAGGACCGCTCCCGTGAAAATACGCGCATGATCCGCAAAGCATTTGACGTTGCGGTGGAAGCACACAAGGATATGCGCCGCAAATCAGGCGAGCCTTACATTTATCACCCGATTGCCGTTGCCCGGATCTGCTCGGAAGAAATCGGCCTGGGAACAACGAGCGTCGTTTGCGCCCTGCTCCACGATACGGTCGAGGATACGCACATCACCCTGCAGGACATTGAAGACCTGTTTGGCGAAAAGCCCCGCCGCATCATTGACGGCTTAACGAAAATCCCGGAAGTATTTGACGAAAATGCTTCCATCCAGGCGGAAAACTTCAGGAAAATGATCCTGACCATTTCGGACGATATCCGTGTGGTGCTAATCAAGCTGGCCGACCGCCTGCACAATATGCGCACACTCGGAAGCATGGCGCCGGACAAGCGTCTGAAAATTGCCTCTGAAACCAAATTTTTATACGCTCCCCTCGCCCACCGTTTGGGATTATATTCCATCAAAAGCGAGCTGGAGGATTTAGCATTCAAGCATACCGAGCCGGAAGTTTACCAGGACATCGAAGGCAAGCTGAAATCTACACAGGATGTACGTAACCGGTTCATTCGCCGTTTTGTGCACCCGATCCGGGAAGCCCTGCTTCATGAAGGTTATGTATTTGATATCAAAGCGCGTACGAAGTCCATCTCTTCTATCTGGCGCAAAATGCAAACCAAGGGCGTGCCTTTCGAGGAAGTATACGATTTGTTTGCCATCCGCGTCATTATCGACACACCGATCGAGCTTGAAAAACCGGATTGCTGGCGGATTTACAGTATTGTGACTGATTTCTACCAGCCGAGCCCCGACCGTTTGCGCGACTGGATTTCAACTCCGCGTGCCAATGGATATGAATCGCTGCATACAACCGTAATGTCACCGCAAGGAAAATGGGTCGAAGTACAGATCCGTTCCAAGCGCATGGACGAAATTGCTGAAAAAGGACTTGCAGCCCATTACAAATACAAGGAAGAAAAAGGCGAAGACTCGAAATTTGACCGCTGGCTGGCTGAGATCCGCGATTTGATGGAAAACCCGGATTTTAGTGCGCTTGACTTCGTGAACGAGTTCAAAATGAACCTTTTTGCGGAAGAAATTTACGTGTTTACACCGAAAGGCGACCTGCGCGTTTTGCCGCATGATGCTACAATCCTTGATTTTGCTTACGATATCCACACCGAAATCGGTGACAAATGTATTGGCGCCAAAGTGAACAACAAGCTTGTTCCGCTCAGTTACCAGCTCCACAACGGCGACCAGGTGGAAATCATCACTTCACCAAAGCAAAAACCGGCCGACGAATGGCTGAAATTTGTGACAACTGCACGCGCTAAACAGAAAATCAAAACTTCGCTCATGGAAGAGCGTAAGAGTATCGCTTTCGATGGACGCGAAATCCTGGAGCGCAAGCTCAAGCAATTTAACGTGAAGTTCAACCCGGAAAACGTTTCCACGCTGATGAAATATTTCGGGCTGTCGAACCCGCAGGATTTGTATATCCGTGTTGCGAAAGCAAAAATCGACCTGGCGAAAGTGCGCGAGATCGAAAATACCAACGGAAACCTTTCGCTAGAGAAAAAAGGGAACAATCTTCCGAAAGATAAGCACGAGCTGGACGTTTACCCGAAAATCAACAAGAAGGAAGACGTTATTATCATCGGCGAGGATTTCAAAAATATCCAGTACCGCCTGGCGAAATGCTGCAACCCGATTCCGGGCGATGAAGTTTTTGGTTTCATTACTATCAACGAAGGAATTAAAATTCACCGCAACAACTGCCCGAATGCCGAGCATTTGATGTCGAAAATGGCCTATCGCTGCGTGAAATCCCGCTGGAAACAGGAAGAGCTGAAAGCACACCTTGCTTCGATCCGCCTGCTTGGAATTGATAACGTCGGTATCGTAAACCAGATCACCGAAATCATTTCCAACCAGCACAACGTCAACATGCGCTCCATTTTCTTTGAGGCAAACGACGGGATTTTCGAAGGCCGTATCCAGGTTTTGGTATACGACCGCGAGCACCTCGAACAGCTAACCAACCAGTTTGAGCTCATCGAAGGTGTAAAACGCGTGGAACGCTGGGATTCGCAGGATGAAGAGAAATCTGATTAATCAATGTGATAATGAGTCAACATGCTAATGTGCTAATTGGATCATTCAAAAATTAGCATATTCCCCCATTAAAGTATTAGCATGATTAACTGTTGATAAGCTTGTTGAATAAAAAGCACTTTAAATTCGGATTAACCAAACATTATACGTAATTTTGCTCTTTCCATTCAGACAATGGCAGTACAAGAATTACAAGTAACCGTCAGGGACATTTTTTCAGCTTACATGGAGCAGAACGGGCACCGCAAAACCCCGGAAAGGTATGCGATCCTGGCTGAAATCTACAACTACCCCGGTCACTTTGATGTGGAGTCGCTGTACATTAAAATGAAAAATCAGAATTACCGTGTTTCGCGGGCAACCCTGTACAATACGATTGAATTGTTACTGGCCTGTAATTTGGTCCGGAAACACCAGTTCGGGAAAAACATGGCCCAATTCGAAAAATCCCACGGATCAAAGCAGCACGACCACGTCATTTGTACCGATACAGGTGAAGTGATCGAATTCTGCGACCCGCGCATCCAGAATATCAAATCGACGATTGAAGATCTTTTCGGTGTGACAATCCAGCATCATTCGCTGTATTTCTACGGGGTGAAAAACAAACAAAAATCAGAGCAATGAGCCTTTCTATCAAAGTAGAGCATCAGTCATCTTCCGTGATTTTTTCTTTCTCAGGGAAAATCAATACGCAGGATGAAACGGTGGAAGTATTGCATACGCTGGACGAAGAGCTGGCAAAACAGCAGAAATCTTTTTTGTATGACGTGAGTAAACTGGAATACATTACCAGCTCCGGCCTCAACTTTTTTATCCGCTCGCTGACACGCATCCGCAATGTTGGCGGTGATATTATTTTATGCGGGGTGCAGGGAAATGTAGAGAAACTGCTCAAAATCTCGAAACTGAACGAAATTTTCACTATTTGCCCAACGATCCAGGAAGGCCTGGTGAAGGTTCAGACAAGTTAATTTGATACTATTTTAATAATCCAATAAATGCTGTACAAGCAGCAAAGCAATTTTTTTTGAATGAAAGTAGATGTTTTATTAGGCCTTCAATGGGGTGACGAAGGAAAAGGGAAGATTGTTGACGTATTAACACCTCAATACGATATTATTGCCCGTTTCCAGGGCGGCCCAAATGCCGGTCACACCCTGGAGTTTGAAGGGATCAAACACGTATTGCACACGATTCCTTCCGGGATATTCCGTAAGAATGTGCTCAATGTAATCGGTAACGGTGTTGTGATCGACCCGGTGATTTTCCAGAAAGAAATCGAAAAGCTGGCCCCTTTTAATATCGACATTCAGAAAAACCTGGTGATTTCCCGCAGGGCCCACCTCATTTTACCAACCCACCGTTTGCTGGACGCAGCTTCCGAAGCGGCTAAAGGCAAAAACAAGATCGGTTCGACTTTGAAAGGAATCGGCCCGACTTATATGGATAAAACCGGCCGTAACGGCTTGCGTGTGGGCGATATTTTCTCCCCAAGGTTTCGTGAAAAATACCAGGCGCTGGTTGAAAAGCATATCGGGATCCTTAAGCACCATGAAGGTTTTGAATACAATCTGAGCGAGCTTGAGCCTGCATTTTTCGAAGGCATCAACTTATTGAAATCACTGACTTGCATCGACAGCGAGCTTTTTCTGAACCAGGAGCTGAAAGCCGGCAAAAAAGTTTTGGCTGAAGGCGCGCAGGGAACCTTGCTCGACATCGATTTCGGGTCTTATCCTTTTGTTACTTCTTCGAACACGATCACCGCCGGAACCTGCACAGGGCTTGGCGTTGCTCCGACAAAAATCGGTTCCGTGATCGGAATTTTCAAAGCTTACTGTACCCGTGTGGGCAGCGGGCCATTCCCAACGGAGCTGCACGATGAAACCGGCGAAGAAATGCGCAGGGAAGGCAATGAATTCGGCTCAACAACCGGAAGACCGAGAAGATGCGGCTGGATCGATCTGCCTGCCTTAAAATATGCGATCATGATCAACGGCGTTACGGAACTTTCCATGATGAAGGCTGATGTACTGAGCATTTTCGATACGATCAAAGTATGTACGCATTACGAAATCGAAGGAAAGCTTTACGATTACATGCCTTACGATATTGAAGGGATCGAAATCAAACCGGTTTACAAAGAGCTGAAAGGCTGGAAAACCGACCTCACGCAGCTGGACGATATCAACAGCGCCCCTGCCGAATTAAAGGAGTATATTTCTTACCTGGAAGCGGAGCTTGAAGTTCCGATCACGGTTGTTTCCGTTGGTCCGGACCGCAAGCAAACCTTGAAAAACCTGGAGCTCAGCCGTTAATTTTCCGGCAGGAGAACAAAATAAGCGCTTTGGCGTGATATTTGTTAATTTTGCACCGTAAAAACGAAACAGTTGAAAGGAATCAAACATACATTGAAACGTGCGTCAATTCTTGGCGCATTTTTTTTGTGTGCCTTCCATTTACAGGCCCAGGGCAATATCCTGGAACTGCTTCCCGGAACAGACAAATTGGTTTACAATGAAAAAACCGGTGCCCAGCGCCTGATCGGGAATGTCAATTTTCGTTACCAGGGCAATACGATGTACTGTGATTCTGCCCATTATTACGCCAAAAGCAAGGAAGTACGGGCTTACGGCAAAGTCCACATCAACAAAAACGATACGCTGAATTTATTTTGTGATTCCCTGTATTATAACGGGAAAACCAAATACGCCAAGCTCTGGGGACATGTCCGGGTGCGCGACCGTGAATACAAAATCACTACGGACTCCATGGATTATGACGCCAAACGCGGCCAGGGAATTTACCGGAACCGGGGAAAAATCGAAAATATTGTGAATAACGAGGTGCTGACCAGCAAAGTCGGCTATTTTTACCCGGATACCAAAAACTTCTTCTTTAGTGGAAATGTTAAGTACAAAAGTCCCCAGGTTACGATGACTACGGACACTTTGCGTTATCAATATCTCCAGAAAAAAGTCTATTTCTATGGCCCGACGAAAATCAAAACCAAAGATGCCGATCTCAGTTGTGAACGAGGCTGGTACCAAACCGAAACGGAAGAAGGCGTTTTACAGAAAAATGCGCAAATCCTCAGCGAATCCAAGATCATTACCGGCGACAGCTTGTACCATAATCCGAAAAAAGGGCTTTCAATCGGTAAAGGAAATGTATTTTATAAAGATACGCTTGACCCTTTCGAGCTGCGCGGCAATTATCTCTATAAAAATGACCAGTCCAGGAAAACTTACATGACCGGGAAAGCCCTGTGTACCTACCTGATGGAAAAAGATACGTTGTTTATGCATGCCGATACACTTTTCGGTTTCCAGGACAGCTTGAAGCAGGTTACCCGCGTGATGGCTTACCGTAACGCGAAATTCTTCAAATCCAATATCCAGGGCAAATGCGACAGTCTCGTTTATTTTCGCAAGGACGATTTCATTGAGCTGTATAAAAGCCCGGTAGTGTGGTCACAGAATGCCGAGCTGAAAGGCGAATTCATGAAAGCCTATATCAAAGATTCGATGGTGGACCGCATTGAGATCACGGAAAAATCCTCTGCCGTGATGGAAATCGATTCGGGACAATACTACAACCAGGTTGCCGGTAAAAACATGATCGCTTATTTCAGGAATAGTGAGCTCGTGAAAGTAGACGTTAAAACCAACGCCCAAACGGTTTACTTCCCCGAAGAAACAACGGAAAACGATACAGTAGTAGAAATTAAACGCTCAGGCATGAACCGCATTTATGCCGGCGATCTGCGCATCGACCTGGACAGCGGCGAAGTGACGCGTGTAGCTTATCTCGACAAGCCCGACGCTGTTTTTTACCCCATCGAACAGATCAACAAGGAAGAACAATTCATTCGCAATTTCTCCTGGAACCCGGCTTTAAGACCGAAAAGTATTCAAGATATGTTCAAACGCTAACTTCTTTAAATCCGGGAGAAATCAAATGGTAGAAGCTTAAATATAGGAATATCTCCAACTATTAGCTTTTTTTTTAACTTTACCTAAAAATATACCACTTATGAATTTTCTGATTAAGATTTCAATTTGCTTTTTCCTCTTTTTATGTACTTATTCAATAAATGCTTATGGTCAATCCGGGGCATTAGATGAATCTTTTAACCAGCAAGCCTATAAAAAATTTCGTGCTGGATATCAATTAAATACAGGACAAGGGAAAATGGTCTATGAACTTGCGAATGGAAAGTATTTGATTGGTGGACAGTTCTCGGTATATAATGGCGACAGTATTAATTGTATGATTAAAATTAATTCCGATGGTTCTATTGATACAAATTTTAACTCCAGTTTACCATATGGATATGTTCATGATGCCGTTGAACAAGCAGATGGAAGAATTATAGTAGCAGGTAGTTTCAGCAGTTACAATGGTATTCCTTGCAAAAATATTGTACGATTAAATTCAAATGGCTCGATTGATGCAACTTATAATGTTGGAAGTGGTCCTTCGCATCCTAATGGTAATTCCACAATTTTTGACATTGCACTTGATTACTCTGGTAAATTAATCGCAATAGGGGGTTTTTCTAAATTTAATGACTATTCAAGAAAAGGGATAGTCCGTTTAAATACGAATGGATCTGTCGACCAAGCATTTGATCCGGGAACTGGGGTAGGAAATTTATCAGGAAGTTGTTTAGCCCTTCAGCCAGATGGAAAAATCTTACTTGGAGGCTCTTTTTCAAGTTATTCTGGCTCTACGTCGCAGAAATTAGTTCGGATTTTGCCTACAGGTGCAAAAGATGAATCATTTACAGCCTCAGTTAATGGCTGGGAAGCTGTGGTAAAAACTATCCACATTTTATCAAACGGAAAAATACTAGTCGGAGGTAATTTCACAGGTGTAAATTTGAGTTCCTCGAAGTGCATTGCTCGACTTAATCCGGATGGGTCAAGCGATAATAATTTTATATCAGGTTCAGGTTTAGATAGCTATGTTTCTCACATATCAAGTCAACAAGATGGCAAAGTAATTGTTGCAGGAGGTAATAACTATAATGGAATTGCTGTTGGAAATTTATTTCGCTTAGAGAGTTCAGGAAATGTCGATACAACATTTAAAAGCCCTGAGGTGAATAATAGTGATGAAAACATCATTTCATTTTTGGTCAATTCTGATGATGAGATTATCATTAGGGGTTACTTCACCACCCTAAACAATTATATAAGAAGAGGTCTTGCAAAACTGACCCCTAATGGAGATCTTGACTTGAGTTTTGCACTTAATCCCGGAGTTGTAGGCTACAACACTTTTGGAAATACAGTGATGTGCTTTCAAGAACATACCGATGGTAAAATTCTCGTGGGAGGCAACTTCAATGAATATAACGGTTTTGCTGTTTTTAGCCTTGCCAGAATCTATCCAGATGGAACTTTAGATATTACATTTCATCCAAAAATTGAAGGTACTGTTTATAATATAGCTATTCAAAACGATGGTAAAATTTTAATTGTAGGGGATTTCACCAAGGTTAACGGAATTGTTGTTAAGGGGATTTCTCGGTTAAATAGTGATGGTTCTTCCGATAACGGATTTGATGTGGGAGCGGGTATTTCAGGCTACGATCAGATTGTTTATGTCGTGAAAGTACAAGAGAGTAATCAAAAAATTATTATTGGCGGTGATTTTAATACCGTAAATGGGATAGCACAAAAAAGACTTGCTAGGCTTAATCCATCTGGAGCTGTTGATTCAACATTCAGTATGCAAAATGGCCCGAATGATAAGGTTCGCTGTATTGAAGTAAATAGCGACGGATCAATGTATGTTTCGGGCGAATTCACCAACTTTGGTCCTGATCCATTGGTTTTATTTAACGAAAACGGAAGCATAAATAATAATTTTAATGCTGTATGGCACAATCTGACCGACCTTGGTCCTTATGGAGTTTTTTTTAAACGGCAATCGACCGGAAAAATAATCGTTTGGGGCTTATGGAATATTGTTCGCTTACAACCAAGTGGTATACAGGATACGAGTTTTATTGCAAATCTTGATTGGGGAGTCCAAATAGAAGGTTTACATATTCAATCGGATGACAAAATATTGATTGCTGGCCATTTTGATAATTTGAATGACACTCTTATAAATAGTATGGCAAGGTTTATGCCAAATGGTGGGATTGATTTATCTTTCGACCCGGGAATAGGTTTCGGCTATGGCACATCTGGTTATCAACTCCAAACATTATACGCTACAAATGATGATGTTATTTATGTAGGCGGGTGGTTTAGTCATTATCAGGGAAAGTATCAAAACAATCTAGCAAGAATTAAAACTTCACCTTTTTCAGCTATTAAAAATCCGGATATCGACTACAATTATAAATTATATCCTAATCCAACAGAAGGACTTTTCACGATCAGTTCAGGCAAACCTTTCGACAACGTAGTAGTTAATGTCTATAATTCAATTGGTTTAAAAGTCAAATCAGAAGAATTTAATGCTGTAACAGAAATTCAAACAGGAATAGATGGAAATGTGGGTATTTACTATGTAGAAATAGTTACGAATAACTCTTCGCATACCCTCCCCGTTTTTAAGCGATAACACCATTGTCATCTCATTAGCATATTGCCGCATCAGTCTATTAGCATATTAACATATTATCTCATTAACCACATTAGCATATTATCAAATTAGCATATTAAATCCATTAGCACATTAAAATATATTTTGTTAATTTTACTCATCTCAACAGTTTAAATTCAACAGATGGAGGAAAAAACACCACGCAGAAATTTTTTAGGTAAAATGTCACTGGCTTTTGCTTCCGTATTTGCAAGCCCTTTAATCAGCTTATCCAAAGAAAATTCAAACGAAACGAAAGAAGACATGAACCCGGTTATCAATATCAAAGCTCTAGGTTTCCAGTGGGAAACGCAAGACCCGTTTTTATTTTGTGTGCACCACGAAGATAAATTCCCGAAAGGAAACGAAGTCATGGGTCCTGACCCGACTAATTTCAAAGGCCGTCACATGGGTGAAGACTTTATCATCAAAGACGGTTTCCGGATGTACCACGGCAAAACCGTTCCAGGCTTTCCGGGCCACCCGCACCGGGGTTTTGAAACGATTACCGTTGTTCGACAGGGTCTCGTGGACCATGCTGACTCTTTGGGCGCTGCCGGCCGCTACGGCGATGGTGACGTACAGTGGATGACTGCCGGAAAAGGTGTGCAGCACTCGGAAATGTTCCCGCTGATCCACCAGGACAAGGAAAACCCGATGGAATTGTTCCAGATCTGGCTGAACCTGCCGAAGAAACACAAAATGGTTGAACCACACTTTAAAATGCTGTGGCGCGATTCCATCCCGAATTATGAGCATACGGACAGTGCAAAGAAAAAAACATTGGTGGAAGTGATTGCCGGTTCATTGGAAAAACACAATGCCCCTGCTCCCCCACCCGATTCCTGGGCTGCAGATACTAATAACGAAGTAGCGGTATGGAACATCAAAATGGAAGCCGGCACAAGCTGGACATTACCAAAAGCTTCCAAAGGCGTGAACCGCAGTATTTACTTCTACGAAGGAAGCAGCCTGAACCTGGCAGGACAGGAAATTGAAGCTTATTCAGCAGTTGACCTGAAGCCTGAATTTGATATTCCCTTAAAAGCCGGGGACCAGGCGGTCAGCATTTTGGTGTTGCAAGGCAGACCGATCGGCGAACAGGTGATCCAATACGGACCTTTCGTGATGAATACCAAAGATGAGATCAAACAAGCTTTCGAAGATTACCACGAAACCCAGTTTGGCGGATGGCCGTGGCCTAAATTTGACCAGGTACATGATCGAAACAAAGGACGCTTCGCCAAACATGCGGACGGAACGCTCGAAGAAAAAGGATGAGCTTGATGTTTCACGCTGATCCCTGATTTCGCAGATTTTTAGGAAGTAACGATTTTTGGGAACGCAAAGATTGTAAAGCTCTCGCAAAGGCGCAAAAGCAAAGGAAAGGTTTCAAAGGCCTATCCCCGAACTTACAAACTATTTTTCTGCATTATCAGCGCAGTCTGCAGGCAAAAAATCGGATTATCTCTTCACCATTTCCGCAAAATCCTTCGCAAAATACGTCAGGATTCCGTCAGCTCCGGCGCGGCGCATGCTTAGCAGCATTTCGCTCATGGTAGCTTCGTAGTTCAGCCAGCCGTTTTGTGAAGCAGCGTAAACCATGGCACATTCGCCGCTCACGTTATAAGCCGTAATCGGGATGTTGAAATTTTCCTTTAATAAATGAATCACATCCAGGTAGCACAAAGCAGGCTTCACCATCAGCATGTCGGCGCCTTCTTCAAAATCCAGCTGGGCTTCCAGCAAAGCTTCACGCTTATTCGCCGGGTTCATCTGGTATGTTTTCTTATCTCCTGATTTCGGGGCAGAATCCAGCGCATCGCGGAACGGGCCGTAAAACGCACTGGCATATTTCGCTGTATAAGACATAATACTTACGTTGGTGAAGTCGTTTTCATCGAGCACATCGCGCAAATAACCCACGCGGCCGTCCATCATATCTGAAGGGCCAAGAATATCGATACCGGCCTGGGCTTGTGCAAGTGCCATTTTCCCCAGGATAATTAAAGTTTCATCGTTTACAATTTCACCGTTTTTCACGAGGCCGTCATGACCATCCGAAGAATACGGGTCCATGGCTACATCGCTCATCAACACGATTTCCGGGAAACGTTCCTTCAATTCGCGGATCACATGGAGATAAAAGTTATCGTCGGCATAGGAATGGCTAGCTACTTTATCTTTCAGCTTTTCAGCAATGGCCGGAAAAAGTACAAACTGCTTCAATCCCGACCGGATGCACGAGTCGATTTCCGGCAGCAGCTGATCGAGGCTCCAGCGAAAATTGTTCGGCAGGGACTTGATTTCCTGCTTGATCCCTTTTCCGTCCTGTAAAAACAGGGGATAAATCAAATGTTCGACGCCCAGGTTGGTTTCTTCAACCATGTTACGGATGACAGCATTTTTTCGGTTTCTTCTCGGTCTGATATGCATCTTGATTGCTTGTGAATTCTGTTTCACAAAATTAAGCATAATCTTCCTAATATTTTTCCCCGGTTAGCGAAATTAAAGCCTTCACGAGATCATTTTTTGCCTCTTGAATCCGACCCGCGAAAAATAAATTATTTTGCCTAAAATTTGATTTAATCATTTTAATTTCTATTTTTATCGAAGTTTTTTAATTACTTCCCTAAAGTTAGACTTATGAAAATTTTGTATAAGCTATTTTTTATCAGCATTCTAGCATCATGTATTTTGGTATCCTGTAACGAGGGTGAGAAAGCAGATGAGGAGAACATGATCGATGAAGAGGTGCTCGACCCCAATAGTTCTTTAAATACGAATTTTGACGGTAAAATTTTCAGTATTCCTTCCCCCGTTCAGACGTCCATGCTGATCAAAGAAGCCAAGCTTCCTTACACGGAAAACCTCCTGAACTCAACCGAAAATATCGGCTTGTATACTACGGAGTCCAAACGCGCGCTTAATTTAGGGGTTTACGGTACTGATCTGGGTTACGTAACGCTTTATAACCAGAACGCAACTTCGCTCAAATACCTGAAAGCGGTCGAAAAACTGACTTCCGAGCTCAAACTGGAAAGCGCTTTCGACAAAGATTTCATGACGCGTTTTGAAAAAAACAACACCAACCAGGATTCCATGGTTAAAATCGTTTCGGATGCGTTCCGTAAAGCGGATAATTTCCTGAAAAATAACGACCGTAAAAACACTTCCGTCCTGATCCTCACCGGCGGATGGATTGAATCCCTCTATCTTGCCTGCGAGCTGAACCGCAATTTCTCCAACATGCAGATTACAAACCGCATCGGCGAACAGCAGGAAACCCTGAACACGATCATCGAAATCCTGGATTTATACAACAAAAACGGGGTGAACGACGAAATTCTTTCTTCCCTCGAAGACCTGAAGCTGAGCTTTGACAAAATCACGATTGAATACGATTATGTAGCTCCAAAAACAGACGCAAGTAAAAAACTGACAACGCTGCAGCATAAAACGAAAGTGAAAATGGATTCGAACGTGTTGAACATGATCACCATGAAAATCAACACCCTTAGAGATAAAATTACGCTATAAAGAAAAACAAAACATGAAAAAACTTGTATTTATAACCGCTTTAGGATTCGCTTGTTATTCCAACTCTTTATTTGCGCAAGACTGTGAGTCCATCGTTAAGCTTTGCCAGTCTTATCTTGACGGCACAAACAAAAAATCAAAATTTGTTTCCGACGGGCAGGTATACACCGCTTTTCTTGACCGCGAAAAAGCAGAATTCAAAACGACCTTTTTCGGTGGCTCTATTTACCGTATTGCAGCCAGCGCAGGAAAAGAAGATGAATTCGTCATTTTTACAGTGAAAGACCTCCAGGGAAACATCTTATTTACGAATAAAAACCACAAAAATTCACCCTACTGGGATTTTAAAGTTCCTTCCACTATCCCGGTAACGATCGAAACAGAATTGGATTTAGATAAAAAAGTTACAGGTTGTGCTGTAATGCTGATTGGTTTTAAGAAATAATACCAAAAAAATAATATTCCGAACTAAAAATGAGTGAACGCATATTTAAGGCGCTGATGCAGCTTTTCGCCATCATCGCAAAAGTTGACGAAATCCAGGATAATAACGCCAGTGAAAATATAGAAAGTTCAAACGGAAGACGCATCATTGAGTCTTTCTTACGGACAGAGCTCAACGCCTCACTCGTTCGCGAATATATTAAAATGTTTGATGAGTTCCTCATCACGCATCACATGAGCTCCAGCAAAAAGGATGGTGAGCGCAAGCGTACTTCCCTCAATTCAGTGAAAGTCCTGCGGATTTGTTCCCAGATCAACAGCGAGCTTACCCAGCGTCAGAAAATGATCGTGCTCCTGCGGATTTTTGAATTTATTCACGCTAACGAGCAAATCACTGAGCAGGAAATCGAATTCGTTAACACGGTAGCTGAGACCTTTAACATTGACAACCAGGAATACCGGATGATCAAGGATTACATCGAAACGCCGGGAACGGAAATTATCGATGGACCGAACTTCCTGTACATTACTTCCAAATCACACGAGCTGAAACATGCCCGCCAGATTGTAATGGATGGGATCGAAAACAGCATCCGCGTATTGCGCATTGAAAGTGTACATATCCTTTTCTTCAAATATTACGGAAGCGATGAGCTGAACATGAACGGCCAGATCATCCCGAACGACAGGAACCACATCCTGAACCAGGGATCGACACTGCGTACGTCCAAAAGCCAGCCGATTTACTACAGCGATGTTGTAACGCGCTTCCTCAACCACCACAACCAGGAAAAGCTTTCTTTTACGGTGAGCAATATGAGCTACCACTTCAAAAGCGGCAAGCTGGGCTTACATGAGATCAATTTTTCCGAACAATCAGGTAAGCTGATCGGTTTGATGGGGGGATCAGGGGCAGGAAAATCAACGCTTCTGAACGTACTTAACGGAAACTACACACCATCAGCCGGTTCTGTACGCATCAACGGAATTGATGTTCATAGAGAAAAATCAAAGCTCGAAGGAGTGATCGGTTTTATCAGCCAGGATGACCTCCTGATTGAGGAATTAACCGTTTTCCAGAACCTTTTTTACAATGCCAAACTGTGCTTCAATGACCTGACGGACAAGCAGATTACCAAAAAAGTAGTCGATTTGCTTTCCATGATCGGCTTGCATGAAGCTATGAACCTTAAAGTTGGTTCTCCTTTAGAAAAAACAATTTCCGGCGGACAGCGCAAGCGTTTGAATATTGCGCTCGAGCTGATCCGTGAGCCTTCCGTACTGTTCGTGGATGAGCCGACTTCCGGTTTGTCATCCCGTGACTCGGAAAATATTATGGACCTGCTCAAAGAGCTTGCTTTGAAGGGCAAGTTGATCTTTGTCGTGATCCACCAGCCGTCTTCGGATATTTTCAAAATGTTTGACCGCCTTTTCCTGCTCGACCAGGGAGGCTACCCGATTTTTGACGGCAACCCGATTGACGCGGTGGTATACTTCAAAAGCCATGTCAACCATGTCAACGCCAACGAACGGGAATGCTACACTTGCGGAAACGTTAACCCGGAACAGATTTTCAACATCATTGAATCCAAGGTTGTTGACGAATACGGAAACCTGACGAAATACCGGAAAATTTCCCCGGAAGAATGGAACGAAAAATTCCTGAAAGGCGAACACAAACAAATTCAGATAGAAGAAATTAAAACGGACGTTCCTAAAGGAAATGCCCGGATCCCGAACAAATTCAAGCAATTCAAGGTTTTTTTCTACCGCGATATCCTGAGCAAGCTCGCCAACCGCCAGTACATGATCATCAACATGCTTGAAGCTCCGCTTTTGGCAATGATTTTGGCTTTCTTCGTGAAATATTTCAACGAAAAGGAAAACGGATCCGAGTATATTTTCTATGAAAACATGAACATCCCGCAATATCTCTTTATTGCCGTGGTTGTTTCCCTTTTCCTCGGTTTGACCGTAGCAGCGGAAGAAATCATCAAGGACAAAAAAATCCTGAAACGTGAATCTTTCCTGAATTTATCGCGCCGCAGCTACATTTTCTCCAAGCTGGCGATCATGTTTATTATTTCTGCCATTCAATCCATTCTTTTCGTTGTTATCGGAAATTATATCCTCGAAATCAGGGGTATGTGGCTGGAATACTGGTTTATTTTATTCAGCACTTCCTGCGTAGCCAACGTAATGGGACTCAACATTTCTTCAGCCTTCAATTCTGCTAAAGTTATTTACATCACCGTTCCTTTATTGATCATTCCGCAGTTACTTTTCAGCGGTGTAATCGTGAAATTCGAAAAGCTGCACCCGTTCTTCTCCAAAGTAAATGAAGTGCCTTTCATCGGAAATGCGATGGTTTCACGCTGGGCGTACGAAGCTTTGATCGTTGCGCAAGCCAAAGACAACGAGTTCCAGAAAAAAACGTACAAATACCAGGTAGAAAAAAGTCAAAGCGGCTGGAAACGTGATTACTGGATCCCGGAAGTTAAAAACAAGCTGGAAATTTTAGCCAACAAAGAAACCTCTAAAAAAGATTTCAAAGACGCCAAAAAGACCCTCATCAACGAAATCAAAAAAGAGGATGCGAACTGGGGCAATCTGACCTGTAAAGATTGTGTTTCAGGCCTTGAACAGGCTTCATCCTACAAAAATGTAAGCGATGTCAAAGTACGCATCGAGGACTTCCTGGATGTGATCAAAAAGCAATACAACAATACGTATAACAAAAGCACGAATAAAATTGACGATATCACGAAAAAAATCGGCGAAAAAAAATACAAGGAATACAAACAGGATTTCGAAAACGAGAGCCTGCATGACCTGGTAATCAACCGCATTGAGATGTCGAAGATTGTTGAAGCTGACAACGAGTTTTTTCAGAAAGACGATCCGATTTACCTACACCCGAAAAATGAGCGTTTCCTGGATGCGCAATTTTATGCCCCGTCCAAATACCTGATGGGAATGAAAATCGATACTTTCTGGGCAAATATGGGCGTGATCTGGGTCGTTATTGTTCTTTCCGTAATCGCTTTGTATTATGACCTGCTCCGCAAATTACTGGAGATCTTCAACAAAAAGTCCGGCGAATAGTTCCGTAAACTGTTTTTAGTCAATAGAAATTAGTCATTAGCCTTTATGGCGTGGCAACTTATGACTAATTCCTACTAAATAGTGACTAAAATAAACTATCTTTGCACACATTTTTGAGTCATGAAGAACGCGGAAGCTATCGAAAAAAGAAGAACCTTCGGAATTATTGCCCACCCGGATGCCGGTAAAACGACCCTTACGGAAAAGCTTTTGCTTTTTGGGGGAGCGATCCAAACGGCAGGTGCGGTGAAAAACAACAAGATCAAGAAATCTGCTACGTCCGACTTCATGGAAATCGAGAAACAGCGTGGGATCTCGGTAGCAACATCCGTAATGGCTTTTGAATACGGCGGAAAACAGGTGAATATCCTCGATACTCCCGGTCACAAGGATTTTGCGGAAGACACCTACCGGACCTTAACTGCAGTCGACAGCGTAATTCTCGTGATCGACTGCGCGAACGGTGTGGAGGAACAAACCGAAAAACTGATGGAAGTGTGCCGGATGCGTAAAACACCGGTGATTATATTTGTGAATAAAATGGACCGTGAGGGAAAAGATTCTTTCACCCTGCTGGACGAGCTTGAGGAAAAGCTGGATATTAAGGTCCGCCCGCTTACCTGGCCAATTGGTATGGGTGACCGCTTCAAAGGCGTTTATAATATATACGACGAAAACATCAATCTTTTCCAGGCCAATAAAACCAAAATATCAACGGATATAGCTTCCATTTCCGACATCAATTCCACGGAGCTGGATGAGCTTGTTGGCGAAGCTCCGGCTGCCGAATTACGCGAAGAGCTGGAAATGATTGAGGGTGTTTACGACGCTTTTGACCGCGACCGTTACCTGAGCGGCGAAGTAGCGCCTGTATTTTTCGGTTCAGCTGTCAACAACTTCGGTGTGAAGGAATTGCTGGATACTTTTATCCGTATCTCCCCTTCCCCGATCGGACGCGAAAGCGATACCCGGTTTATTGAGCCTTCAGACAGCAAATTCTCCGGTTTCGTATTTAAAATTCATGCCAATCTCGATCCTAAACACCGCGATAGAATTGCCTTTTTACGTATTGTTTCCGGAAAATTCGAACGCAACACGTTTTATCAGCATGTGCGCCTTGACAAAAAGTTCAAGTTTCCAAACCCTACTTCTTTCATGGCGCAGGATAAAAGCGTGATCGACGAAGCTTTTCCCGGGGACGTAATTGGCTTGTATGATACCGGGAACTTTAAAATCGGCGATACCTTAACTGAAGGCGAGAAAATGATGTTTAAAGGAATCCCGAGCTTTTCGCCTGAAATCTTCCAGGAGCTTGAAAACCTCGATCCAATGAAATCCAAGCAGCTCGAAAAAGGAATCCGTCAGCTGACAGACGAGGGTGTGGCCCAAATGTTCGTTCAGCAGCCCGGAAACCGCAAAATCGTCGGTACAGTCGGCCAGCTGCAGTTTGAAGTTATTGCTCACCGCCTGGAGCATGAATATGGCGCTTCCTGTCGCTTTGTTCCCAAGAATTATTTCAAAGCCTGCTGGATTACAACGGAAAATCCTGAGCAGCTGAACCAGTTTTTACAAGCTAAAACAGGAAATATTGCTAAGGACAAGGACGACAATTTCGTTTTCCTGGCTGAAACCCCATTCCTGCTCCAAATGGCTGAAAGGGACTACCCGGATTTGACTTTCCACAAAACCTCCGAGTTTAAGCTCGAAGTTTAATTTTTTCCCGAGGCTTTATAACCTAGTTTTTCGCGCTCCTGTTTGGGTGCTTCAACCAGGTTTTTCAATGCTTTGAATACCTGCTCTATTTCGTGGTCATGCCTGTTATTCTTTACTTCCTAGTTTAGCAAGCGATGCTCAATGCGTTCCAGCTTAGCCAGTATATCCTTATTGAAAGCTAATGTTTCCCTGATCCGTGTAAAAATCCGGATGATCTGGATATTGACCTCAATAGCTGTGTCGCTGTTCAGCACACTTGAAAGCATGGCAACTCCCTGTTCTGTAAAAGCCATCGGGGCATAACGCGTCCCTCCCCAATCTGAACTTGAGGTGCCAAATTGGTGGGTCAAGTTGTAAAGCTCTTCAAGAGATAACTCAAACATAAAATCTTTCGGAAAACGGGCTAAATTACGTTTGACCTGGCGCTTCAGGTTTTTAGTTTCGACGCCATACATTTCGGCCAGATCACGATCAAGCATGATTTTTTTTCCACGGATAAAATAGATTTTACTGATCACAAGATCATCGGTCAGGTTAATGGATTTATTCATTTTCAGGTTAAATAAAAGGTATATTCGATTTTTGTTACCTAAACCTAAGAATAAAAAATGAAATATGCAAAAAAAGCGAACAAGAAAATCTCATCCGCTTTTTTTAATATGGAAATGTGCTGGTGGAATAATATTGCTGATTAAAATTCAAATTAGCATATTATCACATTAAGATATTAGCACATTAGAAAGGCAAATCGTCGTCTTCTTTATTTACAGTGAGCTCAACGTTGTTAGTTGAAATCGGGTCGAGGTTCATTGCTGAAGGCCCACCTGCCGGCATTCCACCGCCCATAGCGCCTACTTTGTCAATTCTCCATGCTTCCAGTGTGTTGAAGTATTTTACTTCGCCTTGCGGGCTGGTCCATTCGCGGCCACGCAGGTTAAAAGAAACTTCCACCTGGTCGTTTGGCTGAACACCATCAATCAGCGCACATTTGTCCTGCGTCAATTGAAACATAATATCCTGTGGGTACATAGACGAGCTGTCAGTTACGACAAACTCTCTTTTGGAAAATTTCTCCGATACCTGAACAGTAGGAAAAACAGCTTTAACGGTTCCTTGTAATTTAAACATAATTCTACTTTTTTAATTGTTGAAGGCCAGAAGCGTTTTCCAGGCTTCAAGCACTTTATTCTGGGTTAATAACTCTTTTGCATGTTGATGGAGGGCAAGTTCCAGTTTTTCAGGCTGGCTTTCAAGCGAAACAAATAATTCGCTCAGCTCCAGTAATTTAAATTCATTCACATCCGTTTCGTTTGGTAAAGCTTCCACCGAAGCGAGAATCCCAAGGTCATTGCCGGTTAAAACAGAGCTTGTCAGCACATCTTTGGGCAGCTGGTCAAAACCGATCCCGATTGTAGTCAGCGGCTTTTGTACTTCAAACATGGACGCTTCATTCGCATGGCAATACCAGTTTCCGCCCATGCGGGCCACGAGGCTGATTTTAAACTGGTCGATGAGCCCGTCAGCATTGAGGACGTTTTCGTTGATGTGCATTTTCAGGACCTCACAGATTACGAGGTTTCCGGCAGCACCCTGGTCGCCCAATTCGCGTACCTCGAGTACTTTACACTCAAGCTGCACCGGTGATTCAGCTACCCGGAAAGGCTTTACCAAATCCGAAGCAAGAGGTGTGAAACCCGATTTAAGGAATTCGTCCGTTTCAGGCGGGTAAGGCGAGCTGCTGAGGCTCATCTGCTGGACCATGTCAAAGTTCACGACGTTGATCACCACTTCAGGCACTTGCTTGACATTGTGGTACGTATCCTTGTTTGTGTTCGTTCTGCCGTTGCGTGCCGGGGAAAAAATCACCACTGGCGGATTAGCGCTAAAAACGTTAAAGAAACTGAATGGCGATAAATTCGGAACACCACTTTCGCTCACAGTCGACGCAAATGCAATCGGACGCGGGCCAATAGCGCCGAGCAGCAGCTGGTGAACCTTCGGTACAGGCAGTTCTTTGGGATCTAAGGATAACATCTGTGAATTAAAGCAACAAAAGTAGCGGATAATTTGCTCACTCCAAAAGAAACTTATCCGAAGTTTTTAACAAGTTACAGCCCAAGGAAGCGGCAAAACGATTCTTCCTGGTAAGCGGTTTTCCATTTTTCCACCGTTTTGATTTGTTCTATTTTTGACTCCCTGCCGTCAAGCGCCGTTTGAAGGGCTTCATTAAACCTTTCCGGATGGTAAAAAAAAGCCGAAGGGCCAAAATCCGGCTCCGAAGCATATTCTTCATGCAGGAGCAATGGAACCTGATACCCGTAAGCCAGGTTAAACATCCCCGAAACCTGATTGGTAATATACTGTTCAGCGCTCCGGGTACCGGGATGAACGAGCGGCAGGAGGAAATCTGTTTTACGCATATAAGCATCAAAAAGCTCCGCAGTAACGAATTCAAAGAAGAACTGTACGCGGCCTATTTTCCCGATTTGCTCCAGCTCTTCCCGGAAACGCTCAAACTCCTCGCTTTCAGCTTTGCTTTTTCCCAGGAAAATGAACTTTACCTGCTTCTTTTCCAGGTTTTTCAACATGTTCACGAACCCCTTCAGGTCCTTTCTCCGGTCTTCTACACCGCCGGCAATTGTAATCCAGGTCTCCTTCTCACCTTTTGGCGCCTGCAATCCGAATTGAGGATAATAAACCGGGTAAAAGCTTTGAACTTCCAGGCCTTTCGGAACGTTAACCTTAGCCAGCAAATCGTCACTGAGCAGCAAATATTTTTTGATCTTTTGATGGATCAGCTTTTGGGTAAAACTGCCCTGAAATTTGCGGATTGTATGGATAATCCCGAAAAATTCTACTTTGCGCGGTGCAAAAAGACATAAATTGCGTACATGTCCTCCCTGGGCAGTGTTTAAAACTACCCTGGAGATCGAATTCTCCGTAAAATAACGGTTCAAGCTCATCATCAGCGCGAAATCCGCTCGTTTTTTACGGCTGAAAGCGATTAATTTGATTTCGTGCACCCAATCCTTCCAAAAAGGGTTACGGTCCAGCACTTCGGATGTTGTTACCACGAATATTTCGCAGCCCTTGTTTTTCAAGGCATGGATCTGCGTGTGCATGCACTCATCATGCGATCCCCCGAATTCTACAAGCGCTACCCTATCCATCTTTTTTTTCTCAATTTCAATTTCCTGACTTACAAAGCTAAGAAAATAGTACCACGATCTAAAACCCACATTGAAATGTGAAAAAAAACTATTTATTTAACATACTGTGCTGTAACAAAAAGCGTTATTTTACATTATATTTTATTTTTAGGTACAAAATTTGTTCTGCCATAACACATTAAATTTCAATCCATGAAATACGTTTACTTGTCGCTGTTTACTATCATTCCTTTTATTTGCTTCTTACAGGAAGAGGACGAGTCCTGCCTTCCGCCATCTAAAAAAGTTCTCAAACTGATTGAAACGGCTTCCAAATCGGAAGATGCGAAAACGGCTGTGATTAATTTCAATGAAGCCATCAAAGCAGCTCCTGATAACGCCATGGCTTATTATGAATACGGCATGTATGCCTACAACCAGGCGATCAAATATTACGAAACGCAGCCGAACCCGGCGATGGGCGACAAAAGCATGACGAAGGCGGAAGAAATGTTCCGTGTGGCGCTGGAATACTGTAACGATTATCATTCGAATGCACTTTATTACCTGGCCGTGATCAATTATTCGCAAAAAGAAACGGAAGAAGCAGTGCGTTTTTTCAAAGACTTCCTGGCATACGACCACAAGGACATTTCCCGTTTTTCGGAAGACCATGACAAACGCGTAAAAGACGTAAAAGAAATCCTGGCCGAAATGGAAAATGATGCTGCTATGAAAGGCACCCAGGTTCCCTTCGAGCCTAAAATGGTGACGAATGTGAGCTCCAAAAATGATGAATATTTCCCGATGATCTCACCGGACAACGAGCTGATGTTTTATACCCGGAAGCTTGACCGGGCCAACCTGGGAGATATTATGTCGAATGTAGTGGAAGAATTTACTTTCTCACAACGCCCGGATATGAATGTGGCTTTCGATACCGGCAGCCCTTTCAAAAAACCTTTCAACGACGGGAGCTTTACGAGCTATGGCGCTGCGACGATGTCCGTAGACAACAAAGAAATGATTATTTGTGCCTGCAAAAAAGAAATGGTAGGCGCACAGGAATACCTCAACTGCGATTTATATATTACCACTTTCAAACGCACCGGAAAAGGCGGAAACGACTTTGAATGGACGCCGCTCGAGAATATGGGCCCTGGAATTAACACAAATGACGGCTGGGAAGCGCAGCCATCCTTATCTGCTGACGGAAACCTGCTTTACTACACGGCAATGCGCCCGACAACACGCGACAATGATATTTTCGTAGCAACACGCAATGCCAAAGGCGAATGGTCTGAAGGTGTTCCGCTGGATGACCTTAACACTGATGCCAAAGACAAAAGCCCTTTCCTCCACCAGGATTCTGAAACACTGTATTTCGTTTCATCATCCACCGAAACCCGCAAAGGAATGGGCGGGACCGATATTTTCTATTCCCGTCTCGAAAACGGCAAGTGGAGCAAGCCAAAAAACATCGGTTATCCAATCAACACGGAAGCTGACGAAATCGGCCTTTTTGTGTCAACCGACGGGAAACTGGCATACTACTCTTCCCGCCAGGGCGGAAACTGGAACATTTACGGCTTTGAGCTTTACCCGGAAGCCCGTCCGAAAGCTGTTGCCCTCATCAAAGGCGAGATTAAAGACAATAACGGCGATCCCGTAAAAGACGCAAGCATTGAAATCGCTTATGAAAATTCAGGTAAAACCGAAAAAATCAAAGTGAACGGCGACGACGGTAAATACGCGGCCATTATCAAAACGAGCCAGCCGCAGGATGTGATGGTTACGGTGAAAAAAGAAGGACACGCGTTTGACTCCAAGCTGATCAACAAAGAAGAGCTGGCAGGAAAAACAGTTGTTAAAGGAACCGAGCTGACGGCCAAACCGCTCAAAGCCGGCGAAGCTTATACAATCAAGGACATTTTGTTTGAAACGAACTCGTTCGAGCTCAGCTCTAAATCGCAGTTTATCCTCAAGCGCTTTGCGAAGTTCCTGGAGGAAAACCCGGGCATCAGCATTATGATCCAGGGACATACGGATGATGTTGGTGACGATGCCAAAAACATGAAACTGTCTGAAGACCGGGCCCAGGAAGTGAAGAAATACCTCATCGGCCTGGGAATTAATGCGTCCCGCCTGAAAGCAAAAGGTTTCGGGGAAACAAAACCGAAATTGCCGAACGATGATCCATACAAACGATCGGTTAACCGCCGGACAGATTTTTTAATCGAGAAACTGTGATTCCTGCTACCTTTGCCTGAAAAACAAAATTTCACTAAATCCTTTTAAATTACAAAAAAGCGATTATTTTTGCATTAATTTTAAATAGAAATATAACATGTTTTTTACCGAAGAACATCACCAGTTCAGACAAGGTTTCAGGGATTTTTTACAGAAGGAAGTTGTACCCCACATTGAAAAATGGGAAAAAACCGGTACAATTGAGCGTTTTATCTGGAAAAAATTCGGTGAAATGGGCTACTTCGGGCTTCGACAGCCTGAAAGCTACGGAGGACTGGACCTTGATTTGTTTTTCACTGTTATATTCCTGGAAGAATTACAGCGTGTCCATTCCGGAGGTTTTGCCGCCGCTATGTGGGCACATGCTTACCTGGCGATGACACACCTCAAAGCCGAAGCTTCCGAAGAGCTCAAGCAAAAATACCTGACAGCCAGCATTAGCGGTGATATGATCGGTGCCCTCTGCATTTCAGAGCCTTTCGGAGGATCTGACGTTGCAGGCATGCGCACCACAGCAGTTCGCGAAGGAGATTCCTACGTATTGAACGGTTCCAAAACATTTATCACAAACGGCGTTTACAGCGACTACATGATTGTTGCAGCCAAAACACACCCGGAGCTTGGCGCAAAAGGAATCAGCATGTTCCTCGTTGACCGTGACACCCCGGGAGTTTCTGCTTCCAAGCTGGATAAGCTGGGCTGGCGGGCTTCCGATACGGCTGAAATCGCTTTTGATAACGTTCGCATTCCTGCTACCAATCTTATGGGGGAAGAATGCCGCGGCTTTTTCTATATCATGCAGCATTTCGCCCTGGAGCGTCTCGTTATGGCAATCAATGCCCACGCCCGTTCCGAATACGCTGTTGAATATGCAATCCAATACATGTCCGAGCGCAAGGCTTTTGGCAAAGAGATCAACCAGTTCCAGGTTTTGCGCCACAAAATTGCGCAGCGCTCCGCTGATACGGAAATGATCAAATCCTTCAATTACCTGACGGCAAAACGTCTCGATATGGGAGAATACGTTGTGAAAGAAGCCAGCATGTGCAAATTGAATTCAACGCGCATTGCCGACGAAGTAATTTACGATTGCCTCCAGATTTTAGGCGGATACGGCTACATGGAAGAATACCCGATGGCACGTTTATTCCGCGACAGCCGCCTGGGGCCAATTGGCGGGGGAACTTCCGAGATCCTTTGCGAAATTATTGCCAAAACGATCATCGACAAAAAAGATTATAAACCGGCAACAGTACATTGATTTTACTGTCCGATAAAATATAGCCGTTCCAAAAGAGCGGCTTTTTTTGTGCGTCACAGTTTTAAAAGAAGAATTGTTTTGTCACGGTCCGTCAGCTGACGACGCACCAAAACCATTCATAACAATATCACCTGAAACAGGTTATAGATACCTGCGTGTCAAAAAAATTATGTGTTCCGGCGGGAGGTAGACTGATATCACGCGACCTCAGAACCCTACTTATAAAAACGTAAAAAAGGCCCCCGAAGGGGCCATCTTTTACGTGTGAATTGTGTGCTTAGCTGTTACTCTTTAATAATTTTACGACGGGCAATTCCATCACCGGAATACACTTCCACCACGTACAGCCCTTTGCTCCATTTTGAAACATCAACCGTCATTTCCGCAGTCAGCATTTTCCGGGAATAAACCTGTTTCCCTTCAGCGTTAAAAATGAACACTTCTCCCGGGGCACCTCCCGTTTCGATTGTAATTTTGTCTTGTGCAGGATTTGGATAAACCGATATTCCCATAACAGATTCAATTTGAGCTATTCCAACATTATCGATCGTAATACAAAGCGAAGTATCTGAAACATCACATTGCAAAGTAGTGAGCACAACGGCAAATTCGCCATTTACAGTGCTCGTGAAGCTCTGAGACGTTTCTCCGTTGATTTCGGCATTCCCGTTTCCACAATCGATCCACTGATACGTTGCATTGCTTTCCACTGCCGTCAGCATAGAGCCCGCTTCGGTTACCGTCAGGTCTAAAACCGGGTTATTTACCGTAAGCTGGGTCGTTACAACACTGTCGCAGCCCTGAACGCTCTGCAATACGTCGGTATAATTACCTGCTGTTGTATAAACATTCCCATTGATCGTGTAGCTTTCGCCCAGGCAGATCGTTTGCGGATTGTTCACTGCATACACCGGGTTTACGGTTAGCTGTGTAACGATTGTACTGTCACACCCGTTCACTGCCTGGAAAACGTCATTGTACGTTCCGGCAATAGTATAGGTACTCGAACCGATCGTGTAGCTTTCTCCCTGGCAGATCACCTGCGGGTTATTAACTACAGGAGAAACATTTACCGTGAGAATTGTTGTTACTGTACTGTCACAGCCGTTAACCGCCTGCAGGATGTCGGTATATGTTCCGGCTGTTGTATAGGTATTTCCACCGATCTGGTAGCTTTCACCTGAACAAATCGTCTGGGGATTTGTAGCGGACGAAACCGGGTTTACTGTTAAAACAGTCGTTACCGTACTGTCACAGCCACCAACCGACTGAAGCACGTCTACATAAGTTCCTGCTATGGAATACGTGTTCGCACCTACTGTGTAGCTTTCTCCCGCACAGATCGTTTGCGGATTGTTTACCGTATGAACAGGGTTAACCGTTAGCTGTGTAATTACCGTACTGTCACAGCCATCTACAGACTGCAGGATATCCGTGTATGTTCCCGCTGTTGTGTACGTATTTCCTGCAATGGTGTAGCTTCCGCCGGTGCAGATCTGCTGCGGATTGTTCACTGTTTGCAGCGGAATAACTGTAAGCACCGTAGTTACCGTACTGTCACAGCCATTAACGGATTGCAGCACATCGGTATACGTTCCGTTGCTTGTGTAAGTGTTTGCCCCGATTGTATAAGAATCTCCCTGGCAGATAGTTTGCGGATTATTCACTGCAAATACAGCGTTGACTGTTAAAACCGTTGTTACCATGCTGTCACAGCCTAAAGCAGAAACCAAAAGGTCATTGTAAGTTCCGGCAGTTGTATAAGTATTAGCACCGACAGTGTAGCTTTCTCCCTGGCAAATTGTTACGGGGTTGTTTATATTAAAGGAAGTAACTACCGAAAGCTGGGTAATCACCGTACTGTCACAGCCATAAATACTTTGCAAAACGTCCGTGTATGTTCCGTCAGCGGTATAGGTGTTTCCGTTGATCGTATAAGAACCGCCTGTACAGATCATCTGCGGGTTGTTTACCGTTTGAAGCGGATGAATTGTCAGGTAGGTTACAACTGTACTGTCGCAGCCATTGACGCTTTGCATTACATCGGTATACGTTCCGTCAGCAGTGTACGTATTTCCATTGATCGTATAGCTTTCGCCGTCACAGATGTCCTGGATATTGTCCGTTTGATATACCGGGTTGACCGTCAGCTGGGTAACAATGATACTGTCGCAGCCATTTACGGAAACAAGTGTATCCTTATAAGTTCCGGCCGTGGCGTAAGAATTTCCATTGATAGCATAAGATCCTCCCTGGCAAATAACCTGTGGATTATTGACCGTATAAACCGGGTTGACCGTAACGTTCACTGTAATCAGTGAAGAATCGCATTTTGTACCGCCTGCGCGAATAGCGTAGAAAGTATAGGCTCCTGCTATGGATGCGTTCATATTTGTCCGTGTCAGGTCAGTTCCGGCTTGTGAAAAACCTCCCGGTCCTGTCCACAGGTAAGATATCGCCCCTGTAACCGTGCTTCCGCTCAAATTCAATCCTGAACCTGAACAAACGGCAGTATTTCCTGAAATGACAGGTGTAGCGAGTACATCGGAGCAAATGAAGAATTTTCTTCCTTCGTATAAGCTCCAGACCCCTGCTGTATCTTTCACCCGGATAAACAGGTTATTAAACCCGAACGGAAGACCTGCCGCGGAAACCTGGCTGGTGATTGAAATGCTGTCCGCCTGTGTAAAGCTTGGCAGCGGGATTCCATTCCCTACCCCCGGATCTGTGTTGAAAAAGTATTCCCCGGATACAATTGAAGATACAACTGTTTCCTCCACATCAGCCTGGATATTGATAATTCTTCCTTCGTATAAGCTCCACACATTTGCCGTGTCTTTCATACGGATAAACAAATTATGAAAGCCTTCCGTCAAACCTGCAACTGAAATCTGGCTGGTGATCGAAATGCTGTCCGCTTCAGTAAAAGCTGCTAAAGGAGTACCATTGCCTACGCCCGGATCGGTATCAAAGAAATATTCTCCGGACACGATTGATGATAACACAGTTTCTTCCTCAATTTCAGGTTGGATATAGATGATACGTCCATCGTATAAGCTCCACACATTGCGTGAATCCTTAAAGCGTACAAAAAGATTGTGAAAACCTGCTGAAAGCCCTGCAGCAGAAATAGAAAGGCTCAGGGAAACACTATCGCCCTGGGTTACGCTGATTGCCTGTCCGTTTCCAATCCCCGGATCGGTATCGAAGAAATATTCTCCGGCTACAATCGGGAAGGATTCCAAAGCAGGTGTAACACTATCACAAGCTCCCAGGTTGATTGAAAGATCAATCCCGTTATCTGGACCGGTAAGCCCGGGATTCGAGCTGATAACGCGGATATGGTAGCCGGTGCCGGTCGCTACATCGGGAATAACAGCATAAATCGTATTGTTTAAAGCTGTTGAAACACTTCCGATGTTCGTTGGGGATGTAAAATCTCCGCTGGCATCTGATAGCTGAGCGGTAAATGTATTGCCCGCATTAAATACTCCTGTTACAGGATATTCAATTTTGAGCACGTTCCCTCCACAGATTTTTGTACCTGCAATCAGGATTGCATTTCCAATGGAAGTCTGGTAGGTCGATCCGATAGAAGCCACGTAAGATTTGTTTGCAGTTCCTGTAAGGGCAAATTGATCAAAATTAATCTCAAAATCATACGTTCCCGTTACAAAGCAAGTCCCGGATGGAGTTACCCCGATTTTTACACCGCGGTCCATACCGGTTTCACCTGCCTGTTTTACCCAGACAGCGCTGCCTGTGCCCGCATATTTTGCAACAAAAACATCACTTACGCCACTATTGAAATTAGAAATATTGATCCCAGAGAAATAAGCAGAATGCTGGAACCTTCCTGTAACGTATGGGCTTCCTGATGCGTCGATAGCAATTCCGTCACCGTAGTCGTTATCAACCCCACCGGCGCTTCTTGCCCATGAAACCTGGCCCGCAGCATCGTATTTTACAACAAAAGCATCATTAAGG
>JAJTCM010000004.1 GCA_021325675.1 Crocinitomicaceae bacterium
TTGTTTTCAGGAAACTGCGGCGAAAGCTGGGAAATCCGTAAATCTTTGCAGGGAAGCGCATTAGGTTCAACAGTGCTCTCCACTTCCTGGACGCCATCGCTTCCGGAGCACTGGACGACTGTTCACATGACAAACATCACTTCCCAGTACTGGAACCAGAATTTCCGTTACAAGTTCCGTTTTGAAGGAAGCGGCGGAAACAACCTGTACCTCGATAACATCAATATCTATCCCGGCGGTCCGTCTGACGCTTTAGTCGGAGAACCTGTCAATGACATTTCCGAGCTTGAGCCTGCACAGCAAATTAATCTTTTCCCGAACCCTGCTGACGGTGAGCTGAACATTTCTTATGTGGTTACAGGCAATAAAGCAACTACAGTTCAGATCGTAGATTTATTAGGCAAAGTGATTTCCGGGCATAAAATCAATTCCATGACAGGTGAAAACCTGGTGGTAATCAGCACGGAGAATTTAGCTCCAGGCTTATACAACGCACAAATCACAGTTGACGGAAAAAGCTACGTGAAACAATTTATGGTGAAGTAGAATCTGTGCGACAGATTCATAACTGAACCGGCTGAAATGAATTTAGTCAGGATAAAATAAATAAAAGCACTTCCCGAAACGGAGGTGCTTTTTTTGTTGCAGCCTGAAGGGAAAAATGCCGGCGTTTTCGTGAGGTGAAATTTTTAGGGCCCAAGATGTAAAACTTTGCGACAAATTTTAGCAATTTCCTTATTATTTATTTAACTTTGCCTTTCCTTAAATTCTAGTCGAAACATGGATAAAGTGACATATGTAGGAAATGCAGACGTAACAGCAATCGACCACCTGTACCAATCCTATTTGAAAGACCCGCAAAGTGTAGATATCGGATGGCAAAAATTCTTCGAAGGCTTTGATTTTGCACGTACCAACTACGAAGACGGGGGTGATATCCCGGAAAATTTTCAGAAAGAATTTAAAGTGCTGAACCTCATTAACGGCTACCGCACAAGAGGGCACCTTTTCACCAAAACCAACCCGGTCAGGGACAGAAGAAAATACGAGCCAACGCTTGGGATTGAGAATTTCGGACTGACCGAAGCGGATATGGATGCCGTTTTCCAGTCGGGATCTGAAATTGGGATCGGACCGGCCAGCTTGCGTGAAATTATTGCGCACCTGGAAGAAACCTACTGCCAGTCCATTGGTATTGAGTTTGTTTACATGCGTGAGCCGGACAGGATTTCCTGGTTCAAAAACAAAATTGAATTGAAAAACCGCCCGAAGTTCGACAAGGCGCGTAAAATCGAAATTTATAAAAAATTAAACCAGGCCACTAATTTTGAAGCCTTCCTGGGCAAGAAATTCGTTGGTCAGAAACGTTTCTCAATTGAAGGGGGAGAAGCCTTGATCCCGGCGCTTGACGCTTTGGTGAACAAAGGCTCAGACCTGGGAGTTGAATATTTCGTGATGGGAATGGCCCACCGCGGCCGTTTAAATACCCTGACTAATATTTTCGAGAAACGTCCGCAGGATATTTTCTCCGAATTTGAAGGGAAAGAGTTTGACTTTGAAGGGGATTTTGACGGTGACGTGAAATACCACCAGGGCTTTACCTCCGAAGTGACACTGAAAAATGGCAAGCAAATCGGGATTACCCTGTCGCCGAACCCTTCGCACCTCGAAGCAGTTGACCCGGTTGTACAAGGGATTGCCCGCGCTAAAATCGATTACACTTACAAAGACGAAAGCAAGGTTTGCCCGGTAATGATCCATGGTGATGCCGCTGTTGCAGGCCAGGGAATCGTTTATGAAGTAATCCAGATGCAAACGCTTGACGGTTACCGCGCCGGTGGAACAATCCACGTTGTCGTGAATAACCAGGTTGGTTTTACCACCAATTACCTCGATGCGCGTTCTTCCACTTACTGTACGGATGTTGCCAAAACAACGCTTTCACCGGTGTTCCATGTGAACGGCGACGACATCGAAGCGGTGGTTCAGGCAATCGAAATCGCGGTGGAATACCGTCAGCATTTCAAAAAAGATATTTTCATCGACTTGCTCTGCTACCGTAAATACGGGCACAATGAAGGGGATGAGCCTAAATTCACGCAGCCCCACCTGTACAATCTCATTGCGAAGCATCCGAACCCGAAGGATATTTATCTCAAGCAATTGGAAGCGGAAGGGGCGATGACGAAGGAAGATGCGAAAAAATTCGAAGATGAATTCAACAATTACCTCGAAAGCGAATTTGAAATTTCCCGTCAGAACGAAAAAGCAATTACTTACGATTTCCTGAGCAAAACCTGGGAAGGATACCGCCACAGCAAGCCGGAGGATTTCGAGAAATCGGTTGAAACGGGCGTAGACAAGAAAAAGCTGCTCGAATTGGGCGTGAAGCTTGCGACACTTCCGGAAGGCAAAAAATATTTCCGTAAAATCTCCAAGATTTTTGAAGACCGTCTCAACGCGATCAAAAGTGACAAGCTTGATTGGGGATCAGCAGAAATGCTCGCCTATGCGACTTTGCTCGAAGAAGGCCACCCGGTTCGGATTTCCGGCCAGGATGTGGAGCGCGGAACGTTCTCTCACCGCCATGCTGTTGTAAAAACGGAGGATACGGAAGAAGAGATCGAAACGCTGAATATGCTTTCCGGCAAACAGGCGAAATTTTACATTTACAATTCCCTGCTCTCCGAATACGGCGTGCTCGGTTACGAATACGGATATTCACTGGCAGCTCCGCAGGCTTTAACGATCTGGGAAGCGCAGTTTGGTGATTTCTTCAACGGCGCGCAGATTATGATCGACCAGTTCATCACTGCCGGAGAGGACAAATGGTCCACGCAAAGCGGTCTGACAATGCTTCTTCCCCACGGTTACGAAGGCCAGGGCGCTGAGCATTCCAGCGGACGTATGGAACGTTTCCTGCAGCAATGTGCAGATTACAATATCCAGGTGGTTAACACTTCTACGCCGGCAAACCATTTCCATTTGCTGAGACGCCAGCTCAAGCGCGAATTCCGCAAGCCTTTGGTAGTTTTCTCGCCAAAAATGCTCCTGCGTTACCCGGCGGCGGTTTCCAGCCTGGATGAAATGGCAAAAGGGAACTTCAAAGAAGTGATCGACGACCAGGTAGCTAAGCGCGATGCGATTGATACGGTGGTTTTCTGCTCCGGGAAGTTCTATTATGAAATGAAAGAAAAAGCCGCCGAAATGGGGGTTGAAAATATGGCTTTTGTCCGCGTGGAACAATTGTATCCGCTTCCACAGAAACAAATAGAAGAGGTTATCGCGTCCTACAAAAATGCCAAAAACATCGTTTGGGCACAGGAGGAGCCTGCGAACATGGGAGCCTGGACGTATATTGCGATGAGCCTGCGCTACATTCCGTTTAAGGGAGTGACGCGCCGTGCTTCAGCAGCAGCAGCCGAAGGGTCCAAAAAACTGCATGAAAAGCGTTTGAAACACCTCTTCGAAGATTTGTTCCAATACGCTAAAGTTAAGGTAAACTAGTTTTCTCCCTTTTGCTTGCGCTGAAGCTTCAGCAAAGGCGCGGAGGAAGATCAGAAGGGTAACTCAGCGAGAAAGCTCTGTTTGTAAACATAAAACGAATTAAAATAAAACACCATGTCATTATTAGAAATGAAAGTGCCAAGCCCGGGTGAATCGATTTCAGAAGTGGAGATCGCGAGCTGGCTGGTATCCGATGGAGACTACGTAGAAAAAGACCAGGCGATTGCCGAAGTGGATTCTGACAAAGCAACGCTGGAGCTTCCGGCGGAAGAAAGCGGGATCATTACCCTCAAGGCTGCCGAAGGCGATGTAGTGAAAGTAGGCCAGGTTGTTTGCCTGATCGATACTTCTGCGGCGAAACCTGCCGGGACGCCTGCTGCTAAAGCTGCTGAGCCGGTACAGGAAAAAGTGGCGGAAGAAGTGAAAGCAGCCCCGGTTGCTGAAAAGTCCGCTCCGAACCCGTCACCGGTAAATGAGAAAGCGTCTTACGCCAATGGAACGCCATCTGTAGCTGCGGCTAAAATCATTGCTGAAAATGACATCAATCCGGCGAAAGTAAAAGCGAGCGGAAAAGACGGACGCATCACCAAACAGGATGTGCTTGCGGCGATGTCTGCAGGTATTTCTGCCGATGCTGTACAAGGTTGGGGTGGAACACGTGAGCAGACCCGCGAAAAAATGTCTATGCTGCGCCGTAAGATCGCCGAGCGTTTGGTTTCCGTGAAAAACGAAACAGCGATGCTGACGACTTTCAACGAGGTAGATATGAAACCGATCATGGACCTGCGCGCGAAATACAAAGACAACTTTGCTAAGTTCCACGAGATTAATTTAGGCTTCATGTCTTTCTTTACCAAAGCGGTGACTGAGGCCCTGAACCTTTTCCCGGCGGTAAATGCACAAATTGACGGCAATGAGACGATTTTCCACAACTATGCGGATATCGGGATCGCTGTTTCCTCTCCGAAAGGACTGATGGTGCCTGTTGTCCGCAATGCTGAGCAAATGACGCTGGCTGAGATCGAAAAAGAAATCAAGCGTTTAGCTATCAAAGCACGCGATGGAAAAATCACACCGGACGACATGACCGGCGGAACGTTTACAATCACTAACGGAGGTGTTTTCGGATCGATGTTATCTACGCCGATCATTAACCCGCCACAATCAGCTATCCTGGGAATGCACAATATCGTTGAGCGCCCGGTAGCAATCAATGGCAAGGTGGAAATCCGCCCGATTATGTATGTAGCGCTTTCCTACGATCACCGGATCATTGACGGTAAGGAATCCGTTGGATTTTTGGTAAAAGTGAAAGAAATGCTCGAAAACCCGGAAAGAATGATCTTCGGAGGAAAAGATCCGATCCAGGTGTTACTCGGATTATAAAATTCTTCAATTCAGATATAAAGCCGCACGTCAAAAGATGTGCGGCTTTTTTATAACTCATTATTCCAGATACCGTAGGTATCAAAATATGCGTGACACTAAACCCGAAAGAAAGAACTTGTTTTGGCGTGTGTTTTTGGTAAAAACCATGCCAAAACGCTTTTTATGAGCGATCTGCGTTTGCAGGAATCATTCCTTCGGAAAATTAGTAGCCGGGGTGATGGATTTCATACCTTCCCGACAAGGACTGTTTTCCTCGTAACGGATCCATTTGGCGCCCTCAAGCAATTCTTTCGTTTCCGTGATAAACGCTTCCTGCTGCTTCGCCTTCAATTCATCAAGCTTAAAGCAGTAATCGATTTCGCCCTCCTTGCCCCAGCGTGTTCTCTGGATTGCAAGCTTCACCTTATTTTTCGTCTCGAATTGCGGTATAAACGCATCAAAGCGCTTGATTGCTTCGTGGTTCGTTCCCGATCCAATGCTGTGGAATGAAACAATAAAGCGCATATTTCCATCGGCCTGCTCAGACGCAACGGGCTGATCTCCCTGCATTTTTTTGGAGTTATGGCAAGCTGCCAGCGGGAGAATAAGAAGAATAAATAAATACTTTTTCATGTTTTGCAAGGATTAACGGGTAACAAACACTTTCCTGGTTACACTATTCATGCCATTTGTAAACGTCAGCAGGTAGCTTCCCACCGGTAAATTGCGGACATCAAGCTCAAACGGAAAATGCTGGATTTCACGGCTTGACATAATTTCTTCCCCGAGAATATTGCTGAGCATAACTTGAACATTATTCTCCAGTGGCGAATCGATTTGGATCACATCGGACGCAGGGTTCGGGTAAATTTCAAAGCTGCCCGCAAAAAGCTCGTCCAGGCTGGCTGATTCGCAGGCTGTGGAAGTCAGGAGACCCGATCTTGCTGCGTTCAGGGCGGCACGCATTCGTTGCGTTTGACCCAAAGTAAACATCATCATGCAGCCATCGTCTACATAATCCATGTAATTCATATACATTTCACCGGCCGGGCCTGAGCCACAGGAGCTGTTTTCATTAAATGGGAAATTAGGACAGCCGTAGTTTGCTTCAAAAGCCACTTCTGTATCATTCACAAGGTCGTTTCCGCAGTCAGCATCACCCCAGATATGGTAAAGGTTGAGCCAGTGACCAACTTCATGTGTAGCCGTACGGCCCAGATTGTTTGGAGAAACAGCCGATCCCATAGTGCCGAAAGCGCTGTAATTGATAACAACACCGTCATACTCCGGCCAGTCGTTCAGATCGGAAGGAAACGTGGCATAACCAAGCAGACCGGCTGCGTCCAGGTCGCACACCCACATATTGAGGTAGCGTATCGGGTCCCAGCCGTCATGTCCACCCATAGTAGTGAATTTCTCTTCACCATTTCCATCAAAGGAGGTCATGCTCGTGAAAGTACGTGTAATCCCTGTAGTTGCGTTTCCGTCCGGGTCAGTTGAAGCCAGGCAAAATTCAATCTGCGCATCCGCCGTTACCGGCCAAAAAATATGGTCATCCATCAAAGAATCGCTGTTTAGCAGCCTGAAATCTTCATTTAAGCTCGCGATCTGTGAATTGATTTGTGCTGTAGAAACGTTTTCCGTATTGTTATTATAAACAACGTGCACTACAACCGGGATGGTAATTACGTTCCGCGTTTTCTTTTCCGAACCCTCTGCGCTGATCATGTTCTGGATCGTATTTTCGAGCAGTTGCTTGCGGATAAGCGTGCCGGGATCCTGCATCACACGTTCTTCATATACACGCATGGTCGCACATTTTTCAGCTTGCGCATTCAATTGGAAACAGGCTGTCAACGCCAGGATAAAAGAAACATGTAGCTTTAGTTTCATAGTGTTTATTTAAAGTTTACCTACTCGCAGGCTTTTCGGATTCCGCCAGGTCAGTTAGAAAGTTGGTGGCAATAAATATACTAACTTTTTTTATTGCGTTATGAATGATGAATGTTAAGTGTTGAATTTCGCGCCTTTGGAGTGATCGAGGCACGATATAACTTCTGGCTCAAAAATTACTCACTTAAAAAAGTCACTTCCACCCGGCGGTTGACCTGCTCGGTGGCGGCATCGATCTCCTCGACCAGAGGTTTGGTATTGCCGTGTCCCTCCACGGAAATCCGTTTAGCATCGATTTTACGCTGGGTCAGGTAACGCATAACTTCCACCGCCCTGTTCCTTGAAAGGATATAATCATTGTGATCACAGCAAACGTGCCCGTCCAACTTAATCTTAAGCTGCGGGTTATCAGTCATGTATTGAACGAGCAGGTCGAGGTCGTCCCGTGAATCATAGGTCAGGTTCGTTGTATTCACCTGGAACAGGATATTCAGCCGGACCGGCCTGTTGCGCTGGTCAAATTCGCGGATCCGTTTTTGTGCAGGAGTAAGCGTGTCGGCTTTGCTGAGGGAAATAGTTGTTTTATTTTCAACTGGGGCGCTGATTTTAGTGCTTTTGACAAACAGGATCACTTTTCGGTAATGCTGCAGCTTACTGCTTTGGGAAAGCTTTTCACCGAAGGGCAGCTCCCTGATTTGTTTGGGTGATGTACCGGTCAGCAAAGTTTTGACATAATTAATGCGTTTCTGAGAAAGCCTGATATTTGCATCACTGTTCCCGACAGAATCGGCAAAGCCTTTCAGCTCGAAGGTACATTGCGTGCATTTTTCAAACTTACGGTAAAATTTGTTGAATGCAACAAGTGAATCTGCTTTAAGCTTTGCTTCCCCGGATTTGAAAAAAAACACGTATACGCTGTCCTTTTTGCTTTGTGAGAAAGCTATGTGAGAAAAAAGGATAAGAAGTACAAGTAAAATGTGTTTCATCAGACTTATAACGGAATAGCACGCAAAAGATACACTTAATCCAGGATTAGTTTAAAAATTTCCGTTTTTCCATTTACATCAACCTCGATAAAGTACACTCCCTTGCTGAAGGAGGAAAGGTCTAATTTTGTTTCAATGCCCGAAAGTTTTTGTTTTTCAAGCAATTTTTGTCCCGATAAGTTACGTAGACGATAGGAGAACTCATTGGGGGAATCAAACAATAAAGTGACTTCCTCCTTCGCTGGGTTAGGGAACAAACGAATAATTTCCGAAGATGTTTCCAATTCCGTTAATGAAATAAACTGGCTGATAAAATAGGAAACCTGGTGCTGTGTTTCATTGGTAATAATCGGATCATTGAAATCGAAATAAATATCTGCTTCATTACGCAGAACGGTCCCTTCAGGCAAATTGGGGTTTTGCTGAACAGTATAGGTCAGGAAACCGTGGCTTGCAGGCTCATTGGTTGTGCTGTCCGGTAAGAGGATATTCCAAAAAGTCCATTCCAATACCCGCGGGCCATACATTCTGAAGGTATACGGGGTACTTGCTGCACCGGGCCTTAGGGTAAAAATATTGAAATTCTCGTCCAGCGTATCCCTCACAACAACGGTGAAAGCGGTGTCTGTTCCCGTGTTTTGAAAGCGGACGATGTAGTCAATCTGCTGATTGGCTGGAATGAGCTTGTTCTCCGTTACACCAAGCGGAAAGCCACGTTTGTCATTGGGATCATAGCTTCCGGTAACCGGGCCGCAATAAATTGCTTTGTAATCATCAGCATCATCTTCCGGGAAGATACTGATCAGCCCGGGAGTCCAGTTATCCGGTGTTTGTGAACCACAAGCTTCAAGACTGGCACTTGGCAGGGAATTGCCCGGGTGCAGCGGATGCTGATTTGCTTCTACGCGCCAGGTCCTTCCGTCAGCGGCAAATACGTAAAATTTGCTTTCGTTTTGCAACAGCTTGACAGAGTCTTTTTCAACCAATACGCTGTCAAGGTATCTCCTGACAGGTGCAAAGCAATCCATAGCGCCCGTTCCTGTATTTTTGATCTCGAAGCGGATAGAATCGCCGTCACAGCTTGAAAAAACACTTAAGCTGGAATGGTCCCAGGCACTGGTGCAAGGCTGAACGTCCGCCGGAAAAGGGTTTGGGACGGTGTCCAGAGCACACGTGTAAATTGGTTTTAAAACGGATTCGACACACAGGGTTTGGCTGGGAAGCGCGTTGCAGCTCACTTGTACCTGGATGGTGAAATTGGTACATTCTCCCGGTAATAAAGCGCTATGCTGAAAACGATACTTGTTGTTTCCCAGGTTGATCGCCGGTATCGACGAGCTTTGGAAAATAAAGTTTTCATCCAGCTGTACTTCCGACCAGGGAGCGTTGGAGTATGCTGTAGCGTAATAACTGTTGCAGGCTTGTATATAGATGACCTGGTTTTCAAAGCATCGCCTGATAATAGGCATGACAACGGAAGATATCGGTAACATGCACGAATTGAGGGATTGTGCACCAAAATCCGGTGCCTGGATGAGGGAATCCGGGTTTACAACGGAAAATGAATGTGATGCAGAACAAAGTGACCCCAGGTTTAAATTCAGGGTATCAATTGTTGCCGTGTAATCTCCCAAAGGAAGCTGATCGACGTGCCATCTGCCGTGATAATTGCTTTCAGCTACAATGTTTCCGGGATTAATAACGATACGGGCGTGAGGTAATCCATGTTCTTCCGCATTGCGTATACAATTGGTGTCCATATCCCGGAAAACATTACCGTAAACGCCCCGTTCTTTCAACCTTAAAAAGAAAACATCCATCGATCCGTCGTTTGAAACCAGCTGAACCTGCTGCTGTCCCTGCAAATAAGCGTAAGTACCTTGGAGATGCCCAATGCCGAGAATACTGTTGTTGCTATAATGAATGCGTGTTAACTGCTCGAAAGTCAAGGTGTCCCCGCTGATTTCTTTTGCCCAGAAAAAGTCTCCGCTGGCTCCCAACTTCATAATGTATGCATCACCTAATGGTTCGCCGCTTAACATAAAGCTTGAGCTGGAATCACTGTCAAAATCAGTCAGGCCGTAAAATGTGCTGCTTACGTAGATGTTATTTTGTGGATCGACTGTTAAGGATTTCCCCTCCTGGATTCCTGCCGGCCAGGCTTTTGCCCATCTAAACTCTACATTTGGGCTGTATTTGGAAACAAAGGCAGACCCCGAGAGATTGCACACTCCCGGACCCGGGTCGAAATCGCTGGTTCCGACCGGAAAACCCGTCAGGATAATATCCCTGTTGTGGTCGATTTGCATGGCAGTAACACCACACATACCAACCCGGCTTGTGCTGAAGTGGTTACCGTCTGGGCCATATTTGATGATATAACCCCCGTCACCGTCATACCCTGCTACTAAAACAGTATCATTCTGAGTAGCCATAACAGTGTTTGGGCTCCAATATGTTGGGTAATCATGATCAGCGCTCCAAAGGTAATTCCCATTAACGTCCAGCTTAACAATGAAATAGCTCTGAGTAACAGGATTGTCCGTTAAATGCTGGCCTGGCCCCGGGTCAAGGTCAATTCTCCTTCCGTAATTACCCGTCAGTAAAATTGAATTTTGTGAGTCGGTAGCAATACTTCTGGCATCCGATGGGTCTAACCCAAAGGTTAAAGGAAAGTTCCTGACAAAAATAAAGTTTCCTTCGTTATCCAGTTTTAATATGAAAAGGGACATGCCTGAAATGAAAGAACTGTCGGGTCCCGGATCAAAATCAACATTGTATAAATGATAAAGCTGTCCTGTCAGAAGGATGTTGTCATCGGAATCAACCGTAATTGATGATGACCTTTCCTGGTAAGCTCCGCCCACTCGTTTAGCCCAAACCAGGAGACCTGCAGCATTATGCTTGGTAATGAAAATATCTTCATTCCCCATGGAATAGAGCTCGTTTCCGTTAATTTGACCGTCAAAGTCAATGGTATCTTTGAAATATCCTGTGGAAAAAATGTTTCCTTCTGAATCTGTTGCAAGAGCCGTACCCCCATCAGTATTGGATCCGCCATGCAAAGAAAGGTCTGAAAGCGTGACCTGGCCGAAGTTAAATTGCGAAACAAAAAATAGGAGAGAAAATAAGAAAAACTTTTTCATAATTGTGGTAAAAAGATACCCAAATGTAAATAAAAATTTAATCCGGTACAATTATTTCTTCCCCAGCCAGCGCGGCAGAACGAGCGTACCGATCACAAGGTAAGGGAAATACGAAATCAGGCGCCAGAGGATTGCCAGGGCTGTCAGCAGGAAAACAGAAGCGGAAAAATCGGCCATGAGCTCACCGAAAGCGTATTCCGCTACACCGCTGCCGCCTGGAGTTGGACTGATCCGCATGAAAAGCCACAGCACAAATTGTTTGCCCAGGATGAAGAAATGATCGTAAACACGAAGTGAAACGAAGCCGGCCAGGATGGCGTTGATGACTAAAAAACGCGAGGTCCAGGAGAAAATAGTGGCGAGAAAAGCTTTCGCCCAGAAACCCCAGGGTTCATCCCGGAATTCCTTGGAGGTCAGTTCCACTTCCGTTCCTGTCCGGATCGCGCCGTCGCGCCATTTGTTAAGCACCGGCAAGCGGAAAAGCAAGCCCAGGAAACGCCGGATCAACTGCGGATAGAAGAAAATGCTGAGGAAAAGTAACAGGCAGATGCAAAAGAAAATGATGTAGGCCGTCCAGAAAACAAAGGCCACGCTTTTATCCAGTGTCGTTTCAGTAGGGAAAAGTACGGAAGGAGCCACGAAAAGAAACACGAGCGGGATCATCACGATGTAAAACAGGTTATCCATCATGGCGGTGACGATGACAATGGCTGTGGATTTCCCCAGGGGGATTTTTTCGCGGTTGAGGATGAACATCGCTACGGTTGCCCCGCTGGCTACGCCAGGCGCAAGCGCAGAAGCAAATTCCCAGAGCATGATGACATAAAAAGAGGATTTCCAGCTGAGCTCATTTTTCGTCAGAATTTTGATGCGCCACATATAAGCAAGATCGCGGCCAACCATAAACAAAACGGCGAGTAAAAGGCAGAAAAGGGCCTGCCAGCTCCAGGGGATTTCACCGATAAATTCTGTGGCGGTCTTGGGCCGAAACGTTCCGCCGGGATCCGGGGTAAATTCTTCGGGAAGAGTAAAATCGACGGTTTTGTTGTGGTTGATGTCCTTCCAGCGATGCGTTCCCGTGCCGTCTGAAACCTGGATAAAGTGCACCTCGTTCAGGCTGTTGTACAGCATAAAAGCGGCAAAACCCAGGCCCAGAATTAATGCGAGCCAGATTTTCCAGGCTTTAAAGGCAGAAGGAATGTTAGGTCCTGACATCTTGATTTTTAGCCTAAAGATAAACAATTTTCGGATTAATCCACCGTAAGCTGTAATTCAACTTCTGTTTCCCAGTTGGCGCGCACTTTGGCTTTTTCGGGAAAATAGAGCACTTTTTCGGCGGATTTGCGCTGCAGAACGTCCCCGCCATCCCATTTGCCGTTTGCATTTTCATCCAATACCAGGCGGAAACTGTATTCGCCGCCTTCAATGTACGTCAAAACGGGGTTGTTTTCCAGAACGGAGCAGCTTACCTGGCGCATGACTTTGTTTTCCTTCAGGATTTCCAGCACACAAGGCGATTTCGCTTTGAAGTTCTTCAGTACCAGCGTCCCGAATTCCCGCTCTTCTTTCGCGGTAAATGTTTCGTGGATGCTGTCGGAAAACGTGTTGTCGGTAAACTGGATAGCCCCGGCGAGCAGCTTGATTTGCAAGGACTTCACCGGCTTTTTTTCCAAGGTGACGGTAAAGCGGTTGTGCTGAAAAGAAAATTTCGGTAAAACCGGTGTGGTATCCCCGGCGAGGAGGCCAATGCTGTCGGCATCAAACGCGAGGATCGGCTGACTAAACAGGAAACTGAATTCCTGCGTTTGCGTCAGGTCCTTGTCTTTCGGGAATACTTCGTACTGTACTTTTTTGATCCGCTGATTGTGGCGAAAAAATAAAGTGTCAGCCTGGATATCCGTTGTGATATAGAAATCTTTTTCCGGTTGTTTTGGTAAGGAGAACGTAATCGAATCCGTTCTGTAATAAAAAATCCTGGCGGAATCAATCTCTTCTTCTTCGAAGTAAAAATGGGCTTTCGATAAGTCAAAGTTGGCTCCTATCCTGATTTGAGAAGGATAAACAAAGCTTTTATGAGTAATCTTTTGCAGCTGCGGGTTCTGAAAAACGAGGATCGCAGACGAATCGGTAAAAGAGGAATCGAGCTTCAAGACTTCTTCTTTGAACCCGACTTTTTCTGCCGGCTGAAACCTGAGGTCTTTGTTCAGGTCGTTAAAAGTATATACCAGGTAAGTCCCTGCTGCCAGGTAACCCAGCTCAAACTGCCCGATTCGGTTAGTTTTGGCAAAGTAGCGCGGTTTAACCGAGTCGATTTTATCATTCTCACCGTAAAGCCCAACCAAAAAAGAACCCTGGATTTCGCCGGTGTAAGCATCAGCTACTTTTCCTTCATACGTCAGGGAGTCGATATACGGACCGGTTGAAAAAACATAGCGCATCAGGGAATCATTTCCTTCATTGAGATCTTTAACTGCGTTGTTGAACGTAAGCTGATACGTTGTGTTGTGTTTTAGGTCGCCGCTGATATCCAGGATGAGTTTCTTTTTATCTGCTTTAGCTTCTACCGTTGGGCCGAGTGGTAAAATTGCAATGTTTTCAGAGGGATTGTTGAGCTTAAAATATTCGTCAAATTCGATCACGATTCTCCTGCTGCTGAAATTAACGCTGCCCGAAGGCGGCTGCATTCCGTTTTCAACCGGTTTAGGTGCCGTTTCATCTTGTTGTCCACCGGCAATTTCACCGACAGTTGCACAGGCGCTGAGCCAAAGCAAAATGAGCAGGCAGCCGCTTATGCGAAAGAAGCGATCCATTGGCAAAGTTTTTCTAATTCTTCCTGGTCCACGCTGTCAAAATCGTTCAGCCGGTCGCTGTCAACGTCCAGGACGCCGATTACTTCACCGCCGCGGATGATGGGCACAACAATCTCACTTTTGGAAAGCGAGCTGCAGGCAATGTGTCCCGGGAAAGCTTCCACATCAGGAACAAGCAGCGTTTTTTGCTCTTTCCATGCTGATCCGCAAACACCGCGCCCGAACGCGATCCGGGTACAGGCAACCGTTCCCTGGAAAGGCCTGAGCACCAGCTCACCGTCTTTAACGAGGTAAAATCCCACCCAGAAAAACCCGAAAGTGCTTTTGAGCGCAGCGCTGATGTTGGCGAGATTGGCAACCAGGTCAGTCTCATCACCAATTAAGGCTTGAATCTGGGGCAAGAGTGAAGTATATTTTTCCTGCTTGCTTTCTCCTGCTATGTATAAATCTTCTGCCATTTTTCCTGCAAATATTCAGGCAAATTTACGGGATTTTTTTCATTTAAATTCATAGGCAGGAAGTCGCTTCCGGGATTTAAGATAAAATTTACACGAGGCTTTGTGTTTTCGAAAATAAAATGTACTTTTAAGACTCAGATTGGGTTGATTGAAAAGGCTTTTCCAGATATGTTTTGCTTCACTGTTGCTGGCTTCCTGCGGGGAGGATGACGCTATTATACAACAGGCTGAACCTCAAAAAGTTGCCCAGTGGATCAATCCGTTGTTTTTCAACAACGATTTTGAGCATGAGCTTAATTTTCCGCTTTGGTTTGACGATTCCCTGGTCCGCGCCCACCAGATTTATAAAATTACGAAACGCGTTTACCCGCATATTATCGGCGATACCTCTGAAATTAACGATTATAACCAGGCCATTCCGAAGGAAAAAATCGAATACTATTTTGATCCGAACGGGTTGGTTGACCGGGTGGTGGTTTATTCCTATTTTGATGACCGTGAAATTGCCCGGGCAACTTTTGTTTACCAGGGAAATATGCTGGCGTCTGGTTATCGTAAAGTGAGCGCCCTGCCCTTTATTTCGCTTACCAAAAACCCGATCACAGATGAGTTTACGACGGAATTTTACCAGGATAAAACCCACCAGTATTCCCTGCTGAATTTTGCCCATGAAAAGAAAAAATTCTCCACGTATTTTGACGTCGAAAAGGGAAACCATCTTTTTTTGCTTAAAAACAAGAAAAACTGGGGCCCGCTCTCCGTTGATTCGATCCTCAACCCGCAAAAGGAAGACTGGATCGTGCTGGGGACAATGCGGAAGCCTTACAAGCGTTACCAGGTGGAAAACACGGTGAAGGAACGCAATATTTACATTTACGATTACTGGAATTCGGGTGTGGTGAAACGCCGGGTGAAAAAAACCTATCCTTTCGAATACCGCCGCACCTATCTTTTCGGCAAAAAACACGAATGGACCGGCTATATCGATTCCACTTTTTCGGAAGGAAATTTTATTACGACAACGGAGCACAATATCCTGTTTGACGAATACGAACGGCCGATAGAAATCAACCACCGCAAATCAAATGAAGAGCCGCAGGGATTTTTTTATAAAGAAACCTTGCATTACAGAACAAAAAACAAGCAGAAATGATACATCTGAAAGCTTCACGCTTCGCCCTGACTACCTTTTTATTGTTGATAATCCAGGTGTTTTACGCCCAGGATACATTCAAATACAAAGGGGAAACCTTCAATATTTATCCGCACAAGCGCAAGACAAACCCGGGCTGGATCCTGCTGGAAGGCATGAACAGGAACAATAAGTCGAACATTGAATACATGTACAAAGCGCAAATGGGCGATTACGGCTTTACGGACCAGGACCTGGCTGAAGGCATGAAATATTATGAAAATGAAATTTTCGGTACTTTCCGGGTTACGTTAAAAAGCAAGCAAATCCAGGAGATCCGGAAAAATTCCATTAAATTTTTTAATACGCCGGTTAACCTGCACCAAAACATCACCCCGAGCATTGATGTGCTGCCCGATGGAAAATACGTCCAGTTTTACGACGCGCTTTTTACCCTGAACGAAAAAGGCGATATTGTTCCGTATGAAGGACAGGTGGCCGGGGTTTTCAGCATCAAAAATAACCTGCTGGACGGTTTTGCTTATTGGATCAGCACAACGGGCGATACCATCGAACAGGGAAATTACAGCGAAGGAAAGCGCGAAGGCAAGTGGGTTTTCAGGCAAAAAAATGATTTTGACATGAATGAAATCACCGACTCTTTGTCTTACGACCAGATTTACTGCGAATACAAGGATGGGATGCTGGACGGGCCTTACACGGAATATTTCAATGGAAAAGTCCGCTTTAAGGGGTTTTACACCGCCAGTGAAGCTTCCGGGGAATGGTTTTTTTACAACGAAGAGCTGTACATGGACCAGGTCAGTAAATTGTATAACTACAAATATTACCTGCAAAAGCACCTGACTTATGCCGGGAAAAATCCGCCTGTTTCCCATAAGCCCGTGCTGCGGAGCGTTGTCAACCAGGGACTTGTGAAAACCGATTCTATCAGCCTTCCGGAAAATTTGTACCAGTCGCAGGTTGATTTCAGTCACATGTACAAGCTTTACAAAGCGGAGATCGAAGATCTGGAGCTGCCGGAAGAAAAAATGACTTCGTATGACGGCCTGGATGTGGAGCGCGATTATGCCTTTGACGAAGGCGACTATGGCGATTATATCCGTTACAGCAATGAAAAGATCTGGTACAACGGCAAAGAGCTTACACGGGCGAAGCTCATCGATAGTATCGGGATCCAAAACCTGTACAAAGATGTTTACGAAGAGTTCTACCCGAACGGCCAGCTGAAATTCCGCTACCGCTACGAAAACGGCGATTTGCTTTACGAAGACACGGTATTCTGGGACAACGGGCAGGCTTCAAACGTTGTGCTTTACAACCCTGCGATTAAAGAATATACGATTACAACCTTTGATTATGCCGGCAAGCTGCTGAGTGTGACGAAATACGATTCTTTAGGGGAGTTCAGGAATGCCCCGGTGGCTTACGCCCGATACCCGAAAGTGAAAATCGAGGGATTGACCGCCAATTTCCACAATGATTTCAATTTCTATGAAATGAATGTTTTCGACACGCTGACCAAGGCCCACATCACAGCGCCGACTTATTTGTTCAAGTCCTGGTATTATGATAAAAGGTTGTGTGCCGAAACTTTATTTGACCCGACCGAGCGCATGCTGAAGGTGCAAATCCGTTCCCTGGACCAAACACCGCTCCAGGTTTCAAGCTACACCTTTGGAGAGGATTATTCCTATTTTTCACACCGCAATGAAACTTACCTCGAAAACCTGCGGGCGGTAACGATTTCCAATGGAAGCTATTCGGGTTCTTACCACAAAGATTCACTGCCGCAGTCAAAAATCGCTTTTATCCGCGAATTTGAGCTGACGGATGATTACACGCTCCAATACGAAGGCGTTCCTTTTACAGGCGAAGTTGAACTGAAGCTGAATTGCTCAAAACCGCAAATTTCAATTAAAAAAGACGCTATTAAGCTCGGTGTACCGAAACGGAATTACATGATGAAGGTAATTGCGGATTACCTCAAATTCCAGAAAACAGGCAAGGGCAAATACCAGAAATACTATCCTTACCTTGATCTCGGAATGGATTTCGAGGGGCTGTTCAACGGTATTTTTCCTTTTGTTTCCAGCGTAGCTGAAGGAGTGGGTTACAATCCTTACGATTATGACGAAAACGAGATTTACCAGCAGGAGGTTTTAGGATCTGCCGTCACCCGCATTGAAGGCCGCATGGTAAACGGAAAACCGGTTGGAAAATGGATTGCCTACGACCAGAACGGGAAAATCCGGAAAGAAACGCATTTTGAAAACGGCGAACGGGAAGGGGAGGACAGGACCTATGCTTTTGCGCAGCCCAAGCCCAAATACAAAAAGCCGCGCAAGGGCGATGAAATGTATTATTACGAAGAAATGTACCTGCCGCAGAACAAGTACAAAAAATACCCGAAGAAAACGACCTATTACCTGCAGCATGTGGTTAATTATCACAAAGGCCTCATGAACGGCCCGGAAAAATACTTCGACTGGGAAGGCAACATTAATTTTTCCGTGAATTACAAAGACGGTTACATGGAAGGACAAAGCCTGGAACGCAATACGCTGATCACGACACGGAGCTCATATACAGATGGCCTGCTGGATGGAATTATGCGCACCGACCTTACAATCCCGGGACGCGACACCATCACGCTTTTCGACCTGAATTTTCAAAACCACCAGCTCCAGGGCGAATCCAAGGCCTACCACCCGAACGGCCTGCTGGCGAAACGCGGTTTTTTTCTCAACAGTCAGCCGATCGACGATTATGAAGCTTTTGATACGCTTGGCACAAAATACCATTACGTCAAATTCCAGTATTCTTTCCCGGTGGAAGAAAAAATCTGGGAAGAAAATGAGCTGAGTGTGCGTTACCTCTACGACTGGCGCGATTCGATTTATTTCATGCCGGACGACCTGGTGGCTATTCCGTCAACTTACGATTTGCTGATGCAATATGGCCTGATGGATCAAAATGAGCTTGAGCAGCCTTATTACGGACGCCCCAGCCTGATTGAGAAAACAGGGATAAAATACCACGTCACGAAATATTTTCCTGACCAGGTAATTTCCCGCGACGGACCAATCGACAGCGGTAAAAAAGTGGGCTGCTGGTATTACAATAACTACGCAGGCGTAAAACAATACGAAGTGGATTATTTCGATACGATCCTGAAGATCAACGACAGCATTAAGTTTAAATCCAAGGGCATCCGCACGGATTATGATTCGCTTGGAAATGCTTTATTCACCAGCTACGTGATCGAGAAAATCGAAAATTACGATTGCTCCCACACGGACCATTACGAAGTGCGCCAGTTTATGACCATCTGGCAAAAAGATACATCGTTTCACCGTTTCGACGGCTATGTAAAAAATTACTATGACGACGGCACGCTTCAAAGTGAAGGTCAAATGAAAAGCGGCTTGCCAACAGGCGTCTGGAAATACTATACGCCAAACGGCCAGCTCAACCAGGTGGGTGAATACGTGATGGGAAAACGCAACGGCCGCTGGCTGAAAGGCGATCTCTCCAAAACGAATTACCTGGGCGACATCTGCCTGAACCCGAATTTGCCCGATCTCGAAAAGCGCCTGGAATACCAGGAAAACCTGCTGGATATCAATATCCGCTATTTTAAGCTGGGAAAAGTGATCAATTCGGAATATTACGACATTAACAACAATAAATAATGTGCTGATGATTTAATGTGCTAATATGCTAATTGAAAAAGTATTAGCACATTATCTCATTAACACATTGGCATATTAACACATTAGCATATTAAAGAAAATGAAAGAACCTGCTGAGCTTGTAAAAAGCTTCATAAACCAAACCAAAAAGAATATTTTTCTGACCGGGAAGGCGGGCACCGGGAAAACTACGCTGCTGAACGAAATTAAAAAACATACGCTGAAACAGGTTATTGTTGTGGCGCCAACCGGGATTGCCGCCCTGAACGCCGGTGGTGTGACTATCCACTCCATGTTCCAGCTTCCTTTTGCTGCTTTTGTTCCCGATCATACTTCTTTCCAGCACCTTAATCATGTGAAGATCGAAACGCGCGACTCGCTCATGCGTCATTTCCAGATGAACCGCAAGCGCCGCGACCTGATCCGGAATATGGAATTGCTGATCATTGATGAGGTGAGTATGCTGCGCGCCGATTTGCTGGATGCGATGGACTGGATGCTGCGGAATGTGCGCAAAAAAAACCAGCCGTTCGGTGGGGTGCAGGTGCTTTTTATCGGCGATTTGATGCAGCTGCCGCCTGTGGTAAAAAATGAAGAATGGGAAGTACTGAAAAAATATTACGAAGGCATTTTCTTCTTCTATGCCCGTGTATTGCGCGAAAATCCACCTCTTTACATTGAGCTTGAGAAAATCTTCAGGCAGGACGATCCGCTTTTTATCCAGCTGCTGAACCATTTGCGGAACAACCAGATCACAGAAGAAGACAAGCGTATTTTGAACCAGCATGTGAACCCCGATTTTGAAATCCAGGAGCACCCGGGTTATATTACGCTGACGACACATAATTACAAAGCCGACCAGATCAACCAGAAACAACTGGAACATTTGCCGGGAAAATTACATACGTACCGTTCCGAAACCAAAGGGGATTTTCCGCAGCACCTGTGGCCGGTTGAAACGGACCTTGAGCTTAAAAAAGGTGCACAGGTCATGTTTATCAAAAACGATATTTCACCGGACAAGCTTTTTTTCAATGGTAAAATGGGGGTGATCAAAGACCTGAACCAGGCGGAAATTACCGTTGAGTTCCCTGATGAAAAGCGTTCGATTGAAGTGCAGAAATACGAGTGGGAAAACGTGCGTTACACCATTGATGAAAATACGAAAGAGATCAGCGAAGAAACCGTTGGGACTTTCGTGCAGTACCCGCTGAAACTGGCCTGGGCAATTACCGTACACAAAAGCCAGGGATTGACCTTCGATAAAGCGGTGATCGATGTGGCGGATGCTTTCGCTCCCGGCCAGGCCTATGTTGCCCTGAGCCGCTTGCGTTCCCTGGAAGGCTTGGTTTTGCTGAAACCTTTTGCAACAAATGCCATGCAAAACAACCGCCAGGTGATCGATTATGCAGAAAACAAAACCGATGCGGACCTGCTGAACGAAGCCCTGTCGGAATCAACGAAAAGCTACCTGCTGGACGAGCTTGAGCAAGCCTTTGATTTTGGTGGGCTGGCAACAACCTGGCGGATCCATGCCGCGAGCTACGATTCGGCACCGTCCAAATCTGAAAAGGTCAAACACGCGGATTGGGCGCGCCATCAATCCAAAAAAATGGAGCTGCTCAACGATCCGGCGGCGAAATTTATCAACCAGCTGCGCCGGATTTTCTACCAGCCGGATTTCAACCTGGCCTTTGCCTGCGAACGCGTTCTGGCGGCTTATGCTTATTTCTACAAAGACCTGGACGAAGTGCTGACTTCCATTTTGCGCAAGATGCAGGAGGTGAAGCGCCTGCCTAAAATCAAAGCTTACTACGAAGAGCTGGAAGAAATTGACGAAGCGCAGACGGAGCACATTACCCGGATCAAAAAAATGCGGATGCTGCTTGAAGCCATGCGCGATCAGAAAGAGCTGACGAAAAACATTGTCTGGAATGAAGAAATCCTGCAATACAAAATTGCCAAAGTAGCAGCTATTAAACAAGAATTACGCAGCAGCAGCACTTTACTGGATTTCGACGAGCTGTATGAAGAGGAAATCCCGGTTAAAAAGGCAAAAAAAGAGAAAAAAGCCAAGGAAGAGAAAATTTCCAGCGTTGACCAGAGCTTTGAGCTGATTAAATCGGGGAAAAGCGTCGCAGAAATTGCCGAAATCCGCATGTTGAGCGAAAGTACGATCTTCAGTCATATTTCCCAGTTGATTAAGGCTGAAAAAATCGAGTTGCACGAAGTGATGAGCGCCGAACGCATCGAAGAGATCAAAGAAGCCTTTGTAGGTTTCGAAGGAGATTCGCTAACGCCGGTGAAAGAAAAATATGGAGATGAATTCTCCTGGGATGAGCTGAGGTTGTATAAGACGAGCCTCTTGAAGTAATGGGCTAATATTTTAATGTGGTAATATGCTAACGTATAGGTTGTTAATGAATAATTAATCAAATTAACGCATTAGCATATTAATCAATTAGCACATTATTATTATCTTTGTCCCGAAATGAAACGATTTAGTTTTAAATATTATCGCATGTGTATGCATTGCTGGCCGTCTTGCTGCTAGTTCCCCTTGTACACCATAATATTTAAACAATTTTCATTTTACTCCCATGACAAATCTGTCAAATTACATTCTCGAAAAACTGGATACGCTCGTTGTAGTCATCAACCCCAACGGCGAAATCGCATATATCAACCAATCGGTTAAAAAGCTATTGGGCTACGAACCGATCAAGCTGATCGGGCTTTCCTGGAGCACGAAAGTGAAAAACCGGGAAGCGCTGAGCTACGACATTAAAAAATCAACGCTTTCCCTGCTGCGGCAGAAAAAAGAGCAGCTGCCCCTTTCGAGCTTTGCCTCAGAGCAGGTGATCGTGGACGCTTTCGGGATTGAAAAATACATTTTGTGGAACTTATCGCTCGGCCCGGAAAACGAGCTGATCGGGATCGGGCAGGACATTTCTGAGATTAAGAGGAATGAAAACCAGCTTGTGCTCAACAACCGGAAATTAAAGGAAAAGAACAACGAAGTGCTGGACAGTATCGCTTATTCCCAGCGGATCCAGAAAGCGATTTTGCCCGACCAGGAACGGATCAGATCACTGTTTAGTGAAGCCTTCGTTTTGTATAAGCCGAAAGACATTGTCAGCGGCGATTTTTACTGGGTGCACGAGCAGAACGGCAAAATTTTCGTAGCCGGTATTGATTGCACAGGCCACGGCGTACCCGGCGCTTTAATGACCGTGCTCGCCAATTCCCTCCTGCGGAACATCGTGCGCCAGAATCTCGAAGATCCGGCGGAAATACTGCAAAAACTGGATGAATACCTTTTCGAAGAGCTGAACAACAACGGGAGTGAGCAAACGCCCGACGGAATGGATATTGCGTTGTGCGTGATTGACCGGGAAACTAAAAAATTGACTTATTCCGGGGCTTTCCGGTCTTTGGTTTTAATCCGCGACGGGGAATTTATTGAATTTAAAGGCGCGCGTTACCCGATCGGTTTTTACAAGGATATCGAAAAAGAGTTCATTTCTACGGAGGTTGATGTGCAGGAAAACGACGCTTTTTACGTGTTTTCGGATGGTTTCGTAGACCAGTTCGGCGGTGAAGAAGTGGAACGCGGCGGTAAGAAATTCAACAAGAAAAACTTCCGCAAATTGCTGCTCGAAGTGCAGTCTTTTTCACTCGAAGAACAGGAAGGCTATCTCGAATACGTTTTCCGGAACTGGAAACAGCATTTGCCGCAAACGGACGATGTACTGGTGATGGGGTTCAGGGTGTGAGCTTTGGAATGATGAATTATGAATGTTGAATGTGAGCCAGGGGACGGCTACCGTTTTCCCTTAGAAGGTGACCAGCTGAGAACTTGTTAATTGTCACCTCCCGGTCTCAGGGGGGAGAGGTGAAATTTCCGACCAAATAATTTATCTGGGGGACAATTCCGAAATCAATTCCAATATCTGCGGCAGCACCCGGGAATCATTGTTGTTTTCGATGATTTTGGGGCCAAACTCAATTTTCTCTTCGTCCGAAAGCTGGCTTTTCATGCGGGCGAGCACGTCTTCGCGGCTCACGTTGTCGCGTTTCATCACGCGTTCGATGCGTGTTTCCATATCAGCGGTGACGAGCCAAACCTGGTCAAAACGTTTGTATGAACCGGTTTCAAACAGGAGCGCGGATTCATTGAAGACAATAGGGGAATTTTGCTGCTTCTTCCAGGCGTCGTAGGATTGAAAAACGGTCGGGTGGACGAGCGCGTTGAGCTTTTCGCGGAGCTCAGGCTTGGAAAAAACCTGGGAGGAGAGATAATTGCGGTTCAATTGCTTGTCGATGTAGGCTTTTTCCCCGAAAGTTTTTACGATCGCATTGATGAGGTCGAGGTTTTCGAGCATATTTTGCTTGGCTGACTCATCGGCATAAAAAACGGGATAAGCGAGGTGTTCAAGTACTTTGCAAACCAACGATTTGCCTGATCCGATACCCCCGGTTATCCCGATTGAAAACATTCTTTTTGAATGGAGAACGAAGAATGGAAAATTGAAAATGAAATTAATTCTACATTCTCAATTCTCCACTTTCAATTCTATTAAATTTCTTCTACTTCGATAATTTTGAATGGCAGGGAAATGATTGCCTGGTAATCTTCACCGGCTTCTTCCATATCCTCATCGTCTTCTTCAAAATACCAGTTGATGCTTACTTCAGTTCCTTTTCCGTTGATGCCTTCCAGTTTTTTGAACAAATCCAGGATGCATTTGGAGGATGAAGTGTTGAAATATTCTAATTTGATGTCGACAACAGTTTGTGCTTTCGGTGAGTTACCGTAGCTGTCGATCCAATCGTTCAACGGTTTATAAAATTCCACGGAATTTTCAGGAATTGAACGCCCTTTGAGCTCTAATTTTCCTTCGTTTGAGTTAAAAGTTACCGACGGTGTTTTGGCTGATCCTTCTAAAATTAAATTTTCCATGTGTCTCTATATATTGTTAATCTATTTTTACATTCAGACAGAAGAAGCTGGTTGTTTCGTTCACGTCCAGGAGTTGATATTCTAATTTGTTTCCTGATTTACGGGCGATATCGATCATTCCCAGTCCGGCGGTTCCTTTTTCAGATAAATTTCCGTTATTGAGCACTTCCTGGTAATAGGTTTTGAGCTCGTCCTTATCCATCGCGTTGATTTTATCCAGTTTAGAGCTCAGTTCATGGGCACTTTCTTTATCCACGTAGTTGCCCGTGCGGATCTGGAAATAATCACCTTCTTTGGCGATCAGGAATAAAGCGGATTTTTGTTCGATGATCCTGCGCTGTTCAGCGGCATTTTCATCATTGACATCAATGTGGTGGTATAAGTTCTGCAGGCATTCCACCAAAACGTTGAAGACTTTCTTCTTGGTTTTCGGTGATTCCTCCATGTAGTCCATCTTCGTTTCCATGATTTGCAGCACAGACGTAAGTAAATCTGAAGTGACAACACCTTTGAATGAAAGCAGGATATTCTCCTGTTCCATCGTTTTGTATAAATTGTAAATGTTACCCAACTCCATTATTTTCCTTCAGATGACTGACAAATATATAAAATTGTCGATACATAATACTGATTCATAGAAAAAAAGTTTCATTTTTTTGATATTTGCGAAAGTTTTGGCATAAGTGCATTTGAAATGTGTCTTAAAATTGTATTTTTGCCTTTGCTCATGAAGGAAAGTAACACAACGCCCCAAAACTGGTTTGAAAGTTGGTTCGATTCACCGTATTATCACCTGCTTTATTCCAACCGCGATTATTCCGAAGCCGAATTTTTTATCGGTAACCTGGTAACAAAACTCAGGCTTAAGGCCGGTGCCCCCGTGCTTGACCTGGCTTGCGGCAAAGGAAGGCATGCTTTTTCTTTGAGCGGCTACGACCTCGATGTGCTGGGCCTGGATTTATCCCCGAACAGCATTTCAGAAGCCCGGAAATTAACACACGACAGCCTGCATTTTGATGTGCACGACATGCGTGAAGTTTACCCGGGACGCCAGTTTGACGTTGTTTTCAACCTGTTTACAAGCTTTGGCTATTTTGACGATTCCGCCGAAAACCTGAAAGTGCTGAAATCGGTTCACCAGATGCTGCTTCCGGCCGGAAAACTGGTTATTGATTTTATGAATGCCGCGAAAGTGGTGCGCGACCTCGTTGAACAGGAAGTCAAAACCGTAGAGGGTGTTGATTTTCACATCGCGCGAGAATACGACGGCAAGCACATATTCAAGCACATCCGCTTCCATGCCGAAGGACAGGATTTTCATTTTACCGAAAGGGTACAGGCGCTGAAACCGGAAGATTTTAAAGCTTTGCTGGAAGACGCCGGCTTTGAGCTGGTGAATACGTACGGCAATTACGCCCTCGATGCTTTTGACATCTCAGCTTCACCGCGTTTAATTTTAGAGGCACAAAAAAGATGAGTATTTTAAGCCAGTTCCTCTTACTGATTGCTGCGGTTGTTGCAGGCGGGTTGATTGTTGATTTTCTCAATTCTTTCAATCAAAAGAAGATCATTAAAATGCTGCTGGCCTTCAGCGGCGGGTTTTTGCTGGCAATCGCCTTCGTTCATTTTTTGCCGGAATTGTACCACGACCACACGGAAAAAATCGGGATTTACGTACTTATTGGTTTCCTTGTACAGCTTTTCCTGGAGTATTTTTCAGGAGGAATCGAGCATGGCCACGTACATTTGCACAAAGAGCACAGCTTTCCCTGGGCCTTATTTTTGTCCCTGTCTGTTCATTCGCTCATCGAAGGGATCCCCCTGGCTTTGCCGGAAAGCATACACGCCGGGCATCACCATGCCCAGGGATCGGGAATGTCATTGCTGATGGGGATTTTGTTCCACCAGGTTCCGGTTGCCATCGCACTCATGACGCTGCTGCGGAAAAGTAATTATTCGACGCTCAAATCCTGGACGATTTTACTGATTTTCGGGATCATGACCCCAACAGGCTTGCTGCTCGGTTATTTCACCAACGGCAAGATCGATTTTATCAATATGAATTACCTGCTGGCGATTGTGATGGGGATGTTCCTGCATATTTCAACAACAATCATCTTCGAAACCAGCGAAAACCACAAGTTCAACCTGATGAAGCTTACGAGTATTTTGGTTGGGGTGCTGCTGGCGTTTTTTATCCATTGATTTTTACCGTGGATGTGCGCGAATTTCTCTTTGGATAGTAATCTTTAGTGATGGTTTAAACTTTTCTTTCTTTGTTGCCCTTAATCACAAAGGAGCGACCAAGTCAAACTCAGTGTTCTTTGCGTTCAAAAACCGGGTGCCCTATGCTTTATAAGCTCTATGTGGTTTCAAACTCACTTCTTCACATATTTCGTCAGGATCACGATTGTTTGTCCGTTTACCTTTCCTTCAATGTGTTCCGGGTTGTCGTGTACCAGCGAGATGTTGCGAACTGCCGTTCCGCGTTTGGCTGTAAAACCACCGCCTTTGACGTTCAGGTCTTTGATCAGCACAACCGTATCACCGCTTTCCAGGCGAACCCCGTTGCTGTCGGTGTGGTATTCCGCTCCTTCGGTTTCTTCTTCTTCCGCACCCGCTTTGGCCCAGGCAAGGGTTTCTTCGTCGAGGTAAAGCATATCCAGCAAATCCTGCGGCCAGCCTTCCGAACGCAAGCGGTGCAGCATACGCCAGGCTATTGCCTGCACTGCAGGGATTTCGCTCCACATACTGTCGTTGAGACAGCGCCAGTGATTGGGATCAACTGATTCCGGGTTTTCAATTTGAGATTGACAGCTTTCGCAGATGAAGATATAATCGTCGATCCGGCCGTTGTGCTGTTTCGGGGCAACTTCATAGCTTTTCAGCCCGCTTTGCGCGGAACATAATTCACACTGAGATTTGCTGCGTTGGGTGAGTTCTTTTTCGTACATTTTTTAATGTGATAATTTGTTAATGAATTATGAGTGATGAACGTTGAATCTTCGAATTAATCATTCAATTCTCATTGAACTGAAAATACAAAATCGATCTCCACGTGTCGAGCCCCATTTTTTCTTTCCAGGTGTGCTGCAGATCGAGCATGGTTTTGAACAAGTCGCGTACTTTTTCATCCGTCATATGGAACAACTGTTGCGGCTGGATGCCAAAAGCGGTCAGGTTATTTACGTCTTCGCCAACCCATTGGGCGTCTTCACGCTCCCATTCGTTGGCTTTTTCCATTCCCGGGCCATCAAGGTAATTGCCTTCTTTGTCTGTGTATAAAGCATAAATTTCACCGTTTTCCAGCAGGATTTCGTCCGCATCGATGGGGTCGAAGAAAGCTTTCGTTTTAGCAACTTCGGCCACAAATTCTTCGTGATCGGCCATTTCGCCTGTTTGAACGAGAAAATCCAGCAGGGAATAAAGCGCTTGTTTTCCTTTTTTGAAATCTGCCCTGATGCCAACGTTTTTGTCAAATAAATCCGATTCCGTTGCCCGGTTGTCGTAAGCTGCGAGCAGCTCGTAAGCATAAGGGATTTTATAGGGGGCTTCGCCGAGGCTAATGTGTTTGCCGTCTTTCAGGGCGTAAATGTAACTTCTGTTTGCCATGCTTTTTAATGTGCTAATTGGTTAATGTGCGAATATGCTAATTATTTTTTAATGTGTTAATTAAGTAATATGCTAAATTGATTCGAAGATTCGATAAATATTCAATCTGCATGTAATTATAGTTGCTAGCACATTATCGTTAACCCATCAGTACATTAACCTTAAAACGTTTTAAGCTCACTTCCGGGTGAAGCTCGGTACCGTCAACGAGAAAGCTGATGAACTCTTTGGATAAAAGAGGTGAGATCAGGTAGCCTTTCGCTCCCAGGCCGTTGTAAATGGATAATTTCGGGTACTGCGGATGCCTGCCCAGGATCGGTTTGCGATCAGGGGAAGTCGGACGTACCCCGGCTTCGTGCCTTACGACTTCGTAAGCTGAGTCTGTGATTTTTTGAAAATGGCCTTCCAGTTCCCGGCGGGCTTCTTCCGTGAGATTAGTGTTTGGCGAATCCCAGCTGTAGGTTGCGCCCACTCTGAAGTGCTGATTTCCAATCGGGAGCACAAAACACTTATAGTTATACAGTTCATTTTCAGGAAGAAAGTCGTTTTTAACGGTTAACAACTCGCCTTTGGTGGCCTGAACCGGCAGCAGTGAAAACCAGGGATTTTGCTGTGCGCGATAACCTTCGCAGAAAATCAGCTCTTCGAATTCCATGCCGTCGTAAGCAGCATTTTCAGGGTCAACTTTATCGTAGTCAAATTCCTGCACCATTAATTTGCCTTCTTCGCGGAGCTTCTGCTGCCAGCTTCCAATCAGTGTTTTCGTGTCGATCCACCAGCAATCCCGGACTAAGCCAGTGCCGCAGCGCTGTTTGATTGCTGTAAAATTTTTGTCGGCTTCATCCAGCTGTTTCATATACGGTGAAAATTCCGGCAGGTCTTGTTTTTCCAGCCATAAATCCAGTTCCTGCTCGTGCGCGAAAGCCCTGCGAATGGAAATTGGACGGAAGATTTCTTTCCCTAAAAACTGCTCAACCCCGGGGTAAAAACGTTTCGCTTCGGGTAGCAGCTCGGCTACGCGCCAGCTAAGCGACATCCTGCGGAATACGAGCGGGTTGATGATCCCGGCTGCCACCTTGGAGCTTTGGTTGATGCCTGAATCAATGATTTTATAAGGAATATTCCGTTCTTCCAGCCGCTGGGCGATACTTAATCCGGCGATCCCGGCCCCGACGATGATGTATGGTTTCATTTTTTTAATGTGATAATATGCTAATTAATGATGAATTATGAATGTTGAGTGATGAACCGCTTCTGCCCATAATTTAAGGGTAGTGAATATAATGCGAAAAACTGTCCTCCAAAAGGGTGTCGTTTCCGTTTTCCATTCTCCACTTTTCCATTCTACGTTTTAGTTACCGCCAAACTAATCACGCTGATCTTCAGGTCGGGCAGCTCCTTCCTGATGGTGTTGATGCAGGATTCGAGCGTGGATCCGGTTGTGATTACGTCATCCACGAGGGCGATATGTTTGCAGTCTGCCAGTGCTTTTTTATCCGCCAGGAAAGCTTCACTGATATTGTCCCAGCGGCCGAATTTACCCATTTTTGTCTGGCTTTCGGCGTGTAAGGTGCGTCGCAGGAAATTGCTGTTCATTGGGATTTTTGTTTCCTCACTGATGCCGTTTGCGATTTGCTCGCTTTGGTTATAGCCGCGTACATGCTGCTTTTTGGGGTGAAGCGGAACAGGGACCAGGCTGTCGATCCCGTCATATTTTTGATTTTCGAGCATTTTTTCACCGATCAGGCGCCCCATTTCCGTTCCCAGCTTTTGCTTGCCTTTGTATTTAATCTGGTGTAAAATCTGCTGCGTTGGACCTTCCTGTTCAAAATAAAGCAGGGCAAATGTGCTTTCCAATTGGCAGCGTCCCCAGAAACGCTTGTCGAGGCTGCTTTCTTCGCTGTATTTTTCGAAAGTGGTGAACTTCAGCTCTTCCCGGCAGAAAAAACAAATTTCGGTTTCAGCCTTGCTTAGTTCTTTTTCACAAACCAGGCAGGTGGGCGGATAAACCAGGTGCAGGAAATCATTTTTCCATTCAACGAGATTTTTAAGCCATTTATGTGTCATCTTTTGCATTCCGTGCGCTATATTACTAATAAACATTTGAATGTTCAAAAGTCAGGTAGATTTCACCGTAACATTTTGCTTTTTTTGCGCTAAATTTATAGAAAATTTGGTGGAACATCTTTTAAAATTGAATACGAGACAAACGGCTCCTTTGCTTCGACAAAAATTTGAAAACAAACTGTGAATATCTTTTTAACCCTGTTAATAATCGTGTTAAGGGTTGATATCAAAGGACTTCACATTTTTAATGTTAATAACCTCTAAAGTTGTTAATTTCTTTAGCTTGCAAAAGGAGAGTTTTTTGACAAATTTTGTACTCCCCAATTATGAAGAACTAGCGCTTCACTATTACACCCGGTTGAGGGAAGGGAAACAACCAAAATATTAAGAATCTGGCTTAAGGGCAGCAATGTTCTTCAGGCAAATATTGACTAAAAAATTTAAAAATGGCACACGTAGAACCGATATTAGAACCGAATGATAACCGTTTCGTATTGTTCCCGATTCAGCACGATGATATCTGGCAATTTTACAAAAAAGCGGAGGCGAGCTTCTGGACGGCCGAAGAGATTGACCTGGGTCAGGATTTGATCGACTGGGAGAACAAGCTGAATGACAACGAGCGTCATTTTATCAAACATATCCTGGCGTTCTTCGCTGCTTCCGATGGTATTGTGAACGAAAACCTGGCGGAAAATTTCCTTTCCGAGGTGCAGTACACCGAAGCTAAGTTCTTTTACGGGTTCCAGGTGGCGATTGAAAATATCCACTCCGAAACCTACTCCCTGCTGATCGACACCTACATCAAGGATACAACCGACAAGAACCATTTGTTCAATGCGATTGACACCCTGGACTGCGTGAAGAAAAAAGCCGAATGGGCGCTGCGCTGGATCGACAAAGGGAATTTCGCTGAGCGTCTCGTAGCATTCGCGGCAGTGGAAGGGATTTTCTTCTCCGGTTCATTCTGCTCCATTTTCTGGCTGAAGAAACGCGGTTTAATGCCGGGCCTTTCCTTCTCCAACGAGCTGATTTCCCGCGACGAAGGCTTGCATTGCGATTTCGCTTGCTTGCTGTACAATAAGCACGTTGTCAATAAATTAGACAAAAACCAGATCAAAGAAATTATTGTTGACGCCGTAGAGATCGAGAAGGAATTTATCACAGATGCCCTTCCGGTAAAGCTGATCGGGATGAACAGCGATTTAATGTCACAGTACATCGAATTCGTAGCTGACCGCTTGCTGGTTGAGCTGGGCAATGAGAAAGTATACAACGTGAGCAACCCGTTTGATTTCATGGATATGATTTCCATCCAGGGGAAAACCAACTTCTTCGAGAAACGCGTAGCGGAGTACCAGAAAGCAGGGGTAATGGGCAACAAGGAAGACCAGTCTTTCAGCTTAGACGAAGATTTTTAGTAAATGCTGCCATGCAGCAAGATGAGATATAGTATAAAACCAAAATCAATTAAGAGATGTACGTAGTAAAAAGAGATGGACGAAAAGAGGCAGTAAAATTTGACAAAATTACGGCCCGTATTGTGAAAATGTGTTACGGACTCGATCCGTTAGTTTCACCGGAAGCGGTTGCGATGAAAGTAATCGAAGGGATTTACGATGGCGTTACTACCAGTGTGCTCGACAACCTGGCTGCGGAAACAGCTGCTGCCAAAACAATCGATCACCCGGATTACGCTTTGCTGGCTTCCCGCATTGCAGTTTCCAACCTGCACAAGGAGACGAAAAAATCGTTTTCCGAAGTGATGGAAGACATGTACAACTACATTGATCCGAAAACCAACCAACGTGCATCCCTGTTGGCAGACGACGTGTATGAAGTGATCCAGGAGCACAAGGACACCTTGGATTCCAGCATCATTTACGATCGTGATTTCCGCTACGACTACTTTGGTTTTAAAACACTTTCCCGCTCTTACTTATTGAAGCTCGATGGCAAAATTGCTGAACGTCCCCAGCAAATGCTGATGCGTGTTTCTATCGGGATCCACAAACACGATATCCAGGCAGCGATTAAAACCTATAACCTGATGTCAGAAGGTTGGTTTACACACGCAACGCCGACTTTATTCAACTCCGGTACACCGAAACCACAGATGTCATCCTGCTTCCTGTTGACTATGAAAGAAGACAGCATTGACGGAATCTACGAAACATTAAAATCCTGCGCTAAGATTTCCCAGTCTGCAGGCGGTATTGGTCTCGCTTTGCACGATGTTCGCGCAACGGGAACTTACATCAAGGGAACAAACGGTACTTCCAACGGGATCGTTCCAATGCTGCGCGTTTACAACGACACTGCCCGCTACGTTGACCAGGGCGGGGGCAAGCGCAAAGGTTCTTTCGCTATGTACATCGAGCCATGGCATGCAGACGTGTTTGACTTCCTTGACCTGAAGAAGAACCACGGTAAAGAAGAGCAGCGCGCACGTGATTTGTTCTATGCCCTCTGGATTCCGGATTTGTTCATGAAGCGCGTGGAAGAAAACGCTGACTGGACTTTGATGTGCCCGCATGAGTGCCCGGGATTGTCCGACTCACACAGCGCTGAATTTGAAGCATTATACACAAAATACGAAGCGGAAGGAAAAGGAAGAAAAACCATTAAGGCGCAAGACCTGTGGTTCAAAATCCTCGAATCCCAGATCGAAACAGGAACACCGTACATGCTGTACAAAGACGCGGCCAACTCCAAGTCTAACCAGCAGAACCTCGGAACAATCAAGTCTTCCAACCTGTGCACCGAAATCATCGAGTACACGGCCCCGGACGAGATCGCAGTATGTAACCTGGCTTCCCTGGCTTTGCCTAAATTCGTTACCGAAGAAGGATCTTTCGACCACGACAAGCTGTTCGAAGTGACTTACCAGGCAACGATGAACTTAAACCGCATCATCGACGGGAACTATTACCCGGTTGAAGAAGCACGCAACTCCAACATGCGCCACCGTCCGATCGGATTAGGCGTACAAGGTTTGGCAGATGCTTTCATCCTGATGCGTTTTCCATTCGAATCCGAAGAGGCACGCAAGCTGAACCGCGAGATTTTCGAAACAATTTACTACGCATCCATGACGGCTTCCAAAGACCTCGCGAAAGTGGAAGGACCCTACGAAACGTATGCAGGCTCACCGGTTTCCAAAGGAATTTTCCAGTTCGATATGTGGGGCGTTACCCCAAGCCCACGCTGGGAATGGGATGTGTTGAAAGAAGAAGTGAAAACGTACGGTGTACGCAACTCGTTGTTGCTCGCTCCGATGCCAACTGCTTCTACAGCGCAAATCCTGGGGAATAACGAGTGCTTCGAGCCTTACACTTCCAATATCTATACCCGTCGCGTACTTTCAGGTGAGTTCATCATCGTGAACAAACACTTATTGAAAGACCTCGTGAAAGAAGGTTTGTGGAACAAGGACATGCGCCAGAAACTGATGGTTTCCAACGGTTCCGTTCAGAATATCCCGGAAATCCCGACTCACATTAAAGAATTGTATAAAACAGCCTGGGAAATTTCCCAAAAAGCAATCATCGAGCTGGCTGCAGACCGCGGGGCTTACATTTGCCAGTCGCAATCCCTGAACATCTTCATGGAGAACGCGAACTTTGGTAAACTGACTTCCATGCACTTCTACGGCTGGAAAAAAGGCCTCAAAACAGGTATGTACTACCTGAGAACAAAAGCTGCAACTGACGCGATCAAGTTCACCGTTGACAAAAACATCAACGCGGTCCCCGAAGAAAGCGCGGCGGCGGTAAATGATACCATCGTTCGCTCAATCGAAGAAGAACAAGCTGCAATCGCATGCTCTTTGGATAACCCGGATGCATGTGAAATGTGCTCAGGGTAGGCTTCTGAAAGAAGACTACCAATTTCGCAAGAAATTGAGCCTTTGAAAAAGGCCTGAGCAACATTCAGCGCAGCTACATGTGTTCTGGATAGAAAATTTATAAGTAGAATTATGCTTTAAGCATTATAAGCTACGGACCCGCTTTTATTTCGATAGGAGCGGGTTTTTTTATCTATTTTTGTCTTAGAAACCAGAAATCAACCATGCAGAAACTCATTTTCACACATCTCCTCCTCCTTAGCTGCGCTGCTGCCTTCGGCGGTCTCACATTCACCTCTCATGCTCAAAACTCCGGCTCTTTCCTGCTCATCCGTACCTACGGCAAAAACTCAGGCAGCCAGATCCTCGAAAGCCGGGTGTATGAAAAATACAGGTCACAGATTAAAGTCGATTCCTCCAAAATTGTAGAATACGGGCCGTATGAGGTTTTGTTTATTGACAAGGGGAATAAATCCATCCGGGAATTTAAATTCAAGGACAGCACAGGCTTAAATCTAGGGAGGTTGCGTGATTCCCTGAAAACAGTTGAGCCACGTTACGGTATGGGTGCAGCTATAAGCTTTGCGCGGCAAATGGCGGACAGCTTGGTGAAAAGCGGGGTATACTTTTATACCGTTCCCCAATTGGCAGCCAAAGAAACGTATGAATTAAGTTTCACCGCCTTTTTTGGCTCAAATGATCCTGAAAATAATCCCGCATATTGGGATTTCCGCCAGACATTTACAAAAGAATTTGAATCGGGCAAAGGCAAAAAAAACGTTCACATGTATATGTCCCGAGAGGGTGAGCTGGGAGTGTTGCTCTACCTGGAAAACAAGGACTTTGATTTGAAGAGGCTGGACAAATACACCTTGAATTTTTCGAAAAAGCCGATTATCCGTCCGCGCTTGTATGAGCTGGTTCTTTTTGAACAATGAACCTTTTAGAATTCTATCTTATTTCAATAATCCCTTAAAATTCCCAGTTGTCAAAGCGATATTGAGCTCAGCGGTTTTCACGGCGAGCTGCGCGATCAGCAAACGGCTTTGTGCCTGCACAACAGAAAACTGGATTTCACGTAAGTCCATGGAAGTGAGAGCGCCGTTTTCGAAGGTTTTTTGGGCAATTCCCAATACTTCTTCCGCATTGACGATGTTTTGGCTTTCCATGCGCAGGTTCGTCAGCGCCCATTCATATTCGTTAAAATCCTTGCGCAGCTCATTTTCGATAAACAAAGCCTGCTGCTGTTCGGAAAGCCTGGCGTTTTCGGTTTGCAGGACATTGTTTTTCAACTGTGTATAAGTCGAAAGACGGTCGAGGATTGTCCAGCTTAATGTAAAACCGAAGCCTGAGCCGTAAAAGCGGTTCGAATTGAGAATCCCTATCTGGTTTTGTGATTTACCGAAGCCGTATTGTGCATAAAAACTCAGCTGCGGATAGTAAAACGACTGGATTTCCTTGCGCTGCATTTCCGTAAGCGCGATAGCGGATTTAGCGAGCAAAAGCTGCGTATTTTGTTCCCTGGCTTGTTGAGCCACATTTTCCCAGGCAAGTGGCGTGCTGCTTTGGATCTCACCGGCCAGCGTAAACTGGAAAGCTGGATTTTGTCCCATCAACTGGGCGAGGTCGATTTTCAGGTCGGCTACATTTTTCTGGTGCTGGAGCAGGGAAGAGCTGTCCGCTATAAGATCAAGCCGTGACTGGATCAGCATCAACTCGGATTCGCTGCCGTGTTTCACACGCATTTCATTGAACTGGTAGCGGGCAATGGATAAATCCAGCGCTTGCTGGTAAACTTCCGTCATGCGCTGCTGCTGGATGATAGTGGAATACAAAACAGTCGCCTGGTAAATCTTCATTTCCATTTCAGCATTCAGGTTCAGCACGGCTATGTCTTGCTGCTGTTGTAAGCGCTTATCTGTGGCAAACATGCGAAAGCCGTCGAAAAAGGTCCAGTTGAGAAGCAATGCTGCATTCGTAGAAGTATTTTTAGCATTGCTGGCTTCGTTGACCTGTCCGCTGAAGAATTCCTGGCGGGTATTGTTAAAGCTCCAGTTTTGGTCAGCATTTAACCCGATAGTTGGCAAATAACCGGCTTCACCCGGGTTGTTGAGGTTTTCCGCCATCGTCACGTTATTGCGTTCAATACGAACGTCAAAATTCGCTTCCAGCACTTTGGCAACTACCGTTTCCAGGCTCAGGTTTTCCTGTGCGCTGAGCTGCAAAGCAAGAAAAGGGATTAAAAGAAAAAGGTAAAATTTCATATCAATGCTATTTGGGATCAGGATTCAGCGGTATCGGTTGAGATATGCCTTACTTTTTTCGATGTCAGGTAAATGTAGAGCCCGGGAACCATATACAAAGTCAGGACGAGGGAGAAGGTCAAACCGCCCACAATCGAAATACCCATCGGGATCCGGCTCGTGGAAGCGTCGCCCAAAGCGAGGGCAATCGGAAGCGCGCCCAGGATCGTTGCCAGTGTCGTCATTAAAATCGGGCGGAAACGTTTAGCGGAAGCATCGATAATCGCTTCTTTGATTGTCAGTCCGTGCTCCCTGCGCTGATTGGCAAATTCTACAATTAAGATCCCGTTTTTAGTCACCAAACCAACAAGCACAATAATCCCGATTTTAGAGAAAATATTCAAAGTCTGGTCGAACAGCCATAAAGAGAATACTGCCCCTGCCAGGGCTAGCAGAACCGTTAAAATAATGATTATCGGATCGCGGAAACTCTCAAACTGGGCCGCCAGCACGAGGTAAACAAGCACCAGGGCCAGTAAGAAGGCCAGCAAAATACTGCTGCCGCTTTCCATAAATTCTTTGGAAGTCCCGGCAAGGCTCGTTGTAAAGTCTTCACCCAAAACTTCCGCTTTGATTTCGTCCATTGCGGCAATTCCGTCACCAACCGTTTTGCCTTCGGCCGGATCAGCTGAAACAGTCGCAGAAACATAGCGGTTGTAACGGTATAATTGGGAAGTACTGGATTCATTTTTCAGGTCAACGAGGTTGTCGAGCGGAATCAGCTGGCCGTCCCTGTTACGCACCTGCACAGCTTTTAGATCCGAGGGATCGTCGCGTTTTTCTTTTTTCGCCTGGCCGATGACTTCGTATTGCTTGCCTTCCATAATGAAGTAGCCGAAGCGTTGTCCGGAGAAATACAATTGAAGTGTCTCGGCAATATCCTGGATGGAAACTCCCATGGAAGCCGCTTTGTCCCGGTTGATGCTTACCTGGACTTCCGGTTTGTTGAATTTCAAATCAACGTCCACAATTTTAAAGGTCGGATTGGCTGCTGCTTTTGCCAGGAATACCGGGAGCACTTCCTTCATTTTTTCGAAAGTTGGCGCCTGGATTACGTATTGCACCGGTAAACCGGCCGAACGTCCGCCGCCGATTGTCTGCTCCTGGATAATAAAGCTGCGGGCAAAATTATACTGCTGTAAACGCTTCGTCAGGTCATCAGCGATTTCCTGCTGTGTTCGTTTACGTTCGGACGGCGGAACAAGGTTGAGACGTACAAACGAACGGTTTACGGAAACAGAAGCACCGAACCCCGGGGAAGTTACGGCAATCATGGAGCGTTTTTCGCGCATGGTGTCCGTGAGGTCCACAATCGATTGGTTATACAAATCCATGCGCTCGTAGGATGTTCCTTCGGGCGCGGTAGACATAATCATCAAACGGCTTTTGTCTTCCAGCGGCGCCAGCTCGTCCTGGAGCGATCCGCCGTTCCAGACAATGAGCACAATGCTGATCGCCATCAGGAAAAAGGCAAGCCAGGGACGTTTCATAAATTTCGTAAGGCTGGAGCGGTAACGGTTCATCATCCCGTCAAAAAAGCGCTCCGTTACCTGGTAAAAACGGGAATGGCGCTCATTGCGCTTCAAAAGACGCGAGCTCATCATTGGGGTTAATGTCAGGGAAACAAAGGCAGAAATAATCACCGATCCGGCAACTACGACCCCGAATTCACGGAACAAGCGCCCCGTTAATCCTTCTAGGAAAATTACCGGCAGGAAAACTGTTGTCAGGGTAATCGTTGTGGAAATAATCGCAAATAAAATCTCTTTTGAGCCTTTGTGGGCAGCAGGGACAGGATCTTCGCCGTTTTCCACGCGGGTATAAATATTTTCCATCACTACAATAGCGTCATCGACCACCAAACCGGTAGCCAAAACGATTCCCAGCAAGGTCATGATGTTGATCGAAAATCCCGAAACATACATGATGAAAAAAGTTCCGATCAGGGAAATCGGGATGGTAATAATGGGGATCAACGTTGTACGCCAGTCGCGGAGGAAAAGGAAAATAATAATCACAACAAGCCCGAAAGCAATCAGGATCGTTTCTTCCACTTCGGAAATCGCCTTGCGGATATTTTCCGTAGTATCGAGCGCTACGCCTAAACGAACGTCTTTCGGCAGCTCTTTTTTAATCTGGTCAACACGTTTGTAGATTTCATCCACAATTTCAATGTAATTGGCGCCCGGCTGCGGGTTGATGGCAATTCCAATCATAGGAACACCGCCGTTACCACGTAAGAGCGTACGTTCATTGAGTGGGAGCAGGTTAGCCGAACCAACGTCTTTCAGGCGGATGATTCTCTGGTCCTGTTCAGCTACGATCAGGTTCGCGAAATCTTCTTCAGTGGTGAGCCGCCCAAAGGTACGGATCGTCATTTCAACGGTATTTCCGTCAATCCGCCCGGAAGGAAGCTCAATATTCTGGCTCGTTAACGCATTGCGAACATCGAGCGCCGTTAAACCGTAACCCGCCATTTTATCCGGGTCGAGGTTGAATTTCATGGAATAGCGCTTCTCACCCCAGATCCGGATTTCACTTACGCCTTTGACGGTTTGCAAGCGTTCTTTAAAGACCCTGTTTCCGAGATCGGTCAGCTCAAGCAGGCTGCGCTTATCAGATTGAACGGTGAGGGAAAAAATCGTTTCTGCGTTTGCATCGGATTTGGCTACAATGGGCGGATCGGCGTTTTGCGGCAGGTTGCGGACAGCGCCCGAAACTTTATCGCGCACATCATTTGCTGCGGCATCAAGATCAACATTCAGGTCAAATTCCACGGTGATTGTGCTTCGTCCGTCCCCGCTCACGGAGCTCAGGTTCCGGATTCCTGCAATTCCATTAATGGATTCCTCCAGCGGTTCGGTAATCTGCGACTCGACTACGTCGGGGTTAGCGCCGGGATAATTCGTGGTAACGGTAATAATCGGCGGGTCGACGGAAGGGAACTCGCGCACTCCCAGGTAAGAAAAACCGATTACCCCGAAGATCACGATCAGGATCGAGAGTACCGTTGCCAGTACCGGGCGGTTGATACTTAAGGAAGCTAAATTCATTTGTTAACGAGTTTGGTTTTAACCGGCATACCCGGACGAACGGCCAGTAAACCGGAAATAAGCACCTGGTCGCCCGCTTGCAGATCGCCGATCACCTGGACTTTGTCGGCAGTCCGGATCCCGACTTCCACCGGGATTTCGACTACTTTTCCACCCCGGGCTACAAGTACTTTCTGTCCTTTCAAAATCGGCACGATACTTTCGGTTGGAACCATAAAAGCATTCACTTCCATGCCGAGGTTGTATTTCACGGCAACAAATGACCCGGAAATGAGCTTGCCGTCATTATTCAGGCTCGCCCGGATAGAAAGCATGCGTGTACCTTCATCAATAACCGGCTCGTAAGCATAGACTTTTGCTGTATAGGTTTTTTCGCCCCGGTCCAGCTTAAATTCGATTGTCTGCCCGCTTTTTACGGCGCCGGCATAACGCTCGGAAACGGCGAACTCCACTTTGATGGGGTTTTCCTGGACTAAGGAAGTGATGAGCGTTGTATTGGTGATAAAAGCGCCCTCGCTGACGCGTCTCAAGCCAATCCTGCCGGAAAACGGCGCGCGGATCACAGTTTTGGAAATCTGGACGTTGATCAGGTCGATCTGCGCTTCCACGGAAGCCAGGTTAGAAGCCGAACGCTCGTATTCCTCCAGGCTGATGCCTTTGCTGTCCAATAAGCTTTTTTTACGTGCCTCGTCTTTTTTAGCCAGTTCGAGGGCAACGAGCTGTTCTTTTCGCTGGGCCCGCAGGACATCGCTATCCATTTGCACCAAAATTGCTCCTTTGGAAACAGTTTGCCCTTCCCTGAAATTAATTTTCTGGATCCGGCCGCTGATCTCGCTGTACAATTGCAGCTCTTCATTTGGAATGATTGTGCCGGGCACGGAAATTTCGCGCAGTACGTCGGTAGGCTCTACTTTTACCACTTCCACTACGCTGGGTTTGGCGTTTGCTGTTCCAAGGTCTTTTTTCTCTTCCTCTCCGCAGGCGCTGATCAGCAGCCCCAAAGGGATGAGCAGGTATGTAAGTTTAGTCATTTTTCATATCTTTAATCCGGTTATAGAACAATTCAACCTGTTCAACCGGAAGGTCTTTCGTTTGTTTGATCACTTCCTGCAAATTCGAGATGAACCTGATCCTTTCCTTGCGTTCTATAAAATTAAGGAAAAATTCGTCTGTCTCGTTCAATGCAGCTTCAATTTCATCTACCCAGGGCTTGCCAGCATCTGTAATATACAGCAAATGCTGCCTGCGGTCGTTCGGGTTAATCCTCCGTTCTACGTACCCGTCTTCTGCGAGACAGTCGAGGACCCGCACCATACTTACTTTGTCAGTTAACAGCTGGTCAGCCAATTCCTGCTGGCTGATACTACCCGAGTTTTTTCCTATGAGGTAAAGCGGGTAATAATATCGGTTGATGGGCGTATTTTCCATTCGTTTCGTAAGGTAACCGATGTACTGCTTGGTCAAAAAGCCAAACATCCGCCCTAGTGTCCAGTCTGTAGTCATGAATAGTAAACAATTTATGTGAGTGATAGTTTACAAAACTAACTGTTTTTTGGAATAAATCTTCCATGGTAGATTTTTTTAACAATTTTAAAGAACATCCGGAAAGTAAAAAGACTTTTTTGAACCAAATAAGAACACAGAAATTTGAGATGTGATAGATGGAAGAGCGCATAAGTCATTCTGATAGTTTTCCGGGAAAAACCGCTTAAGTGTTCTTGATATTAGTGATATAAACAATTGTGGGCTTATATGCTTCAAATACAATCAACATCTTATGTCTTTTATCTTGAGTCTGTAAATCTGTAAAAAGAATTATCTTTACCCAAAAATTCAAACTATGTCATACAACAATATCATCGTAGAGCAAAAAAACCAGGTACAATGGATCACGATCAATCGCCCGAACCAGCTGAATGCGTTGAATAAAGAAACGATCCAGGAGCTTCACCAGGCGCTCAAAGCGGCGAATGAAGACCAGAAAACCGGGGTTGTTATCCTGACGGGATCAGGTGAAAAAGCCTTTGTTGCAGGAGCGGACATCAAGGAGTTTGCGGATTTTAGCACAAGCCAGGGGAAAGACCTTGCAGCGAAAGGCCAGGAAATCCTGTTTGATTTTGTAGAGAATTTATCCAAGCCGGTTATTGCCGCAGTGAACGGTTTTGCCCTGGGTGGCGGGTTGGAGCTGGCGATGGCTTCCCATATCCGGATTGCTTCAGCGAATGCTAAAATGGGCCTTCCGGAAGTTTCCCTGGGCGTGATCCCGGGTTATGGCGGAACGCAGCGTTTGGCACAGCTGGTAGGCAAAGGCAAGGCCAACGAAATGGTTTTCACTGCCGGTATGATTACAGCAGAAGAAGCATTGAAGTGGGGATTGGTAAACGATGTTTGCTCCCTCGAAGAACTGCACGAAAGGGCCGATAAAATGGCCTCGAAAATATTGAATAACTCGGCTTCCGCGATTGCAGCGGCTATCAAGGCGATCAACGCTTCCACGAAGCACAATGTTGACGGTTTCCGGACGGAGATCGAAGAATTCGGCGCTTGTTTTGAAAGCCCTGACTTTATCGAAGGAACCACGGCCTTTGTGGAAAAAAGAAAAGCGAATTTCAGATCTTGAACCCATTTAAAAAATTACTCGGGCAAACGGCAGTTTACGGTCTTTCCAGCATTATCGGAAGACTGCTGAACTATTTGCTGGTACCGCTCTATACATTCGTTTTCAAAAATCCGGCGGATTACGGGGACGTGTCTATTTTGTATGCCTGGGTAGCTTTTTTGGTTGTTTTCCTGACTTTCGGTATGGAAACGACCTTTTTCCGTTACCTTCACCTGAAAGAAGACAAGGAGAAGATTTTCAGCAACAGCTTCCTGACGCTGATCGTGCTGAATATTCTGTTTTTCATCATCGTTGTATTTTTCAACCAGGATGTGGCGGATTATTTGCTGTTCCATGAGCACAACGAATACATTGTTCTGCTGGCATTGATCGTGTGCATCGACTCGGTGAGCAGCCTGCCGCTGGCGAAGCTGCGTGCGGAAGAAAAAGCCGTCAAATTTGCAGCCATCCAGTTTACGTCCATCGGGGTGAATATCGTCCTGAACCTGATTTTCATGCTGATCTTTTTCGATCCGGACAGGCCTGAGGAAGGTGTGCTTTTTATCCTGATCGCCAACCTGATTTCTTCGCTTGTGAAACCGCTTTTGCTGTATAAAGATTTCCTGATGGTGCGCCTGAGCTTCGATTTTCAGCTGGTACGCGAAATGATGATCTACGCTTTTCCGCTGGTTTTTGCAGGTTTTGCGGGCATCATCAATGAAACGATCGACCGGATTTTACTGGAGCGGATTTTATTTTCTTCCGGGAAAACGCTTACTGAAGCCAAAACCGAAGTGGGGATTTACAGCGCAGTATATAAGCTGGCGATGCTCGTTACTATTTTTCTACAGGCCTATCGCTACGCCGCCGAGCCTTTTTTCTTTGCCCAGTCGAAAAACCAGGACCGCAACAAAGTGTATGTCAAAACGATGAATTATTTTGTGGCCGGGGTTTGCCTGATTTTCCTGCTCGTTGCGCTCAACATTGATATTTTCAAGCATTTCATCCGGAACGAAAGTTATTGGGTAGGCCTGGGCGTTGTCCCGATCCTTTTGCTCGCCAATGTTTTCCTGGGGATTTATTACAACCAGAGCATCTGGTACAAGCTGAGCGGGCAAACGAAATTCGGGGCATACATTTCCATCGGCGGCGCTTTGCTGACGGTGCTCATCAATGTCTTTTTTATCCCGGAATACGGCTACTGGGCCTGCGCCTGGGCTACGTTGATTGTTTATGCCGCCCAGATGATCGCTTCGTATCTGTTGGGCCAGCGCTATTACCCGATCAAATACAACCTGCGGAAATTTGCGCTTTACCTGGGGCTCAGTCTCGTAATTTTCTGGATGGCAAACCTGTTTGATATGGAAAGCGGCTATGGGAAATTCTTCGTTCACAACGGGATGATCTGCCTTTTTGTGTTTGTCGTGTGGAGCCTGGACTTCCGATCTCTTAAAAAAGGTTAAGATTTGAGAATTCGAAAATTTGAAGATTCCCTGCTTCGCAGATTCGAAGCATTGAAGTTCGTTTATGGTTTGCCTTTGTAGTCCTGCTTTTTAGATTTTTACTTTGGGATTTGGAAGATCTGAATCTTCGAACGGATCAATTAGCACATTAAACTATTAGCATATTAACCCATTAAATTGCTTATCTTTGTCGTTTTTAATTTTTAAAACAGCTATCTGACATAAAATGAAGGTCATTGAACATTTAAACGAGGCAAAGTCGACTTTGTTTTCATTTGAAATCCTACCTCCGCTCAAGGGAAAAAGCATCCAGTCCATTTATGACGGTATTGATCCTTTGATGGAGTTTAAACCCAAATTCATTAATGTGACCTATCACCGCGAAGAATATATCTACAAGGAAAGGGATAACGGATTGCTGGAAAAAATTGCCATCCGCAAGCGCCCCGGAACAGTAGGGATTTGTGCGGCAATCATGAATAAATATTACGTAGACGCTGTTCCTCACCTGATTTGCGGCGGCTTCTCGAAAGAAGAAACAGAAAACGCGCTCATTGATCTCCAGTTCCTTGGAATTGACAACGTGCTGGCCCTGCGCGGTGATTCGATCAAAACCGAATCCGCATTCAAACCGCACACCGAAGGCCACGCGCATGCCGTCGACCTGATCGACCAGATTATGAGCATGAACAGCGGGAATTACATGACTGAAGAATACCAGCTCGAGCCGACCAATTTTTGCATCGGGACTGCCGGTTACCCGGAAAAGCACTTCGAAGCGATGAACCTCTCCACGGATTTGATGTACCTCAAACGCAAAGTGGATGCGGGCGCTTCTTACGTTGTGACCCAGATGTTTTTCGACAATAAAAAATACTTTGAATTCGTGGACGCCTGCCGCGCGATTGGAATTACCGTTCCGATCATCCCGGGGCTGAAGCCGATCAAAACCCTGGCGCATGCTTCTTTTTTACCGAAGTTTTTCCACGTAGATTTCCCGGAAGACCTTTCCAAAGAGCTGATCAAATGCAAGGATAACAAAGCGGCTGAGCAAGTCGGGATCGAGTGGGGCATCCACCAGTCCAAAGAACTCAAACAAGCGAATGTACCGTGCATTCACTATTATACGATGTCAACCTCTTCTTCCGTTAAGGCGATAGCCCGGGAAGTATTTTAAACGTAACAAATGAAAAAAATTCTTTTCCTGGCCCTTGTCAGTATCCAATTTACCGGCTTTTCCCAGATTGAGTCGCTGGACTTGAAAAACGTGCTGGTCGTGGGACAGCTTGATAAACCCGAAGACCGCTTTACGGTGGAAGTCAACATGACGGAAATCCTGGCTGAGCAGGGGATCAAAACGATGGCTTCGCTCAATGTGCTCAAGCAGGGCGCCGAAATGATTACGATAGCAAGTGATAGCGTAGCTGCTGTGCTCAAAGCTAAAGGGATCGACACCTATGTGCTGGTTTCCGTGCGCGGCTACGACACGAGGTTTAAACCGTCCAAAAACCACAACGACCTGAAAACCGAGCTGACGACCGGTCACTTATTTCCGCTTTACCGCGATGAAACTGTTTCCGTAACTTTGGAATTCAATTTTTACAGGAATGGCCAGTTCGTAGCATACGATATCCTTAAATTGCCGGGCACTTCTTCCCGCGATGAGGTAATAAAAAAACTGCATAAAAAATTGCCGAAGCGTATCAATAAGCTTTGGAAATAATAACACATAAAATTAATTAACTAAAATAATCTAAACGAGTATGAAAACAATTAAAACACTCTTATTTGTAGCCCTGAGCGGTCTCACTTTCGGACAAGGCCTGAAAGTTCCTGTAAAAAGCCCGATGGCAACGATTAAACAGGCTGTTGGAATCTCTGATATAACGGTTGAATATTGCCGCCCGAGCAAAAACGGCCGCGTAGTATTCGGTGATGTTGTTCCTTTTGATGAAGTATGGAGAACAGGTGCAAATGCTTCAACTAAAGTTACTTTCGGGGAAGATGTGAAAATCAACGGCCAGGCGCTGAAAGCCGGGACCTATTCACTCTACACGATTCCTAAAAAAGACGAGTGGGTTGTGATCTTCAACAAAAACCTGACTTTGTGGGGGTCCGACGGTTATACGGAATCGGAAGATGCTGCACGCATTTTAGTGAAAACACAAAAAACGGCTGAATTGGTGGAAACGTTCACAATTGCATTCAATAACCTGAAACCGACAGCTGCAACAATGGACCTTACCTGGGAAAACACGAAAGTGAGCCTTGATCTTTCCGTTGAAGTGGACGAAAAAATCATGAAAAATATCGAAGCTACGATGTCCCAGGACAAACGTCCGTTCTACCAGGCGGCTTCATATTACTACGACAACAAAAAAGACATGAAGCAAGCGCTGGAGTGGGCCAACAAAGCAGTTGAATCCAACCCGAAAGCTTACTGGACGCTGGTTTTGAAATCCAAAATCCAATTGGAGCTGAACGACAAAAAAGGCGCGAAAGAAACGGCTGAAGCAGCTAAGAAAATGGCTGAGGAAGAAAAAGACCAGGCTTACGCGAAACAAGCGGACGAAATTATCAAAAAAGCTTCTGCGAAATAAGTCATGCTGCAGGTAAAAGTCATCAATCAATCCGGCCACGAGCTGCCGAAATACGAAACACACGGTGCGGCGGGCCTCGACCTCAAAGCGAATATCGAAGAAGCAGTGGAGCTGAAGCCTTTGCAGCGAGCGCTCATCAAAACGGGGATTTTCATTGAAATTCCTGAAGGGTACGAAGCCCAGGTGCGCCCCAGAAGCGGTTTGGCCTATAAATACGGTGTTACGGTTCTAAATTCTCCCGGAACGATCGATGCGGACTACCGCGGAGAAGTTGGCGTGATTTTGGTAAACCTCTCAGATCAGCCTTTCGTGATTGAAAACGGGGAGCGCATTGCCCAGCTGGTTTTTGCCAAAGTGGAGCAGGCAGAATGGTCTGAAAGTAACGGTTTATCCGAAACTAACCGCGGCGCCGGGGGATTCGGGAGCACGGGAAAAAAATAAGCTTTTCTCCGCCCGACCCGAAAATTAGTTTATATTTGAAAATAAATAGTTAGATCTAAAATAATACAATGAAAGTAATCATTCCTATGGCCGGTCGCGGAAGCAGATTGCGCCCGCATACACTTACTCTGCCTAAACCATTGATCCCCGTTGGAGGGAAACCGATCGTACACCGTTTAGTGGAAGATATCGCTTCGGTTTGCAGTGAGCAGATTGAAGAAATCGGCTTCATTATCGGTGATTTCGGCAAGGAAGTTGAACAGGAACTGATCCAGGTGGCTGAGCGTCTCGGCGCCAAAGGCTCGATCTTTTACCAGGATGAAGCGCTTGGGACTGCCCACGCGGTTTTGTGTGCCAAAAGCATGCTCAGCGGCCCGGTTGTGGTTGCCTTCGCAGATACCTTGTTCAAAGCGGATTTTAAAATTGATTCCCAGATCGACGGGATCCTGTGGGTAAAACAAATCGAAGACCCTTCTTCCTTCGGCGTAGTGAAAATGGATGGCGATGGCCACATCATTGACTTCGTGGAGAAACCGGAGACTTTTGTTTCCGACCTGGCGATGATTGGAGTGTATTACTTCAAGAGCGGGGAGGACCTTCTCGTTGAGCTGAACTACCTCGTTGACAATAAAATTATTAAGAGCGGCGAATACCAATTGCCGGACGCCCTGCGCAGGCTGACCGAAAAAGGCAAAAAATTCAAGCCCGGAGAAGTCCAGGAATGGCTGGATTGCGGCAACAAAGAAGTGACCGTCCACACCAACAAGCGCGTGCTTGACTACGATTTTGAGAAAAAGCTCGAAATGGTGCACCCGACTGCGAAAGTGACGCAAACAATTATCATTCCGCCGTGCTATATCGGTGAAAACGTCGTAATCTCCAATTCCGTGATCGGGCCGCATGTATCAGTGGGGAAAGATTCACACGTGAACGAATGCATTATCAAAAACAGTATTTTGCAGAAAAACACCGAAATCCTGAATGCGAATATCGAAAACTCCATGATCGGGAATTTTGCCAAATACAATGGCATTGCACGCGATATCAGCATGAGCGATTATTCTACGATTGATTAATGAAATACAGCATATACATAGCTTTATTCCTGCTTTTTGCAGCTTGCGGAACCAAAAAGGCGGCTGATACCGATACCGTACCGGTGAATTCCGGGCCAACGGACTACAGCTACATTGAAAAGTTCCACCATGCCCTGCGCCTGAAGCAAAAAGGACAGTATCCCGAAGCGATTGCCGCGTTTGAATCCTGCAAGGCCATGCGCCCCAACGACGATGCGGTTTACTACGCCCTGGCGGAATTGTACCTCCTGACCCAGCAGATGTCCAAGTCTTCCGAAGCGATCCAGATGGCCGTGAAGCTTGACCCGGACAACAAATGGTACATCCAGGAATATGCGTACATGCTGTTCGAAACTAAAAATTTCAAGGAAGCGGCCAAAAGCTTCAAAAAACTGTCGGAATTAGATCCCAATAACGTGGAATGGCTGTTTTCCTATGCAGAAGCCCTGATGCGCTCCGATGATTTTTCGGGGGCAGTAAAAGCGCTCGATAAGCTGGAAAACGAAATCGGCGCCAACCCGGAGCTGAGTATCCAGAAATTTACTTTGTACCGCCGCATCAAGCAAGACGACAAAGCGATCCTCGAGCTGGAAAAAGCCCTGAAAATCTTTCCTTCCGATGTGCAGCTGCTGGCAAACCTCGTGGACTATTATTTTGAAAAAAAGCAGGACGAAAAAGCCTTTGCTTACCTCAAGGAGCTTGCTGTCAATGATCCCGGGAACGGGAATGCACATCTGGCGCTCGCACAATATTACGATCAGAAAGGACAGCGGCAGGAATCGTATGTGGAGCTCAAAAAAGCTTTCCTGGCCGATGATGTGAAGCTGGATACCAAAATAAAGATTATCCTCAGCATGTTCGAAAGCCAGTCAAAACTTGATCCCGAAATGCTGGAGCTGGCAACGATCCTCGTAGATAAATATCCGGCTGACGGACGTGTATATACCGTGCGCGGAGATTTTTACCTCAAGGAACAAAAAGAAGCGCTTGCTCTCAAAGATTTTCAAAAAGCACTTGAATTCGAGAAAAGCAAATTTGCGATCTGGGAACAAGTCCTGCTGATGGAATACCAGGCGCAGGATTATGCACGGCTTTATGCGGATGCAAAAACCTGTCTCGAATACTTTCCTTCCCAGGCCAAAGTATACCTTTTGTTCGGCGTTGCCGCCAATCAATTGAAAAAATACGAAGAAGCCCTTGATAAGCTGACTTTGGGCGAAGAGCTGATCGCGAATGACCCGGTTATGAAATCGGAAATCCTTTCGCAGAAAGGCGACGCTTTGTTTGGCCTTAAGCGGGTGAAAGAAGGAAAAGAAGCCTACGAAGCGGCTTTGAAGCTCGATCCGGACAATATTTTATACAAAAACAATTACGCTTACCGTCTCGCGTTGGTGAACACAGACCTCGACAAAGCCGAAAGCCTGATCAAACAGGTATTGGAAGCTTCACCCGGCGAATCACATTTCATCGATACGTATGGTTTTATTCTTTTTCAAAAAGGAAAATATGCCGAAGCGCTGGAACAATTTAGAAAAGCGCTCGTACTAAAACCCGAAGACAAACACATTGTGGAGCACACCGGCGATGCCCTGTTCAAAACAGGAAATGTAACGGATGCTGTCAATGCCTGGAAAAAGGCGAAAGAGCTGGGTTCAACAAACCTGAAATTAAATGACAAAATTGAAAAAAAAGCATATTATGACCCGGTTTACTAAGTATTTTGCTTTTCTTTCATGCCTTTTGCTTTTCTCCTGCGCCAAAAAGCTCGTGGGTGAAAATGTGGAAAAAGTAGAGCGCCGCAAAACTTCAGAGTTGCTGAATGTGCTCGACAGTTTGACGAAGCAGAAACCACAGACTTTTTACTCCAAGATTTCAACCAAATACCGCGATACGACCCAGGATTTGTCTTTCAAAACCTCTATCCGCATGGTGAAAGACAGCGCGATCAACGCTTTGATCACGTATGCAACGCTCCCGATTTTCAACTCGGTGCTTACGCCGGACAGTTTGACGATCGTAAACAAGCGAGGCAAATGTTTTACCAAAACCAAGCTGAATTACATCAAGGAAAATTTTGGGGTCGCTTTCGATTATAAAAACGTGGAAGAGCTTTTGCTCGGCCTGCCTTTGGCGTACGATGACGATCAGAAATATTTCCAGATCCACGATCCGTACAACTACATTGTTTCTTCCCACCGCAAGCGCGAAATCAGGCGTTATGACAAAAAGGAAAAGCTGCAGGACGACATTATCATCAAGTATTTTCTGTCAAACGATTTGAAAAGCCTGAAAAAGATGGAAGTCGAAAGCAATGCCGATTCCGCCCGCATCGAGGTGAATTTCCTCAAATGGGAAATGGTCGAAAATTACAACGTTCCAAGCGAGGTGTTTATTAAAATTTTCACGCCGAATAACCGCATTGAGGTTGAAATGAACTACGATAAAATCCAGGTAAATGTACCGCAACAGCTTTTTTTAGTTATACCGGAAGACTATGAGGAATGTAAATAAATACACCTTGCTGCTCGTCACCCTGTGTTTCGCGGCGTCGCTTTCTGCCCAGAGCAATACCGAAAAGCTCAAGCGGGAACAGGAAAAGCTTGAAAAAAACATTTCCAATACCAAAAACCTGCTAGAGAAAACAAAAACGAATGCGGAGATCACGCTCAACGAGCTGAAGCTGATCGACAACCAGGTTAAATTCCGCGAGGAGCTTTTGCAGAATTTTGACAACCAGATCCGCGGCACAGAGCTTAAAATCGAGCAAAAAAACAACCAGATCAATGAGCTGGAAACCAAGCTCGCTTCCCTGAAAGAGCAATACCGGAAGCTGGTGATCTACGCGTATAAAAAACGCAGTAAACAGGGACAGATGATGTTCATTTTTTCCTCTTCGTCCTATTACGAAGCGCTGAAACGCAAAAAATATCTCGAAAAAATTGCTGAAATCCAGCGCAAGCAAAAACTGATCATCCAGCAGCACCGGAAACTAATCGCCAAGGAAAAAGGCGAATTGGTGGAAGAAAAATCCTATAAAGAAACGATTGCCGATCAGAAACGCCGCGAAAAGGAAGAAATCCTGAAAGACAAGGAAGAGCAATCCAAAGCGCTGACGAAGCTCAAGCAGGAAGAAGGAAAGCTGCTCGCGGCGATCAAAAAGGACGAAGCCCGCAAAGCGGAGATCAAACGGAAGATCGACAAGGCCATCCAGGACGAAATTGCCCGCCAGGAAAAAAGCAAGCCGAAAACACCGAAAGGTACGAAGCCCAAAACCCCGAAAACAAGCTCAGGTGAAACGAAGCCCAAAACGGAAGAACCGGTTAAGTTCATAGAACCGAAAGAAGTGGAGCTTAACACCAATTTTGAGACGAATAAAGGCAAATTGCCGTGGCCGGTTGCAACGGGATCAATCACTGAAAAATTCGGAAAAAACCCGCATCCAAGTATCCCGAATATCTTCACCAACAACAACGGCGTGGATATCAGTACCAATAAAGGCGCTTCCGTACGTGCAGTGTTTGAAGGCGAAGTAACGAGCATCATCAACATCTTGGGCGCCGGAAAAACAGTTATCATCCGTCACGGAAATTACCGTACGGTTTACAGTAACCTGCAGGACGTTTACGTTTCCACCGGATCGAAAGTCAGCACCAAGCAGGCAATCGGCTCACTGCTTGTGCAGGAAGGCGCAGCATTGTCCGTTTTGCATTTTGAAGTAAGACAAGACATCAACGTGATGAACCCAAGCTTGTGGATCACGCGTTAATCAAATTATAAAATCACTATGAAATTCAATTCCGAATTATTGGCAGAAATCTGCAAAACACCGGGTGCTCCGGGCTTTGAACAGCGCGTGCGCGAGCTAGTTTTACGCGAGTTGGAAGGCATCGCTGACGAAATCCAGCTGGACAACATGGGTAACGTATACGCTATCAAGCGTGGAACGGAAAGCAAGCGTGTAATGATCGGCGCCCACATGGACGAAATCGGCTTTATAGTGACGCATATCGATGATAAAGGCTTTATCCGTTTTCACACATTGGGTGGATTCGACCCGAAAACCCTGACAGCACAGCGCGTAATCATCCACGGAAAAAAAGACATTATGGGCGTGATGGCTTCCAAGCCGATCCACGTGATGACGGACGAGGAGCGTAACCGCGTGGCGAAAGTGCGCGATTATTTCATCGATACGGGCTTAACAGCTGAGGAGGTGAAGGAAATTGTGTCCATTGGCGATCCGGTGACCCGTGAGCGCGAATATATTGAAATGGGAAACTGCGTTAATTCCAAATCGCTCGATAACCGCCTGGCGGTGTTTATCCTCATTGAAGCGATGAAGAAGCTCAAAGACCAGCCCGTTCCTTACGACGTGTACGGCGTTTTCACTGTGCAGGAAGAAGTAGGGATCCGCGGGGCAAACGTTTCCGCATTAAATATCAACCCGGATTTCGGTTTTGGTTTGGATACGACGATTGCTTTCGATTTACCGGGAGCTGCCGCTCATGAGATGATCACCAGGCTTGGCGAAGGAACAGCCATCAAAATTATGGATGCTTCCACGATCTGCGATTACCGCATGGTAGATTACATGAAAAAGACGGCCGACAAGCACGAAATCAAATGGCAGCCTGAAATCCTCACCGCCGGCGGAACGGACACTTCCGGGATCCAGCGTATGACGCAGGGCGGATCAATTGCCGGTGCGATCTCCATTCCTACGCGCCACCTGCACCAGGTGATCGAAATGGCCCACAAAGAAGATATCAACCGGAGCATCGATTTGCTGGTAGCCTGCGTAAGCGAGCTCGATCAGTACGACTGGAGCTTTAAGTAAGATGTGCTAAACTCTTTTTTCCCTTGACTTGTCTTCCGGGTTAAATCTTTGTTCAATATGCATTTCATGTGGTAATGGTCCTAAAAATACCATAGGCATCTAATATTGCGTTGTAGTGGCAATACACTATGAAAAAAAGCGCCCCCGTTTGGAAGCGCTTTCATTTTGCAAGCTGAGAGCTATTAAATTGTTATTATTTAGTTTTAACCGAAACCTTATTTTTTCGGTTCCTTTATGAAAATAGAGGAAAAATCCAGCATTTCCATAGAGTTCGTTTCAAAATTTTTCACTTTGGAATTGATCATCGTAATGAAATCATCGTTGATCAAAGGCATGATAACCGCGTCATCGATCAGCATCTGGTCGCACTTCACGAAAAACTCGTTGCGGACTTTCGGGTTGCGTTCCTTCATGGAGCTTTTCAGCAAACGGTCGTATTCAGGTGAGTTGTATTTCACCGGGTTCATCGTTGTTGAGTTCGAACCGATATGATCGCCTGAGAAAAGGTACAGGAAATTTTCCGGGTCCGGGTAATCGGCGATCCATCCTGATCTCCAGAATTTGGCAGTACCGTTTGAAATGGCATTATCGCGCTCGTTGATGGTGCAGAGCTTGATATTGATGTTTACGTTCAGGTTAGCTTTCAGCTGGTCTTTTACGCCGAGCGCCAGGAGATAAATCGGGTCGCCTTTTTTGGCGTTCACATATAAATCCGTTGTCGGGAAGCCTTCTCCGTTAGCATAACCGGCATCAGCAAGCAGCTTTTGTGCCTTTTCGATGTTCAGCTTGTAGCCTTTAACGCGTTCGTTCGTGTAAGATTCGATTGCAGGAACAAAGCCATATTCGGAAGGATAGCCTTCGCCTTTGAGGTAATTGTTAACGATGTAATTGCGGTCGATGGCAATATTAAAAGCCTGGCGCACTTTGATGTTATTGAAGGGCGCAGATTGATGTGCAAAACCGAAATACGTTGTGCTGAGACTGTTTTTGGAATCAATTTTATGTTTCACCGTCATTCCGGCCTGGGCATCTTCGAGTGAGCCCAAAACGTTTTCGATTTCATCCACCGGGATTTCAAGAACGAGGTCAATTTCCTTGTTACGGAACGCCATCAGCTCGCTTTTCTTGTTCTGGGCGTAGCTTACCGTGATTTTCTCAAGGAAAGGCAGCTGGTTGCCAAAATCGTCTTTTCTCCAGTATGTATTGTTGCGTGTCAGCACAACGTGCTTGCTGTTCCAGTCTTCGAGCTTGAACGGCCCGGTACCGACAGGATGCTTGATTACGTCGTTTTTGTACGTTTCGTAAGCTTCTCTCGGGAAAACACCAAGGCTTGAATGCGTCAGGATCTTATCGAAGCCAACAAAAGGGTCAACGAGCTCGATGGTAACCGTGTTGTCGTCAACTACTTTGATCCCTGAAACGCCGCCTTCAGGAATAGAAGACTTGCTCTTTTTGAAAAATTCTTTCGCTCCCTTGATCTTATCTACGAGCATCCAGCTCATTTCGTTGATCTTCAGTCCGCTGCACGCAAAATCAAGCGTATATTTTACATCCTCTGCAGTCAGCTCGCGGCCTGTACCGCCGGAAAAACATTCGTCGTCATGGAACATAACGCCCTCACGGATTTTCAGGGTGAATTTTTTGGCGTCCGGGCTGATTGTAAAGCTCGAAGCGATATTCGGTGTAACCTTGTTGCTTTTTAAATCAATTTTCAGGATTGTCTCAAAAATCTGGGAAGAAACGCGCTGATTGTAAACATCGTTTGTTGCAACAGGGAAAAGGGTTGTAATTTTTTCGGACGACATGAAACGGAATTCACCGCCATACTTTGCGCCGCCGTTTGCTTTGAGCTGGGTAATATCAACTTCGTCATTGGAACAGGAAGCCAGCAAAAACAATATCGGTAAGAAATAAAATAACTTATTGAACATTAGGCGATGTTTTCTTTTTTTTGCGAACAAATATAATAAAATTTATTCAAAGCTGGAAAAATTGGCGGATTATTGATTTTATTGTGAAAAATCACACAAATTAAACCCAAAAAGAGGCGTTATTTTGGAGTGATTTGTAATTTCGCAGTAAAAAATTCGCCATGTTGGTTTTTAAATTCGGTGGTGCTTCCGTGAAAGACGCGCCGGCAGTCAAAAATGTAGCAAAAATCCTGACTTTATTTGCTTCCCGGAAAAAATTGGTTGTGGTTTCAGCCATGGGAAAAACGACGAACCTGCTCGAGGAAATCGTGAAAGCGCTCAAAGAGAAAAATGAGCAGAAATTTGATATGCTTGTTGATCAGTGCTACGATTTTCACCTGGAAATCCTGAATAAGCTCTTTACCGAAAAACACTACAAGGTTTACCAGCAATTGGATACGGTTTTTGAAAAGCTGCGTGCTAAAAAGGAAGGATTTTTCTCAGATAATTTTCATTTCGAATACGACCAGGTAGTTTCCCTCGGGGAAATTCTCAGTACGCTGATCGTGGAAGCCTACCTGCGCGAGCTCGGTGAAAAATCCGTTTGGATCGATTCCCGCAAGCTCATCCGGACAGACCATGCTTACCGCGATGCTAACGTCGACTGGAAAAAGACCGAAGAGCTGATCAAGGCGGAAATCGGGCCGCTGACGGCGCACTCGGATACTTTCATCACGCAGGGTTTTATCGGTCACACGGCCGAAGGCTTCACAACAACATTGGGCCGGGAAGGCTCGGATTATACGGCGGCCATTTTCGCTTACTGCCTGAAGGGGGAAAGCGTTACCATCTGGAAAGACGTTCCCGGCATGCTCAACGCCGATCCGAAATGGTTCGACAATACGGTGAAGCTTGACAAGATTTCTTTCAAGGAAGCGATTGAATTGTCCTATTATGGTGCAACTGTGATCCACCCGAAAACGATCAAGCCTTTGCAGAACAAGCACATTCCGCTGTACGTAAAATCTTTTCTCGATCCGCAGGCAGAGGGAACAACCATCCAGGAATCCATGGAATACGATCACCTCGTTCCTTCGTTCATTTTCAAAATGCAGCAAGTCCTGTTTTCGATCACGCCCAAGGATTTTTCATTCATCGTGGAAGAAAACCTCAGCGATATTTTCGAGAAGCTTTCCCGCATTGGCGCAAAAATTACGTTGATGCAAAATTCAGCCCTGAGCTTTTCTTTTGCACTGGATCAAAGCAAAACTGACATTTCAGAAATCTACGATCTGTTCAAAAACGATTACGAAGTACGCTACAACGAAAACCTGGAGCTGGTGACCATCCGCCATTACAACCAGGAAACGATTGAGCGTGTCATGGTTAACAAGGAACAAATCCTGGAGCAAAAGACCCGCCAAACGATCCGGATCCTGATGAAGGACAAGGGATAGGTGGAATTCGAAGATTCGAAGACCTGGTAGTCAACGAATCTTCAAATGTCGCAAAGCGACGAAATCTTCACATTCACGCAGTGATAAATCTTCCGATCACAACAGCTCATTCGCCAGGTTAGCCAGCTCGGAACGCTCCCCTTTTTCCAGTTTCACCTGGGCAAAAAGCGGCTGGTTTTTCAGGCGGTCAATTAAGTACGCCAGGCCGCAGCTATGCTCATCCAGATATGGCGTATCAATCTGGCGCACGTCACCGGTAAAGATGATTTTCGTGTTTTCACCTGCGCGCGTTATGATCGTTTTCACTTCATGCGGCGTGAGGTTTTGCGCTTCATCGATGATAAACAGGATATTGGAAAGGCTTCGCCCGCGGATAAATGCCAGCGGCGTGATGATCAGCTTGCCGTTTTGCTCCATTTCATCCAGGGCCTTGCGTTTCTTCTCGTTTTCGCCAAACTGCGACTTGATGAATTTCAGGTTATCCCACAGCGGTTCCATGTACGGACCGATTTTGTCATTGGCATCACCGGGCAAAAAGCCGATTTCCTTATTTGAAAGCGGAACGATCGGGCGCGCCAGGATGATTTGCTGGTATTGGTTATGCTGTTCAAGGGCGCTCGCCAGGGCAAGGAGTGTTTTTCCTGTTCCGGCAACACCCTGCAGGGCAACAAGCTTGATGTTCGGGTTCAGCAGCGCGTGCGTAGCGAAAGCCTGTTCGGCATTTTTGGCCTTGATCCCGTAAACAAAGGTTTTATCTACCCGGTCTATGGTGTTTTTATCGTGGTTATAAAATGCCAGGGTCGAAGCTTTGCCGTTTTTCAGGATATAATAAGCGTTGGCGAATTTTTTATTTCCCAGCAAGCCGTTTTCTTCAATGGACTCCTTCGTGAAAATATCGCGGATCACATCGGATTCAACACCTTCAATGTTGAAATAGCTGGTGTCTTCGATGTGATCGGTTTCCACTTTGCCGGTTTCATAATCTTCGGATTTCAATCCCAGGGCTTTGGCCTTGATCCGCAGGTTAATGTCCTTTGTAACGAGGATCACTTCTACTTTGGGGTCGTTTTCCTTCAGGGCAAGACCGGCGTTAATGATCTTATGATCGTTTTTCCCGACAGAGAAAATATACTCGGCATTCAGCTCAACAGGCGAATGGTCCAGGATCACTTTAAATTTCCCCAAATCCGGCCCGAGCTTTTTCCATTCGTTCAGGTCTTCATTTCCTACAAGCTTGTCAATAAAGCGGATGACTTCGCGGGCAGAAAAGTTTTTGGTATCGTTGCCAATTTTAAATTTGTCAAGCTCTTCGAGTACGGTAATCGGTATCGCGACGTTGTTTTTTTTGAATGTGAGCAGTGACTGATGGTCGTGTAGTAGCACCGAAGTGTCTAACACGTAGACTTTGGTATGTTTTGACATAAGCTGGTTTTTATTTCACAAGTTATCATTATTAAACCGATATCCAAAATTATTCCTGAAAGTTTATGAATAATAAAATGTGAATTACTTAGTAAAACAAGTCCAGCGCTATCCTGTCGGCGTACAGCATGCCGGTTTCAGTTAATATAAGATGCCCGTTTTTAATTTCAGCTTGCTGCTGTGATAACAATTCCTTCATCCTGCGCTCGAATTCGGAACTAAAAGGAAGAATGTTTGCCAATTGCTCCAGCTTAATTCCCCAACTTGTCCGCAGGCCGGTTAAAAGCAGCTCATTGAAGCGGTCTTTCGCTTCCAGGATTTCCCGTTCAAGAGGAAGCTCATTTTTGGCAATGCTTTGCATGTAAAGGCGGTTGTTGGCAATATTCCAGGAGCGGCTTTTCCCGTCGAAAGAATGCGCTGAAGGCCCGATGCCTAAATAGTGCTCGCCTTTCCAGTAAGCGCTGTTGTGGCGTGAAAAAAAGCCGGGTTTTCCGAAGTTCGACACTTCATACTGAACAAATCCCGCTTGTTTCAGGCTCTCCTGAAGGATTTCGAAATGTGCCGCCTGCATGTCATTCGAAGCAGGTTTGATTTGCTTGCTTTTCACCAGCTGATTGAGCGCGGTTTTCTTTTCCACGGTCAGGCAGTAGGCCGAAATATGTTTTACACCAAGCTCCAGGGCAAGGGCGAGCTGTTTTTTCCAGCGGTCGGCATCCATATCGGGCAGGCCGTAAATGAGATCAATGCTGATATTGGAAATTCCGCCTTGCTGCGCTATTTTGACTGCATCCAGGCTTTCTTTCACATTGTGGGCGCGGTTCATCCACAGCAGGTCGGGTGCATCAAAAGACTGGATCCCGATGCTCAGGCGGTTTATTCCCATGGCTTTCCAGCCGGCTATTGTTTCCGCAGTGATATCGTCGGGGTTCGCTTCCAGTGTGATTTCAGCATCCGCCGCAACGTCGAAATTCCTTCGGGCCGACTGAAGCAGTTCTTCTAATCCTTCCATTTGCGCAATGCTGGGTGTTCCCCCGCCGAAGTAAATTGTATCAAGTGGGAAATTGAGCTCATTTTGGCGCATTTCAAGCTCCGAACGCATAGACCCGATCATTTGGGTTTCATATGCAGCAAAGCTTGTACTGAAATGAAAATCACAGTACGTACATTTTTGTTTGCAAAAAGGAATATGAAAGTAAATTCCGGCCATTTTTCCCCAAATTTAGTGCATACTTGCGGCTAAATGTTAAATAAATTAAAAAAATTGGAAAGTTAATTTATTTATTTTACTTTAGACTTAGATTATTTTCTAATACCATGGACTTCAGAGCGTACCAGAAAGAGTTAAGCAAGGAATTAGACCAGTTCACAAAATTGTTGAACGAGGCCCTTCCGCGTTATACCGACCTGGTCAGAAAAATCAATATTTCCGATTCTGAGCTTGTTGAGCTTGGTGAATTAGAATATTTTCTCATTGAAGTGAACGGTAAGATCGCTGAATTAAAAAAGCAGCTGGAACATGATCTTTTCGGCCTGAGCCTGGATTTGTATTATAAGCTCAAGCAGCGCGCCAGCCAGGGTGACCTGAAAGCGGCCCGGAAGATCGTTACCATGAGGGCGGCCTTCAACAAATCCCTCCGCGGCAACAATTTAATTAACTGGAATTAATTCAGTCTTTTCTTTTTAAGTCATTTTCATTCAAATAATAAAAGAACCTGTGCATTTATCTTAGCTGAAAACCAGCAGGATTTTCTAATAAAAAAACCCCGTTAGCCTGAACTAACGGGGTTTTTTGTTGTCAATTTATTTAGTGATTGATCTGTACTTTTTTGATCTCAAGGGAATCATTTCCTTTCAAAACAAGGATGTAGTTTCCACCGTTGAATTTAGAAACATCAATAGCGGTGTTTTTACCGGTGATTGTCCATGTTCCAACAGTTCTTCCCAATTGGTCTTTCATCTCAGCTGTTTCAAACTGTGAATCATTCGCCTGGATGTGGATCATATTTTTTGCAGGGTTCGGGTAAACTTTCAATTCTGTCGTGTTGTTTTCAGCAACGCTTGTACTGAATGCAGAAGAAAGCTTTACACCGATAGCTGAAGCTTCGCCCCCGAAACCTAAGATGCTAAAACCATCGTCTGTTTGGATCGGGAACAATGGCTGGGCGTACTCATCCAAAACAAGGCTGTAGTCGAGACCACCGTAACCGATAAAGGTGTTTTCGTCAAATGTTGTTACACAAAAGATATAACGCTGGTTGTCCTCAAGTACGATGTCATTTGCAAATTGACCGAACACAGTTACGAAATCCATGCTGTCTTCGTTGTAAACGTAGCTACCTGTTGACAGCTCCTGGAAAGACTCAATTGCCGCATTCGGGTCGTTGAGGTCTGTAAAGTCATCGTCTACCTGGTAAGCAGTAACAATGAATTCCTGGCCTAAAAGATCTGAATCTGCATTGGTTGTTGCTGCGAAGTACAATCCTTCTGCTTTAACACGGTGGGCGTTAGCGTCACGGAAGTGGATACATGATGTGAAGTTCGTTGTTGCATCCGCAGTTCTGTAGCCCGTTGTTGAAATTGGTAAGCCATTTTCGTCAACAGGAACATAGGACAATATATCTTCTGAAACAAAGAAATCTGTTGAGTAAGTATTGTCACTGTCGTACTCATCCGTTCCAACGAGTGTCACCGTGTAAGTGATCGTGTATTTTCCCGGAGCGTAAATAGGCTGTGTAAACATCGGCAATTCAGCAAGGATAGTATCCCCTGAAGCCATGACAGGCAAGTTGTCCTGCTCATCGTAGAGCGTAGTTCCCTCACGGGTTACTGTAGCACGGATTGTTCCGCCTGTTTGTGAAAGGTTACCGAAGTTGTAAACCCATGCCCCAACGCGGAAAGAATATTCCGCTCCGGACTGTGCCAGGAGTGAATGCTGAGTGTTTGGGTTTGGAAGCAGCATACGGTCAGTTGTAAAACCGAGGTCGTTATCAAACAAACCGAATTTGTTGCCGATGAACACGGAAACTTCCTCGCTGTTGTTGATCGCAGCCTGGATGTTGCTTCCGTCGATCTGGCTGATCATGATTACCGGGATGGTAACGCTTGCACCATCTGCTCCCGGAGCCATTCCAACCGGATCACCCGGTACGTTGTTCACAATGATTACCGCAACAGCACCAGCATTCTGGGCCATAAGCGATTTCGTACCGAATTCACATTCCCCGCGGAAAACCATAGCGATGTGACCTTCCATTTCCGTTGCGTTAACGAGGGCGTTGCAACCGAGTGAATCGTTTGCCGTGCCGTCATCAACAATGACGATAGTCTGGGAAACAGAGTTAACAGGATCCATTAAATCCGGGCAGCCCCAGCCTCCAGCCGGATCTGCATACGTCATCGTATAATTTCCTGCCAGGCTCGCCGGGCTCTGGATATTAAAGACGACTTGCGCTTTGGCAGCTATAATAGCCAGCCCGAAAGCGATTGAGAGTAACACTTTTTTCATAATTATAGTTTAAGTATCACAAATCTAATAATTTCTCATTAAAAACGGATGCTTACTTTATAATTTTTTCGATAATCTGCGCGTTATCAGTGGTAATTACCAGAAAATAGCTGCCGCTTTTCACAGCCGGTTCGATGTTTACCTCAAAAGCATTGATATTATCTGTATAGAATACACGTTTTCCTGTGATGTCAAGTATTTCTGCCGTGCGGATCAAAGCATCCTGGTTGGAAACCTTAAAGCTGGTATTGAATGGGTTCGGGAATACCTTCAGGCTGGATTTTGCAAGGGCACCGAGCACGCTGGTTTCACCTACACAGAAATTCTTTACAATCATCTGCTCGAAGTTAGCGTCTTCCGGTGCAAGGGAAGTCAATACTTCCTGATCTGCGTCGTACAGGTTCATGCTCCCCGGGTCACAATCGTTGCTTGACATACCATCGCCGTAAGAATCATAGATAATCAGGTCGTAGCAGCCTTCGAGAAGACAGATTTCGTGATGTACCGTATAATTGTCCTGCTGAACGTAATTTCCGCCCTGGAAGAAAACAGTACTGTTGTTGTCAACAATTTCCCAGGAAGTTTCGTTCGCATAGCAATCCAGGTTCATTTCGAGCACCAGGTTATCACCTCCCACAACAACATTGAAGTCATTGCTCATGTTATTGTTGCCCATGTTTTCATCAATTGTTCCGTTCGGATCGCTGACAGTTACCGTGATGTTGTGTGTCCCGGTCGTCAGGTTAAGCGTAGGGAGCGTAATTGTTTCAGACTCAAACAAGCCTAAGCTTCCGGTCCAATCGATTGGTGTTGAAACGCCGTCTACAATGTAGTTGATGGTTGCAGTTGTCATTGGAACACTTCCTCCGTTGGTAAGAACAACCTGCGGGCTAACTGTGCCGGTGCAAAGCGTTCCCTCTGCCCCTATGATGGAAGAGGAAAAGAAAGGGTCAAGGCTATTGGTAACGTTCGCATCAATTGCTTCAACACCTGTGTTTTGCGGGTCGAGCCAATCGCTCAGTCGTGTGGAAGATGAACCTCCGCCGGTCCAGGAGCTGAAAAATTTACCGTAAGAATCGGATAAGTCGTCACCGCCGCAATAAGACGCGCCGCCGTGAAGCTGGCCAACAACTCTTCTGAACTGATTGAAAATCGGCGAGCCGGATGAGCCTCCTTCCGTTACTCCGTCAGACCATTCCACATGCCAGTGGTTTTCTTCCTGGCCGAAATAAGCTTCACTTACATAGGTATCGGATGAAATAGTAATTTTCTTAATATCGCCGGAAGGGTGGTGGATGCCTGCTCCGGATAAAGCCGGGATGTCAGTGCGGTCCCAGCCGTTATAGGTAACTTCCCACGCAGGATTAGGCAGGGAGTTCAACTCGATCAGGTGGAAATCGGATGGCGCATAGTTTGCACGGGTAACGCCCCCGTTGATGTTCATATTCGTTGGGCCGTTAACAGATGGTGCGTTCGTGCCGCAGTCTGCGCTTGCTTCCGGTGATTCCCAGCGGAAACGGAAAATCCAGTCTGTCGGGTCGGAACCGCAATGGTTGGCCGTTAAGAAATAAGGTGTTGTTGTTCCGGCAGTATTGTTTACCATGGAACCCGTACAGAAACCTCCGCCGCCGTTTACGAGCATGGCAACCCCGTTTCTGGGGATTTCCCAGCCGCTTCCCTGCGGGCAGTTTACATCAATATTACAGTCGCCGGCATCGTTCAGTGATTTTTCAACGAACTCATCCAGGTTGATGAACCCATGGATCACACGGCCGATCTCCAGCTTGGATTTCCCCTGGTTTGCAGCAGGTTCCTGAACTTCGATATAGATCTTTTTGGAGTAAAGAAGCTCCGTTCCAAGCTTTTCAGCTGCGTTATTGTTCAGGCTGGTGTAAGCCCCGATATAGCGGGTTTTGTCTTCGTTGAAGAGATACATTACGGTACCCTGCTCCAGGCGGAATTTACTGAAAGTGAGGTTCAGGGAAACAGCTGTCGGGCTTTCAATGAAAAACTGGTATAAATTGTTCCCGTTTGGCAGCACGCGCTTGTTGGCTTCCTGGAAAAAGTTAATGCTTACATCATGCGGTTTACCGTACTGGAGCAGTTTTTCACCGCGTTCCTGCGCAAGCTGTGTATAATATGCGTGTTCTGCAGCATTGTCAATGGAAGGGAGCGTGTAGCCTTTCTTCGCCAAACTGACCTTTTTGCTGTATGATACAGGCTGACCTAAATTTTGTGTTTGAGCACCTGCGGCATTAGCCATCAAGGCTAAACCGATCATAAAATAGAGTTTTTTCATTTTGTTCGTTTTATACTGCAGCCCCTTGGATCTGTAGTGTTTGTTGTTATTGTTTTAGCGTCTTTAACTTCTTTGATTGCAGTTGCAAGATATGGGATGGTTTCCTTACGGTTGTTGTCCCAGCTGTTATCGATGCTTCCTTTGTAAACGAGGTTTAAACCGGCATCCAGCAGGTAAACGTGCGGAGTTGTTTTGGCCCCGAAAGCGTTGGCAAGCTCAGAATCTTTGTCAACAACGTAAGGCATGGTGTAACCCAGGTCTTTCGCGTGTTTTTGCATATTTTCAAAAGAATCGTCGCCGTCACGCTTTGCTTCGTTGGAATTCACGAGGATCACCTGGATCCCGGCGTCCCTGGCAATTTTGTGCAGGTCATTGTACTGTTTTTCCCAACCTGGAAAATTGTCGCTGCCCACAACGAAGGGACAGGTGTTGCAGGAAAAGATCACCAAAAGGCCGTTTTTTTCTTTAGCGGAATTGAGGGAAAGCTCCTTTCCTTCAGTACTTTTCATTTTGTATTCGGTGAGCGGCGCTTTATCACCGATGTTGAATTCCTTGTCTTTTTTGAATGTAAAAGCGAGGAGCGCGAAGAGTGCGCAGGAGAATGCCAGAGTTTTCATAACTGAATAACGTTTTGTTTTAAAAATCGTTTGTGAAATTATTAAATTTTTTTGCAAAAATCGTTTTTTCTGAAGCTTAAATTCTTTTATTCTTGAAATTACAAACAAAAAAAACCATCCGCCGGCTGACGAATGGTTTTCCTGTAATTTAAGCTATTGTGTTTTTGAATTGTTATTTGTGAACTGCACTAACGCTTGTTCATATCAAAGCTTCGCTTATTTAGATAATTCTTCTTTAACAAGTGAAGCGATAAGCTTGCCGTCGGCTTTTCCTGCCAGTTTCCCGGTGAGGACGCCCATCACTTTGCCCATTTCCTGCGGGCCTGAAGCTCCGGTTTGAGAAATCGCAGCCTGAACTTCAGCGCGGATTTCGTCTTCGGAAAGCATTTTCGGCAGGTATGCTTCAATCACTTTTGCCTGGAAAATTTCATCGTCAGCCAGGTCCTGGCGGTTTTGCTCCATGTACAGCTGGTATGTTTCCATGCGCTGCTTATGTAGTTTCATGACAATTTTCATGGCCGTCTCATCCGTAACTTCGCCTGCGCCGGAAGTGGCTTCGAGCATCAGCTTGGATTTGATATCACGCAATGCGGCTAATTTTTCTTTTTCACGGGCGAGCATGGCTGCCTTGATATCCGCATTGATCTGTTCTGTAAAGCTCATGATTAATCTACGTTATCGTGTAAGAATGAATTATTGCTTTTCAGAGAAGTTCCGTTTTCGTCAGTTGTGATGTTGAAGCGGGAAACCCGGGACTCGGAGCTAAGCGCAGAATTATCCAGCTGGATGTTCCTTCTTACGTAAGCGGGCTCTTTTTCGAGGTCGTTGATCCCGTCGATTTTTTTCAGGCGTGCAGTGTACTGCTGAATGCGGTTCATGCGCTCCTGTGCCAGTCTTTGCTGCTCTTCCGGTGAAACGGAAGTTTTGCTGCTTGATTGCTCGAGCTCCACTTTCACTTCTCTTTCATCATCGAGGGAGTGAACGATCCTGCTGCTTTCTGGCGTCACTTCAGCTTCTTTTGCCGGTGTATTGATTTCCCAGCCGAATTCGATAGAAGCCTGTTCTTTCACTTCTTCTTTAGCTGAAGGAGCCTGAACTTCGCTTTTCAGCACCGGCCCGTCGAACATAGGCTCAATTGTGGCTTCAGCCGGGGTAACCGGTGACTCGATTTTGGAAACGATCTCAACAGCTGCAGCTTTCAAGTACGGCTCTTCTGCTTTCGGTGCTTCAACCGCGATCGTTTTATCCATCGGGTTGTTCATCGGGCTTACGATTTCGCTTTTTACTTCGTCTTCCAGCACGGTAACCTTACGCTCAGGGGCTTTTTCGAAACCTGTGATAGGTGTAGAATGGAAACCTGTTGCAATCAGGGTAACACACAAGCTGTCGCCCAGGCTCGGATCGTGTCCGTGGCCCCAGATTACGTCTGCTGTTGATCCTGCTTCGTCCTGGATATAATCTGTAATTTCGGTAATCTCGTCCATCAATACTTCTTTATCACCGTAAGTGATGTTGAGGAGTACGTATTTCGCACCGTTGATGTTGTTATCGTTCAGGAGCGGAGAGTTCATCGCATCCTGTACGGCGCGGATCGCGCGGCTTTCACCTTCAGCTGAAGCAGACCCCATGATCGCAACGCCGGAGTCTTTCATCACCGTGTTTACGTCCTTGAAGTCTACGTTCATGATCCCTGTAACGGAAATCACTTCGGCAATACCTTTGGCTGCGGTTGTAACTACGTCGTCTGCCTGTGCAAAAGCGTTTCCAATGGAAAGGTTTCCGCTCATTTCACGCAGGCGCTCGTTGTTGATTACCAATAAAGTATCAACATTCTGGCGCATTTGCTCCAAACCTTCTTCGGCTTGCTGGCGGCGTTTTCTTCCTTCGAAGTTAAAGGGAACGGTAACGATACCTACAGTCAGGATGCCCAATTCTTTGGCTACCTGTGCAATTACCGGTGCGGCCCCTGTTCCGGTACCACCACCCATTCCTGCAGTTACAAAGACCATTTTCGTGCCTTTCGACAATAGGTCCTTGATATCATCGATGTTTTCCACCGCTGCATTTTTCCCGATTTCCGGAATGGAACCTGCGCCCAGGCCTTCTGTCAGGCTTGGCCCCAACTGGATTTTCAGCGGCACAGGAGAAATATCCAATGCTTGTCTGTCGGTATTGCAAACGATGAAATCTACTCCTTTAATTCCCTGGTTATACATGTGATTTACAGCGTTGCTTCCGCCTCCACCAACCCCAATCACCTTAATGATTGAAGTAACTTCTTTTGGTAAATCGAATTCCATGTCTTTTTGTATTAATTAATATTACTTGTTAATCCTCGTCCGCGAAAATGTTCGGCACCTTTTTCAGGATAGCATCAAAGAAGTTTCCTTTCTTTTCAGGGTCCGAATGCGTTTTCACTTTTTTGGCTTTTGTATTACTGGCAGGTTCTTTTTCAGAACTTGTTTTTTCTGCATTTTCAAATCCTTTGATCACCAATCCGATCCCCGTTGCGTACATCGGGCTGGTCAGGTTTTCAAAGTTGTTGGAGCTTCCGAGGTGCTCTGTCGGGTAACCGATACGTGTATCCATCCCGGTGATGAACTCGAACAGCTGGGTAATGTGCTTCAATTGCGATCCGCCGCCGGTTACCACGATGCCGCCGATCAGCCTTTTTTCGTAGCCGGAGTTGCGGATTTCGTAGTACACGTGTTCAATGATCTCTTCCATACGGGCCTGGATAATGCTTGCGAGGTTGCGCACGGAAATTTCCTTCGGCTCTTTGCCGCGGAGTCCCGGGATGCAAACCACTTCATTTTCCTGGCTTTCGCTGGCAAGCGCAGAACCGAATTTCATTTTCAGCTTTTCCGCCTGCTTGCGCATGATGGAGCAGCCTTCCTTGATGTCCTCGGTGATTACATTTCCTCCAAACGGGATCACGGCTGTGTGGCGGATAATCCCTTCGTGGAAAATCGCAACGTCAGTCGTACCGCCACCGATATCTACCAACACAACGCCGGCGTCTTTTTCCTCTTCGGAAAGAACGGCCTCGGCAGATGCCAATGGCTCCAGGATCGTTTGTTTCACTTCCAGTCCGGCGCGCTGAACACACTTGTTGATGTTCATGGCAGCAGTTACCTGGCCGGTGATGATGTGGAAATTCGCTTCGAGACGAACACCTGACATCCCGATCGGGTCTTTGATCCCCTGCTCGCTGTCAACAATATATTCCTGCGGCAAAACGTGGATAATTGCTTCACCCGGCTGCATCACAAGGCGGTACATGTCTTCGATCAGCGCATCAATGTCTTTCTGGGAAATTTCGTTTTCGGTCTGGTAACGGGTGTAAATACCGCGGTGCTGCAAGCTTTTGATGTGCTGCCCTGCAATACCCACGATTACGTTGCGGATGATCAGCTCGCCGCTCAAACGCGATTTAGCTTCATCCACAGCATTTTTGATTGATTCTACCGTATTGTTGATGTTGGAGACCATACCGCGGGTAACGCCAAGTGATTCGCTTTTACCCATGGACAAGATCTCGATTTTCCCATGCTCGTTTTTGGTGCCGACAAAGCATGCAATTTTTGTAGTTCCAATATCTAATCCAACAATAACTGTCATCATACTTCTTTTTCGTTTATTTTTTTACAAACAACTTGTTTTTTGTACTTCAAATTGATGATATCGTATTTGTTCCATCCTTCATAAGGCAAACCTTCCTTGTAAAATACCTTCAATTTTTTAAATTTCTCTTCCACTTCCGCATCGGAGAATGCTGATCCGAAAATTATTGTATGCGAGCCTACTTGCGGGATTAAGACGAAATCGCCGTTTTTTTCACGGTGAATTTGCCCTATTTGTGCACTCAATAAGGGATCGTTACAAACATAATACGAAATTCGGTAGATATCATCTAAAAATTTTTTAGTTTTCAAGGTATCATTGTTAATAATTTCGTCGACGGGAAGTGAGTGTGCATCGTCGGGAATATTCCCTGTGACGACGACCACTCTTGCGGTGTAAAGTGATGAAGTTGCCATCGTGTGGCCGAGGTCGTCCAGGTAAAAAGTTTCCCCGCTGCTGTTGAAGATCCGGGCGATCGGCTTGCGGGTCTCAATGTCGATATTCCATTGTTTTCCAATGTTTTGATAAACGCGGCAGGTTTTAATTTCGGACATGCTTTCCAGGTAATCCTCTACTTTTTTGACAGGCAGCTTGCCAAATTTCTGACCGGGATAGATAAAACCCTTGCGTACCAGCCGTGTGTGGACTTCGTCTTCTGTCAGGAACGCGTTTTCACCGTCCACGTGAATGAAAATCCGCGGCTCAGATGTTTCCTCTTCTTTTTGCGCAGAACCGGACATGCTCAGCCCGATCACTACAGCGATGCCGAAGAGCACCCAAAATCCTATTTTTAACCATTTTTTCATTTTCTTTGATATTAGGATTTCAGACTCATTAGTCCTGGTCCCTTAACATTCTAAAGTCCTATTAGCCCGGTTTTAATTTTCGGCACAATGCGGTCAATGTCGCCGGCCCCGATCGTTAATATAACTCCGTCGGTATATTTAGTTACTCTCTCAACGACGGCATCCGGGCTGAGGAGCTGTTTTTCTTTATTGGTGCACTTTTCCAGCAGCATATCGCTGGTAACGCCCGGGATCGGTTCTTCCCGTGCCGGGTAAATCGGCAGCAGGATGAGCTCGTCGAGCCTGGAAAGCTCGTTTATGAAGCCTTCCTGGAAATCCCGCGTGCGGCTGAAGAGGTGTGGCTGGAAAATGCCCGTAATTTTTTTGCCCGGGTAAATCAGCCTTACGGAATCTACCAACGCTTTGATCTCTGTCGGATGATGCGCGTAATCGTCAATATACACCAGGTTTTCTGTGCGCAGCTGATATTCGAACCTGCGTTTTACCCCTTTGAAGCTTTGCAGGCCGTGACGGATTTCTTCCTCGCTTAAGCCCAGGAACGTGCACAGCGCAATGCAGGCGAGTGCGTTTTCGGCATTGTGGATGCCCGGCAGCCCAAGCTCCATGTTTTTCCATGCGCCTTGCGGGGTTTGAACGTCCATATAAAAACGACCGTTGTTAATTACGAGGTTCGACCCGGAATAATCGGCTTCTTCGTTGATAGCGTATGTTGTGATCCTGGTTTTGGAAGTCAATTGCAGGCCTTTACGCATGACGATCAGCCCGTTTTCATCAATTTGTTGTGCATATAATTGAAAGCCTTCGAGGAAAAGGGACGCATCACCGTAAATATCGAGGTGGTCGGCGTCTGTTGAAGTTATGATGCTTGCGTAGGGATGCAATTGCAAAAAGGAACGATCGAATTCGTCGGCTTCGATCACGGTCAGATCGGAAGTGGTCGAAGAAACAAAATTGGAAGCAAAATTGGCTGAAATTCCCCCGAGGAAAGCTGAGCATTTCAGGTGCGATTCATTCAGGATGTGTGTCAGCATGGTGCTGGTCGTTGTTTTTCCGTGCGTTCCGGCAACGCCCAAACCGCGTGAATTTTGCGTGATTAATCCAAGAACCTGTGCGCGTTTTAAAAGTGTGAACCCATTTTCCCGGATGAAATTCAGCTCACCGAGGCTTTTCGGAATAGCCGGGGTGTAAATAACGAGCGTGTCTTCCGCGTTTTTGAAATCCACCGGGAGATTGCTTCCCAAATCTTCAAAATGGATCGCAATGCCTTCCTTTTCCAGCTCGTCCGTCAGGGGAGAAGGCGTTTTGTCGTAACCGCCCACGGTAAATTTACGCTCGTTGAAATAACGTGCCAGCGCCGACATGCCGATGCCCCCGATCCCGAGGAAATAAATGTTTTTATAGGTGTTAAGGTCTTTCATTTTTAAAAATGATGGGTGATGGTTGTGATGTGTCGGGTGTTGTTGCGTGTACATAAACATCATAACAATCCGAGATTACATTTTAATCATCCAACGTTCATCGTTATTTAATTATTTTCTCAATTTCATTCACAATATCTTCTGTTGCGTGCGACCTGCCCAAAGGCTGTATGTTTTGGGACAGTTCGTGCTGCTGTTCTGCGTTATTCAATAATTCCGCTGCTACAGGAATCAATTCTTTACGGGCGTCGGCATCTTTCACGAGGATCGCAGCTTTTTTGTTCACGAGCGCCATCGCGTTTTTTGTCTGGTGGTCTTCCGCTACATTGGGCGAAGGAACAAGGATAGCCGGTTTTTTTACCAGGCAAAGCTCAGAAACCGCGATTGCCCCGGCGCGGGAAATAATCACATCTGCAACGGCGTATGCCAAATCCATGCGCTGGATAAATTCGTGTAAATGCACATTAAGCGTTTGGTTCAGCGCGTCATTGAACTTGAGTTCGGGATAATAAAACTTGCCGCATTGCCATAAAACCTGGAAACCGGAATTACGGATAAGCTCCAATTGCCCGGTTACACTTTCATTTAAGGTGCGGGCGCCGAGGCTCCCGCCAACAATCAATGCGGTTTTTTTATTCGGGTCGAGGTTGAAAAACGACATCGCTTCGCCGCGTTTGCCTTCCAGGTCGACCATTTCGGAACGGACCGGGTTTCCCGTGACAACGATTTTATCTTTCGGAAAGAATTTCTCCAGGCCTTCGTAAGCGGTACAAATCCGGTTTACTTTCGGCGCGAGGATTTTATTTGTTTTTCCCGGGAATGAATTCTGTTCCTGGATCAGCGTCGGGATTCGTTTCGAAATCGCTGAGCGCAGGGTCGGGCCGCTGGCATATCCGCCAACACCAATTACGACATCCGGCTTAAAATCCCGGATCACTTTACCGGCCAGGGAAAGACTTTGAATAATTTTATAAGGAAGCATGAAATTCGAAAGCGTAAACCTGCGCTGGAAACCCGCAATCGGCAGACCGATGATTTTATACCCGGCCTGTGGCACTTTTTCCATTTCCATTTTGCCTAAAGCGCCGACAAATAAAATTTCAGCATCCGGGTTGCGGCGCTTGATTTCGTTGGCGATGGCAATAGCCGGGAAAATATGTCCGCCGGTTCCTCCACCGGATATGATGGCCCTATTCACTTTCATGGCTTATCGTATTTTCTGTTTCTACTTTTTCTGTTTTTTTCTGCTGGGAATAGGCCACGCTTTGTACAATACCCAGGGCGAGACAAGTCATGATAAGACCCGATCCACCCATGGCAAGCAAAGGCATGTTCTGTCCTGTAACCGGGAAAACGCCCGTACAAACAAGCATGTTCACGGAAGCCTGGGAAAGGATAAGAATCCCGATCCCGAGCAGCATGTAAGTCTCAAAGAGTTTTTCGGATTTCAGGGCAATGCGGATGATCCGGTAAAGCAGGATCAGGTAGCATAAAACCAGGATGACGGCTGAAATGAGGCCAAATTCTTCCACGAAGCTGGAATAGTAAAAATCCGCGTAAGCTTCCGGGATGTATTCTTTTAATTTACCGTCGCCCACTCCTTGTCCGAAAATCCCGCCGTTGTAAATGGCGAGCTCGGCATTGAGCGCCTGGGCGTTTTCAACAACATCTTTCGTGTCGGCCATCCGGTTCAGGATCCTGTTTTCCCAGGTTTCGTAGCGCGGAAGAATGTTCAGCGCCGGTGCGGCTTTATGAATTACCACAACGAACGAAAAGAGCAGGATCCCGCCGCCTACCAGTGAAAACAGTTTTCCAAAGGGCACACGGCCGATAAATAATAAGGTTAAACTCAGGGCGAAGACAATAGCTGCGGTCGAAAAGTTGTCCTTTACGATCAATCCACAAATAACAATTATCGGAAACATGATCGGCCAAAAGCCTTCCCGCCAGGAGTTCAATACATCTTTTTTGCGATCGAGCAGCTTGGAAACATACACGATCAGCGCCAGCTTGGCAAAATCGGAAGACTGGAAAGTCAAACCTACAAAAGGGATTTTGATCCAGCGCCCGGCGTCGTTTACTTTCGTTCCGAAGAAGAAGGTAAAGATCAGCAAGGCAATCGCGACATAAAAGCCGAAACGGGCAAATTTGGAGAAAAATACCGGGTCCTTTTTATGGATCCAGCGCATGGTGAAAACCCCGATCGCTACATAAATCAAATGTTTGAACAGGTATTTGAACGGTGTTCCCCCTTCGATCTTTACGAGGATGGGAACGAAGCTGTAAACTGTAAGCAAAGACATTCCCAGCAAAATGAGTGTGATCACCCAGATTACCGTATCTCCTTTGAAATGTTTTTGCAGAAAGTTTTTCACCTTATTTTATACTTTATTTGTTTTGGTTTTGTGCCAAAAAACCCTCGAATTTGGTTTTGGCTGCATGCCAGTTTTCGCCTGAGCTTGTGAAAAGCAGGATGCCTTGTTTTTTGGAAACCGCTTTCAGCAAGTCAAGGGCATCGTCCATGGAAGCGCTGCCCAATACGGAATCAACACCGTCGAGCACTTCGTTTGGCAGCTTAAAGCCCGCTTTATCGTAAGTGCAGATAGTTTTTACATTCGTCATCCAGTATTTTTCCTCCTGCAAAATGCGCAGCACATCATTTTCGTTGGCGAACCAGCAAATCGGCGCCGGAAAGCTCGAAAGCGTATTCTCCAGCTCATACATGCTTGGCTTGTACCAGGAAAAAACGTCCATTCCCCACAATTTACCGTGCGAACGCAAAGAGCCGATCACCTGTTCTTCTCGCTGCTGCTCCCGGGCTTGTAACAGCTGCCCGTGAAGTCCTGTTTTTTGTGTTGTTTCTTTCATTTCATTAATGTGTTAATGAGACAATGTGCTAATTGCTATAATTTGCATATTAGCACATTAAAGTGCCCTAACCGCATTCTTAAACTGGTTCCCGCGGTCCTCGTAGTTTTCGAAGAGGTCGAAGCTGGCGCAGGCCGGGGAAAGCAGGACGGTCTCATCTTTTTTCGCCAGGCGGTAACCGTAAGCAACGGCTTCCATAGCGGAACCTGCCTCAACGATGGTTTCAACGTCACCGGCGAAAGCTTCAATGATCTTCTGGTTTTCCGTTCCAAGGCAAATGATCGCCTTTACTTTTTCCTGCACAAGCGCTTTCAACTGGGAATAATCATTTCCTTTATCGACGCCGCCGACGATCCAAACCGTTGGGTGCTCCATGCTCTCGAGTGCAAACCAGGAGGAATTGACGTTCGTCGCCTTGGAATCATTGATGAACTCAATGCCATTCACTTTGGCTACGAATTCCAGACGGTGCTCAACGTTCACAAAGTCTTCGAAACTCTGACGGATCACGTCGTTCCGGATGTCGAGGATCCTTGCAGCCAGCCCGGATGCAAGAGAGTTTTGGGTATTGTGCTTACCCTTAAGTGCTAAATCGTGGATTGACATAGTAAATTGTTCTTTTATGTTAATTGTTATTTGTTTTTCATCTGCATATCCCCCTTTTTCCTGGGGCGTTTTTAGTGAGAAAGGGGCCAGCTGCATGTTCGGCATCCTTTTTTTGATCTCGTTGACGATCAGTTCATCGTCGGCATTGTATATGAACCAGTCGTTTTCTGTTTGATTCTGAATGACGCGCATTTTCGAATCGACGTAGTTCTGCATTTCATAATTGTAGCGGTCCAGGTGATCCGGTGTGATATTCGTCAGGATCGCGATATCGGCTTTGAAATCGTACATGTCATCCAGCTGAAAGCTGCTCAGCTCAAGGACGTACCAGTCGAAATCTTCAGTGGCGACCTGCTTGGCGAAGCTTTGTCCCACATTTCCTGCCAGGCCCACTTTAAAACCGGCTTTTTTCAGCACGTGGTGGGTGAGCATGGTCGTTGTTGTTTTTCCGTTGCTTCCCGTGATGCAGATCGTTTTCGCGGTGTTATAGTATCCTGCGAATTCGATTTCAGAAATAATTTTGATCCCTTTCGCTTTCGCCTGTTTGATGATTTCAACTTTGTCAGGGATTCCGGGAGATTTAACGATCAGGTCGGCTTGTAAAATGCGTTCAAAATCGTGTTTTCCCTGTTCCCAGTCGATCCCGAGTTCGCGGAGCTCTTTTTGATAAGATTCTTTGATCTGCCCGAAATCGGAAACAAAGGCCGTCCAGCCTTTCGCCTTTGCCAGGAAAGCTGTTCCGATCCCGCTTTCGCCGGCACCTAAAATTGCAATATGTTTGCCTTTTCCTTCCATTTTAACGGAGCTTGAGGGTTACGATGGTTAATACAGCGAGCAATACGGCAACAATCCAGAAGCGGGAAACAATTTTGGCTTCGTGCATGCCTTTTTTCTGAAAATGATGGTGGAGCGGGGCCATGAGGAAAATCCGCCGGCCGGCGCCAAAGCGTTTTTTGGTGTATTTGAAATAGCCTACCTGCATAATCACAGAAAGATTTTCAATGAGGAACACGCCGCACAATACCGGGATGAGCAATTCTTTCCGGATGGAGATCGCAAACACAGCGATAATTCCCCCGAGGGCCAAACTTCCGGTGTCGCCCATGAAAACCTGTGCCGGGAAGGAGTTGTACCACATGAAGCCGATGCAGGCCCCCACGAAGGCTGAAATGAAGATTACCATTTCTTCCGCCATGGGAATGTACATCACGTTGAGGTAATCCGAAAAGCGAACGTTGGACGAGACATAAGCAAAAACCGCCAGCGCAAGCCCGATGACCGCCGAAGTTCCGGAAGCGAGCCCGTCCAGCCCGTCCGTCATGTTCGCCCCGTTCGACACGGCGATTACGATGAAGATCACGAGCGGGATAAAGAGCAGCCAGCCGTATGATTTGTCGATATCTCCGATCAGCCAGTTGTAATTGAACTCATTTCCTTTGAAGAACGGGATCGTTGTCGTCATGTCACGTGTCTGGATCCACATTGTAGTTGAATCCTTGCTGAATTCCATGTGCTTGTGGGTCACAACCGATTCGTTCGGCGCGAGCTTATAATCAGCGGAAACACGTTTGTGTACCTGGACATCCGGGTGGAAGTATAAAATGCATCCTACGATAATACCAACGCCGATCTGCCCGACAACCTTGAATTTTCCGGCCAGTCCGTCCTTGTTCTTTTTAAAGACTTTGATGTAGTCGTCGAGGAAACCGATTATGCCCAGCCATACAGTAGCGATAAGCATCGTGATTACGTATACATTGTGCAGCTTCGCAAACAATAAAGTCGGGATCAAAATCGCGGCCAGGATAATCAAGCCACCCATTGTCGGTGTACCCGATTTTTCAATTTGTCCTGCCAAACCGAGGTCACGGACCGTTTCACCGATTTGCTGGCGGCGCAGCAGGTTGATCAGGCGCTTTCCGAAAATAACGGAAATAACCAGCGAGGTGATCAGCGCCATAGCTGCCCTGAACGAGATGTAATCAAATAACCCGGCTCCCGGGAAATCAAACGAATTTAAGTAGTTGAATAAGTAATATAACATATTTTTTAATTAAGAATTTAGAATGAAGAATGGAAAATTAATTCTTCATTCTCCATTTTTCATTTATCTAGTTTTTCAAATAATTCCTTTACAATTTTCAGGTCGTCGAAATCGTGTTTCACGCCCTTGATTTCCTGGTAAGTTTCATGGCCTTTTCCTGCCACCAGGATGATATCGTTTTCTTCCGCCATGGAAACCGCTGTTTTTATAGCTTGTTCGCGGTCCTGGATGGAAAGTGTTTTTTTGAAATATTGGCCTTCCACACCGGACATCATTTCTTCGATGATTACTGCGGGGTCTTCCGAACGCGGGTTATCCGAAGTGATAATTACCTTGTCGCTCAGCTCACAGGCGATTGCGGCCATTTTCGGGCGTTTTGTTTTGTCCCGGTCGCCGCCACAGCCCACGATCGTATAAACTGTTTCGTTGCGGGTGCGGATATTGGAAATGGTTTTCAAAACATTTTCCAGTGCATCCGGTGTATGGGCGTAATCGACAATAGCTGTGATCCCGCTTTTGGAACGGATGAACTGGAACCTGCCGGAAACGGATTCCAGCTGGCTCATGATGGTCAGCACTTCCATTTTATCCTGCTCGAGCAGCATGGAAACCCCGTAAACTGCTAATAAATTATAGGCATTGAAGTCACCGATCAGCCGGGTCCACAATTCTGTTCCGTTGATATTCAGCACAAGTCCCGAAAACTGGTTTTCAATCACTTTTGCTTTGAAATCCGACGGCGTTTTGAGGGCATACGTTTGTTTTTGTGCCTTCGTGTTTTGCAGCATTACCATGCCGTTTTTATCGTCGCTGTTCGTGAGCGCGAAAGCATCGCTTCCCAGGCTATCAAAGAAAGCTTTTTTCGCTTTGATGTATTCGGCAAAAGTCCCGTGGTAGTCCAGGTGGTCGTGTGTGATGTTCGTAAACACGCCACCTTTGAATTCCAGGCCTGCAATGCGGTGCTGAACGACAGCGTGTGAGCTCACTTCCATAAAACAGAAAGCGCAGCCTTCGTCCACCATTTCGGCAAGGAGACGGTTCAGCTCTACCGGGTTTGGTGTGGTGTGCGTGGAAGGGATTACGGTATTCCCGATTTTATTTTCCACTGTTGAAAGCAAGCCTGTTTCGTAGCCCAGGCGCATAAACATCTGGTGCAGAAGCGTCGTGGTAGTCGTTTTTCCGTTTGTTCCGGTGATACCGATCAACGATAATCTGGAAGAAGGGTTGCCGAAAAAATTAGAAGCCATTTCACCCAAAGCCCTGGAAGAATTTTCCACTTTGATTTGCGTAACGGAATCATTGGCAATTGTTTCTTCACAGACGATAATGCTGCAGCCTTGTTCGATCACCTGTGAAATGAAGCTGTGGCCGTCAACCTGTGTGCCGCGGATTGCAAAAAAGACAGTAGAAGCCGTAGCTTTGCGGGAATCAAATACCAATTCCGAAACTTCATGTTCCGTTGTTCCGGACACGAGCTCGTAATCTACGCCTTTTAATATGTCGTGCAAATGCTTCATCTTTCTAATGTTAATTCAATTAAACCGCCGCGGAATACAGGAGTGCCGGCCGGAACGGTTTGTTTGCTTACTTTTCCGTAACCTACCACACGGGCGCTCATGCCGGTGCTTTCGATGAGGTAAACAGCGTCTTTGGCAGACATTCCGACTACGTTCGGCACCGTTTTTTTACCGGCATAACGCTGGTGGAATTCAATTTTTTCCTCGTTGGCCCTGGTAGAAACCCATTCGTCCGTCGATCCGGATTTCGGGTCCTGTTCGTAGCGGATCCCAAAATGTTTCAGGATTTTCTGCAGATCGTAGCGGTTCCCGTCCTTGGAGTAAGGAGCGGTGTATACCTTGCTTCTTCCTTCGTTGATCGCTTTGTGGTATTTCAGGCTCCCGGCGTATACTTTGTTCGCAATCGCTGAGAATACCGTTCCCGATACCGTCGCACCATAAATATTCTCCCCGGAAGCGGAAATCGAAACAATGCAGGAATACATCGGGTCCTGTACCGGGAAATAACCCACGAACGAAGCGAGGTATTTCTTTTCGCCTTTCGCGCCGTATTTCATGTCGTCGTTGAGGATTTCGGCTGTACCGGTTTTTCCTGCAATCTCGAAATAAGAGGAAGTCAGCCGTTTACCGGTTCCCGTTTTCATTACGCCTTCGAGGCAATCCTGTAAAATGTGGAGCGTAGCGTCTGAACAGATTTTTTCCCGCAGTACAATCGGCTTGAAGCTTTTCACCACTTCTGTTCCGCGCACGATTTCTTTCACGAATTGCGGTTTCACCATTTTCCCGTTATTTGCTACGGCGTTATAAAATGCCAGGATCTGCATCGGCGTGAGCTGAACTTCGTAGCCTACAGCCATCCACGGCAGGGAAATTCCCGACCAGTTTTTGCTGCCCGGTGAATACAGCGTTGGAGTCGGCTCACCCAAAATGTCGAGTCCAAGCGGCTCGCCCAACCCGAAGGAGCGCAAGCGGTTAACAAACGTTTCCGGCTCATTGCGGTAAGCGTTGTGGATCACCCGGGAGATAACATTCGACGACAATTCGAAAGCCCGTTTGATCGTAACCCGCCCGTAGTAATTGTTGTGGGCTTCATTCAGGGTGTTTTTACCATAATAGGTATATTTTGTAGCCGTTTCAACGGAGTCGTTGATATTGATCTTTTTATCTTCGAGGGCCGCCATCAAAGCCGCAAGCTTGAACGTTGATCCCGGAACTTCTTTTGTCCCGATGGCCTGGTTATACAATTCGTAATAATCGCCGTCAGCCGCCTGAGTGAGGTTTACCACCGCTTTCACGAAGCCTGTTTTCACGTCCATAACGATTACAGAACCGCTTTTTGCATTGGTGCTTTTCAGCTGGCGGAGCAGTTCGTTGTGTGCTACTTCCTGGATTCCTTTATCAAAGCTGGTAATTACGTTGGCGCCTTCTACGGCATCTTTTACAATCTGCCCGGTTTTTTTCCAGCCTGTGGAAATCTGCTGCTCAATTTCCAGGCCCGGCTCACCCACTAAATATTCATGGAAAGCACCTTCAATCCCTACGCGCAGCTCGCCTTCGTGGTTTTTCTGGTAATAACCCAAAGTACGTTTCAGCAATTCCCCATGCGGGCGCTTACGGATGATCGTTTCTTCGAGGTCAATCAGGCCGCCTTTGTTTCTTCCGAGGTTAAAAATCGGGAAAGTACGTAAACGGTTACGCTGTTCGTTTGTTGCTTTGCGTTTGATGAGCAAATAACGGTTGCCGCGCTGTCTTCCGCGACGAATGTGGGTTTCGTATTCACGTGCCGACATTTCCGGGAATATCCCGCTCAGCTTTTGGCTCAGCTCCATGATGTTGGCATCAAACGCTTCCTGGCTGCAAACAGTCGGGTCCATGTGGATATCAAAGAAAGAAACGGAAGTTACCAGCGGTGTGCGGTTGATGTCGAGCACTTCGCCACGTCTTGGGATACGCTTCACAGTTCGTGTCGGGATTTTTTCCTTTCCGTTGCCACCGCCAACCAAAACCGTTTTCACGCCTTCAGCCTGGATCGTAAAGGTTTTCCCGATCACGATAAACATAATGATGATAAACCCGATGTAAATCAGGTATGCTCTCCACAATATTTCTTTTTTTTCTTTCATTGCTTTCTGCAGACATTAGATTAAGAGACCTAAAGACATGAGACCGGAGGTCTTTCGTCTTTTGTCTTAGTCTTTTGTCTTATTTTTTATTCTAATCACCTTTGCAGGCTTCGTTGTTTCTTTTAGTCCCCGCGGTTCCAGCTTGCGTACCAGCTCATAGCGTTTGGTGCGTTCTTCCAGTCTCGCTTTGGCTTCCACATATTCAGCGGTGGATGCGTCGAGCTGTTTCAGGGAAGTATCGATATCCTTTGTCAGCTGTTTTCCGAGGTAGCCTTTCGCTACCAGCAGGATCAGGAGCATGATGCAGAAGAACACGAACCCCAGGTTGTTCAGCACCACGTCACGCGTCAGGATCTCCCCGTTGAGGATTTGCACCAGGATATTGTTCTTGGTCTTGGTGCGTACCTTTTTCTCCTTAGGCTCGCGGGCTTTTTGCTTTTTTTCTTCGGCAGCCAGCTGTTCTTTATCGATGTACTGATTATCCATTGTTGCGGGCTGCTATACGAAGTTTGGCGCTGCGGGCGCGTGAATTGCGTTCTATTTCTTCCTCGTTAGGTGAAACCGGCTTGCGTGTGACTTCCGTAAAAGGTTTCAGCACGTTTCCGTAAAAGTCTTTTTCGATGCTTCCGTCCAGGTTGCCGCGCTTCATGAAGTTTTTCACGAGGCGGTCTTCGAGGGAATGGTATGACATAACCACCAGTCTTCCTTCGGGCTTAATCACTTCTGTTGTTTGCAGGAGGAATTTCTCCAATACGTCGATTTCACCGTTCACTTCCATGCGGATAGCCTGGAAAACCTGGGCGTAAAATTTATGTTCCTTGAATTTCGGGGCGATTGTTGCCAATACGTCGATGAGGTCACCGGTAGTTTTCAGCTTGCTTTTGGAGCGGGCGCGGCAGATTGTTCCGGCAATTTTCCCAGGGTAATCCACTTCGCCGTATTTGCGCAGGATTTTGATCAGCTCTTCTTCGGTGTAGGTATTTACGACTTCTTTAGCAGACAATTCGCCCTGCTGGTTCATGCGCATATCGAGCGTATCGTTCGTCCGGATGGAAAAACCGCGGCTGGCAGCATCAAACTGGTGGGAAGAAACCCCCAAATCTGCGAGGATACCGTCTACTTGCGGAATACCCAAAACGCGGAGGTAATTCTTTAAAAAAGAAAAATTTGCCGGAATGAAATGAAAATTGGGGGCTTCCCAGGCGTTGCGCTGTGCGTCCGGGTCCTGGTCAAAAACGATCAGCTTTCCTTTCGGGCTGAGCCTTTCGAAAATAGCTCTTGAATGGCCGCCGCCGCCAAAAGTAACGTCTACATAAACGCCGTCCGGATGGATATTCAATCCTTCCAGGCATTCGTGCAGCATTACCGGTACGTGGTATGTGTTATTGTTCGTCGTCATTTCCCAAATCACCCATTACATCCTCTGCCAAATCGGCGAAGTCCGTCATGTTCGCTTCAATCAAATTGAAGTATTTGGTTTTGTCCCAGATTTCAATGCGGTCATTGTATGCAATTAACATGACATCTTTTTTCAGGCCCACACGCTCCATGTGCGTCACCGGGATCAGCGCCCTGCCAGCCGAATCCAGGGAAATTGCTTTCGCTCCCTGGTGGAACAGACGGTAGAACATCCGGTTTTTGGGCTTGAACAAATTCATTTTCGACAATTTAGCGCTAAGCTTCTCCCATTCGTTCATGGGGTACAGCGTCAAACAGTCTTCAAATCCTTTGTTAAGCATGAAATTTTCCTGGGCAGCAGGGGAAAGCTGTTTCCTCAAACCTGATGGAAACAGGAAGCGCCCTTTTTCATCGAGCCTTACTTCAAATTCGCCTACTAAACCTGCCATAACGGAAATAATGGGTAAAATTAAAGAGAAAATCTCCACTTTTTACCACTAGATTACACTTTGTTGATAACTTGAAACGAGCAAAAGTAATAAAAGGTTACATTAGTTTATGAAAAGAGTTGATTTCATTGAATTTAATCTGAAATGGTATTGGTGGTAATAAGTGGTAATGATTTTCAGGATTGTTGAAAAGTTATAAAACGACGTTAATAAGTACCAGGGGTTAAAAAAGTTTTCAATTAAAAAAAACTGTATATTGGAATCTGTTAAAATGCAGGCAGATTACGGTCTGAAAAGCCCGCTAACAAACCGGCATAATTATTGAGGTTTTTACGCTAATCAATTTAAACTTTTTCCTTATGAAAAAACTAGTATACTTCAGCTCCTTACTTCTTTTAAGCGTTTCCTGTGTAAAAACAAAAGGAGAAATATCCATGACGTACGAAAAGGCTACTGCGGTTTACGGCAGCCTGGACTCTCTCCGTGCGCTTCCCCTGCTGATTCAGAAGCAGGAATTGACCAAGCCAAGAAATTTTCACATTGGAAGCAATTATGTGCTTGTTAGTGAAGAAAATAAAGGAATCCATATTTATGACAATACCGACATGCAAAATCCGCAAAGGCTATCCTTTATACAGTTGCCTTTCCTGCGGGATTTTTATGTGAAAGATCATTTTTTATATGCGGCCGGTGTATACGATCTTGTTAAAATAAACATCAGCAATGTCTACAATCCAATTTTGGTGAGCCGGGCAGAAAATGTATTCTGGACACCGCTCGAAAATGATAAAGGACAGCAGTTGTTAGGATTTCAATATACTATGGCCACGGATAAATTTGAGGTCAACAGCCCGGAAGCCAAAGAAATAAAAAAAGCGGGAAAACTGCATCTTGACTTCCTGGAAAATGTAATTCCGATCTCTGAAATTCCAACTTTTTTTACCGGCAGCAACAGCAATTCCAAAGGTACGTTGAATAAAATCGCGGTGGAATTTGACCATATTTATGTAATTGAAGATGATGAAATGCACGTCATTTCCAATGGCGCTTTTTTCAGTAAGGTTTCAAGCGTTGAAATCGGTAGAAACACGGAAACGATCTATGGGGCCAACAACAGGTTATACCTTGGTTCCATGACCTCGATGACAATTTACAACGCGAACAACCCTTCTTCACCGCATGAAATATCGTCGATAGAACATGCGGAATCCTGTGACCCGGTTTTACCCCGGGGAGAAGTTGCATACTATACCTTGCGCTCAACAGAAAATGAAGGTTGTAACGGGGAGGGTGAGAATACACTTAACCTAGTAGATATTTCTAATGTAAATAAACCGGTGGAATTGGAAAGTATAGATTTAGCCAGTCCGTACGGCCTGTGTTTTGCAAATAATTACTTGTTCGTCGGCGAAGGCTACAATGGTTTGACGATTTACGATGCGAGTAATCCGAAATTGCTTAAAAACAAAGTAACAATTTCAAATGTTACGGCCTTTGATATCATGATCCACCCAAATAATCCGGATATCCTGATTTTGTCTAACAGTAACGGGATCCAGGAATTTCAAATTGACTGGACTAATCTTACTTTAAGCTTCGTCGGTAAATTGATGTATTAGTTTTTATTTGGTAAAATAAATGAAAATCACATACAGGGCGCTCTTGTTCATTGTCTTGATTTCTCCTGCTTATTTATCGGGAAACGATGGTGTGAGGTCCGCGAAGCCCAGCTTATCCCTTCCATACCGGGAGTATATGGAAAGCGCCTTCAAGCTCGATTTTTCCCAGGGCGTTGGTTTTAGAAATGTTTCCTGGGAACTGAGCGCATGCTATCAATTCAGGCAATATTTTTCCATTGGCATAGGGAGCGGGTTTCATTTCAATACCTATCCGATATTTTCAAGCTCAGATAAACACAGGCTCAATATGTGGTCTTATCCGCTTTACCTGAGGGGAACAGTTTATCTTTTTGGAAATTCTGACAGGGCTTGTTATGTGTATGGCAAGTATGGCCGCTCATTCGGTATGCAAACAAAAGACGTTGACCCGAATGACGATTTTAAAGCTGTCACTGCTGAAGCGGGCATAGCTTATGAGCGGATCTATAACAACGGAGCGGTTTACTTTGAGCTGGGCCAGTATTATGTTTCGGCAAATGGCGTGTTGAAGTCAAGCTACAGCTCTGTCATCAATTATAACCTTCAAATCTATTCCGTTGTTGGCAAGGTTGGTTTCAGGATCAATCTTTGAATGAATGCCCGGAGTTTAGTCCGGCTCCTCCAAACGGGAAGGCTTTGCGCTCTTCAGCTAACTTAAACTTTGCGCTCTCTGCGAAAACTTTGTAACCTTTGCGTTCAAAAAACTGTGTATTATACCCGCTCTGTATCCTGTGTGGTCATAAGTGCAAGATTTGCAAAGTCTTTCTCTATATTTGTTTGGAATATTGAACCATGAACGAAGAACTGACAGCGGCGGAGCATAAAAAGCGCATAGACAATGTGCTGGATTATATTCTCGGGAACCACCGCGAGGAAATTTCGCTCAAAACCCTGGCAGACATTGCACATTATTCTCCTTTTTACCTGCAGAAAATATTCAAACAGTATGTAGGTGAATCGCCCAAGCAATATGTGATGCGCCTGCGCCTGGAAACAGCTTTACATTATTTAATCATTGACCCTGAAAAGCCCGTATTGGAGGTGGCGCTTGACGGAGGTTTTTCGTCGCCGGCGGTTTTTTCACGGGCAGTCAGGAATTTTTATGGCATTTCACCCGAACAGTTTCGCCAGCTGCCGATGCAGGAACGCTCAAAATATATCCGTGCCCGGGAATTGAAGAAAGACCTGATGTATGAAACGGCGGAACATGTTGTACAGGACGAGCGCCAGCTGGAGATCAGCATTGTCCGTTTGGAGCCAAAGCGCGGAATTTATATCCTCACGCAATTCGATGATAAAGACAAAATCAGGCAGGCTTTCCGGGATTTGTTGAACCAGGCAGAAAGCTACGACCTGGAACCGGAGCCGGGCGAAATGTATGGGATCGTCAGCCCGCACCAGAATATGTACAAAGCTTTTGTGGTATTAAAACCCGATCAGCAGGTTCCTCAGCGGATTAAAACAATGGAAGTGGATGGCGGTAAATTCGCTTCATTCAATCTGAAAGGCGATCGCACTGAAATTCTACGTTCAGCTCATGTTTTCTTCAAGGACTGGCTGCCCGAAAGTGCCTACAAAGTCGGGGATATCGTTGGCCTTGAAAAGTTCCTGGGAAACCCCGCCACCACAGATTACGATACCCTGGAGCGAAAAGCTTTTATCCGCCTCGAGCCCAAATGACAAGAATTGCAAAGCCCTGTGCGTAAAATGCAAACCAGGCCGGTTTCCAAAGCTCTATTTTTGTTTTATTAATCTTAATACCAGTTTTTATGAAAACAAAAATCATCCTCATTACAACGGCAAGCCTTTTGGCAATTGCAGGCGCTATGCATTTAAAAAACGGCGGGAAAGGCTGTCCGCTGAAAAACGCAATGGAAGTAGTGCATAATAAGTAATTTTAAAATGGAGAATTGAGAGTGGAAAATGGGGAATTGTCACCTCTCTTAATCCCTTTTGGGGGAAGGAGCGATTCCATTTTCAATTCTTCATTCTAATAACATCCTTCGGCATTAGGGATGCAAATCATACCCGGCAGGTAGCCGCGTAAATAGAGTGGCATTTTCCCTTTGGCAGTCTGGAAGATCAAAGCGCCCTTTTCAATATAGATTGGTAGTTGGTTGCGTGCATCCGCCGCATAGATCCGAACGGTTTTTTTATTTTGATCCAGGAAAATCAACTTGCTGTGGCCTTGTTTTTCTGTCCCGGTCTGAGCAGTATAAAACTGCGTGATTACATGGTATTTCTTGCTGCCGGTTTCCAATGCCCCAAGGTAGCGCGTAAAATAGTGTGTTTCCGAAGCTTTGCCACTGATAATCTCCTTGTTCTTTTTGGCCGGGTTGACGAATTTAGCAAATTCATAAGGTTGTTCAAATTCTTCCGGCGGGAATTCACCACTGAAATACAGCTTGTAAAGTGTCCATTTTCCATTGGCTGGGTTGTAGCGATAAGAGCTTTCCATGTTGCCATAAGCGTTCGCGTGAACACTTTTGGTCAGGAGCTTGTTTACCGGATCAATTATAGCCGGGAACATGGCCAGGGAATCTGAGAGAAATGCGTCCCGCTTAAATTTCCCGTTTTTGCCCTTGACGTAATACGTATAAACCGGTCCGCCATTTCCGCCGGATCCGGATTTGAAAGCGAAATCCTCCCTGCTGTCAAAGTTGAAGTCGGCAACAATGAAATCCCCGAAATCGTTGTCCGTGACTTCTTTTTCCTCGTTGAAATGCGTTACATACGACCGTGACGCGTCTGCATAACGATAAGGCTCATCCAGGATCGTGCCGAGCTCAACCGTGAGCTGCTGTTTGAGTTTGTGGCTTTGCTTGTCCGTAATCCATATTTCAAGCTCATTCGAACGTTCATCTTCCCGGAGGTCCGTTCGCTTCTCAAAAAAGATGAGCCCGAAATCCAGGTGTTTTGAATGTTTCCGGTAATTGACGTGAAAGGTGTCGTAAACGCCCTGGGTTTCCTTCGCCGGGTAAAGCTTTGGCGGCTGCAGGGTGTCGGTTTCTTTTTCAGGTAAGCCTTCCGAATGATATTCAGGCTGCTCGGTGCACGCGATCATCCCGGCGATAAGCAATACAAAGTATGTAATGTTGATTTTCATGAATCTGGTTAAAATGAATCCTGTTGTCCAAAAGCGGTCATTTATTTCTGAAATTTACACTTTATCCCGGAAGGGCAGTTGCTTTTCCTCTGCTAATTATTGCATTAAAATTGATTGGCATCACCGGTTTGATGTCTTTGAACAGTAATAACTGCACTGCTGCTGTGACGGTCTCCATTTTAAAATTCGTAGCTTTCAGCGAAGAAGTTATTTTCTGTATTTTTGTAAAAAAATGGAATAACTATGTCAGACATCACCGTAACCATTATCGACCGCGAAGGCGTTTACCACGAATTAACCGCGCCAACAGATATGAACATGAACATCATGGAGCTGTGCCGTTCTTACGAGCTTCCTGTAAAAGGCGAGTGCGGCGGAATGGCGATGTGCGCTACCTGTCAATGCTACCTGGAGTCAGACACGCCCCTGGATGAGCAAAGTGATGCCGAGCTCGACATGCTTGACCAGGCATTTTACGTAAAACCTAACTCGCGCCTGGGCTGCCAGATTCCGATCACAGAAGAGATCGACGGAATAGTACTGCGTTTAGCCCCTGAATCAGAATAATGTTTTTCGACCGTTTATATACAGAAAACTGGCCCGATTATGAATTGATCGATGCCGGAGGAGGTAAAAAATTTGAGCGCTTCGGGAAAATCCTGACGATCCGCCCGGAGCTGCAAGCCTATTTTAAATCCGAAATGCCGTTTGCCGAATGGGAACAACGTGCAAGCGCTTCTTTCATTGAAAACAAAGGACAAAAAGGCAAGTGGAAATTTCACCGGCACACGCTTCCTGAATGGGAAATCGATGTGTTCAACCTGCGTGTGAAACTGGAATTTACACAATTCAAACATGTGGGGATTTTCCCTGAGCAATACGATAACTGGAAATTTATTCAATCCCATATTCAACCGGGCGATCAGTTCCTGAACCTGTTTGCGTATACGGGACTGGCTTCGTTGGTTGCCCGGAGCGCAGGTGCTGAAGTGACGCATGTAGATTCTATGAAGCAGCTCGTTTCCTGGTCGAAAGAAAACATGGTCCTCAGTGAGCTGTCGGATATCCGCTGGATCGTGGACGACGCTTTGAAATTCGCACAGCGTGCTGCCAAGCGTGAAAGCAAGTACAAAGGAATAATCATGGACCCGCCGGCTTTCGGTTTGGGCGCCAAAGGTGAAAAATGGATCCTCGAAGACCGTTTACCGGAATTACTCACCGCAGCCAACAGTATTCTCGAAAAAGACGGTTTTCTGATCGTTAATACCTATTCCCCGAAAATTACTGCCGAAATGCTGTACCAAATGGCAAAAAAAGCGTTTCCTAAACGGAAAGTTGAGGTGCAGGAGCTGTGGATGAAATCCCGGACGGACAAAGACCTGTATTTTGGCAATGTGCTGAGGGTGGTAAGCTATGAGTGATGAACATTGAATTAATAAGCTAATCTAATCTATTCGCATCGTGAATTCTCATGTGGTTCAAAAAACTTCTCGCTTTCTAACTTTGAAACTTAGCGAACTTTGCCTGAACTTATGTCAACCCGGCGATCTAAAAAATGCGTAACTTTTTCTTATTAATAGCGCTTTTCATTACAACATCTACTTTCAGCCAGGAGGAAGAAGACACCCTTTTCATGCTCCCATCGGAAAATTCACGCCTGAATGCGATCGGAGGTTTGTCGGCTTATTATTTCTGGGAGGAAGACAGCCTGGGGTTTATCGTGGATTCGACGTTTGATAAGGTGTTTAAATGCAATTACAACATTGCTTTGCAAGACCCGGTTTTCAGCTTTGACCGGACGGATTATCTCAAAAAAGCCGTTTACCTCTTTTCGGAAGATGTTTCAAAATCAGAAGAGAAAAGCCGTTTTTGGGTAAAAGACAAAGAGGACAAGCAAAAAGTGATTATCCCACTCCGGCGCAGCAGCGGAAATATTCCATCCAGTGTCATTTATCGCAGTCAAAACGGGGTTTGCCGCACGGACGTTTACAAAAATGTGTTATACATCAATGTGTATTCGAACTTAACCCGGAAATTTTCACACGCCAACGACTCTTTGATCCTGAACACGCTTGGCATGAACCAGAAAGCTTTCGGGCATTATCTTGTGAAACGGTTTTGGAACGATTCGGGTGCGTTGGTGCTTGAGCAGGTGTATGCTTTCAACGGCGATAACGTGACGGAATATTTCACAAGCCAGCAGAAACCCGAGCCGCAGCATTTGATCGTATTTTCCAGCGGCTACCGCGGCCCGAAGAAAAACCGGGATGTGACCGACAACCTGATTACCAAAAAAGACCGTTTCCATTATTGGCTGCGACTGGATAAAGCGTTTATCAACCGGATCAAACCCGATGATTACTTTTACATAGATGGCAATAGCAGCATCCGCACATCGAACCACCGCAGCATGGCTAATTTTTCGCTTAGTTACAGCCGGGTGAAAAGCCTGCGCAAGAAAGACCGGAACAGGTACGATTATCATTTGCTGAATACAACGCCCAACGATTCGGGTTTTTATTACCGGAAAACGCAAGGAGTGCTGGCCGCCCAGGCCTACCTGACGCTGAAATGCAATTCGCCGGCTTGCCATGAAGTGAAAGATACGATCGACATCGTGTGCCACAGCATGGGATATTCCTATTCCCTGGGGTTTATTGAAACGGTTAAGGATTACGTCGTTTTCCGGAATATGTACATCATCGCCCCGGAAAATGCCCGCGCCGGGGGAGCAGACTGGAGTATGTTCCGCGAAGTGTGGCAATACGGTTCGAATATGGATGAAGCCAATCCTGCGCCGGTTTGGGAACAGGACGGCATCGCCCCGCAGACAGCAGTAAAAGGAATTCATGAGGTGGTAACCGGCGGCAGGGTGTTTTTCCCGGAAGACAGCAAACGCCTGAATTTCATTAACAGCCACATGCTCAACCATTACCGCTGGATATTTACGAAGCTGAAAGCGGGCGACCGGGGCTACGTGTATTGAATCCCTGCTTCTGACCTGGTAAGTTTCTCTTTTAGCCACGATTGCACAAATAGAATAACTCACAGAGTGAATTAGTGTAATTCCACCTTAATCAGGTTTTATGAAGCTTAAAAAGGGTGGCTCATAGTATTTGTAAATTTGATCACCCGGTAAAATCAACTTTATCGATAATTTTTGGGGATTTCTCCGTTTAAATTTGTACTTTTGCAAAAAATTTTTTGATTTTGGTACAGATTCACGATAAATCGTTTGGCCCTTACATCAGCGCTGATGAGATCCGTCAAAAAGTGCAGGAGCTTGCGAATCAAATCAATAAGGAATATGAAGGTAAAGAGCTGATTTTTATCTCGATCCTGAACGGCTCCTTCATGTTTGCTGCCGACCTGATGAAATGTATCACGATCCCCTGCGAAATTTCTTTTGTGAAAGTTAGCTCTTACCAGGGAACGAATACTTCCGGGCGGGTTGACGAGCTGATCGGCCTGAACACGACCATTGATCACAAGCACATCATCATCCTCGAAGATATTGTTGATACGGGCATTACGATGAACAAGATTTTCAATTACCTGTCGTCGTTTGAGCCTGCTTCCCTCAAAATTGCTTCTTTGCTTTACAAGCCGGATGCTTTTGAAGGAAAACATAAGCCTGACCTGGTTGGTTTTTCCATTCCGAACGCCTTTGTGATCGGTTACGGCCTGGATTACAACGAACACGGAAGAAATTACGACGCAATTTATAAATTAATCGAAAATTGACATGTTGAACATTGTTTTGTTTGGCCCTCCGGGAGCAGGAAAAGGTACGCAATCCGAACGATTGAAAGAAAAATATGGACTGGTGCATATTTCAACCGGTGACGTTTTTCGTGCATTGGACCCACAGTCCGACCTGGCAAAATTGGCAAAAAGCTACTCCGAAAAAGGAAACCTCGTACCAGACGATGTCACCATCCAGATCCTGGAAGCAGAAGTATCCAAATTCCCGGATGCCAAAGGTGTAATTTACGACGGTTTTCCAAGAACAACTGCACAGGCAGAAGCCCTGGATAAATTTTTAGCAGCTAAAGGAACGTCGGTTTCCGTGATGCTTTCGCTTGTTGTTCCGGAAGAAGAGTTGAAAGCCCGCCTGGTGGCCCGCGCAGAAGTTTCCGGCCGCAAAGACGACGCTGATCCGTCGATCATTGAAAACAGGATCAATACCTATAAAAAATCAACTGCGCCGGTAGCAGAGTTTTACCGCAGCCAGGGGAAATTAAGCGAAATCAACGGCGTTGGCAGCATCGACGATATTTCCGAAAGACTTTACACAGCGCTCGATTCCCGCAAAACAAAAATCTAATGTGCTAATGGACGAATATGCTCACGTGCTGATAAAGCACTAAATTAGCGTATGACAAATTCAATTTAGCAGATTAGCACATTAAAACATTAGCACATTTAAAATCATGGCTTCAGATAATTTCGTTGACTACGTAAAAATTCATTGTACTTCCGGAAACGGGGGCGGTGGCTCAACGCATTATCGCCGCGAGAAATACATCCCGATGGGTGGGCCTGACGGTGGCGATGGCGGCCGGGGAGGACACATCATTTTGCGCGGAAACGCCCAGCTGTGGACTTTACTCCACCTGAAATACAACAAGCATTCAAAAGCCGGCCACGGCGCGCATGGTTCAGGAAACCTGAAAACCGGCGCCCAGGGACAGGATAAATACATTGAAGTTCCGATTGGAACGATAGCCCGAGATGCCGAAACAGGAGAAATCCTTTTTGAAATTTCAGCTGACGGGGAAGAGAGAATTCTGGTCCCGGGAGGACGCGGAGGAATGGGTAACAACCATTTTAAATCGTCTACCAACCAATCGCCGCAATTTGCCCAGCCGGGTGAAGAAGGGCAGGAAGGCTGGAAGATCCTTGAGCTGAAAGTCCTCGCTGACGTTGGTCTCGTTGGTTTCCCGAATGCCGGAAAAAGCACCTTACTTTCTGTCATTACAGACGCCAAGCCTGAAATCGGGAATTACGCCTTTACGACGCTGAGACCGAACCTGGGCATCGTGAAATACCGCGATTACCGCTCCTTTGTCATGGCGGATATCCCGGGGATCATCGAAGGCGCCCACACAGGAAAAGGAATCGGGCTGCGCTTTTTGCGCCACATCGAACGCAACTCGCTGTTGTTGTTCATGATCCCATGTGATTCGGATGATATCAAAAAAGAATACGATATCCTGCTCAACGAGCTGAAGGAATATAACCCGGAATTGCTCCACAAAGACCGTTTGCTGGCAATCACCAAATCCGATATGCTGGATGATGAGCTGAAAGCTGCAATTGAGAAAGATTTGCCGGATTTGCCGTATGTGTTTATTTCTTCTGTTGCCCAGCAGGGTTTAACGGAGCTGAAAGATTTGATCTGGAATAAGCTGAATGAGTAACACAATGAATCGCTAAAATTAGCGTAAAGTACGCAAAGCTTTTGCTGCTTCAGATGAGCTTTGGTGTTTTGATTTTAACTTCTCTGCGGTCTCAGCGCTAACTTTGTTAACTTTACGATATAATAAAAACACCCGGTGATTGACTACTTCGAATCCCTTGATCGTGCGATCGTTTTGACGGTCAATTCCTGGCATACGCCTTTTTTGGATGAGCTCATGTGGTGGCTTTCGGCGCGTATAACCTGGGTTCCCCTGTATTTGCTTTTGCTTTTCCTGGCGTACCGGGCCAAAGGTTTAAAAACCGCTTTGCTTTTCTTTGTTTTCGTGGTACTCACCATCATTCTTGCTGATGCCGTTTCGGTTTATCTCATTAAAGAAACAATCCGGCGTTATCGCCCTTCGCATCACGCTTTGCTGACCGATCACCTTCATTTCTACAGGATCAGTGCCCGTGATTTCTATAAAGGCGGACAATACGGCTTTGTTTCCTCTCACGCGACTAACTTTTTCGTGGTTGCAACTACTTTCTGTCTCGTTTTCCGCAAAACCTACCCGAAAACGGTTTATACCGTTTATTTCCTTGCAGCGCTGGTTTGCTTTTCGCGCATCTACCTCGGCGTGCATTACCTGAGCGATATCATCGGAGGCGCTTTGCTCGGAAGCATTATCGCCTGGGGAATGTTTAAATTAGTGTGGGAAAAAATCGGATCGCAAAATTGGCAAAGGTAAAGTTTTCTTTGCGTGAACTTTACGTTCTTTGTGATCAAAAAAATCTTCGTGGCAAACTTTACAACATAAAAAGGGGCCGAAGCCCCTCTTCACGATTATATGTGGATCGTCCTAGTTGAAGGAAATATGCCCGGTTGAAGTAATTCTTCCGTCAACTACAACTACGTTGATGATTTTCGCCTGCAAATCGTTCAGCCCGGAAAGGAGCGGCTGGATGAGCAAACGGTAACTGCCTTCTTCGATATCACGGATCATGAATTGTCCGTCGGCAGTTAAAAAAGTCTGGTACGATGCGTGATCGCTATCCAGGGAAATCAGTGCCTGTGCTGTGCCGCTAACCGATCCGGAGATTCCTGTTTCAGGGTCTTCCAGCTGGTCGATAACCGGGTCGAAAATAAATGCACCTGCCTGTTGGCTCAAAGCCTGGTTCAGGTCGAAGTGCAGGATAATTTCCGATTCCTGGCTAATCCCTTCGCGGTCAACTTCGATCAGCAGCTCGTTGCTGTTTGCCAGTGCCATCTGCAAATGGTCACCGTTTTCAGAGGTAAGGAAGTTGTTGTCGCCAAAAGTCAAACGGATTTTTTCGATGCGATCAAAAGTCGTATCCGGCATGGTGGCGATCATTGCGGCAGCGTCCAGGTTGGCCTGGGTCAGGTTGATGGTTTGGTCTTCGTCGCGAATAATGATCCAGCCCTGGCTTTGTGTAAAGGCTTCTACCTTGTCGATTTCAATGAAGCAATCCCGGTATTCGTGTGAGTTTTCTCCCGGGGAGCTGTTCACTTTGATTGCTTTTGCACCCGGAGGCGCTGTAGGGCTAGTGGCTTGCGAGCTGCTTTGAGGCTGGGCTGCCAATTCTTCTTTCTCACAGGCAGTAATTACAGAGGAAAACAACGCAGCTGCAATTATTAGGTTTACTGTCTTCATATTTTTAAATTTAGATGTGTATGCCAAATGCATTAGCGAAGCGTGTACCAGAAAATGAAATTTTGCGTTTATCTCTTTAAAAACAACGCTTTAACTTGTGATGAGGTTTATGCCAAAAACGGATTTTATTTTCAATTTGAAAAAAATTACGTCAGAATGAAAAGCAGACCTGTATAAAAATGAAACTTTTTTCGTTGGAAAGAGTTATAGCTTTGGCTTAAATTTTGTAAGTTCGGAATATGCGTTTGTCCATTTTTTTACTGCTTATGTTCTCAAAGTTGAGCTTTGCGCAGCTGGTATTTGAACAAACGGAAATTAATCTCGGCGATCTCAAAAGCGATTCCCAGCGGTATGCCGATATCGAAGTCAAAAATACCGGGGCAAAAAAAGAATATTTCCTGAGCTTTCGCCGCCCGCCTGAGCTGGTAAGCCTTTCCAAAGGTGAATCCGTAATGCCCGATTCCATGTCTTTTATCCGCATCCAGGTTAATCCAAAAAAGAAAGGCAAGTTTGAATACGAGCTCCAGGTTTTCACATCCGATAAACAGGAAGCAACGATTATCCGTGTCAAAGGAAATTTCCTGGAACTGCCGGATGATGCAATGGCCCAGCTGCAAAATTGTCCTGATTTCAATTCAAAGCCGGCGAGCCGCAACCCGCAAAACACCGTAGTCATCAAAACGGTTGACGCGAATTTCAAGAACCCGGTTGACGCCGATGTATTTCTGGTGCGCAACGGAACGGACATCGATCGCTTCAAAACAAAAGACGGGGAAACGGAAGAAAAAATGGATATCGGCTACGTATACTTTTTTGTGGTATCGGAAAGTTACAAAAGCCTTGATACGAGCACGTACGTGAGCGTAAAAAGCAAAGAGGTAGTACTTGAGCTGCAGAAAGATCCAAGCTATAAAACCCGCACAGCTATTATTTTAGAGGATACGCTAAATAAAGAAGAAGAGCGGGCAGAAATTGAAATTAAAGTTAATGAGCCCAAATCGGATATGCGTCTTGACCTGGCACACGAGCTGGATCAGCAGCAAGCTACTTCAGATCAAACACCGCCTGCGATTGCCTTGGATTCCATACCGCTGAACGAATTCCGGGAAGAGCATTTCAAGCCGGTGAACGTGGTTTTTGTATTGGATGTTTCCTCGTCAATGGGGAGCAACGAAAAATTCGATCTCCTGAAATTCAGTCTCATTCAACTTTCTGATTTACTGCGGCCGCAGGACCGGATCACGCTGGTAACTTACGCTTCCGAAGCTAAGGTCTTATTGCCGGCAGCTTCTGGTGTGGAAAAGGAAACGATCCGGAAAGAAATCAAAAAGCTGCATGCTTCCGGGCAAACTGCGGGTACGGATGGAATTAAGCTCGGTTTCAGGGAAGCGGAAAAAAGCTTCATTTCTGATGGGAGCAACCTCGTTATTGTCATTACGGACGGCGCTTTCAACAAAAGCAGCGGTGATTACCTCAAAGTGATCGAAAAATATAACGAGAAAAACATTCTTTTCTCCGTCGTAGGGATCAAAAACCTCCCGAAAGACGAGATCAGCATGCGGGAAGCCGCTGATAAAGGAAAGGGCGCATATGTGCCTGTTTTCAAGCTCGCTGATGCGCAGCAAAACCTGATCCGTGAAATCCGCCGGGTGACGTTTAAGGGAGTTTAATTTGGGGTCCTTTGCGATACAAACAAAAAAGACCCGCCAATCTGACGGGTCTCTCTGTATATCTGTTTACAAATTTTAGTATCTGTAATGCTCAGCTTTGTATGGTCCATCCACGTTCACGCCGATGTAATCAGCCTGGTCCTGGGATAAAACTTCCAGCTCAACACCGATTTTAGCCAGGTGCAAACGCGCTACTTTCTCATCCAGGTGTTTCGGGAGCATGTAAACGTCATTTTCATAAGCATCTGCATTCGTCCACAATTCCAATTGAGCCAGAGTCTGGTTTGTGAAGGAGTTTGACATTACGAAAGACGGGTGACCTGTAGCACAGCCCAAGTTCACCAAACGGCCTTCAGCCAGGATGATGATGTCGTTACCGTTTACGTTGTACATATCTACCTGCGGCTTGATCTCGATTTTGGATTTACCGTGGTTGCTGTTCAACCATGCCATGTCGATTTCGTTGTCGAAGTGACCAATGTTACAAACGATCGCCTTATCTTTCATTTTTTCGAAATGACGTCCAACAACGATGTTTTTGTTACCTGTAGTTGTTACGATGATGTCTCCTAAGTGAACAACAGTATCCAGTTTTTTCACTTCAAAACCGTCCATGGCAGCCTGTAACGCACAGATCGGGTCGATTTCAGTTACAATTACGCGGGCGCCTGCACCTTTCAAAGAAGCAGCAGAACCTTTACCAACGTCACCGTATCCGCAAACAACAGCTACTTTTCCAGCCATCATTACGTCAGTTGCACGACGGATAGAATCCACCAAAGATTCCTTACAGCCGTATTTGTTGTCGAATTTCGATTTCGTTACGGAGTCGTTTACGTTGATTGCAGGCATCACCAAAGTTCCGTTTTTCACGCGCTCATACAAACGGTGAACACCGGTAGTGGTTTCTTCAGACAATCCTTTGATGTTTTTAGTCAATTCCGGGAAACGGTCGAAAACCATATTTGTAAGGTCACCTCCGTCATCCAGGATCATATTTAAAGGCTGGCTGTCTTTGAATGCAAACAACGTCTGCTCAATACACCAGTCAAATTCTTCTTCGTTCATACCTTTCCAGGCGTAAACCGGGATGCCCGCAGCAGCAATAGCAGCAGCAGCGTGGTCCTGCGTAGAGAAAATGTTGCAGGAAGACCAGGTAACCTCAGCGCCCAGGTGTACGAGTGTTTCAATCAGCACAGCAGTCTGGATGGTCATGTGCAAACATCCTGCGATGCGCGCACCGGCCAGCGGCTTGGATTGTCCATACTCAGCGCGCAGGGACATTAAACCCGGCATTTCCGCTTCGGCGAGGGTGATTTCTTTTCTACCCCAATCAGCCAAACTGATATCTTTGACTTTGTAAGCCAGTTTTTCTTGTGTGTTATTCATGTTGATCTTTAAAATTCTTATAACTAATCAAGTGCAAAATTACAAAACTCCTTGCTAGAAAAAAAATATTTTTGGGATTCAGCGAAAAAAGCTTTTCCTGGAGTTGGATTTTCAAAAATATTTCCTAATTTCAATCAACCAATTTAAAACCTACCTATTTATGAAAGAAGATTATCTGCACGCCATCTGGCGGCTCAAACGCATTCCGTACCACAATCTGTATTTAACCGACGGGCGCAAGCTCACCATCCGGAAAACCGGCTGGCACAACCATGACGCCGGGCCTGATTTTTTCAACGGTTCGGTCGAAATTGACGGTATCCGCTGGAACGGGAACATCGAAATCCACATCAAATCATCGGATTGGTATGTACATCGGCACCATCTCGACCCGGCCTACGACTCCGTAATCCTGCACGTTGTTTTTGAGCATGACCGCGAGGTATTGATCAAAGGGCAGGCGGTTCCAACCCTTGAGCTGCGTTTTTTGCTTGATATGCTGCATTGGGAAAAATACAGCTCGCTGCTTTCCAATCCCAGCTGGATCCCCTGTGAAAAATCCTTGCCGCAGGTCGCTTCGTCAACCATTGCAAACCAATTGGAAAGCCTGGTGATCGACCGGCTGGAACGTAAAACCGCAATTTATAAAGAAGCTTTTTGTCAATTAGGTGAAGACCCGCTGCGCCTGTATTACGAAATGTATGCGCTGGCTTTCGGGCTTAAGGTCAATGCGCTGCCTTTCGTTGAGCTGACCCGCAAGCTGGATCTCCGGCTTTTGTGGAAGGAAGACCCGCAACTTGCGCCGGTCATTTTGTATGGCGTTGCCGGGTTTTTCCAGTATAGTGAGCGCTTTGGGATTACCGGCCTGGAAAACGAGTGGCGCTACCTCCAGCGCAAGTACGGGTTGGATGAAATGGATTTCCATAGCTGGCGCTTCAAAGGGCTGCGGCCCGTAAGCTTTCCCAATCGTAAGCTGCTGGAATTTGCGGCCTTGTGTTCCCGGCAGGATTTTTTCCGGATCCATGAGCTGGATTACCCGGAGCTGCTACGGCTTTTTGAAACTTTAGAAGTCAGCGAAAGCTTCCGGAACCATTTACTGATCAATGTTGCTGCGCCCGTTTTGTGGTGGAATTATGCCCGTTTTGATAACATCAAATCCCGTGAAAAAGCCCTTGAGATTTTGCTGCAAACGTCACCCGAAAGCAATGCTGTCGTAAAACGCTGGAAAAAATTAGGGGTGAAGTGCAAATCTTCTTTCGAAACACAAGGATTATTGGAATTAAAGAACGAACTTTGTGAAAGGAAAAAGTGCCTGCAGTGTAAAATTGCTTACGAAATCCTCAAACAATGAGAACGATCCAGAAAATTATCTTCTTTTTCGAAATGCGCTCCTACGGGGTTTGTACCTGGTGGGCGCGTAAGCTCGGGATCAATTCTTCCAAAGTGAAGCTCGGCTTTATTTATGCTTCGTTCCTCACTTTCGGTACACCGCTTTTTATCTACCTGGCTATGGCTTGGATCCTGGAACATAAGCATTTCTTTAAGCTGCAGCGAAAGCGCCGCCGGACTACGATCTGGGAATTGTGACCGTAAGGTTTTCCGCTGATTTCGCTAATTTTCCCGCTGATTTACGCAGAATATGATTTAGCGTTATTCTGCGCTCTAATCTGCGCAATCTGCGGGAAAACAAAAAAACCCGGAGGCCTCGTTTGGCTCCCCGGGTTGCAGAAACTTATATTATGAAAAAAGTATACTTGTATCAGGTCGGTTTTATCTATTTTAGAAATTCATGCTTAAACCAAAGGTCAGCGGGTACACTTCGCTCGTCCTGTCGGTGTCGAACAGCGGCATCAAAGCATAGTTGGCAAAAACGCCCCAGTTTCCGTAGCCCATGCGCAATGTAGCGTCCACTTTGAAAGGGTTGAGGGCGTAGGTTCCCTTGGTTTTTTGCTTGTTGTCAAAATTGTCGCGGTCGATTTTCTGAATAATCGCAGAGCCAACACGCACACCTCCGATCACACCTGCTGCGAGGTAAAAAGCCTTATCCTGGTCTTCGTTGGTGTTGAACTCCAGCATCAGCGGGATTTGCAGGTAAGTGGCGCGAAGCTTGTTTTTAGAGTAATGCGTTGTGGAATCCACTGCGTAATACAAAGAGTCGCTGGTGCTGCTTTTTTCAAACAGGAGGTAATCGTTTTTGATCCCGATCTGCGTCCAGTTGATCCCGAAACCGGTGGTAATCCCCACATAGTTTTTATAGATGTTGAAACGGTGGTCCATGATGTTAATGTTCCAGTAGAAAGACTTCGCCGGGTCGTTTTCCCAGATCGGGTCGTTCGGAAAAGAAGCCTGGAAAGCAGAATTCATAAGCATCGTTACCCCGAAATCGATTCCTGCCCAGCGGCCATCGTGGTCCGGATCGTCTTCATCGTCCTCTTTGTCAGGTGATGCGTCAACCGTATCTGCCGGTGTTGTATTTGCATCAATGACTACCTTGCCTTTTTTCGTGTTGATGATCAGCACTTCAGTTTCGCCGAGGTTAATGCGTGTAGTGTCGTTTTCTTTTTCTTCTTCTGTCTGTGCGAATGTCATTAAGCTGCTAAGGACAAATGCTGTAAGGATAATCGTTTTCATATTCTTATTTTTTTGTTGCTGTTGTTGCGTTGTTTCCTGTATGACCTGAAGCATACCAAAAAGTTACAAGAGAAGTTAATTTTTTTTGAAATAAAAGTGTAATTTACTGAAAACAAATAACTTGCTGAATTTAAAAAATATGCATGGTTTGATGCAGTAGGTGTCAAATATGGTAACATAAGATCGAAGAGTGAAACTGTTTTGGCGTGGGTTTTTGTAAAACCATGCCAAAACACCTTTTAGAGACGTAAAACTGCTTACCAGATAAAATAGCTCAGCCCCAAAAGCACAATGCTTCCGTCAAGGAGGATATCAAACAGGATCCCCGCCGAATTTTTCCGGACGAGCAGCAGCAGAAAAAGCAGGTAAACGATGGTAAACAGGAAAAGCGGGTTCAGTAAAAATTCCGGCTTGAACCAGATCCGCCAGCAAAAAAAGAAAAGCAGCAGCAAAACAGCCGTCAGTTTGGAATAAAAAATCCCCAGCTTAACGGCAATTGTAGTGATGACTCCCTGGTCTACAGAGATATCACGGATATCAAAAGGAATAGTCAGGGCGAGGAAAAAACAAAAATGACTGACACAAAACAAAAAGTCAATGGATTGCCCGGAGTTAACAAAGGGAAAAGCTACGCAGGCGGCAGTCCAGCAGAGGGCAATCAGCGCACCTTTGGCATACGGAAGGCTGCGCACGGGAATTTTCAGGAAGGAAAACGAGGTGACATAAAAAAAGCTGATGAAGAAAACGCCAAGAAGCAAGAGAAATGCCGCCAGGGTATGGATGATGTAAAAACAGAAGATGCCAAGGGCAAGAGCGCAAATCAAAGACAGGTAAAAATAAAAACCGCGTTTTCTGAAGTTGATTTTACCCGGCAGGCAATAAATAAAAAAGATCGAGAGGGCACAAAATGCAGCGGTCAGGTAGCGGTCAGGCAATTCTGCATGTACGCTGATCCCAAGGCTCAGGATGAAACCTGCAAAAGAAATCCACACATTTTTGAGCAGGAACACGGGCTCACGGGATTAAATGAAGTACGCGTTCAACACTGATTTGCGCCAGGCAGGGGCAGGATTGTCCTTTTTTGCATTGCGTGCACCCCGGGTCGTTTTCGAGGATTTCTACGTTTTTTCCCAAAGCTTTCCAGCGGCCCGGATGAATCGGACGGCGGGAAGAAAACAGGCCGATCGCCCGGATCCCGCTGATCCCGGCAATATGCAAAGGTCCTGTGCTGCATGCCACCAAAGCTTTGCTCTGAGCGATAAAAGCGATAAAAGCTTTCAGGTTCATTTTGCCGGTGGCGTCATAGCAATTGGCGTGCTTCGGAATCAGCTCCCGGAACAAAAGCCCTTCTTTTTCAGTACCGGAGAAAACAACGGTTTCGCCTTTTTCAAGCAGCTTTCCGGCCAGATCCACGTATTTTTCAACCGGCCATTCGAGCGCGCTTCCCTGTGATTTTGGATGGAGGACTATTGCATTGCGAAGCTCTGCGAAAGGCTGAGGAACACTTTCGTCCGGAACGTGGAACGATGAATTGCTCCAGCTGCTGATTTCTTCCAGGGATGGCAGGGTTTTTACTCCAAAAGGCTTCATCAGCTCAAAATTCAGCTGGGCTTCATGGAAGGGCGAGTTTTTACGCGTAAAGTTCAGCCGCAGGTTGCAGGTAAACCAGTGAAAGCTGCGGTGTGATGTGCCGATCCGGTTCGGGATCCCTGCTTTTTTCGCCAGTTTGGCAATTTCTTTCTTAGGGAAAACATGCACACAGGCTTCCAGGTCCAGGGCTTGTAATTGGGCGATTTGTTCCGTTTCCGTCTTTTCTTTCAATTCATCCCAGCGGATAATATGGTCGATCTCCGGGAAACAGGAAATCACCGGTTCGGTATAGGCGCTCGCCAGGAAATAAATAGTACAATCCGGGAACCGGCGTTTCAGCCAGATACAAACGGGCAGCGTCAGAACGACATCGCCAATGCTGTCAGTGCGGCTGATTAAAACGGCTGTGTTATGTAGATCAATCGTTTTCAAAATGAATTAGCTTAAAGTCAGTTGATGTTCCCGGAGAGTCGTTCTGAATTTTGATAGATTAAATTTGTTGATCTTAAATTTGATGATTTTTTCCAAGTCGGCACCATTTTTATAAGTTAGTTCAATTGTCGAAAATACCAAGAAATTATCATGTATGACTTTAATAACCTTGTCCCAAGGTATTATTTTATGCACTTTTGAAGAAAAAAGTCGTTTGAGTACAAAGCCTTCCGCGCTTGTATAAACAATATAAAAAGTAAAATATCTATTAACACAAAAGATAGTAAATAGCGGAAGCCCGATATATAAAAGCAGTTTATAATCATCAAAAGAACTATCCCTCAAATAAGGAATAAAGAAGGCAAGGAACACAATATATATCGGCAGAAAAAAAGCCAGGTATGCTTGAGTAATATGCAAAACCGGGGTGATCCTTGTCATCTTTCAAGACTTAGTTCTGATCCAGTTTGCGCACCATCGTTAAAATCGTTGCAATTCCCACCAAAGGCTCATCGGTATCATCCAGCATTTCAACCAGCCATTTCACAATTCCACGCTGAATTTTTGTACGTGGATCATCTTCTTTTACCGTAACATCGGTATCCATTTTTTCTTTGCAGGTAAAACGGATATGAATGTTTGCACCGGCATATACCGGCTTGGTAAAACGCAGTTCATCGATTCCATAGTTCAGTAAAACCGGGTTGATCTCATAGCTGTCAACAAACAATCCGGCTGAAATACTCATGATCAGATAACCGTGTGCTACCTGCTGCTCAAACATGGTACCTTCAAAATTCGTTTCGCGCTTGTGGGCATAGAAATTATCACCGCTCAAAGCTGCAAACTGATCAATGTCTTCCGGTGTAATCAAACGGCTTTCTGTAATCAGTTGATCTCCCACGTTTAATTCTTCAAAGTGCTTTTTGAACGGGTGCACAGGAGATAAGTTCCCTTTGGCCCCTACCTGGAATTGCTGTGTAATTTGCGTAATCGTCGTCGGGTGGCCTTGAATAGCTGTACGCTGCATGTAGTGCAATACCCCGCGTTTACCGCCCATTTCTTCGCCGCCACCTGCTCTTCCCGGCCCACCGTGGGTCAGTAAAGGCATTGGTGAGCCGTGGCCTGTGCTTTCTTTCGCGCAATCCTTGTTTAAGACAAGAATTCTTCCGTGCATGCTGGCTGCGCCGACTACGTATTCCATCGCTTCCTTGTCATTTGGGGTGACGATGGAAGATACGAGCGATCCTTTGCCCAGTCGCGCCAGCTGAATGGCGTCGTCAATTTCTTTGTAAGGCATTAATGTTGATACCGGCCCGAAAGCTTCAATATCGTGCACGTCCGTTTTATTGAAAGGGTCGTTGTTTAAAAACAAAATAGGGGAGAAGAAAGCCCCTTTTTCAGAGTCGCCGCCCGTGATTTCCACGCGGTCAACGTCGCCATATACGATTTGCTGGCTTTGGGAAAGCCTGTTTACACTTTCGCGAACACGGTCAACCTGCATGCGGCTTGCCAGGGCTCCCATGCGTACGCCTTCCATTGCCGGGTCGCCGATTTTAGTCGAGGCTAAACGTGCCGACAAAGCTTTCTGAACATCTTCGATGAGGTTTTCCGGAACGAAGATCCTGCGCACGGCAGTACATTTTTGCCCGGCCTTGATGGTGATTTCCTTCGCCGTTTCCTTAATAAAAAGGTCAAATTCTTCTGTTCCCGGGGTAGCGTATTTGCCTAAAATGGTTGCGTTGAGGGAATCCGCTTCCAGGTTGAAAGAAACACTGCGGTCAGCGATTTGCGGCAGGGCTTTCAGAAGCTTCCCGGTGTGGGCGCTCCCCGTAAAAGTAACCGTATCTTCCATATCGACGTGATCGAGGATACCGCGGCCTAAACCACACACGAGCTGCAAGCTTCCTTCCGGCAGGATTTTGGAATCAACAATATCTTTCACCATTTTTTCGGTAAGGAAACAGGTATATTCGGATGGTTTCACGATGGCCGGAACTCCCGCCATGAGGTTCACCGCAATTTTTTCGAGCATTCCCCAGATCGGGAAGTTGAACGCATTGATATGGATCGCAACTCCCTGCTTCGGAACCATGATGTGATGACCGATGAACGTTCCGTTTTTGGAAAGCGGCGCTGCTGTTCCGTCCACATAATAAGGTAAGTCCGGAAACTGGCGGCGCAAGCTTGCATTTGCAAAGAGGTTGCCGATCCCGCCCTCGATATCGATCCATGAATCAACGCGGGTTGCACCGGTGAGCGCGCTCAGCTGGTAATACGATTCTTTTTTCTCCATCAAATGCAGGGCGAGCGCTTTAAGCATGCGTCCTCTTTCCTGGAAAGTCATTTTGCGGAGCTTTTCACCCCCGTTTTTTCTCCCGTAAGCCAGGATGCCTTCATAGTCCAGCCCAGCGCTGGAAGTGTTCCCGATGATATCGCCGTTGATGGCATTGTATAAATTGGTTTCTACCCCTTCACCGGCCACCCACTGGCCCTGAACGTAGTTTTTTACTTGGATCATTGTGTTGAAATTTGGGTTAAAGTTACACAAGATTTCAGCGATTCATGAAATTATCAGGCTAAAATTTGGTAAAACGGCTGTTGATTTGAGTTTTTCCTTAAGCCCGGCAATTTTTACAGCATTCAACAAGCCGGTTAAACCGACCTGTTTTCAATAGCTAAGGCAGGGCGCTTAGTAGTTGTTGCAGCAGAACTCTGGAATGCCTTAATTGTGTTGGCATCTCGCTATTACGCAAATAAACAGGTGTTTATACGCTGATTCAATGGATATTGTGTCATAAGTCTATTACGTCCTCAACTAGAACTGTTTTGCTCATATTTGAGAAAAAAATCAAAAATTAATTTGGAAATAAAACTTGTTTAATAGAAATTTATAGTTCTAACTATTTAAATCATTAAGCATGAAAAAGATTATTTTAGGAGCGGTTGTGATCACAACTTTGTTTTCACACGCTCAAGAAAGCCCAAGAATAGTAAAAGTATTAGGCAGTTTCGATTTAGGAGCGAATGAAGTAACTACTTTGAAAGATATAAGCGAAGGCTGTACTTTCAAAACCTCTCCTCATGAAAAAGGTATTTTGTGCCAGGATGAAATCCTAAGCGCGGTCAAATTTGAAAATGCAGAAAAATTTGAAATTTTAAAACCGGATTTAAATTCAAAAATATACGCTTTTATTAATTGTTCTTCAAAGCTTACCATTGAAAATGTAGGAGAAATGCATAATTATTTAGTAAGGTCGGCTATAGAGGAATTAAAAAAATTTCCTGATCAAAATAAAGCCGTTGTAAAAGCTTCAAATCGGTTGTATGATGAAATATTGTATAATACAGACGTGACTCATTCTGAATTGTCGGTTTATCTCAATAAGATTGATTTGCCTCACATGTTAAAAAGTAATGAAGCCGAAAAGTTTCATCAAAAAATGAACGAAGAACTGGAAGAATCTCTAAAACTTTTAAAAAATGAATCCGACCAATTAGCTCAAATAATGACTCACATTGCTCTTGAGATAAAGGTTTCCAATCAGTCCGAGCTGGCGATTTTTGAGGGTTATATTGAAGCTCAAAGAACAAAGATTAATTCAGGAGAAATTCCGTTGAGCGAGAATTTAAAAAATGTTGCTAATATTGTTTTTAATGTTGCCATTAGTTCGTCGAATTATTGGATTAATGAAGGGGATGAGGATTGGAATGTTGATGTACATGCTATTCCGAAGGATGATATATACAAGATAATTCAGGCTGATTTGTGGGGTGCTCTCAGAGGAGCTGTTACTGGTGCAATTGGAGGTGCCTGGGCAGGAGGCATAGGGGCTTTACCAGGTGCATTAGTCGGAGCGTGTATAAATTCCTCTGTTAGTTCAATATACAAGGGAATAGTAATTTATATAAAATTAAACTAAAGTGAAAAAAATAATCTTAAACAGCTTGGGTTTTGGCGTTTTGACATTTTTGGGTATTTTGCTCGAAGAATTATTTACGAATGATTATTGCATAAGCAAAACCGCCTTTTGGTTCCATGCCGTATTGGGGAGTGTTATAGGTATGTTGCTTTGGGGTGTTATTACTTATTGCCTCAGAAAAAATCATGCGAACAAGAACATGGAATCATAAAGTAAAGAATAGGCTAAAACCGCGAATTCGGATAGCTATCCGGGTTGCGTCTTCTGCAGGAACATGCCGGAAATCATCTGCGCAATCAACGAAATCTGTGGGACCACCAAAAGGTAGCAACAGAGTTAAATTTCCCTTTAAATCATCTTTTGCCCTATTTGTTTCAAATTATGCTTCAATAAAGTTTGGCAATCAAAAATTTATAGCTACCTTTGCGCCCAAAATAGAGAGTTTATAATCTAATAATAGGCAACAAAATGTCGCAAATTCAAGGTAAAGTTTCACAGGTAATCGGTCCTGTAGTTGATGTCAACTTCGATAAAGGAGTGGCTCTTCCAAGCATTTTTGACGCATTGGAAGTAATGAAAGAAGATGGTACGCGCGTCGTGCTTGAGGTTCAATCCCACGTTGGTGAGAGTTCGGTAAGAACAATCTCCATGGACTCTACAGACGGGTTCAGAAGAGGGATGAAGGTTACTTCTACGGGAAATGCGATCCAGATGCCAATTGGCGAGCAGATCAAAGGCCGTTTGTTTAACGTAATCGGTGAGGCGATTGACGGGATCGGGGATATGGATACAAGCAGAGGTTTGCCAATCCACCGCGAAGCTCCGAAATTCGACCAGTTATCGACTGCAACGGAAGTTTTGTTCACAGGTATTAAAGTAATCGACCTGATCGAGCCTTACGCAAAAGGAGGTAAAATCGGTTTGTTCGGTGGTGCCGGTGTAGGTAAAACGGTATTGATCCAGGAATTGATCAACAACATCGCAAAAGGTCACGGTGGTTTGTCCGTGTTTGCAGGTGTTGGTGAGCGTACCCGTGAAGGGAATGACTTGCTTCGTGAGATGCTGGAGTCCGGAATTATCAAGTACGGAAAAGACTTCATGCATTCCATGGAAGAAGGAGGATGGGACCTGGCGAAGGTTGACCTCGAAGAAATGAAAGAATCCAAAGCAACTTTCGTATTCGGTCAGATGAACGAGCCTCCGGGGGCACGTGCACGTGTGGCTTTATCCGGATTGACGCTTGCAGAATATTACCGTGACGGTGAAGGCGACGGACAAGGAAAAGATATCCTTTTCTTCGTTGACAACATCTTCCGCTTTACACAGGCGGGTTCAGAGGTGTCCGCACTTTTAGGTCGTATGCCATCAGCGGTAGGTTACCAGCCAACGCTCGCAACAGAGATGGGTGCGATGCAGGAGCGTATTACTTCAACGAAAAACGGTTCAATTACTTCCGTACAAGCGGTTTACGTACCTGCGGATGACTTAACTGACCCGGCTCCGGCTAACACATTTGCCCACCTGGATGCAACAACAGTACTTTCCCGTAAAATCTCCGAGTTGGGTATTTACCCTGCGGTTGATCCACTGGATTCTACTTCCCGTATCCTTTCAGCTTCCATTTTGGGTGATGCGCACTACGACTGTGCAATGCGTGTGAAGCTGACATTACAGCGTTACAAAGAATTACAGGATATCATCGCCATCCTTGGTATGGACGAGCTTTCCGAAGAAGATAAATTGGTGGTTCACCGCGCGCGCCGTGTGCAGCGTTTCCTTTCCCAGCCGTTCCACGTAGCGGAGCAGTTTACAGGGATCCCGGGAGTATTGGTAGACATCCAGGAAACGATCAAAGGATTCAACATGATCCTTGACGGTGAAATGGACAGATACCCGGAAGCAGCATTTAACCTGAAAGGAAGTATCAACGACGTAATTGAGGCAGGTGAGAAAATGCTTGCTGAAACAGTTTAATCCCTGAGCAAAATGCAATTAGAAGTTATCACACCTGAAACAAAAGTTTTTGCCGGAGACGTTGTTGCAGTTCAGTTACCGGGAATCGATGGTTCATTCCAGATTTTGAATAACCACGCCCCGATTATTTCTGCTTTAACGAAAGGGTCGATCAAAGTTGACCTGGTTGAAAACTTCGAAGCTGACGAGAAAACAAGTAAGCACATTGAAGCCGGCTCCAACCCGAAAGTGATCAACATCACAATCAAAGGCGGAGTGGTAGAAATGCTGAATAATAAAATCATTGTCCTTGCTGAATAAGCAGGATAAAAATCCTAAGAAAGAGGGAATTGGGCAACCGACTCCCTCTTTTTGTTAATTGAGAATTTAGACCGCGTAGCAGCAACGGAGGCAATATAAAAATGAAGAATTAAATGTATGAACACTTTGCTAAATAATTCTCCATTCTTAATTCTTCACTCTTCATTCTAATTGTGTTAAGGTATGTTAACGGTGCTTTTTGTTTATCTTTGTTAACATATTTTTTCAAATATTTAGTTTAATCTTGTGACTTCAAATTCTATGAGTGTTTTTTCCGATATCGACCTGACGAATGTTCCGAAGCACATTGCTATCATCATGGATGGCAACGGGCGCTGGGCTAAAAAACAAGGGCAAATGCGTCTCCATGGGCACTCCGTTGGGGTGGAATCCGTGCGTGGCACGCTCAAGGCCGCTCAGAAAATGGGGGTGAAATACCTTACCCTGTATGCTTTTTCAACCGAAAACTGGAACCGACCGAAAGAAGAAGTGGACGGACTGATGAAACTCCTGGTACAATCCATTTCCAACGAAGTAGAGGAGCTGAATGAAAGCGGCGTCCGCATGCTGAACATCGGCGACAATTCACAATTGCCTGTTGATGCGCAGGAAGAACTGGAGTCTGCGATGAAGCGCACGGAACACAATGATAATATCCACCTGGTTTTAGCGTTAAATTATAGCTCCCGCTGGGAAATTACCCGCGCTATGACAGAAATCGCCCAGGATGTAAAAGATAATAAACTGGATCCTTCGGCAATTAATGACGAAGTGGTTTCCTCTTACATGGCTACCGCAAAAAGCGGGATTCCCGACCCGGAGCTTTTGATCCGTACCAGCGGCGAATACCGGATCAGCAACTTCCTGCTCTGGCAGATTGCGTATACGGAATTCCATTTTACGGATATCCTCTGGCCGGATTTCCGCGACGAAGACCTGTTTAAGGCCGTACTGGACTACCAGTCCCGTGAACGCCGCTTCGGTCAGATCACTGAACAATTAAAATAATACTATGAACCCATTGAAAACGCTCCTGCTTACTTTCTTGTTTTCGCTGCCAATGATGGCACAAATTACAGATCTCAATTCAGGGCAGGATTATCCTTATAAAACGCCGCAGGAGTATGAAATCGGGCCGATCCGCGTGGTTGGGGCCGATAACTACGACCACCAGGCCATCAAGCTGATTTCCGGCTTGCGCCAGGGCCAGCGCATCATGATCCCGGGCGACAAAATCACCAAGGCGATCCGCAATTTATGGGCAGAAGGCATTTTCTCCGATGTGGAGATTGCTGTCGAAAAAGAAATCAACGGGGTTGTTTACCTGGTGATCTACCTCAAGCCAAGACCGAAATTATCGCGCTTCAAATTTGTAGGTGTTAACCGCCGTGAAGCAGATAAATTGCGGGAAGAAATCAGCTTATATTCAGGAAAAACGATTACAGAAAACCTGGTATTCAATACACAGAATAAAATTAAAGGCTATTACCGCGAAAAAGGATATTACGGCGTTCAGATCGATATCAAAAGACAGGCCGACAGCTTAATGAATGATTCGGAGATGTTTACCATATACATCGAAAAAGGCCATAAAATTAAAATCGGTACGCTCGATATTGAAGGGAATAATTCCATCCCGACCTGGAAACTGCGCATGGCAATGAAAGACACCAAGCAAAAAGCTTTCTGGCGTTTTTTCAAGCGTTCCAAGTTTTCTACAACGGCTTACGAACGGGATAAAGTGGCTTTAATTGGAAAATTCAATTCCATTGGCTTGCGTGATGCAGCGATTACTTATGATACCGTTTACCAGGCAGACAGTAAAAACCTCACCATTATTATTAAGGTTGAAGAGGGGAACAAGTATTATTTCGGTGACATCGAATGGGTTGGGAATACCAAGTTCAGGACGGGTTACCTCGATACGGTGCTCGGGATCAAATACGGCGATGTATACAATAAGCCTTTGCTCGATCAGCGCCTGAACATGAGCCAGGACGGACGCGATATTTCTTCGCTGTACATGGACCGCGGTTACCTGTTTTTCCAGATCCAGGCAGTAGAACAAAATGTCAAAGACAACCATATTTCTTACCAGATGCGGATTATCGAAGGGAAGGAAGCCCGCGTAAAACGCATCATCATCAAAGGAAACACGAAAACCAACGAGCACGTCATCCGCCGGGAAATCCGGACGAAACCGGGCGATTTGTTCAACAGGAACGATATTATCCGGACGCAGCGTGAGTTGGCGCAGCTCGGCTATTTTAACGATCAGGCTTTCCAGATCAACCCGCTGCCAAACCCGCAGGACGGAACAGTGGATATTGAATACGTTGTTGAAGAAAAATCTTCCGACCAGATCGAGCTTTCGGGTGGTTACGGCGCCGGACGTGTGATCGGTACGCTTGGGTTGACCTTCAATAATTTCTCCATTCAAAATACCTTTAATAAAGCAGCCTGGTCCCCGCTTCCTTCCGGTGACGGTCAGCGTTTGTCGCTGCGTGCGCAATCCAACGGACGTTACTACCAGGGTTATAACTTCTCTTTCACGGAACCGTGGATGGGCGGAAAAAAACCGAATTCCTTCTCCCTTTGGGTGAACCACACGCAATTCTCGCAGAATGGTACTGTCCGTAAAAGCGACCTCAATTACCAGGGCATCGGGATTTCAGGTGTAGGTGTAGGTTTGGGCCGCCGGAAAAAAATTCCGGACGATTACTTCAGCGCATATTACGAGTTTGCTTACCAGTATTACGATGTACGTAACTCCGCGTCGATCTTCCCGGATTTCAGCAATGGTTATTCCAATGATATCAGCTTCAAATACGTTTTGCAGCGTAACTCAGTCGATAACCCGATCTTTGCAAAAGAAGGTTCCAAGCTGGGGCTGACAATCAAAAGCTCGCTTCCGTATTCCCTGCTCGATAACGTAGACGATTACTCCACGATGAGCATCCAGGAAAAATACAAATACCTGGAGTATTATAAGATCAAGTTTACAGGTGAATGGTATTTGCCGTTAACACCGGACAAAAAGCTAATCCTGATGCCGCGCATTGGTCTCGGATTTATGGGGAATTTTTCTGCCAGCAAAGGCTTATCGCCGTTTGAGCGTTTCTACCTTGGAGGTAACGGTCTGACCGGGATCAACCAGTTTGGCGGACGTGAGATCATCGCTTTGCGCGGTTATGACGACAATACCTTGTCTTCCCGCAACGGTGACCCGCTGATTGCGAAATATACGCTCGAAATGCGCTACCCGATTTCCCTCAACCCGTCAGCAACTTTCTTTATGCTTGCTTTCGCGGAAGCAGGGAACACGTTTCCATCCGTAGCCAAATTCAACCCTTTCAATGTGAAGAAAGCCGCCGGTATCGGAATCCGGGTTTTCCTCCCGATGTTTGGTATGCTCGGACTGGATTACGGATGGGGCTTCGACTATCTTGATCCGCACTCCTCGGGCTACAAAGGTGCTTCAGATCAGTCGATTCAGCAGAAGGGCTACTTCGGTAAGCTAAACTTTACCATCGGTATGAACCTGGGTGAATTATAAACAATAAAGTCGTATATTTGTCGTTTCTTGAACAAAAAAGAATATGAAATCAGTACTTGCAGCTTTACTTTTGATTTTTGGCACAAGCTTTGCCAGTTACGCTCAGAAGTACGCGTATATCGATTCGGACTATATTCTGGAAAACGTTCCTGAGTATAAAGACGCCAAAGAGAAACTGGATAAACTGGCTGAACGCTGGACAAAGGAGATCGAGGACCGGTATACGGATTTGAAGAATAAAAAAGAAGCATTTGCCCGTGAGGAGGTGCTGCTTCCGGCTGAAGAAAAGAAAAAAAGATCGGAAGATATTGCACGGCTCGAAACGGAAGCTATGGAAATGCAAAAGCTGCGTTTCGGTGTGAGCGGGGATTACTTCCAGAAGCGCCAGGAGCTCATCAAGCCAATCCAGGACAATGTCTTCGAAGCTTTGCAGAAAGTTGCCTCCAAAAAAACGTATGCCTTCGTTTTTGACAAGGCTAACCAGAGCAACCTGATCTTTGCCGATAGCAAATTCGATATCAGCAACGAAGTGCTCAAAGAAATGGGTTACACCACAAAATAGTAAAACACGGCCTTAAGCCAACTAATAACAAGCGTTAGCGCAGTATTTCAAAAGATTACGGTTGACGAAATTTAAATAACAAATAAAACACAACACAACAATGAAAAAGTTACTGATTGTACTTATCGCAGTTTTCTCCATGGGTTCTCTGATGGCCCAGTCGAAAATCGCTCACGTTAACTCCCAAAAATTACTGGATACCATGCCTTCCCGCAAAGATGCCATGAAAACCCTGAAAGAGCTTGAAACCCTGGGATACAATGAATTGAAAGAAATGGAAGAGGATTTACAGAAATCCTATTCAGCATATATGGCTGAACGCGATAAATTGTCGCCGATGAGCCAGCAGTACAAAGAAGAAGCTTTGCAGAAAAAGCAGTCGACTATTCAAATGCGTGAGCAGGAAATCCAGCAGGAGCTTTCCCAAAAGGCAAACGCAATGAACGAGCCGATCCTGAAGCGTATGCAAAAAGCAGTTGATATCGTTTCTGAGCGTAAAAAGCTCAATTACGTGATCGACGAAAGCGTTACACTTTATTTCAAAGGCGGTATCGACATCACCAACGAAGTAATGGTTGAGCTCCTGAAGCTTGACGCTGAAGAAACAAAAAAACCGTAAGTTTACGATCTTAATATTTGAAACGCTCTGTCTGTTGGCAGGGCGTTTTTTTTGACCTGATTTTTTGAACCATATAAGACATATAAGAAGAGTGAGCTGAACTTTGTATTAAAGATCATAAGATTCTTACATGTTCTTCAACATCACCAATAACTTAAATATCTTTTGTGCCTTATATGTTTCAAGCCTTTTCAAATCTTTGAATCTTCAAATTTTTCAATACCTTTGAACCATGGACCAATCCAGCAAACCAATCGGCGTTTTTGATTCCGGCTATGGCGGCCTGACGATTCTAAGCAGTCTCAGGACGAAGCTCCCGGCGTATGATTTCCTGTATTTGGGGGACAATGCCCGGGCTCCTTACGGTCCGCGGTCTTTCGACGTTGTGTTTGAGTTTACCCTCCAGGCGGTTGAGTATTTATTTGCCCAGGGCTGCGAGCTCGTGATTTTGGCTTGTAACACGGCTTCTGCCAAAGCTTTGCGCACGATCCAGCAGCAGGTACTTCCGCAAAAATATCCCGGAAAGCGCGTTTTAGGCGTTATTCGGCCTACGTCTGAGATCATCGGCAATTTTTCGGAGAGTAAGCACATCGGCGTAATTGCTACTGAAGGAACAATCAAATCGGAGTCTTACTGCATCGAAATCGGCAAGTTTTTCCCGGAAGTAAGCGTTAACCAGTACGCCTGCCCGATCTGGGTGCCGCTGATCGAAAATGCCCTGCATGAAACGGACGGGGGAAAATGGTTTATCCGCCGCGATCTCGATCTGCTCCTGGAACAGGATCCGGAAATTGACACCATTTTGCTGGGATGTACGCATTATCCGCTGGTTTCAGAACTGATTAGTGAGCATGTCCCGTCACATATCCGCGTCATCTCTCAAGGTGACATCATCGCCAACAGCCTGGAAGATTATTTGTCGCGTCATCCTGAAATCGAAACGAATTGCAGCAAGCAGGGCCGAACGGAATTCCTCACAACGGAAAATGCAGACGATTTCAACCGCAAGGCTTCGCAGTTTTTCAAAGGCAGCGTCGAGTCCAGGCACATCCGGCTTGTTTAAGGCTTTTATTTTCCGCTGTGTGTACAGAAGATACTTTCTCAAATTCTTATAAGTTCTTTTTTGCGCAGTTCATCTGATATTGCCCTTATGTGTCTTATATGTTTCAAAGACTTTGCGCGTCCTTAGCTTAGACTTTGTAACATTGCGATACTATGCTTATCTTTATCCTGAAAATCAAGCTGTATGATCCCTACACATGACATTCCGGAAGTTGAAAAGAAAGAAATCCGGATGAATGAGCTGCTCACGCTGACGCACTACGATTCCAGCGAGCCGCACCGGCATGGCTATTTTGAATTTTTTGTTTTTCTCCAGGGCGGGGGCACGCACATAATTGATTTTGTAGAATTCCCCGTTCATTCCAATTCAATCCATATTGTAGCGCCGGGACAAGTGCACCAGGTGCGCCGTGAGCTGGGTTCACAGGGTTTCGTTTTTTTATTTGAGCAAAGCCGCTTTAACGATTCCCGGAAAACCGGACATTTTCTGCTGGATCACAGCTGCCTGGATGTTGAGGAATGCTCACCGGCCTATTTGCTGGAAGATCACAGCAGCGAATTGGAATACCTCGTTAAACAAAGCTGGAAGGAGTACTGTTCCGGGGACAGTTTCCGCCACGAGTTTGTGTTCAATAACCTTTCCCAGCTCATTTTACTGTGCATGCGCAAGCGTTTTCAATCTGAAGGAGCTGATTTTAAAGGTGACGGTTTATACGCGGCTTTCCGGCGCTTGCTCAGCCAGGAGTTCAGGACCTTGAAAAAAGTAAAAGATTATGCCCGGGCGCTCAGCCTGACGGAAAAGCAGCTGAATGAAATCACCCGGCAGCGCAGCGGCGAAACAGCGGGTTCACTGATCTATAAGCAGCTCGTCCTGGAAGCCAAACGTTTGCTGAACACCGGGATTTCCGCCAAAGAAGCGGCCTACGAGCTGAATTTCATCGATCCGGCGCATTTCAGTAAGTTTTTTAAGGCACAAACCGGTCTTTCCCCGTCCGAATTCAGAAACGTACATGCGTAAGGCGGAATTGCAGATTTAAATAATTGAAGGATAAAACTTTAATTTTGAGGATCAATTAAAATTCTTGTTATTTTTGAAAAAAAGATACAAGATGAAACACACTATTCTACTCCTGTTTTTAGCTCATTTCTTTTATAATTATTCCCAGCAAAGAGTAATTGGGTTGGCTCACCAGGGCGGAGAATTTGGAAGCGGGGTTATTTATAGCACAAATGCTGACGGAGATGATTATCAAATGGAAAATTCCTTTTACTCTGATGCGGGCAATCCCTTTGAATTTAATGCTGTTATAGAATCAACTGACGGATCCATTTATGGTCTATCAAAGATGGGCTGTAAAAATTGTGATATGGGCCAGGGCCAGGGCGTACTTTTTGAATACGATTTGGAAAGCAATACAAATAAAGTGCTCTTTGATTTTACGGCAGTAAGCGGTCATACTCCCCGGGGTAAACTGACCCAGGCAGGTAACGGGAAATTATATGGATTGACAAGCCTGGGCGGCCAGTTCAATTTTGGCACCATCTTCGAATATGATGCAGCGACAAATGTTTTCACGAAGCTGCATGATTTTAATGGAGCTGAAGGCAAGGATGCACGTTATTCGCTGATTGAAGTGGATAACACATTATATGGGGTAACTTTTTTTGGGGGCGCTAATGATTATGGTGTAGTTTTTAGTTATAATCTATCAACACAGGTATATGACGTGATTCATGATTTTATCGATCCTCTCACTGAAGGAAAAAGACCGGTAGGAGATTTATTGTATGACGGTGCGGGCAAACTTTATGGCCTGGTCTCTCAAAGCTTTGACGGCATTTATTCCATTGATTTATCAGATAATACTTTTCAGCACGAATTTGATTTTTCCAACTTTGTGGATCATGGTGCAAACCCGGTTTCAATTGTTTTTGGGCCAAACGGAAAGATATATGGCTCGAATTATGAAGGAGGGGTCAATAACAATGGGATTCTATTTGAATTTGATGTAAATACACACCAATTTACTAAAAAAGTGGATTTTCAGAACGCTGTAACCGGCAGGACCCCTAATTGTAATTTAATTGTAGCCAGTGATGGAAAAATATATGGTTTCACCCAGCTGGGGGGAGAATTCGACCATTCCAGCGGAAAGATATTTTCCTATGATCCCGGTTTGAATGAGCTGGAGCTTCATCACGAGTTTAATCAATTCAACCAGGTTAACGGAGTTATGCCATTGGGCCAATTGTTAGAATATGAAAATGGTAAATTTTTAGGAATTTCACAATCTGATAATGTAATTGTTCAGGGAGGCGGCAGCTTGTTTTTTGGCGGAAAGAGCACGCTGTTTGAATTTGTTTTGAACGGGAATATAGTTTCAAAGAAGCTTGCATTTGATTCAAGTCCGGATGGACACAGGCCATCCAGTGGCTTGCTGGATGCGTATAATGGCTTGTATTACGGAACTTGTATGCGGGGAGGTTCCGGTCATGCAGGGACACTGTTTTCATTCGATTTAAATAATAATATTAAAACTAAATTATTTGATTTCGATGGGAGTATAACAGGAAATTTCCCAAGCGGTCCCATGGCTTTGTCAACGAATAATAAAATATATGGGACTACCCGCTTCGGCGGGGTAAATAATCTCGGGATTTTATTTGAATTTGATCCGGCAACGAACACTTTCGAAAAGAAAGTCGATTTTGGCAATTTTTGCCAGGAGAATGCATATTCCGGCTTAGTTGCTGATGCTGACGGAAATTTGTATGGTGTTACTTTTGTTATGGGTTCCACACCTAATTCAGGCATCCTGTATAAATACGACCCTCTTAATGAACAGTTTACTGTTTTACATGAGTTTGTACGGTCAGATGTAATTGCGGGGATAATTCCCCGGGGAGACTTATTGGTTTTAAACAATTGCATTTATGGTACTACCGACCTGGGCGGACAAAATTCCGGTGGCGTGCTTTATAAATATGATTTAAATCAACACGTTTATACCAAACTATATGATTTCAGCAGTGCGGTTTCAGGCTCCTCTCCGCAGGGTAACCTGATCCCTTACGAAAACAAGCTTTTGGGAATGTGTACTTTTGGAGGACAGAATAATTTAGGCACACTTTATGAGTTTGACACGTTAAATCTTGACGTTACTACCCTGAAAAGCTTCGATATTAATTCCGGTGGAAGGCCTTATGGAACGCTTTTAAAGGGAGATGATGTTCTTTATGGAACGACCAGCCTGGAAGGTGATTTTGATTATGGTACGTTTTTTAAATATGATTTGATTAACAATACGTTTGAGAAAAAAGTTGATTTCAGGGACTCCATAGGCTCGATGCCAAGTAGCAATAAGCTTATATTAAGTTGTGTAACACCTGAACCTGTCGGAGATTCTATCCAATTTTTTTGTTTACCGGCTTTGGTTTCTGATTTCGTTGTGAATGGAGCGGAACTAAACTGGTATGATAATGAAGCGTTTAGTGCGCCGATTAATACCGGAAATGCGATCGATACCAGTATTTATTACTTTGTTTCCCAAACAATCGGAGGATGTGAAAGTAATAGTAAATTAAAGGTCCGTGCCGTTATTGATTGTTTGAATGTGAACGAAATCGAAATCGAAAAACCAGGTGTTTTCCCAAACCCTACCACGGATAAATTTTGGATTGAAGGAATTGCTGAGGATCAGAATGTGTCAATGTCGTTGTATGATCAGCTTGGTAAATTGATGTTTACGGCAGATAAAAACTATGGATCTTTCCCCGGTAATGTTGAAAACGGAACCTATCACCTTATCGTTAAAACAAGCCAGGGGGAATTTGTATTCAAATTAGTGCTCATTCGCTGATGAATTTCAGAAATGTACATGCGTAAGGCGGAATTGTACATTGTGGCGGAGGAAAGCATAGCCTACTTTTGTTTCAAATAAATTCAACGATATGAAAACAAAGTTACTTATTTGCGGAATCTGGCTGCTCAGCTCCTTTTCTGCTTCTGCACAGGCTGAATGGTTTGAAATACCAAGCGGTACGGATAAAAAGCTCAATACCATCTCTTTTCCTTCATCTGAAATTGGTTATATCGGCGGGAATGACAGTTTGCTGCTTAAAACGACCGATGGCGGCATGAGCTGGTCGGAAGTGGATTACTCCGGCGTTACGTTCTATCCCGACGGAGACCATATCCTCAACCTGCAGTTTGTTTCCGAAACGACCGGCTTTATGACTGTCGGACCTTACTCGGGGAATTACAAAACAACGGACGGCGGAACGACCTGGACGGAGCTTACACCGCAGGATATTGTCTTGTGCTACAACCAGGGCATGTACTTTTTTGATGAAAACAATGGTTTTATTGGCGGTTCTGGTTGCTTCACCGGCGAAACAATGGGCAGGCTCTCAAATGGCACCTGGACGGAAAGCAATCTTGACGAAACCATGTTGGCGGATAATTACATCACCGACATCGACTTTTTGAACCCGTCTTTCGGCTTGGCTGTTAGCCGCAGCGGTTACGTTTACCGCACAACGGACGGAGGCATTGACTGGGACAGCATTCCTACGTCGGCTATGGAAATTATGAACCCGCTGACCGGTGTTTTAATCGTGAACGACACTCTGGCGTATGCAACTTACGCAGCTTCTGATATTGGCTTTGGCTTACTGGTTTCAACGGATGGCGGCCTCAGCTGGGATGACGATATGGCTACAGCGACTTTTTATTACCCGAAAATGTACGGTTTGCACCAATCCGGAAACGGGAATATGTATGCAGGTGGAATTTCATTCAGTACAGATGAAGGCTTGATTTACGAATGGACAGACGATTTAACGAACTGGAATTATTATTCAGTTGACAACCGGATCAACGATATTTCCTCCCATGATGACACGCTCGTTTTTGCAGTGGGCGATAGCGGATACATCGTTGTGAACCATAATTTCGGCAGCCTTGGAACGAATGAGTTCTATTTTAAGGCTGATGAAACCTTCTCCGTTTATCCCAATCCATGCAAATCCATGCTGAACCTGGATGTAGTTGCAGCAAGCGGTGCCCGGGTGAGAATATATGATTTAAATGGAAAAATGCTGCGCTCGGCGGCTTATGAAAGCTCCCTGGATGTTTCGGATTTACGAAGCGGTTTGTATGTCCTTGAGCTTGAGTCCGGCGGTTCTGTGAAACGCACGCGTTTTGTGAGGGAATAATCCTTAATTGATCCCCATTTTTCTGCCGATGGTCCAGGCGATGGTTGAAGCCCGTTGCCTGGCCATTTCGGTTTTTTCACCGCTGAAAAGCTCGCTCAAAGTTTCGTTGAACAGTTCCAGCCAGCGATCGAAATGCTCCTGTTTGATGGGCATTTTAAGATGTTTTTCAGTAACATTCGTTTTATATCCCGGTTCATCCAGCAGTACAAAACACCAGAAATGAACCATGTGCGGCTTGTGGGCCTCAAAATCCAGGTTCGCAAAAAAAGGTTTCAGGTTTTCGTCCTGTAATACTTTCCCGTAAAAGGTATCGACCAGTTTGGCCACGTCTTCTTTGCTTTCAATATCTTTCATTTCATGTGCTAATGAGTTAATGTAATAATATGCTAATTGACTAAAGGGTTAATGTGTAATGAGTTAATTGGTCAATAGAACTATGTTAGCATATTAACTCATCAATATTTCCGCATTATTTAAACCAGGAGGCGTATCTTACATAGTTATTGGCAATGCGCTGCACTTCACCTTCAAAAAGCTCCGGGGAAAGTGTTTTGACCTTTTTAGCCGGTACTCCCGCATAAATACTCCAGGATTCAACGCGCGTGCCTTCCAGCAAAACCGCTCCCGCAGCAATAATGCAGTTTGCTTCGATGTAACAGTTATCCATTACAATTGAGCCCATGCCGATCAGTACATTGTCTTCCACCGTACACCCATGAACGAGCGCATTGTGACCGATTGATACATTATTTCCAAGGCTTGTTTTTGTTTTTTCGAAGGTACAATGGATCACAGCGCCATCCTGGATGTTAACCTTATTTCCCATGCGGATGGAATTTACGTCGCCGCGCACCACCGCTGAAAACCAGACAGAGCATTCATTGCCCATAATAACATCGCCTACAATTGTTGCGTTTTCCGCAAACCAGCAATCCTCGCCAAATTGAGGCGCAAAGCCCCTGCATTCTTTAATCAAAGCCATTCTTTAAATTTTTTACGTCTTTTTCACCGATCAGGTAGTTGAAAGGACGTAAGTTTTCCACATGGTCAAAGATAATATTTAAAACGGCTAGTGCGGGCAGGGCGAGAAACATTCCACCGACACCGGCAAGCGCCCCGCCGATAATCACACCGCAAACTGAGGCCAGGGCGTTGATGCTGACTTTGGAACCAACGATTTTTGGGAGCAGGAAATTGTTGTCAATCAATTGAACAATCACATTCACCGCCACAACTCCGCCGATCAGCGCCAGGTTTGTTGATCCTGCAAGCGTCATTAATATACTGATCAGCCCGGCAATCAAAATCCCGATGTAGGGGATCAGGTTGAGCATACCGGTGAGGATTCCGAGGAAAACGAAATATTTCACGCCGATGATCCAAAGCCCGGTGCCTGTCAGCAGGGCTACGATACACATTTCGATGCCCAGGCCGCCCAAATACTGCATCAGTATGGAATTGATCTCAAACAGCAGCTCATACGTTGTGGAAACGGCTTTCGACCCTTTGGATTTTTTGCTCACAGTTACCACAAAAGCGACGAGGTTTTTGCGGTAAATCAGGATCAAAAAGGTATAAATCGGGATCAGGATCACGTTCAGGAGCAGGGAAGTGACACTGAACAAGGGCTCCATGGATTTGGGTTTCATCATCTCCGTATCCTTCATCGTCTTGATCATTTCCGATTGCTTGTTATAGCTCAGGTGAAAGGTATTGTCTATCCAATGCTGCACATGATCAAGGTTTACCTTCGCGTTGTGCGTCACCTGCGGAAGATCTTTGAAGACTTTGCCGACTTCAGAGCCTAATATCATAAAAATGGTTCCGAGGACCACGATTACGACGATCATGCTCAGTAAAATAGCAAGCAAGTCCGGAAAACGCAGCTTACTTTTCAGGAAGCGTACGGCCGGATAAAGCAAGTTGGCAAAAACGAACGCCAGTCCCAGTGGAACAAGGACACGTTGTGCAACATAAATGAGGGTGGCGATGGCGATGATTAAAAATGCTCCTGCTGCGATATTTACGAGCTTTCGGTTGGGTTTACTAGCTGTTTCCAAGGTGGTTCAGATTATTTATTTGGATAAAAATATGGTTTTTATACGGGATAAAGGTTACATTTTTTTCAAAAAAATGTATATATTTGAAATTATCAATCCGCATTATGAAAACTTTTGTTCCAGGCCTGTTATTGCTGTCACTGCTTCTTTTTTCCTGCAAAAGCGGGATAGACACCAACAAAGAAAATGAAGCATCCGCTACGGGCGAAGAAGCCACGGCCATGCACCAGATCGAGCTGGATACGCTGCAAGGCATGTATATCGGCGATTTTGGCGGCTCGGATATCCGGATCGTACTGAACTTTGTAAGCCCGAACCATGCAGTGGGCTACAACCTGCACAAAGGCCTGCAGCGCAATCTTTCCGGCAGCATAGAAGAAACGGAAAACGAAGTGAAAATGGAGCTCAACGAGCCGGGCGACCATAAATTCGATGGAACGTTCTACCTCACATTCAGCAAACTGGACCTGAGCTGCAAAGGATACTGGAAATCCAAAAACAAAAAGCTCGGTAAAAAGAATTTTACGCTCAAGCGGGTCGTTGTGCCGGAAAGCCTGCTGAACTGGGACAGCCTCCTTGTAACAGATATCAACGGCGAAAATTTCACGGAAATATTTTCACATACCAGTGATTCCATAGCTGACATGTACTTTGACAACGACGGAAGCGTGCGCTACGAATATTATCCGAAATTAGACACGCTCGAGCGTGCTGAGCAAATGGTAATCCTGAACGGAAGCTGGACTTACCGCGAGGGCGAAGTAATTGTGAACTGGAATAAGAAAAATGAAGTTTTCCCGGATAAAACCAAAATCGAAATTGTCATCAACCCGGATTACGAATTTTTCCTGCGCTACAAAAAACGCCGCTTTTTTGCTAACATGTACGGATACTAAACATGATTTCCAAGTCGCTGAAATGGCTGTTTTTCTTCCTGGTACTTTATGCATCGTATCTTTTGCTGCTGCTTTCGCTGCCTTACCTGGCGCTGAAACCCAATATAGAATTCCTGCTCACCAAACAATTTGTTTATCACGTTGATATCTGGCGCTGGTCGTTTTATATTCATGTATTTTCAAGTGTTTTTGTAATCGTGAGCGGCTTGTTCCAGTTTAACCGCTGGACAATCAAACGTTATCCGAAAATCCATAAAGTTTCAGGCTATGTGTATGTTTCCTGCTTGCTGCTGATCTCCGGGCCCGGTGCCCTGGTAATGTCGCTTTATGCAAATGGGGGATTCTGGCCGCAGCTGAGCTTTACACTGCTTTCCATCTTGTGGATCGGGTTTACGCTTTATGCGCTGGTCCTCGTTTATAAAAAACGCTATGTTGACCACGGAAAATGGCTGCTGCGGAGCTATGCCTTAACTTTGTCGGCCGTTACGCTGCGTTTTTACCTGATGGTGTTTGATTACTTTGATGTTCCGCTCGGACCTGTTGAATCGTATACAATTGTTGCTTACGCCAGCTGGATCCTGAACTTAATCGTCGCGGAATGGATGATCCGCCGGAAATTTGTGGAAAAGCTTTTTATGGAGTGATAAATTATGAGTGATGAATGGGAAATCCATCACTCAACATCCATCATTTATTTTGAGCTAAGCGTCGGCGGCGCAGCTTTAACGATTTTTCCTTTAGGGTCAATCGTGAAGCTCTCTTCGCCGATTTTCGTTTTCTTCACCACTTTGTTGTCGTAATAGCCTTCTTCTTCCGGGTCTTTCTCGAAACCGGTTTCATAGGAAGTCACCGTAATGCTCAGGTCGTTTTTGATCACAGCAGATTTCAGCGGCTTTGAAAAATCGGAGCGACCGGCAATTTCTTTTTTGTCAATCAGCTTCCCTTCCGGGGTGTAAGTTGCCAGGCGGAAAGTCAGCGGTGCTTCGTCACCATAAAATTCTTCTTTGATCACATAAACCAAAGCCACGTATTCGGAAGTTTCCTTCAGGTCTGCCAGGTAGTAGAAACCTTTGCTGACTTCGCGGGAGAACTTTTCGTCGCGCATCTCCGCTATGTATTTTTCAAAATCGTAGGAGATGCGGGTCTGGTCGTTCAGCAAAATCAAATCAAGGTTTTCATCCAGCTTGAGCGGGAAAGGTGTTTTACTGAATTGTCTTCTGAACTGCAGCCAAAAAAGATTATCGGCATTCGACAAGCCTTTTAATCCTTGCTTCAGGTGGTAGTTGAACAAATAACTGTTACGCAGGTTTTGGAGGTCTTCGTCTTGGTTGATATTGTCAATATTGCTGTAACCCGCCTGGATCGCATATTCAAGGTATTGGCCTGCGAGGTCGGTATTTTCCTGCAAAGAATGTGCACAGGCGATGTTGTATAAAACTTTCGAAAAAGGCTCGTAGCCCAGGCGCTCGGCCATTTCATAAGCATAAATCGCTTTTTCGTATTCTTTCCTGTCCATCGCTACATTTCCAAGCTCATAATACGCTATGTTCGTGGGTACATCAAGAATTGAAGCGGTGAAATAATATTCGGCCGAATCGAGGTCTTTGTTGTTTTTGAACGCGTTAAGGCCTTTCAGGAAATCCTGGCTGTAATCCGTTGCTTTCGAGTCTTTCTGGTCCATGTATGATTTCACCTTCACATAGGTAAACATGTCTTTTTCACTCAGCTTATCCACTTTGATAGTGGCATATTTGTTATTGTTCGGATTGGGCGCTGTCCCGCAGGAAGCCAGAATAACAGTAAGAGCGACTGCACAGAAGGATTTCATAAACTTCGAATTTGATTTAAAGATATGAAAAAAAATGAAAGGGGTTCGAAGATCCGAAAATTTTTCTGCTGCGAGATTCGAAGGTTAATTTATTAATACCTGATCTTCGAATATAAATTAGTGCTTAATTTGGCGTAAACGCTCATACAAAATCATGCCCGTTGCGATACCCACATTCAGGGAGCTGATTTCGCCGTCCATCGGAATCCTGGCTTTGATGTCCGCTAATTTGAGCAAGTCCGGGCTAACGCCGTCTTCTTCCGAGCCCATAATAATGGCAACATTGCCGCGCAGGTTTGTTTCATACAAAGGAACGGACGTTTTTTCTGTACAGGCTACGATACGGAAATCAGATTGCTGGGCATAAAACAAGCTATCCTTGAAGCTGTCGGCTTTACATACTTTAATCCTGTTCAGGGCGCCTGACGAAGTTTTGATGGCGTCGGAAGTAACTTGTACGGAAGATTTGGAAGGAATAACAATGGCGTCAACTCCCATGCACTCGGCTGTTCGGGCAATCGCGCCGAAGTTGCGCACATCGGTCAAACGGTCCAGGAAAAGAAAACAGCTCCTGGTATCGTTTTCGACTGCTTCGTCAATCAATGTTTCGATCGTGAAATAGGAAACCGGCGAAGCAAAAGCTACAACGCCCTGGTGATTGCTGGTTGTCAGCTTGTCGATTTTCTCAACGGGAACATATTGGATGAAGTAATTTTTACCCGCAGTAGCATCTTTCAGCTCATGAAAAACTTCTTTCTGAATGCCTTTCTGAACGAGGATTTTATTGATCTCCCGGCCCGATTTGATTGCTTCCACAACAGCGTGGATCCCGAAAATCAGGTTTTCATCCACTTTTTTCTCTTTCATGTAAGCCGGTCGCTCAGTGCGCTCGCCGCGTTTGTCGTTCCTTCTGTTTTCCATTTTGCAAAAGTAGTGATTTTTGTATCGCAAAGGCCTCAAAGTTGTTGCAAAGTTTGCAGAGAAAATTACTTTAGCTGCTTTGCGCGCTCTGCGTGAACTTTGCGCTTTTTGCGATACTAAATGTTGGAATCCCTTCTAAACGTTAAAAATGAACTCAACTTCAACATTTTCACCCAGCGTACGCGCTACCGGGCAGGCTTTGCCCGCAGCAATGACTTTTTGGGAAGTTTTTTCGTCCCAGCCGTTGCCCTGCAAATCCATTTCGATGACAATTTTTTCAATACGGCGCGGGGCTGCAGACATAATTTTAGTGACTTTCGCTTCACCGTGACTGAACGTGTAGCCGTGAGCCTGGCAAAAAATCCCCATGATCGTAAACATGCAGGACGCGTAAGCCGTTGCAACCAAATCAGTCGGTGAAAAAGCCGAGCCTTTGCCGTTGTTGTCAACCGGGGCGTCTGTCACGATTTTTGTTCCCGAATTCAGGTGGGTGCATTCCGTCATTAAATCACCCAGATATTTTACCGTTGAAGTGTGCATGAAAGCGTTTATTTATGTAATTTTGCAGTCTGTAAAGCTACGAATTTTTCAGCAACATGAGTGAAATTATCCAGACAGATTCCAACCCGGTCCGCATCAAGAAACCGAAATGGCTGCGTGTAAAGCTGCCAATCGGTGAAAATTACCGCAAGGTGAGAGGATTGGTGGACGAGCACAAGCTCCACACGATCTGCGAAAGCGGAAGCTGCCCGAATATGGGCGAATGCTGGGGCGAAGGAACAGCCACTTTCATGATCCTGGGAAATATCTGTACGCGAAGCTGCGGTTTCTGCGCCGTTCAAACCGGCCGCCCGGAAGCTGTCGACGAATTTGAGCCGGGACGCGTGGCCCACTCCGTGAAAATTATGGGCGTGAAACATGCCGTAATCACTTCCGTTGACCGCGACGACCTGAAAGATGGCGGAGCCGGAATCTGGGTACAAACGGTGAAAGCAATCCGTCACCAGTCACCCGGAACAACACTTGAAACACTGATCCCTGATTTTGCCGGCAAATGGGAAAATTTACAACAAATCATCGACGTTGCCCCGGAAATTGTTTCTCACAATATGGAAACGGTGCGCCGTTTAACCAAGCAAGTCCGAATCCAGGCCAAATACGACCGTAGCCTCGAAGTACTTTTCCGCTTGAAAAAAGGAGGGATGCGCACCAAATCGGGTGTCATGCTCGGCTTAGGCGAAACAGACGAAGAAGTAATTGAGACAATGGAAGATTTACGCAGTGTTTCCGTTGATATTCTTACACTTGGGCAATACCTGCAGCCAACTCCAAAACACCTCCCGATCGACGAATTCGTTACCCCGGAACGTTTTGATAAATACCGCGAAATCGGCCTGAAAATGGGTTTCCGCTACGTTGAGAGCGGTCCGCTGGTGCGCTCATCCTATCATGCGGAAAAACACATTTTTGATCTTTAAGGTTGAATTCATCACTCAACATTCATCGTTCAATATTCATCATTTATAAGATTATGCTACCTTTGTAAAAAAAATATAAATGAGCTCGTTCGACGTTACAATTATCGGGTCTGGCCCGGGCGGATATGTTGCCGCAATCAGGTGTGCACAGCTAGGTATGAAAACTGCCTTGATTGAGAAATACGATACCCTTGGCGGTACTTGTCTTAATGTGGGTTGTATCCCTTCCAAAGCGTTGCTGGATTCTTCCGAGCATTATCACAATGCGGTGCACAATTTCGAGGCACACGGGATCAAAACCGGTAAAATCACGGCAGATATCAAGCAGATGATCAAGCGTAAGGCTGATGTGGTTTCACAAACCTGCAACGGGATCAAATTCCTGATGGATAAAAACAACGTGACGGTATTCAACGGACTCGGGTCTTTTGTTTCCAAAACGCAGGTCCAGGTGACAGGGAAAGACGGCAAATCCGAAGTAATCGACTCCAAAAATATAATCATTGCCACAGGTTCCAAACCGAATTATTTTCCGGGAATGGAGCCGGATAAAAAACGCATCATCACGTCTACGGAAGCCCTCGAATTGCAGGAAATCCCGAAGAAAATGCTCGTGATCGGCGGCGGCGTGATCGGACTCGAGCTGGGCTCGGTTTACGCCCGTTTGGGGACGCAGATCGAAGTGGTGGAATTCGCCGATACGATTATCCCGACGATGGACCGTACTTTGGGTAAAGAGCTCACGAAAGTATTGAAAAAAGAAGGCTTTAAGTTCAACCTCGAACACCGCGTACAATCCGTAGTGAACAGCGGTAAAAAAGTGACCTTGAAAGCTTTGAATAAAAAAGGCGAAGAAGTAACTTTCGAAGCGGATTACTGCCTTGTTGCAGTAGGACGTAAACCATTCACGGACGGCCTGAACCTCGAAAAAGCAGGTTTGGCAGTTAATCAGAAAGGACAAGTAGAAGTGAACGATCATTTACAGACTTCAGTTCCTAATATTTACGCAATCGGTGATGTGGTTCGCGGCGCAATGCTCGCTCACAAAGCCGAAGAAGAAGGTGTTTATGTGGCAGAATTACTTGCCGGACAAAAACCGCATATCAATTACGCACTGATCCCGGGAGTAGTTTACACCTGGCCGGAAGTAGCTGCAGTTGGTAAAACGGAGGAAGAGCTGAAAGCAGAAGGCCGCGAAATCAAAGTCGGTTCTTTCCCGATCAAAGCATTGGGCCGTGCCCGTGCAAGCATGGATATCATGGGATTGATCAAGATCATCGCTGACAAGCAAACGGACGAAGTGTTGGGTGTTCATATGATTGCGCCGCGCGCTGCCGATCTGATCATGGAAGCGGTCGTAGCGATGGAATACCGTGCTTCAGCTGAAGATATCGCCCGCATTTGCCACCCTCACCCGACTTATTCTGAAGCAGTGAAAGAAGCGGCGCTCGATGCAACGGAATCACGTGCCCTGCACATTTAAAAAGATAATTTCAAGATAAAAACGCGGGGCAAACAAATTTTGCCCTTCGTTGTTTATTACTGTTGATATGAATAAAAAAACTGGTGTACTTTTAATCCAATTGGGAACTCCCGATAGTCCTTCTACTTCTGACGTAAGACGCTACTTAAGCGAATTTTTGAATGACCCGCGGGTGATCGATATTCCGTGGCTGCCGCGTAAACTGCTCGTGAACGGGATTATTGTTCCTTTCCGCGCACCGAAGTCAGCGAAAATCTACAAAGAGCTCTGGGCTTTCGGAAACGGTAAATCTCCCTTATTGACGCATTCGGAAAATGTGCAGCGGATTTTGCAGGAAGAATTAAAGGATCAGAATATTACTGTTGAGCTGGCGATGCGCTACCAGAACCCATCCATGGATTCGGTGTTGGAACGGATGCACAAAGCGAATTACGAGCAGATTATCATTATCCCGTTATTTCCGCAATATGCCAGCGCTTCGTCCGGTTCGGCGATTGAAAAAGCGATGGATATTATCCGAAAATGGTGGGTGATTCCGGAGATTAAGGTTGTTTCGCAGTTTTACGACCACGAAGGCTACATCAATTCCGTTGTTGAGCGTGCCCGCGCATTTAACTTAGCGGATTACGACCACGTTTTATTTTCTTACCACGGTTTGCCTGAGCGCCAGGTGGATAAAGTGTATAACAGCGGTTTGTGTACAGACCACGATTGTGAAAGCGAGATCACTGAGGAGAACAAATTTTGCTATAAAGCGACCAGCTACGCAACAACCCGTTTGATTGCCGCCAAACTGAACATTCCGGAAGAAAAATATACTGTTTGCTTCCAATCCCGTTTGAATGAAAAATGGCTGAAGCCCTTCTCGGATAAAGTAGTTGAGGAACAAGCCAAAAAAGGTGCAAAAAAATTATTGGTTTTCAGTCCGGCTTTTGTAGCCGATTGCCTCGAAACGATCATTGAAATCGGCGGTGAATACCAGGAGATTTTTGCCCATAACGGCGGCGAAAAAGTGCAACTCGTACCAAGTTCCAACGATCATCCGGAATTCATTTCCTGTCTGAAAGATTTGGTTATCAAACGCCTTTAAAATTTTTGCGCTGGGTTTGCAAACATCCAAAATTATGATTAGTTTCAGGTAATATTACAAAATTTCGCCGTTGAAATTTGACGATCAACCTTTTACAGATCATTGAACCTAAAATCAAATTCCAGGGAAAATACCGGATTGAAAGCCTGCGTGCGCAATGGTGGGATTACAGCAGTAATGGAGCCTATTTCATTACCATTTGTACCAAAGCCAGAAAACATTTTTTCGGCGAAATAGCTGATCCAGAAAATGGCCGCCCGGAATTGAAATGAGCTTTGCCGGGGAAAACTATCCTCTTTTTCTTTTCTCCTCCAGCCATTTCGGCATCTTCTTTTCGGGAACGTCCCCGAGTAATTTTTCAGCCAAATCCGGCCGGTTAGCTTTTTGGAGGCGGTTCTTGATCCAATCCCGGTTTTCACGTTTGTACCAAAAGAAAAAGCGGTTTTGATTCAGTTTTTCTTCCTTGGTTTTCACCGTTTTGATTGGCTTGAGCGTATACGGGTGAACGCCGGCATAGTAAATCACCTCGGCGACCGTCATTGGTGTTGGAGTGAAATCCTGCACCTGCTCTAATTGGAAGCCCATATCTTTGGTTTCGGCAGCGAGGTTCGCCATATCTTCTTCTTCGCAGCCCGGGTGGGACGAAATAAAATACGGGATCAGTTGTTGGTTCAAGCCGTTTTTCTGTGAAATGCGGTCGTATTTTTCCTTGAATTTGTGAAAATATTTGAAGGACGGTTTGCGCATCACTTTCAGCGTGGCATCCGACGTATGTTCCGGGGCAACTTTCAAACGGCCCGAAATATGGCGCGTAATCACCTGCTCGATATACTCGTCGTGGTTGCCGTCTTCGTTATTTTTATTGAAATCGTCCACCAGCAAATCGTAGCGAATCCCCGAACCTACAAAGGCTTTTTTCACTTTCGGATGATTATCGACCTTGCGGTAAAGCTCCGTCATCGGTTTGTGGGAAGTATCCAGGTTGGAGCAAATCACCGGGTGGATGCAGCTTGGGCTTGAGCAGCGGTTACAAATGTCTTCGTCCTTGCCTTTCATGCGGTACATGTTGGCCGACGGGCCGCCGAGATCGGAAATGTAGCCGCGGAATTCCGGGTGGTTCACCACGTCTTCGACTTCCTGCAAAATGGATTTCTCACTTCTGGAAGCAATGAATTTACCCTGGTGCGCCGAAATCGTACAGAAGCTGCAGCCGCCAAAACAGCCACGGTGCATGTTGATCGAAAACTTGATCATATCGTAGGCCGGAATAGCTCCCCGTTTTTTGTATTTCGGGTGCGGCAGGCGCGTGTATGGCAAATCAAAGGATTGATCGATTTCCGTTTCCGTCATCGTTTTATACGGCGGGTTGATCACCAAAGTCTGGCTTCCGACATGCTGTATAATCCGGTTCGCCTGCCATTTATTGGATTCAACCTCAACGGTTTTGAAATTTGCAGCGTATTTGATCTTATCCTGTAAACACACTTCGTGGCTGGACAATTCAAGCGTTTCCCAGCTTTTATTTTTAGGTAATTCTTCGTTTTTATCCTGCAAAAAAGCAACCTGTTTCAAAGTTCGCAGGGAAGAAAACGGAACGCCTTTTTTGAGTAAACGCAAAACCTCGCGCAGCGGCTGATCACCCATTCCGTAAACGAGCATGTCTGCTTTCGAATCCACGAGGATCGACGGCATAAGCTGGTCTTTCCAATAATCGTAATGCGTTACGCGGCGCAGGGAAGCTTCGATTCCGCCAATGAGTACAGGAACGTCCGGAAATAATTCTTTCAGAATATTGGAATACACCGTTGTGGCATAATCCGGGCGGTAACCCGCTTCGCCGCCGGGTGTGTAAGCATCCGTTGAGCGCAGGCGTTTGTTGGCCGTGTAATGGTTCACCATCGAATCCATGCAGCCGGCCGTAACACCGAAGAAATATTTGGGTTTTCCGAATTTCTTGAAATCGCGCAAATCGTCCTTCCAGTTGGGCTGGGCAACGATCGCTACTTTAAAGCCTTCGTCTTCGATAATCCGCCCGATCACCGCCGTTCCGAAAGCCGGATGGTCTACGTAAGCATCACCGGAAATGATGACCACATCCAGCTCATCCCATCCGCGTTTTTCCGCTTCTTTCTTCGTTAAGGGCAACCAATCCGTTATCGGGCGTTCTTCTAACATGGCGCAAAGTTACGGCAATTAAGCGGTAGAAAAAAATTATTTGATGTTATGGTTTAAATCTGACTTCATTATGATATTTCAAAAACTCAGTATTTGGGAGAAATCTTGATGGCAATATGATTTCTTGATCATTATATTTTAAAAAATAATCTTGAACTAATTGGGTTTTCTTCTTAAGAAGAATAGATGAAATTTTGATTTTATAATCAGGTGTGATTGTTAATAATCCATTTTCAAAAGCTTTATCATGCAATGCGTTTATTGCAATTCCATTTTGAGGGTTTAATCTATTTTTTTCGTCAATGCTCCACGGTTTAATATGACCAGCAACTAACACTTCAGGTTGTTGAATTCCAGTAATACAGCAAGTGTTATTGTATGAAGCTAAGATTGATTGTCTAAAGAACGCTTGATTAACTCGCACTTTAATCATTTGTTCTCGGGTTTTGCCTTCTTTAAACAATTCCATTTCTGGAATATTATTTAATCTCTCTATTGTTACATTCTTTGTTTCTGCTAACAATTTTTCACTTTCAAAAGCTAAAATTTCTAGATTATTGTAAAACTCACTCCAAATAGATTTATCTAAATTACTAGCATTTGTAGCACCTTTTATTCCTCTGGCATGTAAACTGGGATCCATACTTGCAAAATTTACAAGTTTGAAAGCTACCGAACCTACAGTTCTATTAATCAAACTTGCGAGTTCAATTACTTCCGGGTTTCGCTGATGAAGTTTTCCAAAAGGAAGCTTCCAGTATAAATTAATTACAAGAATTAATTCTTCTCGAGTCCACAATTTTTGACCTTCCTTCATAATCCCTAAAATTCCTCAATGAAAAAACTAAAATCGCAACATGGACATTCATGATATTGCTTATGTTTTTCATCCATGAACTCTTTAACGATTTCGGTTCTAGCGCTGCAGATTGGGCAAGTTGTTGGTTGATCAGTAAATGCGTATACAATTTCAGTTTCCATAAATTTCAATTTCTATTGTGAATAATGTGGTTTCTTAATTCAATTATAAATCCTCAAGCCCGTCGCGCCGTCCCACCAGGTTTGATATTGGCGCAGGCCGAATTCGGAGCCGGACATCGGGCTGCCATCAAAGAGGGAGAATTTTGCGCCGGTGCAGGAATCGTTTAATTGCAGGAAATTGTCGGGATCAGTTACCAGCGGAAGGTTGCAGTTGCCGTCATCGGCGGGGGAGTGTCGGTCGAAGGCTACAAATTCGTCGTATGATTTGCGGTAAACTACAATTCCTTTAGATCCGCCATTGACGTAAGCCCAGCCGCCGACAGCTTCAAGGCTTGAATAACTAGGCAGGTTGATATAAATCGTAATGTCAAAAGGGATGCTTGGCACCGGGTGATTTTTGTTTTTTTTGCACGAAATCACAGCAATTGCCAAAAAAAAGAACAATATTTGCAAGGATAGCTTTCGGAAATTAAACATATACAAAGATAATGAAAATCAGACTCATCCTCCAACTAACGCTCGTATTGGGTTTTCTATTGTTTAGCCCGGCCGTTTTCGGGCAGAAAAACCCGACTTCCGTTGAAGAAGCAGAAAAAGCCATTGCCAAAAAACGCAAAAAAGAAGGGAAAGCTGCTGCCAAAGCCAAAAAAGCGGCTGAAAAAGAGCACTGGGCGCGCCAATCCCCTGAAGCCAGGAAAAGCATCAAGCGGAACAAAAAGAAGAACAAAAAAATTCAGCGCACAGTGAAGAAAAACCAGCGCAAGCAGAAGAATTATACGAAGCAGACTTTCGAATAAGTGAACCCTGTATTTCAAATCAAGCTTCCTGAGCTGTTCAGTTTCAGTCATTGTCTGTGGTATCTCGACAGGAACCTGGACGATTGTACCCACGAAGTTTTGGATGGAAAAGTGCGCAAGCTGATCGGTTTAGATGGCTCGAAATTGCTGCTTGAGATAAGCGCTCCGGAAGATTTTTTGCTGGTAGAAGTGCTTTCAGGGAAAGTGGAGGATCCTGATAGCTTAGTCGCGTATGTTACGGATTGGTTTGACCTCGACCGGGATTTAAAGCCGTTTTATAAATTGATCGCCGAAGATCCGGATTTACACCCGCTTTTGAAGCTGGAGGGATTACGCCTGATAGGAATTCCCGATTTTTTCGAAGCAATTTCCTGGGGGATCATTGGTCAGCAGATCAATCTTTCCTTTGCATACAAGATGAAACGCCGCCTGACGGAACACTACGGGGAGAGCCTGGAATATGAAAACAAGCGCTATTTTATGTTTCCAGGTCCTGAAATCGTACAGCAAATTCCTGTTGAAGATTTGAAAGCCTTCCAGTTTTCGGGGCGAAAAGCCGAATACCTGATTGGAATTGCAGCGCTTTTGGCTTCAGGTGAGCTTTCGAAAGAGAAAATAAATGCATTGCAGTCCGAAGAGCTGATGCTCCAAAAATTAATTTCCATCCGCGGAGTTGGCGAGTGGACAGCAAATTATACCTTGTTAAAAGGCTTGAAAACACCCAACAACATTCCTTACGGAGACACAGGTTTGGACACGGCGCTCCTCAAATTGAAAGGAATCGAAAGAAAACAGAACAGGAAAGCGGTCGATGCTTTTTTTGAACGCTTTGCGGGATGGAAGTCCTACCTTGTGTTTTATCTCTGGCAAAGCCTGCGCAGCTAAGCTTTTCTCATTCTTAAAATCGTATAATACAGCACGCCTAAAATTACGCAGGCGAAGAGCAAATGCGCTGTCTGGACCAGTCCCGGCATGTCGGCGTAAGCTAACAGAACACCTGAAACCAGCTCGATGGCCAGCAATACAAACGAAGCGTAAACGAGCCTGTATTGTTTGTCTTTGTAATTCATCCAGGCGAGGATCACCAGGAAACCGAGTACCAGCCATGAAAAGCTGCGGTGAATGAAATAAGGAATTCCAAGCTTATCCGTCCAGCTTTCACGGCCAAAACCTTGTATTGTCAGCTCGTCAATTGCTTCCCGGACCTGCGTTCCCAAAAACATCTGTACGAATGTAATCAGGAAGCTGAGCCAGATAATCCATTTCATGGCCGGCTTGATTTCCAGGGAAGAGTTTTCACGGATTGCCGGCTCGCCAAAACGGTATTTAACGTCATAAATCAGCTGGATCTGGATCAGGATGATAAGCAGCGCCAGGAGCATGTGGACTGTAATCGTCCACGGAACAAGGTTGGTTGCCACTACAATGGAGCCAAACCAGCCCTGGATAATAATGATGATGAGGTTGGCTGTGCTTAACACGAGTAAACGGCGTTTGCGGTATTTAAACCATGAAATGAAAAAGATGAACATGACGCCAAAGCCAGCCAGGACACCGAAAACACGGTTCATATATTCCGTCCAGGTTTTGCGTGCGTTGAAATCCTGTTCGATCAGCAAAGATTTATCTTCCCGCAGTTGTTTCGCTTCTTCTGCAAAGCCTATTTTTTCAAGAAATCCGGCAAAGCGCACGATTTTTTTGGCGCGTTTCTCCGAATAAATATCCTTGTAATTCTCCGGCAGGTAAGCGTCTGTCGTTGGCGGCACCCATTGCCCGAAGCAGCGCGGCCAGTCCGGACAGCCCATTCCGCTCCCGGTGATGCGCACAAAGCTCCCGGCAATCACGACGAGGTAAATAAAAACTAGGGTTATCCAATTGAGACGGAGAAAGCGTTTACCGGGCATAATTTTCGTTTTTGCAAAAGTAATTATTTGGATCGCAAAGTTTACAAAGGATACGCTGAGACTGCAAAGAAAAATTAAGAATTACCTTTGCCTCCTTAGCACAACTTCACCCTTTGCGTCTTCTGCGTTAACTTAGCGTGCCTTTGCGATCCAAAACTAAAGCGCTATCGGCACAAGCTCGCCTTTGTCGTTGCGTGCAAACCACTCCGCTTTTTTGCGGGGCTGCTGGATCACGACGTATTTCCATTTTTTAAGCTTTTTAAGTTTCCCCTGCGGTCCGTCGAAATAGCTGAGGTAGTTTTCCGGGGTGATTTTCAGATCGGATTCCACAAAATATAAATGCTTGTCCTCCACGAGGAAAAGCGTCGCGCGTTTTGAAAAAGCAGCCGGCATTCCGACCTGTACCGATTTGCATTTCGGGCCGTAGCAATCAATCCAGTTGTAGAACGTGTTAAACGTTTTTAATGAGTCCTTAAATTCCCAATGGAAAAATACAAGTGAATCTTTATCTGTCCGGTAATACCATTTTTCGGTATTCTTCGCACCAAAGCGGTCTGAAAACAAAACGCTGTCAAGGGGAAAAATCAATTTCCTGTCAAATCCGACGGAATCAATTAAATTTTGCGATAATGGACTAATTGAATCGAAATAGAATACTTCTTTTTCAACTGTTCCCGGAAGACTGTCGTTGTTGCCGTATTTCTCCGAATCGGAAGTCAGGTCATCAAAAGAAACGGTTTCCTCCGGTTTCGGATTGCAGGCAGAGAGCAGGATCAACCCCAGGAAAAAGAAAGCCGTTTTTTTCATGCGATGCTTTTCAGAATATCAATTCCCTGTTCAATGTCCGATGCAGTCAAATCGAGATGGGTCACAAAACGGATCATCCCAGGCCCGAAGGCAACGCATTTTAAGCCTTTTTCGCCGAGCTTCTGAATAATCGGATCTCTTTGCGAAGCGTCGTTCAGGATCGCAACAACAATATTCGTTTGCACCGGGATCACTTCCCTGACCCAGGCCAGTTCGGTTAAGGTGTTTTCGATCATTTTGGCGTGGCGGTGATCGTCCTTCAGGCGTTCCACGTTATTCTCCAAAGCATAAATCCCGGCAGCTGCCAAAAATCCCGCCTGGCGCATTCCTCCGCCCATGACTTTGCGCACGCGCCTTGCCCGCCTGATGAAATCGTTTGTACCAAGGAGCAGCGATCCAACCGGGGCGCCTAATCCTTTTGACAGGCAAATTGAAATCGAATCGAATTGTTCAGCATACGTTTTATAATCAATGCCGTTTGTCATGAGTGCATTAAAAACCCGGGCGCCGTCAAGATGAAGCGGAAGCTTATGTTGGGTACAGATAGCTTTGATCCGCCTGATTTCCTCAAACTCATACACTGAGCCACCGCCGCGGTTGAAAGTATCTTCCAGGCTCACGAGCTGTGTTTCCGGGAAATGTACATCTTCCGGGTTGTTGATCCATTCGCTGACAGTTTCTGCGGTAATTCTTCCGCGGTCGCCGTTCACCAGCCGTACCGATGCACCGGAGTTTTTAGCGATCCCGCCGCCTTCGTATTTATAAATGTGGCTGTCTTCATGGCAAATCACTTCGCCGCCGGGCTTCACATGTACGTTGATCGCGATCTGGTTGGTTTGCGTTCCGGAGGAGCAAAACAGGGCGGCTTCCTTTCCGAAAAGTCCGGCTGCCATCACCTGCAAACGGTTAACAGTGGGGTCTTCCTGGAAAACATCGTCCCCAACCGGCGCTGAAAACATAGCTTCCAGCATGGCAGGTGTTGGTTTAGTTACCGTATCGCTTCGGAAATCAATTGACATCATTTTGCAAAAATTGTGTAACAAAAATAACGAGAATTTTTCTGTAATTTGAGTCAAAATAGGAATCAAATGAAAAATCCTGCTTTACTACTACTGACCGGGATCCTGGCCTTAATCTTTATTTCCTCCTGCATTATAGAAAAACGCAGGGTAAACAAGGGTTACTTTGTGCAATGGAGCTGGGGCAAAAAAAACAGTTCGTTTCCTGCCCCAAGCGAAAAAAGTCATCATTTAACGGATGAAGCGACCTTAGAAATCTATGAATCACTGGTTTCCATTCAACAGGAAGGCGCTGATGCCGAAGCTCAAACTTTTCCGATGGAAATCAATTGAAATCATATTCAAAATCTTTTAACAAAAAGAGCCGGAATTTTATTAATTTCGGCTAAAATATGTACCGTATGAAAAAAGCCAGCTTACTACTTATGGGCATTCTTGCCTTTCTGTTTATTTCTTCCTGCACCATTCAAAAACGTACGGTCAACAAAGGCTATTTTGTGCAATGGCATTGGAATAACAAAATTAAATCAACGCCCGTGGAAGAGGATCGCGTCGTCTCTCCTGAACCCGGAATAGAAGAAACAGCGGAAATTCAGGAAACACCGATATTTTTGGAAGCAGAAAATGTAGAAAGCCCGGGGGAAGAAATCCTGGATGCAGTTGCCGTTACGGAAGAAAAAACAGAAGCCGTAACTAATTTTTCCCATAAAATGGCGGACTTTAACGAGGATTTTAAGCTTCAGCGCATGGTTGTTGGAAAAAAATTGCATGAAATGAAACAGTCCCCGCCACCCATGGATGTGGAGCTGGCAGTCAACATCGGGTTGCTGGTGCTTTTCCTGGCTTTAGCGATCCTCTTTACCATCTTTGCGCTGAACGCCGCGGCAGGAACCATGCTTTTTGTCTGGTGGGCGCTCGCCGGTCTTTGCTTCATCATTTTCGTGACGCAGGTCATTGACGTGATTTTGTGGTAATATTTGATAATTCGAAGATTAGGGAATAACTGCCACGAATTCACGAATTAATAATTCATTGTCAATATTACAGGTTTAAACATTTCACAAATCTAAAAATTCACAAAATGAATTTGATTCGGCTAATTATTCTTTTCAACCCAGTCAAATAAAATTCGTGAATTCGTGGCTGAAATATATCCAGTCGGTCCCTATTTTTTTAAAACATTACCTGTTTTTAAGTACAAAAATTTGCCCGACGGCCGATATATGCGTAATTTTGCAGCCTAAAGCGTTTAACATGGCAATTTTATCCATTCCGGACGAAGGTGCTCGTATCAGCGAGCCTAAACAGATCAGGGAATTCCTCAATGCGAGGGGCATTTTCTTTGATCAGTGGCACTGTGACGTTGTATTTGACGACACTGCCACGCAGGAAGAAATTATCGAGGCTTACCGGAAAGATTTACAGCCTTTCATGGAAAAGGGCGGTTACCTGACGGCAGATGTCATCTCGATCAATAAGCTGACGGAGAACTACGATGCTATCCGGGCAAAATTTCTCGCAGAGCATACGCATTCGGAAGATGAGATTCGTTTTTTCGTGGACGGTAAAGGCTTGTTCTGGTTTCACCTGGAAGGCCAGCCGGTATTCAACCTCCTGTGTGAGCAGGGCGATTTGATTTCCGTTCCCGAAGGCACGAAACACTGGTTTGATGCCGGTGAAAAGGATCCTTTTGTGAAAGCTATCCGCATTTTCATTGATATGAGCGGCTGGGTTCCACATTATACTGGCACGGAAATTGAAAAACGCTATTCAGATTTTGAAATTTGAATTTAGAACGTGAAATTTCAGGAGCGCTTAAACGTTTATTAAAAAAATAGAATGTCCCATCCCGTAAAATATATTTTAACCGACATTGAAGGCACCACTACCTCTGTTTCCTTTGTTTACGATGTGCTTTTCCCTTATTTCCGGGAAAACATCGAAAAACTGAGGGAAATGAAGCTCAGCCCCGATGTGTTTGAAGCTTTTGAACAAACGATTGAATTATCCCTGGAGCTTGACGGAGAATGCATTAGTCATACGGACGAAATCCTGGCAAAGCTGCTGCAGTGGAGCCATCAGGACAAAAAAATCACTCCTCTGAAGACTTTGCAGGGTGTTTTGTGGAAAGAAGGATATGTTTCCGGCCAAATCAAAGGGCATGTTTACGAAGACGTTCCGGCAGCATTGGCAGCATGGAAAGCACGTCATATCCAGCTGGGTGTTTTTTCTTCCGGTTCAGTGCAGGCGCAGAAATTGATTTTCGGCTATTCCGAACAAGGCGATTTAACTCCGCACTTTTCCAATTATTTCGACACAACGACCGGCGGCAAGCGTGAAGTGGAAACCTACCGCAAAATCAGCGCTGAAATTGACGTAAAACCCGAAAACATCCTGTTTTTATCAGATATCCGCGAAGAGCTCGAAGCAGCAAAAGAAGCGGGTTACCAAACAGTACAGCTGCTGCGCGAAGGCACAGAGCCTAGCTGGGACGTAACAGCCACGGATTTCAGCAAAATTTCGGTTTAAAATGCCGTAAAATTCTGGGTCCAGACATCTTCGATCAATCCGGCCTTTGGAATGTAGTTCACCCCGACATGCGTCCATGACCTGTCAAGCAGCGTTCTTCGATGGCCGCGCCCGGTAATTCCCTCATCAATCAACAATTCGATCACCCTGCCGCGCACCGTTTCTTCACCTCCGCCAATGTTTTCTCCGGATGTTTCGATCCCGCTGCAGGCAGCTTTCATGCGCTCGTGCGGGCCTTTTCCGTCGGAGCCGTCGTGAGCAATAAAACCTTTGGCTTTCATATCCGCCCCGTGCTTCTTGGCGGCTTTTGAAACGCATTCCGAAGGTTGGAGCGGGGTTAATGGTTTCATCGCTTTCAATTCGGCCAGCAATTCTTTCAGCGCCACTTCTTCATCGGGCTTCAAACCTCCTTCTGCAGCGCTTCGTTCACTAAGACGCAGCGCAACAATGGCCGCATATTCTTTGGGGTAGCAGCGCACAAAATTGATTTCCTGCACCATCTGTTTTTCGTAAGCTGTGAGATAAGTCACGTTCTTCGCGGTGTTCAGTTGCGTAAAATCTACCTTGGAAGTATCCGGTTTTTCTGTTGAAGTGAATGTTTGCCGCAACTTCTGAATGTCACAGGAAGTGCCATAAATAAAACGCATTTCAGCTGTTTCGCCGCTGATTTTAGCATCAATTCCCATTTTAACCTGTGAAGGGTCGAAAATATTCGTTCCTTCTTCTTCCAGGATTTCGAAAAAAAGCTCTCGTATTTCTTCCTTGTTATTGAAGTCTTCGATGTCAAGCTGGGCTTGTGCGCCGCTCATTCCACAAATCCCGTCAAAATCGGCTTCGGTGTAGCGCCCGCCAAGCAAACGCGTCATATTAGCCGTTAGTTTCTGGTCAAACGTGAAAGCAGGCAATTTCTTTTGCGATTTCAGGGCTTCCTTAAATTCCGGGTAATCTTCCAGGTAGGAATTGTATTTCACAGCAAATGCCTGCGGGGTTTGGCGCAGCTCATTGACGAGTGCAAAATAGTCACTGACGAGCTTTTGTTCCCGGGATTGGGAAAACCCCATAAAGGCGAAGCAAGCGCAAAAAATGGATAAAAAATACCGTTTCATAACATCCGGGTTTGGGTCCGGATGTAAAAATACGTTTTAAAAAAAGAAGCCCGTATAAGCTAAATAGCTTATTTCTTGCGAAAAAATATGCGGATTGGAATTCCTGTAAAATTATACTGCTCGCGGATCCGGTTTTCGAGAAAACGCTTGTAAGCATCCGGAACATACTGCGGCAGGTTGCAGAAAAAGGCAAAAGCCGGTGCGTGTGTCGGTAACTGCGTGACGTATTTGATCTTTACATATTTTCCTTTTACCGATGGCGGCGGAGTTGCATCCATAATCGGCAGCAAAAATTCATTCAGCTCAGAAGTCGGTATTTTTTTGATCCGGTTTTCATGTACTTCCATGGCTGTTTCCAGTGCCTTGTGAATCCGCTGCTTCGTGATCGTGGAAGTAAAAATAATCGGAACGTCGTTGAAAGGGGAGAGCTGCTGACGGAGCTTTTCTTCCATTTCCAGGCTTGTTTTATGATCTTTTTCAACTAAATCCCACTTATTCACGAGTACGACAACACCTTTGCTGTTTTTCTCTATGATGTAAAAAATATTGAGGTCCTGTTTCTGGATGCCTTCCGTTGCGTCGATCATGAAGATACACACATCAGAGCTTTCGATCGTGCGCACAGAGCGTAAAACGGAATAATATTCGATATCTTCGGTTACTTTCGCTTTTTTACGGATTCCCGCAGTGTCGATCAGTAAAAAGTCGAACCCAAAAGCCTTGTAGCGTGTATTCACGGCATCGCGTGTTGTTCCGGATATGTCGGTGACAATATTGCGGTTTTCGCCCGTCAGCGCGTTAATTAAGGAAGATTTGCCCACGTTTGGTTTCCCGACAACAGAAATGCGCGGCAATTCCTCTTGCTCCTCCATGTCAACGCTTTTGTCAAAGTTCTTCACGATGTCGTCCAGCAAGTCACCCGTTCCCGAGCCGTTCGTTGCCGAAAGGTCATAAACCTCGCCCAGGCCGAAAGACCAGAACTCAGACGACCAGCCGAAACGGTCAGCGCTATCCACTTTGTTGGCGCAGATAAATACTTTTTTCTTCGATTTGCGCAGCAAGGCAGCCACAGTTTCGTCCAGGTCTACAATCCCGGTAGTAACGTCAACCATGAAAACGATCGCGTCAGCTTCCGAAATGGCGATTTCCACCTGCTTGCGGATTTCACCTTCAAAAATATCGTCGGAACCATGAACGTAGCCCCCGGTATCAATGACTGAAAACTGGATGCCGTTCCATTCCCCGCGGCCATAAATACGATCGCGCGTTACGCCGCTGATTTCCTTCACAATGGCCGTGCGCGACTCAGTAAGGCGGTTAAACAATGTTGATTTTCCTACGTTGGGCCTGCCAACTATTGCGATGATGTTGCTCATTTTTATTAATGATGAATGATGAGTGTTAAATGTTGAATGATAAGCTAATTCAACACTCATCATTCATCATTCAACATTCTTTTAATATCCGTATTTCTTTAATTTTAAGTCACTGGCGCGCCAGTCTTTGTCTACTTTCACGAAGGTTTCGAGGAAGATCTGCTTACCGACAAATTTTTCGATGTCCTTGCGGGCTTCCCGTCCGATGCGTTTCAGCATTTCACCGCCTTTCCCAATGATAATTCCTTTTTGTGAATCACGCTCCACGATGATATTCGCCCGGATGCGAATGATTTCAGGCTCTTCCTCGTATGTATCTACTTCCACCTGGCAGGAGTAAGGAACTTCCTTGTCGCAGTGCAAAAAGATTTTTTCACGGATCATTTCGGAGATGAAAAAGCGAACGGGCCTGTCTGAAAGATCGTCTTTATCAAAGTAAGGCGGGCTTTCAGGAAGCAGCTCCATGATGCGGTTCCACACATTGTCATGGTTGAAGCCGTGGAGCGCCGAAATTGCGAAAATTTCTGCCTGCGGGATTTTTTCTTTCCAGAATTCAATGCGTTTGGCAGCCTGTTCCTGGGTTCCGAGATCGATCTTGTTGATAATCACGAGAATCGGAATTTTGAGCTTCAGGATGCGCTGCAGCGTTTCCTTGTGGTTCATGTCACTTTCGTAAATGTCCGTGATAAACAGCAGTATGTCAGCATCGTGCAGGGACGTTTCCACGTAGCTCATCATGGCTTCGTGTAGCTTGTAGGCCGCGTTTACAACACCCGGCGTATCCGAAAATACGATCTGGTAATCATCGCCGTTCACAATGCCGTTGATGCGGTGACGCGTAGTTTGTGCCTTGGAAGTCACGATTGAGAGCTTTTCTCCCATCATACGGTTCATCAGCGTTGACTTGCCGACGTTCGGGCTACCTACAATATTTACAAAACCGGCTTTGTGGGACATAAAACGAAAATTAAGGCTACAAAGGTACTACATTTCTACCGTGGAAGCAAATCTTATTTTCTCGCTGACTTACGCAGATCTTGCCGAAATAATTGAACCATATAATCTCCGCCATCGGCGCACGAATCTGCGTAATCAGCGGAATAAATAGAAGTAGTAAACTAGTCGAAGAAAGATTCAGGGATTTCGCATACCGGGATGGGCTGCATTTTGTGCTGATTTGCCCGGTTGAGCTCGTGGTAAAGCGCTAAAACTTCACGCTGTCGTTCGCTGAGTGTATTTTCGTCGCCCCGGAAATCCATTGCCCATTCGAGCTCGGGGTAGGAAGCACCGATCTGGTCTTCATCGCTGCGGCCATCCTCCCACAAACCGTCCGTTGGCTTGGCAACCTGGATGGAGGATACAATTCCTAAGTGCGCTGCCAGTGCAAAAACCTGGGTTTTGGTCAAATCGGCAATCGGGCTGATGTCAACGCCGCCATCGCCGTATTTGGTGTAGAAACCGATCCCAAAGTCTTCAATTTTGTTACCCGTTCCGGTAACCAGCAAATTATTGGATTGCCCGAGCGCATACAGCGTTGTCATACGGAGGCGAGCGCGGGTGTTTGCCATGGCGAGCCGGTTATTCACCGTTTCAGGCGGATAAATGCGCTCCAGGCTTTCAAAGCTTTCTGTAAGGTCGATTTTCAGGGAAGACACGTTGGGGAAACGTGCCTTTAAATTTTCAATGTGCTCATTTCCGCGGTCAAACTCCGCTTTAGTTTGGCGGATCGGCATGTTGAGCAATAATACTTTCTTGCCTGTTTGGGCGCAAAGCGTGGATGTTACGGCCGAATCAATTCCGCCGGAGATACCCACAATAAAACCAGAAAGCCCGGCTTTTCCGCAATATGCATCAAGCCAGGCTACAATATGGTTATTTATTTTTTCTAAGTTCAAGTTAGAAGAATAAAGTGAGTTTTAACAGCAACTGACCTTGTTTTGCAGCTGGAGCCGTCCATTTGTAATCGTCCAGAGTTACGTCTTTTCCGGCATCGATCAGCGTGTAGCTGCGTTTTTTGTCGTCACCTGTTAAACGCTCTCCGGCATGGATTTGTGTTAATCCAAAGAAATAACCGATTTCAGTTGCGAGCATAGTTGTTCCGGAGAAGTTCCACATCAGACCACCGGCAACACCAAAGTTGATTTTCAGGAATTTCACATCATCCTGGAGGACCATCGTTTGCTCAACTTCTGAAGATTTTGTTCCGCTGAGGGAGTCACCCGCAAAGTTGTACCCTTTGTCAATGATATCTCCGCCTACTTTCATGGAGATCCTTGATCCGAATTTACCATAATACTGCATGTTACCGAAAGGTTTTGTCTTTAAAGTAACAAACACTGGTATAGTCAGGTAATTGGCTTTGTATTTTCTTTCGGAAAGCATAAATAAGCTTTGCTGGGAAGTAGCGCTGGTATCCAAAAATTCCTTTTTAGTGATCTCATTGTCGAGGTAGTAGTAGAAAACAGAATCCTTCGGGGTGTAGCTGAACGACTCAAAATCGAACTCCAGGCCACTCGTGATAGTCAGCGTTGAGTTGATGTTGTAGTTGAAGTTCAGTCCCATGATGAAATCTGAACCTGCTTTGGAACGTTCCAGTAAAGTGGAAGTTTTATTCATATTCAAGCCGGCGCCCAGAGCAATACCGAACTGCATTTTTTTATCAAATGCTTCCTGCGCAAGAGCAGTAGAGGTGAAAAAACCCAAGCCAATCAAAGAGTAAATAATTTTTTTCATGTTCGCTGTTTTTGTGTTATTAATTTATAGAAAGTCATATCAGGTTTTTGTCAGATTGACTACTTTTGACTACAAAAATAAAAATTTTTATGAATTTCAAACATTTTTTTTACCTGCTTGCCCCGCTTGTGCTTTTTTCCTGTTCAGGCGATCCTTTGAACGTTAGTGTGGAGGAAAAAGACCTTGGAATTCGATTTGTAAACCTCGATTCAATCTTTGTTTCTAGTAGTGAACAAGGCCTTAAAGCCGCTGTTGACAAGCAAAAACTGATGCCGGGACAGGTACTGGATTACGAGCTCGGACATTGTCTGCAGGTGGGGATGCTCAGCGATTCAGGCACGGCTCAGCGCATCAAAAAGTTCGTAAACGACCCGTATATCAGCCGTGTTGAGAAGCGGATTGAAGAGAAATTTGCAACTATTTCACAGATACATACAAAAATCAGGGACGGTTTCCTTCATCTCAACCATCATTTTCCAAAAGGCAAAATCCCGCGGAATGTCGTATTCATGAATTCGCTTTTTGCCAGCAATGTATTTTGCACTGAAAACGAGATTGGTATTGGCATGGAACGCTACCTCGGGCCTAAAACCGATGTGGTACAGGAATTGCCGTCTCAGGAGTTTTTTGAGTGGATCAAGGAAGGAATGCGGATCGAATACCTGGAACGCGATGTGCTCACAGCCTGGATCATGACGCATTACGTGAAGGAAAGCAAGCAGAATATTGCTGATGCGCTTATCACATGGGGAAAAATCATTTACCTGACGGAAGCTGCTTTCCCGGATGAGGAAAAACACCTGGTGATGCGTTATTCGAAAGAAGATTACGAGTGGGCGCTGAAAAATGAATACGCCTTGTGGAAATACCTCGTGGATGAAAAATTACTGTTTTCTGAAAATGAGCGCGATATGGCGAACCTGGTAAATGATGCACCGTTTACAATCGGCTTGCCGGAAAAAGGCCCCGATCGTCTCGGGCAATTCCTGGGCTGGCAGATGATCCACGATTACATGGAAAAACATCCTGAAACAAGCCTGGAAAAGCTGCTCAAAATCCCTTATAACACAATTTTACAGGAATACGAAGTTGAGTAATAATTCAACACTCAACTTTCATCATTAAATTAATTATTCCGGAAGGATCTTCATCTTATCTGCAAAGTGATAGCAATAATCGCGTAAATCTTCAGTGATCAGCGTTTCGCCGGTAGCGCGCTCAAAAGTATCCGCCATGGTCAGCAGGCTCTGGTGAAAAAATTGCTTCATTTCTTCAACGGACATATCATCCGTCCACAAGTCGATTTTCAGGGTGTTTTTTTGCTTGGGGTCCCAAACGGAAAGCAGGATGGCTTTCGCTTCTTCATTTTCAATCTTGCCGTCTGTAGCGCTCCACAGCATGCGCATCGGAACGTTATTCTCGTTTACACCAACATTGATTTTAATCTCTGACGTTTTGACAATTTTTTTATCCATGGCACAAAAATAATGAATTATGAATAATGAATGTTGAATTCATCACTCAATATTCAACATTCATCACGCAACATTATCATTCAAAAATCACTTCATCAAAGTCATCTCATCCACCAAATGTTTGGCGTCAGAATAAATATCCATGACCCAAAGCACGTAGCGAATGTCGACCACAACATTGCGGCAGCGGCTGGCATCAAATAAATAATCCGACATGGTGCTTTCCCAGGTGCGGTCGAAGTTCAGTCCCATCAGGTAGCCATTTTCGTCCAGCACCGGTGATCCGGAGTTTCCACCTGTCGTGTGGTTCGATCCTGTGAAGCAAACCCACAATTCGCCGTCCTGGCCGTAGTTTCCGTATTTTTTCTCCCGGTGAAGGTCCAGCATCCGTGGCAGCAATTCGAAATCGGCGTGGCCTGTGTTGTATTTCTGGATAATTCCGTCCAAAGTCGTGTGCTCGGTGTACATCATTCCGTCCGTCGGCGCGGAGCCTTCGAGCTTTCCGTAAGTTAAACGGAGCGTGCTGTTGGCATCGGCCCAATGTTTGGCATCCGGGAACATTTCGTATTTACCTGCTACGTAAGTTTTCAGCAGGGAAGTCATTTTGCTGTTGAATTCACGGAATTTCGGAACGGTGTTTTTTACAAAATCATCATTGATATTCACGTAAAAGCTGTAGCCCGGGTCTTTCATGATTTTACTCAGCGATTTGGCTGAAAGCTTGTCTAAAAAAGCCATGTAACGTGCTTTGTTGGTCAAAACCGACTTCCCGTAAATTTTGTCAGCATCTCCCGGAACCAAAAGCGCTTTATCAAGCTGCGTCTGCTTGTGGTATTCATTGGTCAGCAGGCGGAAAATCTCCCGGTCAACGTTTTCATCGTAGTCTTTAAAGAAGCTTTCCGCGTTTTTTTTCAGCTGCTCAATTTGCTGTTTAACCTCATTTTTATCTTCCCATTCCGGGTAGTTTTTGATGATCTCGTCCATGGCACGGGCCATATCAAACATTTCCGGGCCAACGTACAAATATTCAATCGCCATCTGGTATTGGAAATCATATTTGCTGTCGCTGTTGATCAAATCATTCATTTGGTGGATCACGTTGCCGTATTTTTCCTGGTAAGCTGAGCTTTTATTTACTCTTTCCATGTATTCGGCTTCGTAAACCAATTTTTTATCTACCGCCTGCAGCTCTTTGAGACCGCCAACCTGGCCGATCCATTTTTTGTAGGCGTTGGCAATGCTTGCTTGTTTCGCAGAATATTTGATGCGCACTTCGTCTGAGTTGCGCATTGCTTCGTCAATAACTGAAAGTGAAAGCTCACGCATTTTAATCCGCGCCGGGCGTTCTTTTTCAACTATATATTTCAGCTGGCCCGAAACGAGGTGCTGTTCCGTTTGTCCCGGAAAACCGTAAACCATCGTAAAATCGCCCTGCTTCCTGTTTTTGAAAGAGATCGGCAGGAAATGGATCGGTGTATAAGGAACATTATCTTTGGAGTAAGCCGCAGGTTTGTTGTCTTTCCCGGCGTAAATCCGGAATACGGAAAAATCACCGGTGTGGCGCGGCCAAACCCAGTTGTCTGTATCGCCGCCGAATTTCCCGATTGAGTTTGGAGGTGTACCCACAAGGCGTACGTCTGAAAATACTTCTTTTACGATGATGTAGTAATTATTCCCGTAATTGAACGCTTTGATTTCTGCCTCGTAGTGGTTTCCTGCTTTAGCGTCGCCCACAAGTTTTTCTATATTTTTCTTCATCTGGGCGCTGCGTGCCGCTGCATCATCCGTTGCAGAAACGCCGAACAGCACGGAAGCCGTAACATCGTCGATCCGTACCATGCGGGAAGCTGTTAATCCCGGGTTCGCCAGCTCTTCGTCCTTCGTTTTGGCCCAAAAACCGTATTTCAGGTAATCCTTTTCGAGGGAAGAATGCGACTGCACCTGCGAATAGCCGCAATGGTGATTGGTGAGCAGCAATCCTTGTTTGGAAACGAGCTCAGCCGTACATCCGCCGCCGAAATGAATGATCGCGTCCTTGATGCTGGAATTGTTCACACTGTAGATCTGCTCTGCGGTCAGTTTCATGCCTTTGGCCTGCATGTCCGATTCGAAAGCGGAAAGCAGGGAAGGAATAAGCATCCCTTCTTCAGCGAGGGAAACCAGCAGGATGAGGTTGAAGGCAAAGCCTAAGAGAATTTTTTTCATAATTAAATGGTTCAAACCGGGGATTTATCAGCCCGGAATTTGCACGCCAAAGATATAAAAATTGAAGGGTTTTTGCGGAGCTTTATACACGAATTACGACCACTCATGGAAAAATTGCTGTTTACCGGCTTGTTTCGTCAGCTCTTATTGTTTTCAAACGGCGCGACCAAGCTGCTGGTTATAAGCGTTAAAATTCATTTTCGGCCGGCTTCGTGCTTTTTGCACGGGCACCACAAACTGTCAATCCGGCTTATTCAGAAGAAAATTTTCAACTTTCAGATTAAAATTATCCTTATTTTTGCAAGGTGAAATTTATTGAGCTTGCCTTTCGGCTTGGGGTGGTTTTTGCCATTTTCGGCTTCATTTGGGGGATTTTCCAGGTTATCCTGGGGATTTTTCGCGGAGGCCGTCAAAAATCCATTATGGAAGAATATTCGTTCAAGTTTGTACAGTATTTTTTCCTGGTGGATGTTACTTTTTTATTTTGCATCAAAAAAGGCGGTGAAAACCAGCTGCTGCTGAATGAGCTTGTTTTCTCGGGCTTCATTTTACTGCTTTATTTTTTAGGAAAGCTCCAAAACAAACAGCAGCGGATTTCATTTTTCCAGATTTCCGGTACACGTATTCCTAACTTCAAGCCGGTATTTAACCTCGGCGCCGAAATTGCAGCCATCGTATTTGCCGTAGCGCTTTTTACCTTTTTTATTTTCATGCCGGTTTATGCCAATAACCCGCTCAGCAATTGGTTTTATCAGAGTATCCTCGATATAGAAGACACTTTCTTTTTTGGCTTTATTTTCAAAATCATTGGGTTTTTTGTCCTGGTGGGAATTTTGATGAAGCTCCTGAACGGCTTGTCTTTCCTGATCAGCGGAAAACCGATTGCTTCCGTTCGCGGGCCTAAGTCCGACCGTTCCCGAAAAGATGATTTTGACGATTACGAAGAAATAAACTGAAAATGACAAGAGCTGAGCTAATCCTGCAAATCCAAAACAAAAAATCGTTTCTCTGCGTTGGGCTTGATCCTGATATGGGTAAAATTCCGCAGCATTTGCTTGAAACGGAAGACCCGGTTTTTGAGTTCAACAAGGCGATTATCGATGCTACCAAAGATTTTTGCGTGGCCTACAAGCCGAACATCGCTTTTTACGAATGCCTGGGGACTAAAGGCTGGGACTCGCTTGAGAAAACGCTCAATTACATTCCGAAGGATATTTTCACCATTGCTGATGCCAAGCGCGGCGATATCGGGAATACGTCCACTTATTACGCCAAAACCTTTTTTGAATACCTGCAATTTGATTCCATAACGATTGCGCCGTACATGGGCGAGGACAGCGTTTCACCGTTCCTGGCTTTTGAAGGAAAGTGGGCGATTGTGCTGGGGCTTACCTCCAACAAAGGCGCGTTGGATTTCCAGATGCTTCGCGACGGGGAAGGGCGGGAGCTTTTCACGCAGGTGATCCGGAAAACCCAAAATTGGGGAACGCCCGAAAACCTGATGTTCGTTGTCGGGGCAACCCGTTCCGAAGATATAGCAGCCGTTCGGAACCTCGCGCCGGATTCCTTTTTTCTCGTTCCCGGTGTGGGCGCGCAGGGAGGAAGCCTGGAAGACGTTGTTCGTTATGGCTGGAACAAAGACTGCGGCTTGCTTGTTAATTCATCACGCGGGATCATTTACGCTTCCGGCGGAGAAGATTTCGCTGCAGCTGCACAAACCGAAGCCCGTAAGATCCAGCAGGAGATGGAGCTAGTTTTAACCGCAAAAAAATTCATTTAGACCATGGTACAGGAGTTTGAAAAAGCTTTTTTTCTTTGGATCACCCCTCTCTACATTATACTGATTTCCGCGGAGATCGTTATTTCCAATTCGGATTATTGGCGTCGTAAACAGAACTATTCTGTAAGCGATACCCTGACGAATGTTTACCTGATGCTCGGCAATATGGGAATTGATGTCCTGATGCGCGGGGTCAGTATTTTCTGTCTATTTTATGCTTACAATGTCCGTGTATTCGATTTCAGCTTTTCGCCGGTTTTATACTGGGTAAGCCTATTCCTGTTTGAAGACCTGATTTTTTACTGGATTCACCGTTCCGAGCATATGATCCGCCTGTTTTGGGCTGTGCACGTTACCCATCATTCCTCTCAAAAATTCAATTTGACCACAGGTTTCCGTTCTTCGGTTTTCCAGCCGGTTTACCGGTTTTTGTGGTTCCTGCCCTTAGCTTTCCTCGGTTACAAACCTTTTGACCTGTTTATCATTTTTTCTATTACACAGACTTACGGAATCTTGCTGCACACGAATTTTGTGGGTAAGCTCGGTTTCCTGGAAAAAATCCTGGTTACTCCTTCACATCACCGGGTGCATCACGCTTCCAATGTCGAATACCTGGATAAAAATATGGGCATGTGCCTGATTATCTGGGATAAGTTTTTCGGGACTTTCCAGGCAGAAAAAGAAGAAGTGCGCACGGAATACGGCTTGTATCAGAAAAGCGTATCTCCCAATCCGAAAGAGACTATTTTCCACGAGTTCCAGGCAATTATCCGGGATTTGAAACGGCCGCTTCCTTTGGGGCTAAAGCTCAAATACCTGTTCAACCCGCCGGGATGGAGCCACGACGGAAGTACACAAACGAGCGAGGAGCTCCGTAATTTATCCAAACATCCAACGCATGAATAAACTGAAACAAGATCTTGCCCAAACGATCCGGAATTACCATGCCAAGGGCTGGTCGCCGGCCACATCGACGAATTATTCGTTTAAAGATGCGGGTGAGATTTACGTTTCCCGCTCCGGGATTGATAAATCGGCTTTCAGTGAGGATGATTTTATGATCGTAAACCCGGATGGGACCCCAACGGAAGCTTACCGCGAAATCAAGCCGTCAGCAGAAACATTGATTCATTGTGTGCTATACGATCTTTTTCCTCAAACGGGTGTTATTCTCCATGCGCATTCGGTTTATTCCGTTCTGAATTCCCAGAAATACGATGACGAGCTGATATTTGAAGGATACGAAATCCAGAAAGGTTTTAAAGGACAACACACGCACCTGGCCCAGGTTTCCATCCCTGTTTTGGAAAATACGCAGGATATGGAAGAGTTTGCCCGCTGGATGCGAGCCGCCCAAGACCGTTTTTCGCATCACTGCTTCATTATTCGCAACCACGGAACATATGCCTGGGGCGAAACCCTTTTTGAAGCTAAGCGCCACCTGGAAACCTTAGAATATTTATTGGAGGTGAACTGGCGCCTGAACCATTGAGTTTGGGGATCGCAAAGAGCGCTAAGTACATACAAGAGCGCCGGGTTGAGGTTTGAAAAGGGCGCAAATACTTGTCTTAAAGTTTACATTGAATCATTCTAAACTTTGTTTTCTTTGCTTCACTTCACTTAAACTTAATTATCTGCCTTTACTTATAGCTTTGCGTTCCAGAAAAATACATTATTCGTTATTCCCGGAAGAAAAACAGCAGGAATTCGTCCAGCAAGGCACTGTTTTCCATGTCGTAAAAGCGTGAATATCCACCATCAATGATAATTTTTCCCGCACCGAATTTCCCGGTAAGAATGATTGGGTTGTCATGCGACCAGGCTTCCACCTGCAAGCGGTAATCCATCGGGAAGGAAACGGTCGTGTACCCGGAAAGGTATTTTTTGCAGTCACAGGCCCTGAAATTGGAATTCGGGTCCATCAGCAGGCTGTCCGTATTGAAATTACCGTAAAACTGCTGGTTAAACATACTTTTTAAAACCTGGTTGCTTTCCGAATCGAAAGGCTCATTTTCGGCGCCGAGGTATAATTTTCCGCCTTCATTGACAAAATCGATGAGCTCTTTTTCTGCTTCCGGGCCAATCGTGCTGTTCGCGGTTGAAAAAATAAAAACCGCGTCAAATTGCTTCAGGCTATCTGCTTTCAATTGTTCCTTATACGTGAAGCGGACAGGCTCCAGGCTTGTTTTCAGCTCCAGGTTTTTGCCCAATACGAGAATATCCTGACCGAAACAGTCAAACGCAAGCAAAAAAACAGCTGTGAAAATCATTTTCATGCCCTGTTATACAACGGGGATTTGCTTTGGTTCAATGGGCGAAATTCAAATCTTCGAATCTGCGAAGCAGAGAATCTTCAAATCCCTAATATTTCTGTACCCGGTAAGTCTTGAAAATGCCTTTGATTTCGAGGATCAGCAGGTAAAATCCCGGTTCTTCATCGATAAGCGAGATCACCTGTGTATTGCTTTTGCTTTCCTGGACCTTTTGTCCGCTCATATTGAACAGCTGATATGATGTCACATCCTCCCCATTGCGTACCAGCAGGATTTCACTCGTAGGGTTTGGGATCACTTTCACAGCGTTGAAAACCTCGTCGTAAGCGGGGATACTGTCACTTTCGCTGATTTCCTGGCCGAATGCTGCTGTTGTTAAGGTCAGGCCCAGGGCGGCAATTATTGTTCTCATGGCTTTTTTAGCTATAACCGCACAATTTTACATTCGTTACACGAAATAATTTTAAATTTGAGAAAGATAAATCTGCTGCAAAAATGGCTACGATCAAACTGAGTGAAAAAAACAAAGACTTTTTTGAAAATGTATATGCTGTAGTTCGCGAAATACCGGAGGGACGCGTAACAAGCTATGGTGCAATTGCAGCTTTTCTGGGGGCAAAACGTTCGAGCAGAATGGTAGGCTGGGCGATGCACGGAGCTGGTTCCATGCCTGAGGTCCCTGCTCACCGGGTCGTTAACCGTAACGGCTACCTGACAGGAAAAGGCCATTTTAACGACCCGGATGAGATGGAGCTGAAACTGAAAGCCGAGGGCATTCAGGTAACAGATGATCGAGTAGTAGATTTTAATGTTGTATTCTGGGATCCGGCTACAGCGTTAAGCTTATAACTTTTCCTAGTTTCTCCATAGTTCTTTCAAAAACAGCTCTTCGTTTCCTGAAATTGCCGCCTGGATCCTGATCTCTTTTTCAAGATCGCTCAACGCTGCCTTTAAGCCAGGGTTTTTGGATTCAGTCAGAATGTTCTGGATTTCAGTATGTTTTTTCTTTAATTCAATCGCTTTTGCCATGCGCTCGGAATATTCCGACTGGCATGATTGCAAACCTAACCCGATGAAAATTGCTGTTATAAAGACTAAACTTTTCATATTACAAAGTAACGACAGGAAAGCCCCCCGGGCAAATTTTTTGTTTTTTATAAACACGTGTTTGTTCATCCATTTGCCATAAATCTTCAAGAGACGACTGCCAGATATAAAAAGGCTTGAAAAATTGTAAAGTTCTTGTAATCTTATTTACGGCTTCGCGAAGTTTATTTTCAGTCGATTAACTCCAGGTCAATTTGATAAGCCGTATGCTTTCGGAGGTTCAGGACGTTCATTCCGTCGAGGATCAGATATTGTCCTTTGATTCCTGTCAGCGTACCTTCGATGAGTTTGTCTTTATCAAAGCTCATACTTTTAACCTTGGAGGGATATTCGCCCACAGGATAATTGAAATGAATGATCGTGTCATCTTCAGAGAAATACTGGATGATATCCGCCGGGAGAACTTCTTCCAGCGCCCATTTGGCTTCCACTAAATCAATGCTGTCATCAATTTCATTACGGAGCATACGCTGCCAGTTGGTTTTATCCTTAAAATGGTTTTTGAGCTCTACTTCAAGCATGCCCGCAAGGTAACGGTTAGAAACTTCGGCAATGATAATCGCGGAGCTTGCTCCCTGGTCAATCCAGCGGGCGGGCATTTGGGTATGGCGGGTTACACCGACTTTGACTGAATCTGATGCAGCAAGGTAAACGACGTGAGGCTGGTTGTGGTTGCTCAATTCCCATTCGATGTCACGGCCTTCATTCAGGTGTGCACGGCAAAGCTCCGGACGGATGATGCATTCCGATGATTCGGGTGAATTCTGGAAGCAGGAGAAGCAAAATCCCTGGTTGAAGGAAGATTTTGTTTTTTTCCCGCAGCAGACACATATAATTTCGCCGCTAAAGTTCAGTCGTATTTTTCTACCGATCAGCTCGTTCATGATTATCGTTTCGCCCAGCTCCAGTTCATATTGAACCGGGTCGAGGTGGGTTACACGCATTTTCCGGAGTAGTCCGCTGTATTTCATGCTTCTATTTGCTTAATTCTGTCCTATTTCTTCCAGGTCCTCCATGGCCTGTTCCCAGCAATGCATTGTGAAATCAAGCTTGCCTTTCATTTCCTGGTATTGGTTGAGCAAATTCGTGGATTTTTGTTTATCGGAATAATCAATATCCACCAGCGCCTCGTCAAGCTTTTTCAATTCGCTTTCGTATTGGCCGATCTGCTCTTCGTATTTTTTAATGTTGTTCTGAAGGCTGTTTTTTTTGCGCTTCAATTCCCTGGTTTCTTCGTAAGAAAGCTTTTCTGCCGGCGCTTCGGTTACACCAGGTGTTTCTTTGTTTTCCGGTTTATTTTTACCTTTTGGGCTTTCTGTACCGTTCTTTTCAGTTTGTGACTTGCTTTCTGAAGAAGTACCCATTTTCATTTGCAGGTATTCCTTCACGTCGTAATGGAGAATCTTCAGGGTTTGGTTCTGGATATCCCAGATCCTGTTTGTGAGACCGTCGAGGAACTCCCGGTCGTGGGAAACAACAATAAACGTTCCTTCATATTGCAGCAAAGCGCGTTTCAAAACCTCTTTACTTTGAATATCCAGGTGGTTCGTCGGCTCATCGAGGATCAGGAAGTTGCTGGGACTTAAAAGAAGCTGGCACAAAGCCAGGCGCGTCCGTTCCCCTCCCGAAAGAACAGCCACTTTTTTGTCGACGTCTTCACCGCCAAAAAGAAAAGCGCCAAGGATGCTGCGCAGGTCCCGGCGGGCATCACCGACAGCAATAGCGTCAACCGTATCATAAATGCTTTTGCTGGTGTCCAGGCTCTCGGCCTGGTCCTGGGCAAAATAGCTGATCACGACATTGTGGCCGTATTCGACGCGTCCTTCGCCTTCCAGTGTACTCATGATCCGCTTCAGCAAAGTTGATTTACCGACTCCGTTTGGTCCGAGCAAGGCAATTTTTTCACCGCGGCCTACTGTAATGTTGATATCCTTGAATATGGTTTTATCTGCAAACTTTTTACCCACCTGGTCGAGCTCCAGGACCCATTTTCCAGGCTGGTTACTCAAAGGAAAAGAGATTTTCATCTTTGCCAGGCTGGTTTTCTCTACTTCAATGCGCTCCGTTTTGTCAAGCTTCTTGATGAGGGACTGGGCGAAAGCGGCCTTATTTTTTTTGGCCCTGAACTTATCGATCAGTTCCTGGGTATGTTTGATGTCTTTATCCTGCTGTTTTTTCGCTTGTTCGAGGCGTTCGGTCTCTTCTTCCTTCTTGATTTTGTAAACCGAGTAGGGGTAAGGATAATCCTGGAGCTTGCCCATACTGATTTCGAGTGTTCGCTTCGTGACATTATCAAGGAACAAACGGTCGTGGGAAATGACGATCACTGCACCTTCAAAACGCTGTAGATAAGATTCGAGCCAGGCAATGGAAATAATATCCAGGTGGTTTGTGGGCTCATCCAGCAGGATCACCTCCGGTTGGTTGACGAGGATTTTGGCAAGCTCTGCCCGCATTTTCCATCCGCCCGAAAAAGAGTTTAAGCTTTTGTTGATTTCTTCTGCATCAAAGCCCAGTCCGCTGAGCACCGTCATGATCTTTTCTTCCCATTGGAAACCTTCCATAAAGCTGAAAAGGTCGTTTTTTTCGTTCAGCTCATCCAGTAAGGCGAGATAGGAAGGACTTTCATAATCCGTTCGCTTCACGAGCTCGTGGTTGATAGAGTCTATGCGTTCACGGAGTATGTTGAGTGTTACATTGGAATAAAACAGGTAATCGAAGACAGATTGCTGCGTATCAATTTTGATGTCCTGCGTCAGGAAACCGATGTGAGTATCTTTTTGTTTGTGGATTTTTCCATCAGTTGGCTTATCCATTCCGGCGATCAGTTTCAGCAAAGTCGACTTACCGGCGCCGTTTTTCCCGGCCAGACCGATTTTGTCCCCCTTGTTGATCTGGAAGCTGATGTCTTTGAATAAATACCCCTGTGGCAGGAAAACGCCTACCTGCTCTAAGTTAACCATATTGCAAAATTACGTAAATTGTATTGGAACGCAAAGTTTTCAAAAGTTTACGCCAAGCCCGCAAGAAATACTTTGCGTTTTTTTGCATTAACTCTGTGTTCTTTGCGATACTGATAAAAACAAAAAACCGCCACATTGCTGCGACGGTTTCCTGTTATGTGCTATTTTTCTTAGAAATGCCAAACGTCGTGTTCGATGTTACGGATTTCTTCAGTAATCTTATTGGATTCCATCAAGGCATCAACCCCGTTTTTGTAAGAGTCGATCTTACGCTCAAAAACGTTGCTTTCACGGTAAATGTAGCTGGAGAAGATCCGTTTCCAGAACAGATCGTCGAAGCTCATCCATTGTGCGTCGTTTTTGGAATTGTACGTAAAATAGTTGTTGAATACGAAACGGCAGTGTGGGAAGTATAACCAGAATAACTCTTTGTATTTACCACCTTCTTTGGTTTTTTCGTAAATCACCGGGCAAATCCCCAGGATACGAACGTCCATCACGGAACGCTCTTTGTCAAAGAACCAGTCTTCTTTCAATTCGTAAGCAACGATATCCTTGGAAAGGATCTTTTCATAGATTTTTTCCTCTACCGGCTCAGGACGCATCTCATCACCTGTGATCGGGTCATAAGCTACGGAGTCTTCACCGTTGACACCTTTTACCGGAACGAGACGTGCTTCAACGAATACGGAGATGTACTCGTCCACTTTGTTACGGTAAAGAGAATCTGTAAAGTAGTTTTTACCAACTCCCGGGCGGATTGGATATTTGAACTGGTCACCGTCCAACGTTCCGTTCTGAAATAAATCATACGGGTTGTAAGGGGAGAACATGATCAAATCACCGTTCATAATGTGATGTTTCATCACCGTGTACAAACTCCAGCGGGAGGTGTTACGCACCCATTCCTCATTTTGATCGTCGATCTTTTGGTAAGTATCGAACGGAAAATAAAGCGGGTGGTTAATTTTTTCGCGTAAATCAATGGTACGCCAAACACGTTTACTCCAGATTACATCCGCTTCTCTTACAAATTCATAAGGAATCAAGCGTTTTGTCGGAACGTGTTCTTTAATGTAGACCCCGTCAATGATGTTCTCAGATGGAACGTTGATAGGCCCTCCATTAATTTCCGGTCCTTGCTGGGCAGCCACCGTACCGGCAGATGCGAAAACCAACAGACTAACAATTAACTTTTTCATTTCACTTATTTTTAAATTTTTGCAAGAAATAACCGGATCACTTATTTCAAACGTTTTCAACTCAAATTCTCTACACTATTTGTAAAACCGGGCTACCGAAGCAACCCGGTCTTTTTACTTTATATTTTAAATGTCGATGACGATGTCCTGTTGTTTGCACCTGTACCGGAGTAAACGCAGGAGAAAGACACCATGGAGCCTGGCTTGGCCTGGCTGATAAACATCATTGCTTCCTGAGTGAGCTGGTCACCTGATCCGGATACCGGTCTTGGCGCACCTGTGATACTCATGATCCACTTCGTTACTTTAAAGGAAGCTTTCAATGGAATACCCTCGTCAAATTTAGCATACAATGTTTTAGCTGTTTTGCTGGTTACTTTGTCACCGTCAGCAGCTTGTCCCCAGAAGATTTTCGCACCTGGCATAGGCTTCACATCGAATGTGTAAGAACCTAAGCTTACCGTTTTCTTGGATACAGGGTTGTAACCGGAAATGGTAATAGTTGCTGTTTTTCCTCCGCCCGGAGTACCAATGTACTGCTTGCCGGATTTAGTCAATGTTACGTTTGAACCGGACAGCTTAGTTTCAGGGTAACCGGAAGCTACACCTTCAACAACGTTTTTGTAACCACGGTACAGAACGAGCATTTCCGGGAGGGAAACAGTTCCTTCTGGCTTCATGATCTTGATCGTTTTGCTGTAGTTCATCGTTTTCGGAACCCCGGATTTGTTCAGGATTGTAATCGAACCTGTCAATTCCATATCGGAGTTACCGGAAGCTTTCAGCGTTACGTAACCTTTACCGTCTTTTGTTTCTTTCAATGAACCCTGGTTAGGCTTCACGATCGGCTGCTTGTCTGAGTCATACGCCGCCATCAATACTTCCAGTGTGATTTCGTCACCGCTGTTAGCAATATCCGGACCGTAAGCCAAAGGCATGATCTTGTTGAAAGAGTACTCACCACCACCAACACGGGAGCGGATGAGGGAAACTGCGTCAGCACGTGCAGTCAGGATTTCTTTCTGCAATGAAGACAAAGAGGCAAGCGCCGCTACGGAAGGAGAGTGGTCAAAAGTACGTCCAATCCAGTGTACGTCTTTGATTTCACCTTCGTGCATGTCGCCACGCTCTTGTTTCGTCAGGGAAGAGTAAATTTTCTTCAAAGCTTCCTGGTCATCCGGAGCTACATCTTTCATGGCTTTATCCAACTGTGTGTTGATGTCCTTGAAATCTTTGTACTTAGTGATGTTCGGATCCTTGAATTTGTACTTTTTCTCTGGTGTGGAAGAAGACTCAGCGATCAGCTCAGTCAAATCCTTACGGTACTTCATGTAACCGTCCCAAAGCTCTTTTCCTTTTCCTTTCGGTTCTTTGATATCATCAGCAATACCCATAACGAGCATCGGCTCATCATATTTATCTTTACCATCCACTTTCATCAGGTTCATACGAGCCGGTCTGAGTGGTTCTTTGGTGCTGTAAGGGATTTTGATCAAAAATTCTTCACCTGTTTGTTCAACGTTCTCACCACAAGTTTTCAAAATCTCGATTTTCAGATCATCGATGAATTTTACTTGCTTAGCAGTCATATCGTCAATCTTCTTAACGTATTCCATTAATTTGATTGCTTTTTTCTGAACATCCGGTGTGGATTTATCTTCAGCAACTTCCTTAAGGTCGAGCTTTTTCTCTTCACCCCGGCCATATTCGTTGATGTTGGAAATCTGAATGTTTTCCTCAATTGCAACGAAAGCGTCCAGAATGGCTTTTGATACGTTAAGCGCAAGAAGAGCGGTAAGTACAAGGTACATCATACCGATCATCTTCTGTCTGGGGGTTTCTTTTCCTCCTGCCATGATTAATTAATTTTTCCTGGTTTATAACTGTTTAATTATTCAATCAAGCGCTTATTAGTCTCTCGAAACTGTCATTGCTTTTAACATGTTGCCGTAAACCGTGTTCAAATCTGTCAGGTTACGGGACAACATTGCCATATTTTCTTTGTAAAGTCTTGTATCTTCTGCGGAATCAGAAAGGTTCTGCATCATTTCAGTTACCTGCGACTGGAATTTCTCAGTAGCTTCCAAATGAGCGGAAGAACCTTTCAATTGCAGTTCGTATACGTTGTTCAACGCAGCGAGGTTTTTAGAAACTTTTTGCATTTGCTCACCGAATGATTCGCCTTCACCTGCAGTTGAAGTCATACCTGAGATAGATACAGATGCTCTTTCGTAAGCTTCAGACAAAGCTGAAACACGGTCTGATGCAGCTTGTAAGCTGGAAACATAAGAATCTGTTGCAGCTGCAGCAGTACTTACTTCTTTCAATTGAGCAGCATTGTCTCCCAACGCTCTCATTCCATCACCCAGTCTTTCTAATAATTGACCGTCAATTTTCGCCTCTTCCAACATTTTGTCGAGTTGGTCAGTAATTCCTGAACCACCATGACGGTTGCTTTTTGAGGAAGCAATTGCATCGTGATCGAGGTCGTCGCTATGTCCTAATCCTAATTCAGGGTATACCAACTCCCAGTTCGGATCTTCGTGGATCGGTTCGAACGAGGAGAAGATAAAGATCAACGCCTCAGTACTTAAACCGATAATCAACATCATCGATGCTCCTGGCCAGTGCTGAATCTTAAATAACGCACCAACAATTACGATTGCAGCTCCGAAACCGTACAGTTTCGACATAAACAATTTCCATCCTTTACTTCCTGGTTTCATAGTTTTTCTGTTTTTTTAAGTTTTAAACTAATTTATTATTTTGATTTGTTTGTTGATTCTTAGCGAAGTTGAATATCGCTTTGAATTTCCTCGCTTCCTTCTTTCGCAAAGTTTTTACCTCCGCGGCCGATGTGCGTCATAACATTCCGGTAACCGATGTATGACTTAGCAGTATCCTGGTACTCGTATGAACGAGTTGATGTCTGTAAATAATAACCGATGTCCTTCCAGGAACCTCCGCGCAGTACTTTACGCTTCATTGAAGGTGGATCCCAGTCCATCGCATCATATCTGTAATCTGTATTCAGATCATGAGAAAATTCGTACATTGATTCGTCGTAAGCAGTTTCACACCACTCGGCAACGTTTCCGGCCATACAGTAAAGACCCCAGCCGTTCGGGTTGTAAGAGTAAGCTTTCACTGTGTGGAAACCACCGTCTTCGAAGTATCTTCCGCGCATTGGCTTGAAGTTTCCTAAGAAGCAGCCTGCTTCGTTACGAATGTAAGGTCCTCCCCAAGGGTAAGCTGACTGAGCGAGATCGCCGCGTGCTGCTCTTTCCCATTCTGCTTCTGTAGGCAAACGGAAATCGTTCACATACAGGTCTCCCATTGCTTGCAGCCAGGAGTTCAGTAATTGGGTCCTCCAGATGCTGAATGCTTTCGCCTGTACCCAGGTAACACCAACAACAGGGTAGTTGTCGTAGCCCGGATGCCAGAAGTACATATTCGTCATCGGATCGTGGAACGAGTAAGTAAAGTCACGCACCCAGCATAAAGTATCCGGATAAACGTTGATTTCCTCGTCAATGATGAAACGCTGTCTGTTTTCGTGACCGCGAATGGCGTTGTTCTGTCCTTTTTTGTTGAAACGGCCCATATCGAGATCCTGGCCCTGCGGCTCTTCCGTAAACGGATGCGTTGGGGTGTTCAGGTCACGGTGCTGGGGAACAACTTCGTTACCCTGGTTGTCATAACCATTAGGAACGATGTCAATACGTCCTCTTCTTGCCGCTTCACGCAGGTCGATCCAGAAATATTTGTAGTTGAGCTTACGCGTATCGATTTCCCTTCTTTTGTAGAAGCGCTCCGGCTGTGTATAGTACATGTCGGCGAGCAAGGGCATCACCTCCTCGTTGTCCTGGTCTGAGTAGCTAAACTCACGGTCCCAGTTCAATGCGAAAAGGTTACGGTTACCCGGCCTGTCGGAAGGATCAAAGTCAACAAAAGCCAGCTGGCCTTCATCGAAGTAGTGATCTTCGTAATTGATGTACTCCATCGCAGCATCGTCTTCCTGCAAGCCCAGATAGATTTTTTCACGTGCAATTGAGTCACGCACCCAGTAAACAAACTGGCGGTACTCGTTGTTCGTGATTTCCGTCTGGTCCATATAGAAAGCCTGGACTGAAACAGTTTTAGAACGGGTCTGATGCAAGAAAGGAACATCTTGATCATTTTCTCCCATGGCATACGATCCCGAAGGGATATAGACCATTCCCAAAGGAATTTCCGGTTGGTAAAGGGGCCTCCCCATTACTCCGGTCAGGTGTCCGGATCTTGATTGACAAGAAGCAATCAATAAACCAATAAGACCTACAAACAATAGTTTTTTCATTCTACCTTAATTTTACTTTCCGGATACCAATTTTAACATGCTACAGGATCAATTTCTTGATATAACGGAATTCTGCTTTGAATAGTTACAATTATTTAACAAATAAATTTTATAACCATCTCGGGTGTTTTGCTTTTTGCACCGGTGGCGGTGGAATTTGTTTAATGTAACGCAACACGATCTCGTGTGAGCCTTTAGAGATGTCTCTCAGCTTGTTCAGGGTCATGTCGTAGGAGTATCCTACAGTTAACGGACCTTGAACATAACCGACCATCAGGCCCGCACCGTCGCTTACACGGTAGGTGATACCTCCGTATACCTGCGTGTTGTTGGTTGCATTGAGCGTATGTAAGTATCTTGCGTTGATTTCTGCGGAGTATTTAACCATATCGGTACGGCCAAGCATCTGGAAATCGAGGCTTTTGCCTTCACCGAATATGTCAAACATAGTGTAACCACCCATGAGGAACATGTGTCTCGCGTTCGAGTAGTTCACGTTTTTGATTTCTGCCTGGGTAATGTGTGTTGCAGAGAAACCGATGTAATATGGTCTCATTGCATTTTTATTTCCTCTCCAGAATAAACCGAAGTTCAGGTCCATGGCGCCTCCCGATGTTGCAATCGGTAAAAGCTTGTCGTCCAGTGTTGTAGGTGGAACCCATTGCGGATCGAAGCCAATGTTCACTAAACCAAGGCCAATACCTGCACCGAGGATACCCTGGTGCTCGCCTCCAACCTGAAGGGGAATATGTAAGCTATAGTTTAACAAGAGGTTATTTTGTTTCATCTCACCGATCGCATCGTGGTAGAAAGAAAGGCCTGCGCCACCTGTAAACACACGGTCAAGGTTGCCCTCGAGGTTGAATAAAAGTGAGTTAGGAGCCCCGTTTACCTTGTCCCATTGGTTACGGTAGATCATTGTCGCCCCGATACCAGCGTCCAAACCGGTTGAGCCCGGGTTGATGGACATCTTATCGTAGATAAAGTGCGTTAATAATTTCTCCTGTTGGGCCACTGCACTAGCAGCGAGAAGCATAAAAGTTGAAATAGTAAATATACTTTTTTTCATAAGCTGAAATTATATTTCATTTTTGTGGTAAACCGGTTTTACGGAGCTATAATTTTAAAGTTTCAACTAGACTTTAATTTTTGAGCGAGCAAAACCAAATCCCCCTGGTTTACATATAGTTAGCCACGCAGAAAATTTAAAAAATCCCTGCAATTGGGCACTAAGATACGATAAAATCTTAATAAAATACGATTTCGGGAATTTTTTTTAGATTTTTCGCCCGCTCAGACTAATTTCTGATAGGTTTTCCACCACAGGTTCGGCATCTCGTTTTGCATGGCCGCCTGGTAATCTTCAAAATTGCATGGTACGAGGTGGTGACGCTCATATTTGACGCCGTTTTTAGAAGGAAACGGGACTTCCATCCACCAGCGGTTCGACTTCGGGCTTTTGTAAAATACAAGATCGTTGTCGTAGCCCTCGAGGTGCACATTGAATTTGGTGTATTCGCGCTTGGTCCCGATCGGGAAATCCCCTTTGCGCTGGGCAAAGCCGTCAATGAAATACCATATTATTTCAGCGATCAGCGTGTTGTTTTTAAGGTTGCGGTCGTTGGGCTGCACATTGAAAATTCCGAATACAGCTAATTTGTCGCTGATTCCGGCGTATTTAGCAACCTGGCAAACCTGGTTGGCATAAAAACCGTTAGGCATTCCCGCTTCATTTTCGTAATCGGAGAAACGGATCGAGTTGAGGTCAAGACTGAGGATGTCAGAATTGCGGAGCAGGGGCTCGGCCACTTTGAAATCAGCGTTGAATTCCCCCAGGCGGCACACGTCGAAATAGAGCTTCTCGAAGAGGTCCATTTCCGATTTTTTGACATAAGGCGCCTGGATCCCAATGGTGCTTACATTGAACAGGTAACACGGGCGGTGCATCATAATCTGGCTGATGTAGCCGTTTGAAGCAATCGTTTCTTCCGGATCACCGAGGTCGAAGGCGTAATCAACATTGGTGAGGTTGACCATTTGCTCGAGGTGCTGGTAAGCCTGGTAAAGGGCGAAGGTCAGGTCCTGTGTTCCGCCTAAAACAACCGGTAGAATGTTGTTTTTGACGAGCTCGGCAACCACCTGGCTCAGCGCAAAATACGTATCTTTTATTTCGTTCCCCGGCATGATCGTACCCAGGTCATAGATATTGAAGTTCCATCCTTCACCTGTGTTCAAGGCGGCAAAGGCGTCAAAGTAAGCACTTTCACCTGCATTTTTGGCCGGTCCGCTCCCGTTCCTGTATTCGGGGCAAGAGATCAGCGCAATGCTGTTCTTTTCCAGCTCGGGGAAAAAGCCTTCCGTATGAGCAATGATTTTATGGCTCAAACGTTCTTCGACGATCGCTCCCTGGTAATCCCGGGCTTTAAAATAGATGGAAATGTCTTTCATGGATACACAATATCATTTCAAAATTACGGAGAAATGAAACTGCACACACGTTAAGTCCGGGAACTTTTCAAACGCTGAAAGTTTATAACATCTCCCGGGGAAAGCAATCGTCCGCAGGCATTTTATTTTTTTGTATGTATTTTTGGTGCCAAATGGTATGAGATGATGAAGATTCTGATCACGGGCTCAAACGGGCTTTTAGGGCAAAAACTGGTAAAGCACTGCATAGAGAAAGGGATTGTTTTCCTAGCGACTTCAAAAGGGGAAAACCGGAACCCGAACTGCCCGGAAACCAATTATTTCCCGATGGATATCTGCAATAAGCTGGAGATAAACCAGGTGTTCCTTGCTTTTTACCCAACGCACGTTATTCATACTGCGGCGATCACCAATGTGGATTACTGCGAACAGCATCCCGGGGAGTGTGAAGAAGTGAATGTGCTGGCGACCCATTATTTGTTTGATGCGTCACAGCGTCATTTTGCCCATTTCTGCCTGCTTTCCACGGATTTTGTTTTTGATGGAACAAAAGGAAATTATAAGGAGACAGATGTTGTTAATCCATTGAGCCTGTACGCAGAATCCAAAGTAAAGGCGGAAAAATTGCTGCTGGATTCGGATTATGCGAAATGGAGCATCGCACGTACGATTATCGTATTCGGACAAGCAGCGAATATGTCGCGCAGCAACCTCGTGCTGTGGGTATACGATTCTTTAAAAAACAACAAGGAAATCAACGTGGTGACAGACCAGATCCGGACCCCGACCTGGGCAGACGATTTGGCGCTGGGCTGCCTTTTAATTGCTGAGCAAGACAAAACGGGAATTTTCCACCTTTCGGGCAAGGACTGTGTTTCGATGTATGATTTTGCAATTCTTGTAGCCGATTTTTTCAAGCTGGATAAAAGCCTGATTAAACCTACAACTTCCGATACACTCAATCAACCCGCCAAACGCCCGCCGGTAACAGGATTTGATATCAGTAAGGCAAAGAATGAGCTGGGTTATGATCCGATCAGTTTGAAGGAAGCGCTGGGGCTGTTTAAGCTGGATTAATTTTGATCGCAAAGCACAGCAAAGTACTCGCTAAGTATACCAAAGGTTTTAAGTTAAGTTCACAAGGATTGTCTACTTTTCTTTATAAACTTCGCGTTCCAAAAAATCTTAGTGTAACTCCGTGTCTTCGTGACTTTGTGGCGAATCCTTTTTCCGAAAGAACAGGAAATAGACCGGAAACCCGCTCAAAATCAGTACAATGCTCCAGATCGTGTCTTCGAAAGTGAAAACCGCCAGGCTGATACAGATGGATACGGCGAAAATCAGGTACAAGGCCGGTACAACCGGGTAAGCAAACGCTTTGTATGGCCTAGGCTGATCAGGATGTGTTTTCCGCAGTTTGAAGAGACCTGCAATCGTCACGATGTAAAAAATCATCGAGCCGAAGGTGGCAAACTTGATCAGGATCCCGTATGAACCCGAAAAACAAAGCATGATTGCCCAGATTCCCTGCAGCCACATGGCCCAGGCCGGAACACCGAAACGGTTCAGCTTGCTGGCATTTTTGAAAAACAGGCCGTCTTTAGACATCGCATAAAACAAGCGAGAGCCCGCCATAATCAAACCGTTGTTACAGCCAAAAGTTGAAATCATAATTAAGGCGGCCATCAGGAGGTTGGCAACATTTCCAAAAAGCATATATGCGGCCGAAGTCCCGACGCGGTCGGAGCTGGCAAACTGGATCCCGGTGGATTTTACAGCTTCGTGGGTATACACAAAATTTTCAGCGCCCGGACTTCCTGTTAAAGGAAGCAATCCGAGGTAAGCAACATTTGCCAGGATGTATAAAATTGTTACGATAAATGTTCCCAAAAACAAGGATCTCGGCAGGTTGCGCTCCGGGTTGCGAATGTCGCCCGCAATGAAAGTCACATTGTTCCAGGCATCGGAGGAGAAAAGTGAATTGATAATGGTGGTCGAAATAGCGATCAGCAAGGCAACCGGAACTAAGGTTTCGGTCCAGGAAACAGAGCCGTCAGCTGCCAGGTGGGTTTTGGATGCAGACCACATATTTGTAAAGTTCTGGTCAAAATAGCCTGTTTTTACACCGACAATAATTCCGGCCACAATCAAAATCGTGAGTGCGATGAGCTTGGAGCTTGTGAAAACCGCCTGAACGATTTTACCGTACTGGATCCCGCGGGCATTCAAAACTGTCAGTAAGAGGATTACGCCCACGCCGACAAAGTTTGCGCCATTGATATTGACGCCGCCATAGCTAAAAATGGTTTCGTCCACTAAAACAGGAAAAAACACCCCGGCGAATTTTCCGAAAGCAACCCCTACAGCTGCGATTACACCGGTTTGGATCACCATAAAAACGGTCCATCCGTAGAGAAAAGAGGGGAGGCGTCCCCAGGCTTCCCTGATATAAACGAATTGTCCGCCGGCTTTTGGGAACATAGCAGCGAGCTCACCATAGCTTAGTGCGCCAAATAAGGTAATAACCCCTGTAATCAGCCAGGTAACAAGCAGCCAGCCGGAGCTTCCGAGGTCGCGCGCCATAGCTGAAGAAACGATAAAGATCCCTGATCCGATCATGCTGCCGGCAACGAGAAAAGTGGCATCCAGCAGGCCCAGCGTTTTTTTGATGTCTTTTTCCATAGTTATGAAAAGAAAAAAGTCCTGTCTCAAATGAAACAGGACTGTTAATATGGTGCGTGTTTTATTCTTCGGTGAGGTTTTCCGAGACGTTGTTTATAGCGTCATGGCCTTTCAGCGATTGTTCGAAATTGTATTCGCTCACTTTGCTGTGTTTTCTGCTGTAGAGAAAGTAAACCGCTACGCCCAGTGCTGTCCAGCACAAAAATGCAACCCAGGTCTCAGGCTTAACAAAGAACATCAGTCCGACGTTGAAGAGAGTTCCCAGGACGGAAACAACCGGCAGGAAAGGCGTCTTGAAAGGTCTCGGAAGATCCGGCTGTTTGATCCTTAAAATCAGAACGGCAACGGAGATCATAGAGAAAGCGAGCAATGTTCCCATACTGCACATTTCAGCAACTTTATCAATTGGTGTAAATGAAGCTACAACCGAGATGATCAAGCCAACGATCAGGGTGCTTCTGTAAGGTGTTTTGAACTTTTTGTGAACAACTCCGAATACCTTGAAAGGCAGCAAGCCATCTTTCGCCATTCCGAGGAATACACGCGTTTGGCCCAGCATCATCACCAGCATAACGGAGGTCAGACCGGCAACAGCGGCGATGGTAATCAGGATCGTTGCCCACGGCATTCCGATTCCTTCAAAGGCAGAGGCAACAGGCGCTTTGATGTCCAGGTTTTCGTAGTTAACCATTCCTGTTAATACGAGGGAAACGGCAATGTATAAAACGGTACAGATAATCAAAGATGCGATGATTGCAAAAGGAACGTCTTTTTTCGGGTTGATGGCCTCGCCGGATTGTGTCGAAACAGCATCAAAACCAATGTAGGCAAAGAATACGATACTGGCCGCAGTCAATACACCGCCAAAGCCCCAGCCGTAGTGGGAAACCCCGTCAACAACTTTTGTGTCCGGAACAAATGGTGTCCAGTTTCCTGTATCGATAAAGAAGAAACCTACGAAAATTACGAAAAGAACCACCGCCAGTTTTAAGATCACAATCAGGTTATTTGTTTTAGCAGCTTCTTTGATCCCTTTTACTAAGATCGAAGTTACAACCCATGTGATCAGGAAAGCAGGTAAATTAAAGGCGAAAGAAGGTGCCGCCATTCCTGCATCATGAGCTTTCTGGGCAGCTGTAACCGGGTCGTTCATGAGCCATAGCGGCGGATGGATCCCGCATTGGTGCAGCAGCTTTTCAAAGTATCCGCTCCAGGCAACGGCAACGGTTGTTGCCCCCATCATGTATTCCAGGATCAGGTTCCACCCGATAATCCAGGCGAAAACTTCACCCATCGTTCCGTAAGAATAGGCGTATGCAGAACCCTCAACAGGTAAAACGGAAGCAAATTCCGCATAGCACAGGGAAGCGAAGAGACATCCGACACCGGCAATGGCAAAAGCAATCGCAAGTGCAGGACCAGCGTGGTTATGGGCAGCAATTCCAGTTAAAGTGAAAATACCACCACCAATGATCGCACCGATTCCAAGCGAGGTTAACCCCCATTTGCCTAAAACGCGTTTCAGCTCATTTTTTTTCATGTCTGCCTCAAAGGCACTCATCGGCTTAACCCGCCACATATTTTTTGCCATTACACTAATTTTATGTTTTTCGGCGTAAATATAGTTATTTTGTCATTCGCGGCTAATTCTTGCGAAATAAAATTTGCAGACGGTTGTAAACCAGGTCCGGGCGGAAAAGTTAGGAGAGTATTTAACCGGGTGCAGCAAAACCTATGTGTTTATGCGGTGAAAAAACACCAGTCAATTTTTAGGCGGAAGAAAACTTGTGCGGAAAAATAAGTTTTGTAAATTTATCCCGGATTTAACCTCACTGTTCATGGAAAACCCACTGGAATTTTCGAAGCGCTCGCGCCGTGCCACCCTGATTTTTGTTTCGTGTTTTTTACTGATCGTCCTTGTGCCGCGGATAATCGGGTTGTTCAGCCCGCCCCGCAAGCTCAGCTTCACGCAAACGGATTTTGAAAAGAAAGAGCTGAAGCGCCGGAGCTATAAAACGTACCGCAGCGATTACAATTATCAGCGAAAAAAAGGATTTCAAACCCCGCCGGCGAAATTCGACCCCAATCAATACGCGCCTTCCGACTGGATGAACCTGGGACTAAGCCAGAAACAGGCCGATTTGATTATTCGTTTTGGTAAACGGGGTTTCTATTCGCATGAAGACCTCCGCAAAGTTTTTGTAATTTCCGATCGCTTTTTTGAGGTGATCAGGGATTCGCTGGTTTACCCGTCCCGACCGGAAAGAGTAACGGTGAAGGACGAAGATGTTAAGTACGAGCGGATCGTCGAGATCAATACGGCGTCGCAAGAAGAGCTGATGGGGCTTCCGGGGATCGGGGAATTTTTCGCCAAGAACATTATCAAGATGCGCAATGCTCTCGGCGGATTTGTGAATAAGCAGCAATTACTGGAAGTTTGGAAATTTGACCAGGAGAAGCTCGCAATGATCGAAGGGAAGATCGAAGTGAATTCCCAAAACCTGCGGCAGTTTGATTTAAATACGGTAACAGCCCCGGAATTGAAAACCCATCCTTATTTTACCTGGAGTGTTGCCAATTCAATTGTAAAAATGCGCGTTCAATTAGGCGGTTACCAAAAAATTGAAGATATTCGCAGATCGGTTTTGATAGATGATGCCCTGTTTCAGAAAATCAAGCCGTATTTAACACTTTAAATTATGATTGAACAAGCTATAAAAAATGTGATCCGGGACGTGCCTGATTTCCCGAAGGAAGGGATTATTTTTAAGGATATCACCCCGATTATGATGGACCCTGCTTTGTCGCAGCAAATCATCGATCATCTCGTTACTATATATAAGGACAAAAAAATCGATAAAGTGGCCGGGATCGAAAGCCGTGGTTTCCTCTTCGGCTACCCGCTGGCAATCCGTTTGGGCGTTCCATTTATCCTGATCCGGAAAAAAGGAAAGCTGCCGTATAAAAAAACGTCGTATGATTACACGCTTGAGTATGGTGTTTCAACGATTGAAATGCATACGGATGCCGTAACGGAAGGCGACCGCGTATTGATCCATGATGATCTGCTGGCAACAGGTGGTTCGGCGGAAGCCGCTGCTGAATTGATCCGTCAGTGCGGTGGTGAGGTTGCGGCCTTTAACTTTTTGGTTAACCTGGAGTTCCTGAATGGCACGCAAAAGCTGGAAAAATATACAAATGATATAGAATCGCTTGTGAAATATTAAATTTTCGCAAGAAAATCGTGCAATTATTTGGATTTTAAAAATAATGCCGTACATTTGCAACCCGAAATCGAATTTAATTTAAACAAAGATATGTTAATAGTTCCAGTAAAAGAAGGCGAAAACATCGAAAGAGCCCTCAAGAAGTACAAGAAGAAATTTGACAAAACAAATGTCATGAAAGAATTGAGATCACGTAAGGAATTCGTTAAGCCTTCCATTACTGATCGCCAGCAGAAAATTCGCGCGGTTTACCGTGAGAAAATGAATTCTCAGGAGCAATAGTATTTCTGTTTCGGAACTTTTTTTGAAATAATACGTTAAGGAGTCTGATGACTCCTTTTTTTGTGCCCGATAATTTCCAGGTGTACCTTCAGACAGAACGAAGGTATTCACAGCATACGGTCGATGCTTACCTGCTCGACGTGCGCCAGTTTATGGAGTTTGCGGGCATTAATACGGAAGAAGGCCTGAAGGAAGTGGACTACCAGCTGATCCGCTCCTGGATCGTGCATTTGCATGAAGCGAATTACGACAATAAGTCCATCAACCGCAAGCTGGCTACTTTACGCACTTTTTTCAAGTTCCAGCTCAAAAGCGGAAAAATTGAGAAGAACCCGGCGGTCAAAGTAACCGGCCCGAAGCAGCAGAAAAAACTACCGGCCTTTGCCAAACAATCCGATTTGGAACCGGAAAGCCTTGATGTTTTGTTTACGGATGACTTCGGGGGGGTGCGCGACCGGCTCATGCTGGAGATGTTTTACCAAACCGGGATCCGTCTCAGTGAGCTGATCAACCTGACGGAAGAAAACGTTGGTCCTGCGGCAATTAAGGTGCTCGGGAAGCGGAATAAAGAGCGCCTGATCCCAATTTCAGAAAATTTAACAAAATTGATAAATCAGTTTAAGTTGTTGAAAAACAGCAACTTGTTCAAAAACAAGGAATTATTCTGTTTAAACAACGGGAAGAAAGTCTATCCAAAATTTGTTTATGGCAAAATAAATTACTACCTTAGCTTGGCGACAAGTTTAGATGTGAAGAGTCCCCATGTTTTGAGGCATACCTTTGCAACGCACATGTTAAATAACGGTGCCGGTTTGGAAACACTAAAAGACATATTAGGTCATAGCAGCCTGGCGGCAACCCAGGTCTACACGCACAACTCGTTTGCTCAGTTAACCCATATTTATTCATCCGCCCATCCGCGTGGGCACAAAAATCAATAGTCATGGAAATCAAAGTTCATTCAGTGCATTTTTCTGCAGACAGAAAATTGGTCGATTACGTTAACGACAAGGTTAATAAATTAGATCTGTTTTTTGATAATATTGTTGCAGGGGAGGTTTTTCTTCGCTTGGATAAGACGAGCGAAAAGGAGAATAAAATTAGTGAGGTGAAACTCTTGGTTCCGGGAAAGGAGTTGTTTGCAAAAAAACAATGTAAGACTTTTGAAGAAGCAGTGGCTTTATCCGTTGAGGCTCTCAGAAAACAAGTAGAAAAACAAAAAAAGTCATAAAAATTTAACTAACTAAATAAGTGATTTATAAGGAGTAATTAAATTGCTCCTTATTTTTTTTGTTTTTTTTTCAAAAAAGACTTGGTGATAAATAATTTATTCCTACATTTGCAATCCCAAACGGGAAAATTTTGGCGCAATTTGGCGCAAACGTTCTTTAAATAATAATTCAATGTGCCGGTGTAGCTCAGTTGGCTAGAGCAGCTGATTTGTAATCAGCAGGTCGGGGGTTCGAGTCCCTCCACCGGCTCAAAAAAATTCTGGGGGTGTCGCATAGTGGCTATTGCAGCAGACTGTAAATCTGTCACCGAGAGGTATCGTTGGTTCGAGTCCATCCACCCCCACTTCACATTGAACATAATATAAGCGGGAGTAGCTCAGTTGGTAGAGCGTCAGCCTTCCAAGCTGAGGGTCGCGAGTTCGAGTCTCGTCTCCCGCTCTATTATTTAAAGAGCTTTGCCGGTGTAGCTCAGGGGTAGAGCGCTTCCTTGGTAAGGAAGAGGTCACGAGTTCAAATCTCGTCATTGGCTCATACGGTTTTTCATCCAATCTAATGGGTGAAATTTTGTATATATTAAAGTTGGCAATTTATTAATAACTAAGTAACAAATAAAAAAATGGCTAAGGAAAATTTCAATCGTTCCAAACCACACGTAAACATCGGAACAATCGGTCACGTGGATCACGGTAAAACTACCCTGACTGCTGCGATTTCAAGCGTGTTAGCGGCAAAAGGTCTTGCTGCTGTTCGTGATTTCTCTTCTATCGATAACGCACCTGAAGAAAAAGAACGTGGTATTACAATCAACACTTCACACATTGAGTATGAAACTGTTAACCGTCACTACGCACACGTTGACTGTCCAGGTCACGCGGATTACGTAAAGAACATGGTTACAGGTGCTGCCCAGATGGACGGAGCTATTCTTGTAGTAGCTGCTACTGACGGACCAATGCCTCAAACACGTGAGCACATCCTTTTAGGTCGCCAGGTAGGTGTTCCAAGAATGGTTGTTTTCATGAACAAAGTGGATATGGTTGATGACGAAGAACTTCTTGAATTAGTTGAGATGGAGATTCGCGAATTGTTGTCTTTCTACGATTATGATGGTGACAACACTCCTGTGATTCAGGGTTCTGCTCTTGGAGCATTGAACGCTGAGCCGAAATGGGTTGCGAAAATCGACGAACTGATGGATGCTGTTGATACTTACATCGAGCTTCCTCCACGTGAAGTTGACAAGCCTTTCCTTATGCCGGTTGAAGACGTATTTACGATCACAGGTCGTGGTACAGTTGCAACAGGTCGTATCGAAACTGGTGTTATCAACTCCGGTGAAGCAGTTGACATCTTAGGTATGGGTGATTTGAAATTATCTTCTACTGTAACAGGTGTTGAGATGTTCCGCAAAATCCTCGATAGAGGTGAAGCTGGTGACAACGTAGGTCTTTTGTTGAGAGGTATTGAAAAATCCCAGATCAAAAGAGGTATGGTTATCTGCAAGCCAGGTTCAACAAAACCACACACAGATTTCAAAGCTGAGATTTACGTATTGAAGAAAGAAGAAGGTGGTCGCCACACTCCTTTCCACAACAAATACCGTCCTCAGTTCTATTTCCGTACAACTGACGTTACAGGAGAGATCTTCTTGACAGACGGACGTGAAATGGTAATGCCAGGCGATAACGTTTCCATCAATGTGAAACTGATCGTACCTGTAGCAATGGACAAAGGTCTGCGTTTCGCTATCCGTGAGGGTGGTAGAACTGTAGGTGCTGGTCAGGTTACTGAGATCATCGCTTAATTTTAGCGAACAAATAAATAACTACGAAAAGGGGAGCTTTGCCTCCCCTTTTTATGCGGGTGTAGCTCAGCTGGTAGAGTAGTGGTCTCCAAAACCATTGGTCGTGAGTTCGAATCTTACCGCCCGCGCAAAACAGAAGATAACGTGTCAAAATTTAAAAACTATTTCAGCGAAACAATTACCGAAATGGTACATAATGTTTCCTGGCCGACCTGGAAGGAATTGCAGAGCAACACCATTATTGTGGTGATTGCTACTGTCATTTTTACCGCATTGATTTTTGTAATGGATTTTCTTTTCGGAATTTCAGCTGCAGATGACAAGTCTTTTTGGAAAGGCGCATTAGGTTTCATTTACCACATGTTTAAATAAGGAAAATGGCAGAGATTAAGAAGAGATGGTATGTTGTCCGTGCTGTGAGCGGAAAAGAGAAGAAGGTGAAGGAATACCTCGAGCTGGAAATCTCCCGTCACAAGTTAGATGATTTCGTTTCCCAGGTTTTGATCCCAACGGAGAAGGTTTTCCAGATCCGCAACGGGAAAAAGATCAGCAAGGAGAAATCTTACCTTCCGGGCTATGTTCTTATTGAAGCTGCCCTGGTAGGTGAAGTACCGCACGTAATCAAAGGTGTTCCCAATGTAATCGGTTTCCTCGGCGCTGAAAAAGGCGGTGAGCCCGTTCCGATGCGTTTGGCTGAAGTAAACCGGATCTTAGGTAAAGTGGACGAGCTCCTCGAAACCGAAGAAGAAATGAAAATTCCTTTTGTTGTAGGCGAACCGGTGAAAGTAATCGACGGTCCGTTCAACAACTTCAGCGGTGTGATCGATGAGATCAACGAAGACAAGAAAAAACTGAAAGTGATGGTGAAGATCTTCGGAAGGAAAAACCTTTTGGAGCTGAGCTACATGCAGGTTGAAAAGGAAATTTAAGTTTGTATTAACCCGTAGGAGTGAGGTTACTGATTAAAGCTTCCCTTTAATACTCACGTTGGACTACATAAATTATAAATAAATGGCTAAAGAAGTAGCAGCATTGATCAAATTACAGATCAAAGGTGGCGCAGCTAACCCAGCCCCTCCGGTTGGTCCCGCACTTGGTGCAAAAGGGGTCAACATCATGGAGTTCTGCAAGCAGTATAACGCTCGTACGCAGGATAAGCCAGGGAAAGTGTTGCCATGCGTAATCACTGTGTACAGTGACAAATCGTTTGATTTTGTTATCAAAACGCCTCCGGCAGCGATCCAGATCATGGATTCAGCTAAGATTAAGAAGGGTTCTTCAACTCCGAACAAATCCAAAGTTGGAACTATGACATGGGATCAGGTTCGCACAATCGCAGAAGACAAAATGCCTGACATGAACTGTTTTACAGTTGATTCAGCAATGTCTATGGTTGCAGGAACGGCAAGAAGTATGGGTGTAACTGTCAAAGGTGGTGATGCACCGAAGACTAAATAATTGTTGAAACATGGGAAGAGTATCTAAAAAGAGAAAAGAAGTTTTGGCCAAATATGATTTGACTAAAACTTACACCTTGGTTGAAGCATGTGATTTAGTTAAGAACATCACGACCACGAAGTTCGACGCTTCTGTTGATATCAGCGTAAGACTGGGGGTTGACCCCCGTAAGGCTAACCAGATGGTACGCGGTACTGTTGCCTTACCTCACGGAACCGGTAAAGATATGAAAGTATTGGTACTTTGTACACCGGATAAAGAAGCTGAGGCAAAAGCGGCAGGAGCTGATCATGTTGGTTTGGACGATTACATTGAAAAAATCAAAGGAGGATGGACAGATATTGATGTGATCATCACCATGCCATCCGTTATGGGGAAAGTTGGTGCGTTAGGTAGAGTATTAGGCCCGCGTGGTTTGATGCCTAACCCGAAAACAGGAACTGTAACCATGGAAGTGGGTAAAGCTGTTGAAGAAGTGAAAGCTGGTAAAATTGACTTTAAAGTAGACAAGTACGGAAATATCCATACTGCTATCGGTAAGGCAAGTTTCGAAGGCGGCAAATTGAAGGAAAATGCATTTGAATTGGTAAATGCGTTGAACAAATTGAAGCCGGCTGCAGCTAAAGGAACTTACATCAAGAGCATTTTCATCAGTTCTACTATGAGTCCTAGTATCCAAATTGATGCTAAATCTGTGGTAGCTTAAAAACTTAGTATTATGACAAAAGAACAAAAAGCTAAATACATAGATGAACTAGCAGCAGAATTATCGCAGGCAGGTGTTTTTTACCTGGCGGATACTTCTGAGTTGACTGTAGAGACAATCAACCAATTGCGCAGAAGATGTTTTCAGTCAAACATTCGTTTGAAAGTAGTGAAAAACACGCTTTTGCAAAAAGCAATGGAAAGCATTGACGGTAAAGACTACAGTGAATTATCAGGTGTATTGTCCGGTCCAACATCAATCATGTTTGCAGAAGTAGGTAATTTACCTGCTAGAATCATTAAAGACTTCCGTAAGAAAAGCGATAAGCCGTTACTGAAGGGAGCATTTATTGATGAAGCAATTTTCATCGGCGACAGCCAGTTAGACGCTTTGGTTTCCTTGAAAAGCAAAGAAGAATTACTCGGCGAAATCGTTGGATTGCTTCAAAGCCCAGCCAAAAATGTTATTTCTGCCCTTAAAGGTCAGGGAGGCAAGATTGCTGGCATCTTAAAAACGCTCGAAGAAAGAGCATAATTAATTATTGTATAACATTTTAAAATAAATAAAATGGCTGATTTAAAGCAAATTGCGGAAACGCTGGTTAACTTAACTGTTAAAGAAGTAAATGAACTTGCAACTATCCTGAAGGATGAGTACGGAATCGAACCTGCTGCTGCAGCTGCTGTTATGGTAGCTGGTGGAGGTGGTGGCGAAGCTGCTGCTGCAGAAGAGAAAACTGCATTCGACGTAGTATTGAAATCAGGTGGTGCTAACAAACTGGCAGTTGTTAAACTCGTTAAAGAGTTGACAGGTAACGGTTTGAAAGAATCTAAAGATTTAGTTGACGGTGCTCCTGCAACTTTGAAAGAAGGAGTTTCTAAAGACGAAGCTGAAGGTCTCAAAAAATCTCTGGAAGAAGCTGGAGCAGAAGTTGAGATTAAGTAATTTATTACATTTAATACAGGTAAAGGTGTCCGTCAATTGACGGATGCCTATTCCTGTTTATTTGCATTAAGTGCATAAAAGTCCTTTTTAATAAAATTAATTCTTTTAGCCTTGGCAACAACAAGCAATTTATCGACAAGAGTCAATTTTGCATCAAGCAAAAATGTTTTTGAATACCCGGATTTCCTGGATATTCAGTTAAAATCCTTCCAGGAGTTCTTCCAGTTGGAAACAACCCCGGAGAACAGAGATAGCGAAGGATTATTTAAAGTATTTTCAGAAAACTTCCCGATTACAGATACCCGTAATCAATTCGTACTGGAGTTTTTGGATTACTTCATCGATCCCCCAAGATATACAATTGATGAGTGTATCGAACGCGGATTAACTTACAGTGTGCCATTAAAGGCCAAGCTTAAATTGTATTGTACCGACCCTGAACACGAGGATTTCGAAACCATCGTTCAGGATGTATACTTAGGTACAATCCCTTATATGACTCCAAAAGGATCATTCGTAATCAACGGCGCTGAACGTGTAATCGTTTCCCAGCTTCACCGTTCACCGGGTGTATTCTTTGGTCAGAGTCGCCATGCCAACGGAACAAAATTATATTCTGCCCGTGTCATTCCTTTCAAAGGGTCCTGGATCGAGTTCGCAACAGACATCAACAATGTTATGTACGCTTACATCGACCGGAAAAAGAAATTGCCTGTAACAACTTTGTTCCGCGCAATCGGTTATGAAACGGATAAGGATATTCTCGAAATATTTGGACTTGCTGACGAAGAAAAAGCTACCAAAGCGAACCTGAAAAAGCTCGTAGGTAGAAAATTAGCTGCAAGGGTATTGAAAACATGGATCGAAGACTTCGTAGATGAAGATACAGGAGAAGTTGTATCCATCGAGCGAAACGAAGTTCTCCTCGACCGTGAAACAGTGATTGAAGACGAGCACATTGACCTGATCGTGGATTCAGGCGTGAAAACAGTTATCCTGCACAAAGATGACGTAAACACGGCGGATTACACCATCATTTACAACACGCTCCAGAAAGATACATCCAACTCGGAAAAAGAAGCGGTAGAGCACATTTACCGTCAGCTGCGTAACGCTGAGCCGCCTGATTATGAAACGGCGAAAAGCGTATTCGAAAAACTGTTCTTCTCCGATACACGTTATGACTTAGGTGAAGTAGGCCGTTTCCGTCTGAACAAGAAATTGGTTCTCGACGACAGCGAAGATTCCCGCGTCCTGACGAAAAACGACATTATCTGCATCATCAAGTATTTGATCGAATTGATCAACTCCAAAGCAGATGTAGATGATATTGACCACTTATCCAACCGTCGTGTCAGAACGGTAGGTGAGCAGCTTTACGCACAATTCGGCGTTGGTCTTGCCCGTATGGCGAGAACGATCCGTGAGCGTATGAACGTACGTGATAACGAAGTCTTCACACCGATCGACCTGATCAACGCGAAAACTTTGTCTTCCGTAATCAACTCTTTCTTTGGTACCAACCAGCTTTCCCAGTTTATGGACCAGACGAACCCGCTTTCCGAGGTAACTCACAAGCGTCGTCTCTCCGCACTCGGGCCAGGCGGTCTTTCCCGTGAAAGAGCAGGATTTGAGGTACGTGACGTTCACTACACACACTACGGACGTTTATGTACGATCGAAACACCGGAGGGTCCGAACATTGGTTTGATCTCTTCCCTGTGTGTATTTGCGAAAGTGAATAAATTAGGTTTCATCGAAACACCATACCGCGAAGTATCAGCAGGAAAAGTTGACTTGAACAAAGAGCCGATTTACCTGACAGCTGAAGAGGAAGATCAGAAAATGATCGCCCAGGCGAATGCGAAAGTGGATGACAAAGGAAACTTCAAGACGGAACTGGTGAAAGCCAGGAACGAAGGTGATTTCCCGGTTGTTGACCCGAAAGATTTGAACCTGATGGACGTTGGTGCGAACCAGATCGCTTCCATTGCGGCTTCTTCCATTCCATTCCTCGAGCATGATGATGCCAACCGTGCCCTGATGGGATCCAACATGCAGCGCCAGGCAGTTCCGTTGTTGAAACCGAGCTCGCCGATCGTTGGTACAGGTATTGAAAGACTCGTGGCAAGAGATTCCCGCGTGTTGATCAATGCTGAAGGCCCGGGTGCAGTTGAGTACGTTGATGCAAACGAAATCGTAATCCGTTACGACTGGGATGCTGATGACAAGCTCGTAAGCTTCGACAGCGAAGTGAAAACTTACACGCTGACTAAATTTAAGAAAACTAACCAGAGTACAACCATCAACCTCAAGCCGATCGTTAAGAAAGGTGACCGCGTTGAAAAAGGACAGGTACTTTGTGAAGGATATGCTACACAGCAGGGCGAGCTTGCCCTCGGACAGAACCTCAAAGTGGCGTTCATGCCATGGAAAGGGTACAACTTCGAGGATGCAATCGTAATTTCTGAGAAAGTGGTGCGTGACGATATCTTTACGTCCATCCACATCGATGAGTACGCTCTTGAAGTGCGCGACACAAAACGTGGTATGGAGGAGTTAACATCCGATATCCCGAACGTGAGCGAAGAAGCTACCCGCGACCTCGACGAGAACGGTTTGATCCGTATCGGTGCTGAGATCAAGGAGGGCGATATCTTAATCGGTAAGATCACTCCGAAAGGGGAAACTGATCCTTCACCGGAAGAGAAGCTTTTACGTGCAATCTTTGGAGACAAGGCTGGTGACGTGAAGGATGCTTCCCTGAAAGCAGGACCATCTTTACGTGGTGTCGTAATCGACAAAAAGCTGTTTTCCCGCTCGGTAAAAGACCGTAAATCCAAGGCGCAGGATAAACCAATCCTCGAATCACTGGATGCGGACTTCGAAAAGGATTTCGCTACATTGAAAGAAAAGCTGGTTGACAAGTTGTTGCAAATCCTGGGCGAAAGCAAATCGGCCGGAGTTTACAATAACTTTAAGGAAGAAATCATCAAAAAAGGTACGAAGTTCACACAGAAAAACCTTTTCGCGATCGATTATTCCATTGTGAACCCTTCAAGCTGGACTTCAGAAGCAAAAACAAATTCCCTGATCGGCCGTTTGATCCATAACTTCAACATTAAGGCAAACGATCTTTTAGGAACTTATAAGCGTAAAAAATTCCATATTTCCGTAGGGGATGAACTGCCTGCAGGAATTATGAAAATGGCGAAAGTTTATGTTGCTAAAAAACGTAAGCTGAAAGTAGGGGATAAGATGGCAGGACGCCACGGAAACAAGGGTATCGTTGCGAACATCGTTCGCCAGGAAGATATGCCGTTCCTCGAGGACGGAACTCCGGTAGATATCGTATTGAACCCGCTGGGTGTACCTTCCCGTATGAACCTTGGCCAGATTTATGAAACTGTATTGGGCTGGGCCGGCGAGAAGCTGGGTGTTAAATTTGCAACACCAATCTTCGACGGGGCTACTCCACAGGAAATCGATGAATGGACTGCAAAAGCCGGTGTACCGACTTCAGGTAAAACTTACCTGTATGACGGTGGAACAGGTGACCGCTTCCACCAGACAGCAACAGTAGGTATCATTTACATGCTGAAACTGTCCCACATGGTGGATGACAAAATGCACGCCCGTTCAATCGGACCATACTCCCTCATTACGCAGCAGCCACTTGGTGGTAAAGCGCAGTTCGGGGGCCAGCGTTTCGGTGAGATGGAGGTTTGGGCACTCGAAGCATTCGGTGCTGCCAACATCCTGCAGGAAATCCTGACTGTGAAGTCGGATGACGTGATGGGCCGTGCCAAAGCTTACGAGGCAATCGTGAAAGGTGACAATATTCCTGAACCGGGAATTCCTGAATCCTTCAACGTATTGTTGCACGAATTAAGAGGATTAGGGTTGAATATCTCAATGGATTAATTCCGCTTTAACACGGAATAGTTGTTGAATTTTAATACAAGCAAGTAAAATGGCTTACAGAAAAGAAACACCAAAAAAACAAAGCAGCTTCAACAAAATCACAATTTCACTGGCTTCGCCTGAGATTATTCTCGAGCAGTCCAGTGGTGAAGTGCTGAAGCCTGAAACGATAAACTATCGTACATACAAACCTGAAAGAGATGGTCTGTTTTGCGAGCGTATTTTCGGACCGGTAAAAGATTATGAGTGCCATTGCGGTAAATACAAGCGTATCCGTTACAAAGGGATTGTTTGTGACCGTTGTGGTGTGGAGGTTACTGAGAAAAAAGTACGCCGTGAGCGCATGGGGCATATCTCTCTGGTAGTTCCTGTTGCGCATATCTGGTATTTCCGTTCGCTGCCAAATAAAATCGGTTACCTCTTAGGTTTGCCGACGAAAAAGCTCGACCAGATTATTTATTACGAAAGATACGTTGTTATCCAGTCCGGGATCGCCAATAATGTTGACGGTTCCCCGTTGAACTATTTGGATTTCCTTACGGAAGAAGAATACATGGATATCATCGATACTTTACCGAAAGAAAACCAATATTTAGAGGATACGGATCCGAACAAGTTCATCGCGAAAATGGGGGCGGAATCGCTCTACGATTTGTTGAAGCGTTTGAACCTCGACGAGATCTCCTACGATTTGCGCCACAAAGCAAATCACGAAACATCCGTTCAGCGTAAAAACGAAGCGTTGAAGCGTTTGCAGGTAGTGGAAGCTATGCGCGAATCGCAGACACGCATCGATAACCGTCCGGAATGGATGATCGTTCGTGTTGTTCCGGTTATCCCGCCTGAATTGCGTCCGCTCGTTCCATTGGATGGCGGCCGTTTCGCAACTTCCGATTTGAACGACCTTTACCGTCGTGTGATCATCCGTAACAACCGTTTGAAGCGTTTGATCGAAATCAAAGCACCGGAAGTGATCCTGCGTAACGAAAAGCGTATGCTCCAGGAAGCCGTGGATTCCCTCTTCGATAACTCACGGAAATCAAGTGCGGTTAAAACAGACGCCAACCGTCCGTTGAAATCCCTCTCCGATTCCCTGAAAGGTAAGCAAGGACGTTTCCGTCAAAACTTACTCGGTAAGCGTGTGGATTACTCCGCGCGTTCCGTAATCGTCGTTGGACCGGATTTGAAACTGCATGAGTGCGGTTTGCCGAAAGATATGGCGGCTGAGCTCTACAAACCGTTCATTATCCGCAAGATGATCGAGCGTGGTATCGTGAAGACCGTTAAATCCGCGAAGAAAATCGTTGACCGCAAAGAGCCGGTTGTCTGGGATATTCTCGAAAGCGTACTGAAAGGCCACCCGGTGTTATTAAACCGTGCCCCTACGCTTCACCGTTTAGGGATCCAGGCATTCCAGCCAAAGCTGATCGAAGGAAAAGCAATTCGTTTGCACCCATTGGTAACAACGGCATTCAACGCCGATTTCGATGGTGACCAGATGGCGGTACACTTACCGCTTGGTAACGCAGCAATTTTAGAGGCACAGTTGTTAATGCTGGCTTCACACAATATTCTGAACCCTGCCAACGGGGCGCCGATTGCGGTACCTTCCCAGGATATGGTTCTCGGTTTGTATTACATCACCAAAGGAAGAAGATCTACCGAAGAGCGTAAAGTTTTAGGTGAAGACGGTATTTTCTACTCCCCGGAGGAAGTAATCATTGCCCACAACGAAGGCCGTTTGGACCTGCACGCACACATTAAGGTGAAAACTTACGATCTGAACGAAGAAGGAGTTCCTGCTTTACAGATGGTTGAAACTACCTGCGGACGTGTATTGTTCAATGAAAGGTCTCCGCGTGAGGTAGGTTTCATCAACGATGTACTGACCAAAAAAGCATTGCGTGACATTATCGGTAACGTATTGAAAATCTGTGGTACGGCACGTACTGCCCAGTTCCTCGATGATATCAAGGAATTAGGTTACCACATGGCCTTTAAAGGTGGATTGTCCTTTAACCTGGACGATATCATCATCCCGAAAGAGAAAGAGGTATTGGTAAACAAAGCCGAAGCAGAGGTGAAAGACGTAATGATGAACTACAACATGGGTCTCATCACCAATAACGAGCGTTACAACCAGATCATTGACATCTGGACGCATACCAACTCCCGCCTGACGCACACGCTGATGGAGCAGTTGAAAAATGACAACCAGGGATTCAACTCCATCTACATGATGTTTGACTCCGGTGCGCGTGGTTCCAAAGAGCAGATCCGTCAGCTTTCAGGAATGCGTGGATTGATGGCGAAACCGCAAAAATCCGGTGCTACTAGCCAGGAGATTATCGAGAACCCGATCCTTTCCAACTTTAAGGAAGGCCTTTCGATCCTCGAGTACTTTATCTCTACGCACGGTGCACGTAAAGGTTTGGCGGATACGGCCCTGAAAACAGCGGATGCGGGTTACCTGACACGTCGTCTTGTAGACGTTTCCCAGGATGTTATCATCAATTCTCCGGATTGCGGTACATTACGCGGATTGGTTGCTACTTCATTGAAGAAAAACGACGAAATCGTTGAACCATTATATGATCGTATCTTAGGCAGGACTTCAGTTCATGATATCTACCACCCGGATACGGACAAACTGATCGTACACGCAGGTGAGCTGATCTCAGAAACTGTAGCAGATGCTATTGAAAAAGGAGGAATTGACGAAGTAGAAATCCGTTCCGTACTGACTTGTGAGATGAGAAGAGGTGTTTGCTCGAAGTGTTACGGACGTAACCTGTCAACACACCGCCTTGCCCAGGAAGGTGATGCAGTAGGAGTTATTGCAGCGCAGTCCATCGGAGAGCCGGGTACACAGCTGACCCTCCGTACGTTCCACGTCGGTGGTACCGCTTCAGGTTCTTCTGATGACTCAGATTTGAAAGCTAAATCAAACGGTTTGCTCGAAATCGAGGAATTGCGTACAATCAACCTGAAAACAACAGACGGTGTTTCTGAAATCGTTGTAGGACGTTCTGCCGAGCTTAAAATTACCGACGAGAAATCCGGTATTACGCTCATGACGGCGAACATTCCTTACGGTGCGATCATGATTGCCAAAAACAACACCAAAGTTAAAAAAGGTGATGTGATCTGTAAATGGGACCCGTATAACGCGGTTATCGTTTCAGAAGTAAAAGGTAAAGTGATATTCGACAGCATTATTGAAGGTATTACCTTCCGTGAAGAAGTCGATGAGCAAACAGGATTTACCGAAAAAGTAATTACCGAATCAAGGGATAAGAAGAAAAACCCTGCGATCCATATTATCGACCCGAAAACCAAAGAAGTGCTCCGCGAGTACAGCTTACCGGTTGACGCCCACATTTCCGTGAACGAAGGCGAAACAGTTGAAGCGGGTGTTATCCTTGTGAAAATCCCACGTGTATCCGGAAGGACAGGGGATATCACCGGAGGTCTTCCGCGTGTAACTGAGCTTTTTGAAGCACGTAACCCGTCCAACCCGGCGGTTGTTTCCGAAATCGACGGTATTGCTGAATTCGGTAAGATCAAGCGTGGTAACCGTGAGATCCAGATCACTTCCAAATCAGGCGAAGTGCGTAAATACCTGGTTCCGCTTTCCAAGCACATCCTCGTACAGGAAAATGACTTTGTTCGTGCCGGTAAACCGTTATCTGACGGTGCAGTTACGCCAAATGATATCCTGAACATTGAAGGACCAACAAAAGTACAGGAATACATTGTAAACGAAATCCAGGAGGTTTACCGTTTACAGGGTGTAAAAATCAACGACAAACACTTCGAAGTTATCGTTCGTCAGATGATGCTCAAGGTAGAAATCGTCGATCCGGGAGATACGAAGTTCCTCGAAGGGCAGTCTGTTCATAAGGCTGACTTCATGGAAGAAAACGACTCTATCTACGGTATGATGGTGGTTGAAGATTCAGGTGACGCAGAAATCATTCGTCCGGGGCAGATTATTTCTTCCCGTAAATTACGCGATGAGAATGCCCAGCTGAAGCGTGCCGACAAGCAGCTTATTGTTGCCCGTGAAGCACGTCCTGCAACATCTACACCATTGCTCCAGGGTATCACGAGGGCTTCCCTCCAGACACAATCGTTCATTTCGGCGGCTTCCTTCCAGGAAACAACGAAAGTACTGAACGAAGCAGCAATCTCCGGTAAGGAAGACCACCTGCTCGGTCTGAAGGAAAACGTAATCGTCGGACATTTGATCCCGGCGGGTACAGGAACCCGAAGATTCCAGAAAATGGTTGTTGCTTCCAAAGAAGCATTAGAAGAATTAACAGTAAACTAATAACTAAAGGGTCCGTCACTAGTCGGACCCTTTTTTTTGATAGATTATGGAAAATAAAGAAAATCAAATCAATATCGAATTGAAGGAAGAAGTAGCTTCCGGAATTTATTCCAACCTGGCGATCATTACCCATTCCAATGCGGAATTTGTATGTGACTTCGTACAGCTGCTACCTGGCTTACCGAAAGCCCAGGTAAAATCCAGGATCATCATGACACCTGTGAATGCCAAGCGCCTGATGCGTGCCCTGATCGAAAACGTTCAGAAATACGAGCAGCATGTTGGCGTGATCAACGAGAGTGAAATCCCGGGCACACCGCCGATGAACTTTGGTACGCCGACAACGCAGGCCTAGAAAGAGAATTATAAGCCGGGCCTGATTCTTAAGCCCGGTTCAGATTTATATTTCGCAAAGTTTTTTATTTCAAGTTTTATTCTTAATATTGTGCTTTGTATAAAACAAAATCTATGAAAAAAATATTTTTTCTTGTGCTTGTCATTTCCTTTGTGGTTGCGGCTTGCGGGAAATATACCACACCGCGTAAAGTAAACAGGATGATCGTTGACGGCAGCTGGAACATAACCGAATTTATAGACAACGGAAACTCTATCCAGGCGAAATATTCAGAAGTATCCATGACCTTTACCGAAGGCGGGGACCTGATAACATCGAGTGAGCACGCAGTAAACGGCAGCTGGGAAGTAGGGAATGCACGTACCCCGGCGATCCTGTATATCAATTTTCCGAGTGAAGTAGACAGCATGCACGTTCTTGCCGATGACTGGGTTGTTTACAAATTGACAAGGGAAGAATGTATCCTTAAGCGCAATATGGGCGAAACCTTTGATTACGACGGTTCAAAAGAAGGTTTAACTTTAAGAAAAAAACAATAGTAATCCATGACGGAAAAAATTTCACATATAATCGGGCAGCTCGAAACGAAATTTTTTGCACTGAAGCAGCAGCTGGATGCTGAAACAAGCCGTAACGGGCAATTGTCAACAGAGCTGGAAAGCCTGAAGGCAGATAAAGGTTCACTGGCCGGGCAAATCGCCGGACTTGAATCTGAGATAATTAAATTGAAAGAAGAAAACAAAGAACTACAGGAACAAAACCAACAACAGGATCCAATCCTTGTTTCTACGGGCGACAAGGACATGGAAATTGATTTTTTAGTGAGGGAAATTGATCAATGCATTAGTCAGATAAAGAACAATTTATGAGCAAGATATCGTTGAAAATAGTAGTTGCCGGCCGTACTTACCCGCTTACCGTAAATGAAGGTGAGCAGGCTAAAGTTATGAAGGCCGCCGACGACATCAACAAGTCGATCAAGTTGTTACAAGACAATTATGCAGTTAAAGATATGCAGGATTTACTGGCAATGACAGCGTTACAGCTGGCTACCAAATCCACATCCGGTGTTCAGAAAGGTCATGAAGACTATTCTGATATCGAGGATTCATTGGAAAGTTTATTGAATAAGATTAGTCAATAAAACAAAAACAAACGAATCGTCATACTATCATTTTACCCACTTTGACATCCCTGGTGTTGAGTGGGTTTTTATTTATACATAAAATAAATTTTTATATGGAATTATTAATAGGGAGTTTAATTGGGATTTTTGCAGGAGGAGCAGTGGCTTTCGTCATTCAGAATGTGATCCTCAAAAACAAAAAACAACAGATTTTAAAAGAAGCAGAGCTTGAAGGGGAAAACATCAAAAAAGACAAATTATTACAAGCCAAAGAGAAGTTCCTGAAATTAAAAGAAGAGCACGAAGAAAATGTAAAGGAGCGTGAAAAGCGCCTGCAGTCAGGTGAAGATAAATTCAAGGCACGTGAGAAAACACTTTCCCAGAAAATGGAGGAAGTTACCCGCAAGGAACGTGATTTTGAAAAACAGCAGAATGACCTGGACCACAAAGTAGCCGCAATTGAGGTGAAAAACCAGGAGCTTGAAAAAATCCAGCAAAAACGTGTTGCCGAGCTTTCCCGCATCAGCGGCCTGTCAGTTGACGAAGCCAAAAATATGATGATGGAAGCCCTCGTGGACGAAGCCCGTACAGGCGCCATGGCACATATCAAAGAAATTACCGAAGAAGCGAAGCTCAACGCCAACAAAGAAGCACGTAAGATCGTTGTTCAGACAATCCAGCGCGTAGCTACCGAGCAGGCCGTTGAAAATGCGGTTTCCGTATTCAACATCGAATCCGATGAAGTAAAAGGACGGATCATTGGCCGTGAAGGACGTAACATCCGCGCGATCGAAGCCGCTACAGGCGTTGAGATCATTGTGGACGATACACCGGAAGCGATTATCCTTTCCTGCTTCGACCCGGTTCGCCGTGAAATTGCCCGTTTGTCCCTGCACCAGCTTGTGACCGACGGACGGATCCACCCGGCGCGTATCGAGGAAGTGGTTGCCAAAACCAAAAAATCCCTCGAAGAAGAAATTGCCGAAACCGGCCGCAGAACATGTATCGATTTGGGAATCCACGGATTGCACCCTGAGCTGATGCGCATGGTCGGCCGTATGAAATACCGTTCGTCTTACGGACAAAACTTATTGCAGCACTCCCGTGAAGTAGCTAACATGTGTGCAATCATGGCTACCGAGCTTGGTCTCAATGTGAAATTAGCGAAACGCGCCGGCTTACTCCACGATATCGGTAAAGTTCCTGACGAAGAGCCGGAATTGCCGCATGCTATCCTGGGGATGAAGCTCGCAGAAAAGTTCGGTGAAAAACCGGACGTTTGCAATGCGATCGGTGCCCACCACGATGAAATAGAAATGACAACGCTGATCTCGCCAATCGTTCAGGTATGTGATGCCATTTCAGGCGCCCGTCCGGGAGCACGCCGCGAAATCGTTGAGTCTTACATCAAGCGGATCAAGGAACTCGAAAACTTAGCACTGTCCTACGAAGGCGTTTCCAATGCCTATGCTATCCAGGCTGGCCGTGAACTGCGCGTTTTGGTGGAAGCTGAAAAAGTAACCGACCTGAAAGCAGACGAATTATCCTTTACCATTTCCCAGCGTATTCAAACTGAAATGACATACCCGGGACAAGTAAAAGTTACCGTGATCCGTGAAAAGAGATCGGTGAATTACGCGAAGTAAAAAATATACATAAATTTGACTCAGTACGCTTCACCCCTCCAGGTGGGGCGTATTGCATGAAATAGAAGTGAAATTTTAACGAACCGGTCAGTATGATGATACAAAAAACGGCAGATCAGCTTTACAATTCCAAACTAAGCCGCTTTTTGCTATTAGCCTGGTTGCTGACCCTCCCTTTTGGAGCCTGGCTCCTTCCGCTTTCGCTGGGGAGCTTTACCATTTATCCCCATTTTATCCTGACTTTGCTCATCAGTGCCCTGAGCCTGGTGACCTTTCGCCGCTGGGAGCTCTTCAACTGGATCTATTTCGGTTTTTGCTGCCTGTGGTTTGGTGTTGCGTTATTGGTGGCGCGGCAAACGGGCTTCGGTTCGTTCACCGTATTCGATTTGCGTTCCCTGCTGATGCAAACAGGCTTTTTCCTGGTGCTGACAAATGCATATTACCTTTTTCCCCCGGATCAGCTCCGGGTTTACCTGGCCAAAGGCTTTCACTGGTATTTCGGCTTGCTGCTTGCTGTTGGTTTATTCGAATGTTTTACGGGAATTCACATTCAGGGCACATTTACGGACAAATTACTTGACCTCGAAGTCGGGAACATATTTTACATGCCGGTTTTCATTTATGACAATCCTAACGATTACCTGTGTTACTGCTTGTTTTTCTATGTGCTCTGCACAGCTTTGAGCGCTGAATATTATGCGAAGCGCCCGGGCCTGAAAACCGGTCTTTTACTGCTGATCTACTTTTTCGCCTTTTTGGGAGATGGAAATTTTGCGAAGCTCCTCATCTTTCTCCTGCTGGGTTGTGAATTGTTCCCGCTGCTGAAAAAAGCGTTCAAACACGTCAGGGCAAAATCTGTGATCTTTTTTGGAACGGGCTTAGTTTTGCTGGCTATAGTTTTTGCCCGGGCAAGCTGGTTCACAGGGCCGAAATTCGGGGATAGCTACAAATACCGTCTCAACGGGATGAAAGTCCTGGAAAAAGAAGGCGATGCTTACAAGCTGACCGAAGCTAAAAAGATTTTCAAAGGGGAAGAACGGGAAAAGTTAATGAAAGAGCTTGACCGCCAACAACGGGAAAATCCTGAAAACTCGGTTAATGTAAGAAAAAATTTAATTCTCAACGGCCTGGCCTTCATCAAAGAAAAACCGCTTCTGGGAATTGGCCCCGGGAATTACCAGGAACGTCATTTACAGCATAAAGCGCCGCATTTTACATCAACAGTGACATCAGCGCATAATTTTCCGCTTGAGATCATCAGCCAGTTCGGCATTTTCGGCTGGGTCTATTTTGGTTTTCTGCTGTGGTTTTTTATCCGCTTTGTAAAACGTTTTCTCCGGGAGAAGTCTGCTGTTAATTTCAGTTACCTGCTGATTTTCGTGATGCTGCCTTTTCTCTGGATGATGCCTTCCGCATATTTGTACCTTGATTTGAACTGGCTGCTCGTGCCAATGCTCTTTATTTTGTATTCTACCCAAAAAACCGGAACGGATGTCAACGAATAAAGGGTACACGCGCAATTTCATTACCATGCTTTCGGGGAACACCTTTAGCCAGATGATCCCGTTTTTGCTGGCGCCTTTCCTGGCGCGCTTCATTACACGCGAAGAATTTGCCGATTTTTCCAATTACATGGCGATTGTAGGCATTTTTGGCATTGTTGCTACCGGAAGGCTGGAAATGGCGATTACGCTTCCCAAGGACCAGGACAAAGCGCAAAAAATCGTGTATACCGGTCTCGTGATTACACTGCTTCTCACATTTATCAGTGTTTTCCTTTATTTTTTCCGGGGCGACCTCGCAGCATGGTACAATAGCATAACGCTGTCGGATTTTATCTGGACGATCCCGCTTTCGGTACTTAGCATTGGTTTGCTGGCAATTAACAGCAATATTTCGCTGCGGCTCAAAAAATTCAGGGCGCTTTCCATTGGTAAAGTGACCCAATCGCTTGTAAATAATGGGATGGCGGTATTTTTAGCTTACGTTGGAATGGGCGTTTACGGCCTGATCATCAGCTGGCTATTGTCACAATACATTCACGTGATTTTTCTTTACTTTAATTTTTACCGCGAATTCGTTTACCGTTGGTTTGAATCAAACGTGATCAAAGAAACCCTGGTTGAATACAAGGATTTTCCGCTCGTGAATTCCTTTCACGCCTTCATGGATATTTTTGCCACGCAGTTTGTCTTGTTTTGGGTTATCACGAGCTATTACGGGAAAATCGAACTGGGCCTGTTCGCCATGATGGTCAAATACGTCAAAGCGCCCATTGTCCTGGTTTCAAGCTCTGTTTCACAACTGTATTTCGTGGAAGCGGGCAATGCGCTGAATGAACAAAAAAGCCTGGTACCGATTACGCTTAAAACACTGAGGACAAGTACGCTTTTTGCCGTTCCCTTCGCGCTTATCCTGTGGTTTTTCGCCCCCTGGATCTTTAAAATTTACCTCGGTAAAGACTGGGAAATGGCCGGTGAATATGCGAAATGCCTCATCCCGATGTTTTTCCTTTATTTCATCGCTTCACCGATTTCCAGCACACCAATTCTTTTCAACAAACAGAAAAAAGCTTTTGTAATCAGCCTGGTCGGGTATAGTGTAACTTTACTGTCGATCGTACTGGCGGTTTACCTGGGCTGGAATTTCCTGCAGGCCTTGTGGCTGTATGGCGCCGCATTTGCATTGTACTACCTGTTTTTGCTGCTCTGGTACCTGAAATTAATCCAAACAACGAACACATGAGGGTAATTGTAACGGGACTGAAATATTTTTCGGAGCAGCTGGTTCAGGATTTGTCGGAATTTGACCGCAAGAACAGCTATACGTTTGTTAATACCTACACTTCCTTTTGGGGCAAAATCAAATTTATGCTCCTGCTGCCGTTCACGAAAGTGGTGATTTCTTTCAACGGCCCGACGGACAAAAGCGGAAGCCTGGACTGGGTGCTGCGGCTTCGTAAAAAACTGCTGATCCAATGGATGGGAACGGATGCACAGCATGCTTTGCAGCGCCAGGAAAACAAGACGATCAACCGGAAATACATTGATTATGCTTCCGCTCATTTAGTGGACTTTGACCTTTTGAAAGAAGATGTGACGCGTCTCGGCTTAACTCCCGAATGGCAGGATTTTAAATCACTCAAAGCGTATGAGCCGGAAAAGTATTACGATGATCTCATGGTTCTGAGCTATGTGCCCGAAACTCGCCAGGCCTATTACGGAATGCACTGGATTTGTGAGCTTGCCGCTGAAAACCCGGATACGATCTTTACACTCATCGGTTTGCAGGAATGTGAGTTCGAAACCACTCCGAATATGCGCTTCCTGGGCTGGACGTCCGAGGAAGAAACGATGGAGCTGATGAAAACACACGCGGTTTTTTTACGGCTGACGGAGCATGACGGCTGTTCGCTTTCCGTTCTCAAAGCTATGAGCATGGGTGCAGAAGTATGCTGGACCTTTCCTTATAAATACACGCACCACACCCCGGGATTAGAAACGCTGAAAGGCAGGTTTACAGAAGTATGTGAGCTGGTTCAGTCCCGGAACCTGAAGCCGAATGCAGAAATCCGTAACTTTGTCCTGGAGTCTTTTCAAAAAGAAAAAGTGATCCGGGATTATATCCGAAAAATAGAGGAAATTGCAAAAAAATAAACGCATAGCGCTCATTACAACCTGGTTTCCGCCAAACCAAAGTGTGGCTACGAACCGGATGCTGGCTTTTGTGGCTTACCTTGACCAGGCCTACGAAATTGATATTTACGGACTTGCCCCGCAAGACGAAGAAACCCGGTTTGACAGCCGTACCCGCGTGATCAACTCGGCTTCCGGAGGTTTGCTTCAAAAGCTGAAAAGCAACCAGTCGGACGGGAAAATCAAGCACAAATTTAAAACGCTGGGAAGCATTATCCTACGCCGCATCCTGAAAAATCCGCTGGCATCCTGGCAAAAATCCAGCCTTCAAAAGCTGGTAAGGGAACATCAGAAAGCACCGTACGATTGTATCATCAGTTCCTACGCCCCACAGGAAACTCATCTCCTTGTGATCGCTTTTAAGAAACAATTTCCGGATGTTCCCTGGGTAGCCGACATGCGTGATGAAATGTCTAAAAATCCCGGTTTACCAGCCAAATTGCAAAATGAGCTGCGTGCTGTGGAAGTGGAGATTAACCGTTACGCACAGGCAATTACAAGTGTGAGCGCGCCGATTCTCGATGATTTCAGGAAACTTTGCCCGCAAGTGAGCTTTTTTGAGGAAATCCGTAACGGCTTTAACCATGATTTTCAGCGGAATTTAAGCGAAGAAGAATCAGGTGAAAAATTTAAGCTGGGCTATTTCGGCACATTTTACGGCGAACGCAAACCGGCTTATCTTTTCGAAGCAATTGAAAAATTGTATAAATCAGGTGAATTGCAGGAAATAGAGGTCAATATTTTCGGTGCCCATCAGAATTTTACGGTTCCCGCAGCGCTGAAAAATAAAGTACACCTGTTTCCGCCGTTGAGCTATAAAGAAGCAATCGAAACTATGGCTAAACAGGATTTAAATATCCAGATCCATCCGCGCAGCAAGCAAAAAGGGGTTTTTACCGGCAAGCTTTTCGACTATATTTCGGTCCAGAAGCCTGTTTTGGCACTGGTAGACAAAGACGATGTTGCAGCACAGCTGATCCGGGAGTTTGAGTGTGGTTATGTTGCCGAATTCAATGAAACGGACGAAATCCTCGCTGCGCTCCGCTCTGCTTACCAGGATTGGAAAAACAAGGCCCCGAGGTATGCGTCAACGGAACACAAGAATTCCCTGCACAGGAGGCACCAGGTCGAAAAACTCAATCAACTCATTCAACAACTGGTATAAATGATAGAAGAAGGGGTATTAAATACAACTTTCCGAAGCATAAAAGTTGTATTTTTGTGCTGATGAAAACGTTGCAGGTAGGATCGAACTCCATTCATGTATCTTCTTATATACAGGCTCTGTCTGAATTTGAGAGCGATATTTATTTGCTTTCGGAAGAGATATGTAATTTTAAGGGAGTAAAAACTGCTTTTTTGGTAGATTTCCGGAAATTAAGCCCTGTTTCCATCAAAAAGAACACAAAACTGCTCAAAAACATCCTGCTGGAGCTGAAGCCTGATATCATTCATATTCACCAGATCAACCGGCTGGCATATTTCACCACCAAAATAGCGCAAAAGCTCAATATTCCCTGCATTTCTACTGCCTGGGGAAGTGACGTTTTACTGATTCCAAAACAAAATACTTTTTTTCGCCACCTGGTCAAAAAGAGCCTGGAAAGATCTAAAATTGTAACGGCTGATGCTTTGGTGATGATTGATGAAATGCAGCTTTTGGCGCCTTCGGGTTCTAAATATGTTCATTTGCAATATGGTGTAAACCTCGTTCAGAAGGCTGAAAAAGAAAACATAATATATTCCAATCGCCTGCACAAAAAATTATACCGGATTGAGCAAATCCTCTATTATTTTGCAGATTTCATTCAAATGTACCCCGACTGGAAATTAGTGATAGCAGGTGAAGGCCAGGAAACTGCCCGTTTGAAGGAGCTTGCCTCAGACCTCGACCTGAGCTCACAGGTTGAATTTGCAGGATGGCTCGGACAGGAAGAAAACTATAAATTCTACGCCAAATCGAAGATTTACGTTTCCATCCCGGAAAGTGACGGTACGTCTGTAAGCGTACTCGAAGCGATGTCTGCCGGCTGTCTTCCGGTTGTCTCCGACCTGGCGGTAAGCCATGAGTGGATTGTCAATAAAGTCAACGGGATCATCGAAAGCACAAACATCAATCCTTTCCTGGAAGCCCTGAATATGGAGCAGTCAGATTTTGAAACCATGAACCTCGGACTGGTGAAAGAAAAAGCAGGAAAAAGAGCCTGTACCCAACAGTTCATTGAGATTTACAAGGCCAATGTCGGGTAAAATCACGGTATATTATTCGGCACTGCCAGGTATTTTTGCCTTCCTGATGCTGGTTTTTCCCAAGCTGATAGCTCTCGGGTTTATCTTATTTCTGCCGTATATCGTTTGGGGGGCCATTCAAAAAAGTATCCGTTTTCAGTGGACGTATTTGAGTACGTTCTTCGTGCTGTTTTACCTGTTGTATGTCATTTACGCGCTCTACACCCGCCATCCGGATTGGGCAGGACGTTATATTGAAAATAAGTTATCCTTCATTATTTTACCGATTTTACTGGCTTTTCGCCCGAAAGAGAAAGTGAATTACGGACTGTCAATCGGTTTATACTTACTTGGGCTTCTATTTTTGCTTATCCAGGGATATATTGCCTCCGTCCATGCGTATCTCAACAAAGGGCTGGGATTAAATTCCTTTTTATCCAGCGAATTTTCGGTTGTTCACCATCCCACGTATTTTAGCGCATACCTCCTGGTGGGTATAGCGTTGTTGATTTACGGGCTGCGAACAGGCCTTCCGTACTTTAAAAAAATGTGGGTTTATCCGTTGGGCGGGATTTTGTTCATCGCTTATTTTCAGTGCCTGAGCCTGGCCGGAATTTTATTTGGCGTTACGCTGCCCGGAATACTTTTTGTGCGTTTCATTTACCACAGATGGGGGAAAATTGCCGCCGCTTCATCCGTTGTGCTTGTGAGTGTGCTGATGTATCTCTCTGTTAATTATATTCCACGTATTGAAGGGGAATGGAACGGCGCCATTTGGTATGCGAAGGAATACCTGGAGGACCCTCAGGGTTATGTAAAAGCAAATACCTCGCCTGAATCAGGTTCCCAGGAAAGGCTCATCATGTGGACGATCGCCTCACAGGCTTTTTCAGTTTATCCTTTGGGAGTCGGAACAGGAAATGTAGACGAAGTTTTGGGCACGTTCCTGCGGAAATCCGGGCAGTATAAACTGGCTGCAAAAGAGCTGAACCCGCACAACCAGTATTTGCAAACGGCTGTTGAAATTGGGGTTTTGGGATTTTTGGCCCTCCTGGGGATTTTATGCTCAGCGTTTTACTATGGCGTCAGGTACCGTAACTGGATTGTAGTGATCCTGGCGGCAAACCTCGCTTTCAATATGTTATTTGAATCCATGCTGCAGCGCCAGAGCGGGATTGTTTTTTATACGTTTTTACTTTTATTTTTTGTATTCATTACTTTAGATCGTAAGCAATTACGTAGTTCTTCAAATTCTGTATCTGAAACCGTTTAGCATGATAAAGATAAGCGTCGTTATACCTTGCCGGAATGAGAAAAGCTACATCGAAGAGTGTGTAAGCGCTATTTTGTCTTCCCGCCTGGAAGCCGCTTGTGAATTACAGGTGTATGTCGTAGACGGAATGAGCGACGACGGTACTCGGGAAGTCATCAATAGCTTGTGCGCCCAGCATGACAATGTACATTTGGTTGACAATACGCTCAAGTTAACGCCTTATGCATTTAATCTTGGGATCAAAGCCGGGGGACAGTGCGACTATGTTCAGATTGTTGGTGCGCGCCATATCCTGAGCGATAATTACATCGCGGAATGTGTTCAGCGGCTTCAAAACGATCCTTCCATTTGGTGCGTAGGAGGAAAGATCATCAATGAATTTGTAAACGAACCGGGGAAAATTATTGCGGAAGCCATGTCAACGAGTTTCGGAATGGGCCTGGGAAATTTCAGGACACTCGAAAAATCCGGCTTCACGGACACCGTTACCAGTCCGATGTACCCGTCCTGGGTGTTTGCAAAAATCGGTTTCTTTGATGAAAACCTCGTTCGCAACCAGGACGACGATTACAATTTCCGGGTGCTGCAGGCAGGCGGAAAAATTTATTTTGATGCCAATATCTCGTTAAAATATTATGTTAGGGCGGCTTTTTCAGGGCTGAGGAAACAATTTTTTCAATACGGCTACTGGAAAGTATTCGTCAACCGGAAGCACAAAGCCGTGACAACATTCAGGCAATTGATCCCGCCGCTGTTTGTTGCTTACCTGGCCTTGTTCGGTTTTTCATTTCTCATCAGCTTAACGGTGGGATTGATCTTTTCCCTGCCCTTCGAATTATATCTTGCTCTGCTCTTTTTGGTCTCGCTCAAACAAAGCAAAGGAAAAGACTTTTGGTCCTTCATGCTGGTTTTCCCGATGATGCATATCAGCTACGGACTTGGATATTTGCTGGGAATTTTTCATTTTTTAATCCTGGGCCGGGATCCTTCCGGCAAACAAAAAGAATTATCCCGCTGATTCCGGCACGGGCTTTTGTCAAAAAATACTAACTTTGATTAATAAACTTTAATATAGAATGATTCCTTTTTCTCCACCCAGTATCAGCCGTAAAGCGATTGATGAAGTTGTTAAAGTGCTTGAATCCGGCTGGATCACGACCGGGCCGCGAACCAAAGCTTTTGAAAAACAGCTGACCGCGTATTGCGGAAACAAAGCCACGCTCTGTCTGAACAGTGCAACGGCGGGTTTGGAAATCATCCTGCGCTGGTATGGTGTAAAAGAAGGGGACGAAGTCATTTTACCGGCGTATACGTATTCCGCTACGGCCAACGTGGTGATGCATTGTGGCGCCAAGCCGGTTTTCGTGGATGTTGATCCGAATACGTTTAATATTTCCCCGGAAGCTATTGAACGGGCTATCACAGCGCGTACGAAAGTGATTATGCCGGTGGATTTTGGAGGCTTTCCCTGCAATTACGATGCAATTATCGCCCTGGCTGAAAAATACAGGCATTTGTTCCACGGAGAAACGGAAGAGCAAAACATGCTGGGCCGTGTGCTAGTAATGTCTGATTCAGCGCATTCGATGGGTGCGTGGTACAAAGGAAAACGGGCGGGTTCGCTGACGGATGTTTCCGTATTTTCTTTCCATGCCGTGAAAAATCTCACTACAGCGGAAGGCGGGGGAGTGGCTTTAAACTTCCCGGAACCGTTCGATAATGAAAAAATTTACGCTGATTTATGCATCAAAACGCTGCACGGCCAAAACAAGGACGCGCTGGCTAAAACGCAAAAAGGCAATTGGAAATACGATATTGTTGAGGCGGGTTACAAATGCAACATGACCGATATTATGGCGGCCATCGGGCAGGTGGAGCTGGAGCGCTACGACCCGGAAATTTTACCGAAACGGAAAGAAATCTGCGAATTCTATACAAGCGGATTATCGAAGCATGCCTGGGCAGAAACGCCGGTTTTGACCGAAAACGGTATTGAAACCTGCTATCATTTATATCCGCTGCGGATCAAAGGAATCACGGAAGATCAGCGCGATGCAATTATCCAGGAAATTTTTGATCATGATGTATCGGTGAACGTGCACTTTATCCCGGTTCCAAAAATGAGCTTTTATACCAACCTGGGATACAGCCTGGATGATTACCAGGTGACAAAAGACAGCTTCGAGCGGGAAATTTCCCTGCCGGTGTTTTATGATTTGACGCAGGAACAAATGGAAACTGTTCTGAAGGCCGTAATCGCTTCCGTTGAGAAAATCCTGCGCTCCTAAATTATTAACTCCAAACTCCGGAACTCACTTGAAACGCTTGTTCGATATCTGCTTTTCACTGCTCATCTTACTGGTGTTCCTGCCTTTCGGCTTAATTATTACCATTCTCATCCTTTTTTCAGGGAAAGGCGGCATTTTTTACCGGCAGCAGCGGATTGGCCGCTTTGGAAAACCTTTTTTCCTGTTGAAATTCCGGACAATGCGGCCGGATTCCGATAAGTTGGGACAGCTCACTGTCGGGATGCGTGATCCGCGGGTGACCCGCGTAGGCTTTTTCCTTCGAAAATATAAGCTCGACGAATTCCCCCAGTTTATTAATGTGCTGAAGGGAGAAATGAGTATCGTTGGCCCGCGCCCGGAAGTGAAAAAATATGTTGATCTGTACACAGACGAGCAACGGAAAATCTTAGCGGTTAAGCCCGGGATCACGGATTCTGCGTCGCTTGAATATTTTGATGAGAACCGCATTTTGGGTGAGTCTTCCGATGCTGAAAAAACGTATATCGAAGAAATCATGCCGCACAAACTAGAGCTCAATAAGAAATACCTCGATAACCCAACCCTGGGAAATGACCTGAAAATTATGTGGCGAACAGCAAGAAAAATGCTTTCTTAATGCGATAATACGATTGAGCGGACAATTAGCACATTATTTCTTGAACATAAAATAAACCGCAAGCACTAAAAACACCATTCCGATCAGGTGGTTCATGCGAAACGTTTCATTTTTGAAGAAAATCAGCGAGAAGACAACGAAAACGATGAGCGTGATCACTTCCTGGATTACTTTCAGCTGCATTAATGTAAAAGGCCCGCCATGATCTTTAAACCCAAGACGGTTCGCCGGTACCTGTAAGCAATATTCAAAAAAGGCCAGTCCCCAGCTGATGAGGATCACGCCGATAATCCCGATCCCGGCCAGTTTTTTGTGCTCGGAGAATTTCAGGTGGCCGTACCAGGCAAAAGTCATAAAAATGTTCGAAGCGAGTAAAAGCAGGATGCTGTAGATTCCTTTCATAACTAAAATTTGAGACAAAGGTAATGTGCTAATATGCTAATGTGTCAATATACTGATTAAAATAATTAACAGGAAAGTATTAGCACATTAACTAATCAGCACATTAAATCATTAAATTTACCCCATGATTCTGGTAACGGGGGGAACAGGGCTTTTGGGTAGTAACTTACTGTTTGACTTGAGTGCATCCGGTGGCGCTATCCGTGCAATTTACCGTGACCCTGCTAAAATCGGCACCGTTCAGAAATTATTCCGAAAGCTCGATCCGGAGCTGGGAGAAACCCGTTTTCATAAAATCGAATGGATGCCCTGCGATGTGCTTGACGTTGTGACGCTTGAAGAAGCCATGACGGGCTGCGATTACGTTTATCACTGTGCTGCACAGGTTTCTTTTCGCCGCAGGGATTTTAACCAGATGATGAAGATCAACCGCCAGGGAACGTTTAACGTAGTGAATGTGGCGCTCAACTTACCTGTCAAAAAGCTGTGTTACGTTTCTTCTACGGCAGCTGTTGGCAAAGTCCGGGTGAACGGTCACGATTACGTAGTTGAAACCAATAAATGGACGCAATCTCCTCAAACAAGCGGCTACGCGCTCAGCAAATATTCAGCGGAAAAAGAAGTCTGGCGGGCAAAAGAGGAAGGCCTGAACGTAGTTATCATCAACCCGAGCGTGATTTTTGGCCCCGGTGACTGGGAAGAAAGCTCGCTGACGATTTTCCGTACGCTGGTTAACGGCCTTCGTTTTTATACCAAAGGCTCAAATGCTTTTGTGGATGTGCGTGACGTTGTCCGGGCGATGATCACACTGCAGAATTCCGATATTTCAGGCGAGCGCTTTTTATGTACCGGGACAAATATCCGTTTTTATGAATTGTTCCAGCTGATGTCCAAAGAGCTGAAAGTGAAAGCGCCGTCTATTTTCGCCAATCGGTTTTTATCCGGCGTTGCCTGGCGTTTGCTGGCGATAACGGAGCTTTTCGGTAAAAAGCCAACCCTCACGCGTGAATCGGTTTCCAGTTCCCATTCCCACACGGAATACGACAGCTCCAGGCTGGTAAAAGCGCTGGATTTTAAATTCACGGAGCTTTCGGATACAATCGCTTATACTGTCAAAAACAGGCTTTAATTCACTATAATTTGTAAACGGGTGGTTTTCTGTGTGCGCAAACACATAGGCAAAACGATGTTGAGATCAATTTCCAGGGTTTCCAAACGGCGCAGCTCACACATCGATTCAGGTAGCTGAAGTAAAAACCCCGCTTCTTTTAGTTTCAGATAATTCAGGTTCTGCAATTGCGCTATTTCTTTCGGGATTTCTGTCAGCCGGTTGCGGCCCAGGTCGATATAACGTATACTGGTGGCTGAGAAAAGCTCCGGCGGTAAGTGTGTCAGGAAATTCCAGTTGAGCTGAAGCACTTGTAGTTTTTTAAGCTGGCCAATGCCCGGAGGCAAAGTTGTGAGCCGGTTCTGGTTCAGGATCAGTTGTTCCAGGTTTTCGAGCTGGCCGATAGAATCCGGCAATTTTTCAAGCTCATTGTATTGAATGGATAAAATGCGGAGCTTTTTCAGCCGGCAGATTTCGTCCGGAAGCGTTTTCAGCTTATTTTTTCCAATGTAAAGCTCTTCCAGGTTTTCCAACTGACCGATTTTCCAGGAAAGGGAGTCCAGCTCGTTTTCATACAAATGGAGCTCGCGGAGCTGGGTTTTTTCGTACAATTCATCCGGCAAAACGGTGTAATGCTTCCGGTTGAGGTTGGCTTTTTCCGTGGAGGGCGTAATTTTCTCAACTGACCTCGGAGCACAGGAAAACAAGGCGATCAGGCTGAAAAAATACAGAAGGGCTTTCATTCTTTTTGATTTAAAATTAAACTTTTTTCGTTTAGTCCTGTCTGACTGCTTAGAAATATGTAAGTAATAACAATTAAAATCAAAAACCATGAAGACAATCATTTTAAGCCTTTGCCTGTTGTTAGGAACGCAGCTCGCTTTCGGACAGGAGAAAACAAAACAGAGAAAAACACCGGAGCAGCGCGCCGAGATGATGACGAACCGCCTGAGCGAAGAAGTTAAGCTCACCCCGGAACAACGTGAAAAAATCTATTCCATCAACCTGCGTTCAGCAGAAAAATCAATGAAAATCCACAAAGAAGCTGATTTAACTGACGAACAACGCAAAGAAAAATTGCAAAAACACCGCAGGGATGTTAAAAAACTGGTGATGGCTGAATTAACGCCTGAACAGCAAAAAACGCTCAAGGAAAAACACAAAGCCCGCAAGAAGGAACATATGCAGGATGGGGAGTAATTAATTTGAAACATATAAGACACATAAGGGCATGAGATATTATATGGTTCAATAAAAAAGGCCGGGCGAATCCCGGCCTTTTTTATTTTATTGAATGTTATTAAAACTTCGCGCGGCTTACCGTTCTGTATTTCTGCAAAACAACAGCTGCATCTTTCGGATATTTTACGGTATAACCGATTTCTACGGATTTTATTTCGTTCGGCTGCAGGGTCATTTCCCATTTCACTTCACCGGTTTCATTGTCTTTTTTGCCCATGGTCAATTCGTCAACGGTAACGGTAATGTCGGCGTTTTTACTGACAGGAACCTGGTCGTAAACATAAATTTTAATTGGTGTGTTGCGGTTGTTGCGCACGGCAATTTCATAAATATATGTTTCCCGTTTGGATGACCCGACCACTTTTTTAGAGCTCATTTCGGATTTCAGCTTGCGCATCACGGTAATTTTGTTGTCGCGGCCAAAAGACAGGGCAAGCGTATCGCTCACGTTGCGGGTATCGATATTCGAAACACCAACGTATTTTCCTCCGAAATAAACATTCGTCGGGCCGGGCATCAGGTCAAGCTCCTGCCAGCCTACGATATTCGCCAGCAAGAAAGCTCCGTTGTCAAGCTTCGGAACGGTAACATGCGTAAATGTTGCGTCGAGGATATGCTCTTTCACATCGACAACGTAAGGTTTACCGTCTGTCGGGCAGGAAAATTTCGCCGGGATCACGAATTCTGCCGTCAGCTCGGAAATTTCAACTGTTTCCATTTCGATCGGCAGCTTGGAATTTTTCATGCTTTCGATCTTGCTCCATTCGTCGTCGTTGCGCGCAAAACGGTTGTTTGTCTGCACTTGCTCATCCAGCATATAATTGTCATAAGCGCGCTGATTGGCCCAGTTCAGGTTGTTTTCAGCCTCGGCACGGTAATTTTGCTGGTAGGATTTTGGAGAAATGTAAGCCGATTTCTTATTGTATAGGTTTACGTCATAATAATCCAGGAACCACGGGGATAAATCAGGCTTCGAAGCCGACAGCTGCGGATCGGCGGTGGAAAGTGTCAGGTCGACGTTGTTCCAGTCATTGCCCGTATTGTTGTAAATTTTCGCTTTGTATTTCAGGTTGATCTTCTGATTGAGGTCTTCCGCTGATAGATCGTAGGTTGCAACCCAGCCGCAATCGCTAACAAGGTAAGAAAGCGTACATTCGGAAGCAACCGCTTGTTCGGAGTCGATCAGGATGATAACCTGGTTGCTGCGCTGGTTTTCATTAAAATTCAATTCGGTAAGCTGCAGGCGGATCAGTTCGATTTTTTCGCTGTAGAGGTAATTTTCTTTATTCAGCTTACTCAGCTGTTTGTTGATCTCGAGGGTACGCGTCCGGTAATATTCCGCTGCTTCTTTGATCTGCGCCACGGTGATATTCTGGTTATTTCCTTTCAGGTCGCGGTTGGTGTTCAAAACCGCCAATTCTGCCTGGTAAGAGCTATTGATGTCATTGTTCAGCTGCAGCTGGTCTTTCAGCAAAGTCAGGGAATCCTTGAGCTTGGCAATACGCGGGTTGAATTGCTCGGCCGCTAAAAAGTCCATTTCTGTTGAAAAAGAAACCACGCGGTGTTCGGCCTGTAAATTAAACTGGATGCTCTGCGGGTCGGCATAAGCAGATATACCGGAGAAAGTAATCCTGTTCCTTCCCTTAACAAGCTTTATGCTGCTGACGTGGGTCATTTCGCCCGATGTCAGGAAGAGCTTCACTTTTTTGATTTCTGATGAAATGTTAATTTCATTGGGTTTCTGTGCTAAAGCCAGCAAAGGCAATGCAAACAGCAAGCAAGCGGAAATAATTTTTTTCATAGTATTACATTTAAGGTTGATTATACAAACGGGACGTAAAATGGTTCAATGCGATCGGCACATCACTATTTTTCAGATCATTACCCTTTATTTCTTCGTGATTTTGTAGAGTACAAACGGTATTTCCTTCGTCAGTTCCGGGTGCGCCATGTAGATGCGTCCTTTCCGGTCGGATTTCACTTCCCCGCTTGCAATCGGCGCTGCTGAAAACGGGCTGTACCAGTCAATTTTGTATTCCGTTCTTTTGCTAAGGTTCACCAGGACAATTCCTTTGTTTTTGGCTTCACTTTTCAGGCTCAGGAAAGTTTTGTACTGATCGGCCGGGTTGTATTCCGGTTTGCAGGCTGGCGCAGTCATGTTGGTGTAATGGTTCCAGGTTAAATTCTGGATCACACCGATGCTTTTGTTTTTTTGTGTACTGTTGAGCGCCAGCATTTCTATCATTCTGTCCTTGCGGATGAAATATTCGGGAGCCGTATATTCATCAAAATCGATGTCTTTCACGAAAGCCTGGACAAGCTTGAAATTTTCCCAAAGCGCATAATTGTGCTGTTCGTTCCAGTTGATCCCGGAAGAGCAAGTGCCTGAAAAAACAGTCATCCACATATCTTTAATCCACTCGGAATTGTTATCGCAGCGCTCAATTTCAGTGTCGCCTGTACCGATTTCACTGAAGAACATCGGTTTGTTGTAAGCAGCATACATTTTATAAGCGTCCTGTAACTCCTTCCGCTTGTTGTTCACCCGGTGGATGTTGTGCGTAATAACATCAACTGTTGGCAGTCCGAAGGATTTGTCGCCCTGGTCTTCCTTCGGTTTCGCACCGTCGTAATTCACGGCAAGCAAGTGGTTTGTGTGCCACAATTCCTCCTTGATGTATTTCGTCATTTCAGCATGCCACTGGTAAATTTCGTTCGGGTAATCACCGAATTTATTGTTGATTTCACTCATCATTTCAATGATCGCGATTGACGGCGAATAACCCCAGCGGGAAATGATGTAGCGCAGGCGGTTTTTGTAATGCTTCTTCGCCAGCGGGTTCGTCAGGAACTCAATCGGGTCTTTGAGGCCAAGCTCGTTGCGGTAACAGTATCCCTTGTCATCGCCGCCGTCTGCATACCAGTCCCAGGCCGTTACGTCGTAGTGCGCTTTGGCAACCGGGTAACCGAGGAAGAGGTTGAAATGCACTTTTAAATCCAGCTGTTCCGACCGCTCAAATAATTTGTCCATTTCCCAGGCCACGTTCATGCGCGAGGAATAATCACCCAGCTTGTCGTATTCAATTTCGTATGTGTGCGGGAAAATGAAAAAGCGGTAATAATTTCCGCCGGCCTGCTTCAGCTTTTCAATTTCTTTCAGGAAAACGAGGTAGGCATTCATATTCATCGGGAGGTCTTTGAGATGGGCGCACCATTCTTCGTAACCCGCACATTCGCATTTCGAGCAGTTGTATTCGTCTTTTATGACTTTCCCCTGCGCATCTTTTTCGTAATGACAGGTTGGTTTCGGTAAATTCTGGCCGATCGGCAAAAAGGTTTTGTCCCCGATCTCGAGGTAACGCTTATTGTCGGAAACATGCACAAATCCCGGTTTATCGGAAGCCACGCAGGTAAATTCGTATTCGCCGAGCTTCAGGATTTCGGTTCCTTTGACCCGGATGCTGACTGTAAAATGCCATTTCCCGGGTGTATCCGGCGTGTACCTGATCCGAAAATTATCCTGTGTTTTCTGCTTTGTCCAATGCCAGTCATTCAGGTTTTTGCTTTCCGTTGCGCGCTTGAAATCTTCGTAATAAAAAGCGTAAATATTGTTTTTTAACACCCACTGTCCGCTGTTTTCCCATGAAAAAGCTGCTACAATGTCGATATCCTCCGGGTTGAAAGGATTGAGCTTATTGCTGTTGTTTTCCTTTTTCAGAAAGCTTTGCACCTGCTTTTCAACCGAGTCATGGAGATGTACACCGAGCTCCAGGCGCTCATATTGCATAATGGCCGGGTTTGACATGGCTTTCGGGATGATCCAGTCGATTGCGTATCCCCTTTTCGGGATGTCCCTTTCCTGTGAAAATGACAAAGTAACAAGGATGTTTAGAAATAAAAAAGAAAGTAAATTTTTTCGTGTCATGAATTGTTTTTTTACGTTAAACCCACACTTTAGAACCTTCCGAGCAGTTCCGGCAGATTTCGATCTCGTTTCTGCCGCCGAGGATCTGCTGTCTAAAATTAGCGTATTTTTTAGAATTCCAGATGTTTTTGAAATCTTCTTTTAAAACCGAGCCCAGCCGGATCGTGGCGTCTTTATCGAAACAGCACGGAACAACCTGCGCATCCCAGGTTAGCACGCAGGAAGACCACATGCGCCAGCAATGATTGCCGGTTTCAGCTTTCAGGCGGAAAGTGCCGTCTTTTTTGCGGACATAACGCGCATATTTTTCATTTTCGGGGATCAGCGGGTTACCGTGCTCGTAATCGTAAACCTGGGCACTCTTCAGGCGCACTTCATCAATTCCTGTTGCGTCTGCAAGCTTGAAGACATCTTCCACCTGGTGCTCGTTGGGCTTAACTACCAAAAACTGAAAGATGAGGTGCGGGGTCGGTGAATTCAGCTCTTTTTTGGCTTCTACCAGTAAGCGGGATGCTTCCAGTACTTTTTCCAGCTTGCCGTGCACCCGGTAATTTTCGTATGTTTCCTGCGTCGTGCCGTCAATCGAGATAATTAAGCGGTCCAAACCCGAATTGACTATTTCACGGGCCTTGTCGCGGTTGATGAAATGTGCGTTTGTGGAAGTTGCGGTATATATCCGGTGTTTTTTGGCTTCTTTGACTAATTCCAGGAAATCAGGGTTGAGAAAAGGCTCGCCCTGGAAATAATAATTGATGTAGAAAAGCTGTTTCCCAACTTGCTCAATGATCCGTTTATTGCTCGCCAGGTCAATTTTTCCCGTAGGGCGGGTAAATTGCTTAAGACCGCTGGGACATTCCGGGCAACCGAGATTGCAAGCGGTGGTTGGCTCGATGCTCAGCGTAAAGGGAAGTCCCCGGTGGAAATTTTTTTTGAAAAGACGCGAAAGGATGAATGAAGATCCTAAAACAAGCAGGTTCCAGCAGCGTCTTGGGTTCAGAAGCCGCAGAATGCGTAAATTATCATATAAAACGGAACCCTTCACTTATACAAAAATAGTGAACTTGGGAGGAAAAAGCTACTAAATGAGGATTTATCTCATTTTCGGGGTTTTCACCCGGCCTTTGTGCATTTGGGCCATGCGCATCTGGTTTTTGGAAACCACCATGGTCATTTGCTTTTGCATCATGGAAATCTGGTCCTTCAGGATGCCGTTTTTATCCATTTTTTTCGCTTCGGAAAGCAAAGACTGAGCTTCGGTTTTGCGGCCTGTCTGCGCACAGATCCCAGCCAGGTGCAAGCGCGCAACGGCATTGTCCTGGGCGGTACGCAAGCCCATTGCTATCGCTTTGCGCAGCAGCTGCTCACTTTTTGCAAATCCTAATTCCTGGGTGCCGAGCATCGCCTTGAGGTACAAAACATAGGCATGCTGTTTTTTCGGCATTAAGTCCGGGCGTGAAATGCGCTTCAGGTAAAAATTGGCCTTTTCCTGGTTTCCGAGACGCATCTGGTTCAAGGCCAGGAGCATATTTTCATTGCGGAAAAAGCTCAGTATTACCAGTGCGGAAAGAAAGATCACAACGATTCCCCAGCCCCAGTGGCCGGAATAAAAAGCGTAAAAATTCAAGCCTAAAACGGATGCTGCAATAACGCAGCGAATAATAAATCCTAACATAATTATTTAATCAATGGTTGCTATACATTTTAATTCAATGGCGATAGGCGTAGGAAGCGCGCTGATCTCGCAAGTTGTCCTGCAGGGCTGGTTGTCTTTGAAATACTCGGCATAAAGGCGGTTGTATGTATGAAAATCCCGTTTCATGTTCACGAGGAAAACCGTAACGTCCACCAGCTTATCCCAGCTGGAACCGGATTCTTCCAGGATAACGCGTACGTTTTCAAAAACCGAGCGGCACTGCGCTTCGAAATCAAACTCCAGGAAGTTCCCGTTTTTATCGAGCTTTAAGCCCGGCACACCGGAATCCGTATCATCGGAGCCTGCAGTTCGCGGGCCAACGCCGGAAAGGAACAGCAAATTTCCAACTTTGCGGGCGTGCGGGTACAAACCCACGGGCTTAGGTGCTTTTTGTGTTGAAATTCGCGTGTTGTCCTCCATTTGTTTATTTTTGCCACAAAATTACGGATAAATAACGAATTTAAAAAATCTAATTCCGAACTATCCGCCTAAAAACAAGTTCATGCAAAATTATACTGAGTATGTCGGATACGCTGCTTCCCTGGCGGTTTTGGTTTCCTTCCTGATGAAGAAAATGAAGCCGCTGCGGATGATCAATATCCTGGGCTGTGGACTTTTTGTAACTTATGGCGCTTTGCTGGGATCCATCCCAATAATTATTACAAACACCGCCATTTGCTGCGTTCACATTTTTTACTTAACAAAAAAGGGGGAAAACTAAATTTTCCCCCTCCTGTTGTATGATCTTAATCTCTTAGTTTTTCACCAAAGAATAAGTTTTAGTGCTTGTCCCGTTGGAAACAACGAGGAAGTAAACACCGTTGTCATAATTTGACAGATCGATTGTGCTTTCAGCAGCGCTTGTGTTAACGCTCATGTTCAGGCTTCTGCCCTGCATGTCGTTTACAGTATAGCTCAATGTGCTTCCTGCCATGTTTTCGATTGTGAATTTACCGGTGGAAGGGTTCGGGTAAACCGTCACCAGATCCTGTGCGCTTTCGTCGATTGCAAGGTAGAACTGGCAGTCAATTAAAGCTGACCATCCGCTGTAAACCTGGCTAACATCACTGTGGAAAACGAAAGTCAAACAACCGTCAGGGCTTGTAGATGTAACTACACCCGGGCTGTTAGTTCCCTGGTAAGTTCCCATCAAAGTACCCATTGTGCTGTTACCGTTGAAAACCATCAGGGAGTCATAATCCTGCTCAGTCTCGAAAGACGTAAAGTTAACTTCTACGAAATCGTAGTCACCTGTAGGGCAAATAGTCGTTGTGTCAGCGCTGTCATTTGAATATTCGAATGCTCCTCCGTTATCAACAAACAGGTTGCCGCAAACGAAAGGTGCGATTTCAGTAGCAAACGTCTGAGGACCTGCTGAGAAGCTGGTGTCAGTACCGCCACAGTATGATCTTACGTAGTAATCATAAGCCGTAGATCCCATTAAGCCTGTAATTGTGAAAGGGTTGCTTGTAGCAAGGATTGTAGTTCCTGTACCTTCAGCAAAACCTGCAAGGCCGTATTCAACTACCCATTGTGTTTCTGTGCCGCCTGCAGTCCAGGAAACAGTTGCAGTTGATGCAGTTGATGCGTCGGACATGAGGTTTGTAGGCTCAAAACAAGTAATCGGATCGATACAGTTGATCGATGCTTCCCATCCCGGGTAAGTTGCAGTGAAATCACTTGCAAACACGGCAGTCAAACAACCGTTCGGGTTAGTAGAGTAAACTGTAAACGGATCAAGCTCATCCTGGTAGCTTCCGATGATGTTATCGTTCGTTGAGTTTCCGTTGTAGATTGTTAAAGAGTCATAACCACCTTCAGTATAGAACATGCTGAAGTCAAGTAAAACAACCTGGCCAGGAGTTGTAGGGCAAATTGTTACTGTATCGTTCACGTCATTGCTGTATTCTCCGAATCCTCCGTTGTCAATAAAGATATTGCCGCAAATGAAAGGCTCAGGAGAAGTCATGAATGTTACAGGACCTGCTGAGAAGCTTGTGTCTGTACCACCACAGTAAGATCTTACATAGTAATCATAAGTTGTCAAGCCTGACAATCCGCTGATTGTAAAAGGGTTTGTAGTTGCCAGAACTACTGTTCCTGCGCCTTCAGCAAAACCTTCAGGACCATATTCAACTACCCATTGTGTTTCAGCGCCGCCCGGAGTCCAGGACAAAGTCGCTGTTACATCTGATGCATCGTCAACCATCAGGTCAGAAGGCTCAAAGCAAGTGATCGGTGGAACACAGTTAATAGTCGCTTGCCATCCTGCATCCTCCACGATATCATCACTCCAGAACATAGCTGTTAAACATCCGTTCGGGTTAGTGGAATAAACCGTAAACGGATCCAGAACGCCTGTGTATGTCCCGATTAAATCATCCATAATAGAGTTACCGTTGAAAATCATCAGGGAATCATATCCTTCTTCAACAGAGAACATGGAGAAATCAAGCAATACGATGTCACCCGGGTTTGTAGGGCAGATAGTCGTCGTGTCAGCTGTGTTTACGCCATAATCACCGTATGCGCCGTTATCCATGTATAGGTTTCCGCAAATGAAAGGTGCCATATCCGTTGTAAACATCATTGGCCCGCTCACGTAGCTGGTGTCAGCTGGTCCGCAGATTGCCCTAACATAATACTGGTAAGCTGATGTTCCCATCAGGCCGTTGAGGGTCAAAGGGTTGTTTGAAGTAATAACTTCTGTTCCCTGGCCTGGTGAGAAACCGACAGGACCGTATTCAACAGCCCATTGTGTTTCAGCGCCGCCAGCCGTCCAGCCGATGGATGCAGTAGTTTCTGTTGTTGAGTTTACAAGCAGGTCGCTAACAGACGGGCAAGTTGTTGGCTGCTCACACATAGTGATAGCTTCCCATCCCGGGTATGTAACAGAACCGTCACTTGACCAAACGAGCGTAAGGCATCCGTTCGGGTTAGTGGAAACAACCGTACCCGGTGAGTTCGTACCGTAGTAAGAACCGATCATCATGTCAGCAGTTGAGTTTCCGTTGTAAATTGTCAATGAGTCGTATTCAGCTTCAGTGTCAAAGCTTGTGAACACAATGATAGCTACTTCACCTGGGGTAGAAGGGCAGATTGTAATTTCCTGGTATTCGTCATCGCTGTACTCACCGGTAGGGCCTCCCGAGTCAATGTAAGAATCACCACAATTGAGCTGTGCCTGGCTAAAGCCTGCAAAGCCCAATAATAATAGAGCTAGAGTGTATAATTTATTCATAAAAAATAATAATTTGATTTCCGTAAAGATATAAATTATTTTTAAACTTGTACAAAATTTAACAATGGATATCCAACTTAAAACAAAAACAGCAATTGTCTGTGGAAGCACACAGGGAATAGGAAAGGCAGCAGCAGTGGAGCTTGCAGGAAATGGCGCCAATATCGTTTTAGTTGCCCGGAACGAAGAAAAATTAAAACAAGTTTTGGGTGAATTGGATGCAGCTTCGGGACAAAAACATACTTACCTGGTTGCAGATTTTTCAAATCCGGTAGAGCTTGCCGGCAAACTGGACGCATATCTTGCTAATGGAGGCGATTGCCATATCCTTGTTAATAATACAGGCGGGCCAAAAGGCGGGCCAATTATCGATGCTGCCCCGGAGGAATTCATGAGCACCTTTACCCAGCACCTGGTTTGTAACCATATCCTGGTGCAAAAGCTGGTTCCTCTCATGAAAAAAAACAATTATGGCAGGATTATCAACGTAATTTCGACAAGCGTGAAACAGCCTTTGCCGAACCTGGGCGTTTCAAATACGATCCGGGGAGCTGTTGCCAACTGGAGCAAAACGCTGGCGATGGAGCTGGGGAAATTCAATATTACGGTCAATAATGTGCTTCCGGGTGCAACCAATACTATTCGCCTGCAAAGCATTGCCGAAGCGAAATCAGAAAAAACGAATGAAGCGGTAGAAGATATTTTTAAGGAAATGGCAGGAGAATCCCCCATGCAACGCATTGCACAGCCTGAGGAAGTTGCCGCCGCTATTATGTTCCTGGCTTCACCTGCCGCCAGCTATATCAACGGGATCAATGTTCCGGTTGACGGCGGAAGGACAAAATCCCTCTGATGGAAAAAATTGCAATTGCCGGCCTGGGATGGCTTGGCTTGCCTTTGGGACTGGAGCTTCAATCCCTGGGATATAAAGTTTTGGGAACAACAACCAATGCGGACAAAATTTCTGACTTGCAGGAAAAAGGGTTTGAAGCAGCTTTGCTCGATTTGAATAAAGAATTTGACAGAGAGGGCTTGCGTACTTTTTTTGAAGAGGTTTCCGTATGTATTATCAATATTCCGCCCGGGAAAAGCGTTTTTCAGTCTTACCGGAGCCAGTGCCTGGAATTAGCGGGCTTGTTTCCGGAAACAGCGCGCTTTATTTTTACAAGCTCCACGAGTGTTTATTCCGACCGGGTAATTCTCGCCGAGGAAAATACTTCCGTGCTGACGGATTATAATTTTACGTCGCAGCTTTTCCTGGCTGAAAAAGCATTGAAAACTGAATTGGGCCAGCGACTGACGGTTTTACGTTTGGCTGGTTTGTTTGGTGAAAACCGCAACCCGGCGCGGCACCTCTCCGGCAAATCAGGGCTGAAAAACCCGGCTTCACCGGTTAATCTTGTTCACAGGGACGATTGCATTGCTTTTATCAAAGAAATAATCCGCCAGCGAACCTGGGGGGAAACGTTCAATGTCTGCGCTTCGGAACATCCGTCAAGAGAAGAGTTTTACACCCGGATCTGCGAAAAACAGGGCTGGGAACTGCCGTTTTTTGATCCTGAAAGCCAGGAGCAGGGCAAAATTGTATCCAACCAAAAAGGCATTCAGATGCTTGGGTTCTCTTACCGTCTCGATTCTCCTTTTGATTTTTAATAATTGGTAATCCGGTATTCCCCCAGCTCAAGTGTTTTTTGTGCCGGTTCGAGGGCTTTTATGCGTATAGTGTTTATGATAAGTCCCTCGTCATTATATTGGTTATATTCCATCAGCAGGCCATTCGGGTCAGGGTTCATAGAGTTGACTCCCATGATCATCTGATCCGTAAGGAATTTAGGGTCCAGCTTGTATTGAAGAAGTGGGTTTTCTATCGCCGACCAGATACTTGAAATGATACTGTTTTCGCGCATTAAAACATATTCCTCGCTGGCATAGCCCATGATGTTTTTCACCTGGCCTGTCTTTTTGTAGGCATATATTTCGCGGTTGATATTCCCGATAGCTTCAGCCTGGTCCTGCATGTAAATAGCCGGAAACCCTGTTTTGGCCTCTTCGCTCAGCATAAGTGATTTCTTGGTGCGCAGGTCATTCAGCATCAGGGAGCCTTCCGATGTAAAAAGTGAGCAGCTGTCGCCGAAATAATAAGCCATTTGCCTGGTTGTGGTTTCACCCTCCGGAACATAATTGGAAGCTTCGTAAGCCAGCATGTAATTGAAATGATAGGTGATATCAATTGTTTCCGCAGGGTTTTCATTTTCCAGCGGTGAGGGGCTTGATTCTTCCTCCATGTCTTCCACGGCATTTTGTTCAGTAGATTTATTTGAATTATTATTAAGGTCGTTTTTCTCTTTGTTAGAGCGGGTCCTGTTGAAATCCGCCGCCTTTGTGGTAGCACCATTTTTAATAGTAGAGCCAACCTGATTCAATACCTGAGCGTTATAGGATAAACCGCACAAACAAAAAAGAAGGAAGAAAATTGCTTTCATAACTAAAGGTTTTAATACCGAAGTTAGGCTTTTTTTTGTTAGGCCCTCCATTTTTGGTGCGTTTTTTGAGTACATTTGTATGAGTAACCCATGAGGAAGTTATTAACGACAATTCTATTTTTTAAGCTTTGTTTATACGCTTATTCCTCCCATATTGTGGGGGGTGATTTGTATTATGACTACCTGGGCGGGAATAATTACCGCATCACCCTTATCCTTTTCCGGGACTGCGCTTCAACCGGTGCAGCTTACGATGATCCGATGTCGCTGGGTGTTTTTGACTCGAACAACAACCTGGTTGAAGAAGTCCTGATCAACTTTCCGGGCAGCACCGTTTTACCGGTAGTTCTCAATAATCCATGCGTAACACCGCCTTCCGGAATTTGTACCGAAAGGGCAATTTATCAAAAAGTAATCAATCTCCCTCCAACTGTGGGCGGGTACAATGTTGCATACCAGCGCTGCTGCCGGGGTCCGAACGTTTCGAACCTCAATAGCCCTGATGATACCGGTCTTACGCTCGTAACCCACATTACAGGTACAGGCTCGAATGCTCTGATCAACAGCTCGCCGCGTTTTGACAACTACCCGCCGCTAGTTATCTGCAACAACGATTTACTGAATTTTGATCACAGCGCAACAGATCCGGACGGTGATCAGCTCCAATATGAATTGATTACACCTTACGCCGGCGCTTCAGACGTAGATCCAATGCCGCAGCCGCCTCCCGGCCCACCGTATTTCCCGGTAAACTTTTCCGGCGGTTTCGGGCCGTTGAACCCTTTGGGGCCGGGCGCCAGTATTTCCATTAACCCGACAACGGGACAGTTGCTTGCCGACCCGGAACTACTTGGTTTGTTTGTGGTTGGGATCCGTGTCAAAGAATACCGGAACGGCGTTTTAATCGGCCAGTCCGACAGGGATTTTCTCTTCAAGGTCGTAAACTGTACGATCCAGCTTGCTTCTGAGGTTGCGCCGCAAACGGATCTCGAAGGTTTTGTTTCCTATTGCCAGGGAATGACCATTCAGTTTGAAAACAACAGCTTCGGCGGAACGAATTATTTATGGGATTTTGGCGTACCCGGAACAACGACAGACGTAAGCACGAGCTTTGAGCCTTCGTTTACCTTTCCCGGGCCTGGTGAGTATGACGTCACGCTGGTAGTTAATCCCGGATGGCCTTGTACGGATACTGCCACACAGCATTTCACAGTGCTGAACGAGCTGACACTTTCTTACACGGTCGAAGACTCGGTGTGTATCACAGGAAACTCGCTCGATTTTTATGGTTCTTACAGCGGACCGCCCAACCCGGTGATCAGCTGGGATTTTGGCCTTGATGCCTCTGTAGCCGATGCGTCTACCCTCGATGTGGCTGACGTTACCTTCAGCGAAGCCGGTTATATCCCGGTAACGATGTATGCCGAAGCGGGCTTGTGCCTGGGCAGTTATTCCAGTGTGGTTTTTCTCTACGATCAGGCGCAAATCAATTTTGGGGTTGATCCCGAACTGAAATGTGCCCCGTATACCGTTCAGTTTATTGATTCAAGCACATCTTATGCTAACCTGACTTATCTCTGGGATTTCGGTGACGGCTTATTTTCCGATGAAGCTGAACCGGAACATACCTACGCTGTGCCCGGGTTCTACGATATTACGCTTTCGATCCAGGCGGACGAAGGCTGTATTTCCGCTTTGACCCTCACGAAAGAGGACCTGGTGAAAGTATATCCGTCGCCGGTGGCAGGTTTTGAAGTAACACCGCTGGAGCAAAGTGTTTACAGTCCGTTTTTCACGGCAACAGACGAATCCTTTGACGGTGACATCGTTTTATACAGGTACAGCGACAGCTTGTATACTTTTGAAAGAAACCCGTCATTTAATTTTGTTGAAAGCGGCGGCCACAGGATCGTGCAGGTCGTTGAAAATGAATTCGGCTGCAAAGACAGTGTCAGCAGGATTGTGCGCGTAGTCCCGCAAACAACCGTTTATATTCCGAATACCTTTACGCCGGACAATAACGATTTCAATAACGTGTTTTACCCGGTTGTTTATGATGCGCCCAATTATGAGTTCCGGATCTACAACCGCTGGGGTGAAGAAATTTTTTATTCGGTGACAGTCCGTGAAGGATGGGACGGAACTTACAAAGGTGAAATTTGCCAGAACGGCAGTTATCAATACAAGCTCAGATATACTGATATTGAAACAAATGAGCTTGTTATTGTGACCGGTTTCGTGAATTTATTAAGATAAATTTATAACTTTGTTGGATTCTATACACAAAGTATGTCGAACCAAAACAAAAAGCTGAAAAGCATCCCTGATTTTCGTTTTACCCCCACCATCGATAAAGTTGGCGTTGAAGAACGTGTAGCCAGGATCCAGACAAGAAGTATCAAAGACGAAGCCAAGCTGCAAGGCATGAAAATGGTTTTGAACATGATCGACCTGACGACGCTGGAAGGGAAAGATACTCCCGGAAAAGTGAAGCAGATGTGTTACAAGGCACGTCACCTGCACGATGCATACCCGGGTTGCCCGACAGTAGCGGCGGTTTGTGTTTATCCATCCATGGTAAGCATTGCTAAAAATGAGCTGAAAGGCTCGGGGGTGAAAGTAGCTTCCGTTTCCACGGCGTTTCCAAGCGGACAAGCCCCGCGCAATATCAAAATTGATGACACCAAATTTGCGGTGGATTCAGGCGCGGATGAGATCGATATGGTGATTTCAAGAGGTGAGTTTTTGGCCGGGAATTACAATTTTGTATTCGATGAAATTGCAGCGATCAAAGAGGCCTGCGGAAAAGCGCGCTTGAAAGTGATCCTCGAAACGGGTGAGCTCGTGACGCTTGATAACGTGCGCCGTGCCAGCGAAATTGCCATGTATGCCGGGGCAGACTTTATCAAGACGTCTACCGGAAAAATCCAGCCCGCAGCAACAATGCAGGTAACCTATGTCATGCTTATGGCGATCAAAGATTTTTACCGCAAAACGGGGATTAAAATAGGAATGAAGCCGGCCGGCGGTATTTCCACTTCGAAACTGGCCCTCCATAATTTATTGATGGTAAAAGAAACATTAGGTGACGAATGGCTCACCAACGAATGGTTCCGCTTTGGGGCAAGCAGCCTGGCAAATGATGTCCTGATGCAGCTCATGAAAGCCAAAACGGGCGCTTACCAATCAGCGGATTATTTTTCTATAGATTAACAGACTTAAGATAAAAGACCTGGGACTTGTAGAACATGTCTTTTGTCTGATGTCTTCGGTCTCACGTCTCAAATAAAGATTATGTCAAAAAAAGATACAAAACAAAACGAAACAGTGAGCTGGGAATTATCGCCGGCGCCGGAAAGCAAAGGGCACATCAGCCTAAAGCCGAAATACGATCTGTTTATCAACGGGAAATGGGTGAAGCCCTCTGGCGGAAAATACTTCGATTCCATCAATCCGGCTACGGAAGAAAAGCTTGCTGAAATTGCTTATGCCAGCGAAGCAGATGTCGATAAAGCAGTGAAAGCCGCCCGCGAAGCTTACACAAACGTTTGGTCAAAGCTTTCTGGCAGGGAGCGCGGGAAATACATTTTTCGCATCGCCCGCCTTATCCAGGAGCGCGCCCGTGAATTTGCGGTGATTGAAACGCTTGACGGCGGAAAGGCGATCCGCGAGTCACGTGATGTAGACGTTCCACTGGCGGCCAATCATTTCTTTTACTATGCGGGATGGGCCGATAAGCTGGAATACGCTTTCCCGAACCGCAAAGTGGAATCCCTGGGCGTTGCAGGGCAGATCATTCCGTGGAACTTCCCGCTCCTGATGGCTGCCTGGAAAATTGCACCCGCTTTGGCTTGTGGAAACACGGTGGTGCTCAAGCCGGCCGAAACGACATCGCTGACAGCTTTAAAACTGGCTGAAATTATTGAAGAAAGCGGTTTGCCGGCTGGAGTAGTAAATATCGTAACCGGTTATGGCGATACGGGTGCAGCTATTGTGAACCATCCGGATGTCAACAAAGTAGCGTTTACCGGTTCAACGAACGTAGGAAAAATCATCCAGCGGGCTGTGGCCGGAACAAATAAAAAACTAACGCTTGAGCTCGGCGGAAAATCAGCGAATATTATTTTCGAAGATGCCCCGATCGACCAGGCTGTTGAAGGGATCGTAAACGGGATTTTCTTCAACCAGGGCCACGTTTGCTGTGCCGGTTCCAGGCTTTTTGTGCAGGAGGGCGTTGCTGATGAGGTGATCCAAAAGCTCAAAGACCGCATGGACCATTTGTATATCGGTGACCCAATGGATAAGAACACCGATATCGGTGCGATCAACTCCAAAGAACAGTTTGACACGATCCGTAAATACATCAAAATCGGTAAAGCCGAAGGGAATGAGATTTACGAAAGCAATTGCCCGGTTCCATCCAAAGGTTATTTCTGCCGGCCGACGCTGATCCTTGACGTGGCGCAGTCAAGTACCTTGGTGCAGGAAGAGATTTTCGGGCCGGTGCTCACAGTTCAGACTTTCCGGACGGTGGATGAAGTGATCCAGAAAGCGAACAATACACCTTACGGTTTAGCAGCCGGAGTTTGGACGGATAAAGGTTCCAAAATTTTCAACCTGACGACAAAGCTACGCGCCGGGGTTGTCTGGGCGAATACCTATAACAGGTTCGACCCGGTTTCTCCTTTCGGAGGTTACAAAGAAAGCGGTTTCGGGCGCGAAGGTGGAAAACATGGTTTGGAAGCTTATCTGAAAATTTAATCCGAAAGATTCGGACAAGGTTTAACATTCCATTGTCCTAAAATCTTAAAATCTAAAAAAAATGGAAAGATTGGAAGTTTTAAAAACATATAAAATATATATCGGGGGACAGTTCCCGAGAACGGAATCCGGAAGATATTATGATCCGAAAAATGCGCAGGGCCAGGCGCTGGCGAATATTTGCCTTTCGTCCCGTAAAGACCTGCGCAATGCTGTAGTGGCTGCCCGCAAAGCTTTTGGCGGATGGGCGGAACGTGCTCATTTTAACCGCGGACAGATTTTATACCGGATCGCAGAAATGCTGGAAGGCCGGAAAGCACAGTTTGTGGAAGAGCTGATGAAACAAGGATCAACGAAAGCTGCTGCGGAAAAAGAAGTGGACCAGAGTACCGACCTGTTGGTGTATTACAGCGGCTGGGCGGACAAATACCAGCAGTTGTTCAGTTCCGTTAACCCGGTTGCGAGCTCGCATTTTAACTTCTCGGCCCTGGAGCCGATGGGTGTTGTAGGGATCGTTGCGCCGCAGGATACGTCGCTGTTTGGGCTTGTTTCCTCCATCATTCCTGTTATCACCGGCGGAAATACAGTTGTTGTCCTGGCGTCCGAGAAGTTGCCTTTGTGTGCAGTAACCTTTGCTGAAGTGCTCAATTCATCCGATGTTCCGGGCGGGGTGGTCAACATTCTCACGGGGAAAGAAAGCGAGCTGCTGGAGCAATTCGCCACGCACATGGATATCAACGCAGTATTATACGGTGGTGGAGATGCTAAAAATTACATTCGCCTGAAAGAGCTCGGAACAGATAACGTGAAACGTGTTTTTAACTTTGATGGGGCGGAAACGGAAAACCCTTACCTGATTGCTGATTTCCAGGAAGTCAAAACAACCTGGCACCCGATTGAAAACATTGGCGGAAGCACATCAACTTATTAAATATCCGGACTGTCTTTATGCTGAGCATTACCGAAGAAAATTACATCAAACATATCCTGGGGCATTTGCTTGAAAATGGTTTCCAGGGCGGCGTCGGGACAAACGAGCTGGCTTCGAGCCTGGAAGTTAAGCCTTCGTCGGTAAATGTGATGCTCAAGCGCCTGCGGGAAAAGGAGCTGATCAGCTACGAAAAATACGGTAAGATTTTCCTGACGGAAGAAGGGCGGAAAGTAGGCATGGAGATCATCCGCAAACACAGGCTCTGGGAAACATTTTTGTATGAAAAGCTGGATTTTACCTGGGATGAGGTGCATGAAGTGGCCGAACAGCTCGAGCATATCCAGTCACGCAAGCTCGTTGAGAAGCTCGATAAGTTTTTAGGTTTTCCTGCTTTTGACCCGCACGGCGACCCGATCCCGAACAGTAAGGGAGAAATTAAAATCGAGCCGAAGCTGCTTTTATCTGAAATTGAAACCGGGAAAAAATGTAAAATGGTGGCTGTGAACGACAATTCCGCTGCGTTTTTAAAATACGTGCAGGAGCTCGGGCTGGCGATCAACCATGAAATTATGGTGATATCCCGCCTGGATTTCGACGATTCGCTTGAAATCAGTATCCAGGGGAAGGCTTCGCGGGTAAGTAAGAAGTTTGCACAAAATATTTACGTTGTATCGGATAAAAATCAGTAAATTTACTAGGAACTATGAAAACATTCAGGAAGGGTTTTGAGTTGAAATCATGCGTCGCAGCGTTTGCTTTGACTTTGTTTTTCAGTGGACTGAACTTAACCTACGGACAGGACCTGGATTCCCTCAAAAAAATACTCAAATCGAACAAGCACGATACCATCAAGCTACAGGTCTTAAGTGACCTCAACTGGTATTACAGCGGAAGCGATTTCGGGAAATCAAAATATTATGCCAAGCAGGAAGTGGCGCTGGCACAAAAAATCAAAGACCAGAAATGGATCGCGCAGGGCTACAATGACATGGCGATTTCATATTACAAGCTTGAGAATTACGATTCCTCCCTGCATTATAATTTCAAGGCCCTGAAAATTCGTGAAAAGCTCAATGACAAACGCCTGGTTGTTTCTTCCCTGAGTAAAATCGGGCTGATGTACCAGGAATTAGGCGAATACCTCAAAGCGATCGATTATCATTACAGGGTGCTCGAAATTGCTGAAGAATTGAACGACAGCCAAACCCTGGGACATACGCACAATAATATCGCAATCGTTTACGAAAAGCTGAAAAACTCCAAAAAGGCAGTTCAGCATGCCAAAAAAGCCATCGAATATTATGACCCTGTAACGGAAGATTATTTTATAGCGAAGGCATACGGGAACCTCGCCGGGAATTACAACCATCTCAAGAAATATGAGCTAAGTGCGGAATATTATGAAAAAGCACTGACAACCTTTAAGAAATACGGGGATAAATCAAGTGAAGCCGGGGCAGAAAATGGCCTGGGGATGAATTTAAGGATGCAGGGAAAACTGGACGAGGCCTTGAAACACTACAAGCGGGCTTACGATCTTAGCGTCGAAATCAATGAAAAGAACTCGAAAATCGTCTATGCGCACAACATTGCAATTGTGCTCAAAATGATGAAACGCTATGCCGAAGCGGAAGAGTTTTTACGCGAAATTCTAAAGGAAACTGACGAAAATAACACAGCGCAAAAGCTCTTGATGTACCGCCAGCTGGCTTCCTTATATGGTTACCTCGATAAAGGAGACAGCGTGGAATCTTTCCTGAACAAATACGCCGACCTGAAAGAAAAAACCTTCAATCAAAATGCCGCCAGCGCCCTGGCGAGCTTTGAAACAAAGTATAACACGGAAAAAACGAAGCGTCAGCTCGCCGAAAACCAGGTGAAGCTCGAATCGCGCAAACGCTGGCTGCTTTTTAGTATTGCCATGCTCGTTATCCTGGTGGCTACACTCGGTTTCGTTTACCGCTACCAGAAAGCAAAGCGCAGGAATGAGCGCAAGGAGCTGGAACTGAACAAAGAGCTCGAAAAAACGCGCCTTGAAAAAGAATTCGGTGACGAAAAGCTCAGGATTGCCCGTGAGCTGCACGACAATATCGGCTCGCACCTGACGTTTATGATCAGCTCGCTGGATAACCTGGCTTACATTGAAAACCCGGAGCAAAAGCTGGGCAAAGTGAACGATTTATCCAATTTCGGGCGTTTGACAATGAAAGACCTGCGCGATACGATTTGGGCAATGAACCACGACGGCGGATCTTTCGAACAGCTGATGGCGCGTGTTTCCGAGCTGCGTTCCGTTTTGCCGTCCAATTTATATGTTAACATTCATTCCAATGTGCAGAACAACAAACCTCTGAACGGCTTGCAATTATTGAACAGTTACCGGATTATCCAGGAATTTATCCAAAATACGATCAAGTATGCCGAAGCCGGGCAAATTGAAATTTCATTCCGGGATAAAGGGGAGGGCTTTGTCATTGATTTGAAAGATAACGGCAAAGGATTCGATACGAACAACATTAATTTTGGAAATGGGATCCTGAATATGAAACGCCGCTGTGAAGATTTGAACGGGGAGTTCGCTATCAGCTCCGGCAATACCGGAACCTCAGTGGAATGTGGTATTCCTTATATCGTCTGATTCAAAAACGGTGTATTTAAAAAAATAGCGGGTAATTTCAGGTTAACCCAAGCTCAGGAATATGGAATAGTTAGAGCGTTTTTTAAAACAATCCTTTGAGTGTCTAAAATACTTCAGGCTTAGAATATTATGAATAAAAAAAGTCCGCCATAAATGACGGACGTTTTCAAAAAAATTAATGATATATATCGCAAAAATTAAGCTAATTTTACGTTTACTGCATTTAATCCTTTTTTTCCTTCCTGGAGCTCAAATGTAACTTCGTCGTTCTCGTTGATTTTGTTAATCAAACCAGAAACGTGCACGAAATACTCTTTGTTAGTCTCCTCCTCCTTAATGAAACCGAAGCCTTTGGTCTCGTTAAAGAACTTTACTATTCCTTTATTCATGTGACAATAATACAATAAAAAAAAGGAAAAAACCGGTTTTTTTAAAAAAATAGTTTGATTTTATTTATTTTTACTAAAAATCCAAACGCAAAATGAAAGGCCCACTTGAAAAAATGAAAAGATATTTGCCCTATTTTATTGATGTTTGGCAGTATCTGGCAATCATTTTGGTTTTTATAATAGCGGCAATCTTCATTTTATGAAAAAAAAGTTCCAAATCCTGGTTTTTTGCATTTTTTGCTGCTCCATCCGGATTTTTTCCCAAACCAATTTTGACTCACTTTCCCACATTTCGTATGTCGCTTTGCATAACACTTATCTCAACGATGTGTGGGGACATGTGGACGCTCAAGGCAATGAATACGCGCTGGTTGGCGCCAGGAAAGGTGTTTCGGTTGTAGATGTTACCGTTCCCGAAAACCCGCAGGAAGTCTATTGGATCGATGGTGCAGAATCCGTTTGGCGGGATATCAATACGTGGAACAATTACGCCTACATCACGACCGAAGCCTCCAGCGGTTTGCTTATCCTGGATTTAAACAGCTTACCGGATGCGACAGGTATTGTATCACACTATCATTATGGGATTGACTGGCGTTCGGCGCACACGCTTTACATTGATTCGGCAGGATATGCCTACGTTTTTGGTGCGGATCGCGGAAATGGCGGTGTTATTATCCTGGATATCCACACCAATCCGATGTTCCCGCAGGAAGTGGGCGTTTTTGATAATTGGTATTGCCACGACGGCTATGTACTTGGGGATACGATGTACCTGGCGCATATTTCTGACGGCTTTATCAGTATGGTGGACATCAGTGACCGGAGCAATCCGCAGTTATTGGGAACGAAAACTACGCACAATACGTTTTCACATAATATCTGGACAACACCCGACGGGCAGTTTGGTTTTACTACCGATGAAGTTTCCGGGGCTTACGTGGGTTCTTACGATTTGAGCGATCCGGAAAATATTGTCGAATTGGACCTCGTCCAAAGCTCGCAAGGGATGAACGTCATCCCCCACAATGTACATTACCTTGATGGTTACCTCATAACAAGCTATTATTCGGATGGCGTGGTGGTTTTTGACGGCCATCGTCCCGGAAATATGGTCCAGGTAGGGAACTTTGACACTTATCCGGGCCAGACCACAGGGTTTGACGGCTGCTGGGCTTCATACCCCTTTTTGCCTTCCGGAAATGTGCTCGCAGCTGATATTACAGAAGGGCTTTTCATTTCCCGGCCTCATTACCAGCGGGCTTCGTATTTGGAAGGAACGGTGACGGACCAATCCAACGGAAATGCATTGCAAGGTGTGAAAATTGATTTTGAAGCCGGGATTTACACTGAGTTTTCGGGGAGCAACGGCGCGTATGCAACCGGCTTGCCGGGAACAGGGACGTACAATGTTACCTTTTTCAAAGTGGGTTATTTTCCGCAGACAATTGCCGTGAACCTGGCTGCAGGAATGGTAACCAACCTGGATGTGGCGCTGGTGCCTATGCCGGTATTCGGCCTGAAGGTTGTGGTGAAGGACAGGGAAAGCAATGTGGAGATTTTAGATGCACAAGTTCAGATCAAAGGCAGCATGACGGAAAATTCGGTGTTGACGAACGGCCTCGGCGAAGCGGATTTCCAGTTGTATTATGAAGAAAACTATCACCTGACAATTGGAAAATGGGGACACCGCCTGGTTTGCTTTGATCAGGAACTGGACTCCGCTACAGGAACATTGCTGATTTATCTTGATGCGGGTTACGAAGACGATTTCAGCCTTGATTTCGATTGGGAAGCTACGGCCGCGAATATTACCACAGCCGGTTTTTGGGTGCGTGAAAAGCCAAATGCGAGCAGCATCAATTCTGCGCCCGGCTTTGATTCGGAGGAAGACTGCGGTGCCCAGGCTTATGTAACAGGAAATGCCGAAAACCCAACCCCGGATTTCGATGATGTGAAAAAGGGCTGGGTGAACTTAATTTCTCCACCTTTTGATCTTTCTGATGGCAAAACCCCGTATATTCATTACGAACGCTGGTTTTACAATTATTACGGAGCCGAGCCCTATGATGATACCTTAAAAGTATACATCATGAACGATAACGGGTTCGTGCTGCTCGATATGCAGTATTCCGATACAAACACGTTTTACCATTGGAGCAAAAAAAGCTTTTACCTGCCCGATTATATTGAGCTGAGCGACAATATGCGGTTGTTTATTGAGCTTAGCGATTATGATCCCGGGGTTAATATAACCGAAGGCGGTTTTGACCATTTTTTTATGGATAGCTATGATCATTTTAAAATTATTGAAGATACGCTGATCACCGCTTTCCAGGTTTTCCCCAACCCTTTTACGGACAAGCTCAAAATCCAGGTTCCGTCCGGACAAGGACAGGAAATCCAGGTGCATGATCTCCAGGGGAATATCGTTTTCAGGCAGTATGTGAACGCCGGAAAGCACGAGCTGGATTTGTTCCGCCTGAGGGCCGGGGTCTATTTCGTTCGTTTCGGTGAGCAAAGTGTCAAAGTAATCAAAATGTAGTTGTGGATTACATTTTCGTTTGGCGGCTGATATTTCGCACAAAAGCTTATTTTTGTAAAAATTTTTGTATTGGCAGCTCCATACCAGATATCAATTGTTGTTCCGCTTTATAACGAAGTGGAATCCCTTCCCGAATTGCACCAATGGATCACAACAGTGATGCAGGCCCACGGTTTTTCTTACGAAGTGGTTTTCGTGGACGACGGCAGCAAGGACGGTTCCTGGAAAGCAGTAGAAGAATTGCAGGCCCGGGATCCGAATGTTAAAGGAATCAAGTTCCAGCGCAATTATGGAAAATCAGCCGCTTTACAGAAAGGTTTCGAAAAAGCTTCCGGCAGCGTTGTCATCACAATGGACGCCGATCTGCAGGACAGCCCCGACGAAATCCCGGAATTGTACCGCATGATCACGGAAAATGATTTTGATGTTGTTTCCGGCTGGAAAAAGAAACGCTACGATCCGCTGAGCAAAACGCTCCCGACCAAATTATACAATGCAACGGCCAGGATGCTCACGGGTATCAAGCTCCACGATTTTAACTGCGGACTGAAAGCCTATAAAAACGAAGTAGTCAAAAGCATTGAGCTTTACGGCGACATGCACCGCTATATCCCGGCGCTCGCCAAATTTGCCGGTTTCAACAAGATCGGTGAAAAGGTGGTGATCCACCAGGCGCGCAAATACGGAACAACAAAGTTTGGTTTGAACCGTTTTCTGAATGGTCCGCTGGATTTGCTTTCCGTAGTTTTTATGGGGAAATTCGGCAAAAAGCCGATGCATTTTTTCGGTGCCCTCGGCGCATTGATGTTCCTGATCGGTTTCGGCTTGTTTTTTTACCTGGCAATTGATAAGCTGTTCATTCAAACGAGCGGTAAACTGCTGGCTGACCGCACTGAATTTTTTATTGCATTGACCTGTATGATACTGGGAGTGCAGTTTTTCCTGGCGGGTTTCCTGGCGGAGCTCGTCGGACGAAACTCCTCCACGCGGAACAGCTACCTGGTTGAAAAAGAAATCTGAGAGCCTTACGACGGCATGGAAACGAGCTTTGATGTTATTGTAATTGGCGGGGGCCCGGCTGGCGGCAAATGCGCACTGGAACTGGCTAAACGCGGGCTCAAAGTGCTCCTGGCTGAAAAATACAGCTCCTTCGAAGAAAATAACTTTTCCAGTGCCGGCATGCTTAGCGAAACCCTGGGAGATTTTGACCTTCCGCTGGATATCGTCGGCACTTATTGGTCTAATTTTGTCGTGCAGAGCAGCTCCAGGCCTTACACCTGGAAAGGCGCAGGCCAGGAAGGGATTGTCCTGAATTTTGGCAAGCTCAAGCAATATCTCGCAGACGAGGCACAAAAACACGGCGCAACGGTTTGGATGGGCCACCGCTACGAATCCAAAGAGATTTCCGGGAATTCAGCACAGGCGACTTTCACTGATATTGCTGCGAATTCTAAAATCACCTGCAGCGCCAAATTGTTGATTGATGCCACCGGCCCGGTACGCAAAGTCATGTACGATAAAGTGCAAGCCCAACCGAAAATGCTCGTAGGTACCGGCATCGAATACCTTGTCGAAGTATCGGATGAAGTGTATGCACGCTACAAAGACGACCTGACTTTTTTCCTGGGTGAGAAATGGGCGGACATGGGCTATTCCTGGATTTTCCCGATGGACAGCAATACTTTAAAAGTAGGGTCCGGCCGCCTGGTTTCAACGAACCAGAAGCGCAAAGACCTGAAAGTCATCACGGAAAATATCCTGGAACATTACATGCAGGCCGGGGAATATAAAATACTCGATGTCCACGGCGGTTCCCTGCGCTACAGCCTGGGAATGAAAGACGTTTTTTACAGGGACCGGGTGCTTGCTGTCGGTGATGCGGTGTCCACAGTTAACCCTTTGGGAGGGGAAGGAATCCGCTATGCAATGGAAAATGCGGAAATGGCCGTACCATACATTGAAGCTTTTGTAAAACGGGGAAAAAATAAATTCGGACGGTTTAAATTCCGCTGGAAACGCAAATATTACCTGAAATGGCTGATTTGCGAAATTCTTTGCCTGCGGATTTACCTGAAATATACGGACGAAAAACTGGACCATCGCTTTGCCCAATATCATAAATTGGCTAATTTTGAAGATGCCATGGAAAATTTCTTTCGCTTTAATTTTTCGAATTTCCGCTGGAAGATTTTCGGCTTTTTATTTAAAAAAATTATGCGTCGCTGATGATGAAATGGACACTTTTCTTAGACCGCGACGGTGTGATCAACGACCGGGTTTGGGGCGGCTATGTGCGCTCAGTGGAAGAATTTAATTTTTTGCCGCGTGTGCTTGAAGCTATCGCTTTGCTCTCCAATTCCTTTGAGCGCATTTTTGTCGTAACGAACCAGCAAGGTGTTGCCAAAGGTTTAATGGGTGAGCGTAACCTTTCCGACATTCATCGTTTCATGTGTGACGAAATTGAAAAAACCGGCGGAAAAATTACGGCTTGTTATGCAGCGATGGAACTGAAATCCGATCCTGCGTCAACGCGCAAGCCTTTACCGGCCATGGCTTTGCAGGCCCAAAAAGATTTTCCGGAAGTGGATTTTCAATATGCGGTCATGGTTGGCGATACGGATTCTGACATACTTTTTGGCAAGAATCTTGGTATGAAGACCGTACGGGTAAAAACAGAGGAACCAATTGGGGTGGAAGCAGACCACACCGTAAATGATTTATACGAATTTGCAATTTTATGGCAGCAAAATACATCGCATTAGTCCTGGGCTTTTTATTTATTTTCCAGGGAATAAGCCAGGAAGTAAATAAAACGGACGCAAAGGGCAAAAAGCAAGGGCCCTGGCAGAAAACATACCCGGAAAGCCGTGCCTTTGAATACAAAGGCCAGTTTAAGGATGATAAGCCGGTCGGCACATTTTATTATTTCTATCCTTCCACTAAAAAGAAGGCGATCGTCGTTCATGATGAAAAAACAGGCCGTTCGGTGGCATACATGTACCACGAATCCGGCGTTGACCTCGCTTACGGGATTTACCGCAACCAGAAAAAAGACAGTGTGTGGACGTACTATGGCCCTTCCGGCCGCGTGAGCTATAAGGAAACATATAAAGAAGGAAAGCTGAACGGCAAAAAGACTGTTTTTTATATTTCCGACGATCCGAATGACAAGTCACAGCGCGTGGCGATGGTGCAGAATTATGTCAACGACGTGCTGCAGGGAGAAGAAATCGAATATTTCGAAGACGGAAGCGTTAAAAGCCGCGGGAATTACGATAAAGGGCAGCGCAGCGGGAAATACACCATCAACAATATCAATGGCAACAACATTGTCGTGGAGAATTACAAAAACGGAACACTGCACGGCTGGTGCTACGGCTACGATGACTCCGGCAAGGAGCTTGGAAAAAAATTCTATAAAAACGGCAAGGAGCTGAAAGGCAAGGAGCTTGAAAAGTGGCTGAAATACTGTAAGGACAATAAGATTGACCCAACCAAATAGGTCAGTATCATTGCCGGGATGAAATCCCGTTGAAGATATTTTAAATAAAAAAACCGGCTTCAAGCCGGTTTTTTTTAATATTCATCTTCGTTGAAAAGAAAATCATCTTTCGAAGGGTAGTCCGCCCAAATTTCCTCGATACTTTCGTAAATATCTCCCTCGTCCTCTAAATCTTGTAGGTTTTCTACTACTTCTAAAGGAGCTCCGGTTCGGATGGCGAAATCAATCAATTCATCTTTGGTAGCCGGCCATGGCGCGTCTTCCAGGTAGGATGCTAATTCTAATGTCCAGTACATACTCCTTGAGTTTGGGTTAATTTTGCGCAAAAGTAATTTTATTTTGGTTACTTCCAAATCTTTTAAGCGGATTTTTTTTACACATTTCTTATGCTATTGCACTAAAACCGGTTTAGATGCGGCTTTCCCTAGTCCATTCTTGGCTTCCATGGCTGCTCATGTGCATGGAGGTCCTGCGTAAGCTTGCGGGAAAGTACAAAAAGATAGTCACTCAGGCGGTTGAGGTATTTCATCACGACAGCTTCGATCGCTTCGTTTTCATTCAAATGGGTGACATTCCGCTCGGCCCTGCGGCAGACACAGCGCGCCAGGTGGCAATATGAAACGGTTGTATGTCCGCCCGGGAGCACAAAGCTCTTCATTTCCGGCAGCATGGCATCCATCGTATCCATTGCTTGTTCCAGGAATTCTACATCTTTTTCCGAAACCTGCGGCAGTTTCATGTTCGATTTGGCATTATCAACGGCTAAATTGGAACCCACGGTAAACAAGCGGTCCTGGATCTCGATCAGCTGATCGCGGTATAATTGGTTAATTTCCTGGTCACGGATCAGGCCAATCCAGGAGTTGAGCTCATCCACAGTGCCGTAAGACTCAATGCGCAGCGAATGCTTCGGGATCCGTGTCCCGCCGATTAATTGCGTTGTTCCGCTGTCGCCTTTTTTGGTGTAAATCTTCATTGATATGCTAATTTGTTAATTGGATAATTTGCTAATCGATTTACCCGTAAAATTATCGATTTGCTTTTGTTGAACTGATAATTTTGTTCAGAATTTTTTGAATTTCTTCTAATTTTTCAAGAAGCCGGCCAGTTGCAAGATAGTATTCCGAATGTTCATGATCACATTAATTAAATCATTCCTCTCAAAACTCCCCGCAATTTAATCACAAAATGTTCCCTGGCCTGCTGCGGGCGCTTCAGTACGATTCCCATCCGGAAAAGATCCATCGTCAGGTGGTAAGCCGGATCGCGGCAGATTTCTTCCCAGGCTTCCAGCATGCCTTCGCTCCAGCGGATATCGTCGAGTACGAAAATGGTATCGTTATGTGTAAGAGGCCCTAATTTTTTGAGATAGGCACGCAGGGCATTTCCGTCGTGGTGGCCGTCGATAAATACGAGGTCAAACTGCTTGTTTTCAAGTCCGGATAAATACGAATGAAAATCGGAACACACAAAATCAATATTTGTCAACCCTAATTTTTGAGCTTGTTCGCGGGCAATTTCCTGTGTTTCCGGTGAAGCATCAACGGTTGTAATCCGCGATTTCCGGTTTCCGAGCGCCAGGTGGATAGTTCCCACGCCCAGGCTCGTTCCCAGCTCCAAAACTTCGTTGCAGGAGTAATGACGGTTGAGCTGGTACAGCAGGCGGGCGTAAACCCCTTTCGAAGCGGAATATTTGTAAATCCGGCTGATTTTCCGGGTATTTCCCAGCTTATGGGAGCCTGCGCCAAAGTCTTTGATTTGGATGGTGCGCCGGTCATTTTTTAATGAATTCCTGACTTTAGCAATTTGCCGGCGGTCTTCCGGGGCGATTTTAAGTTCGAGGCACTTGCTCACCAGGTCAAACACGTACGGCGAATGGATTTTATATTTCCCTTTGGAATTCAGTTTGTATTTAATATATTTGACCGGCAGAAACACTGCGTAAAATTAGAAAAATAAGAAGTTGTTCTTACAAAATAAAAGATAATTAAACCACATAGACACATAGGTCATATAGTTTTAAGTGGTATGATAAAGTGAAAGGAAGATCACATAAGTCCCAACCTTGTTGGAAGCTGATGCGTTCTTTCAAAACTTGCAGATTAAAATAATCTATGTACCTATGTGGTTAAAAAAAGAAAAAGAAATGTCCGTGCAAAAAGATTTTCGTTACAGCATCGAGCAGCAAAAAGAAAAAGTTTTCGGGAAAAAGCCTTTCCTCAAGCTGATGAGCCCCTGCAAGCTGAACCACGGGATCCTTGATTTTGATGAAGCGCAGAAAAAAGAGCTGATCGCACGGTTTGAAAAGAAGGACAAAAGCATTTCGTTTTTTATCCCGGCTTCCGGCTCCGGCTCGCGCATGTTCCAGTTTCTGTATGAATTTCTCAACCAGCCGGACGAAAACAATGTGCAGCTGATCGAGCGTTTTTTCAATAATTTCCAGGATTTTGCCATTTACCGCATTTTGCCGAAAGAAATCAAGGCGCTCAACCTCAACGAAAACCCAAAGATCGAAGAAATTATCCTGTACATTCTCGAGCAGGATGGCTTGAATTTTTCCAATTACCCGAAAGGTTTGATCCCTTTTCATAAAAACGGGCCTTTTATCTTAAATCCGTTCCAGGAACAGGTGTTGCAGGCGATCAACCTCATTGACAGCAAAGTAAATGTTCATTTTACGATCAACGAAAATTTCGAGAAAGAAATCAAAGAAAGCATTCAGAACGTGACGCGTTTGGTTGGAAAGGACGTTTTCGTGCAGTTTTCCTACCAGAAAAAAGAAACCGACGCGATTTCATTTTACAAGGATGAAAGCGTGGTGCTCGACGACCAGGGCGATATCCTGACGCGTCCTGCCGGTCACGGGGCATTGCTCGATAATCTCAACGAGCTCGAAAGCGAATTTATTTTCATCAAGAATATTGACAACGTTCAAAATTATAACCATTCCAAATCTTCGAAGGAAAACTTCAAGTTTTTAGGCGGGATTGCCCTGAAATTCCAGGACGAGCTGCATGCTTTGCGCGCCAATCCGACTTTGGAGCAGCTGCAGGAGATGAACGCTAAATTCCAGCTGTTTGAAGAAAGCTCGCTGCATACATTCAACCGCGAAAAAATCCTGGAGCTCGTGAACCGTCCTTTCCGTGTTTGCGGAATGATTAAAAACGAAGGTCAGCCCGGCGGTGGTCCTTTTTGGGTGGAAGAAAACGGGATTGTCAGCAAGCAGATCATTGAAAAAGCGCAAATCGAAAACAGCTTCGAGCAATTGAAACTATTGGTTCAGAGTACGCATTTTAACCCGGTGATGATGGTGTGCTGCCCAACGGACATCGAAGGAAAAAAATTCGACCTCATGGATTTCTGCGATGAGTCAAAGTACTTCCTGATTGAGAAAAAACACAAAGGTAAATCCGTTTATTTCTCGGAGCTTCCGGGCTTATGGAACGGTTCGATGGCGTTTTGGAACACGATTTTTGTCGAAATCCCTTCCGATACCTTCAGCCCGGTAAAAACAGTTCTCGATTTGCTGAACAAACCGCACCTCGAAGATTGATGTTCAAAGGCCGTCTTTTTCTCGTTTTTCTGCTTATTGCCCTGGGAGTTTTCTCCTTTTACATTTCATTCATCGGTTTCCGGGACGCCCGTTTTCCTTATTCATCTTTGCTGGTAGAAAAAAGCGCTGTTAAAAAGATTACGTTTTACGACAAAGATCCGGAACAGGGAAAAAATCAAAAATGCATCCTCGATTTGTCGTCCGGAAAACAAATCGTTCTCTTTGAAGAAACTGATAATCCTTCCCGCGAAAAAATAAAAAATATCAGGAAAGGCGACCTGGCCGTTTGCCGCTATAAAAAAACTTTCCTGCAAAAAAAGATGATTTTCAGCCCTGCCGAGTTGTGGGTTTCCGGCAACAAAATAATCGACTACAAACTCCGCCAGCAATCCGACCTAGAATTTGCGCGAAAGCTGCTTTATTTTGCGATCCTGGTTTCGCTGGTGTCGTTTTACCTCGTTTTTGCCATTTTCTATGTGTTGCGCAAACGCAAGTCAGCCGAACATCCTAAAACCGCCCTGTGGACCGTGGGTTCGTGGTTGTTGAAGTGATTTTAATTGTCTGAAAATTAATTATATATTCGTTGCCTAACGGTTAATCAACGTTTAATGGAAGGGTGATTCAATAGTATCACTCAACATTAATTTACCCGTGAATTGTCTCCGCTTTCCCGTAATTCTGGATCACTTCCGCTTCATAAGCCAGCCATTCCTGCCAGCGTTTGTTTACATCGATGTTACCTCCGTATTGACGTGCAAAACCGATAAAAGTTGTGTAATGCCCGGCTTCGCTTACCATCAGGTCGTGGTAAAACTGCGAAAGCTCAGGGTCTGAAATCCGCTCCGAAAGCAGTTTGAAACGCTCACAGCTGCGCGCTTCGATCATTGCCGAAAACAGCAAACGGTCAACTAAGCGCTGCTGGCGGCTTCCGCCGGGAACCATGAATTTGTAGAGCTCGTTCACATAGCTGTCCTTGCGTTCCAACCCAAGCTTAAAGCCCTTTTTCTTGATGATTTCGTGCACCATCTGGAAATGCTGCAGCTCTTCCTGTGCAAGGGCCAGCATCTCCGTTACCAGCTCTTCCAGCTCCGAATTGAGAGCGATCAGCGTAATGGCATTTGTAGCGGCTTTTTGCTCACACCACGCATGGTCCGTCAGGATTTCCTCAATATTCGATTCAACGATGTTTACCCAGCGCGGGTCGGTCGGTAATTTCAAACCAAGCATAACTTCAGATTTTGTGCTGCAAAGATAGTTCTTTTTAGAATGGAAAATTTAGAATTCAGCATGGAAATAGTTGGATTTCGTTACTGTTTCCCGGGATTTTAATTTTCCAATCTCCATTTTCCATTCTTCATTTTCAAATAACTATATTTGCACTTTAATTTTTCAGAAAATGTCACAAAAACCGGCAATTCCCAAAGGAACACGCGATTTTTTGCCCGTAGAGGTGGAGAAACGCACGTATATTTTCGATACGATCAAAAACGTGTTTCGGAAATTCGGTTTTGCACCGATTGAAACGCCTTCTTTTGAGCTTTCCACGACTTTGATGGGGAAATACGGTGAAGAAGGTGACCGCCTGATCTTCCGGATTTTGAATTCCGGGGATAAAATGAAAAATGCCGATATCGAAGCTTTACAGCAGGAAAATTTACCGCGTTTTGCGAATTCACTCGCTGAAAAAGCCCTGCGCTACGATCTGACTGTGCCGTTTGCACGTTTCGTTGTGCAGCACCAGAACGATTTATCTTTTCCTTTCAAGCGTTACCAAATTCAGCCGGTTTGGCGCGCCGATCGTCCGCAGCATGGCCGCTACCAGGAATTTTACCAGTGCGATGCCGATGTTGTCGGAAGCGATTCTTTGCTTTACGAAACGGAATTTGTACTCATTTTTGATGAAGTTTTATCCGCGCTAAAAATCCCTTCTTTCACCGTTAAGATCAATAACCGCAAAATTTTATCAGGAATTGCGGAAATAAGCGGTCAGCAGGATAAATTGATCGATATCACCGTTGCCATTGACAAACTTGACAAAATTGGCGAAGAAAAAGTGATGGAGGAATTACTTGGAAAGGGCGTTTCTCAACAAGCGGTTGACATCATCAAGCCTTTATTTGAGCTCAAAGGTTCCAACCGGGAATGCCTTGATAAAATGCGGAGCTTTCTGCAAAACAGCGAAATTGGCCTCAAAGGAATTGAAGAGCTGGAATATGTGCTCGAAAAAGTAAATTCCATTGGCTTGAAAAACGCGATCATTGAGTTCGACGTGACTTTGGCCCGCGGGCTGAATTATTATACCGGCGCTATCTTCGAAGTGAAAGCCAACAATGTCAAAATGGGCAGCATCTGCGGCGGCGGGCGTTACGACGACCTGACGGGGCTTTTCGGGATGAAAGGGATGTCCGGCGTTGGGATCTCCTTTGGCGCCGACCGGATTTACGATGTCCTGAACGAGCTCGATCTTTTCCCGAAGGAAACGGAACAAGGCCTGACCCTGATGTTCGTTAATTTTGGCGAAAAAGAAGAGGAATATTGCTTTAAAGCCGTTCACGAGCTCCGTGAAGCCGGGATCGACTGTGAGTTGTACCCGACGGCGTCCAAAACGCAGAAACAAATGAAATATGCGAACGATCGCAAGGTGGTTTACGCAGCGCTGGTGGGTGAAAATGAACTGGAAAAAGGAATTATCACATTAAAACATATGGAATCGGGCCAGCAGGAGGAAATTACCCTCGAAGCGCTCGTTCAAAAATTGAAATAAGATGTTGAAAAAAATCATTGATAACGGCTGGATGAGCCTGGCGGAACTGGATGAGGTATTAAACAACGGCTCCAGGCTCGAATTGAGCGCGGAAGCAAAGCAAAAAATTTCGGCTTGCCGGACTTACCTCGATGAGAAAGTAGCTAAAAGCGACCGTCTGATTTATGGTGTGAATACCGGTTTTGGCTCACTTTGCGATACAGCGATTTCCAGTGAAGACCTGGAGCAGCTGCAGCGTAACCTTGTGCTTTCCCATGCCTGTGGTTTGGGAGAAACCGTTCCTGCTGAGCTCGTAAAACGCATGCTTTTACTGAAAGTCATGGGCTTGTCACACGGGAACTCCGGGGTGCAGCTCGAAACGGTTGAACGCCTGATCTTTTTCTTCAACAACGATATTTTACCTGTAGTTTATCAGCAGGGAAGTCTTGGTGCTTCGGGCGATTTGGCTCCGTTAGCGCATTTGTGCCTGCCGCTTTTGGGTGAAGGCGAAGTTGTTTTTGAAGGGAAAGTTTATCCTTCCGCTGAGATTTTGAAACGCTTTAACCTCGAACCGATCCGACTGCGTTCCAAAGAAGGTTTGGCCTTGCTGAACGGAACACAGTTTATGAGCACGTACGCTTCCTGGTCGGTTTCGAAAAGCCGTCAATTGTGGAATAACTGGAATAAAATTGCCGTACTTTCACTCGAAGGCTATGACGGAAGAAAAGAACCGTTCAATGCGAATGTGAACGAAATCCGCCGCCAGAAAGGGCAGATTGAAACGGCAGAGATTTTCCGGGGGCTGATCCAGGGAAGTGAAATTGCTTTCCGGGAAAAAGCCCATGTGCAGGACCCGTATTCTTTCCGCTGTATTCCGCAGGTTCACGGCGCAAGCAAAGATGCGATTGATTACTGCGCCGAAATCGTCGAACGTGAAATCAACGCCGTAACGGACAACCCAACGGTTTTCCCGGAAGACGATGAAGTCGTTTCCGCAGGGAATTTTCACGGGCAGCCTTTAGCTTTGACGATGGATTTTCTCGCAATTGCAATCGCAGAAATGGGCTCAATTTCCGAACGCCGTATATACAAATTGATTTCAGGAACACGCGGCTTGCCAGCTTTCCTGGTAGCAAATCCGGGCTTGAACTCAGGATTTATGATCCCGCAGTATACCTGCGCTTCGATTGTAAGCCAGAATAAGCAGCTTTGCACGCCTGCAAGCGTTGATACGATTGATTCATCCAACGGACAGGAAGATCACGTGAGCATGGGCGCAAATGCCGCTACGAAACTGTACCGCGTGGTGGAAAACTGCTTCAAAATCCAGGGAATCGAAATCCTGAATGCTGCACAAGCCTTTGAATTCCGACGTCCGCTGAAATCCAGCCCGGTAATTGAGAAGCTTTTCGCAGATTTCCGTCAGAAAGTTGCTTTCGTAAACGAAGACCGCTACCAGCATCCGCTCATGAAGGAAAGTGTGGATTTCGTAAAAAATTTGTAATTTGTCAACCATGGAACAACACACTGAACAGAAGAAAAGGCCGGTTTTCCTGACCGTATTGGCAATTCTTAGCTTTATTACGATCGGCCTGGGGCTCCTGGGGGCTTTATTTGGCTTTCTCGCAGGCCCGCTTACCGCCGACCAGATGGAACAAATACTAGCCCAATCAGCTGAGCAGGTGGAGCAGTTTAACAGCTCAGGCTTGGGAAGCTTCGCAGAAACATACGAACAGATCATTCGCTTGCAGCAATACATCAACAATAATTTTTACCTGCACAACCTTGTATCACTTGCTGGTTTGGTGCTTGGCCTCATTGGTGTTATTTTTATGCTGAAAGGAAACCGCTCGGGTTTTCACCTCTACATTATGTACAACCTGGTGAACTTACTGCTCGTTTATGTAAGTGTTCCCGTGGATGAGGTGCCAAGCTTCATGATGGTTGTCAACCTGGTTTTCTCAGCCCTTTTCATCTTCCTCTACAGCAGGAACCTGCATTGGATGAAAGCGTAAATTATGGCGGGCTTTCGGGAAAAATTTATCCGCAGCAGCGCTTTTGCGGCAATGCTCCCGGTGAAAAGCTGGGTTCGGTTGACCGGTCAGCCCTTTGTCGTTCCTGTTTACCATACTGTTTCCGATCAGCCGCTCGACCACATCCGGCATCTTTACCCGGTAAAAAATACGCAGCAGTTTGAAAAAGACCTGGACTTTCTCCTGAAAAATTACCGTCCGCTGGATCTCAATGCAGCTCAGCAAATTATAGTTTCGGGCGAAAAACCGCGGGAAAACAGCTTTTTCCTGACCTTTGACGACGGACTTTCTGAATTCTGCGATATTATTGCACCAATACTTGAGCGGAAAGGCGTTCCGGCGATGTGCTTTCTCAACAGCGCTTTTGTGGATAACAAAGACTTGTTTTTTCGCTACAAAGTTTCGTTGCTGATCCAGGTTTTTGAACAAAATCCGAAGCTGGAACAAAGCCCGGCAGTACACAGCTGGAAACAGGAAATTCAGCCTGCATCAGATTTGCGTTCTGCCTTGCTTTCCTGTAAATACGACAATAATCCGCAGCTCAATGCGTTAGCTAAAGAAATCGGGTATAGCTTTGATGATTATCTTCAAAAGGAAAAACCTTACCTGGAAAGCGCGCAAGTTGAATCGCTGATAAAGAAAGGTTTTTACTTCGGTTCACACAGCGTTGACCACCCGGAATACCGTTTAATTGATTTCGAAATGCAAATGGAACAAACCCGTGAAAGTATGCATGCAATCCGTGATAAATTCGGACTGGACTACCGTGCTTTTGCCTTTCCGTTTACGGATTTCGGGGTTTCTACACGTTTTTTCCGGGAAGCCCGCAAGCAGGACATTTTTGATTTTTCTTTTGCCTGCGCCGGTCTCCGGGTCGAGCAGGAAGCGAGGCACTTTCAGCGCATTCCGTTTGAAATCGAAAACCTGAGCGCTGAACGGATCCTGAAATCAGAATACTTTTATTTCCTCGTGAAATCGCTTTTTAACAAACAGAAAATGCAGCGCCATGATTGAGATCAGGACTTTAAATAAGGCTGCCCTGCAGGATTTTATCGCCCGTGATGAATTTCCCGCGCTGCCTTTTATCCCAATCTCCCGGCACCGCGCTTTTTCACATATTCAAAATCCTCGGGCCGAAGCAGATCAAACACTGTTGCTGCTGGCTTACGAAGGTGAAACCCTTGTTGGTTATTTGGGCGTACTGCCGGAAAAAATCCGGATCAATGAACAGGCTCAGCCCTGTGGCTTCCTGAGTTGCCTGTGGATCGATCCTACCCACCGGGGGAAGAAGATCGCGCAAAAACTGCTTGCGAAGGCTTTGGAAGACTGGAAAAACAAGATCCTGGTGACCGAGTTTACCTTCGAGGCGAAAATATTATATGATAAAACGGAAATGTTCCGCGACCTTGCCGTAAAAGAGGGTACCCGGCTCTATATTTTATCTGATCTCGCAGGGATTTTACCTGTCAAAAAACAATTTTACAGCAATATCCGCCCGCTGCTGAAGATTTTTGACGGCGGTATGAATGTTTTCCTGCGGATGAGAATTGCATTGTCAGGGAAAAGCCAAAATCCCTTCCAGGCAACTTTATTAGCGGAGCTGAATGATGAAGTTACGGATTTTATCAGCCGGCATAATCAACAGGAATTGTTTCGCCGAAACCGGGAAGAGCTGGATTGGATGCTCGAACATCCGTGGATCATCCCGAAGGAAAAAGACGATGGATTGAGCCGGAAGTACCATTTTTCTTCCGTAGCGGATGATTTTCGCTTTTTGCCTTACAGTTTACGGAACAAAGAAGGGAAAATGGTGGCTTTCCTGCTTTTCGCCAAACGGGACGGGAACCTCAAGCTGCCTTATGCATATTTTTCTTCTTCTGATACAAAAGAAATCGCGGCATTCATTTTCAGCCTGGTCAAGGAATTACGCATCAAAACCTTTACGACGTTCAACCCGGAGCTGAGCGTTTATTTCGCCATGAACAGAGGGCTTGCGTTTCATGCCAAACAAGTGAAGAGAAAGTATATCATTTCGAAAGAGATCGGTATGCCGGCTCCCGGTTTTGAAATCCAGGACGGTGACGCAGACTGTGCGTTTACCTGAGTTCAGCTACTATAAAGGATTAGCTCGTTATATTTTTTTGCCACAAATTGTTTCTGCTCCGCGGTCACGAATTTGTTTGGGTTAGAAAAGAATTAAAATTGATAATGAGTCAACTATAAATTCGTGCTGCTAATTTTTATCCCCCAAACTTTAGAACACGGCCATAAAAAATGGAGAACCATTTCTAATTCTCCATCCTCTCCCGATAGCTATCGGATTTAATTTTCAATTATTTTAACAGGTCATCCATCGTTTTTTGAGAAACGGAATGGTAATATGGTCGTGCCTGTTTGTAAACCTGGCGTGCGAACTTGAGGTTTTCTGCATCTTTGGCCAGTGTTTTATAAATCGGTAGCAAGAACTTACGGCGGCCAACCTTATTCAGGAAAGCGCTGATGTTCGGACGCAGCTCAGTGTACCCGGCCTGGATACCTAAAACATACCATTCGGTCATGATCTCGGCGTTTCCGCAATTTTTGAAGTTCAGTTTTTCGTCCAGTTTTTTCAGCTTGTCAATGGAAATATCACGCGGCAACTTGCGGATGAAAGCCAGCCATTCCTGTGTGATGTATTTGTCACGGGTCAAGACGTCTTTTTTGCGTTTTGCATAGAAAATGTTTTTGCCGGCAGCGAAATCGTCAGCCAGTTTCTGAAGGCCTTCGAAACGCGGTGAAACAAGCTTCACACAGTTTTTCGGCATCCCTTTTCCGTAGAGCCATTCTTTCGTGTTGAACTTGATTTTGTTCGGTTTCAACAGGTTTTCCGTCAGGTATTTCTCAAACGTTTCTGTTGTTAAAGTCTTGAATTTATAGGTGTCGAAATATTTGTTGATGAAAGCGTCGAATTTCTCACGGCCAACAGTTTCTTCCAAAGTTTTCAGGAAAAATGCGCCTTTCACGTAAGCGATCTGCGTCATGCCGTCATCCGGGTCACGGCCGTCAAGCGCCAGCTTCAGGTACGTATCTTCCGGGTGCATACCGTTGCTGATCTCTTCGATTTCCATTTCCAGTTCCTGGAATTCGATCAGCGCAAGAATATCCGCCACCTCTTTCCCGTAAAGGGATTCCATGATGCGGTTTTCAAAGTAAACTGTAAATCCTTCGTTCAGCCAGAAATCGTCCCATGTTGCATTGGTAACGAGGTTTCCTGACCAGGAATGCGCCAGCTCATGAGCAATAACGGTAACAAGGCTGCGGTCTCCGGCGATCAGTGTCGGATTGGCGAAAGTCAGTCTTGGGTTTTCCATACCGCCGAACGGGAAAGAATAAGGAAGCACGATCACATCGTATTGTTCCCATTCATATTTTCCGTAAAGCTCTTCGGCAGCGCCAATCATTTTTTGCAGGTCGGCAAATTCCCAGGCAACTTTCCCGATCATGGAAGGCTCAGTGTAAACCCCGGAATTTTTGCCCAGCTTGCGATAGCTCAGGTCGCCAACCGCCAAAGCGATAAGATAGACCGGGATCGGCTGCTTCATTTCGAAGTGGTATTCGCCTTTTTCGTTCTTTTTAGTCGGATTTTTGGCGCTCATCAGTGCCATCAGCTCTTTTGGGACTTTAACATCAGCTGAATACGTGATCCTGTTCGAAGGGCTGTCCTGCGTCGGGATCCAGGTACGTGTCAGGATCGCTTGTCCCTGTGTATACAAATACGGGTGCTTCTTGCCATTTGTCAGGATAGGATCGAGCCAGTCCAGGGCATTGGATTCGGAAGTCGTTTTGTAGTAAATGTTGATAAAAGTCGTGTTGGAATCTACTTTTACGCTTAAAGGCGCACCGAGGATCGGGTCTTCCTTGCCGATTACGTAATCTGCGTTGGCTTCGTTCCCTTCTTTCCCGATAGTCACGCGGTTGATCTCAAGTCCTTTGATGTCAAAAATCGCTGTATCAGTGCCGTTGTTCACCATTTCATGGCGGGCAATCCCGTAGATGGATTTGGTAGTAAAATCTACTTCGAGGTCAAGATGAATATGTTTTGTGCGGATTTCGTCCAGGTTGGCGTAGCTGTGGGCATCACGCACCGGCTGGCTGATAATTACTTTTTTGGATTCGTCTTCGTTTTCAGTAATTTCCTGGCTGTCGCAGGAGGAAAGAGCAATGCTAAGAGTCAGGCAAAAAAACAGATATAACTTATTCATTTCTTGATTTAAAGAAGCGCAAAAGTAATCTTTTTATTTATAAATCAAAAATGAATTAGATGAACGGTTGAAATCACCGTATTAAAACCAAAGCTATTTTTTCTTTTTCTTCTTTTTGTCCTCCGTTGGAAGGGCGTCATCCTCCGTTTTTTTGGTAGTTTTAGCCCCAAATGTAGTGAGCTCGTTTCCAAATTCATCGTATGTGTGCTCTTCGATCAGCTCCCCTTTTTTGTAGACAGCGATCCGTTTCGGTTTCTGGTTCGGAAAATATTCTTCCCAGGAACCGTCCTTGATCCCTTTTTTGTAGGTTTCAAGTGTTTGGATGTGCCCCTGGTAGTAGAAGGTCTTGAATTCCCCGTTTTTCACGTCCATCAGCCAGAATTCGGTTTTCAAAAGCTTTCCGTCGCTGTAGAAATAAGTGCACTCGCCATTTTTCTTGCCTTCTTTGTAGTTCAGCTTTTCGAGCACCTTTCCTTCCTGGTTGTAATAAATGAACTCGCCGTCCATCAAGCCTTTTTTGTAGTTAATTTCTTCCTTGATTTTGGAGCCCGGGTAGTATTTGTATTTTTTGCCGTCCAGCAGGCCGTGGTCGTAATTTTCCCATAGAGTGGTGTCGCCTTTGATGTTGAAGAAAATCTGCTTCCCGTGTTTTTCGCCAGCAAAAAAGTTCATTTCCCAGGCCTGGATGCTCACAATGGTGTCGTGGTAATATGTCCACTGGCCGTTTTCTTCGCCCTGGATATGTGTGCGGACCACCATCGGGCAGCCGGTTTCATAATAAGTGGTGTCTGTTCCGTTTTCTTTCCCGTTAACAAAAGCTACGCGGCGCTCAAGGATCCCGTTCGGATGGCAGGTTTCACATTGCCCGGTGAAAGGTTTATTGGCATCCTGCAGAAATTCGGTGCCTTCCGCCTTCCGGAAAACCGTATTGCTTCCTTCATCCAGCTCCAGCCCCTGGTTACAATCGATTACACCCTGGATTTTTCCGCATTCCCAATCGGTAAAGCGCTGTCCTTTGCGGGCAGTCAGCTTACCGTTACATTTTTTCATGCCGCTTTGCGGGGCCGTTATTTGCCCGAATGCGCAGGCTGCAGGAATAAGAAAAATTAAAACCAGGTATCTCATAATGGAAGAATTTAAACAAAAATAACAATAATCGTGCTACGTTTGAATTAAGAATGAAAAATTAGAGTGAAGAATTGGGGTTTGTTGAATCACCATTTCCCAATTTCTTTTCCATTCTTAATTTTCCATTTTTTCCAACGCCGCCCTGAAATCCGGGTGAAGCTCCTGCGTGCGGTTTTCTTTAAAATTGAAGGAGACCAATACGGAACGGCCTTTCGTTTTAAGCTCGCCGTTCACGTGGAGTGCATAGCCTAATGTAAAGCTTTTCTGTCCGAGGTGTTCCACTGAAACCGTAACTTTCGCTTTGTCTTCCAGGAAAACCGGGGCAATGTATTCAATTTCGTTGGTTTTGAGAATGATCCCGTTCGCATACCAATCCCATTTGCCGAGCATGGAAACAAGGCATTGCATCCGGGCCGACTCAAAATAATTCAGGTAAATGGCGTTGTTCACGTGTCCCATCAGGTCGATGTCGGAAAAACGGATCTGGATATCTATGCTGCTGGTCATTCGTCTAGTTTTGAAAATTCGGAATTGTTGCTGATGAATTCGGGTACGATTTCTTTCATTTTACCAACAAGCTGGTAGTTATCCTGAGTGCCGAACAAAGCAATCAATTCTTTGATCTTCTCAGCTACTTCCGTATTTGTGGTGCGTTCTTTCGCCACAAGGATCTGGGGATGGTGGGTTGCGATCGTGTTTTCTTCCTTGGCAAGCAATTCTTCATAAAGCTTCTCGCCGGGGCGGAGGCCTGTAAATTTGATTTCAATATCTTTCCCAAGCTCCAGTCCGCTGAGGCGGATCATTTTTTTCGCCAGGTCTACAATTTTCACCGATTCACCCATGTCAAAGACAAAAATCTCACCGCCTTCGCCCATATTTCCTGCTTCGAGCACGAGCTGGCAGGCTTCGGGGATGGTCATGAAAAAACGGGTGATCCGCTCATCGGTAACGGTAATCGGGCCGCCCTGCTCGATCTGCTTTTTGAAAAGCGGGATCACGGAGCCGTTGGAGCCGAGCACATTGCCAAAACGTGTGGTTATAAAACGGGTTTGAGTGTCGTTTTTCAGCTGTGCATAAATTTCAGCGATACGCTTGGATGCCCCCATCACGTTGGTTGGGTTCACCGCTTTATCGGTGGAAATCATGACGAACTTTTTTACTTTGTGTTCATGGGCGAGGTCGGCCAGGTTGAGTGTGCCCTTGATGTTGGTGTTGACAGCTTCGGAAGGATTGTCTTCCATCAGCGGAACGTGCTTGTAGGCCGCCGCGTGGAACACATACTGTGGTTTATAAACTTCAAACAGGCGCTGCATCCGTTCTTTAGCGCGGATATCGCCTATCACGATTTCAAAATCCAGGCCGGGAAAATTGGTTTTCAGCTCGTATTCCAGGTCGTACATCGGGGATTCCGCCTGGTCAAGCAAAATAAGCTTTCCGGGCCCGAAGCCAGCGATTTCACGCACCAAACCTGATCCGATCGAACCTGCGGCGCCGGTCACAAGGATAACCTGGTTTTGCAGCTCAGCGCGGATTTTATCTTTGCTCAGGCGGATCGGGTCGCGGCCCAGCAAGTCCTCGATCCGGATTTTGCTGATCTGCCTGGAAGAAAATTCGCCGTTGATCCAGCTTTTCGGGCTTGGGACCTGCAGCACTTCCACGTTATTGTCGAGACAAATATCCAGTACCTGCTGCAATTTAGCCTTGTTGGGCTTTTGAATGGCAACAATCAGCTTGCTGATATTATTTTCGCGGATCAGCTGCAGCAGTTTTTCCGTGTGATAAATCGTCACTCCTTCCAAACGGTTGTTTTTCAGTTTCGGGTTGTCGTCCACAAAAGCGATGATATCATACGTGATCCGGGCGTCTTTTTCAATTGTTCTTTTGGCGATCTGTCCCGAAATCCCTGCCCCGTAAATAAGAATATTTTCCGCAGAGCTGCTTTTGTCCCGCGAAGATTCGGTGTAAACAAATTTGATTGCAAAACGGCAGCTGAGCAGTACGAAAAAAGAGATCAGGAACTCCATCACCAAAACGGAGCTCGGGAAAAGATAGTATTTATCAAAAAAATAATAACGCCCCATTCCCAATCCGAGGAAGAGAACGGAAGAAAGCAGGCAGGCAGTGAAAATCCGGCGGATATCCTCTGTGGAGGTATGACGGATCAGTCCTTTGTGGATTTTCAGGAAATAAAACACCAGGAATTTCACCCCGATATAAACGAGAATGGATTTGGACAAAATATCCCATTCGGTTTTAATCAGGCTCCGGTCGGCTTTCAGGTCGAAACGGATCAGGTAGGCGAGGGCCAGGGAGAAGATATTCAGCCCGGAATCAGCTACAAGGATCAGCCAGCGTGGAACAGCATTTTGGGGTTTCAACATTGAGCAAAGATAATAAATCTACCCGAAATCAGAAACGCTTCCGGATTTTTCGGAGCAAGGCGAACCACCAGGGCGCGTGGTTCCAGGAGCAGGCGTAATAGCTGTGATCTTTACCGCCCATGGCCAGGAAAAAGCGGCGTACGGAAGGAATGTTTGAGCCGCCGAAATCGAAGCTTTTTTTCTCCGCAAGCGCCTGCTGGATCGCGTGATCCATACAAAGGTACATACCACCGTTGTCGCGGGCTTCCGTTTCGCAGGCCCCGGTGATGTAATAAATCCTGTTTTCTGTGGCGTAAAAAAGCAAGCCGCCTGCCAATTGCTGCTGTTCATCAAAAATCCCTAACGAAAGCAGGCTTCCGCGCTGGTTGAGCCGGTTCACGAAATCAGTCAGGCGTGCATAGTTTTCAGTCCCGAAATCCTTAACTTTGGGTGAAAGCTCGCGGTAAACGATTGGAAGAATTTGTTCAGGGCTTGCCGGTGAAACCTGGTAATTCAGCTTGCGCGCTTTGCTGAGCATCCGGCGGCATAACGTATTGTAGCTGCTGTTTTCGTCCATACACTGGAAAAGAATTTCTGTGCTTCGCAGGCTTTTTGCCGGTGCCTGGAGCCTGAGCTCGGCCACTTCAAAATCACCTTGGAGCTTGTGCACAGCCTGTTCTTTTTCGTCCTCCGAAAGCCCGATAAATTCGATGTATCTTCCCAGAAAAGGCGGGTAAATGATCCGGATGCCGAGCGCCTGGTTGTAGCAGACAGCAAAGCCTTTCGTATAGTTTTCATCGGTGTATACGCCCCAGTTTTTGGCAACTGCATCCAGGTAAAAAGAAAAGGAATAATAATCGCCGGAACGGATCAATGCATCCCATTTATTTTTATTAAGTTCGTGGCTCGGTAAAAAGCGCATCCTTCGTTTTTCTGCGAAGGTAGTTTAATTTTTGAATCCGGGAAATATGAAAGAAATAGAACGCAAATTTTTAGTAAAGCAAGCCGAATGGGAACAGCTCGAAAAACCAGCCCCTATCCATATAAAACAAGGCTATATCTCCAAATCTGAAAAAGGTGTGGTCAGGGTCAGGATTAAAGGCGAAAAAGCTTTTTTAACGATCAAGTCGGCCAACACGGGGATTGAGCGCGCCGAACTGGAATATGAGATCCCTGTTCCCGAAGCCGAATTGCTCTTTAACATCTTTTGTGAACGTTTCGTTGAAAAGCAGCGTTATGAAATTCAATTCCGGGGCAAAACCTGGGAGGTGGATGAATTCATAAGCCCAAAACAGGGATTTGTCCTGGCTGAGATTGAATTAATCGACAAAGATGAAATTTTTGACCGGCCTCACTGGATTGATAATGAGGTGAGTAATGACCCGATTTATTTTAATTCGAATATGGCTTAGGGGCAAAACGGATTTTTTTTGTCTATAGGAAAGCGCCTTTTGACAGCATAATTTTGAGATGAGGAATAATTAAAGTACTTTTGGGCGCAGATTTTATTATAAAAATGAAAATAAAAGCTAAAAATTTAACAAAAGGTTTTTTTGCCGGCCTTTTGGTGTTATTTATCTTAAGCGGCAGTGTTTTTTCCCAATCACTTACACCTACTTACATCCGGAATGTTAAAGTGAGCCAGTTGTCTGATTCTGAAATCCGTGTGATTAAGAAAGAAATGGACAAAAACAACATGTCTATGGCCACACTTGAAAACCTGGCCATTACCAACGGCATGAGCCCTTCGGACTTTGTGACGCTGAAAACACGTATTGAAGCGCTTGCACCGGAGGTAAACGAAAGCAATGTAGAGCAAGGAACAATAGTTGCGGAGAGGGTCATTGAATTTGATGACAATGCCATTAAAGGCTCGCAGCTTTTTGGCTCAGAGATATTCACGAATGCTTCCCTGAGCTTTGAGCCGAATTCCAGCATGGCCACCCCTTCCAATTATATCCTTGGCGCCGGCGACGAGCTCCAGATTGTTATTTACGGGATCCAGGAATATGCCGGAAGCGCCACTGTTACAAAAGAAGGGAAAATCAATATCCCGATCGTAGGCCAGGTGTTTGTCAATGGCCTTACTTTTGAAGCAGCCCGGACACAGATCAAAAAAGCGGCCACGCGGATTTACGGGTCACTGGCTTCCGGGCAGTCCCAGATTTCTATTACGCTCAGCAAAATCCGTACGATCAGGGTAACAATTATCGGTGCGAAAAAGTCGGGCAATTATTCCGTTTCTTCCCTTTCTACCGTATTTAATGCCTTGCACATTGCTGGCGGACCCGATATTAACGGATCATACCGGAACATTGAATTGATCCGGAACAATAAGGTAATCCGTACAATCGACATATATAAATTTCTGACCAAAGGCGATCAGTCGGATAATCTCAATCTCCTGGAAAATGACGTAATCCGGATCCCGGTCTACGAAAGCCGCGTAAAAATCGAAGGAAATGTGAAACGACCGGGCATTTTCGAAATGCTCCCGACAGAAAATTTCAATGACCTGCTGAATTACTGCGGCGGATTTGATGAAGCGGCGTACCGGAAAATCATTAAGCTCGTTCAGAATTCTGATAATGGCCTGAAGATAATCGACATGACGGAAGACGAATACCAGAACTATACCCCGAAAGGCGGCGATGTGTTCAAGGTTTCACAGATGCTCAGCAATTACGACAGCAAGGTTTCCATCAAAGGATCGGTTTACCGCCCGGATGATTATGAGTTTGAAGACAGCTTAACCATCAGGAGGCTTATTGCCAAGGCAGGAGGACTGACCCCGGATGCTTTTCTCAACCGTGCGCTCCTCATCAGGCAAAAAGACGATCTCACAAAAGAGGTGCTTGACGTAGATATCTCAGCTCTTTACCGGGGCGACAAAACAATATATCTCCGGAAAAATGACGAATTGTATATTTCATCGATTTTCGACCTGAAAAACCAGCATAAAGTACATATTTCCGGCCAGGTGAAAAACTCCGGGGAATATCCTTACATTGAGAACTTAAAGCTTTACGATCTGATATTTTTAGCTGGCGGCCTGCAGGATAATGCATCACGTATAGTTGAAGTAGCTTCTATTATTGTCAAAGACGAAAAGGCCGGCGATAACACGAAGGTTTCCAATGTGCGTGTTATTGAAATTGATACTCTTTTGCTTGATCAAACTAAAAACATTGCGCTTTATCCGTATGATATGGTGCAAATCCGTAAAAAACCGGTGTTTGAGCGCCAGCAATTCGTCCAGGTTTCCGGTGAAGTGGAATACCCGGGCAATTACGTTATTGCAGATAAAAAAGAACGGATCCTGGATATCATCAACCGCAGCGGTAGCCTTACTTATGATGCGGACAAAAACTCGATCAAAGTTGTCCGGAAAGTAAATAGGATCATGGGTGATTCCCTGGTGGAACACCTGGTGACTATCCCGATTAATTACGATAAGCTTACTAAAAACCCAAGCAGCCGGAAAAACCTGACACTTCAGCAGGGTGACCAGATTGTAGTGGGCAAAAAAGTGGAAACCGTTAAAATCCTGGGTAACGTTCAGCTCAATTCTGAAATCCCCTTTTCCGGCAGAAGAATGAAACGTTATATTGGTGATGTGGGCGGTTTTACCGACAAGGCAGACAAGAAGCGGATTTACGTGATTTACCCGAATGGTGTAGCAGGCCGTACAACAAGCTTCCTGGGAATTAAAGATTACCCGCGGGTTAGGCCCGGATCGGAAATTATCGTACCGACACTGGAAGAAGTTGAAAAGGAAAAGCTCTCATTGATTGAGCTGGCAAGTATTGCCGGTATCATTGGTAGCCTTTCAGGTATGACAGTCGCTATCATCAACCTGTTAAGCAAATAAATGAAAGGAATAGTATTGGCGGGAGGCTCCGGCACGCGTTTATACCCGATCACGAAGGGTGTTTCCAAGCAGCTTTTGCCGATTTATGACAAGCCGATGATTTATTATCCGCTTTCGGTATTGATGCTGAGCGGGATCCGTGAAATCCTCATTATTTCCACACCATCCGATTTGCCGAACTTTAAGAATTTATTCGGTGACGGCAGCGATCTCGGCTTAGAAATTTCTTATAAGGAACAACCTAGCCCCGACGGACTGGCGCAGGCTTTTATCCTGGGCGAAGAATTTATCGGCGATGATGACGTTTGTCTCGTTTTGGGCGATAATATTTTCTACGGTCACGGTTTGCCCGAAATGCTGAACCAGGCCCGCAGGAATGTGGAGCAGGAACGCAAGTCAACCGTTTTCGGCTATTACGTTTCCGATCCGGAGCGTTATGGTGTAGCAGAATTTGACAAAAGCGGGAACGTGATTTCCATTGAAGAAAAGCCGAAAACCCCGAAATCAAATTTTGCCGTTGTCGGTTTGTATTTCTACACCAATGATGTGATTGAAATTGCAAAATCCATTGAGCCGTCCGACCGCGGTGAGCTTGAAATAACGACGGTTAACGAAATTTACCTCAAGCGTGGCGGTCTCAAGGTAGAGCTGATGGGCCGCGGCTTTGCCTGGCTCGATACCGGGACGCATGAATCCCTGCTGGCAGCCGGTACGTTTATTCAAACGATTGAACAGCGCCAGGGCTTGAAAATAGCCTGCCTGGAGGAAATTGCCTACGATATGGGCTACATCAGCGCCGACAAGCTGCGTGAGCTGGTTGCACCCCTGTCAAAATCCGGCTACGGAAATTATTTACTTAAACTGCTCGAAAAAAAGTGAATGCTTTAAAAACGGAAATAGAAGGCGTGTATGTCATCGAACCACAGGTTTTTGGCGATGCCCGCGGCTATTTTTTTGAATCTTACAATAAAGAAGAATTTACGGAAAAAGTGGGCCCGCTGTCCTTTATCCAGGATAACGAATCGCTTTCGTCTTATGGTGTACTGCGCGGGCTTCATTTTCAGAAACCGCCTTTTGACCAGGCCAAGCTGGTGCGCGTCATCAAAGGTGAAATACTGGATGTGGCGCTGGATATCCGCAAAGGTTCACCGACTTATGGAAAACATGTGGCGCGTGTGCTGAGCGGCGAAAATAAGCTGCAATTGTTTGTTCCTTCCGGTTTTGCCCATGGTTTTGCTGTTCTCAGCGAAGAAGCGGTTGTTGCTTACAAAGTTGATAAAGCTTACAGGCCCGACGCAGAATCGGGTGTGATGTGGAACGACCCGGCTTTGGGCATAGACTGGATGATTGATGCAGAAAAAGTGAAACTCTCGGCGAAAGACGGAATTTTGCCCCTTCTGAAAGATTTGGAATCCCCTTTTTAAGCAAACTGCTGCTAAAAACTATAAAGCATGAAACGAATTTTAATCACCGGGGGAGCTGGCTTCATCGGCTCGAATTTTGTCAACTGGTTTTATGACCGTTACCCGGATTATGCACTCGTCAACCTGGATAAGCTGACTTATGCCGGCGATTTGCGCAACCTGGACGGCCTGGAAGACAATGCCCGCTATACTTTTGTTCAGGGCGACATTTGCGACCGGCCGCTGCTTGAAAAGCTTTTCACTGATTTTCAAATTCACGGGGTGATCCATTTTGCCGCTGAATCCCACGTCGATAATTCGATTACCGGCCCGGAAGCTTTTATTCAAACCAATATCAACGGAACGTTTACCTTGCTGGACGTTGCCCGTAAATTCTGGATGGAACAGCCTTTTGAGCTGCGCGAAGAATTTGAAGGTGCCCGTTTTTTACATGTTTCAACCGATGAGGTGTATGGAACGCTGGGAAAAACAGGTTTGTTCACCGAAGAAACGCCTTATGCGCCCAACAGCCCTTACAGCGCTTCCAAAGCAGGCAGCGATATGCTTGTGCGGAGCTATTTCCATACATACGGCCTTCCTGTTGTTACAAGCAATTGCTCAAATAATTACGGACCTAAACAGCACGATGAAAAGCTGATCCCGACAATCATCCGCAAAGCCCTGAAACTGGAAAGCATCCCGATTTACGGTGACGGAAGGAATATCCGTGACTGGCTCTACGTGCTCGATCATTGCAAAGGGATCGACCTGGTATTCCACAAAGGAAAGCTGGGCGAAACATATAATATCGGCGGCCGGAACGAACGGGACAACGTGTATATCGCAGAGCGTATCACAGCGATCCTGGACGATAAAAAACCGCGCCTGGACGGAAAATCTTACGGTGAGCTCATCACTTTTGTAAGTGACCGGCCGGGACATGACCGCAGATACGCTATCGATGCATCAAAAATTGAACAGCAGCTCGGATGGAATGCAGAGGAAAATTTCGAAACCGGTATCCTCAAGACAGTTGACTGGTATTTAGAGAAATTTGCGATCTGACCCAACGGGGGATATTGCCCTTTAAACGTTAAATTCGATATAGATAACGAAAAAAATTAACTATATTTGGCCTCTTAAAAGCAGCAGGCTTAAAAGATTTTTTTTGTCTTTTGTTTTAGGGGTAATCGCCCTGAATATTGTCCTGTAATTGTAAATCAAAAAAATCAATTGCAGGAAACCACGGAAATATGCGAAAGAAACCACTGTAAATTATTGATTATAAAGGATCAAGGAAGGATTGGTGGAGAAATGATGGTAAGTAAAGTATGAAGAAAATAATTGTTACGGGAGGTGCTGGCTTCATCGGCTCCAATCTGGTGGAGACCCTGCTGAACGATGAACGTGTTTCACACGTCAGGATAATTGACAATCTTTCCAATGGCTACTACGAAAATATCGTGGAATTTGAATCACATCCGAAATTTGAGTTTTTTAAGGAAGACATTCGCGATTACGATAAAATGGTGGAGCTGACAGCCGGTTTTGATGCTGTTTCACACCAGGCGGCACTTGGTTCTGTTCCGCGCTCGATTGAAAACCCGATGATGACCACCCAGGTGAATATCGACGGGACCCTCAATGTTTTACATGCTGCAGTACACAATAAAATTGAACGCGTTATCCTCGCCTGCTCGTCCAGCACGTATGGAGACAGCAAGGAACAGCCTAAAGTTGAGGAGCGCATCGGGAAACCGCTGAGCCCTTACGCCGTGACTAAATTTGCCGTTGAGCAATTCGCCGATGTGTTTCACAAAACCTATGGCTTAAATTATATCGGATTGCGTTATTTCAATGTTTTCGGTCCCAAACAAAGCCCGACAAACCCATACGCGGCCGTGATCCCGATCTTTTGCAGGGCTTTCATCGATGGAAAAATCCCGCACATCAACGGCGACGGAACAACATCCCGTGATTTTACTTATGTAGACAATGCCGTACAGGCTAATATGCTCGCTTTGTTCACCGAAGATGCGAACGCCCTGAACAGTGTTTACAACATGGCTTGCGGTGAACAAACGTCGCTGAACCAAATGGTGGAGATCCTCAACAGGATCAGTGGAAAATCCATTCAGCCAAGCTACGGCCCCGAGCGCGCCGGTGACGTCAAACATTCGATGGCATCAATTGATAAAATCCGTGAATTTTTAGGATATGAACCTAAGGTGAAAATCCGCGAAGGTTTGGAAACGGTGTACAAATGGTACGAGGCGAACGAAAACTGATAAGAGATTATTTGAGACTAACAAAAGAGTTATGAAAGCGAAAAATGATATACAGAGTTTCCTGGGCAAGATAAAAGATTTTGTCCGTCTTCTGTTGGACTACAAGAAAACCGTCATCGTTTTTGTATTGCTGGGATGCGCTTTAGGAGTAGCAGCCAGCTTTATGTCAAAGAGAACTTATTCTTCGAAGCTGAGCTTTATCCTGGATGACGACAAGGGGCAAAGCGCGCTGACTTCCCTGGCGAATACATTTTTGATCGGGTCTTCCAATTCTTCCGGTTTGTTTAATATTTCCGGGATGATCGATTACCTGCAAACGCGCACCGTTGTTGAAAAAGCCCTGCTCACCCCGGTGAAAAGCTCCAAACAAAGCTATGCACAGCTTTATATCGAAAACGGCGGGCTGAAAGATTTTGCCAAAGAGCATAAGCTTGTTTACAAAGTGAACGAACCGAGGGAGAAATTTTCCCGGGAGAAAGATAGTTTGCTCGGCGTAATTTTCAAAGAGCTCGAAAAAGAGATCAAAATCGAGCAGCCGAATATCGAAAGCTCCATTATTTCTATTAAGATGAAGAGCCAGAGTGAGCTTTTCTCCAAAGAGTTCCCGGAAGCCTTGCTCGATGTGGCGGCTGAAGATTATACGAAGACCAAAACTTCCAAAATTGCCAAGAACGTCAACACGATGCAGCACCAGGCCGATTCGGTGAGAAATGAGCTGAACAGGGCTTTGATGAGTGCGGCTGTAAAATCTGACGATGTGTTCGGGCTCAACCCGGCCTTTAATTCCCGCAGGGTTCCTTCAACGAAAAGCCAGATCGACGTGCAGGCAAACACGGCCATACTCACTGAGCTGGTGAAAAACCTCGAAATTTCCAAGCTGGATTTATTGAACCAAACCCCTTTGATCCAAATCATTGACCGGCCTATTTTGCCGCTGGAAAACAAAAAAATGGGGAAAGTTAAAGGCTTTGTCATTGGCGGCGTACTGGCATTCATCCTGGTGTCCGTGCTGCTGATCGTCCTCAAAAATTTAAAAACTGAAGAGAAGAAATGAAAAAATGCTTATTCATATTTGGAACCAGGCCGGAAGCAATCAAGATGGCCCCGGTAATCCACGAGTTTAAAAAAGAAACAAGTTTTGACACACGGGTTTGCGTAACTGCCCAGCACCGCGAAATGCTGGACCAGGTGCTCGACTTTTTCAATATTTCAGTGGATTATGACCTGAACCTCATGCGCCCGGGCCAAAACCTGTACGGGTTGACAGCGCTCATCATCACGGAGCTGAAAGCTGTACTCGAGGATTTCAACCCGGATTACGTATTCGTTCACGGTGACACGACAACGACGATGGCTTCCAGCCTGGCAGCTTTTTACAACGGTTCCAAAGTGTGCCACGTAGAAGCCGGTTTGCGGACATTCAACAAGCGTTCGCCTTTCCCGGAGGAAATCAACCGCGTGGTGACCGGTCATATCGCAGATTATCACTTTGCACCGACGGTTACTTCAGCGGGTAACCTGAAAAACGAAAACATTGCCGAAAAAGATATTTTAATTACCGGTAACACGGTGATCGATGCGCTGATCGAAAGTGTGGAAAAAGTAAATTCCGCTGATTTTACTTCCAATGAGATTGAAAAGCTGAAAAAAGTAGCGCAGCTCGACAAGCAAATCATCCTGGTAACCGGCCACCGCCGCGAAAACCACGGGGATGGCTTTTTGAACATTTGCAAGGCTTTGAAAGAGATCGCGGACACGGCTGAGAATGTACAGATCATTTACCCGGTGCATTTGAACCCGAACGTTCAGAAACCGGTATACGACCTGCTTTCCAACAACCCGAATATCGCATTGATCGATCCGCTTCCGTATGAAGCTTTCGTTTGGCTGATGGATAAATCGAAACTGATTATCACAGACAGCGGCGGCGTGCAGGAAGAAGCGCCAAGCCTCGGCAAGCCGGTACTCGTTATGCGCGATACGACGGAAAGACCGGAAGCGGTTGACGCCGGAACAGTAATCCTCGTGGGCACCGACCCGGAGCTGATCGTAAAAGAAACGCTCGATTTGCTGGGCAACACGAAAAGATACGAAGAAATGAGCTTGCTCCACAATCCTTACGGGGACGGGGACGCCAGCTTGAAAATCAGGAACTTTATCAAAAATTTATAAATAAAAACACCTATGAGTCAAAATGTAGTAATGATCGGTTTAGGTTACATTGGATTGCCTACTGCTGCCTTAATCGCCAAAAACCAAATTCATGTTCACGGAGTTGATATCAACCAGCACGTCGTTGATACGATTAACAAAGGACAAATCCATATTGTTGAGCCTGAGCTTGATATCGCGGTTTCAGACGCAGTAAAAGCCGGCTATCTGAAAGCAGACACCAAGCCAATCGAGGCGGGAGCTTACCTGATTGTGGTGCCAACACCTTTCAAAGCGAAAAACGAGCCGGATATTTCTTATGTTGAAGCAGCAACGAAGGCGGTTTTGCCTTTATTGAAAGCAGGCGACCTCTACATCATTGAATCCACGTCCCCTGTTGGAACGACGGAAAAAATGATGGAGCTGATCTACAGCGAAAGACCGGAGCTGAAAGACCAGTTACATATTGCTTACTGTCCTGAGCGTGTTTTGCCTGGAAATGTGATGTATGAATTGGTAAACAACGACCGCGTAATCGGTGGTGTGGACGATAAGTCAACGGATAAAGCGATTGAGTTTTACAGCCGTTTTGTTTCCGGTAAATTGCACAGAACAAATGCAAGGACTGCCGAAATGTGTAAGCTCGTGGAGAACTCTTCCCGCGACGTACAGATTGCTTTTGCCAACGAGCTTTCTTTGATCTGCGACAAAGCAGGGATCAATGTCTGGGAGCTGATCGAGCTGGCAAACAAACACCCGCGTGTAAACATCCTGCAGCCTGGCTGTGGTGTGGGCGGACATTGTATCGCAGTCGACCCGTACTTCATCGTAGCGGAATACCCGATGGAATCCAAAATTATCGGTACGGCGCGTGAAATCAACAATTACAAATCTTTCTGGTGTGCGGAGAAAATCCAGAACGCCAAATTGGAGTTTGAATTGAAAAACGGAAGAAAGCCAAGCGTAGCCCTGATGGGACTTGCTTTCAAACCGGACATCGATGATTTGCGCGAATCCCCGGCGAAATATATTGCCCAGCGTGTTTTGCAAAATAACAGCAACGAAGATCATTACATCGTTGAGCCGAACGTGGACGAGCACAAAGTTTTCAAGCTGACGGATTATAAAGAGGCAGTAGAAAAAGCGGATATCATTGCTTTCCTGGTGGCCCACAAACAATTCAAGAACCTCGACCTGAGCGGTAAAACCGTGCTTGATTTCTGCGGGGTGATAAAATAGTAATACAAAAGAAGGGGATCCGGGGGTGCTGAAGCAAATATTTAAATACGGTTTTATTGAAGCGATCGCTAAAGGCCTGAATAAGCTGTTGTTTCTCGTTCTCCCGATCTTTATTCACACAATAGATTATGGTAAAATAAGCTTGCTGGTTTCCATTGAGCTTGTTTTACCTTTCATTACGCTCCTGGGCTTTGATAAAACGGTGATCCGCTTTTACAGCTCCAAGGAGCTTTTCGTGCTTTTTGAAGATACGATCAACGTATCCATCAAATGGGTGCATATTTTCCTGGCTGCGCTGGTTGGGATCTGCTACCTCGCCGGTTTTAACCACTTTGTGGGGCTCAATATTTTCCCGGATATTTTCCTGATCCTGCTCCTCGTTTATCTGCAGGGGAAAAACACCATTTTTGTTGGGATGCTGCGTGTGAATGAACAGCACATGGCCTATTTCAAAAACCGGATCATCCTGCAGTTCTCCAAATTCATTGCAGTGATCCTGTTTACGTATTTTACACGCAGCTACCTGGGGTATCTTTACGGCTCGATCATCGGGATCCTGATCGTCAACCTGCTGTTTGTGATCCAGTACAAGAACTTCAAGATCATGGGCTCTTTCAGCAAGGAAACGTTCTCCAAGCTGCTGCTGTTTTCCTGGCCTTTTATTTTCCACGGGGTTTCCATCAACCTTTTGGGAAATGCCGACAAGTTCATCCTGGAATCGTATTTGTCGCTCGAAGAAGTAGGACTTTATACCTTTGCTTATTCAATCGGGTCGGCGATGATCTTTTCCTTTATTGGTGTTTCGGTTTTCGTTGAGCCGCTGATTTACAAAGAAACAGACGATAAAAAACGCAAGCTCCTCGTTGACAAATTTTTGTTCTATACAATGCTTTTCGGGATTCTTGCCTACATAGCGATTTCCTTCATCAGTGATTTTTTTATTGAAGATATCTATTCTGAAAAATACCGCCAGGTTTCCACGTATATCCCGCTGATTGCGATTTCATACATTATCTATCCCTACTACCTGATGTCGAACTACAACCTGACATTTGACAAAAAAACCAAAACGATTGCCTTTGTTTCGATTTTCAACGCGCTGCTCAACATTTTACTGAATGTGCTGTTCGTTCCGAAGTTCGGGATCATTGCTTCCGTTTTCTCAAACATTGCATCATACATTATCCAATCCATCTTATTCGTATTTGTTTCTTCAAGCTATAAAATGACTAAGGATTTACTGGAAGTGACGATTTTCGGGTTAATTATTTTCCTGCTGTCTTTTTTCCAGGTGCACTACTTCTTTGTTTCGCTTGTGTTATTAACGTTTACCCTGTATATCTACTTATATAAGGTCAAAGGCATTTTAAATGAAAGGTAATTACAATACAACGATTGTTTCATTCCTATTATTTATACTGTGTTTTGTTTTTTCGAGGGAAGAAATAATACAGTACGGCCACTGGCTTTACCTGGCGCAGCTGATTTCGGTATTTTCATTTTATTTCAAGCAGCCAAATAATTTCGTGCTGTTTTTTTCACCGAGCTTCCTGACAATACTCTACCTGAATATCAGCTTTTGTCTAGGTCATATTGTGGTTTCGCAGGGAATCGGCTTCGATTTAGTGTATTACCGCCTGTTCAGCCGTTTTGAGAACGTGAACTTCATTACTTTTTTCTTCCTGTTGTGCAGCTGGGTGGTTTTCATTGCCTTTCCCTATAATTCCGTTGACCTGCCGCCCGCTAAAGAAAAAACACCCGAATATCCGAAAGTGAAGATCATCATTTTGCTGTGTATGCTTTTCGCGCTGAATTTTGTTTCGATCGATTTGTCCTTCCTCGGTGGCGGAGGTGATTTCAGCTACGTGTTCAAGCTGGCGATTGCCATCATCATCGTAAAATTGGTTTCAGACCAGAAATTATTGGTCAAGCTGGTTTATTACATGCTGGTGATTGCGGTTTTCCTGATGGGCAACTTCAACAGCAAGCGTGAAATCATGTATGTTTTGATCCTGATGCTGTTTTACGAATTTGCTAAAAACCGGGTCCAGTTTAAATTGAAGATGCGCCAGTTTCTCTTCGCGGTTGGTGGGTTCTCGCTGGTCTTTGCGATGATCATCGTTTCGTCGATCATGCGGGGCTATGGAAATTTCAATGTGAAAAACCCGCTGGAAGCAGCAACACACGTGTTTGATTATGTTGGCTCGGATTATGCGATGGACGCCATGGTAGCCAACTTTGAGCTCGCGCCGGTTTACGGAAATTCCAGCAATGCCATCAACTATGTGTACAGCGGCGACGTCGATGTTCTATACGGCTCAACATTCTACAAATTTTTCTTCATCCCAATCCCGCGGAGCATTTTGGAGGATAAGCCGAACAGCATGATCGACACTTATACGCAGCGTTTTTCACCCAGCTTTCGCTCGATTGGGGGATCCTTCCCGATTGTGATCTACGCCGAAAGCTTCTGGAATTTTTTCTACCTGGCGCCGGTGTTCCTCTTTTTCCTCTTCAAGTTTCTCAATATCTTTTACCTGAAGATGGTCCGCTCGGTTTATGAAAAAAAAATGATAGTCAGGGACCTTTTCCTGATTTATTTATATGTAACGATTATCCAGTTTATCCGGGGTTCGGGGATCGAAATCTGGCTGATTTATGGAATTTTATCGTTACCGGTAATTTATTTTATATTAAAAGTGTTTAATTTAAAGACAGATGAACAGGATTAAGCTGGTTATTTTGTACCAGGTCATATTTTCGTACAGGTTGCCGATCTACAACCGCATTTCCAATATTCCGGGAATCGATTTTGAATTGTGGCACTGCCCGGACATGCCCGGAACTAAAAAAATGAATGCCAAAGGGGCGAAAAATTTCAAAACCCGGGTGCTGCGCACCGTTTTCAAGAAGTTTCAGACGAACAATTCGGACAACGTCATGCCCGTGAGCTTTTTCCTGTTTACGAAGCTGGTTTTCAAAAACCCGCAAATCGTTTTGTCTGAAGGGACTTCCTCGATCTACAACAGCAGCATTGCTTTTCTTTACTGTAAGATTTTTCGCAAAAAATTCATCTGGTGGAGCTTAGGCGAATTAAAAAACCGCGAATACCAGGGCTTACGCAAAAAGCTCAATTCCTGGGTCCAGTATATCGAAAAAAACGCCGATGCGATTTTTACTTACAGCTCGCAGGGGGAACAGTATTTCCTGCGCCAGGGCATCAAGCCGGAAAAAATTTTCAAAGCGGTGAACGTGATTGATACCGACATTCGCCTGGAACAGATCAGCAAGCTGGATGCTTCGCAATTGAAGCGGGACGATAAATTCAACCTCGTGTTTGTAGGCTCTATTATCCAGGAGAAAAACCTGAAGCTCGTTTTCCAGGTGCTTTCAAAACTTCACGCCAAACACCCGGATGCTTTCCGTTTTCACATTATCGGCGACGGAAACTATCTGCCAACGCTGAAAGAAGAGTTCCTGGAATTCCCGGATATCCGCGATATCGTAACTTTCCACGGCAGGGTAGAGGACAAGCTGAGCGAATTGCTCGTTGGTTGTGACCTGCTCGTTTTACCCGGTTTGGGCGGTTTATCCATTTCCGAAGGCATGGTCCACGGCCTGCCGGTGATCTGCGGGGTAGCCGACGGTTCCGAAAATGACCTGATTGATGACCGCAACGGTTTTGTGCTGGAAGATATGAGCGAAGAAAACCTGCAGGAAAAAATTGAATTGCTTTACAACGATCGCGCTTTGTTGCAGCAGATGAAAACAAACGCACTCGAAAAAATTAAACACGAATACAGCATCGGGAATTACATGAACGTGCTGCAAAATTGCATTGAATCCGTAAAAAAGAAATAATATGAGCTCACCACCTGTACTCGTTTACCGTTTCGGACATTGGTTCTACAAAATCAAGCTGAAGCCTGTAGGCAAATTTATTTCCTACATCAACCGTCTTTTCTTTTCAACCTGGCTCCCGTCTTCGGCTGTCATAGGTAAAAATTTCAAAGCCGGATACTGGGGGCTGGGAACGGTAGTTCACTCCAATACGCAGATCGGCGATAACGTGACCATCGGGCAAAACGTGACGATCGGCCGTAATTTTGGTGACAAAAAAGTGCCCGTGATCGGCAATGATGTGTATATTGGGGCAGGAACAGTCGTTTTCGGTGAAATTATCATCGGAAACAACGTGATTATCGGTTCCAACAGCGTCATCAATAAATCAATACCGGACAATTCAACTGTAGCGGGCAACCCCTTCAGGATAATTGCTGAAAACCGCCAAAAAAAGTACTATGAAATCGACAATAAAGGGTTTTAATATCGTTTTGCTGCTCCTGTGCCTGGTGACGCACGTACGCTCATACGCACAGGAAGTTTTCACCATCGATATCGATGCCATGGAAAGGTACGATCTCAAAGGCGACTACGAAAATGCAGTTATTATTTTCCGTGCCGGTAATAAAACGGTCAAAACGGTCATCGACGGATCGCAGGCAACACTGAAAGGCAATGTAAAGATTAAATGCCGCGCAAGCAATGTAGATTTTGTGAATTTCACCTTCCATAACCCAAAGCTCGATAAAGCCAACGAAGCGGTATTTGAAATCGGTGAAAAAGACCAGTCTTACGAAAATATCACAGTCCGGGATTTTAAGATCATCAACAAGGTGACTGACGGCGAATACGTGGGCTTCTTCTACATGAACGTGATGGCAAACAATGTCAAAATCAGCAATTGTGAGCTGAAAGGCAAACACAACCGCCTGCCAATGATCCACGTGAATTCGAAGTTTACCAATGTAGAGATCAGCAGCTGCACCTTCAAAGATGTTGCCCCGCGCAAGGAAGAAGCGCTGGAAGCCATCCGCATTGGTGACGGAACACCGAATACCGGGAGCTACTTCATTAAAAACAACGTCTTTGAAGACTATTTCGGTGATTCGGAAACGATCAGCTGCAAGGCGAGCAATATGTATATTTCCGGTAATACCTTCAAAAACTGCCGCTCCGGTGTTTCAATCCGCAAGGCAAATCACGTGGAGATTACCTGGAACTCCTTCACAAACGTGACGCATCCGGTGCGGGTGAGCGGAAAAAATCATAAAATTATCGGCAACAGCTTCGATGCATCTTCGGACCAGTCGATTTCCTTTATGATGGGCAATTCCGATTACTGGACTTCGGAGAATATCGTAATCAGCAAAAACAAGTTCCGCGAAGCCGCCAAAATCGGGCTGATCAGCAACACGGAAGACGGTAAGTACCCGACAGGTGTTACTTTCAAAAGCAATTACGTTGTAGGCAAAAGCAAGAAAAAAATGAAAAGCAAAATGCTCAACAAGGACTTTTTTGAAAAGACGAAGCCGGGCAATGCTACGGAAAAATACAACATCAAACAAAAAACGTATATTATTAAGTGATGCTTTCGAAAGTAAAAAGGATGCTCAACCTGGTGAATAATATGGGCGCCAGGTATGTTTTTTTCAGGGTTTACTTCCAATTGACCCGGAAAAAGCATAAATCCGTTTTTCCGTTAAACCCGCCAATGATCGACCGGGTTGCCGGAATAGATATGTCGCGGCCGTTTCTATTGGAAAAAACCGGAGCGCCTGCCTTTCAGCTGGAAAAAGCCGACAAGGAAACGCTGGCATTCAAAGCAGAACAGATTTTAAGCGGGAACATTCTCTTTTTTAACCACGAATGGAAAAACCTCGGACTGGATTACGACTGGATCACCAATCCCGACAGTGGCTTTCGCTATGACAGCACAAAACACTGGTCCGAAATCCAGGATTTTAACCCCACGAGCGGCGACATCAAGTATGTCTGGGAAAAATCCCGTTTTGCTTATTTGCTGACGATCATGCGCTACGATTTCCATTTCGGGCAGGACCATTCCAAATTCGTGTTCGAAGAAATCGAAAGCTGGATCAACGCCAACCCGGTAAACCAGGGGCCGAACTGGAAATGCAGCCAGGAAATTTCCCTGCGGATCTTCAACTGGTGTTTTGTCCTCGACTATTACCGCAATTCCCCCGAGCTGACGCCTGAGCGTTTTAACCGGATTTTGCACGTGATTTACTGGTCGCTGGACCACGTTTATAAAAACATTAATTTTTCCCGCATCGCTGTGCGCAATAACCACGCGATCACGGAAACGCTATTCCTTGCCCTGAGTGAGCTCATGTTCCCTTTTTTCCCCGAAACCAAAAAATGGGCTGCCGATGGAAGAAAATGGTTCGAGCAGGAAGTTGACTACCAGGTTTACGATGACGGGACTTACCTGCAATTCAGCATGAACTATCACCGCGTTGTGATCCAGCTGCTTTCCCTCGGAATTTCAGTGTCAGCCCGTGCCCAAAAGCCTTTTTCTGAAAAAGTGTCCGAAAAAGCATACAAATCACTGGATTTCCTCTATCAATGTTTACAGGAAGAAAACGGGATGCTGCCGAATTATGGTAACAACGACGGTGCGCTCTTTTTCCCGCTCTCCGACCAGGATTACCGGGATTATCGCCCGCAGCTGAATCATTTGCACCATATTTTAACGGGCAGACATATATACGCAGACCAGGCCGAGATTACAGAAGATGCACTTTGGCTTCCGTCATCTTCGACTTCCACAATGGAAGCGGTCAGCAAAAAGTACGGAGCGTTGAGCTATCCTGTTGGCGGTTTCTACCTCTACAGGAATGAAAAATCCTTTACGATGATCCGCTGCGGGAAATACAAAGACCGTCCGCACCAGGCCGATAACCTGCACCTCGACGTGTGGATCGGCGGCGAAAACGTACTGCGCGATTCCGGAACTTACAAATACAATACGGACAAAATCTATTCGGATTATTTCACCGGGACGGTTTCACACAATACGGTTTCCATCGGGGATCAAAGCCAGATGCTCAAAGGCGGGCGCTTTATCTGGTATTACTGGAGCCAGGCCTTGGATGGAACGATGAAAGAAAATGAGAATGAGGTGATATTTGAAGGAAGAATTTCCTGTTTCCGTTATATCCGCAGAAATATTCAGCACCGACGGACGGTCCGTATATCAAAACAAGATTTGCATTGGACTGTGGAAGATACAATTAACGCAGACGGCGCAAGTCAAAACTGGCATTTTGGAAAAGGAGCGAAGCCGGAAATGAAATCGGAATCCAACGGCTCAGTTATCCAGCCAACAACTTTCCCGTCCTACGATTCATCGTACTACGGGACTAAAACCGGGGAAGAATCACTTTATTTTGAATTCGGCCAGGAGATAAAAACGGAAATACAATTTTAAGGGCAGCTATGAAAATCTTACTGATCCATCAATATTTTTTAGAAGAAGACGACCCGGGGGGATCGCGCTGGAATGAGATGACCAAAACCTGGAACGAGCAGGGGCACACGGTTGACGTGCTTGCCGGTATGATGCATTACAACGGGCTTTCCAAAAGACAGGAATACAAAGGCAAATGGTTCAAAGTCAAACAGCAGGGGAACATTAAAGTGATCCGCAGCCATGTTTCGGAAAGCTACAATTCCAATTTCATCGGCAGGCTCTGGGGCTATTTTTCCTTCGTTTTCTCTTCGCTCTGGGCAGGGCTGTTCAAAACCAAGGGCAAATACGATATGATCGTGGTGACATCGCCGCCGCTTTTCGTGGGGATTTCCGCTTATTTGATTTCCCGTCTCAAACGTGTTCCCTTCGTATTCGAAGTGCGCGATTTGTGGCCTGAGTCTGCGATCGATACGGGCGTTGTCAAAAGCCGTATGATCATTAAGCTGGCTTACGCGCTGGAGAAATTCGTTTACAAAAAAGCAATCATGATCAACGTGCTTACGCCGGCTTTCCGGGACACGCTGATCAACAAAAAGAATATCAGGCCGGAGAAAATCATTTTTATCCCGAATGCCGCCGACTTTTCCCTCTCGGATGATCTGCTGGCGAATTTTGACACGGAACAATTCAAAAAGGAAAAAGGCCTCGAAGGAAAATTCATCATCACGTACGTGGGCGCTCACGGGGTTGCGAACCACCTCGACCAGGTGTTGGACGCGGCGCAAAGGCTCACGGACACAAACGTGCTGTTCCTGCTGATCGGGAATGGAATGGAAAAAGAAAGGCTGATTGCAAAAACCGCAGAGCTGAAGCTGGAAAATGTCAAATTCCTGGATTCGGTTCCCAAGTCGGAAGTGTTCAAATACATCCTGATTTCCGATATGGGCGCTTCGATCCTGAAAAAAGTGGATACCTTCAAAACGGTTTATTCCAACAAGACCTTTGATTACATGGCCTGCAAAAAGCCGATTTTAATGGCAATCGACGGCGTGTCACGCAAACTGGTGGAAGATGCCGGCGCCGGTTCATACGTGGAGCCTGAAAACCCGGAAGAATATGAACGCGTGATCCGTCATTACCTGGCTTCGCCTGAATTATTGAAAGAGCAGGGTGAAAGCGGCTACCGGTATGCGAAATCCAATTTTGACCGGACAGTGCTGGCTTTGAATTACCTGGAAGAAATCAAAAAAGCAAAAGATGCCCGGAAAAAATAAGATAGCATTCATCGGATATTCAGGACACGCCTACGTTTGCATGGACGTTGCCCGTACTAACGGTTTCGAAATCGAAGGCTATTGCGATTCCGAAGAGAAAAAAAATAATCCTTTTGACTTAAAATATTTGGGGGTAGAAGACGATTTTTTTTGTCATACACCCATGTTGGGTGCTTTTGTTGCGATCGGGAGCAACGCTTTACGCGAAAAAATCGTGCATAAATTTCCGAAACAGGGCTTTGTAAACCTCGTTCATCCTTCGGCGGTGATCTCCGCGACGGCTTCCGTTACTGCGGATGCCAATACGCTGATCAACCCGAACGTGAGCATTAATGCTTTGGCGCAAATCGGCCGCGGCGTGATTTTGAATACGAATTGCACCATTGAGCACGAATGCATCATCGGCGATTTTGCTCATATTGCCCCGGGAGCAGTGCTTGCAGGCAATGTCAGTGTAGGGAAAAGAACATTTGTCGGCGCTAATTCCGTTGTGAAACAAGGCGTACGGATCGGGAACGATGTAACTATTGGCGCCGGAACGGTGATAATTAATGATATTGAAGATGGGGCAACCGTTGTCGGGAACCCGGGAAAAATTATAAAAAAACACAACTTATGATACCTTTATCTGTGCCCCTGCTCGAAGGGAATGAATGGAAATATGTGAAAGAATGTCTCGATACGGGCTGGATTTCTTCCGCCGGATCTTATGTAAACCAGTTTGAACAAATGGTAGCCGATTATACCGGCGCGAAATACGGTGTTGCCTGCATGAACGGAACGGTTGGCCTGCACATCGCGCAGATTTTGTGTGGTGTTGAAGCCGGCGACCACGTAATTGCACCGAATATTACCTTTATTGCTACGCTGAACGCCATCAAATATACAGGCGCTGACCCGATTTTAGTGGACGTTAACCCCGGCGACTGGCAAATGGACCTGGACCTGCTGGGGGAATTCCTGGCGAAGAACACCAGCCAAAAAGACGGTTTAACGGTTTTGAATTCTACAGGAAAGGCCATCAAAGCAATTATGCCGGTGCATGTGCTCGGTAACATCGGCGATCTCGACAAGCTGATGGCGATTGCTGAAAAATACAAGCTCAAAGTGATCGAGGACAGCACCGAATCGTTAGGCTCCTTTTATAAAGGAAAACATACCGGTACTTTCGGGGAAATGGGTGTTTTCAGCTTCAACGGGAATAAGATTATTTCTACCGGCGGCGGCGGCGTCATGGTTACCGATAACGAGGAGCTGGCAAAAAAAGCCAAACATCTTACTACCCAGGCGAAAGCCAGCGCGATGGAATACATTCACGACGAGATCGGCTACAATTACAGGCTGGTGAACGTTTTGGCGGCGATTGGCGTGGCCCAGATGGAAAAATTTCCGGATTTGCTCCGCAATAAGCAGAAAATGGACGGGTTTTACCGCTCTGAGCTGGCAGGAATTGGTGATATTGAGTTCCAATCCGTTTCACCGGACGTAAAAGCGAATTGCTGGTTATTTACCTTTAAAACATCTAAAATGAGAGGATTACTCGCTCATCTGAATGAAAACGGGGTGATGTCACGCCCATTTTGGATGCCGATGAACCGGTTAAATATGTTTAAAAACGATATATTTGTCTCCGAAAACAACCATTCCGATGCCATTTATGAATCCTGTATCAGTATTCCCAGCTCAGCAGGGATCACGGAGGAGCAAATGCAGGAAGTAGTAAAACAGATCAAACAGTTCTACGCTAACACGAAATAATATGAATTTAATCGATATACCAACGTTTATTAAAACGCATATAACGAAAAGGCCTGAAAGTCTCTTTTTGAAAGATATTGAAAACAACAAAGAGCTTTTATCCAAAAAAATCAAAGACAAATCCGTACTCGTAATCGGGGGCGCAGGAACAATCGGCTCGTCTTATATCAAAGCTGTGCTGAAATTTGAGCCGAAGCGTTTATACGTTGTTGATACCAATGAAAATGGACTGACAGAGCTTACGCGTGATTTGCGCAGCGATAAAGACCAGTTCGTTCCGGACGATTACAAAACCTACCCGATGAGCTTTGGCGATGACGTATTCCGGAAAATGTTTGTCAGCGAAGGGCCTTTTGAAATCGTAGCCAACTTTGCAGCCCACAAGCACGTGCGCAGCGAAAAGGACAAATATTCCATTGAGGCGATGATCGAAAACAACGTCATCAAGGCGAAAGCTTTCCTCGATTTGCTGATGCAGCACAAGCCGGAGCATTTTTTCTGTGTTTCCACCGATAAGGCGGCAAACCCGGTAAACGTGATGGGCGCTTCCAAAAAACTGATGGAAGAAGTGATCATGGCTTACAGCTCCGATATGCAGATCACGACCGCGCGTTTTGCGAACGTTGCTTTTTCCAACGGATCTTTACTGGCCGGTTACCTCGAGCGTTTGATCAAGCAGCAGCCGATTTCCTGTCCTGCTGATGTGAAGCGTTTTTTCGTTTCCCCGGAAGAAAGCGGACAAATCTGTATGCTTGCGTGTATGCTCGGCGCCAGCGGCGATATTTTCTTCCCGAAGCTCGAAGAAGAAGAAATGGTGTATTTCAATGAAATCACGGAAGACTTTTTTAAAGCCATGGGGCAAAAAACAGATAAGTGCAGCTCCGATGATGAAGCCAAATCAAAGGCCGCGAATATGAAGCCGGGTGACGCTTATCCTGTACATTATTTTGTTTCGGATACTTCCGGCGAAAAACTGTACGAAGAGTTTTACACCGATACCGATAAGCTGGACATGGAAAGCTACGCGGGACTCGGCGTAATTAAAAATGCCAAAAGGGAGCCCGTTGACAAAATCAATGAAACTTTAAAGAGCTTAATTTCGTTAATGAACTCAGGCCGGTATGATAAAGCGGATATTGTTAACTTATTAAAGGTATATATCCCGGATTTCGAGCACATCGAAACAGGAAAGAGCCTGGACCAAAAAATGTAAGCTATGTATTTGATAATTAAGCGCTTTTTTGACATTTTAGTTTCCCTGATAGCTTTACTCATCCTGTCACCGCTTTTGATACCTGTTATTATAGGGTTGAAATTAACGGGAGAAGGTTACATCTGGTATTTCCAGGAACGTGTAGGTTATAAAAACAAACGCTTCAACATTTATAAGTTCGCGACGATGCTCAAGGACAGCCCGAATATGTCCGGAGGGATCATTACAACCAAGCGCGACCCGCGGATCACACCGATGGGAGGTTTTTTGCGTAAGTCCAAAATCAACGAGCTTCCGCAGCTGCTGAATATCCTTTTCGGCGATATGAGCGTTGTGGGGCCGCGCCCGGTAATGCCGGTCAGCTTCAATGCTTACCCGCCGCATGTACAGGAAACGATCTACAATGTGAAGCCCGGGCTTACGGGGATCGGTTCGATCATTTTCCGCGACGAAGAGGAATTGATCACGCAGGTAAAAAACGCTGGCGGCGACACCTGGGATTTTTACACCAACAAAATTTATCCTTTTAAAGGTGAGCTGGAAAAATGGTACCAGGAAAACTATTCCTTTATAACAGATACGAAGCTGATCTTCCTGACTGCCTGGGTGATTGTTTTCCCCGAAAGCAAGCTTGTTTACAAATGGTTTAAAAATTTGCCGGTGCGCAATTTCTAACAGAGGTATATGTCGAATAAGAGAAATCAAATATTAACGAAGTCTTCCAAGTACATCAAGCTCTTCCTGCTGATGTCCGATTTTTTTGTATTGAACTTTTCCTTTGTTCTTTCGTTATTTATCATTTTCAAGAAATTTTCGCTTTCAGAAGACAAGAATATTTTTTCCCTGGTATTGTTTGCCAACCTGATCTGGATTTTGCTCATCGGTGTGTTCAACGCTTACCAGATCATGCGGATCGAGCCGGTTGAACGGATCCTTTCACGCTCGATCAAGATGATCCTCAGTGAAATCAGTATTTTGTTCCTCGTGGTTTATACCCTGGAATTCAGCTCCATTCCCAAATTGTTTATTCTCATTTTCTCCGTTCTTTTCATTTTCATTAATATCACGATCAAGGTTCTGTCGCTCTATTTATTAAGGTATATCCGGATGAAAGGGATGAACAACAAGAACGTGGTCATCGTTGGCGTGAACAAAAACGGGCTCGAGCTGGAGCGGATCCTCAAAAAAGAAGTTTCTTTCGGGTATAAAGTGCTGGGCTTTTTCACGGTTGACGAGCAGGAGCACTATGCCAGCTCCAGGGTCATCGGGCATGTAGACGATATTTTCAGCTATATTGAAACACACGATATCGATGAGGTGTATTTTGCTTCCACCACCTACCCCGAAAAGAAGACCAAGGATTTGATCTCTTTCTGTGAAAAGCAGTTTGTACGTTTCAAGATCATCCCGAACTTCAAGCAGTATACGCTGAACAGGCACGTGAACATTGATTTCTACGATGATCTCCCGATCCTGATCCTTCGGAAAGAGCCTTTGGAAAACTTATTCAATAAAACCATCAAGCGCATCTTTGACATCACTTTCTCGATGATTATCCTCATCCTGATTATGCCGTGGCTGTACCCCATTGTCTTTATTGTACAAAAACTGACGAATAAAGGCCCTGTTCTGTTTATCCAGCTCCGTTCAGGCCAGGATAACCGTATTTTCAAATGCTATAAGTTCCGGACAATGCGCATCAATGACCAGCACGACCAGATGGGAACACTCGACAATGACCCGCGGATTACCCGTTTCGGTAAAATTCTCCGGAAAACAAGAATTGATGAGCTGCCGCAGTTCTTCAATGTTCTTTTAGGTCACATGTCTGTTGTCGGCCCTCGTCCGCACATGTTGAAGCACACCGAAGAATATTCCAAGCTGATCGACGAATTTTTAGTGCGCCATTATGTCAAACCGGGAATAACCGGCTGGGCGCAAACAACGGGTTATATCGACGAGTCACGCAAGCTCCAGGAGATGCAGGATAAGGTAAAAAACGACATTTATTACATTGAAAACTGGTCTTTTATGCTCGACATGAAAATTATCTTTTTGACGATATATAACGTATTTAAAGGGGATAAAAACGCAAAATAAGCATCCGAATTTGTTTTTTTATCTTTTTTTTCTTGGTTTTTAAAAATATATATATAACTTTGTCACGTAATTTAAGAAAATAGTATATGAAAAAGATTTTATTAGTATCCGGTTTGGCTTTGAGCACTATTGCTTTCGGTCAGGCTACTTTTAACAAAATGTCGGTCGACTTCGGTATCGGACTGAACAAATCAATGAGCTCTCGTGGTGCAGGTTTGGCAACTAACCTCAATTTACCACATGTTGAATTAGGAGTTCGTCACATGTTGAACAACAAATACGGTTTGAAATTTGACCTTGGTTATGACATGTATAAGGCTCACAAAGATCTTTCTGCTGCAGAAGATTTCACGACGCATTATATCAGAATGAACTTTCAAGGTATCCTGAACTTTACAAACGTTCTTGATTTCAACCAGTTTTATGATAAATTAGGTGTATACGGTCACGCTGGACCTGGTATCGCTTTCCACAATGACGGATCGAACGCACCTGCTTACAAAATGGATTTCATGGCTAACTTTATTGCCGGTATTACTGCGCAATACAAAATCAGCCCGAAATTGGCCCTTACAGGAGACATCAGTGCAATTGCACACATCCTGCAAAACGTAACTTTGGATGGAAGAAGCAAATTGCCTCCTTCTAACGGTTTTGACGTCCTGACTGCAAACGCTTCCCTTGGTCTGAACATCTACCTTGGTGATGCTGCTGAGCACGCTGACTGGACTCCAACTAACTATGGTGATGCTGAAGCAATGGCAGCTTTGAAAGCTAAAATTGAAAAAGCTGAAAAAGACATGATGGACGACGATAAAGACGGCGTTCCTAACTACCTCGACCAGGAGCCTGGAACTGCAGGTGGTGCTACAGTTGACACTAAAGGTAAAACTGTTAAAGTTGAAAAAATCGTTGATATTGACGGTGATGGTGTACTTGACGTAAACGATTTCTGTCCTACTATCAAAGGTACTGCTTCTGCAAACGGATGTCCTGACAGAGACGGTGATGGAATCTACGATTTCGTTGACAAATGTCCTAACGCTGCAGGTTTAGCTGCTGACGGAGGTTGCCCTGTAGTAACTCAGAAAGCTAAAGAAACAATGACTAAAGCGATGCAAGGTGTACAATTCGATAACGGAAAAGCTACCCTCATCAAAAAATCATTGCCTATCCTGGATGAAGTTGCTAAAGTAATGTTGGCTAACCCATCTTACAACCTGTCTATCAACGGACATACTGACAACGTTGGTGATCCTGCGAAAAACTTACAATTGTCCGAAGACAGAGCGAAAGCTGTAAAAGCTTACCTCATGGGCAAAGGAGTTGCTGAGAACAGATTATCTGCTAAAGGTTACGGTGATACGCAGCCTAAAGCTTCCAACGCAACTGCAAAAGGCAAAGCTGCCAACAGACGTGTTGAGTTCTTGGTTAGCTTCGAACAATAGTATTTGAATAACAAAGCACTATAAATTAAATTATAAAAAAGAGGTTACTTCGGTGACCTCTTTTTTATTTTGTACCTCCCGTTAATTAAAAGCAATTTCTTACCTTTGCCCAAATTTTCAAGATGTCAGATATCCGTTACAATCAAAGAGGCGTTTCAGCTGGAAAAGAAGAAGTCCACCAGGCAATTAAAAAGATTGACAAAGGATTGTTTCCGCAAGCTTTTTGCAAGATTGTGCCCGATTACCTGACACATGATGAAGAATACTGCATTGTAATGCACGCCGATGGCGCCGGTACAAAATCCTCCCTGGCTTACATGTACTGGAAAGAAACAGGTGATCTGTCTGTCTGGAAAGGCATTGCCCAGGATGCTTTGATTATGAACCTCGACGACCTGCTTTGCGTAGGCGCTACCGATAATATTTTGCTTTCTTCCACAATCGGCCGGAATAAGAACCTCGTTCCCGGCGAAGTGATTTCCGGGATCATCAACGGGACGGAAGAGCTGCTCGAAGAGCTCCGCAGGCAAGGGATTGGCATTCACTCAACCGGTGGCGAAACAGCAGACGTGGGCGACCTTGTCCGTACGATTATTGTTGATTCAACAGTTGTGTGCCGCATGAAGCGCGCCGACGTAGTTTCCAATTCCAATATCCGGCCGGGCGACGTAATCGTGGGCCTTGCTTCTTTCGGACAGGCGACTTACGAAAATGATTACAACGGCGGAATGGGAAGCAATGGACTGACTTCTGCCCGTCACGATGTTTTTGCGAAATACCTCGCTGAAAAATACCCTGAAAGCTTTGATTCGCATGTGCCGGAAGACCTGGTGTATGTCGGTTCACGCAAACTGACTGACAAAGTAGAAGGAACGCCTGTTGACGCCGGGAAACTGGTTTTATCGCCTACACGGACTTACGCTCCTGTTATCAAACAAATGCTGGAAAAATACCGCGGACAAATCCATGGAATGGTACACTGCAGCGGAGGGGCGCAAACCAAGGTGCTGCACTTCGTTGACCAGGTGCATATCATTAAAGATTCCCTTTTCCCGACACCACCGCTTTTCCGCCTGATCCAGGAAGAATCCGGAACGGACTGGAAGGAAATGTACAAGGTTTTCAACATGGGCCACCGCATGGAAATTTATGTTCCCGAAGAAATCGCAGCGGACCTGATCGCCATATCACAGTCTTTTAACATTGATGCCCGGATTATCGGCCGCGTTGAAGCGCATGAAGGCAAAAAAGTGACCATCCGGGGCGAGCACGGAACATTCGAATATTAATCTCCTACAAAGCTAAAAAATGCAGGACCTGTTAAAGAAATTAGAAGCAATCAATTACCGTTTTATTGAAGTCAGTACCTTAATAGTCGATCCGGATATTATTTCCGATATGGACCGCTATGTGAAGCTGAACAAAGAATACAGGGATTTGGAAGAAATTGTAGGCGTTTATAAAAAATACAAAAATATTCTCGATAACCTCGTTGGTGCAAGAGAAATCCTGGCAGTTGAAGAAGATCCTGAAATGCGGGAAATGGCGAAAGCCGAAATTGACGATCTGGAAAAGCAAAAGCCAGAGCTGGAGGAGCAGATCAAGTATTTGCTGATCCCCAAAGATCCCGAAGATGATAAAAATGCGATCATGGAGCTTCGTGCCGGAACAGGTGGTGACGAAGCCTGTATTTTCGTGGAAGATTGTTTCCGGATGTATACGCTCTTTTTCAAAAACATGGGCTGGTCTTACGAGATCCTCAACTCGCAGGAGGGCGGAACAAAGGGCTATAAAGAAGTTTCCATGGAAGTTACCGGCGCAGGAATTTACGGGATGCTGAAATTTGAATCCGGGGTTCACCGCGTTCAGCGCGTTCCGGAAACGGAATCCCAGGGCCGGGTGCACACTTCTGCGATTACCGTGGCGGTTTTGCCTGAGGCCGAAGAAGTGGATTTTGAGCTTGATATGAACGATGTGCGCAAAGACACGTTCCGGGCTTCCGGTGCGGGTGGACAGCACATTAACAAAACCGAATCCGCGATCCGTCTGACGCACCTTCCTTCCGGTTTGGTGGTGGAATGCCAGGATGGCCGCTCGCAGCATAAAAACCTCGAAAAAGCGATCTCCGTATTGCGCTCCCGTCTTTACCAGATTGAGCTGGACCGTGTACACGAAGAGCGCGCTGCACAGCGTAAAACACTCGTTTCAACCGGTGACCGCTCGGCTAAAATCCGCACGTACAACTACCCGCAAGGAAGGATTACAGACCACCGCATCAACAAAACGATGTACAATCTCAGCTCGTTCATGAACGGGGATATCCAGGAAATGATCGACTCGCTCAAAATGGCGGAGAATGCGGAGAAGATGAAGGGTGAAACGGCCTGATCCAATTGTTTTTTTGTAATTTTCTTTAGATTTTTTAACAGGACTGCAAACAAAATAATGTGCAATTTTGTTCACTCATAAAACCCATATATGAAATATTTGCTGATACTTGCCTTAAGCTGCTTAAGCTTACAGGGATTTTCCCAGACAACTAAATTTACGATCAGCGGTTCGGTCAAGGACGCTTCCAAAGGAGAAGAGCTTATCAATGCTACTGTTAAAGTGAAAGGCCAGAATTTAGGGGCTTTTTCCAATGAATACGGTTTTTATTCACTGACAATCCCGGCCGGGAAATATACGCTTATCGTTACGGCTGTGGGCTTTGTGAGCCAGGAGCATGAAATCGATCTGAACAAAAACCTGGAGCTGGATTTTCCGTTGGAAGCGGAAGGAAAGGTACAGAACATAGAAGAAGTTAAAATTTCCGGCATCAAACAGGACGCGAACGTGAAGGACCCGGTGATGGGAGTTGAGCGCCTCGATCCGAAAGAAATTGCTAAAATCCCCGTTTTATTCGGAGAAAAAGATATCATCAAAACCATGCAGCTCCTGCCGGGCGTGAAAAGCGCCGGTGAAGGAAACTCGGGTTATTTTGTGCGTGGGGGCGGCGCCGACCAAAATTTGATTTTATTGGATGAAGCGCCGGTTTACAATGCTTCCCACCTGCTGGGCTTTTTCTCTACTTTCAACTCGGATGCCATCAAAGACGCAGTGCTCTACAAAGGCAACCAGCCTGCGAATTTCGGGGGGCGTTTGTCATCTGTGCTTGACATCAAAATGAACGAAGGAAACAGCAAGCGCTATAACGTGAGCGGCGGACTCGGATTAATCTCTTCCCGCCTGAATGTGGAAGGCCCGATTGTTAAGGATAAATCTTCGTTCCTGATCACCGGCCGCCGTACCTATGCGGATTTGTTCCTGAAGGCTTCGGAAAAGTTCAAGGAAAATACGCTTTATTTTTACGATCTGAATGCCAAGCTCAACTACAGGCTCAGCAAAAAAGACCGTCTTTACCTGTCGGGTTATTTTGGCCGCGACGTGCTCGGGGTTGGCAAGACCTTCGGGATCGACTGGGGAAATGCTACGGGAACACTGCGCTGGAACCATATTGTAAACGAGAAATTGTTTTCGAATACTTCCTTTATTTACAGCGCTTACGATTATAACATTTCGATAACGAGCGGCATCGTGGATTTTGATGTGATCTCACGCATCCAGGATTTCAACCTCAAGCAGGAGTTTCAGTATTTCGCCAATACGCGTAACAAGCTGAGATTTGGCGCAAACCTGATCCATCACACAATTACGCCGGGCCAGATCAAAGCTAATTCCAATGCCGGGATCAACATGACTGAAATAGACCCGGTGAAATCCGTTGAGAGCGCCTTTTTCATCAATAACGACTGGTCGGTCAACGAAAACATCACGGTGAATTACGGTGTGCGCCTGAGTGGTTTTTCACTGCTTGGAAACGGGGCAAACATCTACAGCTATGATGCGGACGGAAAAGTATCTGATACCATGCTGTATGCTAAAAACGAGCTTTACAAAACCTACTGGAATGTTGAGCCGCGTGTTTCCTTCAGCTGGGCCTATTCAAAAACGGCTTCCTTCAAGCTGGCTTATGCCCGGAATGCGCAGAATATCCATGTGATTTCCAACTCCACCTCGGCTTCCCCGACAGATGTGTGGCTGTCAACTTCTTTGAACACCAAGCCCGAGGTTTCGGACCAGCTTGCCCTGGGTTGGTTTAAGAATTTCAAGGAAAACAAATACGAATTCAACGTTGAAACATATTATAAAATACTGAATAACCAGATCGATTACCGGAATGGGGCAAACACAATGGCGAACGATTTGCTGGAAGGCGAATTGCTTTACGGGATCGGGCGCGCTTATGGTGTGGAGCTCATCCTGAAGAAAAAACAGGGAAGGCTCACCGGCTGGATTGGCTATACACTTTCCAAAACGGAGCGCAAAGTGGAAGGGATCAACAATTTTGAGTGGTACAATGCCAAGCAGGACCGCACGCACGATTTGTCTGTTGTAGGGATTTACGATATTTCACCGAAGCTTTCCGTATCGGCGCTTTTCGTGTTCTACACCGGGAATGCCGTAACATTTCCTTCAGGCAAATACGAAGTGAACGGACAAACGCAGTTTTCGTTCACAGAACGTAATGCTTCCCGCATGCCGGATTATCACCGCCTGGACCTGGGGTTGACCTGGTACCGGAAAAACACGGAAAAATACGAAAGCAGCTGGAATTTCTCGGTTTATAATTCGTACGGAAGAGAAAACGCCTATTCGATTTCTTTCCGTGAAAACGAAAATGACCCCAACATAACGGAGGCCGTCCAGGTTTCGCTTTTCCGCTGGATCCCGGCAATTACCTATAACTTTAAATTCAAATAAGATGAAACGGATTTTAGGATTAATAACGCTCGTTTGCCTGTTTGGGCTGACTTCCTGTCAAAAAGTCATCGACCTGGATTTGAATTCAGAAGACCCGAAATATGTGGTGGAAGGAACAGTAACGAAAGACTCGACAGTTCATACCGTGAAAATCACGCGTACCCTGAATTTTGATGAGAATACGGCTTACCCGACGGTGGATAATGCTATAGTTACGATTACCGACAACCTGGGTAATGCAACAACATTGACGCTGGTTTCACCGGGAGTTTATCAAACAGCCAATTACCCGGGAATTGAAGGGCGCACGTATACGATCAATGTCAGCGTTGACGGTAAAAACTTCAGCTCTTCGAGCACGATGCCGGTGCAGGTTCCGATTGATTCCCTGACCCTGGAAGAATTTTCTTTCGATCCGGAAACGCCTTTTTATGCTTTGGTAGCAAACCGCAAGGACCCGGCGGGGATCAAAAATTATTACCGTTTTGACCTCTACCGGGGAAGTGAGCGCTTTGACGGGATTTACCTGCAGAATGACCAGTTTGCCGACGGCGTGGAAGTGCTTGAGCCGATCTTCGGCGGGGATTACGCTTCCGGCGATACAGCCTTCCTTGAAATGATGTGTATTGATGCGGCTGCGTATAAATATTTCTATACCCTGAGCGTCAACGCCGGGGGAACAGGAGGAGCGGTCCCGGCCAATCCCGATTCTAATTTCGGAAGCCAGTGTCTGGGTTATTTTTCTGCACAAACTTTTGAAAGAAGAATGAAAATTATCCCCTGAATTATTTCAGGCTTATGCCATAATTTATTGAAGAGGAGCTCATAACGGCTCCTTTTTTTGTTTCCTGTTCAGCAGTGAATTTCGTATTCAAATGTCCGGGCTTTCGGGGGCTACTTTCCTTAAGCGATTTTGGCGCACTATTTTGTTGAAATAAAGCGGTTTATTTGAAAAAAATGTTAAATTTGCCTGAACTACAAAACTTAGAGTCAATTATGAAAAAACTTTTATTCCCACTTTTGTTATTCGCGTCCTATGGCTTACACGCGCAGCAAAGTGTAAACATCCTTGGTTCGTCCAATGGCGAGCCACAGGAAAAGTGCCGTGCAGCCCAGGTTCACGAGCGCCTGATGCAGACAGATCCTGCTTACGTACAGCGCAGGCAACTAATTGAAGCCCAGTATGAAACCCTTTTGCGTGACGGCTTTGTCAACAAGACAACCTACACCATCCCGGTGGTTGTGCACGTGATCCATACCGGCCAGGCGGTCGGCGTTGGTGCAAACATTTCGGATGCACAAATTCAGAGTGCGATCGATAACCTGAACGCTGCATATTCCAATACAGATGCAACTTTTACAGATTATACCGGTTCAAACACGAACATCCAGTTTTGTCTGGCACAGCGTGATGCGAGCGGTAACCCGACAACGGGTATTGTGCGTGTAAACGGTTCAGCTGTAACCCAGTATTCTACCAAGGGGATCTGCGATGCCGGCGGTGGAACAGGAACGGATAACGAAGTTGCTGTAAAGGCGCTTAGTAAGTGGGACAACACGAAGTATTACAACTTCTGGATTGTAACGGAGATTAACGACAACAACGCCGGTGCCGGTACACAGGGATATGCTTATTTCCCGGGTGCAGGCTCATCTTTAGACGGTGCGGTAATGATGTACAATGCCTTCGGTTATGACCCGGGACAACTTTTGGGCTACAACCTGAAAACTTATACTGATATGAACGTAACGGCGGTTCACGAAGTGGGCCACGCGCTTAACCTTTATCATACTTTCCAGGGCGACGGAACAGGATCAACCTGCCCGACGGATGCCCTTTGCGGAACCTCCGGTGACTGTGTTGCCGATACTCCGAGACACAAGCGTTCTACGAGCTCCTGTGTTGCCGATGCAACTGTAAATGCCTGCCAGGGAGGAACAACTGCCGCCGATTATCAGCATAACTTCATGGATTATTCTTCCGATGATTGCCAAACCCGGTTCACTCCCGGCCAGATCACGCGTATGAATGCAGTAATGACAGGCTCCCGTGCAAGCCTTAATGCTTCCGACGGATGTAACCCGGTTTATACAAGGGATGTGGGAGTTAGCGCTATTCTTACTCCGAATGTCGGAACTTGCGGAACAACATTCACTCCGGAAATAAGAATTAAAAACTTCGGATCTGGTACACTGACCTCATTTACGATCAATTATAACCTCGATGGAACGGGAACTCAAACCCAGGCCTGGACAGGAACTTTAACTTCCGGATCAACGGTAGATGTTGCTTTATCTGCTATGACGACGACAGCCGGAGCTCACACATTCAACGCATACACGACCTTACCTAACGGCCTGGCGGATCAATATGCTACTAACGATGATGAGTCTTACGCATTTACGGTACTCGGCGCAGTTCCAACTGCGGCAAGCTGTTCACCGACAACAACGGAAACAGGAAATTACAATACCGGGATCACCCGTGTACAGTTCAATACGCTGGATCATGCACACACGGATAATGATAATGACGGCTTACAGGATTTTACCTGTACAAATAACACAACCGTATCAACAAATACTTCATATACCTTAACGGTAACCCTAAGTTCAAGCTCGGAATATTGCATCGCCTGGATTGATTACGATGACGATGGTGTTTTTGAAGCCGGAGAAAAAGTATTGAATCATAATACGGGCGGTACTAGTGCTACTTCACATTCTATAAGTGTGGCTATTCCACAATATCCTGCTGTAACCGGTAAACTGATCCGTATGCGTATTATGACGGATTTCAACCCGCTTGCAGGTGACGGATGTACAGATACAGAATACGGGGAAATTGAAGATTACAGTATTTTCATTACTTCGCCTCCATGTGTGGCACCGACAATTAATACACATCCATCGAATTTGGTATCTTGTGATCCGGCAACGGGAACATTTACATGTACAGCAACAGGCCCGGGCCTTGGTTACCAATGGCAGGTAGACAACGGCGGTGGCTTTGCCAATGTTTCCAACGGTGGTATTTACTCCGGGGCAACAACAGCTACACTCAGTGTGACGGGTGCTACAAGTGCTCAAAACGGGTATATCTACCGTTGTTATGTAACCACAGCTTGTGGAAATGCAACCACCAATACAGCGACCTTGAATGCTCTCACAGCACCAACGGCAACCTGTACATTAACTAACTCAAGTAACGGAAGCCATGGAACAGGAATTGCACGTTTCCAATTCAATACAATTGACCGGGTCCATAACGATGGGATTAATGACGGCACACAAAACTTCACATGTACGAATTCAACAACTGTTAATGCAGGAGGAACTTATGCTTTTACGGTAACAGGTGTTGGTGGTAACCCGGAATACTGTAAAATTTTCATTGACTACAACAACAACGGTGTATTTACTGATGCCGGAGAAACGGTTTTTACGAATACAACGACCAAGCTGACTTCTCATACAGGGAACATTACTATTCCTACAAGCGGTATATCTACAGGTTTACTGAGAATGCGCGTTATTACGGATTTCAACAACCCGGGTAACGGATGTAATAACCTGAGCTACGGTGAAGCAGAAGATTATGGAATTTATGTTCCTTGCCTTACACCTACAGTTACAGGAGTTACTTCAGCTTCCCGCTGCGGAACAGGTGAAATTACCCTGAGCGCTACACCTAGTGCAGGAACGATCAACTGGTTTATGGCGCCAACCGGCGGAACAACCGGTTATACGGGGACTTCGATTCCTTTGGTTCTTTCCAGCTCTAAAACATATTATGCAGAAGCATACAATAACGGTTGTGTATCTGCAGCCCGTACAGCGGTTACAGCGACGATCAATTTCTGTTCCCAGGTTCAGGCTTCCCAGTGTGGAGTGACCTTAGCTAACAGCGGTACAGTTGTTATTGCTGACGCGGCACTGGGTGCTACGCATTACCGTTTTGAAATCACAGGTCCGAGCGGTGGACCGCAGTACGTGACGAAAACTACCCGTACGCTTTACCTGGCGAACTTTACGTACACACATGCTACAACGTATGGTGTTAAAGTAGCGGTGAGCAGCGATGGAACAAACTTCAGCGCTTACGGCTCAAGCTGCAACATTACAACACCAGGCCTTCCTGCGAGCCAGGTTCAGGCTTCCCAATGCGGCTCAACGTTAGCAACTGCTTCGACAGCGATTATTGCCGATGCGGTTACGGGTGCAACCCACTACCGTTTCGAAATCAACGGCGGTGCACAAACGGTTATCAAAACAACGCGTACTTTGTACCTGGCGAACTTTGACTACAGCTTTGGCTCAACGTATGCTATCCGTGTAGCAGCAAGTGATAACGGAACTACTTTCGGATCGTATGGCGCAAGCTGCAACATTACGGCGCCGGCAGCACCGGCAACACAGGTCCAGGCGTCACAGTGCAACACAACTTTGGCAACTGTTTCTACAGCGATCATTGCTGATGCAGTTTCAGGTGCAAGCCACTACCGTTTTGAAATCAATGGCGGTGCCCAGTATGTAACGAAAACTACCCGTACATTGTACTTAGGGAACTTCACCTATGCTTTGAACACAACGTATGCTATCAAGGTTGCTTACAGTCTTGACGGAACGAACTTCAGCTCTTACGGTGCAGCCTGTAACATTACTTCCCCAGCTTCAGGCATGATCCAGAACCCGAATATGGAAGAAATGGAAGAAGGCCTGATGTCGGATATTTCAGTTGAAGCTTTCCCGAACCCGAATGACGGTAACTTCATCCTGACTTCTTCCCATGAAGGCTTATTTACGGTTATTAACGAGCTGGGCCAGGTTATCCAGACAGTTGACATCACAAAAGAAAACGATTACCGTGTGAAAGTAGAAAACCTCCACCAGGGAATCTATTTTGTAACGGGTACAGTCAACAATACGATCATTACTAAAAAACTGGTTGTTCAATAAGAAACACCCTTAAAACTATAAGAAAAGGAGCGGTATTTACTGCTCCTTTTTTTATTTGTCGTGAGGAGGCGAACCAACTCCTGTTTAACATAACGTATATATACATTACATATGCTTTAAGTATGCTTCAACTATGCTTTAACTATACTGAAGGTATGAAGCAAATCCGCAGGTGATTTTGCGCAGTTTATGAAGTTGTAGCTTATAAATCCTATACAGTTATACATCTGTATTATGCAAATAAGTAATGGAAATGTATTTCTTTTTCATCAGCATTCATTTTTTATGGCGGGTTCTCTGTAATTTTTTTAGAAGAAAAAATGAGCACTCTTTTTTGAGGGTATTAGTACTTGTTTTTAAAGTATAAATACGTTGAATTTTTAACTTAATAATTCGTTCAAAACAAGAATGTATCACCTTAATAATCTGTGGGTTAACTCCTTGTGAAATATTAATGAAATTTTTAGGTGAAAGGGAATCAAAGGGTGACTTTTTTTATACATTTGACCAACACTTAAAACTTAACATTATGGAAGATTACTTAGGTATGATTAAAATCTTTTGCGGGGATTTTGCCCCCAGGGGTTGGGAGTTTTGCCGCGGGCAGATCAAAAACGTAAACCAGATGCGGGACCTTTTTTCCGTTATCGGGACAAAGTATGGCGGAGATGGAACATCAACCTTTTATCTGCCAAACCTCCAAACCCGGGCGCCTCTTGGTTTCGGGCAGAGGGCTGGCCTTACAAGCTACAAGCTGGGAGAATCCGGGGGAATACGGGCAGTTGCCCTGAGCAAGGACCAGATCCCTCCGCATAGCCATACTTTTTCTGTCAGTAATGCCCTGGCAGACATCGGGACGCCGGTGGCACTTTCTTCGATCGGTACCCCGAGCCTGATGGCAGGGAGGACCAGGACTGCTACAAAGGGTTATAATAAACTGGCGCCTGACACCCAGTTGAAAATATCTTCAGCTACTTCGGTTACCGGTGCAGGTGACCTTCACTCGAATATGCAGCCTTACCTTGGGGTAAATTATATTATTTGTGTGCAGGGGATTTACCCTCCGCACCCTTGATTGAATTAATTATAACATTTAAAAACAATACATTATGGATGAATATGTAGGAATGATCAGGATTTTTGGCGGGGACTGGGCTCCTCCCGGATGGTTATTTTGTGGAGGACAGCTATTGCCGTCTTCTCAATACCAGAAATTATACAAGGTAATAGGAACAATGTATGGTGGAAACAGCACCAACTTCGCTTTGCCTAATCTTCAATGCGTGTTACCTGTTGGCGGCGGCATGGGGCCCGCACCTGACACGCGGGAAATGAAAATAGCGGAGGTTTTTGGGGCTGAGTCACACACGTTGACACTTTCTGAATTACCTACCCACAACCACTCCGCCCTGGTGAGTAATGCAGCTGCAAGCCAGCCCGGGGGATCACCGGATGCACTCATGGCCGCACCGGGCTATATGTCGAAAGACCCGGTTGCTTTTAATGCGACGGCCGGTTATACGAACACTGCGCCAAATGTTACATTACATCCCGGAACGCTTACCAATACAGGTGGCGGCAAAGAGCATGAAAACCGCCAGCCCTTTGTAGCTATGAACTACATTATTTGTGTGGAGGGAATTTTTCCGCCGCGCCCGGGAGAAAAAAACGATTAATTTTTTAAAACATTGAATCATGGATGAATATATTGGAATGGTAAAATTATTTGCCGGGGATTACGCTCCTCAGAACTGGGCCATTTGCAACGGACAGTTATTGAATGTTAACGACCACATGGACTTGTTCACTCTTTTAGGAACTACCTACGGGGGCGACGGGGGGCATCAGTTTGGCTTGCCGGATTTGAGAAACCGGGTTCCGATCGGAGCCGGGGAAAAAGACGGAATGTTTGTCCATCTGGGAGAAAAACTGGGGGCTGCAAACCCTGCGCTCAAGATCAACGAAATGCCTGTACATAACCACGAGGAGTTTGTGAACTCCCAGGATTCAACCCTAACTGCTGCGGAGGCTGGTTCGACAATGGCGGTTCCGATCGGTAATGACGGAAACCGGACACTGGGCTACAAAAACGAAAATGCAGCACTTGGCCTTCATGTCAATACGCTTGGTATGACAGGAGACGGTGCCGGTCACAACAATATGCAGCCATCTATTGGCTTAAACTACATCATTTGTATAACAGGGCCTTTTCCATCACGGCCGTAATACGGTTTTGGATACTGATTTATCAGCCGTCTATGCGCAGGTAATAATCAGTTTATTCCGGATCATTTTGCACATCGAAAAACCGCCTAATCTTCGGATCGGGCGGTTTTTTTGTTTCTAAACCAAAATGGATAACCTAAAATTTATGGGTATATATACGCTATTGATAGGTGTATATACGTGTTTTATCGATTAATAAATTTACAAAAAATTACATTTTTATTGATGTTAATTATTTGATTATAAGTTTATTATTTCAAATTTTTATGAATATTTTTGATTTTTCTTGTTTTTTCAGGCTAAATAGATACATTTGACCAAACACTTAAAACACTATAAATTATGGATGAGTATCTTGGAATGATTAAAATTTTTGCGGGCACCTTTGCTCCAAAAAACTGGATGTTCTGTGACGGGAGTATACTGCCGATCTCAAGTAACACGGCCCTGTTTTCCCTCCTGGGAGTTCAGTACGGCGGAAACGGAACAACAACTTTTGCGCTGCCAAACCTGAGTAACAATGTGCTCGTTGGAGCCGGGCAGGGGCCAGGGCTAAGTTATTACAGTATTGGCGAAAATGGCGGGGTTGCCGCAGTAACACTCACAAACTTAGAGATGCCGGTGCACAACCACAGCTTCAATGTGAACTCAACCCCGGGAAATGCCCAGTCAATTGCGTCTAATGCAACAATTGCAGCGGTCAATGTACCGGCCGGTAGGAGCAATAATCCGGTAAACGGCTATAAAGCTAGTCCGGCTTCACCAATTGGCCTGGCCCCTACGAATATTCTTCCAAATGGCGGAGGGCAGGCCCATGAAAACAGGCAGCCTTTCCTGGTATTGAATTATATTATTTGCACAAGCGGCCTGTTTCCGTCGCGACCTTAAAAATTAAGCTATTAACTTATTAAAAATATAAATATTATGGATGAATATATAGGAATTGTCAAAGCTTTCGCGGGGAATTTTGCACCGCTGGGCTGGCTGATGTGTGACGGAAGCCTTTTGCCGATCTCACAATATGACACTCTTTACTCCCTGTTGGGCACAACTTACGGAGGAGATGGCATTGAGACATTTGCCCTGCCGGATTTGCGCAGCAGGGTTACTGTCGGCGCGTCTTTCTCGGGTCCGTTGGGGCCGGTAGCACTTGGTGAAGTTGGTGGTCAGGAATCACATACTTTGAATATACCGGAAATGCCTGCTCATACGCACGTATTGATGGCGGCCAACGTCAATGCTACGGATCAAAACCCGGTTGCAGGAAGCTCAATCCTGGCCATTCCAGGAACAACGGCCAGTGGAAGTTTTGTGGCTTGTAGCGGCTATAACTCGGCAGCGCCGAATATTGCCCTGGCAAACAGCTCCGTAAGTCCGCAAGGAGGTTCGCAGGCACATGAAAACAGGCAGCCTTACCTGGCGATTAATTATATTATTTGTGTGGAAGGAATTTATCCGAGCCCTAATTAAAGAAAAAGATTTTTTAACATTAAAATAAGAATATTATGGATGAATATATGGCAATGATCAAATTGTTTGCGGGTAATTTTGCTCCCAAAAACTGGGCTTTCTGTGACGGCAGGCTGCTGGCCATCAATACGAACCAGGCTTTGTTTTCTCTCCTTGGGACAACTTATGGCGGGGACGGCATTAACACATTTGGGCTTCCTGATCTCAGAAGCCGTGTACCGGTAGGTAGCGTATCCGGATCAGGGCTGGGACAAATTGGCGGTTCGAAAACTGTCACCCTGAACACGCAGAATATGCCGGGACATAACCATACCCAATATGTAGATACGGTGGCGGCAGACATCAATGTACCGGCATCAGGATGTGCCCTTGCGCCGGAAGTGCAGCCAGGTACATCGCCTGTGCAGTTCCAGAATTTTGCATCGGTTGCCGGGAATACTGCGCTCAATGCAGCTACCATCGGGAGTAACGGTGGAAATCAGCCGCACAACAATATGCAGCCATACCTGGGCTTAAATTACATTATTTGCTTGTACGGACTTTACCCGACACGGCCTTAAAATGTGATCAAACAATTTTGAAAACCGCTTCAGTCACTGGAGCGGTTTTCTTTATGAAAGTATTTCCAGCTTCCAATCCGGGATATGTTCAAAGCGGTGTACCAGGCGAAAAGGCTTTCCTTCGAGGGTATAATAATTTCCAACACAATACGGGTTCGTTAAGGAAGATTCCCCGAGCCCTATTTCATGTCCGCCAAAGGTTTTAAGGGTTGTGAAGATGCAGATGTCGGGCTTTGTTTTCGAAAGCTTTTCCGGAAAAACGAAATGTGTGCTGTTAAAACGGAAGCTTCCACTCCTGACTTGTTCTGAAAAATTGAAATCTTTTGTCAGTGAAAAAAGCGGCCCGCTATATTCCGCTGTGCCAGGTTTTCCATCGGAGCTGTCTTTTTGGTTGTCAAAATACGGCTCGTCTCCCAGGGCGCAGTAAGCAAGGTCCAGCCGGATTTCTTCGGGGACCATGATCCCGTTAGGATGAAGCTGGGGCGCCAGGTTGGCAGCGATCCGCAATTGGGGTTCACGGAGCAGGGCGTTGAACATCGTTTCACTGATCAGCAGATGGAAGGTTTCCGGGCTTTTATATTGGATGGCATCTTCCTCCAGGAAAGTAATTTTATCCTTGTTCAAGCCAAGGGTTTCGCTCCATGCCCGGGCGTGCTTAACCGAGAGTGGATTAATTTCCAGTAAGCTGCACTTTAAGCTGCTGTTATCAAAAAGCGGTAAAACCGGGAACAGGAGTGTTGCGTAAGGTCCGCAGCCGGCATACAGGACCCGGATTTCCTGGTCAGGGAAACGCAGCAGGATTTCCCGGATAGCGTGATAAACCCCTTTGATCAGGCGTGCGGTCCGAAGTGATTCATGTATGCAAATTGCGGCATGATAGGTTGAAAGGGCAACACCGCCCCGAAGGGTAATTTCCGTAGAATCTTCCTGCTGGTTCACCGCATAAGGCGAATTTTCAGTGAAAAAAGCAGATAAAGCCCTGGCAGCTGCAATTTCTTCCGCTTCATTTGCGGATTCAATCAGCATCCGGGAAATTGGTTTAAGTTTTTCTTGTAACATCAGCTAAACGTTTAGTACCGATAAAGATAGTTTGAAATTCAAAATAAAAGTAGGTATTTATACCTGTTTTACCTGAAAATCAAGTAAATATTTGCAATTTTTCTAGGTGTGTTCAGATTAAATGCATACTATTGTGACCTCAAAACACTTTACTTATGAAAAATCTATTACTATTCTTTACCCTGTTTTTACTCATCGGGTCAACACAGGCAATATTCGGTCAGACAACTGAGCTATTTGAAACCGAAGCTCATAATTCTACATCATTTACCGACAACACCCAGGTTTTTAACATCACTTCGCAGGCCCGCGGACCTTTTGATGTGCAGGCGGGCTTTGCCGGCTTTGGATGGAACGGTTCCAATCCCGACAATGTATTCATCGACAATGATACCTACGCGGCAGGCGGTTTCCCTATTGGCTTTACCATTGAAAGTGCCGGGGACATTCCTTTTATAGTGAACAGTTTTTGGGCGTATCTCTCGGATCACAATGCCAATGTAGCTGTGAGCGGGACACTTACGTTAACCGGAAAACTCGGCGGAGCAACCGTTTATACTGCAAGCCAGAGCTCGGGCTTTAACCAGGATGGGGGTGTAAATAACGGTTTTTCCTTAATCAACCTGGCAACATTCGGCTCCCAGAACAATGCCGGTAAGCCGATTGATGAATTAGTGATTACTACAACGAATAACTTCAATTATGTAGCTTTGGATGCTTTCAACTGGACAGTTACCGCGCCGGAGGCTAACATTAGAGGAAATACGGTTTCGATTGTAGACGGTGACTCAAGTCCTTCGGCGGGAGATCATTCCGATTTTGGCAGTCAATCTGTTTGTTCCGGGACCATTGTCCGTACGTATACGATTGAGAATACCGGAACACGGGCCATGACGGTTACAAATGCTGTTATCAGCGGGACACATGCGGGTGATTTTACAGTGAGCACCACTCCGCCATCTTCCATTGCGGCCGGTGGTTCAGGGACTTTCCAGGTGACCTTCAATCCTTCAGCAACCGGAACACGATCAGCTACGGTTACGGTCAATTGCAGTGATGCCAACGAAGCAGCTTACGATTTTGCCATCCAGGGAACCGGCCAGGATCCCGAGGCCAACGTTCAGGGGAATTCCACTACGATTGCTGACGGCGATGCCACCCCAACATCTACCGATCATACGGATTTCGGCAGTACTTCGGTTTGCTCAGGAACAGTTATTCGTACTTATACAATTCAGAATTCAGGAACTTCAAACCTGACAATAGCTTCTTTAACGATTGGCGGAACAAACGCGGGTGATTTCAGTATTACTGCCAGCCCTTCCAGCCCGGTTTCAGCGGCCGGCTCAACGACTTTCCAGGTGACTTTCAACCCAACGGCTTCCGGAACGCGTTCAGCGGATATTTCTTTCACAACGAATGACTGTGACGAAGCAACTTATAATTTCAACATATCGGGAACAGGGCAGGACCCGGAAATCAACGTTCAGGGGAACTCCAATTCTATTACTGACGGCGACGTAACACCAAGCTCCACAGATCATACCGATTTCGGCAGCCAGGATATGTGTTCAGGAACAATTGTTCGCACATTCACCATTCAGAATACAGGAAGCTCTAACCTTACTTTGGGTACAGTTAACATTGGCGGAACACATGCCTCTGATTTTACAGTAACGGCAACCCCATCCACCCCTGTTTCGGCGGCCGGCTCAACAACTTTCCAGGTGACATTTAATCCTTCCGCTTCAGGAACGCGCTCTGCAGATATTTCCTTCACGACAAACGATTGTGATGAAGCGACCTATAATTTTAACATCCAGGGAACCGGAACAAACGGAACCCCGGTGGCTGATGATCCGGCTGATGTGACGGCGTGTGATTCTTACGAGCTTTTGCCATTGACTGTAGGAAACTATTTCACTGGCCCGGGCGGAACAGGAACAGCTTTGAGCGCAGGAAATATGATTACTTCGTCTCAGACAATTTATGTGTACGCTGTGAACGGATCTTGTTCAAATGAAAACAGCTTCCTGATTACCATCAACACTACGCCGGTTGCCGACGATCCTGCAGATGTAACAGCGTGTGATTCGTATGAGCTTCTGCCATTGACTGTAGGTAACTATTTCACTGGCCCTGGCGGAACAGGAACAGCTTTGAGCGCAGGAAATATGATTACTTCGTCTCAGACAATTTATGTGTACGCAGAAACAGGAACAACACCTAACTGCACGGACGAAAACAGCTTTGATATTACGATCAACACAAGTCCTGTTGCCGACGATCCAGCTGATGTAACGGCGTGCGATTCGTATGAGCTTCTGCCATTGACTGTAGGAAACTATTTCACTGGCCCGGGCGGAACAGGAACAGCTTTGAGCGCAGGAAATATGATTACTTCGTCGCAGACAATTTATGTGTATGCTGAAACGGGAACAACACCAAACTGTACGGACGAAAACAGCTTTGATGTAACCATCAACGCAACTCCGGTTGCCGACGATCCTGCCGATGTATCGAATTGCGGCCCGTATACGCTTCCT
>JAJTCM010000012.1 GCA_021325675.1 Crocinitomicaceae bacterium
GCCTGCTTGCGCTGATGGTACTGCGATTTTGATCGTGGGAGAGTAAGACGACGCCACTTTTATAAAACCCTGGTTACTTTGTAGTCAGGGTTTTTTTGTTTTTATAAGGTTTGGTACTATGCAGGGAACTTTATTTGATATACACAAGGAAGAGTATTTGATTGTGGTTTCACCGCCGAATTCTTTAATTAAAACGATAACGGAAATCAAGCAAATGCTACAAGGGCTTATCGGTTCATCAACTAATTCAATTCCACATATTACTGTCTATAACAGGGAGTTCGATGGGGATTACAAGGACGTAGTGATACGCAAGGCAGAAGAGATATTACTTGATATTCAGTGTTTTGAAGTTGAATTATACGAATGGATCTTGTTTGAGAATCCCCACGTAGATGAGAAAATTGCCGTGCTAAAAGTAAAGAACCCTAAACCGGTCAGACAACTAACAACTTTATTCTCCAGGAAATTAAAAAAAGCTTTTCAAAATAATACGCCGCATCTGACGCTTGTAAGAAATATATCGTCCAAGAATCTTCAGCGGTTAACGCCCGTACTGAATGATATCAAATTTAATGTAAAATTTAAATGCAGTAAGCTAATCCTGTTGCGGCGTGAAATGCAAAACGAGAAATGGACGGGTTATGAAAATATCCGTGAATTCCCGCTGAAATAATCACGCTTTTCTTTCCGGGTTCTTCCTGACAAAGCTTTCCCAGCTTCCGGAGCTTGATTTATTGTGCTCACCGATCCCTTTGGAAAAATGATGACAAACCGCTGCAGCTAAACCGTCTGTGGCATCAAGCTGCTTGGGCATTTCCTTAAAATTCAGCAATTTTTGAAGCATAGCAGCAACTTGTTCTTTCGATGCAGCACCGCTCCCGGTAATGGCTTGCTTGATCCGGCGCGGTGAATATTCTTCAAACGGAATATTGTTTTTTAAGGCCGCAGCAATAGCAACGCCCTGAGCACGACCTAATTTCAGCATAGATTGCACGTTTTTACCAAAAAAAGGCGCTTCAATGGCCATCTCATCGGGTTTGTATTCCCGGATCAGGCCGTCCAGGCGGTCAAAAATTCGCTTGAGTTTGTCAGGATGGGTTTCCAGTTTGGCAAGATGTACGATGCCGAAGTTTAGTAAAACGATATTTTTGCCCTGGATATGTATAATTCCGTAGCCCAAAACGCTTGTTCCGGGGTCAATTCCAAGAATTATCTTATCTTCATGCTTCATTATCGGTAAATCGTGCTTAAAAGTAAGAAAAATAAAAGAGTCCTGCTGTTTTTTGTGAAATTGGCGCTCTTTATCTGCGTTGGATATTTTTTTTACCTGCAACTCCGTAAAATCAAGTGGGACGGGCTAAACCAGGTGAGCATAAAGAGTTACGTTCTGATATTCCTGGTTTTCATTTTATTAGCTTTCAATTTATTGATGGAATGGCTGAAATGGAAAAATACCCTGCGCGTACTGTCTGTGAAAGTCCGGCTGAGAGTTGAAATCCAATCTTTTTTTGCGGGAATTTTATCGGGTTTCCTGACCCCGAATTTACTGGGGAATTTCATCGGAAGGATTTTTTACTTTGAGCGCCGGGAACGAATTGCGATCACTTTTCTTACCTTGATCTCCAATTCGGCGCAATTTGTAGCGAGCACTTTTTTCGGTTTGCTTTCCATACTTTTCATAGGCTTAAACAAAGAATTGCTTGAAGAAACGAATTCCGGGGTGAAAGTGCTTATTATTGTACTGATTATCATGCAGTTTATAGTCTTTTTTCTCCTGTTTAAAATCAGCGGTTGGGTATTCCGCTCCAAAAGCTGGATGAGAAAAATTACGCTTGCCGTTCGTGGGAAAGGATTTTATTTACTCCAGCAATTGTTTCTCAGCCTGGCCCGTCACGCGATTTTTTCTTTCCAATACTATTTTTTGCTGCTCGCTTTTGGTTTGGAAGCCGATCTGAAATTGCTGTTCTATATCTGGCAGTTGTTCTTAATTTCCACGTTGATCCCTTCATTTTGGTTCGGTAAATTATTTATCCGCGAATCGGTGGCAATATGGATTCTTACTCCGCTGACCGGCCACCCGGAAATCGTTTTGCTGGCTTCCATTATGCTGTGGCTGATGAACCAGGGATTGCCGGCGCTGATTGGTGTTCCGTATTTCAAACTGTCAAACCGCCGTGTTCATGCTTAGCGTTTATGTGATATTCATCGTGGTTTTGCTGGCTTGCTACCTTTTGTGTTTAGCCTGGCCGGGGAAAAAAACGGATGCCAGTCCCAGGATCCGACTGGATGAATTGAGTGTCGTTATTCCTTTCCGGAACGAAGCGGCCAACTTGCAAAAGTTATTTCTTTCTATCAGTCAGCAGGAAGCTTTTCCGGCAGAAATTATTTTTGTGGATGATCATTCTGACGATGAATTTCGGATACTCTTTGAGGAAGCGGGGCTCACATACCAACTCATTCACCTGGAAACCGGATCAGGAAAAAAAGCGGCTTTGAAAAAAGGGATTTCGCGTGCAAAGGGAACGTTCATCCTTACACTGGATGCTGATATTGAATTGCCAGCCGGATATTTTAAGAAGCTCGAATCACTAACGCAAGTCGATTTAACGGTTTTACCGGTGAAAATGAAAAGTGAAAACCTGCCGGGATTATTTGCCGCACTTGATTTTTATTTCCTGAATGCTTTAAATACAGCGATCTCCAATATTTGCAGGCCAATCGCAGCAAATGGTGCCAACTTGTTGTTCAGCAGGGAGAGTTATGAAAAGATGCTGCAGGTTTCGGATTCATCTCACATTTCCAGTGGCGATGATATGTTCCTGCTTAAAGCGGTGTTAAAAAGCAAAGGGAAAGCGCAACTTGTTAATGATCAAAGACTGACAGTGGAAACAAATGCTCCATCTTCATTATCTGCGTTGCTTCATCAACGTCTGCGCTGGATTGGGAAAACGAAACACGTAAATGATCCGCTGGCGAATTTTATTGGGGTTTTAGGCCTGGTTTATCATGTTTCAGGACTTGTTATGGTAGCGTTTTATCCTCACTTATATTGGATTTTATTCCTGAAAGCTGCGTGTGATTTTATTGTGTTTTTTCCTTATTTGCTCCGGATGAAACAAGCTTTCCTGCTGTTTTTCAGCCCGGTTTTTACCTTTTTGTATCCTGTTTATATGCTTATAATTGCTTTTGGGGCTTTGCTGATTACGCCGGAATGGAAGCAACGGAGAATAGCAACATGATAAGAAAAATCAGCTTTCATTTCTTTAGCGGATAAATCAACAAAAAGCAATGTTCATATAGTGCGCACTGTGGATAATTTTGCAATTCTATGTCGGGTTTTTTGCCTAAATTAACGCGAAATTTTGCACACACTTTATTCCGTTATAAAGACATTCTTATGAAAAAACATTACCTCGTTCTTTTATTGAGCTTACTGCTGATCCCGTTCAGCCAGGCGCAAACAGTTACTATTTCCCAACCGAATGGCGGGGAAGTCCTGTACGCTTGCCAGCAATACCCGGTTACCTGGTCACAGACAGGAAGTCCGTCCAATTACTGGAATATTGACTATTCACTGGACGGCGGGATTATCTGGGCGAGTGTTACCAGCAATTATTTATCAACCAACGGGCAGTTTTTGTGGACCGTTCCAAACGTACAGTCCAATACGGTTCTTGTGAGGGTAAGGGATGCACAAAACCCGGCAACAGCAGATCAAAGCAATGCGGTTTTTACGATCAATATTCCTGTTTCGTTAACCTCTCCGAATGGCGGCGAAGTGTGGCAGGGAAATACGGTGCAGAATATTACATGGAATGCTTTCGGCACTTCCAATACGTACACGATCCAGTATTCGGTAAACGGTGGTTCCAGCTGGAATACAATCGTCAGCAATTACGCTACTGTTACCGGAACATACGCCTGGACTGTGCCAACGATGGCCATGTCCACCAATTGCCTGGTGCGGGTTATGGATTATGTGCAAAACTGTATGCAGGATGTCAGCAATACGGTTTTTACAATCACACCTTCGCAGCCTATATTATTTGACCCGAACGGGGGCGAAGCGCTCAAACCGATGTGCAGCTTCGAGGTTACGTGGGATGCAGCGACTTTCTATTCCAACGTAC
>JAJTCM010000002.1 GCA_021325675.1 Crocinitomicaceae bacterium
TACACCTTCGATTTCTTCAACGACAACTTATTATGTAGAAGCAACAAGTGGTGCATGTACTTCACCGCGTTCGGCTGTTGTTGCCACAATCAACACTGCTCCAACGATCACCGGAACAACACCGGCTGCGATTTGCGGGACAGGCGCTGTAACCATCGGTGCAACGGCTTCGGCTGGTACGATTTCCTGGTATGCAGCGGCTTCAGGTGGAACTTCACTAGGAACTGGAACATCTTTCACAAGTCCTGTGATCACTTCCACAACAACGTATTATGCTGAAACAACGGTTGGGGCTTGTACTTCGGCTCGTTCAGCTGTAGTTGCAACAATCAACGCCATCCCTTCTGTAACTTCCACAACCCCGGCTGCTAACTGCGGTACAGGATCAGTAACTTTAGGCGCAACAGCATCTTCAGGAACTCTGGAAACATGTACTTCACCAAGAAGTGCAGTTGTTGCAACAATCAATACCGCGCCAACAATTACCGGAACAACACCGGCTGCGATTTGCGGAACAGGCGCTGTAACAATCGGGGCAACAGCTTCTGCTGGTACAATTTCCTGGTATGCAGCAGCTTCAGGCGGCACATCATTGGGGACCGGAACTTCGTTCACAAGTCCTGTGATCACTTCCACAACAACGTATTACGCTGAAACAACGGTTGGGGCTTGTACTTCTGCAAGAACTGCAGTTACTGCAACAATCAACACGATTCCTTCCGTCACTTCCACAACACCTGCGGCTAACTGCGGAACGGGTTCTGTAACTTTAGGAGCAACTGCTTCTTCCGGAACCCTGGATTGGTATGCTGCTTCTTCAGGTGGAGCAAGCTTAGGAACAGGAACATCTTACAATACACCTTCGATTGCTGCTACAACAACATATTATGTTGAGACTTCCGATGGAACATGTACTTCACCAAGAAGTGCAGTTGTTGCAACAATCAATACTGCACCAACAATCACCGGAACAACACCGGCTGCGATTTGCGGGACAGGCGCTGTAACCATCGGTGCAACGGCTTCTGCCGGAACAATTTCCTGGTATGCGGCTGCATCTGGTGGTACAAGTTTAGGAACCGGAACCAGCTTCACAACACCTGTCATTACTTCAACGACAACGTATTATGCTGAAACAACAGTTGGGGCGTGTACTTCTGCAAGAACTGCAGTTACTGCAACAATCAACGCGATTCCTTCCGTCACTTCAACAACTCCGGCTGCTAACTGCGGAACAGGATCTGTAACACTGGCGGCTACAGCTTCTTCAGGAACCCTGGATTGGTATGCAGCATCTTCAGGTGGAGCAAGCTTAGGAACAGGAACAACATATAACACTCCTTCGATTTCTTCTACGACAACTTATTATGTGGAGACTTCCAACGGAACATGTACTTCACCAAGAAGTGCAGTTGTAGCGACAATTAATACTTTACCAAACGTAACGGCTAACGCTGACGGAGCGATTTGTGTTGGAAGCAATTTCGCACTGAGTGCAAGCGGAGCTAACAGCTACACCTGGAACAACGGTCTCGGTATCGGTGCTAACAAAACAGTAAATCCAGTTGCAACAACAACATATACAGTAACCGGAACGGCCCTCAACGGATGCCAGAATACGGACGTTGTAACTGTGACTGTGAATTCCTTGCCGACAGTTGATGCAGGTTCTGATTTCGCAATTTGTGATAATGACGCCGTAACGCTCAACGGTTCAGGAGCAGTAAGCTACAGCTGGAATAACGGCGTAACTAATGGTACTGCCTTCAACCCTGCTTCTACACTGACTTACATTGTAACAGGTACCGACGCTAATGGCTGTCAGAATACGGATGATGTTGTAATAACTGTGAACGCTTTACCAAATGTAAATGCCGGAACAGACGCAGCTTTATGTGAAAACACAGCGATTATCTTAAACGGATCAGGTGCAAACAGCTACAGCTGGGATAATGGTGTTACGAATGGTTTGAGCTTCACACCTGCTGTAACAGCAACTTATACAGTAACTGGTACGGATGTTAACGGTTGTCAGAATACAGACCAGGTAATCGTTTCTGTTAATTCCCTGCCTACTGTTAATGGAGGAACTGATGTAACGGTTTGTGAAAACACGGCAGTGACACTGACCGCATCGGGTGCAACGAGCTACATTTGGAACAACGGCGTAACGAATGGAGTGGGCTTCACCCCGCTTGCGACAACAACTTATACAGTAACAGGTACGGATGCTAATGGCTGTCAGAACACAGACCAGGTAACGGTAACGGTAAATGCTATGCCAACTGTTGATGCAGGCTCTGATTTCGCTTTGTGTGAAAACGATGCTGTAACACTCAACGGTTCGGGTGCAGTAAGCTACACCTGGGATAACGGGGTAACGGACGGAATTGCTTTCGCTCCTTCTGCCACTGCAACTTATACGGTAACTGGTACAGATGTTAACGGATGCCAGAATACAGACCAGGTAACCATTTCTGTTAATTCCCTGCCTGTAGTTGATGCAGGAACCGACGCTGCTATCTGTGAAAACGGGACAATTACGCTCAGTGGATCAGGTGCAGTAAGCTACAGCTGGGACAACGGCGTAACGGATGGTATTGCTTTCAACCCTGCTTCTTCAGCAACATATACAGTTACAGGTACGGATGCTAACGGATGTCAGAATACGGATGCCGTAACAGTAACTGTCAATACTTTACCAACTGTTGATGCAGGCTCAGACTTTGCTTTATGTGAAAATGATGCGGTAACATTAACAGCTTCCGGAGCTGTTAGCTATAGCTGGGATAACGGCGTAACGGATGGAATTGCTTTCAATCCTTCTGCTACAGCAACTTATACGGTAACCGGTACAGATGCAAACGGATGCGAGAATACCGATGCTGTAACTATTACTGTAAATACGCTGCCAATAGTAGATGCAGGAACAGATATAACGCTTTGTACAGCAACTTCCGTGACTTTAAACGGATCAGGGGCGCTAAGCTACAGCTGGGATAATGGTATAACTGACGGTGTTTCTTTCACCCCTTCCTCTACAGCAACTTATACAGTAACCGGTACGGATGCCAATGGCTGTCAGAATACAGACCAGGTAGTCGTTTCTGTCAATACTTTACCTGCTGTTGATGCCGGAACTGATGTAGCAGTTTGTGAGAACGGAACTGTGACGCTTTCCGGAGCAGGGGCAGCAAGCTACAGCTGGGACAACGGTGTAACAGATGGTGTGAGCTTTACCCCGCTTGCTACAGCAACATACACAGTAACAGGTACAGACGCTAACGGCTGTCAGAATACGGACCAGGTAACGGTAACCGTAAATACGCTTCCGGTTGTTGATGCAGGTTTAGATGCAGCCATTTGTGAAAACGGCTCTGTCACCCTCAACGGATCAGGTGCAGTAAGCTATAGCTGGGACAACGGCGTAACGGACGGAATTGCTTTCAATCCTTCTGCTACGACAACATACACAGTAACCGGTACGGATGCCAACGGATGTGAGAATACGGATGTTGTAACCGTGACTGTTAATACTTTGCCTGCAGTTGATGCCGGCGGTGATCTCGCAGTGTGTGAAAACGGTCCTGTAACACTCACCGGTGGGGGCGCAGTAAGCTACACCTGGGATAACGGGGTTACAGACGGCGATCCTTTCACACCATTCATAACAGCAACTTATACCGTAACGGGAACTGATGCCAACAACTGTCAGAACACAGACCAGGTAACTGTTACAGTGAACGCTTTACCAACAGTTGGGGCAGGCCTTGATTTAACTGTTTGCGAAAACGGAAGTGTGACGCTTTCCGGAACAGGAGCAGACAACTACAGCTGGGATAACGGTATAACTGACGGAGTAGCTTTCAACCCGTCAGCAACAAATACGTATACGGTAACCGGTACAGACGCCAATGGCTGCCAGAACACAGATCAGGTAGTGGTGAGCATTAATGCTTTGCCAACTGTATTCAGCACTTCGCCAATCGAAATCTGTAAAGCGGAAGAATTGACTTTAACTGCCAGCTCAACGGCTTCCATCATCAAATGGTTTGACCAGGCGATTGGCGGAAACCTCCTGGGCGAAGGCAATACACTGGTTATTTCCGATGTACAGTCCAACAGCTCGGTTTACGTTGAATCCTTTGAAAACGGGTGCAGCTCGGCACGCGCACAGGTTGACATCCTTGTGAATGATAAGCCGGTAATCGCGGTTTCTTCTACAAACTCTGACTGTGGAGCGAATAACGGTACGGCATCAGCTTCTATTACACAGGGAACGGCGCCTTACTTCTACTACTGGAGTGAAGGTACGCAAAACCAGTTCGACATCGCCAACCTCCCGACCGGCGCTTACTACTTCAATGTGGAAGATGCCAAAGGATGTAAGGCGATGGCTGTAACGGAAGTAAACCCTTCAGCGATCCAAATGAACCCAACGGTGATCAATCCTTCCTGCTTCGGTGCGGCAAGCGGTTCGATCAGTCTTGATATTACAGGTGTAAGCGAAAGCATTCATTACCTCTGGAACACCGGTCACCAGACAAGCGGTATTTTCAACCTCGCTGCCGGAACATACGAAGTAACTGTAACAACGGAATCCGGATGTGTGCTCAGCTCCAACTTTGTGCTTACCCAACCGACAGCCATCGAAAATACTTTAGTTGAAAATGCGCCAAGCTGCGGTGACAACGACGGTCAGATCTCAGTACAAAGCACAACAGGCGGTAACGGTCCTTACCTCTACTCCTGGAGCAACGGTCAGTTCGGTTTGAACAACAACAACCTGACTTACGGGGCTTACACACTGACAACGACAGACCAGGCGGGCTGCCAGGTTCATAACACGGTATTCCTGCCGGAAGAAAACGCACCGATCGTGGAAGGCGTAATTACACAAACAGCCTGTGACGGATCAACCGGTGCAGTTGACCTGGATATCACACCGGTGAACGGTGACGCTGTTGCTTCGATTATATGGTCAAACGGCGCTACAACGGAAGACATTTCCGGGCTGGCAACAGGAAACTATGTGAGCTTTATTACATCAGTAAACAACTGTGTGGCCGTTAACGCGTGGAGCATCAACATCGTTCAGCCGAATACACAGGAAATCTGTATCGTAAGTGTAGACAGCGTGACAACGACTAACCTCGTAGTTTGGGAAAAAGCACAATTGGATGGAATTTCTCACTACAATATTTACCGTGAATCCAACCAGATTGATGACTACCAGCTGATCGATACGGTCCAGTTCAGCAACCTTTCCGTCTTCAATGACGTTGTTGCTTCGCCACTGGCGCGTTCCTGGAGATATAAAATTTCAGCAGTTGACTTCTGCGGTACGGAAGGACCATTGTCTGCCCACCACAAAACGCTGCACCTGAATACCTTTGACCTCGGTGTATCCGGCGTTAAAATCACCTGGGACGGTTACGAAGGAACTGCATTCTCAAGCTACACGTTGTGGAGATACACAGATGAGTTCGGTTGGGAAGATGTTGCCAGCTTAGGCACAAGCACCCTGACCCATACTGACCCGATCTCTTTCGCAACGCCAGGCCTGGATTACATGGTGGAAATTTCCCTCGATGTGCCATGTACAGCAAGTACCTGGAGGGCGCAGGATTTCAACCGCTCACGTTCCAACAAAGAGCGTGGCCTTTTCCGTCCGGGAGAAGGAACAGGAGATTCCAACAACGAAATCGTGGAGTTTGAAAATAACGTGAGCCTGAATGTTTATCCAAACCCGTTCAGCGATGTGGTTACCCTCAACCTGGAAGGTACACACGCTATGAATATTCAACTGTTTGATATTCACGGTAAACTGATCCTGGAGAATGTTTATTCCGAAGGTGAAAATACGGTGGATTTAAGTAACTTGCAGGATGGCGTTTACTTCATCAAAACAATGATCAACAACGAATCAAGAACAATTAAAATCACTAAAAACTAAACTGCTATGAGAAGAATTCTTTTAATCCTCAGTTTTGTAATAAGCGTTTCTGCCTGGACCCAGGAGGTTTGGAAAGACGTTCCGACTAACTTTTTTGTTCAGACAAATGCTTACGATATTGAAATGGTTGACGGTAAAATATACCAAATTTATAATCAGTATAATGCCGGTACATCGCAGTGGACCACTTTCGTGGATTATTTCAATTTCCAGACTTCAACCTGGGTAAACGCAACATTGGCTGTTACACCGCAGTTCACTAAATTGAAAACCGAAAAAATCGGTACTAAGATTTACATTGCGGGCTACGACAACACCGATTTCAGGTTTTACTCAATTGATGACCTGTCAAATGCGGTATTGAATAACTTTTCAACCTACAATTACCCTTCAATTAACAACAACTGGGAATTCCACACAGGGAAAAATGCAGATGAGCTTTACCTGATGTTTACCTCCGGAACCGGGCCATCGCTCATTCATGCTTCCGAATATCTTGCAGGCGGCAACTCCTGGAGCTACCAGCAAATCGATAATATCCCCACGGATTTTTCAAATGGCGACCTTCAGCTTCATTCCACATCTGCCCGTGTTTACCTGGGCTTCTTTTCAACTGCTTCCGATTTGCGTATCTTTTTCTTCAATAAAGGGAATATTGCAGGCAGCGTAGGTTACGACGGTCTTACAGGCCTGGTGGAATCCAACGGAAGTGCCTGGGACAACACCGGTTACGTGATTACTGGAAATAATACCGATTATCCGCCGACATTCTACGGTACGGAAGACGTCAACAACCTTTCTTACGAAGCTGAAATCGAAGACGGGATCGCTATTGATATCAACCTGGCTTCGCCGACAACGGATTTCAACCTTTCCGCTGATTACCTGGCGAAAGAAAGCAGCTCAAGCCACGCTTTCATCATGTCCATGTTCAGCAATGACGGTTTGGGCAACCCGAACGATAAATTATTCGTGATCCGCAAGGACTTTACACAAGCCGGAAGCAGCTGGGATACCCTGGCTACTCGTCTTGTAACCGGCGGTACCCCTATGGAAATGGATGCATTTAACCTGAGCCTTGACAACAGCGGGCATCACATTGCGGCATCTTATGTCACCCAGGGGGCTACGACTAAATCAGTAGAAATTTACAACAACCTTCCATATGCGCTGACAGGAACAACCGCTCCGAACACCGGGCTTTGTGTGGGACAGATCAATGAAATTTATCCGAACGTTGAGTTGATGGACGATGATTACGACCGGATCTACATCACCAATGCCTACAGCTCAAATGGTGTAACAACTGATATCCAGGTTATTCCTTTCGGCTATATAAACGGTGTTTCGAAGTTTAAAATCCTCGGTTCTCCATCGGCTTTGGCTGATCAGATCGTTATTATCTACACAGACGGGTACGACACATACAACATGACGCTGGATGCATTCCAGGCAAATACCAACCCGATTAACCTGCAGTTTGTTTCAGATCCTGTGCTTTTTTGTGAAAACGAAATCCAGATCGACCTGACGACAAAAGTGAATTATTACGACCAGGGAATGTTCCGCCTGAACGGAAATGATATGGACGGAACGCTTATCAATGCAACTACGCTGAATTCCATTGCAAGCACCGGGATTTTAAGGTACATTGTTAACGTAAACGGATGTTTCGTTACCACAACGGCCAACTACCAGATCGTAACGCCACCATCAGCTTCTGTAACGGCAATCCCAACCACCTGTGCACAAAACACCGGTGAAGCAAGTGTGACGATTACTGCCGGGGACAACCCGAATTATACGTTCTACTGGTCTACCGGGGAAACAACAACAAGTATCTCCGATCTCGCTCCGGGAGCATATTATGTGCATGTACTGGATGAAAACGGCTGTAAGGCAACTGCCCTGGCTTCCGTCAATGCAAGTGATATTACTTTTTCTTCCAACGTAACGCATCCAAGCTGTTTTGGGGCACAAGACGGAATTATTGACCTTACTGTAACGACTTCGGCTTCCGCTCATCAGATTGTGTGGTCAACGGGTAACGTAAGCGAAGACATGAGCAACCGCGGCGCCGGAAGCTATGAATACACTTACTATGACAACAACGGCTGTGAAATCCAGAACACAATTGACCTCGTAGACCCAAGCCCGATTACCAATACCATGGGGGTTATACGACCGGATTGTGCAGCGGCCAACGGATCAATTGTAAATGTTACATCAGGCGGCGCAGACGAGTTTACTTATTTATGGAACAACTCAGCTGTAACGCAAAACCTCAATGACATCCAGCAAGGTTTTTACCTGGTGACCATTACCGACCAGAATGGCTGTTCCATCAAAGACAGCATAATGCTGAATGACAACTTCGCAACGATCATCACTGACTCCCTGATCCCGGCAAGCTGTTTTGCAAATAACGGCGGAATTAATACCAACCTGACGATGCACCCGAATGGCGGCGCTGTGAACTCGATTGAATGGAGCAACGGCGAAAGCACGGAAGATATTTACGGCCTTTCCGCAGGAACTTATATGATCACGGTAAACTCCGGTGCAAACTGCGTTTCCCAGAAAATTTACAACCTGCCGACACGCGCGCCTCTGAGAAACGATATTTGCGTAGTTACGGTTGATCTTGCCACTACGAGCAACCTCGTTGTCTGGGAAAAAGTTGAAACCGAAGGAATTTCACATTATAACATTTACCGGGAGAACAGCGATGCGGGAACGTACATGCTGATCGATACGGTGCATTACAGTAACCTGTCTGTTTTCAATGATGTAGTAGCTTCCCCGCTTCAGCGTTCCTGGAGATACCGGATTTCGGCTGTAAACCTCTGCGGTGTTGAAGGTCCTTACTCTGAAAACCACAAAACGCTGCACCTGAACACGATTAACCAGGCGAACCCCGAGAATGTTGATATTTACTGGGACGATTACGAAGGGATCACCGACGGTCAGTACGTCGTTTACCGTTTCACAGACCAGAACGGCTGGACAGCACTTTCACCGGCAGTTCCTTATGGCGCAACAACCATGTTTACAGATACTCCGCCAGCTGATGAAACAGGCTTAGACTACTACGTAGACCTGGAGCTTCAAACACCGTGTGAAGCTACTTTCAAGGCCCAGGATTTCAACCGCTCCCGTTCTAATAAAGAGCGCGGTTTGTTTGCTCCGGGTGAAGGTGACGATACGTTCTCCAACAACCAGGTAGTGACGCTTCAAATGGAAAAAGCATCTATCAGCGTTTACCCGAACCCGTTTGGAAGCCAGCTGACTTTTATGCTGCAAGGCATGGAAAAAACAACAGTGGAGCTGATGGACGTAAACGGCCGCACATTGCATAGCTTTACCTGCATGAAAGGCATCTCTACGCTGGATACACAGAGCCTGAATTCCGGGATTTATTTCCTGAAAACAAGCCTGGATGGTCAAAGTAAAACCTTTAAAATTTCGAAATAAAGGTGAAAACCACATAGGCACAGCAGGTTTATTGAAGTATGGACAAATGATAATAAGAAGGTCTTTCAATCTGTCATGACGGATTGAAAGACTCTGTAAGCTGTTAGAAACCACAAATAATTTAACTCTGTCTTCTCTGTTTCTATCTGGTTAAATCATTGATTTGTTTGTAAAAGCAGAATTTAAAAATTATTCCTAAATAGATTGCGCAAATGGGCTGACATCCGTAAAATATAGCTAAATTTGTAGCAATATTTCGTTGTCCGGATGCGCAATCTTATTGCTTTTTTCAAGAGGTTCCAGGTTTTCATGGCGTTTGTAATTTTACAGGCTGTCGCGCTATACCTCTATGTGAACTACATGAGCTTCCCGAAATCACAGTATCTTACCAGCGCTTCCATCGTAACGGGCAACATCCTGAAAGCGAAAAACGATGTTACGAAGCTTCTTAATCTTTCGCGCACAAACTCAATCTTACAAAAGAAAATCATCGAGCTCCGCAAGGAAAGACCGGAGTCTTTTTTTAAGATGGACCGCGATTTATTCAAGATCAACGACACCCTTTTCCAGCAGCAATACGAATATATTCCGGCTACGGTAATCAACTCAACTTTTGATAAGCGCAACAATTTTTTCACGCTTGATGTGGGCCGCGCCCAGGGAATTCAACGCGAAATGGGTGTTTTTTCAGACAAAGGCGTTGTCGGGATCGTACATTTTACCAGCGAGCATTACTGCGTCGTGAAATCCGTATTAACCGAAAACATCAACATCGACGTGATGGTGGAAAACAACGGCGCTTTCGGCTTATTGAAATGGACTTCACAGCACGCCCGCTACGGAAATATTTCCGGGATATCCAATGACATGCGCGTCAAAAAATGGAGTAAAGTTGTGACCCGGGGCGGAGCAGGAATTTTCCCGAAAGGAATCCCAGTTGGAAAAATCGCCAAAATCAAAAGTGTTGAAGGAAAACCGCTGTGGGACATCGAAATTCTCTTTGCCGAAGATTTCCGGAAAATCCAGTCTGTTTACGTGATCAAAAATTTATTCAAAGCAGAACAGGAAAAGCTTGAATCCCTGATCCCTGAAGACAAAGAAGAATGATCCCGGTTATTAAACATAGCATCCGTTTTATCCTGTTCGTTTTCGTTCAGGCCCTCATTTTCAACCAGCTTGAGATCGGTTGGGGGATCCAGTTTATGATCTACCCGCTTTTCATTTTCATGCTTCCCTGGGAAATGAACGTTTTCCTTGTGATGCTCGTTTCTTTCCTGCTGGGGGTTTCAATCGACTCGATTTCCAATACGTATGGCCTGCACGCTTCCTCCGCCGTGATGGTAGCTTATCTGCGGCCTTATATTTTCAAAATGTTTGAGCCCCGCGATGGTTACGAAGCCGGGCCGGAGCTGACTTACCACAACATGGACTTCCGCTGGATCATTTCTGTCCAGGGACTGCTTTTATGCATTCACCACCTGTGGTTTTTCCTCGTGGAGATTTTCAAATTCAACGAAGTCCTCTATATCCTGCAAAAAACCCTGCTAAGCGTTCCGGCATCCTTTGTACTGTGCATGCTGATCCAGATGGTGTTCATTAAAAAAAATAATGCCAGATGAATTTCGATAGCAGAAAATTTGTCGTTCTAACCTTATTTGTTTTAGTGGGGGTAATTTACTCCGTACGCCTGTTCTACATGCAGATCATCGATGAAAGCTGGACCCTGCGTGCACAGGAAATCGCTGAAAAACGCAAATTCATCACTCCTCCGCGTGGAATTGTTTACGATCGCTTCGGTCAGAAAATCGTGACAAATAAAACGTATTACAACCTGATGATGGTCGAGGACAACATCAAAAACCTCGATACCAATGCCCTTGCAAAGCTTTTGGGATGGACACCGCAACAGGTCAAAGACCGCTTCAGGGAAATTAAAGAGGGGGAAGGCAGTTATTTCAATAAAAGTACCGGAAAACGGACATCCAATTACCAGAGCATCCGTCCTTACGCTTTCGTGAAAGAGCTTACGATTGACGAAATGACAACCATCGCCCCGCACCTGGAGAATTTCCCGGGCTTCTACGAGGAAATCACGTCTATGCGAAGCTATCCGTATGCTACGGCGGCCAATATCTTAGGGTATGTAACCGAAGTAAACCAGGAAGAAGTGGATGCTGACGCGTTTTACCGTTCCGGCGACAATATCGGGCGTACCGGGATTGAGCGTTTTTACGAAAAAGACCTGCGCGGGCGCAAAGGAGTGCACTACATTGTAACTTCTGCCCTGAACAATGCCATCGAGCCTTACGCCAACGGAAAATACGACACCATTGCCCGCCAGGGACCGGCACTGAAGCTGGGAGTTGATATCGAGCTGCAGGCTTACGGCGAAAAGCTGATGCAGAACAAGCGCGGCTGTATCGTAGCGATTGAACCTAAAACGGGTGAAATCCTGACGATGGTTTCTGCCCCTACTTTTGACCCGAACCTTTTTGTGGGGAAACGGAATATTTCAATTAATTATCCGAAATTATACAAAGATTCATCCCTGCCCTTGTTTCCCCGTCCGCTGCAGGCCGAATATCCTCCCGGATCGGTTTTCAAGCTCCTGCAGTCATTGATCGCCCTTCAGGAGGGTGCGATCACGGAAGAAACAGGTTTTCCATGCACCAAAAGTATCATCGGATGCCACAACCACCCGATGGCAACTGACCTGCGCAAAGCGGTACAGTATTCCTGCAACCCTTATTTCTATTACACCACCCGGAAAATCATCCAGAAAGGCCGTAAAAAAGGAATTTATGCCGATGCTGAGGCCGGATTGAACGTTTGGGCAAAATACATGGAAAGCTTCGGGCTTGGCAAAAAATTTGAAACGGATATCACCGGTCTTCGCGGCGGCTTGATCCCGAATTCCAAATACTACGACAAATGGTATGGAAACCATCGTTGGGCATTCAGTACGATTTATTCAATTTCCATCGGCCAGGGGGAAGTAAAAGTAACCCCGCTCCACATGGCAAATATCGCTGCAACAATTGCTAACAAAGGCTGGTACATCACACCGCATTTTGTGAAATCCATCGGTGGAAAAGGACCTTATCCAGAATACCAGAAAGTTCATAAAACAATGGTTGACAGGGCGCATTTCATCCCGATTATTGAAGGGATGCGCCGCGTAGTAAACGAAGCGGGCGGTACAGGCTCAAGGGCGCGCATGAAAGACATCATCGTTTGCGGGAAAACCGGTACAGTGCAAAACCCGCAGGGGGAAGACCATTCTGTATTCATTGCGTTCGCGCCAATGGACAACCCGAAGATCGCCATTGCGGTTTATGTCGAAAACGCCGGTTGGGGAGGCAGCTGGGCAGCGCCGATTGCCCGCCTGATGATCGAAAAGTACCTCAAACGCAAGGTGACCGATCCTGTCAAAGAAAAAACCATCATGGATGCTAACCTGATGAATGTGAAGAAAAAAGCAGATAAATACACCACACGCGGAAGGTAATGAGAAGGGAAGAATCCATATCGAAAATCATCGACTGGCCGCTGTTCATCGTGTTTATACTTTTCCTGTTAATGGGGATTGCGAACGTGTATTCGGCCGCTTTTGACCCGGATCATCCTAATATTTTTGATTTTTCACAGAAATACGGGAAACAAATCCTGTGGGTCGCTTTTTCCTGTTTTCTTGGGTTCCTCGTGATGCTGATCGATGCCAGTATTTACCGGAAATTTGCCATCCCGATCTATATTTTTTGCCTGATCTTGCTTGTCGTCGTACTTTTTATGCCGGCTGTAAACGGAGCCCATGCCTGGCTTGGCTTTGGTTCGATGGGGATCCAGCCCGCCGAATTCGCTAAGATTGGTACGTCAATTGCCCTCGGGAGTTACCTGAGTCGCCTGAACCTGAACCAGCAGAACGTTTCCACCGTATTGGTTGCAAACCTCCTGATTGTTGTTCCGATGGCGCTGATCCTCCTCCAGCCCGATGCAGGAACTTTTGTTGTTTTTACTTCCTTTTTGTTTGTGATGTACCGCGAAGGCGTTACGTACGATCCGCTGATCCTCAAGCTGGTGAACGTTATCCCGGGCGTTAAGTTCAAAAGTACCTGGGTGGGAAGCCACTTTATCCCGATCCTTTTCGTGGTTATTTTCTTATCGCTCGTCACCTTGCTGATGAGCAACAACGTGATTACTTTCTCCTGGTTTCCGGGGATCGTAATTCCGGGCTTCTTCGGGGTAATCCTGTCACTTTTTCTCCTCGCGGTTGTGAGCTATTTCATCCTGCGCTGGATGTCATCGAGACGTGATAAAAACCGCGTGACGCTGATCGTACTGATCGGGTTCCTGCTTTGTGCGGGAATTTCATCGACAGTGAATTTTGGTTTCCAGGGGCTTGCGAAACACCAGAAAGACCGGATAGAGCTTTTCCTGGGGCTGCGCGAAGACCCGGACGGCGAAGATTACAACCGCAACAGGGCGATGGCCGCCGTTGGCTCCGGCGGATTAAAAGGAAAGGGATACAAAAATGCCAGCGTGGCGAGTGTGGAATCCAACCACGTACCGGAAAGTGAAACGGATTTTATCTTCTGTCCTTTTGCGGAAGAATGGGGTTTCATCGGCAGCTTCACGCTAATTGCCATGTTTATGTTCATGCTCGTGCGCATCATTACGATAGCTGAGCGCCAAAAGTCACGTTTCAACCGGATTTATGCCTATTGCTGCGCCATGATCCTCTTTTATCACTTTGCGATCAATATCGGGATGGATATCGGCTTTGCTCCGGTAATCGGTATTCCTCTGCCGTTTTTCAGCTACGGGGGGTCGTCGATGATGTCTTTCTCAATTATGATGTTCATCCTGCTGAGACTGGATAGCCAGCGGAACCAGATGCTGATGTAAGCTCAGTTGTTTTCTTTGAGCAGTGAATAGTTTCCTTTAGCCACGAATTTCACTAATTTTCGCTAATTTCTATCAATCTCTTGCAATTACACGATGGTGCTAATATTTTCAAATCCTTTAACCAAAGCATTTGTGCAATTCGTGTAATTTGTGGCTAAGCCTTTTATTCCTTCAGGAATTTTTGTTTCCCGCTTTCACCGGTCGACAGAAAATACAAGCCCGGATTCAAACCGCTGACATTAAGCTTTCCATCGGTCACAGATTTTTCCAGCACCAGCTTTCCTAACTGATCGTAAACCTGTACCGTATTTTTACCTGCAGCAGGAATGAATAAAACATCCTGTACCGGGTTCGGGTAGAAACCAACACTTTCCGCTTTTGTTTCTTCAATACTCACCAGGCTTTCCATTTGCGGGATTGTATGTGAAAACGCAAACTGGTCGTTCGGCCCGATTTTGATTAAAATAACATTGGAACCGCCGTTTACCGGGCGCTCGTTCCAGCCAATGAGCATCGCACCGCCATCAGAGGTAGAAATCGCTTCGTTAACTACATCATCGCCCGTATTAGATGGGAAAAAGCTTGGCCCGACGTAATACATGCCGCCGCCGTTAAAACGATAGACCACCACGTCACTTCCATCCTCGTAAGTCACGATCTCGGGGCTGTCGGAAGCCTTGGTGCAGAAATAAAAATGGTCCGGATCGCTGCCGAAGTGTACAAGGTGTTCGAAGGAAAAATCGCCGTCATGCACGTCATCATACTGGATATCCGGAATACCGTTGTCGTCACAGCGAAAAACGTATTGGTGCCTGTAGCCTGTTTCAGCATTGTAAACGTGGTTTCCAACCACGCGGATAGTCGTTCCGCTGATATGCAGATCATTAAAAGCGTACACGCCGTTCGCACCGAAAGTTTTGATCCATTCCACTGTCCCGTCGATGTGCAAACGCATCAGCATCGCTTTGCCCTGCAGGGAATCAGCCACGTAATATTCGCCGGCAATATAGACAATCGTGTCGTTGAGCATTTGAACTGAACGGGCCACGTCTTTGCCGTCCGAACCGATGTTTTTCGTCCAGAGCGTATCGCCGGTCTTATCGATCCGCATTAAATACATGTTTTCCCGCTCGTTCGGCGTATCATACGTTTCACCAACCAGCAGGAAGGAAGTATCAGGCAGCATCACGCCATCCAGGATATTGTCATAAGCGGGGCTACCGTACGTTTTTTCGTACAGCAGATTTCCGTCCGGGTCCGTTTTGAAGAAATAGGCATCGTGAAAGTTAGTGCCGGAATTGCTTTGACCGGCCACGTAAATCCCGTCATTTTCGACGTAGAAAATCCGTCTGCCGCGCTCGCTTTCATTTCCGCCATAGGTTTTGGTCCACAAACGGTTTCCCATGCTGTCAACCTGTGCAATAAATGCCTGTGCGTTCGCCGTGGCGCTGCTTGTAGAGCCCGTCAGCAAATAACCGGAGTCCGCCAGCTGCACGATCCCTTCCCCTACTTCGTAGCCCTGGTCGGAATACGCTTTGAAAAATGAAATCTGCGCCCGGCCGGAAAAAGCCAGCAGGCAGCAAAAAATCCCTATGTATTTCAGGCCGCTCATCCGCTTAGTTTCCTGTTGTTTTGCCCGTTCCTTGCGGGTCAATGCCATGCGTTATGCCCATCATCTCGCGCATGGTACGCTGCATATTATCCGGCGATCCATCGAGGAAGATCATGTTTCCTTTGCCGTTTTCCGCAAAATGCTTCATGGCTTCCGTCCACATGGAAAATAAAATGAGGGAAGAATCCAGGTCGGCCACTTTCATTTCTTTGGCAGCTTCTGTCATACCGATCGCCACTTCCTGGCGGAATAAAGCCACACCTTGTCCTTGCAGCTGGGAAGCCTCTTTTTGTGCCAAAGCCGCAATTTTGATCGCATTTCCTTCCGCTTCGGCAGCTTTTGTTTTGGTAATCAACAAAGCCTGGCCTTCGTTTTCAGCGGCAGCTTTGAGGTTGTTACTTGCCACAACCTGGGCCATACTGCGCATAATCGCCTCATCAAAAGCAATATCGTTCAACTGTAAATCGATCAGGTGGTAACCCCATTCTTCGAGCGTTGAATCCAGGTGACTTTTCACTTCCTGGACGATTTCCGTGCGCAGGGAAAGAACCTCCGCCTGTTTTTTAGTCGCTACAAAAGCCCGGATGGAGCCTTCTACCGTACGGATGAGCGCCTGCATGAGGTTTTGTTCACTGATAAATTTAAACGCTACGTTTTTGAGCGTGTTTTCGTCCTGGTTGAGTACCGCAAAAAGCAGCATCGCCTTGAAATTAACATTCGCCTGGTCCTGCGTAGTTGCCGTAAACTCAAGCTCCACTGAACGGTTCTGGATGGAAATCCGCTTGTATATCTGCTCAATGATCGGCAGCTTGAAGTTCAATCCCGGCGACATGATCCTGCGGTATTTCCCGAAAATCGTTACAATTGCCACCGTTCCCTGCTGCACAGTCCGGAAGCTGAATAAAATAAGAAGCAGCAATACTCCCCCGATAATCAAATAGATATTTGTTTGTGTCATGATCTTGTTTTTTTATTTCAATTTATAAAATACATTTAAAATTAAGACAAACCATCTGCCCGAAGCCATTTTTAGAAACTGCTCCGAGAAGGTCTTCCGTTCCGATCCCGAAATCGTAATTATTTTTATGAATGGCCGCGTAAACGCCCGCTCTCAGCAAGCCAAAACCGCCGTAAGAGCAGCTCGCGCCAACGTGTAAATCTTCCGAAAGCTTGTGATCGATCCCCAGGTAAATTTTTGGAACGTAGCTCAATCTCGGGTACAATTTTATCCCAAAAAACGACTGGGTTTGCTGTGTCGAATTCAAATCTAAAATTTTGCCGAACTGCATCATCGCAGGTAAAACAATAAATTGCTGAACTGTATCCGTTTTCACTCCAAGCGTGTCGAGCCAGGAAACCTCATCGAAGGATTCAGCGTCGTTCTCCAGGAAATCATCCAGCTGAAAACCGCCGAAATCCAGGTTTGAATCCACAGAATAGCTTTGTACCGAGCGGATTTTGGCAACTCCGAGGTTTTTCACTTTAAACTGGAAAAAAGCCTTGCCTTCCTTGCGCCAGTCGACCTCAAAGTTGATGCAGAAATTGAGCGCTACACCCAGGCCCTGGCTGAAATTGCTTGAATAGGTATTTTTCGACCAGGCGTCGAGCTTAAAGGCTGCCTGCGTTGAATCCGGGCTCAGGTAAAAGCTTCCGTCGCGGATTTCTGCTTCAAAATAATTCTGGATATTGACCACGTTCAGGCTGACATAGGATTTGGTGCGTTTGTTAATTAAGCCCAAACCGAAGTTCTGGAAATCCAGGTATTGAAATTCCGAGCCGCTGAATTTGGCGCTGTCGCCTACATACGAAGCGTTCCCGTAAAAAGCCAGCTGAAATGCATCTTTGGAATACGCACCCGCAAAAAGCGACTGGTAACCGGCTTCCGCCATAATTCCGTATCTTTTTCCTTTAAAAGGCGTCAGCTTATAATCGGCTACCAGCAATTCAGCGGTAAATTCCCTTCCAAGGCGGTTGATTTCCTTATGTTTGTTCAGGCTCCGGTCTTTGATCTCGTCTGTCAGCGTTCCGCCTTTAACCAAAATAGAAGCAAACTCATTGCGGAGCGCCGAACTTTGGATATCATGTGAAGCCCGGAAGCTCAGCATGAACCTGGAAGTATCAAAGCTCAGGCTTTCCGGCAGGGAAATCTGTGCCCTGAGCAGGAATGCGCTTGAAAAAACCAGCAAGATCAATACTTTTTTCATTCTCCGAGATGGTTTTCAAGTTTGAAATTCGTTTGCACCCGGATGTAAAAAAACGCTTTTTCGGGGATGGAAACCTGCTGTGAATCACCGGTCACGGGATCTGGCGTATTTAATTTTAAAACAGCGCGGATTTGTTTAATATCATTCAGGCGCAGGAGCAGGTCTTCAGGGAAAGGAACTGTCAGCTCGCTTTTTTTGCTTAAAATGCCCAAACTATTCGTTAAACCGTAAGCTGCCGACTGGATTTTTTCGACATTCGATATACTTTGTATAATTTGCCCGGCAGCATCGAGGAATTCAAGCTCCAGATCGCCCTGCAAAGGAAAAGCGTTTTCTATTTTCAATACGAGGTTACCGCTTTGAACACGGGTTTTGCTGTAATCCTGCTCAACCGCGAAGTCAAAAACGTCCGTGAGCACCAAATCGTCCATGCCAATATTCAGCGGCATCTGTGCGTGAAGCTCCACATCAAGCGCGCTTTGCGGGAAAAATTCGTCCCAGCCGCCGGAAGTATTTCCCCAGGGGTTCAGCTCCAGCTCGTAATCGATTTGAGTCTGGTCACCGAGATTTTCGACAAAGCTTTCCAGGTTGGAATTGCCGCTGTTGAATGTCAGGCTTTTTTCAGTTGCCTGGAGATTATCCCAGTTTCCGCTCGCAGACTGCACGATAAACGGGTTCCCGATCACGGAATTGCTCAATTCGACACTGTTTCCGTTATCCGTATTGGTGTTTTTGAGTTTTTTAAGATTGGCTTTCGCTGAAACTTTGATGCTGTTGACAAAATCCAGCTGCAGGTTAATCGCCGAAAGATCAAGCAAACCTTCCACCTGGTTTTTCAGGAATTTGGAATCAAAAACGTAATTGTCTGCGATTTTCTGCTGTCCGAAATATCCGCGGGCGTAATCCAGGCGAATGTTTTCCATGCGGATGATAAAACGCGTCGAATCGGTGGAATGCAGCACAACGGCGCTTCCTGACGGATCGGAAGTTACTTTGAGCTTCGAAGGCAGGGAATTGAATTCCAGGCCGTTGCTTCCGCGCAAATCAATCACATAACCCGCCAAATCGATTTCCATGGAGTTGGAAGCCGGGCTGCTCAATGTTCCGGGCGCAACCGAAAGTGTTTTCTTCACCACTTCACTGCCCGAAGTGACGGATGGCAATTCGATTTCAAAAAATGTGGTGGTTTCTACCGGGCTGAAAACTTCGAGAATGATCCGGCCGCTTTTTACACGCGCTTGTTTCAGTTGCATATCGTCGAGGTCAAACACATGATCTTCGTTGCTGTTCACAAAGCTGCTTCCGGCAGGAACGTTGAGCGTTGAAAAACTGATGGCGAACTTTTGTTCGATCGTCGTATCCGGCAGCTCAATGTATTCGGAAAGATTAATGGAAGCGATTTTGCGGTGCAGATCAAGTACATAAATACCGTTTTCAACCGCCAGCGTACTGTCGTTGGTCAGGTTACCCAAATCGAGCGTATCGCCGGCAACCGGCAGCACCCAATCCGAATACCAGAGCGTAGCTTCTTTCCGGCAGGAAACGAAGCTGAGCGCCAGCAGCAAAAGCCCGAATAATTTATTCATATTCTTGTTTAACGAAATCAAATTCAAAGCGTTGGTTATACGCGTTCGAGGATGCAGGCATAGCCTTGACCCACCCCGATGCACATGGTTACCAGCGCATATTTTTTCTGCCTTCGCACCAATTCATTGGCCGCCGCCAGCATAATCCGTGAGCCTGACATACCGAGCGGATGGCCGAGCGCGATTGCCCCACCATTCGGGTTGATCCGAGGATCGTTGTCTGCCAGTCCGAGCTTACGCGTACAAGCCAACACCTGGGCCGCAAAAGCTTCGTTGAGCTCCAGCACGTCCATCTGGTCGAGCGTCAGCCCGCAGCGCTGCAATATTTTTTGGGAAGCTTCCACCGGGCCGATTCCCATAATGCGGGGCTCAACGCCGGCAACAGCGCCGCCTAAGATTTTTACTTTCGGTGTGAGACTGTTCGCTTTCAAACCTGCTTCGGAAGCCAGCAACAAAGCTGCCGCACCGTCATTCAAGCCCGAAGCGTTACCCGCTGTTACCGTTCCATCCTTGCGGAAAGCCGGTCTGAGCGAAGCCAGGGTTTCGAGCGTCGTTTCCGGGCGCATGAACTCATCCTGGTCAAAAATAATCGGGTCCTTGCGTTTCTGCGGGATACTTACCGGTACAATTTCCTGGGCAAGAATTCCGTTTTGCTGTGCCGCAAACGCTTTTTGCTGCGACCACGCAGAGAATTTATCCTGGTCGTCGCGGGAAATACCGTACAAATCAACGAGGTTTTCAGCTGTGTTTCCCATTGCATCCGTGCCGAATTTCTCGTGCATCGCCGGGTTTACAAAACGCCAGCCGAAGGAAGAATCGAACATTTGTGCATCTCTTCCGAAAGCGCTGGAAGTCTTGGAAATCACCCAGGGGCCGCGGGTCATGTGCTCCACGCCGCCTGCAATGTAAATATCGCCTGCACCGTCTTTGATAGCGCGGGCTGCATTGATTGCGGCCGCCATTCCGGAGGCACACAAACGGTTCACTGTTTCTCCGCCGGCGCTCACCGGGATCCCCGCTAATAGCGAAGCCATTCGGGCCACATTTCTATTGTCTTCGCCGGCCTGGTTGGCACAGCCAAGGATCACATCTTCGATCTGGTTCTGGTCCAGCGTAGGGAATTTATCTGTAAGTGCTTTTAAAACGATTGCTGCGAGGTCGTCCGCGCGAACGGGCGCGAGCGTTCCCCCGAAATTGCCGATGGCTGAGCGGACTCCGTCAACCAGGTAAACTTCTTTTGACATGTGTGTTTTTGTTTGGGATTCAAAGATAAGCATTAATGCAGAAAATTTGCAAAATTTAATCTTGATTCAACTTGCACTCCTATAATCGATTGATCCTGAACAAAATCGATTTGTTTTCCATAATAAACAACCGGAAACAGCATCAATTGTTAATAAAATCTTCTTCTGAGAAAAGCGGAAATACCTATCTTCAACCCTCAAAATTGCAGAACCATGTTAAACTATTTGATGATCATCCCGGCGCTGGGCATCTCCATTTTGTCCTTCGGGCAGCTGGAAACGCTTACGCCGAAGGAGCAGGCCTACAAAGATTCGATTGCGAAGCTGAACCAGCAAAATGCAGCCGTAGCTGCCAGCCAGGAAGCGTATAACCGCGGTGTTACCCAGTTTTCCGGCAAAAATTACACAGCAGCCATCGCCGAATTCCAGAAATCGATCAGCTCCGACCCGAATTTCACGGCGGCTTATTACAATAAAGGCCTGACGGAAAACGAAGCCGGAAAATATGCCGATGCGCTCACAACCCTGAATACGCTGATTGCCAAAGATCCGTCCTACTCCAAAGCTTATTTCCAGCGCGGACGGGCTTACCAGGGAATCAATGATTATTCGAAAGCTGAAAAAGACTACGAAAAATCCATCCAGATCGACCCGAAAAACCCGAAAGCGTATTACAACTACGGAACTTTGCGCTTTATGCAGAAAGATTACACGGATGCCATCAAGTATTTCACCAAAACGATCGAGCTGGACGCTTCAGCGGCTTTTGCCTACAACGACCGCGGCAGCTGCTACCGGATGCTGAACAACTTCCCGAAAGCCATCGCGGAATACGAAGAAGCGCTGCGTAAAAACCCCAACCTGGCTTTTGTGCTCAACAATGTCGGTACGACGAAGAAAAAAGCGAAAGATTATACCGGTGCGCTGGCTGCCTTCAACCGCGCCATCAGCATCGATGCGACTTATTATTTAGCTTACAACAACCGCGGCGCAACACAGTATGAGCAGGGCCGCATGGAAGATGCCGAAAAGGATTTCAAGAAAGCCATTGAGCTTAATTCCAAATATGCCCCGGCTTACTCCAACCTTTCAGCGGTTTATTTCAAGAAAAAAGAATACCAGAAAGCAAAAGACATGGCCGACAAAGCTATCGCGATGGACCCAAAATACGCTTCGGCATACGTTAACCGCGCCAACGCCAACGAAATGCTGCGCGAGATGAACGCCGCCTGCTCCGACTGGAACAAAGCCAAAGAGCTCGGCGCTGACATCGGTAAAAAATATTATTCATCCAATTGTAACTAAGCATCATGAAACATTTCTTATTCACACTGACGATCTTAGTCGCTGCCCCTTTTATTTTTGCACAAAATGTTGAATTTAAGGCAGCTAACTTCAAAGAAAAAAAGGACGAGCTCAAAAAAGCGCAGGACGCTATCGACAAGGGTGACGAAGCCTGGAAACTAGGCAACGAAGCCGTTTTCAACGTGTCCGATTATGGCCTGAACTACAAAAAAGCGCTCAAATCTTACGCCGAAGCCCAAAAATTCAACCCGAACAACGGCGAGCTGAACTTCAAAATCGGGGTTTGTTACATTCATTCCACAGATCCGGGCAAAGGGATTCCGTACATCAAACGCGCCAAAGAGCTCGACCCGGGATGCAGTCCTTTCCTGAATTATTACAACGGCGTTGCACTGCAATTGGACGGACAGTTTGAACAGGCAATTACAAGCTTCAAAACATTCGAAAGCGAATACCGTAAAGCCGATAATTTTTCCAAGTTCATCACCAAACGCATCAAAGAATGTGAACTGGCACAAAAAGCCGTGAACAAGCCGGAGCGTGTCTGGATCGACAACGTCAGCGAGCTGAACACAGGCGAAGACGATATGGCGCCATCTATTTCTACGGACGGTTCCGAATTGATCATGTCTTCCAACCGTTCGGGAAGCCGCGCAGCCAATGAAGTGGGTGGCTACGATTACGATATTTTTTCATCAACCTTCACAGACGGCGCGTGGTCGTTTCCAAAACGCCTGGAGGGAAAAATCAACACTGCCAGCGACGATATTTCCAATTCCATCAGCTATGACGGGACACGTATGCTGCTCCACCAGAACACGGACGGACAGACTGATATCTACGAGTCGAAGCTGGTAGGCGAAAGCTGGGGTGAGCCAAAAAAGCTGCCGGCGATGATCAACGGGAAAACCAACGAAAAAAATGCATGCTACAACGACGACGGCTACCGTGTTTACTTTACCCGTGACAACGACGACCGCGCCAACGGGATGGAAATCATGTTTTCATCTATTCAAAGCAAGGTGAAGCAGGATTACATGGCTGCAACGATGGTAACGCCGTGCAACACCAAGTTCAACGAAGGGTCGATCTACATTTCCGTAGACGGTGAAACGATGTACATTGCTTCCGAAGGGCACGAATCCCTGGGTGGTTTTGATATTTTCATGTCGAAAAAAGTACAGGGACAGTGGTCAGCGCCGGTAAACCTCGGTTACCCGATCAACACGCCGTATGACGATTTCTTTTTCTCCCCGACAGCCAACGGCAAATATGCTTACATTTCTTCCAACCGTGCTGGCGGAAGCGGAGGTTACGATATTTACAAAGTAACGTTCTGGGGCGAAGAAAAACAGGCAGTCGTTGATATCGAAGACTTTTTGCTGGCTTCCATCGCGATGCCTTTGAAAGACAACCAGATCGAAGCGACTGTTGCCGTGAACAAGAAAACCCTCACCGTGTTTAAAGGAAACACCATTGACGCGATTTCCCGCAAACCGGTTGAAGCAAGCATTGAAATTACGGACAACGCCACGGGGAAAGTGATTGAAACCTTTGTAACAAACAGCGCTACGGGAAAATTCATCATTACGCTGCCTTCCGGTAAAAACTACGGAATCGCTGTGAAAGCGCCGGGCTACCTTTTCCATTCCGAAAACTTTGACATTCCTTCAGGCAGCGACGATAATCTCGTGAGCAAAACGATTGAATTGAAAAATATCGCCATCGGCAGCAAAATTGCCCTGCGCAACATTTTCTTCGATCACGGAAAAGCGACTTTACGCACTGAATCCAATGCTGAGCTGGACCGTTTGGTAAAACTGATGCAGGACGTTCCCAAATTGGTTATCGAGATTTCGGGCCACACCGACAACACCGGTTCCGCGATGATCAATGACGCTTTGTCACAGCAGCGTGCTGATGCCGTAGTAAATTACCTGAAAGCAAAAGGAATTGCCGCAACCCGCATGACCGCGAAAGGTTATGGCTCCGGGATCCCGGTCGCTTCCAACAACAGCGAGGAAGGCCGCCAGCAAAACCGCCGTACGGAGTTTGAGATCAAAGGCAATTAGACTTAAGTTAAACCATAGTGACAATCCCCGTTTGAAATTTCAGGCGGGGATTTTTTGTAATGCATTGCTAAAAATTGCACCAATTACACGAAAGGATATTAGTGAAAATTCGTGTAATTCGTGGCAGCAAAGTTTTATCCCTTAAATTTAAAGACAAGACTTGTTTTTGTGACATTTTGTTATGAAAATCTATCAAAAATTGGGTGGTTGTTTTGAAGTTTTATTAGCTTTGTACCCAAAATAAAAAATCATGTCGAAAATTAAAGTTGCAAACCCTGTAGTGGAAATCGATGGTGACGAAATGACGCGCATCATCTGGAAATTTATTAAGGATAAATTGATTTTACCATACCTGGATGTGGATATCAAGTACTACGATCTCGGGATCGAAAAACGCGATGAAACCAGTGACCAGATTACAGTGGATGCAGCTGAGGCAATCAAAAAATACCAGGTTGGGATCAAATGTGCGACTATCACGCCGGATGAGCAGCGCGTAAAGGAATTCAACCTGAAATCCATGTGGAAATCGCCGAACGGAACGATCCGCAACATTCTGGACGGAACTGTTTTCCGCGAGCCGATCGTCATGCAGAACGTACCGCGCCTGGTAACAAACTGGACTGCGCCGATCATTGTTGGCCGTCACGCGTTTGGTGACCAGTACCGCGCAACTGATGCCGTTTTCAAAGGAAAAGGAAAGCTGACAATGACGTTCACACCGGAAGACGGCGGCGAAGTGCAGCAGTTTGATGTATACAACTTCAAAGGCGACGGCGTTGGAATGGCAATGTACAACACAGACGAAAGTATCGAAGGTTTTGCGCGCAGCTGCTTCAACATGGCATTGACTAAAAAATGGCCGCTTTACCTTTCGACTAAAAATACGATCCTCAAAAAATACGACGGTCGTTTCAAGGATATTTTCGAAGAAATTTACCAGAACGAATTCAAAGCGAAGTTTGACGCTGCCGGGATTACCTACGAGCACCGCCTGATCGACGACATGGTTGCTTCCGCCCTGAAATGGAACGGAAACTTCGTGTGGGCTTGTAAAAACTACGATGGCGACGTTCAATCCGATACAGTGGCACAAGGTTTCGGTTCTTTGGGACTGATGACTTCCGTTTTGATTACGCCTGACGGGAAAATCATGGAAGCGGAAGCTGCACACGGAACTGTTACACGTCACTACCGCGACCACCAGGCCGGTAAAAAAACGTCTACCAACCCGATTGCATCTATTTTCGCCTGGACGAGAGGTTTGGCTTTCCGCGGAAAGCTGGACAGCAACCAGGAGCTGATCAATTTCTGCGAAACGCTTGAAAGAGTTTGCATCGAAACAGTTGAAAGCGGCGTGATGACGAAAGACCTTGCCGTATGCATTCACGGGAACAAAGTAAACCACGGTGATCATTATGTTTACACCGAGGAATTCCTTGATGCTTTGGATAAAGGGCTCAAAGCTAAGATGAATTAAGAATAAAAACATCATAAACAAAGGCGTTCCTCACTACGAAGAGCGCCTTTTTTGTTGGCTACGAATTGCACGAATGACGCGAATATAATTGGTGTAATTCGTGGCTAAAAAAGTAACCAATCTTTCTTCACCCGTTTTTTTGTAAATTCGCTGCGTGAAAAAAAGCATTTTCATTTTCTTTCTGCTTCTCGGGCTGCAAGCCCGAACCCAATCCAATTTTCCGCTTTCCTGGCTGGGAAGCTATGAAGGCGATATGTATCTTGAATACCTGGACGGGATCAAAGACACGGTCCCGGTGACTTTTGACCTGCTGGAAACCGGCAAGCCTAACCGCTGGACGTTTAAAATGACCTACAACAGCAAAAAGTGGGGAACAATGGTCAAGGATTACGAAATTTTCTGGAACGACTCCCTGAAAAGCCCCAATCTCTTTCTCCTCGACGAAAAAGACGGCATCCTGATCCAGGAAGTTTTCATGAACCAGCGTTTATTCAGCCATTTTGAAGTAGAGGGCGGACATTTTATTTCGCTGCTTGAGCGCCAGGGCAAAAACCTGTATTTTGAAATCCGCTGCACGGATCCGAAACAAGGCCTTGTGAGCCGATCCGAAAAAGATGCGGAAGGCAATTCTTACCAGGTTTCGAATTATTTCCAGTATACCGTTCAATACGTTGTGCTGAAACCAAAAAAGAAAGGGAAGAAATGAAAATTAAACCACTGAAAAAAAAGCGTCTCATTCCCATTCTGTTTACCTTCGGTACTGCCTTTGGCGGTCTGATTCTGCTCAATTCCTGCAAAACTATCGCCCCGCCTGCGCCCGGAATCCAGATCGGGACTTACACACCGCCGGTTCAGCAAGTATCGCTGCTTTCGATTCCCGTGGAAATGGAGATGAAAAGCTATTTCAACGAAGCCGACAAATCCGTTCCTTACGAGTTCAGCGGCAGTCAGCAGCAGTGCGAAGACGTGAGCTATGCCTATAAATTTATACGTAAGCCGATCAAAATCGAAGGAAACCCAAAAAAAGCCGATCCGCTGGAAGTAAAAATTGAAATTGACGGAGACTATTCCCTTAACCTGAATTACTGCGTGAAATGCTCCGGTCTTTTTTCTAATTCGCCTGCCTGCCTTACGCCCCGGATTTACGCCAGCTGCGGGATTGGCGAACCGATGCGCAAAATCAAGGTCGAATACCAGACCGCCATTGAGCTGAAACCCGATTTTAAGCTCGATGCCAATACCAAACTGAAAGACGTTGTCCCGAAAGACAAATGCCAGATTACCGTTTTTAGTTACGACGCCACTTCGCAGGTGATTAAGGAAGTGAAAGGCGCCCTGAAAGACGTCGGCAAAGAAATCGACCGCGGCATCGAAGACCTGCAAATCCGGGGCGAAGTAGAGAAGATCTGGCGCAGCTTCGTAGAACCGATCAACCTCAACGGTTACGGCTTCCTGAATGTTAACCCGGATAAAATCGGCGTGGAAAACCTCCGCCTGAAGGACACGCGCCTGAGCTTTGAAGCGATGATTGAAGCTTACCCGACCGTAACTTCCTATAAAAACACAGCGCTTGTAAAACCACTCCCCGACCTCAGCCCGATCCGTCACGATGAAGGCTTTAACATCAACCTCGACCTCGTTGCCGATTACGATTCGCTTTCAGCCATTCTCAACCGGGAGCTGAGCGGTAAAACAGTCCGGATCAAGCAAAACAAGATTATTTTTCAGAATGCCAGGATACATGGCGCAGCCAACCAGCAGCTTAGTATTGAAGTCGGTTTTACGGGCAGCAAATCCGGCAAGCTGTTTTTTCTCGGTACGCCGAAATTCAATGATTCCCTGCAGGAAATAAGCTTTCCCGACCTGACTTTTGAGCTGGAAACCAAAAACGCCCTGCTGCGGAGCGCCAAATGGCTGTTCAACGATAAGATCACCACTATGATGCGGGGCTATACGAAGTTCAATATGACTGAAATCCTGGCAGATGCCTCTAAAAAAATGGAACAGCAGCTGAACCGTAAAATCGATGAAACGATTAACCTGAAAGGAAATATGGATGATATTAAAGTGAAGAAAATATTCCCTGATGTAGATAAATTAATCATTCAGTCCAACCTTCGGGGTAAACTGTACGTTATAATTGAATAGGTTTGGCGTAGTTTTTGATTAACAATTCAAATCATGAAGAATTTACAAAGCAAAGGTTGGAAATTATAGTAGAAAAAAAATCTCATTTTAGAAAAAAATATTTATTTTTGTGCCCGAAAAATATGCTTTATCGTTTAGTTACTTTTATTTTTTTGTTTCTGGTCTGCAGCACCTATGCTCAATCAGACCGTGAAATCTCTGATAACATTGCTGACTGTGACGGAGCGACCAATATTTTAAATCCCGGAACTTATAAACTCCAGTTTACCGGCAAGGGCGGAAAGCATTCCGAGCTCGTCAACTATCCTTCTTTAGCGAGCGTTCCCGAAGACAATTCCCTGTGGTGTTCTTTCGTAGCGCCTTTTAACGGACGCCTTTCCCTCAATGCCAGCTTACTGAAAGGAAAAAGCAAAATGATCATTTTTACCAATGAGTCCAGCGATTTATGCGGCGATGTTTTTAAAGGAATTGCCGAAATCAAGCGTATGATCCTTGAGCCAACGGCTTCAGAAATCGGTTTGTCTCTTTCCGTGGATAAAAACTTCTTCTACCCGATGGAGCTGGTGAAAGGACAAAATGTTATGATCCTTTTCCTGTATGAAAACAGTGAAAAAGCGAATATGGACCTGACGGTAAAATACGAGCCGATCATTACCGACCCGGAGCTTGAATCAGCAGAAAGCAAAATCATCGACCAGCGTGATGACGAATTTTCCCCTTCACTCAACATCATGATCCGCGATGTGGAAACCGGTAAGCCGATTATCGCCGACATCGTTCTCAACGGTCTGAAATCCATCTCTGCTTTTTATAACGGTTCCGATTTCTTTTTCAATGTGCCGAAATCCGGTAAAATTACCATTCGCATCGATGCACAGGGTTATTTCTTTGCAGACCGTGAAGAGCCCGTGACGGCGAATACACAGCATGAGCTCGTGATCTGGCTCGAACCAATCGGTGAAGGAAAAAGCGTCCAGCTGGATGAAATCGAATTTATGCCCGGGACAAGTGATTTCTTACCAAGCTCCGAGCCTAAGCTCCGCCGCCTGAAAGACTTCATGGCCCTCAACTCCGGGATCCGCGTTGAAATCCAGGGACACGTGCAGGAAAAAGGCGAAAACAGCCATGCCGGTCAAAAAGTATCCGAAGCCCGTGCCAAGCGCGTGATGAATTACCTCATCGACAACGGAATCGACAAAAGCCGCATGGAAGCCAAAGGTTATGGTAACACCATGCCGATCTACAAAGATCCGAAATTCGCTTACGAAGAGCAGGCTAACCGCCGTGTGGAAATCAAAATTTTATAAATTGAGAATTAAGAATGGAATTTTTTTCATTCTCTATCGTCCGATTGTCAATTCTACATTTTCCATTTAATTCTCAATTCTTCATTATTACTCCCATCCCCGCAATTCCTTGCAGGCAGCCATAAATTTAAGGTACAGGTCAATCTGGCTCTGGTTAATGCTGTGCTGGATCGCTTTGTTGTAGTAATTGATTGCCAGGTCCACTTCTCCTTTGTGCTGGTTGAGCATCCCGGTATAGAAAAAGATATCTGCATCATCCCGGCTGCGCAGGCGTTTGGCATTTTCCAGCACACCTTCCGCTTCATCAAAGCGCTGCTCTTTAATCAGGATAAAAGCATAAGACGTATACGTCGGGAAATAATCCGGATCGGCTTTTAAGGCTTTGACATAGTTATTTTCGGCCTCATCGTTGCGCCAGAAATTATAGGCAATTTGCCCCAGTTCATAAAAGGGCTCTGCTTTTCCCGGGTAATTGACAATGATTTCATGCAGCTTATTCATTGCCCTTTCGTAATATGCACTTTTCACATCTGCCTGAACGAGGTAAATTTCTTCTTTGAATTTTGCGAGTTCTGTAGTGATGGGATTCATTTTTTGATATATTTGTTCAACTAAAATGATTAAAACACGAAAGTATGAAAAAAACTTTACTTATTATTAGCGCTGCTTTTTTTGTTAGCCTGGGCGCAAACTCGCAGGTAACAAACGTTGGTTTTGAAAACTGGACTTCAGCAGGAGCCTATGACGAACCGGACGGATGGGCTACTTATAACTTCCTTGCCGACTTTGGTTTACCGGCCCTCGTTAGCAAAGATGCATCAGCTCACAGCGGCAATTTCTCCGCCAAGATCGAAACTGCTGAAGTAGATGTTTTTGGGTCAGTTGACACCCTTGGCGGGCTGCTCATGCTCGGAACAGTCGATGTAATGGGGGTTCCCTATACCGCTCGTCCGACAGCCATGGAATTTTATTACAAGTATTCTACGCCGGGAGCAGATTTCGGACAAGTAATCGTTTTACTGACGAAATGGGATGACCAGAACAGCACGCAGGCCTCTATCGGCGGTGGAATTATGGAGATCAACGCTGCAACCAACTTTACCCTTGGGACTGTTGATATAGAATATGATTCTCCGGAAGCACCGGACAGTATTCAAATCTTTTTCTCGTCCAGTATGGCTGACGCACCCATCCCGGGAACTGTGCTGAACGTAGACGACATCAGCTTCGTAACACAATCCACTGCTGTTGCCAGTCTTGCTTCACAAAAACCGATGGTTTACCCGAACCCTGCCAAAGATTTCATGTATGTAAAAACAGCAGGAATGAAAATCACGGAAATTGAAATTACGGATTTGTCCGGCAGATTGGTTGAGAAAGTTGCGCTTTCAGGTGCAAACACGCAAATCAGCACAAGCCAGCTGAATAACGGCAATTATTTTTATGAGCTGAAAAACGGACAGGAAAGCGTTTCCCGCGGCCAGTTCCATGTAGCACATTAATAAACAGCATATCTTTTTGAAAGCCATCAGTTCGTACTGGTGGCTTTTTTTGTTGGTCTATATCAGCCTGTTTTATTGAACCATATAAGACATGGAAGACATATGAGATGCGTTCAATAAAAAACTTTGTGGTTTATATTTCCCGCTCTACATAAAGCGCTCGTCGAAATTCACAAGAAAAAGCTTCTCCCTTGCACGCGTAAAACCGGTATAAAGCCAGCGAAAAAAGCTTTCATCGAGATTTTCGTCCAGGTATCCATGATCCAGGAAAACCTGCTCCCATTGTCCGCCCTGGGCTTTATGACAGGTTACAGCATAAGCAAATTTCACCTGCAGGGCATTGAAATACGGATCTGCCAGTATTTTTTCGTAGCGCGTTTTTTTGTTGCGTTCATCCGCATAATCTTTTTCCACCTCAAAGAAAAGGTTTTTCATCTGTTCCCGCGGCAGCGACGGCCCTTCGGTGTATAATGTATCCAGCATCAGGATAATTTTGAAGCTGCCCATGTCAGGATAGTCGATCAGCTCTGCTTCGGCATGCTGAAAGGAAAACCCGTGCAATTCCTCCTTGCGGAAAATACGGACCACTTTCAGGATTTCACCATTGGCGATAAAGCCTGCTTCGGAGGTTTCCGGTACCCAGAAGTAATTGTTTTTCACGGCCATGATGACATCACCGGAACAAATTTCATCCTCAAAATATAAAATACGCTTGCGCACTTCCTGGTTGTAGGCATTGGCGCGTTTATTCGATCGCGTGATAATAATCGTTTCGTCGGGCCCGGAGAAATTATAGGCTTCTTCCAGCTTATCCTGGAATTCGAGTCCGTTGATCGCAAAAAGGTCTTTATTTTGCTTCGAAGCGATCTCCAGCCGGAGCTTCTCTTTCGCCGAGCGGATGAGGGTTGCATTTTTGAGAATGAACGAACCGCTTTGCTGCCGCATAACTTCCGTGAGCTTCAATTCGCTGACGGCCAATTTCGGAAAATGATGTTTCAGGTAAACCGGGTTGAGCGCCGGTGAAAAATCCGAGCCAACGGGAGGAAGCTGTCCTTCGTCCCCCACCAGGATCAACGCACAGTTTTCACCCGAAAACACGTAGTTAAGCAAATCTTCGAGCAGGTTGCGTTCAGAAACAGCGCCCTGGTTCGTAGCGGAGTAATCCGCGATCATAGAAGCTTCATCCACGATAAACAACGTTCCTTTCGTTAAATTCGGGGATAAATCCAGCTGGACAGAGCCGTTTTCAATTTTTTTCTTCCGGTAAATCTTTTTGTGGATGGTAAACGCTTTTTGCCCCGCGAAACCCGAAAACACTTTCGCTGCACGCCCTGTTGGCGCAAGCAAAACGGTGCGGCGTTTGAGCAGCTGCAAGCTCCCCACCAGGTTTCCGATGAGCGATGTTTTGCCCGTTCCGGCATAGCCCGCCAGGATCAGCGTGCGGAATTGCTGAGCAGAACATAGGAAATCACCAAATACACGGATTGCATCGCCTTGTTTTTCGTTGGGCGTAAAATTCAGCCGGCTTAAAAAGAGGCGCTCAAATTCCTGTTTAAATGTTTCCATGTCCTGTGTAAAAATACAAAAAATAGCCACTAAGGCAGTATAGCACGAGGCGGGCACTAAGACGATTTTGGATTAATTGAACAATAGGATTCACATTTGATGCAGTAGCAACAATATTAAAAACTTGGCGCCTCCTGGTAACTTGGAGACTTTGTGGCAAAACTTATATTAACATGTGCTAAAAAACCGTAGTTTTGTGACAACATGGAAAATTTGAAGGAACAGCTTTGTATTGAGATTTCGGATGCGTTTTGCGCCCTTTCGAAAATCTCAGGCGGGAAGCTGCATGTGCTCGGATCTTTGCTTTTCCGGGAGAAAAAAGATTTCCAGCTGAAAGAAGCCCTGGCAGGTTTCCTGAAAGAAAAAGCAGGCGAATTATCCGCTTATGAAGAAGTAAGCGTTTCGTGGGTTTCGGCTAACGCCATGCTTGTTCCTTCAGCCGTTTTTGAGCCTAAATCAATGGAAGCGCTTTTCGCGACCTGCTTTACGAAGCAAGTTACCGCCACCGAGCTGGATTACAACCGAATCAGCGAGCTGAGTATTGTTAACCTCTACGAAATCCCCTTGTGGGTCAAATCATTTTTCGTGATCAAATTCCCGCGGGCGCTCATTCAGCACGAATACAGCCACCAGCTGCGCGGCATCATGAAACAGGCGTTCAGGCTGCAGGTACAGGTAAACGTTTACCCGGGTCAGATGACAATCCAGGCGGCAGACAAAAACGAGCTTCTCTTTTGCAATGCCTTCGAAATCCAGCACGTGAACGACGTTGTGTACTATCTCACTTTTGCCCTGCAGCAAATGCAGTTAGCGGGAAAAGCCGGAAAGCTCAATTTCCATTTGCAGGCGGATGCTATTGCGGGCAAAGAAGAGCTCAGCGCCATATTGAAACAAATCGACACTTTCAAATCAATGGAAATCACCTTTGATTCTGAAAAAACCATCAAATACCAGGAACTGTGCGTGTAATCAGGGGAAATTTAAAATCGCGGCGCTTTTCGGTGCCTAAAAACTTTCCTTCGCGGCCAACCACGGATTTTGCGAAAGAGGGCTTGTTCAACATCCTGGAGCACCAGTTCAGCTTGCAGGATTTGAAGATCCTGGACCTGTGTGCCGGAACGGGCAACATTTCGCTTGAATTTGCTTCGCGGCAAGCCGGCCATGTGACAAGCGTGGATATGAATTACAACTGCGTGCGTTTTATCCGGGGCTTGATTACGGAGCACCAGCTGGAAAACGAAATGGATGTCATGAAAGCCGATGTACGTGACTATTTACGGAAAACGGACAAGCAATTCGACCTGGTTTTCGCCGATCCGCCTTACGATGCGAATTTCCATGCAGAGATCGTAAAACTGGTGTTTGAGCACAAGCGCCTGACGGAAGACGGGCTTTGCATCATTGAACACGGCCGCCAGACTGATTTGTCACAGCTTGAAAATTTCGTAGAAAAGCGTAACTTTGGGAATGTACATTTTAGTTTTTTTAAAGCCTGAAATATGAAAAAGATCGCTTTGTTTCCCGGTTCTTTCGACCCTTTCACGAAGGGCCACGAAAATGTCATTCAAAAAGCTTCCAAAATCTTTGACGAGATCATTATCGGTGTCGGGGAAAATTCTACCAAAAATTCACTTTTCAGCCTGGATTCCCGGGTTCGTCATATTGAATCGATTTACGCAACTACGCCGGATATTTACGTAGTGAGCTATTCCAAAAAACTGACCGTTGAGCTGTGTACAGAGCTTGGCGCTCCCTTTATTATCCGCGGCTTGCGCGACGTGAAGGATTTTGAATACGAACGTTCCATTGCCCAAATGAACCATTCGCTGGAGCGGCATATTGAAACTGTTTTCCTGGTAACCGATCCCGAATTCAACCACATTAATTCGACGATCGTGCGTGAGATTTCGAAAAATGGCGGGGTTATTGCAGATTTTGTAACTAACAGTGAAATCCTCGTTAAATGAGTATGAAAAAATGGAGCCTGGCACTTGTGCTTTTTTTCGTTGCACAAAGTTTACATGCTGAAAAAATCACCAAAATTATCGGTTTTGCACCGAAATATATTGGTGAAAAAGTGGAGGTCTACGCGATCGAAGACTACTTCTCCATGAAGGAAAAGCTGCTCGCTACGGCCGTGGTGCAGGACGATTCTATGTTCCGGATCACCATGTACAATTCCAAAACGCAGAAAATATACATCAAATCCAAAAATAACAAGGGTTTTATTTATATCCAGCCCGACGCGGCTTACGAGATTTACATGCCGCTTAAAAACAAGTATGATGAATACCGCCCGCTGGGAAATGATGTGGAAATAAGCTTCATCAACCTGCCGGAAACGGATATCAATTTCCGCATTCTGAGCTTTGAAAAATGGCGCAACGATTTCCTGGGCATGTACTATTACAAGCGGAACCTGACCGGTATTGAGTTTGTGCAAAAACTGGATACCTTTAAGATGAATGTTGAAAAAGCGTATGCAGAGGACACCAGCTTTTACTTCAAAACCTATGTGCGCTTTTCGATCGCTGAAATGGACGACATGCAGTTCCTCGGCGCGCGCAACCGCTTTGAGAAATACGATTTTTACCTCAAGAAATACCCGGTGATGTATGATAACGACATCTACATGGCTTACCTGGAAAGCTTTTACAAGCAAATCCTGACGCGGATGCCGCTGGAAACGAACAACAGGGTTTACCTGGGTGTTTTGAAAAGCAGTCCTACCATGGTTGCCAACGCGATGGCTGAAGAATATACGCTGAAAAATGCCAAGATCCTGGAACTGGTCATGATTAAAACCCTGAGCGATTCCTATTTCAAAAGCGATTTCCCCCAAACCAACATCATCAGTATTTTAGACAGCATTGCCCACCACAGCCTTTTCAAGGAAAACGGGGTCATTGCCGCCAACCTTGCCGGGAAACTGACTGAAATCCTGCCGGGATCGAAAGCGCCGGGCTTCGTACTGACAGCTTACGGAACGGAAGAAATGACCACGCTGGAGCATTTCGCCAAAAAGCACTTATATATCCAGTTCGCCGATCTCAGCATCAAGGAATCTGAAAGCGAAATCGAGCTGCTGAAAGCGATGTATACAAAGTACAAAAATGATGTGGAGATCATCACTATTTTCCGCAAGCAGGACGATTACAGCAAAAAGCAAAAAGAGCTGCTGAAGAATATCCCGTGGAAAAAATACGAGCTGAACCCGGAGAGCGATGTGTTCAAAAACTATAAGATCAACTCCTTTCCGAGCTACGTTTTGATTGACGCCTATGGCTACATTGTGGCATCCCCGGCCTTAAAGCCAACTCCAAACGGGAAATACGAAACCATTGATAAATCGTTCTTCTACATACAGAAAATGAACCAGGAAGGGGAGAAATGATTTTCCGCTGCGCGGATTCGAAGATTAAATCCCAATTTTGTTTTCGAATGATGAATGTAGTATATGCTAATGAAATTCATGTGCTAATTTTTATTTCTCATTAGCACATTATCATCTTAAACCATTAGCATATTAATTCTCCATTCTCAATTTCAAATACTCCAGCCCTTTTTCATTGACCATGGCGAAAAGCTGGAAGTGCATAATTTCATTGAAAATCTGATCGGAAGTTTTGTCTAAATCGGCGAAAGCTTCCCCGTCGGAAATCATATCTGTTGCTCCAACGTAAATCCGGGCAATGATTTCATCCGGTAACTCAGCACGATATAAACCTTCTGCTTTGCCGCGGACGATATTTTCGAGGATCATGCGGCGCACAAAGCCCCATTTGTGATCATGCAGCAAGGCCATCGCTTCAGGATGAAACCTTTTCAGGTCGTAAAATACGGAAGCGTGAATGCCCTTCATCATGACGGAAACATAGCTGTTTACACGGAACATTTCGTCTATCGCGTTTTCTGCTTCGGTTTTCACCAAAACGCACTGCGAACGGTCAAACTCTGTTTTGGCGCTGATGATCTGCGTCACCATGTCATTTTTATCGCTAAAATAAGTGTATAACGTCTTTTTAGACATTCCCAGCTCACGCGCCATATCATCCATCGTTACGCTTTTGATGCCGTATTTCAGGAAAATGCCTGTCGCTTTATCAATAATCTCTAATTTCCTGCTATCCATATTTCAAATGCAATAATATTCAAAAGTCAGGACTTTACAAAGAAGCCCTGACTTTTAAATTATTTATGGTTTGTTGTGATACTTCTTATTCGCCCGGCTGCAAGTCCAGTGCGAGCTGTTTCCGCTTCCTGCGGGCATTGATTTTGTCTTTCAGACGGTCAACGGTGTAATACATCATCGGCACTACAATAATCGTGAGGAACATCGAGCTCGTCAGTCCGCCGATAAGGATCCAGGCAAGACCGTTTTTCCATTCCGCTCCGGAACCGGTTGCAGTTGCGATCGGGATCATACCAACCACCATCGCAATCGTTGTCATCAGGATCGGGCGCATACGCTCACGCACAGATTCAAGCAAGGCCGTATAGGTCGAATAGCCTTTTTCCTTCAGATGGTTCGTAAAGTCGACTATCAGGATGGCATTCTTGGCGACCAGTCCCAGCAGCATCAGCATTCCGAGCATGGTAAAGATCCCCATGTTGGAAGACGAAAGGTTGAGCGCCAGGATCGCCCCGATGAGGGAAACCAGGATGGAAAACAGGACGACAAACGGGTAAACGAAGTTGTCATAAAGCGCGACCATGATCAGGTAAACGAGGATCAAACCGATTCCCATTGCCGTTCCGAGCGCACCCATGGATTCTTTCTGACGTTTTACTTCGCCCCCCCAAAGCATCCGTACGTTCGGATCCAATGGTTTTTCCTTGAGGTATTTTTCAATGTCAGCGGAAACCGTACCTGCGGCAGTCCCAAGCACATACGAACGGATCGTCGTGTTGGAAATCCTGTTTTTACGTTCCAGGGAACCGTTTCCGTTTTCTACGCTGATGTCGGCAAATTCACCCAGGCGCACCTGTTTGCCGTCAGTCGTTGTGAAAGTCATCGATTTGATATCATCTACGTTTTTACGGTCGAACTTATCTACCATCACGCGGATATCGTACTCGTGGCCTTTGTCGTCAAACTGGGCATCGTCATTCCCCGTCAGAGCGTTTTGCAGCTGCATTCCGACAACTGCGATCGGCAAGCCCAGCTGGCCCATTTTTTCGCGGTCGAGGTCAATGCGCACTTCCGGTGTTACGTCATCCGTTGATACAGTCGGGTCTTTCGCCCCTTTCATTCCCTGGATTGCAGTTTTCAAACGGCGCGCTTCCTTCATCAGGAGCTCGGGATCGTCTGAAGAAAGGAAAATCTCAATCGGCGCTTCTTCCGATTCCACCATACCGATGTTGAGGGCTTTCACCTCGATTCCCGGGTATTTATCTTCAATTTTTTTCCGCAGCACGTTCATGTATTTGATCGTCGGGTATTTTTTCTGCATATCCGGCTTCATTTTAACCGTCAGCTCAGAACGGTTTTCGGAGCCGAAAGAAGCAGCGCCCATTCCCGAGCTTGGCCCGCCGACATTGGCAAACACGATGTCTACTACATCTTTCTGCGCCAGGATCAGCTTTTCGATTTCAAGCGTTGTGGCGTTATTTTCTTCAAATGTCGTACTCTTATCGTACTTCAGCTTGATCATAAATTTACCCTGGTCACCCTGGGCCACAAATTCCTGCCCAACAATGCCTAAGCCCATACTTGCCATACTTGCAAAGAAAAGCACCAGGACACCAAGGCCTACAATAATTTTATGGCGCAGTGACCAGCCTACGAACTTTACATATTGTTCCGTGAAAATATTGACGCGGCGTTCAAACCAGATCAAAATCAAGTGGAAAGGGTTTTTCGGGTTGAGGACAACTTCTTTTCCGAGACGGGATGCCAGCCACGGGGTCAGCGTAAAGCAGACAAAGAGCGACATCAGCGTGGAAACCACAACTACGACGGAGAATTGTTTCAGGATATCGGAAATTGTACCTTCAATGAAGATTACCGGTGAGAAAACCACAACGTCCACGAGGGTAATCGCGAGGGCCGTAAAACCAATTTCGTTTCGTCCGTCGAGAGCTGCCTGCCGGTTCTTTTTACCCATTTTGATGTGCCTGTAAATATTTTCGAGCACTACAATCGAGTCATCCACAAGGATCCCGATTACGAGTGACATCGCAAGCAACGTCATCAAGTTGAGCGTATAGCCCAGCAAATACATCACAATGAAAGTCGAAATGAGGGAAGCCGGGATGGAAACCAATACAATAAAGGCGTTCCGCAAGCTATGCAGGAACAGGAACATAACGGCTGCTACCAGCAATACCGCCAGCTCCAGGTCGTGCATTACGGCATCCACTGATTCGATCGTCGGGATGGACGTGTCGGTTGCTACCGTAAATTTAACGCCTTCCTTTTTGTACTTCTCTTCAATTTCTTTGAATTTTAGCTTGGTCAGCTTAGCCATATCAACGGCATTCGCATCACTTTGCTTTTTAATCCGCAAACCGATCCCGTTTTCACCGTTGAAACGGTTCACCGTTACCTGGTCCTGCGAGCCATCCGTTACTTCAGCTACATCTGAAAGACGCACGGTTGACGTTCCTGAAGTAGAAATGATCAGGTTTTCGAGATCTTCCACTTTCTGGAATTTACCGGCAAGGCGTACGGTCATCTGTTCCTCGTCGCTTTTTACCTTTCCTGTCGGGAACTCAACGTTAGCCGTAGAAACAGCCTGGTTGATCGCCGTCAGTGAGAGCCCGTACATTTTCATCTTTTCCTTGTCAACGTTGACGCGGAACTCGCGCTTTTCACCACCGATCACCTGTACCTCGGCAACACCTTTCGTTTGCTTGATCTGCGGCAAAAGCTGATCGTCCATGAGCTCCATGAAATCGCGGTCGTCCATATTGGTGGCAATGGCGCTCACCTGGAGTACCGGCGAAGCATTCGGCTCAATTTTGGCTAAAACCGGTGTTTGCGCACCTTCCGGAAGGCTGTTGAGAATGTTGTTTACTTTCCGCTGTGCGTCCTGCATCACTTCGTCCATATCAGCCGAAGGCTTGAACTCCAGGAGGATCATGGAAGCGTTATCCAGGGAAAAAGCCGTTACTTCTGAAATATTTTCGAGTCCGCTGAGGGCATCTTCCATCGGTTTGGCGACCTGGCTTTCCACTGTTGCAGGGGAAGCGCCGGGATAAGTTGTCGTTACCGTCAGCAAGGGCGGTGAGAAATCGGGCAGCAATTCATAGCTCAGCTGGTTATAGCTGATTAAGCCCCCCCCGATCAGAATTGTAAAGACTACAATAATGAACGAAGGCCGTTTGATTGATAATTCTGTTAAAGTCATGTTTGAAACTATTTAGTCGTTTTCACCTTGGTGTTATCCTGTAAATTCACTTGTCCTTTGACAACGATACGGTCAGATTCCTGGATCCCGCTGATCACTTCAAGGAATTCACCGTCAGAAGTACCCGAAGTGAAAGAAGTCAATACCGCTCTTCCGTTACGGATCACATATACCTGTGGTTTTTTGGACGATCCAACCAACGCTTTTCTTGGAACAGCTAAAGCGGATACACTTTTATTATTTGTCAGGGCAACAGAGCCGTACATACCGGCCATCAACTCCTGTTTTGCATTTTTCACGGTAATCTGTACTTCAAAATTGTGCGATTTATCTGCCAGGACACTGATGTTCGTTACTTTTCCTTCGAAGGTACGGTCACCGTAGATATCTGCTTTCACGATCACTTTTTGCTGCTGTTTGAATTTGAGGATATCGCGCTCAGGCACGTTGATCGTCAGCTTCAGGGAAGAAATGTCCGTGATCTCAACAATCGGCGAGCCATTGCCCAGGAAAGAACCTACATCAACCATTTTTTTGGTGATCACGCCCGAAAAAGGCGCACGGATATTCGTATTGCGCAGCTGTTTCTGAATTTGTTTTTTCTGGTTTTCCGCAGAGCGAAGCCCGAGCTTGGTTTTTTCAACCTGAACACCGGCTACCGCATTTTCTTTGGATAAATTCGTGTAGCGGGCATCGTCATTCTTTTGTCCTTCGATTGAAATTTCGGCGTTTTGCAGCTGGAGCTCAAGCATTTCACCGTCCACTTTGGCAATCAGCTGCCCCTGGCTTACGCGGTCACCTTCGTCTACATTCAGGCTGATGATTTTGCCTTGTGTATCGGCGCCGATCGTGTTTTGTCTTACAGGCTCGAAAGTCCCAAGGAACATAAGCGAGCTTTCAAAAGTGTGTGTTTCCGGGCGGCCTTCTTCCACCAGTATTTCAGCATCGGAATCGTGAATGTAAATCTTTTCCGCAGCTTTGGCTTTGTTCCCCATGAGCTTGGCAACCGTCAGTCCGATTAAAACTACTGCAACCACACTGATAATAATGATACGTTTCATATATTTTTACTTTATATTTTTAATGTTAGATTACTTAATATTCCCGATTGATTTCAGGTAGGCCAATTCTGCCTGGCGCAGCTGTACGTAAGCAGAAACCACGTTCGTTTGTGCCTGCTGTAAAGCGTTTTCAGCCGTGATCAAATCGTTTGAGCCGATCGTTCCTTCCGAGAACTGGATTTCAGACTGCTTGTACACTTTTTCCGCCAAAGCGAGCTGCTCTTTGGAAATGGTGAGCGCATTCATCTGGATATCAATCTGGCGGCGTGCGTTGTCAGTTGCGAGTTGAAGCTGTTGTGTTGCCAGTTGCTGCTGGTTTTCGATTTTTTCGCGGGTGATGGCGTTTTTCTTCTGGTTGTTATGCTTTTCCAAACCGTCAAACAAAGTCCAGTCGAGACGCAGGCCGATAAACGCTGATTCAATCCCGGTGCGGAAATCGTCTTCCGGGTTGATGTTGTACGTATAATTGTAAGCGGCATAAAACGAAAGGCTCGGCAAATACGCCATCGTTGTTCCTTTCCGCTCTTCTTTATTCAATTGCAACTGGGTATCAAGCAATTCAAGCTCCGGGTGGTTTACCTCTTCCTTGTCATGCAAAATGGATTTTTGCACCAGGTCATCCGCACTCAGTGTAATCGTCTGCTGCGGATCCATCCCGATCATGATTTTCAGCAGGGCTTCCAGCTGGTCTCTCGTTGCTTTAATAGACTGCAAAGAGTTTTCGACATTCAGGCGGTTGATGCGCAGCTTGTCGGCTTCGGTCGTAATTACCAAGCCTTCTTTCGCCATCAAATCCATGTTCCTGATGAGCTTGTTCATGTTGGCAACATTTTCCTCCAGGAAAGTAATTTGCTTGGTAATCGCCTGCAGGTTAAAGAAAGTGGAAGCCACCTGGTTTTTAACGTCCTGCTCGGTGATCCTTTGCTGGATTTCGATGATTTTCTGGTTCAGGTTTAATGCCTGGATCGCGTAGTTCACCTGCGGATTGTAAAGCACCTGTGACAACTGGATCGTATTCCCCAAATTGAACGGAACACCGAAAGCTACTGTCTGGTACGTTCCGGGAGGGCCACCGAAAAATTCAGCCGGGATCAGCTGTCCGGGAATGATGGCGTTGTACTTGTAATCCGCCGACAGGTTTACTTTAGGCAAACGCGCAGCGTTGTAGGCGGCAATTTGCTTTTGATTGATCGCTACATCCAGGCGGGCGTTCCTGATGGTAAGGTTTGCCGTGTCAGCCATTCTGAGGCAGGTCTCCAGGTCCAGGGTCTGGGCCGAAAGGCCGAAACCGCCAAACATGAAGAGCAGTCCCAAAGCCAGCTTTTGCTTTGTCCCTGCGGGCTTCAACCGCTTGTTTCTCTTTTTCATTCTATTCATATTAAGTGATTAATCCTGTTTTTTATTCATTCTTTCCTGCAAATAAGCAAGCCCTTTTTCTGTAACAAGCCCGTGCAGCTGAAATTTCATGATTTCGTAATATACCTGGTCTGACGTTTTATCCAAAGCGGCAAAAGCTTCCCCGTTTGAAATCAGGTCTGTTGCCCCAACATAAATAATTGAAATGATTTCATCCGGCAATTCCATGCGGTACAAGCCTTCTTTTTTACCGCGGGCAATGTTTTCCATAATTGTCCCTTTGACAAATTTCCACTTGTGTTCGTGGAAAATCACGAGGGCGTCCGGGTGGAATTTTTTCAGGTCGTAAAATACCGACGGGTGCACATTTTTCATCATCGCCGAAACAAACTGGTTAATCAGGAACATTTCGTCAATGGCGTTTTCCGCTTCTTCTTTAATCAGGCAGCATTGATTTTGGTCAGCCTTTGTTTTCACGGTCAAAATCTGGAGTACCAGGTCGTTCTTGTCCGTAAAATAGGTATACAATGTTTTTTTGGACATCCCCAACTCCCGCGCCATATCATCCATGGTGACACTTTTGATCCCGTATTTCAGGAAAATGGCCGTGGCTTTATCTATGATCTCTAACTTTTTCGTATCCATGCCGCAAAGGTAAAAACATTTTTTGAATTGGAAACGTTTTTTGTAAAAAAAGTTTCCAATGTGTTTTCGATCTGCGGAGATGACTTCCATGAAAGTTATTATGGATTTAAAATGTGCTGCAAAATAAACGACGACAACCCGGCATCGAAAGTGAAAATAGGCCAACGGTGGATGAGCGTCGGTGAAATGCTTCTTTGATACAAAAACCGGGTCTGCCGGAGTAATCAGATTAGTATTGAAGGAGGTTTTGGCAGATTTTTTTTGCTTTCCGGTGTTAATTCAATGACAAGGATTATATTTGTCTTATGAAGTATTTGGTTTTTTCACTTTTGACTTTGTTCCTCTCCTCCTGCGTTGATCCTGCGACGGATAAGGATGTATTCAATCAGCCTGTAGTCAAGAAAAAAGATAAGGGTGAAGTGAGCTTTGAAGAGCGCATGAGACGTGAAGTGGAAGCCAAGCTCAGCATCCCGGCGACGGAAAAATATAAATTTGAGATCAAAAAAGGATACCTCAACGCTGACGAAAAAGAAGATGCCGTGATTACAGTTAACCGGCTGGAGCTGGCGAAATATGAAGCTGAAAAGGAAAAGGGCGGCAACCGGAAAGAATTAGGCTACATGGGCAATTACAACTTTTTCTTCTATTACGACGGAAAAATCGACAAGCTTTCAATTCCCATGCCGATTGGTTCGAGCGCCAAATCCCCGCTGAAAGTTTCTTTTGAAAACGTGCAGTCAGAAGTATACCAGGATTTGATCATCGAATACCGCATCCGGAACTCTGCTTTCCGCAATTATTACGTGATCGAAAACGGTTCGCTCGCTTTGGTATTCCAATGGAAACTATTTGATATGGCCGGCACGGACCAGTACGAAGCGAATTACATCGAATATGCACAGGGGAGCCGCTCACTTGCCAAAGACATCATCATTTACAAAGGAAAAATCAAAAATTACAGCCCGAAAATTCCGGACGTATATCAATATAACCCGGAAATTGAAAAGGACGGACCGCAGCTGTACCGCTTTTTCTATGATCCGGCAAGCATGAAATATATGACCCAAAAACAATAAGATGTCAACGCAGGCAATTATCATACTCGTACTAATTGGCCTTGCGGCCGGGATCCTGAGCGGTTTTGTCGGGATCGGCGGCGGGATTGTCATTGTGCCTGCACTCGTTTATTTTTTAGGGTTTACGCAGCACGAAGCACAGGGAACAAGCTTATTTGTGCTGGTTTTGCCTGTTGTTTTCCTGGCAATGCTGAATTACTGGAAAACGGACAATGTCAACTGGAAATTCGGGCTCGTGATAGCATCTACGTTTATTATCGGCGGCTACATCGGATCAAAACTGGCGTTAAAGCTTTCTCCCGGCATGGTAAAGCTCGTTTTCGGGCTGATCATGGCTTATGTGTCATTCAGACTGGTTGTTTCCGGTTTTAATTCCCTATCCAAATGACGGAAATTTACGCACAAATCAAATCCCGGGCCGAAGCTATTTTTCCGAAAGTGAAAGCTTTGCGGGAGCATTTGCACCAATACCCCGAGCTTTCATACCAGGAATTTGAGACCTCGAAGTTTGTGCAGGAAAAACTGCGTGAAATCGGGATCAGCGATATACAGATTATGGCCGAAACGGGCGTTATTGCAATGATCCGCGGCAAACAGCACAGCGGTAACCAACCGTGCATCGCCCTGCGCGCCGACCTGGACGCCCTGCCAATCAATGAAGAAAATACAGCTTCTTATATTTCCAGAAACCCGGGCGTCATGCATGCCTGCGGCCATGATGTGCATACTTCCATCCTGCTTGGCGCTGCTGAAATCCTCTACGCGTTGCGCGATGAGCTCCCCCACCCTGTTAAGCTCGTTTTCCAGCCGGGCGAAGAGAAAAACCCGGGCGGCGCTTCCCTGCTGATTGCTGAAGGCGTACTTCAAAATCCGCCGGTTAAGGAAATGTACGCTTTGCACGTATTTCCCGAGCTCGAAGCCGGGAAGCTCGGTTTCCGCGAAGGCCTGTACATGGCATCCTGCGACGAAATTTATATGACCATTCACGGTAAAGGCGGCCACGGCGCAACACCTCATCTGTGCATTGACCCGATTATGATCGGCGCTACGCTGATAACACAATTGCAGCAAATCGTCAGCCGAAAATGCGATCCGAAAATCCCTTGCGTTTTGTCTTTCGGACATTTCGAAGGCATCGGGGCAACAAACGTCATTCCTTCCAAAGTACATATCAAAGGGACTTTCCGCACCATGAACGAAGAATGGCGCGAACAGGCCTGGGAGGAAATAAAAAAACAAGCCACCGCCATCGTCGAATCGCAGGGGGGCAAGCTTGACCTGGAGATCAGCAAGGGCTATCCTTACCTCGAAAACGACCCGGCAACGACGCAAAAAATCCGCAGCAAGGCCGAAGCTTTTTTAGGTGGGGGGAATGTGATAGAATTACCGATCCGACTTACTTCCGAGGATTTCTCGTTTTATTCGCAGCAAGTCCCCGTTTCGTTCTTCCGGCTCGGCGTGCGCAATGAAGCCAAAAATATCGTTCATGGCGTTCACCATCCGCGCTTCGACATTGATGCGGAAGCCCTGAAAACCGGGATACAGGCGATGTGTTTGGCGGTTTTTTGACATTGAGCCTGCCTTTTTCACGGATCAGCCATTACTTTAACTATATTATTTCCAGGTTATGATAAAAAAGCTCACTTTTACTGCTGTACTTACACTTTTCTCCGGGTCAGTTTTCTCCCAGGGACAGTTTAAAATCCGTAATGACGAATTTATCCAAATTGGCTATAATAGTCCAAAAGCTTTGACTTTCGGCCAGGGAACAGGATCTTCCAATAACGGGAATTTTGCCCTCGAATATTGTTCCAATTGCTCTCCATCCGGTTTTAATATCTGGAAACCTTTCCCTACTTCCGGCTACGCCAATTACCTGCTTTTTATCCGCGACAACGGATCTACGGGAATTGGCAATAGCGGTGACGCTTCAGCAAGGCTTTGGGTGAGCGGTAATCTCAAGGTCAATGCTACCATTTATCCTTCCGATCTGCGTTACAGTCAAAACACCAAAAACCTGAATGGTCAACTGGATAAATTACTCCAGCTGAAACCAGTGCAATACACTTTCACCCCAAATAATCAGAGTCCGGGCGATTCGCTTTCGGTAAACGTGAATAAAGAAAATGGAAATGCTTATAATTTTGACGACAAACTGCATTTCGGGGTTTTTGCACAAGATATTGAAAAAGTCTACCCGAACCTTGTAGTGAAAGACGAATACGGTATGCTTGGCGTAAATTATGCTGAATTTATTCCTTTGCTAATTGGCGCCATCCAGGAGCAAAATGAAAAGATCATTGAACTGGAAAAAGAAATTGAAAAACTGAAAAAGTAACTGATGCGTTTCCTCACAGCTTTTGCTTTTATTTCCCTTTGCAGCTTGTCTTTTTCCCAGCAGCCGGAAGAAAATATGACCAAAGACGGCTACCTCATCCGGGTCAAAGGCGGCTTGAAAACGGTGCGCATCAACATTCATTTCATGTTGAAAAGCGACGGAACGGGAAATTTCAATGAAAAAAACGATGGCAACGGACGACCTTACAGCGGTTACGATTATGCACGTGACCTGGTATACTACATGAATGCGCAGAGCATCCAAAACGTCCAATTGAACATTCCTGAAGGAAACGAGATCCCGGTGCTCGAAAAAAATTACCGCTATGTGCTGGATGCCGTGTATTTCTGGCGAAATGACAGCACGTATTTGTATAACACGATAAATTACGCCAAACAAGGAAGGGACAAGGACAGCGTGATGAACATTTTTTTGTCGCACGGCACAGCGAATTTAGGCGGCCATGCCTCGAGTGTTTCAACGGTTTCACATTACAAATACACCGAAAACCGATCTTATTGGTTCAGCTACAGCGGCAATAAAGCCAAAGGCAGCGCGGACGGTGATCTGTGGACACAGGCGCTGAATACCAGCCATGAAGTTGGACATTTGCTGGGTTTGAACCACACCGTGCTCCAACCGAACGGCTCGCCTTGCCCGGGAGGATGCAAAGGCGGAACGATCAATGCCAATTGCGACGACGGCTGCGCGGATACACCTTCTGCCTGGGAAATATTGGATGCTAACGGCTGCACCACACATCCGGGTTGCGGCTGGAGCGGCGGAATTACAGGGAAAATCGATTGTTCCAACAACCTGATGGATTATACCGGGATGTTTGCGCTCAGTCCCTGCCAGATCGAAAAAATTCATCGCGGCCTGGAAAACGGCCTGAAATCATATTTACAATGCGCCGCCCTTTCGGATGACGTATCTTTCAAAAACATTGGCTATCCGAAGGTGAGTTACTTCGGGCGGAACGTACAAATAGTGGATTCCAGGATTGAATATAAAGAAAAAATCAAAATATATTACTCTTCGTCGGTTGAATTGAATAACTTTGAAGCTGAAGCCGGTACCGAACTTGAAATCATCCTGGATAACGAATGCTCTTTTTAATATGCAAATTTTACCTTTTTCACAACAGCCAACCAGTGCCTGGGCCGGCGGAACAACAACAGAACTGTTTCTTTCTCCTGAAAATGCTTCTTTTAAAGAGCGTAATTTTGATTTCCGGATCAGTACGGCCAATATTGAAACCGAACATTCCGTATTTTCAGATCTGAGCGGTTATTGCCGCTACCTCCTTGTTCTTGACGGGATGCTTCAAATCAGGCACGAGGAGCACTACGAAAAAAAGCTTTATCAGTTTGACTATGACATCTTCGATGGTTCCTGGAAAACGGAAAGCGAAGGAAGAGTGCGCGATTTCAATATCATGTACCGGACAGGCATGGATGTTTCGGTCAACTTTCGAAACTGCAGGACTTCCTTTGAGATCGAAAAGCAAAACGGACACCATTTCCTCTTCATCCTGGATGATTTCGCACCGCAAATTGCCGGGAAAAAGCTTCAACGCTACGATCTCGTTGTAATAGAGGAAAATATCAAGCTGGAATCCGACACGAAAAATGCGCATTTCCTGGAAATTCTTATCAGCTAGCTTAAGCGTCAATTATTCCACTTAAAATCAAAAAAGGAAGTAAGATTTATAAAGGTGACTTCGAAGTAAAGCTCAAAATCTCTCCTGTTCTCGGATGCTTAAAGCTCAAAGTCAGTGCATGCAAAGCAATCCTGCCCGCTAAAACTGTTTTCGCACCGTATTTCTTATCTCCAACAATTGGGTGGCCGATTTCCTGCATGTGTACCCGGATCTGGTTTTTGCGGCCCGTGTCCAGGTTTACTTCCAAAACGGAGCTATTATTGCGGTAATCCAGCAGCTTGTAATGCGTGATCGCCTCTTGTCCGTAAGTCGGGTTTTGACTCGAATGGACTTTCAGCGCTTTGCTTTCCCGCAGGTAAGAATGGATCGTTTTTTCGCGTTCTTTCACGCGACCTTCTACAATGGCAATGTAGCTCCGCTGCTTGATCTCATCGTTCCAGTTTTTCTGTAAACGGAGCTTCATCTGCTCACTTTTTGCAAACACAAGCAAGCCCGAAGTTTCACGGTCCAATCGGTGAACAACGAACACTTTATTGTCCGGGTTTTCTTTTTTTACATGGATGCTGAGCGTATGGTACAAAGTCCGCGTTTTGATTTTTTCCGTAGAAATCGTCAGTAAGCCGGCCGGTTTGTTTACCACAATGATATCTTTGTCTTCAAACACAATTTTGAGCCCGGGAATTTCAGGCGTTTTCACTTCCTTCTTTCCAACGGTGAGCAGCTGCCCTTTTTCGAGCGGAAACTTAAAATGCGTTTGAGTGACGCCGTTTACCTGAACCAGCTTGTTCTTCAGCAACGATTTGATATTATCCCGGCTTTTGGAGGGAAATTTTTCTTGTAAATAAGCCATCAATTCCGCGCTTTTTTCCAGCGTAAATTTGAATTCCTGTACTTTAGACTTTGCTCTCATTAACGGGAAAATGCGTACATTAAAATATTAGCGCCCATCTGCAGGGCTTCTTTTCGTTTTTCAGTTGGATCGTTGTGAACAGGCTGATCTTCCCAGCCATCGCCCAAATCGGTTTGATAAGTATAGAGCAGCACCAGCTTGCCTTCATGGAAAATCCCGAAAGCCTGGGCGCGCTTGTCATCGTGCTCATGGATTTTCGGCAGTCCGTTAAAATTGAATTTCTGGTGAAAAATCCCGTGATTGCCTGGCAGCTCCACGAGCTCGCTGTTCGGGAATATTTTTTTGATCTCCACCCGGATAAACTGGTCCATCCCATAATTATCGTCGATGTGCAGAAAACCGCCTGCTTCCAGGTAAGTACGCAGGTTGTCGGCTTCGGAAGAAGAAAACACGACGTTTCCGTGACCGGTCATGTGCACAAAAGGATACTGGAATAAATCCGCACTTCCGACATCCACGTAGGGAACATCCTCAGCGATATCCATCTTCAGCTCGCGGTTGCAGAACTTCACCAGGTTGGGCAAAGAGCTCGGATTAGCGTAATAATCACCGCCGCCCTTGTATTTCAAAACGGCTACCTTGTAAGTTCCTTGTCCTAAAAGAACAGCAGGAACAAGCCAAAGCGCCAGTACAATTAATTTTTTCATTCAAATATGGTTTTAGCATACATGCAGGCATAGAGCGCCGCAGTTTCGGTACGTAATCGGTTTTTTCCCAGGGTTACCGGGTCAAAGCCCCTTTGGAGGATTTGTTTGATCTCTTCTTCTGTAAAATCGCCTTCCGGGCCGATCAGGATCGGGTAAGCGGATTTTTGCAGGGTACTGCGCAAAGCCATTTTATTGGCCGGATAACAATGCGCTACAGCCCCTTTCGGGTGTTTTTCAAGGAACTTGTCAAGACCCGTCAGCGGGTTCAGCTTCGGCAAATATTTTCGCTGCGACTGTTTGATGGCTGAAACCATGATTTTGTGCAGGCGTTCGTCTTTTACAATTTTACGCTCGCAATTATGCGTCAGGATCAGGCTGATTTCGGTTACCCCGATTTCGGTTGCCTTCTCCACGAACCATTCCAGGCGGTCCATGTTTTTCGTCGGGGCGATCGCAATATGCACCTGGATAGGGGAAGCTTCTTCAAAAACATACGAATTGATCTTCAAGGCGCACTTTTTGGCATTATCTTCCGTAACCTGGGCTTCAAATACGTAGCCTTTGCCATTCAGCAAGCCGAGTTTATCCCCTTTTTCAAGGCGCAGCACTTTACAGGCGTGTTTCGACTCTTCTTCCGGAAGAATGAAGTTTTTGTCGTCTTTTGTCAGCTCAGGCGTATAAAACCAGTTCATCAGTGCAGCAATTTAAAAACCATTTCTTTCATCAGCTCGCCGTCTGTTACATCACCGGTACTCCCAACCCCTTTCGATTTCAGGTCGTATTCGTGTAAAACGGAAATGTTTTTCGCAATGCGTTTCGGCGGGTACAATTTGGAAGCGTTGATGTAATCTTTCACAAAAAACGGGTGCACCCGGATATCTGAAGCGATGGCTTCGGGCGAACGGTTTTCAAGAAAATGAATCCGCATGAGCTTAACAAACAGGTTGAATGCCTGTGACACCACGACTACCAACGGCCCGGATTTTGGGTTGTGTGTAAAATAATTGACAATCCGGAAAGCTTTCGGAACATCGCCCACCTGGATGGCGCTGATCAGCTCGGTAATATTAAAATCTTTTGAAATCCCGATATTTTCTTCAATATGCACCTCATTGATCATCGTTCCGGCCTGGATGAGGATCGTCAGCTTGTCGAGCTCATTCGTAATTTTACTGAGATCATTTCCAAGAAAATCTACCAGCAAAGTCGCGGCTTTCGGAGTAATGGAATACGAAGTTGTTTTCAGGTAATTATTGATCCAGTCAACGAGCTTGTAATCCCGAACCTTCTCAGAAAGAAAGACTTCCCCGTTTTTGGAGATTTCCTTATAGAGCTTTTTGCGCGAATCCAGCTTCTTGTATTTGTAAGCCAAAACAAGTACCGTCGACGGATTGACATCCAAAAAATAGCTTTCGAGCGTTTCAAGGTCTTTGTCTTTGATATCCTGGGCTTCCCGCACAATTACGAGCCTGCGTTCGGACATCATCGGGAAATTCCGCGCCTCCCCGATCAGGGAAATTACGTCAGCATCCTTTCCGTAAACAATCGTTTGGTTAAAGTCGCGTTCGTGCTCTTCCAAAGCTTCTTCTTCGATCGTCTTGGAAATCAGATCAATGTAGTACGGTTCCTCCCCATGGAGCAGGTAAACCGGCTTGAATTTTCTGGCTTTGATTTCCTTGATCAACGAACTGTAATCCATGGAAACAAAGTTAACGAATATTATTTAATTTTGCAGGTATAAAATCCGCGCAAAAACGATGTTCACCCCGCTCAATCTCCCAATAGCAGAACTGAAGCTTTCCAGGCTGGAAGACAAGGTTTATGTGTGGTGTGAAATCCGCAAAAAAAAGCTGCTGCTCAGTCCCGAAGAATGGGTGCGCCAGCATTTGATCCATTACCTTGTTTATCACAAAAAATTCCCGAAAGGCTTAATTGCTTCTGAGATTGAAATCAGGGCCAATCAGCAAAAACGCCGCTGTGACCTATTGATCTACGATACTCAGCTCCAAATCCAGGTGCTGATCGAATGCAAAGCCCCGGAAGTAGCACTTACGGCAAAAGTTGTTCAGCAGGTAATCCATTACAACAACCAGCTGCGTGTTCCAATCATTGCAATTTCAAACGGACTTCAGCACGAAATCATCGCAATTAACTACGAAACAAACGAGTTTAGGAAACTGGATGATTTTGAATGGACTCTATAGAATGGAAAATTGAACATGGAGAATAGTAGAAATCTAATTTTCAATTCTACACTCTACATTTTCAATTCTTCACGTATTTCCAATGCCGGTGTTTCCCTTCCGTCATCCATTCGATGGCCTGTCCGATCCGCTTATCGCGCGTGGCTTCGGTTTTAGCTTCCAGGATCCATTCATTGTACTCTTTGCGGTGGCTGTTTGAGAATTTTTCGTAAGCCAGCTGCGCTGCAGGGTTCTTTTTAAGCGCAGTTAAAAGCTCAGCTGATTCCTCAAAATTACCTGTTTTTGCCGGCGGGGATTTTTGGATGGTTTTTCCAGCCAGCGTTAGCTCAACCGCTTCGAACAGCATGGCTTTGAACAGGTCTTCATCCGGCAAATCATCCATGCTTGTCATTTTACCCAAATCCCCCATACCTTCTCTCTTAAAACCTTCGTTGTTCATCAGCGGCGCGAGCCAGAAACCAAAACTACAGTGGTTTTTGAACGAAGCCATGCTGCACAGGATCCTGCCGTTGAGCATAAAATTCGGAAAGCTCCACTTCCATCCTTCCTCTACTTGGGGGCAATATTCGTGAACCCTTCTGCGGATTTCATTCAGGATAGGCTGCGCAAAAGGCTGGGCCTTCTCAATGTATTGTGTAATACGGATATCTGTTTTCATAAATGTTGCTTCAAAAAAAAAGAACCACCCGAAGATAGTTCTTTTTTTATATCGATTGAAAAAAGATTATTTTTTCTCTGTGCAAGATTTTTTCTCTTTAGAGCAGCAAGATTTTGTAGTTGCAGTAGTTGCACAGCAAGAACCTTTTTTCGCTTTTTTCTTTTTCTTTTTGTCGTCTTTTTTGATTTCAACGGAAACACCGTTAGTAGCAGCGATAGCTGTAGAAGTCATAGAACCTACAAACATCATTAAAGACAATACAACAAATACCTTTTTCATAATTTCAATTTTTTGCGATTTATGTCTGTAAATTTAAACCGTTTTTTTCAATTTTCCAAGCTTTGTAAGCCTTCCTTTTACAATATCGCCGATTTTAACATTAATTTCACAATCCAAGGGCAGGAAAACATCAATCCGCGATCCGAATTTTATAAATCCAAATTCATCCCCGACTTTCACTTCCTGGTTTTCCCGGACGTAATAGCAAATCCGTCTTGCAACGGCCCCTGCAATCTGGCGGAACAATACTTCCTGGCCGGTTTCATGCCTGATCACAAACGTAGAACGTTCGTTATCCGTACTGCTTTTCGGATGCCAGGCCACGAGAAACAGCCCTTTGTGGTACTTCACGTATTGAATAATCCCGGAAATCGGGTTGAAATTGGCATGCACGTTCATTGGCGACATGAAAATCGAAATCTGGATCCGCTTGTCTTTAAAATACTCCGTCTCTTCCGTTTCTTCGATCACCACGATTTTACCATCAGCCGGACAAATCACATCCAGCGCATCGGCCACACACGTAATGTTCGGTACGCGGAAAAACTGCACTACCAGGTAAAGCATAACCAGCTCACCAACTGTCAGCAGGATATGCAGCCACATCCAGCCCGTGTATTGGAACAAGAAATAGCTTCCTACGTGGATCAGGCCCAGGATTATAATAGCAATAAGAATAATGAGATAACCTTCGCGGTGTATTTTCATAACAGGTATTTTGCCACAAAATTAGAAAATTAATCGGAATGGGAAATACCTAAGCTTTTTGTTTGAACCCAACAGCTTCCCGTGGTTCCTGCTCCTGTTGAATAAACTGCATCAGGTAATTGTAAATCAAATCCGTCCGGTCTTCCTGGTCGTTCACCCGTTTATTAATTTCTTCCAGCTGAAGTAAAATGTCCTTGTGAATTAATACCAAATCCCTCATTTTAGTAAAAATCCGCATGATCTGGATATTGACCGCAACTGCTTTTTTGCTGTTCAAAACACTGGAAAGCATTAATACACCGTGCTCTGTAAACACATAGGGCAGCTTGCGTTTTCCTCCCCAACTTGAAGTCACAAAATGCGATACCTCTCAGTATCCGGGAGGGATTTTTAAATTCGGAAATGCCGCCCGGAAATTGACTTATAGCCCATTTACCACTTCTTGGGTCTTAAAAATCTATTTGGGGTTTTAAGGGTATGTTTTAGGTTTTTCTTACCCTTATTCTTGCCCAAAGGCTTTAATCTAATTATATTCCGAATTACTTTTCCAACTTCTTCCAGGTATATTAAAAAAAAACTACGACAGATGTTTGATTATAAGTGATTTAATATTGTTAAATTAGCATTTCAATATCACAAACATGAATAATATTGGAACAAAAATGTCAGCCTTCAACCAAATCTCATATTTCGATTATGAGAGGCAAATGACAGCTAACATTCAAAAAGTAATCGAACAAAAAAGTAAAGAGTATATTCTTGGGATTGACGAAGAAGAATTTAAAAACTATTTAATTTCAGAGTACATCTTAGAACCATTGAGTATCAGCGCTGAATCCGAAACAGTACACCAACCAATCGTTAAAAGGGAAAACCTCCCAGATAGAGCTGGTCGAGGGTCTTATCCCACCGATGTTTATTATATCAAAATAAGCTATAATTTTTCAGGTTCAGCTTTTTTATTTCGAGTACACCCAACAAGTTGGGTAATGCATGGAGGTGAAATTTATGTAGACGAGCATGCGCACGTTGTATCGCATTTTATAAAAGTGTATGATACAAGGAATCCAGAAGAATTTAAACGAGAAAAAACACGTTTTTTTAACTCTGTTTTTTCAAACGTTGATAACGTTAACAAAGACGTTGAAAAGTGGAATACTCAGCTTCCAGGAGTTGTTATGAGATTGTTTAAAGTGCAGAAAGACAAATATCTCCGTGAAAATGATTTTTTTGCCGCAATTGATGTTAAGGTCAACCAAAATACAGCAACTGTATTTTCTGCCCCAACTATAAAAAAGAAAGTTCTTCCACAGCCATCAATACCAAAAAATAAAGAATTCGTTTCTGAGCCTGCTATAGCAATGAAAACTTACAATGATATACTTAAAACTATATACGATTTAGGCAAAGGCATGGAAACTAAACCATCTACTTACCTCAATAAAGATGAAGAGGGATTGAGAGACCACTTACTTTTACTTCTTGAACACATATACGAAGCAATTACTGCAACTGGAGAAACTTTTAATCGTGGAGGCAAAACAGATATTATTTTAAAACATGCTCCCGACAATAGCAACGTTTTTGTTGCTGAATGTAAATTTTGGCATGGAGAGTCTGAATTTCAAAGTGCAATATCCCAACTCTTTGAAAAATATTTGTCTTGGCGGGATTCTAAAACAGCTCTCATTTTATTTGTTACAAATAAAGATTTTACGAACGTTCTAAACACAATAAAAGAAAGTGTGAAATCACACGACTGTTTTGTCAAAGAAAATGGAACAAGAGGCGAGTCCTCCTTCAGCTATATTTTCAATTTGCCACAAGATAAAAATAAACAAGTCTTTTTTGAAGTTATTGCTTTTCATTTTGATAAGTAAAAACGAAAACGCTCCAGAAATCTTGGAACGTTTTCAATTTCAAAAACCCAATTTCGAGGTTTACAACCTTTATTTTTAAATTAGCCTAAATGGAAACGCCTTCTTAAAATCTAACATCGCCCGTTTCAGATACCGGATAAACAAAACCGCATTTTGCTCCAGGGAAGTCTTATCGTAAACAAAAATGATCGACTTATCCTTTAACTCATGGGTTGTGATTTTACAGAGCACAGTAATCGGAATATAGTTTATCAAGTTGGTGATAAACGACCTTCTACCCGTATGCGTTGTAACCAACTCATGAAATGGTGCGCTGTACATTTTTTTGTTTCCTTTTGTGTCTGTATAAGAAAGGGAAACTTTGCGGGTAATTCCAGAATCCTTGACTAAAGTCTTAATATCCTTACCGAAGTCATTTGAGTTCATGTATTTAGCGGGTCCTTTATTTTGTTTGAACGCGTCCATCAATGGTTTAAGTAGAGGAATAGCTGTTTCCTTTTGGTTCTTTTGAGTAATGAATTTTGTGAAAACAAAGGATTCAGTTCCTTTTCGGTATTCAAACTCAGGCTTGACTTTAAACACGTCCCCATGACGGCAGCCGGTTAGCAATAAAGTTAAAAAGATCAATTTGACATTTCTCATTTTTGCCGTTTTTGGAATAAACTTAATTACTTTCAAGATGTCTTCAAACGTCAGGTAGACCTTTTCTTCAATCGTTTGTTTAATACGATCCACTTTATCCAAATCCCGATTCGCTTTGAACAACTTGATCTTATAATGCGAAGCGATCTTGCTCAAGGTTGAATTAAAGTAAGTCATGTAAGAAACCAGGGAGTTATTTTTTTCTACTTTGCCCCGAATGAAATCCATATACGATTTGTACACATTTTCATCTACGTCAGCAGCATATAAAGGTCTCCCGGTTGCCTTTTCAAAATCATGGATATTGTTCCTTGTCGTTTTGTACCTCTTAACCGTTGGACCTTTAAACTTACCTGACGGGATAATAATATTGTCAATATAATCAGCCATACGAATACGCATTTTATCGACTACTTCTACCTTACCAAACTCCATGTCCAGGGCTTCCTTGAAATTGATTGGGGTAATCTTTAAACGTTTCAACTTTAGTAAACTGAAAACATCACGAACGCGTTGCTCAAAGTTCGAAAGCACCATTTGATGTTCGCGTGAATAGGGTTGATTTGTTCGGCCATTCCATTCCTTACTTTCCACTTTCAAAGGGGTATAATACTGAACAGGTTTGTACACCTTTTTTTGTGCCAGCATATCGAATTCTGAATACCCAAAGCTAAGAACTGCCCGAACCGGGATCAATCCTTTTAGACCTGATTTTAAGAAATATTTTATTTTCAGGATCTGATCTTTTATATTTCTCATACGGTCAGGCTTTAATGAGTGCTTGGATTTCAGACTTCACAAAACGCACTGTCCGTTTTGTAAGTCTTACCGGATGTATTAATCCGTTTTTTATCATCTGTAAAACGGAGTTGCGACTCATTTTTAAAATTTCCCGAACCTGCTTTAAAGTAATAAATTCGGGTTCTTTAACAGGCTGAGCAATGGACGTACTTTGAATGTCGTCCCGTTTCGTTTTCAGGGCTGTAATTTGAAACAGGATATCCCTGATTTGTTCTTTCATTTGTTCTACGTCATCGGACAACTTGCCAATGGCGAGATTGATCATTTTTAATTCCATTTTCTTTTAATTTTCGTTAACTTAATCTAGTAGAACTTTCATGGTTCTAATTTTTGTTTGGCTATTCATTCTTTTGATTTTTCCATAGGCTCAATTTTAGATTTTATAAATTCTTGCGTGGGGCCAATCAAATCTTTATAATGTCCCAATGACATAAAAACGCCCAAACAGGCTTGGAATTCAGCGTCAGTAAGTGTTCCTTTAAAGTCACTGTATATTTTCAGTAAGACATCCGTTTCAATTCCTCCGATGCTGGTACTTTGGGTATTTGATTGGCTGTAAGTATCCGCGTTCATTTCTGAAGATTCGGCTCTTCCTTCTGGACTTATTTTTGCAGCTTCAGCTACAGGAGATTGAAACAGTGAACCGATTTTTCCAACAAGCTCAATGGAATTCTTATTTCCCTGGAACTGCTTCAATTCTGCTTCAAGGACTTGGTTTCGGGATTTGAGTTTGTTCTTTTTCTTTTTGATCCGCTTAATTGTAGTCAGAAGCCGGTTAATCTCAGCGTGTTTTTCAAATTCTTTATCAATGATCTGCTGCCTTTTTTCGCGTTGTTTTTGAGCTAATAAATAAGGTGTTTCAAAAACATAGCAGTCATTCACCCGCGAATGACCTTTGTACAACCGGACAACCAATGTCTGACTATTCTGCCGCAATTGGTATTTGTATTTGAAGAAATTATTCAGGTCATTTGTGCGTGGGATTACAGAGATGTGATCGATAAAAATCTCATAATCTTTGGATGTTCCCAAATCTTTTTGCTGTACCAATTTGTTATACAGATCCCGCACCGCAGCATCCGTATAGTTCAATATGAATTCCATGATTTATGAATTAATAAAATCGGGAATCTACATCGTTGTTTTCTTCCGGATCATGCATGTCTTCATTGGAATCTTTGAGAAAATCTCCACCTAGGAAAGAATTCCAGCCTTTTAAATTGAAATCGCTGGAAGAAAAATCTTCGTCCTCGTCTGCTTCTTTGAAGGACGTTTTTTGGGGGAGATCAGGAGGAATAACCGGACTTTGATTACTTGACACCTTATCCAAATCTGGATTTTGTGTTTGTGTGGCAATCTTGTTTTGGGATTCTGCCGGATCATATCGTCTGATCAGCATCATGTGCAGTAAATCATCCGTGACACCGGCAATCCGGTCTTTGAACGTCTTTTCAGGTTCAGCGCGGTATTCTTTGGCCTTGGCAACACTATGGGCCAATACACCAGCACCGGCTGTTTTTAGAAGTCCTGACTTATCATCCAGGTAATTTCCGGCAAAAATCAACGCCAGGCCTAAAAGCGGAGCTTTCGTTCCGAGTGTTGCACTAAGGTAGGGCGCTATCGCACCACCAGCCAAAGCTTCAGCCCCGGATTTGATTAGAGAATTGTTCAAATTCCCTTTTGTTTCCAGTTGGCTGTACTGCTGATATAAATTGGGTTTCGTGGGAAGGCCTTGTAAGTCCTTATCCTTTTTGCCTTTCTTCTTCCGTTTTTCTGAATCGTCGTTCTCATCACCCCTTGATGAGTCTTCAAACTGCTTGTACTTTTTCATGACTAAACTTTTATACAAAGTTCCGTCAAAAGTCAAAGTTCCTAAAAAATTGAGAGGGGTTGAGAGGACTCCTAAGTTTTGATTGATTTACGGGAAGGTGCTATTTCACTCACTTTATTTTAGCTTTATATTTAGCAATTTCTTGCTCGACCAAATGGATCAGGGAGGGTTTGTTAAATTTTTCCAACCAGGATTTTACCTTTTCCAGATTTTCAATGATGGTTGGTGGCGTGTAGTATTTATCCTTGTCAAGCATTTTCTTGTAGGTGTCTGAACCAATGATTTTAGTAAGTTCAATTCCCATAAATTCTACAAAAACAAAGGTCATATCGGTTGAATTGCAATTGTTTTTGTCAATGCCTAGAGCTTTGAGTAGGGTTTCATATATTAATTGTTGCCGTAACCGTACTAAATCGTTGTTTTTACCTTTACTTGCGTAGTCCTTTTCTTTTAGTAACTCCTGTTGAGGGAACAATTCCAAAAGCAGAATTTGCGAAGCCTGGTAAATAGCCAGCATGTCATTTATTTTCTCGTTGGGTAATGCACCGATCCTGCTTTCTTCGCTACACAACTCATCAAAATCCTGGGATCCGCTTTGAATTTCTGATTGATAGCACGGAGGAAGAAACTCCATGTAATCCCCTATATAACCTTCCAATGAAACGTTGATTTTCATTTGGATCAAATCGATTTGGTCAGTAATTACCTTTATTCTCTTTTTGATTTGACTAAGGCTCTCAATTGTTTTATCAGCGCAAGTTTTACTATTGAGTTTATAAAAATGGTCAAATACTGTCACCAATTCATTGAAAAAAACCGTATGAAATGGTAAGTACTTGCATTTTTCGAGCAGAACAAGTTTATTCAATGATGCTGCGTACACTTTATCCGTCGCTCCATTCACCTCTTGATGATACTCATTTCTTAATTGCACAACATAAACTTGTGTCAAACGCTCAAATTCGTCCTGGTACATAACTTCTCCCTTTCCCACTATAACGCATTGTGACCTTTTTTCTTACGTAAAATTCAGGAAAAGACAAGAATTCCAGTAAAATCCCATTGTAACAAACTGTTTTTAATCCGTAATAATGTGTTTTCAATCTGTAATGAAGTGTTTTTAAGTCGTAAGCAATGTGTTTTTATATACAATAAAATGAGTAATATGTCTATTTATTGCGGAAAGGTGCGCCCTGAATACCTTGTTACCGAATATTACACCATTAAAATTGATTATTAAGCAGTTAAAATTGTAAAAAGCATGAGCATAACTGATAATCCCGATTACAAATTCTCTAATTTTATTTTTGGCAACTCCACATTTACTAAATCCTTCAGTTCAACTTCTAATGCCATTGCAATATGTTGTAAATACCAGGCCGTAGGATTAATATTTCCTTTTTCAACTCGCTGATACGATTGTCTTTCTTTTCCACATAGGTGAGCAACTTCTGATTGACTTAAACCTTTTGCAATGCGGATTTCCCGGATTTTATTTCCAAGAATAGTTAGAAATTCTTTTTGCAACTCATCCGTTTCTTTCATAGATGCGAAATTGTTACAATAAAAGTTGTACATTAGCAACGTATAAGTTGCTTTTAAAATTGATTTAATATGGAAAAAATTAATCTGGCAATTGCTGATGATCATGCTATGATAATGGAAGGACTTTCTTCAATACTTGAAAATGAACCCAATTTTCAAATAACTCAAAAAGCTAAAAATGGCAAAGAGCTTATTGAACAGGTTTTAATTGCAAAAGTTAAACCCGACATTATTTTGATGGATATAGAAATGCCGATCATGAATGGATTTGTTGCATCTGAACAAATTGTTCAATTGTTACCAGAAATAAAAATCATATACATGACTAGCCATATATCAAAACTTCATATTGAAAAGGCCATCGCTACTCATGCAAATGCTTATATACCTAAAGACTCGAACTGTGAAACCTTAATTCGGGCGATCAAAAATGTTTCCGTTAAAGGAATTCACCAAAATGATTACTTCAATTTCAATCTGATTTATGAAGTAATCGGTAAACGGAAGAACACGGACTTAATTGGTCAACTAAGCAGCCAGGAGAAAGAATTTATACGTTTGACTTGCCAGGAAAAAGACATGGAAGAAATCGCTAAAGATATGGGGATAAAAATTTCTACTGCCCGCACCTATCGACAGCGGATTTTAGATAAAATAGGAGCTAAAAAGACTGCCGGAATAATTATTTATGCTTTTCAGAAAAAACTTTTTCAGAACTAATCTCTCTAAAACCAAGGCTTTTGCGACATAAAAGCACGTATAACTACCTGCTTGTCGTTGTTTTTTAGTATTGCACAAGCTATTTCTATATTAGAAATTTGCTGCCATGGAAAAAGTTAAATGTAATTATACCCCCGAAAATGGGGTACGGTTCAGACCTTCCGAAAAAGAGGATTGTTTTATAAAGAAAAAGTGCGTTACTTTGCCACGCAAAAAATATGTATGCTAAACTCAGGTTTTGCAAACAACATTTTTCACCCAAATCACGTTCACTATAGAAAGATTGAAAAAGTTAAATTACCACTTGAACACTATCACAATGAAAAAGAATTTCATTTTAGGTCTGGGCTTATTCTTAGCCGGAACTTTCAGCACACAAGCACAAATCGTAGGAGGCACCGGAAACTCGGAAATGACTCCAAAAGCAGCCGAACCAAGCAAATTAACTACAGGCAATTTCCAGGGAGATGTTAATTTATTTACCGGCGATTACAATACCAGTTACCCCCTGGGAACAGTCGCTACTCCATCCGGCTTAAGTTTTACTTTAACATACAGCTATTCCAGTGCTTTCACGATTGGCGCTACACCACAGGTATTTCGTGGAATACCTTATGGCGAAGGCTGGAACTTAAATATTCCGACCATTTCTGTTGAAACGGATGTGTTCAATAATTTTGCTTCACAAGCCGTGTGCGACGAAGGAGGTACTTTGGGAACGCCCTTGCATTATACCGCAACTGGAGCAGGGAAAGAAGGTGACGTTTACTGGCTTTCGCCGGAAATCAATATTCCCGGAGTTGCCAGCGGTAGAGGTGTTTTTAAATACGTAGATGTCGCAGACGATAAAACCCCGGTATTTGTGCTCAATGAATTCGAAAACCCGGTTGAAATCCGTTTTAAATCAGGGAGGTGGGAAGTTTTGGTATCAGACGGTACAAAATATGTTTTCTCCAAAGCGATCAAATCAGTAAGAGCTCCATCCAACGCCCGAACCTTATTTTACAATCGCAATGACCTGTCAACAAATAACGCTGTATCGGATCGCTATTTGTTTGACGAATTGAATTCAGACGTGGTAAACAATATGATGCCTAAAGAATCGTATAATGTGTGGTATTGTGAGCAAATTACAAACCTGAATTATTACCAGCAAACCATTAGCTTTGTTTATGACACCTACGGGGCATTCAATTATTACCAGGAATTTTTACAACCGGCTTTCAAGCAAGCTTTGGCTGAGTTTGGAACTGTTTCTACATTTGCTTTTGATGCTGATTTTACAGTATATACAGACCTGGTATTAAAAGAAGTTGTTTCATCAGCGCCGCGTACGCCAATTGATAAATTGGTGTTGAATTACAAAACCAATGGCTTTGCCCTGACCCAATCGGAAGCGATTGATTTTCGCCAGGACCTGAATGCTGTCAGAATAGATTCCTTATACACGGCAACTCCTGTTTATTCAAGTGGGGCAGCTAACCAGTTTAACGGCTGGAAACGGTACAACCATTGCGAAAAAACAGGCTCTCCATCAAGCATGTCAGGAAGTTCAAACCCTTATCAAAGCTCCAATGGCTTTTTTCGTGATTTCGTTCCATCTGTTAACAAAATCCCATTCGACCATGGTTACCTGGAAAGTGAACGAATTCCGTCTGCGGAGCTTTTTCCGGGTGATATTTATGAAATCAGGACAAGGCTTACCCGGAATAACAATGATGAAACCATGGGAAATGGAACATTGGATATCGCTGTTGTTACGGGAAATTATGAAAGCAACTATGCTTCACCAAACGGTGCAACTATATCAGATGCAGGCAATAATATTTCCTCTGAAAACTATAATAAAATCAGGGGAATTGAATTGTATTCTACTTTCAATATGGCCCTGAAATGGCAAATGTCAAATGGGGAGAATGCAAAGCAAACCTCCAACTTTTTTGTCATGCCCAATATTCCGGAAAGTTTCAAAGGAATTAATATCCAGGTTGGTCCGGGAAATTCGGATACTGATTACGGCTACAACACCCAATCACAATTTTACAATGATTTCCTGCTTCGCGAAAATAACACTACGGTACACTATAATGCTGTTGTTCCTTATTCGTTTGTAACACTGGGAAGCGGCTTGAAATCCGCAGCAACTATTCCCCATAATTTTGGAGTTGGCTTGCCGTGGAGTAACATGCTCCCTTTAGTGAAACGAATGGCGCAGTCCATTCCGCAGGTAACGGAAAATATATTTGAGCCGATCCATCCTTATTTTGATTTCTGGTGGACCCATAATGCGCAGGATATCGCTAATGGGAATAACAGGCCTACCAAATTTGATAACCAGACATTCCTGGACGAATTTGAGCTGATCCGCTATTCTAAGAACCCGTTTATGTTGGAAAGCGTTGAGATGTACCATTTGAACGGTGACGAACAAGCAGGTGGATGGGTGCTGACAGGTAAAAAGCAATTCACATACGATGTCAACCGTATTCAGATGGCCGAAAACTTTGCTTACCCTTCAAATGATAATGTTGCCCGCCCGCTGTATCTCAATTCCCATTTCCAGGTACAAATTCTATTAAAAAGTATCAGTGAAGTGCCGATTGATTACAATTATACAGCAAACGATACAACTTTGCTGCAAACGACCTTTTTTGGCTATGAGAAATTTATCAAAGACGTAACGACTTACTATAAGCTATTGCCAAACACGGGATACCCGGGTATGGTGCTGAACACGGTGGTAAACCCTTTGGGTGGGATCACCAGGATCATATATTACAATTACAACAATGCCCTGACGTATTCCAATTTTAATTTCACCCGCCCTCAATCTTGTGGAAACCCAACGCCTCCTTATGGTTATAGCGAAGTAGTGGATGTTCATCCCGTAGTGCATTATATTGTTGAGAACGACCAGGACAACCGGGATTTGACCCAGTTTTCCAATCATCCGCTTTCAAACAGGACGGAGTATATTTTTGATAATAGCACCGTTACCGCAATTGATAAAAAACTGAATTACACAAACAATTCCTTCCGCAACCGGAGCAACCATAATAATTATACAGGATTCGGGAAGGTAATTGTAAAAACCGCCAAATTGAATTCCGGGGAACAAAACGAAACCCATTATGAGCATTTCACGGACCTGGATCCTGATCCACTGGACCCTGATCTAAGCGAATTGGAAAAGTACCTCTATTTCGGAAAAATGAAATCCATTAAAAGTTATGATTCAGATGGGAAAATCCATGAGGAAAAATTATATCGTTACGAAAATACCCTTGCTTTTGAGAACGGTTATCTGCGCCCGAACCCTTACCGGGAGCATATTTCGTATGAAGAAAAATACTACGATCCGCTGCTTAATCCTTACGAATACCGCGATTATTACCTACAGGAATTTGTAACACAAAGCGGTTTAACAGGTGAAACTGCTTATCCTTTGCTGGATATTCCTCGTTTCCGTGGATCAGGAGAGGTGCTCGAAATGCCAAAATTCCTGGAATTTGAATATTTCCGCATGCTTGAAACCCATAATCCGGCCTATAAAATGAATTCTTATTTTGTTCGTATGGCCGAAGAAATCAACAAAACGTATGAAAATTTCCTGTGGAGGGCCAGCCAGGGCGTTGTTAACCCGAATGGACCGGGAACTACTCAAATCAGCAACCCCAATGGAAACGGGCATAGCAATACGACCAACGCTAATAATGATGTAACACAGCTAGCCTTACTGACAGGAAATAATCCGAGTGCAAACAGTGCAAGCGCAACGTTAATTGCAGCTTCACCCTTGTCGGAAACCGTACTTGAGGGCGTTATGAACACGGTGAAATTTAACGCCCAACAGAAAACAAATATCCTGCTGGCACAAAACGGATTGTCGAATAACTTGTGGGAGAAAGTTCTGTTAAATGAAAAACGTTTCACACCGCCACAACTGCTTTCGTTGATTGACAGGCAAAGTTATTTTGCGGACGCTACTCTACTTAAACTGATCGAATTAAACCACAAAAACCTCGATCCGAAAGTATTTGAAGCCATGCTGCTCAAAAAAGAATTTCTTTCCAACCAGGTGATGCTGGCCATGCTGAACACGCAAGGCTATATGGGAAGCAAATCTTTCACGGAAGTTTTCATTAAGCAGCCGCACATGACAGAAGAAATTTTGGTGAAGCTGGTAGAAAGCCCTTACGTTGTAGTAAATTCTTTGCCGGATGCTTTGAAGCCGCAGAACATCACCGATCTTGTCTATCAAAAACTGGTTGATCGAACAGATGTTCCCGGAAACGTATTGGCAACAATTATTGAAAACGACCCGGTTTTCCCAAGTGAACAGAGCTTGTTGCATTTACTGGACCGTACGCCAAAAGTTGAACACGAAAATCTTAAACGCATTTTTGCAACTGCCAACCGCGAAATTGAAGCTTCGGTAGAACAAAAGCTGAAAATCAAAGAACCGAACGAAAATAAACAAAAGGAAATTCTTGGACAGACGGTACGCCTAAACCCACTGAACCTGTATTGCAACAACGAATTGCAGCTAACCCGTGAGTTTATTGAAACGAAAACAACTTACGAGTATTACGAAGCGGACTACAAAGGCTCAACTACCGGAGAAGCTTACAAGACTCTTTTAGCGTTGGGTGAATTCCCACGCACGATCGATATGTCTGATATGCCTTTTGGTGACAATTCAACGCGTGTTATTGACAAGGTTTACCTGAAGCATGAGCCTTCGTTCCAGCTTTTCCGCAAGAAAACAACTTCCATTCATCAACCCGGAGCTTATAATGAAGAACAGCATTTTTATACCTATGACCTGAAAAACCGCTATGACCGGTATTGGTTTAATTATGATGTTTTGAATGGAGGTAACTCCAAAGCGGGCGTTGATATTTACTCTTCCGGGGATTTGCAGGATACGTTGGGTTATAACCTCAACTGGGATCAGGATTACTGGAGAAACCTGGATCATATTTACATTTTGCCGAAATTTGATGCCATGACCCATTCCCAGGAAAGGAACATGCGTAACCTGCCTTTCCAGACAACGGTTTTCACTAAAAATGCCACCGATCAGGAAGCAGTTATGAAATCGGAATATTTTCATTATGATTCACGCGTTGATGTGAACATCAATTATACCTTTTTAGAAGAACATACCGATGGCCCGGACTGTCCGACAGAAACACCTGACCCGGTAACAGGCTGTGACGCCTGCCGCCAGGAAAAATATCCTCATACGGACTATTTCGAAGGGCTGCTGATGGCTGATTTACCTTACAATTACTGCTTGTGGGAAGCCCCAAATGTCGGGTATTACATTTGCCCGGCTGAATATACGATTAACCCATGCGATCCGCAGGCCATAAAATTGAATTGTAATCCTTCCATCCTGGAGGAAGAACCTTCCGGGATCGGAGAAAATGAGGGCCCGAATAAAATGATCTTACTGGGAACTGGCGTAAAAAATACGCTACAGCTTAAACGAAGATACATGCAGGTAGACGATGTTTCCAGTGACCAGCCTGACTTCCTGGAAGACCGGATTGATTCGGATAACAATTATATCATGGAACTTTATATCGGCGCGCCGAATTCCATCGATGAAAACGGTTATGCGATAGATTACAAAGAACGTCTTCCGTTTGCTAATCTCAAGACAAGTGAAATCACGAAGCGTAACGCTTTCCTGCAGCCGGAAATTACGGTGAACCAGGTAGGGCTGAAAACCAGGTTTTATTATAACGAGCCGGTTCAAACGAGACACATTAATGATAACTGTGCAGCACAGAATTATACAACGGTTAATTTTGAAAACATCGGTAAACCGGTTCGCGTTACAATCGGTTACGGAAGAGCGGATTCGATTTCAACAACCTATGCTTACAGCCTGACAGATCAGCTTTCTAAAATCACGCTCCCTTCCGGACATTATACGGAATATACCTTTGATGGTTTCCTGCGCCTGAAACAAGTTATGGAAAACGGTACACGTTTGTTATCCCGCACGGAATACAAGCAATGGAAGCACAATTTTAACCTGAATTTCCAGCAGCGAACAACTCAGAATTATGTGCATTCGATCCAGTACAACGAATACATCAATACGACAGACCTGGTAGATACCAACCAGCGGGAAATCGCCAAAGCTTTTGTTGATCCATTAGGCAGGGAATATTCCGTTTCCCGCAATTACGGCTTGAATTACCTGTACTCAGGAACAATCCGCTACGACAGATGGGGACGGGTTATTAAAAGCAACAAGCCAACCGCCCTGTTTGATAACGGCGGAAATATGACATTGGAGTTAAGGGATGATACTAACACAGCATCGAGCGAAACGCTCTATGAAAACACACCGAAAAACAGGGCGCTCCGCTCATCTGACTTTGGAATGAATGTACAAGGACCAAACACGGTGAGATCAGAGTTTTACTTTGCAAACAATGTCTTTACTTCGTGTGAGCTTGGACTGAGCCGGGATGAGCTTGCCATGCTTATGAAACAAGGCTCAACTACGTATTTCCGTTTCCGCAGAACGAAGCTCATCGACCAGGATGACAAGGAAGTGATTGAATACAGTAACGCCTTCGGACAAAAAGTAGCAACTTTGAGCTACGATGATAACAATGCTAAAATCGTAACGCTGTTTGGATACGACAGCTACGGCAATGTAATCAAGGTGATTAATCCCGAAAAGCAGGAAAGCACCTACGAGTATAACCTGATCGGTAAGCTCGTGCGTGAAAAAACAGTGGATGCAGGCGAAAAACGCTATATGTACAACAAGCATTTACAGATTTCGGCCATCCAGGACCAATTGCACAGGGATTACCGCGACCAGGGCGATAATTTTATCCCCTCCTACCGCAGCTTTAGCTATGACGATTATGGCAGGTTGCTCGCTCAAGGGACAGCTGAACTGGAACGGATCATCAACCCTCAGAACCCGGGAGTTTCACCGGGACATTACGATATTTTCGCCTATGAAGACAAAATCGTTGCTTTACCGACCTCAGACTACCGTTTCGAATATGTTTATTCAAACAAGAGCAGTTTGGACTGGCTGGCGACGTATAAGCGCAAAACGTCTAATTCTCCTTATAATATCATTACGGTACAAGTGCAGCCGGTAATCGACGTATTAGAGAAAAAATACGAATATAGCATTGATGGAACTGCACCAACTGTTGGTAAACTCCTTACTTCCAAAAGCTATGATATCAGTGGAGACATGATCCAGCAAATTGATTATACCTACGATAGTGAAGATCGCGTAGCCAGCCAGGTTTTCCGGTTTGACAGCAATGGCTTGTCGGGAAATAGTTCTCCAGTCGCAACGATTTATTACCCGAAATACAATTTCAGGGGATCGCTGATGGAGGAAAAAATTGATTTGGGTTCGAACGGCACTACGGATATGCATTACCATTATACGTATGATGAGCTGAACCGCCTGGTCAAAGTAGCGGCTTCCCAGGGCGAAGCGGTTAAGGCTTTGGATGCAACTTTACTTGCCAGTTACGAATACGACAACGCCACCGGGCTGGTTAGTTTTGAACGCCATCATTTGGGACAAAATACCGAAGTGCTGAAAATTGAGCAAAAATACGATGTGCGTGACCGTTTGAAACAACTTAGCTCAGAATTGCTGCGCTACGACCTGTTTTATGACGCAGATCAGCCGCCGGGATTTGATGGTCAGCAAGTGGATTTTGGACGCAACTTCAACGGAAACATCAACGGAATATCCGCGACTTACCAATTTGCGGGAACGCAAAACCAACCCTCGAATTTTGACAGGCCAACGATTTACGGTTACCAGTACGACAAGCTGAACCGCTTAACGAAAGCGGATGCGCTTTCCGGGGATTTTATCGAAGATGCAAGCGATCTGCAACAGCAGGAAAGCTACCTGATCGGGGATGAACGCTATAGCTACGACCGGATTGGGAACATTAAAAACCTCGAGCGTCATAAAAAATCAATGACGTCAGGTGCGATGGCCGAACTGGAATCCTGGACTTACGCCTATATCACAGGAAAAAACCGTTTGGTGACTGCGATCGGTGCGCCGGGAACAGCTAACCGCGGATATACGTATGATGCGAACGGAAATCTTCTCCGGGACAATTTCAAGAACATGGATGTAGAGTTTATCACCCGGGGCGCGTATCCATCTGAACTAAAAAAAGACAATCAATATATCACTTATTTGTATGATGTGAATGATTTGCGTATTTTTAAAAACTCAACTGTCTCCGGGCAACAGCAAAAAGAGTATACGCTGAAAGATATGATGAACCGCGATATCGCCACATACGACTACAATACTAGCTCCTGGACATTTAATGTTTACGGGAGTGCATTGGTATCGCGGGTGACGGCAGGCAGCGGTCAAATCAGCAACGGAGAAGCGACTTTTTATGTGTATGACCATTTGGGTAACTCACGGGTAACTTACCAGCCGAGCGCGCAGGGAACGATCGTGAACCGGACTATTATGTTCGCAGGAGACTATTTCCCTTACGGCAAGGTGTTGAGAGAGTTTGCCAATGGAGAAATCGAGCGTTACTTAACAACTTTCCATGATCGCGACCAGGAAACGGGATTAGATTATCGTGGGGCTAGGTATTATGACTCAGATATTGCAAGGTTCTTAAGTACCGATCCGTTACAAAATGAATATCCGAGCTACAGCACTTATAATTATGTAATGGGTAATCCAGTTGCCTTCGTTGATCCAACAGGAATGGCAACGGAAGATCCACCGAATAAAAAATTACTGAGCACAATCAGTGGAGGAGCAACAGCACTGGGTTTTGAATTCGGAATGAGGATGCTTAATCAGGTGGATGTGAGTGCAGAAACCACTCCAAAGTTAACAACAGAAGAAGTTGGCGCAAAATTGAAAGCATTTACTGCTGCAATAGATCATTCACCGGATAATCCAATGAATATGCATTCAGGAGCTGCTGGTGAAGCTGATTGGTTCTGGCAAATGTTTATGCCGTTGCCGAAAGTTGGTGGATTTGGAACATTGACAACCAACAGCAGAGTTTTTTGGTCGGGCGGTGCGGCGGCAAAAACCACAGCAGCAAGTTATGCCAAAAAAGAAGGGATGAAAACTCTTGAAATGACCATGTCAGGACGAGTTATGAACACTTTAAATCCTATAATACCTCGTTCAATCTCAAACCCAATATGGAAGAATTTGTCGGAAAATTTCGCTAGAGGTGCCTCTGGCGAAGCTCATCTCTTTACGAATGGATTGGTGCCTAAGCCAACAAGTATTTGGATGACAGTTGAAAAACCTATATTAGATAAGAGTTTGGTTAATATATTAATTCATTAAAGTGATGAGTATTTTTAAATTCATTTATCCGAAATCGTCTTTAAAACGTAAAATATTGAATGTTGAAGATGATATCAAAAAGATAATCACGCTTAATTGTGAGGAATCCTTTTTTATTAATCGGTATGGCGCTTATGACATTGACCCTAAAAATTTGGTTTTTTGGATTTGTGTTAAGTCTGATGCTCAAAAATTAAATCTTTCCACCAATAAAGATTTAACCGGTACATTATATAATTTGTTAACTAAATATGATTATCCTAAAGAAGCAATACCATTTGTACATATAGGATTTGAATCACAAGAAACGGTTGATAGAGAGTCTGGAGGTGATTGGTATCTACATTTTAAATAATACGATGATTACAGCAGATAAACTCAAATTATTTGAGAAATATTCCGGTGATATTGACGCTTGGGCAAGAATTGGCTCGAAAAAGGAGCAATTAATAATCATGGATAACGATTGGTATATAATCGACGATCTGATTCAAGATTTAAATTTAATCCGAAAGGGCATTACTTCTGAAGACTTTCAAGATAAATTTAAGCTAAAATTAAAGACAAACTGCGATAGCGAGGAAGCTATAAAAAAGCTTGAAAGTATTGCAAATAAAATAAATCAAAACCTCAAACATGACGGTTAACGAAAGACTGTTTGCAAGCGGTTTGCTTGACAGTTTTGATTATGCAGTAGCAATTAAAGATGTAGATAAGTTACAAAAATTCTGCAATCGGTTGAACTAACTGCGGAAAATGTTGATGCAATACTTAAGCACTATGATCTAAAGTAAACTTCCAGGATTATGATATACATTAGCAATTGACACTTAATGAATCTGTATTATAAAATAGCCGTAAGCACCATTTACACAATGCAAACAGGCAGTAATCGTGACATTTGGAAAGCTATGTCAATATTTATTTTAACCATAAATTACATGTATTATCTACTGACGATATGGCTAATATTATATCACGTATGTTTTAGAGGCTTTACAGATTTTTTGGCTTTGGATTATGGTTTTGGGCGCTATAATGGTCTCTTTTACCTTTTTCTTTACATTTTTTTTCCTATTTTGATTGTAAACTATCTGTTAGTGTTTAGGAGAAAAAAATATGATCAATTAATGGAGAAATTTCCAGAAGCAAAAACCAAGAAATTATTTTTAATACACTTTATTAGTAGTTGGGCTTTAGTTTACATTGTATTTATTTCGATTTTTTAGGTAAACTAAAATCAAAAATCTTGAAAGAATTCGCAGAAAAACTAAATGGGGATTATATTGAGGGCGTAGCCTGGCATGGTGACCGTGTTGAAATTCAACATGATAAATGGATCATTATTTTTGACACACACACTTTTTATTCTGCTGCGGGTTCTATGTCTGTAAGTAAAAATATTACCAGGGTGCGAGCTCCGTTCCAATCTCAACAAGATTTCAGATTCCTTTTATTTCGAAATACTCTTTGGGGCAGTCTCAGTAAATTGTTCGGCGCTCAGGATGTAATAGTTGGAGATCCTGCATTTGACAAAGCATTTGTCATTAAGGGAAATGACGAAAGTAAAATCAGAGAATTGTTTTCAAATGCCCGATTGAAAGAATTGATCCAGGCACAAGATAACATTCACCTTGAAATAACTACTCAGGAGGGATATTTTGGCGAAGATTTACCCCAAGGACAATATGAATTGTTTTTTATGACGGATGGTGTTGTTAACGATATTAGGCAACTGGAATTGCTTTATGAGTTGTTCAAAGAAGTAATGGATCAGTTTCAAAAAATGGGTTGGACTGAATGAATATAAGCTGAAAAATAATTAATTTGCAACGATATGATTAAAAATATCATAGACCTTCCTGAAAAATTTTATGCATTGGGAAATGTTTCCATTTACTCTTTATTGAAAGAAACCGGATACTTTGAAATACATAGCAAGGTCACCGAAGAAAATATTATTTTTGAGCTTAGTCAATATCCTGAATATGTTGATCACTGGCTGGGTTGGTCTAATGACAAACGTTCGGGCGGGTGGTATTTCCAGGTAAAGAATAATGGAAAATATCTCGTAGGGCATTATCCTTTAAGCGAAGCTTTCAAACAAATGGAATTCAATGATCCAAAAGAAGCTTGTGCAGCGTTCATTAAGCGGGAAATTGAAGAGATCAGATTGCGCCACATTTCTTAGCTAGTATAAACCAAGTTCTAATTAAAATGGTAACATTCCTTTTTTTCTTTTCCCAGATCTTACTTACAATTGGTTTATTCTATTCGTTCTACCGTATTCAAAAGAAAGTCGGAGCGATTCCCTGGTATATCGTACTCACATTATTGCTTCTTGCAGCAGTTTATGGCTTAGGAGAAATTTTTTTGAGCCTGGATTTCTGGCTGATGCATAAACAAATTTACATCGAATCGGGACACGCGTCGCTGCTCAATGTTATCATCCTGTTTCTATCGCTTGTTGGAACATTTGTTTTGGCTCTCTTATTAGGAATTAAAAAAATGGAAAAATGAAAACGATTATTATTTTGAGTGCTATATTGGTGTTGAGTTGTAGTGGTAACAGTAAAATTGTTCCCCAACCCACAAAAGTTGACATAGCCGGAAAAACGTATGTGGATTTCTTTGACGGAATGGAGTTAAACAAACTTATATTTTCTAAAAGCAGCTATGTCTATTTTAACAGAGAAATGGAAGTTGAAGAATATGGTCATTATCAATATGATTTGAATAATCATTCCCTACGGATCAAACAAGATTCAATCAAACATCCAAGCGGCGAAATTGAAATTGACCGTACCAATTTTATTGTTGAATTGCCTAATGACACAACATTAGTTTTTACAACGCGAATTGAGTATTTTTCACGAAACAAAGAATACAGCACGAAGAAATTAAATCATGTAATGTATTTGAAAAGGTGACGTTAATTCGCCTCAGCATAATTCACCTCCCACCCGATTGATTCTGAACGTGGTTCACTTTAGTGTTAGCGCAAATATTCTCCAAGGGTTATAAAACCCCTTATTTTTGAGGGGGAAATAGCACGTATAAATACGTGTTTTCCGACCAAATTACCTCATTATCAATTTTTTTATTAAAATTTGTATTTCAGGTATTCAATGATTACTAACTTAATTTATTCACTGTCGATGAAAACCTCATTCATTTCTTTATTGGTTTTATTGAGCTTTAATTCAATTGCTCAAACTGAAGTAACCCAATTAACACCGGTTTCCCTTATTGAGGAACGTGTACATGAATTGGATGGTGGTACATTTATCGTTTTTGGTCAATCACGTGTTGTTATTCCAATAGATTTACCTAAAAATACGGTTGAATGGTATTACGTCTTTACATCATTTTCTAATACCGATGTGGTTGCAAGCAGATCAAATACGATCGATTTATTTTCTCAGATTTCAAAATTAATAGATCGCACCGGAACTACTTCTAGCGTTATAAGTGGCATTTTTGCACCAAATGGTTCTGCCGCGTCTAATGTATACATTTTAGGGTCAGAGAAAGATGCTTACAATTTTAAGATGAAAACAGATTATGATCTTATACCGATTTATTGGAACGTTTATAATGATTTTTGTATCACAGCCGCAAGGCAAGGTAAAATGCGGATAAATGCGAATTTGGGAAATAGGGTTTATCTGGGAATTAAAGCTGGTGATTCACCTGTTGTGGTCAAAATAGAAGTTGTTGCCATTGTGAAGGAAAAAACCGTTGATTACTCGACCTGGTCCGACGAGACAATTACGTTATTAAAAAATGCAATGATGGAATCTTTAGCCTCAGAAAATATTGAGAAAGATGTAGCCCGTCAGTTAACAGAGTGTACAATTACTAAAGTGAAAAGCGAGTTTGCTCCCGATTTTTTTTCAGATTATCCTGAAAATAAAATTGGTGAAATTTTGGAAGGTTTTTATACAAAATGCTACGAAGACCTCTCAGGCCAGAAGTTAGGTCAAAATTATTCAAAAGCAGAAACTTTAGGTAATATGTCTTGGGAAACATATTTAACAGGAAACATTGATAAGGCTGTTGAACTCAGCTTGAAAGCCCTTGAATTAAATGCAGATTTAGCATACGTAAAAGGAAACTTAGGTCTTTACTACCTGGTGCAAGGTAAGGGTGATTTAGCGATGGATACATACATCGATGCGATTACTTTATTCAAAAACGATAAGCTACAGGGGAAAGAACTGTTTAAGGCTGCCCACGATGACCTTAAAGAAGCAGTTAAAAAATATCCTAACATGACCGGCTACCAGGCTATTTTGGCAGAGCTGGGGAGAGGGATGGAGAATTAATTCAATGAAGACAATCACCTTCATTTGTAAGTTGAAAAAACAAATAATCTAAATCATGGCTCATAATTTATATTTGGGAATGTACACATATTCCGTTAAGAAAAAAAGAACAAGAAATGCGTCAATAATTGACAACAATGATTTTTTAGAATTAGCATATCCTTCAGTTTCTGACAATAAATTTTCCAATGGCTTTGTTCAAGAGATTATTTCTCTTTTAGATGCAAAGGCGTATAAAAACTCGCAAAATACACATGGGGCAATGCTAGACGATTACAAAATAGATCAAACAGAAAGAACATTAGATATTTTAATAGATGGAGGACTGACTGGTATAAAGCAATTCATCATTGACGATGAAGGTACAAAAAGCGAGTTATCTGATGAAGATATAGTTGGTCCAAAATTCTTTGCAAGATTTTGGATGCCAGCTGGAACTAAAACGGTCTATGTTTTCATTCAGAAATATGGGAGTATGAGTATTAAACCAATTTTTGATTCTATTGTATATGATTTGCTTGATAAACACGGTTTTTCAATTACTGATAAATTAAAGGCAACCACCACAAAAAAGCGATTAAACACTTTTTTAAAGAATGCAGCATTAAAAAATATTACTGTCGTTAGTACTTCAGGCTTAAATGCAACTGGTGAAGCAGAAGCTTCAACCGTGGAGGTGAAATTAAGAAATTTTAAAGCTTTAAAAAAAACAGATAAATTGACTGATGTTTCTAATATAAAAGAAGCTTTAAAAAAACATGGATTTACAATGGGGAATAGAAAGTATGACATTAAAGGTACTTACGAATATTCTCATGATGGAATTAATGAAGAAAGAACGGTTAAGCTGGATGCAACAGAAGAAACTATTAATATCATTCCCAATATAGTTATTCCTCCGTATTGTATTGACTCAGATAATTATCCAATCTTTGATGAAATGATAAAATTGGTTATTGACGAAATGAAACAGGTTAAAATTGAAGCAAAAATGTAAATTATGCTAGATGTTAAAGTTTTATTAAAAGTTCGCAAGGAAGCAATTGAAAGCATTAAAAAAGATAGCGAAGGCGAATTTATTGGAAAATGGTATAACCGTATATTTTTTTATATATTATGGTATATTCTGCCTCTCATAGGTGTTTCAGTTGTGATTTATAAAGGAATAAAACTAACTAATTTAGAAAATTATATAGGAGCAAGTATAGCATTATTCACCGGTCTGTTTTTCTCATTACTTCTTAGTTTAGGAGATAAATTGAGAACTGAAAAAGCAAATGTTAATGTAGACACTAACAATTATAATAAGTTCAAAGAAAATATGAGACAAATTTCTAGAATTACTCAATTTATTATTTTAAAAGGTATTTTGATTTTTGTTTTACTTCTAATAAATTCTCTTGTAAAAACATCAGATTATTTATGTGTTGAGAATATTCTTACTGCAATTGCTATCTATATTTTAATACAATATACCATCTCAATAGGTTTTTTATTGCAACGCTTTCATCATACTATGAAGGATGAACTGAATAATACAATTTGAAAGTGAAATAGACAATCCTGCCCTACATCTAGAGTTTCTAGTGTTTTTTTGTCTAAACACTTATGATATTCTTATCTTAGAACGAATTGGAGTATTTAAGTGCTTCTGAATTGCTTGATTAAACACACGCTTTTCTCCTTTAATCTGATTTAAGATTGCCGGCTCCTCCATGATTTCGGCAGCTCTTCTGGCATAACTAAAATAATTTCCTCTAAAAGGAATGGTTTTCTCTTTAGAAATTACTCTAAATTCACCGGTTTCAATTTTTGAAAAGGTTTTAAATTTTCTTTTGGTATTTGCTTTATCTAAATCAATATTTCTGTAAATTTTGTAAAGTTGTCTTTTAAATAAAATTGGTTTTGTTCCATTTAACTCAGCAATTTTCTTGGCGCGTTCACATTTCTTTTTTACAGAATAAATCATCCTTCTGTAAAGCTTCGATAAGTTGCTAGACTTAATCAACGTTTTGTTTCCATAAAACTCAAACCCAAGATAAATGAAAGGCAAATTAGGTGTCTCAACATTGTCTATTATTTTGTGAGATACAATCTTTTTATTTACAAATTTAAAGATGAATTTTTCGGTTTTTTCTTTACTTATTGAAACAAAACATTTTTCCATCTCATCTATGACAACTTTTTCAACATCTTGTATTATGTTTTTGTCACACACAATGACAATATCATCAGAATATCTGCTATAATAACAATTTTTACGATTAACTAATGTGTTAAGAATACTCGAATCAAAATCAAGCAAATATAAATTTGCTAATATCGCACTAATCGGTAATCCCTGGGGAATTCCAATCATTTTTTTAGTCTTCTTATCCTTAAAATTGTTTTTGTAAATTCTAACACTCCCATTATTGACGTTTTCTCTGAATTCTCTAGCAGATTCAAAAAAAGCATTAAACCCTTTAACATTTCTGATCTTAGCTAACTGTTTTTCATCAAATTCTGATTTTTTTCCATTACTATGAGCATATTTTCTTAAATCATTTTTGTAAATGAATGAAAAATTTGTTGCTGAATTAAAAACATTCAAATGATCTTTTGGCAATGCTTCTTTTTGAATTAGCATTTTCCATTTATCATAGAGGTATTGATGATTCAAAGAAGAAAAGAAACTTTTAATATCAAAGGCTAAAACTGCACATTCTCCATTTTCTAAAGTTCTTTTTTGTATCTCTTTAAATGCATCATCTGCAAAATGAATAGTACCCTTATTTTTTTCATTACCATCAATAGAGATTTTTCTATAGGCGGTAATACATTCAGAAAGTCCTGGTGTTTTATTTAATTCCTCTTCATAAAGCGTTTGTAATTCAGATGCATAATAAGAATAAATTAAAGCATCCATGTGGTTAGCATAATGCAAAGGTCTGATTTTTTCTGTTCTAACCCATTTACCATCTTTGAAGTATGAATGTGTTCTTACCTTTTCATTATAAGGATGTTTTTTGTACTTTCTTTCTTTAAGATTGACATGTAGAAATGGGAAAAAAGCATAATTTTCCACATATTTTGAATTGGTTACTTTTTGAATAATACGTTTTTCATCCCTCCAATCACTACTAATTTGAGATGAAATATGATAGTATCCTTTTATTTTAAGCCAATTTGGTTTCCCCATATTAAAAAATGTCCTGCAAACTAGTAACGAATTATTGAATACATAACATCTTTCGACCGAACCGACACTCAAATTCTTGAGACACTTAAATTTCAATTTAATATATAATAATATGCAACAGGCAATAACCTTGACTCTTCCAATTATATTTCATATATTTGCTATTGTCATATCAGACTTAGTCGCTTCCCTTATAGAGGACTGGACGGAGGTCATCATGAACAATCTTTTTCCCTTTTCAGGTACATGACAATGTAATAAATCACAAAGCCACCAAATGGTTCTTGTCAGACGTACTCATCTGTTGTTTGCAGGACATTGTAAATTTAATGTTTTTTGTTTAATTTTAACACATTGTTGAACAAACTGACTTAATCATATGACTGAAAAAGAAAAATTGTCTGTTAACATAGGCAAAATTGTGAGCTTAAAATCAAATCATTTAAGAACAACTAACCAGTATGATGAAATAAAGCTTGCTGGGGAACCGAATTACATCACGCCATTGATGGTTATTAAAGAAGTATTAGATTCAAAATCTGATAAAGTTGATGAAGAAACCGGAGAACTAAAAAATGTAAAAGGAAATCTTCAATATAGATGTATTTGGTTTTCAAACAAATCATTTAAATTTGAGGAGGGTTGGTTTTTTCATAATGAATTACTTTTTGTTAAATTAGATAATGCTGAAACACCAACTTTAAAATTTGGTGACAATGTTGTTTTAAAAACAAACTTTTTAGAACTTAAAAAAAGAAAAACATATCTTGAAATTGACAAAGACAAGTCAAACAACAAAATATCTGGATTATTAAATTTTTGTTCTCCAGTGTTTATTTTTTTAGGGTATTCTTCCGTAGAAAAAAAGGAAGCATTAATAGATCCTAATACCGGGAAATCCAAAAGAGCATATTGTTCCAAATTAGTAAAGCTTAAATCTTTTAATGTAAAGGAAGATAAGTACTCTGAGTTTTTAGTTCCTATTGAAGCTATTGAAAAGGTTCTTATTCAGGAAAAGTTAATTAATGACATTTCAATAGCCCTTGAAGAAAATAAAAAGGAAAAAACAAATAGCCATTACATGATAGAAAAAGATGAAAACTTTGGTGTTTACAGTCCTAAGTCTATTTTGTCTGTTAGCAACTTCTATACTTTAGAGTGTGTAAATATATTCAAACAAAGTCATTTTGAAATTTCATTGAACGATACTAAATTAAAAAAAATTGAACTTCCTTTTCACGTTGAATTTTATCCAGATATTCAGTCAGTTTCTGGTGGATTTATTATTGAAACCATACTAAACCATTTGCAAGAGGGAGATAGCAAAAATTTGCGTGGGCTATATAGAAATATTTACCTCGATGAGGAGAATCGAAAAAGCAATATTGAGAAGTTACTTGGTCAATTGCATATTTATAAGATTGGTTATAAAAATAAACATGAAAAATACACAAATCGATTTGTTATTCCATTGAAATTAGTAGAGATCAATATTGAGAAAAGTAGTGAAAAGGACAAAATTAATGATTTTGATATGTCTAAAGAAAAAGATCAAAAACAGGTTGAATTTTATCTCTATTCTTTTTGTCTATTAAGAAATGATTATCGATTTTTCAAAATTGATCGAATGCAATACCTTGAAATCCATAACACACCTGAATTAGTCGAAAGTGCGATTAATTTTTGGCTTATATCTCAAGCTAAATATAAATTATGACAATCCCGAATTACAATCCAAAAACTTTGCTAAAAAGAATTTAAGGAGATGAAAGTTTTAAAGACGAACAAATTAAAAGTATAAGGGATTAGTTATGGTTTTTAAAGTTTACTCTTAGGTTCTCAAAGTACAATCTAAATTTAAAACTCATAAACCCTTGCCCTTATTCTGACCCCTAAGTCTTTAAGTTATTCCAGAAGCCTTATATATACTCAGCCTAGTAAACGCTGAAGGTATCGCATTTTGTGACATCAAGATTTCGAACTCATTCTCTGTGAGCTGAAACATGAAATCAGCGGGGAAACGATCTTCATTTCGTTTAACAGCCTGATTTATTTGCCTGGTTTCAACTCCATACAGTGACGCGAGATCGCTGTCAAGCATTACTTTTTTTCCGCGAAAAAGATAAATTTTACTGATGACCAGCTCATCAGGAATAATAAAAGAATCGTACATAGGGTAGGTTTTTGAATAATGATTAAGTCTGTTTGATTACCAAATATAAACTTTTTCATACTTATTTACAAATCAGTTCGGTTTTTGTGTAAAAAATCAGGCTCAAACACTTAATAAACAGGTATATATACCTGTTTTTTTCCGAATATTCGACCAAACCAACGGAATGTTCATTCATCCAATAGTTTTTGTTTTTCCATACGGGCTTCCGGTTCCGGATTTCACTAAATTTAGGCATTACACTTAAACCTTTATAACATGAAGCGATCTATCTTGTCACTTTGTTTGTTAGCGTGCGTCTCAGCGTACGGACAGCAAAATTCAAAACCTTACAAATACGATCTCCGGATCGAAGATGTAACAAACCCGTCGGAAGCCAAAATGGTAACTGATATCCTTCGGGTGTATATCAATAAGCCAGAAAAGCCTTTCACTTATTTTCCCTCATTTATCGATGAGCGTGATAATTTTATTTTTAATTCAGAACGCGAAATCAGTGAAGATGAATTTCGGACTTACCTGAAAGACAAACATGATTTAACATTAATATATTGCAAAAAAGTGAACTAAAAACCAGATTACCTTACAAAACCGACAGGGCCTGACCGCTTGCGAGCAAGACTTACAAACTAAAACCAGAATTATGAAAGCACTTTTATCAGCTATCCTGTTTAACCTATTGTGCCTGCAACTATTTGCGGCCTTCTGTAATCCCGGAACTTCCCAGGGAGCGATTACACCAACCACTGTCAATCAAACAACTGCCGCTATGGGCAATGGCGTCCGTCCTTATTTCACTTTCCCGGTCCAGGCCGGCTGTGAATACACCTTCAGTACCTGTGGATCAAACAATGGCGTTGATACCTACATCCGTATTTATGATGGGGTAAACGGTAACTTCCTGATCGGAAACGATGATGGGGCAGGCTGTGCCGGCGGTGCCTCCAGGCTTACCTTCCTGGCTAACGTAACCGGTAACTGGGTAGTGTTCATTTCCCGGTATCAAAGTTTCGCAAACCAATGCGCCAACCTTTCAGCTAATATCCAGCTGCAGTATTCCCGTAATTGCGCACACGGAACGTCAGAATGCTGGGGCGGGACACAGATTTGTAACGACCAGACTTTCACCGGAAACAATGACGGGCCGGGAGATTACCAGGAATTAAATGCTTCCAATGCAGGCTGCCTGACCAACCTTTTCGGATCAACGGAACACCAGTCTTCGTGGTATTATTTTATACCGACAGCGAACGGAAATATTGATTTTACCATCGAAACGGGCGTCGATTACGATTTTGCTGTCTGGTCCGGGCCTGGCGTGAACTGCGGGGCACTCGGTCTGCCAATCCGCTGTTCTTATGCTGCTGACCCCGGCTTTACAGGCCTGGGAAATGGCGCTCTTGATCCTTCCGAAGACGCAGCCGGCGACCGGTATGTTTCCACACTGAACGTGAATGCAGGGCAGTTTTACATTCTGCTAATCGACAATTTTACGGCTGACAACACTCCTTTTACGATTAATTTCAGCTTCTCAGCGCCAAACCTGCTCAATTGCAACCCGATTCCCCTGCCGGTTACTTTATTTTCCTTTGAAGGCGAGCATCAATCCGGTGGCAATAAGCTGTCCTGGCTTGCTTTGAATGAAAATAATAACGCCTATTATACACTGGAACGCTCTACAGACAACCTCCTCTGGGAATTTGTGACTGAATTGGAAAGCATACCGCCCGACTCGAAGCTCAATCCGAAATATGAGGTCTTTGACCAGAATTTCCACCGCAACCAGCTGAACTATTACCGGCTTTCACAAACGGACGTGGACGGCAACAAAACTATTTTTGAGGACAGGATCGTTGTTATCGACAATACGATAGATTTGACGTCACCTGTCAAAATCGTCAATATGCTCGGACAGGAAATCCAGGATGAGTATAAAGGCTGGGCCATTGAAATTTATTCCGACGGAAGCACCCGGAAAATTTTCCGGTAAACATACAGCTTAAACAACTACTTAATGCAAGAGACTGCCCTCGTTCTTTGACAGGGCAGTTTTATTTTGAACTAATGATTTATACGAAAAATAACCGGTAAGCCACAACCCAGCAAAAGAAAAAAGGAACGGCAAACAAGGTGGCGTCAAAACGGTCGAGGATCCCGCCGTGGCCCGGTAAAATCGAACCGGAATCCTTGATGTTCAGGTTGCGCTTAAACAAAGATTCAAGCAAATCACCAACGATGGCTGCCGGTGCGACGATTGCTGCAGCCACAAGCCAGAAAACAATTGTTCCTTCCCCGTTCAGGCTCAGTAAAAAAGCTGTCAGGAAAGTAAAGGCGACTCCTCCGAGCGTTCCTTCCCAGGTTTTTTTGGGTGAAATGCGCTCAAACAATTTTGTTTTTCCAATCAATCTTCCGCTCAGGTAAGCAAAAGTATCATTCGTCCAGATCAGCAGGAACATACCTATCAACAGCCATTTAACAGACGTATCTGTTAAAAAAAGCATGAGGCTGAAAGGAAGCAGAATATAAAGCAGACCGAGCACCCCGGCTGAAATGTTGTAAATCGGCTCTTTCTTGTTCCGCCATAATTCCGAAACCATAAACAGGAAAAACAAAGGTAGAAGAAACAGAAAGTAGCCCGGGTTTTTGCCTTCAAGCGTCACAAAAATGACCAAAGCGAAAGACAAAAAAGCCGTGAGTAAAAAACCTGTTTTAAAAAAGCTTATTTGCTCATGCTTATTAAATAAATTGGAGTATTCGATAACGGATGCAACAAAGAAAACGGAAAATACAGCTATCGCGGCATACAGGTTGAACCAAACAGACAGGAGAATACTTGCTACAAAGAAAAAACCCGTAATTGCCCTCAGCAGTAAATTATTCATTTATCCTTTAAAATTTCTTTGGCCTGGGCCAGGTATTTTTCCGGGATCCTCAGGATAATTTTTTCCGAGCTGGAATCATTTGATTTCTGGTGGTCAATTTCATACACCGGGATTTTGAATTTCTCCAGCCGGTTTTTAACTGAACTGGCCAGTTCCTTATCCGTTGTTCTCAGGATTTCAATAAAATTGCGGGCATTGTGCTGCTTTTTATCCTTCCTGAATATCCCCTTCAAGATCCTCATTAATCCCATCTTCGTTCATTTGTTCGTTCTCGGTATACGATTCATTTTGAGTAGTGGATTGTCCGGTAATTGTTTCCTGTCCTTCTTCACCTTTGTCCCAGGCGCGTTTTCCAAAAATATGCTCTAAGTCTTCCTTGAAGATCACTTCTTTTTCAAGTAATTTTTCCGCCAGCAAGGTCAGCTTGTCCTGGTTATTCCGGAGCAGTTCCAAAGCACGCTGGTATTGCGCTTCGATCAGGATGCTTACTTCTTCGTCTATAATGCGCGAAGTTTCCTCGGAATAAGGCTTCGTAAAGCTTTCCCTTCCCTGTGAATCATAATACGAACGGTTACCGATACGCTTGTTCAAACCGTAAATGCTCACCATGGCATAGGCTTGTTTGGTTACCTTCTCCAGGTCACTCAAAGCCCCCGTTGAAATTCTACCGAAAACCAGCTCTTCTGCTGCACGGCCGCCAAGGGCTGAACACATTTCATCGGAGATTTGTTCCGTTGTGGTAATACTGCGTTCCTCCGGCAAATACCAGGCTGCACCCAGCGACTGACCGCGCGGAACGATTGTTACTTTCACCAGCGGCGAAGCATGCTCGAGCAACCAGGAAGTTGTAGCGTGCCCTGCTTCGTGGAAAGCGATGGCGCGTTTTTCTTCTTTAGTGATGATTTTGTTTTTCTTTTCCAAACCACCCACGATCCGGTCAACAGCATCCAGGAAATCCTGCTTTTCTACCTGTTTTTTCTCGTGACGGGCCGCAATCAAAGCAGCTTCGTTACACAGGTTGGCAATATCCGCACCTGAAAACCCAGGTGTTTGCTTGGCTAAAAAGTCAACATCAACATTTTTGCTGTCGAGCTTCAACGGCTTGAGGTGCACTTTGAAAATTTCCTTGCGCTCGTTAATGTCCGGCATATCAACGTAAATCTGGCGGTCAAAGCGTCCGGCGCGCAGCAAAGCGCTGTCCAGTACATCAGCACGGTTCGTCGCAGCGAGGATGATTACCCCGGAGTTGGTACCGAAACCGTCCATTTCCGTCAAAAGCTGGTTCAATGTATTTTCGCGCTCGTCGTTAGCGCCGAAACCGTTTCCGCGGCTGCGTGCACGACCGATAGCATCGATCTCATCAATAAAAATGATCGCCGGGGCTTTTTCTTTCGCTTGTTTAAACAAATCGCGGACACGGGACGCACCCACACCAACGAACATTTCAACAAAGTCAGACCCGGAAAGGGAGAAAAACGGCACTTTGGCTTCCCCTGCCACGGCTTTCGCCAGCAAGGTTTTACCTGTTCCCGGAGGACCTACCAATAAAGCGCCTTTCGGGATTTTCGCACCCAATTCTGTGTATTTGCGGGAGTTCTTCAAAAACTCGACAATTTCCTGGATTTCTTCCTTGGCGCCTGTTAAACCGGCAACATCCTTGAACGTTACGTTAGTCGTTTTTCCTTTTTCGTAAACCTGGGCTTTCGATTTCCCGATATTGAAAATCTGGCCGCCGCCACCTCCGCCGCCACCGGTCATCCTGCGCATAACGAACATCCAGATGATAATCAGGATGATGATCGGAAGCAAAAAGCTGATGATATTTCCCAGGTAATTAACGTCTTCACGCTCCTGGTAGTTGATAATCGGCTTGCCTTGTGCCTGGAGCTTCTCATTGGTTGCTTTCAGCTCTTCCTCAAAATTGCCGGCATCAACAATATCCACTTCGATAGTCGGGTTTTTCGATGCCATCATCGTATTCCCGGTGGATTTCAATGCGTTCTGGACGGAGGTAAACTGCTTGTCCTTGCTCTTGCTGACATATTCCCGGCCTTTCTCGTTCAGCTTGAATTCCACCCAGTCTTTGTTCACCACGTAAACGCTGGTGACGTAGTTGGAATCAGCCAAAGCAAAGAAAGTAGACTGGTATTTCAATTTGATATCGCCCGATCCGCTCATGAAAAGCTGGAAAGCGATGATCGAAACGCCAATCAACCCGTAAATCCAGTAAATGGAAAACGGGCTTTTCTTTTTATCTTGATTATTTTCGCTCATTGTTATTTCTTCTTTAGTCTAAATTGGGGATATCCGTCCGCTCAGCGTCTGCCCACAAATCCTCCAAATCGTAAAAGCCGCGGGCATCCTTATAAAAAATATGCGCCACAACGTTTACATAGTCGAGCAAAATCCACTCGGAATTCTGCTTGCCTTCCTGGTGCCACGGCTTTTCCTTCAGCTCCTTGCGTGTAAAACGCATAACGGAATTGCTGATACCATCCACCTGGGTGGACGATTCACCGGAACAAATGATAAAAAAATCGGTAACCGCGGAATGAATATTTCTTAAATCAAGAACGACAATATCTTTGGCTTTGTTTTCCTGCATTCCTTCAACAATTGCTTTGCAAAGGATCTCGGAATCTATTTCTTTTTTGACTTTATACATTAATATTGGAAAGTTTTACAAAACTAATTTAATTTTTAAATTTACAAGCATCTTTCTGATGTTTCTTTAACAAAAATTCGCACATGATCGGCAGAAAAATCATTTATCAGGATACGCTGGAATCAACGAACAATTATACTGCCAATCTGCATTTGGAGGGCAAAATAGAGCATGGCACTGTAATTTTGGCAGGAAATCAGACAGCAGGCAAAGGTCAGCGCGGTGCTCAATGGGACAGCGAACCCTATAAAAACATAGCTTTCAGCTGTTTTTTGAAGCATGACAATTTAGCAGTTCACCGGCATTTTTACCTCAATCAGGTTATCAGCCTGGCCTGTGCCGGGTTTTTAAATGAAATCCATCCGGGTTTCAGCATCAAATGGCCCAATGATTTGGTGTTCCACAGCGCGAAAACAGGCGGGATCCTGGTGGAAAACCAATTGGGTGGCGAATCCATCAAAAGCAGCATCGCCGGGATCGGGATCAACGTCAACCAAACGGAATTCGGGGAATACAATGCTACGAGCCTGAAACTGCTCACCGGCAAAGAATACGAGATCCGGGAATGCGCACTGATGCTGTGCAGCCATCTCAATTCCTGGTATAACGAGCTCAAGCTGGGGAAACTGGATTTTATCCGTGAATCGTACCTGGAACAGTTGTGGCTGCTGAACGAAAAAACGCGTTTCCGGGACACAGAAGGCGAATTTGAAGGGAAAATAACAGGAATTGATGAGCTTGGCCAGCTTTTAGTGGAGCGTGAAAACGGGATAAAAGCGTATCAGAATAAGGAAATTACTTTCCTCGAACGTTACCTGGCGTAGCGCTCGCGCAGCTTCTCAGACATGAAATTGAAGAGGTTATCCAAGGGGTTCTGGATCATCATTTTAAGAAACATATTGACTTCTCCTTCAAAACGCAGGTAACCTTTGGTGTGGTGACCGTCCTTCTCTTCGAGGTTAATCGTCAGCGTAAACGGGAAAGGGGCTTTTTCGCCTGACTTAAGAAAAATCCGCGTTGGGTTTGTCGTTTCTACCTGTACAAAAGAAATTATAAAGCCTCCCTGGACTTTGAAAGAGCACGAAGTTTCATCCGATTTCCAATCCGAAATTTTATCCTGCGGCATCAACTCCAGGATGTTATTGGTGTCTTTCAGGAAGTCGAAGACCTCGCGAATCGACTGGTGAACGGTCACATGTTTACTTTCAATTACCATACGCTGTTTTTTTACTGCATCCAGGCAGCCGGATTTTTACGCCATTCGATGAGGGATTCTGTATCGCTCTCGCCGATGTACTTTTTCTTTACCGCCTGCTCCATCAGGAAATCATAATTCGTCAGGGTTTCAAAAGGACATTTTACCTGTTTGAAGTTCGCTACCGATTCTTCAAATCCATAGGTGAAGATCGCCGCAAGGCCTTTGACGTTCAATTTGGCCTCTTTCAAAGCTTTTACGGCTTCCAGGCTGCTTCCTCCTGTTGAAATCAAGTCTTCGATCACCACAACTGACTGGCCTTCTTCGAAATAACCTTCGATCTGGTTGCCCAGTCCGTGCCCTTTCGGGGTACTGCGCACATAAACAAACGGCAGGCCCAAATCCTGTGCAACAAGCACACCGTGGGCAATTCCACCGGTTGCAACGCCGGCAATGATGTCCGGTTTCCCGAACTTTTCAACGATCATTTCTGAAAAAGACTGGCGAATATAAGTCCTCACCTTAGGAAAGGAAAGGGTTTTACGGTTATCACAATAAATAGGGGACTTCCATCCGGATGCCCAAGTAAAAGGATTTGTCGGTTGTAATTTAATTGCTTTAATTTGTAATAAAAATTCGGCTAGTTTATATGCCCGGTCGTTGTTCAATTTCATAGTGCAAATGTATAAAGTTTTTATTCAAGATGACCCATTATTTTTCGTGAATGTTGAAAAAATTCACTCGCTGGACGGGATTTTCATTCGGCAAAGTCTCGCAAATGCCAACCGGGAATACATTTTTTCGCTTTTGGCCAACAGCTCAGGCAATACGCCCGTCATTCTCTTCTCCGATGACCCGGAAGCGGGGATTTCAACTTTTTTCGAAGATTACGATTTTGTCGCAGCTGCCGGCGGGATTGTAAAGCGCAAGCAAAAATACCTTTTCATCAAGCGGCTCGGAAAATGGGACTTACCAAAGGGGAAAATCGATGACGGCGAAAACCCGGAAGAAGCTGCTATCCGCGAAATACACGAGGAATGCGGCGTTTTGTGCGAAAAAGTCAACGAGCTGATCACAATAACTTACCACACTTACGAATACGAAGGCCGGCCGACGATCAAAAAAACGTATTGGTATTCACTGGATTACGACGGTGACAAGGAACTAACAGCCCAGCAGGAAGAAGGGATTACCAAGGCAAAATGGTTCGGACGGAAAAAAGCCGGAAAAATACGCCAGGAAACTTATCCTTCAATCGTTGATGTGCTCGATTCCTATTTCACGGAACCCGACAGCGAATTAGACAGTTAACTAAACTAAGCGCTGTTTCGTTGCCTTTTGGATAGCTTCCACTTTGTTGTGCACCTGCAGTTTCTGGTAGATATTCTCAATGTGTTTGCGCACCGTTGCCGGGGAAATATTCAGAAATTCAGCAATTTGCTTGTATTCAAAACCTTTGCAAAGCTGCTCCAGGACATCAATTTCACGGGCAGTCAAGTCCGCTTTTTCTGACGCGTCAAATTCTTCTGTATCCGTCAGCGGGTTACGCAGCAATTTCATAGCTTTAAGCGCAATTCCTGCCGACATGGGCGCTCCTCCCTTGAGGATTTCCTGGATTCCGTCTAACAGGCGCTTTGGCGGTTCATCTTTCAGGATATAGCCGTTCGCTCCCGCCTGGATCGCTTTGAAAATATGGTTTTCATCGTCCAAAACCGTCAGCATGATGACTTTAATATGCGGAAATTTGCGTGAAACGATCTCTGTCGCTTCAATCCCGTTCATTTCGGGCATCTGGATATCCATAAGGATGACGTCGATATTGGAGTCCTGTTCGAGTTTCTGGATCAGGTCTTTACCATTGATACCCCTGAATTTATAACGGATCTGCTCCGGGAAAAAGCCTAATTTTTCTTCGATACTTTTTGCTAAAAGCGAGTTGTCTTCTGCTACGGCTACTTTAATCATGTTCTTGCTATGGATTTAGGATACAAAGCTACGTCAAAGCGCAGAAACGTTACATACGTCAGATTGCTTATATTTGCCTGCAAGCCTGTTTTTGTTATTTTTTTGTCAAATTTCAACTAAGTTACAAAATAATGTGCTAATCTTGTGTTATAAATATCAGAAACTATGAAATCATTATTCTTAATCTTATTGACTTTCGGCTTTGCATTTGCTGGGATGTCGCAGGAAGCAACTAAAAAAACGAAGCAGCCTAAGAAAGAAAAGCCGGCTGTAGTTTTCACTCAAACAGTGATTGAGCGCAACGGGATCAATTACGGAGCGGATGAAACGTTTACGTTTGAGTTTAAAAACAAAAGCAAGCAGCCTGTTATCGTAACTAACGTAGGAACTTCCTGCGGATGTACAACGGCAAAGAAACCGGAAGAGCCAATCAAACCGGGAAAAACAGGTGTGATTGTTGTGAAATACGACACGAAGCGTGTAGGGAATTTTACTAAAGACATTAACGTTACCACCAACGCAACCGCCGAACCGATCAAATTACAGATCAAAGGAAGCGTTAACCCGGAGGGAACGACAAACTAGAATTTTAGAATTGAAAATTAAGAATGGAGAATTAGAAATAGTTCTCCTTTTTTTTTATTCGAAAATTCAGGATTCGAAGATTTAGCAGTGAACCACATCTTCGAATCTTTGAATGTACGCAGCACGGAATCATCGAATCAGACAGCAACATTGTGCTCCCGCAGCGCATCATTCAGCGAAGTTTTCAGATCCGTGCTCGCCTTACGCTTACCGATGATCAGCGCGCAGGGAACCTGGTATTCGCCCGCAGGAAATTGTTTTGTATATGAACCCGGGATCACGACACTGCGCTCCGGAACGTAACCTTTGATCTCAACCGGCTTATCGCCTGTAACATCGATAATTTTGGTCGATTTTGTCAGGACAACGTTTGCACCCAGAACAGCTTCTTTTCCAACGCGCACTCCTTCCACCACAATGCAGCGGGAGCCGATAAACGCATCGTCTTCGATAATCACAGGAGCTGCCTGCAACGGCTCAAGTACACCGCCGATCCCAACACCGCCACTCAAATGTACATTTTTACCGATCTGGGCGCAGGAACCTACCGTTGCCCAGGTGTCAACCATCGTACCGGAATCCACGTACGCACCGATATTGATATAAGAAGGCATCATAATCACGCCCGGGGCTACGAAAGCTCCGTAACGGGCAACTGCATGGGGAACAACACGCACACCCAGCTCTTTGTAATTTCGTTTGAGCGCCATTTTATCATGAAATTCAAACGGGCCAACTTCAATCGTTTCCATCTGGCGGATAGGAAAATACATCACCACGGCTTTTTTGACCCATTCGTTCACCTGCCACTCGCCGTTCGGAAGCGGTTCAGCCACACGCAAACGTCCTTTGTCAATTTCTTCGATCACCTGTTCAATCGCCTGAACGGTTTCTTTTTCTTTCAATAATTCACGGTTTTCCCATGCCTGCTCAATGATCGATCTCATACGTAACTTAATTTGGCACCAAAAGTATTGAAAAGATTCGAAAATTCGAATTCGTATAACGGGTAATCTTCGAATATCTTCCTAATTTTACAGCATTATGGGAAAAATCATCGCGCTCGATTTTGGGCTGAAACGCACCGGCATTGCCATCACCGACGAATCGGCCACTTTTGCTTTCGGACTCACAACCATCGAGAGCCGCCAACTGGAAGATTTTCTCCGGAAAACCATCCCCAAAGAAAAGATAGAAATCATCGTCATCGGCGAGCCGAAAAAGCTCAGTAACGAAGACACCCACATCACAGAAAACGTGCGCCTGCTCAAAACCCATCTCGAAAAAACCTTTCCTTTGCAAAAAGTCTTGCTGTATGACGAGCGCTTCACCTCCAAACTGGCTTCGCAGGCCATCGCAGGCAGCGGCCTGAACAAAAAAGCCCGCCAGAGCAAAGAGCTGATAGACGAAGTAAGCGCCACGATTTTGCTGCAGTCTTTTTTAGCGAGCAGATAAATCCTTTGAATCCAAAAAAATATTTTAAATTGCAGGAATAAAAGAAACACTTCTGCTATGAAAGGATATAAAATCTTACTGTCCTGGCTGATCACGGTTATTGTCGGGAGCCTGGGACTGCCTGTTTGGGCAACAATAATTGATTCGGGCAATTTCCGGACTGACTTTACGGATGAGCTTTTGTTAATGGGCTTTCTCTGCATGCTGGTGAGCGGCGTTTTATCTGCGCCAACGCTCATTGTACTGCTCGTCCGGAATTTCCTGCTGAAGCGCAAAAAATATCCTATCCGAACACATTTCCGGAAAATCAACCTGACGCATATCCTGATGGCATTGGTGACGCTTTTCGTTATGGAAGGCTATTTTTTCCTGGACGCCATGCAGGGCTATAATCTGCTGGACAACGGCAACTACGGCGTTAAGCCCGATTTGATGCAAATGGTGCTGATGCCTATGATCTGGATCGGTTTGCTGATCGCCTGGTACATGTTCTGCGCTGTTCCGGCCTGGTTTCTCCTGTTCCGGAAAGAGTTGCGGGAAGCCGCCGCTGATCCGGAAAGTGAGGACTCAACCGTTTTAGACAGTCTCAATTAAGTAATTTTCCTCGTATCTTTGCCGCATGAGAAAGAAGATTTTACTGTTGGGCTCCGGTGAGCTGGGAAAAGAGTTTGTCATTGCATGTCAGCGTTTGGGCCAGTATGTTATTGCTGTCGATTCCTACGAAAATGCGCCGGCAATGCAGGTTGCACACGAAGCTGAAGTCATTAATATGCTGAACGGCGCCGAGCTGGACCGTATTGTTGCCAAACATCAGCCCGACATCATTGTACCGGAAATCGAAGCCATCCGCACGGAGCGCTTTTACGATTACGAACAACAAGGGATCCAGGTGGTTCCAAGCGCAAAAGCAGCTAATTATACAATGAACCGCAAAGCCATCCGTGATCTCGCGGCAAAGGACCTCGGAGTGCGCACGGCGACATACCGTTACGCAACTACGCTGGAAGAATTACAGGCCGGAGTAGCTGTTTGCGGCATGCCTTGCGTAGTAAAACCACTCATGTCGAGCTCCGGTAAAGGACAATCCGTTATCAAATCCGGGGAAGATATCCAAAAAGCATGGGATTACGCCATGGAAGGCTCCCGCGGCGATCTGAAAGAAGTGATCGTAGAAGGCTTCATTGACTTTGATTTCGAGATCACTCTACTGACAGTAACCCAGCAAAACGGCAAAACGTTATTCTGCCCGCCCATCGGTCACCGCCAGGAGCGCGGCGACTACCAGGAAAGCTGGCAGCCAATGCCGATGGAAGAAAAACATTTACTCGAAGCACAGGAAATGGCGGCGAAAGTAACCCGGGCCCTCGGGGGCAACGGGATCTGGGGCGTTGAATTTTTCATCACGCAGGAAGGCGCTTATTTCTCAGAATTATCTCCGCGACCGCACGACACCGGCATGGTAACGCTCGCCAATACCCAGAATTTCTCTGAATTTGAGCTTCATGCCCGCGCTGTCCTGGGTCTTCCGATCCCGGAAATTACGCTCGAACGGGCTGGAGCAAGCGCTGTGATCCTTAGTGAAGTAGAAAGCAGCGGGTTTCCCGTTTTCAAAGGTCTCGAGCTCGCATTAAACGAACCGAATTCCGATATCCGCTTGTTTGGTAAACCTGCCTGCAGACCATATCGCCGCATGGGTGTTGCGCTCAGCTACGGCAACGAAGAAGTTTCTGCGCTTGTTGAAAAAGCGAAAGCCATTGCAAAAAAAATTGAACTGAATTGAACCTTTTTAAATAAAGGCTGTACCGGCTAAAAATATAAGTAATGAAAGTCCATCTTATCATCGGTTTTTGCTTCCTTTTCTCTGCCTTTTTTGCGCAGGGCCAGGAAAACACGATTAAAGTGCCGGCTACGAACAACAGCATGAACAATTCGGTTTCAGAGCCAAAGCAGGACACAACAGTGATCGAATTTGAAAATGTGAATAAAAGCACTTACAAAAAAAACGACACGAAAACCCCGGTAAAAACCAAGGAAAAAAGTAAACTGGAACAAAGCGAGCAAAGCTTTGACAAAGAATCTTCTTCCTTCAAGCAGGTAAAATACAATGCTGCAACGCAAAGCACACAGCGTTCTCCTTCACCCGAGCAGCAGCTTGAAATGAATAAAACCGTGAATTTTTACGGAAACAATGCCCCCAATTCTTTTGAATATCACTATTTTAAATATGCTGCAGGCAATTACAATGTTGCGCTGATCGACAACCTGCTGGCCGCTCAAAAGCTCAAGCCCAACAGTGTAGACGTTCACGTGCAACTGGCGGCTTACCATTTCATTAAAGAGGAAAACAAGGCGTTGAAAGAAGACCTCGAATTCCTGCTGAAAAACAAAAAAATCGAAGAAGAAGTTTTGGTTTACGCAACAGATATCCTCAACAGTGTGGAAGAAAACGGTACGCTTCTTACCCATGGTTTCGACGACACGTACAGCGTGATGTACCTGCAGGAAGTGAAAAAAATACGCACGGACGTCAGGCTCATTTCGGTTGATTTCATGCAAAGCGAATTTTACCGGAATGTCTTGAAAAAAGACAAGTTCAGCTTGCCGGCAGAAACGGTGATCGACGTGGCTTACCTGGAGAAATTCTGCAGGCTCAATGCTTCCCGCAACCTGCAGCTCAGCATGACTTTTCCGAAACCTTACCTAAAAGAAATCCTTTCCGATCTGCAAATCCTCGGCCTGACCTTCGCTTACAAAAAAGAAGCAGCGAACCTTTTCGAAAAAAACCAAACTTTTTACCTGAACAGCTTCCAGGCAAACAAGGTAAGCAAATACAAAACAGAGAAGTGTAAAAAGCTATCTTCCAATTACCTGCCTTTCCTGCTTAGCCTGGAAGAAGGTTATGAAAAAACCCAGGACAAGGAGCAGCTGAAAGAAATCCGCGAGCTGATCTCGAAAATCAAAACGCAGGCAAAGGTCACTAAAAGCTTAAACAGTTATTAGAAAGATGCTGGATTGGCGCAAGAAATATAGCTCGATGACTGACGAGGAATTGATGGCCTACCTGTCCAAAGGGGACAAGAATGGCTTCGATGAGCTGTATAAGCGCTATGCAAAAGCGATGCTTCTTTATTTCAAGCGGATGCTATGGAACGACACCGAAAAAGCGGAAGATTTTGTACACGACCTATTCGCCAAGATTATCCAGAAACCGGATTCCTTTGACCGGGACCGCTCGTTCAAAACCTGGTTTTACTCGGTAGCGAACAATATGTGCAAAAACGAGTATAAGAAGCAGGAAATCCGCAAAAACACGTCTTACTCGCTGGAAACAACTTTCCATGTGAAGGACGAAAACAGGAATGTACTGAACGAAGTACAGGATGCGTTTTTCGGCGAAGCTTTCGAGCTACAGCTGAACAACCTGGAACAAAAACACAGCGAAGTATTCAAGCTGCGCCATTTTGAAGGACTTTCCATCAAAGAGATTGCAGAAGTACTGGGAGCAAACGAAGGTACGATCAAATCACGCCTGTTTTACGCCACCAAATACCTCGCCGAACAATTAAAAGAATTTAATCCGCTCATAAACAGACAAATATGAAAGCGACCGATTTTGACAGCATTTTTGAGAAAAACTTCCATGAGCTGACGGACACAGAACGTGCGGAGATGCAGGAGCTGTTTACAAATGAAGAAGAATTTAACCAGATGAAATTTGTGATGCATTCCGTCAATGCCACAATTTTGCAGCAGCAGCAAAAAAACGAGCCTTCTACGGAGCTGAAAAACCGCCTGGACCACCTTTATACGCAAACTTACCGGAACAAAGGGATTTTGTGGTACAATTCCGTGGGTACTTTTTTCCTGTCCGGTGAGAAAAAATGGCATCAGCAAAACCTGCTTCGCATTGCGGCCCTTCTTATCCTTTTCTTTAGCATTTATCCTTTCTGGAACAGCAAGCTCACTGACGAAAAAGTGCAGCTGAGCAAAAACGAGCAGGTACAGGAAGAAAATGAAGCAAAGCAGCAAACGGAAGACAGCGAAAGTCCGGCTACAGGCTTTACGCAGCCATCCGTTCAAAGCGCAGACCAGGTGGCAGCTTTGGAAAAGGCGCCGATGATGGAAGAAACTATTATGGATAAGCTCGCCGAAGCTGATTATGAAGCAAGGGCGGAAACTATTTCTTTCGATTCAGCGATAGAAACAGATGAAAAACCGGTATCTCTTACGGGCAACACCCATCCGGACGGCATTTTCAACTTCCAGACTGAGCTGAAGGACCAAAACAGCGAATTTTCGGCGGCCCGGCACAGCGATGTACTTGATATCCTGACGGCAACCTATTAAAATGCAGCAATTTAATATCCGGGTTTACGGCCTGCTAATTAATGATAAGCGCCAGGTTTTGGTTTCAGATGAACAAATCCGTGATTTCCGTTTTACCAAGTTCCCGGGCGGCGGACTGGAATTTGGCGAAGGACTGATTGATGCGCTCAGGCGTGAATTCATGGAAGAACTCGGAATCGAAGCCGAAGTGGGCGAATTATTTTACCTCACGGAGTTTTTCCAGCAATCGGCTTTTCACCCCAAACACCAGGTAATTTCAGTTTATTACCGCGTATCAGTTAGTGACTGGACACAGATCGCCGTACAGGATCAACCCGTTTTTCAGCCGGGAAAGGAAAACCACCGCTGGATTGCGGTTTCACAGCTCAGCTCCGAAGACCTGGATTTTCCGATTGACCGCGTTGTAGCTGAAAAACTGCGTTCTGTGGAATAAAACAGTAACTTTTTAATTTTCAAAGTGTAAGCCAATACGCGGCTATTGAAATTTATATCCGCTTTTCTTGCTTAATTGATATATAAGTTTTAGATTTGGTTACCCAAAGTTTAAGCTATTGCAGACCACCAGGATTGATATCAATAAAAAAATAGAACTTCTCGAACAGGAACTGGCCCAACTCAAAGGACAGCTCGCCAAAGAAAAGACGGTCAGCGTGCCCGAACCTTTCCAGGCGGTTTTTGACGAAGCTGAAAGAAAGGTTTCGGATTATTTCAGCGGCCTGAAATTCAACCCGCAGGAAGGAACAATCCAGATTGATGACGAACGCTATATCCTGGTGCGCGCCTCTTCCCTTTCCAATGAATTTTTTGAAAATTTCGCCGGCAACCTGCCTGACAAAACCAAAGAAGAAGCTTTTTCACTTGCCCGCGATTTCCTCTTTGATATCGGTCACCTGATCGGAATGGAAGACGCAAAACGGGTACACAATAAAATCAATTTAAACGATCCGATTGAAAAATTGTCGGCCGGACCGGTTCATTTTTCACATGCAGGCTGGGCTTTCGTGGAACTTTTGCCGGAATGTAACCCAAGCCCGGACGCGAATTTTTTCCTGAAATACCACCACCCTTATTCTTTTGAAGCGGATTCCTGGATCAAATCGGGAAAAAAAGCCGAAAAACCGGTTTGTATCATGAGCGCAGCCTATTCCTCCGGCTGGTGTGAGGAAAGCTACAACATGCCGCTCACCGCCGTTGAAATTTCCTGCCGTGCGAAAGGCGATGAACACTGTACTTTCATCATGGCGCAACCCGACCGGATTACTCATTTCCTGGACGAGATCGGAAAAGGATCGAAGCTTTCGGAAACAATAGAAATACCTTACTTCTTCGAACGCAAAACCATCGAGGAAAAGCTTAAATCCAACCAGAAATTATTAGAAGAAGCGCAGGCGATTGCCAAGCTTGCTGCCTGGGAGCTGGACCTCGAAACACGCGAGCTGGTGTGGTCCAACGAGCTGAAACGGATTTACGGTTTGGAAGACCAGCCGAATTCCCCGGAAGTATACCAGGGTTTTCTCGATATGATGAACGAAGACGACCTCGCCCAGCACCGCAAGCTTGTTGAACGGGCCGCCAGGTTTGGAACAGAATATCACTTTGAACACCAGATCAGGCTTAGGGACAACTCCATCAAATGGATCGCTACGAACGGCATTCCGGTGACGGACAAGGAAGGCAAAATTTACAAAATAAAAGGTATAACGCAGGATATCACGAGCCAGAAAGACGTTGAAGAGCTCATGCTCCGTAATGACAACATGCTTAAAACGGCACAGAAAATTGCTAAAATCGGCAGCTGGGAATTCGATATCGCTTCCGGCACACTCACCTGGTCCGATGAATTGTATGATATTTGTGAAATCGACAAAAATAACGTCACAGACCTGCGCGGGGAATTCCACTCCAAAATAAGCGAAGACGACCTGGAAACCATGAACCTCCGTTTCCAAAAGTGTATCAGCGACGGAACAACTTACAACATCGAATTTGACATTACGCTCGATCCCAACCGTAAAAAAACGGTCTATGGTATGGGCATGGCGCATTATAACCGTAAAAAGGAAATTGTAAAAATTTACGGAATTGCCCAGGATATCAGTGAGAGTAAGCGCCAGAACAAGGCTTTGATCGAAAACATCAAGGAGAAAGAAACCCTGCTCAAAGAAGTTCACCACCGGGTGAAGAATAACCTGCAGATCATTTCCAGCCTGCTCAACCTGCAATCCAGCTTCATCGAAAACGAAGAGATGCTCCGGCTCTACCGCGAAAGCCAGAACAGGATCAAATCGATTGCTTCCGTGCATGAGCTGCTTTACCAGTCGGACGATTTATCAAAAATCTCATTTGACAAGTACCTCAAAAAACTGGTAGACGACCTGATTATCTCCTATTTCGGCACCGAAAATAAAGTCAAGCTGTTCATTAATACCAAGGAATTTTTCAATATTGACACTTCAATTCCGCTGGGGCTTTTGATCAATGAAATTGTATCCAATTCACTCAAGCATGGCCTTAAGAACGAAGCCAATGAATTCATTTACATCGATATTTTCAAGGTAAAATACAAAACCTACCAGCTGAAAATCGGCGATAACGGTCGTGGATTTGTCTCTTCCAGCTCAGACGAAGACCCTGAATCGCTCGGTTTGATGCTCATCAAAGAGCTTTCCGAACAATTAAACGGGGAAATCATAAAAAATACGGAAAACCAGGGTACGCACTACGAATTGGTTTTCAAGTCCAATTAACCCGGCAAATGCAGCACGCCACCGACCACATCGCGGCTGGCACCGGTCACCGAGCTCAGGCAATTGGCCGTATCTTCGAGATACAATGCACCTAAAAAAGCAAAAATGAGCGCTTCCTTGAACTCGATAATTTCCCTGGACGGAAGTACAATTTCTCCTTTAAAATAATGTTTGATCCGTTCGATCAGGAAAAGGTTCAGTGCGCCTCCGCCCGAAATCATCACTGATTGCAGCGCATGACTGTTTAAAACCTGGGCGATTTGCACCGCTTCATGCTCAATCACTGTGCGCAGGTTGTTTTCGATGTCCTTGTCAAATTTCAACAGGGGATAAAACGCTTGTTCCAGCCACTCTACGCCAAGCGATTTCGGCGGGGCTTCGCCATAATATTCAAGCTCATTGAGCATATCCAGCAGGAAAAAATTGATCTCTCCCGTGCGCGCCAATTCGCCGTTTTTATCGTATTCCATGCCCTTCACTTTTGCGAGCTTATTCAGCGGCAGGTTGCCCGGGCAAATGTCAAAAGCAATAATCTCCTTGTTCAGCTCAAAAGAAATATTGGCGATTCCCCCGATATTCAGGAAAGATTCTGCCTGGCCGCGAAAGAGGTGAAAATCCCCGATCGGGACTAAAGGCGCTCCTTGCCCGCCCATAATAACGTCCTTTGTTCGGTAATCGTTGATCACTTTCAGGCCGGTTTTCAAAGCGAGCGTGCTCCCGCAGCCGATCTGTACCGTTAATCCTTTTTCCGGCTGATGAAATATCGTTTGCCCGTGGGAAGCAATGGCGTCAATTTCTGATTTATCGATGCCGTTTTTAGCAATGAAGTCATTCACGCATTCCGCATAAAAAGAACCGATCTCTTTATCCAGCAATAATAAATTGACGGATGAAACCTCCATCGCCTCGCGGATTTTCTCTGTTAATTCGCCCGTATATTTATAGGTTTGAAATCCAATTAATTCGAAAGACCAGCCGCCTGGATCCGGGTGGGATAAACGCGTATATACGATATCCAGGCCGTCCAGCGAGGTCCCTGACATTAAGCCGATCAAATTGTAAGATTTCATAACGAAGTGTGAATAAAAGTGGAAAAATAAAATAATAAGATTAAATTTGCAACTAAATTAATGTGAAAACTAATTAAAAATTTAAACATGAACTTTGAATTAACCGAAGAACAATTGGCCGTACGTGACGCTGCAAGAGATTTTGCGCAAAACATTCTGAAACCGGGGGTAATCGAAAGAGACCGTGACCAGAAATTTCCGCACGAAGAGATCAAACAATTGGGTGAGCTTGGCTTTATGGGAATGATGGTTGATCCAAAATACGGCGGCGGCGGAATGGATACGATTTCATACGCATTAGCGATGGAAGAAATCTCCAAGATAGATGCTTCGGCTTCAGTTTGCATGTCTGTTAATAACTCATTGGTTTGCTGGGGATTGGAGAAATTCGGTTCCGAAGAGCAAAAACAAAAATACCTCGTTCCGCTTGCTACGGGTGAAAAAATCGGCGCTTTCTGTCTTTCTGAGCCGGAAGCCGGTTCCGATGCAACATCCCAGCGTACCACAGCAATCGACATGGGTGACCATTACCTGCTGAACGGAACTAAAAACTGGATTACGAACGGATCAACTGCTTCCGTTTACCTGGTGATTGCCCAAACAAACGTTGAAGCAGGCCACCGCGGGATTAACGCTTTTATTATCGAGCGCGGCATGGAAGGCTTTATCGTAGGCGCCAAAGAAGATAAATTAGGGATCCGCGGAAGTGATACGCACACGCTGATGTTCAACGACGTAAAAGTTCCGAAGGAAAACCGCATTGGCGAGGACGGCTTCGGCTTCAAATTTGCGATGAAAACCTTGTCCGGCGGCCGTATCGGAATTGCTTCCCAGGCTTTGGGAATTGCTTCCGGGGCCATGGAGCTGGCGGTTGCTTACTCCAAGGAGCGTAAAGCTTTCGGAAAAGAAATCAGCAAGCACCAGGCGATTGCTTTCAAAATTGCGGATATGGCAACTAACATCGATGCTGCCCGCTTACTCGTTTGGAGAGCTGCCGCAGATAAAGATGCAGGAAGAAATTATGATCAGTCCGGCGCGATGGCGAAGCTTTTCGCTTCCCAGGTTGCGATGGATACAACTGTTGAAGCTGTTCAGGTTCATGGTGGTTACGGTTTCGTAAAAGAATACCACGTAGAGCGCCTGATGCGTGATGCTAAAATCACCCAGATCTACGAAGGAACTTCCGAAATCCAGAAAATCGTTATTTCAAGAAACGTATTGGCTGATTAATCAGCTATCAAACTCATAATCAGAAAACTGTCTTCTCCGGGGGACAGTTTTTTTTGTTTTTACACATCCGGATTGACCTGGAATTCGTACTTTCGTATGATCACTGCTTTATCCTCCTTCAGGGCGGACATTCCGGAACTCAAATTTTTACACCCATGAAAAAACTCCTCATACTCCTTTTCTTAGCCTGCACTGTAAGCAGCTTCGCCCAATCCATCCATTCCTACAAAGCCACGGACATCAACGGGAATACAGTAGATTTCGCAAAATTCAAAGGCAAAAAGCTGCTGATCGTCAACACGGCTTCCGAATGCGGATACACCCCGCAATATGAAGATTTAGAAAAGCTGCACAAGGAATACAAGGATAAAGGATTAGTAATCGTTGGTTTCCCCTGTAATGATTTTGGCGCACAGGAACCCGGAACTGAAAAGGAAATTGCCGCTTTTTGCCAGAAAAACTATGGTGTCACTTTCCTGATGATGTCAAAAATTTCCGTTAAAGGGGATGACAAAGCGCCTATTTACAGTTTCCTGACTGAAAAGGAGAAAAACGGGCTCGAAGATTCCGAAGTTAAATGGAATTTCCAGAAATACCTGCTCGATGAGAACGGAAAACTGGTGAAGCACCTCTCTTCAAAAGTCAAACCGCTCAGCCCTGAAATCACGGAATGGATCGGAAAATAAGCTTGTTTTCCTAATGTGAACAAATTGTTAAGGTTCTGCGGACGCTTTTCGGATTCCACGGACTTAAATCTCGTCTCTTTTTTATTCCGGGCGGACTTATTTTTTTGAGCCCCGCCGGTTTTGAAGAATGCTTCACCCCGGATTTGTGTAAAAATTCAAGCTCAATTGTAAATATTTAATTTACAACAATATAATTAAAACTTACACTAAACTTATGAACCTTTTCCGGACAAAAATGTACGGCTTCAAAATAAAGCGCGTATTTAAACAATATATAATGGAATCATTAAAATAAACGAAGCATACACATCAGACAAAAAAATTTCACTTTTTGAAAAAACTAACCATCTAAATTTGAACTTTTAAAACTTTTCATGTATGTTTGTGGAGAAAATTGTAAAACAATAAAATTTAAATTTTAAAGTAATGAGCACAAAACAAAAGACATCAGGTGGATTTACCTCCTTAATGGCATCAATTGCTATCGTAATTTCATTAGTAATCGGTATTGTAGTTTACAAATACGTTTTCGGTGATCCGGGAAATTTCGTAGACAATGACCCAAATGGGGAGCCTTTGGAAGGTAATTTCATGGGAATCATCTATAAAGGGGGTATCATCGTACCTGTCCTGGTTGCAATGAACATTATCGTAATTATTTTCTCTATTGAGCGTTTCATTACTTTGTCCCGCGCAAAAGGACGTGGAAGCATCGACAAATTCGTTGAAAAAATCCGCGTAATGCTGGAAAACAAACAAGTACACGAAGCAATCGAAGCTTGTGACAGACAAAGAGGCTCATTGGCTAACGTTGTTCGCGCCGGTTTGGAGAAATACGAGCACATAGGGAACGATACAACTATGACGAAAGAGCAAAAAGTGGAAACGTTGAAAAAAGAGCTGGAAGAAGCTACTTCCCTTGAGCTGCCAATGTTGTCCAAAAACTTAGGTGTATTGTCTACAAGTGCTTCCGTTGCTACTTTGATCGGTCTGATCGGTACGGTATTAGGTATGATCCGTGCATTTGCCGCGATGTCCCACGGTACTCCTGATACGTCCGCACTTGCAACAGGTATCTCCGAGGCCTTGATCAACACGGCATTTGGTATCTTCGCATCTACAATGGCGATTATCCTTTACAACTTCTTCTCTACGAAGATCGATGCTATGACTTACAGCATGGATGAAGCAGGGTTCTCTATTGTTCAGGACTTTACTGCAAAGCACAAGTAAGAACTTTTCGTCAGCTGACGAAGGTTAAGCAAACGGTAAACCCGTTTGGTAAATTCATTAGTTAATCGAATTTAAAACAGAAATTAGTAATGCCAAAAATCAAAATACCAAAGAATTCGCCATCCATAGACATGACGCCGATGGTTGACCTGGCATTCCTGCTTGTGACTTTCTTTATGCTTGCGGCCAATTTCCGTTCCAATGAACCGGTAGACGTGGAAACGCCTTCCAGTATCAGTGACAAGATCATCCCGGACAACGTCCTGCTGGTGACCATTGATAAAGGAGGACGCGTGTTCATGAACCTCACCGACCCGGAGGCGCGTAAAGAAATGCTGCAAAACATGATGGGAAAATACAAAGTCGGCTTAAATGAAGAACAGATTGAAATGTTCAGCTTTATGACCAGCTTTGGATGTACCATGCAGGAATTACCGCAATACCTCAATATGTCCGGCGAAGAGCGTAAACGCTTTGAAACGAAGGGAATTCCCACCGATTCAACGAACAACCAGCTGAAAGACTGGATCTTCTACGGAAACATTGCAGCCTTAAATTCCGGTAAAACGGCGTTTGAAGAAGCCAAACTGAAAGGCGAAAGCCCGGACCCGAACGACTTCAAGCCTAAGTTTACTTTAAAAGTAGACGGTAAAGCAGTTTATGTTCATGCCAAGAATGTAATTGACATCTTTAGGGATTTACATTTGAACAACTTGAATTTTATTACATCATTGGAGCAGGCTCCAAATTAAAAATTACTGACAAATGGCAGAAATAGCAGAAGGTGGCGGCGGCGGCGGCCACAAAGGAGGTAAAAAAAGGGCGAAGAAAAGCTCTACCCGCGTCGATATGACGCCGATGGTGGATTTGGCCTTCCTCTTATTGACTTTCTTCGTCTTGACATCTACATTCAGCAAGCCTAAGGTAATGAGTTTGGTATATCCTGCAAAACCGGATCCGAATGATCCTGCAGTTGATCAGCCAAAAATCAATAATGCAATTACCTTCTTATTGTCTGAAGATAAAATCTTTTATTACCAGGACCAGTTTTACCCTGCGGACAAACCCGGACCAAACGGACCGACTGTTTTGGAGGAAACGAATTTCGGGCCTAACGGGCTGCGCAAGCTGCTCGCTGACCGCAATGCTTACGTATTGCAAAGGAAAGAAGGACTGGATGAAAAGTTAAAAAAGAAACAAATTCAGGACACCACTTACGAGCGCTTGATGATTGATTACAAAAAGCATAAAGAAGCCCTTAAAGTCCTGATTAAAACAGATAGCAAAGCAACTTGTAAAAACTTCATCGATCTGATTGATGAGCTGAAGATTGCCCAGATTGGTGTTATCGCACCTGTAGACCTGACGAAATCTGAAGAAGAGTTGATGAATGCTAAACTTAAATAATTTAAAGTTATGGAAGTAATTTTAGGAATTGTCGCACTGATTGCCGGGGTATCGTTATACGACTACTTCACGGCGAGAAGGTGGCAGCAGGTAACTTCGGTACAAAGAAACGAAATCGTTTTTGAGAACCGTAATCAGCAGTACGGCGCATACACGCTGCGTAAGAACTATGACAAGAACATGGTGATTATTATGGCGAGTGTTGCTGTAGGGATCGGCCTGGCTTTCGGAACATTCTGGTATATCAAAAATATGCCTGAAGAAGTTGTCGAACCGCCAAAAATCGATCAGCAAACCTTTGCAATCCCGGCACCACCGGAAGAAGAGGTTCCACCACCACCAAAAGAAGAGCTTCCTCCACCGGAAGAAAGAACAGTAGCTTTCCTACCTCCTGTTGTTGTGGATATTCCCGTTGAAGACGAGATTCCGCCGCAGGAAGAAATGGAAGATACCAAAGCAGATACGAAGACCAACGAAACAGACAATGTAAGCTGGGAAGCGCCTGTAGTAGGTGAAGAGAAGAAACCTGAAGTGGTTGAGAAAAAAGAAGAAGAAGTTTTAACGTTCGTTGATGAAGAAGCCCAGTTTAACGGGAACATGAACGAATACATTGTTAAAAAACTCGTTTACCCGCAAACAGCGATTGAAATGGGCTTATCCGGTAAATGCTACCTGAAGTTCATCGTAAATGCTGACGGATCAGTTACCAACGTATCTGTTGTCCGTGGAGTTCCTGACTGCCCTGAGTGTGACAAGGAAGCCGTGCGTGTAATTAAGTCTATGCCAAACTGGAAGCCAGGAAAAATGAATGGTAAAGCTGTTCGTACCTGGCTGCAAATTCCGATCAACTTTACTTTGCAATAAAACCAATAAGCGTTCTTTTGAACGTTTTGCAAAGTAGGTTGTATAAAAACCTGATAAGTACTGGTTAACACCGGGAACCCTGCCCTCCGTTCCGATTGGACGGCAGGTTTCCCGAATCGGTTGTAGTTGCTCAGTCAGTGTCAAGCAGGCCAATCTAAATTGGTAAAATGCCCAAAAACAAAAAATGAATAGAGGACGATCCGTCGTCCCCGAATTCAGGCATGCTATGTGAGCTAGAGTGAATTATTAACCTTAAATTGTAGTGTTATGGAAGTAATCTTAGGAATTGTCTTTCTCATAGCTGGAGTATCGTTATACGACTACTTCACCTCCAAGAGATGGCAGCAGGTAACATCGGTTGAACGAAACGAAATTGTTTTTGAAAACCGCAACAGGAAGTACGGCGCTTATGTTTTACGGCGCGATTACGACAAAAGCATGGTGTATATCATGGCTGGCGTTTTAGTCACCTTTGGAATAGGATTCGGGTCTTTTATTTATGCCCGCTCCCTCCCGGACGAAACAATCAGTCTCCCAAAAAACGACATCACAACAACTATTGAAACCCTTGATGACAAAGAGGAAGAAATTGTTGAGCCACCAGTGAAGGAAGAAGTCGTTGAGCCCCTGACAAAAACAACAGCATTTGTAGAGCCGGTTGTAACAGATGACGACAAACTGGTAACCGAGCTGCCGGTTGACGGTGAAATCGATGACAAAAACATCGACACAAAAAACCGGGACGGCGAGGAAATCGTTTGGACGCTTCCAGATGATAAAGATCCTATAGACAAAGTTATCGAGAAGGATGACGATGACAAAATTATTCCCTGGGTGGATGAGGAAGCCACATTCAAAGGAAGCATCAACGAATATATTGTCAAAAAGCTGGTTTATCCGCCAATTGCAATTGAAACGGGTGCGCAGGGAAAATGCTACCTGAAGTTTGTGGTCAACACAGACGGTACCGTTTCCAATGTAGCAGTTGAGCGCGGAGTGCCGGATTGCCCGGAGTGTGACGCAGAAGCTATTCGTGTGATCCGCTCCATGTCAGGCTGGAAACCGGCAAAACATAACGGCAAGCTCGTCCGCAGCTGGATGACCATACCGATTAACTTTACTTTAGAATAAAATTTACATTTTTAAGCTTCACAGTTCATGGCCTTTAGAATAAGCTGAGCGAAGAAGTTATATTTTCAGGATCCCCGATTGAACATTCTTTTGGGGATTTTTTTTAACTTTATACGATGAAACAGATTTCTGTCTTGCTAGCGTCTTTCAGCGTGGTCATGTGCCTGGTACTCTCCTATTTCCTGATCTTTACCGAATTGATGCGTGATCGCTTATATGGGACCAACCGCCAGATTTTGGTTGCAATCCTCCTTTTTTATTGTGTTTTCCGGATTTTCCGCATCTATAAACTGATTAAAAACAAACAAAATGAACCTGAAGTATAAAATAGCGCTGAGCTTCATTCCGCTGTTTGCTTTTTACGCCTGCAACTCGAATGATAACCCGCTGGCGTACCAAACAGACACCCACGGACGGGGAAAAGCAACCGTTCTCATTGAAGAATCGTTCAAAAAGCTCTTCGATACGAGTATCTACACCTTCGAAAGCCAGTTTCCGAAAGCTGATATCATGCCGAAATATATGGCTGAAAGCAAAATCATTGAGGACTTCTTCAATAATAAGGCTAAGACGATCGTCATTTCACGTGATTTTACCAAAGAGGAAAAAGCGATTCTCAAAAAGAAAAACGTTGAGGTCAGAAGTGACAAAGTGGCAATTGATGCGATTGCAATTATCATTAACCCGGCCAACAAAGACACGCTGATGACAGTCGACCAGCTGAAGGCAATCCTTACGGGCAAACAACCGACATGGAAAAGCTTGGGCACAAAAATCAACGTAGTATACGACCAGGCAAACTCGGCCAATTTCAATTACCTGAAAGAATATGTCGGGAAAGAAGAAATGAACAAGGAACTTTTCGCAGTGAATTCCAACGAAGAAGTGATCAGCTATGTCAAGAAAAACCCGTCTGCCATGGGCGTGATCGGCCTCAACTGGATCAGTGACCAGGATGACTTCGATGTGCTGGATTTCCTCGACGGGATCAAGGTTGTGGCCTTAGCCGAAGAAGAAAACGGCAAATATTTCCAGCCTTACGCCGGGTTTATGTATACAAAGGAATATCCGCTGACACGGGATATCTGGATAATCAACAAAGGAAGAAAAGCAGGCCTGCACACCGGCTTTGTACTTTTTATGATCAGTGAAACCGGTCAGACCATCGTGCAAAAATCATCGCTTGTTCCAGCCAACGCCCCGGTGCGTCTTATTCAAATGACAACAGAATAGTTAAGCTTAACTTTCATCAGCTGATCGGATATCTTTTGATAGAAGATGCTTATATTTGTGCGCCCTTAAGAAAAAATAACAACTTTCAGGCCCTGTTCCAAATTTTCGGCAAGGCTTTTGCATAGGGTGATAGTAACAACAAAACAGTAAAAATAAAGACAATGAAAATCAACAAAATAGTAGCTTTTGCTTTGTTAATCAGCGGCGCTTCTTTTGGTCAGAATTTACAAAATGCCGTACGCAACACAGACAACGAACAATTTGTTTTGGCGGATCAGGAATTCCGTAAATTAATTAAGGCAGAACCGGCCAACGGATCCCTGTATTTTTACCTCGGTGAAAATTTCCAGGCCCAGGGCGAATTGGATTCAGCTATGGTTTACTGGCAAAAAGCAGCCGATAAGGCCGTTGAAAAAGAATCTTCTACAGCTATGTCATCCGTTGCTGCAGGTAAAATCCTGTGGATTAAAGGAAACCAGGCTGCAGCGAAAGAGCAGTTCACGAAGGCAATGACTTTGACGAAAAACAAAAATGCCGAAGTGATCCGCAACATCGCGAAAGTGTATATTACTTCTGAGAAGAAAAACCTCGACGAGGCGATTACTTTGCTCGAAACGGCTATCAAGCTGGACGCTAAAAACGAAGACGGATACATCCTTTTGGGAGATGCCTGGAACGAGAAAACGCCTGAAAACGGCAGTAACGCCATCAAGCAATACAACAAGGTGCTGGATATTAACCCGAAATCGGCGCGTGGAATTGTACGTGTAGCTAAATTGTATCAGCGTGCACAAAACTACGAGCTGGCAAACCAGAAATACATGGAAGCCCAAACGCTTGACCCGACTTACGCTCCTGCATACCGCGAAAATGCTGAGTTGAACCTCAAATTCAACCAGTCTAAAAAAGCGATCGAAAACTGGAGAAAGTACCTGGAGCTGAACAACAGCATCGAAGCACGTTACCGTTTTGCTACGGCTATGTTCCTCGGAAAGCAGTACTGCGAAGTGATCCCGGAGCTTGAAGGCTTGAAAAGCGGTGGCTTAGACAACTTCTACATCGAACGTATGCTGGCTTACTCTTATGCTGAGTGTGCAAACGACAAGGAAGCTTCCCTGAAAGGCTTGAAAGCCAGCGACGAGTTCTTCAAAATTGCACCGGCTGACAAAGTGATTTACCTGGATTACAAATACAAAGGTTTATTGCTGGGCAACAGCGGACAGGATTCCCTGGCGCTTATCGAGCTGGAAAAAGCTTCCGAGCTGGACGAAACAGCGAAAAAAGAGCTTGCCGGACAAATTGGTAAACTCTACATGAAGGCGAAAAATTATGACAAAACGATCGCCATCTACGAGTATAAACTGGCAACAAACGGCCTGACAGCGACAGAAAACTTTGAATTGGGACGTGCATATTATTTCGGCCCTAAAAACTACGCCCTGGCTGACAGTGCGTTTACAAGACTTGCAGCTGCTTCCCCGACCTATGTACCGGCTTACTTCTGGAAAGCGCGTACGGCCTTCCAGTTTGACCCGAAAAACGAAAAATGGCTCGCACAGCCTCATTACCAAAAAGTAATGGAGCTCATCAAGCCGGAGGAAAGAGCGACAGGAGCCAACAAATCCATGGCGCTGGAAGCTTCCCGCTACCTGGGTGACTATTATGTAAGCTCACCTGCAAAAGACATTACTAAAGCAAGAGAATACTGGACGATCGTAAGAGAACTCGAACCGAACGACCCGCAGGCGAAAGCTTTCTTTGCGAAGAATAAATAAACAGGACTAAATAACAGAAGCCTTCCCGAAACGGAGGGCTTTTTTTATGTTATGTTCGCCACAAATTTACACAAGTGATTAATCGTGTGATCTCTGTAATTCGTGGCTAAACAGGGTTCCACTAAGCGGATCTGATGGATTACATCAATTGCCGCTTTTTTAAACATACTTCTTTTGGATATTTCACCAAAAAAATTATCTTTGTTATTCTGATCCAATTTATGAGAAATTACGCTGCTTGTGCCGCACTTTTGATTTTGTTTGCTTCCTGTGGCATCAGTGGTGAAGCCGTCCTGAACGAAACGGAAAATACGGCAGCGCATCCCCGGGAAGAATTACAGGGAACATTTACAAGTAAAAAGGGCGTGATGCATCCCGTCAGCTGCTACGGATACAACATTGGCTTTTTGAAGACCGAAGGCGCGGAAAATATCATCGTTTGTTTCGACAGGATCAGCAACAGCATGGATCTCGAGATTCCTTCCCAGTCGATTTATGTCAAAGGCCATTCCGAAAACAAGACCATCGAAGCAATTCCTGACAATCCCTGTGAATCCGGAACGCGTAAGGTTTTCTACGTGGAAGAATGGCATATACTTAATTAATCTGAAATGAAAAAAATACTTGGTTTCCTTCTTTTTGCTTTCTGCCTGGCGACAAATGCCCTGGCAGATTCCCCGTTGACTTCGACCGAATTTTTCCGGGCTTATCTGGAGGTGAAAGAAGTGAAATACGCAAGTGAAAATTCCCTGGATAAAAAACTGCTTGATTTCCTGGGTTCGGCTAAAGCTGATCCGGTGCATAAACTGGCTGTGATCAACGCGCTTTCGTGGGGAAAAACAGAATATGCAACTACCTTCGAAGAATATCTTTTGAAGAAACGCAAAGGCCTCAAAAAAGAAGTGTTCGATTACCTGCGTATGACCGAAAACAGTGAAACACCCCAGGAAACGGAGCAAACACGCTTACTCACAGCTGACGACCTGATGTGCTGGTCTTACCTGCAGACGATGGGCGATTATTTTCAGCCGGCGATGGGCATGCGCGGGGCATATTTCGGTTACGCCCGCAACCCGCAAAGCATGGCGCACATTACTTCTTTTTCCCTGATTGCCGCCCAGCAGGCTTTTGATACGGATTGGTGCCAGGTTTACATGATCCCGAAAACCATGCTGGAAGACACGGCTTATACCCAAAACCTGCTGAAGCCTGAAGCAGTTACTATCATTATGGAATATATCGGCCTCTATGCCGCTGAATGCGAATAACTATGATCACGAAACCAGATATTACGACTATCCCGGACTATTTTGTCTATTATACCGGGCTGGTACAACAGAACAACCTCGTTGAAGCACTCGCGAAAAATTACGGGACAAACCTGGAATTGTTTGCTTCCATCCCGGTGGAAAAAGAAAATTTCGCCTATGCTCCCGGAAAATGGACCGTCAAACAAGTGCTCAGTCACCTGATTGATACAGAACGCGTATTCAGCTACCGCGCCCTGCGTTTTTCGCGCCGTGACAGCACCGATTTGCCCGGCTACGACGAAAACCTCTTCGCGGACAATTCAAACACGGAAAACATGATGCTCGAACGCCTGATGGAAGAATACCGCTGTGTCCGCAAATCAACGCTCAGCCTTTTCGAGGCGATGAACGACGAGATGCTGGATTTTCGCGGGACCGCCAACCAGATGGAATGTTCTGCCCGATCCCTCGGCTTTATGATCGCAGGCCACGAGATCCATCATTGCAATGTATTGAAGCAGCGCTATCTGTAGGAAAGGCTTTAGACAAGCAGACAAAAGACCGGTTCAGAACTTTCTAATGTCTTTTATCTTATGTCTTATAGTCTTCTCAAAATACCTATCTTTGCCCCAAATTTTCAGATATGTCATCAAATTTAATTGCAGAATTGCGTTGGAGAGGAATGATCCAGGATATCATGCCCGGAACAGAAGAACAACTGTTGAAGGAAATGACAACCTTGTATGTGGGCTTTGACCCAACGGCGGATTCCCTGCATATCGGAAGCTTAGTGCCCATTATTTTACTCGTTCACGCGAAAAAATGCGGCCACAAATCCATCGCATTGGTGGGCGGCGCAACCGGGATGATCGGCGACCCCTCCGGGAAATCCGATGAGCGCAACCTGCTTGATGAAGCAACCCTTGAGAAAAATGTCAACGGGATCCGCAATGTATTAAGCCGTTTCCTGGATTTCAATTCGACGGAAAAAAATGCTCCGATTCTCGTAAATAATTATGACTGGATGAAAGAGTTTTCCTTCATTGATTTCGCACGCGAAGTCGGGAAACGCATCACGGTCAACTACATGATGGCGAAGGATTCTGTAAAAAAACGCATTGCCGGCGAAGGAGAAGGCATGTCTTTTACGGAATTTACTTACCAGCTGATCCAGGGCTACGATTTTCAGCATTTATACAAAAATTACAACTGCCTGCTGCAAATGGGTGGTTCCGACCAGTGGGGAAATATCACTACAGGAACGGAATTGATCCGCCGCATGAACGGTGAGGGCGCCAAAGCTTACGCAATGACCTGTCCGCTGATCACGAAAGCTGACGGCACGAAATTCGGTAAATCCGAAGGCGGAAACGTGTGGCTCGACGCCGACAAAACATCTGTTTACGATTTTTACCAGTTCTGGCTCAACACCAGCGACGAAGATGCAGAAAAATACATTAAGATTTTTACTTTCCTGGACGAAAAAACGATTACGGATTTAATCGCCAAACACCGCGAAGAACCGCACATGCGAACACTTCAAAAACGTTTGGCTGAGGAAGTAACGATTTTTGTCCACTCGGAAGACGCACTTCGTCAGGCCATTTTAGCTTCGCAGATCCTTTTCGGAAAATCCAGCGCGGAGGATATCAAATCCTTATCGGATGCTGATTTTCTGAGCATATTCAACGGTGTTCCACAGGCTCAGATTTCCAAAGCCGATTTCAATGAGCTAACGATCATCGATGCACTGTCCGGCAAAACGGGCTTCCTGCCATCCAACGGCGAAGCCAAGCGTGAGCTGAAAGCCAATGCAGTGACGGTTAACAAGGAAAAAGTAGGTGAAGGATTCGTTTTTTCCGCAGATAACCTCATCAACGGGAAATATGTGCTGATCGGGAAAGGGAAAAAGAATAATTACATCATCGAGGTACGGTAGTTGTCTCCCGCAGATCACGCAGTTTTTTTTCGCTGATCCGCTAAAGCGGTCGCTGATAAGTTATTTACTTTTCTGTAGATATTTTCTGAAATTTTATCGCAGTTGAAATTAACCAAAATCCTAATTTCAAGTGTGATAATTTCAAATAAAAAAATTGTCTTAAAACAAACCAAAAAAGAAAAATTAGCGCCCATCTGCGAAAAAAATCCGCGCAATCTGCGGGAAACTATCTCCCGCCGAAAATCGAGCTTCCGACGCGGATCATGGTACTTCCTTCGGCAATGGCAATTTGGTAATCGCCGCTCATACCCATGGAAATTTCTCTGAATTCGGGATTGAACTTGAAATGGTGGCTTTTGATGATGTGGAAATAATTGTATAAAGTCCGGAATTCATCTTCGACCTGTTCGGTGTTGTCTGTGAAAGAAGCCATGCCCATCACACCGGCAATACGCACGTTTTCCATTTCAAAATAGCTTTCGCTCTTGAGGATTTCCGTTGCTTCATCGAAATCAAGCCCAAACTTGGTGTCTTCCTGCGCAATGTGGAATTGCAGCAAACAATCGATCACGCGGTTATTTTTTTTAGCTTCCTTGTTGATTTCCTGCAGCAGCTTCAGGCTGTCTACCGCATGAATGAGACTTACGAACGGCGCCATGTATTTCACCTTGTTCGTTTGCAAATGGCCGATCAGGTGCCACTGGATATCTTTGGGAAGCGCTTCGTATTTGTCGCACATTTCCTGGACCTTATTTTCGCCAAAAACGCGCTGCCCGGCTTGATAAGCCTGTAAAATATCCTCCACGGGCTTCGTTTTGGAAACGGCAACCAGCGTTACGTTTGCCGGCAATTCCGATTTGAGCTTCAGGATTTTTTCGGCAATCATTCTTTTATATTGTAAATCGTTAAACCACTTCGCAGCTTGGGCTCAACCCACGTTGATTTCGGCGGCATGATCAAGTGGTTATCGGCTACGCGTTTGACTTGCTCCATGGTGATCGGGTACAGCACAAAGCCCAGCTCGGCTTTCTGATTAGCGATCGGATCGGAAATTGCCTCAATCCCAAGATTCCCGCTGATAAATTCGATATTTGAATCGGTTTTGAGATCTTTGATCCCCAACAGCGGGGTCAGGATATATTGGGTCAGGATTTCTGCGTCCAGGCAAGCTACGGGATGATTATCATTGACTGTTTCCGGCTTGCAGGTCAGCTTGTACCATTCGCTGCGCAGGTTCATCGTAATTTCATGCTCTTTTTGCGGCTTTTGGGCTGAATCCAGTTTTTCGACCGTAAAATGTTCACTCAACTGATCCAGTATAGCTTGCGAGCCCAAACCTTTCAGCGATTTCACCAGGCGATTGAATTCAAGGATTTTCATCCGGCTGTCGTCCATCAGGAAAGCAAGGAAATAGTTATGGTTTTCAGTTTTGATCGCTGGATTAGACCGGTATTTTTCTGCTAAGCGGGCTGAAGATGCCGAACGGTGATGACCATCGGCAATATAGATTTCCGGAATTTTATCGAAGAGCTCCAATACCTGCTTTTCGTGCTCTTTGTTTACCAGCCACAATTCATGTTTCACCAGGTCGGTGGTCGAAAATTCATATTCCGGGCGGTCCTGCATGATTTTTTCATACAAAGCGTTTAAGCCGTCATTTTTCGGATAGGAAAGCAATACCGGCTCTGCATTAAAACCAACGAGGTCGAGGTAATTGGTAAACATTTCCTCGCGGGAAGTGAGTGTAGCTTCGTGCTTTTTCACCAGGTCGCGGTCGTATTCATCCACGCTCGCGCCGGCAATGATCCCAACAAATGCGTGATCGTTTTTAGTTTGGCGGTAAAGATAGAGATGCTCTTCTTTGTCCTGGATTAAAATCCCGGCTTCACAAAATAATTCGAACTGGTGCTTGACATTCAGGAAACGCTCCCGCGAATTCGGCCTGGTTTTCACCTCCTCCTTGTATTCCGGGTTAATGATCCGGATAAAAGTATACGGATTTTCCTCCAGCTTGGCTTTGAGGATTGATTTTCTATAAGTGTAAACCGGCCGTGTGGCAACGAGATGAGCCTTGTCGCGCGTCGGACGGATTGCTTTGAAGGGTTTTAATTTCGCCATGGGTAAAAAACGTAGGCGAAGATAAAAAATAATCCTGAATCTGGGATTCAGGGCATTTTACGAATGCAAGAATTATTTCACAATCAGATAATTCACAAGTGATTAATTCGTATAATTTTAACTTTCTAATTCAAACCGGGATAATTTGTGCATTCGTGGCTAAAACACTCTTAATCGACTTATTTCTGTTTGCGGTCATCATCAAAACCTGTTAAGCGTCCCGGATTTTCTCAAAAAGCTTACTTTTGTTTCATGAAAAATCTATTTGCCGGACTTTTTTTCGTTTTATCGGCCGCTTTGCTTTCCGCACAGTGCCCTGTAATCCCGGCGCCAACAAGCTATACCAGTCAGAAAACGCAATTTGAGCTGAAGGAAACCGTATTGGTCAATTTTGGCGATGTTCCTGTAAATATTCAACAGCACCTGGAACATATGCTGCTGGAAAATTACGGCTTGAAGCTGATTAACGCAAATGATAAAATACCTCAGATTACATTCAGGGAAGTTGATCCTGTTGATCATAACGATTTTTATTCCATTGAGGTCCGTGAACAAACTGTTTCCGTTGATTACACTTCCGAAGCTTATTGTTTTTATGCCGTCAATTCTTTGTTTCAACTGATAGAAAATTCCGGGAAAAGCTATTTTATCCGTTCCGGCAAATTAATTGATTATCCCAAGTTTTCCTGGCGTGGACTGCATCTCGACGTGAGCCGTCATTTTTTCACCGTGGACGAAGTGAAACGCTACATCGACCTGATGGCTTTTTACAAGTTCAACACGTTTCACTGGCATTTAACGGATGACCAGGGATGGCGGATTGAGATCAAACAATTTCCTAAACTCACCGAAACCGGGGCCTGGCGCGACAGTACCGTAAATAAACATTACACTACTGTTCCGAGAACATATACCGTTGAGAAATACGGCGGGTTTTACACCCAGGAACAGATCAAAAATGTGATTAAATACGCCGCCGACCGTTACATTACTGTTGTTCCTGAAATCGAAATGCCCGGACATGCCCGCGCAGCTTTGTCAGCCTATCCTGAGCTTTCCTGTACCGGTAAACGACAGGGCGCAGAAGGATTGTGGGGCGTTTTTGACGATATTTACTGCTCCAAAAAAGAAACTATTGATTTCAATAAAGCTGTGTTAGACGAAGTTGCGGCTTTATTTCCTTCACCTTACATTCACATTGGCGGAGACGAAGCGCCGAAAGAACGCTGGAAAAAATGCCCGGACTGCCAGCGCGTGATCCGGGAAAACGGACTGAAGGACGAACATGAGCTACAGAGCTATTTTATCCGGCAGATAGACGCCCATTTGACTTCGAAAGGTAAAAAACTGATCGGCTGGGACGAAATTCTCGAAGGCGGGCTTTCTCCTAATGCCAGTGTAATGTCGTGGCGCGGCTTTGAAGGTGGTATTGAAGCTGTCAAACAAGGCCATGCGGTGGTCATGAGCCCGGGATCACATTGTTATTTCGATCATTATCAAAGCAGCCACCCGAATGAGCCAATCGCTTTCGGAGGCTTCACCCCTATTGAAAAAGTCTATGCTTTTGATCCGGTTCCTCCGGGTTTAAGTGAACAGGAAAGCGAGTTGATTTTGGGCGCGCAGGCCAATCTCTGGACGGAATACATTCCCGATATGAAACAGCTGGAATACATGGTTTACCCGCGGGCTTTGGCTTTGTCGCAGGTTTTGTGGAGCGTTAACAAACCATCCTATGAAGATTTTCAGCAGGTTTTGGTTGACAAGCATTTACCGCTGCTGGAGCGCAAAGGCGTCAATTATTCCAAAGCTATGTTTTACCCGCAGCTGACAATTGTTCCGGGCGAAAAGCAAAGCAGCTCTTTGTCTTATCAATTTAACAAACCGCAAAATAAGCTGTCGTATTTTTATTCAGAGGAAATCAACGGGAAGCGCATCCTTTTGAAAGACAGCAAAAATAAGGCGATAGATTCCTTGCCGGTAGCGGGAAACTTTGCAAAATCATTCGAAAAATATCCTTCGGAACAGGATTATACAGCGCACTTGTCTGTATTTGATGGCAAGAACTTCCTGAATTACGCTACGTTTACATATCACATTCACGCAGGGCTCGGCTTGCCTGTAAAATTCATCACTCCACCCAACAAACGCTACGCGGGAAAAGAGCTGACACTTGTTGACGGTGTGATTGGCCGCATTCCCTGGAACTCATCTGAATGGATTGGTTTCGATACTTCCCGGATCGTGCTGGAAATGGACCTCCAGGAGAAAAAAACAGTAAAATCGCTGGGATTACGTTTCCTCGACGATGAATCTTCGTGGATCCATGTACCCGAAAATGTAGAGGTACAGCATTCCACAGATGGCAAAAAATGGGTAAGCCTGCAGCAAAAAACCCAGGTTAAAACACAGCTTGAAATACAGCAAAGCTGCAGATATCTGCGTTTTATCATCACTTCAAAAACCCAAATCCCGGACGGGAAACCCGGCGCAGGACATGTTCCGTGGACGTTTATGGACGAGATTATTGTGCTAATTGAGTAATGAAAGGTAAAAATGAATTGCGACGGACTTATGCGACCGCACTGGCATATTCAACTATTAGCATATTATCCCATTAAGCATTAACTTCGCGTTATGAAAAAAATCATCACCATCATCGGCGCCCGGCCGCAGATTATCAAAGCTTCTGCAATCAGCAGGGCGATTAAAACCCGGTATGCCAACGAAATTGAAGAGATTATTGTGCACACCGGGCAGCATTACGATGAAAACATGTCTGAGATTTTTTTCACGGAAATGGATATTCCCAAGCCGAAATACAACCTGCAGGTAGGAAGCGCATCACACGGCGTTCAGACGGCAGAAATCATCAAGGGGATCGAAGAGCTTTGCACCGAAGAAAAAGTGGACGGCGTTTTAATTTACGGAGACACGAACTCCACCCTGGCCGGCGCGATTGCCGCTTCGAAGATTGAAATCCCGGTGATCCACGTGGAAGCAGGTTTACGCAGCTACAACAAACAAATGCCCGAAGAGATCAACCGGATTTTGAGCGATCACGTTTCCACCTTGCTTTTCTGCCCTACCCAAACTGCAGTCGACAACCTCCAAAAAGAAGGCTTTTCGGTGGATAAAACCAAAAAAGCAAGCAAAGACCACCCGCATGTATATATGTGCGGCGATATCATGTTTGACAACAGCCTGTTTTTTTCTATGAAGTCCGACACGCAGTCGTCTATCCTGGAAGAACTTGAGCTTGAGAAAAACAAATATATCCTGTGCACAATCCACCGGAATGCAAATACGGACGACAAGCAAAATATCAACGCCATTTTCCGTGCTTTGGAAAGCATTCAGCGCGATCACGATTTAACGATTGTTCTGCCGCTGCACCCACGCACGAAAAAAATGATGGAGGAATTGCTGAAGCCGGAGCTTGTGAAAGCCATCATGGAAAACCCGAATATCAAGATCATTCCGCCGGCTGGTTTCCTGGATATCATCGCTTTGGAAAAACACGCCCGCCTGATGGTCACTGACAGCGGTGGTTTGCAAAAAGAGGCATTTTTCTTTAAAAAGCCCTGCGTGATCCTGCGCCCTCAAACGGAATGGGTGGAAATCGTTGCGAACGGAAATGCGATCCTGGCTGATGCCGATTATGACCGGATCCTGAAAGCGACCCACGAGCTGCTGCTGAAAAACGATTTTACGTATCCGCCGCTTTTTGGCGATGGAAAGGCTTCTGAATTTATTGTTGGAAAAATCATTGAGCAGATTTAATTACCGCTTCAAAGCTAAAATCACCGCAAGGTCCGGTATTTTTTAATCCAATCCGGGTCCTGAACATCCCGCATGATCTGCCAGAAAGCACTGTCGATGAAGAAACCGAGGTCGATGTCATCCACACCATATTTTTCATGGAGATAAATCAGCTGTTTGCTGGACGGCTTGTACAATCCCTGGCTCCAGCCCTTGTCGGAAGCAGTATTGAAAGGATAGTCCGAAAAACGCAGCTTCCAGAGCGAATCCAGCGGGGAACAGAAAACGATGTCTTTTTTTGTGATTGAATCCTGGCCAATGCCGCACAGGATTTTGTTTTCTTCCAGCATGTTTTTGCGTGAAGGATTATAGATGCTTGGCCATTTTCCGGTGGCATATTTTACAAAATCATCGCGGGTGAGCCTTTTTTGATGTGTCAGCGCCCGGCCGTTATGCAAATAAACTGTGATCGAATACAACTGGGAATTGGGCTGCATGCTCACCTGCACGGAAAAAACCGTACGCACAGCCGGGTTAAAAACCACTGAGCTGCAAACAAGCCAACAGGTCGCAAGGACAAGCAAAAATCTCATTTCTAAGTTGTTCGATGAACGAATTTACGGAAGTTTGTACGAAAAACCAAGCCAAATGTTACCATACAGCTTAATTGGTTGAATCAGTTGTTGATCCTGCCTGCCGCAGACATGGCCCAACGTATACAAAGTTTTACAAAGTCCGCAGAGCGAAGGAAATTTCTCTGTTTAAGTTTTAGTCAAACCAATACAGGCCTTTCGGGGTAATACAGGCGTGCATCCGGACATCGGTTGGCAGGACGTCGGAAATTTCCTCTTCGAACTCGTCAAATAAGTGCAGGCCGATGAACCTGCAGGACGGGGAGCATTTTTTGAGAAAACGGTCATAAAAACCTTTTCCGTAGCCCACGCGGTTGCCTTTTTTATCAATGGCAAGCAAGGGAACAAATACATATTCCAGGCGATCGGCGGCAATAACTTTTCCTTTCTTAGGTTCGGGAATCCCCCATTCGCTGAGCTCCAGCTGATCTTCGGAATCAAATAAAATATGGCGGATTTCCAGCGTGTCGAAATTCGACTTCGGAACGGCAACCTTCACATCAAAGGAAAGCGCTTTTTCCCAGATAAGATAGGTATTGATCTCGTTCTGGCGCTCAATCGGCAAAAAAAGGCTGATGAACCGGTTCTCAAGGTTGAGGTGCGTAAACAGGTTGGCACAAACCGCCTCGGAAATACTTTGCAGCTGTCCCGGTGCAAGCTCCCTGCGTTTTTGAATATATACCGGCCTGAGCGCTTTTTTATCCATAAATTCTTAAAGTCCGGGCATAAACTGCCGCGCGGAGTTTGACATTTCGAGCTCATTCACGCGATTGGCTTCTTCCAATGCTTTGGAGAGAGCAATGGCGATAAAATCTTCGAGGTCTTCTTTGTCTATCTGTGCCAGGTCGGCGTTAATTTCCAGGGAAGTCAGCTTGCGGTTTCCATCCAGCTCGATTTTCACCAGGCCGCCGGCCGCTTCGCCCAACACTTTGATCTGTGACAAGCGGGCTTTGCTCTCCTCCAGGGATTGCTGCATCTTTTCCAACATGTCTTTTTGATTCAATCCAAACATACTCTCAGTAATTTGTTGGGTAAAGATATTAAATTTTTTCTTGTTCCGAAATTACGTATGATTTTTGCCCCCAAGGCACGGACACACAAGGATGCACAGAGGAAAGCATTCTATATAACCCGTACCTGTGTGGTTAAAGTTTATACGCTTGGCTACTATGAGCCTTAGCGTCCTGGTGGCCTTTTACCACGCATAAATTTTTGATTTTTTCACCAAATAGCATAAAAAATACTATTTTAGCGATAGTTAAAACTACGGGAACCCTTATGTACAGACTGGCTTTGTCTTTCTTTTTGTTAACCACGGTCATGCTCATTAACCTGGGCCTGCAAGGACAGCCGAACCGTGTTTCCAAAGATGAAGTTGACCTGGAAAACCTGCCGGTTGAGCTCGTTTTGACAAACCTCGGCGTCCCGAAATCAAAGCATTCCATCACGAAGCTGGATATGGAAAAAGCCGAGATCGGCAGGCAGCTGATCTTCGATGGAAGGGTCCGGACTAAAACTCATAAGAGCAAACGCATTTCCCCTTATTTCCGCTGTACCGATTGCCACAACATGGTGAAGGAAAACGACAACCCGACAGATCTGGACCCGGAAAACAGGCTGGCTTACGCCGAAAAAAACAAGCTGCCTTTTCTACCTGCATACAGCTTGTGGGGCGTGTATAACCGTACTGCTTTTTACACCGGCGGCTACGGCAAAGTATATGGTGATAAGCTCAAATCTGCGAAAGATTCCATCGGGAATGCGATCCAGGTGTGTACGAAACATGCGGCTTCCGGGCGGCGGCTCGCTGACTGGGAAATAGAGGGCTTACTTCATTATTTCAAACAGCACGAGCTGCGGATCAAAGACCTTCCTTCCTTAAACGCGTCGGACAAGAAAAGTATCTTATACTGGCAAAAGCTGGACGAAGAAGAAAAGAAAGCCCTGCGCGAAAAGATCCGGGCGGCTTTTATACAGGTTTATCCCGCAACCCTGGCACCGGTTTTAGGCCTTGACCAGCGCCAGTACGGCGAAGGTGGAAATGCTGCCCGAGGAGAGCTGGTTTTCAACAAAAGCTGCCTGCACTGCCATTCCGGAAAACGCGTCAGCAATTACAACCTGGATAAAAGCAAACTCACAGCCCGTTTTTTTGTGCAAAACCTGGAGGGCTTCGGTCATTCGAATTTATACCAGGTCATCCGCTGGGGAACATTTACCAAAAAAAGAAGAAAACAAACAATGCCGCTGTACACCAAGGAACAGATGAGCGATCAGCAAATAGAAGATTTAGTTGCTTACATGAAACAATTGAGTAAAAAATGAAAAAAGTAATCTTGAATTTGAGCGTATTTTGCCTGGCGTATGCCGCTTATGCGCAGGAAGCAGTGGAAGAAGGGCCTGCTTTGGTTTCGGAAACGTTTAACTCCTCCCGGATCATCAGCGGACATTCTGTTGAAACCCTTGAGAAAAAGGAGTGGGAATACCGCATCGAGCACCGTTTTGGTAATATAGGAACGGGCAGCGGAGTGGATGAAAGCTTAGGCTTCGACCAGGCGGCAGATATCCGGTTTGCTTTTGAGTACGGAATTACTGACAAGCTCATGGTTGGTTTGGCGCGCGACAAAGGGAGCACAACGGCTTACCGCAGTATTGTGGATGGCTTTATCAAATATCGCCTGCTGCAGCAAACGGAAAAAGGAATGCCGCTTTCCATGACAGTGATCGGCTCTTCCCTGATCTCCTATGCCAAGGCTACGAGCGATATTTCGGCGGTGTCACACTACCCGAAATTTGCCCACCGTTTAGCCTATTCTACCCAGCTGAACATCGCCCGTAAATTTTCCGAGCACATCAGCTTTTCTCTGATGCCAACCTGGGTACACCGCAACTACGTGGCAAGCTACGATGTGAACGATTTGTTTGCTCTCGGTGCCGGACTGAGTGTCAAGCTCACCAAAAAATGGGCTTTTATTTCCGAATATTACCACACTTTTCATGAGAGCACAGTTTTGCCGGATTTACAAAACAGCCTGGGATTTGGTGTGGAATGGAAGACATACGGACACAATTTTCACCTCACAATGAGCAATTCAAGCTTGTTCAATGAAGCACAGTTTATTCCTTTTACAACTGAAAAATGGGGTGAAGGACAATTCCGCATCGGCTTCAGTATTACAAGAAGTTTTTAAGCTGAACCAACTATTTTGAATTTTAAACGTTTTAGATTGCAACACTATGAAAAAACTTGTTTTCATTTCTTTCGCGCTTTTTCTCGCTGCCAGCTGTACGAAGGCAAAGGCGCCTGTATCGATCATAACAGCTGATTGCCAGGATACGATTAAATTCAGTACCCAGATCCTGCCGATGATCACGGAAAATTGCTTTTCCTGCCACGACGAAGGCATGGGACAATCGCCTGTATTGAGCAATCATGCAACAATTATGAGCCACGCAGAGCTCATGCTGAAAGCTATGAAAGGCGAAGGAGCGCCACAAATGCCGCAGGGAGCTGATCCGCTGCCGGATAGCCTTATTCAACAATTTTCCTGCTGGATTGCGCAGGGCAAACAAGATAACTGATAATAAATTAAAATAATTCATGAAAAAAAACCACGTATTCCTATTTGTGCTGGTTTCCCTGGTGGGACTGGCCTTTACCAAAATGTCTCCTTCACAAAGCGTTTCCAGCTACACAGGAAAAGCAGGAACAAAATCCGGCGACCCGGTCTGCGATACGATTTCTTTTAATGCACAAATTGCTCCCGTTTTCTATAAAAACTGCGCAGGCTGCCACGAAGGCATCAGTGAATTTAAAAGCGTTTCTGAATACTCAGACCATATTCTTAAAACACTTACAGGCAATGGCGCACCACAAATGCCGAAAGACGCCGATCCGCTGCCAGATAGCATTATCCGTCAATTTACCTGCTGGATTGAACAAGGAAAACTGAATAACTAGATAAAACCAGATAAAAACACCCATGAAAAAAAATTACGTATTTGTTTTGATGGCGGCTTCCGTTATTGGAGGACTTGCCTTTACCAAAATGTCAAAAGAAGTTGAAATTGCGAAGTACGCAAAAGAGAAATCACATATCAATGCAAATGGTGCGCCGACTGGAAAAACAGGAGCGCCAGGCGAAAGTACTTGTACACAATGTCATTCCGGTACTGTTCAGAATGGCACAGGATTCAATAATGTGATGCTTTTAGATCAGGATAATATTATGGTAACAGAATATACGCCCGGAGAAACATATGATGTATTAGTTACGATGAATACACCTCAAGCCAAAAATGGCTTCCAAGCTACTGCACGTATTTTGAGCAATAATACAACTGCCGGAACAATGACATCAGTCGCTGGATCAACACAACTTCAATCACCCGCAGGAGGTAAAAGATATGTTACACATACTAATAGTTCCAATACTTCTCAAACGGGCTGGGCATTCACTTGGGTAGCGCCTTCTACAGACGTTGGGGATGTAGTTTTTTATGTTGCAACCAACGCAACGAATAGCAATAATACTGCTTCAGGAGATATAATTCGTACGTCTTTACACACTTACACAGCAGTAGACAACGCAGGAATCAAAAAAGAAGAAGCAAAAGCTCCTTTTACGGCCTCTTTTAATGCTGCAAAAAACACCATCAACCTCGGATTGAATGCCAAACAAGGTTCGGTTTATTCCCTGAACCTGGTGGACCTGACCGGGAAATCCGTGATGTTCAAACGTTTTTCTAACCTGGAAGGCGAAAGCAAGGAAGAAATTTACCTGCCTGAAAACGTTAAAGGCGGTATGTATATCCTTCATTTCTTCGAGGACAACAATTCCTTTGCAAAGCAGATTTATATTGCGAAATAAATAACCCTGTTTTTAATATTGAGAATCCGGTTGTTCACTCAGCCGGATTTTTTGTTTATTTGAACCTCATAAGATGTTTTAGAAATGCTAACTTACAAGAACATATAAGTAAAATAATAGGTGCTCTTAATAGCAAACATCTTATCTGACCTTCATCAAAAGCCAGCGCTTTCACATATGGTTCAAAACGTTGATTACATTATTTAACAAAATTTATTTACCGTGGTAATTATTTTTTATTTAACTTTGTTCAACGATGGATCGCAAACAATTTTTACAGACAACGATTATGGGAAGCGGGGCAATTTTAGGCTTAAGCTCACTGAGCTGGCTTTTGGACGGGAAAGAAACGGATAGCACGATGCCGGTATTATTTATCGGGCACGGCTCACCGATGAATGCGCTGGAAAGTAATATCTACACGCAAAACTGGAAAAAAATTGCCGGTGAAATCGAAAAGCCAAAAGCGATTATTTGTGTTTCGGCACATTGGCTCACGAAGGGAACGTTTATCACCGCGGTGGAAAATCCGTTGACGATCCATGATTTTGGCGGTTTCCCGGATGAATTGTTTGCAACTCAATATCCCGCTCCGGGTTTGCCTGAGCTGGCGAAAGAAACGCAGGCTTTGTTTCCAAACGATTTGCTGCACCTCGACATGGAATGGGGCCTGGATCACGGCACCTGGTCGATCCTGAAGCAAATGTACCCGCTGGCGGATGTGCCGGTACTGCAGCTGAGCATTGATTACAACCAGCCTGCAAGCTATCATTTTGAGCTGGCACAATACCTTCAAAAGCTGCGCAAAAAAGGCGTGCTGATCATTGGAAGCGGAAATATGGTGCACAATCTCGGTATGGTAGCCTGGGACAAGCTCAACCAGGAAAGTTACGGCTACGATTGGGCGATTGAAGCAAACAGCTTATTCAAAAAACACATTCTCGACCGCAATTTCAAAGCCTTTTTCGATTACAAAGCCCTCGGGAAAAGCATGCAGCTTTCCATCCCTACCCCGGACCATTTTTACCCGCTGATGTACGTTTTAGGTTTGATCGGTGCACAGGAAGAAATTACGCTTTTTAACGATTACACGATGGGCGGCTCGCTCAGCATGACTTCGGTGAAGGCGGGATAGGTAAGATCCTGGATTGCTTCAGTGAGCCTCATTTGTTTTCCAGATTTCAATGTACTCATTCGTGTTGCGTGGATTGAGCTTGCGCAGTAAAACGTCGAGATTGCTCGGATAACACTTTTTGACGAGCTTCATGTTGGGGTAGGCTTGCTTATAAATTGCAATCCGTTTTTGCAGATCCGTATCGCTGAAAAAATAAATGTAATCGAAAGGATCGGTTTTGACGTTTGGGACGGCTTCCGTTCGGGGAACGAGCATTGTTTTCCAGCTTTGGGCGTAAAAAAGCGGCAGGAGTGAAAAATCGTTATTGCCTGTTCCTTCCAGTAAAACAAACGCAGGTTTTGCCTTTTGTTCGTATAAATAATACATGGATTCCACGCGCGATTTTTTGGTATACATTGTCGTCGCGAAAAGCAAAAGCGGGATATTCAGCACCCAAAACGCAATGATGGAAACGCGCCAGAGCTTTCTCTTAAAACCCGATTCCTTAAACAGCTCATATCCCATGACGCCCAGCATGATAAACAGTGGCAGGACTGTCAGGATAAAACGTTCCTGGCGGTTAGGATAAATCGTATGAAATAAAATGAATGCCATTGTCGGGACAAAAAGCACGGCATATTTTTTAAACGAGCGGAAAAAACCGGCGCCAAGCAGCAAGCCCATCGGAACGAGCGTACTTCCCATGAGCACAAAAAAGTACATCAGGTAGTTGGAATTGGGCAAATACGCTGCACCTTCTTTCATGTTGTAAGTCACATAAGAAATCAGCTCTGCAAACGGATAGCCCCAGATACAATAATCGACAATTCCCTGTGTGAGGCAAAAAATCAGGATGATCCCGAGGGAAAAGGAGAAAAAGAATTTGAACTGCCACCTGAAAAAATAATACGCCGCGACTGCCATGGCAAAAATTCCAATCTGGTAACGAAACGATACTGACATACCAATCAACAGGCCGGCAATGAAAACAGATTTAACGGTAGGATTTTTAATCATCTGCCAGAGCCCCAGCATCAAAAACGGGATTGCCGCCACTTCCACCAGGTTTCGTACCGAAAGAAAAGGAAAAATCCATAATAAAGCGAGGATCCAACCCACTTTAACCGCGTTTTCCCGGCTGGAGAGCTTTTCCGTGATTTTTATACCGAGCCATACAACAAGCATTGAAGCCAGCGCGTGCAGCAGGCGGTTCACGATCATCAATATTTTAGGGTCCATGACGCCCAGGAATTTCATAACAGAGAAATAGATGAAATTCAGTCCGACATAAGTAAAACTGTGTCCTTCCGGCACTCCCGTATTTTTCGCTGACCAGGGCAGCCAGCCGTTATAATCAAAACCATTCGCCCAGGAAGCAGAAGATTCGATCACCAGGAAATGATCGTCGTGCATTCCGTAACCCTGGGAAAAAAGCACGGCAATTAAACGAAAAATAAGTGCAAACAGCAGGATTGTTTTGAAAGACCGCAGATTTTCAGCCTGAAATACATTTAATTTCATGTAAGATCGTTTGATAGCCCAAATGTATTGCTTTATTTTGAATCTTATCCCGCAGCATTGAAAGTTCACAAACCGGTTCTTGTTTACGGTGTCATAAATTCTGCCAAAAAGTCATTTATTTTTGACGAAAACGAGCTTTATAAGTCCAAAATGTCATTTTTTGCCCCAAAATCCCGGCTGGCATACAAATTGACTTAGAGAAAGAAATTCAAATTCGAAAATTAAATTAAAATGGGAAAAATAATAGGTATCGACTTAGGAACTACAAACTCCTGCGTTTCCGTGATGGAGGGGAATGAGCCGGTTGTAATTTCTAACTCAGAAGGAAAAAGAACGACACCTTCCATCGTGGCTTTTGTTGAAGGAGGTGAGCGTAAAGTGGGGGATCCTGCCAAAAGACAAGCGATCACGAACCCAACTAAGACAATCAACTCCATCAAGCGTTTCATGGGATCTTCCTTTGAAGAAGTGAAAGCTGAAGCAGGTCGCGTACCTTACGAAGTTGTAAAAGGTGATAACAATACGCCGCGTGTAAAAATTGACGACAGAACGTACACGCCGCAGGAAATTTCTGCTATGATCCTTCAGAAAATGAAGAAAACGGCAGAGGATTACCTTGGACATGAAGTAACGGAAGCGGTAGTAACTGTTCCGGCCTATTTCAATGATTCCCAGCGCCAGGCGACAAAAGAAGCAGGTGAAATCGCAGGTTTGACGATCAAAAGAATTATCAACGAGCCGACAGCTGCAGCTTTAGCTTACGGTTTGGACAAAAAAGGAATCGACCAGAAAATCGTAGTATTTGACTTCGGTGGTGGTACGCATGACGTTTCCGTGCTCGAATTGGGTGACGGTGTATTTGAAGTATTGGCAACTGACGGTGACACGCACTTAGGTGGTGACGACGTTGACCAGGCGATCATCGACTGGCTGGCTGACGAATTCAAAAACGACGAAGGAATTGACCTGCGTATGGACCCAATGGCATTGCAGCGTTTGAAAGAAGCGGCAGAAAAAGCAAAAATTGAGCTTTCATCCACTACTTCAACTGAGATCAACCTGCCATACATCATGCCGGTGAACGGTATTCCAAAACACCTGGTAAGAACTTTACAGCGTTCCAAATTCGAGCAGCTGATCTCTTCCATCGTGGAAAGAACAATCGCTCCTTGCCGTTCCGCTTTGAAAAATGCAGGCTTGTCAACCAGCGACATCAACGAAATTATCCTTGTGGGTGGTTCAACCCGGATCCCGGTAATCCAGGATGCTGTTGAGCGTTTCTTCGGAAAATCGCCTTCCAAAGGGGTTAACCCGGATGAAGTAGTAGCTGTTGGAGCTGCAATCCAGGGTGGTGTATTGACCGGTGAAGTGAAAGATGTACTCTTGCTTGACGTTATTCCGCTTTCTTTGGGTATCGAAACAATGGGTGGCGTTTTCACGAAACTGATCGAAGCAAACACAACCATTCCGACCAAAAAATCAGAGACTTTCTCTACAGCTTCAGACAACCAGCCTTCCGTGGACATCCACGTACTGCAAGGTGAGCGTCCGATGGCAACAGACAATAAAACATTGGGCCGCTTCCAGTTGAGCGATATTCCACCTGCACCGCGCGGTGTTCCGCAAATCGAAGTAACTTTCGATATCGATGCGAACGGAATTATGCACATCGCTGCGAAAGACAAAGGAACAGGAAAAGTACAATCCATCAAGATTGAAGCTTCTTCCGGCCTGAGCGACGAAGAAATCCAGCGCATGAAAGCAGAAGCTGAAGCCAACGCTGATTCGGACAAAAAGAAAATGGAAGAAATCGAAAAAATCAACAAAGCTGATTCACTGATCTTCCAGACAGAACGCCAGCTGAAAGAATACGGCGACAAAATTCCTGCGGATAAAAAACAACCGATTGAGGACGCTTTGGCAGAGCTCAAGAAAGTGTTTGAAGCCAAAGACATGGAGAACATGGACGCGGCAACAGAACGTCTCAACAATGCGTTCCAGGCAGCTTCCCAGGAAATGTACAACGCAGCTAACGCCCAGGGCGGAGGTGATGCAGGTGCGGGAGCACAAGGCGCATCAGGTTCTTCCAATCCGGGTGATGAAGTAACTGACGTTGACTTTGAAGAAGTAAACGAAAAAAAATAAAATCAACCTCTTGCAATTAAACCCGAAAATCCCCGCATTGCTGCGGGGATTTTTTTATTGCCAATAATTCCCGCTACGCGGATTTGGAAATTCCTTCGCTAACGCGAAATCGAAGATTTGAAAATTCAACGTTTAAACTTGCGCTTCATCATTTTCCAAACCGTCATCAGGAAGAGGAAAACGGCCGTTGCGCCGAAAGCAAGCCCGATGTAATCACCGAGACGGGTGTAGATCGTTTTGTCGTTGTTGCGCAATAAGGTTTCGCTGATCGAAGCTTCTGTCCACCAATCGGTTTTTTGCAGGATATCCCCACGCTGGTTGATGAAGCAGGAAGTTCCTGTATTTGCTGAACGCGCAATGGAACGGCGGTTTTCGATGGCCCGCAGGCTGCCCAAAGCCATGTGCTGCTTGTAGCCCGGTGTATCGCCCCACCAGCCGTCGTTTGTAATAATGAAAATCAGCTCCGCGCCTTTGTTGCACTGGTCTGCGATAAATTCACCATAAATGGATTCGTAGCAAACCACCGGGGCAAATTTGATATTTTTGCTGGTAAACACCTGCGATTCATCTTCAATCCCGAGTGTGCCGCTTGTGCCGCCGTTGTTAATTGACAATTCTTCCAGGTAAGGAAAAATATTCGAGAACGGCACTTTTTCAACGCCCAGGACGAGCTTGGATTTGTGTACGAATGACGGGTTGTCATACTCGTTGATGAGCATGGACGAATTGTAAAATTCTTCGTAGCCCGGCCCACCGTATATTTTGCGGGAAGCACGGGAGTTTTTGGTTTTGAAGTATTTTTTTGTCGAAGCGCCGATAAATAGTGACGGACCGTCCCATTCTGCTTTGCGCTCCAGTAAATGCTGGAAATAAATCGAGCGCTGCACTTCGTCTTCATAGAATTCAAAAGGCAGGGCAGTTTCAGGCGCCAGTACAAAATCCGTTTCCGGCGAAACTTTGATATCCGCCAGGTTGCAGATTTTATCCAGCTGATCGGCTACGCTCCCGACAAATTTTTCAAGGTACGGGTCAACATTAGGCTGGGTCACCACAATTTCTGATTTTTTCCCTTTTTCAACATACGTAAAATACTGCACGAGGGAAATGGCTGCCGGGATAAAAATCACGCCTGCCAGGATATAAACCAGTTTTCTTTGCTTTTTCCACGTTTCCTTTTTAGCATAAACGTTTTTCAGCACCTGGAAAATAAGCAGGTTGCTCACGAGGATCCAAAGCGTACCACCTAAAATCCCGGTCACGTTGTACCACTGTACGAGGTAATTGTGGGCCGCGAACATGTTTCCGAAATTGAGCCAGGGCCAGGACAGCTCCCAATGGTAATGCAGGTATTCGAAGCCGATCCAGTAAATCACGAAAGCAATCATGCCTTCGCGTTTGTTGATGTATTTTTTTGTCAGGTGATAGGCCTGGAAAACTAAAGTCATAATGAGCGCGTTCAGCGTAAAGGCAAAAATCGCCCCCCCGGCGCTCGCATTCCAGATCCACCAGGTTGTACCGACATTGTAGATCAAAAAGGTCAGGTAACTATGGATAAGGAGTTTGGAGGAACGGTATTTATTCTGAAAGATCGTGTTTTCAACAAAAAGCAATGGCACAAGCGCAAAAAACGCGAGAAATGGCATACTTCCCGTAAAAGGAAAGGAAAGTACCAGTAAAAGCCCGCTCAGGATCGAACATAGATAACGTTTACCGCGCTTTAATTGAAACATGTTGTAAAATTAGCAGGAATATTTAAAAATCGGCAATTCTACCCTGAAAATTTGATTGTGCAGTAGATATTCGAAGATTCTCCGCAAAACAACGAAGTTATTCTACACGCTCCATTTTCCATTCTCGTTTGAAACTTCGTAGCTTTAGCCAAGAAGTTTTATCTTTGCCCGAATGAAAGACGCTTTGGATCACCTGCTTATTCAGCTGTATGAAACCGGCCCGCTGGAGTATATTGCTTTCGGATGCAGCATTCTTTACCTCGTTTTCGCAACCCGGAAAAGCAATCTCTGCTGGTATTTTGCGCTGGCGGCTTCGCTGATTTTCGTGTACCTTTATATCGGAGCCAAGCTTTATTTCGATTCCGTTTTGCAATTGTTTTATGCTTTCATGGCAGTTGTAGGTTGGATTTCCTGGCGAAAAGGCCAGCGGGACGAAAAACCATTCCAGTTTTACGGCTGGCAGAAACATGTGCTGCTTAACATTGGATCAGTAATTTTTGCGCTTATTCTGGGTTATTTGTCCGACCGTTTCACCGACCAGGCTTATCCATACGTCGATGCGCTGATTTTCAGCTTTAGCATCATGGCAACTTTTCTCACGACGGAGCGCGTGCCATCCACCTGGATTTATTTCATCATCATCGACCTCGTTGCGATTCCTGTTTACTGGAACAGGGAACTGGAGCTGACAGCCGTCCTGAGCCTGATTATGGCAGTTATGGCTGTTTTTGCTTACGCTTCGTGGCGCAAACTCATGCACGCACATGCATAGGATCGGGATTATAGGGCCGGAATCAAGCGGCAAATCGGAGCTGTCACAACGGCTCGCAAAACGTTACTCTTGTCCCTGGGTCCCGGAGTATGCGCGTGAGTACCTTGAAAACCTGGGCCGTCCGTATAATTACGAAGATCTCGAGATCATAGCCCGGAAAGAGCTGAATTTGATTGAAAATTGCGATAAATCCAACGAGTTTTGCTTTATTGATACCGAACTTGTTATCCTGAAAGTGTGGTCGGAGTTTAAATACCGCAAGTGCTGCGATTTTATCCTCGAAAACCTGGACAAGCAAGGAATCGGTTTCTATTTGCTCTGTTACCCGGATATCCCATGGGAAGACGACCCGCTGCGCGAAAATCCCAACGACCGCCTGGAGCTGTTTGAGATTTATGAGCAGGAATTGATCCGGTTGAACAAGAAATATGTCATTATAAAAGGTGATTTTGAAGAACGGATGGCGATTTGTGAGGCGTTTTTGGATGAGCTAGTCTCCCGCTGATACACAGTACTCGCGAAGTTAATGGCAATGATTCAGGGCTCTTAGTAAAACTTCCTTGCAAGTTCTGCGAGGACTTAGCGTATCTTTGCGGTCCACCCAAAAAAGTCTGCAAACTCTCTGGTACCTGCTGGACACACTAATCCACCACCCCGTAATGCTGGATGATATTCCGGTCGAGTGTGCTTGTGATAACGATTTCTCCCTGTTCTTCGGATAATTTAACACTTCCTTTGCCTTCAAAGCTTTGTTCGCTGAGCTTTTGTCCTGAAGCGCCGAAGAGATAAATATTATTTTCGATGCCCTCGAGCACGGCCACATAAACCGTTCCGCTGCGGCTTGTGATGACGTCAAAATCTTCTACGTCGCCCATATTTACAGGTGTCCGCTGAACGGTATTGCCCATTTTATCGAGCAAAACAACGCTGATCCCGTCGCAGTATGCCAGCAATTGTTCTTTGCCGCGGTAAAGCTTTTTGACCTTGAGCTTTTTGCCCGAAGCAACAGCCGTTTTCTGGCCTTGCAGCGTGTATTTGTTGAGCGTATTGCCTTCCAGGGAAAAGTACAGGTAACCGTTGTCGTTTTTCAGCTGGAAATGGTTTTGCGGAAGAAAAGACAGGTTTTTCCCGTTCCGGTTCCGGTCGAGATCAACGCTTTGCACTTTGTTTTTGCCCGTAACGACAGCTGTCAGGGTTTTTCCGTTTTTGTACACATCTACCTCATCGCTTACCTGGCTGGCGCTGAGCTTCAGGCGGCGGAGCACGCGCCCGTTTTCATCGATCTGCACCAGCTCGTTATTGGTATTGACGGCCAGGAAATTGCTTTTCCCGTTCCAGCGGTAAGTAGAAACCGGGTTCTGACAATTCAGCGCAAGCGGGAATTCGTTCACATTACCTCCTGTTTGCGTGTTGATCACATAAATTTTGCGGTCAGTGGAAACCAGGAGCTGTTGCTTGCCATTTTCATTGATATCAACCAGTTTCGCCCGCCCGATAATCGTTCCGTCGAGGGTCACTTTCCACAGCTGCTTTTTATTCGAAAGGGCAACAATTTCGTTTTGCTTTCCAATGGCGAAAATAATATTTCCGTTCCCCAGGATATAAGCCGTTTCCTGCCCGGTACTAAAAGAAGAATTTTCATGTTCCGGCTTGTCTTCCGGTTCTTCATTCCTAATGTCTGCCAGGTCTGTATCCTTTTCAAACGAATATAAACCCGTTCGGATCAGCAGGTTTTTGTAAGAGCTGAGTGTGTAAAAGTCTTTATCCAGGGCAAGGCGCTCGGATACTTTTTTTGGCATTTTTCCGTAGACTTCCGTCGCTTTTTCGCCATCTAATGCCAGGGTATTTCCCAGCTGGTAATCGGCCATAATCCGCTCAAGCGCTTCTTTTTTATCGGAAACGAGCACCTTATCGCCTACTTTTCCAATGTAGAAACCTTCGCTCAACTTTCGGGGAAAATCTTTCGTCAATTGAATATTCCGGAAACGGTTGCCCATCATATCCGTGCTTTCGTCGCTGTCAGAAAGCAGCATTTGCATCGGGTCGATGGATTTATTGTAATCGCTCAGGATACAGGAAGCGCCTTCGTATTGAAACAGCACCATGCCGTCTTCCATCCATTGGTAGATCGGGCTGCTTTGGGAGATCACCTTCGATTTTTGAGCAAATTCTTTTTCATAAAAATGGTAGCTTTCCAGCTTCGACGGCAGGAATTGTGCAAAATAATCGTAATCGTCTATTTTGCGGCAATGCAGCAGCGGCCCGTATTTGGTCTGGTAAGAAACCGTTCCGTCATCCTTGAAATAAATATTGGTGGATTTGAGCGGTTTTTTGAGGTGAATGATGCTTGCGCTGGCTTTCCCGTCCCAAAGCGGCCAGGTTTCGGCTTCATGCGCTTCGATCTTTAGTCCCGTTGAAATCAGCAAATGGTTTTTCTTAAAACGCACCTGGAAATTTTTCATGACAACGATTTCACCGTCTTTGGAAAAATGATGCTCCAGCTGTTTGGTCATCAGGTAATCCGAAACAAGGTCGGCGTTCCAGATCCGGGCGAGCTCCACGATAATCAGCGGCCGTTTTTCAGAAACATAAATGCGCTCATTCTGGAAAACGCGTTTCATCAGGTTATCAAAAACAGGCTTGATCTGTTCGTTTACACTGAAATCCAGGTCTTCCGCCTGCACTTCGTCGGAGCGGTTAATGATGAGGATTTCCCCGTCTTTTACCGTAAAAACGTGGTTGGGACTGATGCGGTCGCGCCGGTCAAGCAGATCATAACCGACAAACACAATCCAGCCCAAACTGACAAGGCTCAGCAACATTAAAAAATACCTTCCGAACATAGCTAACAAAGTTAAACAAAAGCCTGCCCGGATGAATTAAGTATTTATGGAAATAGTTAACAAAGGAATGTTTACTGATGCGGTTACAACTCAAAACTCAGCTCGAGCTGGTTGACGTTTTTGAGCTGAAAGGTTTTGCGGTGGTATTTCGAAAGGCCGTGACGGATAATCGCTTTGCGGTGATCGAGTGTCGGGTAGCCTTTGTTCTGCTTCCAGTTGTACTCCGGGAATTCGTGGTGCAGCTTTTCCATCAGCTCGTCCCTGTGAGTTTTCGCCAGTACCGAAGCCGCGGCAATCGAACGGTATTTGCCATCACCCTGCACAAAACACTTATGCGGGATCTCAAAAGAGTGGAAACGGTTACCGTCGATAATCACGAACTCGGGGCGTGTGCTCAGCTTCAGCGCGGCTTGCTGCATACCCAGGATACTTGCATTGAGAATATTGATCTCGTCGATTTTTTCCGGGGAAATAAACTGTACGTCCCAGCTGAGGGCTTCCTTTTCAATGATTTCGCGCAGGATATTACGGCTTTTCTCGGTCATTTTTTTGGAATCGTCAAGCAATTCGTGACTAAAACCGGGCGGCAGCAAAACGGAAGCTGCAACAACCGGTCCGGCCATGCATCCCCTGCCCGCTTCATCGCAGCCTGCCTCTCTTAATTTTTCGTTAAAATACGGAAGTAAACCAGACATTACAATTTTTTTTCCTACCTTCGTAAAAAAGAAATACTATGAAATTTTTAATCGTGCTCTTCGTCCTCGTTTCCAGCTTTAGCTTTTCACAGGACAAAATTTTCGAAGCAAAGGTAGCAAATTCAGCTGATTTTGCAGCGAATAAATCCAAAGGCGAATTTTATTTTACATTTCCTTCTGCCACAAAAAAAGAAACTGTCGCTAAAAATGCTGCGTATTACACAAAATTTTTCAGCGTACAATATGACGAGCAATCGCACCTGGTAACCATCAAAATGGTTGACAACGACCAGTCATCCCGTCAAATCATCAACCGTTTCCTGATCAGCAGCAATATCACGCAAATTGAAATGGACGGTACCCTGTACAAAGTTGGTGAGTTTTACGATAAAAAAATCAGATAACATGAAGAAATATATTTCAGCATTCCTGCTTGCTGCGGGAGTTGTTTTCTCGTCCCAGGCACAAAAAATGGTCGCTTACGGCCCTGAAAAAGTAGAGCCTAAAAAGGCGATCTCCGTGGAAAAGCTGTGGAACGACATGCAGAAAACCAAGGAACAAAACGACGTAACCTTTGAAGGCGAAATCGCACAGGTCTGCACCAAAGCCGGCTGCTGGATCAGCGTCAAAAAACCGGACGGAACAACTTTCCGCGTTCGTTTCAAGGATCACTTTACCATTCCGGTTGAAACGGCTGCAGGAACAAAAGCTTACCTCCACGGAAAAGCGTATTATGAAACGATCTCCGTTGAAATGTTAAAGCATTTTGCAGAAGACGCAGGAAAATCCGAAGAAGAAATTGCCAAAATTACAGAACCGCAATACGAATTTGCGTTCCAGGCTGACGGGATTACATTCGAGAAACCGAAGAAATAAGCCAAAAAATATTTTTAGAAAGAAGAAGCTTTCCGGAAACGGGAGGCTTTTTTTGTGAGTATATTTTGCCACAAAGGCTCTAAGGCAGAAAGTTACACGAAGGTTTTTTTGATTTTAGGACGCAAAGTAAAACAAAGTACGCGCTAAGAACGCGAAGTAAAACAAAGACTTTGCAAGCTTAGCGAACCTTTTCAGCCTTTGCGATACGCTACGCAGCCTTTGATAATCTACACAAAAACAAACTCGACCGGTTTCTTCTTTTTGATCAACTTGCCAAGCACGTTTTTCGCATTTTCTTTGGCTTTGTCCTGGAGCCGGAGCATTTCTGCGTTGCGGCGCATCTTCTGGCGGGCCTTGTTTTTCAACTGGCGGATTTCGTAGTCTTTCCAGCGGCCGTTTTCCTGGAAAACTTTGGTGGAAGTGGCTGTTGAGATCACATCAATGATTTCCGGTTCGGGCAGGAAAATCTGTATAAGTGAATCCGTTTCTTTGATGTTGAATTTTTCGTCTTTGAGGTTGAACCCGATCCACACTTCGCCTTTGACGATCAGTGTCAGCCGGCGCTTTACATTGCTTGCTTTCAGCCCGTGCCGGAAGTTGTCGGGATCGCCTAGTTTTTCAAACGTTCCTGCAAACATCTCATTTTCGCTTTTGTAATACTCAATTGAATCGGCCACTACTTCGTCTTTGTAACTGATATTTGCCAGCTGTGCGATGTTGCGGATCATTTCCACGCGGATCGGCGAATTTTCGATCTCGAAACGTGATTTCGCACTGCTCCCGGAACACCATTTTACGAAAAATAAAACGATGCCCACCAGGAGGGCCAGCATAAAAAGCCGTTTAATGAGCGCCCATTTCCTGTTGTACCGCTTGTCTAAATTCAATGTCGACATCTTTGTATCCGAGCTCTTTGTAAAAATTTTCTATAAATACCTCCGCGTTGTTTTTCGCGTGGCTGATGATTGATGTTTCTCCCAGGTTCCTGCGGATGCTTTTTTCGCCCTGCGCCAGGATTTCGTTTTTTTCTTCCTGCGTAAACTGGCTCCGCAAGCCGTTGATATCCTGCACTTCGGTTTTCACCTGGTTCGGGTCCATATCAAAAGACAGGATCGTTGGATAAGGCAAAACGATTTTAATGCTGTTGCGCCTGACCGTGATATCCTGGTCGCGGATTTGAGAAAGATCGATTCCCGCTTTGACTTTGGCTTTGCAGCTGATTAAAATATTGCGGTCGCCAAACTTATACCATTCGCCCTCGTCTTTCAATTCAATGATTTTGCCAATCGTGAATTCAGACGTTGCAAGCAGGCCGATATTGCGGATTTCAAACACATCCACCTTTTCGGAGCCGGCCGCTTCATCGCTGCAGGAAACGAGAAAAAAGAAGGTCAGTATGTAAAAAATGTATCTCACAGCTATAAAGGTATGAAAAAAATGTGCCGAAAAATTGAAGATGTCAGCTTACAGGAAATACTTTCCGCTGTCAATCAGCTTTTGCGCGATTTGCTGGCGCATTTCCTTCGGGTTGATCGCTTCGGTTTTGGTGAAACGCTTCAGTCCCATCAGCATCATGCGCGCTTCGTCACCCTCAGCAAAGGACTGGATGGCATCTTTCGCTGCTTTTGCAATCCGGTCGGCGGCGTCGTAGAAATAAATCCGGCAAATGGCAAGCTGCACATCGTCTTCTTTGATCCTTCCGGCAGCGAGATTTTTCTCCACGCGGAGCAAAACGGATTCCGCCTGGTAAAGCGCGATCGCGATGTCAGCAATGTTCATGAGGATTTCCTGCTCTTTCGAGAGCGTTTGCATCAGCTTTTGCACGGCAGAACCAGCCACCATGAGGATCACTTTTTTGAAGTTCTCCAGCGCAATGTGCTCGTTTGCCAGGATTGAACCGTCGTTTTCGGGTGTTTCCGGGATACTCATCAGCTCTCCCGCCACCTTCATTGCCGGCCCCATCAGGTCGATTTCACCTTTCATGGCGCGTTTCAACAGCATATCTACGGTCAAAAGGCGGTTGATTTCGTTCGTTCCTTCAAAAATCCGGTTGATGCGCGAGTCCCGGTAAGAACGTTCAACAGGAGATTCAGCCGAGTAGCCCATCCCACCGTAAATCTGAACAGCTTCATCTGCTACATAATCCAGGCATTCGGAGCCGGCCACTTTGAGCATTGCACATTCGGCGGCGTATTCCTCAATTCCTTTTAGCGTGGCTTTTCCTTTATCCATGCCTTCCTCCACGAGGTGGGCGATTTTATCATCAATATTTTGCCCGGCACGGTACATAGCGGATTCCAGCGCAAATGTACGGATCACCTGCTCAGCCAGCTTGAAACGGATAGCGCCGTATTTGGAAATGGAACGGCCGAACTGTTCGCGGTCGAGCGCATATTTTACGGAGTCATTGATCGTTTGCTTTGAGCCGCCCAAAACACCCGCAGCCAGCTTGATCCGGCCAATATTCAGAATGTTCAGCGCTATTTTGAAGCCGTTTTTCCGCTCGGAAAGCAGGTTTTCTACCGGCACTTTGACATCATTGAAGAAAATCTGGCGGGTAGAAGAACCTTTGATCCCCATCTTATGTTCCTCGGGATTCATGGAAACTCCTTCGGAAGCAGCCTCAACGAGAAAAGCGCTCAGCACATCGTCATCGTCAATTTTCGCAAAAACGGTATATAAATCGGCAAAACCGCCGTTGGTGATCCACATTTTTTGCCCGTTGAGCAGGTAATGTTTTCCGTCCTCAGACAGCACAGCCTTTGTTTTCCCGGAATTCGCATCCGACCCGGAGTCCGGCTCTGTCAGGCAGTAAGCGGCCTTCCACTCGCCTGTTGCCAGTTTGGGAATATATTTTTGTTTTTGCTCTTCCGTACCGTAATACAAAAGCGGAAGTGTACCGATCCCTGTGTGGGCGCCAAAACCAACTGAGAAAGAGTGGCCCTGACCGAGATGTTCCGTAGCTAAAAGCGAAGTTTTGAAATCAGTTCCCATTCCGCCCAGTGACTCCGGCACGGAAAGTCCCAGCAAACCAAGAGCGCCGGCTTTATCCAATAAAGATACCATCAAGCCTTCTTCCTGGGCATCAAGCCTGTCAAGCACCGGGATCACTTCCTGGTTAATGAAATCCTCGCACACCTGCATAATCATGCGCTGTTCTTCGTTCCATTCTTCCGGAACAAAAATTTCATTGGCCTGGGTTTTGCGAATGAGAAATTCACCGCCTTTAATCGCTTTTTTTGCTGAGTCTGACATACACTTTTATTTGATTAAACGAATATAAACAAAAAAAGTTATATTATGCAAGCATAGAATATTAAATTTATTTAAAAAATTTTATGAACAGAAATAAAATGTGGATTTTAGCCACAAATTGCACGAATGTTCGCGATTAAATCACATAATCTATATAAGAAAATATCCGTGAAATTCGTGGCTAACCTTCTTACAAAAGTAGATCACCTCAGCCCGCCGCGGCATATATGGATAAAACTAAAATGCGGCGGGCCTTGGCAACCGGTTTAGAAGCTCATAACAACCCTTCCAAGACAATTGATCCCTGCCTGCGGGAAATAAAAATTTTCAACGGTACGCTGTCCGCCATAGATATAGCCCCAGGTGTACCCGTTATTTTCGTACATGTGATTGAATACATTATTGACTAAAATCCCGAAAATCACTTCTTTTCCGAAGAGCTTCGCTGTCGCATAATTCAGGGAGAAATTTGTGATGTAATACGCGTCCAGGCTGCGGGAATCCGTTGACGTATTATCCATAAACTGTTTGCCAACGTATTTCGACAGGATATTGAATTTCAGGCCTTTTACCGGTTCATAAGCAAGACTTACGCTTCCGATAAAATTCGGTGAAAATGCCAGGTCTGTATTTTGGTGCACAACTGCCACCTGTCCGCCATTGTCGTAATCGTCAATGTACTCGATAAATTCCCTGATCTTATTCTGGCTGAAAGCTGCATTTCCTGACAAGTGGACCTTCCTGTTCGCCAGGAAAACACCTGCAACCAGCTCAATCCCGCTGCGGTAGCTTTGAGCTGCATTCGTACGCGTATAACCACCCACATCGTTGATTTCACCTGTCAGGATAAGCTGGTTTTTGTAGCTCATCAGGTAATAATTGGCCGTTACGTAATATTTATCTTTCGCCAGGCGGTAGCCGAATTCCAGGTTGTTAAGCGTTTCGTGCTTCGGACGGGAAGATGCGAGGTTTTCCCGGAAATCGTCGCGCACCGGTTCGCGGTTAGCTACGGCAAAAGACGTGTACACCTGGTTTTGGTTGTTAAAATCGTAGGTTAATCCTGCTTTGGGGTTAAAGAAAGTGTAATCTACCTGCTGCTTAGCTTCGAGCAATTCGCCGTCAACTTCTTCCACTCCGAGGTAGGAATAGTTGATGTTACGCACCTGCAAATCGGCGTAAACCGTAAGCTTTTTAAAGCGCTTGTTGGCTTTCAGGTAAGCATTCGCATCGTTTTTGAGGGCTTCGTTGTCGTAATAATGATCGCGGATCTCACTTTGGGAAGCATAACGCGCCCAGATGATCTCGCCGAAGTGTTTTCCTTTGTACTGGTTCGCCGCACCGCCAAAAGTGATGTTCAGGCCCTTCTCAGAAAAATAATCCAGGGAAAAAACACCGCCGTAAAAATCGTTATCCAGCCAGCGGCGACGGATCAGGTCTGTTGTTGTTACCGTATCTGTTCCAAAAATCACCGGCTCCAGACCATAATCCGAAAAATCATCGTTCTGGCGGTATTGTTCGTAAAAACCTTCCCCGTGTGTGTAATGTCCGGCCAGGTTCAGGCGCAAACGTGTGTTAAAGCTGTAATTGTACAACAACTGATAATGTGTTTGCTGGTAATTATCGACTTCATTATCGTAGCGGTAAATGTTGTACTTTCTTGGATCAGAAGAAAATAAGTTGGCCGAATCTTCAGCGTTTTGGTAGATCCCGCCCGGGTAATAATTCGTGTAGAAATGGTTAAGAAGCGAATCTTCGTTGCCTTTCAGCTTAGCTTCCGGAACACCGTACCAAGCCTGGTAAGTAATTTCCTTCCCACTGAATACGTTGGCTTTGAGCAGGGATTTTTTACCGACATAAGACCCCGAGAAAAAATACGATTTCAGGTTCGCCGAAGCACGGTCAATATAGCCGTCGGAAGCGATGCGCGATAAGCGCATATCGAATGAAAAATGATTGTTGAGCAGGCCTGTACCGGCTTTCACGGAATTTTTGGAAGTATTGAAAGAACCGTAGGAATTGTCAATTGTCGCGTAAGGCTGCAAGTTGACCTTATCGGTCAGCACGTTGATACTTGCCCCGAAAGCTGCCGCTCCGTTGGTAGATGTTCCTACCCCGCGCTGCACCTGGATGTTTTCTACAGAGCTTGCAAAATCCGGCATGTTTACCCAAAAAACGCCGTGTGATTCGGAGTCATTGAGCGGGATCCCATTTACAGTAACGTTCGTTCTTGTCGGGTCGACCCCGCGAATGCGCACACCCGTGTATCCCACGCCTGCGCCGCCATCGGAAGTCACTACGGTTGAAACGGTTGATTCCAGCAAATACGGCAAATCCTGGCCGAAATTCTGGCTTTTGATCTGATCTTTGCTAATCTCGGTAAAAGTTGTCGGCGACGTTTTTCCCGCCCGCGTTGAATACACAAAAACCTCATCCGTTTCGCGGATGGGTTCCTTTTCGTGGTCAGGTACATCGGGGATCGACTGCAGGCCCTTCAGCCGGATATCGACCTGCAGGTTTTTGCTTTCCACCCTGATTTCCTGCTGAAAAACGGCGTAGCCCGGATAATCACATTTCAGGACGTAAGTACCGGCAGGCACATTTTTGAGCTCGTAATTCCCTTCAATATCCGAAAGACTACCGATCTGCTGGTTTTCAAGGTACACTTTGACAAAGGGCATCAATTCCTTTGTTTCTGTTTCGGTAATTTTTCCTTTGATGGAGACTTGCGCCCGGAATTGGGCAGTTGCTGCGACAAACAGCATTGTTACATAAATAATTCTTGTTTTCATTTTATAAAAAATTATACAAGAATAAGGGGCTAATTCTTCTGGTTAATCATTAGCTTTTTGCGGCTTTCGCCATTCTATCTTCATTTCCTACGCAGGCATTATCCTGATCAGGTCAATGGGTATAATCTCAGCCCCTTGCGGGACACCCCTTTGAGATGGCGCAAATGTAATACTTTTTTATTAATATGCTGATTAATTAATGAGCGAATGGGCTGTAATTAATTAGCAAACTGAACAACCGGCACGTTAACCTTCTTTTTCTTCCGTCTCCCTTTCCACACTAAAAAACCTGTAATTGGAAGGCTTGCGATCAATAAGCTAATGCAAAAAGCCAGGATTTTACCAGGCAAGCCCCAGATACTGCCGACGTGAATGTCGTAGTTCATCCGGAATAATTTATCCGCGTTGGAAAGATCATGGGAACGTCCCCACATGTGTTTCACGGAAACCTCTTCAAGTGTGTACTGGTCAAAATACCGGTAATCGGTTTTCCAGTAGGTCATTGCATCCGGGTTGGCATTTGCAGCGATCACCGATTTTTTTGTTTCAGGCGGATGGACTTCAATCCAGTCGGCTTTCGGGTATTCACGGTTCATTTTTTCCCAAACTAAATCTAAAGCAGGTTTCGCGTGCAATTCTCTATTCTCAATTTTCCATTTTCCACTTGAAACAGGCTCAACATACTCCACCTGCGATTTTCCCCCGGAAATCAAAGCGTAATAGCCTTTGCTGAACCATTGAAAGCCCCAAACAAGGCCGGTAACCACAAAAACCAGCGCCAATACACAGATATAAAAACCTAAAACGCTGTGCAAATCGTAATTCCGGCGTTTCCAGCTGGCATTCCATTTTACTTTAAAGCGCTGTTTGCGGGCATTTTTGTTGCGCGGCCACCACAGGATAATCCCCGAAATTATCATCACGAAAAACACCAAAGTAGCTGAAGCTACTATAGGCTGGCCGATTTTCTCAGGAAGCCACAGGTAAAAATGGCCGTCGAGAATAAAGCGGAAAAAGCCTGCATTTTCATCGCTGACCTGTAAAATCTTCCCGGAATACGGATTGAGGTAAATAATGTCGTAATAGCCTTCGCCGTAAAAAATGGCTTTGGTTGCTTCGTCTTTTCTGGCATACAGCAAAGCATGCAAATGTTTTCCGGGAAGTTTCTTTTCGGCTATCGGGCGCAAAACGGAAGGTGGCAAAAAAGCTTTATTTTGGGCCTGCACAAAGCGATAAGGCTGCGTAACATCCTGGATTTCTTCCTGGAAAGTATAAATACAGCCCGTGATTGCAATGATAAAAACCAAAAGCCCGGACGTAAGTCCGAGCCAAAGGTGCAATTTATTGATTGTTTTCTTGAATGTCATCAGAAATTGTAATTAATAGAAATACGGTAGTTTCTTGGCGCTTCTGTCTGCCAGTAATAAGCGCTCGTCCAGGAGTAGTAAGAACCGCTGTAGAGGTACTCATCCATGACATTGAATATATTTGCCGTAATTTTGAATTTATCCTTTTTCCAGAACAAGCCGGCATCCATTTTAAAGTAATCTTTCAGCACTTGTGGATTGTCTACGGCCATTTCCCAGTAAGTGGCACGGTCGATTAAAGCTGTATAGCCCAGGTTTACCCCGAAACCGCTCAAAGCCCCTTTCTGGATTTCGTACCCGACCCAGGCATTTGCCGTGTGTTTGCAGAATCCCGGAACAACATCATCTACCCTGTAAGCTGTTACGCCATCAGCAACTTTGGTCACCCTGGAATCCGTATAAGCGTAGTTGGCAACAAGCGTTAAACCTTTTGTAATTGTACCCCTGAGGTCAAACTCAAGCCCCTGTGCTGTTTTTTGCCCCATCTCGATGCTCAGGCCCAAAGCAGGCGCACTGTTCGGATCTGCCGTCAGCTCATTGTTTTTTACGATATGGTAAAGTGAAAGCCCGCTCACCCATTTTCCGCCAAACCACTGTTTCTTAAAGCCGATTTCCATATTATTTCCCGTCAGCGGCTGCACTTTTTGTCCGTTGGCAAGTCTCCCGGTTTGCGGCAGGAAAGACTGGTCATATAAAGCGTAAACAGCGAATGTCTTGTGCAAATTGGCGCTCAAACCGAAGCGCGGTGTAAAGTGGCTTGCACTGTCTGCTCCATAGTAAGCTTGTGAAAATACGGTATAACGTCCTGCAAGGGTCAAACGGAGCTTGTTATCAAAAAACCCGAGCTCATCCTGTGCATAAAGCGAAGAATAAGTCTGGTCCTGGTAAGAACCGGCAGCGTATGCCCGCTCTTCCAATGGTTTGGAACGATCGAAATCAGGAAAACCGTTTGCGCTTGCAAGGTTCGGGTTTTTCGGATCAAATTTGGCACCTGCGCTATCCAGGTCAAAGCTTTGGCCCCAGTCAGCGATATAATTTTTGCGGGATACGTCAATTCCACCCAGGAAACGATGACGAACAGGACCGGTAACAAAATCCCCGTTGATGAACATTTGTGCCATGGTCATTTTGCTGCGTGCATCCCACAAACCGATGTTACGGATCATTTTACCTGTAGAATCAATGCTGTGAGGCCACATGGAGCTTCCAACCTGGTCATAAAGAAACTGCCCGAGCTGTGCCGTGAAATTCCATTTTTTACTGAGCTCGTGGTTCAGGTTCAGGTAGACGCTGTGATCATTGATCTTCGTACCCGGTGTTCCGGCCGGAAGGCTTGTGAAGCCGACAGGAAGCGTTGCGTAACCATCCGGTGAAAAGACATAAAATGAACCGACATTGCTCATATCGGCACGCTGATACGTATATTCCATCGTCAGTTTCGTTTTGTCGTCCACCTGCCAGGAAATTACCGGGGCAATCACGTAACGGTCATTGTATTCGTTTTGACGGTGTGCTTTTTTGTTTTGTGCAGCAAGGTTTAAACGGTAAAGAAGCGTTCCTTTTTTGTTCAGCTTTCCATCCAGGTCAAGCGTTGAGCGATAAAGATCAAAGCTTCCGAGCGTAAAGGACGCCTCGCCTTTGTTACGGCCTGTCGGCTTTTTGGTAACCACATTGTACAAACCGCTCGGATCGCCGCTTGAGAGCATGAAACCGGCCGGGCCTTTTACAAATTCAATGTTTTCCACGAAGCTCATATCTTCCGTGAGCGGCCCCCAATAAGAGTTCACCACATTGAAACCGTTGCGAAAAGCCTGTACCTGGGACCCTCTGGCGCTGATATTGGCATACAGGTCGCCCCAATGCTCGGAGCGGACAGCGCCGCTGACATTGCGCACAACACCATCGCTCATGCTGATCACCTGCTGGTCGCGCAGCACATCACCTGTAATCACCTGGATGTTTTGCGGAATTTCCAGCAAAGGCATGCTCAGGCGAAGACTGGATGAAGGATCATCTTCCGTATATTTTGTTGAACTGGCCGAAATTACCACTTCGTGCAGCTCCAGGGCGTTTTCCCGGAGAACGAAATCCAGGGTCAGGCTCGCTCCTTCTTTCACATCAAGTACCTGTTCTTTCGTTTCCAGGCCGATGAATGAAGCAACAATTACATGCATTCCCGGCTGTACATTTTTGATCAGGTACTCCCCGTTTTTATCTGTGATGGAACCTTTATTGCTCCCTTTGATGAATATTTTGATAAATTCTGCGGGCTGGCCGTCAGATGTTTTTACCAAACCTTTAATAGTTGCCTGGGCCATTGCTGTTCCGGTAAAGAACATGAGTAAAAGCAACAATTTGATTTTCTGGTTCATAATGCTTGTTTTATATTTAAAATGAAATTTTTCAGGGCACAAAACTACTTATTTAGAATTATTCTAAACAATACCCTAAAACAGGTATTTCGACAAATGGCCACGATTAGCTTTCCAATTATACCACGGATTTAACAAGGAAGAAGGCGCATTTTTTCGTAACTTTGCAGTACTTTTTTGACACTTGAAACGTTATAAGTACATGAAATACAAATTATTGATTTTATCTGCGCTGCCATTGCTCCTCTTTTTTTCCTGTAAGAAGGACAAACCTGAAGATCCGGTAGAAGAGCCAAAAGAAATTCAGATGGACCTTGTTCCCTACTTTGGTTCACAGCAGCTTTACCTGGATTCAGTGTATACGACAGATGAAAATTACCTCATCCAGTTCCAGGAAGTGCGTTTGTATATGAGCAATTTTGCCCACGAAGGAAGGATTCTGCCTGATGTTGCCCTGTTTAATTTAAGGCAAACGCAGCATGCTTTCCTGAAAACACAGGCTGATGCAGGCGACTTTACATCCATAAATGCTTATTTAGGAATTGATTCGCTGCGCAACCACGCCGATCCGTCTTCTTTTCCGACAACAAGCCCGCTTAATGTCATGAATGCCAACGACATGCATTGGGGATGGAACCCGGGCTATATTTTCATGTACATTGATGCGAAAATCGACACTATCCCGGATGCAACGGTAAACCTTGACCATTTTCTAAGCTTCCACATCGGGAAAGACCAGTTTAAGCAGAATTTATTTTTCAGCAACGTTCCGTGGACCGCTGTTTCAGGAACACTTTCCAAAGCGACACTTAAGCTCGATTTGAAGCAATTTTTATATGCTCCCTATATCCTTGACCTGAAGGGGGAAAATATTTCTCATACCGGCCCCGGGCAGGATGACCTGAGCCTGCGCCTGATCCGGAATTTTGCTAACGCCCTGCATTTTTAAACAATGAAATACATCCTGCTTTTCGCAGCCATCATCATTGGGCTTTGGGCTTGTAAAAAAGACAAAGCTGTTTTCGAGCCGACGCCTTATGAGCTGGAAATCCCCAACCATTTCCCGCAAATGATTATCCCCGCGGATAACCCGATGACGCTTGAAGGCGTTGAGCTGGGGAGAAAATTGTTTTATGACACGCGCCTGAGCCTTGACAATTCGATTTCCTGCGCTTCGTGCCACGATCAGCAGTATGCATTCACTGACCCGAAGCAATTTTCGCTTGGGGTTGGCGATTCCGTTGGCACACGCAATTCAATGGCTCTGGTGAACCTTGGCTGGCAGCAGTTTTTCTTTTGGGATGGCCGCGCCAAAACACTCGAAGAGCAAATCCTCGGACCTGTTCCCAACCCGGTTGAAATGCACCTGAACTGGGACAAAGCTGTCATCAAAGTAGGAGAATCACAATTTTACCGCAATGAATTCTTCCGTGTTTTCGGGACACGTGAAATCACGAAAGAAGATGTTGCCAAAGCCATCGCCCAGTTCCTGCGTACCCTGATTTCCGGAACGTCCAAATACGACGTCATTTACAAGCAGGAAAACGGCTTTACCTTAACCAGCAAGGAACAAGCCATCTGGAACGAGGTAACCAACGAGGAAAAAGCAGGCTACGACTTGTTCAAAAGCCTCAATGGGGCCGATTGTTTCCATTGCCACAACGGGGCGCTCATGCAGGTGCAGAAATACAGCAACAATGGACTGGATGCCGTTGCAACAGACCTCGGACGAGAAGCCGTTTCCGGCTCTAGCGCCGACCGCGGGAAGTTTAAGGTGCCTACCCTGCGAAACATTGCCCTCACTGCGCCTTACATGCATGACGGCCGTTTTGCTACGCTGGATGAAGTGATCGAGCATTATTCGAGCGGCGTCCACCAATCCCCAACGATCGACCCGCTTATCGAGTATGCTTTCCAGGGCGGTGTACAACTGGATGCCGAACAAAAACAACTGCTGAAAGCTTTCCTAAATACGCTCACAGATTATGAGTTTATTTCTAACCCGAAATTCTCAAAGCCCCAGGAATAGAGTGGTTTTATTTTTGAACCCATCTGAGATTTATTTACTGAAAGGGTATAAGGTAATTTACCAGAACTTCATGTTCTTTTCCCGGCACGTCTAAGGGCTTCTTCTATGCCTAATATGGTTCATAAAAACGATGTGCTCTTTGTTGGTTAAATCCCCCACCATATTACTATTCTTACACAGAAAAACTATTTTTTGAATAAAAATCACCGTGGATTTATGGAAATACATTTTTTTCCTATCTTTGACAAAAAAATTAGTATTATGTCTGATAACTATTTCGATGAATCAACAGCAGCTGCAGGTTTTATCTACACGATTGTCGCTATTGCAATTATTGCATCTGTTTTGATCTGGGGATAATTCTCCGGATTTGGGTTAAAACCCTTTATTTTTAAGGATTTTACTACTACCATATATGCCTTTCAACTCGATCTTTGCCTGGATGATGAAAAAACGGATACATCAGATTGATTTATTCCGGAAATATCCCCTTGAGGTACAGCACGAAATTTTCCTGGGCCTGATTGCGCAGGCTGAAAATACCGAGTTTGGCAAAAAACATCATTTTAACGAAATTACCAATTACGCTGAATTTAAACAGCGCATTCCCCTCCATACTTATGAAAGCCTGAAACCGCTGATCGACCGCGTTATTGCCGGTGAAGAACAGGTTTTGTGGCCGACGGAAACCAAATGGTTCGCTAAATCTTCCGGCACAACTTCTGAGCGGAGCAAGTTTATCCCGGTGAGCAAAGAATCCCTGTTCGACTGCCATTACAAAGGCGGAAAAGACCTGCTGGCGCTTTATTACGAGAATTTCCCGGACCGGAAACTGTACAACGGCAAACATTTGATCGTGGGCGGAAGTGCGCAGGTCAACCCGATTGATATCGATTCCTATTTCGGCGATTTATCAGCTATCATTGTGAAAAACCTGCCATGGTGGGCAGAAATCCGGCGCACGCCTTCGATGGAAATTGCGCTGATGTCGGAATGGGAAGAAAAACTTGAAAAAATGGCCCGCGAAACCATGCAGGAAGATGTGTATATCCTTGCAGGTGTTCCGAGCTGGTCTTATGTTTTACTGCAAAAAGTCCTTGAGCTCAGCGGTAAATCCAATATTAAAGAAGTTTGGCCCAACCTGGAGCTTTTTCTCCATGGCGGTGTCAATTTCGAGCCTTACCGCCAGTCCTTTGAAAAACTGATCCCTTCCGATGAAATGCATTACGTAGAAACCTACAACGCCTCGGAGGGCTTCTTTGGGATCCAGGATGTGCCCAACTCTAAGGAATTGCTGCTGATGCTGGATTACGGCATTTTTTATGAATTCATCCCGATGTCCCAATACAAAGGCGTGGACTCACAAACGGTGATCGACCTGGGCGAAGTGAAAACCGGCGTAAATTACGCAATTGTAATCAGTACAAACGGGGGCTTGTGGCGCTATATTCTCGGCGATACGATACAGTTTACCTCCACGCTGCCATTCCGTTTTAAAATTACCGGCCGCACCCGCTCTTTCATCAATGTTTTCGGGGAAGAAGTAATTGTTGAAAACGCCGAGCGGGCCTTATCCAGCGCCTGCCTGCAAACCGGTGCAGCGGTCCACGATTTTACGGCCGGCCCCGTGTATCTCGCTGAAGGACAAAAAGGCCGTCACGAATGGATTATTGAATTTCTGCAGCAACCGCTTGATCACACGGAATTCGAGCGGATCCTGGACTCGGAGCTGCGCATCATCAACTCGGATTACGACGCAAAACGCCAGAAAGACCTCTTATTGGAGAACCTCGAAGTGAAAATAGCGAAAAACGGCACGTTTGATGCATGGTTAAAGTCCAAGGGGAAACTGGGAGGCCAGCATAAAATTCCCCGCCTGTCAAACGACCGGGCAATTTTAGAAGAAATATACCGTTTTTGTTAAATGCGAATTGTGCTTTATACTGTCTTTTTTCTCGCGGCTTTCCGGGCTGCAGGACAAGATAGCATCGCCTGGACAAAAGACTTTGAATTGCCGGTTTCATCCAATGCGGGCTGGGCGATCGACAATTTTAACCAGGTGTATATCGCGGAAAAAGACCATCTGACGAAAATCGACCCGAAAGGCAAGCAGCTTTTTGAGCAGAGCCTTAAGAAATACGGACAAATCAAAACAATCGACGCACGCAACCCGCTGAAAATACTGATCTTTTCCGAACAGCAGCAAAGCATTTTCTACCTTGACAATACCCTGAGCAAGCAGGAAAATGACATCGACCTGAGCGAATTCGACCTGAGCTATGTTACCATGGTTTCTGGATCAAGCCAAATGGATAAAATCTGGACTTTTGACCAGGATAATTCCAAAATCAAGCTGTTAAGCCAAAACAAAGCGCAGATTATCCAGCTCGAAAACACAGCGGGCATATTGGAAATGAAGCACATTCGCCAGTTTTTTGAGCAAAGCGACCGCCTTTTTGTTATTGATTCGCTGAAAGGCGTTTACCAGTTTGACATTTACGGGACACTCATCCAGTTTTTACCGGAGGAAAATATCATCTGGGCGGCTGTAAGCGGGGAATATCTTTACTTATTAAAGAACAATAAGATCGAGATCCTCAACCTGGCGACACTCAATAAAAAAACAATTTCTTTGCCTTTGGAAGAAAAAATAAGCGAATTTGCGGTCAACCAAAACACGATTTTTTTCCGCACGCCGGACAAATTGCACAAGTTCAGCATCAGCCCGTTTTAGGCGGATTTTCTGTGATCTGCCCAGGATTTCAAAAAGCCCATATTTTTTTAAACAATTTGACCTCAGAACTGGGATTATTTGTAATTTAGTGACTTCAATTTAACTAGAAGACTATGCACATTGCGGTAGCCGGAAATATCGGAGCGGGGAAAACGACTTTAACCCAATTGTTAGCGAAACACTACGGTTGGGAAACTCATTTTGAAGACGTTGAGCTCAACCCATACCTGAATGATTTTTACGAAGACATGCAGCGCTGGTCGTTTAACCTTCAAATTTATTACCTGAACAGCCGCTTTACGCAAATCCAGGAAATCAAGGAAGCTAATAAAAATGTGATCCAGGACCGTACGATCTATGAAGACGCCTTCATTTTCGCGCCAAACCTGCACTCCATGGGCTTAATGACAACCCGTGATTTTGAAAACTATTTTTCGCTCTTCAACTTAATTGAATCTTTTGTGTCCGCACCGGATTTGTTGATTTACCTCCGCGCAAGCGTTCCGACCCTCGTAAACCACATTCAGAAGCGCGGCCGCGAATACGAGGAAAGTATCCGCCTGGATTACCTCAAGCGTCTCAACGAGCGTTACGAAGCCTGGGTTTCGACTTACGACAAAGGCAAGCTTATCATTATCGACATCGACAACAATAATTTCACAACGAACAAAGAGGATTTAGGTACGATCATCAGCATGATTGACGCCGAGATCAACGGGTTGTTCTGATTGATTTTCCCGCGAATTAGCGCAGATTATACGCAAATTACGCCGATTCTTCGTGTTTCCTCGATTCTTCGCCGCACAAAAAAACCACTCTCCTTACGAAGAATGGCTCTTTTAATAAACTTTTCAATTATTGTATTCTATTTTCCTAAAAAACGGAAGCTTTTGCCCGGGTAGTATGCACCTTTTCCGAGTTGTTCCTCGATGCGGAGCAACTGGTTGTATTTCGCCATACGGTCGCTGCGGGAAGCCGATCCTGTTTTGATTTGACCGCAGTTGAGCGCTACAGCGAGATCAGCGATGGTGCTGTCTTCAGTTTCGCCGCTCCGGTGGCTCATAACGGATGTATAAGCGTTTTTCGTTGCGAGGTTCACCGCGTCGATTGTTTCCGTAAGTGAACCGATCTGGTTTACTTTCACCAGGATGGAGTTCGCAATGCCTTCGTTAATCCCGCGGGCAAGACGCCTTGAGTTTGTTACGAATAAATCATCGCCTACCAGCTGCACTTTATTTCCAATTTTTTCTGTGAGGAGCTTCCATCCGGCCCAGTCGTCCTCAGCCAAACCGTCTTCAATGGAAACAATCGGGTATTTGGAGCACCAGTTTGCCCAGAAATCAACCATTTCAGCCGAAGAACGCTCTTCGTTGGTCGATTCAAATACGTATTTACCATTTTTATAGAACTCGGAAGAAGCGGCATCCAAAGCAATGTACACATCTTCACCCGGACGGTAGCCCGCTTTTTCAATTGCCTGGATCACGTATTCCAAAGCTTCTTCGTTAGAACCGAGGTTTGGCGCAAAACCACCTTCGTCACCTACATTCGTTGAAAGGCCTTTGGAGCTTAATACTTTTTTCAGGTGGTGGAAAATTTCCGTTCCCATGCGCAAGCCTTCAGAAAAAGAATTCGCCCCGAACGGCATCACCATGAATTCCTGGATATCGATCAGGTTATCGGCGTGCGATCCCCCGTTGAGGATGTTCATCATCGGAACAGGCATCGTGTTTGCCCCAACCCCGCCGATGTATTTGTAAAGCGGCAAGTTAGCTTCCTGCGCACCGGCCCTGGCAATAGCGAGGGAAGTACCCAGGATAGCATTTGCGCCGAGACGGGATTTGATTTCCGTTCCGTCGAGCTCAAGTAATTTTTTGTCGATGTCGGACTGGTCAAAAACGGACATATCCAGCAGGCAGGAAGCAATCTCTGTGTTCACGTTATGCACGGCGCGGGTCACCCCTTTGCCCATATAGACATTCACATCGTTATCACGCAGCTCAACAGCCTCGTGCACCCCAGTGGAAGCTCCGGAAGGGACAGCAGCCCTACCCATAATTCCGCTGGAAGTGTATACATCAACTTCTACCGTTGGATTTCCTCTTGAATCCAGGATTTGTCTTCCGACAACTTTAACAATTTTACTCATTCTTTAGTTTTATTTTTATAGACTCCGGATCGCTGCGCTTTCAGACTTAAGGCTAGTTCTGTCTTGCGTCTTTGATCTTATGTCTTTCATTTTTTGTATTACATAACGCGCAAGGCGCTTACTTATTTTTATGCTTTCTCATATTTTCGATAAACTGATCGAAGAGGTAGCGTGAATCATGCGGACCGGCGGAAGATTCCGGGTGGTACTGCACAGAAAACACCGGCTTATCCTTCAATTCGATTCCCGCGAGGGTGTTATCGTTGAGGTGAATATGTGTCACGTTGATATTCGGGTTTTGGGAAACACTTTCTTTGGAGATCACAAAACCGTGGTTCTGCGAAGTAATTTCACCCTTGCCTGTCAGGAGGTTTTTGATCGGGTGATTGATCCCGCGGTGGCCGTTGAACATTTTTTCGGTTTTCAAGCCCTGGCTCAGGCCTAAAATCTGGTGACCGAGACAAATTCCGAACACCGGCTTGCTTTCTTCAACGATTTCCTTCACTACCGCAACTGCATCATGCATTACACCCGGATCGCCCGGACCATTGGAAAGCATGTAACCATCCGGCTCAAAAGCATTAATCTCAGCCAATGTGGCGTCCATCGGGAATACTTTTACATGACAGCCGCGGTCAGCGAGACAGCGAACGATATTGCGCTTCACACCGTAGTCCAGCAAGGCCACCCTGAATTCCGGGTTTTCACCTTTTACTTCGTAAGCTTCTTTGGTCGACACTTTGGAAGATAACTCCTGGCCTTCCATCGACGGAACTTTTGCCAGGATAGCTTTCAACTCATCCACGTTCAGGCTGTCGGAAGAGATCACCGCATTCATCGCTCCCTTGTGGCGGATATGACGTACCAAAGCGCGCGTATCTACGTCGGTAATTCCAACGCAGGAATCGCGTTTCATGAGGTCTTCCAAAGAACCGCTGGCGGAAGGGCGTGAAAATATTTCTGAAAACTTCTTGGTGACCAAACCGGACAATTTAATGGTTTCCGACTCGCGTTCATCGCTGTGAACACCATAATTCCCGATGTGGGGCGTGTTCATGATCAGGATCTGGCCAAAATAAGAGGGATCGGTGAAAACTTCCTGGTAACCGGTCATACCGGTGTTAAATGCAATTTCTCCTGTTGTAATTCCTTTTTTGCCGGTAGCTTTTCCGTGAAAAACCGTACCGTCTTCAAGCAATAGAATTGCCGGAAATCTTTCCTCCATAAAAAATTTTTTGCAAAATTAAGAAAAATGCAATGGATTATAAAATCGATTTTGTGAAGTTGTTAACAATATGAGCAAAAAGCTGTTTTCCGCGTGATTTTTTTGTGTTCTTATATGACTTATATGCTTCAATAAAGCTATCCTCAACCTTAAGTACTTTCACGGCCTTTGCACTTTGGAAAAAATTGTGTTCTTTTGTTCATAAATCTATTCTTCATGAAATACTTTCTTTTTTTTCCTTTAATCGCCTTGCTGGCTTTGACAGCTTGCAATTCTGCCGGAAAACAGGCTTCCGAAAAAACAGTCCAGGATTTTTATGCCGCTTTGCGCAAGGAAGACAGTACGAAAATCAAACAGTTTTACCCGGATTTCGAAAAGCTCGGCGGTTATTATAAATCGGAGAAAATCGAAATTTTAAGCACGGAAGAAAACGAAGGTTTTATAGAAGTTAAGGTCAGCAACAGCTTCACCAACCTGAACGGGGAAAAATTCGACCAGGAAATCACCTATTTATGTAAGGAAAACAAAAAGAAGCCGGGCAGCTACATCATTGCAGACAGCAAAGGGATTTACGCCTTTGACGAAACGCGGGAATACCAGTTTGCAGTTCAAACGGGCTTTATCCCAAAGAAAAATGACCTGACCGACCAGCAAAAAGCGGCTAAAATATTAAAATCCCAGGATTTACTCGAAATTTTGTTCAAGGAAAAAATGGAATCGCTCCGGAAAGAAGTCGTGATTGAAAACTGGGGCTGGGAATACGGCTATACGGAAACCTACGCCAACGGTCATGGAACTGTGGTGAACCGCTCAAATGAAGATTTCGGCACCTTAAAATTCCAGCTGACATTTGTGGCCCAGGACGGAAGCGTTACGAAAACGGATGACGGTTACCTCGGCTACGATACCCTCCGCAGCGGCGCATCACGCGATTTTACGACGATCAGCTCCGATATCGGAAATGCAGTGAAAGCCTACATTCAAATCGAATATGATTCTTTTGAGCTTCTGGAAAAAATCTATGCAGCAAGATATAAAGGCAATGAGTTTCGTTTGCTGAAATAAGCTCAGATTGAGATTTATTCGGGAAGAACAGAAAAACGGCAGCTGTTACCGAATAACTATTATATTTGACAAAAAAATCACTGTTTATGAAAAAGTTCAGAGAAAATTCTCAGCGGGCCAAAATGGCCGAAATCCTCATTTGGGTCAGCGGCGGCCTGTCTTTAGTTGGATTGATCACAAATTTTATGGAATACCGGATCTATGCGAATGCAAACCAAGGTGTTTTTATTAGTATGGACGAAGCACAATCCTTTCAAATCACCGAAGTTATTGTTGCTATTTTAACTGTCGGGGTTTTTATTTTTTCGGCCATTACCTTTATTCAATGGTTCCGCAGGGCGTATTTCAACCAGGAAATGAAATTCAGCATGACAACAACAAATGGCTGGACAGCAGGAGCCTGGTTTATCCCGATTTATAATTTATACAGGCCTTATCAGCTGATGAAGGAGCTCTATGAAAATGTAGAAAGCTTCCTGATCAAGAACCAGCTGGATGAAACGAAAAAGTCGAATTTCGCCGTCCTTGGCTGGTGGTGGGGCTTGTGGATCACATTGAACATTGCCCAAAACATTGTTACCCGCGTAAGCCTGAGATCAGAATCCCTGGACGTTTTACAGTCCCTGGCGGTTGCATCGATGGCCATTGAGTTGTTGTATATTCCCCTGGCATATATTACGGTTAAAGTTATCCGCAATTACAATGAAATGGAGCTTGTTTTCCTGAGCAATGCCGGTGAAACAGGTTCAGGAACTAAAGAAAACAGTGAATTGCTGGACACAGGGATCTAAACCAATTTAAAAAGAAAAGCCACGGATTACGCCAATTATAACATAATCCGTGGCTCAGTAAGCTTCTTATTTTTTACCTTTTCCGTTACCGTTGGATTTGCCGTTACCGGTTGATTTTCCGCCGGAGGTCGTTTTTTTGCCCGGTTTTCCTTTCGCGCTTTTGCCTTTGGCAGAGTCTTTCAGGCGGTGGAATTCAGCAGAACCCGGTTTAATCCCAAGCTCTTTGGCAATTACGCCCCAGCCTTTGCCTTTGTGCGCTTTATATGTTCTCACAACTGTTTCTACCGGCTTACCGATGATCACAGCGATCTGGAGACTGTAATAAATTTCGGCAGGCTGCATAATCCTGCTGTATTCTGCAATTTTACCGCTGCTGATACTGAATTCTGCCGTAAGGTTCTTATTGAAGAGCGTTAAGTCGGCCTTCGCCTGCACGTTGATGTCATTCAGGTAAACATCCACGCTTTTATCGCCGGTGTTAAATGCAATCGTTTGTGCTTTCAGTCCTAAAGCGAGAAACAGGAATGCTGCGGCTAAGAAATAGGGAATTTTCATGTTATGGAGATTTAATTGGTTACAAAATAGTTAGTGTGAAGTTACGCATTTAAAACAGTTGAATGCAAGTTTTGTTCCAGAAAATTGAAGTTAGAGCCTTTGTTCAGGAACCACTGGAACACTCCTGGAAACTATGTTTTCTTTTCCGGTCTCTTAAACCTTATCATCAAAAAAACTATGTGTCTATGTAAAATTACTTGCTGTTTTGTGTATTAAACAATAAAAAGGCGATCCCGGGAGACCGCCTAGCGTTTAGTGTAATGTGTAGTTGTCTGACTCTAAGATTTAGTTCTATAAGGGCGGTTAACTCTATCTATGGCTCTACTTGTTGCTTGTTGTTAAAATTTGTATGTTATCCCCAATTTTCCGCCGGAAAAAGCATTTCCCGAACCACCTTCCAGGTTAATCGCGAATTTTGAGTTGAAATAGTAGCGGAAACCTATTTGTCCGCCGTAACCGAGGCCGCTCGTATGGCTGCCGTAATAATTGCTTGGTGAATTCCAAATGTAAAAGCCTACGTTCAGGCCGGCATACAAATCGAATTCCTGCGGCATTTTGAGCAAAGTATTAAAATGGTAGTTCACATTGCCGGAAAATCCCATCACGGAATGGTTGTAATAAATTCCTCCCCAGCGGTCCCTGTATGACCTGAAAGAAGCTTCCACTCCGAGGGATACGTCTTCATGTACGCCAAAATCCACCCCGACATATATCGGAAGCCCCCACGATGACATGCCAAAGCCTGCATTCAGCTGTTTTCCTCCTTTGCCAAGCATACTTTGGGAGTATGTAAGCCCGGAAACCAGCAGCATGGTAAATAAAATAATTTTCTTCATGGTGTTTAAATCTTGTGTCTGTTATTAATACACAGATCAGGACCCTATCCCCCAAAGAAATTTATTTTTTTTCGAAGAAATCTTTGAATTTTGTTTTTAAGCCGCTAAACTTCAGCTTTATACGATTCGTGTTTTTTTGATGAAATTTGTCCTGTTTCACATTGTAAACATAACATTCACCGGCTGAAATGATTTGCTTGTTCGTTTTATCCTTTTTGGAAAATACTTCGATCTGGCCTTCCTCAACGAAAATATCGATCTTTTTCTTGCCGGAAGATTCCTTGATTTCGAAAATCGTTCCTACAACACGCACTTCCAGCTTATCGGTTGCAAGTAGAAAATCCTTGTTGTCAATATGGCTCACATTAAATACGGCGCTTCCGGCCAGGAAAGCTTTGCGTGCATTTTTCTGGTTTTTGAAGCTGAAGCTGCTGTTCGGGTCCAGGATCAATTTGGAATTGTCCGTCAACGCCAGCTCGCGGGAATCGGCCAGTGTCGTGTATTCTTCACGCTGAAGCTTCGCGGGCTTAGCTTTCGTTGTGTCGGCAGCAGGGATATTCGTTTGTGTGTTCGTGTCCTTCTCCTGCTGTTTACTGACAGCGAACTGTTTATCCTCCGGCTTCACCTGCCTGGAGTTGTACATAAAAAGGAAGGAAGTTCCCAGGATGACAACAAAGATCGCTGCTACCCGCAGGAAAACAAGGTTTTTACGTTTTTGCTTTACGTGAATGCTTGTCTTGAGGCGTTCCCATTCGCTGTCAATATCGGGAACTTCGAATTGATCGTCCTTTTCGTTTTTGAGGGTTTCGAGCACCTGCAGGATATGTCCGTGATATTTCCTGTTCGTTTCCGACAGCTCGAGCCAGGTTTCCAGGTAGGAGCTTTCTTCCGGGGAAGCTTGTCCTGAAAAGCTTTTGACGATTATGTTATCAATTTTCAACGTATCCACAGCCTTTATTTTATTAAAACCACTATTACGAGTGACGTTACGCCGTCGAACAACACTTTTATTTCCGGGGAAATCGAGCTGTTTATTTTGCGCAGCGCAATACTGATTTGATTTTCTACCGTTTTGGTCGAGACATCGAGGATCTCGGCAATTTCCTTATGCTGCTTCCCGTCAATCCGGCTCATAATAAAGATTACCCGGCATTTGGGAGGCAAATTTTCAATGGATTGAAAAATACTTGTTTCAAGCAATTCGTAATCCGCTTCCGATAAATTGTCTTTTGTGTAGATGTCGCTTGCTTCAGCCAGGTCAAAATTGGTGTCATGCTTAGCTGAATCCCGGAGAAAATTCAATGACCTGTTGTATATGGACTTGAACAGGTAGTTTTCAAAAGTGAGCTTATCGGTCTTAAATTTTTTACTTTCCCATAAATATAAAAACAATTCCTGAATAATATCTTCACTGGCGTTTTTATTTTTCGTGATCCGGTAAGACACCACAAATAATTTCTTGTAATTGCTTTTGAAAAGCAGCTCAAAGTCTTTGATGTCTAAGTTCCGGATAAGCATGTTTTTGGGGCCTTGCCTGACAAATGTAAAGAAAAAAGACAATCGCCCTGCCGGATTTGCAAATTACAGCAACAAAAAAAGGCGGATCTTTCGAACCGCCTTTCATATTTTGAGTTGAAAATCTTATTTTTCTTCCTCTGTGCTTTCTTCAGCATTGTCTTCAGCCGGAGCATCAGTTGACGCTTCAGGAGCAGCTTCTTCAGTTGCAGGAGCTTCTTCAGCAGCAGTTTCTTCAACTACTACAGCGTCCTCAACTTCGTCAGCAGCCGGAGCTTCAGCAACCGCTGTGTCTGTAGTTTCAGTTGCAGCAGCTTTTGGAGCAGTGCTTCCTCCACGACGGGACCTTCTGGTTGTTTTCTTAGCTTCGTTGTTGTTCAGCATCAGTTCGTTGAAGTCAACGAGCTCGATCATACACATTTCCGCGTTGTCACCCAAACGGTAACCTGTACGGATGATGCGTGTGTATCCTCCAGGTCTTCCGGCAACTTTCGGTGCTACATCCCTGAATAATTCTGCAACAACTTCTTTGCTTTTCAAGTAACTGAATACCGTTCTTCTTGAATGCGTAGAATCAGTTTTTGATTTTGTGATCAATGGCTCAACGTATACTCTCAGAGCTTTTGCTTTGGCAACCGTAGTTGAAATGCGCTTGTGCTCGATGAGGGAACAGGCCATGTTAGACAGCATCGCTTTTCTGTGCGCTGATTTTCTGCCTAAATGATTAACTTTTTTTCCGTGTCTCATAACATTAAATTTCGTAAGTAACGGTTAGCTGAGCCTTTTTTCGTATCGCGCTGACTCAACCACCTATTACGATATTATTAAAATTAACTGCGATACTAATCTTTATCTAATTTGTATTTGGCAACGTTCATACCAAAGTTCAAGCCTTTGTTATCAACCAAATCTTCCAGCTCCGTCAGTGACTTCTTACCGAAGTTACGGAATTTCAACAGGTCATTTTTGTTGTAGGAAACGAGGTCGCCCAAAGTTTCCACGTCAGCAGCTTTCAAACAGTTCAGCGCACGAACGGATAAATCCATGTCCACTAATTTAGTTTTAAGCAATTGACGCATGTGCAATGACGTTTCGTCGAATTCTTCCGTTTCTGATTTCACTTCGCTATCCAGGGTGATTTTCTCATCTGAGAACAGCATGAAGTGGTGGATCAGGATCTTAGCCGCTTCTTTCAACGCATCTTTCGGATGGATAGAACCGTCGGAAGTAATTTCCATGATCAGTTTTTCGTAATCCGTTTTTTGCTCTACACGGAAGTTTTCTACCTTGTAGTTTACGTTTTTGATCGGCGTAAAGATGGAGTCGATGAAAATCGTCCCGAAAGGAACACCGTTGAATTTATTTTCTTCAGCCGGAACATAACCACGTCCTTTGATGATGGTCATTTCCATTTCGAATTTTACGGAAGGCTCCATGTTACAAATTACGAGATCCGGGTTCAATACCTGGAACGCTGACGTAAATTTGCCTAAATCACCTGCTTTGAGCTGATCCTGGCCGGTAACTGAAATTACAACGGTTTCGTTGTCGCTTCCTTCGATTTGCTGCTTAAAGCGAACTTGTTTCAGGTTCAGTACGATCTCTGTAACGTCTTCTACAACACCTTTCAGGGTAGTAAACTCGTGATCTGCACCTTCGATACGGATCGAGGAGATTGCATATCCTTCCAGGGAAGACAGGAGGATACGGCGTAATGCGTTTCCTACAGTAATACCATAGCCAGGCTCAAGAGGACGGAATTCAAACAATCCTTTCTTGTCGTCTGACTGAACCATGATAACTTTATCCGGTTTTTGAAAATCTAAAATTGCCATTTTGTTTTTCTTCTTTTAATTGTTTTGCAGTTGCGCGGTCCAGCAAATTGAAGAAGTCTGTTAGACCCTTTAGCTGCAATTCAATGTGATTAATTATTCTTAATAAGCCCCTGACAGGCCCCAAAAAAATCCTGATGCTAATGCACCGGCTTATTTTGAATACAATTCGACGATCAGTTGTTCCTTGATGTTTTCAGGAATCATATCCCTTGCAGGAATATTCAATACTTTTCCTGTCATATCGGAATTATTCCAATCCAACCAGTCGTATTTCTTATTGTTTGAAGTCAATGAAGCGGTAATTGCCTCTAAAGATTTGGATTTTTCGCGAACACCAACAACATCACCGATTTTCAGTGTGTATGAAGGGATGTTTACTACTTCACCGTTCACAGTAACGTGTTTGTGGGAAACCAGCTGTCTTGCACCGCGGCGTGTAGGGGAAATACCCATACGGTAAACGGTGTTGTCAAGGCGTGATTCGCACAATTGCAGCAATACTTCACCTGTAATACCTTTCATGCGGGAAGCTTTCACAAACAAGTTGGAAAATTGCTTCTCAAGGATACCGTAAGTATACTTTGCTTTTTGCTTTTCAGCTAACTGAACTGCGTACTCTGATTGCTTGCCGCCTCTTCTTTTAGAGGGACCGTGCTGACCTGGACCGTATGGACGTTTCTCCATAGCTTTGTCTGGTCCGAAAATTGGGTCTTTGAAACGTCTTGCGATTTTCGTTTTTGGACCTGTGTATCTTGCCATTTTTCTATTTTTTAAGGAAGGGGAACATGAATTAAGGCTTTTCCTTCGATGATCTGATTCCCTTCGCGGTTATAAACGTGATTAAACTCTTCTTCTTTTCGGTGGACGGCATCCGTTGTGCGGCAGCGGAGTGATATCGATGATTTCCATCACTTCGATTCCTGAGTTGTGGATTGCGCGGATCGCTGATTCACGTCCTCCACCCGGACCTTTAACGTACACTTTTACTCTACGTAATCCGAAGTCATGTGCTTCCTTAGAGCAATCCTCAGCAGCCATTTGTGCAGCATAAGGAGTGTTCTTTTTAGAACCTCTGAAGCCCATTTTTCCAGCCGAAGACCAGGAGATAACCTGACCTGCGTTGTTTGTCAAAGAAATAATGATATTGTTGAAGGTAGCCTGAACGTGCGCTTCACCAGATGCATCTACTTTGACATTTTTCTTCTTCTTTTGATTTGACTTTGCCATTGTTATTTTTTTAAATCGCGTAAACTGCGCTTACGCTAACTCTTACTTAGTCGCTTTTTTCTTGTTCGCAACTGTTTTTCTTCTACCTTTTCTAGTACGGGAGTTGTTTTTGGTTCTCTGACCTCTCAACGGTAAACCAGCTCTGTGACGGATTCCACGGTTGCAACCGATATCCATCAAGCGCTTGATGTTCAGCTGGATCTCAGAACGCAACTGGCCTTCTGTTTTGATCTCGCCGATCGATTCGCGGATCAGGTTGATCTGCTCATCGCTCCAATCCTGAACTTTGATGTTTTCGTCGATTCCGTTTTTAGTCAAAATCTGGTGAGCCGTGCTACGGCCAATCCCGAAGATGTATGTTAAACCAATAACACCTCTCTTTTTCTTTGGTAAATCAATTCCTGCTATACGTGCCATAATCTCTTAAAATTACCCTTGTCTTTGTTTTAATTTCGGGTTCTTTTTGTTTATCACGTAAACCCTACCTTTTCTTTTAACGATCTTGCAGTCTGCAGAACGTTTTTTTACTGAAGCTCTTACTTTCATTTTTATTTCTTGTTAGAGGATTCCCATCCTTATTTGTATCTAAATGAGATCCTGCCTTTGGTCAAATCATAAGGCGACATCTCAACCTTTACTCTGTCACCCGGAAGTATTTTGATGTAAAACATCCGCATTTTTCCGGAGATGTGTGCTGTGATTACGTGCCCGTTTTCCAATTCCACGCGGAACATGGCGTTGGAAAGTGCTTCGATGATCACACCGTCTTGTTCAATAGATGATTGTTTTGCCATTTTATATTACCGGTAATTCATTAGGTGACCTTCTGCCTCTCACGCGGGAACCTTCCATCAAACCATCCATGTGACGGTTCAGCAGGTAGGTCTCGATTTGCTGCAAAGTATCCAGTACTACACCTACCATGATTAACAGGGAAGTACCTCCAAAGAACATCTCGAAACCGGAAGTGATGCCAGCAGCGTGAGCAATGGAAGGAAGAATAGCAATCAATGCCAGAAACAATGATCCCGGGAAAGTAATCCTGGAAACCAGCGTATCGATATAATCAGCTGTTTCTTCACCCGGACGGATGCCTGGGATGAAACCGCCGTTACGTTTCATGTCATCTGCCATTTTACGCGGATTGATCATGATCGCCGTGTAAAAGAACGTGAAGACGATGATGAGAACTGCGAGCAGGACATTGTACGAAACACCGTAGATGTCGCCCAAAGTACGCTGGATGAAGCCACCGCCATCTGCCGCCGAGCTGGCGAAGATCATTACCGGGATGGTCATGATCGCCTGGGCGAAGATAATCGGCATTACACCGCTTGCGTTTACTTTGATCGGCAGGTAGCTTCTTGCACCCTGCGCATCGGCCCCGCGGGCACCGGCGATCCTTTTCGCGGTGTTCATCGGGATTTTGCGCACGCCCTGCACAATCAGGATCGTACCGAGGATGATGAGCATTAATGCTACCAGCTCGAGGATAATCTTGATCAGGTTATCACCACTAAAACCTAATTCAGCGAAGAATGCCTGTGGAAGGCGGGACAAGATACCTACAGTAATCAATAAGGAAATACCGTTACCGATACCTTTATCCGTGATTCTTTCACCCAACCATACGGCGAACATCGAACCTGCGACCATTACTACAGTTGACTGTACCCACCAGAGGGTGTCCACATCAACCGGCAGGGCATTTTTGTTACCCACCCAGAGGGTCAGGTAAGAAGGCGCCTGCAGTGCACAGATGATAATCGTTAAGATACGGGTGTAATTGTTGATCCTTTTTCTTCCGGACTCGCCTTCGTTCTGCATTTTCTGAACGGCAGGAACTGCCATTCCGAGGAGCTGCATAATGATGGACGCGGAAATGTAAGGCATGATACCTAAGGCCATGATCGAAGCGTTGGAAAAACCACCGCCTGAGAACAGGGACAATAAAGTTTCAAGGGCGTTGGAATCTCCTTTTGCATTAGCAGCAGCCAATGCATCGTAGTTTACGCCCGGAAGGATCACGAATGAACCGATACGGTAAACAAGGATCAGAGAAAGCGTCAAAATGATGCGCTTTCTCAGTTCCTCAACTTTCCAAATGTTCTTAATATTCTGTATAAACTTGTTCATTTCTTAGAAAAAAGTGTGCAAAGTTAATTAAATTTCTGAACAAACACCACCTTGTGCTTCAATTCCTGCTTTTGCAGTATCTGAAAACTTGTGGGCTGTCACATTAATTTTCCCTTTTAACTCTCCACGACCAAGGATTTTCACCAGGTCATTTCTTGAAATTATTCCGTTATCGCGTAAAATGTCCGGAGTGATTTCCGTCAGGTTTTTACGCTCGATCAACGACTGGATGATATCCAGGTTAATTGCTTTATATTCAACCCGGTTGATATTCTTGAAACCAAATTTAGGAACACGACGCTGTAATGGCATCTGACCTCCTTCGAATCCGATTTTCTTGCTATATCCCGATCTTGATTTTTGCCCCTTGTGTCCACGGGTTGAAGTACCACCATGACCGGAACCTTGTCCGCGGGCGATTCTTTTCTCCTTTTTAACAGACCCTTGTGCCGGGGTTAAATTATTTAAATTCATTTTTCTTCGGTTTAAAGATTCTACTCAACAACTTCGATTAAGTGTTGTACTTTCTTAATCATTCCCAGGATCTGCGGAGTTCCCTCCTTTTCGATCACTTGATTTAACTTTCTAAATCCCAAGGCTTTAATCGTAGCTTTTTGATCAGCTGGACGTTTAATAGCACTTCTTACTTGCTTTATTTTAATTGTAGCCATGTTCGAAATATTAACCGTTAAACACTTTATCCAAGCTAATCCCACGCTGCTTGGCCACAGTAACTGCATCTCTCATTTGAGACAATGCGTCCATCGTAGCCTTGATTACGTTGTGTGGGTTGGAAGACCCTTGAGATTTAGCCAATACGTTATGTACACCAACGCTTTCCAAAACGGCACGCATCGCACCACCGGCGATTACACCCGTACCATTGGTAGCTGGCTTAAGCAGAACCTGTGCACCTCCGAATTTTCCTTTTTGTGCATGAGGAACCGTTCCTTTTAAGATCGGAACGCGGATCAAATTCTTTTTCGCATCGTCGATCCCTTTGGTAATAGCTTCCGTTACTTCTTTCGCTTTACCGAGGCCATGACCTACGATACCGTTTTCGTCACCGACTACAACGATTGCAGAGAAACTGAATGTACGTCCACCTTTTGTAACTTTGGTTACACGGTTTACCGCAACCAGCTTGTCTTTCAATTCGATGTCAGCTGACTTTACCCTATTTGTTGTTTGTGTTGCCATCGTTTATTAAAATTTAAGACCGCCTTCTCTTGCCGAGTCAGCTAATGATTTAACTCTACCGTGGTACAGGTATCCGTTTCTGTCGAAAACTACGGATGTGATCCCGGCTTTAACTGCTTTTTCAGCGATTTCTTTACCAACTACAGCTGCCTGTTCGATTTTCGCGAGCTTATCGGCTGCTTTGTTGTTGTAGGAAGACGCTGACACAAGTGTAACACCTTTGGTGTCGTCAATCAATTGTGCATAAATTTGTTTATTACTGCGGAACACAGTTAAACGAGGCGATTGAGCAGTACCGGAAACTTTTTTCCGGATTCTTCTTTTGATTTTTGCTCTTCTGTTTAATTTACTAAATGCCATAACTACTTAAAATTATTTTTTACCTGCAGACTTACCAGCTTTTCTTCTGATTACCTCACCCATGAAGCGGATACCTTTACCTTTGTATGGTTCAGGCTTACGGAAGGAGCGAATTTTGGCAGCAACTTGTCCGATCAATTGTTTATCAAATGATTCTAAAGTTACAACTGGAGCTTTACCTTTTTCGGTTACTGCAGATACCTTAATTTCTTGCGGGATCTCGAATGCGATCGGGTGGGAGTAGCCTAATGCGAGCTCCAACAGTTGTCCTGTTGCAGTTGCACGGTAACCTACACCGATAACTTCAAGTTCCTTTTTAAACCCTTCCGAAGCCCCAATGATCATGTTATTGATCAATGCACGGTAAAGACCGTGTTTCGCTCTGTGAGCTGGTGCTTCTGATTCGCGGCTAAAAGTGATTGTGCTGCCTTCAATGTTCACTTCTACACAAGAGTCGATATCTTGTGTCAAAGTACCTTTTGGACCTTTAACGGTAACAATGCTCCCGTCCATTTTTACTTCTACTCCACTCGGGATCGTAATTGGATTTTTACCTATCCTTGACATTTTTACGAAAGTTAATTGATTAATATACGTAGCAGAGAACTTCCCCGCCAACATTTTTGCTTCTAGCTTCTTTGTCTGTAATTACTCCGTGGGAAGTTGAAACGATGGCAATACCCAAACCGTTCAACACACGTGGCAATTCGTCAGAGCTGCTGTATTTTCTTAAACCAGGACGGGAAGCTCTTTGCAATTTTGTGATTGCAGGAACTTTAGTCGACTGATTGTATTTTAACGCGATTTTGATCACGCCTTGCTTTCCGTCATCTTCGAATTTGAAATTCGCAATATAACCTTGATCGAAAAGGATCTGGGTCATCGCTTTTTTCACGTTTGAAGATGGAATTTCTACCATTTTCAATTGTGCGCTGCTTGCGTTTCTGATTCGGGTCAGGAAATCTGCTATAGGATCTGTATTCATTTCTTTTTCCTATTAAATTTTACCAACTTGATTTTTTAACTCCGGGGATTTTACCAGCTAAAGCCATTTCACGGAATGTTACCCTTGAAAGGCCAAATTGGCGCATATACCCTCTTGGACGACCGGTTAACCCACAACGGTTATGCAGACGAATTTTAGCGCCGTTTGCAGGTAATTTCTGCAGGGCCATCATTGCATCCCATTTTGCAGCAACGATTTCTTCGTCAGTGCTTGTGGATTTTAAAACCGCAACTAAATCCGCTCTTTTTTTAGCGTCTTTTGCTACCATTTTTTCTCTTTTGCGCTCACGCGCTTTCATTGATTCCTTAGCCATCTCTTCTTATTTTTTTGTAAATGGAAATCCAAATGCATCCAATAACGCTTTTCCTTCTTCATCACTTTCAGCGGATGTTACAAAGGTAATATCCATACCTACGATGCGGTTCACTTTGTCGATATCGATCTCCGGGAAGATGATATGTTCTTTGATCCCCAGGTTGAAGTTTCCTCTACCGTCAAATCCTTTCGGGCTGATCCCGCGGAAGTCACGTGTTCTTGGAAGCGCTACGGCGATCAAACGGTCTAAAAATTCATACATCTTATCTCCGCGCAGCGTAACTTTGGTACCGATCGGCATCCCTTTACGCAGCTTGAAGTTGGAAATATCTTTTTTAGAATTGGTTGAAACAGCTTTCTGACCGGCGATACGGGACAAATCTGCCACAGCATATTCGATCAGTTTTTTGTCGGCAACAGCGTCACCGATACCCTGGCTCAACACAATTTTTTCCAATTTAGGTACACGCATTACGGTTTTGTACCCAAATTTTTCAGTAAGTTCAGGAATGATATCCTGTGCATACTTTTCCTTAAGTCTTGGTGTATATTTCATTACTTAATCTCCTCCCCTGACTTTTTTGAATAACGTACTAATTTACCTTCTTTGTTGGCTTTGCGGCCAGTGCGGGAAGCAACTCCTTTATTGACAACCATCAGGTTCGAAATGTGTACAGTACCTTCTTTTTCGATGATACCACCTTCCGGGTTAGATGCGCTTGGCTTAGCATGTTTTTTCAACATAGCTACGCCTTCAACCGTTGCACGGTCTTTCTTTTTGTCGATCACCAGAATTTTGCCTTCCTGCCCGCGAGACTCACCACTTAATATCTTAACGGTGTCTCCTACTTTAATGTGTAATTTCTTTTGCATAACTCCAGATTTATTAAAGTACTTCAGGGGCAAGAGAAACAATCTTCATGTAATTGTTCTCACGCAGCTCACGAGCTACTGGTCCGAAAATACGGGTTCCTCTCATTTCACCTGCCTGGTTCAAGATAACCACAGCATTGTCGTCGAAACGGATGTAGGAACCGTCGGCCCTACGTACTTCTTTTCTTGTTCTTACTACCACAGCCTTGGCAACCGATCCTTTTTTGACCGCTCCAGAGGGCATTGCGCTCTTAACAGCAACAACGATTTTATCGCCAACGGAAGCATAACGACGTTTTGTACCGCCTAATACGCGGATACATAACACCTCTTTTGCTCCTGAGTTGTCTGCTACTGTAAGTCTTGACTCTTGTTGTATCATTACTTAATGTTATTTAGCTCTTTCAACAATTTCTACTAATCTCCAATTTTTATTCTTGGATAAAGGCCTTGTTTCCATGATGCGAACGGTATCACCGATATTACAGTCGTTTGTTTCATCGTGGGCCACAAATTTAGTGGTTTTTTTGACGAATTTACCATACTTCGGGTGTTTTACTTTTCTTTCAACGGAAACTACGATAGATTTTTCCATCTTATCGCTTGTTACTACGCCTATTTTCTCTTTTCTTAAATTACGCTTTTCTTCCATATGAAGCTAATTTTAATACAAGCTTAGGCTTGTGCGTTTCTTTTAGTCAATTCGGTATGCAAACGGGCAACTGTTTTTCTCAGGGAGCGGATCTGCAATGGGTTTTCCATTGGAGTCACTGTGTGAGAAACTTTCATTTTGCCTAACTGCTCTTCGAAAAGGCTGATTTTGCCTTTCAAATCTGCGTCCGATAATTGAGTGATTTCTTTTTGTTTCATCTTTATCTCTTATTTACCAGGTACAACATAATCATTGCGGACAATGAATTTACATTTAACAGGAAGTTTCTGAGCGGCCAAACGTAATGCTTCCTTAGCTGTTTCGTAAGGAACCCCGTCTGCTTCGAACATAATACGACCTGGTTTAACAACTGCAACCCAGTGGCTTGGAGCACCTTTACCCTTACCCATCCTTACCTCTGCAGGCTTGGAAGTTACGGGCTTGTCCGGGAAGATACGGATCCACACCTGTCCTTCACGCTTCATGTAACGCGTAACTGCGATACGGGAAGCTTCGATCTGGCGGGAAGTAATCCACCCTGGCTCCAAAGTTTTCAATCCAAAAGATCCGAAAGCGATAGTGCTGCCTCTTTCTGCCTCACCGCGGTTTCTTCCTTTTTGAACTCTTCTAAATTTGGTTCTTTTTGGTTGTAACATCTCTTGAAATTTTTAATGTATCAAACTACTTTTTTGGTTTTCTTTTACCGCCTGGACCACCGCCCGGTTTTCTGTCACGGTTACCACCTTGTGGTGCGTGTCCTCCTCCTTTGGCTGAGGCCGCTGCCATTCCGATGTTCGGAGACAAGTCTCTTCTACCGTATACTTCACCTTTGCAGATCCATACTTTGATACCGATTAAACCATAAGTTGTAAGGGCTTCACCTACAGCATAGTCAATATCTGCGCGGAACGTATGTAACGGAGTACGTCCCTCTTTGTACATCTCTGAACGTGCCATTTCAGCACCATTGAGACGACCTGAGATTTTAACTTTGATACCTTCGGCACCCATACGCATCGTAGAACCAATAGCCATCTTGATTGCACGACGGAAAGAAATACGAGCTTCCAATTGACGTGCGATACCGTCAGCCACGAGGCGGGCATCCAGTTCCGGACGTTTAACTTCGAAAATGTTGATCTGGATCTCCTTTTTCGTCAGTTTTTTCAACTCTTCTTTCAACTTATCTACTTCCTGACCACCTTTACCGATAATCACACCCGGACGAGCCGTGTTGATTGTAACAGTAACAAGCTTAAGCGTTCTCTCGATGATAATCTTCGCGATACTAGCTCTGGATAAACGGGCGTTGAGGTACTTACGGATTTTATCGTCTTCAACGATTTTCTCCTTGTAATTAGTGCCACCATACCAGTTAGATTCCCATCCATGGATGAAACCTAATCTATTTCCTATTGGATTTGTCTTTTGTCCCATTATCCTACTTATTTAGCTCCATCAACTATGATGGTAACGTGGTTCGATCTTTTTCTGATTCTGTGTGCTCTACCTTGCGGTGCAGTTTGAATACGTTTCATCATTGCAGCACTGTCCACCTGGATGGATTTAACTACAAGATTCTCCTCTTCAATGCTTTTGCCTTCGTTCTTCTGCTCCCAGTTCGCAATAGCGGAACGTAACAGTTTCTCGAGGCTTTTAGAAGCAAACTTCGAATTATGCTGCAATATATTGAGAGCCTTATTAACATCTACTCCCCTTACAAGATCTGCAACTAATCTCATCTTTCTCGGAGCGATCGGGGAACCTTTCAGGCTAGCGATAGCCGTCGTGCTCTTTTCCGATTTCAATTGTTCTGCTCTTACTCTTTTTCTAGCACCCATTTTACTAAAAAATTATCGTTTTTTATTTTTCTTATCTGCACCGTGACCGCGGAAGTTACGAGTCGGTGAAAATTCACCCAACTTGTGTCCTACCATGTTTTCAGTTACGAATACAGGAATAAACTTATTCCCATTGTGTACAGCAATTGTCAATCCTACCATGTCAGGAGTGATTGTTGAAGCTCTTGACCAGGTCTTGATCACGGCTTTGCTGCTTGAAGCTTGAGCTTCGTCAACCCGTTTCATTAATTTGTAATGAACAAACGGCGGTTTTTTTAACGATCTACTCATATCTTATTTTTTTCTTTTCTCAATAATAAACTTGTCTGAATACTTAGTCTTCGAACGTGTTTTGTAGCCTTTAGCCGGCATACCGTTACGGGATCTCGGGTGACCTCCGGCATTTCTACCTTCACCACCACCCATCGGGTGATCCACCGGGTTCATTACTACACCACGTACTCTTGGTCTTCTTCCTAACCAGCGGGAGCGGCCGGCTTTACCGGAAACCACCAAGCTGTGCTCGGAATTGGAAACAGAACCGATAGTTGCCAAGCACGTTGTTAAAATCATACGGGTTTCACCGGATGGCATTTTAACGATTGCATAGCGTCCGTCTCTTGCGTTTAATTGAGCGTAAGTACCTGCACCTCTTGCGATAGCGCCGCCTTTACCTGGCTTCAATTCGATATTGTGGATCACTGTACCGAGCGGAACATCGCTCAGGAACATCGCGTTTCCAACGTTCGGAGTAGCCGTTTTACCGGAAACTACCGTGTCGCCTACTTTCAACCCGTCCGGAGCGATGATATAACGCTTCTCTCCGTCTGCGTAGAACAATAAAGCGATACGAGCTGTACGGTTCGGATCATACTCGATCGTTTTGACAGTTGCAGGAACATCCTGCTTGTCTCTTTTAAAGTCAATGATACGGTATTTTTGTTTGTGACCACCTCCAATGTATCTCATGGTCATTCTACCGTCATTGTTTCGACCCCCAGACTTTCCGCCTCCGACAGTTAAGCTCTTTTCAGGAACATTTGTCGTCACTTCGGAATACGTGCTGTTGATCTTGTGTCTTTGCCCTGGAGTTGTAGGCTTGAATTTTTTAAGACCCATTTCGTTTTCTTAAATGTTATTAAACAAATCAATCGTTTCTCCATCTGCAACCGTAACAATCGCCTTTTTCCAAGGGTTGTTCGGTTGAGTAACGATACCTTTATTGGTGTATTTCACCGAGGATTTACCGCCGCCATATGTCATTGTACGCACTTCAGTTACATGAACTCCGTACATCTTCTCGACAGCTTTTTTTATTTCAATTTTGTTAGCGCTTTTTTCTACAGCGAAAGTGAAACGGTTACGAGTCTCGCTCGCAGCTGTTGCTTTCTCTGTAATCAATGGCTTCTTGATAATTGTATTCATTACTAAATTAGTTTAGAATCTTTTCGATTACTTCGATTGAACTTTCAGCCAACACTACTTTTTTCGCGTTTAAAACATCAAATGTGTTTACAGAATCAGCTGTTACCACTTTCACTTTTTTCAGGTTGCGTGAAGACAAGTATACGTTGTCGTTCTTAGAGCCTAAGATCATCAACACTTTGTCATTCTGCAATTCAAGCTTCCCGATCAGGTTGATAAACTCCTGCGTTTTGATCGCTCCGAAGTTCGGATCTTCCAAAATCATAAGTGAATCGTTTTTCGCTTTGTAGGCGAAAGCTGATTTACGGGCAAGCTGCTTGAGCTTCACGTTCAGTTTGAAGTGGTAGTTTCTCGGTCTTGGCCCGAAAATACGTCCACCTCCGACGCGTGTTCCTGATTTGATGCTACCTGCACGTGCACCACCGGTACCTTTTTGCTTTTTCAGTTTGCGGGTTGAGTATGATACTTCCGCTCTTTCTTTCGCTTTGTGGGTACCCTGGCGACGGTTAGCCAAATGCTGCTTAACGTCTAAGTAGATTGCGTGATCATTTGGTTCGATACCAAAGATTGCATCCGAAAGAGTTACTTTCTTAGAAGTAGCTTTTCCTGTTTGGTCAAATACTTTTACTTCCATCTTATTTCTCTATTAATACGGTTGAACCTTTAGCTCCGGGAACCGATCCTTTAACTACTACTATGTTTTTATCTGTCAAAACCTTCAAGATTAAGAGGTTTTCCATCATTACGCGCTTGTTTCCTGTTTGACCCGCCATGCGCATTCCTTTGAATACACGTGCAGGATAAGAACAAGCTCCGATTGAACCGGGAGCGCGAAGACGGTTGTGCTGACCGTGAGTCGACTGACCTACACCACCAAAACCATGTCTTTTTACAACCCCCTGGAAACCTTTTCCTTTTGAAGTTCCTACTACGCCAACGAATTCACCTTCTTCAAAGATGGATGCGTCAACTACATCTCCGAGATTCAGACCTTCAAAGCCTTTGAACTCCACCACTTTCGCTTTCGGAGTTGTGTTTGCTTTTTTGAAGTGGCCTTTCAGTGCGTTTGGAGTGCGGTTTTCTTTGCGCTCCCCGAAACCTAACTGAACTGCCTCGTATCCGTCTCTGTCTTGTGTCTTTAACTGTGTTACGACACAAGGACCAACTTCTAACACTGTGCATGGTGTTGCCTTACCCTCGGCACTGTAGATGCTAGTCATTCCGATTTTTCTACCAATTAATCCAGGCATACTTTATTATTATTTATTACTTACTATTAATTGAGCCCCGACAGCTATCGGGACTACATTCAATTACACTTTAATCTCTACGTCAACTCCGCTAGGCAGCTCAAGGCGCATCAGGGCGTCAACTGTTTTGGAAGAAGAAGAATAGATATCTAACAAACGTTTGTAAGAACACAATTCAAATTGCTCACGCGCTTTTTTGTTAACGTGCGGCGACTTCAATACCGTGTAGATTCTTTTATGTGTTGGCAAAGGAATCGGCCCGCTTACTACAGCTCCGGTCGCTTTCACCGTTTTTACGATCTTCTCAGCTGATTTATCAACTAAATTGTGATCGTATGATTTTAATTTAATTCTAATTTTCTGGCTCATTTTCGAAACTTATTAAGCGTTTACTTTACCGTTAATTTTATCAATCACGTCTTTTGCTACGTTAGCCGGAGCTTCTGCGTAGTGGGAGAATTCCATGGAAGACGTTGCACGACCTGAAGACATTGTACGCAACTGGGTTACGTAACCGAACATTTCAGATAAAGGAACATCAGCTTTCACTACTTTTCCTCCTGCTCTGTCGTCCATACCTTTCATCATACCACGACGACGGTTGAGGTCACCTACGATATCACCCATGTTTTCTTCAGGAGTAACAACTTCCAGTTTCATGATCGGCTCGAGCAATACCGGCTTACATTTCTTAACCGCTTCACGGTAGGCCATTTTAGCACAGATTTCGAAGGATAATGAATCTGAATCGACGTTGTGGTAAGAACCATCGATCAATTCTACTTTCATAGAGTCCATCGGGAAGCCTGCCAATACACCATTTTTCATGGATTCTTTGAAACCTTTCTCAACAGATGGAATAAATTCACGCGGAATGTTACCACCTTTGATCGAGTTTGTAAATGCAAGTCCTGCTTTCTCGATATCCTCCTGCGGAGTAATTTTAACGAGAATGTCGGCAAATTTACCACGACCACCGGATTGTTTTTTGTAGACTTCGCGGTGCTCGATAGAACCTGTGATGGCTTCGCGGTAAGATACCTGCGGCGCACCCTGGTTTACTTCAACCTTGAACTCTCTTTTCAAACGGTCAATGATGATTTCGAGGTGAAGCTCACCCATACCGCTGATGATAGTTTGTCCTGTTTCTTCGTCTGTGTTTACACGGAAAGTCGGATCTTCTTCAGCCAGTTTGTTCAAACCAACACCTAATTTATCCTGGTCAGCCTGCGTTTTAGGCTCAATTGCCAAACCGATAACCGGATCAGGGAAATTCATGGATTCGAGAATGATAGGAGCGTTTTCAGCACATAAAGTATCACCCGTACGGATGTCTTTAAATCCTACTACCGCACCGATGTCACCTGCCCCAAGCTCGTCAATTGAGTTCTGCTTGTTCGCGTGCATCTGGAAGATACGGGAGATACGCTCTTTATTTTCTGTACGTGTGTTGTATACATAAGAACCTGCAGGCAATTTACCGGAGTAAGCGCGGATAAAGCACAAACGGCCTACGAAAGGATCCGTTGCAATTTTAAACGCTAATGCTGCGAAAGGCTCATCGTAAGAAGGCTTACGTGTTACTTCTTCGTCTGTTTTCGGGTTGATTCCGGTAATACCTTCCGTATCCATCGGAGAAGGAAGAATTTCCATTACCATGTCAAGCATTGCCTGAACACCTTTGTTTTTGAAAGAAGAACCACACATCATCGGAACAACTTTTCCGGAGATAGTAGCCTGGCGCAAAGCGTCAAGGATTTCTCTTTCTGTCAGTGAATTCTCATCTTCGAAGAATTTCTCCATCAAAGACTCATCAAATTCAGCAACTGCTTCCAATAATTCGCTTCTCAGTCTTCTTGCTTCGTCAATGATGTCAGCAGGGATTTCAACTTCCTGGAAAGTCATACCCATATCGTGGTCATTCCAAACAATTCCTTTGAAGTTGATCAAATCGACAACACCTTTGAAATTATCTTCGTCACCGATGTTAATTTGTAAAGGTAAAGCGTGGCTTCCCAACATTTCTTTCACCTGCTTGCACACGTTTAAGAAATCTGCACCCTGACGGTCCATTTTGTTAACAAAACCAATTCTTGGAACGTTGTAGTTGTTTGCCAGTCTCCAGTTTGTTTCAGATTGCGGCTCAACACCGTCAACTGCGGAAAAAAGGAATACCAAACCATCCAATACACGTAACGAACGGTTCACCTCAACTGTAAAGTCAACGTGTCCCGGAGTGTCAATAATATTGATGTGGTAGTCTTGTCCCCTGTATTTCCAGCCAACTGTTGTTGCAGCTGAAGTAATGGTAATACCTCTTTCCTGCTCCTGCTCCATCCAGTCCATCGTAGCTCCACCATCGTGAACCTCACCGATTTTGTGGTTTACACCGGAGTAAAAAAGAATACGCTCGGTAGTTGTTGTCTTACCCGCATCAATGTGGGCAGCAATACCGATATTTCTTGTAAATTTAAGATCTCTTGCCATTTCAATTAAAATCTAAAATGTGAAAATGCTTTGTTAGCTTCAGCCATACGTAAAGTATCTTCTTTCTTTTTGTAAGCAGCACCTTCTTCTTTGGAAGCGGCTAAGATTTCGGAAGCTAATTTACCTGCCATGGATTTTTCGTTACGCTTACGTGCGTATCCGATCAACCATTTCATTGCAAGTGACTGTTTTCTTTCCTCACGAACCGGTGTTGGGATCTGGAAAGTAGCTCCACCTACACGGCGGCTTCTTACCTCAACTGTCGGAGAAACATTTTCCAATGCTTTTTTAAAGGTATCTAAACCTGTTGTATCTTCGATTTTACCTTCAACGATTGTGATCGCATCGTAAAAAATCTTGTACGCTAAGTTCTTTTTCCCGTCGTACATTAAATTGTTAACGAATTTCGTTACCTGAACATCGTTAAACTTCGGATCCGGGAGGATCGGGTTCTTTTTGGCTTTTCTTCTTCTCATTTCTTAGAAAGCTTTAAAATTATTTTTTCGCTTTAGGTCTTTTGGTTCCATACTTGGAACGACGCTGTGTCCGGCCTTCAACACCAGCAGTGTCTTCTGCGCCTCGTACGATGTGGTATCTAACACCCGGAAGGTCTTTAACCCTTCCACCACGTACAAGCACCAAAGAGTGCTCCTGTAAGTTATGACCTTCACCGCCGATATAAGCATTCACCTCTTTACCGTTAGTGAGACGAACCCTCGCTACTTTACGCATTGCGGAGTTCGGCTTTTTAGGAGTAGTGGTGTAAACCCTTACACATACCCCTTTGCGCTGCGGACAAGAGTCAAGAGCAGCTGATTTGCTTTTCTTTACTACTGCCGTGCGTCCTTTGCGAACTAATTGTTGGATAGTTGGCATAAATTACTTTACCTTTTTATATTAATAAATAATTGCCCCAAACATACTTTGAGGGGTGCAAAGATAGAAAGAAAATCTTAGATTGCAAGCGTTTACTTAAAAAAAGTCTGTTTTTTTCACAAAGTAATGTTTATTACTTTTCGATCGCTTAAAAACATATTTCCGCCAGCAGGAGTTTAAGGCACCCTTAAAATAGAAAGGCGCTGCAAAATAAATGAAAAATAATTACGAAGCAGTTTGTTTAATCCGAAATAATAATAATTTTGAAGCCATAATCATTAAACACTGAATAAGATGAAAAAAAATCTATTTGCATTGGCGCTGCTTTTCGGCGCAACAGCTGTTATCAGCACCTCCTGTAAAAAAGAAAAAGAAGAAGATCCGGTTACCCCTACGCCTGCGGTAAACACCTTATGTGACGGAAACGGAACGAGCGCTTTTTACCCGCTTACTGCAAGCAATTCCTGGACCTATACCTATCTCATGGCAGGACAATCACAAAACGTCTCCCCCCACCTCGTAGTAAATGGTACGGAAGTTCACAACTCCAAAACGTATACAAAAATTGAGGATGAAACCAGTGTGATGTACATCAACCCGATCAGGCTACGTGTAGAAAGCTCAAATAATGATATTTATTATTACAACGAGAGCATGGACAATGAATACGTTTATGTACCTGCAGCTCCTACATTGAACCAAAGCTGGAGCTATGGATCTTACACCCGTAAGGTAACCAACCTGAGCGCTTCGGTATCTACATCAGGCTGTTCCTATACCGGCTTGCTTGAAATTTCCAATTTAGACGGTTCTACAGTCGTAAGAAGGGAATATTTCAAAAAAGGCCTTGGATTGGTTTATGTTAACAGTACAGGCGGTTTCTTCACAAGCGAATACAAGCTCAATGCTGTAACTTTAAATTAAAAGAAAGCTTAACAATTCTTAAATTCAAAGAGCGTGTTTTAGGATACGCTCTTTTTTTTATGACCGAATGTCTCAGCCGGTATAAAAAACAATGAGGGACAAGCAGAAGCCCTCCCTCACTGATTTACCTAACTTGACTTTATAACATACAAACTATGCTCTTCTAATTTTTCTGAACTAGGATTTTCTGTTCGCAAAATTTAATCTTGTCATTCCGGCTGGAAATAAAATACATTCCTGCACTGATCGTCCCCGGTAAGCTCACGGGCACTTTTCCGGCAGCCTGTCCGAGGGTTTCACTCAGCACCAGGTGACCGTACATATCATGCAGTTCGACAGTAAGTTCCGAAGCGCCGGGTTCCGTCTCAATAAAAAACTGGTTGCTGCTGATTGGGTTGGGATAAATGCCCACACACTTGTTATCCCGTCCGCAAGGCGCCAGGAATTCCGTGTATAACAGCTGCGAAGTACCGTTGAAGTCTGTTTGCCGGAGACGGTAATAAGTTTCCTCCCGAAAATTCGTTTCATCTATATAGGTATACATTCTGGGCTGGGATGTTGTTCCTTCCCCTTCGATCCGGGTTACCGCTTCAAAGTTGATCCCATCGTGGCTGCGCTCCAGCGTATAGTAATCGTTATTGGATTGTGAAAGCACCTCCCAGCTGATGAGCACACCGCTTTCTTCCCGGCACTTCAGATCAAACGAAGCCAGCTCTACCGGAAGCGTGCAGCCCACGAGGACATTGACGGAAGCCTGGCCGGTACAGCCAAGTGATGTGGTAGCGGTGACCGTATATGTTCTCGGGGTAGTAGTGTTGGTGACCGTATAAGCTGTTGTAGTGCTGCTCAGGTTCGTTGCCGGCGACCAGGAAAAAGAAGCAATATCGTCGGGCGCATTGAAGGTGATCGACCAGCTCGTGACCGTTCCCGTTGAGCTTGTAATCGCGGTGGGCTTGCATTTATCAATTACCCGGAGCGTCCACACGCCGTTCACATTTCCGGTTGTGGGAAAAGGATTGTCCGGGCCAAAAGTTCCCGAAATTCCACCGGCTGTTGGTAAGGCCGCACCGCCTGTAACGATGGTAGCCGCCATGGCAGTTCCCGTTCCGCCGCGGCGATTGACAATCAGGCTGGAAGTCCCGTTCGGGGCAATGAGGTAAATTTCGTAATCGTTGGTACGGGCGCAGGTCATATTGATTGTAACCGACTGAACCGGGTTGGCCGCTAAAGTTATTGGCGAAGCCCCTCCTACCGTAATTGTATTGTTGGCCGTTCCGGCTCCGGTGCAGGACGTATTTCCATCCGGAACAGCAGTGCCAGCTGAAGAGCTGTATGTTTTGGGTGCGCCGGAGCTCGAAGCCGTGGAAGCAAAGGCATTCAATACTTCGCTCGTTTCTCCCTGGGATGCACAAATTTCTACCGGCGACGGGTTGATCGAAACAGTTGGCAAAGGCGACATGGCAACACTGACACTCGAAGTCGCAGCGCAACCTGCCGGTGAGCCGGCCTGGTTGACAGAAACCGTATAAGTAGTCGCTACATTCGGGCTGGCTGACGGGGTCCGGGAAGCTGACGTAAATCCAGCCGGGTTGGAAGTCCAGTTGTAGGTAAGCGGTGCAGGGTTTGGTTTGCAGAACCCAAAGATCACGTTCGGACGGCGATTGAGAACGGAAACGAAATCCGAAGTACCGCAGCTGCCCGGTGAAAAATTCGTTCCTGAATACCGGTAGCAATTGTAGCCGGGTGAGTTGTAGCGGCAGAAAGCATAGAAATTCGCTGTTCCGTTTGGCGGGTTATCCTGGGCAGAAGCGCCATTCGGGAAAAACCAGCACACCTGTACCACAATATTTGAAACGCCGTCCCAGTTATAGGATTGGCTGAAAAAGAAAGGCGTCATTCCTGTCGTTACCTGGACGTTTGTACCGGAATACACCTGGTTCAACCCGGCAACATACGTTGAAGTTAAGGCCGTAAGAGCAGTGCAGCCCATCGAAATCCGGATATTCGGGTAAATCAGGTTGCTCATCGTTGATCCGCCGCTGGTTTCAATCCGCTGGATATCGAAAGAGATGGAGTTGATTTGTCCGGCAACGACACCTGCAGCAAGAAGATCGGAAGCCCGGAACAAAATCTGGGAAGTCTGGTAAGCATCGCCGAAATTCCCGAAAACATTTTCACCTCCCGTATTGTAAGCAATCGTCGTTGTTCCGGTTCCTACCTGCTGTTCATCCGCAACCGTGGTAAAAGGCGTACACGCAGCCGTTGCATTTACCCCGCAGGTAGTTGGCGGCGGCGCACTGATGGAGCTTTGTGCCGTCAGCTGAACGGGGGAACCCGGACAAACAGTCGTTGCAGCCGCCAGTGCCGTAGCTGTTGGTGTGATAACGGTTACATTCACTGAAGCGCTGCAGGTTTCTACTCCATTTGTATAGCTTACGGTATAAGTGCTGTTCGAAGTTGGGTTCACGTTCGCCGTGGCCGGGGAAGATGACGGACCCTGGGCATCATGCGACCAATCGAAGGTATATCCCGGCACATTCAGGTTGATGACCATGTTATCCAATCCCCAGGCATCGAAACCTGCACCGGATGACTGCGACTGGAACCAGCGGAAAGCCGTGTTGGTTCCCAAAGCCGCCATGGGGATATCGAGACAATAACGCGTCCAGCTTGTTAAAGTCGGATCGCTACCGCCATTCGGATCGTAATATTGTAAGGTTTGCCAGGCGCCGCCATTGACCGAATACTGAATGTAAACACCTTCTTCCGGTAAGTCAATTCCTTCGCATGGGCTGGCGTTTGCCTGGGTACCGTATTTCATATCAAAACACAAAGTTGCACTAACAGCGTTGCAGGCTGTCAAATCGTATCCGTTTGTTGTAATAGCACGCGGGGCAGCCACTGTTGTTCCCATCCATAAACTGTAAGCCCCCTCCGATGGCGGGCCTACGCAGGCATGTGTTCCTGTTCCGTTTTGTACAGTAGCGCCGTTGGTTGATGCCCAGGGCTGTGTTCCCCCTGCATTGATTGTTCCGTCGTTGAAATTATTATTCAGGGGTTTACAGCCATCCGCAACTGCCGTTAAGCTTACGGAAGACCCGCAAAAAATAGTAGACGGGTTTGCGTAGGCCGTTACCGGGCATTGGGCGTAAAGCTTTTTTCCGGCAGGAAAGAGCGCCAGGAAAATCAACAGGAAGGAAGCAGGGAGTAAATTTCTTGATTTCATGGACTCAGAGCGTATTGATTCTTAAATTTCTTAGGTTGAAATCAGAAAGCTTGCTGTCCGCCTCTCCATGCAGGAAGCGCGAAAAAAGCCGCAAATGGTATTTATTATCATCCCCGCAACTGCCTGAAATACTCTCATTTGGCGGCAGGACAAGGTTAATTTTCAGCTCATCGTTTTCGCCCGAACAATTGTAGCAGCGCTCGCCGTAAACCAGCTCAAGGTCCCAGCTGACATGGAGCGTATCGCCTGTCAGGTTGTTCACGCGGAGATAAACTTCTTCTTTGACGATCCCGTCTTCCTTCAGATCACAGATATTGTAACGGTATTCGATGGTATAGTTTGCTTGCTCATACAGCTCATTCCAGTCATTGCTTTTTACCTTGGAAGCGGAACCTCCCTGTGAAAAAATGAAAAAGGGCAGGAAAACAGGAATTAAAAGCAGGGTTTTGCTGTAAAAATGATGCTTATGCCGGGTATTGGTATGTGTTTTCATTTGCTAGAAAGTAGTAATTTACCCCAAAGGTAAAATCAAACAAAACCGATTTTGTTAACTTTCCGATACCCGGTCGCTTTTGAAGGAAGATTAGCTCATTTTCAAAGATTTTCTGTCAAAATAACTACACAATGTTATTTTTATTTCGTTTTGTTAATTAAATAACAAGCAAATGTTTCAGTTCAGGGAATAAAAAAAGTCCCTTTTCGGGACTGATTTTAAGCGGGGCTCGCTGTATTATTGGGAGAGTTTACAATTTAATCTGCGATAATTAAAGGTTTAAAAATCGTTGAGAGTGAAACTGGCATTTCACTCTCCATGATTTTACCTAACACTTCACTCTATCGCTAAACACTATGATCTTGAATTTCATCAGACAATTGCTTGTCTTAAAAATTTCGTATTTCATTTTGTCTTTAAAAACACCAGTTTCTATGTCCTGTTGTTCTGAAACAAAAATAGAATGCAAAAACAAAACATCTTTCAACTTTCCGATACTTTGCTTTTAATTCGGGGTGATTGGTCAACTTTTAAGGATAATCTGCACACAAATACCTCAGCCGTTATAATATCAGGCGATAGTTGGTTTTTCCGGTGCAAAGGACAAGAAGGCTGAAAACAAGAAAATTATCAACAAAACCGGGCATTTTGGATTTAACTCCGTAAATTTGCAGCCATGGATTATTTAGACGGATTGAACGCCAGTCAGCGTGTTGCAGTTGAGCACATTGACGGGCCGATGATGGTGATTGCAGGTGCAGGCTCCGGTAAAACGCGGGTACTCACTTTCCGGATCGCCCACATGATTAACCTGGGCGTTGATCCATTCAATATCCTGGCTTTGACTTTTACCAACAAAGCGGCGCGCGAAATGAACGAACGGATCCACCAGATTGTGGGCAGCTCAGAATCGCGCAACCTGACAATGGGTACTTTTCACTCCGTTTTTTCGCGGATCCTGCGCTACAACGCTGAGCGAATCGGTTACCCGACCAATTTTACGATCTACGATACCCAGGATTCGAAAAGCCTGATGAAAGACATCGTCAAAGAGCTCAATCTCGATGATAAAACATATAAGCCGAGCATGGTCCTCGGACGCATTTCAGCGGCCAAAAACAACCTGATCTCCGCGGAAGCCTACGCTGAAAACCCGGAGATCCAACTGGAAGATACGCAAAGCCGCCGGCCGGAAATGGCCCGGATTTACAAAGCTTACGTCAACCGCTGTCAAAAAGCGGGAGCGATGGATTTTGATGACTTACTGTTCCAGACAAACGTGCTCCTGCGTGATTTCCCGGATGTTTTGCAGTATTACCAGCATAAATTCCGCTACATTCTTGTGGATGAGTACCAGGATACGAACTATGCGCAGTACCTGATCGTGAAAAAGCTCGCGGCCGTGTTTGAAAACATTTGCGTCGTAGGTGACGATGCCCAGAGCATCTATTCTTTCCGTGGGGCAAATATCCAGAATATCCTGAACTTCAAAAAGGATTATCCCGATTTCAAATTGTTTAAGCTGGAGCAGAATTACCGCAGTACAAAAAGTATCGTGGAAGCTGCCAATTCCGTCATTGCACGCAACCAGGACCAGATTAAAAAAGAAGTCTGGACTGAAAATGAGCTAGGTAAACCCATCACGATCCTGCGCACGCTAACCGACAATGAAGAGGGAAAAACAATAGCGAACCGGATTTTTGATATCAAACAGGCAGAAGGGCTGGATTACAAGGATTTCGCCATTTTATACCGCACCAACAAGCAATCCCGTTCTTTCGAGGAAGCTCTGCGCAAACTGAACATGCCGTACAAAATTTACGGGGGAATTTCATTCTACCAGCGCAAGGAAATTAAGGATTTGCTGTCTTACTTTCGATTGGCAGCCAACCCGCGCGACGAGGAAGCCCTGAAACGCGTTATCAATTATCCAAAACGCGGAATTGGGAAAACAAGCATTGAAAACATTGTGATCGCGGCAAACCAGTACGACGTTTCGATCTTTGACGTCATTGGGAATTTTGCCCAATATCCTGTAGCGCTCAACTCAACAACCAAGCAGAAGCTAACGGAATTCGCCACGATGATCCGCAGCTTCAATGCAGAAATCGATAAAAAACCGGCCTACGAGCTGGCCCATCATATTGCCAAATCTTCAGGCGTGCTTAAGGAGCTGCACAGCGAAAAAGACAAAGGCCCTGAAGAAGTGGAACGCTACCAGAACATCGAGGAATTGCTCAGCGGTGTGCAGGCTTTTTCTGAAAACAACCGGGAAGATGAGCTGAAAACGCTTTCGGATTTTATGATTGACGTAGCCCTGCTCACGGATGCGGATAACGACAAGGAAGAAGACAAGAATAAGATTTCGATGATGACCATCCACTCCAGCAAAGGATTGGAGTTTCCGCACGTTTTTCTCGTTGGCCTGGAGGAAAATTTGTTTCCGTCTCAAATGGTGCTGAACTCGCGTTCAGAGCTGGAAGAAGAACGCCGTTTGTTTTACGTGGCAATCACCCGGGCTGAAAAAACCTGCACGATTTCCTACGCCGTTTCGCGCTTTGTCTGGGGCAACCTGAACACCTCTGAACCGAGCCGTTTCCTCAGCGAGATCAACAGTGATTTCGTTCAGCAGGAAAATGCTTACCAGGAACGCGGCGGCGGACGATCTCTCAGCTCCAACTTCAACCGCACGCCATCGTTCAGTGGCGGCCTGAACCGTCCTTTGGGAAGCCCCCGCGGGTTAACTTCCCTGAGCCAGGTTAGCAAAAGCGCATCTTCGGGGCAAGCGGCTTCCACCCTTGATCTGAAAGTCGGCTACAACGTGATCCACGAGCGTTTCGGCAAGGGAAAAATCATTGAAATCAGCGGAACCGGCGACGACAAAAAGGCCACGATCTTTTTCCCGAAAGAAGGAAGTAAAACCTTGTTATTGCGTTTCGCGAAACTGGAGGTAGTTGAATAGAATGAAGAATTGAGAATGAAGAATTAAGAATGTAGGGTTAATTTTCCATTCATCAGCCCGTCACAACTTTAGGTTTTAGCCTAAAAAGTGAAAATCCGTATTTTAAGTAGATCGTTGTATCTTTCGTAATATGCGTTTCAAGGATGTTTTTCCTATATAACAAGTGATTTGATCCTAAGATGATGTTATCCCGGGCATCAAACTCATAAATCGCTTTTCTCTTTAGTTTAATTTCCTGGTCATTTACTCTGAGCTTCATTTTTCTAGCAGCTCCGAAATATTGTTTTTTACGAACAATTTTCACCTTATGTGTTTCCTGTGCAAAAAGCGATGGGATGAAAATCAGAAACAGGATTAAGAGACAATAAAATTTCTTTTTCATATTAATTTCAAATTAAATTAACAGCTTATCCAACTACATTCTCCCACTATGCAACACCTGGTGTATAACGAAAACAAAGTCGCTCCTGCTATGGCTCCTCCAGGACCGGCCGGAGCACAAAGCAAACCACCGCCAACATCAGCAAGCACGGTAAAAAATATTTTCCCTCCCTTTTTGTTTAGATTATTACCATACATATTATAGGTTGAAATCCAAAACTTATAACTGTGTTCCGCAATGGATGTTAAGCGAAATAATTGTTGCCGTTCATCTTCAGTCGCAAAATAATCAATTGAAATTGCCAGATTTAAATCATTTAAATGGTTTTTAAATTCTCCAAAGTTTTTACTTTCTGAAATACCACTTTCCAAATTTACAAGATATTCATATTGAAGCTCAGATATTTTGTGATTGTTTTTATATTCAATGAGCAGATCATTAAAGGTTTTTTGATTGTAATTCTCAAATTCCGCATGAGCTTGCTCAAATGTGAGGTGATTTTCATAACCACTTGATTTTAAAAAATCCTGTATAAAGGAAAAACTCTGCTCTTGATCTAAAACTAAGTCGTGATCAATGGAATATTGTTTAATCTCTTCTAATATAGTATTATGCAATTCACCGATATCATTTTGCGGGTTAACGAAATTATTCCCATTTTTTATTTGATCAACTTTCTTATGCTCATGATTTTCGACCTTTTGAATAGTCTCTTTTTCACAGGATACGAACAGGACAGGAACCAATACTGAAATTCCCATTCCAAAAATTAACTTTTTCATAGTAATTAGGTTTTGAATTATAATGCAAGGTAAAGCAAAGAAATGAACTTTCAAAGTTTTGAACGAATTTTTTAATTGATAAAACAGGGCATTTATCAAATCTTAAATCGCAATGAAACACAATCGTTTTAGCTGAAAATCAATGTCATATAAAACTTTAAGCTTTGTGCTAAAAATTTGTTGAAACTAAAAAAATGACTGTTGAGATTGTAGAGTTAAAGTGTAAATTCTTCACTTTCAATTCTCCATTCTTATTTCCCATTCCAATTGCTCATCGTCATATCCAAACCGATAGAAACGAAGCTTTTGACGAATTCTGCTGCTGTTTTTATGCGCTCTTCAAGGGTTTCACGTTCTTCAGAGCTCCATTCGCCGAGTACATAATCGACCTGTTTCCCCTTACTGAAATCCGCGCCGACGCCGAAGCGCAAACGGGCATATTCCTGGGTTTTCAGCACCGCTTCGATGTCTTTCAAGCCATTGTGGCCGCCCGAAGATCCTTTGCCTTTCAGGCGTAATTTCCCGAAAGGAAGCGCGAGGTCATCTGTAATGACAAAAATGTTTTCCAGCGGCACTTTTTCGGCCTGCATGTAATAATTTACGGCCTTTCCGCTCAGGTTCATGTATGTCGTTGGCTTGATCAACGTCAGGTTGCGTCCCTTGATTTTGATTTTGCACACTTCAGCCTGTTTTTGCAGTGAAAAAGCCGCTCCCGCTTCCTTGGCAAGTAGCTCCACCACCTTAAATCCGATGTTGTGGCGCGTTTCTTCGTATTTGCTCCCGGGATTGCCCAGGCCGACGATTAAGTAATTCATTTTTTTGAATGGAGAATTGAAAATGTAAAATTAAGAATTGTTTTGCATTTTAATCCATTTTGACTATGTTTGACCTAACACGAAGAAAACAAAACACTTATGAATACATACCTCGCGACACTTGGTTGGTGGAATTTCGTTGGCTGCATGCTGATGCTGGGTTTTTTCAATGAAAATTTCGGGAAAAAAATGCTCAACGAATGGACGAAAATCTTCACGGTGGAATTTGAGCTGGATTATTGGAGCAAATTCTGGCTCGCGTGGGCAATCGGGCTCAATTTTTTCTTTGGGGCCGTGAACATCGGTGCAGCTCGCTGGGATTTGACGGAACTGAAAATGCTCTGCCTTGTTTTTGATATTATTGCATATATTCTCTTTATTGCCCTGGCTGTGTGGGGCATGAAAGCCAAACGCACCGGGCCGGGAATTTACAGTGTATTTATTATTTTTGGAATCTGGCTCGGCTGGGGAATTTACAGTTTGGCGGAACTTATTTAATTTCCACAAGAGATAAACATGTTGTTTTGGCATGGTTTTCAAAACAAAAACACACGCCAAAACCAATTCTAAGCTTATTTATTACAAAGAATTCCATCCTCCGCAACAGATATCTGATACCTCCGGCATCATTATATTAAAAAACTTAGCGAAATCTTGCTTAACACTTTAGCCGCCTTTGCGTTACAATAAAACTTCGTGCAGCTTCGTGTCTTCGAGCTTTGGTGGCAACCCCTAACTAAAAAAACAACCTCCCGTTCACCCATTCCGGGTCGAGGATCGCTTCCTTACGGCGATAAAAATCCAAAGCTAGCTCGTTCCATTCCAGTACCTGCCAATCCATGCGTTTCACTCCTTTCTGACGGGCAATTTCAACTACTTCATCAAACAGCTTGCTGCCGATTTTCAGTGAGCGGTATTCCGGAAGTACATAAAAATCTTCGAGATACAAACATTGGCCTTTCCAGGTGGAATAAGACGTGTACCAAAGTGCAAAGCCAACTATTTGATCATGTTCGATCGCCACGAGAGCATCGCATACTTTCTCTTCAAATAAATCATTTGCTAAATTTTCAGCTGTGTTCGTTACCTGTTCCGGTGCTTTTTCATAAAGTGCGAGGGCCTGGATCAGCTTAAAAATCCCGTGCTCATCGCCTGGTATTGCCTTGCGGATTTCCATTTATTTTATAGATTAGAGAATCGCTGCGCTATTAGACAACGGAGATAAGACAGCATTGCTGTTTAAATTGTTGATCAGTATACTTCCCATATCACAAAGTCTTCAGTCTGTTATCCAATGTCTGAATCGTTAAAGTCCAGCTAAGTTCAAACGGATCCGGATCCCGGCGCTTGTATTTCCTGTTGGGTAGGAAGTGGCGATTTTCGGTGTATTGATCACCTGGTCGTAGTACAGCTGCAGCGTTACGTTCTGACCGATGTTGTAGTCTGCTGAAGACTTGATCGAGATCACGCGCTGTCCGGCCGTTGCCTGGTTCGTGCTTTCTACGATCTTACGCACAACCGTCAGATTGTCGCGGAAAGAGAAATCAAAACGGATGTTGATATCGCTTGGCGGGTATTTGTTCAGTGCCTTGATTCTCTTGAATTTCACTTTCGAAATCTTGTAGCCCGTTCCGATCACGATTTCCTTGCCCATGATTTCCGTTACCTGGTTGTTGCTCAGCGAAAGCGAAGCATTGCGGTCTTTTTTAAGCTCAAATTTCGTGATCAGTCCCTGTCCTTTTACGTTCCAGGTTGCGTCCACCCCGATCAGCGGCGAGAAGCGCTCGGAAATTGTTACCGTCTGGATCTGGCGGGAAGCGATGAAATTGTTATTTAAATCAAGTCCGGCCGGGTTTCCGTTGGCATCAGTCACAGCATTCAGGTTCGTTTGCAAACCGGCAACGCTCACAGAAGACGAATAACCGTGCTTGATGACGAAATTTTTCACGTATTTCTTCGTTTTTTCAAATTTTGTCAGCCCGTTGTAATTGATCGTCCAGTTTGGCAGCGGAATGTTTTTAATCGGGTTGATGTTTCTTTCGTTGATATCCTTGCTTGTGTAAGCTGTCAGGAAAGCGCCGATCACAACCTCCTGCTGCGTTCCGTCATACCCGGAGTAGTAGCCCGAAGCCAGCTCGGTAGAATTCAGGTTGCGCTCGCCCAAAACCCTGGAAGCTTCGCGGCGGTTATCCTGCAATCGGGTAAACACATCAGATTCATACGCATCGCCGATCTTCGCGAAAGCAGATTTGAATGAAATCGTCGAATAAGTCAGTGTACCCGTTTCCATGCGGCTCTGGCTCTCAAACTCACCGGTGAGGTCGTTCCAGCGGAAGAATTCGCCGGAATTCAGCGAGAAATTACGGTTCATGCTCAATTCAACGGTGAGGTCTTTCATCGGTTCGAGGGTAGCCCGTCCGGAAATCGTTTGCGTATGCGTTATCGTATGCTGACGGTTCAGCGCCGGGTTTTTCACCAGCCAGCCGTTTTCTGCTGCGGTTTCCGCAATACTGAAGCCGTTATTTCTTCCGCTCAGGTCGTAGCCCTGTTTACCGAAGTTGAATCCTGCCGATGGCGAGCTAAAGCCTTCGGAGAAGCCCAGGACGCGGGTTTCGCGGTTATAGCCAGGCAATAAAGTTCCGTCGTTGATATTGTAAGTCGCAGAAACGTTGCGCACACTCATTCCCAAACGGGCAATGTAGCCGGCAACAGGATGAACCTTGCCCTTGCGTTTTTTCTCAGCTTCCTCTTCGCGTTTTTTCTTGCGTTCCTCCCGTCTTTTCTTACGCTCTTTTTTGCGTTTTTCCTTCGGTGTCAGCTCAGAATCCGGTTTTTCTTCTTCCTCCGGTTTCGGCTTGGCGTTGTCCGGCTTTTTGGTGGAAACAGTTCCCCGCTGCTGCTTGCCGTCATCCAGCACTTTCTTCAGGAAAGGAACCTTGTTGTAGAGGTTCACAAAATTCATCTGTACCGTAGCATTTACCACGCGGGAGTTCTGGATAATATTTCCATATTCCGCCTGGCCTAACGGACCGCGCTGCCAGTTGTATGTACCGTTGTATTTTCCGTTTGCAGAAATCCAGTTCAGCGCAGGGATTTTATCGAAAGGAACATTATAAGAAAGTGAGTAATCATGCGTATAATCGGTTGTTTTACCAAAAGTATTCATCTGGGTGCGGATGGAATCCAGGAAAATACGGTAGCCTTCCGGGTTGTCTTTGCGGTCAACCTGTCCGTTAGCCTCATCAAAAATTGCCCGGTTATTGGCGTTGAAATTGAATTTCAGGTTTTTGGTAATGTCATAGCCCAGGCTGTAAGTCCTGTTCCAGAAGAAAGATTTCACATAAACAGGCGCGAATTCATAATCAGGCGCCAGGTTATTGCGGATCTGGCGCTCGTTGTAGCTTCGCTGCGTATTGTTGGTCATTGAGATCGTCTTCGGCATCAGATAGAGGTTCATGTCCTTGATAATCGCCCACCACGGGGATTTCTGCATGAACTTCACATTTTTGAAAGGCTCGATCGGCTTGGCGTTGAACGAATAGTTATAAGCCAGGGTTCCTGACCAGATTTTCGTACGGTCGTATTTCAGGTTGAAATCACGGCGCAGGTTTTCGCTGTAAGAATAACCGAAAGTAAAGTTAGAGAAGTCGTAGAAATGAGGCTTGGCACCTTCCCGGCGTTCTTTGCGGACATTCGTAAAGTTGTATGATTTCCGTTCGTTGAAATCCTGGCCAAGCTTTTCCCGTTCACGGCGTTCAGCCAGGTCTTCGTAATCCCTCAGGCGGATATCCGGGTTGAACGGGTCATATTCCGGGTTGATCATCCCTACGGAGTAACCATAGAAGAACGGCAGCGACAAGCGGGATTTCTTACCGAAAAACTGGCCCAGCTGCATGTTCGTATTGAAGTCGAAGTTGATCTGCTCGTTTCGCTGGCGGTCCTGCACCCTGCTTTCTATCGATCCCCAGTTGATCCCCTTGTAGCTTCCGGACATAGAAACGTTCGCAAAATCAGCTGCCTGCACCTGCATCCGGGCAACAGCCGCCGAACCACCTTCGCTCTGGAAATCGGACAAATACAATTCGTTTACCCAGAAAATACCGCATTTGGCCTGTCCGTCATCGCCCCACGGATTGTCATCCGTCGTACGCGGGTTGCGGATCCCGATCATAATCGTACGCACGCCTTGCAAGTTCGGGCTTCCCTTCACTTTGATCAGGCGTTTCGGGTTTTTAGGGTCAATCGCCACATATTCGACCTGGTTCGTTAAGCTCGAATTCGGGTCGGAAGTAACGTTATTCCGTTTTTTCTTTAAGTTCAGTAAGTCGTCAAAATCAATTTCCACGAAGTTGGCATCGGGCCAGATATCCGTATCCAGTGTTGCTCCCCACTGCGTTACGGAAAGCGGCATTTCATACTCGTAGTAATTGTCTGTATAATCTGTTCCCAAGCGAACGAACAAGGTAACATCTTCGTTATTCAACGGCTTGGATTGCGTGAATTCTTCCGCGTGAACGAACAATTTCATTTTTTTGTAGGTCCGCACATCGAACTGAACATTGCGGTAAGCCGCACGCGCATCACCGTCACGCAGGTCGCATACTTCCAGCATCAAAGCCTGCTCGTTCATCTGGCGCTGCTGAACCTGGGAAGGGTCAACTTCACGCTGGATTCCCGGGGGAATAACGTAGTTAATCGGCTCGCGCTTGGAGTTTTCCTCGATGTTTACCGCACCGATATTGAAAGTCGTCAGGTTCGGGTCGCCCTGGATCACTTCTCCCGGTGAAGTCAGGTCTTCGCGGTATCTTCTCCACTCCCCGCGAATGAATTCGAGGCGTGCAAAACGCAAAACCACTTCTTCGTCAAAATCCTTCACGAACATCCGCATGAAACGAATGGAGCGGAAATCCGTAATCCCGTTAACCACGCGCTGCGGTTCAGCCAAAGGCACTTTAAACTGGATCCAGCGCTCTGTTTTGTTCCCGTTTTTAACCAATTGAATGTTGGTAATGAAATTCTTTCCTTCTTCCAGGTCACCTTGTCTCAGGCTGACTTTATACTGGAAATAGCTTTCGGTTTCAGAAAGGTTGTTATCCTGGTTAATGTCTTCGTTATCCGGCATTTGAGTGGACAAAGTCGGGTAGCCTTCCGAGTTCATCGTGTCTGACATTTCCGGTGTCGGGGAATTGCCTTGCATTCCGTTATAGCGCTTGTAACGCTCTAAAATGTCTGCACTTTCATTGTCGTAAGTGTCGTCGCGGTAAAAACGGTAATCGTCACCCGACGGGTCGAAAATCATGCGGGATTTTACCTCAGGCAACAAATCCGGGTGGTCTTGTACCCAGTTTACGTATGCCTGGAATGCTTCACGCTCTTTGTCATTGTTCCAGCCGTCAAGCCCGACATCCTGCACCAAAACGTTGTCCGGATCGGTATCAAAAGCGTTCACTACCACCTGCTGGGTAGAAACCCGTGCCCATTCTGTTGTATCAAGGTTGTTATCAAGTGAATTAGCCAGCGGAAGGCCGTTTTCAAAGCTTTTGCGGGAGTCGGAAAGTACATCTTCGGAAATATTTCCTAAGTTGAAGTACAAATCACCACCATTGTGCGGGGCTTCCGGGTTTACGTTTTCTGCATCTTCGTTAAACGGGTCAAGCATCCAGAACTGGATAAATTCGATGTTAGTCTGCTCAAAATCATTTGTTGACAATGAACGCTGAATCCCTCCCCAGCGGTTTTCCGGGTTGGTGAAAAGTCCGTTGGCATCAACCGTATTCGTCGTATCGTAGTTGTACATTCCGCGCTCTTTCGGGTAGTAAGCCAGCTCCAGGATCGGAATGTTGCTGAAAGTACCGATCTGCTGCTGCAAATTCGGGAAAATCTCCTGCTGCTGGATCAAACGCATCCGGCTGTCGGAAAGCATCGTCGGGTCTTCTTTAATGTGTTGTGGTGTCAGGTTATTGTTGTTGTAGAACAATAAATCGATCAGGTACCAGCTCGTTTTGGAACGGCGGAAACCGGTGCTCAGGTCTTTTTTGGTCGCTTCCGGGAACAGGTCCGGCTGTCCCTGCGGGATCGAAGCCAAACGCCAGGAAGTTACCGAGCGCAGGTCAATGGAGCTTTGGCTGCCTTCGAAATCATCCACGTAGGAAATACCTTCTTTCGTGATCGCTCGCGGCGTTCCCGGGATCAGGTGTGCCACTTCCCCCGTAAAGGAAATATTCGATTTGGCACGCGTTGAAATCACCGGCAGGTAATCCACTAATTTCGTCAGGAATGGTAAATCATGTTTAAAAGCAACGTCCAGTCCTAAAATATTGTTTTTATAAGGCTCGCTTCCGATATCGACTTTCTGGGTGATCGGGCGTTCCATCATCCGCATCCAGGTGGCACCGACGTTGAAATCGCGGCCAAAGCGGTAATTTAAATGTGTTCCAAGCAAGGATTTGGCCTGGAAGCCGAAAACAGAGTTGCTTTCAATGGAAATTTTGATCGGTGTGTTGGACTCCAGGATCCCCGTATTGAGGATTTTCACCCTTCCGAGGTTGTAATCCACGGTATAATCTGTTCCCTCCGTCAGCTTGATGCCGCCCGCCGTAACGGAAACAGCCCCCTGCGGAACGTTCAGCGCATTCAGCGGAATATCCGAGCTCACGGAAGACTGGTACTGTCCGCGGAAAAGGAAACGATTTTTTGACGGGATTTGCTGTGCCGCCGTTTTGGTGGAATCATACAGCTCCGTATAAGCAATTTTATCTACTACAGTTTCTGAAATGCCCTGCTGGATCATTTTGTCGCGCAAGGTTTTTCCGAAAGGCTCAGCCGTGGAGAAATAAACGCGCCCGTTCTTCGGATTGATCGTTCCCCCGTTTTCAGCGCGGTTCCCCACAAAATTCATAGGTGCGAAGTCAAACAAACCATCCGAAAAAGGCTGGTTGTTCATGTTCAGCTTATCCATTTCAACCAAGGTCACGAGCTGCACATCGTCGAGCCCTTCATACGGGAAGAAATTTACCGGCAAGCTGGTTTCCGGGTTGTTATACAGAACATCCAGACGGAAGCCTTGCTTATCCAGCTGGTAAGCCCCGATGGAATATACGTTTTTCATCATCAGCTCCCAGATTTTAAGCTTGGGATTGGTGATGGTCGGTTTCAATAATTTAAGGAAAAGCGCTTCCTGGCCGGAAACCCCGTCGGTAGAGAATTCACCCACCTGGAAAGTTTCACCTTTGTAAGTATACTCGTAAGCAACCCCAAGTACCTCATCGTTATTCAGCGGCTGGTTCAGGGAAATGAAACCTAAAAGCGGGTTGTAGGTAAATTCCTGCTCGGAAAGCTTGCGTGCGTTTTCTACTTTTTCGTAATGGATCGCTTGCTGGAATGGTCCCGGGGCAATGTTTTGCGCCGAAAGGGCGTTCACCGAGTTGGAGAAACCGCGCACCAAAGGCTGGTTGGAAAGCCACTGATACAAGGTATTGTAATCGTTATCCGGCATCGGTGAAGACGACAAGCTCGCCGGTCCACCCTCAAAATCTTCTTCCTGTGATTCACCCAAATCCGAGAAAGCCAGGACGTTACGGGTATTTTCCGTATTGTTCACGCGGTTAGTGAGCCACACTTCGATCCGTGTGATATTGATTTCAGATTTTACGATCGGCAATTCGGACATCGCTTCATCGTAAGCATCAACAAAATACTGGTTGAGGAAATAATGGCGGTTGGCCTCGTAGTTATCGGCTGTAATTTCAAAATTCTGGATTTGGGCCTTGCCCGAAATATTGATTTCCTGGCGTTTTCCTTTGGAGGAAGCGGCTACCCCGTCAATTGTCAGGTTTCCGAAACGCATCTGGGTTTTCACCCCGAATAAAGTCTGCGAACCCTGGATCAAAGAAGTATTCAGCGGCAGGGTCACGTTTCCGAGCTCTACTTTCTGAAGGATCTGGTCTTCGTCGCCCGTCCAGGCCAGGTTGCTGATATTATCGAAATCAAAGGCCGCCTGCGTATTATAGCTCGTGTTCAGCTTCAGGCGTGTACCGATCTGTCCAACGAGGTTGATCTGCATTTGCTGCTGGAAATCAAAGCGGGTCACACGGCGCTGTTTCACCGGCAAAACCGGGTTGTCGTAGCGCGAAGAGTTGACACCGAACGTAAGCTCAACCGATCCTTGCGGCTTGATGGAAATTTCGTCTGAACCGAAAATATTCTGAAAAGTTTTTCCCGGGATTTTGATCGGCGGGATAACTGCCTGGTTTTCTTTTGTTTGCTGGTCGATCTTGTCTTTCCAGTTATCCTGCATGGCTTTCCGGCGCTCATATTCGAGGTATTCCTCGAAAGTCATCATGGAAGGGTTGCGGTAGTTCATCTCAGAGTTTCCGTACGTTTCCTTGAAAACATAAGTTCCGGTATTGGGATCGTATACAATCGTTTGCTTTACGCCTGACGGATCGCCGAGGTCGAAGCTCTGATTAGTTGTTTGCGTGGGATCTATATTGTTCTGAATAGGAAAAGGCAGAACCACTTGGTTCGTATCTTCCTGGGCCATAGAAAAAGACGCCAAAACAGTGCAAAGCCCTGTTAAAGACATTTTTTTCAATGAATTAAGCCTGTATTTCAATCCAGTTAAAATCACAATATTTTCAATGCTTCCTTAATTAATTGTTCGACAGTTTCGTCTCCAGTAGCAATTTTATCCAGTGCCTTGTCTGCGTTTTTCTTGTCAAAGCCCAAAGAAACTAATGCAGTTAACGCATCAAATCGGTTTGTATTGCCTTGGGTGAATATATTTTCAGAAGAAAAATTCATTTTAACAACTTTGTCCTTCAAATCAATGATAACACGTTGTGCGGTTTTCGCCCCGATGCCTTTAATTCCCTGGATTGTTTTCACATCTTCCACCTGGATCGCATGTGCAATTTCCTCCGGTACAAGCGAAGAAAGCATGATCATCGCCGTATTTGGCCCGATGCCGGAAACAGAAACCAGGTGCTGGAACATTTCCCGCTCTTCCTTCGTCGCGAAGCCGTATAAAATGTGTGCATCCTCGCGGACAACCAGCTGTGTGAAAATGAATACGGCTTCTTCACTCTTCAGCGAGGAAAAGGTATTCAGGGAGATTTTTACCTCGTAGCCGATCCCGTTGCATTCCACGATGATGACCGTTGGGTTTTTCTCTACTAATCTTCCGTTCAGGTGTGTGATCATCGTTTAGCTCAGGTTACTTGTTTTGTGCATCAACAACTGCTACTTTCACCATGTTGATGATTTCACGTACGGAAGCGCCCATTTGCACCACGTGGATCGATTTACGCAAGCCCACTAATACAGGGCCTACAGATTCCACCTCTGTCATTGCCTGCAACAATTTGTAAGCAATGTTACCGGAAGACAGGTTCGGGAAAATCAGTGTGTTGACTTCTTTATTGGCTAAGGATGAGAACGAGAATTTCTCCATCATCAGCTCATTATCCAGTGCAAAATTGGCCTGAACTTCGCCGTCAACTGTCAGCGACGGATATTTCTCATGCAAAATCTCAACCGCCTTTGCCATTTTCACGGCATCTTCGCCCTGGGCAGACCCAAAGTTCGAGTAGCTCAGCAAAGCAATTTTTGGCGTCACCTTGAATTTACGGATCGTTTTAGCCACGTTTCCGGTAATCTCAGCGATCTGCTCGGCCGTCGGGTTGGCGTTAACTGTTGTATCCGCCATAAACAAAGGCCCGCGCTTGGTGAGCAAAATATAAAGCCCGGCAACTACTGTCACGTCTTTTTCAGGACCTATAGTCTGGAACGCAGCTTTGAGCACATCTTTGTAATTGCGTGTTGCACCGGAAATCATAGCATCCGCATCGCCGGTTTCAACCATCATCGCCCCGAAATGGTTACGTTCACGCATAACCTGTACGGATTCGAATTCGGTAAAGCCTTTGCGCTTGCGTTTTTCGAAAAATACCTGTCCGTAACGTAAACGGCGGCTTTCCTCTTCTTCAGATTTCGGGTCAACGATCTCAAATCCTGTAAACTCGAGCGAATACTCTTCGATCAAAGCCTCGATTTTTTTGCGTTTCCCTAAAAGGATAGGATAAGCAATCCCTTCTTCCGACGCAAACTGTGCAGCTTTTAAGATCTTATAGTTGTCTGCTTCCGCAAATACGACTTTTTTCGGGTTCGACTGCGCTTTTACCGTCAGGTTGCGCAGTAGTTTGTTTCCTAAGCCGAGACGGGCTTTGAGCTCATGCTCGTAAGCGTCCCAATCGGTGATCGGCAGCTTTGCAACACCTGAATCCATAGCTGCTTTGGCAACTGCCGGGGCTACGTAGTAAATCAAACGCTGGTCCAATGGCTTCGGGATGATCTGCTCGCGGCCAAAGGAAATATTTTTATCGCCGTAAGCTTCAATCACCTCTTCCGGGATCGTTTCTTTCGCCAGGGAAGCAATCGCTTTCACGGCAGCCAGCTTCATTTCTTCATTAATTGTTGTGGCACGCACATCCAGCGCCCCGCGGAAAATAAACGGGAAACCCAATACATTGTTCACCTGGTTAGGATGGTCGGAACGCCCTGTGGCCATGATGATGTCATTGCGGACAGACATGGCATCCTTATAAGTAATTTCCGGATCCGGGTTCGCCAGCGCAAATACGATCGGGTCTGGCGCCATCGAAGCCACCATTTCTTTGGAAACGATATTTCCCTTGGAAAGACCGAGGAACACATCCGCCCCTTTCATCGCTTTTTTCAGCGACATATCTTTTTTGTGTGAGCCGAAAAACAGCTTGTTTTCGTCGAGGTCTTTACGCTCCAGGCTCAGCATGCCTTTGCTGTCAAACATAAAGATGTTTTCAAGCTTAGCGCCAAGCGTATGGTATAATTTAGTACAGGACATCGCTGAAGCGCCTGCACCGGAAATGACAATTTTAACGTCTTCTATCTTTTTTCCTGCCAGTTCAAGCGCGTTGAGCAGGGCAGCGGAAGAAATAATCGCTGTTCCGTGCTGATCATCGTGCATTACCGGGATATCCAGCTCTTCTTTGAGGCGGCGCTCAATTTCAAAAGCTTCGGGCGCTTTGATGTCTTCCAGGTTAATTCCCCCGAAAGTTGGCGCGATCGCTTTCACAGTCTGGATAAACAGCTCAGGATCGCTTGCGTCTACTTCAATATCGAATACGTCAATATCAGCAAAAATCTTGAAAAGTACGCCCTTGCCTTCCATAACCGGCTTGGAAGCTTCCGGGCCGATATTTCCCAGGCCAAGAACAGCTGTTCCGTTGGAGATTACCGCCACCAGGTTGCCCTTAGCCGTGTATTTGTAAACATCTTCCTTGTTTTCAGCGATTTTCAGGCAAGGCTCGGCCACTCCCGGCGAATACGCCAGTGAGAGGTCCCTCGGTGTGGAATATGGCTTAGTTGGAATGACTTCAATCTTTCCCGGTTTCCCGGAAGAATGATAGTCTAAAGCATCTTGTTTGCGGATCTTTGCCATAATTTTTTGCGTTTATTGAAGCCGGCAAAGTTAAGAAAAATGCCTTTATAATAACAACTTAAATGAATAAAAAAACCCTGATCCGTCAGTGACGGACCAGGGCCTCTTCTTGTAATTTAAGACTGAATTATTTGTTGATCTGTATTTTCTGATTGATTTTTCCGTTATCACCACTGAAAACCAGCAGGTAATTTCCGTTAGCCACATCTTTTGTTTCGATTGACATTACAGTAGAGCTGATATCCCAGGAAGAGATTGTTCTTCCGGACTGGTCAACCAATTCGATTGTTTTGAATTGTGTCAGGTTCTCAGCGAATACCGTGAATGCACCGTTAGACGGGTTCGGGTAAATTTTAATTCCTTCAAGTGCGTTTTCAGCGATTGAAGTTGTTTGCTGGCTCAATACCTTGAAAGGAACTGTTGCACCTTCAGCATAATCAGGGTCGTTGAAGATTACTACGTTGTTGTTATCCCTTACGTTGATCGTTCCTGTCGGGATAATTCCGTCACCGTAAGAATCCGTGATGTTGAATGTATAGCAACCCGGTGTGTTGATCGTGTATGTGAAGTTGTAATCCGTGTTGTTAGCCAATGTTGGATCAGTCGTTCCGGAAACAACCTGGTTGTTAGCATTTCTGATGTTCCATGAAGTTTCAGAAGCATAACCGTCCGTGTGGATAGAAAGCAGGATTGTGTTGCTTGTTTCAATAGCACCCATTACACTAACGCTCAGATTACCGTTGCCAGCATTCGCATCGTTATTTGCTGTTACTGTTACTGCGAGGTTACCCCCGGAGAAATCAGTGATTGGCGTACAAGTAACATCTGCTACGTCGTAAGTAGATAAGTTACCGGAGAAAGTACCTGTTGAAACAGTTGTACCGTTCATTGTAACTGTAATTGTTGCGCTTGTCAGCGGATCCAAACCATAGTTCTGGATCTGAACTTTAGGCGTATAAGTAGCCGGGCCACAAATGCTTGTGTTACCTTTGTTAGCTAAAGCGGAAACGTCAACCTGGCTGGAAGCCGGTGCAGGACAATCGGAAACAGATGCATAAAGCTGTGCAGCAGTTGCCTGGCCCACTTCTTCAATAATCCTGTTCGGACAGATTTTGTAAATTGTCGGGAAATAACCGATCCCGTAATCGTCGTTGAACGCGTTAACCACAGATGCAGTCGGGTCGATAATCGGGTGATCAACACCTGTTACCCAGTCACCCTGTGACTCAGCTGTATTTCCCATCAGGTCGTCATTGTTTGTTGTTCCGTCACCTTCGATGAAGATTACGATAACATCATCCGTTGTGGAAGCAGAAACCCCTGCACCACCCATCGGGCCGTGAGCCGACCATAAGTTATCCAATGCATGTGTACCATGGAAGCCCCAGCAAGGACCGCACCATGTAGCTGATACATCGATAAATACAGTTTTACCTTGATTTAAATAAGTGTAAAGGTTGTGTGATACACCATTTATATCTGTCAACGTAAAGTCAGGTGCAATACTTCCGTCAGGAAGCTGTGCATTCACGCTCAGACCAGTCAACAAAGAAAGAGAGAATAATAATTTTTTCATAATTCATTTAAATTTTAAGACAAAAATAACATCTTTGCGGATACACGCAACAGAAACTAAACCGTTTTTACGCAACATTATTGGAAAGCTAATGGAAGAAAAAAAGCAAATTGTAGTTTTATCGGGCGCTGGAATGAGCGCTGACAGCGGGATCAAAACCTTCCGTGACAGTGATGGATTGTGGGAAAACTACCGGATTGAAGATGTCGCGACCCCCCAGGCCTGGCGTTCAAATCCTTCGCTTGTGCAGGAGTTTTACAACCAGCGCCGGAAAAACGTTTTGGACGCCCAGCCCAATGCTGCCCACCTTTTTTTGGCTGAGCTCGAGCAGTTTTACAAGGTAAAGGTTGTCACCCAGAACATTGACGATCTTCACGAGCGGGCCGGAAGCTCCGATATCCTCCATTTGCACGGCAACATACGCCAGGCGAAAAGCTCAGGCCCGAATGCGGAAGCAAAATACTACCCGATTGAGGGCTGGGAGCTCCGGATGGACCAGCAATGCGATGAAGGCTACACACTCCGCCCGCACGTAGTTTGGTTCGGAGAAGAAGTTCCTTTGCTTGAAAAGGCAGCAGAAATTTGTCTCCAGGCTGATATTCTGATTGTCATCGGTACTTCGCTGCAGGTTTACCCGGCGGCCAACCTCATCCATTATACCAAACCGGGATGCCGGAAAATCATCGTTGACCCGAATGCCGCCCAACTGATGAATGATAAAAGCTATACGGTGATCAATAAAACGGCGGTGGAAAGTATCCCTGAGCTAAAGCGGATCTTATTCGAATGAAAAATGTTGAATGTTAAATGAGTTGCCCGAATTCATTCAGCATTCATTCATCACGCAATAAAAAAAGCCGCCCGAAAATCGAACGGCCTTCCTTATATATGTCTTAAATCTCTTAACCTGAAATCTTCTTGTCTTTATTAATGCTTGACAACGATACGTTTTGTGTAAGTTGTTCCGTTGGAAGTCAGGGTAACAACGTAAACACCGTTTTTAAACGCTTCCGTATCGATTTTTTTGCTGCCGCTGATTTTTTCTTCGTATACTTCTTTACCGAGCACATCTGTAATACGCAGCACATTATCCGTTGAATTTGTGTTTACGGTCACATTCATGAAATCTGCAACCGGGTTCGGGTAAACAGCTAAAGTTGCTGACGGGCTTTTGATCACTTTAACACCCAATTGTGATGTGCTGACGATCAGGTCAACAGAGTCCAGCGGGTTGTCTGCTGTTCTTCCGATATAATAACGGTAATGGGCAGTTCCGTAAACATTGTCGTCCGGATCAACGTGAACGAGCAAAATTCCGGTTGAGCCTGTTCCCAGGTTGATCACGTCAGGGGTAGTCCATGGGCTTCCGTTCATTTGGGAAGCGCCGTAGCAGTTTCCTCCTGTTTGGTCACCTTCCTCGCCCCAGCAGAGGTAATCTGTCCAGCTAGCCGGAACATCCAGGCGGGAGCGTGTAATTTTATAATTATCCGCATTCCCGACATTGTGGACCTCAAAATCCACTTCCAGGCCGTTAACATTAAGTGTATTTATAGTGTGGTCTGCCCCGGAAATCTCGCTGGACGACCCTTCAACATTGATGTCGAATTGTGCGTTAGCGATACCGAAAGTGAAGAAGAGACCGGCAATTAAAAGTAAATTTTTCTTCATTGTATTATGTTTTTGAATGTTGTGAACTGTTTTTCTACAACAAATATATATAAAAAATTATACCAAAATCCAAAATCGGTTCAGCAGCGGAATATAAGAATACAACTTTGCCTTAAATCAAAACACTACTAATCAAATGATTACACTGCATTTACGACGCCAGTTCAAATTAGGAATTCAATAATTTAGCCAAATTCCATCCGGTTCAAACCGTTAAAATGTACTAATTTTGAAATGTGGTAACGTTTTTGTTATTGAACGGAACATCATTATTTTATTAAACAAACTATGAAATCAATTTTAGTAATTCTTTCCCTTGCTGTGAGCGTGGGACTTTTTGCGCAGGAAGAAAGCGCCGGACAAAACAAAAAATTGCCTTCTGTTGTCCTGAAAGACATGAATGGAAAAACCGTTAACACAGCCGACCTGGGTTTCAAAGGCCCGGTAGTAGTCAGTTTTTGGGCAACGTGGTGCTCCCCGTGCAAACGTGAGCTGAACACGATCCATGATTTGTATACGGACTGGCAGGAAGAAACAGGCGTAAACCTTGTAGCGGTTACCATTGACGATGAGAAAACCAAAAACCAGGTTCCGGTTTACGTGAACGGCAAAGGATGGGAATATCTTGTGCTCATGGACCCGAACGGAGATTTCAAGCGCGCTATGGGAGTAAACAATGTTCCCCACACTTTTTTGATCGATACGGACGGAACAATTGTGTATTCACATAACAATTACGCCCCGGGCGACGAAGAGAAGCTGTATGAGATGATCAAGCAGCACGCCCACAAAAAGCAGTAAAAACAAAAACTACTTATGAATAAATTCTTGCTCACCGTATTCATCGGTGCTTCACTCTATGGCCGTGCCCAAAACGCAGGTTCCGTAACGGGGAATATTGAAAGCATTTTCCAGTATTTGCAGCAGGATTCGGTGATCGGCGCAAATCCGCCGGCAGAAAAAGGGCTTTTGAACACGTATGCCAACGTGTTTTATACCAACGGAAATTTCAAGGCCGGGATGCGCCTTGAATCCTATCTGCCCCGGATCCAGGGTTACCCGGACCGTTTTGACGGCACCGGGATCGGGATGCGTTATGTTGGCTACAGCAATGATTTCCTTGATATTACCCTGGGAAATTTCTATGAGCAGTTCGGTTCGGGACTGATTTTCCGTTCGTACGAAGACCGCTCATTGGGCTACGACAGCAACATGGACGGAGCAAGACTGATCGTAAAACCCAGACCGGGCTTCACCATCAAAGGCGTTTACGGTCATCAGCGCTACGAATTCCGCGAGGGAAGAGTCAACAAAAGCGACGGTATTGTGCGTGGTTTTGACGGCGAAGCGCACCTGAACGAAATTTTCAAAAAAATGGCAGCTTTCCCGCTGGATATTACGTTCGGGGGATCATTCGTGAGCAAATATCAAAAAGACAATGACCTGGCGCTCATCCTTCCTGAAAATGTGGGGGCTTACGGCGGGCGGACGAGACTGAAATACAAGAACTTTACGTTCGATGCGGAATACGTTTTCAAAGAAAATGACCCGAACGTAGATAACGGCTATATCTATAACAATGGCCATGCGGCGCTTTTCAACCTGAGCTACACCAAAAAAGGCATCGGGATCATTATTTCGGGCAAATCCGTTGACAATATGGCTTTCCGCTCCGACCGCGACAAAGACGGCCAGGACCTCCTGATCAACTTTTTGCCGGCAATGAACAAAACGCACACATACAACCTCGTGGCAACACTTTATCCCTACGCTACCCAGCCGAACGGAGAAGTTGCCTACCAGGCGGAATTTCTCTATACTTTCAAAAAAGATTCGAAAATCGGGGGGAAATACGGGATGCCTGTCAACCTGAATTTCTCGACTGCCTATTTGCCAATCCGCCATTCTATGGGACTGGATACAAACCGCAGGCTCTATGAAGGCCGTTTATTTGATCAGAGCGACAGCTTGCTCTGGCAGGATTTCAACTTCAACGTAACACGCAAGATCAATAAAAACCTCAATTTTACCTTAGCCTATTTTGCGATCCGCCTGAACAACGATGTTGCTAAAATTTCGAACGACCTCAACGCCAAAGGAATCATCGACGCGCAGATCGGTGTCCTGGAGACCAACTGGAAGATCAATAAAAAACATGCTATCCGCAGCGAATACCAAATGCTTTTCACCAACAAGGACAAGGGCGACTGGGCAACACTGCTCGTGGAATATACGATTTCGCCGAACTGGTTTTTCGGGGTGATGGACCAGTTTAATTACGGCAACCCGCACCGCCAGGAAGCGATTGATAACGGAACGATCGGTAAATTGTTCAGCCCGGGATCAGCAAGCATCAAAAAAGCGGATTACCACTTCCCGATCGTCAGCTGCGGTTTCGTGCGCGAAGCTTCACGGTTTATGGTTTCCTACGGGCGCCAGCGGGCAGGTTTGTTCTGCGTAGGTGGAATTTGCCGCTTTGTGCCGGCTTCCAAAGGACTTACGCTGACGTTTACACATAGCTTTTAGTAGAAGAAATGATTACAGGATTGTTAGATCGTTGGATAATTAGAAACAGAATTATGGAAAAAACAATAATTGCAGCGTTTTTGGGTGTATTGCTCGCCAGTTGTGACAAGGTAGAGCAGCCCTACGAAATCCAGTCCCAAGTCATTGAAATCGACCTGGACACTACGCTATACCCGGGGGTTTGGTCAACCTATCCCTGGCCGGCTTTTGAAGAAAACACCAATACGGACCGGAATATCCTGATTGAAGATTATACGGGACATACCTGCGTATTTTGTCCGGCGGCGGCTACTATTGCCAAAAACATTGAGGATGCCAACCCGGGAAGGGTCTTTGTAGCGTCAATCCATGCGTCACCGGGCGGTTTGGGAGATTTTCAGAAACTGGAAGCGCCGGATTTCATGCATGATTTCACAAACCCGCAAGGCTTGCAATACGGTGTTACATTCGCCAGCGGCTACGGCTTTAACGGTAACCCGCGCGGAACGCTCAGCCGCGAAATAATCGGCCAGCCAACCGGGACGATGTTCCAGGCAGCGAATTCCTGGACGAACGGTGTAAACACGCTGCTCGCTGAAAATGACCTACAGGTGAACCTGCAGGCTAAAGTCAATTATTACGCTGCCACCCGCGGCTTGTTCCTGCACACTGAAATCGACCCGATGAACGTAGATCCTTCGAAGATCAACCTCGTCGTTTATTTCATCCAGGAATCCTTCATTTCACCGCAAAAGAAACCCGGAGAAACAGACATGGAATACCACCATCACAACGTACACCGGGGAAATATCGACGGGCTGGCTTTCGGGCGGAACATCAGCAGCGGCGATTACCTGCAGGAAAACGGGAAATACCAGGTTGACCTGGGTTACAAAATCCCGGAAGCGTACGATGCAGCAGGATGCCATTTGCTGATTTACGCCATGAACCCCGATACATACGAGATCTACCAGGTGATAAAAGCGGACATCGAATAATTTAACCTGAAATTTAACTTTTTTAAACATAATTTTTCATCGCCCTAGACGTTATTATTATAATTTAGTGCTAACTTAAAATTGAAAAGTTATGTTGGAATTGAGCAAAAAAATCCTAGAGAAAGTCAGCTTCGACCAGGTATTGTTTTATAAAGAACTGAAAAAAGCCCTCAGCTGGATCACCAGCAAGGAAGAAATTCAGAAACTGAAAGACTGGTGCCTCAGGGAGTTCGGACAATCTCATCCGCTCGTATTGCAGCGGGTTTTTGTTGAAATTTAGCAGACAAACATTTTAAAATCCTCTAACCCGGTTGAAAAGCCGGGTTATTTTTTTGCCTTTACGCGCAACTTTTTCCATATATTCGTGTTTATTAAACAATCGTGAAGAAGCAACTGACTGAAAATATCTGGCTCATCAGCTTACTCAGCATCTATTATGCCGTTGGCGTATATACCTTGTATTCATCTTTCTGGCGGCCTTTGATCCTGCCCTACAGCTTTGTCAGCATCCTTATCAGCGCCCTTGTCCTGGCAATCAGCTTCCGGCGGCAGATGATCCATTTCATGCTTTTTATGGGCATTTGCTTTGTGGCAGGCATGACTTACGAGTCGATTGGCGTTCACAGCGGCTGGCTCTTTGGCAATTACAGCTATGGTGAAAACCTGGGCCCGAAAATCTGGGGGGTGCCGCTGATCATCGGTATAAACTGGGGACTGCTCTGCATTTCTTCGGGGATTTTGGCGGCCGTTTTTACTTCCAGCCATGTTTGGCGCGCTGTACTGGCTTCACTTTTCATGGTGGCGCTCGACTTGCTGATCGAGCCTGTTGCCATGGATTCCGGTTACTGGATGTGGGAAAACGCCCGGATCCCGCTTTATAATTACATTTGCTGGTTTGTTTTGGCGCTTCCGGTCAATTATTTGTTTACGCAGTTTGCCTTCCACGAACAAAACCGGGTCGCCATTGGTTTATATCTTATCTTTGCGGCGTTTTTCGCAGGCTTAAACTGGATTTAAAATGTATTGGTGGGGACCCTTTGTATTGCTCGCAAGCTTCTTATTTATGGAATTTATGGCCTGGGCTACGCATAAATTTCTGATGCACGGTTTCATGTGGCATTTTCATTCGGACCACCACGTACCGGAAAACAAATTCTTTGAACGCAACGACGTTTTTTTCCTGATTTTTGCCATTCCTTCCTGGCTGTGTATCATGCTGGGAATGATGTACACATCTTATATCCCGGTTTGGCTTGGATTTGGGATCGCGGCCTACGGACTGGCGTATTTCCTCGTACACGATGTCTATATCCACCGCCGCTTCAGATGGCTGCGCGACATTGACCACCCGTATTTCATTGCCATCCGGAAAGCGCATAAGATGCACCACAAACATTTAGGGAAAGAACACGGCGAATGCTTCGGCATGCTGATCGTCCCGAGGAAATATTACAGGGAAGCGAAAGAAACGTTTAAGCGGAAGTATGGAGTGGAAAATGAAAAGTGAAGGATGGAGAATGGAGAATTGTCCTCCCCTGTCCCCCTCACAAAAGGAAGCAAATTCATTACTTACTAACTTATAACTCCACAAAGTGAGCCTTTACCTCTGGATTATACTTCTGACCCTAATCGGGCCGCTGGCCATGAGCTTCGACCGGAAAGTTGCTTTTTACAAATCATTCGGGGCGCTTTTCCCGGCGATTTTCTTCGTTGGGATCTTTTTTCTTACCTGGGATATGTATTTCACCAGGCTTGGGGTTTGGGGATTTACTCCTGCTTATTTGCAAGGGATTTACATCTACAATTTGCCCCTCGAAGAATGCCTGTTTTTTGTCGTGGTGCCTTTTGCCTGCCTCTTTATCCACGAAGTCCTGAAAGCTTATCTTCCTAATTACGACGGACGTATTTTCAGCCGCGTTTTTGCCTGTACCGCTTTGTTGTCTTCCTTAGCGCTCGTAATTTTGAACTGGGGGAAATGGTATTCCGTTTCGGCAGGCAGCATCGCTTTTTTTCTCATCCTTTATTTTGCTTTTATCCGTCCTGCGACCTGGTTCCGGCATTTTGCGCTCACATACACGGTGGTGCTCCTTCCCTTCCTCCTTGTCAACGGGGTCCTGACGGGCGCTGTAACCGAAGAACCTGTTGTCTGGTATAACCCCAATCACTTCAGCGGCCTGCGGATGTATATCATTCCTGTGGAAGATTTGTTTTATAATTTGGATTTACTTCTGCCGGTGGCAGCTATTTTTCATTTTTTAAAACACAGAAGATCAGTGCTTTAATTTTAAATGTGTGAAATTTACAATTATTTCCCATGAAAGTATATACCGCGGTAAATATATTTGTTTATCTTTGTCAAAAATTAAAACAAATATCATGAAAAAGACTTATTTCGCGTTGCTGGCCCTGGGTACAATCCTGCTTGCATCTTGTGGTGGAGCTGAATCCACAGAAGAAATCACGTACAAACTGGATGCTGAAGCGTCAACATTAAAATGGACCGGGAAATACGTTTCCGACGGGCATACGCACAACGGGACAATTGATATCACGGAAGGTACCATGAGCTTCAAAGGTGAAGAATTTCTCTCCGGCGACTTTAAAGTGGACCTGAACTCAATCAAAGATAACGATTTGCAATCGCCGATGAGCGACACGCTGGATTCTCACCTGAAAGGCCCTTACTTCTTCAATGCAGATCAAAACAACCACGCAGAAGTGACTGTAACGGAAGTAACCGACAAAGAAATTACGGCAACCATTAAACTGATGGGCAAGGAAATTAAAGCTGTTATGCCTTTAAAAATCAAAAAAGGGGATAAAGAATTCAAAGCCAAAGGAAAATTCAATATCGATTTCAGCGCGCTTGACCTGGAAGGTTTCAAAGCTGCACCCGGCGACCCGGAAAATGCCCATACCGACAGCGTAATCGCTTTCGAGCTTGACCTGGTAATGAACAAGTAACCTTATTCAAGAATCGGGTTATAGATGCTGAGTGTTGAACGCTTACTGGTTTATCCTTTCAACACTTATTATTTCCAATTCATAGTTTCAATCATAAGAGGCCGGTTTGCGTTTTGCGGACCGGCTTTTTTGTTGTTGTTGGAAATGTAGCCACCAAGGCACGAAGACGCCAAAGTTTGGAATTCCGTCAATTGAGAGGCAACCGGTATCACCCAACCCAGCAAAAAAACCTGGCGCCTACCTTGTGTCTTTGCGCCTTAGTGGCAAACTCTACAGCACATTTCAAATATTTTCCCGAAAAATCAGTTTAATACAGAATTAGGCTGTATTTTAGTGTACTCAAAACCCTGGGTGAGACTGCTTTTTTCCATATTATTTGTTTTTTTGTGCATCCAGGTGTCGGCGCAGGACTCCGGGCTGCGGTATAAAAAAATTGTTGCTGGACAGAAAACCAAGCTCGACAGCCTGAGTGTTTACCCCGAATCCATTGCTGTGTATTGCGGCAACATGCCCGTGGAAGCCATGCAGTATAAATTCAGCCTGGCAACGAACGAGCTGGAGGTTTTTGGCAGCTGCGAAGACAGTGTGGAAGTCTATTTCCGGGTTTTACCCCTAAATCTCACTTATGTTTACCAAAAGCGCGATACCAGTGTGATTTACACGCAAAACAAGGGTGACCGCGACAAATTCAAAATCCAGGGAACAGACACGTACCAGGATATTTTCGGAACGTCCGGGATCAGTAAAAACGGGAGTATTTCCCGCGGGATTTCTTTTGGTAACAACCAGGATTTATCAATCAACTCAACCCTGAACCTGGAGCTGAGCGGTGAAATTGCACCCAATCTCAAAATTCTTGCTTCGGTGACGGACGACAACCTCCCCATCCAGCCGCAGGGAAACACCAACAAGCTGCAGGAATTCGACCAGGTTTTTATCCAGGTGTATAACGACAATTTCAAGCTGATCGCCGGGGATTTCTGGCTTTACAAACCACGCGGCTATTTCCTGAATTATAAAAAACGGGCACAGGGACTTTTCGGCGAATACGGCTGGTCGAACAAGGCTGACACCCGCTGGAAAATCCAGGCGAGCGGCGCTTTGTCCAAAGGAAAATTTGCCCGCCAGGTGATCCAGGGCGTTGAAGGGAACCAGGGGCCATACCGCTTGCGGGGCAACGAAAACGAGCCTTTCATCGTGATCCTTTCCGGGACGGAGCGTGTGTATATCGATGGACGCCTGCTTGACCGCGGACAGGAATTCGACTATATCATCGATTACAACACAGCGGAAGTGATTTTCACGGCCAAAAATTTCATCACGAAAGACAGCCGGATCGTGGTAGAATTCCAGTATTCCGATCTCAACTACGCCCGCTCGCTGGTGCAGGGAAACGTAGCTTACACCAGCAAAAAGCTCGATTTCTGGCTCAACACCTATTCCGAGCAGGACGCCAGGAACCAAACGATCCAGCAAGATTTGACCATTGCCGAAAAACAATTGCTTGCCGACATCGGCGACAGTCTTTCCCTCGCCCGCTCGAGCAGCATTGATTCGATCGGTTTTATTGAAAACCAAAACCTCTACAAGCTCATTGATTCTTTAGGGATCGACAGCGTGCTCGTTTTTTCCGTAGCGCCGGATTCGGCCTTTTTCCGGGCAACTTTTACCTACGTCGGCCCGAACGGCGGAAATTACGTTTTCCAAAGCTCCAACGCCCTGGGCAAGATTTTTCGCTGGGTAGCGCCGGTGAACGGGGTGCCGCAGGGAGATTACGAAGCTGCCCGGCTGATTATTTCCCCCAAACAAAAGCAATTCATTTCCAGCGGCGTTTTATACCGGATCAACGAGCGCCTGACCATCGAAAGTGAATTTGCCTACTCCAAAAACGATATCAACACCTTTTCCCGCTACGACTCGCGCGATGACGCCGGCTGGAGCAACCGCACGAAAATCACGTCCGAACGGCCTTTTGCCAAACGCGATTCGCTGTATGCCTGGAAATACCGGACCCGCGGCGAAATCGAATACCTGAACGCTTATTTCACCCCGATCGAACAATACCGCGCCGTGGAATTTGACCGCGACTGGAACACCCGGGGCAAAAATTTCAGGGGTGAGCAGCTTTCCACTTCGCTGGCAAACGAATTCGAGCATTTCAAAAACGGGATTTTAGGCGTGGAAATCGGGCAATACAGCATCGGAAACGATTATGAAGGCTACAAAACCCGCCTGTACGGAAGATGGAAAGCACGTGGTTTTTCAGCCACCTGGAACGGATCCTACCTCAGCAGCTCGGCTGATCAGCGCAACGAATTCCTGCGCCACAAGGTTGACATTTCACAGCAATTCAAAAAGCTGCGTTTCGGATATAAAGATGATTTTGAGCGCAACAGCTTCCGCAGCGGCAGTTTGCTGAACACGAACAGCTACCTTTTCTACGACAAGGAGTTTTACGTCTCCAACCTGGATTCTGCGGCCTTCAACTACAAGCTTTTTTACCGCGAACGGCTCGATATGCGTTCCGATTCATCGCGCCTTTCAAATGCTGCGAAGGCCCGCACCGGTGGAATTGACCTCGGGTTTAACCCAAATCCGAACCAGCGCCTGAATTTCATTCTCAACTACCGCGAGCTGAAAATCACCGATCCAACGCTGATTGCGCAAGCGCCGGAAAACACCTTGCTGGGCCGCATCGATTACGACCAAAAGCTATGGAAAGGCGCCTTTAACTGGAATACATTCTACGAAATCGGGAGCGGACTGGAGCTGAAGCGCGAATTCCTGTACGTGCAGGTGAACGACGGCCAGGGAATTTACACCTGGATCGATTACAACGGCGACGGCGTGAAGGACCTCAACGAGTTTGAAGTGGCGCAATTCGTTGACCAGGCGAGCTATATCCGCGTGTTTACCCCAAGCAACGAATACGTAAAAACTTTCTCGACGGAATTCAACCAGGGAATTTTCTTCAAGCCCGAAAAGCTCTGGGCCAACAAAGGAGCGGTGCTGAAATTCATGAGTCGTTTTTCCGACCAGGCGCGCGTGCGGATCAACCGGAAAACGAACAGCTTCAACAGCAATGAGGTGCTGAACCCGTTCTATGGCCAGGTGCGCGACACAACTTTGCTGAGCTCCAGCTCCACAATGCGCAACACGCTTTATTTTAACCGCACGAGCTCGATTTTTGCGCTCGACTACGTGTATCAAAACACCCAGGCGAAAACGCTGCTCGCTTCCGGTTTCGATGCGCGCCAGCAGATTTTCCACGAAACGAATATCCGCCTGAATATCCGCAAAAAATTCGCCATCGAAAACAGTTACCAGGTCGGTACCAAAATGGTGAGCGCCGATTACACGAGCGGCCGGAACTACGACATCGTTTACAGTCTCGTCAAACCCAGCCTGATCTACCAGCCTTCGACCTCTTTCCGCTTCTCCCTGAACGGGCGCTATTCCGACAAAAAGAACGTGGCCGGAGAAACGTCCTTCGTGAACGAAATCGGCTTCCAGACCAAATACAACCAGGCCAAAAAAGGCAGCTTCCAGGCAGCTTTCGCCTACATTTCCATCCGCTACAACGGCGATCAGAACTCCCCCCTTGGCTTCGAAATGCTGGAAGCGCTGAAACCCGGCAACAACTTCACCTGGAACGCGGGCTACCAGCGCTCCGTATCGAAAAATTTGCAGCTTTCTTTCCAGTATAACGGCCGGAAATCAGAAGGAACGAAATTTATTCACTCCGGGGGAATGGAGGTGCGGGCGTTTTTTTAGGGAGATTTAGAGGTTAGTTTTGGCCCGCGGATTGCGCTTATATGTTAGTATCTATTTTTTATTTGTTGCTAACTGTTAGAAACGTTTATAAGTCTATAAACAGGGGCGAGTAATAGTTTTTAGCAGAAATCGTAACGCTTATTTTAACAAAAACCTATTGTTTTTAACAGGGTAAAAACCATTGATTTTGAGGGTTTTATTTGTGATTTAGAATAATTAAATTTGTAGTGAAAAACTATTATTCAATGAAGAAATACTGGACCACTCCAAAATATAAAAAACAAAATGTAAGAAAAGCAAGACGTTCATTAAATCGCAAATTAGAATTTAAAGATAATGTCCGTCTTAAAAATATTAAAGAGCAAAGACTGAGTAAAGAAGAAAAAAAACATAAACATCAATTCGAGGATAAAATAAAAGATTATACTAAGGTAAGAGCTCCTGAAGATTTTTCATTTAAGCAAAACCCTGAAAAAGTTATTCAATTTATCAATAAAATTAAAGGATGCTTCGATAGACGAGAAAAAACATTTGTCATGCTTGAATCAGTTAAAAAGATTGATTATGACGCTATTGTAGTTTTATTTTCAATAATGATTCGTTTCAAATCACAAAATATTCCATTCAATGGTGATTTCCCAGCAGAAAACAATATCCGAAATATATTAACTCAGTCAGGATTTTTCAAAAATTTACTCAAACGAAACTTCAAAGATGAAGACAGATATAATGTAGGTGAAAATGATCACAGTTTGCATACCCATGCTTTTAAAAATGTTGATAGTGAGCTAAGTGCGAAAATAATTGAGCAAGCATCTAAAACTATTTGGGGAGAGACAAGACGATGTCAAGGAGCACAAAGAACATTACTTGAATTAATGCAAAATACAAACAATCACGCATCTTTTGAGAAAGAAGGAGATAAACATTGGTGGCTGTCTGTTAACCACGATAAAACCAATAATCGTGTTTCTTTCTCTTTTGTTGATTATGGAGTTGGTGTTTTTAGTAGTCTTTCAAATAAGCAAGAAGGAAACAAATTTTTTAATTCAATTGAAAAAATGATTGAACGTTACAAATATGGTAACAACGCTGAACTATTAAGACTTATTTTAGAAGGGGATTTGCACAAGACAGTCACTGGTGAACATTATCGAGGGAAAGGATTACCTGGAATAAAGGAGGCTCTCAAAAGAAATCAAATATCAAACCTCGTAGTAGTGACAAATAACGTTTATTCTAATGCAATTGATGATAATTATAAATTATTAAACGTAAACTTTACTGGTACTTTTATAAATTGGGAATTAAATATAAATAATATAAGTTGTAATGCATAAAATAGAAATCAAAATAGCAAAAGACTTTGTAACTACACCTGGTCCAAGATATAAAAAAGAAGGCTCACATTCAGGAGAGTTATTTAGAGATACCATACTTTATCCAAAACTTAAGGAAGCTATAAATGAAAATATTATTCTTCAAGTTGATTTGGATGGTACCGCTGGTTATGGAACATCATTTTTAGAAGAATCTTTTGGAGGACTTATTCGAGAAAACAATTTGACTATAGATGTTATTAATAAACATTTACAAATTATTTCATCAGAAGAAGATTATTTATGTGAAGATATTCAACATTATTTAGAAGATGCAGAATCAAAAAGGAAAAAATAAGCGTGTTTTTGGCATTTGTCTATTAGCTGTAGCATTATTAGGAGGAATTATAATTGGAAAATTGATAGACTTTACCTACTTCAAGGTGGAAAAAACTATTAATCTAATCGATATACTTTCCATTATAGTAACTGTTTTAGCCGCATATTTTGTAACAAAAATACTTGATAAGGAAAAGCAAGACTACAGGACAGAAAAAGATTTAATTATAAAGCGTACCGAAGATATTTATCAATTATTAGAAGATAGCCATGGTAAAGTTGTAACAGGATTGATAAAATACCAGGAAGCGGCCTCACATTGTAAAAGAATAAACGTTTCGTTGAGCTGTATATACCGTATAATGAATAATGTTAATCTAAATGTTGATATTGCACTTAAAAAAGACGTTTTGGACAACACCAAGAAACTCCGGGATTTATTAACTGATACGCCTAAAATAAGTGAGGATCAAATTCAAAGTTCGAATTTGCCAAGTGAAGTTAAGGACAGTTTTGTCCACTTGACCCAAAATAGGATTCTAGAAATAGAAGCGATGTATGATAAATTGAGGGACAATATTCTACTTCTACAGCTAGACATTAATAAAAAATAGTTTCTTTTTGACAATAAGAATTTAATCCTAACTTCAGAGACATTGGTAATCGTACATTTACCCCCTGAATTTCTAACCGCGAAGCAGCAACGAAGTTAATTGCGAAAAACAGGAAAAACAGCACTCAACTCATCCCCAAAACAAACTCCAATACGCCACGCCAACCATCACACCCGAAACAACCAGGTCCACATTACGGATCAGCTTCGGTCGGCTGGAAATCGTTAGCAAATAGCTCACGAGCGGGCGCAGGACCACTTGCGAAGCAAAGAACATGAAAAGAAACAAATGCCCCGGCGGGACAGGCCAATTTCCGTGGAGCAGGGATTTAAACGAGGTTGTCAGCCCGCAGGTACGGCATTGAATTCCCGCATCAGCATACGGGCAGCTGATCACCCGGATATCCGACCAGGCGTAGAGGAACAGCGCCAGCACACAAACAAGCACCAGCAGGTTGAAGAGGTGATACTCCTTATTTCGCACGATGCGTTTTCTTTTCAGGTATACTGTCATTGTCCTGGAGCTTGTCTTCGATGATTTCCTTTACTTCCCTGACGAGGATTTCCTTCGCCTTCTCTTTGGTTTTGTTTTGAATGACGTCAATCGTGTCACCAATGATGGTTTGCATGCGATAATACTGGTAGCAGGCAACAGCGGTTGCAGCAGCGCCGATCAGGAAGCCCGTCATAGGAACAACGTAGCTTTCCTGTTGATTTTTCAGCTGAAGCAGAGCTATGAGACACGCAACAACACCGATCAGGCCCGGCGCAAGGGCATAGTAGCCAAAACAGGGGATGGAAGCCAAAAGCAGCGAAAAGGAAGAGATCACCAGTCCGGCAACCCCGATTATTTTCGGAAGGGTCCGCATAGGGATCAAATATAATAATTATGAATGTTGAATGATGAATATTCATAACTTAGCAATTCATTATTCCACTAAAATGCTCCAATCCATTTTCTTACAACTCGCCCGAAACTACAGCCCGGACAAAACCCTGGCCGGATCCCTCTGGGCTGAAATCGAACAGCATTACAGCGAAGCCGGACGGCATTACCATACGATGTCGCACCTGGAACATTTGTACGAAGAATTGTCTGTGGTCAAAAACAATATTTCCGATTGGGACACGGTGCTTTTTTCACTTTTTTACCACGATGTGATCTATGACCCGACCGCTAAAGACAACGAAGAGAAAAGCGCTGAGCTGGCTGAAAAACGCCTGCTGGAAACCGGCTTTCCGGAAGAACGGACTGCACGCTGCATGAACCAGATCCTTGCGACCAAAAAACATGAAATGAGCGCTGATCCCGACGCGAATTATTTCACGGATGCCGACCTGTCAACGCTCGCTTTCGATTGGGAAAATTACCGCGTATATATGCAAAACGTCCGCCGCGAATACGCCGTTTACGCTGATGTGCTGTACAACCCGGGCCGGAAAAAAGTGCTGGAACAACTGCTCGGCATGAAACGTTTGTATAAAACGGATCATTTCTATGACCGCTATGAAAAACAGGCACGCGAAAACCTGCGCCGTGAAATGGAGTTATTGTAATGTTGAGTGATGAATATTTCATTATAATTCAAAAACTCCTAACTTAGCAACTCCAAATTCATCACTCACAAAATGATTTTTCCTGCACTAGAAACGAAACGCCTGAAGCTCCGCATTTTTACGCCCGAAAGCTACGATTACATTTTCCGGCAATGTTCCGGGGAAGAGCAGCTGGAGATTTTCCATGGGAGGACTGAAGAGCTGGAGCTGGAGAAAAGCCGCTACGCCAAAGGCATGGTGACCTTCAACCGTTCTTTCGTGTTTTTTCACCTCTTTGAAAAGAAAAGCGGCACACTCATCGGCTGGGTTGGCTATCACACCTGGGCTTTTGAACATTTCCGGGCGGAAATCGGGTATTCACTGAACGACGATGCATACAAGCAGAAAGGCTACATGCACGAAGCCCTGACAGCGATCCTGGATTATGGTTTTAACGACATGAAGCTCAACCGCGTCGAAGCGTTGATCGGCCCCGACAATATCGCTTCGCAGAACCTCGTGCTTAAGCTCGGCTTTCAGTTCGAAGGCAACCTGCGCGAGCACTACCTCAAAAATGATAAGCTGGAAGATTCCTGGGCCTACAGCCTGCTGAAACGGGAATGGGATGCCAAAGCGGGTTGAGGCCGGCCGAATTATTACAACGAATTTCCATCTTTTTATAGAAACCTTTCCGAAAAATCACTTATTTTCGTAAAGACACAAATTTTCAAATTAACAAACATGGTACTAGAGCACATCCGCGAAGAAAACAAAGGAACTTTCAAGGCCTTCATCGACGGGATCCTGGCCGGGAAAATGACTTACAGCCAGGCCGGTGAGAACAAATTCATCATCGACCACACGGAAGTAGACAAGCAGTTTTCAGGCAAAGGCGTGGGCAACAGGCTGGTGATAGAAGCTGTTACTTTTGCACGCGAAAGCCAGCAGAAAATCGTCCCTTTGTGCCCCTTTGCCCGCAGCGTTTTTGAAAAAACACCCGAAATCCGCGACGTTTTATTTTAGAACAACCGCAGATCAACAGGCTTATGTGCCCTTCAAACAGCTAACATCTTAAATGACCTCATATGCCTCATATGGTTCAAAATTAGAAATCGTATTACTTAACATTCCAAACCCATGAAAATAACAGCATTTGCCGGCAGTAACAGCAGCACCTCCATCAACCGCGAATTGGTTAAATCCGCCCTGGAGTATTTCCAGGATTGTGAAATCAACTTCCTCGACATCAATGATTTTGAAATGCCTATCTTTTCCGTTGACCGCGAGAAAAAAGGCTACCCGGACCAGGCCTACGCTTTCCGCAAGGCAATGGAAGAATCCGATGCGATCATCGTTTCGATGGCCGAGCACAACCGCAGCTACACCGTGGCTTTCAAAAACATCCTGGACTGGTGCTCCCGCATCGACATGAACATCTTTTGCGAAAAGCCCATGCTGCTGATGAGCACCTCCACCGGGGCTTTTGCGGCCGGAAACGTCATGGGGCTTGCCAAAGCAATGTTCCCGCGCTGCCACGCCAAGGTAGTGACGACTTTCTCCCTCCCGACTTTTGAAGAAAATTTCAAAGACGGCAAAATCACCGATTCCCTGCTCCTGAAAGAATTCGAAACGCAGATCGAGCTTTTCAAAAAAGAATGCAACCCCGAAGTATTTGAGGATTAGATATTGGTTATTGGAAATAGTGATTGGTTAGATCAAAACTATTTTTCCATTTTCCATTTTCCATTTCCATTTTCCATTACAAAAAATTATTTTGCTATTAATCAAAATTTTATTACCTTTGCACCGTAATTTTAATGAACAAGCACAGAGGGGACGTTAAATCCCCTCTTTTATTATCTGATGATACAAAAAGAAACGGTACGAAAACTCGCCCAGGATCGCATTGACGAGCGCTTCCCGGATGTTTTTATTGTGGAAATCTCGATTTCTCCCAAGAACGCTATCAACGTAGAGCTGGATAAAAAGAATTCCTACGTTTCGATCGAAGAATGTGTGGCGGTTTCCCGCAACATTGAGCACAACCTCGACCGCGAGCAGCAGGATTTTGAGCTGCATGTTTCATCTGCCGGACTGGATAAGCCTTTGCGTGTTTTGGCCCAGTTCGAAAAAAATATCGGGAAAGAAGTGGACGTAGTCCTCAAAGAAGGCCAGAAATTAACGGGAACGCTAATAGCGGCCGGTGAGAAAAGCCTCACCCTCGAAACAACACGCATGGAAAAGCCGGAAGGCGGAAAAAAGAAGGAAAAAATCACCGAGCAGCACGAGCTGCCGATGAGCAAAATAAAGGAAACAAAAATTGTTATTTCATTTAAATAAGCGCCATGAATAGCTTGGAGTTAGTGGATTCGTTTTCGGAATTCAAAGAATTAAAAAACATCGACAAACAAACGATGCAGCACGTACTGGAAGATGTATTCCGTTCGATGCTGAAGAAAAAGTTCAACAGTGACCAGCACATCGATGTCATTGTGAACATTGAAAAGGGTGACGTTCAGATCTTCCTCAACAAGGAGATCGTGATGGACGGTGAAGTGGAGGACGCAAGTATGGAAATCGCTTATTCCGATGCTATCAAGATCGAACCGGATTTTGAGGTAGGTGAAGAAGTTTCCGAAGAATTCAAATTTGCCGATTTCGGTAGAAGGAACATTCTTTCCCTGCGCCAAAACCTTATTTCCAGGATCCTGGAGCTCGAAAAAGACAACATTTACAAGAAATACAAAGAGCGCATCGGTGAAATCATCACAGGTGAAGTTTACCAGGTTTGGAAAAAAGAGATCATGGTACTGGACGATGAAGGCAATGAACTGTTGCTGCCTAAATCCGAGCAGATCCCATCCGATTATTTCAAAAAAGGCGAATCTATCCGTGCCGTTGTAGCGAAAGTTGACATGCGCAACTCCAGCCCGGTAATTATCCTGAGCCGTACTGCACCGGAATTCCTCGAAAGATTGTTCGAGCTCGAAGTGCCGGAAGTATTCGACGGTTTGATCACCATCAAGCGTATCGTACGTGAGCCGGGAGAGCGTGCCAAAGTTGCCGTTGAATCCTACGATGACCGTATCGACCCGGTTGGTGCCTGCGTTGGTATGAAAGGTTCACGTATCCACGGGATCGTGCGTGAGTTACGCAATGAGAACATCGACGTAATTAACTTTACAAACAACCCGAACCTCTTTATCCAGCGTGCTTTGTCACCGGCTAAGATCACTTCCATCGAAATTCTTGAGGAAGAAAAACGTGCGAAAGTGCATTTAAAACCAGACCAGGTTTCCTTAGCTATTGGAAAAGGCGGAAATAATATTAAATTAGCAAGTAAATTGGCAGGCTACGAAATCGACGTTTACCGTGACGGTGAAGTAGATGTAGAAGATGTTGACCTGGAAGATTTTGCTGATGAAATCGATAGCTGGATCATCGACGAGCTGAAAGCAATTGGTTGTGACACGGCGAAATCCGTTCTCGAAATCAGCGTGGACGACCTCGTGAACCGCACCGACCTTGAAGAGGAAACGATCCTTGAAGTATGCAAGATTTTGCGTGCGGAATTCGAGTAAGGACAAAAAGACTTCAGACAATAGATAAAAAGCTGAAGACCTGGGTAAGATTAACTATAACTGAAATATTTTAGATAATAGATTAAAAAAATTAAGTAGTAAAAGAGATAGTAAGACAAAGATTAAAAGACAAAAGACTGAAAGATAAAAGACGATTCAAAGTCTGGTGTCTCCGGTCTGAATGTCTTCAGTCTGATGTCTAGAAATCTAATAAGAATATATGGCCGGAAAAACACACAGATTAGGCAAAGTTGCAGGCGAATTGAACGTCGGGGTATCCACCCTGGTTGAGTTCCTGAAGTCAAAAAGCGTTGTCATTGATTCGAACCCCAACACCAAGCTGGAGGAAGAACACTATGACTTGTTGCGCCAGCAATTTGCAGATGATCAAATCGTTAAAGAGCAATCCAAACTGACTTCCACCAAGCGGGAGCGTCGTGAAACTATTAGTATCCGCGACTCCAGGCCTGCTGAGGAAAGAACAGAAGAGGATGATGACGAAGACGATTTTGATCTCAACATCCTTGAAAACAAGCCAGCTTCACCGAAAAAAGCGGAAGAAGCGGCACCATCACCAGAACCACCAGCTGTTGTTGAGGCAGCAGAAGAAGAAAAAAAGGACGATGGCGCTAAAACACTGGGCGAAGGCGATATGCAAATCCAGGTGTTAGGCAAAATTGATTTGGATAAAATCAACAGCAAAACCCGCCCTGACAAAAAATCCAAAGAAGAGCTTAAAAAAGAGCGCGAAGAATCAGCGAAACAAATTCCGGTAAAAACCGCTGAGCCGATCGTTCAAAAAGCCCCTGAGGAAAAAGCAGAGCCGCCGCGCGAAGTAATTGAAACTATCCGTGCAGAGCGCCAGGTATTGACCGGCCCTACTGTACTCGGTAAAATTGAGCTTCCCGTTGAAAGAAGCAATGATAAGAACTCCCAGTCTGCAGAAAACCGCAAGAAAAGGAAGCGCATCAAGAAAGTTGACCCAAGCAGGCCTGTAAGCCCCGCTGCTGCCCAACCGGGACAAGGAGCTGGTACAGGACAAGCCGGCAATAAAGGGCCTTTCGTTAAAAAGCCTTTCGGGAAACCGGGCGCCAAGCCATTCGATAAGCCTGCGATTTCTGAAAAGGACATCGAAAAAGAATTGAAAGAAACACTGGCCCGTTTGTCGAACTCCGGAGGAAAATCCAAAGGTTCCAAAAACAGGCGTGCCAAAAGAGATATGTTCGCGCAGCGCCGTGAGCAGGAAATGATTGACGCGGAATTACAGGAAAAAGTAATCAAGCTGAGTGAATTCGTAACAGTTTCCGAGCTTGCTTCGATGATGAATGTTGCCCCGACACAGGTAATTTCTGCCTGTATGTCACTCGGGATTTTTGCTTCCATCAACCAGCGCCTTGATGCCGAGACGATCCACATCGTAGCGGAAGAATTCGGCTTTGAAACCGAGTTCGTCAGCGCGGAAGTGCAGGAAGCCATCCCGGTTGTTGAAGACCGCGAAGAAGACCTCGTTGACCGTCCGCCGATCATTACGGTGATGGGACACGTTGACCACGGTAAAACATCCTTGCTGGATAAAATCCGTAACGCGAACGTAACAGCGGGCGAAGCCGGGGGAATCACCCAGCATATCGGTGCATACTCCGTAACATTGAAGGACGGCCGCAAAATGACTTTCCTCGATACACCTGGTCACGAAGCCTTTACGGCGATGCGTGCCCGTGGTGCGCAGATTACAGACGTTGCGATTATCCTCGTAGCTGCAGACGACGACGTGATGCCGCAAACGAAGGAAGCGATTTCCCACGCGCAGGCGGCAGGCGTTCCGATGGTATTCGCCATCAACAAAATTGATAAAGACGGGGCTAACCCGGACAAGATCCGCGAACAATTATCTGCCATGAACATCCTGGTGGAAGAATGGGGCGGTAAATACCAGTGCCAGGAAATTTCAGCCAAGAAAAACCTCAATATCGAAGAATTGCTCGATAAGGTATTACTGGAAGCAGAAATCCTGAACCTCAAAGCCAACCCGGACAAAAACGCCCTCGGTACGGTAATCGAATCCACGCTCGACAAAGGAAAAGGTTATGTAACCAACATCCTCGTTGAAGCAGGAACGCTGAAAGTCGGTGATATTGTACTTGTTGGCCGTCATTACGGACGTGTGCGTGCGATGCATAACGAGCATGGCGTAGTAGTTAAAGAAGCCGGGCCATCCGCTCCTGTTTCTATCCTCGGGATCTCCGGCGCACCAAGTGCAGGTGATAAATTCCACGTAATGGATGACGAGCGTGAAGCACGTTCCATTGCAACCAAGCGTGAACAGCTGTACCGTGAGCAAGGCTTGCGTACAACCAAACATATTACATTGGATGAAATCGGACGCCGTCTGGCGATCGGGGACTTCAAAGAGCTTAACCTCATCATCAAAGGTGACGTGGACGGTTCGATCGAAGCCCTTTCCGATTCCTTGCTGAACCTCTCCACCGAGCAGATTGCCGTGAAGATCGTTCACAAAGGTGTAGGTGCGATTTCCGAAGCAGATATCAACCTCGCTTCTGCATCAGATGCAATCATCATCGGTTTCCAGGTGCGTCCATCCGTGGCTGCGCGCAAGCTTGCCGAGCAGGAGCAAATCGATATCCGCCTCTACTCTATCATCTACCAGGCGATCGAAGAGATCAAGGCTGCAATGGAAGGTATGTTATCGCCGGACATCAAGGAAGAGATCACCGGTTCTGCCGAAATCCGCGAAACGTTCAATATCACGAAAGTGGGAACAATCGCAGGTTGCTTCGTACTGGACGGCGTTATCAAGCGTAACTCCAAGATCCGCGTGATCCGCGACGGAATTGTGGTCCACACCGGACATCTCGGCTCACTGAAACGTTTCAAAGACGATCAGAAAGAAGTGAAGCGCGGTTTCGAATGCGGTTTGAACATCGACAAATACAACGACATTAAAGTCGGTGATATTGTTGAAGCTTTCGAACAAGTGGAAGTAGCAAGAAAACTCTAAATTATTTTCTAATAAACAGGAACCACGGGAAGCTCGCTTTTCGTGGTTTTTTCGTTTAAGAAGCTGATCTTTTGCCGACAGATAAGTGAACTCCTTGAAAATAAATCATCCATTTTAGTTTCATTGATCGCTTTTTCCAAAATAGATTATATATTTAAAGCTTATTAAATATAAAATCATGAAAAAACTGTTTATCTTATTTGTCCTGCTCACAGGATTGGCTTTTACCACCAAAGCCCAGAAATACTTTGTTTATGACGGCAAGGTATTCTCCATTATGTTTAAATGCAATAACGCCAACACGGAAGTTCTCGATGTGCAATTCAGCTCAAAGGACAAAACAACCGGTGAATGGAAATGGTCAAAATTTGACGTATATGATTATGTGGATTTCGAAAGCACCAGTGTTCCCGGCTTTATTTTTTACGTGAAAGACGGTGTTGGAAATAAATACGCCGTAGATTATTTCCGGGATGAAAATTATGTAACGGTACACGCCCTGAAAAGCGACGGCAGCTATGGTACAGAATGGGAATGTACGCTCAGGCCGTAGACTTCCCGAAAGAACTTAAACAAAAGAGGCTGATTGTGTAAATCAGCCTCTTTTTATTTCGTGTAGTATGTGAGCTATTCCTTACACACTTTAAACACTCCTGTATTTCCGTCGTTAAGCTCGTAATGCAGCAGATAAATCCCGCTCGCCAAACCACTTAAATCGATCATCTCCCCGGAATAGCAGTTTGCTTTTTCCCAGATCATTTTGCCGGATTGGTCCGTCATTTCAATGTGGCCCGTTTGGCCGGAATCCAGTTTCAACTGCACAAAATCGCTGGTCGGGTTTGGGGCAAAATAAATTTGCTCCTGTGAAAGGGAAACCAACCCGGTGGTTGGCGCTTCTGTAACGATCATTGCAAAATCTATCCCCACCTGTCCTTGTCTTAAACTATCCGGAACAACACGCATACGAAGAGGTGTGTTTACAACTGCATCGTAAGAGACCGTAAAATTCTCGTTCACGTTGATCGTAGGCACATTATAAATCCAATCCAACGCCAGGTCAGCCTCATGGTAAAAAATAATTTCGTCAGAAGTAAACGACCCGTCATTGTTGTAGTCAATCCACAAGGAATAATCCCTTTCATAATATTCACTCCATTCTTCCAGGAGATACTGTGCTGCCGCTTTGACATTCACCTGTTGCCCTTGCTGAAAAGTAAACTGGTAGCACCCACGCATCAGTGAATCCACAAATGCCCCCGGATCAATAGGAATAGCCGGTATATTTGAATAGACATAATTGTTATTCAGTTTGAAATAGGTTAGATCGATAAAGGTCTCTGTTAAAGGAAATTCAGGGGCAACAGGGGCCGCCATGGCGTCTATATGTAAAATGCACCGGAGCGTGTCGCTACAGAACCCGTAATAATTAGCCAGATAAAGCGTATCATTTCCTGTCTCAGTACCTACATGAGTGCAGGAATTCCCGGGAACAACACTTTCGTCAGCCAATATCCAAAAAGAACTATCGCTTTCAACCGTTGCGTTTTCAAGGCCAAATTCATAGCAGGAAATGTAATGTTTTGAATAGCTTATTTCCTGATCGTATTCCGGATAATCACCAACCGTAACAGAAGAATGCAGAATCGTGTCACCAAAAACAGTATGGAGTTCGAGGGAATACGGATGACTTCCGGCAGATAAAAAAGCATGCTCAATATGGGCAGAATCACTTGTAAAACCATCGCTGAATGACCAGCTTAAAGAATCTGCCCAATTCGCCTGGGTATAATCAAGTGAAACTAAACCCGTACACATATTAATGGAATCCGTTTGCACATCTTGTACCTGGAAAGGTGAAATATAAGTCCCGAAACCAGTCACAGAATCAGATGCATAATAATAAGGGGTCCATACAATCTCTGTTATACTAAAAGGAAGCTCCTCCAGTGTATTTTGAAAATATTCAATCCGTAATTCAAGCCCATGTGTTGTTCCGTACCTGGAATCGCGACCGTTTATATAGGTCTCGGGATAAAGAAACTGCTCATTGGATGGATTAAAGGACAAAGCCCTGATCATCGGAACGCCATCCGATAAATAATTAACATGTACACACGTCCGCCAATCCTCATCATAAGGGTTAATAAAACACTGGCCGCTCAAGGCAAAAAAATCACTACCGGTTAAACAGCTTTGCTGATAATCAGGTTGATAATAATTCAAGCCTAACTCGTGATTAAGGCATTGACTGGTATAATTCCTGTAAGCGCCGTTTATGTTAAGATCCGATATAAGCTGATAAGCGTAATTTAAAGAAGTTACAGTGCCTTCCTCACTTTGGTCGACCCCATTTTTAGCATATATAAGCAAATCTCCGGGATACCGGTAAGGCAAATCATCATTTGTCAAAGGATGGATACCTGTTAAATCCTTCCCAACCAATGTAATTTCCTCATTGACATCCGGAAAATGTACAAATTGGTAACATTTTATAAACCCATTGGTTTTACTGATCCATATTTCCTTGTTATTGAAGGCGTGGTTCACCGGAGCATTGCTCAAATTAGTAGTATTCAAACGGATAATCTTCACTGAATCCATCGTCCCTAAAACATCCATTTCAACAATCGTGTCGACTAATGCCCACACCCTAAAGTTGGAACGCGTATAAAAAATCCATTGGGAATCTACTGGTGCCTGATAGCGAAGCTCAATATCCGTACCCCCTTCCATTGAATTAAGAAACAGAATATCCTGGCTATTGGTTTTGTTAAGCCCTTCATTTGAAAGCCAGGAAGACCTGGTACTGTACAGCCTTCCTTCCAAATCAGTGTAGGTTGAAGACATAAGATTGTGCTCCTGCCAGTTCATTTCAGCCGGATCTATTTGTCTGTAGTTGTAGTAACGCGTTTCGGTGCCGTTATTAGCCACGGAATCAATTTTGATCGAATAAATTTCCTTAATACTGACAGATATCGTCTTGGTGAAATGGTTTGTACTCACCAGGCTAAGCGGAAAATAGTCCTGTGCAAGGAAAAAAGGGGCAGCAAAAAGCAAAATGAACAGTGGTAATATGAGTTTCATAGTCAATAAATTAGCGTTTAAATATAATACTTTATTTTAAAATCAAACTCTTTGGAAAACAAATATAAACCGTAACCCGAAATCAGCTCGCTAAACACGTATGGGTTTGAACTATAGACCGAAAAAAGTTTCCGAAAAATTTCTAAAAAATCATTTAGTCGACGTTTTTTTAATGTTAAGCGGTACTTTCTGGCATAATTTTTATATGTTTAACGCTCCAAAGCAAAACAACTATGAAAAAATTGACTACGAAAACAATTGCACTGCTTCTTTTTATCACTTTGGGGCTAGACACTTTGGCAGCTGAGATTATTTCCAACAGCGGCGAGGTGAGCTGGAGCTCAGCCAATTCCTGGAATTTAGGGCGTTTACCTTTATGCGGGGATGTAATTATCATTCCAAAAAATTCAACCGTCCTCGTTAATAATTCGGTGAATTTCAGTTCCGGCGATTTTTGCGAGCGTACCCAGATCACCGTTTGGGGTAAAATGCAATTCACCAGCGGCAAAAAAGTCACGCTGCACGAAAAAGCCACAGTCAGCGTTTTCAGTCCGGGAGAAATCCATCCAAGTAAAAATGGCGGCGGAAACTCCGAAACGATTGAGATCGGGAAAACAATTTTCTGGAAAGCCGGTGACGGCACTTTAAAAGGCAAAGCACTGGATATGGCACAACAAGGCGCTAGCGTAAAACGCTTGTTTGACGATGAATTTGAGCGCGTTATGCAGCGTTTCACCCTGGAAAACTCCGAATTGGGCGGAACAATCTACAGCAATGGAAAAGTGAAAATCGTGATTGCACCGAACTCGCTCAAAACCCAGTTGGGACAACCTGTTACCGGATCTGTAAACATCGAGTTGATTGAAATGCAAAAGCGTTCCGGGATGCTGATGATGAACAAGCCTACGATCGCCCAAAAAATCGACGGAAGCAAAACCCAGCTGATCACCGGAGGTGAATTTTACCTGCGTATCTCGCAAAACAATAGTGATGTCGTTGCGGAAACCCCGGTGAAGCTAGCCGTTATTGTTGAAACCCCGGATGACCGGATGTCGCTTTTTGACGGTGTTTTCGATACGCAGAACAACCTTGCCTGGACCGGTTCCAAAGACGATCTTTCTATTGAGAATATTGATTTTAAAGGAAACCTCAAAACGGCTTATACCTTTCCTGCAGAAACCTGGGGCTGGATCAACATCGACCGGTTCATGAACGACCCGCGCGAGAAGAAAAAGCTCTCCGTGAAGCTCCCGGCAGGTTTCAGCGCTTTGAATACCGTTGTGCTGATTGCTTTCAAAGAAGAAGGCAACTCCATTTCACAGCTGGATATGTTTGAAAACGGCCGCTTCACAGAGCATTACGGCTTGATTCCTGTTGGCTCTGAAATTCATGTAATCAGCTTATCGAATTACAACGGCGGCTGGCTGTATGGTATTCAAAGCTTAACCGTTGCCGTTGATACGGAAGTAATCACGATTGAAACGCTGACCCCTGTTTCTACTTTCAACCTGACGGAAATTTTGAATGAATTGTAGGGAACTCCAATAAAACATTGAATTAACAGGTTGTTTTGGCACGGTTTTCCGCCGCGGCGGATCATAAACACGCGCCAAAACGATCAAGATTTTCGCTCTCTTTCCGGGACTTCATCCCGGCAACAAATATCTGATACCTACGGTATCTTTTAAATTCGGTTGTTCTTAAATAAAAAGTCCCCGCCAGTTATGACGGGGACTTTTTATTTTTCTAGAATATCCCATCGAATCTTCGACCGCCAAAAAGGCAGCAACGTAGCTAATTCTTCAAATTTTCGAATCAAAAATTTTACATTTTCAATTCTCCATTTTCAATTACTTCCCTGTTTCTACTTCAATTTCTTTCAGGTAAGCCTTGAGGTTTTTGGAAAGCTCTTCTTGCCTTTTTACTTCCTGGCGCAGCTTGTTGGCTTCCACCATGTCCTTGTTTTTTTCAAAGGCCTCGATTTTGTCTTTATTTTCGTAGACTTTTTCATCTATCATTTTCGCGAGGTAATCCACGTTTTGCGGCATGAACATTTTGGTGTACATTCCCCCGGAAGCATAATGTTTTTTGTAAATTGGCAACGCTTTTTCCTGCACATCAACTGTTTGTCTTCCCATATAATAGCTGAAAGAGTTCAAACAAATAATTGCTTCATAACCACCCAGCTTCTGGTTAACCAGCAAATCTTCGAAGAATGGCAAATGGCTTGCGTCACCGCTTCCGGCGTAAATCTGCGCAATCGTTGATTTGATTTTCGTTGATTGCTCCTTTTCCAGTTTTTTAGCTTCACTGAGCGCCATTGCCGGGTTTTTCTTGCTTATTTCGTTCAGGGCAATTCCCACAACATAATAAGAACGGTCATTTTTCAGGCGGTCGAGACACAGGTCTTCGTAATCTACCATTGACATTCTTTTGCTCAGGAAACTAAGCGCTTCACCGCGTACCTGTGAATTCGGGTCGTTTTTCGCCAAAGCCCTGATCTTGTTCATTGCCTGGTTCGCTTTATCATCCTTGAGCTTATCTGCTTTTTCAATCGCGGTTAAACGGATTTCCCAGAAAGGATCGCTCAGGGCGTCAAGCAGCATTTGCTGGGATGCGTCGCTTGTTCCTTCGCCTGCATACGTTAGGGCATTTTTACGTGCCATGTAACGTTTCCCGTTATAATACTGATGGATAAATTGTTCCTGCGGCTTTTCTTCCTTAATGATCCCCAAAACACATTGCTGGTAATCAAAAATGACGTTCTTCAGCTGGCCTTCCACCGGGAAATTGAATTTATTCTCCGTTCCGTCAATGACAACCGTATGCAAATGCTCGCCTCCATCGTCATACACCATCACCTGCACCGGAATGCGGTACATAGGCGTTTTTGACAAAGACTGGTTTTGGTAAACACGCATGTCGACCGATCTCGGCGAAGTATGCTGGTCGTAAGCAACTTCGATTTCCGGGTGACCGGAAGCTTCAAACCACTGGCTGAAGAACCAGGTCAGGTCCTGTCCGGAAACTTCTTCAAAAGCCTGGCGCAAATGATGAAATTCAGCTGCTTTGAACTGGTTCGTTCTGAGGTAAAGCTTCAACCCTGCGAAAAAAGCTTCGTCGCCCAGGTGGTTGCGCAGCATGTGCAGGATCCGGCCGCCCTTGTTGTAAGAATGACCGTCAAACATTTGTTCCTTATCATCGTAATCGTACCAGATCAGGTTGTGACTTCCGCCGTTCTCGGCACTTTGGTAATACCCCGCTTTTTCAGTTTCCGCATTATAATCCGCTTCATCCAGACCGTGACGGTGCTCGTCCCACAGGTATTGGGAATAGTTCGCAAAGGATTCGTTGAGCGGTAAGTTTGACCAGGATTCAGCTGTAACGAGATCGCCAAACCAATGGTGGAACAATTCGTGCGCAATCGTGGAATTATCGTTTTCATCCTGCAAATCGCGGTCGGTTTTATATACAAACTCTCCGAAAATCACAGCGCCTGTATTTTCCATTGCCCCGGAAACATAGTCGCGCACAACAATCTGCGAATATTTGTCCCAGGGATATTCAACGCCGGTCAGCTCAGAGAAAAATTTAATCATTGCCGGTGTTTCACCGAAAATCGCCTTTCCATATTGTTCCCATTCCGGCTCAACATAGTAATTTACCTCCATTTTCGTTCCGTCCGGACGCGTATACGAATCTTTCACGACTTTAAACCCGCCAACGCCCATCATAAACAAGTAAGGTGCATGCGGCAATTCCTGCTTCCAGTGGTCGGTACGTGTCCCATTTGCGTTTTCCGTCGATTTTATCAATTTACCGTTGGAAAGCGTTGCATATTTTTTGTCTACGGTAATCAGTATTTCCTGTGTAGTTTTCACATTCGGCGCATCGATTGTAGGGAACCAAACCGAGCTCGCTTCCGTTTCGCCCTGCGTCCAGATTTGCGGCATCACATTCGGGTCTTCACCGCGCGGGTTGATGAAATACAATCCTTTGTCACTTGTGATCGCAGCGCTTCCGCCCGTTGTACGCTCGTCCGGCTTGGCAATATAATCGATCACCACAGTATATGTTTCCGTCCGGTTGTAAACTTTATTCAGTTTGATTCTCAGGAAAGAGCTGTCATAGCTGTAACGCAGATCAGCGCCGTTTAGCTTCACGCTTTTAATCTCCATTCCTTTGGCATCCAGGACCAGGCTGTCGGTAGCATAGAAATGCGGTTTCGCAGTAAGTGTTTCTTTCCCGTAAAGCCAGGCCTTGTTCCAGTCGAAGCTTACTTCCAGCTTGGTGTGGACAAGGTCCGTAAAAACTGTTTCGGAAGCGTGGAATACTTTAGGAACGGAAAGCTCGATCTCGTTGGTATCGATAAAGCTTTGCATTTCATCCCACACAATTTCGGACTCGACAACGGGGGAATCTTCTTTTTTTTCTTTTGTTGTTCCGCACGACACAGCAAAGGCCAGCACGGCAGGTAGTATATAAACAAAGGGGTTTTGCATTGTTTTTGGTTTTAATTCAGCTCAAAAAAACGAAAAAAATTCCAAAGTGAAGCAATAATGGTATAAACGCATCTATATCGTGATAAAAAGCTGAAATATTGATCCGTAAGATTTTACCAGCTGACTTCGGGGTGTTTTTCCAGGAAAGTCCTGATTTTAGCTTCACGCGATGCTTCGAAATCACGCAATCCGGCTTCGTTTGATGTCAGCGGGCGGTGCTGCTGCAAAAGGCGGAGCTTTTCAATTTCCGCGGTCAGCATACGCGTTTCAGGCGAGCAAAAACCTTCCTGCAGCTTTTCCCAAATGTAGGAAGTTGCCTGGTCGTTCGGATGAACAAGGTCTTCCTTATAAAAACGGTAATCACGCAATTCATCGGTGACGATTTCATAAGACGGGAAATATGCCCCGGCATTTTCAAGCCGGCTAATCAGCTCAAACAAACGCGCCTTGCTCCGCGTATTTTCCACCACGCCATCGCGAATATGGCGCACCGGGCTGACCGTAAAAACGGGCTTCAGGTCCGGGTTGAATTCCCAGAGCAAAGCAATTACCTTTTCCCAAACTGCCACCATGGTTTGCAGCTCCGAAAGCTGTTTACTGAAACGGCCGGAAGCTTGTTTGTGACAATTGGCCACAAGCAGTTTTTCATCCTTTAATTCATAACCCCAGGCCGTGCCAAAGGTAATAAACAGGTAAGACGCTTTTTGGATCGAATCCCGCAAATTGAGTTGAATGTTGCGAAAACGGGCTTGAATTTCACTTTCGGAGCTTCCCGAAAACAAGGTCGATGCATTCCAGGAAAACCAGGTGTCTTTGTCTTCAAATACCTGAAAATCTTCCGTGTTGAGCAAGGCATTTTCTAAAATCCGGGCCAGCGGCAGCGGGTGAAAAATTGTCCCGAAAGGGTTCGCAAGCACCTTGAAACCTGCCTGCAAGAAACGCGCCGACATGTCATCGGAAAAACAGCTTCCCAGCAAAACAAGTGATTGTCCGTGACTGATCTTAGGATAAAAATCCGGAACCGGGACATCGAGCTTAAATTTCATCTTTCAGGCTTAGCGTATAATCAAAAACGGTTTTCCATTCTTTCCACGGGCCGAAATCACCGATCGTTTCGTTGTGCCACAGGAATACGAAATCGCCGCCGTACGTTTTTACTTCTTCAAAAAGGGCCTTGATCTTTTCTTTTGCGTCAGCCGGGCTCAGCTTCAGGTAGTTTTTCAGGCTGGCGTCCATGTAAGCAAAGGGATGAAGGTTCAATCTGGCCGGTGTATTTTTCAGGAGATCGAAAAAAGGAAAGCTGCGCGCCGTTCCATTCCGGAAACCCACGGCATCGGCATAACCCATCGTATAATCATCCGTAAAGCCAAGCGAAATCAAGGTATTATACGTTGCCGGGAAATCCAGCTTCAGGAAATGCTGGCGGGTGGTTTTCACATCCCGTTTTAAAATTTGCTCCAGCAGGCCATGCTCGGTTTTGAGGTAATACAAGCTTGTATTTGACCTGTAGCTCGGGTGGAGCCCGATATGCGCAAAATTACTCATCTCGCGGATCAGCTCCTGGTGGCGGACATCGCTGCCGGAAATATTTTTATCATAAGTAGCATATTCACCCAGCAGCCAGAACACGTAAATCTCGAAACCTTGCGCTGCCAGTTCCCTGACCCGGTCGAATGTGTCATACGGGTCTTTGCCCCCGCTTTCAAAAACCTGGCGGGCTTCCTGGCGGTCCCTGTCCTTTTGCAGTCTGTCCCGGTATCTCCCCAGCATACCGCGCAGGCCATCCTTCCATTGAAAAGCGAAGGTATTGTCGATATCAAACGTGGGGATCAGCTTTACAGGGATTTTCTGCGCCTGCAAATCTGCATCGAGGTGCTTTTCCAAAAAAGCGATTAAATCTTCGGCCCAGCGCTCGCAGATTGTTTTTTCCAGCCAGCCGAACTGGTACTGAATGCTGTTGCGGGCTTCGAAACGCTCGTGTTCATCGCGCTGCTTGATAATATATTCTTCATAGCGGCTCAAAACAAAAAAGACCGATGCCAGCGGGTCGCAGATCTTGTCAAAAGCCAGGCATTCTTCGCGGTAAAAAACGGCTTTGGTCAGTGCATAAGGAAAAATAGCTTCATCAAATAATAAGGTTGACGGAAGCAACTGGGTGTAACCCTCAGCAAACTGATCGGAATAAACAAATTTTAGGTGATCGCTGGATTTGAAGTAAACCCAGTCGTTGGTCAGCTCATACTCCACTTTCCGGTCGCGGAAAATGAAATCAAGCGTGTAAATGAGCCTTTCGGTTATTTTATCTACAAAAATTAACAGCATACTTTCAATTCGTGCAGACACAAAGCCGGGAACGTGTTTTTAGTCCTTGTAACCTACCACCATAACGATTGCTTCGTTTTTGGAGGAACCGCCGCCGATTTTGTATTCGATATACACCATTTTAAGACGTTCCGTAGCCGAAACTTTTTTACGGTAAACGGAAGCCAGGTCATTCGAGGAAACTGATATGTTTTTCCCCTGGATATTTTTAATTTCTTTCAGAAGCGTACGTTTTTTCTCATCGCCGGAATCGTACATGCGCACCATCGCTTTGGTGGAGCATTCTTTACCGCTGAACGCAAATTTATATTCCGTATCGATTACGAGAAAAGCCTCCACGTTTTTGGTGAATTCTTCTTTTTGCCCTGAGAAATACGTTACGCGCGAGCCTTCGTAGCGAAAAGGCTTGATGAGCTGCTTGCATTCATGTTTATACGTATTGATACGGGCATCAAAGGAGCTTCCGTTATCTGCAATGGTCGTACTTAAAAACAGGAAAGTCAGTACAACGAGTGAAGAGAGAAGTGCAATTTTTTTCATAGCGGCTTATTTTACAATATACGTTCTCAGGTCTTTGATTTTAGCTGCCAGGTTCCTGAATTCTTCCGGCGTTAATTTCGGGGAAACGAAAGTTGAGCTTTCCATTGCCGTTTTTACGGATGCGAAATTATCATAAGTTGCCTGGATATCTTCGAGCTTTTTGATCACGTTGGAAAGTACCTCATCTGAAGTCGGGTACGTTTTCAAGCCTTTCACGATGTTTTTCAGAAGGTTGATCTGGTCAACGATGGTCACCGGAAGGTTGGAGTCCGGGTTTTGCTCGATGTCCTTGATGCCGAGGTACATTCCCTCCACCCACGCGCCGGCAAACTGCACAACAGAAAGGTAGCGGATATCGTTATCGTCCATGTATTCTTCGGAACGCTCTTGGATATCGTAGATCAGGTCTTCGATTACCTCCATGTTATTGAGGTTCTTGTCAAATTTTTCGATGATTTTTTTGTCGGAGAAAACTGGCTTCAAACCAACGCCGTTACCCAGTTCCTGGATGGCTTTGAGATATTCGCGTGCCTCCTGTGATTTTTCATTGATGGCGCTGTAGGCCAAATCGGTTGAATATACGCCTAAGTTCAGAAGCTGTTTTACTTTCGACTGATAGTTTTGCTTGTTTGAAGCCGGGTTTGTTGCTCCCGGAGTATATTTCAAACCTGCTGCCTGAAAAGCTTTTGCCAGGGAAATCGGTTGTGGCAATACGAAATCGTATTCCTCAGAATTGAAGTTGTTATCGGTTTCAACGACAACTTTTGCCGTTTTTCCGTCTTTGTCTTCGTTACCCCCGCAAGAAACAAGGCTTAACCCAGCTGATACAAGTAAAAAAGTATATTTCGACTTAAACATATTATTAAAATTTGGGACTAAAGTAATGAAAAAAAATCTTTAAATCAGTTAATTGCAACTGAGAATTTATATTTTTACTTAAAAAAGGAATGAAACAAGTACCTTTCCTCACTATTTGCGTTTTCTTCTGCCTGGGGATCATTTTATCAGAATATATCACGTTTTCAGCTGTTTTCACTGCCGGACTTTTATCCTTTCTCCTTGTTGTTTATTTTGCCGCTGAAAAGCTTGTACTGTTCAAAACCCGGCAGGAACACAAAACGCTGGGCTTAATGCTGATCTGCCTGTTGAGCGGCTTTGCTTTTTACAATGTAACGAGGAAAGAAAACTCTGCCTTTTCGCTGGAGAACAATTACCTGAAAGGCGATCTTATCCTGGGGCAAATCCTGAGTAAAACGAGCAGCTCCGGGGCTTACGCTAAATGTGAATTTGAAGTAAACGCCTTAATCCGGGGCAGAGACACTGTTGTCATTAAGGACAAAGCTGTTGTTTTCCTCAAAGGCGCGGATGAGCTGTCGGATTTTGACGTTTGTCTTGTGCAAAGCGACCTCGACCCGATCCGGAACAAATCCAATCCCGGCGAATTCGATTCGGAGTTTTTCTGGAAACACAAAGGCATCACATACATTGGTTTTGCAGATGAGGCTTCCTACGCTAAAATCGGCCAGGCTGACCCGCCGTTTTCGCATGTTTTCACCAGGCTCCGCAATTATTTTTCGGCCATTCTCGACAAGCACCTGAGCGGTGACGAGCTTGGCGTTGCGAAAGCCCTAATCCTCGGTGACCGGAGCTCGCTTGATGCGGAAATTACCGGCAAGTTCGGCAACACCGGGGCGATGCACATTCTTGCGGTTTCCGGCCTGCACGTTGGGATCCTGATCCAGATCCTGACTTCTTTTTTCGGCCTTTTTAAGCGATGGATTTCCAAAAACAGGGCAATCCTTATTTCTTTGGCGATTGTCTGGATTTATTCGCTGCTGACCGGTTTTTCTGCTTCAGTTGTTCGCTCGGTCGTGATGTTCAGCTTGCTCGTCGGCAGCCAGCTGCTGGAACGGAACTATAACAATTACAATGTCCTGGCCTTTTCGGCGGTGGTGATCCTCGTGTGGAACCCGCACTTTCTGTTCGACATCGGTTTCCAGCTTTCTTACCTGGCTATGCTCGGTATTTTTATGTTTTACAAGCCGCTGGGCAAGCTCGTGTATTTTAAAAACAAGATTGTCCGGCTGGCTTACGAAGGGACGATGGTTGGGATTGCGGCACAAATTATGACCGTTCCGCTGACTTTATATTATTTCCACCAGTTCCCGAATTATTTCATTCTCACGAACCTCGGGCTCATGGTTTTCTCCTTTGTAATCCTTGTTTTGGGTGTTTCACTTTTTTCAACTGCTTTCCTGACAATCCTGGCAAAACCAATTGCTGGGCTGCTTTCATTTTCGCTCACGGTCATGCTGCTGATCATCCATTATATTGACGCTTTGCCCGGTGCGGTTTCCTCCGGCTTTGTGCTCAATAGTTTTGCGGTGCTCGTTTTATTTGCCCTCATTTTGCTTTTGTTTTATGCTTTATATTATCAACGGATGCGGCTCTTACAGTTTGTCTTGCTCAGCTCGACGGTTTTTGTCATTGCGGTAGTGCATGTACGCTATTCCAGCATCGCTTCGCAGCAAATTTGTTTCTTTCAATCCAATCGCCCCGTATTTGCCGTGAAGCTTGATCAGCGCAGCTTTGTATTTTATGCCGATAAGAACAAAAATCCAAAGCAAGCTGAATTTTTAGGAAAATCTTTTCAGAAAATTTATCCGGCCGAACTGCAGCTCATTGAAATTTCGGGGAAAAAAGAAACCCGGGTTGCTTACGGAAAAGACCGGATCAAAGTGCGCCGCGATAAAGGCGGTTATACGATCCGGGTCAACGACAAATCGTATTTTTATATGACTTCCCTGGACAATTTTTCGGAGATTAAAACCAAAGTTTCCGCCTCCTGGCTGGAAGACCCCGGAACACCTTACTGCCTGAAACAGAAAGCGGTGCAATTTTTGCTATAATTCTTTTACGACAGTAATAAACTACATCATGAATCAGTCTTTTATCTTCATTTTAGGCTCTGTATTTTCAGCACTTGGTGTTCACGCGCAGGAAGATCCGGTTATCACAGCGGGCATTGCCCTGCCCCAGGACAAGCTTTATATCTTAGAAGATGTCGAAAAATACCAAAGCGGACGCCGGTATTCGATGGACGAAAATGATTGTTACTTTCAGGTATTGAATGGCTATGTTGTACTTTCATACCGCTCCCGTAGTCAAAACGGCCTTACTTCGGGGAAAATCAGCAGCTCGGCTATCAAAGAAGTAGAGGGCGAAGAAATTATAACGTTTACCGTTATTTCAGATGGAAACTTCACTGGTTCGAAAGGAAACCGTTCCTTTTTTGGAATCAAAAACACCGGCGAAAACCGTTTTGTTATATATCAACTGGGTAATACCGGATTACCTGTCCGGATTTTCAATGCACACGTCGCCAGTGCAAAAGAAAAAACACAATTAATGAAGCGTTCCGCCGGTATGACTTGATTCACCTGCACAATATCCCGGCATAAGGGTCAGGCACATAGTTTTTGCTGTGTGCTTTTTTTGTTTGTACCATTTAAGGCTAAATTCTCCTCTTGTTCCAGATTTATTCCCGGATCACTGATTATTTTTTAGTCAGAAGCTGTTACTATCAATTTTATGAAAAAATCAAATTTCATGTAATCAATTTAAATGGTTGATAATTAATTATATATTCATTTTTAACCGGTTATAAACGAATAACTTTCGACAACAAGTGCGTAATAACCGAAAGATAATTTGAGACTGCCGCAACTTTGCAATGTCGGAATCAAACCGGCGATTTACAAACTAATTTTTTATTCAAACAATTAAAGACAAATGTTATGAGCACACTAAGAAACAAAGTGAATTTAATCGGACGCATCGGGCAGAAACCCGAATTACAAACAGTACCGGGCGGTTACCAGCTGACACGTTTTTTCGTAGCGACAAATGAGCGTTATAAAGATAAAAGCGGCGCCTGGCAGGAAGAAACGCAATGGCATAATATTACCGCCTGGGGAAAAAAAGCAGAAAATATTGTCCGCATTTTGGATAAAGGCAATGAAATCGCACTGGAAGGTAAATTGGTCAACCGCCAATACGAAACCCAGGGAGGAGAAAAACGTTACTCCACGGAAATTGAGCTCAATGAATTTATGCTCCTGAACAAAAAATCATTAAACAGCAATCCGAAATCTACTTCCCTATGAACCACGTAAACCTCATTGGAAAAATAAGCTCCGAGCCGAAAGTCATAGAATTGGAAAACGGGAAAAAACTGGCACAGTTCTCCATGTCGACACAGGAAACCTACCTGGACGCTGATGGCAACATCAAAAAGAAAAGCAACTGGCACCGGATTTCGGCCTGGGGTATCTGGGTAAACGTCCTGGAAGATTTCGGACACAAAGGGATCAACCTGGCCATAGAAGGAAAGCTTGTTTCCCGCTTTTACCGGACAACTGCCGGCGTACAGAAACTAATCACCGAAGTGGAAGTAAACGACCTGACCATCTTATAATATACAAACCTATGAAAAACCAAATCACGCTCATCGGCAATGTGGGATCACAGCCACTGGTAACCAATTTTGAAAACGGATCAAAAGTTGTCCGCTTAAGCATCGCAACGCCCTACTTCCGGAACGGCGAAACCAAAACGGAATGGCACCGGCTTTTCGCCTGGGGAAACGTGGCGCAATTCGTTGAAAATTTTGCAAAACAAGGCAAAAAGATCGCTGTAACAGGCAAACTTGTGCACCGGACTTTTATTGCCCATGGTGGCAAGCCACGCCAAATAACTGAAATCGAAATCCGGCAGGTGATCGGACTTTAGCTCTCTTTAAATCCTAACACAGCCTACCTTGAAAGGTTAGGGTTACCCCGTGCAGCGATGTACGGGGTTTTTGCTTTTAAGCGCTCATCCCGAAAGGGCTGAATTTAGTCGTAAAATAGTTTTGATTAAGCATGATAAATCCATTTTTTTAGCGTAATTTTGCACTGAATTTCATTTCCCCTTAACTATGAGTAAAAATAAGCAAATCAAGAGTGCATTAATTTCAGTTTTTGACAAAACCGGCCTTGAGCCAATTATCAAGCGCTTGGCTGAATTAAATGTAACGATTTACTCAACCGGGGGAACGCAGGAATTCATAGAAAAAATGGGGGTTGCCGTTGAACGCGTTGAAGATTTGACTTCTTATCCGTCCATTCTTGGCGGCCGCGTAAAGACTTTGCACCCAAAGATTTTCGGTGGGATCCTGAACCGCCGCGATAACGAGGAAGACCAGGTACAGATTGCCGACTACGAAATCCCTTCCATTGATTTGGTAATCGTTGACCTCTACCCTTTTGAAAAAACCGTTAAATCAACAACGGACCACGAAGCAATCATCGAAAAAATCGATATCGGCGGAATTTCATTGATCCGTGCCGCAGCTAAAAATTATGAGGACGTCGTAATTATTCCGTCACAGGCACAGTATGAAAAATTCCTCGCCAAGCTGGATGAGAATGGTGAAACAAGTCTCGAAGCGCGTATGTCATTTGCCCGCGATGCTTTCAACGTTTCGTCACATTACGATACGCAGATCCACGCTTATTTCGCAACACAAACGGAAAACGAGAACCTGAGCCTCAAAATTTCACTGCAGCAGGGAGAAATACTCCGTTACGGTGAAAACCCGCATCAGCAAGGCGTATTTTTTGGTGACCTGAATGCCGTTTTTGATAAATTGCACGGAAAAGAATTATCCTACAACAATTTATTAGACGTTGACGCGGCTGTACAGCTGATGCTCGAATTTCAGTCTGACGCACCGACATTTGCAATCCTGAAGCACAACAACGCCTGCGGACTTGCAACACGCGACACGATCAAAGAAGCTTACGAAGCAGCATTGGCCGGTGACCCGGTTTCAGCTTTCGGGGGAATCCTGATTGCCAACACGAAAATTGATGCAGCTACCGCGACAGTCATGAACGATTTGTTCTGTGAGGTCGTAATCGCACCGGAATACGAAGCGGAGGCCATCACAATCCTGCAGTCCAAAAAGAACCGTATTATTTTAAAACAAAAACAAACTGCTTTTCCGCAAAAACAGGTAAGAACAATCCTGAACGGAATTTTAGAGCAGGATAAAGATTATAAAACCGAAACGGCTGCCGACCTGAAAACGATTACTAAAATCGCACCGACAGCGGCTGAAACAGAAGATTTACTTTTCGCTAATAAACTGGTGAAGCACACCAAATCCAACACCATTGTCCTGGCGAAAAACAAGCAGCTGCTCGCAAGCGGTACGGGGCAGACTTCGCGTGTTGACGCTCTGCGCCAGGCAATTCACAAAGCAAAATCGTTCAATTTTGAACTGAAAGGAGCAGTTATGGCTTCGGATGCCTTTTTCCCCTTCCCGGATTGTGTGGAGATAGCCCACCTGGAAGGAATTGATACCGTGATCCAGCCCGGCGGTTCAATCAAGGACGACCTTTCGGTTGCTTATTGCGATGAGCACCAGATGGCTATGGTAATGACCGGTGTAAGGCATTTTAAACATTAATTCAAATTTTTTTTCCGAAATTTGAAACAAAAATTAAAAATTTACGAATACGTTAACACAAAACAAAGAGACTTCATTTAACGAAGCGCGATAAAATGGGATTATTTAATTTTTTAACACAAGAAATAGCGATCGACCTTGGTACAGCAAATACCCTGATCATCATGAATGACAAAGTGGTTGTTGATGAGCCGTCGATTGTTGCCAAAGATATTCAAACCGGCAATATCGTTGCGATTGGGAAAAAAGCCCAGCAAATGCACGGAAAAACCCACAAATTGATTGAAACGGTGCGCCCGTTGAAAGATGGTGTGATTGCGGATTTCCAAAGTGCTGAAGCAATGATCCGCGGGATGATCAAAATGATCAACGGCGGCAAAAAATCTATGTTCTCACCGAACCTGCGCATGGTGGTTTGTATCCCATCTGGTATTACGGAGGTGGAAAAACGCGCCGTTCGTGACTCCTGTGAACATGCCGGTGCAAAAGAAGTTTACCTGATCCATGAGCCGATGGCCGCTGCGATCGGTATCGGTATCGACGTGGAAGAGCCAATGGGCAACATGATTATTGACATAGGCGGTGGTACTTCCGAAATTGCGGTAATCGCCCTGGGCGGTATCGTCTGCGATAAATCCATTCGTATTGCGGGTGATGATTTTACACAAGACATCGAAGAATACATGCGCCGTCAGCACAACATCCTCGTAGGTGAACGTACGGCTGAGCAATTGAAAATCGAAGTCGGTGCAGCCATTCCTGAGCTTGACAACCCACCGCCGGATTTCGCCGTTCGCGGAAGGGACTTAATGACCGGAATCCCGAAAGAGATCATCGTGACTTATTCTGAAGTGGCCCATGCACTTGACAAAACAATTTCTAAAATCGAAGAAGCAATCCTGAGCGCGCTCGAGATGACGCCGCCGGAGCTTTCTGCAGATATCTACAAAACAGGAATTTACCTCGCCGGTGGTGGCTCAATGCTCCGCGGACTTGACAAACGGATCCAGCAAAAAACCAAATTGCCGGTACACATTGCTGAAGATCCACTGAGAGCTGTTGCCCGCGGAACAAGTATCGCATTAAAAAACATCGACCGTTTCCAGTTCCTTATCCGGGACTAAACGCAAAGAACATTATATTAAAAAAGCATCCGCCAACTGACGGATGCTTTTTTTGTTACATACTCTCCAATTTATAACCCGGCGGTACCTTGAACTTGTCCGCAGGAACAGCAGTTTTTTCTTCTACTTTTGTCGCTTTAACAGTTGTTTTGCTGTCTTTTGCCTGGCTTTCCGTCAATAAACAAATATGCTGCCAGCCTGCAAATTTGGTTGTTGAGCCGTAGTCTTTAACGAATTGTGAAAATACTTCACACTCTTTTCCGGCAATTGTTTCGTTGGGCAGCTTTTTAGCATTGCCGTTTTCTTTTTCTTTAGGATCAAATTTTGACCAGTCGCAGGCCATTTCCGTTCCCTGGTAAGCAACACCAACCTTGTAAGCCGTTTTTGTATCGTGAACCAGTTTATACAGATCTTTTCCATCACTGAAAAAAGATTCGGTGAGCTTACCGTCTTTATAGGTTTCTTTACATTCCAGCGTACCGAAATCGTCAAAATAAACGATGTCTTTTCCTTTGATGACCATTCCTGCCATTTCCATCGTGGATTCAAATGTTACAACGGCTGCTTTAATGCCGTATTTATGCGGCAAATTGGACGCCGGGCTTTCACCCTGCGCAGCATTTTCTGTGTTTCCGGATTCCGTTTTCGTTTTTTCTTCTGCCGCAGAACAGGAGTACAAGGCAAAAAATGCCATGCAGGTAATCGAAAAAATCAGCTTGGCTGCTAACTGTGTTGGTGATGTTTTCATGTGTTTTAAATGTTTCGTTTTTGAGAAACAAACTTAGGTAAACACATGAGCTAAAAAAATAGAACGTTAGTTATAATAAAGGTGTAGATTAGAACGGTTTTATCCGGGTTCAATTTTTTGGCTTGCGTGAACGGATCTTATCCAGCTCTTCCTGTTTCCATTTACTGATCATTTCATCAGCGATTTCCGTTTCTGCATCGATGATCTTTTTGCGGAGCTGTTTATTTCCTTCGAGTTCTTCCTGTAAATTATGATTACCTGTTTCGATCATTACCTGCAAACGCTCATTCGTTTTTTGGTTTAATTTCGACATTTGCTCTATTTTGAATGTTTCAATGCTATGCTCATGTTTTTCGAGTAAATCATCATAAGGTCCACGGGCAGAAATCAGCTTCACGAAAATCGGGGACGTTTCAATCGCAATGAATAATAAAATAATGAAAATATTGGCTAAGTTCATCGCTTCACTTTGAGAAGACAAGCTCCCCAAGGCTTCGATCCGGGCGGCCAAACCGTCGTATTTATCAATATTAGGCTTCTGTTTTTTGAATTCCTTTTCGCGGAGCGCCAGCAAATCTTTGATTTCTTTCTCGTATTGGTCGATTTTGCTTTGATTACGTTTTTCGGTAGCTTTCAGATCGGTTTCGGCTTCGTTGAGCTGCACTTCTTTTTTCTTCGCATTGCTGCCGATTCCAGGAATTCCCGTTGTACCGGAAGTTTTTTTGCCGAAGCGTTCGAAGTCATATTCTTCCTGTTTTTTGTTCCGGTATGTTTCCTTTTCCTTATTTTCTTTTTTCAGGGCAAGGATTTTGTTTTCCAGCTCCGTGATTTCCGGGAAGCCTTTATTGATTGACTTTTTTGCCTTAATTGCTTCCTCCGTCTTCTTCGCGTCAATTTTCCGGTTGATCTCTTTTTCAAAAATTTTCAGCTCAAGCGGCTTTGAGATCACGAGCGCCAGCAGTACCGCCAGTATAATCCGCGGAAGGGCCACCCTGAATTCCTGCCAGAAATTATTGCGCTTCTTCATACTGGAAACGATAAAACGGTCCAGGTTAAAGATCATCAAGCCCCAGATCGCCCCGAAAACATAAGCTGTGGTCATGGAATCGAAAACCGTGTACAATGCATAACCCGCAGAAATAGCGGCCAAAACCCCGGTAAAAAACACGGTTGCGCCAATCCCAACATATTTGCTGGACTCTGTCGGGCAGCGTTCCAATATTTTCCGGTTGGCACCGGAGCAAAACCAGAAAAAATTTCTCATCATGTTATTCATTTCGTTTGCGTATTGTTCGCCGGATTCCGTTCGATTTTCCATCCCTGAACAATTTATCCAGGCGGCCAAAAAACTTGTATCGTAATTTTTGCTCTGAGCCAAGGATTGACATGTACAGCTCTGCCTCGGAAAGTTTCAAAGCGCGGCTGATATCACTGCTTGAAAAACGATTGGTATTATATCGTTCATCACGGGATATCATTTTGGGAAAATTTACATTGATCTGTGAAAGAGAATGCATTTTAGGGAAGACGGATTCCAATTTACCTCTCTCAATTTCGGGTGGCAGCGGAAGTTCAAGTTTCTCCAGGCGGATCAAATCCGGTCCGGGAATGTAATCTATTCCGTTTTTATTCTCTTTTGGTACGCCTTTTTCCATCCTGGTTCTGCTTATTTCAAAAATACGGCTGTTTTTGATATAAGTGCAAAACCCTTGTTTGGTTATAGGTAATTTTTGTTAAAATCCGGGAAAATTTTTAAAATCAGCCTTCCGATTTTATCCGCTATTTGCGCCGCGACGGACTTTATAAAACTATAAATCCTTGTAAACAGGGGGATCCGAAAAACTAAGCACAAAAAAATCCCCGGCTTTTTCAAACCGGGGACTGTATCTTAAATCAAATGATTCTTAGTTGTTCAATGCTTCCGCACCACCTACGATTTCGAGGATCTCGCTTGTAATAGCCGCCTGACGCGCTTTGTTGTAGCTTAATGTCAGGTTTCTCTTCAATTCTTTGGCGTTGTCGGTTGCCTTGTGCATAGCTGTCATTCGTGCACCGTGCTCAGAAGCGTAAGAATCGAGCAGGTCTTTAAACAATTGCAGCTTTAAGGATTTCGGGATCAATTCTTCCACAATTTCTTCTTTGGAAGGCTCAAAAATGTAATCGCCTGTCGAAGAACCTTCAGTTACCGTCGGGATTACCGGAAGCAACTGATCCGTTTTCACCTCCTGGGTTGCAGCGTTGATGAAGGAATTGTAAACCACGACTACTTTTTTGTATTCTTTGGCTACAAATTTCTCCATAATCTTTTCAGCAATGATGGAAGCTCTTTCGAAATTCAGGTCGGCAAAGATATCCTCAACTCCAAATACACTGTTATCCACACGGATTTCACTTCTTCTGAAAGCATCGGTTACTTTTTTACCGAGGCAAAGAAGCTCCACCTGCTCGCCTGCGAAATCCACAGCCAGCAAGTTGTTTACCGCTTTGATAACGTTGTTGTTGAAGCCACCGCATAAACCACGGTTGGAAGAAATCGCCACTATCAGGGTTTTTCCTTCGCTTCTCGCATGGGAGAACGCGTTTTCGGATAAATCCAGGCTGGAACTTAAATTCGCCAGGATTTCTTTCAGTTTTCCGGAGTACGGGCGCATTTGCGTTACCGCATCCTGGGCGCGTTTCAATTTTGCAGCGGAAACCATTTTCATGGCAGACGTGATCTGCATCGTTGAACCGACAGAACTGATCCTGTTTCGTATTTCTTTTAAATTCGGCATTTTCTTGAATTGAAAATTGAGAACTGAGAATGGAGAATTATTTTACATTCTTCATTCTCAATTCTCCATTTAATTAATATTTCTCAGCAATTTCTTTCGCAACTTTTGTCAGGACATCAGTCGCTTCATCCGTATACTTACCGGCTTTCAGTGCCAATAATACGTCTGCGTGTTTTGCTTCAAGATAATTCAAATATTCGGTTTCAAAAGCTTTCACTTTGTTTACCGGTACGCGCTGGATCAAACCTTTTGTACCTACGAAAATGATCGCAATTTGTTTTTCTACCGGGTATGGATCACCGTCTTTCTGCTTCAGGATCTCGAGGTTACGTGCACCTTTATCCAATACGGATTTAGTTGCAGCATCCAGGTCGGAACCAAATTTCGCAAACGCTTCCAATTCACGGTACTGAGCCTGGTCTAATTTCAACGTCCCGGCTACTTTTTTCATGGATTTGATCTGGGCGTTACCACCTACTCGGGATACGGAGATACCTACGTTGATCGCCGGACGGATACCTGAGTTGAACAAGTCGGACTCAAGGAAGATCTGACCATCCGTAATGGAGATCACGTTCGTCGGGATATACGCAGAAACGTCACCCGCCTGTGTTTCGATGATCGGAAGAGCTGTCAAAGAACCACCGCCTTTTACGATTCCTTTGAGGGATTCCGGCAAGTCGTTCATTTTTGAAGCAATGGAGTCATCAGCGATGATTTTAGCCGCACGCTCGAGCAAACGGGAGTGCAGGTAGAATACGTCACCCGGGTAAGCCTCACGGCCCGGAGGACGACGCAATAAGAGGGAAACTTCACGGTAAGCTACCGCTTGTTTGGATAAATCGTCGAATACGATAAGTGCAGGACGTCCTGAATCACGGAAGAACTCACCGATCGCCGCACCTGTCATTGGAGCGTAAAACTGCATTGGAGCAGGGTCAGAAGCGTTCGCAGCAACTACAACGGTGTAAGCCATTGCACCTGCATCTTCGAGCTTTTTAACGATTCCCGCAACAGTTGAGCCTTTTTGCCCGATTGCAACGTAAATACAGAAAACAGCCTCACCTCTGTCATAAAATTCTTTCTGGTTGATGATCGCATCTACCGCAACAGTTGTTTTACCTGTCTGACGGTCACCAATGATAAGCTCACGCTGGCCACGGCCTATCGGAATCATCGCGTCAACCGCTTTGATACCTGTTTGCAAAGGCTCGTTTACCGGCTGGCGGAAAATTACCCCCGGAGCTTTACGCTCGATTGGCATTTCATATAACTGACCGGTGATTTCACCTTTACCGTCGATCGGGTTACCCAGGGTATCAACTACACGTCCTACCATTCCGTCACCTACTTTCACAGATGCGATACGTCCTAAACGCTTCACGGTATCACCTTCTTTTACCTGGCTGGAACGGCCTAACAATACAGCACCTACATTGTCCTCCTCGAGGTTCAATGCGATTCCCTGTAAACCTCCGTCGAATTCGATCAATTCACCGTACTGAACACCTGTAAGTCCGTAAATACGGGCGATACCATCACCAATCTGGAGTACGGTACCTACTTCCTGCAATTCAGATTCGGATCTGAACCCTGAAAGCTGCTCTCTTAAAATTGCAGATACTTCTGCTGGTTTTACGTCTGCCATAACCTTATATTATTTAGCGGCTGATGCCCCTATCTTGTTAAATTAACTTTTAAATTCTTCAATTTGTTGGAAACTGATGCGTCGATTTGCGTGTCGCCCATTTTTACAATGAAGCCACCGATTAAGGACGGATCGATTTTCTCTTCTAATTCCAGCTTTCCGTTTAAGGATTTCTCCAGCTTGGAAAGAATGGTTTTTTTCGTTGCTTCGTCCAGCGCTTGTGCTGAAATAAGCGTCACCGGGATAATTCCCAGGTGGGATTTCAATTGCGCATCGAATGAATCTGCAATCTGGCCGAGGGCGTTTTCCCTTCCTTTTCTGACAAGCAGCTCAATGAATGATCTCGTGAGCATATCAAACCCAGGGAACACTTCGTTCAGGATCGCATTTTTCTTGTCAGCGTTGATAACCGGGCTATCCAGGAACAGCTGAAACTCCCTTGTTTCGCGGAAAGCCTCAGTAAAACGGCGCATATCGCGGGACACTACTTCCGTTTTGTTCTGCTCAATGGCCAGTTCCAAAAGCGCTTTCGCGTATCTCGATGCTGATTTGGTTGCTTTCATCGAATTTCTTAATTCAGGTTAATATCTTCCGCTAATTTGCTGGCCAAAGCTTTTTGCTTGTCATCGGAAGACAATTCAGTTTTCACGATTTTCTCAGCAATCTCGATTGAAAGGGCCGCAACGTGTGACTTCAGCTCGGACATGGCAGCAGCTTTTTCCATTTCAATCGCCTGGTGAGCGGAAGCAATGATCTTAGCTGATTCGCTTTTCGCGTTTGTTTTAGCGTCATCGACCATTTTCGCAGCCAATTCGTGTGCTTCTTTTACGATTTTATCGCGTTCTGCACGAGCTTCTTTCAACAGGCTTTCGTTCTGGGCCTGCAATTCTTTCATCTCAGCCTTTGTTTTTTCAGCCAAAGCCAATGAATCCGAGATGTTTTTCTCACGCTCGTTTACACTGCTCAAAATCGGTTTCCAGATGAATTTTGTTAAAATGAAAAGTAAAAGTACGAATACGATTGAAGTCCAGATTAACAAACCCATATCAGGCAAAATCAATTCCATGTTTCTTATATTTAAGTTTAACTATTTGTTCTTTTTTAAAAAAGCAGTGCCGGAACCAACCGTTACGGCACCGCCTTTTAATTACTTCGCTCCACCGAGCATACCTACTACTACACCGAAGAGGGCAACACCTTCAATCAAGGCTGCCGCGATAATCATTGTAGTTGTAATTTTTCCTGAAGCTTCTGGCTGACGAGCGATCGCGTCCATTGCTGAACCACCGATACGTCCGATACCTAATCCTGCGCCTAAAACTGCAAGACCTGCTCCGATTGCTGCTATACTTCCGTACATATTATATGTGTATTAAAAAGTTACTAATTAATGGTGTGCTTCTTCTACCGCCGCCCCGATAAACAATGCTGAAAGCAAAGCAAAAAGGAAAGCCTGCAGGAACGCAACTAACAATTCCAACACCGAGATAAACAGGGCCATCGGCACGGAAAGTGCACCCCAGGCTGCGTTCTGGTTAATGAAGATGATGGAAATCAAGGCTAAAATAATGATGTGGCCTGCACTCATGTTCGCAAACAAACGAATCATCAGGGCGAAAGGCTTTGTCAGGATACCGACAACTTCGATCGGGATCATGATCGGCAATAAAGCTACAGGAACACCCGGAGTAGCAAAAATGTGCTTCCAGTAGTTTTTGTTTCCTGAGAAAACAGTGATCAACAAGGTGAAGATCGCTAAAACCATTGTCACGGTGATGTTACCCGTTAAGTTCGCGCCACCCGGGAAGAACGGGATCATCCCCAATAAGTTGTTGATGAAAATAAAGAAGAAAATCGTCAATAAATAAGGTACAAATTTGTGGTACTTGTGGTGATCGATATTTTCTTTGGCAATGTTATCGCGAACCATCACAACGATCGGCTCGAGGAATTTTGCTATACCCTTCGGTGCAACAGCCCCGTTCTTTTTGTAGAAGCGGGCAACTGAGCCCATGATCAGTAAAATGAGGATTGCGCCTACAAACAGGGAAACCACGTTTTTAGTGATCGACATGTCAAAAGGCTTCACAGCGCCGTGAACGTGACCGTCTTCAAAAGACAATCCGCCGTTTTCAAGCTTGTAAATTTTTTCGTGGTACATTGCGTAACCTGTCGCCGGGCCAACCCCTGCAACGTAAGAAACTTCTTCGTGGGTTTTGTGGTCAACAGCCGATTTGTGCTCACCGTGATAAAAATGGGAAGAAGAAAAAGTTTTCAAACCTCCGTCAATCAAAATAATCGGTAAATAGATAGATGTTCCGCCATGGTCAGGGCCCCACAAATGCCACTCGTGTGCATCTTTGATGTGGTGCATGATCATTTCATTCACATTGAATTCTTTCTTTTCATGGTTTTCTGAAGATTCACCGTGTGTTTCATTCGCCCAAAGCGGGGTCAGGCACAACAGGAACATGAAGGCTAAAGTGATTGATTTTACTGTGCTTTTGATAACCATGTTTTCAGAAATTTTATTAAATATCCTCTAAAATTTGGCGCAAAGTTACTGAATCTTTCCAAACTGACAATAAATAATACAGAAATTCGGTCAAATTGTTAAAAAAAAGATGGGTATGAATATGCTGATACTTTAATGTGCTAATATGCTAATGATTAATTCGCGCCATCCGCGTATAAAGCAGCGCAATATCTGCGGGATAGAAATAAATATTTATAAAAATAGTTGTGTATTTATAAATATAGTTATACATTTGTTTTTATGAATAAGGAACTCACACGTGCTGAAGAGCAAATTATGCAGGCTATCTGGGCTATCGGCAAAGGTTTTGCAAAAGACATCCATGAGCAATTGGAAGAACCGCGCCCGGCATACAATACGGTATTGACGGTAATCCGGGTTTTGGTGCAGAAAGGCTTTGTGACTTTTAAAACGTATGGAAAAGCGAACGAATATTCTCCCACTATTTCCCGGGAGGATTATTCCGCCCAACGGATCCAGTCGCTGAAAGAAAACTATTTTGAGAATTCAAACGCCAAGCTCCTGTCTTTTTTCGTGAAAGAAAATAAACTGAGCCTGGACGACGTCAACAAAATCCTGGAACTGATAAAACAAGACAAACATGAGTAATTTCTGGTGGAACATAATCGAAATCAACTTCAGCCTGGCAGTTCTCTGGCTGGCGTTCCGGCTGGTGCGCCCTTTCCTTTCTTTTGGAAAACAGCGGCTGATCCTTTTGCTGGTCCCGGTTTTTTCCGTGCTGCCCGTTTTGGCCAAACAAACATTTTCGCTAAACGGTGTCAAGCTTAAACTAGTTGAGCTGAAAGCAATTAGCGTTGGCCCAAAAGCTGAAGCAACGCAAACGACACCGGAAAACTGGTCGCTGGAAAACATCTATTGGCTAACGGTGAGCGTCGCATTTGCCTGGCTTTTATTTCGTTTGTTCCGGCTGTTAAAGCTCTTTCTTTCTGCTGAACGCAAACGCGGGAACGGACTTATTTTTACAGAGATCCCGGGTGAGGAATCGTTTTCCTTTTTCCGCTGGATTCAGCTGAAAGCCGGTATGGATGCCGAAAGCCGCATGATCGTTGAGCAGCACGAAGCGCTCCACGCCAAAAAACGGCACACGCTCGACTTGTTTTATACGCAGATCATTCAATGCTTCTGCTGGTTCAACCCGGCAGTTTATTTCCTGGAGCAGGACCTCATCCACGCGCACGAATTTGAAGTGGACCAGGTCATGTACCAGCAGCACAAAACCCGCTACCTGGAGTTTTTGCTGGCTTATACCCTCGGAACTAGTTCTCCATCATATCTATTAACCCATCAGTTTGTAACAAAGCTTACACTGATAAAACGGATTCAAATTATGAAACACACCAAAAAACAAAGATGGGCTTTTGCGCTCATCATCCCGGCGCTGGCCGGATCCCTTACCCTGGTTTCCTGGGCATCACCGGCAGCAAAACCTGCCCAAAAAGAAGCCGAAACCGTGCTTGAAGCTGACAAACCGGCTGAGTTCAAAGGCGGCACGGACGCATTGATCAAGTACATCGTGAACAATGTAAAATACCCGGAATCAGCGGCAAAAAACAAGGTCACAGGCAAGGTATTCGTTTCCTTTACCGTAAGCGAAAAAGGCAAAATAAGTCAGGCTAAAGTGCTGAGAAGCATACATCCGGACCTGGACGCTGAAGCTGTACGTGTGGTATCTGCCATGCCCGACTGGGACCCGGCAGAGAAGGGCGGTAAAAAAATCAGCAGTGAAATGCAGCTGCCGATCTCATTCCAATTGTAAAAGCAAACTTCTTTAAACGAATAATGCCGGGCTGATCACCCGGCATTTTTAATTTATAATGTAGTCTGAATGTTTTTTTTGCTACGAATTACACGACACGAATTGAATGATTAACGGTTAATCATTACCGGCATTACCAGCATCAGGATGTCTTCGTTCTCATTTTCCTTCACGGCCGGAACTAAAATTCCTGCACGGTTTGGAGCGCTCATCTGGATCTTTACTTCAGCCGCGTCAATGTTGGATAACATTTCCATGAGGAACTTGGAGTTGAAGCCGATTTCCATGTCTTCTCCATCATAGGAACACGTCAGTCTTTCGGTAGATTCATTTGAGAAATCAATGTCTTCCGCGAAAAGCGACAATTCCTGTCCGGCCATTTTTAGCTTGACCTGGTGCGTGCTTTTGTTGGAAAAAATCGATACACGCTTCAAAGCCCCAAGGAACTGCGCGCGTTCAACCGTCAGTACATTCGGGTTTTCTTTCGGGATTACCGCTTCGTAATTCGGGAATTTCCCGTCAATCAGGCGGCAGATCAATTCGATATCACCAAACGTGAAAACGGCGTTCGCATCGTTGAATTCGAGCAAAACTTCCTCGTCCCCGCGAATATTTGATTTCAATAAATTCAACGGTTTTTTCGGCAAAATGAAAGACGCGCTTCCTTCCGCCTGGGAATCTGTACGCTTGTAGCAAACGAGCTTGTGTGCGTCCGTTGCCACAAAAATCAGCTCGGAAGGTGAAAACTGGCAGAATACGCCGCTCATTACCGGGCGCAGATCGTCATTTCCTGTTGCAAAGATCGTTTTGTTGATGGCCTTGGAAATAATCTCACCGGTTACTTTCAGCTGGTTTTTCTTCTCGATAGACTGCACTTTCGGATATTCATCTCCGTTGTAGCCTACCATTTTGGATTTCCCGTTATCGTAAGAAATTTCAATGCCGAAATTGTTTTTGTCCACGCTGAACGTACACGGCTGTTCCGGTAAGTTTTTGAGGATTTCGAGGAGCAATTTGGCCGGCACAGCGATTTTCCCGCCTTCCTTGGAATCGTCCAGGTTCAATTTCGTGCGCATAGTCGTTTCCAGGTCTGAAGCCGAAACAGTCAGCTCATTGTTATCAATCTCGAAAAGGAAATTGTCTAAAATCGGAAGTGTGTTGCTGGTGCTCAACACCCCGCTGATACTTTGTAAATGTCTGGATAAAGTTCCTGAAGAAACGACGAAATTCATATATTTGGTACTATTTTTTAATGTACAATTTTACTCAAAATAATCCGATTTGAATCGAATTGTTAATAAGTTCAGTCAGCTGTTATTAAGTCCTTACATTTCGACTTCTTCCGGACGCGCCGCAAAATAAATGTGGCCCATGATTAACGGGTTGAACACAAAATACTGGCATTTCACCAACTCACCGCTCGGTAAAACGCACCAGAAACGGTTTGCGTCATAAGATACGGAATCCCCGAAATCGTTCATTGTTTTGGTGCCGTTTCCTTTGAGACGGTACATTTTGAGTACATCAGACTCCCCGGAAACCTGCTTCACCGTGAGCACACAAAAAGGTTTCGAGCGTTTCAGGCTGTCAACCTGCTTGTCCGTCAGGTCATAATTCACAAATTCGTAGTGAATTTTCTTATAGTTGTTCAGGTAGCGGATAACCATGTTCGTATCCACTGCCGGAAGCGGCCTTCCCTGGTGTTTCACGGTGTAGTTTGTGCCTTCTTTAGCCACGGAAAAACTACGCGACGGATTATCGTAAAATTTCACGTCTACGTAAGCAATCTGGTCACGCTCAAGGGCAAAAACCTGCGTGCATTTCCATCTCCGTGCATCAGCAAAAAAACGTGGCTCGATGATCCCGTTAAAGCCTTTGATCTTCATAATAACCGGCAGGTCGCTTTTCTCATCCGGCGTTTCCAGCAGCATGTAAGTGCCGTAGTGGTCCTGGGTAGAAAAGCCCACATACCAGGTCTTCACCCATTCGCCGTTCTGAAAAATTTCCACTTTGGTGTGGGAGCTCGCCATGCGGTTCGTGATCGTTTTCCGGGAATTTTCAGGCACGTAGCCCTTGAACTCCACATTTTTGAACGTTTCGAGCATCGTCAGGATTGGCGCCTGGATGATACAGTTGCCGTCTTTATCCACCCAAACACCGTTTTTACGCACAGCTTCAAATTTATTATTGAAAGCATCCGTAATCATGATCTTATCCACGGAAGCGGTGTCCTCAATACTGAATTCCAGCAGCTCGGTGTCTGATTTTCCGCTGTTCCGCACGAGGTTCGTAGCCATAAAGGCCAGGAATCCAAGGACAACAATTGCTGCAACTAAAATGATACTTTTCTTTTTCATATCTGATGCGTTTAATTTCGGGTGTACCTCCGCCTTCTGAGGAAGAAAATAATAAAGGCAATGATAATGATCGTTAAGCTCGGCACTACCATGTTGACCATTTTGTAAAAACCGGCTTCCCGCTTCACTTTTTCCTTATCGATTGCGTGTACGTCGATTTGCTTGCTGCGCAGGTCGAGCACGGAATTGTCGCCCATCATGTAGTCCACGAGGTTTTGAAAAAATTCCTGGTTCCCGTAAACCAAAGGCTGCATCCCCTCGATTTTCGCCATGGTTTCGTCAAAGCGCAACCCGTTGAAAGCCGTCGGCCGGTAGAGCATTTTGCCGTTTTTGCCCGGCATGGAATCGTAGCTGTTTTCAATAAACGTTCCGTTACCGACAACCAGCACCTTTCCTTCTTTTATACTTTTTTCACTGAATTTTACTTCCGGGTTTTTGGCAAAGGCGTCAACGATCCTGTTTTTGTAATGGGATTCAAAATGTCCTTCCACCAAACCTGCCAGGCAAAGCTTATTATCTTCATCCTCCGGGTTTTGCGCCAGGATTGGGTTTGGCCCGTAATTCATCGGAAAAGCCAGGCTGATCAGCGGGGCGAGACCCGTCACGGAAGAATTCGTAGATGACGTCAGGATCGGTGAAGAAACATTGGTAGTGCTGTTGCCTACGAACTGTACTTCAGAAACATAGCGCAGCATCACCGGATCAAGGTTACGCGCAATCGGGTGGTTGGTTTGTGTAGCCCTCACGTCGAAGAACCAGGGGATCAGCGGCGTTTTGGAAGACGGGATCGCTTTTGGTGCACAGCGCACGTCGATCACGTAATTATCGTTTACCTTGATGCCGTAATCAAACAGCATTTTATCCAGCTCGAGGTTATAGCGCGTGGTATGCGCAATTCCCTTCATCGCCAGGGTATCCTTGTTGAGCTCCAGCTTGTCGAGGAAGCACATTAAGCGTCCGCCTTTCATCAGGAACTGGTCGATCAGGTATTTGTCCTTTTCGGAAAGCGGGCGTGTCGGGCGGGCAATGATCAAGCCTTTTACGCCTTTTAATGCATCCAGGGAATCGTTGAGGTAAATATCTTCTACTTTGTAGTAAGGCGAAATCAGGGAGCGTACGCGCTGCGTCTGCTGGTAGCTCAATTCTCCGTGTCCCTGCAGGAAAGCGATGCGCTGCTTTTCTTTCTGGGTGCTCCTTCTGAGCGCGCTGATGAGCATGTATTCCAGGTTGTTGATGGAATTCTGGATTTGCGCATCGAACTGTTCGCCAAGCGTGTAGTATTTTCCTTCAGGCGTGCCCGGCAGGAACTGGATATGGTTTACGGTGCTCCCGCCATATTCGATCCGTGCGCCCGGCCAAAGCAGCATTTGTGTCTGGGTACCGTCTTTCATGTAAGAAAGTCCCATCGGCATAATTCCTTTCGCTTTGGCATATAAATCTTCCCACAAAGCCCGCTTGTCCTCTTCTGAGCCTGCGTTCGGGTCAATGAATTCATACTCAAGGCGATTGCCGGCATATTGCTTAAATTCTTTCAGCTTGTCTTCCACTGCATTGCGGAAGCGTTTCAATTCGGCAGGAAGGTTCCCTTCGAGGTAAATTTTGAGAGACAAACGGTTATTGTAATCTTCATTTTCCGTCAGGAAGTCAATCGTTCCCTGTGAAAGCGAAAAGCGCTTGTCGGCCGTGGCATCGTAGCGGAAATAAAGATACGCGCCGATGATATTGACCAAAACAACCGCTGCAATGAAAATCAGCAGGAAAGTCCAGTTATAAACGCCTTTAAATAAGCTCTTTTTTTCCATCGGTTATTTTTTAAGGGATTTGATCACGGTTAAGGCAGCAAAAATGAAAATGCTGATCACGCTCAGGAAATAAATGATATCGCTGGAATCGATCACGCCCCGCTTGATGGAATCATAATGGAAGCTGATGCCGCAGTATTTGATGATGTAATCAAAATCGCCCATGAGGTTGAAAGAGCCGAGAAGCGTGAGACCGTCGTAAAAAATCCAGCAGAAAAACATGGCGATAATGAAGGCCACGATCTGGCTGTTGGTGATGGAAGAAGCAAACAAACCGATGGCTACGAAAACCGAACCGAGCAAAATCAGCCCGATGTAAGAGGTGATCGTCGCACCGTGGTCGAAAGCTACCGTGTCATCGAGGGCAATGGTCGTCATGGAAATATAAAACACCAAAGTCGGGACCAGCGCGATAACCACGAGTGTAACCCCGGCCAGGTATTTTGCCAGTAAAATCTGTAAATCCGAAATCGGACGGGTAAAAAGCAGCTCAATGGTTCCCGTACGCCGCTCTTCGGCAATGGAACGCATGGTAATCGCCGGGATCAGGATCAAAAAAATCAGGGGCGACATGTTGAAAAAGGGGATCAGGTCCGCCTCCGACCCTTCCAGCAGGTTGGTGTTGTAGGAAATCACCCAGTGAAACAAACCGGAAGTTACCAGGAAGATCAGGATAAATGTATACCCGATCACGGAACTTAAAAAACTTCGGATTTCCTTAAAATACAATGCTTTCATTGCGCGAACTGAATTTCGTTTAAAACTCGCCAAAAGTACAAATAAAATTTGATTGTCACCACAGGCCGCGGCTCAAAATTCGGAACTGTTTAGTAAAGCGGCTTAAGGGCTGAGCCTTTGTTGTCTTCCAACTTTTGAAAGGCAATTTTTTCGTTGCCAGGGAATAAGAGTATTTCTGAACTTACAAACTTTTGAGAATAATTTTAGTTCGGAGGAGCAGTTGTTATCCGTTATAATCTTAGCACGAGATTAGGTAAAGGATTTAGGCGATTACGATTTTTCAAATTGCTTTTCTTACACAAATCCGGTCTCAGATAAACGTTTATAACCGTCCTGAAAAATTAAAGGCAGTTAAAATTTTAAAAGCCATCGATGTAATTCGTGACTGCAAAAAACATAATCCGTATTTTTACACCCATGATCCACCAGGAAGTTGACGCCATCATTTTTGACCTCGGAGGGGTAATCCTTCACATCGATTACGATCTGACGAGGGATGCTTTCCGGGAATTGGGGCTTAAATCCTTTGATAAAATTTATTCCAAGGCGCAGCAAAGCGATTTATTCGACCTCTTCGAAACGGGTAAAATCTCGGCGCAGCATTTTATCAATAATGTGCTCACCTTTTTGCCGGCGGGAATAACTGCAAATAAAGTGGTGAACGCCTGGAACAGTATGCTGCTGGAGTTTCCGCCGGAGACGATGGACTTTTTACGTGAGCTGAAAACCCGGAAACGTACCTTTTTACTGAGCAATACCAACGAAATTCATGTGCAGGCCTTCAAGCGCAAGCTCCGCAGCCAGATCGGCGAAGATTCCCTGGATCCTTTTTTCGAGCAGGTGTATTTTTCAAATGAGCTCGGGAAACGCAAGCCTTTTGCAGATACCTTTGACTATATTTGCAGACAAAACGGGCTCGTTCCTGAAAAAACATTGTTTATTGACGACAGCATCCAGCACATCGAAGGAGCAGCGTCGATCGGTTTACAAACCTATCATTTTCAGACAAACGATTCACTTACGCATTTACTCGCCGGAATATGAAACGCTATATTTTGACTTTTTTCGCCTGTGCACTTGGAGTTGCCGCGATTTTCTTTTTAATTCCAATCAATCTTTTTGACGGTGAGATCGTCTTTGAAGTCAACGGGGTGGAATTCACTGAAAAGGCTAAAATAAGCCTGTCTTATTTCATTGGGATCGGCGCAAATGCAGAGCAAACGCAGGACGTAAAGGATTTCTACCTGCTGCCGATGGGATACCTGATCGCTTTCCTGATGATTGGCGTTCTTCCGGCAATTATCACCTACCGGATTTATCTCAAGAACAAGCAAAAAGGCTGATTATTTCCTGACAAACTCAACCCGTACCAGCACCTGCTGAAATTTCGGGTAGTACGTTCCTGCTTCAAACTGCAATTGGCGCAATTCTTCTTCTGCAATCATTTTCGCCGGACTGGAAACAAAGCTGTCTTCCTTCACTTCTTCGCGAACGCCCGTAACTTTGCCTTCCCGGTTAACAGCCAGCTCAAAATACTTGATGCCTTTGTATTTTCCCTTGATCGTAAAAGTGTACGGCGTCACCAGCTTGCGGCCTTCGTCGAGCAACTCGCCGGAGATCAATTGGGCTTGTGAGAATTTCCCCGCAAGCAGGAACATAAAAAGGACCAGGATTTTTTTCATCGCTTCGTGTTTTTGGCAAATTTAGCAAATATCAATCCAAAATCCCAGCGAAAAATTTTGGCGTAAAGGAAAAGTAAAAGTGGGAACAGTACCAGCAAATTCAGCCAGATTTCCGGTGAAACGGACGGGGCGCTGTAATCCTTAAACAAAGCATCCGTCTGGAAAACCTGCCAGTTATTCGTCAGGATCAGCGTAGCAAACAGGTTATTAGCCGCATGAAAACCCAGCGAAAGCTCCAGCCCGCGGTCCAGAACCGCCATCAGGGCCAGGAAAATTCCCGTTCCGAAGTAATACACCAGCACAATTTTGCCTAACAATCCGATTTCCGGGTTGCCCAGGTGCATCAGCCCAAAAAGCAGCGAGGTCAGCAGGATCGGCAGCCATGTGTTCGCTGAAGGAAAAGCATATTTAAACAGGTAGCCCCGGAAAAAAATTTCTTCGAAAGCCGTTTGCAAAGTCACCAAAACAAGCGAAAAAGCCAGCAGAGGCCAAAAAGAGGACGAATAATTCCAGCGCAGCTGATTTTCCTGCAGCAGCTCAAATAATAAAAAAACAAAAAGTACCAGCAGCCAGATAAAAAAGCTCAGGAGAGCACGTTTCCAGCGAAAAAAACCAGCTGATGTGATCATGGAAAGCGGCTTTTCGCGGTGCACAAAACGCACGCAAAGCAGCAAAGTAATTAACGTAAAAGCAAAAGGCAGCAATTGCAGGAAGAAAAAAAGATTTTTCCCGTAATAGCTCACCAAATCTGCTGTTTTGAACGTTTCTTCCCCGCTGGCTGATAAATAGATCAATCCTGGCACGGAAGAGCTCACCATGAGCGCCAGGGCAGAGAAAAGAACCGTTAAAAGTACCGGAACGAATTGATTTTTACCGGCAGCATGTTGTTCTGGCATCAATCAAATCCTTTAAAATCTTCCGGGCATTTGTATTTTTCACGCAAACGCTTCTGGTTCCTCATTTTGCGGAACATCACCCGGTCATCATAATCGATGATCAGACTGATTTCATGCGTCCCGATGGAAGACGTCCGCAAACGGGACATCGTCATATCGAAACTATAGGCAATGCGGTATGTTGTCTGGCGTTTCGGTGATAAATGCACGCCGGTCGTTACGATAAAAGAATCGTATTTTTTCGGAAGAAGCATATAATTCTGGTTCCTGAACCAAAAACCGGCAAAAAACGGCTTGTTGATCACGTTGAGACCCACCGTAAACGTTTCAAATTTGTTCTGACGTTCGTACACGACACCCGGTGCAAAAATGATTTTCCCAATCAGGAAATTCATATTTCCGTGCGCAATCGATTTGATCGGCAAACGCTCCTGGTCTCCCAGGAAAGCATCCTTAGGAGTCGTCAGGTGATGAAACCCTGCACCGAAAGTCCCGGTAACCTTGCTGTAAAACCGGCGTCTCTTTTTCTGGCGGTTATTGAATTTCAAGGCCAGGCCCGTTCCGAAATCCGCATAAGAAACCGATGAAAAGTTTGGCGTCCCGAAATTGGATTGGCGCACAACCCCGTGTACCTCATCCAGCTGATCGGAAAACACAAGCTTGCTCCAGTCAACGTATTTATTGACAAAACCAGCGGAAAAACCGAGCTGCAAAAGGAAATTCTTCGATTCGATCGGGCGGTACATGTACTGGAAATTCGCTCCGCTCGTACGCAGGCTTCCTTCGCCCGCAACATCCGTATAAGCCTGTACCCCCAGACCGATTTTATTCACCGCTTCCGCCTCAAAGGAAACCGTGAGCGTATTGAATTTGCTTGGGATTGGCGTCCAAAGGTTCCGCGTATTGGTGCGAAAGGTAAAGCCATTCCCGATAGCAACCATGCCCGGGTTATAATAAGTCGGATTATTATAAAACATCGAAAAATTCGGATCCTGCCCGAAAAGTAGTTTCGGAGTCCCCATCACAAGGCAAAGCGCTAAAATAAAAGTATAACGTTTTTCCATAATTACCTGATTACTGTTACTGTTCCCGCACGTTTAAAGCGTCCGTCCGGGTATTGTTTTCCGTCCCATTGATCTGACGTCATGAAAGTCGCTTCTATCTTCCACACATAGGCATCCTGCTGCACCGGAGCACCTTTATACGTTCCATCCCATCCTTCCGTCGGTCGGCCGTAACCATCCAGTGCCGTTGTTTCCCACAAGAGGTTGCCCCAGTCATCGTAAATCGTCAGGCGGTAGCTGTACAAGCCTACCCCTTTCGGAATGAAATGTGAAACCTCAAAATCCGGGTGGCCCGGGTTCATGGCATTGGCTACGTGCAGGCCTTTGTAATAATCCACTGTGATAATACGCGAAATCGAGTCCACACAGCCGTTTTCATTTGTCGCAATAAGCGTAATCACTTCATTCCCGAAATGATCGAACTGGTAACGCGGGTTCACGGCGGTAGAAGTTGAATCGCCCTCCAGTCTCCATAAATAAGAATGAGCGTATGCGGACATATTTATCAAATCAATCGTTCCGTTCACAAGATCTTCCTCTTCCACATTGATATAGTTGAAGTTAGCGATCGGCGTTACGTTGATCGTGATTGGCTGTGCGGCAAACATAGTATCGCTGCATCCTCCGTCCCCGTAGGCTACTACCGTTACGAAATAATCTCCCGGGTCTTCATATTCATAAAATACCACATTCCCGGAAAGCGTATTGCCGTCACCCATAAACCAGCGCACGGAATCTGCCTGCGAGCTGATGGATGTTCCCGTAAAGCTTTCACCCACGCACATCACCATATCCGAAACCACGAAATTGGCGGCCGGCGGCTGGAAAATCGTTACATCCCGGATCAGGGAATCGGAGCATCCATATTGGTTCGTTGCTACAAGCTTGATGAAATAAGTTCCGGGCGCGTCGTAAAATACACTTGGGTTCGTCAGCGTTGATGTAGCCGAGTTACCAAAATTCCAGTTGTATGAAATCGCCCCTGAAGACGTATTTCCAAAGAACGCCTGGCTCGGTAAATGACACGTATCTATGGAAAGAACATCGAAATTAGCCGTTGGTACCGGGAAAACCTGGACAAGCTGCTCCATGGAATCCTTACAGCCGATATTATTTTCCACCATCAGCTGCACCGTATAAACCCCTGGCTCAGTATAAATGTGGCTCGGGCTGGACAAACCGGAGAAATTATTGTCCCCGAAATCCCAGGAAACGAAATTGAAGTTCGTACTTGAGTTTGTAAACGATGTTGTGGCAGGAATACAGCCGTCACCCGCAGTAATGGAAAAATCCGCAACAGGAGTGCTTGCCACCGTTACCGGGTGGGTCACGCTCGCCTGGCAGGCAAACAAGCTGCTCACACCGCTCAGGGTTACATTGTATACGCCGCTCTGCGTAAAAATATGCGTTGGATTGCTCAATGCGGAATTGCTGCCGTCATCAAAATCCCAGGATAAGCTGGAAACGTCCGTAGATTGGTTGGTAAACTCAAAAGGCAGGCCGACGCACTGTGAATTCGGCGTAAAGGTGAAATCGATGTCAGGCTGCGGATGAACCGTAATTGTTGCAAATGACGTATCGCGGCTGCAGGCGTCGTTCACGATCAGGCGAACGTTATATGTTCCGGCATCCGTAAACGTATTGGAAGTTTGCGCCGTATTGGAAACGTTTCCATCGTCAAAATTCCAGTTGAACTGCTCTGCGCCTGCCGAAATACTTGTGAAATCAACCGTTAGCGGTGCACAGCCCTCGGTAATATTGGTGTTGAAGAAAGAATTAACACTCGTCGGAAGCACATGAATATCATGGAAAGCTGTGTCCGCGCCGCATTCGTTCGTTACGATCAGGCGGATTGTGAAAGTCGTATCTTCCAGTCCTGTGATGAAAATGCGGCTGAAAAGCGAATCTTCCGTATTGGACGTTGTCCCGTTGCCGAAATCCCAGCTGTAAGTATCAGGTAGACCTACGCTGATATTGGCAAAATCAACCGTAAAAGGAGAACAGCCTTCGTCAAATGCAGGCCCGAAAATCGCAGTCGGGTCAGGCATTACTTTCACGGAATCCGTTTTGCTCACTGTTCCGCAGAAATTCGTTACGTCGAGGGTAATGTAATATGTTGTATCGGCAATCACGCCGGCAGTATACGTTTGTGAGCCCGGGTTCTGGCTGGCTGAGCTTGCCCCGTTGCCAAAATCCCAGCTGAAAACCAAAGCGCCGATCCCGGTAGAAGTATTCGTGAAATTCGCAGTCAGCGGCCCGCAGGCAGAATCCGGCAAAACGATGAAATTGGCTATCGGCGGTTCGCGCACTTCGATTGTCTGTGTCAGGGAATCCACACAGCCGAAAACTGTCGTTGCTACCAGCTGGATATCGAAAAACCCGGTGGATGAGTACGTATGGATCGGGCTGACGTTGTGATTGATCGCTGTATTGTCGCCAAAGTCCCAGTCATAAGTGTCCCCCAGCAAGGTGTTGTTCGTAAAGCTTTCCGGGTTTCCTTCGCAGATTATCGGGCTGAAATCGAACATTACCGTTGGCAGCGGACGGATCGTGGCAATCACATCATCTGTATTGACACATTGTGTCACCGGATCGGTATAAGTATAGGTAATGGTATTCGCACCGATCGGCGTTACCGAAGGGTCGAATGTTCCGAATGTAGCGTTGGTAATTCCGTTTCCTGACCAGCTTCCTCCTGAAGGTGTACCGATGAAATTAAAAGCAGGCTCGGATTCACAGAATTCAACATCATCACCCGCGTCAACGATCGGCAGGGCGTGAACGATCAATTCCATTGTGTCACGCGTCAAACAGTTTCCGCCCCCGAAGGAATAAACCATTTCATAAGTTCCCGGGTTATTTGGCGTATAATTCCCGTTTCCGGCAATTCCGGGGCCCGTCCATGTTCCGCCAGCAGGCAAACCTGTCAGCTGGGTCATTGTGTTGGAAAAACACATTTCGAGATCGCTACCGGCATTTGCCTGTGAAGGATCAACAACCGTCACCACCATACTGTCCGTTGCTGAACAGGAAGAAAGCGTAAACCCGTAATACAGGGTAAACGTTCCTACGCCCGAAGGTGTGAAAACACCACCAGCTGTGACATTCGGCCCGCTCCAGGTTCCACCCGCAGGCAAGCCGTTAAATTGTACCGGCAAAGGCTGGTTACATAAAGTCGTATCGTTACCCGCGTTTACCACCGGCAGCGGATTAACATTCGCAATCACATCATCCGTATTGCTGCAGTTTGTTACCGGGTCAGTATAAGTATACGTTAAAGTATGCGCTCCGTTTCCTGCCACCTGGGGATCAAATGTACCGTTCGGGTTAGTAATTCCATTACCTGTCCATGTTCCGCCCGTCAGGTTGGGGTTCGCCGAAAGATCAACCGTCCCGCCGTCAAAACAAATCGTAAAATCATTGCCTGCGTCCACTACCGGTGCCGGGTTAACAATGAAATCCATCACATCGCTTGTCTGGCAGGTTCCGCTTCCGAAGCTGTAAGTCATCGTGAAAGTTCCTGGCACAGTCGGATCGTAAACGCCGCCCGGAGTGATTCCTGCACCGCTCCACGTTCCTCCGGCCGGTAAACCCGTCAGCTGAACATTCGCGCCGTTTTCACAAACCGTTGAATCGTCACCGGCATCAGCATTCGTTGGGTCGATTACCGTTACAATAATTGTATCCTCATTGAAGCAGCCGTTGCCGTCCGTAAATGAATAATGTATTTCAAAGCTTCCCGTTCCGGAAGGTGTAAACTCGCCGTCGGGATCAGTAATTCCCGTTCCTGACCACACCCCGTTTGGCGGTGTCACCGGCGTTAAGGTATTAGCAATTGGCTGGTTACACAACGAAACATCTGCCCCTGCATTTACAACCGGCAAAGCGTTTACGGTAGCCAAAATATCGTCAGAATAAATACAGGATGTTCCCGGATCAACAAAAGTATACGTCAGCGTATGAACGCCTGCACCCGCAGCTGCCGGATCAAACAGGCCTGCCGCCGAGATTCCCGGCCCGGACCAGGTTCCCCCTGCCGGCGTGATTGCTGTTATGGTATAAGGATCATCGTCGACGCAATTGCTTACGTTTGGACCGGCATTCACCACCGTTATCGGTAAAACTACGAGGTCAACGCTTTGCGTCACACCTGAGCAGGAGCCAAAAGAAGCAAAAACGGTGTAAGTTCCTTCATCTGCGGCCGATGCATTCGGTATAACGGGGTTTTGCTGGTTGGATGAAAAGCCGTTCGGGCCGCTCCAGTTATAGGTTGCACCAACAACAGTATCTGAGAAAAATTCAGCGTCGTAACCGGCACACAAAGGAGAAACCGTAATCGGGTTCAGAGCCGGTGGAACATTATTTACAGTCAGTCCGGTAGTTGCCACATCAGATCCGCAGCCATTTGTAGCCGTCAGCGTGATGGTATACGAACCATTAGTCGGATAAGTAATGAAACCCGGCACCGGGTTGGTCGAAGATGTTGTTGACGCCCCGGGGAAATCCCACTGATACGTATTGATCGATTCCTGGCAGTCGTTGTAAACAGCCGTTGGATTAATGTTTTGTCCGCCGCAAATACTGGATACGGCGTTAATGGCAATTTCCGGTGGCGCCTGGGCAACTACCTGTTCCGTATGCGTGATGTTCCCGCAACTGTTCGACAAGGTCAGGTGAACGCTGTAAATACCCGGTGAATTGAAAGCAAACTGCGGCTCTACTGTTTGGGCATTCGTCCCGTTGATGAAATTCCGCGAGCCGGAAGCCGGGTTACAGGTTGCCTGGTCAAAAGTCGTAGACCAGTTCCGCGTCACAGCACAAATATCAACCGTGGAAGACAGATCGTCTGTAGTTACGTTAAACGGTACGCAGGAAGAAGCGGGGTTGAGATTGAAATCCGGTACAGGTGCAGCTTCCACACAAACGAGGGCTGTATCCGTTGTTGTACCGCACGAGTTGGAAGTGCTGAGAACAACTTCGTAAATTCCCGGCGTCGTATAAACGTGGGTTACCCCCGTAGCCGTTGCCGAGTTGACCGTTTGTGTCTGTCCATCGCCGAAATCCCATAAGAAATTGGTAAACCGCGAGCAGGCACCGTTGTAGCCGAGGTCCGTATTGTTGAACATTGTCGCCGTCGTGTTGACACACAAGCTTGTAGGTGTAACGTTCAGATCAGCAATCGGCGGCGCCGTAATCCGGATCCCACCTACCGTGGCCAGCGTCGAGCTGCATAAGTTCACTGCTTCGATACTGAATGTATAAGCCTGGCCCGGAAGCGGACAGGAAGATTCCAGGTAAGTATGACAAATCTGGGCAGGCGGCGGGTGACTGAAGGTATCAACCGCTGAGCCGTCGCCGTAATCCACGAGGTAAGTTGTCGTATTGTGGTTTCCGGCAATACCGGTAATCTGGATACAGATTTCGAGCGGTGCGCAGCCAACAGTGTTCCCCAGGGAAATTAAACCAATGGACGGATTACTGGTACTCGCCACGGGGATAATCGTGGAGTCGCGGCAGCCGTTGCTTCCCGTTATCGCATAAATGAGGTCGAAAACACCTTCGGTTGAATACGTGTGGCTTACTCCCGCTCCCGGAAAAGTCGGGGCTGTAAAATCACCTGTTCCGTCGCCCCATATAATCTGGAAATTGCTGTTGCCTGCCGTTCCTGAGTTATCAAAAACCTCCAGGCTAAACGTCGCGCCGTTACCGCAGTTGCGGAAGCTGGTCATCGGATCAACAAGGTCCGGCCCAGGAGTCTGGCGAACAGTGACGGTTTGTGTGCTCGTTGCCGTACAGCCGGCAGGACTCGTCGTTGTAAGCGTTACTGTAAAGTTTTGCGTAGCCGTACCAACAGCCGTGAAAATATGTGTCGGGTGCTGTAAAGTTGAAGTATTGGAAGCGCCGGAGCCCGGATCGCCAAAGTTCCAGGAATAAGTTGCCCCGCCCGTAGAAGTATTGGTAAACTGGATCGGCAGGTTGGCGCATTGGTTGTTCCCACCGGAAAAAGTAAAGGAAGAAGTCGGGTTGGGCGCGGCCGTTACCGTAACGTTGTCAGTTGCTACACAGCCGTTATCATCCGTAACCGTAACCGTATAGGTACGTGTTGTCGCTGTTGTTGAAGTTGGGTTCGCACAATCCGTACAGCTCAAAAAAGCTGCCGGCGTCCAGGCATACGTATAAGGCGCTGTTCCACCGCTGGCAGTCGGCGTCCAGCCGAGCTGAACAGATCCTGCAGGACAAATGAACAGATCAGCCCCTGCTTCAGCCTGGCACTGCGAAAACAAATTATTTTGCACAAAAAAGATGCACAAAAAGGCAAAGAAAAACGCGCTGAAAATTTTGGGTAATTGTATTTTCATCAAAGTGCTTATGTTCTGGTGTTTATAACGACGACAATAAAGTGTGTCAAAGATAATAAAAGTACGTGAAAATCCCGAAATGGTTGGCTTAAATCTAACAATTAATTTGCACAAAGGCAAAAAATTACGGCATATAACTAATGCCCTGGAAATACTGTTCCCTCAAAGATTGTTAAACTTTAATAAAAAAGCCCTGAAAATTGTTAAAATTGCTTATCTTTGTGGCGTATTTTTTAAACGTTAAAAACATGGCTGAAACGCTTTCTGGAATTGAGATCAACGAGATCTTGGAACAATTAGGGATCGAACAGGTAAACCGCGGTGCATCTACCGGAAGTTACTGGTTCAACACAAGAGGAACAAAAATCGACTCATACTCACCTGTGGACGGTAAATTAATCGCCTCAGTGAGCTCATGTTCCGAGTCAGATTATGAAGCCGTTGTTTTAAAAGCACAGGAAGCCTTCAAAGTGTGGAGAACTATTCCTGCCCCGAAAAGAGGGGAAATCGTTCGCCAGCTGGCTGAAAAATTAAGAGATTACAAAGAGCCGCTCGGTAAGCTTGTTTCTTACGAAATGGGTAAATCCCTGCAGGAAGGTTTGGGTGAGGTTCAGGAAATGATCGACATCTGCGACTTCGCCGTTGGTTTATCCCGTCAGCTGTACGGTTTGACAATGCATTCCGAAAGACCGGGCCACAGAATGTACGAGCAGTATCACCCGCTGGGAATCGTTGGGATTATTTCCGCATTCAACTTCCCTGTTGCCGTTTGGAACTGGAACACGGCTTTAGCCTGGGTTTGCGGTGACGTATGCATCTGGAAGCCATCCGAAAAAACTCCGCTGACAGCAATTGCCTGCCAGAAAATTACAGAAGAAGTGTTTACAGATAACGACGTTCCTGAAGGCGTTTCCTGCCTGGTAATCGGCGGCGCTGAAATCGGTAAGCTAATGACGGCTGATACACGCGTTCCTCTGATCTCCGCTACAGGGTCAACCCGCATGGGTAAATCCGTTGGTGAAGTAGTTGGCGCCCGTTTAGGAAAATCATTACTCGAATTAGGCGGAAACAACGCCATCATCATTACACCTTCCGCAGACCTGAAAATGGTTGTTCCGGGAGCGGTATTCGGTGCAGTAGGAACGGCAGGACAGCGCTGTACTTCAACCCGAAGACTGATCATTCACGAAGAAATTTACGATAAGGTAAAAGACGCGTTAGTAAAAGCTTACAGCCAGATCAAAATCGGTAACCCGCTGGATGAAAACATGCACGTTGGGCCGCTGATTGATAAAGATGCAGTTGCAGCTTATGAAAAATCGCTGAAAGAAGTGGTTGCCGAAGGCGGTAAGATCATCGTAGAAGGCGGCGTGCTTTCAGGTGAAGGCTACGAATCCGGATGCTACGTTAAGCCGGCTATCGCTGAAGCTGAAAACCATTTCAAAATTGTTCAGCACGAAACTTTCGCACCAATCCTCTACCTCATGAAATATACAGGCGGAGTTGAAAATGCGATTGCAATCCAGAACGGTGTTCCGCAAGGACTTTCTTCTGCCATCATGACAAACAACCTCAAAGAAGCTGAAGCATTTTTAGCGTCTTCCGGTTCAGACTGCGGTATCGCTAACGTAAACATCGGCACTTCCGGTGCTGAGATCGGCGGTGCATTCGGCGGTGAAAAAGAAACGGGCGGCGGCCGCGAATCCGGTTCCGATGCCTGGAAAGTGTACATGAGAAGACAAACAAACACAATCAACTATTCCGACAGCCTTCCATTGGCGCAAGGGATCAAGTTTGAATTATAATATTCCAATGCAATACAGGAAGCCGCTTCGAAAGGAGCGGCTTTTTTGTTTCTTGCCGAACTGCGTACTTACTCCATAGTAACTCCATACCTGAAGCATACTTAAAGCATATTGAATGTATATATGAATTATGTTAAATAGACTAGTTAAAAGTGAATTTGGGGTTAAAGCAAAATACCCTATTTAAGGTATTTCGAAAGCCCTGAAAAAGGTATTATTTTGCAATTTAGAATTATTCTAAATAATAACGCGCACTTAATGTCTAAAATCAGAATTCTTATTGCAGATTTTCACACCCTGACACGTGAAGGCATTAAATCGGTGCTTTCCCGGCGGGCAGACATTGAGCTTTGCAACGAGGTGAAAGACAGCAGGGAGCTGCGCGCAACGATTGGCGGAACTAACGCCCGGATCCTGGTAATCGATTTCCAGGTGGAAGGACAGTTCAGCATTGAGGACATTGCCTATGTGCGTAAGCATCATCCTGAAATCAGTATCCTCGTTATTTCAAACAACCACGACAAGCAGCTGGTGCTCAAAGCGCTGGATTACGGTATTCGCGGCTATTTGCTCAAGGAATGCGACGAGGAAGAAGTGCTCTCGGCAGTTTACGCGGCTGCCAAAAACGAAAAGTTCTTCTGCGGGCGCGTGATGGATGCCATTTTGGAAAAGGTTACCCACAGCTGTGAGCCGGGATCCAACTGCGATCATTGCCAGCCGGTTTCGCTTACGGAACGCGAGGTGGAAATTATCGGACTGATCGCTGAAGGGCATACAACGAAGGATATCGCCGGGAAACTATTTTTAAGCTTCCATACGGTAGGAACGCACCGAAAAAACATTTTTAAAAAACTGAGTATCCGCAATTCTTCGGAGCTCATCATTTATGCTTTAAAAAAAGGCCTGATCACACAACAAAATGAAAATCAATGAGCCATGAGTAAAATAATTGCTGCTACCTTCTTCCTGCTAATAAATTGCTCGCTCCTGGGGCAAAATAAGCTTCAGCAGGACCGTGAAACCATTCGCTCCATGGCGGGTTGCTACCGGGTAACGTTTGAATTCGCCGAAACTTTCGCACCCGATACGGCTTACAAATACCACGAACGGAAGATCGAGGACGGGATCGAATTTGTCATCCTCGTGGAAGATACCGAACACAAAATTTCGCTACAGCACCTCCTGCTTGTCGGGGACTCGATGATTATCAAACACTGGAGACAAGACTGGATCTACGAAAACCGCGATCTTTCTGTTTACTGGAAAGACAATACCTGGAAGAGTACACGGCTGTCAGCTGAGCAGGCAAAAGGCACATGGACCCAAAAAGTATTCCAGGTGGACGACAGCCCGCGCTACGAAGGTTACGGTACGTGGAACCATGTTGACGGACGGCATTTCTGGGAAAGTACAGCCGATGCGCCGCTTCCGAGGAGGGAATTTACCAAGCGCAGCGATTACAATGTTCTCAGGAGGCACAGCCGCATGGAATTGAAGCCGCAGGGCTGGATCCTTGAGCAGGACAACGAAAAAATCATCCGGGACGATGCCGGTAACGATAAATTGCTCTGCTGGGAAAAAGGTTTTGAAACGTTTACAAAAGGAAATTACAATTGCAGCTACGCCAACTGGTGGTGGACGCAAAATACGGCTTACTGGGCAGATGTCCGCCAGGTGTGGGAAGAAATTTTCAGGGAAAAAAGTATCATAAAGCTTGAAAAGAAAATCGATGGGCATTTCTTGTACGAAAAACTCTTCGACCTGGAAGAAACGTACACTGGCAAAACAGATTTCAACCACAGCGAAGCCAAAACCGCGATCAAAAAAATTATTGAATCATACATAGCAAAAAGCTAAAATAGAGTCAATGGGAGCGGCCTTAACCTGATTATTACACCTTGATTTTCGAATACCGTAATAATCGGAGCGGGCCTGCTCCTGTTTTCTGCCAAAAACATATGCTGGTATTTATCCAATTAGCACATTAAATCCGTTTTTTCTGCCGGTTCTGGTAATCCAGTGTGACGAAAATCGCAGCAATCGCCCAGATCGGCATCGCAGCTTTGTCCGTATCGAGATAATTGTTGAGGATCCCGTGAAAAAAATAGGTTACGAGCGCCAGCACCATCCCAAGCACAAGCACGCGCATTTCGTGGTCCTTCCTGTCGAAGGAATTGTAGAGCGTAATTCCCAGGTAAAAAATAGCCGCCACGATCGCCAGAACACTTATAAGTCCAAAAACCCCCATTTCAGCCAGGGGGCCGAGGTATTCGCTGTGTGCATTTCCACCGTCACCGAAATTCGTTGAAATGATCGTCAGGTTTTCAGGTTCCTGGAAACGGGCATACTCAAAAGCGTAAGTACCCGGACCGAAACCAAAAACAGGCCTTTCGTTAAACATTTCCCAGGCACAGCTCCAGCGGTTAAGACGCTCCAGGTTGGAAGCATCCGTCGTTACGTTGGAAACACTTTCCAGGCGTTCTCCAAACTCTTCAGTGGTGTGTTCCGCGTCATTTTTTTCCAGCGCCTGCTGAATACTCGTCCAGGAGAAAAACACAACAAGCCCGGCTATTGCCGTTGCCGTTAAAATCCACGAAAACTTGATCCTCAGCTTAATAAACGCCAGGACGATCAACGCAATAATGATACTGAGCCAGGCAGCGCGTGTATACGAAAAATACAAGGCTGTAACGTTAATCGCAAAAATGATGATGAGCAGAAACTGGACGATTGGCGGCTGTCTTTTCGAAAAATACAGGGCTACTACCAATGGCAGGATAAAAGCAACGAGAGCCCCGTAAATCGTGTGGTCCTTGAACAGCGGGTTCATTACCCAGTGACCTTCTTCTTCCCCAAATTGATGAGAAGCATGAACAATGAGCGTATACGACATCGTAATTGTCATGCCGGCGATGAAAAGCCACAAGAAAAACAGGATATTTCTCCGCTGCTGAAAAACCTGTGACCCATACAAAAATACCGGTATAATAAACCAAAGCTTTGCCAGGAGAAATTTCAGGGAAACCACCTGGTCGGAGCTGGTAATCGAAGTCAGGAAAATCCAGAACAAATAAAACCCAATGGCCCAGCTCAGGTAGGAATGAAAGACGTAAACCGGGAAAACCCTTTTGTATAGATGCTGCGCAACAACAAGGATCATAATCCCGAAAAGCATGGGCTCGGTGGGAATAAACAAACCGAAGCTTTTCGTATATTCTTCAATATTAATGGAAACGGGCGTAAAGAAAAAAAGCAGCAGGAAAGTAAACTCCATGTGAAAAACCGCCCCGTAAACCGCCAGCAAAACTGCCGGGATCAGGAAAAAAAACCAGTTATCGTTCCAGGCAAAATAAAGCGACAAGGCGCAAAACACAGCACAGGAAAGAAACAGCCATTTATTTTCGCGGAGCGTCAGCACTAAGCAATTTTTCTGAGCTCTTTAACCCGATCCTGGACCAGCAAGCCGAAAATGGATAAAATAAAGGTCGCGAAAGTAACGACCAGGATGATTACCGCTTTTTTGGGTTTTTCCTTTTTATCGGCAACAACGGCACGCTCCACGATAAACTTGTGCGGGAGCTCGGTATTCGCATCGGATTCCGCCTGTTCGTAGGTATCTTCGAATTTGGCAATGCTGATCAGCTTTTCATTGCGGACCATGGACAAACCGTCAAATTCCGCTCCGTGCTTGATGTTGATTTCCATTTGCTTTTTGAAATACGCCTTATCCTCCGCGTTATTTGCTTCGTTGTAAGCCTGCAGGATATTGGCACGGGTTTCTGTATGTACTACCCCGATTTTTGAAAGCGAATCAAGCTTGTTATTGATTTCTTTCAGGGAAACCCGCAGCAACTGGAGCTTACGTTTGTTAATCCCAAAAGCCGGGAGCGTTCTTTCCTTCACCATCTGGTTTTTTACCGTATCAATCAGGTCAACGATTTTGTTGGCAATTTCTGCCGCCAGGAAACGGTCGCGGTCGAGTACGTCGATCTGGATGGAGCCGTATTTCGTGCGCTCAAAGTGGATATGCTCGCTGTAGGCCTGGTTTAACTTATAATTCTTGTTGGCGTCGTTTTTCCCGATATTGTAATGTTCCATGAGGTTATAACGTCGCACCAGGAGGTCACGGATCCGCGAAGAAGATAAAATCTGGACCAGCTGCTCGGCCTGCTCCTCCTCACCGAAGTCCATGGATGAAGCTTTCGGCATACCGGAAAAGGACACGGTACTTGTTGCTGCCGGGAAAACGATAGCTGTCGACAAAAACAAGGGCGTCATTAAAAAGGTATAAGCTGTTGTAATGATTGCAGCCGATAAAGTAATGATACTGATTATTTTACGCTTTTTCCAGATAAACAATAAAAAGTCAATCCTCCCGGATTCCAAGTTTTCGTTTTTTTCCATAAGTTAATTTTCCGTGCGAAGTTACTATTTTTTAAGTTTTACCACCTGAACAGATGGAAATAAAAAAACCCAAACAGCTAACGTTTGGGTTTTTTATATATTGCTTTTGGCTTACATTTTTGCCGCGTTCTCTTCTAAAAATTTAACGAAAGAATCAAATTCCTCCATTGTCATGGTTACAGTTGCAGAAGAGCTGTTGTTGTTCAAACGGATGAACGGCTCCCATTTTCCTGTGATTTCTTTAGCAGCTGTGCCTGTTACTTCTTTCCAGATATAAGAACCTGAAGCATCGTGGTTAACGATTTTTCCTTCGTAATACTTTTCTTTCGTCTCGATGTAGTACTTCTCTTTTTTGGTTGTCGGTGCAGTTGCTGCAGTTTTGTCCAATACAAACGTAGCCCCTATTTCGTGCCCTAAAGAGTTTGTAGAAGAAATCTCAATGCCTCCCGCTGTTGCAGGCGTCGCAAAATACTTGGATTTGATGTTTTTCATCGTTGCGATCATTTCTGTCGCAGCTTCTTTCGTCAGGTCCATTACCTTCACATCACTTGCAGCAAAACCTTTGCTCTCAAAAGTAAGGTGGTTTACAGTTGTGTTTGTAGACAGGTTTTTAACGGCTACCATAGTCGTTTTGAAATCCAGGACTTTGCCCATGTCTGTAAAGGTTTTCTCAACGAAAGCCCCGTTTTGCGCAAATGAAAGCGCGGAAATTGCCAATGTTACAAGTAAAATAAACTTTTTCATATGTTTTCGATTTAAATTTTTCTGCTTATACCAAATCCTGTACCAAAACAAAAAATGGCTAGCAAAATTACAATTTTAATGGATAAAATTGCAAAAAACGGTAAATTTATTTTTTCAAAGCGATCCTGAATGTCGTTCCTTTTCCTGTTTCCGATTCCAAGACGAAAACTTTTCCTTTATGATATTCGCTGATAATCCGCTTAACGAGTGAAAGACCTAATCCCCAGCCACGCTTTTTGGTAGTAAATCCCGGCTTAAAAATGGAGTTAAACTGGCTTTTAGGCATCCCTTTTCCACTGTCGCGGATATCGATCACCGCATGACCGTCGTCTTCAAAAAGGCTCACGTCAATGCTCCCGCTGCGATCAATGGAGTCGACCGCGTTTTTGATGATGTTTTCAAACACCCATTCCATCAGCGGCGGGTTATGCCGGGCAATTACCGGTCCATCCGGCCTATGAAAACTCAGCTCGATCTTATTGGAAATACGCGTCCGCAGGTAGTCGCACACTTTGGCAATTGTTTCCGCCAGGTCGACCTGTTCCAGCTTGGCTTCGGACCCGATTTTTGAAAAGCGGTTCGTAACGGTTTCCAGGCGTTCTACGTCTTTTCGCATCTCAACCACCATACTCTGGTCAATATTCTCGTTTTCAAGCAGCTGCACCCAGGCCATCAGCGAAGAAAGCGGTGTCCCCAGCTGATGGGCAGTTTCTTTCGCCATCCCGGCCCAGACCTGGTTTTGCTCCGCCTTCCGGAAAGTAGAAAAAATGAGGTAACCGATGAAAATAAACAGGCCGATAATCAGGAACTGGATGTAGGGAAAATACTGCAATTGCTTCAGCTCAGCGCTGTTGTCATATAAAAGCAGGCTGTTCTGCCGGTTTGAAAAATTGATTTCAATCGGCTCGTTCTGCGAAAGGAAATAATTTTTTGTTTGTGCGAATTTTTCCGCTGAGATTTCCTTTTTAGGCAGGTTCGTTGCCAGGATACTATCCGTTTCTTTGTCAATGAGAATCACGGGAACAAGCCCCTCGTTGGAAATAAGCTCCTGGTTGAACGCCTGGATCAGGGAATCCCGTTCCCGCTCAAGCCTGAAAATTTCCCGCGAATCGTTGTAAACATAGGTCATGGACAAACCTTCGAACACTTCAATCGTAAAAGACTGGTTACGCAATTCCCAGGCCTTGGCTAAAACACGCAGCGAATCTTCAAACATCCGGTTAATCTCGGCCCGGCTTTTTCCGGGATATGCTTTTTGCAGTGAAACCGTATCAAAGCCCAGGTTAACATTTCCTGAAATTGTTCCCTGGTTGTCAAACAGGATCACCGGAATGTCTTTGTTCTTATTGATAATATTCAACGGAAATTTATAATCGGGGAAAGCGTCACCGGCAACAGGCTTGGAAATTTCTTTCGTGGCTTCAATCCACATTTCCATCTCGCTGTGCTCCTTTTCACGCAGCTGCGAAAAAGTACGGTTGGTCAGGCGGACAAGCTCCGCTTTTTTCTTGATTGCATCAGCCCACTGCTTCACGCGGTTGCGTTCCTGCTCACTGACTTTCGTTACAATCCTGTTCGATACAAAAAGCGAAATTGCCACGAGGACGAGTGCCACGAAAAGGAAGGCGATTTTCCATTTTTGTTTGTTCGAATAAAGATTCATGCTTTAAATGTAGGAAAAAAACGAAAAAAACGCGGAAATATTTTGGAGGACAGACATATCCTCATTAGTACATTAACCCATTATCCTCAGCAATTCCGCAAAGCTTCCATTTTCATTTTCTTAACCATGCTGGCAAGACCATTGGAGCGGGTGGGTGATAAATGTTCATGCAGGCCAATGTCATTGATAAAATGTAAATCGCTTTTCACAATGTCTTCCGGTTTTTCCTCGTCGAGCACCTGGATCAGCAAACCGATAATTCCTTTGGTGATAATAGCATCCGAATCGGCGCTGAATTTCATTTTGCCGTCCTCATAGCGGGCATCGAGCCACACTTTCGACTGGCAGCCTTCAATAATCCGGTCTTCCGTCTTTTTGGAATCGTCAATTTTCGGGAGGTCCTTGCCCATTTCGATGAGATACTCGTATTTCTGCATCCAGTCATCAAACAGGGCGAATTCCTCTACTATGGCTTGTTGTTTATCTTCTAATGTCATTTTTATACAGATGTTAGACTGGAAGACTTTAGACTAAAGGCACTCAATCTACTGTCTTTGTTCTCCTGTCTGGTGTCTTTTAGTATCTATTTAAGCATGGAAATGCCTTTTTCTACCGCTTCGATGAATTTATCTATTTCCTCAACGGTATTGTAAAAAGCAAAGGAAGCGCGCACTGTTCCCGGAATTTTATAAAAATCCATCAGGGGCTGCGTACAATGATGTCCTGTCCGGACAGCGATTCCCTGCTTATCGAGCAAAGTGCCGAGGTCGAAAGGATGGATATCGTCCACAATAAAAGAAACAACGCTGGTTTTGTTTTTTGATTCCCCGATAATTTCCATACCTTCAAAAGTCGACAGCAAATCCTGGGCGTAATCCGCCAGCATCAATTCATGTTTTTCAATATCTTCGATGTTAAACTGGCTGAGATATTCAAGCGCTTTGCCTAAACAGATCCCCCCGGCAATATGCGGTGTCCCGGCTTCGAATTTAAACGGCAGCTCGTTGTAAGTCGTTTTTTCAAAAGTAACTTTCTTGATCATATCGCCGCCGCCCTGGTATGGTGGCATTTTTTCCAACAGGTTTTCCTTACCGTATAATACCCCGATCCCCGTTGGTCCGAAAACCTTGTGGCTTGAAAAGGTGTAAAAATCACAATCCAGGTCTCTCACATCGATTTTCGTATGCTGTATGCTCTGCGCACCGTCAATCAGCACTTTAGCGCCAACAGCATGTGCTTTCTGGATCATTTCCTTGACCGGGTTGATTGTTCCTAAAGTATTGGAAATATGGGTTACGGCCACCAGCTTGGTTTTACTGGAAAGCAATTTTTCATATTCCGCCATGATCAGGTCTCCGCGCTGGTTGATCGGGATCACTTTCAGCACGCATTTTTTACGCTCGCAAAGCATTTGCCACGGAACAATGTTGGAATGGTGCTCCATTGCCGAAATCAGGATCTCGTCGCCCTCTTTCAGTAATTCCCCGTAGGAATAAGCAACCAGGTTGATACTGTCTGTTGTCCCCTTCGTGAAAATGATTTCCTCGGAAACACCGGCATTAATATATTGAGCGATAAAACGGCGGGAAGCCTCGTATTCCGATGTTGCCTGCTGGCTCAGGTGATGGACCCCGCGGTGAATATTTGCGTTGTTTTTGGAGTAATACCTGTTGATGGCATCCAACACATACTGCGGTTTTTGTGAAGTGGCGCCATTGTCAAAATAAATCAGGTTTTTCCCATAAATCAATTGACGAAGCGCCGGAAAATCTTCCCGGATTTCGCGTACACTGAACTTTCTTTTCGGCAACATTTCCATATTGCAAAAGTAGTCATTTAGAAGCTATTCTAACAGGGTTACGGCTATTTTTTTACAAAGCCCTCAGGCGTAAGCAAAAATTCCTTTTTTTCGCTTGAATGCTCGATTTGCCGGTCTTCCTCATCCACTGAGCTTTCGTATTTGTAAGTCAGTTTGCCCTGTGCAGAGATTTTGGCTTCCTGTAAAATCGTGGAAGACACCGGGGCATCGGCAGCAGATTCGTCAGCGCCCACCTGGATGGTCTGGACTACTTTTCCGTTGTAAACGGTGCTCAGCAGGTAATGCGAGCCTTGAAAATAGGGACAGGCTTCATACGAAGAAAAATCGAGGCGCCAGAGCAAAGCGGCAATTGAGTCCCCGAATTCTATACGTGACAAAGCGTAACAATTAGCATCTTTCGTTTGACCGATATCAAGCTTTTCCAGGAACTCGTCATACTTTTTGTTTTTCTTGGCGCTCTCAATGCTGTAAAATTCTTTCAGATAATAAGCGTTCGGTTTTGTAAGCTCTTCATCCGCCAGGCTGGCAGCTAACATTTTTACAAGGTTCGGATCGAGTTTATATTGCTTATGATTGCGCGTACTATCAGAGAAAAAAGCCTTATCCAGCTTCAGTTCGCCTTCCACCAGCGGAAAAGAGCCCAGCCTGGCTTTAATTCCCGACGGGTATTCCACTTTTTTCGGCTTTTCAGTGTTTTCACCTGTCTCCTGCTCCACCCCTGAGCTGCAGGAATACACGGTCAGGCAAAGCAATAGCAGTAAATTAGTTATACGCATACATAAGTTTGATTATCTTAAAACATTGATTGTTCCACTGTCATTTACAGTGGTATGGTCTTCCACATTTTCCTGGGTGCGGTATGTCATCATCCAGCTGTAAAGCCCATCCTGAACTGGTGAACCGTCCGGGTTGCGTGCGTCCCACATAAATCCGGGATCAGTGGTGTGGAATATTTCCTCTCCCCAGCGGTTAAAGATCGTCATTTCAAAAGACACAAAATCGCAGAGGTGCGTGATGGAAAACCCATTGTTGAAATCGTTTCCGTCCGGCGTAAATGTATTCGGAACATAGAGAATACAATGACAGTTTTCCACGTAAACGGAAATCGTATCCGTAACCTGGCCGCAGCCGATAGCTGTCGCTGTGAGATGAACGGAATCGAACATGATGATATTCTCATTATAGTGATATGGAACGCCGGTCTGACCGTCAGACCAGATTAGCGAATCGTAATTCAGCAAAACATCCGGAACAATCGTAATGTTTTCATCCGGGCAAATCGTAAAGCCTGTTCCCAGTTCAAGCAATGGCGTCAGCTTAGGGAAAATCGTGATTGTATCGTAAATCGGGCAATTGTTGTAAATCGCCTGTACGTTATAGTTTCCGGGCGAAACGAAAATCACCGGCGAATTCTGTCCTGTGTTCCAGGAGTAACTCGTTGCCCCCGTAACCAAAGCATTCAGCTGGGTGAGGTCATCCGGACAAATGGAATAATCAGCCCCGAGGTCAAGGTCCGGAAGCGGAATTTCGCTAATATAAACCGAGTCATATCCAAAGCAATTGAATTGGTCCCTTACCTGCACAAAAACCAGGTCATTCGGCGCTCCGACAGTAATCGTTGGCGTGGCGTCACCGGTCGACCAGTGATAATCGGCATAAGATCCCGTAAGTCCCAAACTGGTTGTTGATCCCGGGCAATACTCAAGTGAGCCTGTGATGATCGGGAAAGGCGCAACAATTTCATCTACAAAAATCGTATCTACATAAGCGCAGCTGTTGCCATCCATGACCAGGAGCCCGTAATTGCCCTGCTGCTCCACCGTAAGGGTTGTTGTTGTAGCGCCCGTGCTCCAGATATAAGAAACAATGGCCGGGTTATTTATCGACAATTCGACATTATCGTAGCTACAGAAAGTAACATCCGGACCAAGGCTGACTACCTGGACAAAATACTGGCTGATAACAAGTGTATCGCGGGTAATGCAGCTGTTGGTGTCCGTAACAGCAATAGAAAGCGTCAGTGGTCCTTGAACGGTTTGTGAAGCCGACAGGTTACCGTTGCTCCATACAAAGCTGCTTGTCGGGTCCATATTTTGAGGCGTAACGGTCAATGTCTGGTAATAACACAAAGACGTATCTGCACCTAAGTAAACCTGGTCAACGCCGTAATTGAGCACCCTAACGGAATCACGTGTCGTTCTGCAGGCATTCGTTCCGTCAATGTAATAAAACATTGGTGCAGTAACAGAAATTGTTGCTGTTGAGGCTGATGTGCTCCAAAGTATATCATCAATATTAGCCAAAACCGGCGCGAGTGTGATCGGGGTTCCCGGACATTTTATCAAGGTGTCTTCCAGCGAAATAGAAGGCGGGGAAATCACATCAATTTCAATGGAATCCGAATGTGAACACCCGTCGCCATATTCATAATCAACTATAAAAAGTGTAAGCGATGAAGGGAAAAACTTCGGATTGGCTGTCGTTTCATCCTCCATCAGTGATGTATTGTCCCACGTATAATTGCTTCCTCCGGCCAGGTTCAGGTCAAAAGTATCCGGGCTGCAAATAGTAACCTGGCTTGTTGGGATCAGGTTCGGATACATGTAATAATCAATGAAGACGGAGTCTGTAGCCGTACACGTTCCCTCTGTAACAGAAAGCCTGTAATATTGTGAAATATCCTGAACCGTCGTTGGCGTCATTGTATTGGCATTGGTCAGGTTATTGCTGTTAGACCAGGTAATCACCCCGTTTTGCAGGGATGTTTCGCCCTCTAGCTGGTAAGCTGTCCCGGAGCATAAAATTGTATCGTTTCCTGCATCTATCGTAACATCTCTTACAGTAATGAAAACCGAATCCTGGTAAACGCAAATACCCGAAGTAATTGTCGCCACATACATCGTAGACTGGCTTGGATATGCTCTCGGATTAACAATTGTCGGATCAGACAAGCCTGCCGCAGGTGTCCAGGTGATGTTCAGCCCGCTTGCAGAGGACGAAGACAAAGAAACGTTATCCAATGCCCAGATATCCTGGTCAGCAGCCGAAAAAGCCAGCTGTCTCCAGCGAAAACGGGTTGCTGTTGTTTGTGCCGCTGGTGGTATTACAGCATTCACCTGGGTGAAATTAGGATATAAATTCTCAAAATAGGTTCCCAGGATCGTCCAGTTTGCACCACCGTTGATGGAGTATTCCAAAACAACGTGCTCTCCCGGGTCGGCATTGTCACAAGGCGCAATACCTGTCGCAATTTTCAGGTAAAATTCCAGCTCGCCGCCACTTGAAAAGTCCATATCAAGCGTTTCAGCAAAACGCGCCGGAGGCGCACCATTGAAATATAAAGCATCACCGGCAACAGAGCTGCAGGTATCCGTATTGAGCGCTCCCGTAACGTTTGCCCAAAGCAGCGGGTTATTTCCCCCGTCAAAATCATCGAACTGGATTATTTGCAAAACATCGAGATTGAGCTGCGCGGTGTCCGGTAAACAAAGCATAGGCAGATCGCTCATGGCATCTACATTTTTTACCGCTCCCAAACCGCCACCGGAAACTACGAGGTAGACACTGTCTGTTGCATTGGAACAGCCCGTTAAGCTCGAAGCCGTAAGTGTATACCAGCCGGTATTCTGCACTTGTATTGTTGGGGTTGCGCCGGATTGTCCACCAAATAAATAAGATGGCCCCCACTGATACACATAGTTAGGCGAAGCAGGTGTGACATCGGCATTAAACTGAACACTTTCCAGGAAGCAAACCGTGTCCTCATTGGAAGTCAGGGTCAGGAAAATCGGCTCCGGTGATTCTACTGAAAACGTTTTTTCAAAATAACATCCGGATACAAGAGATGTTCCCGCTACTTTATAGACTTCATTTACAATCGGGGGATGCAGCACGAGCACATATCCTTCGAGGATCGTATCGTTGGGTGCATTAACTGTTGACCACCACGGATCAAAAATTCCGATTACTGAGAGAACAACGGAATCGTTGGTACAATAAGCCGTATCCACCGGTATTTGTGTTTGCGGTAAAAATGATCCAACACCATAAGCGTAGCTTTCTGCTTCACCCGTACCATAAGCATAAGCCGTAAAGCCGCTCGGAAGCTGGATGCTATGGCTTCCTTGCGGTATATCAATTTGCGCATAGGATGTTGCCGGGTCGGAATCGAAAGGAAAAAACGATGCAGCCGGAACAGGAACGCCGTCGAGCATAACGTTGTTGATTGAATTGGATTCAACGATCAGGTTTACGGAATGGTTGGTAATGACACTGGAAGTCACCGTACTGAAAGTGATGTCATCGATCTTCCGCTCCTCCGAGTTGAGGATCAGCATCGCAGGGTCACCCCCGCCGGAACAAGCCAGTCCTTCCATGTATTGAATAACAGCGATGGGCTGGTCAGCAGAAATCACCTGGTTGTCCGGAACAGTGTTATAAGTTGTGAATTCACCGGCATTCAGCGTGATCGTCGAACCGTCATTCAAGGTCACGGTAGTATTGTTCTCCCGGGCCAGGATACGAAAAGTATAAGACGTTGACTCAAGAAAAGGAACAATGTAATATTTTTTTCCCCAGCCGTCGACCGGGTAATTCTGATCGTAAATGTGGTCGCAGTAACCGCAACCGTTTGGAATGTTGGCGCAGTCTACACCCGAAAAAACGGCAAAAGGCCGGCAATCCCCATTAGCCGGTGTTCCCTGGACCTTTGTCCCGGTTAGATCGCCGCTTGACTTGATTTGATAGGTTTCTCCCTCACTTAGCTGAATGACATAGGGAACATTGGCCGCATGTCCACCGGTTGTCCCGGCTGAAGGGGTGATCTCTACTTCCGTGCCGTCCGTTGTGGCAACAATCACAAGCTCACTCATTCCGAATTCCCCCTGGTAGCTGGAAACGAGGTATTCCGTCCCTAATGATTTGATGGGCAAAACCAAAGTTCCGTCGGCTGTATAAGATTTGAAATTAATTGCAAAAACACTGATCGTGTCATTGGAAACAATATGGATCCCGCGGCCTGAAACAACATCGTCTTCATAATTCCCGCCAACACCTTCCGGCACGGTAATCGTCGTTGTCAATCCGGGTGTAACGGTAAAAGGCACCGTCCATCCCTGCAGGGGACAGGATATCGTTCCGCTTGTTGGCTGGGTGCCGGATAAAAATAAATCAAGGGATTCACTCGAACCACTGTAATTTGACAAAAAGCCCATCCAAAAATCAGTACCGACAGTCGGAATTGGCCCTTGTGCGCTAAGCTGAAAGCCCGCGAATATAAATAGGATTAAAAGCTTAATCTTTACCAGTGTTCTCATAAGTAATCGTATGTTAGTCCTAAGACGCTGAAAACTTAAAAAAGTTGCCAGCAGCTAACAAAATTAGAATTTAAATTGACAAATCCAAATTTTTACGGAGCAGCATCAGGAATTCCATATTGCCGTCACCACCCAGGATCGGAGATTCAATATGGGCAATGTACCCGAGATTGTTCCGCTGTGCTTCCTCGCGGATTGTCTCAATAACCTGCGTATAAAGGGATTTGTTTTTAACGATCCCGCCTTTTTCAATATGTTCCTTTCCTACTTCAAACTGGGGCTTAATGAGAGCAACAACAAGAGCCCCATCATTCAGAAAAGTATGGAAAAAAGGGAAAATTTTAGTCAGGGAAATAAAGGAAACGTCTATCACACAGATATCAACCGGATCCGGAATAATTTTGGGGGTGATTTCACGGACATGCGTTTTCTCCAGGTTGATAACCCGCTCATCTGAACTAAGCTTTGGATGCAGCTGCTTTGAGCCGACATCGAGCGCATACACTTTGCTGGCTCCGTGATGAAGGGCGACTTCTGTAAAACCTCCGGTCGAAGCGCCGATATCCAGCACCGTTTTACCGGCAAAATCGAGCTTCCAGGCATCAATGGCTTTCAGTAATTTCAACGCGCCGCGCGAAACCCAGGGAATCTCTTCTTCCAGCAGGATGATTTCCGCATCTACGGGAACTTTTTTGCCGGGCTTATTGAACAGCTTACCGTTAACCAGCACGCCTGACTCATGGATGATTTTTTCGGCCCGGACACGCGAGGAAACAAGGTTTCTCTGCATTATAAGTTTATCTAAGCGCTCTTCTTCCATGATTTCAAATATAGATACAAAGGTATTATATTATTCCGGCATCAGCAAAACTATAATAGGAATCAGCGCCAATGATCAGGTGATCGAGCACGAAAATCTCCATCAGGTTCCCGATTTCCACGAGCTTAAGCGTGAGCTTTTTATCCTGGTCACTGGGGTTAATCCGGCCGCTGGGATGGTTGTGCGCCAGGATGATGCCGGTTGCGTAGCAATCCAGGGCTTCTTTGAAGATCAGCCGCTTATCCACGATCGTTCCGGAAATACCGCCAACGGATAGGCGTTTGATCTGCTGGACCTGATTCCCGCCGTTGAGGTAAAGCACATAAAACTCTTCATGCCGGAGATCATCCAGGTACGAACGCACGAGCTCAAAAGCCAGCTTGGAGCTGTTGATTTTAAGACGGCGGGGAACTTCGATCTCTTTCCTGCGCTTGCCGAGCTCTATGGCAGCGATAAGCTTAATGGCCTTGGCTGTTCCGATTCCTTTTACCTGGCAGAAATCCTGGATCGTTTTGTTGGAAAACTCCACGAGGGAATTCCCGCAAAGCGCCAGTATTTCTTTGGCAATATCCAATGCAGTTCTGTTACGGGTGCCGTTCTGGAGCAAAATAGCAATCAATTCCGAATCGGTCAGCTGCTTGCGGCCTTTTTGAAGGAGTTTTTCACGCGGACGGTCATCCTCCGCCCAATACTTGATGGTGTGATTTTGTTGCAACATAGTAAATTAAATCAGGTTCTGAAAACTAAGTTACAAAACTTTCCCGGATTTAAATCACCCTGTTCAAAACTTTAAAAACAATTTCATACGAAATGTTCAGGATCCTTGCCGCGACGTGTTACAAGAATATCCGGTATTTACTTTACCCAGCCGAATTTCTCTTCGATCAGCGCGTCAACATATTCCCGCACGGCGTCGTTTTCGATTTTTTCGATCACATCGCCGATAAAAGCGGAAACCATCAAAGCACGGGCTGATTTTTCAGACAAACCGCGGGCACGCAGGTAAAATACAGCTTCTTCATCCAGCTGGCCGGTCGTTGATCCGTGCGAGCATTTCACGTCATCTGCATAAATTTCAAGCTCCGGCTTGGAGTTTGCTGTGGCGGAATCACTCAGCAAAACGTTTCCGTTGGACTGAAATGCATTAATTTTCTGGGCGTCTTTGCGGACAAATACTTTCCCGTTGAAAACAGCTGTTGACTGGTCGTCGATCACGCCCTTGTATAATTCATTGGAGAGGCAATGTGCTACTTTATGGTCAACAACGGTGTGGTTATCCACGTGCTGCTTTCCTTTAAGGATATAAGCGCCTGACAGGTTTGTCTCGCAATTTTGTCCTTCCACGTTAATTGTCAGGTTATTGCGCACCAAACCGCCATCCAGCGTAATGGTATTGATCGTGAAAACGGAATCTTTCGCCTGATCTACGAATTCGCTGAGAATATTGAAATTGGAAACCGATTCCTGCTGAATTTTATCGATTTTCAAATGAGCGTTTGTTCCTGTGTAAATTTCGCTGATACTGTTCGTAAAGCACGTTTCGGCATTCAGGGAAACATAATTGAAAACCACATGTGCCGAAGCAAAATCTTCGCAAATAATTAAGTTGCGGTTTCCGCTGTAAGCCTGCGCACCGGTATTGATGAAAATCACCTGTACACTTTGCTCAACCACAGCCTTTTTAGCGATCCGGATAGCAACACCATCCTGCGCGTATAAGGTATTGAGTGAAGAAAAAACCTCATTTTCCAAGGGAACAAGTTTCCCTAATTCAGCCTGTAACGCCGTGTTTTCGCTTAAAGCTGAAACTTCCAGCCCGTTTTCAGCTTTGATCCGGGAAAGCTCAGAAGCGTAAAAGCCGTTTACAAAGACAAGTACGGAACCTGTCAGGCCGGGAACTAAAAAAGGAGATAAGTCTTGAATCTTCCGACTTTCGTCTAAAGTCTTAAAAGAAGTATTCTTAATCTTCGCAACACGGGTGTATTTCCAGGCTTCGGTGCGGGAAGTCGGAAAATCCGTGGTTTCAAGCACGTGTTTCGCCTCGTCACGCTGTGAAGATGGTAAAATGTATGTTCTTGCAGAGTTTTCTTCCGCTATCGTATAAGGTGCTGCCACTAAGGTTTCACTCATGATTTCAGTATTATGCTAATTCGGCTTTGATCCAGTCGTAGCCTCTTTCTTCCAGCTCAAGCGCCAGCTCTTTCGTTCCTGTTTTTACGATTTTACCGTCAAAAAGCACGTGTACAAAATCCGGAACGATATAATCCAGCAAACGCTGGTAATGTGTAATGACAACAGTCGCGTTGTCTTTGGATTTCAGCTTGTTTACGCCGTTGGCTACAATGCGGAGCGCATCAATATCCAAACCGGAATCCGTTTCATCGAGGATCGCCAGTTTTGGCTCAAGCATTGCCATCTGGAAAATCTCGTTGCGTTTTTTCTCTCCTCCTGAAAAGCCCTCGTTCACTGAACGCGAAGCCAGCTTGGAGTCCAGCTCAACAATCTGCGATTTTTCACGTACCAATGCCATGAAATCCTTAGCGGAAATCTGCTCTTGTCCGCGGTATTCGCGAATTTCATTCAGGGCTGTGCGCAAAAAGTTTACGTTTGAAACGCCCGGGATTTCTACCGGGTACTGAAATGCGAGAAACAAACCTTCGCGGGCGCGGTCTTCCGTTGCCATTTCCAGCAAGTCTTTGGTATCAAACTCAACCGAGCCTTCCGTGATCTCGTATTCTTCACGGCCTGCCAAAACAGAAGCGAGCGTACTTTTCCCGGCACCGTTCGGCCCCATGATTGCGTGTACTTCGCCGGCTTTAACTTCGAGGTTAAGTCCTTTTAAAATTTCTTTGCCGTCGATTGAGGCGTGTAAATTGTTTATTTTTAACATCTATATTGTTTTTTCTGGCGGATAAATTATGCGGTGCAGGGGATTTATCCAACCGATCCTTCTAAGCTTATCGCCAATAATTTTTGTGCTTCAACGGCGAACTCCATTGGCAACTGGTTCAACACTTCCTTGCAGTAGCCGTTTACAATCAGGCTGATCGCTTTTTCTTCACTGATTCCGCGCTGCAGGCAGTAAAAAATCTGGTCTTCACCAATTTTGGAAGTGGTTGCTTCGTGCTCGATTTTGGCCGTGCTGTTTTTACATTCGATATAAGGGAAAGTATGTGCGCCGCATTCGTCGGTCATTAGCAGGGAATCACATTGTGAGAAGTTCCGGGCATTTTCCGCCGATTTATGTATTTGCACCAACCCGCGGTAAGAATTCTGCGATTTACCCGCTGAAATCCCCTTGGAAATGATCGTACTTTTTGTGTTTTTTCCTAAATGCACCATTTTCGTGCCTGTATCGGCTTGCTGGTAATTATTGGTCACCGCCACGGAGTAAAACTCACCGATGGAGTTGTCCCCTTTCAGTATACAGGAAGGGTATTTCCACGTTACTGCGGAGCCGGTTTCAACCTGGGTCCAGGAAATTTTAGCATTGCGCTCGCAAATCCCGCGTTTGGTAACGAAATTGAAAATCCCGCCTTTCCCTTCTTTATCACCCGGGTACCAGTTTTGTACCGTCGAATATTTGATTTCGGCATTGTCTAAAGCTACCAGCTCAACTACCGCGGCATGCAGCTGGTTTTCATCGCGCTGCGGGGCTGTACAGCCCTCGAGGTAAGAAACATAAGCTCCTTCGTCGGCCACCACAAGCGTACGCTCAAACTGGCCTGTTCCACCTTCGTTGATGCGGAAATAAGTCGATAATTCCATCGGGCAGCGAACGCCTTTCGGAATGTAGCAGAACGAACCATCGGTAAAAACCGCGCTGTTCAGGGCTGCGTAAAAATTATCTGTGGTCGGGACAACAGTTCCCATGTATTTTTTCACCAGCTCCGGGTGTTCCTGCACCGCCTCGGAGAAGGAGCAGAAAATGATCCCCAGCTCAGCCAGCTTAGCTTTAAAAGAAGTTGCCACGGAAACGGAGTCCATGACGAAATCCACCGCAACGCCCGTCAAGCGCTTTTGTTCTTCAAGGGAAATCCCAAGCTTGGCCATCGTTTCCTTCATTTCCGGATCAACGTCGTCCCAGCTTTCGTATTTTTTGCTTTGTTTAGGCGCCGAATAATAGGTGATGTCCTGGAAGTCCGGTTTTTGGTAATGTACATGGGCCCAGGTTGGCTCAGTCATTTCTTTCCAGGCAGCAAAGGCGCGCAGGCGGTAATCCAGCATCCACTCCGGCTCATTTTTTTTGGCCGAAATAAAGCGAATAATACCTTCGTTAAGACCTTTAGGCGCTTTGTCTGATTCAATATTTGTAACGAAACCGAACTTATATTCCTGGTTTTCCAGGTCTTTAGCTAATTCGTTCTCTGTGTAATTTGCCATACAATTTTATTTATAACGAAAAGCTTTCGCCGCAGCCGCATGTACGGTTAGCGTTCGGGTTCTGGAACACAAAGCCTTTCCCATTCAGTCCGCCTGAAAAATCCAGGGTCGTACCAATTAAATACAGGAAGCTTTTTTTGTCAACCACCACCTTGATTCCGTTATCTTCAAATGATTTGTCGCCTTCTTTTTCTTCATTATCGAAGGTCAGCTGGTACATCAGCCCGGAGCAACCTCCACCATCAACACCGACACGAATGAAATAACCATCTTTGCCGTCCTCGTGCATTAAGCGGACTGCCTGGTTTTTTGCCGATTCTGTTACTGTAATCATAGCTTGTCTAAACAATTAAATGGAACTAAAACTTATTTAGATTAATTTTAAATAAGAATTAAATCTCTTGCAAAATTACCATTTTTATGGTATTGTTGCAAATAAAATAATTGATTATGAATAAAATTTACCTTTTTTTAGCGTTAAGCCTTTTAGTTTTAGCTTGTAACCAAAAAACGGTTGAGCAGGAAATGGATGAATATTGTTCATGCAAGCAAACCCACCGCCAAACCGACCAGGATTTCAAGGAATGCAATAATATGATACAGGCCATTTCAGAAAAATATGAATTTGATCCGGGCGCTGCAGATTTTATACAGGAAAGATTAAAAACCTGCGACTAAATAAACAGGCCCCCATCCTGATAGCATCGCTGTTCCACAATTAAGATACAACAGAAAACCTAATCTGTGTAAACAGAGCCCTGTAGTTTATTTTATTTTTGATAAAAGATAATATTAACTATAATCTAATTGAATTTTTTATGAGCACAGAGAATTTAAACCAACAGGAAGCTTTGGAGAAGTTAAAAGCAATGGTTGATAAAATAGATATAGGCATGCTTTGTACTTACCCTGAAGATGGCTATGTTCATTCAGTACCAATGAGCAGGCAGGAAATAGATGAAGAAGGAAATATCCGCTTTCTTTTTTCTTCGGAAAGTGAAACGTTTAAACATTTGCAACACGAAAAGAAGATAAGCCTGTTATATTCAGATATTTCCAATTACAATTTTCTCAGCATAAACGGAGTGGCCGAAATATCGAAAGACCAGGCACTTATTGACAAATACTGGAATAAGATGATGGAAGCCTGGTTCGAAAAAGGACAGCAGGACCCGCATATCAGGATTTTAAAAGTTATCCCTTCACAGGCTCATTACTGGGATAATAAGACTAATAAGCTTGTCACTTTGTTTAAAGTGGCTTTAAGTGCAATTTCAGGAAAAAAGATGGATATCGGCCGGGAAGGTGATTTGAATTTATAACGTATTGTGCCTTAAATTTCCAAAAACAGGGTTTGATCGATGAGATATAGTAAATATTCGAATAACTGCTAAATCGATTCATTATTAACAACTTTGTTCCCTAAAGTTAATTTTTTAAGTTTTTTCAGATAAATATTTGTTTTTTACCGTTGAATGCTTTAGATTTGCCATTGAACTATAAAAAACTAATAAAACTCTATGAAGAAAACCATGCTAATGCTAGGCTTCGGCCTGGTGTTGTCCGTGAATGGTATTTACGGCCAGCGAAAATGCGCAACGATGGAACATCATGCCGCACTTGTACAACAAAACCCTTCCGTTCAGCTTAATTTAGACCAGATCAATCAGCTTACCCAGGAAATGATTGAAAGCGGCGCCGTTGATATGAACAAAGCGGTAGTTAACATCCCTGTGGTTGTTCACGTTTTGTACAACACAAGCTCGCAGAACATTTCTGACGCACAGATTTTATCCCAGTTAACGGTATTGAACAAAGATTTCCGTAAGCTGAACACAGACTGGTCAAACACACCATCTGTTTATCAAAGCCTCGTGGCTGACTGCGAAATCAACTTTTGCCTTGCTACAAAGGACCCTAGCGGAAATGCCCATACGGGGATCAACCGGAAAAGCACCACCAAAACCGTATTCGATGCGGAGCTGGATGATGCAAAATCCACTTCCACCGGCGGTTATGCTGCGTGGCCTGCCAGCTCTTACCTGAATATCTGGGTAGTGCCAAGCATTAAGTCGGGAACCAACACCGGCATCCTTGGTTACGCACAGTTTCCGGGCGGACCGGCTGCTACGGACGGACTCGTGATCTGCCACAACTATTTCGGTACAACCGGAACCGTGAGCGCTCCTTTTAACAAAGGAAGAACAGCAACACACGAAATCGGTCACTGGCTGAACCTTTACCACATCTGGGGTGATGACGGCACAAGCTGCACCGGCTCCGACCAGTGTTCAGATACGCCAAACCAGGCCGATGAAAACTACGGCTGCCCGAGCTTCCCGCAAGCTTCCTGCAGCAATTCAGGCGATATGCACATGAACTACATGGACTATGTTGATGATGGGTGCATGTACATGTTTACTGCCGGACAAAAAGCAAGAATGCAGGCTTTGTTCGCAACAGGCGGCTCTCGTGCCAGCTTATTGAACTCCACGGGCTGCGGTTCGGGAACGGTTACACCGCAATACTGCGCGGCGGCCGGATCCAACGTACAGTACGAATGGATCAACAATGTTACCCTGGGAACAATCAACAACACAACAGCTGCGAATGCAGGTTATGGCAATTTCACCAGCCTTTCCACCAACCTGGTAGTGGGCACGTCAAATTCCATCTCCGTTAAGCCTGGCTTTGCGAGCTCAACGTATACAGAATATTTCAACGTATACATTGACTACAATAAAGACCTCGACTTTGCGGACGCGGGCGAATTGGTTTACTCCGGTTCGGGAACTTCAACACTGACAGGATCGTTTACTGTGCCGTCGGGAACAGCAACAGGAACAACACGCATGCGTGTCGTTATGAAAGATGGCGCAATTTCCAGCTCTTGTGAAAGCTACACATACGGTGAAGTGGAAGACTATACGGTAAACTTTACAGGTTCAGCACAGGTATGCAACGCACCGGCAGGATTAGCCGCAGGATCTGTTACAGCAAGCTCTGCCAATCTTTCATGGACTGCCGTTTCAGGCGCAACGAACTATACCGTACAAGTGAAGCCTTCAAGCTCCGCTACGTGGACGAGCTACACGGCTACTTCCAATTCCCTTGCTTTAACCGGCTTAACTGCCAGCACAGCATATAACTGGCAGGTGAGAACAAACTGTTCTTCCGGAAGCAGCGCATACACAAGCGGCACAAACTTTACAACTTCCGCATCCGGATGTTCAGACGCTTATGAAACAAATAACACGCTGGCCGCTGCCAAAACTATTGCCGTGAACACGAACATTAACGCGACAATCGGAACGGGCACAGATGCAGACTGGTTTAAATTCACCAACACATCTACTTCCAGAAATATCAAGGTTACCCTGACAACCCTTCCGGGCGATTATGAACTGTACCTCTACAACAGTGCGGGCACTTTGCTCTACAGCAGCGAGAACGGCAGTACTACTTCGGAAGCCATCACGTATAACAATGCCCCGGTTGCAACATACTATATCAAAGTTGTAGGCTATAATGGTGTTTTCAGTGCAAGCTCCTGCTACACGTTGAAAGCCCAGATCAGCAGCATCGCATTGAAGGAAATGGAAGAAACCGTGGTATCGACAGCGAAAGTTGACGAAACGATCTTCACGGTAATGCCAAACCCTTCCGTGGACGGTAAATTTACCTTCAACCTGTCTAATTCTTTCACAGGCAAAGTGAATGTAGTAGTTTACGACGAAGCCGGAAGGATGGTTATCCAGCATGAAATTAATAAAGGGGAAGAATTCCTCAAAGAAGCTATAGACCTGTCGGACAAAAACAGGGGAATGTACATTGTAAAAATTTACAACGATGCTTTCCATGTTACCGAACGGATCCTGTATGTAAAATAATAATTTGAACAAAACTAGACCGGAAAAGGCTGTTCGCAAGGACAGCCTTTTTTGTTTACTGACTTTTTGGGGGTAAAAGCTGTTTTTCCTGTCTTAATTACAGAGTCATGGCCTACCGCTAAATTCTGCCAAATTTCTGAGTTAAAGGTTAAAGGGAGATTCGTCTCCCTTTTTTAATGCGATAATTTGCTAATTCCTCCGCGAACTTACTCAGTTTACCACTGAGGTAACTTTTGCGTACTTTGCGAAAAACTTTGCCCCTTTGCGTTCCAATAAAACTAATTTGCTTAACTTTGTGCCCAAGTTCTTTAAAATAAACTTATTCAGAAAGGTGGAGGGATAGGCCCGATGATACCTTGGCAACCTCATCGTTATGCGATAAAGGTGCCAATTCCTATCGCGGCTGAGCCGTGAGAAGATAAGTGTGGTTCATACAGCCTTTTGAAAATAAGTTATTAAGTAAAATGTATGAACAAAATAGAAGAAATCCTCCAAAAGAGAATCCTTGTTTTAGACGGTGCAATGGGCACCATGATCCAGCGTTATGGCCTGACGGAAGACGATTTCCGCAAAGGCTGGTTTGAAAACCACCCCCACAAGCTGAAGGGCGACAACGATATCCTCGTGCTGACCCGACCGGACATTATCAAAGAAATCCATGCGCAATACCTGGAAGCCGGGGCGGATATTATCGAAACCAATACTTTTGGCGCCACAACTGTTGCACAAGCAGATTACGGTCTCGAATCCGCGGTATATGATATCAATTTCCACGGGGCGAAAATCGCGCGCGAAGTCTGCGACGAATTCACAGCTAAAAACCCGGATAAACCCCGTTTTGTAGCAGGATCTATCGGACCTACCACCAAGCTGGCGTCTATGTCCCCGGATGTGAATGATGCCGGCTTGCGCTCCATCACGTTTAATGAGCTTGTTGTTGCCTTTAAGCAGCAGGCCGAAGGTTTGATCGACGGCGGATCAGATATTTTACTGGTAGAAACAATTACTGATACACTGAACGCCAAAGCCTGCTTGTTCGCTATTGACGAAATTTTTGAAGAGCGCGGAATCAGGCTGCCGATCATGGTTTCGGGCACAATTACCGACCAAAGCGGCCGCACGCTGACAGGGCAAACCACCGAAGCATTTCTAGTTTCCGTTTCGCATATTCCTTTGCTGAGTATAGGCTTGAACTGCGCGCTGGGGGCTTCCATGATGCGTCCTTACCTGCAAATCCTTGACCGTGAAGCTCCTTTTGGTGTCTCTGCCCACCCGAACGCAGGCTTGCCAAACGAATTCGGCCAATATGATGAAACACCCGAAATGATGGGCGAACAGATCAAAGCTTTCCTGGACGAAGGCCTGATCAACATTATCGGCGGCTGCTGCGGTACAACCCCGGAACACATTAAAGTAATCGCTGATTTGGCGAAGCAATACGAACCACGGAAAATTAAAAATGGAGAATTGAAAATGGAGAAATAAACCCATTCATTCTCAATTCTGTATTTTTCCATTCTCAATTAAAAATATGTTACCCCCATTAAAACTTTCCGGCCTCGAGCCGCTTGTCGTTACGGCAGAATCCAATTTTATAAATATCGGTGAACGTACAAACGTGACCGGCTCACGTGCTTTTTTGCGCATGATCCAGGAAAACCGCTTTGAAGATGCACTTTCCGTTGCCCTTGAACAGGTACAGGGCGGCGCGCAGGTGATCGACGTCAACATGGACGAAGGCATGATCGACGGCAAGGAAGCCATGGTTAAATTCCTCAACCTGATGGCGTCCGAACCCGATATTTCGCGGATTCCCGTGATGATCGACAGCTCGAAATGGGAAATCATTGAAGCCGGACTGCAATGCATCCAGGGAAAAGGGATTGTGAACTCCATTTCGCTTAAGGAAGGCGAGGAAAACTTCATTGCGCAGGCTAAAAAGATCAAGCGTTACGGCGCAGCAGTGATCGTGATGGCTTTCGACGAAAAAGGACAGGCCGATTCTTACGAGCGCCGCATTGAAATCTGTGAGCGTTCTTACCGGGTTTTGGTAGATAAAGTCAAATTCCCGGCACAAGATATCATTTTCGACCCCAATATTTTCCCGGTTGCAACGGGAATGGAAGAACACAACAACAATGCACTGGACTTTTTCCGTGCTGCAAAATGGATCCGTGAAAACCTGCCCGGGGCACATGTGAGCGGCGGCGTTTCGAATGTTTCTTTTTCTTTCCGCGGAAACAACAAAGTGCGCGAAGCAATGCACTCTGTATTTTTATATCACGGCATTAAGCACGGGATGGATATGGGAATTGTGAACCCTTCCATGCTGGAGATTTACGACGATATTCCGAAAGATTTGCTTGAACACGTGGAAGACGTGATGCTCAACCGCCGGCCGGATGCTACTGAGCGCCTGCTTGAATTTGCAGAAACGGTTAAAGGCGATGCCACGAAAAAAGAGATCGATCTTTCCTGGCGCGATGTTCCCGTGCAGAAGCGCCTTTCTCACGCCCTGGTCAAAGGAATCGTAGAATTCATTGAGGACGATGTGGAAGAATGCCGGAAATTATACGCCCGGCCTATTGAAGTTATCGAAGGCCCGCTGATGGACGGAATGAATATCGTTGGCGACCTATTCGGAAGCGGAAAAATGTTCCTGCCGCAGGTGGTAAAATCCGCCCGTGTAATGAAAAAAGCCGTAGCTGTTTTGCTGCCTTACATCGAAGAAGAAAAATCAGGGGCTGGCTCATCTGCCGGTAAAGTACTGATGGCTACCGTAAAAGGCGACGTACACGACATCGGAAAAAACATCGTTGGCGTAGTTCTGGGCTGCAACAATTACGAAGTTGTCGATATGGGCGTGATGGTGCCGACTGAAAAAATTATTGAAGCGGCGATCCGGGAAAAAGTAGACGTCATCGGACTCAGCGGATTGATTACGCCTTCCCTGGACGAGATGGTGCACGTAGCCAAAGAAATGGAGCGCGCCGGATTGCAAATCCCGCTGATGATTGGCGGGGCAACGACTTCACGCGTTCATACCGCTGTTAAAATCGAACAAAATTATACGAAAGGCCAAACCGTTCATGTGCTGGACGCTTCCCGCGCTGTTACGGTTGTGGAAAGTTTGCTCGGACATAAAAAAACAGATTTCGTGGCCGACTTAAAGGCTGAGTATCAAAAACTGCGTGAGCACCACGAAAAGCACCGTTCGCAGAAACAATTGCTTTCACTGGAAAAAGCCCGGGAAAATAAATTAAAGATCGGGTGGAAGCCCGAAGACCTCGCCCAGCCTAAGAGACCCGGTAAGCACATTTTAAAAGATTACCCGCTGGAGAACCTGCTGCCTTACATCGACTGGACGCCTTTTTTCCAGACCTGGGAGCTGCACGGCCGCTACCCGAATATCCTGGAAGATTCCGTTGTTGGTTCCGAGGCTAAAAAGCTTTTCGCTGACGCACAGGAAATGCTGGAGAAAATCGTGGCTGAAAAATGGCTACAGGCCAATGCTGTTTTCGGTATTTTTCCGGCAAATACGGTCAACGAAGACGATATTGAAATTTACAGCGACGAAAGCCGCAGCCAGGTTTTACATATTCAACGGAGCCTGCGCCAGCAAAGCCAGAAAGCTGCCAACATCCCAAACATCGCCCTGGCGGACTTCATCGCACCGAAAGAAACGCTTCTCACTGACCATATCGGCGCTTTCGTTGTAACGACAGGGATCGGGCTGGACGAGAAAGTGGCGGAATTTGAAAAAGACCACGACGATTATTCTTCGATCCTCCTCAAAGCTTTGTCTGACCGCCTGGCGGAAGCATTTGCTGAACATTTGCATGAGCTGGTGCGCAAGGATTACTGGGGATATGCTTCTGATGAAACATTTTCGAACGAAGACCTCATCAGGGAAAAATACCGCGGCATCCGCCCTGCCCCAGGATACCCGGCCTGCCCCGACCATACGGAAAAAACGGGCCTGTTCGGGCTGCTCAACGCTACGGAGTTAAGCGGGGTTTCCCTCACTGAAAGCCTGGCAATGCTCCCGACGGCTTCCGTAAGCGGCTGGTATTTCGCACATCCGCAGGCCAAATATTTCGGTTTGGGTAAAATAAATGAAGAACAGGTAAAATCCGTCGCGGAACGCAAAGGCAAAACGTTTGAAGAAATGGAACGCTGGCTGGGAAGTGTGATTTTATAATTGATTCCCGTTCAAATCCGTCGTCAGCACATCGCTCATGTAATCAAAAAACGGGCGCAGGGCTTGAAATGTTTCATTGAGCTTTTGAACGAAATCAGGCGCCAGGACTTCTTCATCAGTAAAGGGGTGCTTGAAAAAGAATTGTTTATGGCGAAGCAGATCAATTGCCGGATGGTCCTGTGAAAATCCTTTTGGCGCTGTGCTCAATTTTTCGCCTGCAAAGCTCCCGAATGTTTGAGCAATTTCAGGCTGGTTCAAAAGCTCCCTCCAATCTTCGTGGTTCAGCTCAATATCCTGGCGAATGCGTTTGAGATCATCCGGTGACGGACTGAAAAAGCCACCGGCTGCAAAGGAATTTCCCGGCTGCAGATGAAAATAATATCCTCCCCGCAAGTGTTTCGTAGCGCGCTTGAAGTTGCCCGACCAGTTTGTTTTATAAGGCGTTTTGTCTTTTGAAAACCGGGTATCTTTGTAAATGCGGTGCAAGCTCGCCTTTCCGGAAGCCGTTTCAAGCGTATCGTGCTGCTGCATCAGCCGGAGCAACTCATCTGCAAATAAAACAATGCTCCCGTGTTCCTTGAGATAACGCTCTTTATGCTGGTTAAACCAGTCGCGGTCATTGTGCTGTGAAAGATCTTTCAGAAATTCAAAAGAGCTGGCGGGAATGGTTGCTTGTTTCATATTAACGCTTGAATGTAAGCAAAAGTACATTTTTAAGACGCGTTAAGCAAATTCCGCGAAATTCAAAAACCGTCGGCAAAAAATAAGCGCTCGAATTATTAAGTCAGATTATGCATTAAATTCCATATCTTTGATTTTCTAACACCACTTATTATGAAAAATTTCTCCTTTTTATTTTTTATCCTGGCAGCTTGGAACGCCACAGCGCAAAATGCTGTCATTACCTCACCGGCTTCCACGGTTTGTATCGGTCAAAGCGTTACGCTCAGCAGCTCGGCATCAGATGCCGGAAACAGTGTGGTCGTAAGCTCCGACTGGCATATTTTCGGCCCGGACAACTTTGTATTAACCGGCTTTACGACCCCCGGAAATGATTTTACCTTTACTCCCGAATTGCCCGGCAGCTATTCCGTGACACTCATCAACCAGCACGAAGACATGACGAATGCCGCCAGCAATACGGCCAACTTTATTACGGTTTATGCTTTGCCGGAAGCACATTTTACCTTGAGTGATGCGATCGGCTGCACGGGAATAACACTTTCTTCTAACGCCACAAACACATCCATACACCCGGTGGGCAGCTACATGGAAGGAAACAACACGAACGGCTGGTCACCCAACGGTTTTCAATGGACCGTTAACGGGCAAATTTCAACAACAAGCACTTACAACCAAACGCTTCCACTTTCAGCCAACGGGCATACAATCATTTTACTCTCTGTAACCGATGCTTTTGGCTGCATATCAATACCTTATGTTGACAGCATTATTTTTGAGGATCTTGTAGCCAATATTTCAGTTCCCGTAAATCTCTGCAATGAAGGTGATATCCTGATTTCTTCCATAAGCCATGGAGCTAACCTGTCATACACCTGGACCGTCGACGGTGTTCAGCTACCGGTTTCAACCGACTCCACTATTTTCCCCAATTGGGAGATCCAAAACCCGAACACGCTTGCCGAGCAGCACACCGTTTCCCTGATCGTAACGAACAATGGCGGATGTGCGGATACCACATCACAAATCTTTACCGTACATAAGCCCGGCGCAAATTTCATAGCTGAGGTTAACGGTACAGTTTTACAAAGCAATTCTACGTTTATTTGTCCCCCTCAACTTATCAATTTTACCAGTACTTCTCAATCTTTCTCAGGATTCACTTCCTGGAGCTGGCAATTCCGCGACCAGGACCATCCGTCACACTCTGCCACTTCCAGTCAGCAAAATCCTGTCCTCCAGGCTATATTTCCGGGAACTTATGATATCATGTTTTCTGTTATGGACCAGCATGGTTGTACCGATACGATATTCATAGATAACTTTTTTACTATTCACGGGCCTGCAGCAGATGTTTCGGTCAATCAAACAGGAAACCTGGGTTTCATGGAATACAGCTTCAATATTTCCAACCTGGATAACGTTGCAACGATAACATGGAATATGGGCAATGGAGTTACGATCACAGATGACATGGATGGATTCATTTACGCTTATCCGCAGAGCGGCATTTATAACCCAACAGTAACCCTGGCGGATCAGAATGGCTGTAGTGTTTCATATAATTTAGGCCCGGTCCAGGCAGGGGTAAATGGTTTAGCGGAAAATACAGGCAATCCCGGAAGGATTTACCCGAACCCGGCGCATGATTTTATTGAATTCCCGCTGGAGAAAGGAACGAGCATACAAATCAGGGATATGAACGGCAAGCTGCTGCTGGAAAGTGAGACAGAAAAAACCGACATTTCAGGCCTGCAAAACGGAATTTATTTTCTGTATGCTGACGGCAAAGTACAGCGTTTTCAAAAAATCTGATTTTGCACTGCAATTAAAATCAAAGCCTTATATTTGGTGAAAATTAAAACTTAACAAATATGAAAAAAACAACCCTGTTCATCGCTGCTTTGGCTTTGTCCCTCAGCGCTTCGGCTCAATTTGCATTTAGCGTCAGCCCTGGCTTACAACTGAGCGGTACGCAATTTGGCTACAAAGTGCAAAAATTTGTTCCTTATATAGGAATTCAAATGTTTATGGCAAAAGGCGAAATGATTGACAAAGGCACGCAAAATGACCCGGAAACAGGTGAAATCGAATCTTTTGAAGATACATATTCAGCTAAAATCAGCATGATTTTGCCAACAATCGGTTTGAAATACTTCTTCCTGGAGTCTAATAAACTGAAAGCTTACGCAAACGCTAATTTCTCCAAGCTGATCCTCGGTGGAAAAATCGAAGACAGCACCGATCCTTTAAACGAAGCTGATGATATGTTCCAGGACATCGTGAAAAACACGAAAGTTTCTGCATTCCAGGTTGGTTTCGGAACAGAGTATTTCTTCGATAACAATTTCAGCCTTGGCGGTGAGTTTGGACTGAATATGGTTAGCTTTAAGTCAGAAAATGAATACCAGGCTATCGTTACCGACCCGGTTACCTTCGAAGATTATGAAGTAACAAACAAAAATTTATTCAGCGCGAAGTTCAACCCGACTTACGCTAAAATTTCCCTGAACTTTTACTTCGGAAAAGAGTAATCTTTTTAAAAAATACAACGAAAGGGCTGTCTCAAAAGGGCGGCTCTTTTTTTTGCTGATTATTCCCCGTTTACACGCTCTTCTTCGATCATCACTTCGCCTAAAACCTGGGGTTCTATAACAACTTCGCCTTTTTCGAATTCCGGGTTTGCCGGTGCGCAGGTTCTGGTGTTTTTCTTCTTCACTGATTTTTTGGACGGAATACTATCCTGTACTTTAACCTTACCGATCTTTGGCTGGTCGGACATTTCAACAACATCACCTTTCACATGTTCCACGTTTGGCTCTCCGATAGTAGCGGATTTATCTGCGCAGGAAAAAAGCAAAGTCCCGAACACCATATAAAGCGCCCAGGCAAATTTACCGATATGTTTCACGGGGTAAGTATATGCTAACGCTGGCACGGATTTTTTGTCCAGCTGGTTTACAGAAAAACGGCCGCACACTTTACCGCTTGCTTCACGAAAAAAATCTGTGATCTCCTTTTTGCTTTTGACTGAAAAATCGACTACGGTTTTGGTACACTTCAAACAAAAACGTCCTTGTTCTTCCGGAAGCATGTCGTTCCAGCTCTCGTGACAGGGTTTTGGAATGGAAATTTTCATAGGGCTTGTATTTCCGTTTAATACAAGCCCTGTTGAAAAAAGTTCAAATTGGTCTAATATTGTGCCCGCTTGATGGTTGATCCGTCAGAGTACACCTCGATCACCATGCCTTTGTAGTCTTCTTTAACTTCCTGGCCGAGCTGGTTGACACGTTTCACGAGGATAACATCTGTTGACGAATTATCGATCAGGATGATATTGTGCACCCGTTTTGTGCCGTTATAATCAAATTGCGTCAGGCGGTAATAATTCACTACGCGTTTTACGTCCTTATCCAAAAAGCTGTAATTTTTCTTCGCTGTCGTATTTCCGCTGCCGTCAACTTCTGCAATTTGTTCCCACATATTGCCGTCGATGCTCTTTTCCAGGATGAAATAATCGTTATTGATTTCAGTCATGGTGGACCATTTAACGAGGTTGCCCGTTTGTTTTTCGTACACGCTGAAATCTACCAGCTCAATTGGCAAAGGCGCACAGTTCAAACCGCAGGTCAGTGTAAAATCAATCCCGAAAGGCGTTGAGTTGGACGAGAAGTTGTCGATCAGCATGATATAATACTTGTTGACATTCGCCGCAGCTACCGTAATCGGTGAAGTCCAGCCATCGAGATCATCTGTCCCGGTGCCATCTGTAGCCCCAAGCGTATTCCCTGAACCGCCCGGCACAACTGCTGCCAGCCCGGTACTGTAGGAGCCCGTTTCAAAATCGGATGTAAAACCGGAGGCGAAAGAACATCTGAGCGGCGTTGTATTCACAGGGCAGTTCATGGTATTGTAAGGCCCCCAGATCGCATAGTCATAATCGACACCGTTTGCCGGGTTGATTGCCATCGAAATCGATCCGGTGGTGGTAGGTGAAAAATAATACCAGGAAGACTGATGCTCGGTCGACAAACAACCCTGGTTGGTTGCATTCAGCTCCTGTGTTCCGTTACCGTTACTGTTTCCGGTAAACGAAGCATCCGAGCAGATTTGCGTTCCGGTAGCGCAGTTCTGGTTTCCGGTTGTAGCTGTTCCGGCTGTGGCGCAAATCCCAAAAGTTCCGTTGGCGTTTCCGCCATATTCCCAGAAGCGGACCCTTAATGTAGAGCCTGGCGTAAGCCCGCTCGCCGATATTGCCGGCATCAGGCCGTTTCCACTGTCATCATCACAATCAATGAGGTTGAGCGCTGCACAGGCACCGGTATAAATCGCCATTCCTCCATCCGTTAAACTGTTGGCAAACGTTTCAACGTTAACTGAGCCGGAAGCCGGCACGACTACGGAATACCACACATCTCCGCCGCTGTAGCTCGCGCATCCCGGTGCAGGTATGCCTGCACTATTGGTTGCATTGAGGTTCGTTGTGGGAACTGAAGTACAGGTAGCTCCGGCTGTGAGCACTGTAGCGCCCGGGCAATTGTCGTTTGCCGGTGCCGCAGAAGATATGGAAGTGGCACAGATATCACCGCTCATATTGGCGTTATTTCCACCGCTTCTCCGCTGGATCGAAATGTAATAGGTAGTAGCTGCCGCAGTCGGAAAAATAATGGAGCCGGACTGCGTACTAGAGATCATTACACAGCCAATCTGGGTTGTAGCCGGACAATTGGACCACACTGAAAGACAGGCATTCCGGGTAGCGTTGCTTAATGTTACCTGGACATTGCCCCCGGTCCCGGTGATAGAGTACCAGACATCGGAAGAGGCAGTCCCGGTAGCGCATGAAGCATTGACCGCTCCTGGTTCAGGCTGGCCGTTTTCATTGTTCGTAAAGCCTGTATTTGTACATGTAGCGTTAACAGCCAAAGCCACAGCAGCGCCACAGGCATCTCCCTGGGCAAAGGTGGAAATAGAAAACAGTGAACAGGCAAAGAGTAGAAGTTGTTTCATCACTTAGTCTTATTAAAAGTGTTAATACTATACTGGTGTTTTTGAAGCACGATATCCAGCTCTTCACGTGTAATGTCTATTTCAGAAGCGATGCTGAATGTCCGGCTGTCATAGTCGAAATTCAACACGTTCTGAAACGGGTTGGTAAAGTTGTTAAACGTTTGCCTGATTGGGTCATAAACCAGCTTCACATAATCTGCCGAAACATTCTCATTCAGTTTAAAACTGTAATTGTATTTTTGAGAAAAGCATGAAGTTGATATAAAGAAAAAAACTCCATAGATAAGTAATGTCTTCATAGTCGCATAGAATTTTAAAGTCAGGAAGAAAATCAATTTTAATACACCTGATTAACTTCATACCCAAGTTATAACATTGTGCGAACACAATATGCCCAAATGAATAAACCCATCCTTTTTTTGAAAATTTAGTACGATTCCATTGAATATTTATTTTCCAACCTTTTAAAAAAACGCAATCTTATAAAATGCCCAATTTCCAAACAGCTCTTACTAGAAGGATTTAGTATTGATTTTGATAAATATCTTATCGATGATTTTTTGTGTTTAGTCGTATAAGTTGAGCTTTTTATGAAATTTATTTAAGTTGTTCCGGGTAAAAGCGGAGTAAAATTTCACAAAAAAAGGCACACATTTTCATGCATGCCTTTTCCGTATTCGGAATATAAATCTTACTTATTTTCCTCAATAATATAATTCAAAACTTTTTCAATCAAATGTACGCGGTCTTTTCCTGTTACATTATGCAAATGCATCGGGTAAGGGAAAAAATCCATCTGGATGCCGAGGTCAACGAATTTCTTAACCAGGGCGAGGTTGTGCTGCATTACCACAACGTCATCGGATGTTCCGTGGATGAGCAGTAAATCGCCTTTGAGGTTTTGTGCATGGTTCAGCAAGCTGGATTGTTTATAGCCTTCCGGGTTTTCTTCCGGGCGATCCATGTAACGCTCGCCGTACATCACCTCGTAGAATTTCCAGTCGGTTACCGGGCCACCGGCCACACCTACCTGGAACGTTCCCGGCTGGCGCAGCATCAGGGAAGTTGTCATAAAGCCCCCGAAGGACCATCCATGAACAGCCAGGCGGTTTCCGTCTACATAAGGTAAAGACTTAAGATATTCTACCCCGGTCATCTGGTCTTCCATTTCGAGATTTCCAAGCTGGCGGTGAATACCGCTTTCAAAAGCAAATCCGCGCTCGCCTGAGCCCCGGTTGTCGAGTGTATAAACAAGGTAACCCTGCTCAGCCATCCAGTGCATCCACAAGTTTGCGCCGTCGAGCCAGGAGTTGGTGATCATTTGTGCATGCGGCCCGCCGTAAACGTAAACCATTACAGGATATTTTTTGTTCGGGTCAAAATTGCTCGGCTTGATTAAGCGCGTATACAAATCTGTACCGTCTTTTCCTTTAATTACTTTAATTTCCGTTTCACCGAGTGCATAATCTTTGAGCTTGTTATCCGAAACCAGCAGGGTTTTCTTCTCAGTCCCGTTTCCGTCAAGCAGCAAGGATTTGGAAGGAACGCTGTGACTGCTGAATTCATCAAAAATCCATTTGGCATCGGAAGAAACCGTAATATGGTGTGTTCCCTCATTCTTCGTCAGCAAACGCTGTTTTCCGTCCAGGCTAACTGCATAATAAAGGTTATTCGTCGGGTTCTCGCCCGTAGCGCAAAAAACGATTTCTTTTCCTTTATTGATGGACTGTACGATTTCTTTGGTCACAAATTTATTCATCGTCAGCTGCCTGATGAGCTTGCCGTCAATATCATAATAATATAAGTTATTGAAACCGTCACGCTCGCTGATCCAAACGAAATTGTTGGAAGCATCGGACGGGAAAAAAGCCGGGTGCTCCGGTTCGATCCACTTGTCGTTTTGCTCTTCGAAAAGCGTTTTTACGAAATTCCCGGATTCGGCATTGTAGAGGTTCATCCACATGTGGTTTTGTCCGCGGTTAACTTCGGCAATCAGGATAAATTTTTCATCCGGCGTCCAGGAAACGTTCGTCAGGTAACTGTCGGCACCACTTTTCGGCAAAATAAAAGACGTATATTTCGTTTTGAAGTTGAAAATCCCGATGCGCGGTTTTTCAGAATCCTGTCCGGCCATCGGATATTTGATATTTTTCAGCTTACCCGGTGTTTCGTTGATATCAAGGATCGGGTAATCGTGCACTTCGCTTTCATCTTTCTGCGCAAAAGCCAGGTAATTGCCGTTCGGTGACCAGAAGATACCTCCTGTGATCCCAAATTCGCTGCGGGCATACGTTTGTCCGGAAACAATGTTGAGGTCAGGGTTGTTTGTTACCACCACTGTTTTACCGTCGCTGGTGCGCACCTGCAGGTTGTTGGCAATTGTATACGCCAGGCATTCCGTGTTTTTCTGATACGTCTGGTTCTCAGCATCCGCGTTAGATTCCAGGATCAGGCGGCCTTCTTTTTTCTTGGTATCGTAACTGTAATACTTCGTTCCGTCATTCACCAGGAACACAAACTGGTCTTTCCACTCAAAGCCGGAAAACCAGCTCAGCTTGGCATTCAACACCTTGTTCAGCTCCTCGATAGTCATTAAAACTTCCGCCGTAGCAGTTTTTACATTCCCTTTCTTCAGGATTGTATAGCCTTCCAGGTACGTATATTCCGTGGTATTTGGGATCCACTGGAACATCATCATCCTGTCGGCTGCAAAATTCCGGTACTGCTGGCTTACCGCGTCTTTCAGTGTCAGCTGCTTTTTTTGGGCAAAAGTGAATATACTCAAGCCGATAAATAAACATGTCGTGATTTTTTTCATCATCTTTTTAAGGTTTCAATCTGGTATTTTGGAGAACATACACACCCTTCCCTCTCCCAATAGTTATCAGGATCTCCACATGGGGAAGCTAGTTTCTGCGGATCAATTCGTTGAAGTAGTTTTCAACCGGGCGCCCGGCATCGAAGCAGTCTAAAATTAATTTATCGAGCTTGCTGTCGAGTATTTTTTCAGCTGGGAATTCGGCATAGAAATACCATTGCTTGTTGAAGAGCAACGGTTCCTTTTCACCTGCATCTTTTAATTCTTTCGGAAGTGTTTTGTTTTTTTCACCGCGGATTTCACCAAATACAGATGTGAAGCCCGGATCGCTGTAAGCTTTTTTGAATTTTGCAGGATCAGCTGCTATGCCTTCACGCACGAGCTGTAAATCTTCTTTTTCAATTTCGTACACCCCGCCGTACACGCGAACATGCTCAGGAGTAAGCTCAAAATATACGCCATTCACCGCTTTGCTTTTTTTGCCGTTCGGAGCGATAACAGCAGACATCATCAGCTTGTAAGGGCTTTTATCCTTAGCAAAACGGATATCTCGGTTGATCCGGAAAATACAGTCTTTGGCTTCAACGTCCTTAAACGCTTTGTCTTTTTTGGTGATCTCGGAAATAAGGTGCTGTACAAAATCCTGGAAAGGCTTTTTAACGCTTTTTTCGTAGCGTTTGCGGTTCGCGTCAAACCAGTCTTTGTTATTATTTGGCGCGAGCTCCTTGAAAAAATCAAGATAGTCCTGGGTGAAAAATGACATTTAAATCAATTTGGTCGCTAAAAGTAGAATAAAAAGCGATAGTATCCAAATCAAAATAGATAAACGGTTAATAAGTTTTTTGAACCTGTTTATTTCTATGCCAGGCGACTTTATTCCGCGCTGCAGGAAAAGAGCTTTTCGCAGTCATTGCCCACAAGATCACTGAGGATCAGCTGGGAAGCCAGTACAAGCTGCGTATAGTTCTGGGAAGAATTACCGAAAGCCCCGGCCTCAGTTTTCCACATTTTCATGATCAGCTCCTGGCCGCCTTCCGTCGGGTTGATTTTGTTGACAACAGCCTTCACATTTCCTGCCCCGGCATGGTAAACGTGCATCACAAACAAACGAAACCACAAATCGTTCTCATTGTAGGTGATGTGTTTTTCATCCAGGATCCTGCGGGCTGCCGGAATACAGATTTTATTGATCAGGGAAGCCGCCGCATAAGCAGAACGGTTAAAATCCTTGCGCTCATCCACATATTTATTGACTTTCAGTCCATAGCTGCGCGCAACAGCCGGCATCAGCTGAAAAGCTCCGTAAGCGCCCACATTGGATTTAGCCAATTTTCCGGGACTCTCGATCAGGAGGATGGATTGTGCATACCACGGATCAACATCCATGTTTTCAAAAGCGAGAATCCCTTTGGTAAGACTTGGATAGACGTCTTCAAAACGGTAGAAATCACTTTTACCGGAAGTACAGAGTATTTTTTCCCCTGGCGGAAGATTGTTCGCAATCCGCAAGCTGTCCTTGAAGCGGGTGCGCCCGGCTTCGCCTTTCAGGTTCCACATTTTCGTAGAGATTGTACACAAGATTTTACGGTTCGAAGCTACATTCACGAGACTGGAATCCGGGTGCAAACGCATGATTTTCTTCCAGAAAAGCGGTTGCTGGAGATAGTTCCATTTTTCATCGTAAATTGCCTGGGGGCTCATTAAAACACCTGATTTTTCAGGGCTTTTAACTTCTACCATTTCGTGGTCCCAATTTTCAGCCGGGTACTGTGCGTATATAGGTGCAAAAAATACGCAAAAGATGAGTGATTTCATTCTTGATCCGAGTTTTTAAAATGTATTTAGCTGATAGTTTGGAGCAAATTACGTAAAATTTTTTAAGCCGGGCAAAAAAAAGAAGTAATTTTAGCCTAAAATTGAGGTAAATTGGGGATAATTAACAAAATACTGGCTTTTCCGTTCCTGGTCCTGGTCAAAATCTACCAGTGGATCATTAGTCCTATATTTCCCGCGGCCTGCCGGTATAACCCTACCTGCTCGCATTATATGACGGAAGCAATCCGCGTTTGGGGGCCGTTCAAAGGCGTGTACCTCGGGATCCACAGGATTATGCGCTGCCATCCCTGGGGAGGGTTCGGGGATGATCCGGTTCCAAAAAAATGATGTGCTGGTATACTTATAAAGTAATGTGCTATTCAATTAACTAATTAGCATATTATCGCATTTAGCACATTAAATTACATTTTCTTCAGCCGTTCCAGCTCAATCTTAATCAGGCGGATCTCTTCTTCCAAACGGGAATTATCAGGCGGATTGGTGTTGTAGCTTCCCTTATGATCGAGGAAAGCACGCTTGAAATCGGATTTTTCGAGGTTGAGGTTTTCGAAAAAAGCAACAACATCTACGGTTAAAACTCCCAGGATCTGGTATAAGCGCGCCACGGTCATTTCTGTTTCACCCCGTTCGAGGTTAGACAAAGTTGATACTGAAATTTCTAACTCATCAGCCAGGGCTTCCTGACTTAAATTACTGCTCAAACGAAGAATGCGAATGTGTTCTCCAACCCGCTTATTTATTGCCTTATCTTTCACAAGTGTAAAATTATTTTCATTCGCGGAATTTTGTTTTTCACAATAACACATATTTTTTACCAAAAAGAAATTTTTTTTATCAATCGTGCGGTAACCGGGAAAAATTCAGGAAAATAGCGGTAAATATGCCCGCTGGATTTAGAAAAAATAAAAAAACAGCAGGAATTTAAAATACTTTCCGGCGAATGCGGCTTAAGGATTCAGGTTGAATGCCAAGATAAGATGCCAGGTATTGCACAGGAATATTTTGGGCCAGCTCAGGACGCTGTTCCAGCAGGATTGCATAACGTTCTTTCGCTGAATAAGAAATTTGCTGAATAATCCGCTTTTCTTTTTCGAGCACAGTTAATTCCATTACTTTCCGGCCGAATTCCTGCCATTTAGCCCCCGAAGCATATAAAAACTCCAGCTTTTCCCTGCTGATACGCAATAGGCTGCAATCCGTCACGGCAGCCAGGTTTTCACCGGATGCTTTCCCGGAAATGAAGCTTTGGAGCGAAGTGGCAAATTCTTCCGGGCCAAGCAAGTGGATCGTTTGCTCAGTCCCCAAATCCGTGTTCGAGTAATAACGCAGGTAACCGGAAACAACGAAATACACATGGCTGCAAACGGTGTCTTCCGCTTCGATGACCGTTTCTTTTTTCACTTCAACCATTTCGAAAAGCTCCGCCAGCAAAGGGATTTCTGTGTCATCCAGTGCAACTAAACTGCGGATCAGCGTGAGGAGTGAATCGAACATCTCAGAGGGTTTCGAGGAAATTTTCAATGGTTTGGTACATGTATTCCAATTCCTCGTCCGTGGTGCAATACGGCGGATTGAGGAAAAGAACATTGCCCAGCGGCCGCAGCAGCATGCCGTGCTCCAGGAAATAAGCATAAGCCTTATCGCGGATCCCTGAAAAATACGAGCTTCCTTCGCCTTCGCGGATTTCGAGCGCAATGATCGTTCCTGTCTGGCGGACATCACTCAATTTGGAATGCTGGCGCACGCGGTTGAAAAAATGGGTATGCTGGCGTGAAATCCGGTCGATATCATCAAAAAAGCCCGGGTCTTCCATCAGATCCAGGTTGGCGCACGCAACAGCACAGGCAAGCGCATTGCCCGTAAACGAATGTCCATGCAGCAAAGCCCGGGTTTTTTCAGGCGCTAAAAACGCTTCGTAAACGGCATGCGTAGCAACCGTCAGCCCCAAAGGCAAAATTCCGCCCGTCAGGCCTTTCGACAAACAAACAATATCGGGTGTTTCCCGAACGTAATTGAGCGCAAACAATTTCCCCGTCCGGCCCCAGCCTGTCATGATCTCATCAAAAATGAGCAGTACGCCGTATTTTTTCGCCAGGGAACATAAATCATCGAGAAAACGTGGCCGGTACATCCGCATTCCTGCCGAACCCTGCACAAGCGGCTCCACGATCAGCGCTGCGAATTCGCCCGTTTGAAACAATTCTTCAGCTCTTTCAAGGCATATTTGTTCCTTCTCCTGCGCCGGAAAATCAAGGAAATCAATTTCAAAAAGCAAATGTTCAAAGGCCTGGTTGAATACTCCGCGCTGGCTCACGGACATTGATCCGAAAGTATCGCCATGGTAAGCGCCATCAAGCGCCAGGATACGCTTTTTGGGCTCGTTTTTATTGTACCAGTATTGGAAAACCATTTTAAGGGCCACTTCAACAGCCGTCGAACCATCATCCGAGAAAAACACTTTTTCCAGGTCACCCGGCAGCAGCTGCGCAATCCGTGTTGCTAATTCCACGGCTTTGGGATGCGTTGCCCCCGCAAAAATGATGTGATCGATTTCCCCAAATTGTGCTGTTAAGGCTTCCTGCAAATACGGATTCCCGTGCCCGTGGATATTCACCCACCAGGACGAATTGCAGTCGAGGTACGTTTTCCCGTCTTCAGCAAATAAGGTGCTGTCCTGTGCTTTTACAATCACCAGGGGATCGGGCGCTGTCTGCATTTGCGTGAAGGGGTGCCAGACATGTTTTTTGTCGTATTTGAGAATTTCGGACATGGGGCAAAGGTAAATAAAAACCACATAGGGTACATAGTTTATATCTAGGAATCCTCCCCCCATAGCCCCCCTCCAAAGAGGGAAATCTCATCCCAAAAACTTGGTGCATCCTTGTAGCTCCGTGTCTTAGTGGCATTCAAAAATAAGCGATATACCCGAAATGCACCTTTCCATCCCGGAACAGTACCGGGTTGCCGAATTGTGAGCCGAGTGCATACGAAACGGAAAAATTACCGATGGTTGTTCCAAAAGCAAAGCCGCCGCCGAAGCCGAAAGGCGTGTCCGTCACAAAACTAACGGCTTTGTTTTCATACCAGCCCTGGTCGTAGAAGGCAAATAAAAAAGAATTCCGGTCCAGTAAAAAGCGGTATTCCAATGTGCTGACACTTCGCGATGTAGCGAGGATTTCTTCTTCGTTAAAACCCCGGAGGGAAATCTGGCCGCCGAAGCGAAAAAGCTCATTTTCAAAATATGCCGGCGCGAAATAAAGCTCCGTAAAGTTGGCAAATTTCAGGATATGCCGTTTCGCCAGCGGCAGGTAATACTGGACCTGGATTTCTCCGCGGTAGGTGGTTTCTACGATCGGGATGGAATCTTTTGTTGTCCGGGTACCAACAGTTGCTTCAAGGAGAAATATCGTTCCCTTGCGCGGGCTGGGCAGGTAATCCACATTTTGGCGGGAAAGTGAAAGTCCGTAATAGTTCGTCTCAACTGAGCGCAGGTTACTGAAGCTTGTGCTGTTTGCGCCACCCGCCAGCACATTGGATGAATAACGCCGGTAAATCCCCTTCAGGAAATTTCCTTGTTTTAAGGCGTATTGAACGGCGAGCGTACTTTTGAGCTCCAGGAAAGTCGAATCGCGGCGGTACAGCTGAAACTGCCCGTCGAAACCGAAAGGAGTCTGGAAAAGGTTCGGGAGATTGGCCTGGAGCTTCAGTGACGATGTTTGTTCCTGGATGCTTCGCCAGTTCAGCTCAAATAATTCCGCTTTTTTGAGTGTATTCACCAGCTTCAGGCGCAGCTCACCGGTAAGCGACATTTTGCCTTTTACGGGATCAGGCTGCAAACCAACGACGCCGTTCGCGAGACTGACCGGTTTTGCTTTTAAATACAGGAACAGCTCCACCCCTTCCGGCGTAAAAAGAAGCTCGCAGGGTTTTATCTCATCAATAAAAGGGATCAGCCTGAGCTTAGAGGAAATCTCGTTGATTTTTTCCTGGCTGAACAGGTCGCCTTCCCGGATTTGTATGTAGCTGGAAATGAGCTTTACAGAAACGACCGGGTTTCCGGGGAGATTGATTTTGGTAATTTTGGAGACCTGGCTTTTTTCGATTTTCAGGTCGGCGCGAAGCTGTCCTCCAACGATTTCGAGGTTATCAAGGTATACTTTACAGAAAGGATAACCGTTGTTTTCATATGTTTCGAGACATTGCCGCAGCAGCTGGCTGATCTCCCGCGGGTTGAAAGGCAGTTTGCGCAGGGTTTTTTCAGTGAGGTTTCCTTTCAGGCGAAGAAATTTAAGCTCTTCCTGTGGTAAATGGATTTCCGCCGATCCGAACTTTTGCCCGGCGTAGAAACGTACCGTCAGCTCATTTTTCCGGAAGCGCAGACTGTCATTGGAAGCCAGCAGGTAGCCCTTTTTGATGGCATATAAACGGAAATCGCGCACGTAATTCAGGGCTTCAAGGCTGTCGCGAAACTCGCTGTGGACTTTCTTTTTAATCACTTTATAACTGTCGTCCGAAAAGCGCAGGCGATACTCTTTCTGGCTTAAAGTAAACAAGGGGATGAACAGTAAAAAATGTAACCAAAAACGGAGCATAGCATTATAAACGCAACGCAATTTAGTTTATTTTGAAGATTGAAACACAAAATTGTGGATAAAATAATTTTTTCGTAGGATATTTTTTACTAACTTTGAAGCTTAATTCTTAATAAACCAACAACACCATGAAGAAACTTGTGACCTTGACTTTGATTGGCGCGTTATTTACACTTGTGCTTGCGTCTTGTGGCTCCTCCAAAGGAAACTGCGATGCATACGGAAGTGTTAACACACAAGAGAGCTCTGATTTGGCTTCCAGATAACCCGGATCCAATCTGTCGTTCAAGGTCATCTCGTATGGCCTTTTTTTATGTAGTTTTGTAACCAAACTTCAAGTTTGTGTTATTTTCAAAAACCAGATAAGATGCGTAATTTCATTTTTCTTTCCCTCCTTTTTTTAGCGGCTTGCTCAGGCGAAGAAGCCAAAACAGACGACAAAACCACCGGCAAAAAACTGGCCAATGAAGGTTCGCTGGAATCTGAAATGAAGGCCATTGATTCGGAGATCCAAAGCAGCGGACAGCAGGCAACCTCCATGCGTTACACGAAAGAAAACGGCGCTTTCATCGTGGTGAACGCCCATCTGAACGAAGCCGGAAAAATCATTAAAATAGAAGAAGATTACAGCGATGGAGATGGCGCCAACAGCGGCCGGAACTCCTTTTACCTGAAAGACGAAAAAGTTTTTGCTTCCCGTGAATATTACAGTGACATGAGCGCCCACCCGGCGTCTTTTGTTGACCGGCTTTCCTACTACGACAAAAATCAGAAAGTAGTGAAAACACAGGAAAAGCGCGTGGAATTTGAGGAAGAGCTCGACCGGGTTGAATACCAGGATGTAGCTTTGAAAGGAATCACCATGGACCGCGCTAAAAAAGTGCTTGATCAAAGCGGCGAGTTTGAAACTTTCTTCCAGGGCTTTGTGAATGTCCAGGCTTTGAACTACATCATTATTGGTTCCAAAAACTCCGAAAGCTGGGTTTCTTCTGTCCGTGTCGATTATGAAGACAGCTTCATTAAAACCTTGCTGAGCGACCCGAAAAAATACCTGAACAGGAAAGTTTTTGTAGCTTTTGAGAACATCACCGACCCGACTAATTTTCAATACCAGTCTTATTTAAGCGGGAAATTTGTAGATTGATTTGTATCGCAAGGTTAACTAAAGCAAAGACAGTTATGCTAAACCTTTGTAGACCTGCGAATCCGCGCGGCTTTCAATAATTATCTCTTCGTTTTAAGCAACTCTAAAAAAGATTTCCAATCGAAAAGACGGGTTGCCAGCGCAGTAGCGAAAGCAGCGATCAGCATCACCAGGCTCCGGTTCCAATCCAATTTGGCGGCGTTTAACCCAAGGGGAACGAGGATCAAAACCCCGATCAGCGCAGCATATTTCAGTACAATCGCAGTATTTGCCTGCATTTGAAACAAGCGAATGGTGAAGAACAATTGCACCGAAGCGACGGCTACCTGCGTAAAAAGCGTGGCGTAAGTTGTTCCCAGCGCTCCGTATTTCGGGATCAGGATGAAATTCAGCCCGACATTGACCCAAATCCCCGCAAAAGAAACCCAGTTCAGGAACCTCAGGTTGCCGTTTACAGTGAGCAGCGTCCCAAAAAGCAGCGTAAAGCACACGGGAATGAAGCTGAACATCAGGATGCGGAAAACAGCGCCGGCTTCTTCGATATCCTGGTGATAGATGAGATCAAGGATAAAACGCCAGTCAACAAAGCAAACCGCCGCCAGGATCATGGCACCCGGGAGCAGGATATTTCCCGCCGTCCCCAGCAAAGGCTTAACGTCTTTTCCGTCTTTGAGCATGCGCGCCAGCAAAGGAAACAGCAAACTCGAAAACAGCGTAGCAAACATGAAAAAGGCATCCAGTAAACGGTAAGCCTGGGCATAAATTCCCGCCTGGTACTGACCGTCCGGAAGCATGCGCTCCAGCATGATCGAATCGACGCGGTTATAAAGCATCATCAGCACAATCAACAGGGCATAAGGAAAGCTTTTTCGGAGTAAAAACCGGTTGAAGCTCAGGTTCCATCTGATGACCGGGAAACCAACTTTCGACAACAGTAAAACCAAAGCGATCAACAGCGTTAAGCCCAGCGAGCAGGTTTGCAGCCAGACGAAGAAGGTCACCGTCATCGGGGAAGCCGTTTCTATGTACAGGAAATAGCCCGCCATCAGGATCAGCAGGAATTTATCCATCACTGAAAGCAAAATGTCTATTTTCAAAAACAATAAACCCGAAAAATAACTGCGGAAATACAGGATCACACTGATAATAAACTGGTTCAGGATGAGAATGTACAACACCTCAAACTGCTTTTGGCTGTAACCCAGGGACAAAGCCAGGATCAGGGTCAGCGCCACGTAAATCAGCAGCAAAGCGATGCGCAAAGGCAGGATTTTACCGATATATTGCCGGGCCAGGTGCGGATATTGCGCCATATACTTCGTATTGAAGTTGGTGATCCCGAAATCCAGCACAATGTTGAATAAATACGTGAAATTCAGCAGGGAAAAATAAAAGCCGTATTCGCTTGCCCCCACTTCGTTTTGAACCTGGGCATCAATCCCGAAAATAGCCAGCGGTTTGATCAGCAAATTGAGCAAAACCATCAGGGCTAAATGGACTAAAAAGGTAAAACGCATCTTTATTTAATACGGCAAAAGTGCACAATTATTTTAATGTGGTAATACGATAATGCTAATGTGTTAATTAACCGGCATATTATCACATGAACTAATTCGCGCTTAAATTCGTCAATCCCGGATGGCTTCTCCCAGTTCAGTTCGTTCAAACCTAAAACCCGCATTCCTTATTTTTTCATTCGAAATTTGCACGCCTTCGATCACCAGTGAAGCCATTTCACCCAAAATCAAGCGCAGCACGAAGGCAGAAACGGCAGGCATCCACAGTTTTTTGCCATTCTTTTTCGCCAGCTCTTCTGTCAGCTCACGGTTCGTAGTATTTGCGGCAACCGCATGATAAACGCCTTCCAATTGGGTATCAACTACGAAAGCAAAAATCCGCACCAAATCATGTAAATGAATCCACGGCATCGCCTGTTCACCGGAAGCCAGCGCCGAGCCAAAACCCATTTTGACAGGCTTTTCGATTTTCGCCAGTCCGCCGCCCTTTGCGCTGATCACAAAGCCGATGCGGATTTTAGTGACTTTGCATAAACCCGAAAACTGGCCGGCGCCTTTTTCCCAATCGGCCACAAGCTGCGACAAAAAATCCGTTGCCATCGGATCATCTTCAGTATATATTTTGGTCTTCTTGTTCCAGTCGAAGCAATTCACGCCCGAAGCGCTGATGTAATGTTCCAAAGCAGTAAACAGCTCCTTTTTGGAATAAAGAAAGTCCGCCGGCTTCACCCGCGAATCGTGCAATTCCTGCTTGCGTTTGGCCGTCCAGCGTTTATCCGCAATTCCCGCTCCACAGAGATTGATGATATGTGTCACACCATTTGCTGCCTTTTCATCGATTTCGCCCAAATCCGGGTCCCAGAAGAAAAACTTCCCGCCGCATTTCTTTTTGTCGCGCGTCAAAACACGTATTTCGTGTATTTTTTCCAGCAAGGCGATGAGTTCTTTCCCAATGAAACCTGTGCCCCCGGCAATAAGAATGATTTTTTTATCCATTTGTGAATGTGCTAATGGGTTGAATACGCTAATGTGCTAATTAAATGTATGCGAAAAAATTAATTAACGATTTATTAGCACTTGTGGATGGATCGAAGGATACAAAGTTATCGCAAGGGCGCGAAGTTTAAAGTTGGACAACTAATTCATTGCTGCTACTCATTAGCATATTATCTCATTTAGAAAATTAGCACATTAAATTAAACTATCTTTGGTTTAACTTGTCTAAGCACACACATGGCGAAAACCAACATATCCGACAACGAGCTGATTGCCTTATTCAGGGAGGACAAGCGCCATGCCGAAAAGGTGTTTTCGCTTCTGATGCAGAAATACGCCGAGCCGCTTTATTATCAAATCCGGAAAATCACGCGCAACCACGAGGAGACGAACGATATTATGCAAAACGTGTGGATCAAAGTGTGGAAAAACCTCGAAGATTTTAAGCAGGAATCTTCGCTTTTCACCTGGCTTTTCCGGATTGCGCGCAACGAAAGCCTGAATTTTCTGCAGAAAGAAAAACGTCACCGCTCCGTGGAAGCAGACGACAGTTTGATTGAAATCCTGGCCGGACATCACGTGCTCGATAATTTTTCCGAAGATGAAGTGCTGGATTCTTTGATGCAAGCTATTGCTTCCCTGCCGGAAAAGCAGGCTTTGGTGTTTAACCTCAAATTTTTCGACGACCTGAAATATTCCGAAATGTCGCAGCAGCTCAACACTTCCGAAGGGGCTTTGAAAGCAAGCTATCACATTGCCGTTCAAAAAATCCAGGAAATTTTGCTGCGTAAATTAAACCTGCAAGCTTATTAATTGTCAAAACAACGTATATGGAACCGAATAAAGACATATTAAAACACATTAAAGCGAAACAAAAACCCGCCGTTGACCCGGCTTATTTTGAGCAATTCCAGGCAAAAATGATGGAAGAGATCAAAAAGCAGCCCAAAGCCAAAGTGATTTATATGAAACCGCTTTTCTGGCTTTCAGGCGCCGCGGCAGTTGCATTGATCATTTTTGGGATCAGCATGTTCAGCAATGGGCCTGAAACGAATTTTGCTTCTGTTTCGCAAGAGGAAATTGAGCATTACCTGGATGAAACGCAAGATGAAAAGGCCTGGGAAGTGATCGAAGACGAACCGGAAGAAAAAACGGAGCTTGTTTCCCCGGGCAAAAATGAAAATCCAAAAGTGGAAGCGGAAGACAAAAACATCGAAATTGCCTCAACCGAAGATTTTGTAAGCTCAGCCCAACTGCTGGAAGAGATCACCACGGATGACATTTATCAATACATCGAAAGCGAGGAATTCGACCTCGAAGAACTGGAATATTCACAATTTTAAATTTTACAGACATGAAACGTATTTTGTATCTCCTCATTATCCTTTCTGCTTCTCATTCTGTCTTCAGCCAGGACGGCGAAATGAAGCGCGGCGAAAAGGTAAAGCAGCTGAAAATTGCTTACATCACCGAAGAATTGAACCTCACCGTTGCTGAGAGCGAAAAATTCTGGCCGCTCTACAACGAAATGGAGGAAAAAATCAAGGTCAAGCGCAGGGAAAACCGCCGTACCGCCGAAGAAATGACGAAAAACAGTGAAACTTACAGCGACGACGATTTCAAAAAAAGTGTCAACAAGCTATTTGACAACGAAATTGCTGAAACAAACCTCAAAAAGGAATATTACGGTAAAATCGCCGGGGTGATCGGCTACAAAAAAGCCACGCGCCTGCTGAAAATCGAAAAGGAATTCAAGAAAAAACTGGTCAAAGAGCTCAAACAGCGCAAAGGCGGCAGACATTGAAAATGGAGAGTTAAAAATGGAGAATATAGAATTAAACCACGTAGAATAAAATAATTCTCAATTCTACATTTTCCGTTCTTCATTTTTATATACCTTTAGCTGAAATATTGGTATATGAAAATGAAATTAACCCTTTTGTCATTTGTTCTTTCGGCAGTTTCACTCGCACAGGGTGATATCAAAGTTTCGGAAGAAAACCACAGCTTCAGCACCGGCTCCAAAAATGCCCTCGTGGTCAATATTCCTTACGGGAACAAAGATCTCGTGGAAAAAGAGCTTCGCAAAGAGCTTAAAGACTGGAATGGCAAATACGATTCCAAAGGAGACGAGATGTTTACCCTCCAGGCGACAAGTAAATTCATGGGCGACAAGCCTTTCGATACCTATGCGAAGATCATTTCGAGTCAAAACAATGAGATAAAAGTCGCTTTTGCAACCGATCTCGGCGGGGCTTACCTGAGCAGCCGCGAACACAGCCAGCTATTTAAGTCCATGTCCGACGAGATCAAAGATTTTGCTAAACATGCGGCGGCGGCCTGCGTAGCTGAGGAGCTGGACCGTAACCGGGATGCGCTATCCGACCTCGAAAAAACCCAGCGTTCCCTCGAAAAAGACAAAAAAGGCCTGGAAGAAGATATCGCAGATTACAAAAAGAAAATCGCAGAGGCCGAAGAGAAAATCAAGCTCAATGCCCAGAACCAGGAAAAGCAAAAAGAAGCTATCAAAACACAGGGTGTGAAGGTAACTGATGTAGAAAACCGTTTAAAGTCAATCAAATAACGCTTTCCGGCTCATTTTCAAGGCGTTTTCGTATCCGGGAACCGGAGAACTATCGGCGTTTGATGCCCGTTAGTCACCCCGTGTCCCCGCATCGGCGATTTTTCCGGGTTTTTTATTTGCTTTATTGGATTTTATATTAAATTTGTTCCCTATTTTAGCAGTAATATATGGCAAACAACAATTATGAGGATTACTTTCCTCTTGTAATTCAGGCAGCTGTAGCATTAGGTTTCGTGGTTACCACCCTGGCGGTGACCCATATTTTGGGACCTAGACTCCATTCAAAAAATAAAGACGCAAACTGGGAGTGTGGAATTGAATCCGACGGTGACGCCCGTTTTCCGGTTTCTGTCCGTTATTTCATGACCGCTATCCTCTTCGTGCTGTTCGACGTCGAAGTTATTTTCTTTTATCCTTATGCCGTGAATTTTAAAGCGCTGCAGCTTGAAGGCCTGATGGCCGTGATCCTGTTTGTGGCCTTTTTCCTCATCGGCTTTTTATACGTACTTAAGAAAGGAGCCTTAGAATGGGAAAAATAGAAGATCTGCAAGTAATCAACGGGGAAGGCTACCAGCTGACCCGGCTTGAAAAAGTATTGGGTACTGCCCGTGCCAATTCCGTTTGGCCGCTGCCCTTCGCTACTTCCTGCTGTGGAATTGAATACATGGCAACCATGGGAAGTAACTACGATTTGGCCCGCTTCGGTATGGAACGGATGTCCTTTTCCCCGCGCCAGGCTGATTTATTGATCGTTGCCGGCACCATTTCCAAGAAATTAGGACCTGTATTGAAGCAGGTATACGAACAAATGGCCGAGCCGAAATGGGTGCTCTCCGTTGGCGCGTGTGCTTGTTCAGGTGGTATTTTCGATACATATTCCGTATTGCAGGGGATTGACCGCATCATCCCGGTAGACGTTTACGTTCCGGGCTGTCCGCCAAGACCGGAGCAAATCATCGACGGTATTATACGTATCCACGAGCTGGTGAAAAACGAGCCCCTGAGAAGACGTTATTCCGATGAATACAAACATTTGTTGAAAGATTATAATATTGAAACCAATGACCCAGAACAGTCTGACAAATGAATCCGTGTTTGAGCGCATCAAAGCTCAGTTCGGTGAAGGGATACTTGCTATGGAAGAACCGTACGGCATGCTAACCCTCGAAGTTAAACCGGAAACCGTTCACGACTTGGTGAAATGGCTGAAGGAAGATGATAAATTCCAGGTTTCTTTCTTAACATTGCTTGGCGGGATCCATTACCCGGAAAATACAGGCAAAGAGCTTGGCGTGAATTATCACCTGCACAGCCTGGTACATAATTTCCGAATCCGTCTCCGCGCTTATTTCCCGATTGAAAACCCGGAAATCGATTCGATTACGGATATTCATACCTGCGCCAACTGGATGGAACGTGAAACATACGACTTTTACGGGATCCAATTCAAGGGCCACCCGAACCTGGTTAGAATATTAAACGAAGACACGATGGATTACTTCCCGATGCGTAAAGAATACCACCTGGAAGACGCCACCCGTGAAGATAAAGACGACCGCTTCTTCGGAAGATAAACTGAGGCTTATGAACTGGACAGAAGAAGACGAAAAAGCACCCCTTTTTAAGCAAAATGAATCCGCAAGGACCGAATTGTCGAAAGAAACGATTGACGGCGAGATCGCAACCCTAAACTTAGGGCCGACACACCCGGCTACGCACGGAATTTTCCAGAATATCCTGCAGGTTGACGGTGAAAAAATCCTTTCCTCCGAACAAACGGTTGGCTATATCCACCGCGCATTTGAGAAGATTGCCGAAAGACGCCCGTACAACCAGATTACCCCGCTCACAGACCGTTTGAATTACTGTTCCTCCCCGATTAACAATATGGGCTGGCACATGACGGTTGAGAAGCTGATCGGCGCAGATATTTCCAAGCGCGTTGATTATATGCGCGTGATTATCATGGAATTGGCGCGTATTGCCGACCACCTTGTCTGTAACTCCGTTATCGGGGTGGATACAGGTGCTTTGACAGGCTTTACGTATGTTTTCCAGGAACGTGAAAAAATTTACGAATTATACGAAGAAGTTTGCGGGGCCCGTTTAACAACAAACGTAGGCCGCATCGGTGGTTTTGAGCGCGATTTTTCGCCGGAGTTCCACAAAAAGCTGAAAAATTTCCTCCAGACTTTCCCGAAAGTATTTAACGAGTTTGACTCTTTATTAGCGCGCAACCGTATCTTTATGGACCGTACCCGCAATGCAGGGCCGATCAGCGGAGAGCGTGCACTTGAATATGGCTTCACAGGGCCAAACCTGCGTGCTGCCGGCATTGATTACGATGTGCGTCACATGAACCCGTATTCTTCTTACCAGGATTTTGATTTCATCATCCCGGTTGGTGTAAACGGTGATACTTATGACCGTTTCATGGTTCGCCAGGAAGAAATCCGCCAGAGCTTAAAAATCATTGAGCAGGCTTACAATAACCTGCCTGAAGGTGATTATCACGCGGACATTCCTGAATTTTACCTGCCTCCGAAAGACATGGTATACAATAACATGGAAGCTTTGATCTACCATTTCAAAATCGTTATGGGCGAAACGCCTGTTCCGGTTGGTGAGGTTTACCACAGTGTGGAAGGCGGAAACGGGGAAGTTGGCTTCCATTTGATCAGCGACGGCGGACGTTCGCCATACAGGCTGCAGTTCAGAAGACCTTGCTTTATTTATTACCAGGCTTACCCGGAAATGATCACCGGTCAAACCATCAGTGATGCCGTATTGACCTTAAGTAGTTTGAACGTGATCGCGGGGGAACTTGACGGATAGTTAAATCGAATGTTAAAAATATTAGCTAAAATAATTTTGAATTTAAAAGAAACACCCCGGGTGGCTGCCAACTTTTAAATTTTAACTTTAGAATTTTTAAATTAAAAATGGGTTCACACGTACATACACCGATTAGTGAAAGACACTCCGAAAAGCCGGTTTTCAGCGCTGAAAAAATGGTCGAAGTGCAGCGCGTAATCAACGAATACCCGGAAGGGAAATCCAAGAGCGCACTGATCCGCATCCTGCATATCGCTGAAGAAAGCTTTGGCGGCTGGCTGAGCATCGAAACCATGGATTATGTTGCCGAAATCCTGAAAATTGAACCGATCGAGGTTTACGAGGTAGCGACTTTCTATACCATGTTTAACGTGCAGCCTGTCGGGAACTATGTTTTCGAAGTGTGCCGCACGGGGCCATGCATGTTGGTTGGCAGCGATCAGCTGATCGACTACATCGGGAACAAGCTGGACATCAAAGTAGGTGAAACCACAAAAGACGGAATGTTTACCCTGAAAACTGCCGAGTGCCTTGGCGCTTGCGGTTACGGGCCGATGCTGCAGTGCGGCAAAAAATACCACGAGCACCTGAACCCGGAGAAAGTGGATAAATTGATTGATGCTTACCGCTCTGGTAATACAAATATTGAAATCTAATGGGAAGAAGATTATTGCTGGAACACGATAACGTTCCCGGAATTGAGACTATTGAAGTATATCGCAAACACGGTGGTTACCGTTCTGTTGAAAAAGCTTTAAAAACCATGTCACCTGAAAATGTGCTTGAAGAAGTGCAGAAATCAGGGTTACGCGGTCGTGGTGGCGCAGGGTTCCCGACAGGGATGAAATGGTCTTTCCTGGCAAAGCCGGAAGGCGTTCCGCGTTACTTGTTATGTAATGCCGACGAATCCGAGCCGGGAACGTTCAAGGACCGTTACCTGATGGAAAAAATCCCGCATTTGCTGATTGAGGGAATGATCACGTCCAGCTACGCGCTGGGTGCGAACCTTTCTTTCATCTACATCCGCGGTGAATACATGTGGGTTTTGGATATCCTTGAAAAAGCGATTGCCGAAGCTTATGCCAACGGTTTCCTCGGAAAAAACATTTTAGGCTCAGGCTTCGACCTGGATTTGCGTGTTGCACCGGGTGGAGGGGCTTACATTTGCGGCGAAGAAACCGCATTGATCGAATCCCTCGAAGGAAAACGCGGAAACCCGCGCATTAAACCGCCATTCCCGGCCGTTAAAGGTTTATGGGGCTGCCCGACGGTTGTAAACAACGTAGAAAGTATTGCTGCCGTAGTTCCGATCGTGAACGATGGCGGAGAAGAATATGCCAAAATTGGCTTGGGTAAAAGTACCGGTACGAAGCTGATTTCCGCTTGCGGAAACCTGGCCCGTCCGGGAGTGTACGAAATTGAAATGGGGATCACTGTAGAGGAATTCATCTACGGCGACGAATGGTGCCGCGGGATTGCCAACGGTAAAAAACTGAAAGCCTGCGTGCCGGGTGGTTCATCCGTTCCGATCTTACCGCATTATTTAGTAACAAAAACCGCTGCCGGCGAAGACCGCTTGATGACATACGAAAGCTTGTCTGACGGAGGTTTCGCTACGGGATCGATGCTCGGTTCCGGTGGTTTCATCGTATTTGACGAAGACCAGTGTATTGTACGCAACACCTGGAACTTTGCGCGTTTTTACGCTCATGAATCCTGCGGACAATGCTCACCTTGCCGTGAAGGTACGGGATGGATGGAAAAAGTACTCCACCGCCTTGAGCACGGACAGGGAAATATGCGTGACATCGACCTGCTGGCCGAAATCAACAAAAAAATCGAAGGAAATACGATCTGCCCGCTGGGTGATGCTGCTGCCTGGCCGGTTGCCGCTGCGATCCGTCATTTCCGCGACGAGTTCGAATGGCACGTGAATGAGCGTACTGAATCACAAACAAGAAATTATGGCTTAGCGAAAGAAATTTCCTTTGCCAGGTAGATATAAAAAGGGATAAAATTTCCCGTAGATAGCGCGGATAAATTTCGCAGATGAACGCAGAATTAATAATTATATTCAGCAAAATCAGCGATTAAATGTGAAATCAGCGGGAGACAAATAAACAAAAGACTATGGTAAAAGTAACCATTGATGATAAAACCATTGAAGTAGAACTGGGAACAACGATCCTGAGCGCTGCCCGCCAGATTGGTGGCGAGGTTGTGCCGCCTGCGATGTGTTTTTACAGCAAGCTTCCGGGAACAGGCGGTAAGTGCCGTACCTGTCTCGTGGAAGTCAGCCAGGGTTCTGAAAAAGACCCGCGCCCGATGCCGAAACTGGTGGCTTCCTGCTCCACTCCTGTCATGGACGGAATGGTAGTGAAGAACAAAACCAGCGAACGCGTGCACGAGGGCCGTGGCGGGGTTGTTGAGTTTTTGCTCATTAACCACCCTTTGGATTGCCCGATCTGCGACCAGGCCGGCGAATGTCACCTGCAGGATTTAGGGTACGAGCACGGAGGACAGGGAACGCGTTACGAAGAAGAGCGCCGCACTTTTGACCCGATCGATATCGGCAACAAGATCAAGCTGCACATGAACCGCTGTATTTTATGTTACCGCTGCGTTGCTGTAGCCAACCAGCTGACTGACAAGCGTGTGCATGGTGTTTTGAACCGCGGTGAACATGCGGAGATCAGCACTTACATTGAGAACGCGATTGAAAACGACTTCTCCGGGAACATGATCGATGTGTGCCCGGTTGGAGCTCTGACTGATAAAACTTTCCGCTTCAAGAGCCGTGTTTGGTTCCTCAAGCCAATGGAAGCTTCCTGCGAATGCACCAAATGTTCCGGTAAAGCGGTAGTGTGGATGTTCGGAAATGAAATTTTCCGCGTAACAGCACGCAAGGACCAGTATGGTGAAGTGGAAGACCAGGACGGAAAAGCAGGATGGATCTGCAACGACTGCCGTTTTGATAAAAAAGACGTGTCGAAGTGGAACATTGCCGGTCCGAGAATGATCAACAGGCATTCCGTTATTTCCCAGGGCCACTACCAGAGCCCACGCCAATCTATTAAAAAAATAAACTAAGCGCAGATGTTGTTAGAAAAACTGATTTTAGTTGTTATCATATTTGGTTTATCACTCGTGATTGCCATGTATTCCACTTATTTCGAGCGTAAAGTCGCTGCCTGGTTCCAGGACCGGATCGGACCGGACAGGGCGGGGCCATTTGGTCTATTACAGCCTTTGGCCGATGGTGTAAAAATGTTCCTCAAAGAGGATTTTATCCCGAAGCACGCCGACAAATGGCTTTTCATCATGGGGCCGGGTATCTCGATGTTTACCGCATTGATTACCAGCACAATTATTCCATGGGGACCGGATTTATACATGTTCGGAACAAACGTTGTTTTACAGGTCGCAGACTTTAACGTAGGAATCCTTTTTATTCTCGGCGTACTTTCCGTTGGGGTTTACGGGATCATGATCGGTGCCTGGGCTTCCAACAACAAATTCTCGCTTTTTGGCGCAATCCGGGCTTCTTCGCAAATGATTTCCTACGAGCTGGCCATGGGTGTTTCCGTGATCACAATCGTTATGATGACCGGAAGCTTGAGCCTGCGCGACATTACGGAAAGCCAGCACGGTTTCTGGAACGACGGGTGGTTCACCTGGAACGTATTCAGCCAGCCGGTTTGCTTCCTCGTATTCTTTATCTGCTCGCTTGCTGAGCTGAACCGTGCACCTTTCGACCTCTCCGAATGTGAAAGTGAGCTGATCGGTGGTTACCACACGGAATACGGTTCGATGAAATTAGGTTTCTACCTCTTCGCCGAATACGTAAGCATGTTTATTTCATCCGCAATCATCTCCATCCTCTTCTTCGGGGGCTACAGCTTCCCTGGAATGGATAGCTTCTCCGGCAATACACTGGCGATTTTGGGAGTGGTAGCGCTTTTTGCCAAGATTTTCTTCTTCATCTTTGTTATCATGTGGATCAGGTGGACGCTTCCGCGTTTCCGTTTCGATCAGCTGATGCACCTCGGATGGAAAAGTTTAATTCCGATCGCTTTGATCAATTTGCTGGTTACCGGTTTGGTGATCGCTTTCAAAAACGGTTGGTTTAATTAAGAAAAAAACGAATTATGCAAAGTTTATCAAATAAACGTAAGGTTGTTTCCGATAAGCCGATGACTTTCATGGAAAAGTTATATTTACCGGCAATTATAGGAGGAATGTGGATCACGTTCAAGCACTTGTTCCGCAAAAACAACACCATTAAATACCCGGAAGAGCAGCGTGTTTTTGCCCCGGTTTACCGCGGGATGCACGTCCTGAAACGCGATGAAGAAGGACGCGAAAACTGTACGGCTTGCGGTCTTTGTGCCGTGGCCTGTCCTGCTGAAGCCATTACGATGGTTGCCGGTGAGCGCAAAAAAGGCGAAGAGCACCTTTACCGCGAGGAAAAATACGCTGAAACGTACGAGATCAATATGCTGCGCTGCATTTTCTGCGGCTTGTGTGAAGAAGCTTGTCCGAAAGAAGCCGTTTTCCTGACAGACCGTATCGTACCGACCGAATTCGAGCGCGGCACATTCATTTACGGAAAAGATAAGCTTGTTGAGCCTGTCGACAGCCGCATTGACATTACGAAAAGACAACACACCGGTAAAAGAACTGAAAAATGAATACCATCCAATTAATTGTATACCTGCTTGGAGGATTGACAGTCGGCTCAGCGCTGATGGTAATCCTGAGCAAGCATCCCGTGAGAAGCGTTTTGTATCTGGTACTGACTTTCTTCCTGATCTCTGCGAATTACATCATGATGAACGCCCAGTTCGTTGCCGTTGTAAACATCATTGTTTATGCCGGTGCGATCATGGTTTTGTTCCTCTTCGTCCTGATGCTCCTCAACCTCAGCAAGGAAAACGAACCGCGTTCCTCCCTCCTTGTTAAGCTCGCTGCCAGTCTTGCCGGAGGCTCGCTCCTGGTGGTGCTCGTTGCTGCCGTAAAAGACAGCCTCGTTCTGCCTGTTACGGGCGTTGTTCAAAACGACGGAGGGCTCGTTGAGAACCTGGGACAATTGTTATTCACCAAATACGTTTTGCCGTTTGAAGTTTCTTCCATCCTGTTTATCTCAGCGATGGTAGGTGCGATTTTGCTGGCTAAGCGTGAAAAACAAATAATTGACTAAGATGATTTTAGCAACCGTTTTTGAATCCGGGATCAGTATCCAGTACTACATTGTCCTGGCGACCGTCTTGTTTGCCATCGGGGCAATCGGTGTACTCACACGCCGCAATTCCATCATCCTGCTGATGTGCATCGAATTGATGCTGAACGCCGCCAACCTGCTGCTGGTAGCTTTTTCCACTTATTTCGGGAAAGCCGACGGACAGATCTTTGTGTTTTTCATCATGGTGGTGGCTGCCGCAGAAGCAACTGTGGGCCTTTCCATCCTCGTGATGGCATACCGCAACTCTCGTTCAATCGATGTAGGTATTTTCAATAAATTAAAAGGATAAAAAATGACAATAGAAACCATTATTTTAACCATTTTAGCCTTACCGCTTGCCGGGGCGCTGATTAACGGCGTTTTCGGTAAAATGCTCCCGAAATCCATCGTTGGCTCGCTCGCCACATTGGTCATGTTCGGTGCATTTGCCCTTGCGGTGACCGGTTTTTTCCATTTGCACGAAGCGAAAACCGTGCATTTGTACTCCTTTTTGAACTTTGAAGATTTCAAACTGAATTTCAGCCTGCAAATTGACGCCCTGTCTATCTGGATGACGCTCATCATTACGGGTGTTGGCTCCCTGATCCACCTGTTCTCAATGGGTTACATGCATGATGATAAAGGATATTACAAATTTTTCACTTACCTGAACATGTTCGTGTTCGCGATGCTGATCCTCGTGCTGGGAAGCAACTATTTCATGCTGTTCTTCGGCTGGGAAGGTGTTGGGATCTGCTCTTATTTGCTGATCGGCTTCCATTACAGCGACGAGCAGAAAGGTTTGCTGAACAGCGTTGCCGCCCGGAAGGCTTTCATCATGAACCGCGTCGGTGACCTTGGTTTACTGATCGGTTTGTTCCTTTTGCTGGCACAATTCGGTACGCTGGAATACAGCGAGCTTGCTGATAAAATTTTAGTGCAGAAAATCAACCCGTCAACCTGGATGATGTTCGGGATCACGCTTTGCCTTTTCATCGGTGCCATGGGTAAAAGTGCTCAAATTCCGCTCTTTACCTGGCTTCCGGATGCGATGGCGGGACCAACACCGGTTTCTGCCCTGATCCATGCCGCAACGATGGTAACAGCCGGTATTTTCCTTGTAGTACGTTCCAACTTCCTGTTTGAGCTTGCTCCAATGACGCAGGATATCATGCTGTATGTCGGCCTGGCAACCTCGCTCGTTTCGGCCTTCATTGCGATGCGCCAGAATGACATCAAAAAAGTATTGGCTTACTCCACTGTTTCTCAGCTCGGGTTTATCTTCGTTTCCCTGGGAATGGGCGGTTATGTGGCAGCTATGTTCCACGTAACGACACACGCATTCTTCAAAGCCTTGCTGTTCCTCGGTTCCGGTAGTGTAATCCACGCGATGCACCACGAGCAGGACATTCGCCAGATGGGAGGTTTACGAAAGTATATTCCAATCACACACATTACTTTCCTGATCGGAACGCTGGCGATTGCCGGTTTCCCTTTCCTTTCAGGCTTTTTCTCTAAAGATGAAATTTTAGCGCACGCTTTGCACCACAACCCTGTGATTTATGCTTTGCTGGCTTTCTCTGCGCTTTTAACCGCGATTTACATGTTCCGTCTTTATTTCGTGGTTTTCTTCGGATCTTTCCGCGGAACGGAAGAACAAAGACATCATTTGCATGAAAGCCCGCTGAACATGACCCTGCCGCTGATCGTTCTCGCTGTATTGTCCGTAATTGGCGGTGCATTGAATATCCCGGCTTTATTCGGTGAAAAGATTGCGCACTGGATGGGACATTTCCTCGAGCATACAACTGCAGGCCTTGCAAACGTTGAAGCAATCCATTTACCGGACAGCCAGACGATGATGCTGATGATCACCGCTTCCGTAGTGACACTCGCCGCACTGGTTATTTCTTACATTTTCTATGTGAAAAAATCCAGCATCCCGGTATCCGATTCACAGCAAAGCGGTCTCGCCAAGCTTTCGGCCAACAAACTGTATTTCGACGAGATTTACAACGTACTTTTTGTGAAACCGACTGAATGGCTCTCCAGGTTTGCGTACAACTTCGTTGAAATTACCCTGCTGAACCGCATCGTTTACGGTTTTGCTTCCCTTGTCGGAAAATCCGGGGAAATTGTCCGCAAATGGCAATCCGGTGTCGTTTCGAGCTACATCCTCTGGATGGTGTTCGGTATTGTCGGCTTAATCGTGTATTATTTCATTTACCAATTAAAATAGTAGATTTTGGAACTGTTACTTATTCCCTTAGCATTCACTTTAATTAGTTTGTTTGTTCCCAAGCAGACGCTGAAATACCTGGCGTTGACGGGTGCTGCGGCTTCGCTGGTGGCTGGCATCATCCACCTCGTTTCTTACTGCTCCTGCACCAATTTCGTTACTATTTTTAACCCCGGCATTGCTACTATGTTCGGCCTGACCCTGAAAATGGGCTACGACGGTATGGCGCTGGTGATGATCCTGCTGACAAATGCAATTATTCCGCTGATCGTCCTGAGCAATTTTGACAAGGAAATCGGTTCGAACCGCAAATTTGTAGCGATGGTTTTCCTGATGCAGTTTGCGCTTTTAGGCGTCTTTACTGCTTTGGACGGCTTATTGTTCTACGTATTCTGGGAAATTACCCTGATCCCGGTTTTCCTCATCGCTTTGTGGTTCGGGGCAGCTGAGCGTAAAAAAGCACTGATGAAATTCTTCATCTATACGTTTGTCGGTTCCCTCGGTATGCTTGCAGCGCTGATGACGATTAAAGTATACTCGGCGTCTTTCGCTTACGAAGACCTCGTTGCAGCACAGTTTTCAGCTAAAACAGCGTACTGGATCATGGGCGGTTTCTTCCTTGCTTTTGCGATCAAAATCCCATTGTTCCCATTCCATACCTGGCAGCCTGAAACGTATACAATTTCGCCGATGGGCGGAACGATGCTGCTTTCGGCTTTGATGCTGAAAATGGCTTTCTTCGGAATGATCCGCTGGATGATCCCGCTGGCGCCTGAAGCCCTGGACGGCTGGCTGTGTATCGGCATTACGATGGCCTTGATTGGAATTGTATATGCAGCCATCATGGCGATCAAACAGGAAGATATCAAGCGTATTTTTGCCCTGGCTTCGATTTCCCACGTGGGACTGATCGCTGCCGGCGTACTGCTTTGGAACAAAGACTCTTTATCCGCAGTTTTCCTGCAGATGATCAACCACAGTTTAGTTGCTGTAGGCTTGTTCCTCGCTGCCGGGATCCTCGAAGACCGAACGAATACACGCAATTTATATGAATTGGGCGGGGTAGCTAAGCTAGCACCGAAATTCGGTTTCTGGTTTGCTGTAATCGGCTTTGCTTCTGTATCGGTTCCGTTCTCCAGCGGTTTCATCGGGGAGTTCCTGTTATTGAAAGAGCTTTACTCCTACCAATGGATCATCGGCCTGGTAGCCGGAACAACGCTTGTTTTCGGAGCGGTTTACACACTCCGTGCTTACCAGCTGAGCATGTTCGGGGCACCTAAGCTGACTGAATTCCGCGATCTTTCCTGGAACGAATGGGCGGTGTTCTTTATCATCGGCATACTCGTTCTCGCTCTTGGTCTCTTTCCACAGTATATTTTCAACCTCGTTGGACCAAGCATCGACCACTTAATGGAAACTGTTAACTCATCTCAAATTATTCTGAATTAAATGGAAGCACTGATTGTAATATTTGCCACCGGGCTGATTTCCATGTTTATCGCCTTAGCGAAAAAACCGGTTTTAGTACTCAGTGTTGCTGTTGTCGGAATTTTAACCGCTATCAGCTCCCTGGTTTACCAAATGAATTATCCATATACCTGGCTGAAATACGAAGGGCTTGAGTTTAGTGGCTTTGCGAACCTATACGGTTTGGTTGCCCTTTCCTTCGGATTGATGATTATTCTTGTCGGCTACGCCAAATTCAAGGAAGAAGTGGAACATACGGGTGAATATATTTCCCTGCTGCTCTTTTCGCTTTCCGGCGCTTTGTGCATGCTTGCCTTTACGGATTTGTTCATGTTCTTCATCGGCCTTGAAATCCTTTCCATTCCTATCTACGTGATGGCCGGTTCCAAAAAGAAAGACCTGCGCTCTACGGAAGCATCCCTGAAATATTTCTTCACCGGGGCTTTTGCAACAGGTGTTTTATTATTTGGCGTTGCCTGGCTTTACGGAGCTGTAGGAACGTTTAAACTGGATGAAATTGCGGCTGCGGTACAAGATCCGTCAACGCATTCGCCTTTGCTTTATGTCGGTGTGCTGATGATCCTGGCTTCCTTTTTATTTAAAATCGGTGCCGCACCGTTCCATTTCTGGAGCCCGGACGTATATGAGGGCAGCCCGAACGTGGTAACTTCCTTCATGGCTGCGATTGTTAAGCTGGCAGCTTTTGCCGCATTTATTAAATTGTTTACACTCGCTTTCGGTTCGATCCGCGATTTTTGGGTCCCGATCCTCGTTGGTCTTTCCATACTGACAATGTTCGTCGGAAACCTCACGGCTTTGCGCCAGATTACTTTCAAGAGACTGATCGCTTATTCAAGTATTACACACGTAGGCTACGCGCTGATGGCTGTGATTGACAAAAACACATTGTTCTCACCGATGAACCTGTGGGTTTACCTGCTTGCTTACGGTTTCTCGATTATCGCCCTGATCATTGTTTCTTTGATCCTGGATGATGAAGAAGACCTGCTGGTATCCTACAAAGGCTTTGCGCGCCGGAACCCGTTTGCCGGCTTTGTGATGATTATCGCTTTGCTTTCACTTGCCGGTGTTCCGCCATTATCCGGATTTTTCGGTAAATACCTGATTTTCTCAAGTGTGATCACAGAACAGCCTGTGTTGGTGATCATTGCCCTGGTAAACTCCGGGATAGCTATTTATTATTACCTTAAGCTCATTCGCATTTCATTGGAGCCTGTTGAAGAAGGCGCTCCCGCTTTAAAAGTGAATCCTTTACATTTGCTTGTTTTAGGCATTTGTACTTTAGGTATTCTTGCCGGTGGAATTGTGACCTGGTTATAATCAAACTTATTCTTTTTAAAGCCCCGTTTAATGAGTTAGACGGGGCTTTTTTCTGCCTTTAAAATAAGTAAACTGCATCACTGGTAAATGACTGAAATCCGTGTAATTCCGGCTAATTTTCTGTGTCAATGATTTACTCCACGTAGCAATATATTTATTTGTCTACAATAAAAATAACTTTATCGATTTAGTGTGATTTAAAAGCGTGTTTTTCAGTTTAAAACATAAAAAATTCACAAAATATCAATATTTTTTCAAATTATAACCAACTGACTATCAGGAAAATAGAAAACAAAACACGTATTAATACGCTATACAACAGGTATTTACCCTTTTGAAAATTCAAATTTATAGCTAGATTTGCTCCCGAAAACTAAAACTAAAAAGCTTGCTCGGCTTTTGCTCACTCATTTAGGTAGATATAAAATGTTAAAACTCTTATCATGCATGGCATTATTGGTGCCAATTGCAACCAGCTATTCTGTGCTCGCTGCCGGATGTGTAACACCGGCTACGCCAACTGCGGTTACCGCTACAGATATCAATCCCTGGGATGCCCAGGTCAATTACTCCAGCGGCGGCGGTACTACAACCGCGATCTACACGGAAGTTTGTACAAATAATACGTTTACGGCGGGTTGTCAGACAACACTTTTGAGTCCAACGACCAGCAAAACTTCGCGTTTTGAAAATTTAGCATGCAATACCACGTATGCTTACAGGGTAAGGGCTTACAACGATGCCGGGGCAGGATGTTTCAGCCCGGCTGTAACCGGAACCTTTACCACACCCGCTTGTCCGGCATCAGTTTCTAACAGCTGTTCCGGGGCAACAACCTTAACAAACGGCGGGGCAACACGCTGCTTCACAACCAGCGGCGCTACGACGGAGACCGGTGAAGGAGTTTGCGGCTCGCTGACATCCGGTATCTGCAGCTGGGAAACAGTTTGGTTTAAATTCCAGGCAACGACCACAGAGTCTACCATTACACTCAACCGTTCCAATAACTCATATTTCCAGACCGACCTTGTGGCCTTCGGGCCTTACGCATCATCAGCGGCGGCTTCATCGGCCTGTATGCCAAGCGGTGGAAGCATCGTAACAAACAGTGGGTCTTGCGTGACTGATTTTGATGATTACGATCCTTTGTACAGCATCAGTTTTGCTACGGTTGCCAATCAATGGTACCTGATCCAGGTGATTAATGAAGACTGTGGCGTTTATTCAGATGAAGATTACCAGGGCTGTATCCAGGTTGACCCAACCCCAAGCAACAATAAGCCTTCTGGATCGAGCTTGATTGACGAATGCGGAACAACCTTCAACGGAACAAACAAAGGATATTCGCCATCCAACATTATGCCGGGCAACGAAAACCTCGACGGCAACGCCGGAACAACCTGCGCAGGCTGTACTGCGGGCGACAATGTTCCTTATGTGGTGAACAATGATTCCTGGTTTAATTTCTGCGCCACGTCCACCGGGAACTGGAGCGTTGATTTTGAAGGGATTTCTAATTGTATTAACGGGAGCGGCCTCCAAATGACGATTTTTCGCGGCACTCCGACCAACCTGACAACAATATGGAATGCAGGCTCACCATCCATTGAAGGAAGCTCGCAAACATCCTCCGCCTTTACCGTAAACACAGGCGAATGCATCTACATGGTTGTGGATGGATTTGCAGGTGATCAGTGCGATTATCAGTACCAGCTCAATAACCTGACAACGCCGTGCAACCTGCTCCCGGTAGATTTAGGTGATTTCTTTGTCGTAAACATTGAAAATAAAAACAAGCTGGTCTGGACGACTTACGGCGAAAGCAATTCAGATTATTTCCTTGTTGAAAGATCGGTTGACGGCATCAGCTGGAGAAGCATCGGCCAGGTGGAAGCAGCGCATGAAAGCACTGGATACCTGACTTACAGCATGCTGGATGCGAATTATGTCAAAGGAATGAATTATTACCGCTTGTCGCAATTTGACATAGACGGCCAGAAACAGCTGGAAAAAATTACCCAGGTCGACAATAGTGCAGGCAACGACGAAATACTGGAAGAATATAATTTGCTGGGCCAGAAAATAGACGCCGGCTACAGAGGCATTGTGATCCGCATTTTCAAAAGCGGACGTATGGATAAAATCGTAAAATAGTTATGAAAAAGTTTTTTTTAAGCCTTGTAAGCAGCTTGTTTGTTATCACTGTTTACGCCCAAAACCCGGTTTATAACAATCACCAGGAAAGACCACGTGTTTTTGAGCTGGAGAATGGGATTTCCGTTGTCAAACTTAATGAAAACCAGCTTTTGCCTGCTTCAGGCAGCGAACAAGCAGCCGGGGAAAAAGATTTTATCATCCTGACAGAAGATGTTTCCTATACGGATTTCACCGTCCGGGAATTACAACAGATAACGGCTAACCGCCAGAAAAAATATTCCGTAAAAACCGCTTTGGGAAGAAAAATTATCCTGATCTCACCTGCCAACTAAACCGGGATAATACACCCATTTAAGTTACAAAACTAACCCGTTGGATTACTTCGACGGGTTTTTTTATGGCTTGGGCTGAAATCGGTTGGAGAAGCGGAAATAATTTTTATTTTTGAGCCAAATCAACAACAACTTGAAAACGAAAAGCCCGCTCTATATCATTTCCTTTATTGAGGGATCCGCATTGATGGCCGCCGAGATCATCAGCGCCAAAGTGATGGCCCCTTACTACGGAAGCTCACTTTACGTGTGGACCAGTGTATTTGTCTGCACCTTATCAGGGCTAGCGGCCGGGTATTTCCTGGGGGCAAAAATTTCCCTGAAACCAAATCCGATGCGCTACCTGCCTTACATACTTGCTTTTTCAACCTTGTATTTTTTGGTAATGTCGCCCCTGGCCGGGTTTATTATGGAAAGTACCCTCGGAATGCCGATCCGCTTCGGTTCTCTCGTTTCTGTGCTCGTATTTCTCTTTCCCCTGCTCTTGGCTTTCGGGATGGTTTCTCCGTTAATCATTAAAATCCTGACAGATAATCCGCAGTTTTCAGGTGAAAATGCCGGGAAAATATATACCGTTTCAACCTTCGGGGGTATCCTGACAACACTGCTTTTCGGCTTTTATTTTATCCCGGGCATCGGAATTACAGCAAGTATTTACATCCCGGTTGTTTTTCTCGCAATAGCAAGTATGATGGCTTACCGGCTGTCTAAAGCAATGAACTGATATGGCAAAAGTACCAAGCAATAACGATACATCCGCGCAGGCAAAAACCATTTCCGCAACTGCGCTCTACAGCCTGGCCTTCCTGGAAGGGGCGCTGGTAATTTTTGCAGAAATGCTGGGCGCTAAATTACTGGCGTCTTATTTCGGTAATTCACTTGTCGTATGGACGTCCGTGATCAGCATTACGATTGCAGCCCTGACTTTAGGGTATTACCTCGGCGGCAAGCTGTCTGTAAAAGAAAATAAAATCAAAATCCTGGCAACGATCTTCAGCCTGGCAGCGCTCTTTCTCGCTATCATGCCGTCCTGGTCGATGTTCCTGTTTGAAAAATGCCAGTCCATGTCGGTCATCAAAGGCTCCGTAGTAAGCGTGATTTTTCTCGTTGCCCCGGCCGTTTTGTGCCTGGGGATCAGCTCTCCGATCATCATTCAGCTGCTGACCGAGCAAAACAAGGAAGCCGGTAAATCTTCCGGGCAGGCCTACGCTATTTCGACCTTGGCCGGGATCCTGGCAACTTTGCTGATCGGCTTTTATCTCCTTCCGAATTTTGGGATTTCCATTCCCGTTTTCTGTGCTGCACTCGCCCTGGCAGGGATTTCGTTTTTTGTACGTTACACCCACCTGAATGCGCTGATAACACTGGTCGTGATTATCGTTGGCTTCCAGCTTTTCCAGGAAGGCGAAGAAGAGAAATTTTTCAAAAATATCCGTCACAGTGAAGGACTGATGGGACAAATCCGGGTGGTTGACCAATCGTATATCGGCACAGAAACCGTTTACAGGCTGCTGGTTATCAATGGGATTCCGCAAACGATTATTTTCAAAATTCCGCAGGCTGTTTCTTTCTGGCAATATGTGCACCGGATTTCCATGACAGCTTCTCTCAAAAAAGGCAAAAAAGCGCTCCTGCTCGGTATGGGCGGCGGAAGCATTGCCAATGAGCTGCAAAAACTCGATTATAAGCTGGATATTGTCGATATCGATGAGCGCATGTACGGATTTTCACAGGAATATTTTTACTTCAAGCCAAAAGCAACAACCAGCTTTACCTGCGACGATGCCCGCCATCACATTAAAACAAGCAGCAAAAAATACGATCTTTTGGTTTTTGACGTCTGCAGCGGCGAAGTCCAGCCATCCAACCTGTTTACGCTGGAAGGAATTGACGATATGGGCAAAAACCTGGCTGATGACGGCCTGATCCTGATCCAGTACCAGGAAGCGCTCGGTTTGAACGAAGTTTCCGGTTCACAATCAATTATCAACACTTTCCTGGAGCGAGGCTATAAAGTGTACAAAAATGTGGAGGCAGGCGATATCGCCAGCATTGTTATCGCTGTTTCCCGTAAAGAGGTTGATTTCAGCAAGCTCAAAAAAGAAGACCTGACGCCAAACACCAAAATCCAGCCTTTTGCGGACCCTTTCCTGGAAAAACCTTTCGAAGCCTGCAAAAAGAACCTGAAAACAGGGATTATCCTCACGGATGACAAACCGAACCTGGAGCTTCTAAATGCGAAGACCATTGAGCTCTGGCGTACCAAGATGAATGAGAATTACGGCTTAAAGCTGATGAAATAAAAAACTATGAAAACCCTGCTCTACCCTGTCTCATTTTTGTGCGGGATGAACTTGCTTGCCTTTGAGCTGATCGGTTCGAAGCTGCTGGCACCTCATTTCGGAACAAGTTTCCACGTGTGGAGCGCGACCCTTTTTGTCACGTTGCTGGGAATTGCCCTGGGTTATTATTTTTCAGGAAAACAAATTAAAAAACAGGGCCGGCCGCTCAAAAGCCTGGCAATTGCGCTCCTGGTGAACGTCTTCATCCTGGCCCTCGTGCCGCTGCTCAGTCCTTTTGTGCTGGGAGAAATGGTCGCTTTGCCCTTTATTGCCGGCATCCTGCTCACCGTTATCCTGTTCTTTTTCCCGGTTTTTTTCCTCTTGGGAAGCACGTCTCCCCTGTTAATCGCCGGCCTTGAAAACAGCAGTCCGGAACCGGCCAAAATCCCGGGTGTCGTCTTTTCCATCTCAACTATTGGCGGCGTTTTCGGGATTTATCTCTTTGGTTTCAAGCTGATTCCTGAAAGAGGGTTGGAATATGCCTTTTATACGGTAGATGCTTTCAACCTGCTGGCGCTGATTTTATGCCTTGCTTCATCCAGGCTAACCCCTAAAACAACATGAAAAACCCGCGGATCATTTTTGGCATTGCCTTCCTGGAAGGATTTTCGGTTTTGTTACTGGAAATGCTCAGCAAAAACGTTCTGGCGCCATATTTCGGTAATTCCCTCACGATCTGGTCCATTGTTATAGGCAACACTTTTCTCTTCCTGAGCCTTGGCTATCTTTTAGGGACACGCTACCTGCGCAAGGACAAAACCCGCGTTCTTGCGTTGATTTTCAGCTTACTGGCCGTTTTATGCATCAGTATCCCGCTTTTGTCTTCCTGGCTCATCCCTTATTTTGTTTCAGAATCGCTTCATTCGGGTGCTTTGAAATCCCACCTGATCCTTTTCGGGCCGGTATTTACACTTTTCGGGATCATCAACCCGCTGCTGATTGAATCCTGGGCGGAAACACGGAAAGAACAGGGCTACGGGATTCACTCCGGGGTAATTTTCTTCATCTCAACGCTTGGCGGCTTGCTTTCAAGCCTGATTATCACCCTGCTCTTTTTGTCGAATATTGAAATAAATTACACAATTATTGGCCTCGGCCTGGTGCTTTTTGTGCTTTCTTTCCTGCTCTTCGGTAAAAAAGTGAACTTTACGCTGAGCGGTATTTTCGCCTTGCTGCTTATTATTTATTTTTGGCAAAATCCGGAAACACCCTCCAACAGCAAGCTTATTTACCATTCCAATGACCTTTTTGGCGACCTGAAAGTTTACGATCAGCCTGATTCCAAAAACAACCGGACTTTGCGCTACCTGAGCGTAAACAATATTCCGCAAACCATTATGGAGAACAATCGCTCGGTCAATTCGATCTGGGATTACGTGCACCGCATTTCGATTATTTCCTCCATCAAACAAAACGGTAAGGCCTTACTGGTTGGAATGGGCGGCGGGACAATTGCTTCCGAGCTTCAAAAGCTTCATTTCGGGCTAGATATCGTGGATATTGACAAACGCATGCCGGAGCTAGCCCGCAAGTATTTTTATTTTCAACCGGGATCAAGCGTTTTTCACAACGAAGATGCGCGCTATTACCTCAATAAATCAAACAAAAAATATGACCTCATCGTTTTTGATGTGCTCAACGGCGAAAGTCAGCCTGTTAACCTGTTCACACGCGAAGGCTGCCGTGAAATAAAAAAAGACCTGGAAGATCAGGGCATGGTAATTATCGAATTCCAGGAATCGCTGACGCATGACGGGGTTGCCTACAAATCCATTTGCAATACACTGTTGAAGGAAGGCTTTTCCGTTTACAACAGCATTTCTTACGGCCAGATCTCCGATGTGCTGATAATTGCTGCTAAAAACCCCATCGATTTTTCACAGCTCGACCGTTCCCGTTTCACACCCAATTGCAGCCGTCTTCCCTGGCTGAACGATTTTATCTCCAAACCGTTTACTAAACTAAATATTCCTTTTGAAAACGGTATTTTGCTAACCGATAACATGCCCATCCTCGAGAAGTTATGTGAGGAAACCCGTAAAAAATGGCGGGAAAACAGTATGAACCAAATACTTCCCAAAAAATGAAAGCATTAACCCTGAAATCAATTGTTTTAGCTGTGGTATACCTTGCCCTGGCCTCCTGTAAACCCGAGCCTGAAAACCAGGAAGAAGTTAAACAAAAAGAAGAAAGCAAAAGCTACAATATCATTAAGGAAGAACCCAAAAAATTTACGGAGAACAAAGCGTCAGAATATAACGAAAAAGCCTTATCACTGGTCAAAATCGGTGATTATAAAGCTGCCCGCGATTACTTTTTAAAGTCACTGGAAATCGAACCCGGAAACTCAATCGTATACAACAACCTCGGCCTGATTGCCGTAAATCAAAACCAGGTCCAGGCCGCAAGTGATTATTTCCAGCAGTCCATCCGCCTGGATTCTTCCTATTTCAATCCCTATGTGAATTACAGTTCCCTGCTTCTTGAAAATGATTATTTTGACAAGGCGATCCTATACAACTCTTTCGTTATCAAGCGCTGTCAAGATCCGCAGCTTAAAGCCCTGGCACATTTCATCAATGCTTATGCCTATTTAATGAAACAAAATTGCAGCCAGGCTTTTTCCGATTATGAGAAAGCGAAAGTGCTCGAAAACGACCCCAATTACAAAACCCAGCTTAAAGATCTCCAGCTAAAACTGGAGCAGTGTAAACGCTAAAACCACCTCACTACTAAGCAAATATTCGACAAATTACTATAAATAAATATTTAAAATCGATTTAGCTAACATTAACCGAAGCAATCCTTCCAACTTTTTGTACCTTCATGTGTGCGGATATATTGTATATGTGCCTGACTCTCATGTCGTATCCGCTATAAATTAACTGAAAAACTTACATTACAAAAATGAAGAAACTTGTTTCACTTGCTTTTTTTCTGGCTCTATATGCTTCATCCTTCGCTCAGATAGCTAAGGTAGCGACCCCGAAAAAGCAGCCCACTTCGATGGAGCTTTACAAAATATTTTATGAGTTTAAAAACTACAGCCCTTCACCCGAGGAGCAGCAAGCTATTTATTCTCAATTTAATTCCTATAACTTTGAACAATTCCGCAAACAGGACGAGGATGTTGAGATTTACCTCAGCGGATTGGATAAAACGCTCATACTTTACTCTGTGAAGAAAGTACAGCAAATCAAGATTGAAAAAAATGTTCAATTTTAATCTACCACTACTATGAAAATAACTTTTACACATACTTATTTATCCCGGTTTTTCTTACTTGCACTTGCATTGTTTGCCGGAAGGGAATTATTTTCCCAGGCTTTGCCATTTACCCAAACAACCCCCGGAACTTATACCGCAGCAGCTACCGGCTGGTTATGCCCGGCTGGCGTTACCTGTGTTAAAATTCAGGTTTGGGGTGCTGGCGGTGGCGGCGGCGGAAACAATGACACCAGCAACGGCGGCGGCGGCGGCGGTGGCGGCGGCTACTCTGAAGGATTTATGACCGTAGTTCCGGGAACGCGTTATGCTTATACAGTTGGCGCCGGAGGAGCCGGAGGTGATGGAGCTATTGGTGGTGCCGGAGGACAAACTTTCTTTAATACCGCGGCAACATTGTTCGCAAACGGTGGCGGTGCCGGACAGGAAGCATCAACCCGTACAGGTGGTGCCGGTGGTACAGGTGGCGGAACAATTTCCACTCTCAACTTTTCAGGTGGTGCCGGTGGTGACGGCCGGAACAATAACAAAGGTACCGGTGGTGGTGGCGGCTCGTCTGCTTCACCTATATTCCAGGGCTCCGACGGTAGCGACGGCGCAGCAACCGGAGGTTTGGGCGCAACTGCAGCTGCAGGTGGCGGCGACGGTGGCGACGGTGGTAACCAGAGCACAAATGGTAGTGCCGGTTCCTTTCCCGGTGGCGGCGGCGGCGGCTCCGGTGATGAAGGTGTAGCTAACATGGACGGTGGTGCCGGTGGCAACGGTCAGATTATTATCACGGCGGCAACGCCAAACTGTCCCGGCTCAACAGCAGTAACCCCTTCCATTGACCAATCGATCTGCCAGGCAACTGCAACCAACCAGCTCACAGCTGTGAGTACAATTTCGGGTGGATGCGGGACCCCAACCGTACTATATCAATGGTATTCCAATACAACAAACAGCAATACCGTGGCCGGTGCAACACTTATTGCCGGGCAAACGGCGGCAACTTTTACACCGCCAAACGGAACGATCGGAACACTTTATTATTTCTGTGTGGCATATGCCACCAATAATGGCTGCGGGCAAACCAACGCTACCCAATCACTGGCTTCCAACCCGGTGAGGGTAAGCATTGTTGCTTCTACCGTACCAACTGTCTCCAACGCAGGAGGTAACTTAACTATATGTATCAATAGCTCTACCGCACTGGCTGCCAATACGCCTGTAGCGGGAACGGGTACCTGGAGCGTTGTTTCAGGGCCAAGTACATCAGCTGCCCAGTTTAGCAATGTCAACAGCCCGACAGCTACTTTTACACCTTCCGGTGTAGCGGTTAATGGTGCAGTATTTACACTTCGCTGGACGATTGCAACAGGTTCCTGTAACGCACCTTCTACTGATGATATGACCGTAACAGTAAACTGCGGAGGGGGATGTCCGGCCTGTCCGGCGCCTTACACCCAGCCTACTGTTGGGATCGCAGGTGAATACGTAGGCTCCTGCCTGGTAACCACCTGTTCGGGGATTTACACCGATGATGGCGGTACCGGGGCAAACTACTCCAATAGCATCAACGCTATATACCGGGTATTCTGCCCTACAAACGCAGGTCAGTGTATGCGGGCAACATTTACTTCCTTTGATGTTCAGCCGGCAGGTGTTTTCTACACCGATTACCTTACTGTTGGTAACGGGCCAACACAAAACAGTACTGTATTCACAACCGCTCCTGCTAACGCAGTTGGACGGATTTACGGTACACCTGCTGTACCGTTCAGTTATACTTCAACACACCAAAGTGGTTGCTTAACCATGCGCTTTGTATCGGATGCAGCAACAACACGACCGGGATGGCAGGCTACGCTTGAGTGTATCCCATGTGCGGGTGGCCCGTCAGGGACTGATAACAGTGACTGTGTTAATGCAACGCCAACATGCGCGGACGTGGCCAACCCTGTCAATGCCAAAGGCCCCGGAATTGATTCGGAAGGCTGTACAGGGGCAACATGTCCTGCCGGTGGTGAAAACCACGCCAACTGGTACCGTGTAACAATGGCAACCGCAGGAACCCTCAATTTTACAGTTGCTCCGACTACAACAACAGATGACTACGACTTTGCTGTATTTAAAAACGCTACCTGTGCCCAGATTGCTACCGGTGTAGGAGCAGGTGCCCCATTCAGATGCTCGGATTCAGGTGATACAGGAAATACAGGTACGAGCGCTGCGTCAGCCGATGTGTCAGAAGATGTGCTTGGTGACAAGTTCACGGATGATATCACAGTTGCGGCAGGTGATGTTTACTATATTATGGTGGATGAGTGGACCCCAACAGGATCAGGCTTCAACCTCGATTTTACTTTAACAGGTGGCGCCACTTTTGATTGCACCCTGCCTATTGACCTGACTGAGTTCTCGGCAACATACAGCCCTGCTGAAAAAGGAACGAACCTGTACTGGAAAACAATGTCCGAGCGTGACAACGATTTCTTTACCCTTGAAAAATCAATGAACGGCGAATCTTATTATGAAATCGCCAAAATCAAAGGAGGGGGAACAACAACCAATCAGAGAGAATATTACGGTTTTGATCCGGACGTTCCTTTTGGTGTGAACTACTACCGCCTGAAACAAACGGATTTTAACGGTAACTCAAGTTATTCCGAAGTAAGGGCTGTAAATGTATTGCCGGGTGAAAATGATGTATTAACTTTAGTACCGAATCCAACAACAGGGAAAACGGAGCTGATTTTCAATTCTTATAAAAAAGAAATTGTTTACCTCAAGTTAATGGATTCAAAAGGAAGTGTTATCATGGACCGCGAAGTGGATTGTATGTCAGGAGGAAATTTTTATGATCTTGACCTGACGGACTACAACGACGGAATTTACTTTATAACTGTTACCACTTCAAACAGAGTATATACAGAAAAGATTGTTAAACAATAAATTAAACATAAATCCAATAGAGGCCATCCTTCAAATAATTGAGGGGTGGCTTTATCTTTAAATTAAAATCCTCTATGAAAAAAAAGTTACTTCTTAGCTCATTTGCACTCTTCACTGCTGCATTCACTTTTTCGCAGATCAACCTTACTTGCGGAAACAATTTTTATGACTCCGGGGGGAGTGCCGGTGATTACTCAAGCGGCGAAAACACCACTTACCTGCTGAGCCCCGGGCTGCCAACTGAAGCCGTTGAGCTCGTTTTCAGCTCGTTTTCCACGGAAATAGATTATGACGTTTTAACGATTTACGATAATAACAGCGCAACAGGAACACCAATCGGCGTTTATTCCGGTGATGTCACTATCGGGCCAGTGATCGCTGAAAACCCTACAGGCTGCCTTTTCCTTGTTTTTACAACGGATGGCTCAACTGTCGGTGAAGGATGGAGCGGGATCGTGAACTGTGTCACCAAGCCAACATGTTTCAAGCCTACTGACCTGGCTATTACGGGTAAAACCCACCGTACAGCAACTTTTGCCTGGACTGCCAACACCGGCGAAACACAATGGCAAATCGAATATGGACCGGTGGGCTTCGCCATGGGGACAGGCACAAGCGTTATCGTTGCTGACAATCCTTTCCTGATCGAAGGCCTGGATGACAATGTTGCTTACGATGTTTATATCCGTGCGCGCTGCGGGGGATCCAACCTCAGCTATCCGGCAGGACCGTTGAGCTTTACGACCAACGCTTCTCCAAATCCACCGTTTATCTGCGGAAACCTCTTTACAGATGAAGGTGGAACAGGCGGGGATTATTTCAATTATGCCAACGATACAGTTGTGATCTGCCCATCTGCCGGTCAGCACGTTTCTTTGGTATTTACATCTTTCAGCACGGAAGAAGATTATGATTCCCTCGTTATTTTCAACGGGAACTCAACTTCCGGCTCAATCCTCGGCTCGTATGACGGTGATGTAACTGTCGGAACGGTAACTTCTACCGCCCCTAACGGTTGTTTGACTGCTGTTTTCCATAGTGATGAATCTGCCCCGTCTTCGGGCTGGTCTGCTTCTATTGTATGTACTTCCGGAGGAAACATTCCACCGGCTGCAGTAAACGATGTGGCCAACACAGCATTTAATACCCCTGTGGTTGTAAATGTACTCAGCAATGACTCAGATTCAGACGGCTCTCTCGTTCCATCCAGCGTTACAGTTACTGTACAATCACCAAACGGAACAACGAGCGTTAACACAACGACCGGCGCCATTACCTTTACCCCAAACAGCGGATTTTCCGGGGCTGCAACCTTTACTTACCGGATCTGCGACAATGGAACGCCGCAAATGTGTTCCACAGCTACCGTTACCGTAAATGTCGGTGTCAACGGTGTTAGCGAGCTTGTTAACCAGGCAGTTGTTTACCCTAACCCGGTAAAAGACATCCTCCATGTTGAAAGCACACAAAACATCCGCAGTCTCGCTGTTTATAGCCTGGAAGGGAAAGAAATCAACCGTTTTAACTCAAACGCGCCGCTGAATGTTTCTGCACTCAGCAAAGGGGTTTATATCCTCGAAAGCACGTTCGAAAGCGGCCAGGTTTCCAGGACACAGTTTATTAAAGACTAACATCTCAATTTAATATAAGCAACCGGCTTTACCCAGTGTAGAGCCGGTTTTTTTGTGCGATTTTGAAGCTCCCGCAACTATAGTAATCAAAAATTAACCATCGAAAACCTTAAGATTAACCCGGGAAAATTATGCAAGCAAAAAAGCCAGCTCTTTTGAGGCCGGCCTTCTGTTTTTGTATATGAAATGGTATAATTCTATCTGAACCTGCGTTCCACTTTACGCACAAATTCTGCTGTAATTTCGCTGTCGAGGTCCCAATTGTTGAGACGGACATAAAATTGCAATTGCTGGCGGGCTTCATCCATCGTTTGCATGTTGTCGAGCACGTCGATCGCCTGGTTGAAATCTTCCGTTGAACCTTTGAACAGTTCCTGGATACATTGGAATTTCTCGTTGAAGCCAAAAGCACCGACAAGCGTATGCAATTTACTGCCCAGCATCCGGGAAGGATCGTCTTTGCTCAGGATATGCTTAAAAATATCGTCTCCGCTCGGTACAGGCTCAGGAATTGTTTCGCTCGCTTCTGACGTATGGATTTCCGCCGCAACTTCCGAGTCGTACGGCAAATCTGTGTCCATCGTTACAAACTGCGTTTTTTCCTCCTCTTCTTCCTGCTTATTCTCTGGGTCTTCCTCATTTTCAGGTGCAGACCAGGAATTGACAGCCGGTTCATTTTCCGTCTTCACTTCGCTTTGCCCGCTTGGGCTTTCAGCAGCCGGCTCGTCAAAAAGGGAAAAGTCAAATACAGGCTCAGAAGCTTGTTCTTCCTGTGGCGCCGGTTCCTGAACCGTTTCAGCCCTGGTTTCTTCTTCCACATCCTGGTGAAACCAGTGCGTTTCCTGTTGGGCGGCTTTGCTTTCGTGCTGGTCCAACACTTCTTTTGCCTCACCGAAAACTTTTTCTTCGTAAGCTTTATAACGCAAAACCAGCATTCGCTCGTACAATTCGCGGGCTTGCTCCACCAATTCTTCCAGGGCGTCCATACTCAGTTTTCCGCTTTGCATCCGCTGGAAATGGGATTCAATGGACTTAACAATATCTTCTTTTGAGCCGAATTTTGACATATTCTTTTTTTAATTTTCAACAAAAACCCAAAGTTGCTAACCAGTTACAGGCGGGAAGCATTCTTTTTATGAATTTAGCGCTAAGTTAATTTAAAGAAAAGCCGGATTTCGGACAGCCGCGATTAGTTTTTCCCCGCGCGATGTTGATAACCGGGCGGTCACTTAAAAAATAGCAAACAGACACGATGTTTTTAGAATATTTCCCAACGGAAGGGCGCCAGCACGGCTGGATTGAAGTAATTTGCGGATCCATGTTTTCGGGCAAAACCGAAGAATTGATCCGGCGTTTGAAGCGCGCTGAATTTGCCAATCAAAAGATCCTGCTGTTCAAGCCGAAAATCGATAACCGGTACGCTGAGAAATCTGTCGTGAGCCACAAAGGTTCAGCGCTGGAAGCCCATGTAATCGAAAAAGCAGCGGAAGCCCTCGAAAACTGGAAAAATGAACGCATCGTTGCCTTTGATGAAGCCCAGTTTTTTGACCGTGACATTGTACGCGTCAGCACCGAGCTTGCCCGTAAAGGTGTTCGCGTGATCCTCGCCGGCCTGGATATGGATTACCTCGGACAGCCTTTCGGACCGATGCCCGAGCTGTTATGCATCGCGGAATACGTCACCAAGGTGCATGCAATCTGTGTTTCCTGCGGCAACCTCGCTTATGTTTCCAACAGGACGGTTGACGAAGAAGGACAGGTTTTGGTAGGTGCCGTTGAGAAATATCAGCCGCTATGCAGAACCTGCTACAATAAAGTGGCAAAAAGCCAGGAGACGAAAAAAGAAGACAGCAGACATTAATCCGGATTTTAGATGATTGGAGCGTTCAACTGTTGAAGCAGCTAAACCTAATCATTCTTACTCTTTCGTCCACAGCAGGAAAGTGTTCATAACTTCCTTCCACTTTCCGTTGTCGTAATCCACTTTGCCATCACGCTCTACCGGGAAAAAATTGTGCTCCAGGTACAGGTAGCGCTTCATTGTCAGGTTATTTTTCCCTTCACGGATAAAAAACAAAGGAACGAGGTCACATAAATCCGAACACCGGTCTTCTGTTCCGTAAGCTATGAAAACAGGAATTTTTAGCGCAAGCCAGTCGTCAATAAAAGGTTCCGAAAAAGTTTGCCAGGCTAGCAAACCCGGATCTTTGGCAATTGATTCCGGGTCGAACGCCGTTTTGTAGAACGCGTATTCATCCTCCATAATGCGGTCTGCCTCTTCCCAGCTGATTCTTCCTTTTTGTGCATTCAGCCTGGCCTTACGCAAAAATTCGTCGATCCGGCCAAAAGGATTGGGTGAAAACAATCCCAATTTTTTTACATGCTTGTCAGCAAGGGCAATTTTACAAGCCACTTTTGTCCCCTGGGAATGACCGGCCACAATTAAATCTGAATTATCCACCCAGCTTTGCTTCCGGAGAAATTTCAGGACAGCCAGGCCACGGTCAACATAATTTTGCAGGTAATCTGCTTTCACAAACTCCATTGAAAATTGTTTTGTAATGGTATCCGGTACATAACAATAAGATTCGTTCAGGTGTCTGAAATCCGACGCTACCGGTGTTTTGGGCATAGAAATTACAACAAGGTGGTATTTTTCCCGGATTTTATCCAGGTCAAAATTAGAAGCCCCACCGCAGATAGGGTATGTTATTCCGTCAAATTCTGTAAATAAAGGAATAGGCAGCGATCCCTGGCAAAATAAAAATACCGGTTTCCGGACGTGCAAACTGGTGTCGAGCACAACAAAATCGATGGTATCCTTCTTGGATTTCAGTTCAAAGTGGAGGGCCTGGCCATCAATAAACTCCCGGCTTTGTGCCAGCGAAAATACCAGTGATAAGCAGAACAAGACGAGTGAAAATATGGTTTTCATGGCGCTAAAATAATAAGCTCTCAAAACCCGCTAACGAATTTTAATAATTTTAACAATCTTTTTCCGGGCAGCTTTTTGTAAATTACTTCTGATTTATTCTATGCGCCAGTCGTTAATTTTATACCCAGGATCAGTATCAACCATTTTAGAGTACTGCGTTTAATAAATATTGCTTAGTTTTGTTTTACACAAAGCAGCAGTGAAATTAAATCTCAGTTCAACAGAATTTGCCAAGCGCACCGAAGCCCGAATTTCGGGTGTAACGGGAGATTTTACCATTGATTCCGTGGCTTACGATACCCGGAAAATCCTGAACCCGAAAAACACAGTATTTTTTGCCCTCAACGGTGAATTCCGCGATGGCCATCAATACCTTGGCGATGCTTATAAACTTGGAATCCGGCTTTTTGTCGTTTCTCAACCAATAGACAAAAGCTCTTTTCCTGAAGCGCAGTTTTTTACTGTTAATTCCGGTTTAAAAGCCCTGCAGCACCTGGCTCAAAAACACCGTGAACAGTTCACGTACCCGGTAGTTGGAATTACAGGAAGTGTGGGAAAAACGATCGTAAAAGAATGGTTGTATCACCTGCTTTCCGATAGTTTCCGGATCGTTCGCAGCCCAAAAAGCTACAATTCCAAGCTGGGCGTTGCGCTTTCTTTATTGGAAATGAGCGCCGAACATAACCTCGCGCTGATCGAAGCCGGGATTTCCCAGGCAAATGAAATGCACGTGCTGGAACGCATGATTGCGCCCACTGTCGGGATTTTCACCGCTTTTGCATCTGCCCATTCCCAGCATTTCAGCTCCAAAGAAGAACATTTCCAGGAAAAGGCAAAATTATTTGTTCGCAGCCGGAAAGTGTACGCAGGAAACACAATTGCGGTAAAATCAATTAAAAACTGCGAAAAAGCAGATCCGGAAGCTTTCCGCAGCTTAACGGACCTTTCTCCTTTCCGCGACGAGGCAAGCCTGCAAAACCTGAGCCTGGCGATTGCCGTTGCAAAACATTTCGGCCTGAGCGATTCGGAATTGGTCCCGAAAATCAAAAGCCTGCCCCGCCTCGCCCTGCGGATGGAAACCTTTGACGGGATCAACAATAACCTCGTAATCAACGATGCGTACAACGCTGACCTCGATGCCCTGACGCAATCACTTGAATACCAGCTCAGCCTGGCCGGAACGAAGCTCCGCACAGCTATTATTGGCGTGGATGGCCTGACTGAACAGCAAATTCAAAAAATAAAGCACAAGCTCAAGCCTTATAATTTATATCAATGCTTTTTTGTAAGCGACAGTGAAATTCCGCCAATCGACCAGATTAACCACCAGGTTGTGCTGATTAAAGGAACGCGGGCATCTCAAATTCAGCGGATAGCGCGCCTGTTCCAGCTCAAAAAGCACAAAACACGGATTGAAATCAACCTGAGCGCCGTTAAAAATAACCTGTCTTATTTTCGCAGCCTGCTCCGGCCGGAATGTAAAGTCCTGGTGATGGTCAAAGCTTCGTCTTATGGCTCGGGGGCAGAAAAAATGGCCGAATACCTGGAAAAAAACGGGGTGCATTATTTGGGTGTTGCCTACGCCGACGAAGGTATTGAATTGCGCAAACATGGCGTTCAGCTTCCGATTTTGGTGATGAACGCTGAAGAAGACAGTTTCGAGGACCTCATCCTGCACAAGCTTGAGCCGGCGATTTATTCCTTTTCGATGCTTGAGGAATTCACCAAAGCGCTGATTAACATCGGCCTGGAGCAATATCCCGTCCACCTGAAGTTTGATACCGGGATGCGCCGCCTGGGCTTTGAGCCGGAAGAAGCCGGAAAAGTGATGGATTTGGTGCTCGCCCAGCCGGAAATACTTGTTAAAAGCGTCTATTCCCACCTGGCGGATTCGGACAATATGCGCGAAAAAGCTTTTACAGAAGAACAAATCAGGATTTTCAGGGAGGTATGCGCCACAATTGAGCAGCGGATTCCCTACCCTTTCATGAAACACATATTGAACTCCGAGGGCATCCAGCGCTTCCCGGACGCACAATTCGATATGGTACGCATCGGGATCGGCCTGTACGGGATCAGTATCAACAAGGAAGTTGAAAAGCAGGTACGGAAAGCCATCGCCTGGAAATCGGTTATTTCACAGGTCAAAACCATTGAAGCGGGCGAAAGCGTTGGCTACAGCCGGACTTTTGTTGCCAAAAAACAAATGCAGATTGCCATAGTTCCCGTGGGTTACGCTGACGGTTTCAGGCGTTCGCTGAGCCGCGGAAAAGGCGGAATGTTCGTGAACGGGGAATACTGCCGGATTGTCGGCAACGTGTGCATGGATATGTGCATGCTTGATATTTCAGCTGTTTCCTGCAGTGAAGGCGACGACGTGGAAATCATTGGCCCTCAGCTCAGTATTGAAAAACTGGCGGAGCAAATGGAAACAATCCCTTACGAAATCCTGACATCTTTATCCAAGCGCCTGCAACGGGTTTACCTGGAGGAGTGATTGAATGAGGAATAATAAATGCTGAGGGATGAATTTATTTCCCTCCTTGAGGAGCTGTTTTCCACTCATAACTCACCACAAACATTTCATCGCCTTAAGAAGAAGCCACAGCGATTTTTGTCCCCAATTTTTTACAAAAAACTTGCTAATTTAAAAATGCGTTGTACCTTTGTTTAGAATTAGTCTAAATAAATGAAAGCGTTCCCACTTCAAGAGCCCAGGCCTTCCTTTTTCAAAAGTTGTGAAAATTGTTCTTGTGACAAGAAAAAAGAGTGCTGCAAAAAGTACAAAAAGAAGGGCGTTCATTGTAAAAAATGCCCTAAGCTATAGTTTGTATTCTTTTGCTTACTTCACGTAGGCGCGAATGGAAATCTCGGAGCTTTTCGGGATAGTATTCGCAACCACAGTAACCGTTTTAATTATTTCATTCAGCTGTCCCGGTTTGGGATGAAAACCTACTTCGATGTAATCAAATTCACCCGGAGGAATTGGTTTTTCTGGTTTATGCGGTGTTGTACAGCCACAGCTAGCCGTAACCGACTCAATAATTAAAGGGTTTTTACCGGTGTTTTTTACTTTGAATTTACAAAGGTTTTCCGAATCCGGTTTTACATTGCCAAAATCGTGGCGCAGCTTATCAAATTCCAGGCTGGTGCTGCTTTCCTTCTCCATGCGGATCCGTTCTTTTTCCTGCTTTTCAAATTCGGCCAGCTCCTGCTTCATTTCTGCTTCGGTTTGTCCGCCCGCGGCTACCGATGAAACCACTTCTTCTGAATTTTTTTCTTCACCTGAACAAGCCGCCAAAGCCAGCAGGGATGCAAACAAAAAGGTCGATTTATTCATCTTTCAAAGTTTATTTAATACTACAAAAATATCAATTTTTACAAGAAACAAAAACGATGCGGCTTATTTTTCGCTGCTTACCCGCTTGAGCTTTAATTCATCCGCCATTGCCAGCATATAGTTGAATGCTTCTTCATATTCGTTCGGGATTTCCCCTTCCAGGATGGCGTCTTTGATGCGTGTTTTTATAATCCCGATCTCGGCGCATGGCCCCAAACCAAAAGTCTGCATGATTACTTCCCCCGAAACCGGCGGCTGGAAATTACGCACGCGGTCTTTCTCCTCCACATCTTTCAGCTTTTGGGAAACCATTTCGAAGTTTTTGCGGTATTTCACTACCTTAAACTCGTTTTTAGAAGTAATATCAGCATTGCAAAGGAGCATCAGGTCTTCGATGTCATCACCGGCTTCGAATAGCAGCCTGCGCACAGCAGAATCCGTTACATTGCCTTTCACAAGCGAAATCGGGCGTAAATGTAGACGGACAAGCTTTTGTACGTATTTCATTTTGTGGTCCAGCGGCAGTTTCAGGTGTTTGAAAATCCGTGGGGTCATGCGTGCTCCCAGGTCTTCGTGCCCGTGAAAAGTCCAGCCCACGCGCTCATCGAAACGTTTGGTGGGCGGCTTGGCAATATCGTGCAAAATGGCAGCCCACCGGAGCCACAGGTTATCGGAGTGCATGCAAACGTTGTCAAGCACCTCGAGCGTATGGTAAAAATTGTCCTTGTGTGACTTCCCGCTGATCGTTTCAATGCCTTGCAAAGCTACCATTTCCGGGAAAAAGCGGTGAAGCAGCCTTGTCGAAAACAGCAGCTTGAACCCGCGCGAAGGCTCTTTCGCCAGGATGATCTTGTTCAACTCGTCAACAATTCTTTCTTTGGAAATAATATCCAGGCGCTCCGAATTTTCGAGAATGGCCTGCAGGCTTTTGGACTCAATCTTAAAATCAAGCTGGGTCGCAAAACGAATCGCGCGCATCATTCGCAGCGGATCGTCGGAATAGGTCTGTGCCGGGTCAAGCGGCGTACGGATAATCCCTTTTTCAAGGTCTTCAAGCCCGTTGAACGGATCAATCACTTCACCGAAATTGTCTTTGCTCAGGCTGATCGCCAGGGCATTGATCGTAAAATCACGGCGAAACTGGTCGTCCTGCAGTGTGCCATTTTCTACGACCGGTTTACGTGAGTCGCGGGAATAGGATTCTTTTCTTGCACCCACAAATTCCACATCAATGTCTTTGTACCGGAAATGGGCCGTTCCGAAGTTTTTAAACAGGGAAACCTTTTTCACCCGGAGCTTTTCGCCGGTTTTTTCAGCAAGCTCCATCCCGCTCCCAACTACCACGATATCAATGTCTTTCGAAGGCCGTTCGAGGATCAGGTCGCGTACATACCCGCCAACAACATAGGCTTCCCATCCATTTTCATGGCAAATTTGTGCACAAACTTTAAAAACAGGATGCTTGAGATGCTGACTCAGGTTCATGGCGCAAAGATACCATTTTGAATTTTAGAATTGAAAATTGAGAATTGAAAATTTGGTCAGAGTGAAAAGTGTGCAACGGATTAATTCTACATTTTACATTTTCCATTCTCAATTCTTTTTATCTTTATCCCATGTTAAAACGCATCCAGGTCCTGTTTTTTGTGTTGTTGGGTTTCTGCTCACAGGCGCAGCAAACACCGCAGTATTCGCAGTGGTTCTGGCACCTGCAGGCTTTAAACCCGGCATTTACAGGCCTCAAGCCCTGCCTGGAGATCAAAACGCTTTACCGCAGCCAGTGGGCCGGGTTGCCGGGGTCACCGAACAGCGGTTTTATGACTTTCAGTCTCCCCATCTATACGAAGCAAAAAAAACTGCTCAGCCCGCGCCAGGGTATCGGCTTTAAATTCGAAGCCGACAAAGCCGGGGCTTTCACGCTCAACCGCTTTTTGGTGAGCTATGCCGGGCATTTTAACTTTACACCCGAAACGCGCCTTTCCATCGGGATTTCCGCCGGGGCCAAACAATGGGTTTTCGACCGCGATAAAATGACAACCCTGGATGTTGACCCCATCCTGCAGGAAAGCGGATCGTTTATTGCACCCGATGCCGCGATGGGTTTTTGGTGGAACGGTAAAAACTATTTCCTCAGCCTTTCCTTTTCTGAGCTGGTTAAAAATAAGTGGACGAATATTTCCGACAACTCCGCTTTCGGGATCCATACTGCATTTTCTGCCGGAACGCGTTTTATTGCCAACAACCAGTTTACCATTCTGCCTTATGCGCTTTTCCGCTTCCCGCCGAAAGGACCGGTTTCAGTTGACCTCAACCTGCTGTTTTCTTTCATGAATAAGTTCGATTTTGGATTGGGCTGGCGGAATACAGACGCCGTAAACGCTCTTTTCCAGTACAAATTCGATCAGAAATTCTCTATCGGCTATTCCGTGGATTTCGTCACTTCCAACCTGGGAACGAACAATCATTTCAGCCATGAATTTTCGATTGGCTTTGGGACGTGCAAGAACATCAACACAAATAAAACGGTTTGTCCGCTGTTTTAAACGTGCTTTTTACCAACTTTTTGCTATCTTTGCGCGTTTTATCATCAAGGTGAAAGACAAGGTAAAATACATATTACAAAAATCATTGGGCTTCAATACGTATTTGTATGTGTTCGCTTTGTTTAAAATCAGAACTTTACGCGCTGATGCCAAAGAAAAAGACTTTTTCCATTTCATCAATTACATCAGGGACAAAAACGGGATTATTCTCGATATCGGCGCTAACATTGGCGTAATGTCCTATCACCTGGCGAAATCATTCCCGAATACGCTTGTACATGCTTTTGAGCCTATCCCGCAGAATATTTCGATCCTGAAGCGCATTGCATCTAAATTTCGCCTCAAAAATATCCGTATTCACCCGATCGCCCTCGGCCAGGAAAAAGATTCAGTCAAGATGATCCTGCCGCAGCGGAACGATGTTTTGTTCCAGGGCCTGAGCCACGTAAAACATGAAAGTATTACGGAAATGAACGAAGGCATTGAAATGGAAGTGGAAATGGACTACCTGGACAATGTATTCAACGGTGAAGCGATCCAGGCCATCAAAATTGACGTGGAAAATTTCGAATACTTCGTTTTAAAAGGCGGTCAGCGCATCATCAGTAACAACAAGCCTGTTATATATGCTGAGCTTTGGGACAATGAAAACCGCAGCAACTGTTTTTCCTTTCTCCAGGGAATGAACTACGAAGCTTTCGTGGTTGAAAACAATGATCTCGTGCTTTTCGACCCGGCGCTGCACAACAAGCAAAATTTTATTTTTATCGCAAACTGACGTTGCTCCTAATGTGGTACTGAGTTAATATGCCAATGTGCTAATTAATTCATCACTATATTAGCACACCGATCAGCATATTATCACATTAAACTATTAGCACATTAACATGGTTAACCAGGAACAAATCAAAGACATCAACAGCCGCATCGAAGCGATTGCCAGCTACCTGAAAATCCCGCAAAAACGCATTGAAATGCAGGAAGGTGAGCTGAAAACGCAGGATCCGGGCTTCTGGGACGACCCGAAAAAGGCCGAAGCGCACATGAAGGTGCTCCGGGGCATCAAATTCTGGATCGAAGCCTACGAGAAGCTTAAAACCGGCGTGGAAGACCTTGAAGTGCTGGCTGACTTCGTGAAAGAAGGCGTTTCTGAAGAAAGCGAGCTGGAAGAAGCCTACCAAACCCTGGCAAAGGAAGTGGAAGCAATTGAGCTGAAAAACATGCTTTCCGGTGAGGAAGACCAGCTGAGCGCTGTACTCCAGATCACTGCCGGCGCCGGTGGAACGGAAAGCTGCGACTGGGCATCCATCCTCATGCGCATGTACATGATGTGGGGCCAGAAAAACGGTTACAAGCTGAAAGAGCTGAATTACCAGGACGGCGATGTAGCAGGAATTAAAACGGTTACCATCGAATTTGAAGGCGAGTTTGCTTTCGGATACCTGAAAGGGGAAAACGGCGTTCACAGGCTTGTGCGGATCTCACCTTTCGACTCTAATGCGAAGCGGCACACATCTTTTGCTTCGGTTTACGTTTACCCGCTCGTGGACGATTCCATTGAGATTAACATCAACCCGGCAGACATCAGCTGGGAAACTTTCCGCTCGGGCGGTGCGGGAGGCCAGAACGTAAACAAGGTTGAAACGGCGGTACGTTTGCGCCACGCTCCTTCGGGGATTATCATTGAAAACTCGGAATCACGCTCCCAGTTAGGAAACAAGGAAAAAGCGATGCAATTGCTCCGTTCACAGCTTTATGAGCTGGAATACCGTGCACGTATGGAAAAACGCAACGAGATCGAAGCTAACAAAAAGAAAATCGAGTGGGGATCGCAAATCCGGAACTACGTCCTTCATCCTTACAAACTGATCAAAGACGTCCGTACAGGCCACGAAACGGGAAATACCGAAGCGGTGCTCGACGGTGACCTGAACGAGTTCCTGAAGTCTTATCTGATGACTTACGGGAATTGATACAGCTCTAAAGCTTAATTGATATTTAACCACATAGTAAACATAGAAACTATATGCCCTATGCGATCTATGTGGTTTTTATAAATCCTCTATAATTTACTCCTTAATCGCGCGGCTCATCAACGTGATCTGCGCAATAGTAACGATAAACAGCTGTGTTGCCGTTTCGTCGTCGAGACTTGTTCCGTCTTCGTCCTCCACGCTGATTTCCATCGCCATGAATTTCGCCAGCTCCGGCTGATCACAGAAATCATCCAGGATTTCGTCTTCGTTGCTGTCGAAATAAGCATCCAGCATATCGAAATACGGCTCTTCGAAAGTATCGATATCGTCGTCGGTGATCGTATTGACCGTGATACCTTCCTGTGCGAATGCTTCGGAAAGAAGACAGAAATAATAGATCAGCAAGCCTTCCAGCTGTTCGTTTTTATACTCTACGGCAGCCGACATGATATACCCGAGCAAAGTCGGTTGTGACAGCGAATAAGTTTCCGCTACTTTTTCCAGTCCGTCGTCGTCGAGGTTATCAATTTTTGCAATGGCTTTCTCAATGCTTTTATAGGTGACTTGCTTCATCTTTTTGTTTTAATACGTTAATAATTGTTCAATTGCTGTCCTTACTTTATCCGCATTTGTTAGCAAAGCCGCCTCAAGCGTTGAGTTTAAAGGAATGGCCGGCGTGTCTACCGAGCCAACGATGGCCACAGGCGCATCTAAATATTGGAAATTGTCGCGCTGGATCCTTCCTGCCAAACCAAGTGTAAAGCTGGCTTCCACCGATTCTTCTGTTACCAGCAGGATTTTGGAATGCGCACGCGCTGTTTCGTTAATTTTATCGTGATCAATCGGGTTGAGGGTGCGTAAATCGAGGATTTCTACCCGGCCTTCAAAATTCCTGGCTGCTTCGAGCGCCCAGTAAACGCCACGCCCATAAGTAATAATTACGCAGGATTCGCCGTTTTTAACCGCTGAGCTATCTGCCTCCTGGACTACACGGGCTTTTCCAAAAGGAATGATGTAATCTTCATCCGGCTCAATCGACATCGCGCCTTCCGTGCCCGGGATTTTAGACCAGTACAAACCTTTGTGCTCCAGGATCACCACCGGGTTCGGATCGTAATAAGCCGCTTTCAGCAAGCCTTTCAGGTCGGCGCCCGTTGACGGGTATGCTACCTTGATCCCGCGGATATTCGTCAGAATGGATTCAACGCTGGATGAATGGTAAGGCCCGCCGGAGCCATAAGCGCCAATTGGCACGCGGATCACACAGCTCACCGGCCATTTTCCGTTGGATAAATAATAAGAACGGCTCACCTCCGTGAAAAGCTGGTTGAGCCCCGGCCAGATGTAATCCGCAAATTGCACTTCTACAAACGGTTTCAGGCCAACAGCCGACATCCCGACAGTAGAGCCGATAATGAACGCTTCCTGGATTGGTGTATTGAATACACGGTTATCCCCGAAAGTCTGCGCAAGCGTTGCAGCTTCGCGGAACACGCCGCCTAAACGCCCACCGACATCCTGGCCGTATAGCAAGGCTTCCGGGTGTTTTTGCATGATCTCGCGTACAGCAAACAAGGCGCTGTCGACCATCACGGTTTTCTTTTTGCCTTTCGGCTCGCGTTCACCTTTTTCCTCCGTTACCGGGGTTGGCGCGAAAATAAAGTCGGTAATGCTTTCCGGCGAAGGGTCTTCAGCGTTCAGCGCTTTATCGTATTCGGCATCTACCAGCGCCTTGATCTCACTTTCGATGTTGATCAGGTCTGCCAGGTCGAAGCCGTTATTCAGCAAAGTATCTTTTAATTTCGGGTACGGGTCCTGCTTCGCCGCTTCCTCGAGGTCATCGCGGTACCATTCTTTGCGCACTCCGGAAGTATGGTGACCCAACAAAGGAACTTTGGCATGGATAATGAACGGACGGCGCTCTTTCCGTACGATTTCAAATACCTCGCGCACCGTTTCGTAAGACGCTGCGAAGTCGCTTCCGTCAATTGTGCGTACTTCGAGGCCGTTGAAGCCCTGAGCGTATTGTGTAATGTCCTGGGCGCGGGTCTCAGCTGCATTGGCCGAAATATCCCAGCCGTTGTCCTGGACTAAATAAACGATCGGGAATTGCTTCAAAGCCGCCATTTGGAAAGCTTCGGAAACTTCTCCTTCTGTACAGGAAGCATCTCCAAGGGAACAAACCACAACCGGGTCCAAACCGTCAAAATCTTCCGCCAGGCCTTGTTTTTCTTTATACTGGATTCCCATCGCCAATCCTGTCGTAGGAATTGCCTGCATACCCGTAGCCGAAGATTGGTGCGGGATTTTGGGCATATTATCGCGCTTCAGCGAAGGGTGCGAATAATACGTTCGCCCTCCGGAAAAAGGATCGTCTTTTTTGGCAAAAACCTGAAGCATCAATTCGTAGGGCGTCATTCCGATACCGAGCAAAATACTATCGTCCCGGTAATATGGTGAAACCCAGTCCTGCGGCAGCAACTGAAGCCCAACAGCCAGCTGGATTGCTTCATGTCCGCGCGAAGTAGCGTGAACGTATTTGGCAGTCACTTCTTTGTTTGCTTCGTATTTTTCCGCCAGTGTTTTAGCGGTACACATCAAACGGAAGGCTTCCGATAAGATCTTTTTGTTCAACACGGTTTTTGGTTCTTTTACCTTGGAAAGGGTTTTTTCCATGTGTCCTAGTTTTCTACAAAAATAAGGATTGATTTAGGAATATACAAGAAAAAGCGCAGCTTTTGAAGACCAAGCGTTAGCGCAGGGACGGAATCGATCCACACGCTTTGGAGGGGAAAAGTATTACTCAAAGCTGATCAGTACCGCGCCTTTATCAACAACGTCACCCGCCTGGGCTTCAATACTTTTTACCGTACCAACGCCTTCGGATTTGAGCACGTTTTCCATTTTCATGGCTTCGAGCGTGAGCAATTCGGAACCAACTTCAACTTCATCGCCTACCTGGATTGCCAGCGATACAATGCGGCCCGGCATCGGGGATTTGAGCTGTTTCAGCTTGCGGACCTTCACTTTGTTCAAACCGAGCTCCTCGATCAGCTTGTCGAGCGGGCCATCCTTGGAAACAACGAATTCACGGTGATTGACCTTTAAACGGATCATGCGGTTTTCAAGCTGCTCGTCCATCAGCTCACCGTGAAAAATCTGGTTTTTATGCTTGATCGTGAAAAAACGGTCGTCTTCCCAAACTACAGTTGCCTGCTGGCTTGAAATTACTTTTTCTCCGTCTAATTTCCAGGAATGATTTGACATATTGAAAGTTTTTACAAATGTAAAGTTTTTATTAATCTTTAAATATAAATGATAAAATTTAAATGCCACAAATGCACGAATTTCATGTGCACAAAGTGAATTATATCCGTGCGATTTTTACCTTATCAGTTTTACTTAATTAAATGCGTGCATTCGTGACAAAAGCATCCAGATAATTAAACAAAAAAACCACAAGCTCTTTCGAAGTTGTGGTTTCCTGGTTTTATTAAAATTTTATCAGAATTCAAATGTTTCCATGAACTTGGTGGTGAAGTTTCCTTTGCAGAAATCTTCGTTTTCCATCAGTTTCTGGTGGAAAGGGATCGTTGTTTTCACCCCTTCGATGATGTACTCGTCCAAAGCACGCTTCATTTTCAGGATAGCTTCTTCGCGGGTTTGCGCCACAACGATGAGCTTGGAGATCATGGAATCGTAATTTGGCGGGATCGTGTACCCGGCGTAAGCGTGGGTATCGATGCGCACACCGTGACCGCCCGGCGAATGGTAGCTCGTGATTTTCCCCGGTGACGGACGGAAATCATTATAAGGATCTTCGGCGTTGATACGGCACTGAATAGCGTGTAGGTGCGGGAAATAATTCTTACCGGAAATTTTTTCACCGGCAGCAATTTTGATTTGTTCCTTAATCAGGTCATAATCAATCACTTCTTCTGTAATTGTATGCTCAACCTGGATACGCGTGTTCATTTCCATGAAGTAGAAATCACGGTTTTTATCCACGAGGAACTCAACTGTTCCAACACCTTCGTAATTCACGGCTTTGGCAGCTTTGATGGCAGCATCCCCCATGCGGTTACGCAGCTCGTCGGTCATAAACGGGGAAGGTGTTTCTTCGACCAGTTTTTGGTGACGGCGCTGGATAGAGCAGTCGCGTTCGGACAAATGGCAGGCATTTCCGTATTGGTCGCCGGCAATCTGAATTTCAATGTGACGTGGCTCTTCGATGTATTTCTCCATGTAGATCCCGTCGTTACCGAAGGCCGCAGAAGCTTCCTGGCGGGCAGAATCCCACGCAGCTTCGAGGTCCTCTTCCTTCCAGACGATACGCATCCCTTTTCCACCACCTCCGGCTGTAGCCTTCATGATAACGGGATAAACGATTTTTTTGGCTTGTTTTTTGGCGTCATCCACATCTTTCAGCAAACCTACCGATCCGGGAATACATGGTACCCCGGCAGCAAGCATTGTTGCTTTCGCTGTAGCTTTATCACCCATTCCATCGATTTGTTCCGGAAGGGCGCCAATAAATTTGATTCCATGCTTCTGGCAAATTTCAGAGAAACGTGCATTTTCAGACAAGAAACCATAACCCGGGTGAATTGCATCTGCATTGGTAATCTCTGCGGCTGCAATGATATTCGGGATGGATAAATAAGATTTGGAGCTCACAGCCGGACCGATACATACGGCTTCATCTGCAAAGCGCACCGGCAAACTATCTTTATCAGCAGTGGAATAAACGGCTACTGTTTTGATTCCCATTTCCTTACAGGTACGGATCACACGTAAAGCGATTTCCCCGCGGTTGGCAATTAATATCTTTTTAAACATAGAATTTAATTTGATAAATTATTCGAAGGTTCAAAATTCGAAGATTAAATACAATCTCCGGATTTTCAAATTCCGCAACAGCGGAGGAGCCTTCAAATTAAAAATTAGCTAGGGTCAACCAGGAATAAAGGCTGGTCATATTCTACCGGGGTAGCGTCGTCAACCAATACTTTTACGATTTTACCGGAAACTTCGGATTCGATTTCGTTGAATAATTTCATCGCTTCAATGATACATACCGGCGAGCCTTTTTGTACGTTGTCGCCAACTTGTACGAAAGCATCTTTGTCCGGTGAGGAAGAGCGGTAGAAAGTACCAATCATCGGTGACTTGATAGTAATCAGTTTTGAATCTTCGGACGCAGCAGGTGCTGGTGCAGCCGGAGCAGCAGGTGCCGCGGCAACAGGTGCAGGTGCAGCCTGAACTTGCGGTGCACTGGCCTGAACAATGATTTGCTCAGCTTTCGCTTTTTCCGCTTTTATAATAATTTTAAAATCTTTTCTTTCGATTTCAACTTCGCTTACTCCAGACTTGGAAACGAATTTGATCAGGTCCTGTATTTCGTTCAGATTCATAATTTTTAGTTTTCGTGAGTAAATTTATAAATATTTTTAAGAATTATAAGCCCATTTTAAATAAACCGCACCCCAGGTGAAGCCACCTCCGAATGCTGATAAAATGATATTATCTCCTTTTTTCAATTGTTTTTCCCAATCCCAAAGACACAAAGGTAACGTTCCTGCCGTGGTATTGCCATATTTCTGGATATTGATCATGACTTTTTCTTTCGGTAAGCCCATACGCTCAGCTGTAGCGTCGATGATGCGCAGGTTTGCCTGGTGTGGAACGAGCCAGTCTACATCCTCGCTTTTGAGGTTGTTTTTTTCCATGATTTCCGCTGAAACCTCCGCCATGTTGGTTACGGCGAATTTGAAAACGGTTTTTCCTTCCTGCTTAACGAAGTGCAAACGCTCTTCAACAGTCTGGATTGATGGTGGCATTGCCGAACCTCCTGCAGGCTGGATCAGGTATTTTCTTCCTGAACCGTCACTGCGCAGGATAGCGTCCTGGACACCCATTCCTTCTTCATTTGGCTCAAGCAAAACAACCCCTGCCCCGTCACCGAAGATCACGCACGTGGTACGGTCTTCGTAGTCGATAATAGAGCTCATTTTGTCAACGCCGATTACCAATACTTTTTTATGTGTGCCGGACTCGATGAATTTAGCACCGGTTTGTAAAGCGTAAATAAATCCTGAGCAGGCCGAATTGAGGTCGAATCCCCAGGCGTTGCTCATCCCTGTTTTGTCGCAAACAACGTTCGCCGTGCTTGGGAAAGGATAATCGGGTGTTACGGTAGCCAGGACCACGAGCTCAATTTCCAGGGGGTCGATCCCTTTTTTCGCCAGCAATTCTTTCACCGCTTCAGCAGCCATATCGGAGGAAGCCCCGTCTTTCATGATCCTTCTTTCGGAAATCCCGGTGCGCGTTGTGATCCACTCATCTGTGGTATCAACAATTTTCGCCAGGTCATGATTCGTAACGATATTTTTTGGTAAATATCCCTGTACCCCGGTAATTGCTGCTGTAATTTTGCCCATTGTATATCTTAATTAAATGCTTCGTTCACTTTCGTAGCCAGCCCGGATTTTGCCACTTCATAGCTGTGCAGGATCATGCTTTTCACTGCTTTGTCGTTGGAAATCCCATGGCCGATAATTACGTTGCCCTTTACACCCAGAATTGGTGTCCCTCCATAATTTTCATAGTTGAAACGGTCAAAGTACTCATCTTTGATCCCGCGCTTTTTCATCAGGGAATAAATGCCTTCCGCTTCTTTCAGGACTACGTTTCCGGTGAACCCGTCGCACACGATCACATCGGCGTAACCGGTGAATATGTCGCGGCCTTCCACGTTCCCAATGAAGTTGATGTCGTCTGATTCCTTGAGCAATTTGTAAGTCGCCAATGTCAGCAGGTTACCTTTCGTTTCTTCCTCGCCGATGTTCAGCAGGCCGACTTTCGGGTTTTCGATACCGTACACGTTTTTGGCATACAAAGCACCCAGGACCCCGAACTGGTAAAGCACATCGGCTTTGCAGTCCGCGTTGGAACCTACATCCAGCAAAATAGAATTGCCGCCTCCAATCGTAGGCAGCACGGAAGTAATGCAAGGGCGGATAATTCCCGGGATGGTATTGATCTTATAGATTGCACCAACGAGCATCGCACCGGTGTTCCCGGTGGACGCGAAGACATTGATTTCCTGTTTGGCAAGATATTCAAAACCTACGGCAATAGAGCTGTTCGGCTTATTCGGAATAGCCCGCGTAGGATGGTCGTGCATCGTGATGATGTCCGGCGCATGTACAATCTCGAAATCGGACGGGTTGCCCCCAAACTTCGAAAGGCAAGCCAGGGTTTGTTCCCGGTCGCCAAATAAGACAAGCGTTACTTCGCCAGGAAGTAAGCTTTTAGCTAAAATTGCCCCGGCAACATTCGCGTCCGGAGCAAAATCGCCTCCTAAAATATCAATCCCTATCTTCATGTGAAAGAAGGAAATGAATGCATTATACTGCTAATTCTTTCTCAGCAACTACTTTACCTTTGTAATAAAGTTTTCCTTCATGCCAGTGTGCATGGTGGAACAGGTGAGGCTGGCCTGTTGTAGGGCAGATTGCGATGTTGTCTGCAACAGCTTTCACATGGGTTCTTCTCTTGTCACGTCTGGTTTTGGACGTTTTTCTTTTAGGATGTGCCATTTTACTTTATTTATTTTCTTTTATTCTTAATTTAAATTCTTCAATATTGACCAGGCCGATTCGTCATCTTCATCGTCGTCTTCATCATCACCGGGATCATCTCCCTCATCATCCCACTCTTCGTCATCATCGTCCCACTCTTCGTTGGGGTCAAAATCTTCTTCTTCGTCTTCCGGGTTAACGGTATATGCTTTTACCAGTTTCCACATTTCCTCGTCACACTGGCCTTCCGGATGGATTTTCCGGTTTGGTACCGAAAGCGTGATGAGCTCATAAATCGGGTCTTTGACATTGATCTGGTATTCGTCCGGATCAATCATCATCAGGGTTTCATCTTCCGATTCCCCGTGACCAAATGCATATATCAACCTGTAATCTCCCTTTATCTTCAGCTCCAGCGGGCCTGTACAACGGTCGCATTCTGTTTCAACCGTGCCTTCCGCCCAAAAAGTAGCGATCATCATCGTTTCCTTTTTTTCGAGCTCCAGGCGGACATGTACTTTACCTTTTTGGATCAGGGAATATTCCAGATCATCAAAGAACGAGTCGTTTACCTCATATTCAAACAGGTGCTTTCCGACTTTTAGCCCGATAAACGGGATGTTGTAAATTAGATCAGAGCGCGACACTGTAAAAAAATTTGGAGTGCAAAGATACTTAAAATTAAATAAACAATGTTAAAAACTTTTATTTTTTTTGGAAATCCGGCTAAAACACTCAAATCCGGGGACGACTTCGTTTTTTCCGGCGATGCTTATGAAAGCAGGCTCCCCGGGCTTTCCCCGAATTAAAGCAGGATTATTTCCCTGGCTCAAACCTGACCTCGTAAATCCTGCTCGAACCGTTTGAATACCCGTTGACTATTTTCAACAGGTCTTCATAACTTTTTATTTGCAGCTCCGGCAGCTCGTTCCGTTTGCTTGTAAAATACAAGGTGTTTGTTTGCGGGTCGAAAAAAGGGCAGTAATCCATTTGATTGGAGTTGATTTCCCCGCCCAGGTTTTTAGCCTGGCCCCAAACACCGTCTTTTTTATAGGAAATATACAAATCACCACTTCCTTTACCCTCCTTTCGCGTGTAGGCCGTATAGATTAAAAAGGATTCATCGGGCGAAATAAAAGCATTGAATTCGTAGCCGGAAGAATTGATGGAATCACTCAATACAACAGCTTTCCCATAGGCTGATTTTTTCCACTCGCAAAACCAGATATCATCCTTTGTGCCGGCTTTTTTTGATTCACGGGTAAAATACAGGTTTTTATTCCGGGCCTGAGAGGGGTAAAATTCATCGTCGGGCGTGTTGACACTCTCCAGGTTCACCGGTTTTGACCAGGCCGAAGCGCTGTTTTCCCGCTCCACATACCAGATGTCAAAATCTTTCTTGCTGCTTTCATTTTCCTTCAAAGGACGGTTGGAAACGAAATACAAACGCAAGCCATCCGGTGAAAACATCGGTTCCAAATCAAAAAAGCTGCCTGTAAAATCTACCAGCTCCGGTTTGAGCCACACGCCGTTTTCTTTTTTCAGTTTCCCGATCACCGAAATTTCTTCCATCGGGCTTTGGATACTGATGTAGGCTTCGGTACCGTCCGGGCCCAGGGTAAAATCACGTACTTTCGGCAAATCCGCGATTATTTCCAAAGCAGGGTTTACCTGTGCGAGCATTTGATCCGCCAGGATGAAAAACAGGAAGATAACAAGGTGTTTTTTCATATTGTGAAATTGAAACCAAGGCTAAAAATAACCCTTTTTGCAAAACAGAAATGCGGATAAGTGATGAGTGGATTATTTCTCCCGAGACTGCGCAGATCCTGTTTCGCGGGTACAGATTTGATTTATTGTATTGTCAATTATTCTTCAGCACAATCTGCGGGAAACAAAAAAACCACCTGCCTTGCGACAGATGGTTCTTTTATTCTTGTTTTCTGGTTTTTATTATTTTCCTCCGCGGGTTGGGATCGTTTTTGTCGGGCCTGTTGCCGGTGTTGTCGCAGGAGTTGTGGCCGGCGTTCTTACCGGTTTATTGTCACCGCCTGTCGGTTTTGGCTTGCCTGGGTCTGTCCCACCTGTTTTAATGCTTTTTTGCGGTTCACACGGACTGGCCGGACGGTTGTTTCCTGTTCCGAAGGCCGGCATCGTGTTAGACTGCAGGCAGATCGTCCAGTGGCCGTTTCCTCCGCCGTTCGGGTTTTTAACTTCTACAGTCAATGAGCCTGTAAACAGGTAGTAATTCCCATTTTCGAGCATCATCGGCGTTCCGTTTACCGTTACCGGCCCTCCGCCTGCGATCGGCTTGAAATAAACGCTCGTTGCCGGGCCTGAATACGTAAAGTTCGGGTTGCTCGCCAGGTTATCACGGGTAAACGTTCCGTTCGGTGTAACGAGACAGAACTCATACATCGAGTTGCCCGGGTTGAAGCGCGGGCCGCAAGGCTCGTTGCTCACGCTGCACTGGTTGCTGTAGCCTGTATTGGAAACATACTCACCGTAGTTTGCACCGTCGCTGCTTGTGTTGCAGCCGGATTTGATCCATACGCCGGTGATACATTTGCCCGCATTGGCGCCCGTACCACTCAGGGTTACGCTCATCCCGCTCAGGTTCTGGAACATTTGCTCCTGGCCGTCATAGTATTTCAGGACCACATTCGTCAGCGCCATCGTGCTGGTAGCAGTTACCGATTTCGCATTGGAAGTAAAGCTTGCGCCTACTGTCGGCTTGCAATTTGTCGGGATCGTTTGCGTTGAAGCACAATCAGTTGTGTTTCTTGGATTGCCTACCCATTCGCCGTAGTTGCGTCCGGCATTCGTTTCGTTACAGCCGGAGCGGATCCATGCACCAACGATGCATTTTCCTGCGTTTGCTCCTGTACCGGACAAAGTAGCCGACATTCCGGATAAGCCTTCAAAGATCTGGATTGCACCATCGTAGAATTTCACTGCTACATTGATCAGCGCCATGTTGCTTGTTGCTGTCATGCTTTTTGAATCCGCGCTGAAAGTTGCGCCCACCTGCGGCTTGCAGTTTGTTTCAACCGGTTTTTCCAGCATTTTCAGCAAGCACGACTTGGAATCGCTTCCTGCCTGGTTCGTTGCAGTGATTGACAGATCCAGGTTATTATTGCTGCTTGCCATGTTCACTGTAAACTGGAAGGTCAGCCTGCCATCCTGGAGTACCGGATTGAAGTTAGAAACCGGCTGTCCGTTGATGCGGATAGATACCTGGTTCAGGTCTGTGATATTTAAAATATAACCTGTGATCAGGTTTGTACCTTCAGGCAAAATAGCAGGACAAGAACCTGGCTGCGTCAGCACGATTACGGGCTTGGCAATAGTTACCGGCTTGCTGTAAACAACTGTTTTCGTGTCTGAAGCCGAACCGTATTGGTTAACAGCAGTCACAACGATTACGTTATTGCCTTCCACCAAAGTCAGGTTATACGTCAGCGAGTAGTTGCCCACGTTAAAGTTTGCATTCACCGGGCTGCCGTTGATCGTCATGGAAACCTGGCTGGCTGAAGTCACATATTGTGTTGTCGCCTGCACGTTGAAAGCTCCGTTCGTAGTCGGGAACGGCGTTGTTGCCGGGTTGGTGATCAGGATTTTAGGAGGGAAAGCATTCGGGTCGATGGTACGGATCACCTTGAACAAGCGTGTTTCCTCACCACAGGAGTTGGACACTTTCAATTCGAAGGTATTCACTTTCATCCCCAACGGGGTTGTGAAGCTGAATGTTTTTGTACCCGCGTTGAACACAAAGTTAATCGGCATACCGTTCAGCCTGATACTCATCTGGCTTGCGTCAGTGATATCGCTCACATTTCCTTCCATGGTGAACGTTTCCATGATCGTGGAAGTGTTCTCAGCTACGGAAGTCGAAGTAATGTTGATGTGCGGCTTTTTACATGCCTTACGTGTAATTTTGATCGGGAAGCCACCGGAACCGCAGTCGTTGGAAGCTTGCACCAAGATCGTGTTCAGGCCTTCTACCAGGTCAACATTCGCCACCAGGATGTGGTTGCCGTTGTTGTACTGGAAAGCTTTGTCAACACCGTTCACTTTAAAGATAATCTCCGACTGGTTGGCAATGTTCAGGATATTAACGCGTACTTCATACGTGCTCACATCCATCGTTGATTCCATATTGATCGGCTGGATCAGCTGAAGGATCGGCGCTGAACAAGGCTGGTTGGCTGCTTTATACAACACGACCGTGCTTGCTTTCGTTTCACCGCATTCGTTTCTTGCGATCACTTCCACAATGTTCTGACCAAGCGTATAGTTTACGTTCAGGTCGTAGATCTTCGTGCTTGGGTTGAAAGAGCCCGGGTTTTGCAGCACGCCGTTTACCAGCACCTGGATTTGTGTGCCAAGCGTAACGTTCAGGATTTTCACTTTCACCGCGTTGTTGCTTTGCGCAATTTCCAAACCGGATGCATTCGGGTTCAGGAAAGTAATTACCGGTTTTTCGCACGGTTTCTCTTCCTGCTTGTAGATCACATTTGTAGTTGCACTGTGTGTTCCGGCAGTATTCGTTGCCTGGATCATGAAAATGTTGTTCCCCAGGTTCAGGCCGGTATTGAAAATCAATTCTTTCGTTGCCGGGTTGAAGTTGTACATTGCTGCGTTGATCGCCATGCCATTCTGGTAAACGACAATCTGGGAAGCATTCTCTACGTTCAGGATATTTGCCTTTACCGTATAGTTAGAAGTGTTAACCGTTGTTCCGGGCTGGGACGGGTTCACAAAAGTTACCTGCGGAGGATAAACCTTCACTTCTTTTTTGTAAATAATTGTCCTGCTGTCCTGGGCTTCACCCGCCATGTTTGTTCCTTTGATCACAACCGTGTTGCTTCCTTCATTGAGGGACATCGTAAAGTTTACGCGTTTCAGGGTGGCGTTGTAGGAGAAGCCGGTGAATGATGAATTGTTGATCAGCACCTGGATATTTTGTGCGCTTTCAACATTCAGTACCGTAGCTTCAATCGCCGTGGACGGTAACCCGGTTGTGTACGGGTTCAAAAGCGGCGTTGTGATCGTAACAACAGGCTTAAGCAACGGCTCCGGCTCTTTGTAGATAATTGTCGTAGATTTCGAATCCTGGCCCGCAGTATTTGTCGCCGTAATTTCAAAGATGTTCGCACCTGCAATCAAACCGGAGCTGAAATCCATCATCTGGGTTGCTGCATTATAGGTGAAAGCATTCGAGCTTACGCCGTTGATACGCAGCGTGATATTTTGATAAGATGCAACATTCTGTACACGCGCTTTCAGGGCATAACTCGGTGAGAAAACAGTCAGCGGGTTGATGATCGGATCAACAAAGGTCACCACCGGCGGAACAATCACATCCGGCTTTTTGTAGATCAGTGCCGTTGATTTGGAATCCACACCAACTGCGTTCGTACCTGTAACCACAACTACATTCACCCCTTCAATCAGGCTGAGGTTGAAAGTAAGCGATTTCGTTACCGGGTTAAAGCTGAATGCCGTAAAGTTCGAGCCATTCACAGTCACATTGATCCCGCCTGCATCGTCAACATTCAATACCGTTGCATAAACCGTGTAAGCAGGTGTGTTCACTGTATACGGGGATGTTGAAGGAGAAGAATAAGTCACCAGCGGCGGCTGAACTGTTACCGGTCTGCGGTAAATAATCACTACCTGCTTGGCGTCTGTTCCGTCGTTGTTTGTTCCGCGCACAACTACTGTGTTTGTTCCTTCAACGAGGTTGAGCGTTGCCGCTACGTTGTTATTTCCTGCTGTGAACACAAAGTTCGTGAGGTTTTGACCGTTCAGGGTAACCTGCACCTGGCTTTGCATTGTAACGTTCAGTACTGTTGCGTTCAGGGCGAAGATGTTGTTTTCGGTCGTATACGGAGTTGTTCCCGGGTTGGTAATCGTTACTACCGGTGGCTTCGGAGCTGCCTGGGCATAGATAATAATCGTTGTTGCCTGGGCTGTTCCCGCTGTATTGGAAGCTATAATTTCAAATACGTTCTGGCCCGGAACGAGGATCACACTGCTCTGGAAATCATCGCTGTTCGCGTTGTAAACGAAGTTCTGGTTGACAGAGCCGTTTTGCTTGAAGGTAATGTTCTCGCGGCCGTCCACGTTCATCACTTCCGCGCTGAGCGTATAGTTCGGGATGCTTACCGTGATCGGCGTCGTATTCGGGTCGGTGAAATAAACAACCGGCGGCTGAACATTCATTACCGGGTTATAAATAATCGTTGTCGTCTCGGAATCAGACCCGGCAGAGTTGGTACCCGTAATTGTCACTACATTGGAACCGATGTTCAGGGTCAGCGCTGTAGTCAGGTTTCCGTTTGCCGGGTTAAAATTAAAGTTGGTGTATGTCTGTCCGTTTACAGTCATGTTCACCTGCCCGGCAGACTGTACGTTCAGTACGCTTGCAGTAAGGTTGAACACCTGGTTGGAAGTTGTGTGCGGGTTGGATTTCGGGTTAATGAAATCAACCACCGGCAAGGCTTCCTGCTGAGCCTGGCGATAAATAATGATAGTCGTTTCCTGGTCGGTTCCGTAAGCGTTGGACGCGATGATCTCGAACACGTTTTGTCCCGGAACGAGCATTACATTGCTTTCCAGCCTGTCGGAGTTGGAATCGTAGCTGAAGTTGCCCACATAGTTCCCGTTCTGGCGGAAATTGATATTGTCGCGGCCGTTCACGAATTTCACGAGGGCACGGATCGTATAGTTTGGCTGTGAAACCGTTGTTCCGGAAACATTCGGATTGGTGAACACAACTTCCGGAGCCTGCGTTAAATCGTTGGTTACCGGGTTGTTGTTGATTGGAGTCGTATAATTGCGTTTTTTCAGGTGGAAACGGGTGTAAGCGCTGGTGTAATGGTACCAGTCATTTTCATATTTCCCGGTCGGGTCGTTGTAGCCGTCAAAATAATCCAGCTGCGTGAAGGTTGTTTTGTGCTCAAGTCCGATAGACCAGCGTGCCGCCAGTTGGTAGCCGATCCCGAAACCAACGCTTGGCATCAGGGCAAAAACAGCTTTGCCCGGCGTGCTGCCGTCGAGGGTGCTTTCGTATTTCCCGTCCATAACGCTGTTCAGGGTGCTTTGCTTGAAGTCAGGCAATTCATCGTAAGCGTAAAGAGAATCTGAATTATTGCTGTTGAGCAAATCGCCGTTCGCTTTGAAACCGGTTATCCCGATGCCACCGAAAGCGTAAATGTCCCAGCCGGTATTTTCACGGAGCTTGTTCAGGTGCATCACCAGTTCCAGGGAAGCTTCATTGGCTCGCGTCCAGTGGTTCAGCACCGTAAAGCCAAGGCTGTCCTTGTAGTTCGTTTTACCGCCGCTCAGGGCAAGGTTCGGACGTGCAAAACCGGTTGTATCCGTGTCCTGACCGTACCATTTACCGTTCAGGTAACGCCCGCGGATGTCAAAAGACACGAGCTTCCCGTAATTGTAATTGAATGATTTACCGAGGGTTAGTCCCCACCCCCAGTTGTTTTTGCTTTGTACATCGCTGGAATTCCAGGTGGCCCCGGCGTTGAAGGTCCAGAACCAGCGGGAATCATTTTCGTATCCCTGTTTCCGTTGACCAAAAAGCGTCAAGCATGTTAAGAAAAATGCTAAAGCGAGAGTAATATTTTTTTTCATAGCCCGTTAATTATTGTTGAAAAGCCAAAAACGAATAATTGTGCCAAAAGTGGTAATAATTCTTTAAATTCGGGGTAATTTGTTAATTTTATACAAAAAATCGAGCTAAAAATTGGAGAAAACTATCAGAAATACAGGCATTTCGAATTCCAAAAAGCATTTTGTTAATGTTTCGTTAATTCTGTTTTTGGCCTTTTTCGGCCGTTCCCAGGAAGCATATAACAACTGTGCCCAGGCCCTCGAAATTTGCCCCGGCGTTCCTGTACAGGTAAACAATATTGATGCAAATGCCACCGTTTGTGTTCCCTGTGAAGACAATTTCAGCTCCTGTATCCCGCCCAACAACAGCATCTGGATGAAATTCAGGACAAACGCCGCAGGAGGGGCCGTCCAGGTAGATTTCACCAACCCGGTTTTCCAGATCAACCCCGGCCAGGACGTGCGGATGCAGGCAACCATACTCTTTGCCGGCGCCCCGTGTGACGGTACAACGTATGTTATTCAAGACTGCTTCTTAAACGCTCCCGGCAATTTTAGCCTCAGTGCAAACCTGCTTCCGCTCACAACCTATTATGTTGCGATGGATGGCTCGATGAACGGAACCGGAATAACAATCCCCGCAGAGTTTACCGTTGATGTCTCATTGAGCGGCCCGGGCGTGGAACATCCGGCCACTCCTTCTATTAACATGGATTTCAGCGGAAATTACTGTAAAAACCAGATGGCCACTTTTGTTGCCCACCTCGATAACTGTCCCGATAGCGCAGCGTACGAGTGGTTTATTAATGATGTGCTGGTTGCAGTCACACAGGACAGTATTTTCCAGACTGCCGTACTCAACAACAATGACGTTGTTTCCGTCTCCAATTCCTGTTATGGGCTTTGTACTGTACACCCGGTTTACGCAACACCTCCGCTTTTCGTGTTTGATTTCGTGGTAGATGCCGGCCCGGATTTTAAGATCAATTACGGAACGAATGTCGGGCTGGTGGGAACGACGGATGCTGAAGATTTCTATTGGTCACCGCCGCATTCACTTTCCAACCCGACCATCCTCGATCCGGTTGCTTTTCCAACTGAAACAACAACGTATTACCTCACCGGCGAGCTGAACGGATGCTCCAAAACGGATGCCATGACGGTTACCGTGGGAGTTACGCTGGAAATAACGAATACTTTCACACCCAACGAAGATGGCAGCAATGATACCTGGGAAATTCCCGGCCTGCTGAATTATCCGAACTGCTTCGTGCAGATTTTCGACCGCTGGGGCCAGCAGGTTTACAATGCAACGGGCTACAACGAGAAAAAAGCCTGGGACGGCACCAAAAGCGGCAAAAAGCTAAACGAAGGCGTTTATTACTACACTATTGAGCTCCGCGACGGAAGCGATGACGTTTTGACGGGATACCTGAATTTGATCCGCTGATTTGGATTTTAAGATCCGCAACTTAAGATGTTAAGGCCCTCCTAAATCCTAATGTCTTAAAATCCTAACGCCCCTATCCCCAAAAGTCTTAGAATCTTTTAGTATCTTTGCGGAAAATTTTTAGAATGGCCTTAAAATGTGGAATCGTTGGCTTGCCGAATGTGGGTAAATCAACTTTATTTAACTGTTTATCCAACGCGAAAGCGCAATCCGCTAATTTCCCGTTCTGTACGATCGAGCCGAATGTAGGTACGATCTCTGTTCCGGACCCGCGCCTGGAGAAGCTGGAAACGCTTGTAAACCCGGAGCGCGTTGTACCGACTACAATGGAAATCGTAGATATCGCCGGTTTGGTGAAAGGTGCGTCCAAAGGAGAAGGCCTCGGCAACCAGTTTTTGGCGAATATCCGCGAAACAGACGCAATTATCCATGTTTTACGCTGCTTTGATGACGGCAATATCATCCACGTTGACGGTTCCGTAAACCCGGTGCGCGACAAGGAAGTAATCGACATCGAATTGCAGCTGAAGGACCTTGAAACCATTGAAAAACGTATCGCTACCATTTCCCGTATGCTGAAATCCGGTGATAAGGAGCTTGTGCGTGAAAATGAGCTTGCTCTCCGCATCAAAGCCCACCTCGAGCAGGGGAAATCCGTTCGTTCGCTTGAAACAGATGAGAAGGAAGCGGAACTGGTACCTAAATTTCAGCTGATCACTTCCAAGCCGGTCTTGTATTTATGCAATGTCGACGAAGCTTCCGCGAAAAACGGCAACAAATATGTTGACCAGGTGAAAGAAGCCGTGAAAGACGAACAGGCAGAAGTACTGGTGATCGGGGCGAAAATCGAAGCCGATATCACTGAGCTGGAAACATACGAAGAGCGCCAGATGTTCCTCGAAGAGCTCGGCCTGGAAGAGCCGGGAGTTAACCGCCTTATCCGTTCGGCTTACGCTTTGTTAAAATTACAGACTTATTTCACTGCCGGGGTAAAAGAAGTACGCGCCTGGACTATCACCCGGGGAATGACTGCACCACAGGCTGCCGGCGTGATCCACACTGATTTTGAAAAAGGCTTTATCCGCGCGGAGGTCATGAAATATGATGATTATACAACGCTTGGTTCTGAATCAGCGGTAAAAGATGCCGGTAAATTCAAAGTCGAAGGAAAAGAATATGTTGTCCAGGACGGGGATATCATGCATTTCCGTTTCAATGTTTAATTTTTAGGCCCAGGGTTTCCGGATCGCAAGTGGACAAAGTGCCCGCTAAGTTCGCCAATTATAAGTTATAGGAGGACACAGGGCGTACCGGCACATTAACTAATTATTATCACATTCGTTAATTAATCCAATTGCTGTTTTAACTCAATCAGCCAGTCGCGGGTTTTGAGCGTTGTGCCGTCTTCGAGCCTCACGAGGTAATATTCCCCCGAAAAGGTCGATTTGCTTGCTATTTCGCTGATAAAGGAATCAACTGTTTTGATCCGGTTTTTCGCCCGCTCCCATTTTCCTTTTAAGTGCGTGTAAGCCTGTTCACCGGTGTAGCTGACACCATTCCTGATAAATTCAATGTGTGCATGTTTGATCAGCTCAAGCATTTCCCCGATACGTGCCAGCTCCCGGCGGCGTTCCTTGCGGATTTCGTCACCGCCTTCAGGTATTTCGAGCGTAAAATGCCCGATATCGTAGCCTACCAGGAAATTTTCAAGCTTGTTGCAGGTCAGCCGGTAGTATTTGCCGCGAATGGAGAATTCGTATTCATCCCCTGCGAAGGCCGCTTCGCTGATCAAATCGATTTTTCCTCTCCGGACTGTCAGCTTTGTTTGCCCGCCAGTGATGTCATCTATATGTAAATAAATTTTTTCTCCCCAGAAAGAAATGAGGGTATCGGCACGCTGCTCCAGCTGGAAACTAACTTCGCGGGCCGGCCCCGATCTTTCTTTGTAATCCATGCCAACCCCTTCGCTGCAGGACGCCATAAGGAAAGAAAGTATGAGTAAAAGAGAGCAGCTTTTATCCATTGTAGTTTTATAATCAGTTGATCACCAATAACAAGAATACGAAAAAAAAACTTTCCTTCAACAAAAAAAGCCATCGACTTGGTTTTCCGATGGCTTCTTTTTTTCTGTATTTAAGGTAAATCAGGGGTTCTTTTTGCTAACCGCGTAGAGATAAATTTCTACCCGTCGGTTGCGGCGGCTTTTGATCTTATTTTCAATCGGGTTGCTGCTGCCGAAACCTTCAGTCACCAGGTTGTTTTCACGCACACCTTTACTGATCAGGTATTTTTTCACAGCCTTGGCACGGTTCATAGAAAGCGGGTCGTTGACGTCAGCGTTCCCGGTTTTATCCGTATAACCCGCAATGAAAAACGACATATCCGGGTGCTCAACCATCCATTTGGCGATTTCATCCAGCTCGGTATGGAACTGCGGCTCGATCAGCGCACTTTCGTGGGCGAACTGCAAATCCATCAGCTCCACGAAATCCACACCGAAAACGATCGCTTCCAGGTCAGGATTGGCTTTGTACGGGCCTACGGCAACATTGGAAATGTAGTAATATGCCTTGCGGGAATCATTTTCCATCGGGGAAACCACAGTTTCAGCCCGGAAAAACTCATCCTTGAAGCAGCCGATCGTCAGGAATTTTTCACCCCCTTCTGCAATATAAGCGCCGGAAAGCGTTACCCAGCCAACGGAATCACTGATCACGCGGTGGGAAATAAACTGCGGCTCTTTCTCCAAAAAGGAGTTGGTTTTCTGTTCAACCTTTTCCTTCGTCAGTAGGGCACCCAGGTTTGAAACTGCACGTCCGCTGTTTTCTGCGAGACTCACTTTAAACGTAATGCGGTAAATTTTTCCCGCAACCATCGGCTCAGTAAGCTCAGCCTGCAAATATTCGGAAAACTCTTTATAGCCTTCTTTCAGCCCGAGCATCTCATAGGTGTGCTTTTCTTGCGCGGTGTTTGGCCCATCGTCATAAAAAGCGATGATCCCGGCGTAGTTCTGGTCACTCAGCGGCTGCTGGTAACCCATGTAATTTTTAGGAATACCGTTAATGCGCTCGCATTTTTTATCGGCGTTGTTACGGTCAAAAAGATCGACCGTTCCGTCGTTGGCATTCGTGTAGGTTTCGGTTTTAGTAATCTCACCGTAACCTGAGCTGCGTTTCACGTCCATCGCAGGATTTATCACCATATTCTGAGAAAATGCTGAAAAACCAAGCAGGATGAAAAGCAGGACAGTAATTTTTCCTGAATTCTTCATTGTTGATGTGTTTAGTTGTACATGTAAATTTTACATTATCGAATATAGGCAGTTTGTCATAGAAAGTTGTTATACTTTCCCGGGGAATGTTTGTAAGTTATAGGAGCGTGGACATGTGTTAAATTTCATGCCCGATTTAACACGTGTTAACATGAAAGTATAATATATTCAATTGGTTGATCAATCAAAAGTAATGAACTTAATCAACCTTCGCCACCCGCAATAATATTGGAAAACTCACCTTCTTTCGGTCATCATTACCCCAGGCTTGCAGTTCATCTGTGATTTCCTTAAACCCGACAAACTCATTTTTTATCTTGGAATCAGTCAGCAGGATATAGGAAGCTTGGGGTTCAACTGCCCGCAGCTCGTCCATCGTTTTTACTCCCCATCCCTGCCGGTTAGCCAGGTATAATCCCCCGTTTGGTGTGTAGTCCGGGTAAACTATGATTTTTGCATGTTTAGGAACATGGAGCGAATCCAGTATTCTTTCAGCGTTGATCAGTTGATTGACAATGGACGAATACTTATCCGCTGGTTTTTGTTCCCGCTCTTTCAATTTCTTATGGGCATAATTTAAGCTAAGTATACAGATAAGCAGGAATATCCCTTTAACCGGTAGGGAACTAAGCACGGAGGAAATCCTTTTTTGAAGCGTACTGAAAGAAATGGCAAACAGGAGGGCGAATGCCGGGAGCAGCGTTATGAAATAATAATCGTGGTCCTTAAACTGCGGAAAAAATAAAACCACGAAAGAAGCGCAGCCGAGGATCAGCAAGCCAAACAGGATCAGCAGGCTTTTTTCCGCCCAGCGGACGAAAACAAAGCCAAGCAGCGTAATTACGAAAAACAGGTGCTGGCTCGTCTGGTAATAATATTCAGAATACCAGAAATTCAATACATGGTCCGTAACAGCATGAATTTCCCCGGCCCGCATATGCCATAGCGGAACGGCATGCAAGAGAAACGAAGAAGCGTGATGTGCGGCATTATAATGCAACACATATAAATTCCAGAGAAGCACTAGGGCAAACGAAACAAAAAACCACAGCCCGGCTTTTCTCCTGGCTGCTGACGCGCTTGTTCCCCGGTTCACAAAACACAGGTACAAAACGGCTGCTGCGGGATACAGGAAAAAGGTCACTTTCAGCAGCGAAGCCAAAGTAAACATGCCAAATCCCCAGGCGTATGCAAAGCGCTTTTCCCTGAAGTTGAAAACGTGGTACCAGGCTATCAGGGTAAACCCCAATGCCGCCGGATCAGGCAGCACATTCACGCTGTAATGCAGTAAAATCGTGGATGAGATAAACAGCAGGCTAAAAACCCAGGCGTAAAAAAAGCTGTACAGCAACTGGCGCAGCAATTTAAACAAATAGAGAAACCCCGCCGATACAATAATGAGGGTAAGCAATTTCAGGATCAGTACCGGTTTATAAACTACCAGCGAGATCAGGGCGGTGATGTAATATAAAACCGGGAATTCGCAGGCCGCCCCGCCATCTTCATTGTACAGCGTGAACAGTTGCGGCGAAAAGAAATCGAAGCCGTTATTGTAATAATTCGAAACAAACGAAAGACAATCCGTTTGCCTGATAAAATGCATTCCGTGTGGAGGTGTGAATATTTTCAGCTGAAAATCAAGCAAATAATAGATAAAGATCAGCGAAAGCAGGAACAAAGTTTGCCCATGCCTTCCGGGGAAGGTGAATAGCGTTTTCATGAATAAAGTTTAAGTGAACTGTTCTTGCTTAATCCGTGGGTTGAGACTCAGATTTCCTATTTTTCTTAGCCAAAAAACCCATTTCCAGCCCAACGCTCAGCCAGCCGTATTTTTTGAATTTATCCCAGGAAGAATAGAGGTTAGCGCCAGCTGATATCCTTGCCCCCAATGAGAAAGCATCGTGCGGGAACCAGCGGATTTGGTAAAAGGCGCTGAGGTTGGTGTTGGAGATATTAATCAGTTTATTCCCATACAGGGAATTAGGGTAAGGTTCATTTATTTTATTAGCAAAAGCTCCGTTATCACTATATTTGGTGTTGTCCGTAGTTTCAAATCTATGATTAAATCGTTCCAAAAAATAAAATTCATTTCTTAATCCGATAGCTTGATTAATTAGTTGTTTTTTGTCCGATAATCTCAAATGATACACCAGTTCATTGTTTATTCCTAAATTAATTGATGTTGCAATATAATCTGCCGGATCGTTGTAGTTTTGGTAAATTGTGTCGTAAGGATATTTGTTCATAAAATCATCATAGATATAAACAACATAATTGTAATGGGTAATCCGGTCGGGAACCTCGTAATTAATTTTCATAAAACTCAATCCGGAAAACCATGAAATTTTTTGATTTATGATACAGTAATTTACATGATAATTTTTCACTTTATAGTTGATATTATAAAGATAGGTTCGTCTCAAGTTATTAATTTCCGGATTTATATTCAAAAATTTTTGCTCATAATTAAAATTGAGTATATTACTTTTTTGTGAAAATGCATTACATAACAGCAAAACATGGAAAATGCATAATAAAATTATTTTCATCTTAATCTTTTATAAAATCAATTGCTATACTCAAACTGCTGTCTGGCTGATTAAAACTGACCTGGAAAATTCTTAGCGTATCAAAAGCCTGAGTTGTATACACATGATAATTAACACCGTAAACATCTGATTCGAAATAAAATATCCGGTTTTCGTGGTCGTAACTACAACCTTTGGCCTTTAATTTTGTACTTCGAAGTATATCATGCTTTTCTTCGATTTTACCATTTTTATGAAAAATCAATTTTACATTTTCATCGCCAGTGATATTATGCCATTTTCCAATAATATTTTGATATTCGGGAGTAGAATTGGAATCAAACTTATTACAGGAATTAAGCATAATCGAAATCAAACAGATAAAATAAAACCCTTTCATAATTTCATGAATTTATGGAGCTGTTTCCCTTGTTCCGGAATATCAAATTGCAGCAGGTACATGCCTTTTTCCAGCCCGGAAATATCTATTTGAAGAGCAGCTGTATTTAATTCAAACTGCCTGATCTGTTTTCCATCGGATGTTTGTAATTCAACCTGTATGGGTTGATCAAAGGGACCGCACTGAATTTCAAGCACATTTTGAGCCGGTACGGGATAGAGCCTGATTTGCAAATTGTTTGCTGATCGTTCTGTTTCAACTGCCGGTATTCTTTGCAGGTTGTTAAAATATTCTGCTTCGAGGTCTTTGCCGCTAATGCTATCCTCAGCCTGGGCCAGGTTGAAGCTTGGGTCGAACACGGCGTGAAAAAGGATGATGTAATTTTCATGATTGTCGTCGAGATTGTATTCCAGCTCTACTTTCGGGCCGTTGTTGTAGCTTTCATCTTCCCATTGCCACAAGCGGTCAGGACGGTAATATTTGATGCGGTAACGCCCGTTCTTCATACCGTTCAGGGCGAGGTTGACCTCGCTCGGGAATTTGTTGATGTTTACCGGTTCGCGCTCAAACGGAGGATTTATATAGACGTCTCCCGAAGGCGGAAATTTAGAAGGGTCTGACAAAGAATCCCAAAGCACTCTTATACACGACAAATCGTAAGTGCTGTAAATGTTATACGTCTTATTCGTGATGACACCAATCGCCTGGGTTTTGTCTTTTGAGCGCAGGTACATCAGGTCAGCCTTGTTCGTTTGATTGTTATTCCCTTTCCGGTATTTATCCATATCATCCGCCCAATCCTGGCGGAAAGTCCAGTTGTTACTGCCGGTTACTTCCATCGCGCCGGGATGCCAGCCGCCCTGGTCGAGGTTAAACTGCGATGAAAAATTGCGCACCCACTGGTATTCCGGGTAGGTGATCCCGTTTTGGGAAGTATGCCAGGAAAGCGCTCCGGCCGCACCCGAAAACAGGCTTTGCCACATAGCACGGCGCACCTCAACATGGTAGGGATCACACACTTCGAGGACCGGATCGAATTCAGACATCAGGAAGGGCTTCCGGATCGAGTATTGGGCATTGCTTCCCGGGTTCGTCCACACGGTATACGTTGTAGGAGCGTCGGAAGCATCCAGCGATTGGTTGAGATATTCTTTCTGGATTTGATCGATCCAGTTTTTGGCGTAGGTTTTCAGCCCAGGATACACATTGGTTGTCATCACCTCAATTCGCGGGTCCTAGAACGTATCGTCGTTTTTCATCTTCAGGCCGGCGTAACTCGGTGCAAGCATGTGAGTAGCCCCGTTATAGCGCTGCTTGATGTAAGTAGTCATTTCTTCCTGCCAGTCTTCTATAACTTCATAATGGGCCGCCGAAGTTGGTGTGTGGGTGTTGTTGTTGAAAATTTCGCTGGTATTGATCTCGCTCAGCAATTCGAACAGGGCAATGTTGGTGGAATAGCCCCAGCGCGATAAAACATAGCGCAAACGCTGCTTGTAATAGCCTTTTGCCAGGGGATTGGTGAAAAAGTCAATCGGGTGTTGTACTCCTTCCAAGTGTTTATAGCAGTAGTCGTATTGCTGCCATTCGTCTTTTTTGTTCCAGGCTTTCGTCAGTCCGCTGGGATTGACCGGCATCAGCACGTAATGCGCAAGCAGGTTCCAGTCGATGTACACATTCCGGTCTTCGCAGTATTCCAGTACTTCATCCAGTTCCTGGGCAATATAAAGCCGTTCGGTATAGTCGCCGATATGCTCATATTCGATATCCAGCGAAACGGGGTTCATGATCAGGCGCACAAAATTGCCGCCGCCTTTTGAAATGTTGCCTATCATTTCGCGGTAATTGTCGAAAACCCTCGGGATTGGACGCAGCTGGCGGTATTCTTCTGCGAGTACGATTTCCTTTTCCTCATTGGTTTGCGGATCGGTATAGCTATATTTCAGCAGCTCCTGCAATTCGGGGTCGGCATTATCGGGGTTATTTTTCACGTCCTGGGTCAATGGCCAGAGGATATTTCCGCCAATCGGGTAAAAACTGTGATTGCCGAGCTTAAAATAGCGGTTTTCGTTGCCAACCCACACGTAGCCGGGATTGGAGCTTTCTACTACAGTAAAGCTGAAAGGATCGGATGAGTAGCTTTCATTCCCTAAGTAAATATGCACACGGCAGTCCCATTTACCCGTTTTCGGAGGCGAGAAGCGCGCCAGGAAAGGATAGTCCGTGGGCAATTCATTGTATCCGCCCAACTCGTTCCAAAAGCCGTTGTAATTGTTTCCGGCAAAATTATCGAGGTATTTTCCTTCAGGAACTTCCGTGGGGATCTCATCCACCATCCAGGCTTCATACTCCTTGTTGTAAAAAGCATCGACCGTCAAATCGTATGGAATTTGCGGATGCGTAAAATCTACCGATATGCGGATTTCCCAATCCATGTATGGGTTAATCCGTTCACTGTTGGGAACTTGTTGGATGAAATTGTCGACTTTTGTTTTCACTTCGTCCGGAAGCGTAATTCCAAATTCCAGCTTTTCGAATTTTTGCGTGGAAAGCAAATCCGTGTAATTCATGCATACGACGTCAAAACCGGCTTTATTCCCGACTTTGAAATGCAGCGATCCGTCACCGGTCGGTTTTCCGTGAAAAGTTGATTTGATTTCGATACCGTTAATGGCTTGCAGATTTTTAACCTGGTTGCCAACGGCATTGTAATTCTGTCCCTCGAACAACAGGCAGGGCTTGTAGATTTCGACATTGTTGCCCGCAAGCTCCTGCTGGTTTACAAGGCTGTTATCGCCGGTACATTCGTATACGCTGATTTGCGCCGAAAGCGGCCCGCATAGCAAGACCGCTCCCAGAAAGAAACACCCAATTTTCATTACCCTTATTTTTGAAGTGTATCTTCTATCGCTGCAATTTGACGGCCCTGGCGCTCAATTTGTTTGTTGAGCTCAATCAGGTAAAGCGTAATTTCCTCAACTTTTTCCATCAGGATTTTATCCATTTCCGCGACGTTAAGCCCTGCTTGCTCAATGCTGTCTGCAGCCGGAACTTTAGGTAAGTGGCCGTAGCTTTCTATGTGCAGCTCTACTTCGCGCAGGCTTGGCAGTACATAACCCGGCTCAAAAACGTAATCGGGCCAATCCTGTGTATCCAGCTTGATTTCACGCGCTTGCAGCAGTCCGTTATTATCGAGCTGAAAAATTTTGCGCTCACTGTTTTCAATGATGAACAATTTTTCCGAGGCTTGTTTATTTAAAGGGGACCTCAAATAAAAAGCCGACGGGACCTGGCTGGTGTTTACATCTCCAAGCGCCAGTTTACGCGAATAGCTTGTGCCGCGAACATCCAGGCTGAACCTCGGTTCGTTGGTAGCGATGCCCACATATACATCCGGACAGGCCGAGAAAATTTTGTTCGCGCTATTATACCAAGTTGGAGCAGTGCTTCCGCATTCTTTTTCGGTATAGATTAATTCTCCGATGCGGCCGGCCATAAATTCAGCATTGCCTTTGAATATTTTTCCATCCGGGCGAATCAGCATAAAATCCTGCTCACCTTCACTGACAGGCTCGAGATGTGTGAACCGTACTTCTTCCTCTGCCGTCAGGCCTTTTTTAACCTTCAGCGTGGAATCAATATGCACATTTCCGTTAACATCCAGTTTCGCGGAAGGGTTCAGGGTCCCCAGGCCTACATTTCCTTCAGCCGGGAGTGTGTTTTCCTGCTGTGAAAGGACGAATCCCGTTACGACAGTGAACGCGGTAAAAAGTATTTTTTTCATACAATAGTGTGATTGATTTCTCGCAAATGTAAAATTATTTCTCAAAATGTGCAAATTATTTCTCGTATTATTAAAATAATTTTCATTTTTGGAAATATTTCCGGTAAATCATGCGTCCTGAATTGCAATTAATCTAAGAAAAACGAAACAGCAGGAATCTACAGATTTTTTAAACCGGACTAATTTTCCATTCTCTTCAAACTTTGTAGCTTCAGCGAAGAAGTTAATTTATTATATTTACGATCTGAACTTTTAATGCGTAATGAAGGAAACGAGGTTCATTGAACAGAACAAAAAGAAGTGGAACCGCTTTGAAAAACTCTCCGAGAGCCAGACCAAGGATCCCGAGGAGCTGAGTTCTTTATATATGGATATCACTGATGATCTCAGCTATGCACAGACTTTTTATAACCGGCGAACGGTAAAGGTCTACCTCAACCAGCTCGCCCAGCGGGTCTACACCGGGCTGCACATCCAGAAAGGCGAATCCTTCAAAAAAGTGCTCCAGGTCTGGAAAATTTCCCTGCCCCTCGAGATCTACCGCGCCCGCAAAAACCTCCTCTTCGCTTTGATCGTGTTTATGGTCTGGGCAACGCTTGGTGCTGTTTCAACGCATTACAATGCCGATTTTCCGCGCATCGTTTTGGGTGATATGTACGTCGACATCACCAACGAGAACATTGCCAAAGGCAAGCCCCTTGATATTTACCAGGACGAAAGCAACCTCGGGATGTTCATCGATATCGCCACCAACAACCTGCGCGTGGCCTTTCTCTGTTTCATCTTCGGGATTTTCTTTACCATCGGCACCCATATTTTTCTCTTCCAGAATGCTGTCATGGTAGGCACTTTCCAGTATTTTTTTGCTACCAAAGGCCTGCTCATCACTTCTTTTTTGGGCATCTGGATCCACGGCGCCTTTGAGATTTCAGCCATAGTGCTCGCCGCTGGCGCAGGCATTACGATGGGCAACGGCTGGCTCTTCCCCGGGAACTACACCCGCATGCAATCCCTGCAGCTTTCTGCTAAGCGGGGGCTGAAGATCATGCTCAGCCTCGTGCCTTTTATCATCATTGCAGGTTTTCTCGAAAGCTACGTAACCGCCAATTACCTCAGCCTGCCCGAATGGTCCAAATGGGCGCTCATCCTCTTTTCCTTCGGGATCATCCTCTTTTATTATGTGATTTATCCAGCCATCGTTGCCCGCAAATACCCGGAGCTCGTCAACGCCGAGGAAACAGTGAATACCTTCCCCAACAAGGGCTTCGACCTGCTGAAGCTGCGCAGCCTGGGTGAGATCATCGCCGATACCTTTCGTTTTTACCGGCTCAATTTCGGCAAAATGGCCCGCATCAACCTCTGCTTCACTTTTCCGCTGGCCCTCGTTCTGGTTTACCTGCAGGATGTGCACCACAGCGACCTGCTGGCAACCAACCACTGGTTCGACTGGTCCAAACAGCTGGAAATCATGCTGGGCTTCGGTTATACCGGTTTGCAGGACTACCTCGTGAATTTCGGCTGGAGCATCCTCACTGCCCTCGTTTTCGTTTCGGTTTCCTATACCTTCAGCAGCTTAGGCCAGCCTTACCGCACCAAAGATTTTTTCCACTTTGCCCGTTCCCGGTTTATTGGGGTCTGGCTCGGTATCCTGCTCCTTTTTTATGCCCTTTCCATTCCGAGCTGGTGGTGGTATTACCTCATCCTTTTCATTTTGCCGCTGTTTTACATCAACGGGGCTGTGGCCGGTATCGTAAGTGGCAGCTTTAGCGAACGCTTCCGCCTTTCCTGGAAATACAGCGTGCGTTCCTATGGAAACGGCCTCCTTACGATCATGCTCTTTACGGTCATCATGGCCCTTTTTGCCCAGCCTATCGCCTTTGTCGGCAGTATCCACGACGGCACGCTTTTGCAGGACCCGCTTTATCCCGATCTGCTCGACATGGCCTGTGAGTTTATCCGCAATATTTGCTACAAGCTTGAATGGGACGCCTGGGTGATCAGCAACATTTTCAGGCAGCTGGTTTACCTCTCCTTCCTCTTTTTTGTGCTGCCTTTATGGATTGTGGCCATTCATTTTATGGCTTATAACGAGCACGAAAAAGAAACCGCTTCCGGGCTGCGCAGGGCCTTTGCCTTGTTCGGGAAACGAAGCCGTGTTAAAGAAAACGAAGCCGATTATGAAGCATAAGCTCTTGTTTTTCATAGCGTTGATTATTGCCCCCGTTCTTTGGTCGCAAACCAAAAAGCCGGAGCCCAGCCTGGAGAATTTCAAGCGCAAATACCGCTATGTCAAAGAGAAGGGTTACAAAGGACCGGCAAACACCTATCACAGCCCGGCGAGCATGCAGGAGCAGGGTGAAGAAATGAAGCAGTCCGATCCGGCAACAAGCTCCAACGGCGGTACGATCCAGTATTCGCCCGAAGAAATCGACCGGATCCGGGAACGCAGGGCGCAGCAGCAACAACAGCAGCAGGAATACCAGGATAACGAAGGAAATGGCGGCGGTCCGGGCAACGGGCAGGGAAATGGCCGGGGCGAAGGAGGAAACAAGCCGCGTAACCCGGAAATGGGCAAGCCCCAGCCGATAGAATTTGATCCCCCGGATATTGATACGCCTGACATGGACCTGGATATTGATCCGCCCTCCTTTTCGGCTTCTATTGGCAAAATTGTGCTCATCGTCCTGGCAGCACTTGCTCTTTTGCTTATCCTTTACCTCATCATTAAAAATTACCGCCCGCGGAACAAGCGTGTCAAATCGCAGCTGTCGCAGGAAGAATGGAACCCCGAAACGATCAGCAAAACGGAATTGGAGCTGCGTTTGGAACAGGCAATGCTTGAAAACGATTACCGCGAATGTGTCCGCATTTACTTCACCTTTATCCTCAAGGAAATGATCCGCCTGCGCCTGATCCGCTGGAAAAAAGAGCTTACTAACTTCGATTATCTCCTCCAGGCGCAAGCTACGCCAAACTACCGCGAATTTGAAGAAAGCGTGCGCATTTACGACCTTGTGTGGTACGGCGATTACAACATCAGCAAGCAAGATTACCAGGCGCTCGAACGTCACCTGGACCGGCATTATAAACTTTTAAACACACAAAATGCCTAGACGGACGCTCCTCTTATTCGGTCTCGGCATCGCCTTGTTCACCATCCTGGCGATTTACCTCTTCAGCGGTGGGAAAACCACAGCGCGCGGCACATACGCTGCTGCCGAAGTGTTCGACAACTGGGAGGAAAGCTTTAAGATCGAGGAAGAAAAGGCCCAGGGCATCTCGCTGTTCAATGAGCTGCTCGAATACCGCACGAAGCATACAAGCGTTCTCATCGATGACAAGCTGGATTCTGCCGACCTGGCAGGGAATAAAACAACGTATATTTTTATCGGGAAAGATTTTCAGCTCAAAACGGAAGAGTTCGATTCCATCATGGCGCGTGTGAGGGCCGGCTCAAACCTTTTTCTTGCCTACAAAGGGCTTTCAGACAATATTTACGATTATTTCTTCGAATCCTCCGGTTATCTCTGGGATTATTCCGAATTCATCGATGTGTATGCCGATAAGAAAAGCTACCGCCTCAATGCTGTTTTCCAGGAAGATACCATTGCCATTGCCTGGAATTTGTTCCCTTTGGATAAAATCAAGCTGGAAGAAAATTACGATTTGCAGCAGTTACGGACCTTAAGTGAGGTCAAAGAATACAGCAATTTCCTGGAATTCACGATCGGGGAAGGCCATGTTTTCCTCCACAGCAATCCCGAAGTGTTTCAGAATTACCAGCTCCTGAGCAAAAACGGCTACGCCTACAGCAAATTTGTGAGTGAACAGGTTCCGGAAGACCACCAGGTCAAATGGCTGGAAATCGGGCGCTTTACTTACGATGACACCTATTCGGACCAGTATGGCGACGAAGGTTCCGGCGGCCGCGACACCAGCTACCTACAGTTTATTTTTGATAACCGGGCGCTGACCCTCGCTTTGCTGATTACGCTGCTGGGGATTGTGCTGTTCCTGGTTTTCCGTACCAAGCGCAGCCAGCCGGTAATTCCTTACATCCCGAAAAAAGGCAACCAATCGCTTACTTTTGCTGAAACCATTAAAGAGATTTACTACAAGCAGCAAACGCCTTACAGTATTTTGCTCGTCATGCGGCGCAATTTCTACCTTGCCGTCAACAAGCAGTTTTTCGTGGATATTTCCAAAGAAGACAACGAGAAAGAAGTGAAGATCCTGGCCGATAAATCCGGTGTAAGCATGGCGCATTTGCAGGAACTGCTGAAATTGCTCCGCACCAAAGTGGCTTCCCAGGTGGATTACGCCTACCTCGAAAACGCTTCCGGCCTGCAGCAGAAATTTTACCTCGAAACAGGCATTATCAAACACCGTTTGCAGCAAAAAATTGAAGCCCGTGAGCGCGTATTCAACCGCAAAATGCTCCTGCCGGTATTGCTCATTTCAGCCGGAATCGCCATTTTGTTGTACGGGTTCTATCTCCTGCATAAAGCTGAAGGGGTTGGTATTTCGCTCTGGCCTGTCGGGATCCTCGTTACTGCTGTCGGGATCCGCATGTTCCGTACGCCCTTACTGAAGGTGGAAGCCGGCAATTTGATATTCTACAGGCTTCTCGGAAGAAAGCATATTGTAAAAGCTGATGAGATCGACCGCGTTTACCTGGAAGGCAACCAAAGTGTTTTCCTGGCAGACGGCAAGCGCAGGTTTACGGTTTCACACAGCGACCTGAGCGCCTACGACAAGCAGGCCTATGAACAGTTTATTTATCCATTTATCAATAAAAGATTATGATGAACGAAGAAAATGAAAATCCGCAGGGCGGTGAGGAACAAAACACACCGAACCACGATGCTTACATGCCGAAAGACACGCCGGCCGAACATATCATTCCGTCGGAAGGCGCTGAAACACCGGCTGCACACCCGAATTCGGGCTATGGCTTTGAGCGTCGCAACGACAACCTGATCTGGGTTGCCCAGAAAGTAAACCAGGTGCGTGGCGAGCTGCGCAAATTCATTATCGGGCAGGAACAGATGGTGGAGCTGATGATGACGGGCGTTTTTTGCAACGGCCACGTGCTGCTCGAAGGTGTACCGGGAGTTGCAAAAACACTTTCCTCCAAAGTAATGGCGAAGGCCCTGGCAATTGATTTTTCACGTATCCAGTTTACGCCCGACCTCATGCCGTCGGACGTTATCGGAACTTCGATTTTCAATATGAAAGATGCGTCTTTTAACTTCAAAAAAGGCCCGATTTTCAGTAATATTGTACTGATCGATGAAATCAACCGCGCCCCGGCAAAAACACAGGCTGCTTTGTTTGAGGTCATGGAAGAGCGCCAGATCACGTACGACGGAACGCTTTACCCGATGGAGTTTCCTTTCCTCGTTGTCGCTACGATGAACCCGATCGAGCAGGAAGGAACATATTCACTTCCGGAAGCCCAGCTGGACCGTTTTCTTTTCAAGATCAAGGTGAAGCATCCTGAGCTAGACCAGGAAACCGAAATTCTCCGCCGTTATAAAAACAACATCAAAACCCCGGATTTAACGAGTATCGTGCCGGTTTTTACAGCCAGTGAGATCCGCAAAATCCAGGATGCCATCGAAGCAATCATTATTGAAGACCATTTGCTGTCTTACATTGCCGCGATTACCAATAAAACACGGAACCACGGCAAGATTTACCTCGGGGGCTCGCCGCGTGCGTCGCTTTCCATGCTCAAAGCTTCCAAAGCCATAGCAGCGATCCGCGGACGTGATTTCGTGACGCCGGAAGACATCCAGTTTGTTGCAGTTCACGTGCTCAACCACCGCATCATTCTCACGCCGGAAGCCGAAATGGAAGGCACCAGCATTGAAGATGTGATCCAGGAAATCATCCAGACAATCGAAGTACCGAGATAAGATGAAGTTGTTCCAATCCCTGCATATCACCCGTTTCTTTTTCATCCTGCTTGCAGCGGTGGTGATCCTGTTTGTGGCGGCTGCGGCCTGGGATTGGCTATTTTACATTGCGCTGGTTGCTGCAGCCTGCTTCTGCGGTTTTTTCATCCTGGATGTGATCCTCACCTTCAGTATCCGCAAGCCGGTAGAAGTGAGCCGTCACATGGCGCGCATCCTCAATCTCGGCGACGAAAACACGGTTGACCTGACGATTGAAAACACCACCAACCAACCGATAAACCTCTTGTTTTACGAAGGTTTCCCGGTGGAAATGCAAATGCGCAATGCAGAACGGCATTTTTTCCTGCTTCCGGGTGAGAAAAAGCATTTCAGCTACGTGTTCAGGCCCAAAACACGGGGAGATTTCCGCTTCGGGAACGTCGAAATTTTCATTTCTTCCCTGCTTTTTCTCTGCAAGCGCAAAATGATTTTTGAATTGGAACAAACGGTACAGGTTTACCCGTCGATTCTCCAGATGAAGCAGTATGAGCTAAAGGTTTTCCACCAGCAAACGCGGGCGCAGGGTATCAAAAAGATCCGCCGGATCGGGCACAACAACGAATTCGAGCAGATCAAGAATTACGTGCAGGGCGACGACGTGCGCACCGTCAACTGGAAAGCCACAAGTAAAAAAAGTGAGCTGATGGTCAACCAATACCAGGAAGAACGCTCGCAGTCCGTCTATTCTGTGATAGACAAAAGCCGCAACATGCAAATGGAGTTTGAAGGCATGACCATGCTGGATTACGCCATCAATTCGACGCTCGTTTTTTCCAACATTGCAATCAAAAAAGGCGACCGTGCCGGGCTGATCACTTTTTCCGACAAGATCGGCACCCAGCTGCAGGCAGAACGCAATGCCGGGCAGTTACGCCGCATCCTGAACCTGTTGTACAATCAAAAAACACATTTCAGGGAAGCCAGCTACGAATTGCTTTATGAATCGATCCATCAAACGGTTAAAACGCGTTCCCTGCTGATGTTGTACACCAATTTCGAAAGTGAATTTGCTATGCGGCGTGCGCTTCCAACCTTGCGCAGGCTGAACCAGAAGCACGTTTTGGTGCTCGTATTTTTCCAGAACAACGAAATGGAAGAGCTCGCTTACCAGCGCATTGACAATGTAGAAAACATTTACCAGTCAGCCGTGGCCGAAAAGCTCATCAACCTCAAGGTAAGCATCGCCCGCGAATTAAAGCAGCACGGCATCCAAACCCTGCTCACGCGACCGGAAGACCTAAACGTTTCTACGATCAATAAATACCTGGAGCTGAAAGCAAAAGGAGTGATTTAATTTAACTAAGTTGCTGCTGCGTAGTCCCGCAGATTATGCAAAGCTATGTGCTGTTTTACGCAGAAAAGAATATCTGCGCAAACTTATTATACCTCTCACGCTTAAGGGAATCCGCGCCGTAATCCGCGAGGATCAGCGGGAAAAATCCAAAAACGCTTAATTTTAGATTGAAACATAACTAAAAATATTATCTTTGTCCAAACACGCAATCCGTGGGAGAAGTCATCATTAAAGCAGTAATTACCGGGTTTATCCTGAGCATCATGATCGGGCCGGTATTTTTCGTTTTGCTGGAAACAAGTATCCGCAAAGGGATCCGGGCTGCTCTTGCCTTCGATCTCGGTGTGCTGGTTTCGGATATCATCTACATTCTCATTGCTTACATTTTCTATTCGGAAGTGGCGGATCTCACCAAAGGGGACAACAAGGACTTGCTTAAAATTGTGGGCGGCATTTTCCTGATGGTATACGGGATCATTACTTTTTTCAGAAAACCGAAAGAACAGGCCATGGATGATACCGGCAAGATTTCGCACACCACCCGTGATTATATTACACTCTTTATCAAGGGACTAATCCTGAATTTCGCCAACCCGATGGTCATTTTTTACTGGTTCAGTGTGATGGGCCTCGGCGCAAAAAACAACACGGATGTCGATTTTTCCACTCAAATGCTCATTTACATCAGTATACTGCTGGCAGTCTTTTTCTCGATTGATGTACTTAAAATTATCGGCGCTAAAAAACTCCGCCCGTTCATCAATGACCGTGTGCTCCGCCTGATGAACCACTTCACCGGTGTGATCCTCTTCCTTTTTGGTGTGGTGCTCCTCCTCCAGGGCCTCTTCCCGGAAGCTTTGTAACAAAATCATCTTTCCTGCGTTATTCAAGGGCTTTAGCCGATTTTAGGTTAAAAATTTGCCCGGTTTGTGTACCGGATTTTTATAATCGCTCCGCTATCGCTATTTTTGTACAACTTTAAAGCACGTATATATGTTGAAGATCACAAGTTTGTTTTTTTGCCTTTCGCTCACGATGGTATTCTCACAGGAAATCCTGAAAGAAAACCTGACCAAAAAACATTCTTTTTACTGGGATTTTAACAAAATCAAATTGCAGTCCATTGGTTCGTATTACAAAGATCCGCTGGGCGAAACGACATTGAAACACGGGAAATGGGAATATTTTGACGAAGACGGAAACCCCATTGAAACCCGGATTTATTACAAGGACAAGCTGAACGGCAAGGTAACGCTCAAATTTCCCAACGGATCGCTCCGGAGCGAAGGTTTTTTCCGCATGGATAAGCAGGACAGCGTTTACAGGGAATGGTTCGAAACCGGGAAGCTGGCGGCAGAAGCTTTTTACAAAGACGATCAGCTTTTCGGCTTCAAAAAAATCTATTACCCGGACGGACGCCAGCAGGCGTTGGAAGAATATATTGATTCCACCAAATACCTGCAGCAGTTCTGGCTCCCGGATTCACTGCACACCCAGACAGTGATCAACGGAAATGGACTGGCAACGCATTTTTACAATACCGGCACGCTCAAAAGCTATTACAATTACAAAAACGGCTTGCCCGACGGTGAATTTGTTGAGCGCAGCATCTACGGCTACGATTTGCTTACCGGATCTTTCAAAGAAGGCAAGAAACAAGGCGAATGGAAGTATTTCTATTACACCGGCGATCTGGAAAAAATCAGCCACTACGAGAATAACCAGCTCAACGGGAAATACGAGTATTATTACGACAAAAACCGCCTCAATGTTGAAGGATATTTCAAGGACGGGGAGAAAAACGGAGTCTGGACCTGGTACACCAACCAGGGAAACCGCGACATGTCAGGGACATTTAAAGAAGGCAAGCAGGAAGGAACCTGGACTTACTGGTATCCTACCGGCGAATTGTCGTATACGGCGCAGTATAAAAATGACCTGAAGCACGGAAGCTGGAATTATTATTACAAAGACGGCTCCAAATTCAAAACCGGCGAATACAAGGACGACCTGAAGCACGGCAAATGGGAAACCTGGTATGAAAACGGCAAGCTCCTGATGAGCGGAAATTATGTCAACGGCAAGGAGGAAGGCGAATGGCTCAATTACTGGGACAATGGCAAGCTGAAAAACCAAACGACTTTCAAAAATGGCGAGCTCCACGGGCAATGGCTTTCGTTTTACCCGAACGGCAAGCAAAAACTGACAGGGGTTTACAAAAATGGCATGAAAGACAAGGTCTGGACGGATTATTTTGAAAACGGCAGCCCGAAAGATATTGTGACCTATAAAGTGATCAAGAAAAAAACGAAGATGAAGCACGATGGCAATTTCAAAGGCCATTATTTATATGAAAGCGTGAAAAACGGTCATTCCGAATCGTATTCCGACAAGGATTTCAAGAAAACAGCCGAAGGTGATTACAAAAACGGTGAAAAAGACGGCGTCTGGACAGCTTACTACCCCGGGGCGAAAATCACTGCCAATACGCAAAGTTATAAAAACGGCCAGCTGGACGGTAAATCCAAAGAGTATGACCGCAAAGGCGTTATCATTTCCGAAGTTGATTACAAGGAGGGCCTCAAGCACGGTAAAATGAAAATTTATGACAAAAAAGGCAAGCTCCTCGTAGAGAAAAAATTCGAATTCGGAATGGAAGTCATCGAAGGCTCGGGCGGCGTGTTTATGCCGGGGAAGTAATACAATTAAAGTGAATACACGAAGTATAATTCGCAAGGTGAATTAGTTACATTTGTGAAATTTTAAGTATCAATTGATCATGAACAAATTAAAATGAGTGCATTCGTGGCCGTTAATTTATTCTGGATCCTGCTTACGCAATTAAAATTAAACTAGTGCCCAAATACAGATATTTAAGTGACGGGGAATTGAAACACCTCGAGGAAGAATTCAAGCAGTTCCTGGTGATAAACCAGGTGTATAAGGAAGAATGGGAGCAGATCAACCGGGACGAGCCTGACAAAGCGCTTGAGCTGGTCGGTTTGTTCAGCGACAATGTACTGCAAACAGTGTATGAAAAAATCCGGTTCCTGGAAAAGCGTACACCTGACAGCTGTTTTGTTTTCTATTATACCCCGGACGAAATCCAGCTGCGTGTTTTGCAGGTAGAAAACGCCGGGAAAGCCGATTTATCCACCCCGGAAAGCATCCACGAAGCGCTGAAGAACCACGCCGGTGACCTTTCCTTTTTTAAAAGCTCTAAAAAATACAGCCTTTCCCGTGAAAGCGAAATCCACCAAACCCTGGAGCAGGGCGCAGTGGTTTCGACAGCGGATTTCTGGGAAATGCTCGAGAAACTTATCCCATGACAAACCTGAAAGAATCTTTGATTGAGCGTTTTGGCTCAGAAAACGTGCACGAAACCCGTTTCAATCACCCCGAAAAACCGGAATTATCGGCTTACCCGTTTTTAGTAATCAGCATCCAGGCCCGTTCGCCGATTAAAATCCTGATGACCCAGGGACTGAGCGATTACCGCATGCCTGTTATGGAAAAATTTACCGGCAAAGAGCACAATGAGCTGTATTTCTGTCTGCCTAGCTACTGGGATCTGGACGATCACACCAACCCGGAAATGAACTGGGTTTTCGATTCGCTCTTCCGCTTGCAGAAACACGTGCTGGATAAGCAAAGCTGGTTTGGCGCCGGCCACACAATCCCTTTTGCCAACCCGCTCACCACGATTTCGGCGAACATGAAGCAAATGTATTTTTTCCTGGATGATCCCAACTTCGTGAAAGAACAGCTGAAACCGCTGGAACTCGCCGGTAAAACGGTGCATTTCCTGGGTGTCATTCCTATTTTCGAAGACGAGCTCGACTATAAAATCGGCAAGGGAACCTACAAATTCCGTAAGAAGCTTGCCCACCAGGATGTTACTGAATTGCTCGACAATTACCGCTCGACGGTGCTGAAAAGCAAGTGGCGCTTTTTTGAACGTTGAATGATGAGCCTTGAATGATGAATATTTTGCTGGCGTATTCAATAATAACTGCCTCGCCGTCATAACTCATAATTCATTATTTTTGCACCATGGCCTTCATCGCATATTACCTGTTCGTTTTGCCAATTTCCTATCTCCCGATGTGGATGATTTACGGTATCTCGAACTTTTTATATGTCCTTTTGCGCTTCGTTTACCCGTACCGCAAAGAAGTTATTACCGACAACCTGCGGAAGTGTTTCCCGGAGAAAAATGAGAGTGAAATCCGCGAATTGCTGCACAAATTTTACCGTCATTTTACAGATATTTTAGCGGAAGGCATTAAAAACCTGAGTATTTCTGAAAAAGAGCTGCGCCGGCGCATGAAGATCAAAAACCCGGAGCTGATGCAGGAGCTGTATGCCGAAGGAAAAGACGTTCTGCTGGTTTCCGGGCATTTCAACAATTGGGAATGGCTCATTACTTCGCAGAATTTCCTGCTGCCCCAGCAAGCCGTCGGGCTTGGGATGCCGATGTCGAGCAAGTTCTGGGACAAAAAAATCAACGAGCGCCGCAGCCGAAATGGCATGATCATCGAACATTCGAAGAGCATCCGCGGTTTTTTTCAAAAAAAACATGATCAGCCGCTGGCAACACTGATGCTCGCCGACCAAAGCCCGGGCAATTCTGCTAAATCCTACTGGATGCCTTTTTTGGGACGTTTGACAGCCGTTCAGTTCGGCAGTGAAATGCTGGCCCACAACCACGGTCAGGCCGTCGTTTTCTTTGCTACACGCAAGGTCAAACGCGGATTTTATGAAATCGAATTTGAGCTGATCACGAAAGACCCCGCCGAAATGCAGTGGGGCGAGATCACCGAAAAACATACGCGCCTGCTCGAAGCGGAAATACTGCTCCACCCCGAACAATGGATGTGGTCGCACAAACGCTGGAAACGCGAATTGCCTGAGAACCTCGAATTACTGCGCGAACAGCAGCGGGCATCCTTCAATAAATTGTACCAAAAAACCGAATGATATGACCAGACTGCTGCTTTTTACACTCTTGCTCACCGGTTTAGCTTCCTGTGCACCGGTTTCCACCCCGCAAAGTTTTCGCGATAAAACCGCAAGCCGCATTTTACAGTACGGTCCCGACACAGTTCACGCCCGCGGGATCGCCGTGAAAGACAACTTTATCTATACGGCCAACGACAACGGCTTCGTCTACCAATATGATTTTTCGAAAAACAGCTACAGGCAGCTCACCCAATTGGCGCAGCCCGAATTGCGCGACATCCACGTGATCTCTGAAGATTATTTCCTCGCCCTGCAATCCAACGACCGCAGCTCGCTTCTGCTTTCCAAAGGCCTCGTGGAGCAGCTCGTTGACCCTTTCCTGCGCCGCACGTTCCTGGATGGGCTGGACATCACCGCCAACGGCCACGGTATCGTTATGGGCGACCCGATCAGCAGCCGGCTGCAGGTTGCGGTGACAAGCGATTACGGTAAAAACTGGGAACCCTGCATGTCAGATGTCCTTAAATGTGATGATGGTGAAGCCGGTTTCGCAGCCAGCGGCTCCAATGTGCAGGCGCTCAACGATTCGGTTTTTGTCTTTGTTTCCGGCGGTAAGATCTCGCGCTTCTTCAAAACAACGGACGCCGGCCAAAGCTGGATGTCTGTTCAGCTGCCCTTTTTATCCTCCGAAGCTTCCGGGCCGTTTTCCGTGCATTTCTCCGATCTCAATTTCGGGATAGCTGTCGGGGGGAATTACCTTGCACCAAACGACACGGTCCAAAACTGTTTTATCACATCTGACGGCGGTTACAACTGGCACCAACCGCTCAAAACAACTTCCGGCTACAAATCTTCCGTGTTGGAGCACAACGGGACCTGGTACGCCTGCGGATCAAACGGCATCGATTTTTCACTTGACAAAGGCCAGCACTGGTATGTATTGAACGGTGAAAACTTCTTCGCCCTGGCGGCAGATAATGGTAAAATCTTCGCTACCATGACGAAGGGCAGGGTGATGGAAATCACGCCCCCGAAGCGATAAATCTGCTTCCCCTTTGGAGCTAATCTTTATACAACTCAGATAAGCCACATATTTTCATGAATTTATGATGCCATAGGTATCAAATATTTGTAACGTCGGACTATGTCCAACGTGTGAAAGTGGAGTTGAGCTTGTTTTTGGCGTGTGTTTTTGTTTCAAAAACCATGACAAAAACCACCCCGCATCAAATAAAACCTATGGCTCCTATGTTCCTATGTGGTTCCAATTTTCCTTAACTTTGTATTATGGCGGAAACAACGATATACACCATCGGCCATGGCCGTAAAAAGACAGAAGATTTTCTCCGGGAATTAAAGGCTTTCGGGATTCAATATTTGATGGACGTGCGATCCAAGCCTTTTTCGAGGTGGAACCCGCAATTCAACCGGAACCAACTGGAGCTAACGCTCCATGAAAACGGGATCCGCTACGTTTTTGCCGGTGACAGCCTGGGCGGACGTCCCGAAGACCGGGGCTTTTACGACGCTGAAGGCAAAGTACGCTATGACTTGCTCAAAGAACAGGAGTTTTTTAAAGCAGGACTGCAAAGGCTCATCGACGCCAGCGCAAAAAAGATCCCCCTCGCTATCATGTGCAGCGAAACCAAACCGGAAATGTGCCACCGCTGCCGGCTCATCGGCCAGGAGCTTCTCAAACACCATATTTCTGTGCAGCATATTGTTTCCGATAAATTAGTCAAATCTCAGGAAACAGTGATGCTCGAAGCCAATAAAGGAAAGGGCGGGGAATTGTTTGATTTTTGACCCCATAAGTACATAGAATTTACTTTGCGACCTCCGCGCAAACTTTGGAGACTTTACGTTCCAAAAAAATCCTTATTCCTCACATTTTCGCAAAATTCAACAAAATCGGGCTAAAATTACCCCGTTTCCGGGGGTTGTTTGGTGTTGGATCAATTCTTAAATTTGAATTATGATTTCATTATTTCCCAACGAACACATAATAACCCAAGCTGATGATAATTCTTTTATTTTGACCAGTCATAGGGTTTACCAAGAAGAAAGATCATTTTCAAGAACGACAACAAAAAGTGTTATGCTGGAACAAATTACGTCTTGTGAGAGCTTGAATGAACAAAATTTTACATGGATAGTTTTAGCAATAATATCGTTAATTGGATTGTTTGAACAACAAACACAGGAACTTTCCCTGATCGGCTTTGTGGTTTTTTTAGCCATCTTTTTTCTAATGCGAAAATCATATATTAAGGTCTCTTCACCAACATCAGAGATTAAGATTTTTGTTCATCGGACTTCTCAGAATAAAATGTATAGGATAGTCGAAAAAATTGAACACGCAAAAGTTAAGCGATTAGATAGCTTGAAATAAAAACTTCTCCCTCCATTTATTCCAATTCCTCTTACTAGTTTCATATAAACCAATTTACCATCCAATGACCCAACAAGAACTCGGCATTTGGGGCGAATCCCACGCCCGCGACTTCCTGGCAGCGAAAGGCTATAAAATCCTGGCGAGTAATTTTCGTTTCGGGAAGCTGGAGCTGGATTTGGTGTGTGAGTTCAATAACAAACTGGTGGTCGTAGAGGTCAAAACGCGGCAAACGGCAGAGATCGGTGAGCCGTGGCGGGCAGTAACGCGCGGTAAGCAGCGGCAGATCATCAAAGCGAGCAATTTCTATATTGAGCAGCACGATGTGCACCTGGAAACGCAGTTTGATGTGGTTTCGATCGTGCATAACAGCTTTCGTACGGAGCTGGAACATATCGAAGATGCCTTTGGGCCGTGAGAGAATTTTCCCCCAGATGGACGCAGATCTTTACGCGTAGATTCTGCAAATGTTTATTGTATTAATTACTGAATAAATTTCTTCCAATTTACGATCTGCTGTCGTCTGATAAGACATAAGCATGCTCCACAATAATCTGCGTTTTCTGCGGGAAAAAATAGCACGAATTAAGTGACTATTATACGCTTCTGCGGAATTCGCGGAAAACTTTTTTACAGCCTTTCCAGCGGTGTTTTCACGCCATCTACCAATGAGTAGCACGCAAGCTTATCCTTGAAGACCGAAGATTTGAAGATGGACTTGTTGAGCAGCATCCGCACGCATTCCTGGATCCCTTCCACGATAGACGGGTGCGGGTGGACCAATTCCGAAAGCACTTTAATGCCCACGTTCATTTTGATGAGCAAGCCAACAGCCTGGATAGTGGAAGAAGCATGTTCGCCCACGGCGCGCATTCCCAGGATTTTCATATCGCTGTCATTGCTGACGATGATCTTGAAGAAACCATCCGATTTACGCATAGCAACGGCGCGGGCCACAACGGAATAATCGATTTTTACGATTTTCACGGGGATGTTTTTAGCAATGCAATCCTGCTCGTTCAGGCCAACAGCTGCCACTTCCGGGTTGAAGAACATGATGGTGCAAATGTTATCGTAGCTCAGCATTTCGCGGTTGCTGCCAAAGATTTTCTCTACGGCGTGGCGTCCTTCGATTTCTCCCATGTTTACCAGGGCAATCCGGCCGGAAACGTCGCCTACAGCGTAAATGTGCGGCACATTCGTCTGCGTATCCTCGTCGCCGATGTGGATCCCGCGCTTTGACATGGCAACACCTGCTTTTTCAAGGCCGATATTTTCTACGTTCGGTACGCGGCCAACGGAGAGCAGCGCCCTTTCCACGCGGATCACTTCGCGTTTGCCGTCAGGATATGAAAGCTCGTATTCAACTTCGCCGTCTTTGCGTTCCAGGCGCTCAAGCTGTGCGCTGTGGTGTACGATAATTCCTTTTTGCTCCATTTTGCGGTCAATCAGGCTGGCAATATCGCTGTCCTCAAAAGGAAGGATGCGGTCCTGGCGGTCGATGATATGTACTTTCGTCATACCGAAGTTGGCAAAGATTGTAGCATATTCACAACCGATGACCCCGGCCCCGACGATCACAAGGCTTTTCGGAAAGTCGTCCAGGTGCTCGATGCCGTTGCTGGTCATAATGTATTTCTCATCGACCTCAATGTTCCGGATCATGCGCGGCCTGGAACCCGTAGCGATGATGATGTTTTCGCCGTAAACGGTTTCGGTTACACCTTCGTGGGTGATTTCGATCTCATGCGGGCTGGTAAAGGCAGCGTCACCGCGAAGAAAAGTAAATTGGGTATTGAAAGTCTCCGTCTGGAGCAGCTTGATGTGGCAGGAGTATTGGAATTTACGCTCAAAAATCGCTTCTTCCAGCGTTTTTTTGACTTGCTCCCAGGTGATGGCAAAGGGTTTTGTTCCGTTAGAAAGGATCGTGTCGTTGACGTTGGCTACTTTCTGAGAAAGCTCCCACAGGGTTTTGGAAGACATTGCGCCGTTGTATAAGCCGGCCCCGCCTACCCGGTCACGTTCGATCAGGCACACGCTTTTTCCAAAATCCACCCCACGCATGGCAGCAGCATAACCCGCCGGCCCTCCGCCCATCACAATCAGATCAAATTTTTTCATTATTTAGTAATTCGTAAGCAAAGATTTGGGCTAAATTACCTAAAATTTATTTAATGATGAATTATGCGTGTTGAATAATGAATGGAAATGAATCAACATTGACGCAGGACAAGGATGTTTCCTGCCGGCAGTAATTTTTATGTAAACTATGCGCCTGTGTGGTTAATATTTCTCACGCTCCAGGCTTAGATACTGGTTTTTGGCGTAATTTTGCTAAAATTTTTGAATTCCGGATGAAATATCACAATGAAATTGAGATCGCTAAACAGCAGCTGGCACAGACGAAGAAGAACCTGGCGAAGCTGGCGAAAGGCAACCGGAAGAAACTGGATGAAGTTTTTCACCCGGAACATGAAAGGATTTTTAAAAAGCTGGATTGCCTGGCCTGTGCAAATTGCTGCAAAACCACCAGCCCGATTTTCCGGGATGTCGATATCAAACGGATTTCGAAGCGCCTGCGCCTGAGCGAGAAAGAATTTGTTTCGGCCAATCTCCGCCTGGACGAGGATGGCGATTACGTCCTGAAAAGCTCGCCCTGCCTTTTCCTGGATGATGACAACACCTGCCGGATTTACGAAGACAGGCCGCTTGCCTGCCGGGAATACCCGCATACTGACCGCAAGAACATGTACCAGATTATGGATTTAACGATCCTGAATTCAATGGTTTGCCCGGCGGTTTCTTTGATTGTCCAGAAAATCAATGCCGCATCCGAGAAATAATGTGCTAATGATTTAATGTGCTAATTTGTATAGATAAAAATTAACTGCCACGAATTTATAATGGCTCGTTATCAATTAATCTTAAAAATGGCGCAAATCTTATAATTCACGAATTATAATTCGGATAATTTATTTTTTTCCAACTCAATTCGTGACCGCGGAGCAGAAACAATTCGTGGCAAAAAAACATCTGGCTTATCACCTATTTTTAAGAACATTACCTGTATATAAAAAAAAAGAATAACTTTGTTTCCTCCCAATCAAGAGATTGAATGATTGATTTTCAAACACTGACTGTTTCCGAACGATGTAAGGAAGTATTCGATCTTCAGAAAAGCTACATCAAAATTGAACGGCAACTAGCTGTTATGGTTTCGCATTTCGGTTATTTTTCCCAGGACCTCGTGAACGGATTCAGCGAAAGCTCGGAAGAAATCCTGATTTCCGCCGGGGAGAAAAAACAGCTCATCAAACGTATTTTTTCCATCCTGATCGAAGGCCTGCAGAATATCCGCGTTCACGGCGAACGGGACGACAACGGTGATCATTACGGCTCCTTCATCCTCGCTAAAGATGCAGAGAAATATATCATTCTTTTCGGGAGCTTAGTCAAAAAAGACAACAAGGAAGGACTGGAAGCACGCATTGCGCACCTCAACGGCCTGAATGATGATGACCTGAAAGAACATTATATGACCGTTCTTTCCAACGGGATTGTTTCCGTTAAAGGAAACGCCGGGCTGGGTTTCATCACGATGCGCTCCAAGTCTAAAATGCCTTTGCACATTAAATTTTATCCCGTTTCCGATCAGTTCTACTTTTTTACGACGGAAATTACCTTAATGAAAGAAAAGTAATGTCTTCCGCAACACCCAAAACAACTTTATTTTATAATCCCGATTGCTCCAAATGCCAGGAAGCGATGTGCCTGCTTGACGATTCAAAAGTGGAATATGAAATTGTGGAATACCTCACGGACGTTCCAACGGTGGATGATTTACGCCGGATCAGCGAAGCGCTGAAACTACCGCCTATGGCTTTCATGCGTACCGGCGAGCCTGAATTTCAGCAGTTTTATGCAGGAAAAGAATTAAGCGATGAAGAATGCTACGAAGCAATGACGCGCTATCCGAAACTGATCGAACGGCCAATTCTCGTTCAGGGAAACAAAGCGATCATCGGGCGTCCGCCGTCCCGTATTTTGGATTTGATTTAATCTTCACTTATATCTAGGGAACGAACCAGCTTTTTAGTCACGAATTTCATCATCCGCAGAGTGAATTATTTGAGGGAAATTAAACTTTAATTATTCAAAAATTCGTGTAATTCGTGGCCAGGAACTCAGGTAATCAAGCCTTAATCCTTGAGCTTACAGTTTTGATAATCCTGCCAGCCGAGGTTGTAAGAACTGGAGTTGCACAGCGCTTTTGCATCCTTTTTATTGCGGGCTTCAACCGGGAGGTTGGTGATCATCGGGTTCCAGCTTTCGCCGTTAACAACACGGGTACATTCGCATTGGTAAATTCTTTTACAAGAGGCAGCGCCTAAGGCGATTAAAACGAAGATGGCAACTTTTTTCATAAGATGTCGGATTAACAACAAGCACAAATCTAAGTATTTTTTCAGATAGGGCCTTTGATTTTTTCGGATGAGCTAAAAATTGCCGGTTTTTTTATTATTTTTGCGCTTTAATTTAAAAAACACTGTTTAATGTCATATTTATTTACCTCGGAATCTGTTTCGGAAGGTCACCCGGATAAAGTTGCCGACCAGATTTCAGATGCGCTTATTGATAACTTCATGGCTTTCGACCCGTCTTCGAAAGTAGCGTGTGAGACTTTGGTAACAACCGGTCAGGTAGTGCTGGCAGGGGAAGTAAAAACAAACACTTACCTGGATGTTCAGAAAATTGCCCGTGAAGTAATCACGCGCATCGGGTACACCAAGTCGGAGTATATGTTTGAAGCCCAGTCCTGCGGTATCCTTTCTGCGATCCACGATCAGTCGGAAGACATCAACCAGGGTGTTGACCGCAAGGTAGAAAACAACGACTTTGAAGGAAAAGCCAACGCACAAGGTGCCGGCGACCAGGGAATGATGTTCGGTTACGCAACCCGCGAAACGGACAATTACATGCCTTTGGCGCTTGACCTCGCTCATAAAATTTTACAGGAATTGTCCTGGATCCGCAACAACGAGCCGGAGCTAATCGGTTACCTGCGCCCGGATGCGAAATCACAGGTTACGATCGAGTATTCTGACGACAACATTCCGCAGCGTATTGATTCCATCGTGGTTTCAACTCAGCACGATGATTTCGGAATGGAAGCGGACATGCTGAAAAAAATTAAGGAAGATGTGATCAACATCGTTATTCCACGCGTTAAAGCGAAGCTTAAGCCGGAGCTGCAGCCTTTGTTTACAGACCAGATCACTTACCATATCAATCCAACCGGGAAGTTCGTTATCGGCGGCCCGCACGGAGATACCGGTTTGACAGGCCGTAAAATCATCGTAGATACTTACGGAGGCAAAGGCGCTCACGGAGGTGGTGCTTTCTCCGGAAAAGATCCATCCAAAGTAGACCGTTCCGCTGCTTACGCTACACGTCACATCGCCAAAAACCTGGTTGCTGCCGGTTTATGTGATGAGGTGCTTGTTCAGGTTTCTTACGCGATTGGTGTTGCCAAGCCTTGTGGTGTGTACATCAACACTTACGGAACTGCAAAAGTAAACATGACCGACGGCGAAATCGCACGCATTGCAGAGGGAATCTTCGATTTGCGTCCGTATGCTATCGAGCAGCGCCTGAAGCTGCGCAACCCGATTTACTCCGAAACGGCTGCTTACGGTCACATGGGACGTAAAAACGAAGTGGTAACAAAACGCTTTACTTCCCCTGACGGAAACGTGATCGAAAAACAAGTGGAGCTTTTCACCTGGGAAAAACTGGATTACGTAGACGCAGTTAAAAAAGCGTTCAGCTTATAAGAAAATATCAAATAGAATATAGAAAAATCCCGCTTGAAAAAGTGGGATTTTTTTGTTTACGATTATTGGAGCTCACCCCTCCCTATCTCCCTGCACACCGTTGGTCTTCCAAAGCAATGCTTTTCCTGCTCAGGAGAAGGTTTCGTTTTCGCTTTATTTTCCTTGCGGGGAATTTTCCAATAATGTCATAGGCATGAAATATTTTTGCGGCGGATGCAGTCCGCCGTGAAAATGAGATAACCCAATAATTTTGGCGCGTGTTTTGGTAAAAACCGTGCCTAAATTACTCCCAAGCGATCATTTCATCATCACAACCATCCCGTTCACAATATAATTCGCTTTGTCCGTTTTGAGATTGAACACGCGCTCAACGGCTGCGGATTGTCGGATGGAGATCACTCTCCTGGCTTCGAAGCTTTGCTCGCTGCTGTTCCAGCCGTAAATCAGCTCATTTTCCTGAACCTCAGCCGCCGCTTTAATGCCATTAGCTGTCAAAACCGGGTGATTAGGCGTGACAGACAGTTTGCTTTCAGCAGAAATCAGCTTTGCGTCTAAAGAAGCGTAAGTATGGTTCACCGTTTCGTAAACAATTTCCAGCAAGCCGTAAGTTCCTTCATGAATTTGCAATTCCTTCACTTTGTTACCTTCGTATTGACCATTTTCAGCATTATAGCTCAAAATTTCGTCACCGCGCCGGAGGTCAGAGATTTTCTTTTGGGAAAAATCGGCCATGGTTACCCGGGCGTGTTCCGGAAAGCAGGAATAATACGGCTGGCCTGTCCAGATGATTTTGCCTGTTTTGTCAATGTATGCTTCGCGTACGCCGCCCCAGTCGCGGATCAGCTCGTTTTTGGATTTGGGGTCGTTGTAGCTCAGGTGTACATATGAAAGCTCATTGCGAAAACCGATATCGCCAATATCATCGTAATACAATTCCGGCATTTTTTTAACGAGCTTTGCCCGGCTGTCAAACAGGGCATAATCCAGGAAGATCATTTCATCTCCTGAGTTGTGGATTTCGCGGTAAATGGCTTCGGTTACCTTATTACCGCTGCGATCAATCAAACCGAATTTTTCCGTTCGCGAATCGTAATATTTGGCATAATTTCCTTTGAAATCGTAAGCATATTGAAATTGGTGGGGGATTACCAGCTCCAGCTTATTGTTCACATAACCCCAAAGATCATTTTCATTTCTAACAGCCATCAGACCGCTGCTGAATGGCCCTGCTTCTGTATAAGGAAGCTTGCTTTCATTGCCTTGCGGATCGAGCAGGAAATACTCACGCCCTTTTTTCGCTACAGAATACCCGTCCGAAAAGTAGGTCAGATCGTGGTAATCCGCCGGCACAACCAATTCATTTTTCAGATTGGAAAAGCCTTTTCTTCCGGCAACGCTGATCAGTACCAGGCCATTGGTAACTTTGACCGGTTTCTGGTATTCAGGGATAAAAACGTTATCCACTTCGTATTTGTTCCCCGACTTATCAATGAAGAAGCTGAAGCCGCCCTGTGAAACCCAGGCATAGCCATTATAGAACGATTCGGCGCTTTCATATACAAAAGGGACAGCTTCCCTGCCCGATGCATCGATATACCCGTAGTAGCCGTTTTTGTAGCAGCGCGCCAGTCCATCCGAAAAATCATACGCTTCACTGTAAATGTAAGGTACCACGAGCTTTCCTTTATTGTCAATAAAACCTTTTCCTTCCCCGGTTTGCGGGTTCGTTACGGGATACAGGTTTTGGCCGGAAGCCAGCTGGCACATGAAAAGTGCCAGGCAAATGTGAATTATTCTTTTCATATTTTTATTCTTTAATGCAGCGCACGTAGCAACCGGTTGAAGTGGCCGTTGTCAGGCCGTTGTTATAGCTGTCGTCAGCATGGCGTGTAATGAAAATAAAGCGCTTTGGCTTCGTCGGATGAAGCATCCACCACTGGCTGTTTTCTTTTTCAAACACATCTTTCATTCCCATGGAACCGCCGGTTTGCGCGTTCAGGCTTGCCAGTACTGCGGGATCTTCGATGAGCTTTCCGTAATCGTCTTTTGTCATCAGCCTCCATCCTTCCGGGGCGAGCCCGCGCGGATCTTTCAAGGCATGACCGTTGTAAATGCGGCCGTATTTAGCTCCGTTGGCCGGGTCAAAATCCAGGTAGCACCACGCACCTTTTCCTGCCAGGTCGAAAGCTTTCCATTCTTCCGCGCTTTTTGCTTCCGGGATTGCATCGCCGTTGCGGTAAGCTGCCACATCCAGGTTTTTATCCATCAGGGACAAACCTGAGCTTTGAATACTGTAAAACGGGTTCATCGCCCGGTCGAAATAAGCTTTATCCATTACGCAGCGCACATGATGACCGTTCCCGGTGTATGTTTGGGAAAGCTGGAAATGATCGTAGCCACTCACCAGCCGAAAAGTATAGACATCGGCTGTTTTGGATTCGGGGCTGATCCAGAAATCGGAAGTCCGGCCGTAATCATAGCCGAAGCCGCCATAGGACTCGTAATAACCGCTTGGAAGGGCGCCAAAGCCAATTTCGTCAGCCGGCGGCTCAGTACAATAATCCTTACGCGGCCAGGCTGCCGGGTCTTTGAGCTTTTTTCCGGCACAGTAAACCGGTGAATCGCCCTTCAGGAAATCCGCCAGCTCTTTCCAGTCAGCCTGCTTGGGAATGTTGTAATTCTCCGGCGCAAGCCCGCGATCATCGATCAGTGCAAAATAATTGTAAACAAGGCCGAATTTTGGCGTAAAACGCTCATCAAAATTATAATGCGCATATGCCGGAACACGGTCTTCCATTGCTTTGTCCCATTCTTCCTTGCTGTTGCAGCGGCGCAGCTCATCTCCGTTACGCAAGCGGGTCACAGCCAGGTTTTTGGAATGCCAGGCCTGGTTGCCGAGCTTTAACAGTTGGTTTTCGGCCTTTGTGGAAGTGAGCTTGTCCTGGACAAAACGAATGGAAGCTTCCTGTGCTTCACTGAGACTATAACGGTCACCGTGCGGCAACTGGTAAACCCAGGCTTCATCCCGGTAATTGGAGGAAATGGTCCAGAAATTGGCGCTTGACATCTCCAGCTCAACATCGATCACAGGTATCGCATTGAAGCCACAGGCAGAAGCTTGATTTTTCATCAGGCGGTAACCACCCATATTTCCTGCATGGTAAGCTTTAAGCTTGCGGAAATCAGTATCTGTTGGGACACGCCAGCCATCCGGGGCAAAACCACGGGCATCCGTCAGCACAAAATGGTTATACTGGATACCGAGCGCCGCCTCATTTTTGGCGTTAAAATCAACGTGGCACCAGGCGGGCTGCTTGTTTTCTCCCGCTTTTTTGAATTCTGCTTTCGTGGCGGCAAAAGGAATGGCATCCCCGTTCCGGAAAGTTTTGATTACGGCGTTTTCGGTAGTCCAGACCATACCGCCAACCTCGTATGTTTTGGATTGGGCAAGGCCGGCTAAAGCAGCAGTAATAAGGAAAAAACAAAGCGCCGTTCGAAGCATGACAATAGAGTTAATCGATTCGTAATGAGCAAATGTAACAGAAAATTTTAATTCCCTTGCTACGTTGTTTGGCGTATTATTTTCCCGCTGATGTTCGCAGATTTACGAACTCAGATAATTAAATATATATCTGCAAATATCAGCGGGGGAATCAGCCAGGTCAGCGGGAGAAAAGGAATAATCCTTATTTTTGCTCTTTAAAACGAAGAAATGCCCCAAATCCTCAATTTCCAGGTAACACCCGAACAGGCACAGGACAACGATTTCCTGCGTAGCCTGATTGCCCGGGAATTGCGCTGCCAGCCGGGGGAAGTGGATTTTGTATGGCGGAAACGCTCCATTGACGCCCGCAAGCGCCAAATTAAGATCAATGCGAGCTTCGAGGTTTTTGAGAAAGGAGAAAAACGCCTGGAAACAGCGCCGTTTTTTAAGGCACAAGACGTTAGTAAATCCAAAAAGGTAGCCATTATTGGTGCAGGTCCGGCGGGCTTGTTTGCTGCCTTGCAGGCTATCGAAATGGGATTGAAACCTGTTGTTTTTGAACGCGGAAAAGATGTACGCTCCCGCCGCCGTGACCTGGCGAAGCTCAACAAGGAGGGCATCGTTAACCCGGAATCGAATTACTGCTTTGGCGAAGGTGGCGCCGGAACTTACTCCGACGGAAAACTATACACCCGTTCCAAAAAGCGCGGCGATGTGCAGAAGGCGATGCAATGGCTCGTGCATTTCGGTGCCGAACAAGATATTTTAGTGGATGCCCATCCGCACATTGGAACGAATAAATTACCCCAGGTAATTGTCAATATCCGCGAAGAAATTTTACGCTGCGGCGGAGAAATCCGTTTTGATTCCAGGCTGACTGACCTGAGGGTTGAAAATCAGCAAATCAAAGGCCTGACGATCAATGACAGCCAGCAATTTGACTGTGATCAGCTGATTTTGGCCACCGGTCATTCTGCGCGCGACATTTTTTATTTACTGCACCAAAAAGGAATTAAAATAGAAGCGAAAGGCTTTGCCCTTGGCGTACGGATCGAACACCGCCAGGAACTGATCGACCAGGTCCAGTATCACGGTCAGCTGAGCAACGATTTACTGCCGCCGGCTTCGTATGCGCTCGTAACCCAGGTGGACGGAAAAGGCGTGTATTCCTTTTGCATGTGCCCCGGTGGGATCATCGCGCCGTGCGCTACGGAACAGGAAGAAGTGGTTACTAACGGCTGGTCGCCTTCCAAGCGCAACAACCCGTATTCCAACTCAGGTATTGTGGTTTCGCTCGAACCAACGGATTTTGAAGGGTACGAAAATAATCCTTTCGTTTGCCTTGATTTTCAGAAAGAAGTAGAAAAAAGCTGCTGGGAAGCGACCGGAAGAACGCAGCGTGTGCCGGTACAGCGCATGGTGGATTTCATTGATGGCAAAGTTTCTGCCGATATCCCGCGCTCCTCTTACCAGCCGGGAACAGTCTGCGTTGACCTGAATAAAGTCCTCCCGCCGATGATCAGCAAACGCCTGCGCCAGGCTTTCATTGATTTCGGTAAAAAAATGCCGCGCTACCTGACGAATGCCGCCGTGCTTCACGCCCCGGAATCCCGTACTTCATCGCCCGTAAAAATCCCGCGCAATCCTGAAACGCTCGAACATATCGAAATCAAAGGTTTGTACCCCTGTGCTGAAGGCGCCGGTTATGCCGGGGGAATTATCTCTGCGGCGGTGGATGGAATGAATTGTGTGGAAAAAATCTCTAATGTGTTAATGGTTTAATATGCGAATGTGCTAATAAATTTAGGGCGTTAATTAGCACATTAACTCATTAGCATATTATCACATAAAATGGTATGTCAGCCGCGCTAACGCTTCACTTCGTGGCTGCTGTGCGGTGCTGTTATCGATAGCTTCGCTATTTCTTCTTCGGAGCTGCTTTTTTAGCCGGTGCTTTTTTCGCTGCCGGCGCTTTGCGTTTTCCTTTGGAAGTTGGCTGGGATTCGGCGATCTGCAAGCATTCTTCTAAGGTCAGGTTGGCAGCTTCTGTTCCTTTGGGCAGTTTAAAATTGTCTTTCCCGATTTTCAGGTAAGCGCCATAACGTCCGTTGAGCAGCTGTACATCCGGGTTTTCCGGGAAGGATTTGATGAGGCGGTTCGCGTCTTCCAGGCGTTTTTCCTGGATCAGCTCAATGGCGCGGTCTAAAGTAACAGTCATCGGATCGTCTTCTTTTTTCAGGGAAATGAAGGATTTTCCGTGCTGCACATAAGGCCCGAAACGGCCTACGTTTGCTCTCACTTCAAGCTCTTCGAACTCACCTAGGGCGCGCGGTAATTTGAACAATTCCAACGCTTCTTCCAGCGTGATGGAGTTAATCGACTGTTCCTTGCGGAGGGAAGCAAACTGCGCTTTTTCGCCGTCTTCGCGTTCGTCGCCAATCTGGACCATAGGCCCGAAACGCCCGATGCGCACAATGATCTTTTTGCCTGAAACCGGGTGGTGCCCCAATTCCCGTTCGCCGGTAGCGCGCTCCGAGTGCTCAAGTGTATCTTCGACGCTGTGATGGAACGGCCCGTAGAAATCGTGGATCATCTTCGTCCATTCGGTCAGCCCCTGTGCGATTTCGTCAAATTGCTCCTCGACTTTCGCCGTAAAATGATAATCCAGGATGCGGTCGAAATGCTCCATGAGGAATTCCGTCACCACAATACCGATGTCGGTCGGCGATAATTTATTTTTGTCCTTTCCCGTTGTTTCTGAGCGGGTTTCGGTAGTAATATTATCGTTTTTAAGCTCGAGGTAATCGTACTCGCGCACTTCACCTTCACGTTCCATTTTCTCGACATAACCGCGTTTCTGGATCGTGGAAATCGTTGGTGCATACGTGGACGGACGACCAATCCCCAGCTCTTCCAGCTTTTTCACGAGAGAAGCTTCCACATAGCGTGCCGCCGCCCTTGTAAAACGCTGCGTAGCTTTGATCAGCTGCCTGTCCAGGTTGTCTCCTGTTTTTACGTCCGGCAGGATTTCGGAGTTTTCCTCCTCTTCATCGTCAAGCGAAGACTCGAGGTATACTTTCAAAAATCCGTCAAATTTGATCACTTCGCCTTTCGCCTGGAAATATTCGCCCAGGCCGGAAGCCCCGATTTTCACAGTGGTCCGCTCAAGCTGCGCATGTGACATCTGGGAAGCGATGGAACGTTTCCAGATCAGCTCATACAATTTGACTTCGTCGCTTTCCGCATTGATGGAATGCGCGCTGAAATCCGTCGGGCGGATCGCTTCGTGCGCTTCCTGTGCGCTGGCGTTTTTGGTCTGGTATTTCGTTGGCTTGGAATATTGTTCGCCGTAAGCCCGCAGGATCTCGCTTTTTGCCCCGTCCAGTGCAGTCTGTGACAAGTTCACGGAATCGGTACGCATGTAGGTGATTTTCCCTGCTTCATACAAGCGCTGAGCCACAGACATTGTCCGCGTTACTGAAAAGCCGAGCTTCAAACTCGCTTCCTGCTGCAACGTGGAAGTTGTAAAAGGAGAAGCCGGCGTTTTGGTGGCCGGTTTTTGCTGTACATCCGTTACTTTAAAATCTGCGGATTTGCATCTTTCTAAAAAAGCATTGGTTTCTTCTTTGGACGAAAACTGTGTGTTCAGGTCAGCCTGGAGTTTATCCTTACCCTTAGTAAATGTTCCCTGTACCCTATAATATGATTCGCTTTTGAAAGCGAGAATTTCTTTTTCACGCTCCACGATCAGCCTTACCGCTACGGATTGTACACGTCCTGCAGACAAGCTCGGGCGTACTTTTTTCCAGAGTACAGGTGAAAGCTCAAAACCTACGATGCGGTCCAAAACACGGCGTGCCTGCTGTGCATTTACCAGCTTCACGTTGATTTCACGCGGCTTTTCGATGGCGCTCAGGATAGCGGTTTTGGTGATTTCGTTAAATGTGATGCGTTTTGTTACTTTTTTCTCCAAACCCAATGTTTCATACAAATGCCACGAAATAGCTTCTCCCTCGCGGTCCTCATCCGTTGCGAGCCAAACCACTTCGGCTTCCTTCGCTAATTTTTTGAGCTCGCTGACAATCGCTTTCTTGTCCGCTGAAACCTCATATTGGGGTTGAAAATTGTTCTCAATATCGATAGCCAGCCCTTTGGAAGATAGGTCTCGTACGTGCCCGAAGCTTGATTTTACAACGAAATCCTTCCCCAGGTACCCTTCGATTGTCTTTGCCTTTGCAGGAGACTCTACGATTACTAAGTTCTTGGCCATGGTTTTGAAAATTTTAGATAAAAGAGGTGCAAATTAACTATTTTTAATTCCAAAAAGCAAAAAACTATTTTTTTTCCCGCTGATGACCGCAGATTTGCTGCGCAGATAACACAGTTTTTTGGAACCTGCCTGTCGGCTGTCGGCAGACACGGCGCTAAGTTAGCGAAAAGTATACGCGAAGGACTCCACGTGTTTTTGATTTACATAAACTTAGCGGGCTTTGCGAAAACTCAGCTTTACTTTGTGATACCCTATATTAACGAAAATTCACAACCTGCCATTTTGACAGTTCTGAAATAATCCTTATTTTTGTCCTTTCATTTTTAAAGCGGATAATGGGCGATATTGATTTCGGACACAACAAAACAATAGACGAATCGAGACAGGGGGAAGCTATCACGGTAGAAACGATCACACCTAACGGCAAAAAGCTGTACCTGGAAAGTTATGGCTGTGCGATGAACTTTTCCGATAGTGAGGTTGTTGCGTCTATCCTTGCGAACCAGGGATACGAAACGACCCGGAATGTGGACGAAGCCGACGTGGTTTTGCTCAATACCTGTTCGATCCGTGAAAATGCCGAAACGCGTGTCCGCACCCGTCTCCACGACTTTAAAAAACGTAAAAAAGCACAACCCGGCCTGGTTGTCGGGATTTTAGGCTGCATGGCCGAACGTCTCAAACAGTCCCTGCTCGACGAAGAAAAGCTGGTGGATCTTGTGGCCGGACCGGATTCTTACCGCGATTTGCCAAACCTGATCATGGATGTGAACGGCGGCCAAAAAGCGGTGAACGTTTTACTTTCCCGCGAGGAAACGTATGGCGACATCAGCCCGGTGCGCCTGGATAACAGCGGGATTTCCGCCTTTGTATCGATTACCCGCGGCTGCGACAACATGTGCTCGTTCTGCGTGGTGCCGTTTACCCGCGGACGTGAACGATCACGTGACCCGCAAACGATCCTGCAGGAATGCCAGACCTTATTTGAAGCCGGCTACCGCGAAGTGACACTGCTTGGACAAAACGTTGACAGTTACCGCTGGAACATGACTTCTAAAGGCGAAGTTAAAGACGCGCAGCTCGGAACAGTTAATTTTCCCCAGCTGCTTGAAATGTCGGCGCAGGTAAACCCGGATTTACGCATCCGCTTTTCAACTTCCCACCCGAAGGACATGACGGATGAAGTCATCCACATCATGAAAAAATACGATAACATCTGTGCGCATATCCACTTGCCTGTGCAGTCCGGAAATACGGAAATACTCACGAAAATGAACCGTGGTTATACTAGGGAATGGTACATGGAACGCATCGATTCGATCCGCAAAATTTACCCGGAATGCGTGATTTCTTCAGATTTCATTACAGGCTTCTGCGGCGAAACCGAAGAGCAGCACCAGGATTCCCTGAGCCTGATGGATTACTGCGAATTCAGCTTTTCCTATATGTATACTTACTCGGAACGACCGAAAACTCTCGCTGAGCGTAAATACGAGGATGATGTTCCGGAAGAGGTGAAAAACCGCCGTTTGACAGAAATCATTGCCAAGCAGCGCCATTATGCGATGGTGACGAACCAGCGCCATTTGGGACAAATACAAAAAGTCCTGGTGGAAGGCGTTTCCAAAAAATCACAGGAAGAGCTTGTAGGACGGAATACTTATAACACGAAAGTCGTTTTCCCGAAAGGTGATTACGAAAAAGGAACCTACGTCAACGTAAAAATAACCGATTGCACTTCTGCTACGCTTATCGGAGTAGTGATAGAGTAAATAGTTTTCAGTCAATGTCATTATTTGGTCACAACAAATTAATGGCTATTAACTGCTGACTAACAACTAAAAAAAGAATGAACGTACAACAAATAAAACAACGCTTCGGGATTATCGGCAACTCAGTGCACCTTAACCGGGCGCTGGAAGTAGCCGCGCAGGTTGCCCCAACGGATATTTCCGTGCTGGTGACAGGAGAAAGCGGTACAGGAAAAGAAATTATCCCCCAGGTGATCCACCAGCTGAGCTCACGCAAGCACGGCGAATATATTGCTGTGAACTGCGGCGCCATTCCGGAAGGAACGATTGACTCAGAGCTTTTCGGACACGAGAAAGGGTCGTTTACAGGCGCGACGGGTGGACGGGACGGGTATTTCCAGGTGGCAAACGGCGGAACGATTTTCCTCGATGAAGTGGCAGAATTACCGATGCAGACCCAGGTCCGGCTGCTACGCGTGTTGGAGACCGGTGAATTCATTAAGGTCGGTTCTTCGAAGGTCATCAAAACAAATGTACGCGTTGTTGCAGCAACCAATGAAAATATGCAGCGTGCGATCCAGAGCGGCAAGTTCCGGGAAGATTTATTTTATCGTCTCAGCACCGTTCCGATTACCCTGCCCTCTCTTAAGCAGCGAAAAGAAGACATTCACTTGCTTTTCCGTAAATTTTCAAGTGATTTTGCCGATAAATACCGGATGCCGGCCATTCGCCTGGCTGACGATGCCGTGCAGTTGATCGAAGCTTATACCTGGCCGGGGAACATCCGCCAGCTGAAAAACCTCGTGGAACAATTGTCCGTGATTGAGAGCAAACGTGAAATTGACAGCCAAACGCTTGCCAGCTACATTCCAAAACGGGAAGAACCGGGCTCAGGCCTTGTGAAAGCCAGTACCGTGCAGGAAAATTTCTCTGAACGCGAGCTGATGTACAAGTTCCTCTTCGACATGAAAAATGACCTCAATGACCTCAAAAAACTGGTGGCCGAGCTTATTTCAAAAGGCGGCGATATGCAGCTGAACCCTGATCAGGCAGCGATGATGAACCGCATGTACAATGATGTGATCGTTCCCGGCGAAACGGCCACAAACCTGCTTCCCCCCGGAAAAGAAGAGAGTTTCCCGCTCGCTGAAGAGCAATATGCCCAGGATTTCCAGGAACATGAAGAAGTGGAAGAATCGCTTTCACTGGAAGACCGTGAAAAGGAGCTGATCCAGAAAGCTCTGGAAAAGCACCGCGGAAAACGCAAATATGCCGCCGAAGAGCTGGGGATTTCCGAACGGACGCTTTACCGTAAGATCAAAGAATTCAACCTGCCGAACTGATGCGTATTTTCCTGTATATCGTTTTATTCCTGGGATTAACTTCCTGCTGGCCGACAAGCGTTTCTTTCGTGGATAAGGGCTCAATGCCAGAGGAATGGAAAACTTTTTCCGTCAAAACCCTGGAGAACAATGCAGCCAACGCACCTTTGAGCTACGCTGCGCAATTATCCGAGGACATCAAAGACGGGGTGCAGAACAACACGCGCCTGAAGCTAAACCCAACGCCTAACTCCGGTGAAGTACAGATTGAGGGCGTTATTACCAATTACATGGTTTCTCCGGTAGCGATCCAGGAAGGTGACCTTGCGGCCAAAAACCGCCTGACGATCTCCGTTAATTTCAAGATTTTCACCAAAGCGCCCCAGGAAGACGAAATGAGCCTCACCGCAACGCGCTTTTACGATTACGACAGCAACCAGGACCTGACAAGCGTGGAACAGCTGCTGATTTCGGAAATCAACAAGCAGATTGTGCAGGACGTTATTAATAAATTACTTTCAAACTGGTAAGCATGAACCTCGAAAGCCTTTATCAGAAAATCCGGCAGCCGGAAACACTGGATTCTGCGGATCTCCCGGCCTTGAAAGATTTATGCGCCAAATATCCGTACGCGCAGCTGTTTTCTGTGCTTTACCTCAAAGCCCTGGCCCAAAGCAAGGATTTGCATTTCGAGGATGAATTGCAGCAGCACGCCTATAAAATCACGGACCGTGCCAAGCTTTACGAGCTCATTCATGAAAATTCCGGATCGGATCAGGAAATAACCGCTCTTCCGATGGAGGAAGATTTCAATAAAGAAAGCGTACAGCCGCAACATGAAGAAACTGCCGCAGATGAACATCCAATAATCGGGGAAACCGCACAGGCGCAGCAATTGACGCCTCAGCCTGGTGAAAATCAGGAATCCGAAGCATTTGAACAGACGAAGCATGCTGTCTCTCAATCTGCCGAAGATCAGGAAATCCCTTCGGAAGAAGAAAAGCCTGCTGCAGCCGGCATCCGTGAAATCGACGAGCTGGATAAAGAAATCCTTTCAAGCGTGATGGCGACGGCTTACTCCCTGGAGCTGGAAGAAAAGCAGCATGAGGATCAACAGAATAAAGATGTGGCAAAGCCGGAATCTATTCCAACTCCTCCGGATGAAGATCCTAAAAGAGATCTCAATCAATCCCGCAGCTTTACGTCCTGGCTGAAACTGGCTTCGGAAACAACACAAGATCAGCCCAAAGCGGAAAAGGAAAGCGATAAGATCATTGAAAAATTTATCCGCGAAGAGCCGGAACGCTTCAAACCGAAAACCGAATTCTATTCCGCTCCCAAAAAAGCAAAAGAAAGCATCAGTGAAGGGAAGCTCATTTATACGGAAACTTTAGCGAATATTTATGCCTTGCAGGGGAATTATCCGAAGGCAATTACAGCTTTTCAACAATTAATGTTGACAATTCCGGAAAAAAAGCTTTACTTTGCACAAAAAATTGAAGAATTAAACAAAAAAATAAATTCATAAATGGCAACTCTTTTATCCATCATTATCATTTTAGCTAGTATTTTACTGGTGTTTATCGTTTTTATACAAAACCCGAAGGGAGGAGGCTTGTCTTCTGATTTTGGCGCTGCCCACCAGTTAGGCGGTGTTCAGAAAACCAATGATTTTGTAGAGAAAGCTACCTGGTCGCTCGCAGCGATTATCGCAGTGGTAAGTATCGTTTTAACTTTAAAAAGCACTCCGGAAACACCGAAAATGCCTGAACAGCAACAACAGGAGCAAGGTCAGGGCGGACAAGGCCAACAAGGCCAGGGTGGTCAGCAGCAAGGCGCAGGTCAGCCGCAGTAATCCCCGGAACAAAATATTCAGGAGCCACTTGTCAATGACGGGTGGCTTTTTTGTTTTTATTGGCTTTTGCGATATTAAGACCTTTCCCTGACATCTTAGCATCTTTTAACAACAGGAAAAAACCAAAACGCCTTTTATTTCGTTAATTGAATATGAAAACAGTGACAACCATTTTTAGTTTTGTTTGTTTTTCTATATTTGGCTGCTCGGATGCACACCCGGATACAGTAAAAAACAAAAGCTTCGGTATGGCCGGAAAAGTAGTGAAATCAGAAAAAGAGTGGAAAATGGAATTAGACGACGAAACATATCGCATTACGCGCCAGAAAGGAACAGAACGGGCTTTCACAGGAAAATACTGGAACCATCATGAAAAAGGCGAATATCGCTGCGTATGCTGCGGGAACCCTTTGTTTGAAAGCAAAACGAAATTTGATTCAAGAACAGGATGGCCGAGCTTTTATGATGTAGTGGCACATAAAAATATAGGTGAAGTTAAAGATAACAGCCTGGGAATAGCCCGCACGGAAGTGGTTTGCGCGAAATGCGATGCCCATTTGGGCCACGTGTTCGATGACGGCCCGAAACCAACAGGTTTGCGTTATTGCATCAATTCCGCTTCCCTGAATTTTGTGGGAGAAAAGGAACTGGAGGAGGAAAACCGCCGCAAAGAAGCTACGTTTGGCGCTGGATGTTTCTGGTGTATCGAAGCTTGTTTTAAAGAGCTGGAAGGCGTTGTTTCGGTACAATCCGGTTATTCCGGCGGTGCGAAGGTCAACCCGACTTACGAAGAAGTATGCGGCGGTAAAACCGGTCACGCGGAGGTGGCCCGCATTGTTTACGATCCGGCCGTGATTTCTTTCGATGAGCTGCTTGAAGCCTTCTGGTTTGTTCATGATCCGACACAGCTCAATCGCCAAGGCAACGATATCGGAACACAATACCGCTCGGTGATTTTTTACCACGATGAGGAACAGCGGGAAATTGCCGAAAAATACAAGCAGCGACTCACCGAAGAGAAAGTGTGGGACAAGCCTATTGTAACGGAAATCTCAAAGCTGACGAATTTCTACCCGGCAGAGGATTATCACAACAATTACCTGGAGCTTAACCCGGAAAATGCGTATTGCCAGGCGATTGTAAGACCTAAAGTAGATAAATTCAAAAAGGTTTTTGCAAAAAAGTTAAAGTAAAGCCTAAATTAATATGTTGATTAGTAATTGCTTAGCGCTTGCGTTTCGAGCGGATATTATTTGAAAACAGCCACAACAATAAAGCAAAAGCAAGCACCAAAATAGCCCCGGCGAAGCAGCTGATTGCCAGCACAAAGAAAAGGGCATTAACCGCTGAGGCTACGTTCAGGCCGATGAGGAGGAAAATAGTGGCCAGCAAGAGGAGCATACCGGCAATAGCAACATACAATAAAGCAAAATCATCCAATAAATTACGCCTGGCGCCCGTGTGTTTTCGTTCGCCCTCTTTTTGATTTTCTTCCTGACTGATGCTCGTTTTTCGTTCAGGCTTTAGTTCGGCTTTTTCAGTGTGTAGTGAAGGTGTATCAACCGAATACGCATTTACTTCAGCGGGTTTTATCTGATTTACAAACTTTTCTTGATCGACAATAGCAATTTCGTCAGCTATTTTTTCCTCATCCGGAGCTGTGAGCGAATAACTCTCCTGTGGTTCAGCTTCCACTTTTTCAGAAGGATTAACCGCTTTTTTCTGCCAATGCCACTGAACGAAATAGCCTTTGTTAACGGTACGTTTTTGAATTGTACACGCAGAAGCTGCGGCCAGGATACAAAACAGGAAAAAGAGTTGTCGGAGCTTCATCGTTATTTGTTAAGTAAAATAATAAAATAAACAAAGAACAAAATGTATGAAATAAGGAACAGGAGGTGTATGATCTGTTTGCCGCGTTTTATTTTCTGATTCTGCTGTTTAGAGCTCACCCCGGTATAACCTTCTTCCTGCTCCCGTTTTAAAATATGTGACATTTTAAAGAAGGCCAATGTCTTAAAAAAGCTCATCACCAAAACGTGGGCAATGGGGAATAATAAAATCACAATGGCAATATCACCGGTAGATAAAAGGAAAACGGCCAGGGCCCATCCCAGGAAAAGCGTAAGTAGACAAACGGCCAGGTTTCCTATTCCCATCGCAATATAATACTCCCGGCCCCTTTCCTTTTTTTCTTTTGGCGCCTGCGGAATACTTACTGATTGGTGAAACGTTTTGGATTGCTTTATCTTCTGGGGAAAAAAACCCATACGCGCTTGCTTCAGCCTGTTCCCTTCTTCCGGATAAACAGCTGCTTCGGGACTACTTTCTACGTGTGCCGTTTCGATGCTTGAAACAGAGTCTGTGGAAATAAGCGCAATACGCTTTTCCTCTTGTGGATCGCTCCGGATGATGTTTGCTGTTCCGGGATCATTGCCGGTCTTTGCTTTGAAGTGCCATTGCACGAAATAACCCCGGTTTACAGTCCTTTTCTGAACTGTGCAAGCCGTGAACATCCAAAAGAACAGGAGAAAATAAGCAAAGGAAGGCATCTTTTTCATAAGATGGCGGCTGAATGAGTTAACCGGAACTAAGATAAAAATAAAAAGCCACAAATGTATTTATAAGGGAAAAAAATGCAAACTTTGCCGCCATGGCAGCCAATTTTATTTCCGACCGGCATTTTGAAAAATGTAATTTTTCTACAGATCCGCCCGAAAGGGGAACGTATGAAAATTGCACCTTTGAGGACTGTGACTTTTCCGGCGGAAATTTATCACTGCTTTCCTTTGAAGAATGCGAATTCCGGAACTGCAACCTGAGCCTGGTGAAAATGGGTGAAACGGCTTTGAAGAACGTGCAGTTTTCAGATTGTAAAATGATCGGGATCCATTTTGAACACTGCAATCCTTTTTTGCTGGCTTTCACTTTCGAAAACTGCAAGCTCGACCTGTCATCGTTTTACGGCTTAAAAATCAAAAAAACGACGTTCGAAAACTGTTCGCTCCACGAGGTTGATTTGTCGTCCTGCGATCTTGAAGGAGCTTCGTTCATTAACTGCGATTTGCTCGGCAGCCGTTTTGACCGTACGAACCTCGAAAAAGCGGATTTACGCTCAGCTTTCAATTACAGCATCGACCCGGAAAACAATAAGCTCCGCAAAGCGAAATTTTCCCTCTCAGGCGTGAAAGGCTTATTACATAAATACGAGATCTCAATCAGCTAAGCGTTCTAACGGCCGCGTGAGACAAGTGGGCCCGCCGCCGCCTTTGACACTGATTTCATTCCCGGTATATTCGTGCACGGTACACCCTGCATCCAGCAAACGCTGCTTGGTAACGGGATTTCCTTTCACCATAAGACAAACAGAATCTTCGAGCGCGAGCACGTTGCAACCCATCGAATCGTATTCTTCTTCGGGAACTTCCACCAGGCGGTAACCACGCTTCAGCAGCTCGTTCCGGAAGGAAATCGGCATCAGCGGCGAATAAACAACGGCTATATTTTTAGCAACCGGACTGAATATCGACATCAGGTGAAATACATCGCTTTGCCCCCGGAAATGCGGCAGGGAATAAGATACAACACTGACACCGTGCGGCTCGAGTAAATTTCTCAGCTGGGCAATTCCTTCTTCATTGGTGCGGTACGTATGCCCCACTGCCAGCGTCTTTTCGTCCAGCCAGGCCACATCGCCGCCTTCTACCGTTCCGGGCGCAGTAATTTCACCCAGGATTTGAATTCCCAGGCTTTCATATAATTTACGGGCTTCAGCGGGTTCGTCCAGGCGGTTTTCTTTTCCCATCGTACAGAGGATCATCCCGAAATCCGTAGCGATGGAAGCATCCCGGCAATAAATGGAATCAATGGAAATCTCGGCTTGCGGCAGGTAATCAATCTGTGCCCCGCTTTGACGGATATACGCTTCAAAATCCCGGTATTCGGAAAGGGCGCCTCCAAAATCCGGTTTTCCGAGAAAGTTGAGGTTTTTCCACTCCCGTTCAAGTCTCGAATCGCTGTCAAAAGCGTTTTCAGCCGGCTTTATAATGATGCGTTTGATTTTCCCCGTTTCAGAGTGACACGTATATTTCATGTTCAATTTTTAAGTGCGTTTAAATAGAAAATATCCGGGTATTCCGGCGACAAGAAGTGCCAGTCCCCAGTAAATTGATTCAGCGCCCGAACCGATAATGGCCCAGGCAACAAAAATAATGGCTAAAACCGTAAGCGTAATTTTCAGGATATTTTTTTCCCCGCGAAGCAATAGCAGCAGGAAAGCCGAAGCGGTAAACAAATAAGGCAGCAGCGCCATGAGTGTCGAAAGCAGTAAAATAAACTGGAAAGTACTGACGAAATTTTCAGTGAAGTTCAGGGCAACCATGATGGAAACCAAAACACTTGAGATCATCAATCCTGCTGTTGGCATTCCGTGACGGTTTTTGCGGGCAAAGATCTTGGGAAAAACACCGTCTTCCGCAGCTGCAGCCGGAACTTGCCCCTGCATGAGGATCCAGCCGTTCAACGCCCCAAAAGCCGAAATCAGCGCCCCGGTTGCAACGAGATAAGCCGCTGGCTGGCCCCAGAGTATAGACGCAGCCGCTGCAAAAGGAGAGGAAGAATTTTTCAGCTCGGCGGGTGGGATCAAGCCCATCAGTACGGCGGAGCTCAGGATATAAATCACGATCGCTGCGGACGTGCCGAACAGCGTTGCGCGCGGGATCGTTTTTCCCGAATTTTCAATCCCAGCGGAAGGAATGGTGGCGCTTTCGAGCCCCAGGAAAGCAAAGAGCGCGAGCGTTAGGGCTGAAGTCATGGCCGGGAAAAAGGAAGTACCAGCCGGAAGATCAGCCTTAAAATAATCGAAATTGAGAAAAAACAAACCGTAAATCCCGATCGCCAGCAAGGGAATTATTTTGATAATTGTTGTAATCAATTGCAAGCTTCCGGAAACAGTAATTTCGCGGGTATTAACCCAGGTGAGCAGCCAGACTGCAGCTAGCCCGGCAAGGACCGGGTAAAGCGAATTTTCATGCAAAACCGGGAAAAATACGCTCAAGTAGCTCACAAAAGCAACAGCGATAGCGGCATTTGTCGTCCAGATAGAAATCCAATAACCCCAGGCTACAAGATATGCCGGAAAATCACCGAATGCAACGCGGGTATAAGCGTAAGGCCCGCCCTGAAGCCCGGGATACAAAGCCGCCATACTTTTAAATACAAAAGCTAATACCAATGCCCCCAAAGCTGCCATCCCCCATGCAGGCAAACTGATCCAGCCAAATGCGGCCATGCTTGCAGGCAGTAAAAAAATACCCGAGCCGATCATATTTCCCAATACGAGCGAGCTTGCACTCCAAAAACCGAGTTTGCCGTTTTGTTCCATATCAGAAAATTTCGGCCAGCATGCAGCGCGCGCTTCCGCCGCCAATGGTTTCAATGGTTTCGAGATCGGGTGCCAGGATGAGGTTATTATGCCGCGCGATCTGTTCAAGCTGTATTTGCGTGAGCGAGCTTTTTGCTTTTTGCGACATCACCAGGAATTTTTCGCCCTGCTTGTTTTGCAGCTGAAGTGCATTCCCGGTAAAGTGCCGATAAATTTGTTCGTTTGAGAGTAAAATCAGTTCCTTGCCGAGCGATTCCAGCTTGTTTTTCACTCTTTCCCGGTCGTTTGGCGCAATAGTATCCAAGCCGATGAGCACAAAACTGTCAGCGATGCACAACATCACGTTTGTGTGATAAATCAGCTCGCCGGCTGGCCCCAAAGCTTGAAAGGCAACGATTTCGTTCCCGCTTTTCTGACTGTAAATTTCCAGCACATCAAAATTAGTTCGGGGTGAAAGTGCAGCAAAAGCCACGTTTTTTTCGTGGTCAATGATCAAGCTTCCCGTGCCTTCGAGGTAACGGCCGGATTTTTCGTAATCTTCTAAAAGACGGTCAACGCGGTACTTATATTCTTGTTCAAGAAAAGAAATAATTTTCAGATCGCGTTCCGCACGCCGGTTTTCGGCCGCCATCGGGAAGGTGAGCAATACACCGTGTTGATCCGTGCAAAACCAATTGTTCGGGAAAATAGAATCGGGTGTTTGATCCGAATGGGCCTGGAAATCAAGCACGGTAATCCCATGATCTCTTAATAATTGTACAAAAGCCCGGAATTCTTGCAATGCTTTTTGCTGGATTTCTTCCGCGGAAAATCCGTGTTCTTTCTGCTGGAAGGAATTGCTCGCTTCCGTTTGCTGGTTGAAACCGAAATTCACCGGCTCAACCAGGAGGACTGTGTCGCAAATGCGCGCCATCAGGGAATAAATTTAGCCAGGAGGGAGTGAAAATGGTGTGTCCCCTGCTCGCGGGTCACGGAATAGCGTCCATGCGTATAAAAACGGGAGCGGATGCCTTTTTGCACCTGTTCCACGACTTCTTCGTCTTCCATTTCTACTGTTTCCAGGTCGGCGCCTGCCCCGTGACCGAATTTTTCTTCATCGAGAACGAAAGAATAAAAGCTAACTTTCGTTTCTTCCGGCGAAATAGGCTGGATAATGTTCAATGACAATCCCCAGGGATAAAAATTAAACATCATGTTCGGGAAAACCCAGAAATAATATGCGGCGATATTTTTCCCGTTGTCTGGCGACGTGAACGGCAAATCAAAGCTCGGTTCGCCTTCCTTCGCAATCCCGATCTGCAGGTTCGAAAAGCGGAACAGTTCGGTTGTGTATTTATTAAAATCAAGGATTTCGTTCAGGCCTTTATGTACGAATGGAATGTGAAAGCCTTCGAGGTAATTTTCGCAGTAAAGCGCCCAATTGGCGTTTACCGTAAATTCTTTGGATAAATCCGGGCGAAATTCCAGCTCGTCCATCGGGTACCACGCCATCCGCTCCTGCATTTCACCGAAAAAGTCATCCGGATTGGCGTCACAGCTCAGGCTGGTAAATAAAAGCTTGCCAAACTGGAAAACAGGCAATTGCGGAAGGTTATCGGCTTCCGTCGGAAAATTTTCCACTTCCTGGAATTGCGGCATCATCATAAATTTTCCGCTGAGATCGAACTGGCGGCCGTGGTAGCGACAGGTCAGCCGTTTCAGCTTACAGAGATCATTGACCAGGATATTTCCCCGGTGGGTGCAAACATTGCTCAGGCAGTGGATTTTTCCTTCTGCATCGCGTGTCAGGAGCAATGGCTCATCGAGGTAGTTTTCCAGCAGGGTAAAAGGCAGGGCGGAGCCGTTCTCAGGCAGCATGTCCGAAGTTCCGATATATTGAAAGCTTTTCGCAAAGATTTTTTCCTTGGAGCGTTCAAAAATTTCGGGGTTTAAATAAAAATCGGTTGAAATGGTTTTGGCGAAAGCGATATCCGGGTCAATAACGAATTCCATAGTGTTATTTTTTCAACGAAAATACAAAATAAAACCGAACAGGATGTAAGTGGCCGCAATTCAAATATGCTAACTTTGTAAGGCTTATGAAAGACAATTTTTCTACACATTCTGCCGATTATGCGCGTTACAGGCCTACTTATCCGGACGCTTTTTACACCTGGCTTGGAGCCGTGCTGACTGAACGCGGACGCGCCTGGGATTGCGGTACCGGGAACGGACAGGTGGCCGGGAAACTTGCGGAGCTTTTCCGGGAAGTATGTGCCACTGACCTGAGCCAGAAACAGCTTGATGAAGCCGTGCAGCGGGAAAATATTCAGTATTCCTGTCAAACCGCCGAGCAAACCAATTTTCCCGTAAACTTTTTTGATCTCGTTGTGGTGGCCCAGGCGATCCATTGGTTTGATTTTGACCGGTTTTATGCTGAAGTGCGCCGTACAGCCAAAAAAGACGCTTTGCTTATCGTGCTCGGTTACGGTCTCCTCAGGATCAGCCCGGAAGTGGATGCCGTTGTGCGCCGTTTTCACGATAAATCCCTCGCTCCCTACTGGGATCCCGAGCGCCGTTACATCGACGAAAATTACCAGACAATTCCCTTTCCTTTTGAGGAAATTCCGGCGCCTGCCTTCACCCATGAACTGGACTGGACGGTGGAGCAGCTTATCGCCTACATCCAAACCTGGTCGGCGGTGAAACATTATGCCGAAAAACAGGGTTCCGATCCTGTGGAGCTGATCAGGGATGAATTGAAGCAAGCCTGGGGAGAGGACGATCATAAAAAGGTGAGCTTTCCAATATTATTGCGGGTGGGGAAGGTTGATTAAATAGTGTCTGCCCGTTTAATAAATTCTTACGCTGCTTCCGCCGGAGCTTACTCGTTTCAAATCTTATACTTTCCGCCCCAGAGCCGGGTGATCAGCTCGCCGATTTCCTGTTCTTTTTTGCTGCTTCCCGGGTGGAAAAAATTGGAGCCTGAAATGGCTTCGGGTAAAAACTCGATGTTGACAAAATTGCCTGCGTGCTGGTGGGCGTATTCGTAGTTGTCGCCATAGCCGAGGTCTTTCATCAGTTTTGTCGGGGCGTTGCGGAGGTGAAGTGGCACGGGCAGATCGCCGGTTTGGCGCACCAATGCCGTGGCTTCGTCAATCGCAAGGTAAGAAGCGTTGCCCTTGGGTGAAGTAGCGAGGTAAACGGCACACTGGGAAAGGATGATGCGGCCTTCGGGCCAGCCTATTTTTTCGATTGCCTGGAAAGTATTGTTCGCCAGGATCATCGCTGTTGGGTTTGCCATCCCGATGTCCTCACTGGCGAGGATCAGCATGCGGCGGGCAATGAACTTAGGGTCTTCGCCACCTTCGATCAGGCGTGCCAGCCAGTAAACAGCTCCGTTCGGATCACTCCCGCGCATCGATTTGATGAAGGCTGAGATAATGTCGTAATGCATTTCTCCATCCTTGTCATACATCGCCAGGCTTTTCTGCGCAGATTGCTGCACGAGCTCGTCCGTGAGCACCAATTCCTTGTCAGCGCTATGCATGTTGACAATGATCTCAAAGAGGTTAAGCAGCTTACGCGCATCACCGCCCGAAAGGGCCACGAGCCGGTTTGTTTCCTTGAGTTTTATTTTGCGCTTTTTGAGCTCGACATCTTCTTTAATGGCGCGCTTCAGCAGGGCTTCGAGGTCGCTTTTATTATGGGATTCGAGCACAAAGACCTGGCAGCGGGAAAGGAGGGCGGAGATCACTTCAAAAGAAGGGTTTTCCGTCGTTGCGCCGATGAGCGTTACAATTCCCTTTTCAACGGCACCGAGCAAAGAATCCTGCTGGGCTTTCGAGAAGCGGTGGATCTCATCAATAAACAGAATAGTTCGTTTGGTGTTGAACATGCCCTGGTTCTGTACCGACTGGATCACGTCGCGCACATCTTTCACGCCTGAGGAAATCGCCGAGAGAATGTGAATGTTGACATCCATTTCTTTCGCCATGAGGTTTGCCAGGGTGGTTTTCCCTACCCCGGGCGGCCCCCAAAGGATCATGGAGGGGATCATGCCGTTTTCGATAGCCCTCCGCAAAGGTTTTCCGGCACCCAAAATGTGTTCCTGGCCAATATAATCGGCTAGTTTGACGGGACGGAGACGCTCTGCTAAAGGTTCGAACATGAAATTTTTCTATAAAATTACGGAATCCGGTCGATACTTTCGGCGATCAGGTGAAAAAATGCTTATTCAGCGGCCTGAACCATATAAGGCATATCAGTTTTTGAAAGGATATTAGAGGGCACATAAGCCCGGAGTTCTTATATGTCCTGAGAAAACAGGTGCTAATCAATCTCCCCAACGAGGATGAGCGTTTCTTTCGAAGCGGCTTGCTCAGCGCCCTTCTTGGAATTGCCCATGCCGCGGCCGTAGGATTTTTCGTTGATGTAAACCTCAATTTCATACTGCCAGTTGCCCTGGATATTTTCTTCCTTGAGGACAACGAACTCCAGCTGCAGGCGTGATTTCTGGCACCAGATGAAGAGACGTGACTTGAAATCGATTTCTTCTTCGAGGATTTTGTTCAGGTCGGCGTATTTACGGAAAATGTGGTGATTGATCGTTTTTTTCACCGCGTCAAACCCACCGTCGAGGTAGATGGCACCGATCAGGGCTTCAAAAGCGTTGCCTTCGAGTGTTGAAATGTTGATGGTGCGCCCTTTATGGTAGCGGATCATGGATTTCAAATCGAGGGCTTCGGCAATTTCGGAAAGCGTTTTGCGGCTTACGACCTTGGATTTAATTTTGGTAAGATAGCCTTCGTCTTCGTTCGGGAAACGCAGGTAAAGCAATTCGGCAATCACTGCATCCAGGATGGCGTCACCGAGATATTCGAGCCGTTCATTGGAATAAGAGATATCGTCCTGGTTTGACAGGGAACGGTGCGTGAGCGCTTCTAAGAAATAGGATAAATTCTGCGGGCGGTAAGCAAACTTTTTAAGGACAAAGGAAATCAGTTCGAGTTCATCTTTCGAACGAGGCTCTTCTTTCTTAAAAAATCGTTTAAACAAATGCTAGGATTTGAATTTTTTCACAATTACCGAGGTGTTGTGCCCACCGAATCCAAAGGTATTGGAAAGGGCTACATTCACGGTCCGCTTCTGGGCTTTGTTAAAGGTAAAATTAAGCTTGTTGTCCAGCTCGGGATCATCCGTAAAATGGTTGATCGTCGGAGGAACGATATCGTTCTTCACAGACAGGATACAGGCAATTGCTTCAATCGCACCGGCTGCGCCCAGCAAATGGCCGGTCATAGACTTGGTGGAGCTGATATTCAGCTTGTAAGCGTGATCACCGAAAACCTGCAGAATAGCTTTTGTTTCTGCAATATCGCCCAGCGGTGTCGATGTTCCGTGAACGTTCACGTAGTCGATCTCGTTTGGCTCCATTTCAGCGTCTTCCAGCGCGGCGATCATCACATTGCGTGCCCCGATCCCTTCCGGGTGAGGTGCGGTCATGTGGTAAGCATCCCCTGACATTCCTCCGCCGGCGATCTCCGCATAAATCTTCGCACCACGTTTAACAGCGTGCTCGTATTCTTCGAGGATCAGCGCACCGGAACCTTCACCGAGCACAAAACCGTCACGGTCAACGTCGAAAGGCCGGGAAGCCGTTTCAGGTGAGTCATTGCGTGTGGAAAGCGCTTTCAGGGCGTTGAAGCCCCCTACTCCCATTTCGTTGACACAGGCTTCGGATCCACCGGTAACGATTGCGTCAGCCTTGCCCAAACGGATCAGGTTGAAGGAATCGATAATCGCATTGGTGGAGGAAGCGCAGGCAGAAACAGTTACGTAGTTTGGTCCGCGCAGCCCGAATTTAATGGAGATATGCCCTGCGGCGATATCAGCGATCATTTTCGGGATAAAGAACGGGTTGAAACGCGGGGTTCCGTCACCCGCAAAGAAATTCTGGGACTCGTCCTGGAAGGTTTTTAACCCGCCAATTCCCGATCCCCAGATAACACCGATCCTGTCTAAATTAGGATTGGCGTCCATCAGGCCCGAATCTGCCATGGCTTCAGAAGAAGAAACCATAGCATATTGGGCAAATTGATCTAATTTACGTGCTTCTTTTTTGTCAATAAAATCTTCAACATTGAAGTTCTTGACCTCGCAGGCAAATTGTGTTTTAAACAAAGAGGCGTCAAATTGCTTGATAGGTGCTGCACCGCTTTTCCCGTTGATCAAACTTTCCCAGAATTCAGGGAGAGTATTTCCGATAGGCGTCAGTGCACCCAAACCTGTTACAACAACACGCTTTAACTCCATAAAGAAACCTTTGTTTGAATAATAAGTTTGTAACTCTTAGTTCGCGTTTTTCTCGATATAAGATACAGCGTCACCAACAGTTTGAATTGTTTCAGCTTGATCGTCCGGAATTGCAATATTGAATTCTTTTTCGAATTCCATAATCAATTCTACTGTATCCAAAGAGTCAGCTCCCAGATCATTTGTGAAGCTTGCTTCGTTAGTTACTTCACTCTCTTCAACTCCCAATTTATCAACGATAATTGCGATAACTTTTGATTTGATATCAGACATTTTTTAATTTTTTTAAATTAGTAATTCAGCCTGCAAAGAAAAAACATTCGTTTGAAAAAACAAAATATTTTACGAATTATATTCCCCTTGCCTTATGCGGTCATAGCGCCGGATTTCCCGGGAGTACTGCTTTCAGGGCTTTGGCGTCCCTGAGAGCGCTGAAAATTTAACCTTTGCAGCCATTTTTTTCCTGCTGATTTTGCCGGGATTCCTGTGAATTTCCATCATTTTCGGCCCTGAAATTGAATTTAGTTGCTTAATTTTGCCCCATGGTCCGTCAAAAAATTGCCGTTTTTGCCTCCGGCACAGGGTCAAATGCCCTGAATATCATTTCTTATTTTGAAAACCACCCCCAGATCGAAGTTGCTTTTGTACTGAGCAACAAAGCCGACGCGCCCGTTGTGGACGCCGCGCGTAAACTGGGCATAGAAACGGTGATCGTACCGAATGAGCGGATCGAGACTCCCGGCGTATTAATTGACATTTGTAAGGAAAGAAAGGTTAACGGCATCATCCTGGCCGGCTTCCTGCGCAAGATCCCGATGGATTTCGTAGAACATTATGAAAATCGTATCCTGAACATCCACCCTTCCCTCCTGCCGAAATATGGCGGAGCAGGCATGTACGGGAAGCTCGTGCACGAGGCTGTGAGGGCCGCCGGAGAAGTAGAAACAGGCATTACGATCCACTACGTTAATTCCGAATACGATAAGGGTGAAATCATAGCGCAGTTCAGCTGCCCGCTCGAAGCCGGAGAACCGCTGGAAAGCATCCTGGAAAAAATCCACCGCCTGGAAATGGAGCATTTCCCAAGGGTCATCGAAGAGCTGTTTACACGCTCCTGATATTTTTATCCTGGCAATAAAACTGCGGATAATAAAACTTATTTTGTCAATTACCTCCCAAAAGTGACCAGTTATCTAAAAAACCCTGGGATTGCAGGCCTGTGTTTTACTTTTACGCCAACTACAAACTTATAATAATCATGAAGCATAACTATTCATTTATCCTGCTGGCTTTTTGCCTTTTCTTTTCAGTTAATTTATTTGCACAATGGACACAGGCAACCGTTACGGGGAATACAGGTGACGATATCCAGTGCGTAGCATTCAGTGACGATAATACCGCTTTTGCGACAGGCTGGGCAGGTGTCGTTTACAAATCCACTGATGGTGGTGCAACCTGGAACATCCAAACCACGACTATTCCTTCCGTAGACATGTATTCAGTAGCTTTTGCTGATGCCAGCACCGGTTTCATTACAGGTGACCAGGGAAGGATCTACAAAACAACTGACGGAGGCTCCACATGGACCCAAAAAACGAGCGGAACAACACAAAGCTTATATAGCATCGCGATTTTGAGTAATGGCACAACCATTTTTGTTGCAGGTAGCAACGGGGTCATTTTAAAAAGTACGGACACCGGTGAAAGCTGGGCCACACAAACTTCCCCGACTGCTGAAATCAACCGCAAGATCAAATTCGCGGATGATAACGAAAACATTGCTTACCTTGTAGGAGACAATGCGGGCGGTGCAACTTCAGTTTACAAGTCCACTGATGGCGGGGCATCCTGGGCACCACACACTGTTCCGGCAGCATCTGACGGAGACCCTGTAAATTTATTCGGCCTTTCAGTTGTAGATGCCGGCAATGCATTTGTTTGCGGGGGATCAAAAAGAATCTCTAAAACAGGAGATGGGGCAACATGGTCTAACATTAACAGCAACCTGGCGAACTTCTATAGGGACTGCCATTTTGTTTCCGCAACCAGTGGTTATGTAGTCGGGGCAAACGGAAAAATTATCTCTACAAGCAACGGTTCAACTTTCACTTCCGAAACGACGGGGGTTACTTCCATCCTGAACACGATTGCAGAAAACTCAACGGGTACATTACTTGTTGCGGGTGCAGGAGGCACAATCCTCAGAAAAGCTGCAGCTGTAAACCAGGCGCCGGTTGCTAACGACGATAACGGCGGAACAATCCAGGAAAATGGCATTGACGGTACAGTCAACGTTCTGACAAATGATTCAGACCCAGACGGAAACCCGGGCGCTTCTTCCGGCCACACTGTTGACCTGAACATCCTGACACCTGGGGTCCAAACTTCAGTTACAAGCCCGGTTGACCAGAGTGTATGGACTTACAATACAACGACAAGTGTTGTCACCTGCAACCCTGCTGCCGATTTCGACGGTGTAACAGCAATGGTTTACACTTTGTGTGACTCTGACGGCCTGTGCGATAATGCAACTATCACATTTACGGTCCAGAACACAACAGGGATCAAGGAGAATGTACTTTTAACTCAGGTTTATCCCAACCCGGTTAAAGATGTGCTGACAATCAAAACCGAGCAGCCGGTTAAATCTATCCGCGTTATGAGCCTGAACGGTAAAGAGCTTGCCTCTTACAAAGGCGCATCAGAAGTGAATGTAGAAAAGATCAGCAAAGGATCTTACCTGCTGGAAGTTGTATTTGAAAACGGTACAAGCGCTCAAAGCAAGTTCATCAAAGACTAAGAACAAAACTCTATATAAAAATCCCATCAATTTGTTTTGGTGGGATTTTTCGTTTGGGATTAGCGGAACAAACTTTGTCCCAGCCCCAACATTTGGTTAGAAACCGCCTGTCTCATAGAATGTCTCCATTCATAAATAGCATTACTGTTCAGTAATTCAAGCCGCGGCTTATCATCCGTAAGCACTTCAATTCCTGTTAAATCCGGCACAAAATTACTAATGTTTTTTTGCTCAATATCCTGCATGTTTTTCGCACGGCGGCAGCATTCATTCAAATCAGCCAGTTTGACCTTACTGTAATCCGGGTTCCCGTGGGAAAGTACGAAAACAATATCACCGAAGCGGTGCTGCTCCTTGCTTTTGAAATTAACGGTAAAGCCTGCTTCCCGGAAAGTTTTATATAATGTCCTGAAGGCCAGGTCACCTTCCCCCTCCACAATACCCTGGTAATTCACGATCACAAGAGCGTCCTTGTTAAGCCTTTTTTTCATTTCCGTCAGAGCCTCCCGGGTAAAAACATAATTCGGCTGGGTTTCACCCGTGAGCAGGTCGTATACTACAAGATCGTATTTTTTCCTGCATTTCCGGAGATAAGTACGCGCATCGTCATTAAAGAATTTCAGCTTATTGGAGCTGAGATAAAAATATTCGTTCGCTACAGTGATAATACGTTTGTCAAGCTCTACGACATCAATATCTGGGAATTTGGAGTTCAGCTCTTTCACTACCGATCCGCCGCCTAGCCCCAACACCAGGGTTTGGCTTTCAGCAGGTTTTATGCGGGCAAAAAAATTGATCAGGTGCGGATAATTCCAGAAAGTGTATGCTTCCGGGATATTCATGATCTTAGACTGATGGATCCCGTTGATTGCCAGGGAACGCAAGGAGAACTTAGCATCCAGGCGTGTATCGATTACCTTGATCTGGCCCATGACGCCCTCGCTTTCGTAAACAACCGTCATCCCGCCTTCATTTTTCTGGTTGATCCGGTTGTACGAAATCAGGTTTATAAAAATAAGAAAGCCAAGCAATATCCCACCCGTTTTGGTAATCTTCCCGTAAAGGCTGTAAAGTGCACCGTAAAGCAGCAGTGAAACCAGGATATAATTAATGGTAATCCCAAAAGCATCGAGCAGGAAATACCCGAGGAGTAAAGCTCCCAGAATTCCACCGGCTGTAGAAACAAAATAAACGCGTCCTGAGCTGTACACGACGTCTTCCTGCTTGTCATTGAAAAGACGCACCAGCAACGGTGAAATACAGCCAAAAAGGAACAGCTGAGGCCCTAGCAAGAAAATCGCGGTAATGATCAGCGCGGTGAAAAACTCCATTCCGGCAACAATTCCGAACAAAGCGTTGGAAAAAATCAGTGTGAGACAAACCGCTATAGAAGAAAATGCCAATACGCGTGATAAGTTCCGCAATCGGTTTTCGTTCGCCAGCTTACCCCCGTAAAAATAGCCAAGTGCCAGAAAGAGCAGCGTTAATGATAAAACGACGGTCCACACTTTCATGGAAGATCCAAAATAAGCATTGAGAATTTTGGCGCTCAGAATTTCCACAAAGATCAGTGAAAAGCCTTCAATGAGAGCAATCAGCAAGATAGTCCGGGTGTCGGGAGCAAGCAGATCGGGCGCTTTTACAGCTTCCGGTTTTTGTTTGATCCTATTTTTATTTTCCGTTTTCTTATTCATTCGGCCTGGATGAATTGTTATACAGTAATACCAGCAGGAATCCCAGTAATAAAAGAATTGCTATCAGCATAAAGCTGAATTTGATTCCCAGGTAAGGTAGCGTATATAAACCAAAGATGATGCAGGCAAGTATCCCCCCGATTGTTGATATGGAAAAAATCGTACCGGCGCTTTTTCCCGAGCTTTCGGAATTCTCATTTATGAGACCAATCAGGCTTGGAGAAACCGAACCAAGAAAAAGAAGGTTGGGTACCAGTAAAACAAAGGAACACAAGAAAATCACCATCTTGATTCCCGATCCTTCCAGCATCCCGAAAAGGCCTTGGAAGATTTGTGGGCTGAAAAAGCTCAACATAAGGCTTCCGGCAAGCGGCAGGGCCACTCTGTATTGCTTAAAACGGGCAAATTTTGGACTTAGATAGTATCCAAGCGCCAAACCCAACATTGTAAAAGCAATAATTGATGACCAAAGGGTAATGGAATATCCTACCCTGGGCTCAAACATTTTCGCCATGGAGACTTCAATTGCCATAATAGCAGCGCCGCTAAGCAATGAAACAGCCAGGCATAGCTTATTTATCTTCATATCGGAAAAATCCAGATAAAAAGAAAGCCAGGTGCTTGCCTGACTTTCTTTTTTTAATTATTATTTTTTGTGCAATTTGCTTCGGGAAACGGAATCGTTTGCGTACTTGATCTCAACAAGGTAAATACCAGGCTTTAGAGAAGACACATCGATGGACTTGCCCGGGTTAAGGGAAGTAAATTCGATTTTGCCGCTTAAGTCAGCTACTGAAATACTTTTAACTGAACCTGTGAGGTTAAGCTTACCTGTTGTTGGGTTTGGATAAATACCATTTTGCTCCAGGCTATTTTCGTTTACACCTACATTGTCGCTGTAATTGACAACTGTTGTACAAGTCTGTGTGTTACCGCAATTATCCGTTGCTGTAACAGTTACTGTATTCGCACCGTTTGCCATAATAGTTCCTGCAACCGGGGATTGAGCCAGGGTAACCGCACCTCCTGCACATGTTGTAGAGGCAGTAGCTGATGCTGTTACATCCGGAAGCTGGTTCCCGTTAGCGGTATACGTAAGTGACTGGGCTGGACCGCACTGAAGGGTAATTGCAGTTGCTGCTGTACCTGAAACATTTACGTCATCCAGGAAAATAGCAGACTCATCTGTACAATTGTGGTGACGGAAAACAATTTTGATTGTCTGTCCTGCAAAAGAGTTTAAGTTAACTGTGTATGTCAACATTGTACGACCAGCAGTCAGTGTTTCAGAGAGAACCGGTGTAGCAGCCAGGATTTCTGGTAATGTAGATCCGGTTACGGCGTATACTGTGATGTGCTCCTGGTAGCTTCCGCTTGCAGTAGACATATCACTTCCTGCTTTAAACGTCAGCTGAGCTGTATTTCCTCCGGTAATAGCTGATAAGTCAATGTTCGGGGTGATGATCATGTTGTCCGGCGTATAGCCTGGTGTACCCGGGATAAGTGAAGCGGATAAAGCTACACCGCCCTGGGAATCAAAACCTGTGTTAAAGCCTGTGATATCCATCACCTGCCACTGCATTCCGTCATTGTCAGCATCAATAACTGTCCAACCGGCAGCAAAAGGATTTCCTGAGAAATTTTCAGTGAAAATAATCTGTGAATTCAGATTTGTTAAAGCGAAAAGTGTGAAAATTGAAAGTAAAGTTTTTTTCATGATTTTTATTTTTTACAAATATAAAAAGCGCTTTCGATCAAAAGCGCTTTTTAATGTTATTTAAACGAAATTATTTAACGATTTTTACTTGTTTTGAGTCATTGGCAGTAACAACCATTACAGTGTAAACTCCTGCATTCAGGTTGGCTGTGTTAATATCCAGCTCGTTTACTCCTTTTGCTGCGTAGTAGCTGTAAGTGCTCACTACTTTTCCGGAAGCATCAATGAGGGAGATATTCGCCATTCCTTCAGACTTAGACGCAAACTTAAGGTTCATCGCGTCGGAAACCGGGTTTGGCGCCACAACGATTTTTGCATTTTCATTCGTAACAGAAACCGGCGCAAAATCCGTACGCTGACCATTCATATCAACCTGCGTAAGTACATAATATGTAGTACCCATGCTTGCATCCTGGTCAATGTACTCGTAAGATACTTCCGTAGGAATTGTACCCTGACCATCAATTTCAGCGATTGTCTCGTAACCGTTCTCAGGATTGGTTGAGCGCTGAAGGATGTATTTGTCACAATCACGCTCGGAAGCCACTTTCCAGGAAAGCTTGTTACCAACCATTGAAACGGAAGCATTGATACTTAAGAGTTCGACAGGCAAGGTAACCCCAACGGTGATAAAATCCCAAACGCAGACGTCACCCGCAAACCCGTCGACGACAAGTATGTAATTTGAGCCGGGGGTCAGTGACGCCAGGCTTATAGTTCCTGTTCCCACGGCGCACGATCGGAAACAGGCCGCTGTATAGGTCCCGACACAGGCACAACTGTTAAAGACCCCAAACTGGGCATTACCGGCGGTGCCGTCGTTACATATGACATTGTCCATATCAACGGAGCCCGTAGTCGAGTTGGCCGTTATCTGGAAATATAGTGTGTTTTCATTCGATCCCCAGTTACCCCCGGTACAGGCCCTGCCTGCAGCTCCCGGTGTAGTAAATGTTCCGGGTGCAGCACCCAGGTTACAGCCTCCTGAAGCTCCCGAAGAAGCTCCGGCACATGTTGTATTGGATGGCTCAGGACCGGAACCGATTACTTCAAATTCAAGGTTAAAAGCTTTACTTGCATCATCCCAGATATATGCCCAAACATCTTGTGAAGGGTTCACGTTATCCACATAAACCGGGTCAACATAAGTTGCTCCCATGTCAAACTCAAGAATCGGCATACAGTCGATAGCAGTCAATGCACCACAGCCTGTACCCTGAAAAAATTGTGCGTATGCAACGTGACTACCAGTACCAGCCGCTCCTGTCTGGAAGCTGAAAGTAAGTGTTTCGACACCTGCAGCAGGGTTCAAACGCACCCATGTACCGGCAGCACTATAACCTGTTGCCCCTGCACAGGTTTCAGCTGTTGAACCCGAATTGGTCGGGGCTGTAACCACAGCATTGGTGAAGTTTAAGTTTGTACCGGTAGTATAGAAGCCCGCAGTACCTACGTCATCACAATCCTGTAAAGAAACATTCACGGCTGTAGCTCCGGCACAGGTCGTAGCATTCTTGATATCATAGGTGTTCATCTGATTGATCTCCTCTTGCTTGTTCATCATGCGAACTTTAGAAGAAACATCATACATTTCTTTGCCGTTTCTAACGACAGGAATGCCTTTGCCTGTTTTACCCGATGAAGAAGATGAGGAAACCTGTGCATAAGACAGGGAACCTACAACAAACTGAATCAGGAATAGGGAGAGAGAGAGAGAGAGAAGTTTTTTATTCATTATTTTAGCATTAATTACGATTAAGCAATTTTTTTACAAATTTACGTCTTTTTTTTACAAATTTAATGTTAAAAACTCTCAACCCTTGTAAACAAGATCAATTAATTAGGATAAATATTCAATGAAAAATCGATTTAGTTTCGATGAGAAGCCAATTTTGATAATTGAAAGTTTATTTTTGCAAATTTTATTTTGGGAGTAATATTCATTTAAAACCATGAAATGTTCATTCATAGGGCGGTTTTAGTCAAAAGCATGATTGTCTGTTATTTTTAACCCGAAAAAAAGAAAACATAAAGTCTTAAATTTGGGCTTTGAATATGAAAATTAACGAAAAATACATCCTTCTGGCCGGTATAATCGCGGAAGGCTTCCTTGTAACTGGTATAGAAATCAGCTCTTCCCTGCTTTTTAAACCCTATTTTGGCAGCTCGTCTGAAATATGGACTTATATTCTCGGAATTACCATGCTTGCCCTGGCGGCCGGCTATTTTTTTGGCTCAAAGCTCAGCGGAAAAAACAACAGTGAGCGCAAGCTCGTTTTCCTGTTCCTTGCGCTTAGTATTAACATCCTGCTGCTCCCTTTCATTTCAAAAGGCCTGAACCGTTCCATGCTGGAGTTTGACCTCGTAGGGATCCTATTTTTATCAGTGAGCTGCGTGCTTTTCCCACCGCTTTTTTTACTGGGAGCAATTTCTACCCTGATCGTTAAGGTTTATAAAGAAAAATTTAACGACAGCTCGGGAAAATCGGCTTCTGTAATTTATACGCTTTCAACTCTTGCCGGTGTGCTTTCCATGCTTTTGCTAAGCTTTATGATTCTCCCCTCTTTAGCAATAAACAAAGTGTTTTTCCTGCTTTCAGTGATGGCAGCCCTGGTGGCGGTATTTTTACTGAATACATACGCCGTCAAAAAAGTGCTTCTGCCTTTCGCAGCAGCTTTTTTTATATTTACCATTTACGCTTTTAATAAAGGTTTCGACAAACTGCAGGATAGTTATTCGCGCTCGGTAAAACAAGAATATTATAACGACGGGCTACTGGGCAATGTCGCTGTACTGAAGGACTTTGCGCGCCGTACTAAATTGCTGATGGTAAACAACAGTATCCAAACAACCACTGACTTTCAGGATAACGGAAATTTTTTCCATATCAAAGACATTACGGGATATATTGACCAGTCAGGGGTTAAAGGCAACATTCTCCTTGCAGGTTTAGGCGCGGGAAGCTTACCAAAGGAGTTGCTTAAAAATCCCGGAAATACGATAGATATAGTGGAAATCGACGAGCGCATGATTGAAGTCTGCGAAAATCACTTTTCCCTCAGGCCCGACAAACGAATGAGCTTTTTTGTGGATGATGCGCGCCATTTTATTAATACAGCCCCTCAAAAAAAACAATATAAAATCATTATCCTGGACCTGAGCATCGGTGAAACGGTTCCTTCAAATGTATATACAGTGGAGGCTTTTCGCAAATTAAACGGGATGCTTGCCCCGGACGGCCTTATTTTCCTGAATTTCTTTACTTCTAAAGATGCAAATGGAATGTTCTGCCTGAACAGCATTGCCAAAACCCTGGAAAGCGCAGGGATCAACACTTCGGTAATCCGGCGGGAAAATGTTAAATCCTCCCATTCAACCTATGTGATTGCCGGAAGTCCGTCTTCCCGCTATAATGCATTAAACAAACAACTGTGCTATGAGCTGAACCTGAAAGGTGCGAAAATACTTACAGATGACAATTCCGTTCTTGAATTCAAACACCGCGATGTTGTCCGTTTTCAGCGCAGCAATTTCATCACCGCTTACCAGAAACGATTTAATTTTTGAGTCGCTTTTGATTCAAAGCCGCGAGCAAAAGTATCAGGAGATTAATACTGATCATTCCAAGAAGTAAATTGTTGGTGTAGGTTACACCACGAAGGGGCAGAATACTTAAGCCGATAATAAACGTGGCAGCTACACCTCCAAGGGTCGAAATTCCATAAACGCGGCCTGCCACTTCACCTGCATTTTGAGAAGAATGGCCCGCGATGAGCTCAATTGTCAAAGGTGAGTTCGCTCCCAGGAAAAGCGCCAGCGGAAAAATTAGCAAGGCAGTAAATAACGTCATTCCGACTGTGAAACCCATTTCAAGAAAAATGCCTGAAAATTTCTCCCCGTTAAGAGTCAGCAAAAACTGGAACAGCAGTAGCCCGCCATTGATAAACAGCGATTTCTTCAGGATGCGCTCCCTGTTTTTAAGCAGCGCTCCTCCGAAGTAATATCCGGCAGCCAACGAAAGCAAGGTAACAGAAAGCAGGATAGCCCAGGATTGAATGGAGTTCCCAAAAGAAGTTGCTATAATTTTGGAAACCAGCAATTCATTTGCCATCAGCAAACCACCGGAAAATATCATAAAGAGATACAGGCTGATCAAAATTGTTCTTTGCATACTAGCGAAAGTAAAATAGAAAGGCAAATATAACAAAAAACATTTATCCCGCTTTTTCATCACGGTTACAGTAAATCAGTTATTTAAGGCTCTTCATCACGAACATGCTTTGTACATTGCTGATGTGCGGAATGGTCGCAAGCTTTTCTTTCAAAAAGGCAGAATAGGCTTCCATATCACGTACTTCGATATGAAGCAGATAATCGTGGTTTCCGGCAATGTGATAGCAAGCGCTCACCTCATCGAGCTCAACGATAGCCATTTCAAAATTTTCGAGCAGCTCCTTGGCATGCGACTTGAGTGAAAGCTGGCACATGACTTTTAAGCCTTTCCCGATTTTCTGCTTATCTACATGAGCTTTATAGCCGGTAATCACTCCGCGCTGTTCCAGGCGTTTCACACGTTCATACGTAGGCGTGATTGTCAGCCCAACCAAAGCAGCCAATTCTTTGTGGTTGATTTTTCCGTTTTCCTGTAAAATGGTAATGATTTGGCGGTCGATGGCATCCAGGCCGGAAAAATTTTCTGTTTGCATGGGATTTATGTTTAATTATCAGGACAAAACATGCTATTTTTTCTCAATAACAGTTTATTTTTCCTTTTGAAACACAATGATAGAAATTTTTTCTTTAATTTGATTTAAAAGCAGATTATTAACACCTCCTTTGAAGGATTAAGATTGAGCTTCCGATTTTGAAGATTGGAGTATCCTCCCCCTTAATCGCTCTCCAAAGGGGAAAAACATATATACCATGGATTTTAAGAAAATGCGCCCGGAAAGTTTAATGATGAGCCACGGCTATAAACCCAGCTTATCGGAAGGAGCTATCAAATGCCCGATTTTTCAAACGTCGACCTTTGTTTTTAATAAAGCAGAGGAAGGAAAACACTTTTTCGAAGTGGCCTACGGCCTGAAAGAACAGGAGGAAGGGGAAGAGCTGGGACTGATCTACAGCCGTTTGAACAACCCGGACCTCGAAATCCTGGAAAACCGCCTGTGCCTGTGGGACAATGCAGAGGATTGTGCTGTGTTTGAAAGCGGGATGTCAGCTATCTCTACGGCCATGCTGGAGTTTTTGGCTCCCGGCGACCTCTTGCTGTACAGCCGTCCTGTATATGGGGGTACGGACCATTTCATCAACCATTTCCTGAAAAAGCTGGGGATCCACTCGATCGGTTTCCTGGCAGGAGAAAGCAAAGAAGAGATTATCCGCCGCATTGACGAAAGTGGCCTGGGTCACCGCCTGGCTATGATCCACATTGAAACGCCGGCCAATCCAACCAATGCACTCATCGACATTGAGCTTTGCGCTGAGATCAAAAAACATTATACAACGGACGAAAAGCCGGTTGTGCTTTCGGTAGACAATACTTATATGGGGCCGCTCTGGCAGCATCCACTGAAACATGGCGCCGATCTCGTTTTATATTCCGCGACCAAATACATCGGCGGCCACTCGGACGTCATTGCCGGGGCCTGCCTGGGCTCAAAAGCTTCTATCGGGCGGATCAAAGGCCTGCGTACTTTCCTGGGGAACATGTGCGGCCCGTGGACAGGCTGGCTGCTTATGCGAAGCCTTGAAACACTGAAAGTCCGGATGGAAGAGCAAGCCAGGAACGCCGTAGAGGTTGCTAATTACCTCAAAAAACACCCGAAGGTGGAGCGCGTCTACTTCCTGGGATTGATCCCGGAATCAGGTACCGCCATCGAAAAAGAAATTTACGAACGCCAGTATTTATCGCCGGGAGCGATGATTTCCTTTGATGTGAAAGGCGGCGAAAAAGAAGCGTTTACTTTCCTGAACAACCTCAAGCTGATTAAGCTCGCCGTTTCACTCGGAAGTACGGAAAGCCTCGCTGAGCACCCGTGCACAATGACCCACGTGGATATTGCACCGGAATTCAAAGCTGCCCTGAATATTTCTGAAAAGCTGGTGCGCCTGTCCGTTGGTGTAGAGTATTACGGGGATATTATTACCGATATTGAACAAGCTTTAGATAAAATCTGATCCGCCAACACGATTCACTTTTCACTCAGCCGGTTTCTTCGTGGAACCGGCTTTTTTAAAATTAATTGCTAAGTTTGACCCATTATTTTAACTATTTACATGAAAAAGATTACCCTATTCCTGACAATTGTTTGTTTTACTAAACTCTTATGGGCACAGGTCGATACAGCCGGGGTTAAACTTGACGCTGATGTCAAAAACAAATTGATTTATACCGTTATTTTGGATGAAGTCAGGACCGAAACCTTCGTCTCTCCGAACGGAAGCACTAAAGCAAAAAAGTTCCGGGTGATTGATATTTCTTTCAAGCAAGGTATTACTGGCGATTTCAATACCATGGAAAAAAACGGGGGTAACCTGCTTCAGGCCTTGCAATCCGACCAGGAAGCGGCCGATGAGCTTAAAACAGCTATTAGCTATCGCAAAAAAGCCCGGCTCAGCAAAAGCTTAACAGTTGTTAGTGCAGCAGGAGCCCTGGGCCTGACCGCTGCTTTTTTCCTGAGGTATTCATTTGAAAAAACTTTTGCACAGGCATCCGGCCTGGAGCCTAAACCTTCCCCGTTGACCATCGCATTAGGGGCTGGCGCTTTGGCCGGTTTTGGAGGAGTCATTTATTTTCCGATTCACGAAAAAAAGATGTTGGACAAATTTGTCGCCTCAACCAGAAAATCCGTTGAAATTTACAACCAGCATATCCTGAAAGAAGCAGACAATTAAAAAACCATACTTTTTTAGTCTTTCCGGAAAACCTGATTTTTTGCTGGCTTTCAGCTCATTGGTGAAAATTTACTGTTAAAAAATTTGGAAAAATCATTTCCTTTTTTTAACTTCACTCCACCTTATAACTTTAACGATGGATAACACACGCATGTTTCAGCGCACAATGATTTCGATCATGGTTTTGGCTAACCTGCTGGTTTTATTGCTCAAGCTTTAATCCCGCTTTCAAGGTTAACTATTACTACCGGGATCACGATTCAAACCTGTCCGAATCAGCGATCAGGATTCCGTTTTCAATCCAACAGGGGTTTCCAGGTGTTATTTGCCTGATTGTTCCTGTTAGTGTACCACGTCCGTTCCCGATGATGTTACGCGCAGGAAACGGCCGTCAACAAGAACTTTGTAGAAAAAGCTTTCAAATTGGTTGATGCCGTCGTCTTCCACATGATATTTGTTCCACACCTTGCCTTTTTTGCCTACCAGGAAAAGCGTTTCACCGATCATAACAAAATCGATTGCTTCCAGGCGCACTATTTCCAAGGCGTCTTCGTCTTTCATTGGATCATGATATTCCAACACATACTCGTTTCCTTCCATGTGTAAATTGTATTTATGCAGGCGGGCAAACTCTACCGGGGACATCGCGCTCACCAGCTTAAGGTGCAGCAAATCGTACTGTTCGATTTTATTCGTATTGCAATTCAGTCGGTAAGCCATGCGGTCATCCATAAAATCAAAACGCAGATACGTTGTCTCTCTTTTGGAAGGGTCGCGCTTATTGTCCTGGACTGTCATGTAAGTATCAAACCCCGTTTGTCCGGAAATCATCGTATTGAAATAATTACTGCGTGACTGGATTGTTGACTGGTCAAAAACCGGTTCCAGCAAAACTTTACCGTCAATTGTATTGATCCCGTATACGAATTTGTCACCTGCTTTTTTGGTGATTTGCAATACAATCCCATAGTTATCTGAAAAATCAAAGGTGTGCTCATCCAGCTTTGTCAGCCAGCCGGATTTTGTGCTGAACAGTGCCGTTTTTTTGCCTTTGCTAACAGTAAAAAGCTTTCCTTCTACATTTTGCTGCAAGCCCTGGCTGGCCGATGTGAAATCCATAATCCAATCGTATTCGAACGGGATCAGCGTATCTCCGTAAAGATCGATCAAGCCCGTTTTTCCTTTTTTGTTCTTTGCAATAAACGTGTAACCGTAAATCACGGGATCCATATAATGATAACGGGGCTCAACAAGCGTAACAAACTCAGCATCGTTCATTTGCTTGTGCTCAACAATCCCGTATTTATTTTTACCGAACATGTACACTGCAAAATTACCTTGGGAAACATGCTCCTTCCCCTGTGAATCGTAATAAAAAGTTTCGCCGTTTTTCGTGAAAGCCTGTGTAAACCACAAGTTCCCGTGCATCGCTGTCACCCGGTTTGTTTCGAAAACAACGGGCTCATCAAATACAGCGGGAATAAGCGTTTTTCCGTCCGTTAAACCAAATTTTCCGTTTTCTTCGAATGTGTACCACGAACCTGTTTCGTGCGGATAAAGTGTGTCATACAATTTCCCGTCGGTTGTGTTTTCCAAATTAACAACGCCATATTTCCCATGCAATTTATAGAGCAGGCCATCAGCATAATAATCCATGTATTCAGAATAAACCCGCCCGTGAATAAGCATTTCATATTCCGTGATCAATTTGGGTTCTTTTCCCGGGGACGCCGCATACAGCATCCGGTTCACTTTTCCCGGCTGCGCCACACTGACATAATCCAGCAATTCAGTCAGGAAATAATAGTCTTCGAAAGCACAGGCAAGCCCCTTCCCCATCTGGGAATTGTAATATCCTTTCAAACCGTTATCCGTGTATTCAACTTCTATCATAACCAGCTGGTCTTCGAGCTCGGCCGGGCGCACGGCAATCTGCATGAAGCTTCCCTGCGGACTGATTTTAGGAGTGACGAACTGCTGTTTCGCAATGCTGTATATTTGTTTAAACCCGGCGTTATCGGTCACATACAAATACGGAATATCCGTTTGCATATAGCCGATTTCGTAGCTTTCCAGTGATAAATTATATGTCGCTGAATCGTGGTAAGGCTCGATTTTTTTCGCTTCCACCAGGATTTCCTTGCTTCCGTTCAGCAAAGCCTGGCTCCCGTCTGTTTTGGTGGCGATCCAAAGACCGTAGTCCATTTGTTTTTTGAAATCCGTGTAATCTGCTTCGTAAAATTCAAAGCCCGGTTCAAGCAAGGTACATTTCCCGTTTTTATAAAGCTTCATGGCTTGCAGGTCACTGAAAACAGTGTAGTTCTCATCCATGTAGTGACTGAAAACCAGCTCGTACCCGTCAAACCCGGTTGCGTTAACAGGCTCGCCGTTTACTTTACACATTTTGAAAGGGACACCTGAAGCTTTTTTGTGCAGCTCAGTTTGATTGACCGGCATTTTTTCGAACAGTACAAAAAGCGCGTAGCCTTTCGTCATTTCCGTTTGCCGGTGTTTCGGGATCCCGTATTGAAAGCTGTTGATAAGCACAATCGTATCGTAAATTGGGTCAACAATCCACGCGCTGTTGGAATCGCCCTGTTTGATGCCCCACTTATTGCCGGCTTTTTCAGCAAAGCTGCCGTAATCGTTATAGCCTTTGTAGTTGTCCGGTATTTCCTGGGACAAGACAGCATGAAAAAGAGATAAGACAATGAGGGTTAAGCAAATAGATTTCATCCCGTTTTATTTTTTAAGGGTATAACTTGTTTCAAAATAAGGCAATTCATTTTCAAACGGTTGATATAGCATCCATTTTTTGCCTTTTTTGCCAATCATCATCGGGATATCGTTGATGACAAAATCCAGGCTGTCCACACGGATTTCCATCGGAACGGGCGTATCCATCTGCATGTTTGTGAAATGCACGATATAAGCTGTTCCATCCCGCTTCACATGGTGACCGAGGTGAAGTGCAAACTGCTCATACGTCAAAACCTGCTCCAGGTGCCCCGTTTTTAAGCTGTAGACCTGCATTTCCTGCCTGGCGGGATCTTTCACATATCCAAAGCTTTCATCTGTAAACATGAACTCCCGCTTCACCAAAATTTCCGGCAGCAGTTTTTTGCTGATCCATACCGTTTCGCTGGTTTTGTTAATGCGTTCCAGCATGGTGTTCAAATCGTTCTGGCGCTTGAAAGTGATGGATTCATAGGATTCCTTCATCGGGAAAATCTCTTTACCGGCGAGCGTATACAGCCCAAAGTACATTTTTTTGCCCTGCATCATCCACGTCTCGATAAAATAAGTATCGTTAGCTTCCTGGACGAGATTGTAAGATGCCGGGGAAAGCGGGGTCACGATCCCATGACGGAAATTGAACACCGCTTTATTCTTCCCTTGCTTCAGCTCAAACAAGCTGATGTCTTTGTTTTGCTGCTCCATTTCATCGATCATGTCGTATTCAAACGGCAGGAAAACGCGCCCGAAAACGTCCATTATCCCCCATTTTCCTTTGAGGTTCGAAGCGATGAAAATCCCCGGAGAGCTTGTTGCATTCAGGCTTTTGAATTCTTCCGGAACACTTTGCCTGAATTTGGAGTCGTCTTCCTCATAATATTCAACGAGGATCAACTTACCTTTTCCACTGTTACGGATATCGAATAAATTGCTTTTTGAAACGCGTTTATTCCCACGGGTATCGTAATAAAAGCTGTCGCATTTTTGGGAAGTATAGACCAAATCGTATTGCAGGTGCTTCAGGGGTTCAGAGAACTTAATTTCTTCCGGGAAAACGGCCGGGATTGTTACTTCGCCGTCTGTTGCACCGTATTTTCCGTTCACTTTGTAAGTAAACATGCTTTTCAACGAGCTGTTTACAGAAAGATTATCGTAGTAAGGTGTTACACGTCCATTCATAAAGCCGCGGTATTTTCCTTCGAATTTGAGGATTAACCCATTTCCTCCTTTCCAGAAATCCATATCGCCGTCAATGAGCTCGTCAAATTCATAGCTCACAGAAGGATCAGGCATATAAACCAAACGCTCAAACTCCTCCCCTTCTTTTTGTACGCGGAGCAGGTTTTTACTTTCATCCAGGAATTCAATTTTTTTATATATGCAAGGGGTGCCGGTTTTATATCCTGACACATATACCCCCATCAAACCTTTATCAAAATAAGTATAATCGATCTTTCCTCCCGGATTTTGCTGATCGAAGTCAAGTACAAGATCGTCTGTTGCCGCAGCGCTCAAACGCGGGGTCACGTAATCATTTTTAATCACATCGAAGAGCTGCTTTTCTCCATTCTCATGCGTTACTTCGAAATAGGGCAGGTTCACCTGGTTTCCGAGATCATGTTTGAGGGAAATACCGATAAAGCGCGCCGTATAGATCAAGGGATGAATGTGCTTCGCTTTCAGTATTGTTTCTTTCCGCTTGTTGATCAAAGCAAAAGTTCCATCCGTGTTTTCAACGAGGTAAAGCTGTAAATCCGTGTATAAGTCTATGTCTTTATAGGCATTTTTAGTAATGCTGAAACCCGGCTCAACCAGTGTTTTTAATCCTTTTTCATACAAAACGATGGCCTGGCTGGTATAAGTCGTTTTTTCCTCCGTCCAGTAAATATCATCCAGGAACTTGTAGCCGTCGTAATTTCCCTCACCGATTTTATCCCCGTTAATTTTGCGCATTTCGACTGTTACTTCTGAAGTCGTAAACTCCAGCTCACGCCAATAACGGCCTTCCGGGTAATTCAGCAGTACAAAAACGATGTTCCCTGAAGCAGCATCAGATTGTCCCGCTACCGGCACGCGATACGGGAAAACCCGTCGCTCAAAAATTGTGTCATATTCCGCTTTAACCAGCCAGTCTGAATTTACGGAAGCAATCCCGTATTTTCCGTTTTCCTGACGGATATGCGTGTTCAGGCTATTGTATGCCAGCTTTTGTGCCTGTGAAAAAAACGTGCAAAAACAAAGAAGCGATAAAAAAGTGTGGCGCAGCATATACTTGATTTGAATATGCAAAGAAAGAAAGAAGTTGGCAGAAAAGCCGTAAGCTAAATGACTTATTTTTTAGCGATTTATTTCAGTGTCAAGCCCTTGATATTTGCGCTTTTCTTGCTAACTTTGCACATTTATTTCAACACCATGAGCAAAAAATATCAGGAATACAAAGGTTTGAGTTTGACCGAAACAGCGGCGCGCATCCAGGAGAAATGGAACGCCGAAAAAACCTTTGAGCAATCGGTTAGTTCACGTGATGCGAACAAGCCTTTTGTGTTTTTCGAAGGTCCGCCGTCAGCAAACGGTTTACCGGGCATCCACCACGTGATGTCACGTTCCCTGAAAGATATTTTTTGCCGCTACAAAACCCTGCAGGGCTTCCGCGTAAACCGCAAGGCCGGTTGGGATACGCATGGTTTGCCCGTTGAATTAGGTGTTGAAAAAGAGCTCGGGATTACCAAAGAGGATATCGGGAAAAAAATCTCCGTTGACGATTACAACAAGGCGTGTAAAGAAGCGGTAATGCGCTACACGGACATCTGGAACGACCTGACCGTGAAAATGGGCTATTGGGTGGATATGGAAAACCCGTACATCACGTACGAGCCGAAATACATGGAATCCGTTTGGTGGCTTCTGGCGCAATTGTACAAGAAAAACCTCATGTACAAAGGCTACACGATCCAGCCCTATTCACCGGCCGCAGGAACAGGTTTATCGTCACACGAGCTGAACCAGCCGGGCTGCTACCGCGATGTGAAAGATACAACGGTTGTGGCGCAGTTTAAAATGGTTGACGGACAAAATACACCGTTTGATGCAACACATGTAATGAATGGCCGCGACCGTTCGTTACATGTGTTGGCATGGACTACCACCCCCTGGACTTTGCCATCCAACACCGCTTTATGCGTTGGCCCGAACATTGAATACGTTCTGGTGCAATCTTACAACCAATATACGTTTCAGCCAATCAACGTGATCCTGGCGAAAAACCTTGTCGGATATCAATTCTCTAAAGGATTTAAAGCCGCGGAATCTGCTGAAGAGCTCGCAGCTTACCAGGCGGGTGACAAAATAATTCCTTACCTCGTTTCTGAAGCCGTTTTAGGCAAGGAGCTTGTTGGCCTGAAATACGAACAATTATTGCCTTACGCCCAGCCGCATGAAAATGCAGACCAGGCTTTTCGCGTGATCTCCGGTGATTTCGTGACAACGGAAGACGGAACGGGAATCGTACACATTGCACCAACTTTCGGTTCGGACGATGCGCGCGTGGCAACTGAAAGCGGTGTGCCGGCGATGCTCGTTTTAAACGAATTCAATACGCCTGTCCCGCTTGTTGATTTGCAGGGGAAATTCCGCCCGGAAATGGGAGAATTCGCCGGAATGTACGTGAAAAACGAATATTACAAAGAAGGCGAAGCCCCGGAAAAATCCGCTGACGTACAGATTGCGATCAAGCTGAAAGAAGAAAACAAAGCCTTTAAGGTTGAAAAATACGAACACAGCTACCCGCATTGCTGGAGAACAGACAAGCCGGTGCTTTACTACCCGCTCGATTCATGGTTTATCCGCGTAACGGACAAAAAAGACCGTCTCATCGCTTTGAACCACGATATCAACTGGAAACCGGAATCTACGGGTTCCGGACGCTTTGGAAAATGGCTCGAAAATGTGAACGACTGGAACCTTAGCCGCTCGCGTTTCTGGGGGATCCCGATCCCAATCTGGTCGACGGAAGAAGGCGACGAACGCATCATCATTGATTCGGCCGAAATGCTGAAAGCCGAATGTGACAAAGCTGTTGCTGCCGGACTAATGAGCGAAAATCCGCTGAAAGACTTCATTGCCGGCGACATGTCCGAAAGCAATTACGCAAAAATCGATTTCCATAAAAACTACGTAGATAAAATCGTTTTGCAATCACCTTCCGGTAAGCCCATGAAGCGCGAAAGCGACCTGATCGACGTTTGGTTTGACTCTGGCGCTATGCCGTATGCACAATGGCATTATCCGTTTGAAAACAAGGAAATGGTTGATAACAGGGCAGGTTACCCGGCGGATTACATTGCTGAAGGGGTAGATCAAACCCGTGGCTGGTTTTATACTTTACACACGATCTCCACCTTGATCTTCGACTCTGTTGCTTATAAAAACGTTATTTCCAACGGTTTGGTACTCGATAAAAACGGGGTAAAAATGTCCAAACGTCTGGGCAATACGATCGATCCGTTTACGACCCTGGCGAAATACGGCCCGGATGCTACGCGCTGGTACATGATTACCAATGCACAGCCGTGGGACAACCTGAAATTCGACCTGGACGGTATCACGGAAGTGCAGCGTAAATTCTTCGGAACTTTATATAATACCTATTCTTTCCTGGGCTTGTATGCCAACATTGACGGTTTCTCCTACGCCGAAGCCGAAGTGCCGCAAAACGAGCGCCCGGAAATCGACCGCTGGATTTTATCCAGGCTGAACAGTCTCATCCAGGAAGTGGAAGAAGCTTTCGATACGTATGAACCGACAAAAGCAGGACGTTTGATCCAGGATTTTGTGACCGATCAGCTTTCGAACTGGTATGTGCGCTTATGCCGCCGCCGCTTCTGGAAAGGCGATTATTCCACGGATAAAATTTCGGCTTACCAGACTTTGTACACTTGCCTGGAAACGGTTGCTATACTTGGCGCACCAATCGCACCGTTTTTTATGGACCAGCTTTTCTGCGACCTGAATTCCGTTTCCGGGAAACACGAAGCTACGTCCGTTCACCTGGCTTACTTCCCGAAAGTAAACAGCGCCTGGATCGACAAGGAGCTCGAAGCCCAGATGGAAATTGCCCAGCAGGTTTCTTCTCTCGTTTTAGGCTTGCGCAAGAAAGTAAACCTGCGTGTTCGCCAGCCTTTGCAAAAAATCATGGTTCCGGCGCTCAACCCGGAATTTGCCAAAAATATCCGGCACGTGAAAGACCTTATCCTGTCGGAAGTAAACGTGAAAGAGCTCGAATTGCTTGGGGAAGGCAACGGCATGCTCGTAAAAAGTATCAAAGCGAATTTCAAAACAATCGGCCCGAAATACGGCAAGCAGATGAAAGATATTGCAACGATGGTTTCACACATGTCGCAGGACGATATCGCTACGATTGAAGCCAACAACGGCTGGTCGGGTGAAATCGCCGGCGTATATATTGACCTCGATATCTCGGATTTTGAAATCGTTGCCCAGGATATCCCGGGCTGGATGGTAAGCTCCGAAAACGGCATCACCGTTGCGTTGGATATTACAATTTCCGAAGAATTGAGAAACGAAGGGATCGCCCGCGAGCTCATCAACCGCGTTCAGAATTTACGCAAGGATTCCGGGCTAGAAGTAACCGACCGCATCCGTTTGACGATCGATACTTCGGCTGAAATCCGGCAGGCAATCGCCCAAAACCAGGATTATGTGAGCAATGAAGTCCTCGCCAGTGAAATCAGCTTCGGCAGCCCGGGCGAAAATGCGTTGGTGATCGACCTCGTGGAAGAAGGCGATTCTAAGATTGGATTGGTGAAGGGGTAATTAATCAAATTTGTATATTTGTATTATGGAGAATAAAATACATCCTTTTTTTCTTGAAAAGGTTAGCTTATCCGGTTATAAATCTATATATAACGTTGATGTTAATTTTAACAAAGGACTCAATATAATTATAGGAAAAAACGCTGTAGGAAAAACTAATTTTCTTGATTTTTTATCCCATTCTTTGCAGTTTAACTTTGATGACATTACCAATTTTTCGTCATCTCTTTTTTTCAAAAATGGTAAAACTATTCAAATTGAAATTAGTGATCTTATTGACAATAAAGAACTTTTAAATAATTCTTTCATCAATAGAAATTTAATTTCTAAAATTTCTATTGATGGAAATTTAATCAATCAAGATTTAACAAAAAAAAGTGATGCATTTGATATTATAGAATCAGTTGGTTTAACCGTTTCATCTTCTTTTATAAAACATGGCATTCCTAATCTTTTCCCATTAGTTGATATTCCATATTCATTTAGAATTGATGGAACTGGTATTCCTAATGATTTTTTCAAAATCATTAATGACGAAGAACAACCATATTTCATTAAAGCGTTTTTAGCTGATTTTTTATTTAGTTTTTATCGAAATAGATCCGAAACAATAAATATTGAAAAAATTAATGCAAAAATTAATGACAGTTTTCAAAAGTTAGAAAAGATTAAACCGACTCTTGCTAAATACTCCCCTATTGGAGATTTAAGACTGAATAAAAATTATAATGTTTATTTAGACGATAGGGATGAATTTATTATAGAAAATTTATTATTAGAATTTAAAATTGATGGTAAATGGTTCCCTTTTTCTAATTTGTCAGATGGAACAAAACGAATTTTTTATATTATTTCTGAAATCGATTATTCTTCTACGTTTTACAGTACAAATGACGGGTTTGGGTTTAATGAAGATACTTTAAGAGTTATTTTACTTGAAGAACCAGAACTAGGTATTCATCCGCATCAGCTAATGCAGTTGATGCAATTTATAAAAGAAAAATCTTCCGAAAAACAAATTATCCTTACAACACACTCACCTATTATACTAGATATTCTTGAGAATGATGAGCTTAATAAAATAATAATTGCAAGTTACAATAATAATAATTTAGGGACTCAATTCAGACATCTAAATAAAGATGAAATATTTAAAGCAAAAAAATACTTGGAAGAAGACTATTTAGGTGATTATTGGAAGTATTCAGATTTAGAACAATAATTATGAAAGTTGCTTTAGTCGGGGAGGCACCTAATGACACTCTATCCATTCAGAATTTATTAGTTAAAAGATATTCTTCTAATATTTCTTTTTTTTCCTTACTTAATCGAATAAATGGAAGTCAACTTGATAATCAAAAAACTAAACGATTTCTGCGAATAGAGTATGAAACAAAAAAGCCGGACATTGTAATATTTATTCGAGATCTTGATGATATTTTACCAAGTGTAGAAAAAATTGCTAACAGAAAATTATATTTTAGCTCGTCAAATAGTGTGGTCGATAAAAAAGGGATTTTTTTGTTGAATGTTTTTGAAATCGAAGCATTAATTTTAGCCGATATTGAAACATTTAATAAAATTTATAATTGTAACATCAAATCAATTCCCGAGCCTATGAGTATAATTGAACCTAAAGAATTATTAAGATCTTATTCCAAAGATTATAATGAATCCCATAATCCTGACGTTTTCAAAAAACTGAATTTTGAAAACACTCTAAATTGTAGTTATTTTAACCTATTTATATTAAAATTAGATCAAGAAATTAATAAAATTATTTCTTAACTCTGTATAATCTGATCGGCAGCACAAAAAGCAACAAACAGATCATTCCCAATAAAAGCGGGACCTGGTACCAGTTTTCTTTGATATCCAGCTCGATGCCTTCGACTTTGGTGCGTTTCAATTGTTTGATGTTATCCAGGATTCCTTCCAGGTTTGGATAAGGCGATTCGGAAATGACAGAAAAACCACCGGCTTGCCGGGCCAGGTCATGGATAAAAGCAGGGTTCATTTTCGAAACGATCGTTCGCCCGGAAGCATCGGTTTTATTTCCTAATTCGGGCCTGTCGGGATTGTTGGGGATCAGGCCTCCTTTTGTTGTTCCGATCCCGAGCACGGCCAGCGTAATGTTGTTTTCTTTCAGTACAGCAAGTGGCTCGTCCAGTCCTCCTTCGTGGTTTTCGCCATCAGTTACGACCAAAATCGCTTTGCTCGTTTTATCTTTCGAAAACATTTTGGCAGAAATATCAAGCGCAGCAGCCACATTCGTTCCCTGGTTGGAAACCATGTCCGTTTCGATTTCGTGGATATACATTTTGGCGGCTTCATAATCGGCTGTCAGCGGCAGTTGCAAATACGATCCCCCGGCAAAAATGGCGATCCCGATTTTTTCACCATGCAAGGTGTTTACCAACTGGTTCATAGCGCGCTTCACCACTTCCAGGCGCGAGGTTTCCGGATCGATGTCGCGGGTATTCATGGAAGTCGATACATCCAGGGCCAGAACGAGCTCCATCGTTTCGAGTGTCCCCGAAACTTTTTTATTCCCAAAAACGGGCTGCGCCATCGCAATAATCAGGAAAACAACGGCATTCCGGAAAAGGAAAAAGCGTAAAAAAACACGGGAAGAATCGATCGGCTGCACGATCAGCGACAGGATCCGCTCATTTCCCAGCTGCTGCAAGCGCTTGTTTTTCCAGGTAACAAACCACAGGAAAGCGCCAATCACAGGAATGAGCACCCACAAATAATCCAGCTTTTCTTCGTCTTTAAAAGCCAATTGCCCGGCGGCTGAGTTTGAAAAAGCATCCATCATCCACAAAACCATCCAGAACAAAGCCCAAAACAGCAATTCCCAAAGGAAAATTCCTCCCAGGATCAAGCGGGTGTTGTATATGTATTTCCGGTTACTCATAAGTCTTGAAATAGAAAATTTGTACCCCGAAAACCAGCAAGATCAGCAAAATAGCCCAATTCAGGAAAGGCAGCGGCCGCACGGGAGGTTCCGATTTGAAATCCCGGTCTTTCATTTTCCGTTTTTCCAGCTTTTCGATTTCCTTATAAATAGTGCGCAGGCTTTCTTCGTTTGTTGCCCGGAAATATTTCCCTCCGGTAATGGACGCAATTTTATTCAGCGTAAGCTCATCAATTTCCACCGGCATGTTCTCGTATTCGATTCCGAAAGGCGTAAAAACCGGTGACGGCGCCATTCCCAACGAGCCAACACCAATGGTATACACGCGGATTTTTTTTGCCCGGGCCAGCTCAGCCGCCATTTCCGGGGTCAGGTCGCCCACGTTGTTCACACCGTCCGTCAGCAGGATAATTACTTTGGAAGGCAGGCTGTCGTTCCGAAGACGTGTAACCGCAGTTCCCAGGCCGACGCCGATAGCTGTACCGCTTTCGAGCATTCCGGGCTGCAGCTCACTGATCTGGGCTTTGAGAATATCGTAATCCAATGTCGACGGGCAAGCCGTGTAAGCTTCGCCTTCGTATGCAACGAGACCAATCCGGTCACCCCTGCGGCCGTCAACGAATTCCTTCGCTACTTTTTTGGAAACTTCGAGCCTGTTTGGTGCAAAATCCCGAGCCAGCATTGAAACCGAAATATCCATGGCAATTACAATATCGATCCCGTTTTTGTAATTTTCGTCGTAATCATCGTAGCCCGCCCAATGGAAAGGCCGCGCAAAGGCTATAATTAAGAGCGAAAAAATAAATCCGTAGGTGACAATAATGCCCCAGCGCAGGTATTTGATCCAGTTTTCACCCAGGTTTTGCTGCTCACTTTCAGTACGTGGAAACTTGAATTCGCCACGCTGCATACCTTCCAGCCAGAAAATCCACCACAACACAGCCGGGATCAGCAATAGCAGCCAAAGCCAGTGAGGTGAAAGGAAATCATATTCCCAAAGCGCTATGTTCCAATCAGTCAACATGAGGTTCTATCTCCAAAGGGCTGGTTTCTACAATAATCTGGCGGGATTGGGCCAGGTTTCTTAAAATATCAAATTCCGCCGGGACTGATTTGGCAAATTTCACCAGGTCGGAATAATCGAGGATCGTTTTAATTGTTTGCACCGTATCCGGGCTTAAATTGAGCTGTGTGAGCAGCAAAGCCGTTTCGTGGCTGGTTTTTTCAAGCAGGTTGACGTTGTAGCGCCCGCCCAGGTAAGAACGCAGGATAAACGAAAACTCAATGTAATGCTCCTTCACTTTTCCTTTTTCCCACAGCCTGGCGTTTTCAAGCCCGTCAACAGCAAATAAGCTGCGGTCTTTCAGTGTCAGGAGCTTTTTCGGTACAATTTTCGGCCGCCGGCTTCGTCTGACATAAATAATAACTGCAATCAGCGCGATTATAAATAGCAGGATCGCCCACCACCAGGTAAGGATCCAGGAAATATAATCGTTTTCCACTTCCACGAAGCTTTCCTTAATATCATAAATGTCTTTTCCATCTTCCAGTTTTGGCATTTTTACCGTCAGGAGAACAGGCACAAAATCAGAAATCGAGTCGTTAAAAATAATGCTGGCGGACGGAATGACGAGGTAACCCGTGTCCCACACCGTTATTTTATAGGTTCCGCGCCACAGCTTGTAGCCTTTTTTAGTGAGAATGGTGTCTTTGAACTCACCGATAATTTCCAGGTTGACGGCATCACCTGAGCTCACCATTGAAGTCTGGCTCCGGCGCAAACAAGGAATAATTTTCGTGTAAGGCTGAAATTTCAGGTTTTGGGCTTCCCCTTCGAACGGAAATTCATATACCAGCTCGGTTTGCTCGCCGATCTGCAATTCGCCTTTTTTGACATACGCGCTGCTTTGTCCCAGCAAAGAACAACAAGTTAAAAACGCTATGGAAAATACCGCCAACCTCATCTTCTGTGTTGAAAAAGGGAGCTTAAAACAGGAATATAATCTTCAGTGGTAGAAAAACTCGCGAAATCAACGCCGGATTTTTTAAAGGCGTTATGTAATTCCAGCTCATGTTTCTGATATTGGTCCACAAAGCTTTGCTTCACACGGCGGGAAGAAGAATTCACCCAGGTTTTGGTGCCGGTTTCCGCATTAAATAATTGGATCATACCTAAATCCGGTAAAACTTGCTCAGCCGGGTCAGTGAGACGCAGGGCAATAATATCGTGGCGGCGTTTGGAAATCTTAAACGCATCGATAAACGGGTTTTCCGAAATAAAATCGCTGATTACGAAGCCAATACTGCGCTTTTTAGTCACGTTGCGGAAAAAACGAAGTCCTTCGCTGATATCCGTAGCGTGATTTTGCGGCTCAAATTCGATCAGCTCGCGCAGCAGGTACAGCACGTGCTTTTTACCTTTTGCCGGTGGAATGTACTTTTCGACCTTGTCCGTGAGGAAAATCGCCCCGACCTTATCATTATTCGAATCGGCGGAAAACGCAAGAACCGCAGCCAATTCGATCGCCAGCTCTTTTTTGGAGCGGTTTTGTGTACCGAAAAACGCTGAACCGGAAAGGTCGATAACCAGCATGACGGTCAACTCCCGCTCTTCTTCAAAAATTTTGACAAAAGGCGTGTTAAAACGGGCCGTAACGTTCCAGTCGATTGTCCGGACCTCATCACCCACCTGGTATTCACGCACCTCGCTGAAAGCCATACCGCGCCCCTTGAACGAGGAATGGTACTCGCCCGAAAAGATGTGCCGGGTCAAACCTTTCGTTTTGATCTCGATCTTCCTGACTTTCTTTAAAAGCTCTTCGGTGGTCATTTTTTGGGAGTGATGAATTTTGAATTATGAATGTTGAATGATTTTTATATTTTCTTTCAGGACGCCGATCAGCTTTTCGATGTCTTGTTCGGTATTGTACAAATGCGGTGATACGCGCAGTGAATTTCCGCGGACGGACAAAATGATGTTGTTTGCTTTCAATGCCGGGATCAGTTCCTGTGCGTTCAGGCGTTCGTTCATTTGAAAACCAACCAGGTGCTGCGCCTGGAATCGTTCTGCTTCGAGGTGAATACCGTTTTCCGCCATGAAATCACGGAGCGGTGAGAGGATTTTTTTGCAGTACGCCTGAATTTCCCGGGACTGCCATTCGAGCAGCTGGCCTATACTGTCAATCAGCATCGGGATTTTCATAAAATCGCTCGTTTCACCGACGTTGTAGCGCCCTGCAAGCGGAAAATAGCTCTCTTCGTAATTCGCCAGGTTTGCAAAGTCCTGCGCATTCTGACGGTTCATCCAGGATTCTTCCAAAGGCTCGCCCTGAGAAAAAGTATCGCTGATATAGCCAATGGCACTGGAATACGGGCCTAACAGCCATTTGTAGGTGGCACAAACCAACGCATCCACGTGATATTCCTGCAAATCCAGCGGTAAAGCGCCAATGCCTTGTGTTCCGTCAACAATCAGCTTAACGCCGAGCGATTTGCATTTTTCCCCCAATCGTTTCAGATCGAAAATACTGCCGTCGAACCAATGCACATAAGAAAGTAAAACGAAAGCGGTTTCAGGCGTAATGGCGTTCAATACAGCTTCGTTCCAGTTTTCAATCCGGGAACCGAAATCACCAGCTGCGACAACCTCAAGCCGGGCCTGGTGTTTTTGAGCCCATTTTTCAGCAGCAAAATAGCCGCTTGGGAATTCGTTTTCAATCAGTACGCAATGTTTGCGCCCTTCTGACAAAATATTGTTCAATACGGAAGCAAAGCCATAGGATGTAGACGGAAAGAGCGCCACTTGTCCCGGCCGGCAATTAACCACTTGTGCAAACAAGCCTTTCAATTGGGTAACCTCCGTAAAAAAATCTTCCTGGCTGATCTCAAAAGGGTTCCTCTTGCGGATCATGCCCTGAATCCCGGCCTCTTCAGTCGACTGCATTAACGGCGCCATGTAAGCACAATTGATGTAGCTAATGCCTTCTTGGATACGGAATTTATGTTTTTGGTTTTGCATTTTAATGTGATAAATAAGCTAATCCGCCGCGGCTGAGTTAATGTGCTGATTGTGGCAGGAACGATTCTCCATTTTCATTCTCAATTCTAAGGTACTTCCACCCGATTGATGATCTGATCGATAATATCCGTTGACGTCAGGTTTTCAGCTTCTGCTTCGTATGTAAGTCCCAAACGGTGGCGCATCACGTCTTTGGCAATTGCCCGGATGTCCTCCGGGATCACAAAAGCACGGTTTTGCAGGAAAGCGTGGGCTTTCCCGGCCAACGCCAGGTTGATGCTTGCCCGCGGTGAACAGCCGGTTGTGATCAGCGCCTTAAGGTGCGGCAAATTGTATTTTTCCGGTGTCCGCGTGGCATAAACGATGTCTACGATATATTGTTCGATCTTTTCGTCGAGGTACACTTCTTTCACCAGCTCACGCAGGCGGAGAATGTCCGCAGGCTTCAGCACCTTATTGACTTTTTCCAAGCCTTCCTTCCGGACATTCGAACGAATAATCAGGCGTTCTTCTTCTATTTTTGGGTAATCCAGCACCACTTTCAGCATAAACCGGTCAACCTGGGCTTCCGGAAGCGGATAAGTTCCTTCCTGCTCAATCGGGTTTTGGGTAGCGAGCACTAAAAATGGCTTCGGTAAAATATGTGTTTCGTCACCGATCGTAATCTGGCGTTCCTGCATCGCTTCCAACAAAGCGGACTGTACTTTCGCCGGCGCGCGGTTGATCTCATCCGCCAGCACGAAATTGGCGAAAATCGGTCCTTTTTTGACGTGGAACTGCTCAGCTTTCTGCTGGTAGATCAAGGTTCCGGTGACGTCGGCCGGTAAGAGGTCGGGTGTAAACTGGATGCGGCTGAAATCAGCATCAATCGCTTCGGCCAGGGTTTTGATCGCCAGGGTTTTTGCCAGGCCCGGAACGCCTTCCAGCAGGACATGTCCGTCAGCAAGCAAAGCGATCAGCAAACGGTCCAGCATGTTGCTCTGCCCAACGATTACTTTGGCTATTTCCTGCCTCAATTGCTGTATAACCGGGTTTTCATTCTGTATTTTTTCGGCCAGGACCCTCAATTGTTCCGCCGGGGTCAAGCCCATATTTGCTGTATCTGACATACCTGAGTTTTATTGTAATGCAAAAGTGCTAAAATAGCGTTTTATATTTAACTTTTCGCTGTTAATTTATGTTAAGCCTGCTATCGCTGAAAGCCACATAAAGACAGGGTTTTATCCTCATTTTTTATGCTGGATCGCAAACAAGAGCGGACGGCTCGGGCTGGCATCATTTTCGAAGGGCGCCGTTTGCAGGTTGAGGATGTAATCCCCATCCGGCACGCTGTCAGGAACAAAAACAAGCTCGGTGATCGTTTTATGAAATTGCGGATCCTGCGGAACTTTCCAGAAAGCATGGTGAAAAGCCAAAGCGCCGTTGTCGTTTTCGCGGTCAACGGAAGGAAGATCAATGAGCAAATGTTCTACATTGCAATGTTCCAGCAAGGGAATCAAATCCAGGTCGAGGTACGGCGGGTTTGTAGCTGAATAATTTTTGTGTTTTTTGGAACCCGCGTTCGGCATGCTCCGGATCACCAAAGCTTCACAGGCACAATTGTCCAGGCTGTTTCCAAGTGATTTCCGGGTAATGACCAAGTCCTCTGCTTGTTTCTCCGGAACTGCCGAAACAACTTTCGCCCGGAAAAAATAGCGCTTCAAATGCTTGTTTACACTGTGAACTTCTTCAGTGATATGGCCCAGGCATTCCGTATGCGTCCCATGACCGTGCGGGTTGAAAAATATATTCCGGAAGTTTACACTTCCACCTTCGGCTACTGCGCCTGTAAAACCGTTTGCTCGGACGGGTTCAAAAACCGGGGGTTCAACATACCAGGCAAGCGGGTTTTGGTCGTTGTTGACCAATGGCAACGAAATGTCTGCTCCTTCTGCCGTGTTGATGAACTCCCGGTCGTTTAAATACAATATCATATTTTTATTTAGGCAATTTTGCTACCATTTGCTGGTATTCTGTTTTATGTGGGTTAGAGCCGGTGCAGCCCATTGTTACTTTCAGCGTTTTAAAGGTTTCGATCCTGTTGGCCGGGTTCGGGTGCGTGCTTAAAAATTCAGGGGCACGTTCTCCGCCCATAGCTTCAATCTTCTGGAAAAACCCTGCGCCGGCGTCAGCATTGTAATCCGTTGGGCAAAGATAAGTCACAGAACGCTCGTCGGCTTCCGTTTCATGCTGGCGGGAGAACTTCAGGTTGATAATCGCAGCTGTTACGTCTTTGAGCAATTGCTGGTTTCCGGCGATAATTTCCAGCAGCACCTGCACACCAAATTGTTTTGTCATCTGGCGTGTGGAATGACGCATGTCCGCATGGCCGATTTCGTGACCAAGCACTCCGGCAAACTCTTCTTCGGACTCCAGGAATTTCAGGATGCCTGTATATACGTAGATGTAACCGCCCGGCGTACAGAAGGCGTTGAGCGTTTTATCGTCCTGGATCACGCGCACCCTCCAGGTGAAATCGTTCTTAAAGTCTACTTTACCTGAATTGAGGATCTTGTTTCTTACTTTGTACACGTATTGGTACACTTCCTGGTATCTCATGGAATCCAACAGGGGGTATTCTGCCGGGTTTCCGTCGATTTCGGCTGCTACTTGTGCTCCCAGCTGGCGATCCTGCTCAACCGAGAATAAATTGAATCCTTTTCCTTTGTTTTTTTCATTGACCGTACCGCAGGCAGCTAAGGTGAAGGTCAAACCGATGATTCCTAAAATTTTGATTTTCATGGCTGTTGTTTTTAGTTGTTATTAATTTAGTTGTTTATTAAAATTGGCCCAGGTCACAGGCCGGATATTCAATTGGTACGTGTTCGCCGTTCCGGACGAAATTTCTGCGTTTTCGCTGGTCTTCTGTCTATTGGAGAAAAAGCCATATTCAGTAGTAAGAACGCTTTTTTTCAATACTGAAAAATCGGTGGAACAGAGCAATCTTTTTTTGTTTGCTTTGCCTTCCAGGTATGTGAAAACCGGTATTTCCTCTTGTGAAAAAGCAAAAGCAGCAGTAGGAAAAAAATATGTAAATAGTAATTTACACATATTGGGTTATGTTGAGTAACTGAAAAATATAACGCTTAAAAAAATACAAATAAACCCCAACCCAAAACCATAAAACACCTGTCTCAACGAATGCTTGCCCAGGTAAACCCGTGCCGAAAGCACCAGGCCGCTCACCAAAACCGCTACGACGAGGATTTCAAAAAAATATTCTGCCTGACGGCTGTAATACGCTACAAAAAACCCAAAAAGCATACCTGCGCCCAATGCATGCAAGCTGATTTTATCCCTCCGGTTCACAATTCCTGCGATTACAATAGCTATAAATCCACCCCAGGGCAAGGCATAAATTGATGCAGGAAGCACACCCTCAGGAGCCTTCACCAAAAAGAGCACGCCGAGAATGAAACAGAACATAGCTGTGACCACAATCGGAACACCGCGTTCTTCCCGGTTGTCGATTTCTAAATTGGAAATATTCTTCGAATAGCGCAAGATCAATAAAGATAAGCCTGGCGCCAGGAATGAGAAAATCGCAAACCACGCAAGCACTACCAGCTTAAAATTCGGGTTGAGCCAGTAAAGTGTATCCTGCTGGAAAAAGCTTACTTCAACGGAAGGAACATACATCGCGGTAGTGACTGCATAAATCGGCATCAACAGGGGCAAAAACAGCCAGGAGATTGTATGTGCCAGCACCCGGATCATAATTCCTTTCTCAGCCGTGCCACCGGTATGTTAAGCTGTTCACGGTATTTTGCCACTGTTCTCCGCGCAATATTGTAGCCCTTTTCCTTCAGCAATATCGCCAGGCGGTCGTCGGTCAGCGGTTTTTTCTTCTGCTCCCCCGAAATTGCTTCGGAGAGGATTTTTTTCACTTCTCGGGTTGAAACTTCCTCGCCGGAATCCGTTGACAAAGATTCGGAAAAGAAATATTTGAGCGGGAAAATTCCGTAGCCCGTTTGTACATATTTGCTGTTCGCCACACGTGAAACAGTAGAAATATCAAGTCCTACCATGTCAGCAATATCTTTGAGGATCATCGGGCGCAGGTTTGTTTCATCCCCCGTGAGGAAATACTCCCGCTGGTAGTTCATGATCGCTTCCATCGTAAACAAAAGCGTATTTTGCCGCTGTTTGATCGCGTCGATAAACCATTTCGCATTTTCGAGCTTTTGGCGCACAAAAGTCAGCGCATCTTTATCGGCCTTGGAGGTTTTCGCCCCCTCGGCATAGGTACGCAGCATCCGTTCATATTCACGGCTGATCTTCAGTTCCGGCGAATTCCGCCCGTTGATCGTCAGCTCCAGCATTCCTTCAAATTCCGTCAGCATGAAATCAGGGATGATCTGCTGCATGGATTTGCCGGATTCCTTCATTGACCCTCCCGGCTTCGGGTTCAGGCGAATAATTTCATCAATGGCCTGCTTGAGGTCTTCGTCTTCGATTTCCAGTTTTTTCTGGATTTTATCGTAATGTTTTTTAGTAAACTCTTCAAAATGGTCTTCCAGGATTTTTTTGGCGGTAAAAATCGTAATGTTACCATCCTGTTTCCGGTTGATCTGCAAAAGCAGGCACTCCCGTAAATCGCGGGCGCCAACACCAGCCGGATCGAGCTCCTGGACCAGGCTCAGCACTTCTTCAACCTGTGCTTCACTGATCGTAATGTTCGCCGAAAAAGCCAGGTCATCCACGATGGCTTCTACTTCACGGTTAAGATAGCCTGACTCATCCAGGTTCCCGATAATTGTATCTGCAATCAGGAATTGCGTATCATCCAGATCAAGCAAATGGAGCTGTTCCGTTAGTTTTTCCTGGAAGCTTTGCTCACCAGAAAGCGGTACAACCCGTTCTTCATCGTCTTTGCTTGTATTGTTTGTTTGAGTTTTATAATCCGGGGTGTCATCGTCGAAATAATCCGACAAATCAAAATCGTCATTCCCTTCGTTCTCCTCCTGGAAATCCTCTTCGTTATCGCCGTAATCCTCCTCAGTTTCGTCCTTCCCTTCCTCTAATGCCGGGTTTTCCTCAATTTCCTGCTTAATGCGCTGGTCGAGCTCCATGGTTGGCACCTGCAATAATTTCATCAGTTGAATTTGCTGAGGAGAAAGACGTTGTTCGAGTTTTTGAGCTAAGTACTGTTTTAATGCCATAACAGGGGTAAAGATACTAAAAAAATAACTTAGTTTTTTTATTCATTTAAGCAAATTCTTACACTTTATCCCGCTTTATTTTCAGGAAAAAGGGCTTGATATAAGTGCTTTTCTGCCCTTTTCAGTCAGCCGGTAAGCCTGTTTTTTGCTTTTCGGGTTTTCCTGATCAGTCCATTCCAGCAGGCCTAAATCCAATAATGGCTTTATGTATATCCTTTTGTTCCGGGTTTGAAAGCTCAAATGCAGGCCGTCTTCGATGATCTCTTTGCTCTGCCTGGGGGCTTCCTGGCAAAACTCCAGCACTTTGTAATGATTTTCTTCCAGTTCTGCGAGCGAAACAGCAGCTTCCTCTTTCCTGATTGTCCTTTTGTATTCCATTTTGACATCGCTCAGCATACTCAGCTCTTTCTCCTCCTCCGGTAAATTTTCCTGTAGCCATTCGATATAGCTTTCTGTTTTGGAAGCCAGGAAATAGGGGAGATTCAGCAGATAAAACGTTTTTCCTTCCGGGGTTTTTAAAGTATCCAGGCTTTGTTCACCGGCATAAAAGCGTATGGCGAAATTCAGCTTGGATTGCTCCATGAAAACAGCCAGTGATTTTATCTTTCCTTTTGGGCCGGATTTCACTTCTATCGGAACTAATTTTCCTTCAAAAGGATAAACAAAATCCAGTTCGGCGCTGGATGAATTTTTCTCCCTCACCCAAAAATAGATGTTATCCAAAGGCAAAAAATACCCCGACAAAAGCTCCTGTCCAACGAGGTGCTCGATCAATTTTCCCTGGTAAACCGAGCACAAATCTTCTGTCCCGATGATTTCTTTCTGCAAGCCAACTTTAAAATTCACCAACCCTGTGTCCAGGTACTGCAAACGTGGTGACTTCCGAAAGTCCTGTTCCAAAGGGATTCCGTGACCCACGCAAGGGTACATCAGCTGCAGCAAATGTGTTTTTTGTAACGTACGGAGCACTTCTCCAACATCTTTGGATTTATAATTTGACTTGCCAAAAGATTGAAAGGTGATTCTTTTCCCGGCTTCAAATAAAACCTGGTCGAGTATGAACCTGATCAATTGCAGTTGCTCAGCTGATTTGGCATATTTTTCTGCATCTTCGTGATAAGCGTTTAACAGCGTTGAAAATATTGGCTTCAAAGCTGTGATATCCTTTGTTTCGGCATAAGCCTGTATAACTTCCGGCATTCCTCCTAAAAGCGCGTAGGTATGAAAAAGGCCCAGCAATTTGTCTTTCGCAAAAGCGTTCATGGGAACTATGTGCAATTGCTCCAAAGCGGATTTTTCTCCTGTAGCCTCCAAAAATTCTGCAAATGAAACAGGGCGCAGCATCATATATTCAACTCTTCCAACAGGAAAAGTGATATTTTTCCCCAACAAGGTTTCGAGCATACTTCCTGCCGCTATCACATGCAATTCAGGTAAATCTTCTTTAAAATAACGCAATAAATTGACCGCTTTCGGAACTTCCTGGAGCTCATCTATGAACAGCAGTGTTTCGGATAAGTATTTCAACTCAAGGTCTTCCACAAAGAAAAGCCGCTCAACCAGTTTTTTTACATCCATATATTCTGTAAACAGGCTTTTATGCTGACTTTTTTCAAGATTGATGTAAAGATATTGTTTATATGTTTTGGAAAAAGAGTGCACAAGCGTAGTTTTCCCGACCTGCCTGGCACCTCTTATTATCAATGGTTTTCTGCGGGAGGAAGCTTTCCATTGGCTTAAAAACGATATGGCTTTCCTGTGAAACATAGTCCTCAATTTTCACAAAGTTACAAATTATTTTAATGTCAAACACAAAATAACAGTTAATTCACAACAAATAACACACAAAATAACGGTTAATTATTTAGATTAGGTAATATAAAATCAGGGTTACTTCTTGTATAAAATAAAAAATCAGCCACGAAAAGCAGCTGATCTTAAATATCATACTAGGATTCTTAAAACTCTGCGTTCTTGGGTGTTCTTGGGAAAGGGATCACATCGCGAATATTGCTCATACCGGTAACAAACATTACCATGCGCTCGAAACCAAGGCCAAAACCTGCGTGCGGCACTGTTCCAAACTTGCGGGTTTCAAGATACCACCAAAGTTCTTCTTCCGGGATATGAAAAGCGGCCATCTTTTCTTTCAAAATGTCAAGACGTTCTTCCCGCTGTGACCCGCCAACCATTTCACCAATCCCCGGAAATAAAATATCCATTGCGGCAACGGTTTGTTTACCCGGCTCGCAGTTTTCATTTTGGCGCATGTAGAATGCTTTGAAGGAAGCTGGATAATCGGTGATAATTACGGGGCGCTTGAATTCCTTTTCAACGAGGTAACGCTCATGCTCTGACTGAAGGTCGGTTCCCCAGTTGACGTCGTATTGGAATTTTTTCTTTTTGTAATGATTGGAGTTCATCAACACATCGATCGCTTCGGTATAGGTCATCCGCTTGAAATCGTTGGCAACAACAAACTGCAAACGCTCCAGCAAAGTCATTTCACTCCGTTCGTTAGCCGGTTTGGAAGCTTGTTCCTGTGCCTCACGTTCACTTAAGAATTTGAGATCATCGGCAAAGTTGTCAATAATGTACTGGCAAATGTATTTCAGCATGGCTTCCGCCAGGTCCATATTGTCGTGAATATCGTTGAAGGCAACTTCCGGCTCAATCATCCAGAATTCAGCTAAGTGACGGGAAGTATTGGAGTTTTCTGCGCGGAATGTCGGGCCAAACGTATAAACTTGTCCTAAAGCCAAAGCCGCAAGCTCAGCTTCCAATTGCCCGGAAACGGTCAGGTTTACGGTTTTCCCGAAAAAGTCTTCTGAGAAGTCAATCGCGCCATCTTTTTGTGGTAATTTATCTAAATCGAGTGTTGTTACGCGGAACATTTCCCCCGCACCTTCAGCATCCGAGCCGGTAATAATCGGCGTATGGATATAGTAAAAGCCGCGGTCGTTGAAGAATTTATGGATCGCATAAGCTACACCGTGACGAATCCGGAAAACCGCTCCAAAAGTATTGGTACGAAAACGTAAATGTGCCTGCTCACGCAAAAATTCAAGACTGTGTTTTTTAGGCTGCATCACCGTTTTTTGAACATCATCCGGGTTGGCTTCACCCAAAACTTCAATGTGAGAAACCTGCAGTTCAACCGCCTGCCCTGAACCCTGCGATTCAACCAAAGTGCCGGTTAGCGCAACCGAAGCCCCGGTGGTGATTTTCTTCAAAATTGCTTCGTCAAAATTCTCAAAATCAACAACAGCCTGGATATTATTAATCGTTGAGCCGTCATTCAGCTGCACGAAGCGATTGCTCCGGAAAGCGCGTACCCAACCTTTAACCAATAACTGTTCCCCTACTTTGGAGCTTTGTAAAACGTCTGCAATTTTTGTTCTTTTCATCCTTCTTTGGCTTCTTTATAAAACAATTTGTTAAACCCGCAAAGATATGGATTTCAAACTAATTTTTTACCTGTAAAGCTAAAATAAGGAATTTAGTTGCCACTGAAGTTCAGATAGGTGACATTGAGCTTGCGAAAGGCAGACGGACGTATATTGCGGTTATAAACGACAACCAGCGAATCAATATCGTCTGTGCGAAGCCAGGGATTAACCGTCACTTCAAAAGGTGCGGGCGTATACAATTCAGGAATGCGTCCTCCGATGAAAAACTCTTTGCGGCGGACTACGTTGCCTCCCCGGAAAAACAGGACAAAAAAGCCCGGATTGGAATTATCAGTCGTAATCCATGCTTCACCTCCTACCCGCAAACCGATTTTATCGCGTTTTGTTTTGTCTGTCTGAAAAGTGCAGTAAATATCAAAATCAATTTTTGGATCGCGCCCGAAATCGTATTTATCAGAACTTTTTTCCGTGCCCCAGCTTTTATTTTCCGGGTAATAATAAAGCGTTTTTTGGCTAGTGATTTTACCTTGCGGAAGCTGGTGGTCCTGGAAGAAAAAGCTCCAGGCATGCCGCGGCTCCGTTTTCATAAAAATCTGCCAGAAAAACTCTTTGTCCACGTTGTCAAAGTGCAGAATGTTAGCATTAAACTGGAACTGGTAAGTTTGATAAACCCAGCAGCCCAAATACAGGAAAACGAGATACAGCGGCTGAACGATCCGAAGGCTTGCCTCGAGCAAAAAAGCAATCGGAAGGGCCAGCAAAAGCGAAAATTCAACGAGGGGACGCATCCCCAAACCGCCGCCATACCACCAGCACCACCAGGAAGCAATGATATAGAGATTTAAGCCCAGGACAAAAACCCAGCCCAAAAAAAGCCGGGGGTTTTTCCGGAAAAAGAACCAAAACCCCGGGATCATGAGCAGCAGGAAAGGCGCATACACAAAAAGACCGCGGCGGTAACTGAACAGGACTTCCGGTATCTTAGGATTGGTCAGAAATTCAAAGCTTTCGTTGGTATATGTATTGAAGCCCCACTTTCCGGTTTGGAGGTAAATGTTGAGCAATTGAGGAAATACAATTAACCCGAAAAGTAGAACACCGCCCAGCAGGTGCAGCTTCTTTGAGCGGAAAATATCACCGAGACAAGCTGTAAAGGATTTCCAGTCTGAAAACAGGAAGGGGAAAAGCAGCACAACAAGAATGTTAGTCGGACGCAGCAGAAAAATCAAAGCCGCGAGCATAAAAAGCACATACAGCGATGAAGTTTTCCGGTACAGGGCAAAGCGCCGCGCCGTATACAAAAACCAATTGATCGCAAAAAACGAATACACATGCGAAAAAGACGGGCAATGAACAGTGTAATAATTCAGGCTTGTTCCAAAGGTCAGGCCAACGATCAGGAAGCTGATGGTAAAATTGGAAATCCTGTACGATTTGAGGAGCAGGATCAGCGCGAGCATTCCCAGAATATAATAGAATATCGCGGCGTAGCTTACCGTTCCGAGATACGTTCTTTCGTATCCGTCGCCGGGATCGCCGTTCACCCAGCTCTGCCAGGCATAATTTACCCCGAAAAAAGGGGCGATCAGGATGGAAGTCCCGACGTAATATTTATTAACAACGTCCTTCGGCCCGGCATTGATATTGATCCCTGAAATGAAATCGTAGGTGTCGTGCTTAACGATCGTTTTGCGGAGAAACTGGAAACGGGCGTCTTTATGGATGAAGGTTGCGGGCAAATACGCGTAATAGCCTGAACCATCGGAAAAAACGGCATGCTTGCGAGGAAAACCGTACACCGCCTTAAAATGCTCGTTGGATTGCTTGCCCATGAAAAATAAGCTGATCAGCAGCACAAGACTAATCAGCCAGTTTTTTCGAATACGTGAAAAGAAAATTTTCATCCCTTTGTTAACCAGGGCTAAAAGTAGGGAATTATTTTGAAAGGCCTACCACATGAACAGCTCCTGCACCATTCCTTTTCCCCAGGGCTCTTTTCCGAAATCTGCTTCGAGTTTGGTTTTGAGCTCCTGGTGGGTGTAGATTTTTTTACCGGGTTTCGGGGTGATTTTTTCAAAGTCCGGTTTGAGGATTTCCACTTTTTTGGCGAAGTAAACCACACCGCCGTCTTCCGTTGCCAATCCGAGGATGGCACCCGGCAAGCCGCGAAAAGTTTCCGGCCCGACAGAAGGAATGATCTCCTCACTGAACCAGGCATAAATCCGGGTGGTGTCGTTCATCTGGAAAATCGCTTTGCGGCATTCGTAATTCCCGATTTTTCGCTTGCTCTCCGTGATTTTCCACTGGCGGTCAACCAAAGAATCCTGGACATAAGCGCTTTCTCCCCAAATATTGAGAATGGAAAGGCGCTCACCGCTTTTGAGGTTTTGTGAAACCGTATTTTTATTGGTCGCCCAGCCCATCATGCCTTTTTTACTCTCGTCTTCAATTGGCAAAAATACGGAAAGGGAATCGTTGAAATATAATTCAAACATATCGATCGCATTCTTGTTGCTCTCGTTCAGCCAGCGGTTCGAACGCTCATCCCTGAACTTTTTCATCAGGTTGGTGCGGCGCTCAAACGTGATTTTACCGGAGCTAATCTGGGCGATCCCGTTTTGCGTAAATGCAATCAGAGCTGCTATAACTATGAATTTAGAAGAAATCATCCGGTTCTTTGGTTTTGGTACTGTTAAATTTAAACGTCAGGCGCGCCATGAAATAACGGGCGATAATGACGGATTTGGTATCCGTAATCACGTTGGCGTTCACATAGCGGTTAGCGCTCACGTTTTGGTTCAGGATATCATACACATGCAAAGTAGCGATCAGGTTTTCATTTTTCAGGAAGCTTTTGGAAACGGAAGCGTTCCAGATCAGGAAATCGAGGTCATAACCGGCAGCGCGCTGTGAGTTGATCGTATAATCCGCATCGGTTTCGATGAAAAATCCTTTGGGCAATTTCCACAGGAAGCTCGCTGAGTAGCTTTGGCTGTAATACGGCAAAATTGACTGGAAGCTGATCGTGCTTGACGGCTTCGTATAAGCGAAATCCCCTCCAACGGTAAACTCAACAGAGTCGCGCTCGATTTTCAGCTCCAAACCACCGCCGATATTCTGGTTGATGGTAACGTTTTGAACACTATCTACAAAATTCACCTGGCGGGAACGGGACATGTTTACGTTTGGCACAACTTCCAGGAATTTTTTGAAAACCGGGAAACCTGTTCCGAAGTTCAGGCTGGAAGAAGTATTGCCGTCCACGTTGATCGTTTGTGAAGTTGACCGCCCCAAAGCGTCATACGTAGTCGAATTGGCAAACGCGTTGTTCGTAATCGTGTGGTTCACCGATGACCAGAAATAAACGCCCGACAAAGGTTTGTAGGTATTAAACGATCCGGAGAAATTATGCACATAATTTGGTTTCAGGTTCGGGTTCCCGACGATCAGCCTGTTCGGGTTGGTGTTGTCCCGTACCGGCTGCAGCTGGTTGATCGAAGGCTGCGAGGAAGAAGTGTTATAATTCAGCATAAAGCGGTTATGCTGTGAAATCTTGTAAACGTAGCGCGCACGCGGCAAATAATTGGTGATATCCTGGTGAATGTGCGTACCGAAAAACAGGTTTTCATTGTCAATCACCACGTTGCGGTAGCGCACACCTCCGGAAATCCGGTGCTTTTTGTGCTCAAAGATCAATTGTGTCCCGGCCAGGTGCTGTGTTTTAGTAGTCTGGAAATTATTGGAATAGGTGGAATCAATCTCGGAATAGCTTCCATTGGCAAAATTGCGCGTGTATTTTTCCTGCTCGTTAAAATTATTGTAAAACTCGTAATTAAACTCCAGCTTGAATTTTTTCCCTAAAGGCTCAATATAAGATGCCGAAGCCGTGTGGGACCGCGAGAGCGAGCTATTGTCCTTCGATTGGTTTGTTGGCGTAAACAAAGTGGGGTCATCCACCGTCAGGATGCCATCGGATTTGTTGTCATCGTATGCAAAACGGTAAAACGACGTCATTCTGCGGCCCTTTTTCTTAAAATCGCGGCGATAGCTCAGTTTGGAAGTCAGGTTCGTTCCTTTGGCCTTGTTGATATTGCTCACAACAGTCCTGCGGGAAAGCTGTAAGTCTTCAAACAAAAAGTCCGTGCTGTCCGTAGCATTTGTCTCTGCGGTGTTCAATCCGGCAGCCGTCTCCAGCTCCAGCGTGGAAACCGAGTCCAGCTTATGCGTGAATTTGAAATTGAGATCGTTTGATACGTTTTTATCCTCCGAACGGCTTTTCAGGTCGGTCACATACGAAGTATCTTCAAGGAAATACTGTGAGCGGTTGGTTTCAAGCGTCCTGATTCCGGCGTTATTGTACGTATAATTGATGTTCAGCTCCGTTTTTTTACTGATCTGATCGTTGTAATAAATCCCTGTTTTGAGTGTTGTCGGGATTCCATCACCCTGGTTGTTACTGAAATTCCAGCTCCAGTTTTCATTTTCCTCATCGAAGAAATTCCGGGAAGTGAGACCGTATTTATACATATCCCGCCATTCCAGGCTGGAACGCATCGTATTTGAGCCGAGTGCAAAAACCGAGATCTTCTGTGTTTTATTGAATTTATTCGCCAGGAATTCCCCTTCGTAAAAAGGTTTCCCGTTCGTTAGCCCGGCATCCGTAGCACCCGATATTTTCCCGAAATACCCTTTTTTGGCGTCATCCTTGAGCCGGAGGTCGAGTACCTGGATCGTTTCGCTGTCGTCGGTCGAATTCTCGTCTTTCTTTTCGTAAATTTCAACGGTTTCAACTCCCTGCGCCCCTAAATTACGTGTTGCCATCGTTGGGTCGGCGCCGAAAAATTCATCTCCATCCACTAAAACCTGCTGGATTTCCTTGCCCTGGGCTTCGATGCTTCCGTCAGCGTTGACTTTGATTCCGGGCAATTTTTTCAATAAATCTTCCACGACAGCATTGGGTTTCGTCTGGAAAGAATCGGCCACATAAACGAGCGTATCGCCTTTGTAATATACGGGATCCTTATAAGCATAAATGACAACCTCCTTCAGGTTCTGGCTTTTTTGCGGGATAATAATGCGTTTGATGTCAAATTCATGGCTGCCGGCGCTGCCGAAAATATAGTATGAGTTTTCGCTGAAGCGCGGGTGCGAAACAATCAGCTGTAAAGTATCAATCGGGGTTTTGAATTCGAAAAAGCCGTTTTCATCGGACCGTTTATAATCAACAAGCACGGAATCCTTAATCCGAACCAACATAGCCAAAGCATTGGGAAGCGGAACATTTTGATTATTTGTTGTGTCCTGGATATGACCGCTAATCGTCATTTGCTGCGAAAAGGAAAGCAGCGGTAATAGCATCACCAGGAAACATAAATATAGTCTTTTAGTCATTTTTGGCTAAATTTTGCAAAGTACAAGAATAATAAAGATTTCCGAGTTAAAAGTGTTAAAGTTTGTGAAGCACTTAAAAACCGGTATAAACGGTTAGTTGTTTAGAATCAGCCGGCTTTTTCATTTTGAAAATATCTTTTTCATTTTAGGAAAAACACGTCATTCCTGGCACAGGCTGCATTCAATTAAACTATTGATTATTAATGATTTAAATTAGTTTCAATTTCTTGGTACAATACTCGTTAACTCTAAATCGTGAAGTTAGAAAAGCTCCCTTAGCTTACCATACTTCTCCGGAATGAGCCGGGGACCTGGAAGAAGGCAGAAGCAGGAATAACAGCACAAAACCAATTTAAACAAAACACGGTTATGAGTGGGAATCAAATATTGCGCATTGTAATTCTTGAAGACAATCTCTTTTACAATAAATTGTTCTCCAGGAAGATCGAGCAGCTAGTCGAAAAACACAAAGTCGGGAAAAATATTTCGTTCGTTTTGGATTCTTTTAACAATTATTCGGAATTTTTGAATAATTTTAATAAAGAAACAAACATCGCCTTCGTTGATTTTAACCTCGATAATAATTTCAGCGGAATTGATGTGATCAAAGATATCCGGAACGTCAGCTTCGACTGTACCGTCATTATTATTTCCGATGCCAAGAACAATTACAACCTCTATCACTGTTTGTATGAAGGCGCTTCCGGCATCGTATTGAAAAATGACACCACCTTCGATTTATGCTCGTACCTGATTGAAGAACAAATAAAGCGTTTAGCAATATGAAATTTTTTAAATACGAAATCAGCTCGATCATCTTGTTGACCGGAATTTTCTTTTTGGTAATTCTCACCGGTGTATATGTTAACAGGAAGATCTCAACAACTATTGAAAAGGTAAACGTTCAGGCCGCGCCGGATAACCGCCTGCTGCTGATGAAGTCGCTGACAGGCACGCTCACCGAAGCGGAAAATAACCTCTACTCCTTTAACCTGACAAAAGACAAAACCTACCTCGATGATTTTTACAAAACCATCCGCAATTCGGAAAAAAAACTAACCCGTCTTAAAAATATGTCAGCGGATGATCCCGTGTTTAAATCCCAGGTTGACACCTTCGAATTTTTTGTATTTGAAAAATTTAAAATCCTGGATAGCCTGATGCTCACCCAAAACCAGTACCGGGTAACTGACGCGCTCAACGTTGTACAGGAAAAAATCGATGAAGTAAGCGCACTCGAACGCGCACAGAACGAACCTAAAGCCAAAGGCCTTAGTATTTTCAAGCGCAAAAAGAATGAAGCCAACCTGAAAATAACCTATTTCAAAAAAGAGCTGGAAGAGATCCGCAAAATGGAAAGCTACAAGGAAATCACGAATAATTCCATTGAGCTGGGACTGATCCAATACGACCGGTTCATCATGAAGAAAATCGCCCAGATGCTCGACAGGCTGGAAAAACGGGAGCGCATGGCGATTGCGCGTAAATCCGAAGCGGCTGGCCAGGCTGCAAAAGATGCCAAGAAAATCACGATTATTTTCAGCGTTTTCTGCTCCCTGCTCCTCTTGTTGATTTTTTATACGATCATCCGCTACATCCGGAAAAATAACGAATACAAGAAAATTCTCAAAAAAGCCAAGCAGGAAAGTGATGAGCTGGCTGAAGCCAAAGTACGCTTTTTGTCCAACATGAGCCACGAGCTGCGCACACCGCTCAACTCCATTATTGGTTTCACCGACCTGCTTACCAACCCGGAATCCAAACTGACAAACGAACAGCGCCGCGAAAAACTGGGGATCATTCAGAAATCTGCCCAGCTGCTGCTGAAATTGCTTAATAATATCCTGGACCACACCAAACTGCAGGCCAATAAAATTGAATTCGAGAAAGAGGATTTTGACATCATACTGGCCGTGAGAGAAGTTTTCCAGATCCTCGAAGAATCGGCCCGCGTCAAAAACAACCAGTTGATCCTGCACGTTTCAACGGAAAGCCTGCACGTAAAAGGCGATTCGTTCAAGCTGAAGCAAATACTGCTGAACCTCGTTGGGAACGCCATTAAGTTTACGGAAAACGGCACGATCGAGATCAACCTGAAATTCGAATCCAACGAAGCGGGGCGTTACCTCGTCCACATGTCCGTGAACGACACCGGGATCGGTATTGCCAGCGACCGCCTGGAACACATTTTCAACGAATTTGAGCAGGAAAGTATGCATACCAGCAAAGAATACGGCGGCACCGGCCTGGGACTGAATATCACCAAAACCCTGATTGAGCTCCAGGGCGGCTCCATCCGGGTGAACAGCAAAAAAGGGCAGGGAACGACATTCTTTTTCTCCATCCCTTACGAACATGGCAAAGTTGCCCAGGCCCCGGTTGAAACGCCTGTTCCGGCCGCTATTGATATTACACAGCTGGTAAAAGGCAGAAAAATCATGGTGGTTGACGATGAGCCTTTCAACCGCAAGCTGCTTTCCTCGCTCCTGAACCCTTATGATGTTGAGCTGTATGAAGCTTCCAACGGGGAAGAAGCTTTTGAGCTGGCACGCAATATCCAGTTCGACCTGATCCTGATGGATATCCGGATGCCAAAAATGAACGGGATCGATGCCACCAAGCAAATCAAAGCGCTGCAGCCAATTCCCGTTCCGATTGTTGCACTTTCCGCCGGATCGCTGGAAGATGACAAAAACACCGCTTTTATTTTTGATGCCGTTTTGCCGAAGCCCTTTAAAAATGACCACTTGCTGGCCGTTATCAGTAAGCTGCTTGATAAAAATACAAGTACGCTCGATCTCAACCTGGTGCTTGCAGAAGACGATGACGATGAAAATGATAAACATTACGATCTTGCCAACCTGAGGGTGATGGCGCAGGGCAGCCAGGAGTTTTTTGACGAAATGCTCGAATTGTTTATCCGCACCAGCAAAGAAGGAATTTCGCAAATGCAGGGCTACCTCGACGAAAAGGATTTTTATGCCATGTCGCAGATCGCCCACCGGATTGCAGCTCCATGCAAGCACCTGGAAGCGAACAAGATGTATGCCCTGATCAAGCTGATTGAAAATTACAAGAAAAATGCTTTTACCTACGAAGAAATGAAGTTTGTGCTCGAAAAACTCAAAAGCCACAGCAAGCAATTGATCGCGAACCTGGAAGCCGAAAAATTTGAAGAAAAATCAATTTAATTCAGAATTATGTAATAGTTGTTCCACGAAAATTAGGTAAATTGCCGTCAAAATAGACAGTCTCTGCATGGCAACCAAAGCATTTACAATTTTTATCGTGGAAGATAACGAGTGGTATAACAAGCTCCTCGTTCATAATTTATCACTGGATCCCGATTTTGAAATCAAAAGTTTTTTTAACGCCAAAGACCTGCTCAAAGCGCTGGACCAGGCGCCGAACGTCATCACTATTGATTACCGCCTGCCTGATATGCTGGGCGACGAGCTCCTGACTAAAATCAAGGAAAACTGCTCCGAGTGCGAAGTGATCGTTATTTCCGAACAGGAAGACATCGAAACGGCGATCAATATCATGAAAGCGGGCGCTTACGATTACATTGTTAAAACGAATGATATCCGCGACCGTCTTTTCCAGTGTATCCGAAATATCCAGAAACACTCGGGACTGCGCAAGCGGATTACCCAGCTGGAAAGCGAAGTACAGCAAAAGTACTCCTTTGAAAAAGCAATTATCGGACAAAGCCCCGCCATTCAGCAGGTTTTTTCGCTCATGGCAAAATCGCTGACTTCCAATATCAACGTGACCATTTCAGGGGAAACAGGTACCGGAAAGGAAATGGTTGCCAAAGCCATTCACTACAATTCAGCTTACAAAAACAAGCCCTTCATATCCGTCAACGTTGCCGCCATCCCCAAAGATTTGTTTGAGAGTGAGCTGTTCGGACATGAAAAAGGGGCTTTTACCGGCGCCAGCGACCTGCGGATCGGTAAGTTTGAAGAAGCGAACGGAGGTACTCTTTTCCTGGACGAAATCGGGGAGCTCGATATTTATTTCCAGGCGAAAATGCTGCGTGCATTACAGGAAAAGGAAATCACCCGCATCGGAAGCAACAAGGTCATCCCGATCAATTGCCGGATCATCGTTGCTACGCATAAAAACCTGCTCGAAGAAGTTAAAAAAGGAAATTTCCGGGAAGACTTGTATTACCGCCTTTTCGGTTTGCCGATCCATCTTCCCCCGCTGCGCGACCGTGAAAACGATGTGCTGATTCTGGCTAAATATTTCATCCGTAAATTCTGCGAAGAAAACGGCCTGCCGGAAAAAACCATTTCCAAGCAAGCCCAGCTCAAAATGCTCAGCTATCCGTGGCCGGGAAATATCCGGGAATTGAAATCCGTTTCCGAGCTGGCTGTGATCCTTTCTTCCGAAGAAGAGATTTCATCAAATGGCATTATGCTTGCAAACTCGGATGAAATCACTTCCCTGCTTACCGAAGAGATGACACTGCGGGATTACAACCTCAAAATTGTCAATATTTACCTCGCGAAATACCAGCAAAACATCAAGCTTGTTGCTGAAAAATTAGGGATCGGGCAGACAACGATCTACCGGATGCTGAAAGGCGAACAGGAAGATTAGACGCATGTTGTAATTCCAATGACGTCGGAACACTATGTCTTAATTATCTCTAAAAGAGTAAATTACCGGAATATAATTACTTGGTGACCGTGAAGCAGCAGCGGAGTTAATTCGTGGCCGATAATTTCTTTAGAATACGCTTTACATTTATGTATGTTTTTATAAGGTTAATTCTTATCTGAACTTAATTTCATTTTGAGAAATGTATTTTCATTTTGGCAAACAATCCAATTCTTTAAATTTGTTAATTTACTGATTTTTAACAAATTAATTTCATGGCACAGCTTTAGAACATTTGATTTCGAACTAAAATTTAAATGTCATGAAAAAACTAATTTATCTGTTGCCCTTTTTATTTTTCGGGACAATCCTGCGAGCCCAGGATTACAACACAGCAATCGGTTTACGTGCCGGTGAAACTTCCGGTTTAACGATCAAAAAATCCATTGGCAATTCAAGCGCTTTGGAGGGTATTCTCGGATTCTGGAGACATGGTGTTTCAGCAACCCTGTTATATGAACGCTATATGCCGACAGCCAATATCGCCGGTTTGAGCTGGTACTACGGTGGTGGTGGCCACGCGGCTTTTGAGAATACTTTTTACCGTGGTTACTACTGGTATAACGGTGACCGTTACTATTACTACGAAAACGGCGGTATGGGACTTGGTATAGATGGTATCGTAGGTTTGGAATATAAAATCCCGCGTGCACCAATCGCATTCAGTCTTGATATCAAGCCTTTCGTTGAATTCAATACAAATGGTGGTGTGTGGACTTCTTTCGACCCGGGACTTGGACTGAAAGTTGCCTTTTAAGTAAGTTAAAGTAAAAATCTTAAAAACAATTGTCATGAGAACAACTAAATTTATTGCTGGCTTACTGCTCGTTTTCGCAGTAGCAGCGTGTAACAAGCCAAATTCAGATGGCCAGAGTACAATGCGGGTAAAAATGACCGATGCCCCGGGTCCTTTTACTAAGGTAAACGTAGAAATCCGGGATGTGGAAGTGAGCACAAGCAAAGGCTGGATTTCCTTACCAACTAACGCCGGTGTTTACGATTTGCTGACTTTGCAGAATGATGTAACCGTTGTACTGGCAAATGACCATAAAATTCCTTCCGGGGATGTAAGCCAGATGCGTTTGATCCTTGGTTCACATAATAACGTTTTAATCGGCGACCAGGCTTTTCCTTTGAATACGCCCAGCGCTATGCAATCAGGTTTAAAATTCAATATCAACAAACATTTTGAAGATGATAAGGATTATGAATTGCTGATTGACTTTGATGCCAACCAATCAATTGTAATTGAAGGTGATGGCAGCTATACGCTGAAGCCTGCTCTCCGTTTAAAAAGCGTAACTGAGATTTAGAGAAAAGAACGGACGAACGCTTGAAAATATCGTGTGGCTTTTTTGCTGCACGATATTTTTAATTTACCACAACCTTCTTAATGCGGATTTCCTGGTTGGTAATGTACATGACATTGTAAATCCCCTTTTCAAACTGCGACAGGTCGAAAACGATTTCCTGCTCGGCCAGCTCAACAACAGAAAACAGGATGGAGCTGCCGCGTTGGTTGGTGATTGAAACGCTCGCTAAGGAATCTACATTCCCGGAAATTTCAACCAAAAGCAGCTTGTCTGATAAATTCGTCCTGAATACCGGTTCCCGGACTACTTCCAGGGAATCTTTTTTCTTTTTATCCTCGTTGTTGTCATTCACCGGGTTGGCAAATAAAAGGTGGCCGCTGGCTGCCAGTAGTGCTAAACTTAAGCTTAACTTTTTCATGTTTTTTTGTTTTAATTGTAAGACATTGATAGTTCCGAAAAGTTACATTTTTATTTTATTTTGACCTTTCACGAGGCAAAGTTAGAGCGAAAATAAGCCTGAAAATCAATGTAAAGCAGATTTAACCCAATGATAAAAAACATGGAAAATTCCAGTTGGAAATTATAAAAAAGATAGCTGAACCTTAACTGTGGCTTAACCCGGGAATTGTAATTTTACCCTCACAAGCCCTCAACAAAACGCTCGTATAACACGCCTTCTTTCAAAGAAAAAGGGGTCACAAAGGTTTGTTCAACATGGAGCTTATCCATCACCCAGCCCGTTTTGATAGCTGCGATAGGCGCCATTTTCCGGCGGATCGGGATAATGTAAGGATGTTCGTCGCGCTGCTGTTGGGTTGAGCCAATTATCCACTTCAGGATCCGTCTCAGGTCCTGAACAGGAAATTCCAGTGCCTGGCGGCTTTCCGGGAATTCTTCATGGTGGATCATTTCGTAAAATGTTTCAAAGCTGCCCGAAGCGCCGATCAAAGCCCGGCAAACCATTCCCTTGAAAAAGCCCTCCGTTTTTTCCTCCAGCCATTCACGGACACGTACAATATCTTCTTCCGTATAAGGATCTGAAAAATCAAATTCCTGGTAAATGCGTGAAACCCCGATATTAAAGCTTTGCTTTTCAACAAGTCCGCCGGCGTCAGCGAGGATCAGCTCCGTGCTCCCTCCGCCGATATCCATGATCATCGTTGGTTCCCGGAAATCAAAAGACCATTTGACGCCTTTATAAATCAGCTCTGCTTCACGGTCACCGGAAATAATCTCGATATCGATCCCCGTTTCTGATTTCGCCCTGCTGAGGAACTCAGCCTGGTTTTCAGCATCACGCAGCGCCGACGTACCGATGGCCGCAATCCGGTCCACGTGTAAAGCATCACATTTTTCCTTGAAATAAACCAGTGCTTTTATTCCGCGCTCAAAAGCATCGGGTGAAACGAGACAGTCATTGATCCCTCCCATTCCTAAAGCCACCCCAACTTTCTCGCTATGAATAATATCAAAGCCGCCCGCGTTTTTAGATGCAATCAGGAGGTTAAAGGTGTTAGTTCCGAGGTCAATTACCGCTAGTTTCTCACGCACGCCTTAGCCATTTAAATATGTGTCTGATCGTAAGCCTGTGACCGAACTGCAAAATCCCGTTTTTATACAGGCGCGCTGAAACAGAAAGCATGACAACCGTTGATAAAATCAAAATAACCAGGGAAACAAATAGTTCATATACGCTTCCATCGGGGTAACCCACCGCAATTTTAACCATGCACACAACCGGCGAGGTAAAAGGAATAAAGCTCAGCCAGGCTGTTAGTTCGTGGTCGGGGTAGTTCAGCGCAAAATAACCTGCATATAAAGCAAAACACAGCATCCCGATCAGCGGGAAAACAAATTGCTGTCCGTCGCTTTCAGATCCTGTGAGCGCACCCAAAGCGGCAAAAAAAGTAGCGTAAAACAGATATGCTACCACAAAAAACAAAGCGAAATAAAACAGCATATTCCCAAACTGGATCCGCTCGTAAATCAGCTCAACAAACTGGTTGTACTCCGTATCCCGGAAATAATTTTCTTCCAGGCTCAGGTTGCGCATATCCTGGGAAAGCTGGCCGATATTCATATTGGAAGCGTCGAGCAAGTCAGGGAATAAGGTTTCACGCATTGCATACAAACCAATGGTGATAATAACCATCCAAAGTAAAAACTGCAGCAGCGCCGCCAGCCCGATACCCAGGATTTTACCGAAAAGCAATTGCTTCGGCTGAATACTTGCCAGCAATACTTCCACTATCCGGTTGGATTTCTCAATGCTCGTGCTGCGCAAAATCGTCATTCCAAAAAGAAAAATAAACAGGATAATAACCGATCCGAAGAAGTAACCGACCCAGGCCCCGAGATCGTTTGACTGGTTATGCGGATCATAAGCATTTCGCAGGCCCACGTTGATCGGCTGCTTCAATTGCCTGAATTTTTCAAGGCTCAGGTCTGTAAACCGTTTCACGAGTATTTCTTCCAGGCGCCGCTCAAACTGGTACTGGATCAATGCCGCTGTTTGTGAGCCGGGCTTATCTTTGTAAAATAAATAGGCGATCTTATTGCTGAACACTTTTTCGTTCACTTCCAGTAAGGCATCAAATTGGCTGAACTGCTTCTCGCTGGCAAAGTCTTCGACTTCAACATAATCGTTCGCAAAGGAATAATGGATGTCATTGCTTTCCTTCGCCATGATTTTATTTTCCAGGATCCCATTCGGATCGGCGATCAAAACATTCCAGGTTTTTTTGCTGTTCCCGCCCAACGTAAACAAGAGGTAAACCAAGCCAAGAACCAGCAGCGGGCCGAAGATGGCCATAAATAAAAAGTTCCTGGACCGCAGACGTTCCCTGAACTCTCTTGAAGCAACCAGTAAGCTTTTTCTCATAGTATAGTTTAAAAATAAAAAGCAAACCATAAGCCGGGTCCTGTGAACAACGGCCCTGCGCAAGCGCTTGCCGGTGCTGACTGTCATTTATCTGGCCCCGGGATCACTCCCGGGATCTATCGACCTACCCTCCGGGATCGGGCGAGCAGCCCTCAAGCCCCGGTATACATGGTCTTTCAGTCCGTAAGGTTTACCTTGCAACACGCATCGCTGCCTGCACGGTGGGCCCTTACCCCACCTTTTCACCTTTTCCTCCGAAGTGATACAGAGTATCTGCTTCAGGGGTAGTTTTCCTTTCTGTGGCACTTTCTGTGCACCAGGCTTAAACCTGGCACCCTTCCCGTTAGGAAGTACGGCGCTCTGTACTGCCCGGACTTTCCTCCCCGCAGCGTTTAACGGCTTCGGAGCGACAGCCTGGTTTGCTTTAGACAAAGATAAAAAAAAACAGGGGCGAAAATTGATCCGCCCCTGTTTTTAGTTTTTATTTTAAGTTTTATTAAGGTCTGGTTGACCCTACAAGGGATACAAATCCCTGCAGTTTAACCGGCTCGTCATTTTTCAATACACCGGTAATGATGTAGAAGTATGTACCGTCCTGGCAAAGCTTACCGCTTTTCTGGTCGATACCATCCCACAGATATCTCGGTTTGGAAGCATCGCGCTTACCGTCGAATACGACATTACCCCATCTGTTCACAACCAGGAAGTTGAAATCCTTGAATACATCTGCAAACAAGAGCAGGTCTGCATTCGGGCCGTCTGAACCGAAACCGGTAAATACGTTCGGCAATACCAGGCTGATGTCGATGTTCAATGTCAGTAAGTAGTTATCCTTACAACCGATGTTATCCACCAGGGTCAGCAATACCGGGATTTCACCTGCAATTGCGTACTGGTTTGTGATATCCGTTGGCACGGCGCTGTATACCGTATCAATTCTTCCGTCACCGAAATCCCAGATCCACATGTTTGGTCCGTTAGCCGCTGTTGACTGGCTTGGATCAAAGACTACGGTCGTACCGAGTGAAATCTCATCCGGACTGGCCGTAAAGAAGGCATCCACATCATTCGGTAAGGTGACTGCGGGCAGCTCGTATTCAACCGGGCAATCATTCGCATCTAAAACTGTGAGTGATGTAGCATACGTTGTGTTAGCTCCCGGGTACTGGTGAGAGAACAGGTCGTCCGGCTCTTCTGCAGAAAATACAGTTGTTCCGTCGCCCAAAGTCCAGCTCCATGAAACCACATTGGTAGTAGTCCCCAGGTCAAATGTAAATGTTTGGTTACATGCGCCGCTGATCATGTTAATATCCGGTGTAGCCGTCGGGCCATGGATCACGAGGAAGCTGTCAATGTGGATTGTATCAGGACACATAGCGTCGTCCATGATCGCATATGTCAGGTCATAAACACCCGGCTTGATATACTGCATACCGCTTGGGTTAGGCACATCAGCTGTCTGAACTCCAGGATTTGTCTGGAAAATTTCATGGTACCAGTGGTTCTGGATAATTGTACTACCCGCAATATGCTCCGTCTGGTCTGTAAAGTCCACGATAATCGGAGGACACTGGAATTCCTGTCCTGGTGTCAGGGCTGTACCGCTGATAGAAGCTGTAAAATCAGCCTGTGGGTTACGCACGCTAATCTGGCGTTCGATTGTATCCTTACAACCTTCCGTATCCGTTACGATCAGCCTGTAGATGTCTGTAATTCCCAATTGAGTATCAGGCAGGAAGTAGCTGTAAGGGATACTGCTTGTATTTCCACCTACGTTAGTTCCATTTACAGTCCATTCGTACACTGCAATGTTACCGTTTCCGGAGAAAGGGATCGTACCTGCTGTTTCGTTACATATCCTGTCAGGCAAACCGAAGTCGGCTGTTGGCTTCTGAACATTCGCATTTATGAATGCCGGAGCCGAAACGCAGCCAAAAGCATCTGTTACCGTGAGACTGATTGTTGCACTGCTTGTTAAGCTTTGCGTAACATTCTCATTGTAGTTTTGTGTATTGACAATAGTTCCCTGCGGCTGCACGGACCAAACGAATGGGTTTGTTGAAGCCCAGCTGGCAGTAACACCACCACCATTATCATAAGAACCTGCAGGGTGTGTTGATGCGTTCGACAAAGTAGCATTCAGTGTGTTTCCTTCACAGACAACCAGGTTAGCCGGTACGCTTGTTATACTCGCAACTGGCAAGGCAAAAGCCCTCATTTGGATTGTATCGTAACCAACACAGCCAACTGAGTTCGTCATAGTAAGTGAAATGTCATAAAGGCCTGGCGTGCTGTAAGAAGTTGTAAATGTTGCCTGTGAGCCCGGTCCTGTAAGGAAACTGCCGTTATCCATATCAAAGGAATAGTTTACAGGTACATGTTCAACCGTTGTATTAAATGAAGGCAGCATACTGAACAGGTTATTGATACACACGGAGTCGCGGATATCGTTTGGCTGTGCCGGCATTTCACTGAAAACCAGCTCGGCCAATCCGTAAGAAACATCAATCCGTGTACTTGTACTGTCTGTACAGCCTAATTGGCCCATAGAGTTATAGTTGCGGATAATCTGCCATACTTCATAGCTTCCGTATTGTGTGTAAGTATGCTGCAAAGGGTTTGCCGTTGTAATTCCCGGTACAAGGGTGGCGTTTGCGGGGTTCACATTCGTAGCATGGTCACCATCCTCAATACCTGTCATAGCACCGTCAAGCACTCCCTGGGCATTGGTCTGGTAAAAATCCGTTGTCCCATCGCCCCATCTGAAAGTAACTTCCGTGCGGTCAAAAGCCAGGTTGGCAACCGTCGAATCAATAATCGTAGGGTTTTGCGGTGAGTTATTATCATCCCACTTGTGTCCGTAAATCGACTCTGAATCATCAATAGAAATCGTTTTAACGAGCGGGTTCGGGTTCATGAAGTTGTTATCACAGAAGATGTTCTGATCAACAGTAAACTTGGACTGCGGGCCGGAAACATAAATACTGTCAACTGTTTGCAACTGGTCAATACAGCCCCTGAAATCAATCCGTAAGCCCACGTCTACGCCTGGCAGTCCGTTGGTTCCCGTATTCTGGTTTGTATCAGAAAAGATTTTTGTGTGAACGGAATCCCCTGGCTCAGGTACATCATTAAACAACCAGAATCTCATCCAATCCTGCGGATCATCGTACGGACAAGGAACAACTGTTAAATCAGATAATTCAAATGGTTTTTTGATACAGTCGTTGTTATGGTCAACCATAAAGTTCGGCTGAGTGTGAGTACCGAATTTTAATACGGTATCTGCAACTGAAGATGATCCGGACAATGTTGAATAACCCGGGCCATCCATATATACCACTGTTGAATCAAATCCATCATCCAGTGATGTAACATCAACGCAGCCTTGCTGGTCAGTTACAGTCAGGGAAACATTGTACTCTCCGCAAGTAAAGCTTTGTACCGGCGGGTTCTGGGCGTTAGATGTCACTCCATTACCGAAATCCCATAAATACGTTACAATTGGGGTTCCCCCAGCAGTTGAGAGGTTTGTAAAAGTTGTTGGAAGAAGCTCACATCCTTTAATAAGGCTTGTAGAGAAATTCGCTTCAGGCTTATTAATGATAATCAGCGTATCATCCGATGCGATACACCCGTTGACATCTTCTACTGTCATAACAGCATTAAATGTTTGTCCGTTAGAACCAATATAGACATGTGTTCCGGCGTTCAGGCCTGTGAAAGTCTGTCCGTCACCAAAAGTCCAGGTGTACGTATTTGCAGGAATAGGAATAAGATTGGTGAAGGTAACCGGTAAAGGAGAACACCCCCTGTCGCGGTTAACCGTAAAATCAGCAAGCGGTAAGCCCACAACGTTGATCGTAATCGTATCTGAATCCTGGCAAGGAACCGGGGATTGCGAGTTGAGAACTACACGGTGCGTACCTAACTGGTTGAATGTGATCATCGGGTTTTGAGCCGTACTCACCTGGGTTGCGGTTTGCTGACCTGGTAAAATAACAGACCAGGACCAGGAACTGGCCCCAATGGTAGACATATCTGTAAACTGTGTCGGTGCATTCAAACAAGCAGTTGCCGGAGCAGCGATGTCTGCCTGGAAATTGGAAATGTTTGTACTTGTAGTCATTGTGTCACGGCAACCTGTCAGGGTGTTTACCACAATCAGGCTCGTTGAAAAGTTACCGACAGTGTTGTATGTAACGGTGCTCGGGTTGAAACCACTGAAACTGGAAGGCGAGCCTCCGCTAAAAGTCCATGCGTAGGTAATTCCGCCGCCGGTGCTTGAGCCGTTTCCGTATGTGATAGCATATGGCAGGAGACAAGAAGATACAGTTGGGGAGAAGGCTGCTGTTGGAATGGAATTTACTGTAATGAAATCCGCTTCCTGCTCACCGCCGGCATCACCGTCCTGATCCTGTACGATCAAACTGACGCTGTAAGTCCCTGTGTTACACAACGGCAAGGTATAAGTTGGTGTCAGCGTCGTATCGGCAATAACCACGTTCGGGTTACCTCCAAAGACACTCCAGATATACCTAACGATTGGTCCGCCGACCTGCTCGGAAGTAGCTCCGCTCAGTGTCACCGATTCACACGCACAAATTTCCCTGTCCGGGGAAGTGATGTGCGCAACCGGATCCTGCGCCAATAGTCCTGTAAAGCTAAATGTTAAAAGAACTAAAGTTAATACATGTTTCATAAATGGTTGTTTTTGTTGAATGAAAGTTTCCAAAATTAAAGACATAGACGGTATTCTACGTGATTTGGTGACAAAAGTAAACAAAATAAAGAAACAAATTAGACAAAGTGCAATATTTTGTAGACAAACTAAATTTTATTTTCGATTAAATATATCAATCTTTCGTCAGGAATACAATAAACGGGGATATTTTGGCTGGGTCAGCAAAAAAAATTAGCTTTGCAAAAAACAAAAAAATGGCTGAAGTTGGAATTATTATGGGAAGCAAATCGGATTTGCCCGTTATGGAAGAAGCTGCTAAAATCCTCGATCATTTCGGGATTAGCTACGAAATTAATGTCGTTTCGGCGCACAGGACACCTGAGCTCATGTTCGAATATGCTAAAAATGCACATTTGAAAGGCCTGAAGGTGATCATTGCGGGGGCTGGCGGGGCTGCACACTTACCTGGCATGACAGCTTCACTTACACCGCTTCCGGTTATCGGTGTTCCGATCAAATCATCCAACTCAATCGACGGATGGGACAGCATGTTATCTATCCTGCAAATGCCAAACGGGATCCCGGTAGCGACTGTTGCCCTCAATGGAGCGAAAAACGCAGGAATCCTGGCGGCCAAAATTCTTGGTGCATCCAATCCCCTGGTTTTACAAAAAATGATCGCTTACGCTGAGCAGCTGAAAAATGAAGTGCTTGAAAGCGCAAAAACACTGAAATGATTCCCTCTTGGGTGATCCCGCTGAAGCGGATTGGAAGATCTCTTCGCTGACGCGAAATTGAAAATATACTCCAAATGAAAAAAGCCGCTTTTTCAAGCGGCTTTTATAATCATCGAATTCTGCGAATTCTCTTATTTCATATTTGACAGGTCAGGCATTTCGCGTGTAAATGCAGGAATTCCTGTAACGTCCATACCGGTGATCAGCAAGTGGATATCGTGTGTTCCTTCGTAAGTAACAACGGACTCCAGGTTAGCCATGTGGCGCATGATCGAGTATTCGCTTGTAATACCCATACCACCGTGGATCTGGCGTGCTTCACGGGCAATGTTCAGGGCGATTTCAACGTTGTTGCGTTTCGCCATAGAAATTTGTGCGCTTGTTGCACGGCCTTCGTTACGCAGCTGTCCCAAACGGAGTGTAAGCAACTGTGCCTTCGTGATCTCGGTGATCATTTCAGCCAGTTTTTTCTGGATCAGCTGGAAAGAACCGATCGGAACACCAAATTGTGTACGCTCTTTTGAATATCTTACTGCCTGGTCGTAGCAATCCATCGCTGCACCCAAAGCGCCCCATGCAATTCCAAAACGGGCAGAGTCAAGGCAGCCAAGCGGCGCACCCAAACCTGATTTGTTAGGGAGAATGTTTGCTTTAGGAACTTTCACGTTTACAAAGATCAATTCCCCTGTAGATGAAGCGCGCAAAGATAATTTACCGTGCATTTCCGGAGTGGAAAAACCTTCCATACCGCGCTCAACTACGAGACCGTGGATCCGGCCGCTTTCGTCTTTCGCCCAAACAACAGCGATATCAGCGAAAGGAGCATTGGAAATCCACATTTTAGCCCCGTTAAGGATTACGTGGTCGCCGGCATCTTTAAAGTTCGTGATCATCCCGCCCGGGTTGGAACCGTGATCAGGCTCGGTTAAACCGAAGCAGCCCATCATTTCACCGGTAGCCAGTTTCGGCAGGTATTTCATTCTCTGCTCTTCGTTACCGTATTTCCAGATCGGGTACATCACGAGGGAACTTTGTACGGAAGCTGTTGAACGCAGACCGGAGTCACAGCGCTCGAGCTCCTGCATGATCAGACCGTAAGAAATCTGATCCAGGCCCGGTCCACCGTATTGCTCAGGGATATAAGGCCCGAAAGCACCGATTTCACCCAAACCTTTCAATAAATGCATCGGGAAGGTCGCTTTTTCGTAATGCTCCTCGATAATTGGGGAAACTTCTTTTTTCACCCATGCCCTCGCAGCTTCACGAACAAGCTTTTGCTCTTCGCTCAGCAAATCATCCATATTAAAATAGTCCGGATGTGTATATAAATCTGTTGCCATAAAGAAAAATTTCAATTTTAGAGTGAGCAAAATTAACAAATAAATACGAAACCTGTAAAAATTCGCACAATTTTAGCTTGTTGGATAACTCGATTATTGGATTGTTTAGATAGCTTTCGCCCAAAATCTAATGATCTGACAATCCAGTCATCTATTTTACCCATAATACGATTAGAAATAATTTGGTAGCTTTGGATCAATGAAAATTAAATCATTTCCTGCTTTAGTCAATCCGGCGGCAGAAGTATTGCTGCTTGGAACGATGCCCGGCGTGAAGTCCCTGGCTATGAACGAGTATTACGGGCATCCGCAGAATTACTTTTGGAAACTGCTTGCCGCCGTTTTTGAAGAAGAAATCCCTTCCTCGTATGAGCTAAAAAAAGAAATGCTGCACCGGAATAAAATTGCTGTTTGGGATGTATTGCAGGCCTGTGAACGCGAAGGAAGCTTAGACAACGACATCCTGAATGAGATCCCGAATGATTTTACAGCTTTTTTAAATGAGCATCCTAAAATCAGGCTGATCGCTTTTAACGGGCAGAAAGCTGCTGCTTTTTTCAAAAAACATGTACACCTGGACAAAGAATACAATTTGATTACTCTTCCATCAAGCAGTCCGGCAAATGCGGGCAAAAGCTTTGAACAAAAATTAAAGGAGTGGAAAGCGATAATCTAATACTTACGTCCATTCATCACCCTCCGCCGCGGCGGAATTGATTGTTCATTATTAAAATATTGTACTTTTGCAGCTATAAATAAAATGGATATCCTGCAGGTCATAGCGTCAACTGATGTTTTTCATTTCTTCAACGGCAATGAAGCAAGCGAAATCCCTTTTACCCTGGCGCCGCGCAACCAGAATACAATGTGGTTTGCCATGATCGGGCTTTCGGTTTCCTTTGTACTGCTGGCGATGAGTAAGCTTGCATCCACGAATATCGTTTTTGTTTTCTCCAGGGTCCTTTATAAAAACAGTAATGTGGAGAAAATTGTGCGGGAAGAATTTGCGCTGGGCTCTTTTTCCTCGATAATCCTGCTGCTGAATTTCATTGTTACCTCAACGATCCTGCTTTATTTAACATATCTCCATTTCAATACAGGGAACCGTTTTGAGCTTTTCTATTTCCTGCCGGCTATTCCGCTGTATTTTTTTGTATGGCCGCTGATCTGGTTCAATATCATAGGGTATATCACTAAGGAACAGGCAATTTTGAGGGCTAACAAGCAGAACACGATCCTGTTTTCTCAAATGATCGGTGTTATTTTTTCACTGCTTTTACTCATCTGGGCTTTCAACATAAAATGGTCGGAATACTTTATATATAGCTTCATTGTAATCATTTGCCTGTTCTGGCTTTATAAAATTTTACGCGGAATTATATTTTCGCTGGAGAACAATGTAGCATGGTATTATATTATTTTGTACTTTTGCACCCTCGAAATTTTACCGTTAGTGCTAATTTATAGCATCTATACGAATGAGTTGGGTAATTTTTGGTTGTTTGTATAATTTAATATTTATAGCATTTTGAGTATTAAAACGATTTTGGTTTCGCAGCCTAAGCCAGAGGGTGACAAGTCACCTTATTACGATTTAGCCGAAAAATACAAGTTGAAGATCGATTTCAGGCCTTTCATACATGTGGAAGGGGTTAGTGCACAGGAATTCAGGACCCAGCGTGTCAATCTTGCTGAGCATACGGCTGTAATCCTGACTTCGAAAGTCGCTGTTGACCATTTTTTCAGGATTGCGGAAGAAGTACGTTTCACCGTTCCGGACGACATGAAATATTTTTGTATTTCGGAAGCTGTTGCCCTTTATCTTCAAAAATATGTGACCTACAGAAAACGGAAGATTTTCTTTGGTAAACAGACGATTGAGGAATTGGTTGACACGATGAAAAAGCACAAAAATGAAAAATTTTTGCTGCCTTGTACGGATATTTTACGCGATAAAATCCCTGAAACGCTTGAAAAGCATAAGGTGAACTTCACCAAGGCGATGTTGTACCGCACGGTAGCTTCCGATCTCAGCGACCTGGAAGATGTGTACTACGATATGCTGGTGTTTTTCAGCCCGGGCGGGATTGAATCCCTGTTCAAAAACTTCCCGGATTTTAAGCAAAACAAGACTTTAATCGCTGCTTTCGGCCCTACTACAGCAAACGCCGTTCTCAAAAATAACCTGAGACTCGATGTTCACGCACCGCAGCCAAGCGCACCGTCCATGACAGCCGCAATTGAGAATTTTGTCAAGGAATCGCTTAAGAAAAGCAAAGCGAAATAAGAAAAAGCAAAGTTTTTGATGTGATGAAGCGTTAGCACGCATTGTCAGGGCCCTGGATCCGGGAAATTTAAATTTTAGTTTTCCTATACTTTTAGCTTAAGCTTCAGCATACGCCAGATCCAAAAAGTCAGGAAATGCTCTTTAGCATGGCCCAACTTTAATTATTAAAAGCTGCGTGTCGAAAGATGCGCTTTCTTTTTTTTCGGTTGAACGCTTTTTTTCTTAATTTTACGCAAACTATTTTGCTTGTAACGCAATGGCAAACACGAAAAAACCTGTGACCCCGGTATTTACTGAGCTTGGGCACAAACGAATGACTTATGCCCTCTGGGGAATCCTGCTTTTCCCGCTGGTATTTGTGGCTTGTTTACTGTTATTCCAATCGGAGGACGATCTGCCACCGGTTTCTATGCTGGATAACCCGCCTGAATTACAGGCTTCCGTTGTAATCGCCGATGATGGTACAACCGAATTGGGCCGCTACTGGAAAATCAACCGGACAAGCGTTGAATACAAGGCTATTTCCCCTTACGTAACGGATGCTTTGATCGCTACGGAAGACGAACGCTTCCATGAGCACTCCGGCTTTGATGTACGCGCTATCGGCCGTGCGATCTTCAGTTTTGGAGGTGCCGGGGGAGCTTCCACGATTACACAGCAGCTGGCAAAACAGCTTTTTACCCTGCAAATGCGTGACCGCGAAGCTATTGCAAAAGCAAACGGCGAAGAAGTAGGCGGAAGCGACGGGCGCATCGGACGGATTTTTTCCCGTGTAGGCGAAAAAGCCCGCGAAAACATTATTGCCACGCGTCTTGAATCCCGTTTCACCAAAGAGGAAATCATCACGATGTACCTCAACCAGTTTGACTTTTTGTACAACGCCGTTGGAATCGCCAACGCAGCGAAGGTATATTACAATAAAACGCCGAAAACACTGAGCAAGGATGAAGCCGCAATGCTCGTGGGCATGTGTAAAAACCCGTCACTTTACAATCCTTATACGTTTACGATCAAAGATTACCGCTCGTCTATCGCACTGAAGAAAGGCATTGACCCGAAAGCCGTTACCCTGCAGGAAATGCGGGACGCCCGCGCTGCCGACAGTTCCCGTGCGGCCCAGCGCCGTGACCAGGTGCTTTACCAATGGCTCAAAAACAGCGAGGAAAACAACGATGCCCTGCGTGTCAAGCTGACCCGTGCGGAATATGACAAATTAAAAAAGAGGCCGATCAAAACCAATTACCAGGTTGTTGACCACAAACGCGGAATGGCCCCCTATTTCAGGGAATCCCTGCGCAACGAGATTACCAAGCTTTTCGCCGAAAAGAAACCGGACGGCAGCCTGAAATACAAGCGTGAAGACGGCGCTCCGTGGGATATTTACCGCGACGGACTGAAGATATATACTACCATCAACGCTGATATGCAGGTTTACGCTGAAGAAGCGATGATCGAGCACCTGGAAGACTTGCAGAAAAAGTTTGACCGCAACAACCGCGGTTTACGCAATTTCCCTTTCACCAATTCGATTTCCGATGAAGACGCTGAAATGCTTATGACCAGCGCCATGCACCGCTCCGACAGGTACAAAAACCTCGTGAAAGCGGGCTATTCTGAAAGCGAGATCCGTAAAAACTTCAACGAGCGCACCCACATGCGCATTTTCACCTGGGATGCCGGGGAAGAGGAAAACTATGAGGTAGACACGATGATGACGCCTTTCGATTCGATCCGTCACTACAAATCTTACCTGCAGTCGGGCTTGATCTCCATCGAACCGGAAACCGGATTTGTAAAAGCCTGGGTGGGTGGTGCAAACATCGACCATTTTGCTTACGATCACGTTCGCTTAGGAAAACGCCAGGTAGGCTCAACGATCAAGCCTTTTGTGTACGCCGCCGGAATTTCCATGGGTGTCATCAAACCGGGACTCGTTGTACCGAACATCAACTACTGTGTGGATTTATTTGACCCGAACGGAAACCCTGACGGTCAGTGGTGCCCTAAAAACTCAAGCACCGGGCTTGGAGGAATGGTTTCCATGCGCAAAGGTATTGCTATGTCGATGAACAATATTGCCGTATACGTGATGCGCCAGATGGGCCACCGCGGCGGACCGGAAACCGTAGCCAAAATCCTCAGACAAATGGATATTGAGCTCCAGCCAAATGATATTGTACCGGCGATGTGCCTGGGTTCTATGGATTTATCACTTTATGAATTGGTTGGTGCCCAGGCCACTTTTGCCAACAAAGGGATTTTTAACCGTCCGACGAGTATCCTGCGGATCGAAGACCGGAACGGAAACGTTATTTACAGCGCAAAGCCATACTCGAAAGAGGTTCTCAATGAAAATGTAGCCTACTCCATGATTAAAATGATGAAAGGCGTTATTGAAAGCGGTACCGGCGGACGTTTACGCTATGCAACGGGCTGGGGAGGAATCACTTACCCGACAGCCGGTAAAACGGGAACTACGCAAAATAACTCCGATGGCTGGTTTGTCGGTATTACACCTGACCTGGCTACAGGGATTTGGGTTGGTGCTGAAGACCGGAGCGTACGTTTCCGCTCAACCGACGAAGGACAGGGTGCACGCGTTGCCATGCCGATCTATGGCTATTACATGAACAAAGTATACAAAGATCCTAAAATTGGCATTTCCACTACGGATTTCGTCAAACCGAAAGACTTTGATGAAAGCTCGTTTACACTCACCGGTTCGGAATACATTCCAAGCAATGATCCAACCGAGGAGATGACGGAAGAAGAAGCAAGCGAAATAGAACTGTAATTCCGGATGTCAGACAAAGGGGAAAAACTCTATTTCAAAAACCTGGATATACTGAGGTTTGTAGCCGCTTTCCTGGTGGTTATCGCCCATGCGTATGAAGGCTGGTGCGGCTGGTACAGCAAGCCGGGGTTTATGACTGTGAACAGTGATCACCAGAATTTTACTTTCTGGGGGCAACATCTGGATGTCGGGATTAAAAACGGTGGCTTTGGGGTTGATGTATTCTTCCTGATCAGCGGCTTTTTGATTACGTATATCCTCATCCAGGAAAAAGAGCGCTTCGGCAAGATAGATATTACCAAATTCTTTATCCGCCGGGCTTTCCGGATCTGGCCGGCCTATTTTTTGGTCATTGCTTTAACACCGTGGTTCCTTCACCTGACTGACAGTCCGCAACCGGATTACTGGCCGAATATCTTGTTTTACAATAATTTTCACGCCATCCATCTTTCCGGCTTCCAGGATCCCTGGCAATATCCGTTTGCCCACCTGTGGTCGATCTGCGTGGAAGAGCATTTTTACCTCATCTGGCCTTTTATCATTGCCTTTGTACCTTATAAATACCTGAAAAAAACCTTTGCCATCCTGATCCTGATCTGTATTTTCAGCCGGATTTTCTTTGTTGTCAAGGGCTATCCGTATTTGTATTTATACCTGCATACGATCAGCCGCATTGATATTCTCGTGATGGGAGCTTTTTTTGCCCTGCATTACAAAGAACACGGGTTTCACCTGAAAACTTCGAAACTGTTCCGCCTGGCCTTGTACGTACTGTTCATCGTGGTTTATGTGCTTGAGCCGGTATACCAATATGACACTTTGTTTGCAGCTTCCGTCAAAAAGTATTTTTACTGCGGTATCGTCGGTTTCGGCATGGTCAATTTCATCTTTAACCCGGACCCTTTATTTAAAGTCCCTTTCCAGAAAGTATTCAATTATCTCGGGAAAATCTCTTATGGCGTTTACCTTTTCAGCAACGTCCTGATCCCGATTATTGTCAAAAAGTTTATGTACAAATGGGAAACGCAAAACATGTATGTGTATTTCCTCCTGAATATTGTGCTCACCATACTCGTTTCGGCAGTCGTTTACGAATTGCTCGAAAAACAATTGTTGCGATTTAAAAAACGGTTTGAAGTAATTAAAACATCACGAACAGCATGAATAAAGTTGTAAAAAACGTAGAAGAAGCCCTGCAAGGCATCGAAGATAACATGACCATTATGCTGGGCGGCTTCGGCTTATGCGGGATTCCTGAAAATTCCATCAACAGGCTCGTGAAAATGGGCGTGAAAAACCTGACTTGTATTTCAAATAATGCAGGTGTGGACGATTTTGGACTGGGACTGCTTTTGCAAACGCGCCAGATCAAAAAAATGATCAGCTCTTACGTGGGCGAAAATGATGAGTTTGAGCGCCAGATGCTTTCCGGCGAGCTGGAAGTAGACCTCATCCCGCAAGGATCACTGGCTGAACGCTGCCGTGCAGGCGGAGCGGGAATTCCTGCTTTTTTTACCCCGGCAGGGTATGGAACAGAAGTCGCTGAAGGCAAGGAAGTACGTGTATTCAATGGTAAGCCGCATATTTTGGAATCGGCGCTTACAGCTGATTTCGCCATCGTGAAAGCCTGGAAAGGTGACACGGAAGGAAACCTCGTTTACAAATCCACAGCACGCAATTTTAACCCGATGATGGCGATGGCCGGCAAGATTACCATTGCTGAAGTGGAAGAGCTTGTTCCGGCAGGAGAACTCGACCCGAATTTCATTCATACACCGGGAATTTTCGTGCAGCGCATTTTCCAGGGCGAGAAATTCGAAAAACGCATTGAACAACGAACTGTAAGACAACGCGGCTAATGTGATAAATATGCTAAGTAGTTAATGTGCCGATTCTTTTAACCTAATTTGCACATCATTAGCATATCAAACCATTAGCACACAAAACATATTAAATCATTAGCACATTAAATCATGGCTTTAGATAAAAACGGAATTGCGAAACGCATCGCACAGGAATTACAAGACGGATGGTACGTAAACCTGGGGATTGGCATCCCGACTTTGGTGGCGAACTACATCCCGGAAGGAATTGAAGTGGAATTCCAGTCGGAAAACGGTATTTTGGGAATGGGGCCTTTTCCTTTTGAGGGAGAAGAAGACCCGGATTTGATCAATGCCGGTAAACAAACGGTTACTTTGCGAAAAGGTGCAGCGATTTTTGATTCTGCGACTTCTTTCGCGATGATCCGCGGAAAGCATGTACAATTAACAGTGCTTGGCGCCATGGAAGTTTCGCAGGACGGCGATATCGCCAACTGGAAAATCCCGGGCAAAATGGTCAAAGGCATGGGCGGCGCAATGGACCTCGTGGCTTCCGCCGACAATATCATTGTTGCTATGATGCACTCCAACAAAGCGGGTGAATCCAAAATACTGAAAAAATGTACACTTCCGCTGACGGGCGTTGGCTGCGTGAAAAAAGTAGTGACAGAAATCGCTGTGCTCGAAATCAAAGACGGCAAATTCCACCTGATCGAACGTGCACCGGGCGTTAGCGTGGAAGAAATCGTTTCGAAAACCGAAGGCGAGCTGGTAGTACCGGATTTCGTACCGGAAATGCAATTGTAAAAATGCGCTCTCGCCTGCTGCGGTCTTCTTTGTTCAACTGCCTGCTGATCGGGCTGACTTTTCTTTTTGTTGCCAATAATTTTTGGGAAAAGAAAAACATGTTTATCATTTCAGACGGCAGGGCGTATTACGAATATCTTCCGGCAACTTTTATTTATCAAGATCTCGAATTCTCTTACCTTGACACGCTGCATTCTTCGCTTTACCCTTTTGAGGAAAGCCTGAATTTTTACCAAAAAGTCGACGGAAAACGGATCAACAAGTATTTTATTGGTACGGCCCTGTGCGAAACACCTGCTTTTTTACTGAGCCATCTCTATGTCAAAAGCAGTGGAAAATACCGCGCCGACGGTTTTTCTGAACCTTATCAATGGGCAATTTACCTCAATGCCTTCCTTTTTTTCCTGATCGGTTTGTACTGCGTTTCTGAATTGCTGAAAAGCTACGAAATCCCGAACTATGTGATACTTCCGCTGCTCGCCGGGCTGGCTTTCTGTACTTCCCTCCCCTTTTATGTTTATGTGGATTCGTCTTACAGTCACGTTTATTCCTTTGCAGCGGTTTCTTTTTTCCTGCTTTCTGTCCGGAAATACCTGCTTTCACAAAACGGGAGCTGGCTCGCCTTACTTATTTTCGGCATCAGCCTGGTAGTTCTGATCCGACCTGTGAACGGCCTTGTATTGCTATTCCTGCCCCTGTTTTTCACTTCCCGGGCTGAGTTCAGGGAAACGATCATTCATATTTTCACCCACAAAAGAAAAGGCTTGATCATTGGCATCCTGCTTGGGCTTACCCTGCTCGGTTTGCAAATGCTGGTCTGGTATGTTTCCCGTGGGAAATTATTGGTTTACGCCTACGGGAAAGAAGGCTTTATCTGGAGCCATGAAAATTTTATTGCTTTTCTCTTCAGCGTGCGCAAGGGCTTCTTTTTCTGGTCGCCGTGGTTTCTTTTGCTTTGTGTATCAGGACTTGCCGGAGCATTGGCCCTGAAACGTTACCGTTTTACCATTTCCTGGTTGCTGGCATTCTACATAATTATTTTTGTTTCCTGCAGCTGGTGGTTCTGGTCTTACGCCGCTTCATACGGATCGCGCCCGATGGTGGATTTTTACGCTGCTTTTGTGCTTCTCGCCATTCCTCTTCTACAGCGCTTTAAAAAAATTGCGCTGACCGTACTCGCGTTGGGGCTCTTATTTGCTCCCATCACGATAACGCAGGTTTACCAGTATCAGCGCTATATCATCAAGCAGGACGATATGACCTGGCAGAATTACAAAGACGTTTTCATGCAGCGCGGGCCGTTGTGGGAAGGCTACTTGCTCCGCCAGCAGAAATACGATCTCAAACAATTCTATTCCGAGCAAGGCCCAAAACGTTTACATATCAATCCCAATGAGGTTTTCTGCGCCGACAGTGCAAGGGTAAACAGTATTATTTTCAACAGCACGGTTTTTGCGGAATATTCATTTTCAAGCCCCGATATTTTACAGGATGACTGGGTAAACGTGCGGATTTGTGACACCAATGGAGTTCTGGTTAAACAGGAAGCTTCTCAGCTCAAGGGAATTCGCCGTTTTCCGACCGATTCAACGCATTTTCAGCTGGCCGTGGAAATTCCGCAGCAATGCTGTATCCGGGTTTACCTGGACTTTCATAACCTGCAAAAAAAGGCCCTGGTCGAGAACATACAATTTAAATTGAAGCAACATGAATAAAGCCCGTCTGGTATATTTTTCGGCTGTGATTTTGTCGATCATCTGGCTCATAAGCGTTTATCTTCAAAACGAGATAACGACAGATACGGGCGATGGCATCATGCATTTTTTCATTTCGCAGGCTTCGTGGCACGATTCCGAATTGTTCCTGAACCATTGGGGAAAGCCGCTGTTTATTCTTTTATCCTCCACTTTTGCGCAATTTGGGTTCGCAGGTATGGTTGTGTTCAATATTGCCGTGTTTGCCGCCATTTGCCTTGTTGCCCTGAAAATCTTCGAAAAGCTTGGCGTATCCCTCATCTTCGCATCGCTTTTCCCCTTTGTTTTCCTGCTCCCGAATGACGTAACGATTACCGTTCTGGGCGGGCTGACCGAACCTTTGTTTAATCTCTGCCTGGTAATCGGCCTTTACCTGTTGATCAGCAAAAAATGGCTGGCTTTTGCCCTGGTATTATCATTTGCGCCTTTTTTGCGCAGCGAAGGACAGCTCGTTTTGCTGGTTTCCGCTATCGTGCTGCTGCTCAATAAACAATGGAAATACGTTCCGCTGCTTGGAGTTGGGTTCCTGCTGTATGCCATCATCGGATGGTTGGCTTTAAGCGATTTCTGGTGGTATTTCAACAAGAGCGCCTACAGCTACGGCAACAATATTTACGGAAAGGGAACCTGGGGGCATTACGCTTTATCTTACGATTACTACCTCGGCAATTTCGGCTTGTTTTTCACCGCCCTCGCTGTTTTCGGCTTCGTGTACCTGGCTTTTCGCAAGCAATGGAACAGGCTCCGTTTTTCAGAAACCTTTTTTGCAGCAGCTATTTTCATCGGGATTGTTTTGATCCATTCTTATTTGTGGGCAAACGCCAAATACGGTTCATTGGGACTTACGCGGATCGCTACACAGGGCGTGGCAAGCTTCCTGATCATGGCGTTTTATTTTTCTTACCAGTGGTTTATCCAAACAAGGCGTACGAAACTGGTAAACACCTTCTTTTTTGCCGGACTGATCTTCACAGCCTGGTCAATGTGGGCGAACCCGAAATGGCCTTTGCAGGCAGATGTGCTGGACAAGCAGGTTTCCATGGCGGGAAAATACCTCGGAAAGCACCAGGAAAAATTTGGCAGCCTGTATTATCAGTATCCGCTCCTGGCTTTTGAAATGGGACTGAACCCGCTTGTAGACAAAGACAAGCTGAGAATTTTCGATCGCGGTACGTTGGACCGTGCACCGCAGGAAATGAAGCGCGGGGACGTTTTTGCCTGGGATTCACACTTCGGACCGCTGGAAGGCGGTGTTGAAATCGCACAGCTGGATAAACACCCGGATTTTGCCAAAGTACAAAGCTTCACGTATTATTCGGTGATCAATGTAGAATGCGGCGTTGTCCTTTATCAATATAAAGTCGCTAAAAAAGCGCCGGGACTTCGGAAAAAGCCATTGAAAATCAAGGAAAAATCTGCGAAGATCACGCCACAGAACGAATTTATGGAAATCACGAAAATTCCGGGGAAAAACGAATACCGCTTCTTGGATATCGTGACGCAGGCTTCGCAGCCGGGCATCTTCTTGGTGTGTACCAATGATAACAACGAGCACTACCAGGCTTACGAGATGAAGCAGGGAAAAGACCTTATACATTTCAGCCTGACGCCAAATTCCAACTACAATTTGTATTACTGGAACCAGCACAAAACTTCTGCTGAGATTACACTGGATTCGGTTTACACGAAAGTTTATACGTACAAAGGATTGTAAACAAAAAAAGCCGCTTTTTCAAGTGGCTTTCGATCTTCTAATTTCAATTCTGTTTATCCTGCAAGGAAGCTTCCTCCGTACGGGCTTTCGATCGGGTTAACGATCAGCGTAGGGATTTGTGCGTCGTTCGTAATAATATACTGCTCGTAATTTGCTGTAATCGCCCCGAAAAGGTTATTCCTGTTCAGGTTCATGATTGCAATCAAATCCGCGTCTATCGCAACCGCGTGTTTCACGACTTCTTTGTCAAAACCGCTTACCGGCGCCACTTTTGTTGTGATCTCGATATTTCTTTCCTGGAAAAAACGGATCGCAAACTGGATGTTGGCTTTCACCTGGTGACGGAGGTATTCATCCGTTTCATCCGGCGTAATAACGTGCACTTTCGATTTGAAATACGTTGCGATGTTTGCCACGTAAGCCAGCTTTTGCTTCGTTTCTTTATTGAGGTCAAGCGGAACAACGATATCGTCGTAGCCTGAAGTTTTAACGCTTTTTTCCTGGACCACAATAAACGGAACAGTAGAATGTGTAATCACTTTGAGGGCGTGGCTTCCGGTAATATGCTGCCAGCCGTGGCGGCCGTGCGTCCCCATGAAAATCAGGTCGGCATGGTTCTCGGAAGCAAAATCACCGATAGCATCAAAAATATTCCCCACGCGAACAAAAGGCACGAGATCAATCGTTGTGTCTTTGTTAGTGATCAGGTCCGCCAGTTTCTCTTCAGCAGCTTTGAGCTCTTTTTCCTTGGAAACAACGTGCAGGAGGAAAATTCTCCCGGAAACGGTTTTTGCAGTAGCCAAAGCATGCTCCAGCGCGTTGTCAGCTACAGCCGTAAAGTCATGGGGAACAATGAATACTTTGTTTTTCATTCGATTAATGTTTAAGTGATTTAGCGCACAAAGGTAGTAATTTTTTCGCGTTTTTTGCCTTTCTGACGTTTAAAATATTGTGTCTTTTTAATGTGTCCGCGTCATAGATTCCGGCACGCAGATAATGAAATCAGCCTTACCCGCAAATTCAGGGTCCAGCTTGTCAATTTCCGGCTGGGTCACGAGGGCGATCGTCAGCATTTTCTCATAGGGAAGCTTATCGTAATGGTTCACATACCACAAAATCCCTTGCTGAAAATCGCTGTGATAAGAACCGTTAATATGATAAAAGACGCCATTTTCATTTAAATTCTGCGAAATTGACCAACCCATTGTCGCATCTTTGATCGCCTGGGCGTAAACGAAATCAGGGCCCATGTGCATTTCGCCGTCGAGCAAGCCTTTGTATTGGCTCAGCGTTGTATCAACCTCAAACGGCAGCGGACAGATCCAGCGCAAATCTTCTTTGCTCAACTGGTTCAGCGAAGCCAATCCTTTTTTGAAAACCTGTGAAGCATACCTTCTCGGGATGTTGGTCGCTATCCAACGAATTTGATGCTCTTTGGCGTAATCCAGCATCGGCTGGTAATCCGTACTTTGATTCGGCCACAAGCGGCAGCTGTCTGCAAACTGTTTCTCGTCGAATGTGCCAGCCAGGTAAGCATCAATCGCCTTCTGGTTGTCACGCTCATACATTTCTGAGCCGCAAACGAGGTTTTTGCCATGCATCTCATGTAATTCCTTCAGGATTTCCAGCTCCAGCCAATGCGCAACCGGGTCATCGTGCAGCTCACCGAAAAAAATTGCCTGCTTGCCTTTCAGCGCTTGTACAATTTTAGCATACGAGCTTTTTTTGCCAGTCTTGGTGTACACTTTGTAAGCCGCCATTTCCTGTCCAAACACAGAGGAAATCACGAGGGAAAGACTTAAAACCAGGATTTTATTCATAAAAATGGATTTGCCCCTAAAGTACACAAAAAGCGTTTAAATTGATTGTACGGGATCAAATATTGAGTGAAATATACCCGGAAATTGGTAGAATAGTGTAATTTTGAGGACATGAAAAAGCTCCTGTTTCTTTGTTTCTGTCTCCAGGTCTTCTGTCTCTCCGCCCAGCGGAATTTCAAGGACAGTACCCTGAGCACTCCCTGGGTGGCGATACATTACGGGGCAAACTGGGCGCAAAATGACCTGGCCGACCGCTTCGGCTACCTCAATCACCTGGGTTTTCATGCGGGTTACAAAACGAACCGCAACTGGACCTGGGCTGTTGACGGGAACTTTATTTTCGGCGAAAGGGTAAAGCTGACAAACCTCTTTGACGGGCTTCGCGACAGCTACGGCAACCTGACGGACGTAAACGGCGATATTGCCATCGTCCTGACCTTAGCCCGCGGTTACAACGTCAACCTCGCCATTGGAAAAGTGATCCCCATATTTGGTTCCAATCAAAATTCCGGGCTTTACATCCACGGAGGAGCCGGTTATCTCGCCCATAAAGTCCGGGTTGAATCACGTGACCAGGTGATCCCGCAGCTTGAGCTGGATTACCGCAAAGGATATGATCGCCTGACAACGGGACTTAACCTGCACCAATTTATTGGATATGCATTTCTTGCCAACAGCGGTGTTGTGAACTTTTACGGCGGAATTTACGCACAGCAGGGCTTCACCAAAAACAGGCGAACGATTTTTTATGATATGCCTGATACGCCCGTACCGTCCAACACCCGCCTTGATGTTCAGGTTGGGATCCGCGCGGGCTGGTTTATCCCGATTTACAAACGTCAGCCAAAGGATTTTTACTTCAATTGATGCGCTTGCTCTACACCCTGTCGGTCCGCCTGATGTACGCGGTTTTTTGGCTGGCGCAGTTTTTCAAGCCCAAAGCTAAAAAATGGATCGATGGCAGAAAAAATGCACAGTATCCCTCCCTTCCCCAAGGTAAAACCGTCGTTTGGTTTCATTGTGCCTCCCTCGGTGAATTCGACCAGGGACTTCCTTTGATGGAGCTCATGAAGCAGAAAAACCCGGAGCTTTACCTGTTAGTGACCTTTTTCAGCCCGTCGGGTTATGAGCATTATACCAAGCGCAAAAATTCCGTAGATTTCGCCTGTTACCTCCCGCTGGATGTTCCGTCAAAAGCGCGGGTTTTCCTGGAACATTTCAAGCCCGCACAAGCTTTTTTTGTGAAATACGAATTCTGGAGCAATTTCATCCTGGAAGCTAAAAAGCGTGGAACCCAACTTTATTCTGTTTGCACGATTTTCCGGCCTGATCACCGGTTTTTTAAGTGGTACGGCGGCTTTTTCCGCTTCACGCTCAAGCAAATCGATTATTTTTTCGTTCAAAACCAGCAATCGCTGGAACTCCTTCATTCCATCGGGATTACGAAAGCCGAACGCGTGGGCGATCTCCGCTTTGACCGGGTAATCGCACATAAAACGAACCTGCAGCCCGATGCAGTACTGGAACAATTTATTTTCGGGCAAAATACCTGGGTGCTCGGCAGCAGCTGGAGTGTTGACGAGAGTTTCCTGGAGGCGGAAATCCACCGTTTTGAAGGAAAAATCATCCTTGCGCCCCACGATATTTCCGAAAAACACCTCACGGAAATCGAAAAGCGTTTTAACGGAAACACAGTCCGTTACACGAAATTCCACGGTGAAAAAACGCAGATCATTATACTGGACTGCATCGGAAAGCTCTCAAATGCTTACGCTTACGGGAGTTTTGCTTACGTTGGCGGCGGGTTTACCGGAAGCCTGCACAATATCCTTGAACCTGCCGTTTTCGGCCTTCCCGTGGTTTTTGGCCCGAAACACAAACGTTTCCCGGAAGCGCAACTGTTTATCGATGAAGGCGTTGGATTTTCGGTTTCCTCGCCCGAAGAGCTGAGTGCTGTTTTGACAGAAATCGCGGAGAATATCGAACAATTACAGCAAAAAACAATGGCGTTAGTGAACGCAAATACGGGTGCGGCGGAAAAGATTTACGATTTACTGAATAAACGATAGGCATTTTAACACGGTTTTTCTCACTGTCCCAGGTAAAAACACGCGCCAAACAACTTAAAGAAAGCGTCAATTTTAAACAAATTCCGCCAGTTCCATCCAGCGATCGGTTTTCGCTTCAATTAAGGCCACAATTTCTGCCAGCTTGCTGCCCGCATTCATTATGTCATCATTGCTGGAATTTGCGTCCGAGAGTATTAATGTGAATTCTTCTTTCTGTGCTTCGAGCTTTTCGAGGTCTTTTTCCAGCTGGTCAAATTCGGCTTTTTCCTTGAAAGAAAGCTTGCGTTTTTCACTTTTGGGCTGGCTTTCAGCAATAACCGTCGCTTTAACTACCGGCTTTTCGGGGGCCGTTCCATCTTTGGCGGCACGCTGTGCTGAAACAAGCTGCTTGCGGTATTCGGTATAATTCCCGATAATATCCGTGATTTTTCCTTCGCCCTGGAACACGAACAAATGGTCAACCATTTTATCCATGAAATAACGGTCGTGGGAAACAACAATCAAACAGCCCTGGAACGAACGCAGGTAGTCTTCCAGCACGCTCATCACGAAAATATCGAGGTCGTTGGTCGGCTCATCGAGGATCAGGAAATTCGGGTTAGCCATCAAAACGGTCATCAGCTTCAAACGGCGTTTTTCACCACCGCTCAGCTTGTACACGTAATTATAATGCATATCCCTTGAAAAGAGAAACCTCTCCAGGAATTGAGCAGCTGACAGTTCGCGGCCTTTTTCCAGCGGAATAAACTCAGCAATGTCGCGGATCACTTCAATCACGCGCTTGTTTTCGTCCACCTGGATCAATTCCTGGCTGTAATAGCCGAAAACAACCGTCTCACCTACTACAACTTTCCCATTGTCAGGCTTTTCACGCTCCTGTAAAATATTGAGAAAGGTTGATTTTCCCGTACCGTTATTGCCCACAATCCCAAGGCGTTCCTGCCGCTGGAAATTGTAAGAAAAGGAATTGAGGATCACTTTTTCCCCGAATTTTTTGGAAATTTTGTGCAGCTCCACAATTTTAGACCCCAAACGCTCCATTTTTACCGGGATATCCAGCTCATCCTCATCAATTCGCTGCGAAGCTACTTTTTTGACTTCGTGGAAATTTTCAATCCGGGCTTTTTGCTTCGTTCCCCTTGCTTTCGGCTGCCTGCGGATCCAGTCAAGCTCTTTTTTGAAAGTATTGCGCGCCTTATCAATCGTGGATTGCGTTTGCTCCTGGCGTTCTGCCTTTTTTTCGAGGTAGTAGGAGAAATTGCCTTTATACCTGTAAATTGTTTTGTCTTCGATCTCTAAAATACTATCGCATACCACTTCGAGGAAATAACGGTCGTGAGTAACCATGAGGATCGTAGATTTTGCCTTGGAGAGAAAATCCTCCAGCCATTCGATCATGTCCAGGTCAAGGTGGTTGGTCGGCTCATCGAGGATCAGGAAATCCGCATCTGCGATCAGTACTTTCGCCAGGGCAACACGTTTTTTCTGTCCCCCGGATAATTTCGAAACCAGCAAGCTCCTATCGTCCAGTTTTAATACGGAAAGAATCTGGTTCACACGCACTTCGATATCCCAGGCGTGCAAGTCTGTCATTTCCTGGAAACAATCATTGATTTCTTCCTCGCTGCCTGATTTCAGTGCAATATTATAGCGTTTTACGGCCTGTATTTCAGGTAAATCATGTGAAAAAACCGCTTCCAGGATGGTGTGGGATTCGTTCAGGTTTTCAGCCTGCTCCATGAAGACAACACGGATATCATTGCGGTAAACCACCCGTCCCGAATCAATTTGTTCGAGGTTCATCAGGCAGCGCAGCAAAGTCGTTTTACCTGTACCATTTTTGGCAACGATCGCCACTTTTTGTCCCTGGTCAATGCCAAAGGTTAAATCTGAAAAAAGTACGCGGTCACCAAACGATTTGGTAAGATTTTCGACGGAAAGATAATTCATTTTTGAATGGAGAATTTAGAATGGAAAGTGAAGAATTAATTTTATTCTGATGTTCGTAAATTGAAGCATATTCTTCGAATTCCGCGTTAGCAGATAACCGCGGAGCAGCCACGAAGTGAATCTAAAATTAAATCATCTCAGGCGGTTGAGGGAATCGAGCAGTTTTTTGTCCTTCCGGATTGCCAGGTTTGCCAGGAAAACAAAAGGAAGTCCTGCTGTAAATACATAAAAGCCGGGTGCAAATGTATAAACCGTTTCTACGCCTTTCGTGATCGGCTCGGCTATTTCATTGTAAAGCAGCAGCATCGCCAGCGTAAATGTGTAAAGCAAAAAAGTAAGCCTTCCCAATTGCAGCTGGAACTTCAGTTTTTTATAGGAAAAAATCGTCCAGGCGCACAGTAAGATCAGGACCAGGGGAATGATGAACAGCGGCCTGAACAATACGGCTTGCGTTTCGCCCTCATGTGTAAGGATCGTTTTCCCGTAAGCGGAAACAAAACCGTGAAAACCGGTGTCTTCCATGTTCAAAACAGCCATACCGAAGCTCACGGCGGCCAGGCAAATAATGCTGATAATCAAATATAAAGTCTGAATACGCTGGATCATGTTCTTTTTTCTGCAAAAATACAAGTTAATGTGCTAATATGCTAATACTTTAATGTGCTAATTGAGTGAATTTAGCTCATTATCACATTAAAAATCATCCTTCGAAAATGATGGAAAAGCTCCAGACTTTATTGCGCAGCTGGTCGATGGGGTTCGACACCGGTGTCAGGTCGTGGATAACGGCATTCTGAAACCCTTGTGAATATTTGATTTCAAGGCCCATTTTGAAATATACCGCAAAAAACTCTACGCCAACGCCAACTTGTCCCTGCCAGTCTTCGGCCTTGATCTTAACGAAAGGATCGGTAAAGCTCTGGTTGGACTTTTCTGTAGACTGAAGATCGTATGTATACTGGATCCCGCCCAGCACATAGCTCGCGAAATTGTTGTAGCGCAGCGTCCGGAACTGCAGCATCAGCGGAAAATCCAGGTTGGTGGAGTTTACGCGTTCTTCGTTGACATCGTCCGTGGTTTTCTCCGGGTTGCTTGGCAAATAATAGTAGCGCAGCACTCGTTCCTGGAACGAAAGCGAAGGCAGGAAACGCAGGCGAAGTATCGGTGTGCCGAGCTTCATTGTCGTTACGATCCCCAGCTGGCCTCCGGGCTGGCTTGCATTTTCAAGTGAGGTTATGCCATATTTTTCATACGCATTCAGGGTAGGACGTGTCAAAAAATCCGCTGTGTTCCCGCCAAGCAAAAAGCCAAAATGGATCAGCTTCTCGTCAAATTTGCGGTAATTCTGAGGTTTTTGCTTTTGTGCCCAGCCGGACAGGGGAAACAAAATGATTAAGAAACAAGTTATTAAACGCATATGGTGGAATAACGCAAATTTTTCCGTTCTATTTTGTTCCGGAGTAAATTGTAGCGATCCCGCCCGAAACGAGTGTCGATTTCACGTCCTTGTAGCCCAGGGAAAGCAGGATTTTTTCAAAATCTTTTCCTTCGGGGAAGGCAGCAACCGATTCAGGAAGGTAAGCGTAAGCCTTTTCATCTTTCGAAATCCGTTTTCCGAAAAAAGGAATGATGTATTTGGAATGAAAAGCGTAATACTGCTTCACGGGGAATTTTTTCGGCTTTGAAAACTCCAGGATTTGCAGCTTGCCGCCGGGACGCACCACGCGCAGCATTTCTGCCAGCCCTTTCTCAAGGTTTTCAAAGTTCCGCACGCCAAAACCAACGGTCAAGGCGTCAAAATAATTGTCTTCGAAAGGCAGGTTTTCCGAATCGGCCAGGCGCATGGAAATGATGTGGTCCACTTTGCGTTTCACCATTTTTTCCCGCCCTTTCTGGAGCATTCCTTCAGAAATATCAATCCCAACAACCTCTGTTGGTTTCAACTTCAACGCTTCCAGGGCAAAATCCCCAGTTCCGGTAGCAATGTCCAAAATTCGCTGCGGCTTCAGGTCGGCCAGCATCCGAATGGCTTTCTTCCGCCAGATCTTATCAATTCCCAGGGACAAAAAATGGTTCAGAAAGTCGTATTTCGCCGAGATATTGTTGAACATCTCCGCGACTTCCTCTTTCTTGCTTTTATCTGTATTCCCGTAGGGTTTTACTTCTTTTCTTTTGTCTTTGTCGCTCATTTGTATGAGAATGATGAGTGTTGAATGATGAGTGTTGAATGATGGATTATTTGTTTAAGTTTCTTTTTGCCGTTAAATGCTGCTTTTTAAGACCCTTAACACTTCCTTTGCTTTTCCGTTTAACACTTCAAAATTCTCCTTGGTTATATATTCTGTTTCTTTTAATAATTCCAGCCAATAAATTGTTTCATCTCCTCCATCAGCTCTTCTTTGTCAATGCTGACAACACCCGCTTTTTCGCACACAAGCCCGCCGGCGAGGTTGGAAACGGCCGCAATTTGTTCGATCGGCAAGCCTGCGCACAGGCAAAGTGTTGCTACGCTGATAACCGTATCTCCCGCACCGCTTACGTCGGCAATGTTACGGACATGCGCCGGGATATGGTGCTTTTCGCTTTCGTTCTTAATAAAAACACCGTGCTCCGACAGCGTTATAAAGGTAATTTCGTGCTTCAGCTTAGTCCGCAAGGATTCTACCGCTGCATCGAAAGCGAGTGTATCACTGATTGAAAAGCCCAGGTCGAGCCCTTCTTTCAATTCTTTTAAATTCGGCTTGAAGAGCGTCACGCCCTGGTAAGCAAAAAAGTTCTTTTTCTTCGGGTCAACGGTAGTTGCGACGCCTTTTTCGCGGCAAAGCGCAATAACACGCGTAATCAGTGATTCCGTTAAAACTCCTTTGTTATAGTCTTCGAATACGAGGGCGTCGATCCCGCTGCCGATTAATGCTTCAATTTTTGCAAAAAGCCGGTCTTCATCAGCTTTGGAAATATCGTCCGTTTGCTCCGAATCGATCCGAAGTAATTGCTGGTTGTTACCAATGATCCGGGTTTTAACCGTTGTTTTACGGCCTTCGCTTTTTACCAAACCTTCGGAAGCCATATTGTTTTCTGCAAATAAGCCTGCCAGCCGCTTTCCTTCAAAATCATCACCGATCAGCGAGCAAATCACCGGGCTTGCCCCCAGCGAAGCAAGGTTCAGCGCTACGTTCGCAGCCCCGCCCAAACGCTCATCTGTGGCGCGCAGGCTCACAATCGGAACGGGCGCTTCCGGGCTAATGCGGCTGACGTTTCCCAGGATATAGGAATCGAGCATCACATCACCTAAAACGATGATCTTTTTTTGCCGGAAGCTCTCAAATAAAGCCTGAATATCCATCTTGTTAATATTGAATTATGAATAGTGAGTGATTAATTAAGTGTCACTTTCAACACTCATCACCCAAAATTCATCATTTAATTAAGTTTTGCCAAAGCTTCTTTTACCCGCGCCATCGCTTTGCTCAACGTTTCCTCGGAAGCAGCGTAGGAAATCCGGATACAGTTCGGATCACCGAAAGCTTCACCGGTTACGAGTGCCACAAGGGCTTCGCTCAGCAAGTAAAGGCACAGGTCTTCCGCCGTATGGATTGTTGTTCCGTTATACGATTTTCCGAAGAAGGAAGAAATATCAGGGAATACATAAAATGCGCCCTGCGGAACGTTTGTTTTAACGCCCGGCATATCGTTTAAAGCGGCCAAAACCAGGTCGCGACGACCTTTGAATGCGGTAATCATATCTTTCAATACCGAAGGATCGGCTTTCATCGCTGCAATTGAAGCCCGCTGGGTAATTGAGCATGTTCCGGAGGTAAACTGCCCCTGGATTTTGTTGCAGGCGTCAGCAATCGCTTTCGGAGCGCCAACATAGCCCAAACGCCAGCCGGTCATCGCCCAGGCTTTGGAAACGCCGTTAACGGTAACTACCTGTTCGTATACTTCCGGGAATTGCGCCAGGCTGGCGTGTTTTCCTGCGAAGTTGATGTGCTCATAAATTTCATCGGCAATAACTACAATATGAGGGTATTTTGCGATTACCTGCGCCAGGGCAGCCAGTTCTTCTTTTGAATAAACAGAGCCCGTCGGGTTGCACGGCGTAGAGAAAATGATCATTTTACTTTTCGGTGTAACTGCCGCTTCGAGCTGGGCCGCGGTGATCTTAAAATCCGTATCAATTCCTGCTTCGATGATCACCGGAACGCCTTCTGATACTTTCACAATTTCTACATAGGAAACCCAATACGGCGCCGGGATAATCACTTCATCCCCCGGATCAATGCAGCTCAGCACGACGTTCGCAATGGATTGCTTGGCGCCCGTTGATACTACAATCTGGTCTTTACCATAGCTGAGATTGTTATCACGCCTGAACTTCATGGAAATCGCTTCCCGCAGATCGTCGTAGCCTGAAACCGGTGTATACGTGGTGTAATTCTGCTCCATAGCTTCCACGGCAGCCTGCTTGATGAAACCCGGTGTGTGAAAATCCGGCTCTCCCAGGCTCAGGGAAATGATGTCTTTGCCCTGGGCTTTGAGCTCCCTGGAAATGCGTGACATAGCCAGTGTCGCAGATTCTTCCATCGCTTCGAGGCGTTTCGATAACTTAATCATAAATTCAACTCTATTTGAATGCAAAACTAAAAAATAATTATAGATTTGCTTTACTTTTAAGTGTGTTTGGTTCAGTTTTTGAATTGCTGTCCTCAAATTAATGCCCAATCTTATGAAAAAACATTTACTAGCCGGTTTTTTAGCCCTTTCTTTCGTTTCGGGTGCACAAGACGTCGACCCGATGAAATATTTTATGATCGAGTATAATGTGCCGCCGCGTACCCAGGATTTTAGCAGCGCCCGCAACTTTTTCATTGAAGCCAGCAATTCCACTCCTTTTGAGATCAAAAAAGCGGTAGAAAATGAAATTAATCCGAATTATTACCTGATAGTAGCTGATCCGTCACTCGCCGATGTACGTTTGCAGATCAATACGTCAAGCAGCAATGCTTCGCCAAAAAAATACAGCGCTACTACGGAAGAAAAGACCGACAGCAAAGGTAAAAAATATACGGTGACAAACCATAAATACCAGGCGAGCTACAAATACAGCGCGATGATTGAAATGTATAATGCACAGGGACAAATCGTGCGTTCCGTAATTGAAAACGGGAACAGTACGCTGGAATACACCGATACAGATATGACACGCGCCGATCAGAAATTTGAAGACAAGCGCACTAAGGACGAAAGCAGCTGGCTCAACTCCCTGATCATGAAATGCTATATGGCTTTGGAGAACGATTATTTTTATGCCCTTGAAACAGCCAGGCTCGCCCCGCTTGAGCTCAAATCGCGTAAATACGATTACACCGATCTCAACGAAGCCTCAACGACCGTACTTCTTTGGATGGAAGGCAAAAATTATTCGCTAGAGAACGAACCCTTGAAAAAGGCCATGGTTATTTTCCAGGAAACAGCAGGCGATGTCAACAAGGAAGAGCGTAAAGCCCGCGTCAACTCGGAAGTAGGCGCCCTCTGCGATTATATGCTCGCCCTCGTTTATTTCTGCTCCAAAGATTATGCGAAAGCCAATGAACTGATCCTCGCGTCCGAAAGCCTGGATAAGCGCTTACATTCTTCGCAGGAAGCGATTAAGGATTCATGCAAAAAACTGAAGGATAAAAATGCTTTTTGAATGGAGAATGGAAAATTGAGCATGAAGAATTAAAGCTAGAATACATTTCCATCCTCAACTCTACATTTTTAATTCTCCTCAGACGCTTCCTTAATCCGCAGCTCAACCAGCTCATCAAAGCTCAGGTTGAGGTGCGCCAGGCGGAATTCCACCATTTCTTTGGTTTCCGCGTTGATATTCGGAAATTCTTCGAGCAGCTGCGTATAATATTTCCTGATCACCTCTTTATTCTGCGTGATTTCCCCTGTTGAGCCTGCATTCAGGAGCAAAGTTGCGCGGTTGGGATAGTTCGGGTATTTCACCAGCAAGGTATCCGTGTATTTCAGCGCCAAAACGTATTCTTTTTTCTGAATATACAATTGCTGCACTTTATCAAGACATTCAGCTGCGTAAGCGTTTTTCGGGTAATAGCGGTAATATTCCAGGTGGAGCGCTATTGCCGTATCCAGGATTTCTTTTGGAAAACGAAAATCGCTTTGCTCCATCGTGTTTTTATACAAAACCTGCAGGGAATCGTTGATTTTCGTGATCTTTGTTTTGAGCTCCTTTTGGGAAGGGGCCTGTTTTTCAGCTTCACCGGAACAAGCAGCGATAACTGCGGCTGCAAACGCAAAAAGAAATAATTTTTTCATCGCTTGCCTCTCAGGGTTGCCGGAAATTTCATTTTGTAATCCACGCTGATCTCCCCTTTGGAAATATTCGTCAGCTTTTTAGTCAGAAGCCTGCGCTTCAGCGCCGACAAATGATCGGTGAACAAAACGCCTTCAATGTGATCGTATTCATGCTGGATGATGCGCGCCGAGTAACCGTCAAAGGTTTCGGTATGCTGTTTCCAGTTTTCATCGTAATAAGTAACGGTTATCTGCTCTTTGCGGAATACTTCCTCGCGGATTTTCGGAATGCTCAGGCAGCCTTCGTTAAAGCCCCATTCTTCACCTTCCTCTTTTGTGATGCGCGGATTGATGAAAACACGCTTGAAATCTTCCATACCGGCTGCTTTCGGATCGTCCTCCTCGTCTTCTTCCTTTTCCGTAAACGGGCTGCCGTCCACCACGAACATACGGATGGAAAGCCCCACCTGCGGAGCAGCAAGCCCAACGCCTGCAGCATTATACATCGTTTCAAACATGTTGCTGATCAGCTCGTCCAGTTTCGGATAGTTTTTGTCAATGTCTACCGCCACTTTTTTTAAAACCGGGTCGCCGTATGCTACAATTGGTAATATCATATTCTTTATCGTATCTAAATAAGAGCATGCAAATTTACGAAAAATAATTTTTTGAAGATCAGGGTTCGATTTTTAACAAATTGCAGCAATTTTTGTTAAATTTTTTTATTTAAATGGGTTTTGTAGGCTTTGAATTAACGAAAATCGTATTTTTGCCTTCAAGAAAACAAACTATGCAAACGATTCTTGTTTTAGGGGCCGGATTATCCAGTTCATCTTTAATACGTTACTTACTTCATAACGCCCCGAAATACAATTGGCAGGTTCGCATTACCGACCAGAATATCGAGACTGTCAACCATAAAATTAACGGAAACCCGCATGGAGTTGCACTCAGCTTCAATGCAACCAGCAGCGCTGAACGCCTTCCGGAAATAGAAAAGGCAGATCTTGTTATCAGTATGCTCCCGGCCCGTTTCCATGTAGAAGTTGCCCGGGACTGTATCTCCCTGAAAAAAAATCTTATTACCCCTTCTTACGTTTCCCCGGAAATGAGGGCGCTCGATGCGGAAGCCAAAGCAGCCGGGATTATTATCCTGAATGAAATCGGTGTTGATCCCGGGATCGACCACATGAGCGCAATGAAAATCATCGACGAGATCCGCGCGGAAGGCGGCACGGTTACCAGCTTCAAATCTTATTGCGGCGGTTTGATCTCACCGGAAAGCGACGACAATCCGTGGAACTACAAATTTACGTGGAACCCCCGAAATGTGGTCCTCGCTGGTCAAGGTTCGGCTGCCTGCTATATTGAAAAAGGCGAATACAAATACATTCCTTATCACCGGCTGTTTTCGCGGCTGGATCAGATTGATATTCCGCACTACGGTTCTTTCGAAGGTTACGCTAACAGGGATTCTCTTTCCTACCGCCGGGTTTACGGCCTGGATGAGATCCCGACTATTTTCCGGGGAACGCTGCGCAAAGCAGGATTTGCAACTTCCTGGAATGTATTCGTTCTCCTGGGAATGACTGATGATTCTTATACGCTTGCGAACGCGGAAGGCATGACGGCGCGGAATTTCCTCAATGCTTTCCTTCCATACGAATCAGGGGTAAGCGTCGAAGACAAGCTCATGCGTTTTTTAGGAAACGACCCTGAAATTTTTGATAAAATCAGCTGGCTGGGATTCTTTGATAATTCAGAGATTATCGGCTTTAAAGATGCCACTCCTGCACAATTGCTTGAGAAAATCCTCGTGAGAAAATGGGCCCTGAAACCGGGTGACAAAGACATGCTCGTCATGTACCACGAATTTTTCTATGAGCTGAATGGCGAAAAGCGTAAAATTTCTTCTTCCATGGTCAATATCGGTGAAGACCAGGTGTACACTTCCATGAGCAATACCGTCGGGCTCCCGGTGGCTATCGCAGCGAAGATGATCCTGACCGGAGCGCTCAGCCTCAAGGGCGTACAAATCCCTGTTTTAGCTGAGATGTACACACCAATCCTGGATGAGCTCAGCACTTTCGGCATTACATTTATCGAGAAAAAAGACCGTTAAAGGATTTTTTTTAAGGCCTGTCAACAAATAGTCATGTTTATCGATTGATTTTTATATCTTTACACAAAATAAATCATCTTATGAAAAAACTAATAATCCTTAACGGGATAATACTATTTTCATGGACTTTATCGGCACAGGCGCCCACTTCAACCAATGCTGAGAACAGTTCCTATGTTTTTACCAAAGTAGCTCATTTAGACGCTACTCCAGTTCAGGACCAAGGCTATACCGGAACCTGCTGGAGCTTTTCTGCGCTTTCGTTTTTTGAATCGGAGCTAATGCGCAAGGGCAATAAAAACCCGGCCCTTCTTTCTGAAATGTATGTTGTCCGTAAGGCCTATGAAGCCAAGGCTGACAAATATATCCGCGTTGACGGAAAAGGGAATTTCTCCGAAGGCGGTGCTTTCCATGATATTCCTTACGTGATCAAACATTACGGCATTGTACCGGCAAGCGTATACGGCGGCCTGAACTACGGTTCCGAAGAACACGACCACAGTGAAATGTATTCTGTGCTGAACGGCGCTGTTGAAGGCGTTTCCAAGCATATGAAAGAAGGCGGGATGACCAGCGCATGGAAAAATGCAATTGCTGGTGTGCTTGATGCTTACCTCGGGGCTGATCCGAAAGAATTCGAATTCCAGGGTAAAAAATACACTCCAAAAAGCTACGCTCAGTCCCTCGGCCTGAACATGGACGACTATGTTTCCATTACGTCCTTCACAAACCATGATCCTTACAGCATGTGCCAGCTTGCAATCCCGGACAACTGGGCGTGGGCGAACAGCTACAATGTGAACCTCCCGGATATGATGACTGTTGTGGAATACGCCCTCAAAAATGGCTACACGCTTGCCTGGGGAGCTGACGTTTCTGAAAAAGGCTTTAGTTTCCGCAACGGGATCGCCATTGTACCTGAAGACCCGTCTACGATTGAAGTTTCCGGACGCGACAACAAAAATTTCAACAACGCCGGTGCAGACAAAAAATCCAATGCATTCCTGAGCCCAACCAAGGAAATCACCGTAACACCGGAAATGCGCCAGGATGGATATGATAATAAAAAAACTACCGATGACCACGGTATGCACATTACAGGTATCTACAAAGACCAGAACGGAACACGTTTCCTGCTGGTGAAAAACTCCTGGGGAACCGAAAACTTCCCGCAAGGATACCTGTATGTTTCAGAAAATTATTTTAACCTCAAAACCATAAACATCTATTTGCACAAGGACGGGGTACCTGCCGACCTGCGCAAGAAACTGAAACTATAACAACGCATTAATTTTGTAAAGATGGAACGATTAACTCCTGCTGAAGAACAAGTAATGCTAAAATTGTGGAAATTGGAAAAGGCTTCCGTTCACCAGATTTTAGAGCTTTACGCGGAGCCAAAGCCAGCTTACAATACAACTTCGACCATTGTACGTATTTTAGAAAAAAAGAAATTTATCAAGCACAAACCCCAGGGAAAAGGCTTCATTTATTACCCCCGGATCTCCATGATCCAATACCGGGAATATCTCGCCGATTACCTGCTTAAAAATTACTTTGAAGGCGACCGCAAGGCAATTGTCAGTCACTTCAATAAAAGCTCGTTAAACGAATTATTGTAAAGGAAAAGGTGGACGCAGGTCCACCTTTCTTTTTTTGGTATACGGCCTGGCCACTCCGGTCAAAGTTGAACGGTCAGATATATCGTCCCTACGGGACTTGGTCTACTTGGTGTTTACTTTTTTTTTACAGATATTTTGTCCCTCCGGGACTTTTATTTATATTTAGGTAAAAAATAATCTTTTATGCCTAACACCTACACACAAATTCACTTACAATTCGTTTTCGCAGTTAAATTCCGCCATGCTATTATTCTTCCATCCTGGAAAAACGAGCTATACAAATACATAACAGGAATTGTGCATCACAATAAGCATCAAATGTTAGCTATTAATGGCACCGCGGATCATATCCATATATTAATCGGAATGAAGCCTTCTCAGTCTATATCTGATTTATTGCAGGATATCAAGGGAAGCTCTTCAAAATGGATCAATGAACGAAAATTCGTGCATGGAAAATTTGAATGGCAGGAAGGCTACGGAGCTTTTTCATATAGTAAATCGCAACTTAAAAATGTAATCGCTTATATTGAAAACCAGGAAGATCATCATCGGATAAAAACATTCAGGGAAGAGTATCTTGAGTTTTTAACCAGGTTTGAAATTGCTTATGATGAGCGTTATGTTTTCCGTGAGCTGGAATAACTGATTAGACCTTCATTTAGTCCTTCTGGGACATTAATGAGTTATGCAAACCCTACGGGTTTTTAATATCTGTTGAATCAACAATCTTTGCTTTTTGTCCTGTAAGGACAGAATATGCGTAGTCCCGTAGGGACGACATCAAACCACACTCGCCATGCTCTTCATCAAATCCGCCAGGCTTTCATAGGTTTCATCTGCCAGGCTTAATTTGGGATTGGGGCTGTGGGTTTTTTCGGGAATGCAAATAACATGCATCCTGGCGGCTTTTCCGGCAATTACACCATTGATGCTGTCTTCAATAACGAGGCAGTCCAAAGGTGTAACACCCAGCATTTTTGCCGTGTTGATATACACATCCGGGTGTGGCTTTCCGTAGTTTTCGTATTCGGCGGAATGGGTTTTTTCAAAGAAGTGGCGGATGTTGAGGACTTCCAGCACCGTATCGATCAAAACCTGGTAAGAAGATGTTGCCAACGCGATTTTCAGGCCATGGTCCTTAAAAAAATTCAGGCTCTCAATTACACCGGGAAGTGGCTCACCGTTTTCCCGGATCAGAACACGCATGCGCTGTATAATCATTTGCAGCACAACTTCCGGGCTGTGTTTTTTCCACGGGCTTTGGCCATACCAGTAATGGATCACCTCATCCAGGCGCAGGCCGACGGTTTTTTCAAAATCTTTGCGCGTGAGGTTGCAGCCAACTTCGCGGAACACTTCTTCCATGGCAATTTTCCAAAGGGGCTCGGAGTCGATCAGGACGCCGTCCATGTCATAAATTACAGCTTTATAATTGGCTAATTGGGAAGAAGTCATTCGTTTTTGAGTTGGTATAAATTACGGCCTCCGACTTTTTTATGATACTCATCGGCGATGTAAATATAAGAACGATTTAGCGTTAAAGCTTCTTTTTGGCTCAGCAGCAGGAAAGAAATACGTTTGTCATAAGTTAATTTTCCGGCAGCCGGAACGTCTAAAATTTCAATTCCCGAATAAGTGAGCAGGTAACATTTTCCATCCAGGAAATCAACTGAAGTCACGGCGTCCTGGCGGTAGCTGCGATCTTTGAGATTAAGCTTCTGAAAGGGCTTCAAGGTAAAATTCCCGGCTTTGGCGGGCAGTTTATAACAGTGTGAAACCCCGTCAAAAGGCTTGCTCTGACTTTTGGTAAAAATGAATAAGCTGTCGCGGTAAAACCCCATCGCTTCGGCGTCAAAATGCCAGTCTGTTTTGTTTTCCGGCGGGAAAGCTTTTTGATCAGCATAAGAAATATGAATGCTTTGGGCTTTCGCTTCGCTTTTCCGGAGAATATTATTTTCTTTAATAATATAAATTGTCAAATCCTGGCGCCGGTTCGAATTGTTCCCGATATCTGCAATATAAATCGTTCCTTTGCCGTCAGTCGCCAGGTCCTCCCAGTCTACATTGGAAGCATTCGTGATTTTTACCTGGTGAAACAAATTTCCTTTGAGGTCGAGAAAGTACAGGATGGGTTCGTTCCCGCTGTCGTTGTGGGCTATCAGCACGGTATCATTCCAGAAATCCAATCCCGAAATTTCGCCGAGCTTCGGATCGAGTTTGGCGATTTTATCCAATGATTGCGCCCAAACGAGCTGATGGCTCAGTAATACAAACAGGATTACTATGGTTTTCAGGGTTTTCATTCAGGAAGGATGCGTACATTATTTGTGCCAATGTGCCGGCCGTAAGCTTAATCTTTGTATTTGTTCTCTTCCAGGCGGATTTTGATTGCCTGAAGATTGATCATCTTTTTTTCCTGGCGCGTTTTTTTGGCCGTTTCGGTAAAATACTTGTGCTGTGTAAGGAACATCACCTGGATTTCATCCCACTTGCGGTCGCTGTCTATTTTACCGTGTTCGCGCAGTTCCAGTCGGAGCTTATCAGCAATTTCATGGAAATCGTCCCGGCCCAGATAATCAAGATCGGCGTCACACATGATTTCCTCCAGCTTGTTGTTCGGCTGGTGCGGAATTTGGGTCACATAGATCAAGCGGCGGATTTCTTCAATATGTTCTTCGGTGTACCCGTATTTCGGCAAAATCTCTCCTGCCATACGCGCTCCTACAGGCTCATTTTTCTCGTAGCTTTCTACGAAACCGGCGTCGTGGTAAGTTGCAGCTGATTTGAGCAGGAACAAGCCTTCATCGGTTACACCTTCCAATAACGCGAGACGTTCCACGGCGCGGCAAACATCTTTGGTGTGCGCAATACTGTGGTAATGCAGCTTCGGTGAAAGCTTTTTCTCCAGCACTTTCATAATGTGACGCTCCGCTTTGTAGTAGTTGATGCTACTGTAATGGTGCAGGTTAACGATCTGGTGAAAACGCTCATTCGGGTAAATGCCTTTGTCGTCTTCCGATAGCTCGGGCTTGATGCTTTCCACCGTATACATGTCGATGAGCCCCTTGCTTTTGGATTTCACCTTCCCTTTGAACGAACAGAGGAAGTACGGCTCAATATACTGGAAAGTCTGGCCTGAAACAGTTACTTTGCCCGGTTCACCAAGCATTTCCATGCGCTGGGCCTGGTTAACAGTTGATCCCCAAATATCGTAAGCGAGCTTTTCTGAGCCAATTACCCCGGCGGTTACTTCCCCGGTATTGATCCCTAAACGGAGGTCCCAGACAATCCGCCCGGTTTGGGTAGCTTCCTCGCGCATGATCTGCATTGCCTCCTGGATTTGCAAGGCGGCCAGACAGGCATCAATCGGGTTTGTCTGGTTGCGCACAGGAACTCCCCCGGCACACATATATGCATCCCCGATCGTTTTGATTTTCTCGAGGTTGTTGCGCACAATGATTTCGTCAAACTTACTGAAGTAAATATCGAGCTCGTTTACCAGGTCGGATGGGCTCATCTTTTCAGCAATTTTCGTAAAGCCGACAAAATCAGTAAACATAACCGAAACCGTTTTGTAAGCCCGTGCACTGGCCTTTCCTTTCGTTTTCAGCTCGTGCATCGTGGATTCCGGGATGATGTTTTTCAGTAATTTCTCCGTTTTTTCCTTTTCGATTTCCAGCAGGCGTTTTTGCTCTTCGAGGTGGTTTTTCTTTTCCTCGATCGTTTGCTTCTGCTTTTCGATTTTGATATTTTGCTCGCGGATTTCCTTCGTACGCTCAGCGATTTTCATTTCAAGCCTTACCTGCAGCCTGCGTTCTGCTTCGATTCGCTTGCGGGTAAAGATAAGGATGAAAACCCCGGCAAAAAACGTCAGCACGAGCCAGAACCAGGTTTTGGTCCAGAAGGGCGAAGCGACATAAATATCCAGCAGGGCCGGTTTTGGGCTCCACTGCCCGTTTCCAAGGCGTGCGTAAACTTTCAGGGTATAATCTCCCGGATCAAGCGCATTGAAGTGGATCTGGTTGGAATTACCGATCAGGATTTCCCCTTCATCCGAGCCATACAGCAAATATTTGTAAGTTACCAGGCTCGGGTTGCTCATATCGGTTGCCATGAACTTCACGGTGAAATTCCGCTGCTTGTAATTCAGGGCGATTTTTTTGGTTTCGGCGAGACTCTTGGTCAGGATACCGTCTTTCTCGGGCTTGATCCAGCGTTCGTCCAGCTTGAATTTCGTGAAAATAACGCCCGTGGTTTTTTTCTGGTTGTCGAAAGTCAGCGGGTTGAAATAATTGTAGCCGTTGATCGCCCCGAAGTAAATGACACCGCGCTTCGATTTGAGGTAAGCTCCCTGGTTAAATTCCGTCGATACAAGACCGTCAAGCTCCGTGTAATTCTCCACTTTTTTGGTTTCCGGGTTGAATTTCGAAATCCCTTTGTTGGTGCTCAGCCACAAATTGCCTTTGGAATCGCGTACGATACCGTAAACCACGTTGTTTGGCAGGCCGCTTTTTTTATTGTAAACTTCAATCTCGTTTGTTTTGAGGTCGTAGTGGATGATCCCCGATCCCATTGTCCCGAAGTAAAAATCGTTTTTGGAAACCTGGCAAATAGTCGTGATGTAATCCTTTGAAGCTTTTTTCAGGCTCCGGTTATTTTTGAAAGGAATGATTTTCAGCTCTTTGCCCTCAACCAAATGGTTCAGCCCGCCAAGTGAAGTCGGAAACCAGATTTTACCGTTATCAGCTTTATAAATGTAGCGGCAAACCCCGGCAGAAATCGTGCTTTTGGATTCCAGGGGATTGTGTTCAAAGGCCTGGAAGGTGTTTTTCTTCCGGTCAAAAAGTAAAATCCCTCCCTTGGTAGCGATAAAGTATTTTTGTTCTTTCCAGTGAAGGATACAATACGTTCGATCAAAATTCGATGGATTGGCAATACCGTTGTACGGGATTTTTTCAAAGCGGTAAACATGCGGTGATGAGATTTTGAGGATAAACAAACCTTCCGTTGTTCCCACGAGGACTTCGTTTGTAGAAATCGCATTGAGGCTCAGGATCGAGTTGTCGTTGTTCTCAAAAACGCTTTTCCCGGCATTGTTCCTGAAAAACTGCTCAAACTTCCCGGTTCCGATATTTTTGCGTGAAACAGCGTTATCCGTTCCTACAAAAATGTATTTCGCGTTATCGTCCTCGCTGAAACACCAAACGCTTGGCGAAGGGATTCCCTTGCTCAGGTCACCGCTCGGCTCAATACTCAGGAAACCTTTATTGAAGGGGTTGAAGCTTCCGGCGCCACGTTCAGTAGCCACCCAGTAAGTGCCGGTTTTATCCCGGAAAATCTTATTGACTGAATTGTACAGCAGGGCGTTTTTCTGGAAAATATCCTGCGTGTTTTGATAAATCGAGCTTTTCCCCTTGTTTTCATACACCGAAAATAAGCCGTGCGACTCTGTAGCGATGAAAAACTGGTTTTGGTTCTGCACATAAATATCAGAAACATCCACCCAGCCATAATTTTTATCCAGCCGTGTCAGGTAAGGATCTACTTTGTAGCTTTTGCTATTGTAGAGATACAAACCCTGGTTGGAACCCAGCAGCCAGCTATTCTCGCTTTTTTTAGCAATCGTATTGATCCGTACGTAAGTTTTCTGCTTCCCGATCACGGCAACGGGAGAAACCCTGTTGCTTTTGGAATTCAGGATAAAAAGCCCTTTGTCCTCGGTGCTGACAAAAACTTCATGATCACTGATAAAGCGCACCAGCAGGATTTTCGAAGAAGGAATATCCGAGAGGACGAATTTGAATTTTTTAGTCTTAATATTGAAAATACACAGGCCGTTGGCGCTTGTTCCGAGCCAGAGGTTCCCGTCAGAATCTTCAGCAATTGTTTCGATCTGAAGGATAAAGCCGGGGTCCTGGTAAGTTTTGAATGTTTCGTTTGACGGATCGTAGCAGGTAAGCCCGTTGGAAGTACCGAACCACAGCATTTTGCCCCGTGATTGATAAGACGTTTTGAAATAGGAATTCCCGATTCCCGGTGTATTGTCTGAAGTAAAGCTTTCAAAGGTCTGGCCGTCAAAACGGTTGAGCCCGTCTTGCGTGCCAAACCAAAGCATGCCGTATTTATCCTGTTCAATGGAAGTAACGGAACTTTGTGAAAGCCCGTTGAGGATGGTGTAGTTTTTAAAACGGTACGAGCTTTGGGCGGATACAGCCTGACAAAACAGGCCGATTACAGCAAAAAGACAGATGCGTATGTAAAACGTTCTATTCACTCCCCCTCCGAAACAAAATTTTATTTAGCCTGTCCTGCGCTGCTTTGCGTAGATACGGAAATTGTTGAATTTTCAAGGTCACGGTCAAACATGTACATCCCTCCTTTGTCCTCACCGATCAGTTTCAGTTTATCCAGGATGGTCCGTGCCTGTGCTTCTTCTTCCAGCTGCTCGGAAACATACCACTGCACAAAATTATGTGTTGAATAATCTTTTTCCTGCAGGCAGATATCCACCAGGTCATTGATGCTGTCTGTTACTGCAAGCTCATGCTCCAGTAAAAGCTCAAATACATTTTCCAGGTTTTTGAATTCCGCAGGCGGCTGGGTCAATCCCGGTATGATGGCTTTTCCGCCGCGTTCGTTGATGAATTTAATGAGCTTGAGCATATGAAAGCGTTCCTCATCGGATTGTGTGTACAAAAATTTAGCTGTGCCGTTTAATCCGTTGTTTTCTGCCCAGGAAGCCATGGCTAAATAAAACTGTGAAGAAGAGTTTTCCTTCACAACCTGGTCATTCAATGCGTGTTCTACTCGTGCGTTCATATTGGTGCTTTTTTGGGTAAAGATAAGTATTAAAAAGGAAAGAAAAAAATTAAATTTTTGCCCGTTTTTACTCAGTTTACGGACCCTCAGGCTCTTCCCAAAAATGTTCCGGAAGCCCGTCAATCTTACCAAATCTTTAATTTAACGTTAATTGAAACTTCATTTCATCATAATTTTGTAATTTAGCAAAAAAACCTATGTCAAAAAAGAAGAAAGCCAAAAAAGGCGACAAATTTACCAAAGGACTAAGCCACATTATTCGGAGACTATTTGAAAAAAATCCAGATTCCGTTTTATCCCATAAAGACGTTTACACCAATATACAGCTCAAAGATACCGAGCTTCGGAAACAGGCATTTGATGTCCTGAAAATCCTCGCGCAGGAAGGGTTCCTGGTCGAAACATCCCGCAGCTCTTTCCGCCTCAACCAAAACATGGATTTCCTGGAAGGGGAAATTCAGCTGACTGCCCGCGGAGCCGGATTTTTGCTTAATGAAGGAGGTGATATTTTCATTCCGCCGAACCATACGAACCAGGCCATGAACGGCGATTTGGTACGTGTGGCAATTACACGCAAAGGCGCAACCCGCACGGAAGGAAAAGTGGTTGAGATCATTGAGCGCGACCGCACCCAGTTTGTAGGAACAATAGACCTTCATCCGAAATTCGCATTTTTCATCCCGGACAACCAGCGTACAGGCGTGGATATTTACATCCCGATTGAAAAGCTGAACGGGGCCCGCAACAAAGACCGCGTCCTGGCGAAAATTACCGTTTGGCCGAAAAGCGCTGAAAATCCGTATGGTGAAGTCATTGAGGTGCTGAATTCCAAAACGCCGAATGACAACGAGATGCTCAGCATTTTATGCAACCAGGGACTGGAGATCAAGTTCCCGCAGGAAGTGATTGCAGCAGCAGAAAATGTTTCCATGGCGCTGGATGAGGAAGAAATCAAAACCCGCCGCGACTTCCGGAAAACGACCACCTTCACAATCGACCCGGTGGATGCTAAGGATTTCGATGATGCACTTTCCATCCAAAAACTAGAAAACGGGAACTATGAAATCGGGGTGCATATTGCAGACGTAAGTCATTACGTTCAGGCAGGAAGCGCCATGGATGCTGAGGCCGCCAAACGCGGAAACTCTGTTTACCTGGTCGACCGCGTAGTGCCGATGCTGCCCGAACAGTTATCCAACCTGGCGTGCTCGCTTCGCCCGAATGAAGACAAATATACTTTTTCAGCGGTCTTCGAAATGGACGAAAACGGGAAGATTTACTCCGAATGGTTCGGGAAAACGGCCATTCATTCCGACCGCCGCTTTTCTTACGAAGAAGCACAGGAAATTATAGAAGGCCAAGACGGTGATTTCCGCGAAGAAATCCTGATTTTTGATAAAATTGCAAAAGTGCTTCGTAAAAAACGCCAGAAAGCCGGCGCTTTGATGATCGAATCCGAAGAACTGCGTTTCAAGCTCAACGAAGACGGAAACCCGATCGGTGTGGTGTCCAAAGTTTCAAAAGATGCCAACAAGCTGATCGAAGAATTCATGCTGCTTGCCAACAAGCGCGTAGCTACCTTCATCGCAAAGCCGAAAACGAAAAAGGACCCCATCCCGTTTGTTTACCGCTGTCATGATAAGCCGGATATTTCCAAAATAGAAGTATTCAAGCTGTTCATTGATAAATTCGGACATAAGCTCAATTTTACGCATCCGGACGAAATTTCCAGGTCTATCAATAGCTTGCTGGAAGACATCCGTCTGAAAAACGAATATTCTATCATTCAATCGATGGCCATCCGTTCTATGGCAAAGGCAACGTATGAAACGGAGAATATCGGCCACTACGGTCTGGGATTCGAGCATTACACCCATTTTACCTCACCGATCCGCCGGTATGCCGATTTGCTCGTGCACCGGATCTTGTTTGAAGAGTTAACGGGCAAGCCGCACCGTTACGGAAACCAGCTGAGCCAGACCTGCAAGCATATTTCACGCATGGAGCGCAAAGCAACGGATGCCGAACGGGAATCCAGCAAATATTTCCAGGTGCTGTTCATGCAGGACAAATTGGGAATGGTGTTCCAGGGAACGGTTTCCGGGCTGGCCGATTTCGGTATGTTTGTACGAATCGACGAAAACGGCTGCGAAGGAATGATCCCTCTGATGGAAATCCCGGGGGATAAATTTATCTTCGACCAGGAAAAATACCGGATCATAGGGGGCAAAACCAAAAAAGAATACAATTTCGGTGACCAGGTGGACGTGCAGGTGATGTCTGTTGATCTAAGGAAACGCCAGATCAACCTCGAGCTGGTTTAAAGTCTTGGATCGCAAAGTTTGATGAAGGTTTCGTGAACTTAGCCTACTTTGCGATCCTGTCAAATCGCGGCCTTCACAATCCGCTCTACTTCGTCGTAGCCCAGGTCCTTGTGCTCGCCCAGTTTCCAGCTGCGTTCCTCGAAGCGCTGCCTGATTTTGCGCTCAATGCCTGCGAACTCATCTGTATAGGCAGAAATCCGGGTTTCCATGCCCAGGCTTTGGAAAAAAGCTTCGGTTTTGGCGATGGCTTCCTGCGCAATTGCGGTTTCGTCACCTGATAACTGCCAGACGCGCTTGCCATATTGGACTAATTTTTCTTTCTTCTTATCAAACAGCGCTTCATACAGGCGCGGGGCAATAATCGCGAGCGTCCGGGCATGGTCGATGCCGAAAAATGCTGTCAGCTCATGCCCGATCATGTGTGTTGCCCAATCCGTCGGTACGCCGCAGCGCAGGTTGCCATTCAGGGCGTGGATGGCGCACCACATCAGGTTGGCCGCCGCCGTATAATTGGCCGGGTTTTCGTATACAGCCGGCGCGATTTCGATTAAGGTCGATAAAATGGCTTCCGCTTGCCTTTCCTGCAGCAAATTGTCGGTAGGAAAGGTCAGGTACTGTTCGAGCGTGTGCATATACGCATCTACAATCCCGTTTGCAACCTGGCGTTTTGGAAGCGTGGCAACCACCGTTGGGTCAAGAAAAGAAAATTTCGGGAAGAACTGCGGACCGCCCATCGTCCGTTTTTCGTGGATCTCGCTTCGGCTGATCACCGCGCCGCTGTTGGCTTCCGAACCCGTTGCAGGAATTGTCAGGATTGTTCCGAAAGGCAGGGCATCGCCAAAAACACAACCCGGCTTGCGGAGCAAAACATCCCAGGGATCGCCTTGATAATTTACCGCCCCGGAAATGAATTTTACACCATCGATTACCGAACCACCGCCAACAGCGAGGATGAAGCCAATATTTTCCCTGCGGATAAGCTCGGCAGCTTTCATCAAGGTTGTAAACTGGGGATTGGCTTCTATACCCGGGAACAAAACGAGCTCAAAATCGTTTAACTGCGCCTTGACGCGTTCCAGCAGCCCCGTTTTTTCAATGCTCCCGCCACCATAGGCAAGCAGGATTTTTTTACCGGGATAAAATTTGGAAATATAGGCGGGCAGCTTATCCAGCTGGTCTTTGCCAAAAATGATATGTGTCGGGTTATTGATTTCGAAGTTGAGCATGGCTAAATGATTTTAGTTTGATGTAATAAAAGAACTGCTGCTGTTCTAACAAAGTTAAAAAAGTTTCTACATTTGTCGGAAATACTGAAAATGAAAACCACTTTTCTTGTTTGCTTACTCCTCTTCTTTTTTATCCCGGAACTGGGCGCCCAGTACTTTAAGCCCGATAATGATTCCCTGAGAAAAAAATATGGCAAACAGCTCTATTTCGGTTTTGGCGCAACACAGTTCCTCGGGGATCTTGGCGGCGGCGATGGTCCTGGCAAAACCATCGGAATGGGCGACATGGACATGAAGGCAACTGATTTCCAGGTTCATGTAGGTTTTCGTTATCATTTTCACCCAAGGTTTGCCACCAGCACCAACCTGTATTACGGTAAGTATAACGCAAGTGATCATTACACGCTGCACCCCAGGAGGTCGGCACGAGAGATTAGTATCAAAAGCATAATAATAGAGCTTTCACAACGCTTTGAGTTTATTTTTTATTCGTATTACAATGCGAAAAAAGGGGTTAAAAAAACTAAGGTCAACCGCTTTGAAGCCTATGCTTTTACAGGGATCGGATTAACCTATTTCAACCCGCGGGCAGGGAACAGCAAATACGAAGGAGTATTTTTAAAACCGTTGTCAACGGAAGGACAAGCCTTTAAAGGCGGAGCTGAACCCTATAACTTGTACACGGCAGTCATTCCCTTTGGTTTCGGGGCGCAGAAAAGCTTCACACGCAAAAGCAGTATCCGGCTGGAGGTGAGCTACATGAAAACCTTTACAGACTATATGGATGATGTATCTACAAATTATTATAGTTTTAAAGCAAATAACAGCGCAGTCTCCCAGGAAGCGATTTATTGCAGCAACCCTTCGGAAGACTGGGAAATGTTTAAACACGGTGACCCACGCGGCGGGCCTGGCAAGGATTGTTATTTCTATGCGGGCATTTCCTTTGTGAAAGCGCTTGGTTTAAACCGGAAAAAATACACCCCGAAAATTATAGAATACTGAACCGGTGCAGCTTAAAGCAATTCAATGATCCACTTTTTGTCTTTGGTGTTTTTTCATTCCACGATCAATTCATAAAAAAGCTCATTTTCCGTTTCATTTTAAGTTCACGAAAGAGAAAAAGATTGTTACTTTGCAAGCCGAAATAGGACAGCATGAAAAACGGACAATCCAAACAGCTTTTTATCACAGGGATCGGCACGAATGTCGGGAAAACGGTTGTGAGCGCTATTTTATGCAAAGCAAGCGGTGCGTCTTACTGGAAACCTGTTCAGGCCGGTGACCTGGAATACAGTGATTCCGACAAAGTGCGCGACTTAAGCGGAATCCGGACCCTGGCTGAAGCATTTCGTTTGCAAACCCCGGCTTCTCCCCACCTGGCGGCAAGGATTGACGGCATTGCTATTCAAACAGAATCGCTGCTTATCCCGGAAACGACCGGCAACCTGCTTATCGAAGGCGCCGGTGGCTTGATGGTCCCGCTAAATGATGAAGGCTTACTCTATATCGATGTGCTTGAGCATTGGAAAATCCCTGCTGTGCTCGTTTCACGCCATTATCTCGGCAGCATAAACCATACTTTGCTGAGCCTTGAGATTCTCCAAAACCGCGGAATAGAAGTTAAAGCGCTGATTTTCGTGGGAGAAGAAAACCCGGCAACTGAAAGCGCAGTTTTAACCCGTTTTCCAATAAAAAATGTAATCCGGATTTCGGAAGCATCAGTTATTGACGCTGATTTCGTTAGCCGCGAAGCCGCAAAAATCCATATCGATTTGTTTACTTAATAATTTAAAGGCCAACAATTTGAATCGCTTCCCCTATAAAATTCAGGAAAGCTCCCATTCAACTTGCTATTCATGGTTTTTGGAGCAGCTCATCTATGATTTTTTTGATTGAATCCCGCTCAGGGTCGCGTGCCACCAGCTTATTGTCCCGGTCAAAAATCAAAACCGTTGGCAGTTTGCTGATGCTGTAATTTGACTGCATACATTGTTCGCTGTCGTTGAAAAAGCCCAGGCTGCTGAAATCCGTGTGCTCTTTGTAATAGGTAAAAGCTTTCGTTAAATCGTTTTCTGAAGTGACCGCATCGAAATAAACCGGGCTGTCGGCATAATGATTTTTGTTCAGCTCGTTCATTTGCCTGATCACGGCTTTGCACGGCCCGCACCAGGTAGCCCAGAAAATCAATACGTGAACGCTGCTGTCTGCCGGATCCTGTACCATGCGCGATTTCTGCGATTGAAAAATCAGGCTGTCCGGCCGGTTGGTGATACAGCTCACTTTTTTTTGCTCCTGGTTCAGACGCTCGTAATAATAGCCTTTTTTGTTCCGCAGCAGCTGTGCCATAATTTCCCGGCTTTCCTTCGGGAATTTTTGTTCCAGCTCAGTTTTTATATGAACCAGGTGATAGGCCGCAATTTGCGACCCGGGGAATTCGTTTTCAAAAGCTGCCAGCTTGCTTGCAAATTTCCACAAAAAATCTGCCTGCTCTTTTTCGCTAAGAATAGATGTTGCCGGATCCGGAGCAACTAATTGATTATAAGCTTCCAGGTAATCATTTCCTCCAAAGGTGAGAAAAACAGCCTTTTCATCTTGCAGCGAAAAAGGAATGTAGGAGTCCTTATCTACCAGGTAATAACGGTTCAAAGCATTTTTCAGGGCAGGTACGTTCAGGATCACCGAACCTGTCGCATTTTGTTTTCTTAGCAGCACAACATCGTATTTGTACTTCAGGCCCCTGCCATTAAACGAAATTGAAGTGCTGTTCGCATCAACTTCTTGTATTTCCAGTGTATCCTGGCTCCTTACATCCAGGAAAACAAGCTGCGTTTTTCCGCTTTGAGCGATAGAGCAGGAAATGCAAAAAAGCGCCGGGAACAGGACGAATAGTATTCCCGGCACTTTGTTAATCTGTGCTTTTATAATTCTCTTCCACATGCCTCTGCGCGTTTAAGTAAATGCGGACGAATGTAAGCTGCATCGTCAAATTCAATAGTAGCTAAATCGTCGAGAAAACGGTTGAAATGCTCCGAGCGTACCTTTCCATCCGGATTTTCAGCTTCCAGGATCAATCGGTTCAAAGAGCTTTTCAGCCGGTTTATTTTAGCATTTTCGAATTCTTCAATCAACTCTTTCAGGAACTTAAAATTTTCGATATTGACCTCGTCAAAAATAATTTCAGGGCCAACATGCAGGCCGCGGATACTGATTCCCAAATGTCCGCAGGAACAAGAGGCCACAGAGCCAAGAATCCCGAACGGACCGATTCCGATGCAATTGCAGGTGGCAGCCCCCAAACTTCCATTTTTGCCACCGCGACAGGTAACTGAGCATGAGCCCCAATAACAGCTGACGGAACAGGATGAGCTTCCTTCAGCTTTGTCCTGGCCGTTTGGACCGGGTTTCTCTTTTTGATTTTCTGTAACGGGATTTCCGTTGAGAATGGCCGGGCTTTCTTTCTGACAACCCAAAACAATCAGCGTGCCTATACTCAATAAAGCAACACTGCCTAAGACTAACTTTTTCATTTTTCGTAGTTTTTCTGCTTCACGCATTTCAACATACCGTGGCGTGAATAACGGTTAAGTGGGCCTACTTATACACGAAAGACGCAGTTATCCTATAAAAAATTGTTTAATCAAATGTAAAACAAGGGTTTGTACGCACAAAAAAGCGTATTTATACTGTGCAATATATGAGAAAAATTTTACAAAAACGAGAAGAATTTTATGCAGCAAATAATATAGTCATAAAGATCAGGAAGATGAAGACCGTTTTTGCTGCCCTGGTGTTATACTGAAAGCTTAGCCTGCTTTTTCAGCAGATAGACCGGATTTTTCCTCGTAATTTAAAGCCTTTTTGATTGTTTCGCGGATCCCGTTCAAATCAAAGCCACACTCAGCGTGAAGCTCATCCTGGGTTCCATGATGGATGTACCGGTCAGGAATCCCGAGACGGATCACCTGTGCCCTGTAATTGTTGTCGGCCATAAATTCAAGTACCGCGCTTCCCATTCCGCCCATCAAACAGCCGTCTTCCACAGTGATCACCTTGTCGAATTTTGCAAACACTTCATGCAGCAATACTTCATCAATTGGTTTCACAAAGCGCATATCGTAGTGAGCAGCAGAAATTCCGATAGATTTAAGCTCTTCCACCGCTTTTTGGGCAACATTTCCAACATGGCCTATCGTTAATACGGCGATATCCGTTCCGTTGGTCAGCTTCCGGCCGGTTCCCGGTTTGATCGCTTTGAAAGGCGTTTTCCATTCGAGCATAACACCGTTTCCGCGCGGGTAACGAATGCTGAAAGGCCCCATATTTTCCTGCTGGGCAGTAAACATCAGGTTGCGCAGCTCCTCCTCGTTCATCGGTGAAGCCACCGTCATATTTGGGATCGAGCGCATATAAGCCAGATCGTAAGCACCGTGATGGGTTGCCCCGTCAGCGCCAACCAAACCGCCGCGGTCCAGGCAAAAAACAACGTTTAAGTTCTGAAGCGCAACGTCGTGCAGCACCTGATCGTAGGCGCGCTGCATGAACGAAGAATAAATATTACAGAAAGGAACGAGTCCCTGTGTTGCTAATCCTGCGGAGAAAGTAACGGCATGCTGCTCGGCAATCCCTACGTCAAAAGAACGCTCGGGCATGGCTTCCATCATGAAAGTCAGCGAGCATCCGGACGGCATAGCCGGGGTAACACCCATAATTTTCGGGTTCTTCTCAGCCAGCTCCACGATACTGTGACCGAATACATCCTGGTATTTCGGAGGCTCGGGAGATTTCGGCACAACCTTGATTATTTCACCGGTTTCCTTGTTAAAAACCCCGGGCGCATGCCACTTGGTCGGGTTTCCTTCTTCAGAAAATTTGTAGCCCTTGCCTTTTACGGTAATGCAATGCAGCAGCTTTGGGCCGGGAATATCTTTCAAATCCTCGAGAATTTTCGCCAGGCCTATCACATCGTGCCCGTCAACCGGTCCGAAATACCTGAAGTTCAGGGATTCGAAGAGGTTACTTTGCTTGAGCAGCGTAGATTTGAGCGCCTGTGAAACTTTGGACGCAATGGTTTGGGCGTCCGGACCGAATTTGGAAACTTTGCCCAGCAGCTTCCATACTTCATCCTTCACTTTGTTGTACGTGTGGGAAGTCGTGATGTCCGTTAAATATTCTTTGAGCGCGCCCACATTCGGGTCGATCGACATGCAATTGTCATTGAGGATTACCAGCAGGTTGGCGTCTTTTTCAAAACCGGCGTGGTTCATGCCTTCGAAAGCCATTCCGGCAGTCATAGCGCCGTCACCGATCACAGCAATGTGCTGGCGGTCTTTTTCGCCTTTGTACTTGTTGGCAACAGCCATTCCTAAGGCTGCAGAAATCGAGGTGGAAGAGTGTCCAACACCAAAAGTGTCGTATTCGCTTTCAGAACGTTTCGGGAAACCTGAAATTCCTCCGCGGAGACGATTGGTATGAAAACGGTCGCGTCTTCCGGTGAGGATCTTGTGCCCGTAAGCCTGGTGGCCAACATCCCAGACAAGCTGGTCCTGCGGGGTATTGAAAACATAATGCAGGGCAACGCTCAGCTCCACGACACCCAGGCTGGCACCGAAATGCGAATTCCCGATTTCGGAAATCACATCCACGATATACTGCCGTAATTCGTCGGAAACCTGCGGGAGGTCTTCCAGTTTAAATTTTTCCCTCAGGTCCTGGGGAAATTCAATCTGGCTTAAGTACGGCCCTGCCTTGTAAGGAATCATTCAGTCAATTAATTTTACAAAGTTATGAAAAATGATTTTTTTATACAACTCTGAACAGGGTTATTTATTGCCCGGGAATAAAAAAGGCTCCCATTTGAGGAAGCCTTTATGATGTTCTGCTGCGGATCAATTGCCGTTATCTATGAAAATCCAGGCGAATTGAAGTGTGTTACGGGTAAAGTTTTCCATGCGTTTAATATAAGTTTCTAGGGCTAATTTACGTTCTTGTAAGGGATTAATCGTTAAAAAAACCTAAAGCGTGAAAGCTGTTTATTAAACGGTAATTAATTTTCTGTGAAATGTTTTTTAATTGATTTCATCCGTACAGATTAAAAATTAATATTAATTTTAATTTCTAAATTTAGACGACATACTTAAAACTATTTTATGAACCTGAGAGCTCTCATTATCGACGACGAAGAATTCGCGCGCAAGAACCTGCACATGCTCCTCAACGAATATTGTCCGGATATCGAAGTAATCGGTGAAGCGTCGGGCAAAGAGCAGGCAAAAGCAATCATTGAAACATCCAAACCGGACGTTGTGTTCCTGGATATCCGGATGCCAAGCGGGGCGGAAGGTTTTGAGCTGCTCGAAGAGGTTGAAAACAAAGATTTTCTGGTGGTGTTCGTTACCGCTTTTAAGGATTATGCCATCAAAGCATTCAATGCAAGCGCGGTGTATTACCTGCTCAAGCCGATTGACATCGATGATTTGAAAACGGCTGTGGAAAAAATCGTTGAGGCGAAAAAACTGTTTACCGATGACCCGCAGAATTTCGTGACTTATTTCCGCTCGCTGAAAGACCTGTCGCAAACTTTACTGCACAACAAAAAAACCAACCGCATCGCCATCAGCCATACCAAAGGCCTGAAAATTGTGGAAGACAATACGATCACCCACCTCGAAGCAAGCGGAAACTGCACGACGATTTATTTCGAAGACGGCTCGCGCTACCTCGATACGCGCACACTCAAAATTTATGAGCATATTCTTGATCCGAACAAATTTTTCCGGGTCCATAAATCGCATATCATTAATCTTAACCGCTTAACCGAATATTTAAACGAAGACGGTCATTTTGCCGTTCTGAAAGGCGGACAGCGTATTCCCGTAGCCAGAAACCGCGTAACGGAATTTGTCAAAATGCTCAAAGAAAATTCGTAAAATGAGGTTTTTTGCTTTTTGTTTTCTCTTACTTTTTACCCGTTCCCTCAGCGCCCAAAGCTATACTTTTACTAATTATTCCATCCCCGAGGGCCTGGCCCAAACCCAGGTAAAAGTGATCGCTGAGGACCAGGACGGTTACCTGTGGGTGGGAACCGTGGGAGGATTGAGCCGCTTCAACGGTTCGGCATTCACCAACTTTTCATCTGAAGACGGCCTGCTGAACAATCACATTACCGCTCTGTTTCCGCACGGAAAAGAAGTTTGGATCGGTCACCAGGGCGGAATTTCGCTTTACAAAGGACGGGTTTTCAAACACTGGTCTTTCGGGGAGAATACCAAAGATATTTCAGTCACTAAAATCCTCTATTTCAATAACAAGCTTGTTGTTGCCACGAACGGGAAAGGGCTTTACATGCTCGACCAAAACAAAATGGTTGCCCTGCCCCTTGCCAGCAATGACCAAAACCGGGTGCGCGGGCTTGAAATGTATGGTAAAAAGCTCTACCTGGCTACGCGGGAAGGTTTGTTTGAAACTTCTGATCTCAGTAAATTCAGACGGGTACAAAGCCGCTTCGAGCTCAACCTGACAGGAATTTGCCATTTCCAGGGACATCTGTATTTATCGGATACAGACGGGAAAATCTACGATTATTACCCGGAAAAAGGTACCATGCGGGAGGAAGTGAACATCAACCAGGAAGTTTTTCTCAACTCTTGTTTCATCGATTCCAAAGGTAATTTGTGGAGCGCTTTCCTCAACGGGATTATCTTTAAGCGTCCCGGCGGGAAGGCTGAAATCATTAACAGCGCGATGGGCTTGCCGTTCAATGCCTGTAACGTTGTTTACGAAGACCGCAACGGGACCATCTGGATCGGGTCCGACGGAATGGGGCTTTTCCGTTTTGCCGGCTCGCAGATGGTTTATTTCAACGCGGGCCATGGCATGCAGAGCGAGTTAATTATGTCTTCCCTGGAATACGATTACAAAACGCTGGTTTTCGGTTCTTACGACAACGGTTTGATTATTTACCGCGAGAGGAAGTTTGAAAGCGTCCCCCTGAAAAAAACTACCATTTGGGCAACGATCCAGGACGACAGGAAAAATGTGTGGATCGGGACAGACGATGGTATTTTCAAAACGAATTTCCGGCAAACGGAAGAATTTAATGAAGAAAACGGCTCTCCCGGGGCTAAAGTCACCTGCTTTTACAAATTGAGTGACGAAAAAATCCTGGCGGGCGGCGCGGGCGGAATTTCCGTGATTGAAAATGGAAGGGTCAAGCTGCTGGAATCGAATTTTGACGAGGTACCAACGGGAACAATCCGCAACATCGTAAATTACAAAGGCAAAATCATTTGCGCTGCTGACGGCGGTTTATTTGAGTTTAAAGACGGGCGCTACAGCCGCTACCTGAACCACAGGCTTTCCAGTTACTCCTTGAAAGTCGATTCGGAAAACACGTTGTGGATCGGGACCGAAGACGGCCTTTTCCGGACGGAAGGCAAACATTTAAAAAAAGTCTTTTTATCCGATCAGCCGGCATCTAATTTCATCAATTTTATTGTTTACCACGACTCGAAAATTTTTGCCGGAACGAACAATGGCTTATACGTACTGCGCAACCTTAAGCCCGGGGAAAAGACCCAGGTGATGCACTTCGGGATTGAAGAAGGTGTTGTAAACCTCGAAACGAACCTCAACTCAGGTATGGTGGACAGTCGCGGACACCTCTGGTTCGGGACCGCTTCAGGATTGGTGCGCTTCAATACGGAAACAATTGACGAAATGAGCCTGGTGAAGCCTTTTTTGAATATAACAGGCATCAAAATCAATTTCCAGACAGTTAATTACGGAGATTATTCCAGTGAACTGGACGAGGACGGACTGCCCGTCAACCTTGTTTTGCCACACACAAAAAACAACCTGATCGTAGAATTGGATGGTGCCCAGCTGAAAAATTATCCCGATCTGAAATACGAATACTGGCTCGAAGGATTTGACACTTCGTGGACACCGACTTTCAACTCACCTTTGGTGAACATTACAAACCTGCCTTCAGGAACTTATACGCTTCACATACGGGCCAAAAACGCCATCGGTTCTTTTTCGAAAGAATTCAAGCTTGCGATTAAAATTAACCCGGTTTTCTATAAAACGTGGTGGTTTATTTTGCTCTGCCTGATCGCTTTTTCTGCCTTGCTTTACCGGTATTTCCAGTTCCGGATCAACCGGGAACGCGCCAAGCGCTACCAGGAATCACTGGAGTTCAAAACCAAGCTCCTGGCGCTCGAGCAGCAATCGCTGAATGCAAGCATGAACCGGCATTTTATTTTCAACTCCCTGAATTCCATCCAGTATTTTATCAATACGCAGGACAAATATTCGGCCAATAAATACCTCACCAGTTTTGCGAAGCTCATCCGAAAAAATCTTGATGCTTCTACCGAAAACAACAACCAGGTGACCTTACAGGAGGAAATCGAGCGTCTCGAATTGTATCTTTCCCTGGAATCCATGCGCTTCAAGGACCGTTTCGAATACCGCATTGAAACCGGTAACGTCGACCTCGAATCGGTTGAGGTGCCGGCCATGCTTTTCCAGCCATTTGTGGAGAACAGCATTATGCACGGAATTTTACCTAATACGGAAAGTAAAGGGCTGATAACCATCAAGCTGAGTATTGAAAACAATAAGATTGTGGTGTGTATTGAAGACAATGGCGTTGGGATCGAAAACAGCATGGCGAAAAAGGGCTTGCTGGAAGGCGATCACAAATCGCAGGGGATGCAGATAACTGCCCGCCGGATCAACCTTCTCAATAAGTTATCCCGGGAAGATTATGAGCTTGACGGACCATATCAAATCGGTGGGGAAGACAGTTCACTCAATGGAACGCGCGTTTTAATCAAAATACCGTATAAAAATTTGGTGGATTGAAAAAGAATATATACATTTGTTTTGTAGATTGTTATCTCATATACATGAAAAGAATAAGTTATATCGTTTTTGGAGTTGCATTTTTGGCACTCGCTTCTTGTCAGAAAGAAGTGTTTCAGCCAAATGACCCGGCGCGTAACTCTTCTGATATTGAGTTGAAATCAAGCGAGTTCAGCCTGGATAAAGACAACGGAAAACGTTCTTCATCCCACGATAAAGTGAGCACTGATCCGAATGCTGCAAGCTCAGGAAATACCGGGGGAACAGGTAACGAAGGAAGCACAGACGATTCCGGAATTACAGATCCGAACAACGATCCGGACGCAGCTAAGAAAAAAGGCAAAAAATAGAAATTATATTATTATAAAGAGCTCCGCAACCCGGGGCTTTTTTTATGTCCAAAAATGAACAGGTCTGCGCCGCGGCGAATTGCTCATCAACCTTACGCAACAGTTTACTCAATGGTTTACCTCGTTCCCATTTTTAGCGGACTTTCCATGCAAAATTAGTTTAACTTAGTTGACAGGATTTTGAATTTAAGCATACATGTCTAACAAGGTAAAAGATACGCTGCATGAGCTGATAAAGCACATGTCTAAATCGGAGAAACGGTATTTTAAAGTATTCTCTTCCCGTCACACGATCGGGGAGGAAAACGCCTACATTACGCTTTTTGATTACATCGAAGGAATGAATGAATACAGTGAAGAGAAAATTTTCAAGCATTTCAAAGGTGAAGCTTTCCTGAATAAATTCTCCATTACAAAAAAACGTCTTTACGATCATATCATCAATTCACTCGACAACTTTCACAGCTCCGCTTCTTCGGATGCCCAGATTTTCAAGCTCATCAACAGCTCCGATATCCTGCTGCAAAAATCACTGTACCAGCAAGGGATCAAACAATTGAAAAGCGCCGAAAAAATTGCATTGAAAAACAACCGCTTTAACCTGCTGAACGAAATCAACCTGAAGCTCAAAAAAATTTACGAAAGCCAGGGAAGCTATAATTACGAAGAGCTGGAGGACATGCTTGAAAAAGACATCGAATATCACCGCAAAAGTATGGCGTTTGATAAAATCTGGAACCTGAAAACACGCTTGTTCACGTTATTGTCATCGAAAGGGATTTCGCGCTCTTCAGAAGATTTGTCCCAATTCAAAGGGATTATTGATGAGCTCGTGAAATCAGAAACAACGGAAACGCTCTATTTCGATACCGAATACCTGATTAACCATATTTACAGCGCCTATTATTTTGCCACCAACTCATTTAAGGATTGCTTTACGCACCTGGAAGCCAACCTCCGGCTGATGGAAAAGCACCCGGAGGAAATGCAGCACCAGCTGAGCAAATATATTTCCGGTCTGACGAATGCGATTTACGTGGCTTACCGGCTGAACAAAAAAGAAGAGATCAAAGAATTGCGCGAAAAGCTCCGGGCGATCAGCAGCAACGAACTTTATGCCCGCAATGAAGACCTGCAAATCAAGCTGTTTGCTAATTTTTACAGCATTGAGCTTACTATCCTGGCGCTCGAAGGACAAAATGCCGAAGCTGTCAGCCTGATCCCGCTCGTTGAAAATGGCCTGCATTTGTACGGGGAAAAACTCTCGGAAAACCGTAAAGCCTTTTTCGCCTTTAAAATTGCCTGCATTTATTTTTCCGTCAATGAATTCCACCTCTCCCTGAAGTGGATCAATAAGCTGCTCAACAACAAAAACCTGGACCAGCAGGAAGACATTGTTTCTTTTGCCCAGCTGCTTTGCCTGCTCATTCATTTTGAGATGAAAAACACGGATTTCATGCCTTATGTGCTTCGTTCCACTTCGAAATACCTCAAGAGCCGGAACCGCCTTTATGAATTTGAGCAGCATTTCCTGAAATTTATCACCAAGCTCTCGAAAATCAACAACGAAATCGACCAGGAAGAAATGTGGTTTGATTTTTACGAAAAGCTCTCGGAGCTGGAAGACCAGGACAGGAAAAGAGTGGCTTACGAGTACTTTGATTTTATAAGTTGGGCACAGGCGAAAGCCCAGCGTAAAAGCTTCGATCAGCTGGTGAAGGAAAACAAAGAAAAGAGAACGCTGGCCTGAATTCCGGGCCCTTACCCGTAATTTTAAACGGATGATAAAAATTTAGCGGCCACGGATTCCACCCATTTACACAAATCCAATTCGCAATCAATCACATAAACAAGTAACATTCACAAAGTACCAATTAGTGAAAATTAACTTCGTTGCTGCTATGCCGTCGTGTAATTTTGTGGCTGAAAACATTCGTTACATCATCTAAATTTAAGAACACCGCATAATAAAATTTTCCTACTTTTGCAGGCGCATGAGTAGAACCAAAAATTTCGTCATCACTATCCTGGATTTCTTTTACCCGCTGGTGAGACGGTTTATGAACAAGCAAACGTATTATTATATTGCCTGCGGCGGCGGCAATACGCTTTTGGGCTTCCTCCTCTATTACCTTTCGTTTCATTATGTGCTGAAAAAAGAAAACCTCGACCTGGGGTTTTACGCGATGAAACCGCATATTGCCGCTTTTTTCATTTCCTATATCATCACTTTCCCGATTGGGTTTTTGCTCAGCAAATACGTGGTTTGGAGCGATAGTTACCTGCGCGGGAGACAGCAGCTTGTCCGGCATCTCGTGCTGGTGGTTTTTTTCGTTCTGATGAACTACGTTTTACTGAAAGTTTTTGTGGAAGTTTTCCTGTGGTGGCCGATGCCGAGCCAGGTACTCACAACAACATTCATTGTTATTTGCAGTTATCTGGCACAGAGAAACTACTCCTTCAAAAAGTAAATACAGGAATGAAAAAAACCGGACTCGAAAGGAACCCGGTTTAAACGTGAACGTGGTAAAACTACCTTTGACTACTTGAACTATGAAATGTTTACTCTATCATGCATGCTCTAATTGCTCAATACACAATTCAATCGTTCACGGGTAATGTTTTTTTGAACTTCTGGACAAAACTAAGCCAATCCTACCACATAAACAGGCAAGATTTAAATTCGCCGGGGAAGGATTTAAATTTAGGGGAAGAAGATTTATATCTGAATTTCCGCTTTTAAAGAAACAGGATTTCGCAGTCTATTTGCTACTCGCGCGCGAGCTTACCTGCTTTCCAGGCTTGAACGAATGAAGCCCAGGAATAAGGGTTCAGGAGGTTATTGACGGGCGATTGCCCCATCGTATACAGCCGTGTATTTTGCTGGTTTTGTGCCCACCCGAAAGATAGGGACGCATCCGTTGAAAGACGGGAAGCGGCAAAAGCCAGGTTTTCACCTGATAACTGTTCCTGTGCACGGCGCAAGGCATCGTCATACGGTTTCATCTCTACGAAAGCACGGGCAAAATCTTCTTTTGAGGGCCAGGGATAAACTGTTACCATCGGGAGGTTGATCGTGTCAACGTACATCATGTGGATGATGGAATAGCGGTTATCGGTAAGCGTGTCAGGAACGATGAAAGAGGATGTTTTGTAGCCGTAATAGCTGAACATGAGCGTATCGCCGGGAAAAACAACCATGGAGAAAAAACCGTAATAATCAGCGATTGTACCGCGGCGGCTCTGACGGTCAAAAATTGTCGTAAAAGGCATCTGGTTGAGACTGTCGCTGGATACGACAACACCGGATAACTGGATCAGTTTCAGGCTGTCTTGCGGCGGCCCCTGCTGAGCGTTTAGAAAACAGCAGCACAGGCTCATCAAGCCGATTAAAAACATACGTTTCATCCTACAATTTTAAGGATAAAAAGCGATAAATCACACTAAAAAATGTTAAACTTTCAGAAAAGGAAGCGGCCTAGTACAGCTCGTCTTTCAAAGCGGTACGGTAATCCTTGATCTCCTCGCGGTTGATCTTATGGTCCGCATTTTTCAACAAATTGAGCAGGTAAAGCAGGTTTTCCTTATCGTCAATTTCAAGAGGGTATTCGTTTCCTTCTTCGTCTTCCTCGTATTGGGCCTGAACGTCGAAGGCTTTGTTTTCCTGCAAAAATTCGTATGTAAGGCGCAGCACTTTCGTCACCAAAGGATCTTGTTCTTTCAAAGCGAATTCCCGCAACGCTTTCAGGTCTTCAATTAAACCTTTAGCGTCAACGCCGCTTTTTTCAACCTTTTTGATGATTTCATCCAATTTGATGTTTGCTGCTCCTATTTTCATAAATTTTCAACATTTGAAAGCCGTGATAAACGACCGGCACAAAAATAAAGAGTTTTTTTGAATTATTCCGAATTTTTCTTTTCTAATTCGGAATTAATAATTTCCATTTCTGCGTAAAATTCTTCGCCGAAAGCGCGGATAATCGGTTCTTTTAAAAAGCGGTAAACTTTAACGTCCAGTTTTGTCCCGCATTCGCAGGCTGGCTTGCAGATGTTCCATTCGTTGTAGTTGAGCGCCTGAAAGCTGTGGTATTTCTGAACACGGATCGGGTACAAATGGCAGGAAACAGGTTTTTTGAAGCTCGTTTTCCCGGCTTTGTGGGCTTGTTCAATTGCACATTTTGCAGTTCCGCTTTCATCAAAGCTTACGAAAGCACATTCTTTTTCGTTGATCAATGTTGTTACCGGCTCGTTTTCAATATCGAGGTAAAAAACGCCGGTTTCTTCCACCGCTTCGATTCCTTCCGGGCGCATAAAAGGCTTGATGGCTTCCAGGTCGTTTTCCAGGAGATCAATTTCATCCAGCGTGATCGGCGCACCGGAATCACCTTCCACACAGCAGGCGCCTTTGCAGGCGTTCAGGTCGCAAACGAACCGCTTCTCAAACAGGTCAAGGGATACAACTTTGTCTTTAACTTCGATCAACATGGCTGCAAAAGTACGAAATTTGGGCCTTTGCTTCCAAAATCCGCTTGTATTGAAGCTAATCTTTGTTAAGAATTCAAATAAATTTTAACAAAACTTAAAATTTTACGAACTTTACAGCCCATTTTAACGTAAGCGTGTGCAATGAGAACAAAATACATTGACTTAATCGATCAGACCTTTGATTTTCCGCAGGATGAATTCAACCTGAAGGATGAACGTTTGATTTTCCACGGAATCGACCTGATGAGCCTGATTGAAGAATACGGCACACCTTTAAAGTTTAATTACCTGCCGCAGATTTCTTATAATATCCAGCGGGCAAAAGGCTGGTTCCGGGAAGCGATGAACAATATGGGCTACGCCGGGAATTACTATTATTCCTACTGTACCAAAAGCTCGCACTTTTCCTTTGTTCTCGACGAAGTTCTCAACAACGATGTACACATTGAAACCTCATCGGCTTTCGACATTGATATTGTTCAGCATTTATACAAAAAGAAAAAGCTGAAGGATGGAAGCTTCATCATCTGCAATGGTTTCAAGCCGCCGCAGTATATCAACAATATTGCCAAACTCATTGATAAAACCAACCTGGAAATCATACCGGTTGTAGATAATATCCAGGAACTGCAGGATTTGACGGCGGCCACTAAAAAGGATTTCAGCATCGGCATCCGGATCGCTGCGGAAGAGGAACCGAAATTCGAGTTTTATACCTCCCGCTTAGGCATCCGTTACCGCGAAATTGTACCGTTTTACAAGGCTATGCTGCATGAAAACCCGCAGGTGAAGGTAAAAATGCTCCACTTTTTCATCAATACGGGAATCAATGATACGGCGTATTACTGGAATGAATTGACCAAATGTCTCCGGATTTACTGCGATCTGAAAAAAGTGTGCCCAAGCCTGGATTCCCTGAATATCGGCGGCGGCTTCCCAATCAAAAAATCCCTGGCTTTCGATTACGATTATGCTTACATGGTGAAGGAAATCCTGACGCAGGTGCAGCGTGTTTGCTCAGATAATGACATTCCGGAACCGCATATTTTTACCGAATTCGGTTCATTTACCGTTGGCGAAAGCGGGGGTGCGATTTTCAATATTTTACACCAGAAACAGCAGAATGACAGGGAAAAATGGAACATGATCGACTCGTCGTTTATGACCAACCTCCCGGATACCTGGGCAATTAACCAGCGCTTCATTATGCTTCCGATCAACCGCTGGAATGATGACTATGAACGTGTTTTGCTCGGCGGGCTAACCTGCGACAGCGACGATTATTACAACTCCGAACAGCATTCGAATGCGATCTATTTGCCGAAATTCCATAAGAACAAGCCTTTATACATTGGTTTTTTCAATACCGGTGCTTACCAGGAAACTATCGGGGGTTTCGGCGGACTGAAACACTGCCTGATCCCTGAACCGAAGCACATCCTGATCCGCAGGGACGAAAACGGTAAAATCCAGACTGAGCTCTTTTCCGAGGAACAAACGGCGAATGACTACCTGAAGATTTTGGGATACTGATTAATTAGCTAAATGCGTTAATATGCTAATGTGCTAATTTGTTAGCCGTAATATACCATTTACCCTTTGAGTTGCGCAGCATCCGACGAAGTCAACGGGGACTAAGGGAAGGATTTCCAAGACTATACAAAAAAATAAATCAGCATAATCCGCGCTAACAATCTGCGGGAAACCTTCGGGGTGTAAATTCCCTGGCCGCAAGTATGCAGCTTTTTGTGTAGTGAATTATTACCGGACTTTTATCTCAAAATGCCCCGGGCATCTTCAAGTGTTCTTTTGGTGTTCCCAACCAGAACACGGTCATCCATAATGATGAAAGGACGCTTTAAAAACGTGTACTCTTCCAGCATGTAGCGGCGGTAATCTTCTTCAGTGAGGTTCATTTTGTCCAGGCCAAGCGAGCGATATTTCAGTGCTTTTTTTGAAAACAGGGCTTCATAAGATCCTATCTTTTCTTTGAGCCAGTCAAGCATTTCCGCGTCGATATTTTTTTCTTTGATATCGATCATTTCAATGTCTTTCCCGGGTTTAAGCTCCTTTAACATACGCTGATTGGTAGTACAGGTACTTAAGTGGTAAATACGTTTCATAGCAATAAAACATTTGTTGAGTGAAAAAAGTTTTACTATTTATCTCCGGCCTTTCGACCGGTCTTTATTTTACATCCCTGGTTTCGATCAGCTTGCCGTTTTCGTAGACTTCCACCTGGTAAAGGTTTTTGGTCTCAGAATGGTAATACTTCACTTCACCATGAATTTTGCCGCTGCGGTAGGGGGTTTGCTGAACCAGCTTGCCCAAGTCGCCTTCATACATATTTTCTAATACTTTTTTGCCGTTTTCATACACGTCTTCTACATAGAGGTAGCCGCCATCGTAGCTTCGCTCGCTTGTTTTGACCCCGTCCTTGTAGAAAGTGATCCGCACCGGAACGTAGCCTTTAGTGCCGTCTGCCAATTCTTCATAATACCTGGTTTCGAAAGCCCCGTTTTTCTTCTTTTTGTAAAAGCTCTGGATCTCTAAACCAGTCGGGTAACCTTCGTCGTATTCGTAATCTTCGATGATAAGCGTATCGCTTTTTACCCTGACAACATGTGCTTCACTGAGCATTCCCATATTGTCGTACCACATTTTTTTCTGGTAAATATTCGTGCCGTGCCTGTAGATTATGGAATCTTTCACCAGGCCTTTTTCATTGTACCTGACTGTGGGGCCATCGTAAAAACCACCGTCAAAATTGGAAACCCCGATCAAACGGCCTTCCTGGTAGCCAAACACTTTGCCTTCCCAGCTGCCGTTTTTGAGGTAACCGCGGTTTTCAACGCCTTTTCGCGGGAAACATTTGGCCGGGCCGGTATATTTCTCTTTGGATTCGTCCCCTGTTTTGTAATAAAACTTCCCTGTTTTGTCCCAGGTCAGGTGTTCCTTACAATTTAAAGTATCCTGGGCGGTGACAATTGCGGACGCTAACAGGCAAAAAGCAAGTACGTAGTTTTTCATAATGAGAGAATTGCGCCGAAATTAATTAAAAATAAACATATATGCTCATCCCGGCAAATTTATTTCAGCTTTCTCTTGTAATCTAACGGCTTATTTGCTGCCTTCGGGTGCCGGAATCGGGGATTTGTCGGGAGTGGTGCAATTGGTCTTTCCTTTGGCCCGGCTAAAGCGGTAGAGCCACCTGATCTGCACATTGATGGGATAATATTTGCTGTCGAACCAATAAACGGCTTGTTTTCCTAATTCCTGGACAGAGAAAACCGGTACAAAAACACTTGGTACCAAATAACTGCCGCGCTTGAGCTGAAAGCCCAAACCGAGGGAATAATTGATTTGCGTTGTGAAATCCGGGGAATATTTAGCGTAAGTGCTGATGAAATTGGAATAAGCTGCGTCCGCTTTGAGGATATTGTATTCGGCATGTACGCCCAGGCCATTATCGAGAAACATTTTGGTGTTTGTAATCGGCAGGATTTTATGAATGCTGAAACGCCCCGAAACAAGGCCTGCAAAATAATCGCCTTCGCCGGTAATATCCGGAATGTCCCGATTGGCGGCATCTGACATTGTCGTTTGCTCAATCCCGCGATAATAATTGAAGCCGGCGCCTAATTCGTAATAATCAATGATCCGCCCAAAGGAAAACCAGCCTGCTTTTTTGCTGTAATAATTTATCCCAAGGCTTACATTACCACTGGTTTTGCCTTTCTGGTCGATTTCGTAGGTGTAGAAATTCCCCGTGCCGTCAGACAAATTTTCTTCTACCTGGCTTTTATTATCGGATGCCAATGAAAAAGAAGGGCCTGCACCGAGATGCATACCCCAGTTTCCGATCTGGCGGTTATTTAATTTCTCTGTTCCAAAAAAGTCCTTGCGTTTTTTCTTGGGCTTATACTGGGCATCCACTGTGAATACAATCGCCAGTAAACTAAGGAGAATGAGCGCTTTTTTCATACCATCATTGTTTTTACTAAAGATAACATTTTTTCCATTACCTTTTCGCTGTCCCAGTCCGCGTGAATGTTATCCATTTTCATCACTTCGGCCATGACATTGTCTTGTTCCTTGCCATTTTTCAGGGCTTCACTGTAGCGGATATTGCTGAACGTGACCTGGCTGTATAACGGCATCCACAGGTTTGGGTACAGTTTGCTGAATTTGGCCTCAATTTTTTTGCGGAGAAGAAAGTCAGGGTCGGCTGTCAAATCGCGCATTTCTATGTAATTCAGCAGGGCCAGGTCGAGGATCGCATTTCCATCCGGCACCCGCATATCCGAAAAGCGTGACATCAGCCCGTCCCAGTTTCCGTTTGCCTGCCTGTACATTTCATCAAAAACCGTGCAATCTTCAAAACCGCAGTTCATCCCTTGTCCGTAAAACGGTACAATGGCGTGGGCGGCATCACCCAGCAGCAGCACATTGTCTTGGTAATTCCACGGATCGCAGCGCACCATCACGAGCGAGGAAGTCGGGTTATCGAAATAATCATCGAGTAAAGTTGGCATCATCGGTACAGCGTCCGGGAAAGTCTTGTTAAAAAATGCAGCCACTTGCTCGCGCGTTTTCAAGGTATCGAAAGAGGTTTCACCGAACATCGGGAAAAAAAGCGTACATGTGAAGCTGCCGTCCAGGTTTGCCAGTGCGATCATCATGAATTCACCGCGCGGCCAGATGTGCAGGCAGTTTTTATCGAGCTTGTGTGTCCCGTCCGGGTTGGCGGGAATTACCAGCTCTTTGTAGCCGTGATCCAGGTATTTCTGGGAATAATCGAATAAGGTTGATTTCTGCATGCGCATGCGGACTGCTGAGAAAGCACCGTCCGTTGCAAAAATCTTATCGAATTGTTCGTGTTCCTGCTGCCCGCTTTCGGAATTCCGGAAAGTCAGCATATTGCTTTGCAGGTCGAGGTCCTGGCATTTACGGTTGAAATGATACGAAATGTTCGGAAAATCATCCGCCAGGTTCATCAGCTTCTGGTTCAGGCCACCGCGGGAAACGGAGTAAATTGCCTGGTCTTCGCGGCCATAAGGCTGATAGCTCAATGTTCCGTCCGGGGCGTGCATACAGCGCTTGTACATCGGGATAGCGATTTTGCGGATGTCTTCCGCGATCCCCGCCAGCTCGAGGGCTTTCCAGCCGCGGTCAGACAGAGCGAGGTTGATCGATTTTCCGGCAATCAGCTGCGCCTTTCTCAAATCCGGCCGCCGTTCGTATACATCCACCTGGTAGCCTTTTTTAGCCATCAGGATCGCTTGCAAGCTCCCAACGAGCCCTGCGCCGACAATTGCAATTTTTTTCATCCCCCAAATTTACACAAAAGCTGTGGAACAGATCATTCAACGCTCCGGCTTTCTTTGAACAGCGACCGGTTAATTCGTGAAATAAGCTTCCCGTTCAACAATTATAAATGAAACATTCCCGTTTATAAATTCTGCCTGTTATTTTATAAATTCACTTTCAGTTGTTTAAGAAAATTTCTTACATTCGCTATCTTAAGCTATGATTATGAAAAAATATTTACCCCTGATCGCATTTATCCTTACTTGTTTCAGCTTCAACGCAGCAACAATCACAGTAACGAATACCAACGACTCCGGTCCGGGATCATTCCGCCAGGCAGTGGCCGATGCGAATATGGGCGATATCATCCGTTTTTCCCCTTCCTTACTTGCAGGCGGGAGCGACACAATTGTTTTTGCAACGCCGGTAAATATTACCAAAGGCTTATTCATCAAGGGAGTGTATAACAGCACGGATACGCTTTATTTCAGTGGTGGCAGTGTTTCCCGTATGATCGACATCAATATGGTCTCTTCATCCACCTTTGGTAATGTGGATATGGACAGCCTGGTGTTTATTAATGGCTATTCCACTGAAGGAGGGGCCTTGAATTATAACAGCAATTATAACCCAAATGCCAGGCTTTACCTGCGCCACTGCGTATTCCGCAACAATAGCGCCCCCAGTGGAGGCGCGATCTACTCGTACAAAACTTCACCCGGAACAGGTTCCAATTATACCTGTAATATCACTCTCGAATATTCTACCTTTAAGAGCAATTCGTCCAGCCTCGCTTCCGGCGGCGGCGGGGCCCTCTACATTTACCGGTACAGCAGCACCATCGGCTACGCTGTAGCCATCGACCTGGTGATTACGGGCTGCAACTTCCTCAACAATACTACGCCCAACAAGGGAGGCGCTATCTATACCTACGTCTACGCTTATGGTCCTCCGTCTACAGGCGTCTGTAATGTTGACGTGACATCTTCCAGTTTTATCGGAAATGAAGCAACCCATTATGGAGGAGCCTTATATGTTTATTCCTTTGGTAATACCAGGTGCGAAGCCCATTCTACTATCTCTACCTGGTCCGGGAACACAACGATCGGGAGCGGTGGTGCGTGTTACCTCGAGTCTGTTGCGCATCAAACTCTTTTCGATGCTTCCTTCTCCACATTTTACGGAAACACGGCATTTGTAGACGGTTCTGCCCTTTACCTAAAATCCGACCCGGATTACACGGCTACAATAGAAACTTATGGCTCTATTTACGCTGCAAACAGTGGAAATGTAAATTACCAAAACACGATCTATCAATCCGGCTCAAGTGTCCCATTCTCTTCGAATTGTTATAATTTATTTGATTTCCCACAAAACCATTTATCGTATTACCAGGAATATATTCCCGACGCCAGCGATGATTTTAACCAAACCCTTGCGCAAATTAACCTGGCGTCCGTGGCGCTGAACCCCAATGGCACTTACACCATGGTCCCGATGACAGGAAGTGTGGCAATTAACGCCGGACCCGGGCCGTGGGGCATCGCACAAAATCGTCCTGCGCTGGGGATCAGGGATATCGGGGCCGCCGAAAGTGATATCTGCACACCGGTTCCTGTATCACAAAACGCTTCTTTCTGCCAGGGCTCGTTTTACGACTTTTATGGCCAGGTGATCACGAACGCCGGAACGTATACGCATACCATTGTAACCCCGGGACAATGTGATTCGCTTGTAACGCTCACCTTAACCCAAACCACTCCGGTAGCGCCAACGATCTCTATCTCCGCCAACCCGGGCAACACGATTATGACAGGTACGCAGGTTACCATCACGGCCAACTATGCAAACGGAGGAACAACCCCGTCTTTCCAATGGTATGCGAATGGCAGCCCGATTGGACCAAATGCACCAAGTGTTATATCTTCCACTTTGTTCGACGGCGTACAGGTCAGCTGTGAGATGACCAGCAATGCCGGATGTGTCAATCCGGCCGTTGTTACGAGCAACACAATAACTTTCACGGTACATGCCAATAACGACGAGGCTTGCAATGCTATTCCTCTGGATGTAAATCAAAGCTGTGTCACCGAATATTTTGCCAATCACATTGCGACAAACAGTACAAATGTGGGCGCTCATACCTGTGCCAGCCCCACTTCCAGGGATATCTGGTTCACGTTTACTGCCCCGGCTTCCGGGAACGTGGAAATTTACACTTACGCGGGAACCTTATTGGATGCTGTGATGAGTGTTTATCTCGGACCGACTTGCTCCTCGCTTTTCACTGCGGGCTGCGCGGACGATGATGGATTAAACCAGATGCCGTCAGGAATGGTAACCGGAGCTACACCGGGATCGACTTATTACATCCGTGTTTCAAGCTTCGGAACAACGGCTTCCGGTAATTTTGGGATTTGTGTAGTGGATGGCGGCTTCCCTCCCGTTACTCCAGTAATTACTTCGAATGATAATGACAACAATTTATGTGAAGGCGGCTCGCTGATTTTGACTTCCGATGCTACTTCAGGGAATGTCTGGTCTACGGGTGAAACAACACAGTCTATCACCGTGAGCACTGCTGGTACATATACAGTAACCGCTAATAGTTTGACCTCCGCACCAATCACTGTAACAACGACAACAATCAACTCAACTGTTTCACAAGCCGGTACAGTACTCACCGCTGGTGAAGTCGTTGCCGCGGGTACAAATTTCCAGTGGATCGACTGCAACGACGGAAACGCTTCAATCCCTGGCGCTACCAGCCGTAATTTTACTGCAACCGTCGATGGATCTTACGCAGTAATTATCACTAAAAACGGATGTGCGGAAACAAGCAGCTGCATCACGATTGATATTGCCAGCATCCCGGTAATAACTTCGAATGACACAGACAATAATCTCTGTGAAGGAGGCTCATTGATGCTGACTTCGGATGCTACTTCGGGCAACGTGTGGTCAAACGGTCAAACGACGCAGGCTATCACGGTGAACACTGCGGGTACTTATTCTGTAACGGTGAACGGTTTGGGGTCCAACGAAATTACGGTTACTACAACAACGATCGACGCAACAGCAGTTGACAGTGGCTTGGGCATCCTGACTGCAGGCGAAGCCACTGCTGCCGGTGTAACTTACCAGTGGATTGACTGTAATAACGGCAATACTCCTGTAGCCGGAGCAACCGGTCGTGATTTCACACCAACGGCTAACGGTTCGTACGCTGTAATAATTACTAAAAACGGATGCTCCGAAACTAGCGACTGTGTTATTTTTTCCAATGTTTCTCTAACAGAATTGTCAGGCTTAAATGTGCTTTCTATTCATCCGAACCCGAATGAAGGAACGTTTACCATTGATTTCAAGTCCGGAACACAACGTACGATCAAGGTGTACAATACGCTTGGTGCATTAGTACATGAGCAAAGCAGCGATTCCGTAAGCACCGAAATCCGCCTGGAACATGTGGAAACCGGTCTTTACCTGGTTGAAGTGACGGAAGGAAGCAGTGTTCAGGTGAAGAAAATTACGGTGAATAAATAAAATGATATTCTAACGGGGAGTGATATTCGTCATGAAATCCTCCCTCTTAGTCTCCGTCCAAAGGGAAGCGTAATTTCAACTTGAGCTTTGCTCAACTCTTTGCATACTTCGCGTTTCTTTGCGATCCAAATTGATGGTTCCAAAACAATCACATGATCTTTCCGTAGCATACACCTCCGCGCCAGACAAGCGCCGGGAACGGAATTTTGATCGAATTAAACGGTGAGAGCGCGGCTTTGAGCCATTTTTTCCGGATGGGCAGCTCTTTCACATCCAGGTCCAGCGAAAGGATGAATTCCCGTTTGGAATAAAAGCTCTGTCCGCCGGGTGTTGAGTAAAATTCCTCGTCACCAACAAGCTTATCGTGTACACTGTAGCCCAGCGCGATGCCGATCCATTTCGGGAAAGCCGTGTTTTTACTGAAAGCAAAAGGTGAAAACGTAAGCCAATACGTTTGGGCATTGTAATCCTTGAGCAAACGTTCCTGGAAATTGGAGCCCAGCACTGCGGGACGGTATTTTGCCAAACCTGAAGGGAAATAGGAGAATTTAAGCTTAAAAATTTGTTTTTCAAAGGCAAATTCCTGACCGGTATATAAGGCTGATCCCAGCGTATTGGCAGCAAGGTCGCTCCAGGAAAAACCCCAGCCGGAGCTTTGGCCGTCAAGCATTTCGATAGCAAACTGGTAACCCCAGCCGTAAGCCGCGCCAATCAGCGCTGATTTTTTCCGCTCTACTCCCGACCAGCGATACGTTTTGGCAACTAATTCATTGAAGTGGTACGTCGCGTAAACGTGGCCTGCTTTATCCATTTGCAGCCAATTTTTGGAATCATCAAAACTGTGGAAAGAAGTTTTTTCGTAATCCGAATACCAAACCGATTGCAAAGCAATGATACTTCCGGCAGCAATTGTTGTGTTCATTGCCGTTACACCAATGAAGCGCTTCTTGTTGAAAACGCTGTCATTTTCGAATAATGACTGGGATTTTGCCCTAAAAGGCATTGCTGTCAAGCATACGGCTGCCAGCGCATGAACAAGCTTATTTGCGTAATTCGAGCTCAAAAGTGAAATCAACAGTATCACCGATCTTCGGATCGGATTCCATATTATGTTTGGTGCGGTCAAGAGAAGATTTCCCGGCCAGCAGGGCATATTCGCCTTTTTCATCTTTCCCCGAATCCACGAGGCGCATTTCAAGCTCCACTTTTTGCTTAACACCTTTCATCATAAATTCACCTTCAACAAGGTATGCGCCGTTACCTTCGTTCCATTTCACTGATTTGTAAGTCAGCACCGGGAATTTTTCAGCGGCAAAGTATTCTTCGCCCAGCAAACCATCGTCGCGGTAGGAATTAAACGTTGAAAAACCCGTCATCGGGATGCTCGCTTTAATGAAAGAATTTTCTGCCTGTTCCGTTACTGTAACCTCCCCTTCTACGGTTGAAAACGTTCCTTTGGTGCGGGAATCTTTCGGCCCCAGCTCAAAGTCTATTTTAGATGCCTTTCCGTTGATTTTCCAATCCCCGGCAATTGTTGTGATGTCTTTCCCTTTCGGCGCTTTATCGCCTTCTTCATCCCCGTTCAGCTTAGCAAATTTGGAGTTCTTCATGTCCCCGTTTTGCGGCTGCAGCTTTGGAAGGGCAAGGATCAAAATCCCGAATGAAAACGCCAGGAAGCTTAAGTTCAGCAGCTCGTTACGCGCCTTGGAAACCAGCAGGAAACCGATAACCAGGCCTGCAAACCCGGGAACACCGCCCAAATGTTCTTTGAAAAGCTCAATGAAGATCACCAGGCAGGTGAACATAAGCGAAAACAGCATAATTGCCGCTTTTGCCATGTATTTGTTATGCGCAATTAAAAAAGCTTTGGAAAACAAAAGCCCGATCCCCGTTCCGATCAATAAGCCGAACAAACTGCTGGATTGCAGCAAGCCCGACATTTCAACGCCGGATTTTTCAGCGAGGAAACACAGCAAAGCAATTGAAAAAACCAAAACCGAATGGTAGTTTTTATGCTCTTTGTTGCGGTTCAGGTAAATTTCCGTTCCATATAAGGTAATCCCGCTCAGCACCAGGCCGAAAGTACTTCCAAAGAACAGGGAAACGAGAATCAGGATTGCAGACGCTTTATGGTAAAGTGCATTTTCAAGCTCAAGCTCAGGATAATAGCGGGACAGGAATTTCGCCTTCCATTCCACCAGGAAAGGGAAAACAACCGCCAGCACCGGCATGAGCAGCATATTTTTGAAGTCAAAAACCAGCGGATAATCCTGGAAATCGACGGTTTTTCCCATGAAGATAAAAAAGCCTGCAATGCTGATCAGCGGGAAAATTTTCACCCAGGGACTGCTCACAAAATGGTTCACAACGAAATGCACCGCCATAAACAAAATCAGGAAGCTGATGAGCTGCGTTCCCTGCTCCTTGTCGGAAAATCCCCCGATAAAAAGCGTAACGCCCATGCTGAGGTATAAAAAGGTCAGGAAATCCAGGTATTTATTGCTTTTGTTGAGGTAAATGACAAAAAATGCCAGGCCTAAAAGCAGCATTGCATAATTCATGAGTAGTTCCATAGCTAACGTTTAAATTGAAAGTTTAACCAAATGTAATAAATTATCCCAATAAGGATGAATTTAGCAGCTTTAAATCTTTCAATTTATGGAAATAGGGATTTTTGGCGTTATTTTCCAATATCTGCAGGTGCTCAATCCGGTGACAATCACTGCCGACCAGGTCGATCAACGCGTTGTCTACTAAATATTTAGCCATTTTTTCAACGCCCGGGCCGTAATGCCCCGTGAGTGATAGCAGGTTCATCTGGATCAGGATCCCGTTGTCCCGGTATTCCCGGATTTTTTCCGGGTTATTGTGGTAATACGGATAGCGTTCGTAGTGCGCCAGGATTGGTTTGTAGCCGTTCACTTTGAACTCAAACAAGAGCGAGCTGATCTGCTGGGGTTCCTGTCCGAAAGCATATTCGAAAAGCACGTAATTGTCGCCGAAAGTCAGCACCTCCTTGTTTTTGATTTTTTGTACAAGGGTTTCATCAAAATAGTATTCGGCGGCGGCTTCGAGCTCGATATCGATCCCGTATTTCTTCACTTCTTCCCTCACCAAATCAAGCTTTTCCAGGATAATTTCAGGGGTATTTTTGTAAAAATCTTCCATGATGTGCGGCGTCATGATCAGCTTGCGGTAGCCCATTTCATGGAATTTGTAAATCATGCCGATGCTTTGGTCAATACTTTTGGCGCCGTCATCAATCCCGGGCAGCAAATGGCTGTGCATGTCTGCGCCGAAAAGACTGAAATCAAACGGTTCTTTGGCTTGTTTGGTAGAAAATAAATTGGATAAAAACCCCATTTGTTAGCATTTAGTTTGTGCTAAAATTAATGAAAAATCGGGTCGCTTTTTATTTTTTTGACTATGCTCTTTTTATAACCGCTTGAAAAATTCAACCGCATAGGCACATAGGTTTATTTTAAAGGCACTTATTTTTATTTAAGTACCCAATGGTGTCCCTTTTATCTGACATTAAAAACAGTTCTATGTCCTTTATGTTCCTGTGCGGTAAATATTTTAGCTTTTCAAAACGCGGGATGCCGGATCAATTGCCTTATTTTTATTGGCGAGCTGACCACAGGCTGCATCGATGTCCTTGCCCCGGCTGCGGCGTACGTTAACGATCATGTTCCGCTCTTCGAGGAATTGCGCAAAAGCGTTTACTTTGACCGGATCTGCCTGCTGAAATTCGCCGTCATCGATCGGGTTGTATTCAATGATATTGATTTTACACGGAACACATTTACTGAATTCGGCGAGCTCACGGGCATCATTTAAAGAATCGTTGAAATCCCTGAAAATGATATATTCAAACGTGACGCGCGAACCCGTTTTCTCGTGGAAATAAATCAACGCTTCCTTCAGCGATTCGAGGTTGTTGCTCTCGTTGATCTCCATGATTTTATCGCGCTTTTCGTCATTCGCGGCATGCAAAGAAAGTGCAAGGTTGAATTTTACCTGGTCATCACCGAGCTTTTTGATCATTTTTGCGATCCCGGCAGTTGAAACCGTGATCCGGCGCGGGGAAATCCCCAACCCTTCCTCTGAACAGAGCATTTCGGTGGAACGCACAACATTCGCATAGTTCAGCAAAGGCTCGCCCATACCCATGTACACGATGTTGGTGAGCTGCTGCCCATAGCGGCTTTCGGCTTCGTTCCTGAGATAAACCACCTGGTCGACGATCTCACCGGCAGTGAGGTTTCGCAACAATTTCAAACGCCCGGTAGCACAAAATTTGCAGGACAAGCTGCACCCTACCTGCGAAGAAATGCAAGCCGTTGTGCGCGATGTTGTCGGGATCAAAACCCCTTCTACGATCTTGCCCGACTCAACTTCAAAAGCACATTTGATGGTGCGGTCGGAGCTCACTTGCTCATCGTCCAGCTTAATTTTATCAATGAAGAATTCTGTCTCCAGCTTTTCGCGCAAAGCCTTGCCCAGGTTGGTCATTTCCTCAAACGACGAAGCGTTTTTTTTCCACAGCCATTCGAACACCTGGTTGGCACGAAACGGTTTTTCCCCGAAAGCTGCAAAAGCTTCACGGAGCTGCACCAGGGACATGTTTCGGATATTGACTTTGCTGTTTTTCAAGGGAAATTTTTTACAAAGGTACGAAAAATAAAAAATCCCTGCGAAATCCACGTTTTATCACTACATTTGAACAATAATACGTAGAATGCTATTACCTGGGTCTAAAGGCTGGATTAAGAAATATTTTGAGCTGGTTCACCGTAAGGAAATTACGCTGGAAATCCCTTTATTCCCCTCCGATAAGCAGCATCTCAAACACCTCATTTTTTCGCAAACCGGTATTGTTTTCGGTTATCCTTCGGATTTCATTTTTGCCAAAGAGTTTCATTCCAGGGAAAACAAGTGGACTTTTGACGAGCAGCTGACTTTCCTGCTGTTTGAATGCCATCTGTATGTTTATGTTTCCAATGGCGGGATAATTGACGAAAAACCGGATGATTTTATTCAATCCCTGCTGGACTTTTACGAAAATCACAGTGTTAAATCGCTTTCCCGGATCCTGACTTTTTACCTGAAGGAATCGCCGGATGAAAAGTTAGAAAAGCTGCTGGAAAAACGCACCGAGATCCGTAAAAACCTGCTTGAAAATGCGATTTGGGTAAATTACCTGAGCAATACTTTTGTGTACCTCGACGTCATTTTATACGACGAATTTTTGCGCACCAAACGCAGCCTGGAGCTTTCGAATTACGATACTTATGCTGAAAATGCACTCTATGCGCTTACCCTAGCGGCCCACGCAGACGGTAAAATAGACCTGAAAGAAAAACGCCTGTTTGAAGTTTTCCTCGCTTCTGCCAAAATCCCGGAGAAAAAGAAAGAAGAGATCGAAAATTTGTTCCATGCAGATATCCCGCTGGCGATCATTTCAAAAGAAAGCCTGAAAAACGAGCTGTTCCGCCGTTTCCTTCTCGATATTTCCGTCCTGACGATTTTCGCAACGCATGATGATACGCATCCCGAGGAAAAAACCTACCTGCGCTTTTTCTGCGAATATCTAAATATTACGGATACCGCGCTAAATGAAACTTTAGTGATGGTGGAGAATTTCGTTCTCAAGCACAACGAAGAAATCGCTTTCCTGGCAAACTCAAATTCAGTCGAAAAGCTCTACGGAAACGTTTCCAAACGCTGGATCAACATCCTGGGGCGCAATAAAGATAAGCTCGCTAAGGAATTACAGCAAAGCAAGGAGTTAGTCTTCCTCATCAAAAAGTCAACACGCCACGAGCTGTCGAAAGAAGAAAAGGAAAAAGTTAAAACGCAGTTCCTTGACCTCGTGAAAAGCATGCCTGCGCTCGCTATTTTCCTGCTTCCGGGCGGCGCTATCCTCTTGCCGATTGTTCTAAAAATCATTCCTGATTTGATTCCATCCGCCTTCCGGGACAATGAATTGGATGAGTGATTTCACAAAAGTCGTACGAAAAAATGTGATGAACTGATTTTTTTGTACCTGTCGGGGGGATGCCTGAAGCTATCGGCCGCTTTGCTGAAACCAAAAATTATGATGAAGTAAGGTCTGTTAATGAACGTTTAATTTACTTATAAAACTCCCCGATCGCTTCGTCCAGGTGTTTCCCGAAATAGTAAACGTCTTCAAAAGAATTATACAACGGAACAGGCGCCAGGCGGATAACATTCGGTTCACGCCAGTCGGCAATTACTCCTTTTTCGGAGAGCAGGTCGAAAATCGGTTTGCCTCCGCCGTGGATCAGCATTGAAAGCTGCGCACCACGGTGTTTCTGATCGCGCGGTGTGATGATTTCCAGCGTGCAATTGGCTTTGTTCTTTTCAGAAAGCCCGTCGATGATGAATTCGAGGTAAGCTGTCAGCAGGTCACTTTTAGCGCGCAGCTTTTCCATACCAACTTCATCAAAAACATCGAGCGAAGCCAGGTGAACAGCCATTCCCATCACCGGGGCATTGCTCAACTGCCAGCCTTCCGCGCCTTCCATCGGCTGAAAACCAGGCTGCATCTGAAAGCGTGTGCTTTTATCGTGGCCCCACCAACCGGCAAAACGCGGCAAATCCTTGTTATTAGCGTGCTTTTCGTGCACAAACATCCCGGAAACTCCTCCCGGGGAAGAATTCAGGTATTTGTAGGAGCACCAGGCCGCAAAATCAACCTGCCAGTCGTGCAGTTTCAGGATTACGTTTCCGGCAGCATGCGCCAGGTCCCAGCCTGCGATAGCGCCAACTTCATGCGCAGCTTTTGTAATTTTTTCTATGTCGAATAATTGCCCGGAATAATAGTTTACCCCGCCGATCATTACCAAAGCAAGCTCGTCGCCAATTTCTGAAATTTTAGCCAGGATGTCTTCTTCGCGGATCGTGTGCTCACCTTCCCGTGGAAAAACTTCAACCAGGTTTTCGCTGAGATCGAGCCCGTGAAATTTCACCTGGGATTCGAGCGCATACTGGTCGCTTGGGAAAGCTTTGGCTTCACAGAGGATTTTTGTGCGTTTTCCCTGCGGACGGTAAAAAGATACCATGAGCAAATGCAGGTTGGTTGTCAGGGAGTGCGTAACGACAACTTCTTTAGCCGTAGCCCCGACAATTTTCGCAAGCTTATCCGTCAGGTTTTCGTGGTAAGAATACCAGGGACGCTTCGCATGGAAATGACCTTCCACTCCGTATTTTGCCCAGTCATCAAGTTCCTGCTGCACATATGAAGCCGTAGACCTGGTCTGCAGTCCCAACGAATTTCCTGTGAAATATCTAACATCTTTTCCTAAAAATGTCGGCATGAAAAAGCGTTCGCGGTAGCTGCTCAGGCTGTCGTTCGCATCTAGTGAACGGGCAAAATCCAGGGCGTTTTTAAATTCCATAACTGATTATCAAACAATTAATTGCGTTTTTGTTTTTATCGGCTTCAAAGATAAACAACCGGAACAACATTTTAATCAACCCGGTTGAAAATGATTTTGCGGAGAATGTGCGGCCCGGGATTTTCCAGTTTTTCGCCTTCCAGCTGATGAACCAGTGCATCCACGAGGATTTCGTTGACACCATCCGGACGAGCCTCTTTTTTCGGGTCGATTTTTTTGCCTGTATGCAGCTCCATGATAATCCGGCTGCCTTGCGGATGCAAGCGAAGGTCCAGCTCCGCGGCTTCCCCTTTTTCCCAATGGGTATTCACGGCAGAAGCGGCAATTTCATTGATCAGCAGCCCCAGTGGAATCAGCGTGTTGATTGGCAGGGAAGCAACTGAAGATTCGGCGTTGATCAGTAAATAATTGGAATCGCTGCTGTAGCGGATGGAAGCAATGAGATCGAGCAGGAAATCTTCAACGCCCGTTTTGTTATTCTCCACCGATTTCAGGAGGATCAGGTGAATCGCCGATAAAGTCTGGATTTTTTGCTGGATTTCACGCAGGGTTTCCACCGTTACATTCTCCGTTTCCATGAGATAAATCCGGATAATGCTGTTGAGGATCTGCAGGTTGTTATTCACACGGTGGTGCACTTCCTTGAGCAGGATTTCGCGGTTTTCCGCCTGTATTTTCAGCTCACTGGATTGATCGTAAACCGTTTCGATAGCTTCCTCCAGGGCTTGCTTTTCTTCATCCAGCAGTTCTTCCAGTTCTTGTTTGAGGGATTCCAGCTCTTCTTTCTGACGCATGCGCACCAGCAGGTTTGCAGCCAAATCAGCGATCAATTCAAAAAGGTAAACGTGCTGGGCGGTATAAAAGTCACCTTCCGAGCTCTCGGAATCGATGACGCCGAATAATTCGCCGTTAAACAGGATCGGCACGCTGAGCTCGGATAAACGCGGCTCGTCATCCACGATGTAGCGCGGATCTTTGGTCACATCGCCCGTGCAAACGGTTTCCTGGTGTTCGGCTACCCATCCGGCAATGCCTACGCCGTAGTCCAGCTCCAGCAAATTGTTAATGATTTCGCCATTCGGGTTTTTAGCCCCATGTGCTGCCCGCTGGATAATTTTTCGCTTTTGCGGCAGGGATTCATATACGACGCAGTCCTCGATCTGGAGCGTTTGCATGAAATTTTTGGTGATGGCCCAGAAGACTTCCTGGGGAGTTACGGCAGAAGCTGTAAAGCGCACAAAAGTGTGGATCACTTCAATTAAGAAGTCCGCATTGAGATGGGGAGATTTGTTCTTCAAGTGCGCTGCCGATTTCCTTACAAAAGTATGCTATTTTATTTAACTTAATGCTGATAATGACAAAAAATTCCTCCCTGGAAGGCCGTCCAGAGCGCTGCTTCCTGTCCGCAGCTTTTCAATGCGCCATTCGCCCAGGAATTACAGGTCTGAAAAAGGCTGTACGTTCCCCTGGCTTCGTAAAAACTGTCGTTATCCCCATAAACGGCATCCGTTGGAATGTGGCGCAAGCCCCCGTTTTGATCGTGCTGCAAGGAAGACAGGATGTAAAACACCAGGCGCCGGTATTGTTTTTTGGTGAGTTTCAGCCTGATGCAATTCTCCCTGTTTTCATTCATTTCTTCGTAATACGTTGTGTGAATGGCAGTTGTGCTCAAGCCAAAAGCTGCATTGAAAGCCGTGGAAGTTTTGAGCTCGCCCCAGCTTGGCGTATCGAGGTAAAAACCTTTATCGCCCCAGCCAAATGCCAGGTAAGAGAAATTGCTCCCTTTTTTCCGGGTATTTTCCGGCAGGACGTATTTGCTCCAGTCGATGAGGGACGTTTTCACCGGAACTACGATATCCGTGTGCACGCCATTTGACAAAATATAAACCGTAACGGTTTTTTTCTCCTGCGTTTTTTCAGACGGCACTTTGATGCGTGACATCGTATAAGCCCCGGCTAAGTAGCAGAGAATAAACAGGATGAAAAAGGCAATACTTTTCAGGATAATCCTGACTGTTTTAATTGTCGTTTTTTTCCAGCTCATGTTCTTCGTGTTGTGTTAAGTTTTTGTACCAAAAGATCAGTGCAATGCACAGCAGCAAAATCCCGCCCATAATGTACCACGTCCAGTAATAACCGATCGTTTTTACGAGCTGCATGCCCGAGTTGTGGCCTAAAATATGTGCCAGGGAAAAAGCCATCGTAAAAAGCGCCATGTAGTCGCCGGTATTTTTGCCCTTCGCCCGTTTCAGGGAAATCGAGTTGACAAAAGGGAAATTAAACATTTCTCCGAAAGTCATAAACAGCATGCCTACAATTAGAATGCCGGATGAGGAAAACAAATTGAGCACCACGAAGCTCAGCGAAAGGATTACCAGACTGATTATAAGTATGGAATAAATGGAAAACTGCCGGGCTTCAATGAATTTAATCAAAGGCATTTCAACCAGGAAAATCAGGAAGCCGTTCATAAACATCAGCATCCCGATCTGGTTTTCGCTCAGCAGGTGCACTTCTTTGTAATACAGCGGAATGGTCGAAAAATATTGCAGGAAAGTAAAACCTACCAGGAAAACAATGAACATGAGCAGCAAATACGGATAATCCCGGTATGGCGAATCCGATTTCTGTATAACCACCTGTTCTTCCTGTTTGCCGCTGCGCTCATTCAGCAGGAACAAAAACAAAATCCCTGCGAGGATGCACGTGATGCCATCGAGCCAAAATAAGGACGAGTAGCCGGCGCGGTAAATGATCATCCCGCCAAGCGCCGGGCCGAAGGAAAAACCCAGGTTGATCGCCAGGCGGAGCAATGAAATGGAGCGTGTTTTGTTTTCTTCGGAAGAGTAAGCATTAATTGCCACGTAGGACGCCGGACGAAAAGTATCAGCGACAAGCATCAGGAAAAAAACCGCGAGACAAATCGGCACCAAACCGTGAACATACTGCAGCAAAATAAAAAATACGCCGGACAAAAAGAGGCTGCCATACATCACTTTATAAAACCCGATTTTCCCGGTAAGCTTCCCCCCGATCCAGGCGCCGAGCATTGAGCCAACGCCAAAAGCCGACATGATCCACCCGATTTCCTCGTAAGAAAAATGCTGGCTGGTTTTAAGGTAAATACTTAAAAAAGGCACAACCATCGTTCCCGCCCGGTTAATAAACGTCACCAGGGCAAGGAACCAGATTTCCCGGCTCAGCCCCCTGAATGAGTTCAAATACATCTGGAAAAAACGCATATTGTCAGATCTTAATTCAAATGTACATAATTAACGCATAAAAAAGGGAAGCCGTACAAGCTTCCCAATTATTTTGAGCAGTTTTTTCTTACTGCATAATGTGCTTGTTGGTAAAATTGGCGCTGGTATTGTTCCAGGTGTTCAGCAGGGTTGAGCGGCGTTTGTTCAGATCGTTGATTGTGCTGTTGTATTCCGCTGTTTTTTTGTTGTATTCCTTCACCACGGCGTTGTAGTTGTCGACATCTTCCTGGGTGCGCTCGTTGGGCTTTTTGGTATCGATCACCGCTTTTGCCTTTTCAAACGCTTCTTTGGAAGTCTGGTAATCGATCAGTACGAGATAGTGTTTTTCCGCTTCATCGAGATAAAAAGCCAGCATATCGCTACAGGCCGCTTTCAGGCTCGGGTCGCCGTTATAGTCATTCAGGGCGGCAAGCTTATCCAACCCTTCCTGCGCAAAGCCCGCCAGGCTGGATTTGTTTTGTTCCATACCGGAAATATCTCCTTTTCCGAGGGATTCAGACAAATACGCTTCCTGCTTGTAGGATTTGAAGAAAATCAGGTAAACCGGGTTGTAATAATCAAACACTTCGGACGCTTTCTTCAGCTTCAGACTGATTTTATCGGTGTTTTCAATGAGCTTGATATCATTTTCCGCTGCAAATTTCTTTTCGATCTGATCAACCATTTCGCCTGCTTCGGCCAGCTTATCACTTGCTGCTTCCTGCGCCGCCATGTAGGCATCCATCAAATCGTAGGATTGCTCGGCGATTTCTTCCAGGTTCATGATTTTTTCATAATCATAGGATACCACCGCTTTGTTCAAAACCAGGTAAGAAAGAATAGAATCGCGGTAATACGTTTCACCTTTAAAATCGCCTGCCTTTTTCACTTTTTCGATCGATGCGGAAATCGTTTTAACCAGCTCAACGCGGTTTTTATCCACCTTGCGGGCACTTTTGTTTTTAGCAACGCTTTTGGTATAATCCCACGTGGCTCCCTGGATGGCTTTGAATTCGGAACTGATCTGGGTCATGTACTCAACCGGACTTTGTGCGCTGAGCGCAAAACTTAATCCCAGGCCGATACTGCAAAGAATCTTTTTCATAGTGTTTTACTTATTTTGCTCAAAAGTAAGTAAATCTTTGAAAATTAAAAACGTTTCATGCAGAATTACATCGCTTTGCAGCTCTTTCTTCAAGTCCTCGTGAAATTTCTTTTCGTATTCTGAGAAACCCATAAATTTTTGCGTCAGCGAATGATTGTTCACCTTCATATCCGGGTGCTCAGCCTTCTCTTTAGCATAAATTTCATCCCAAAAAATCCGCGCCGATTTCGAATAAGCACCAAAACCATCAAAATCAAGCGGTATGCTGATATCGTCCTGCATGCGTTTACCCAGGATTTCCGCCTGCCTTTTCAATTCTGCCAGCTCCGGTGATTCGGCCATCCGTTTTTTCCCGGCTTCACTCTGGCGGTCATATTGAAATCCGGTGTACGGTTTGTAAAGTACTTTTTTGGCTGTACTGTCGTTTTCCAGGTGGTATTTTTCTTCGGATTCCAGGTAATAATGCAAGCGGGAATAGATATCTTCGAGCAGCACATCCGGCGCGATTCCTTTTTCCTGGTTCGAGCGGCCGCTTACATGGTAAAATTTAGCACCCGTAACTTTCACAAAGTCCTCGTTGTTCAGCTCGTAGCTCAGCGGGTAAACGCCCTGGGCAGTTCCTTTGCCGTAAGTCGTATCACCCACAACCAGGGCGCGTTTGTAATCCTGCATGCAGCCGGCAAAAAACTCGGATGCCGAAGCGCTGCGGTTGTTCACCATCACGATCAGCGGCCCGTTGTAAACCGTTCCGCGGTTCATGTCTTTCAGTAAAGACGGTTTTTCGTCTTTGCGCTGGTAAACGGACATCGGCCCTTCATCAATGAAAAGTCCCGACAGCTCAATGGCTTCTTTGAGCGATCCGCCGCCGTTATTGCGCAGATCGAGCACCAAACCCTGGATGCTGTCTTTTTTCAGCAGGAGGATTTCCTTGGCAACGTCATTTGCACAACCCAGCTGGGCATCGTCTTCGTAATCCGTATAAAACGACGGCAGGGCGATATAGCCGATTTTGTGCTTGTCGTCCGACAGCAGGTAGCCGGTGAAACTGTTTTCCGTATTTTCAACTTTCGTGCGGATCAGCTTCACGGCAGAAATCCCGCCGTTTTTATGTCTCACGGTGAAAGTGGCTTCATTGCCGGCCGGGTTTCCGAGAATGCCTGAGAGGAACTCCGCACCCTTGTCGGATAGCTCATGTTTTTTTCCTTTATAATCTGTCACGTCAACGAGAACATCACCTTCCTGGATTTCGTTGGAGTTCCACGCTGCGCTGCCCGGCATAATCCCCGTGATTACCAGCTCAAAATTTTCATTTTCTTCATATTGGATCCCAAAAACCATGCGCTCACCGGAAAGCTCTTCTTCCAAATCTGCTTTTTGTTCCAGGGAAAAGTATCCCGAATGCGGATCAAAACGCAAGGCAACAGCATTCAGGAAATCTTCCAGCAGTTTTTTTTCCAACGCCGTTTTGTCACGCAATTTCCGCTGAATGTAATTTTTTTCTTTTTGCGCCAGTTTTTCCCGGACCGCCTTATCCAGCTCAGGCGTTATTTTTTTAGCCAAGGTGGAATCTGCCTCCAGCTTTGCATATATAGCGCCCAGGTAATCGTATTTCAGGTTCAGCTGCAATTGTTTTGCAAAAGATTTGTTGTCGGCCCGCAAATGATCGTCTTCCGCCGGGTTGTAAACGAAGAGCTCGCCTTTTTTCAGTACGACAGTCTTTGAGAAAAAATCGGCAGTTATAGAGTCATAGCGGTCCAGGGCATGCGTATAAATCTCAAGTGAAAGCTTATATGCATCACACAAGCCGTGTTCGAATGCCGTTTGCCGCACCCGGGCCAGTTCTTCCGTCGTGAGAAAATAATTGCCGTCATCGAGGATATTAAAATAAAGCGCAATTACTTCTTTCCGCTGGTCGGCATTGAGCTCAACAGGCGCGTAATGCAGTTCTTTGATCCGTTGCTGCACACTTTCGATTTTCCGGCAGGACGCGAATTCATCCTGTGAAAAAACGGTAAACAGGCAAAAAAAACAGAGGACAGCGAAAATGGTTTTTTTCATTGGGATAGCATTTCAAGAATGACAAATATATCATTTTTGGAGAACCCGGGCTTCACATCAGAAAAGTTGTATATTTGCTTCATTGTTAAATCGGTTTAGCAAGACTGCAGCTACGCATGAAAACAAGCTTACACAAACTTATTTGCTTCACCTTTATATTGTTCTCCGGACACTTGCGGGCGCAGCTGTTTGAAACGTATGGCAGCGCCTACCCCATCCCAACGATTTCCTCTGCTACCTGTTCTTCAGCCGATACCTGTTTCACCCTCACGGATAATTTCAGCACCCAGCAGGGAGCGGTCTGGGACCTCGAGCTCATTGATCTGAGTGTGGGCTTTGATGCCACTTTTTGTATGTTCTTGGGAGATAACGATGGCGGCGCAGATGGTTTTGCTTTTGTCATGCGCTCACCCACATCGAACACATTTGGCGCGGAAGGCGGCGGTCTGGGCTATGGAACGCTGAACGGCGACGACGGCATTTATCCTTCGGTAGCGATCGAATTTGATACCTATGAAAATTCAGACCTCTTTGATATTTTTGAAGACCACACACAGCTGGTGCTTAATGGAAATGTGAGCGGTTTTCCTGCCGTTGCGCCTATTTCTTTGCTGCCCGGGAACCCGAACGTGGAGGACAACAATTTCCACAACGCACGCATTGTCTGGGATCCGGTAAGCCACAACTTTTCGATGTATTTTGACGGAAACCTGCGTTTTACCTATACGGACGATCTCGTGAACAACGTTTTTGGCGGCGATCCGCAAATTCTCTGGGGTTTTACAGCTTCCACCGGCGCTTTGTTCAATTTGCAGCAGATTTGCTTTCCGAAAATCAACCTCAACCTGCCCGACATGAGCATTTGTGCTTCGGATTCGGCTTACGTCAGCTACTTTCATGATAATTTAACGGAATATCTCTGGCTTGACCCGCAGCTGGATACATTGGTTTACTGGAACAGCGGGCTGGGAACGCAACTGACCGATACAGGAATTTATGTCAGCCAGGAAGGTTCATATACGTTAAGCGTTGAATTTAACAACCATACCTATACGGAAAATATCCAGGTTGACCTGCTTGATCCGCCGTTTGACACGAACATCGTGCTGTGCCGCTTCGCTGACCCGGCCGACCTCATCGACCTGCTGGGCAATCCGCCGCTTGACGGTACCTGGTCCGGACCTTCGGCCTTGCTGAACGGGGTTTCCGGAACGCTGGACCCGGAGCTGCATGAGGCCGGGACGTATACGTATACTTCCAATACGCTTTCTGTTTGTCCGCAAAATACATACAACGTTGACGTGGAAATAATTGATGTTGTTTTTCATGGAACGGTTGATCTCATCCCCTGTTCTGAAACGGCTTATGAAGTGGAAGTCAACCCGGTGATGAGCAACGGAAATACAAGTTTTACCTATAGCTGGATTTCACCCGGGGCGAGTCTCGATCCAAATGCCAACTCTTGTGAAATCACCCTGAATTCGGATGCTGTTCTTACGCTGGAGATTGTTTCCACTGATTTGGCGGCCTGTAGCTATGATACAACGTTTAACCTGGAGTTTATCGCAGCGCCGGAGCTGAGCCTGGGTGAAAATGTTTTCGTCTGCGTTGGAGAAACGGTGACCTTAACGGCGGCAGGCAGCTGGGAATCTTTCCTGTGGAACAATGGAAACACCAGCCAAAGCATCCAACCCGTAACAAGCGGGGATTACTGGTGTGAAGTCTCAACCGCCGATGGCTGCACATACCGGGATACCGTTAATGTTACATTCAATCCTCTGCCCGTGATCATTTTACAGGATTTTGATCCGGAAAGCTGCAGCCCGTATACGGAAGAATTTTCAATAAACGTCAGTCCTGCGGGGTCAAGCTTCACCTGGCTCTTTGATTTCGGGCCTTCGTTTGTGAGCGAAAATCCGGTGAGCGTTACTTACAACACCGTTGGCGATTATGGCTTCAAGGTGATTGCTGTCAGCCCGGAGCTCTGTGTTGACAGCCTGGAACGCCCCAATTCAATTCACGTTCACCCCAACCCGATCCCGGCATTTGATTTCGAATTGCTGAGCGCGTCCGGTGGGAATAATGTTGTTGAGTTTCAAAACCAGTCACTTTTGTATGAAGATTTGCTCTGGATTTTCAACGCGGAGGACAGCACCACGGAGGAAAACCCGGAAATGACCTTTAGCGGAATGAGCAAGCAAATTGTGGTGGAGCTCATCGCTTCGAATGCGTATTGTTCCGATTCCATCACGCAGCTTATAACGATCCCTGAGCAGCTGATTTTTTATGTCCCGAATAGCTTTACGCCGGACGGCAACCAGTTTAACAACGTTTTTCAACCGGTTATGACGGAGGGTTATGTGGTCGAATCGTACCGCCTGGCCGTTTACGACCGCTGGGGGGAATTGCTTTTTGAAAGCTTCGATCCGCACACGGGCTGGGACGGCAGCTACGGCGGGCAATTGGTGATGGATGATACTTACGCCTGGAAGATTGAGCTGATTGAAATGGAAACCCGCACGCCGCGAATATTCACGGGCCATGTGAGTCTCATGAAATAATGATTTTGTTTTTCACGCTGATCGCGGAGATTGGTTCGCGGCGTATAGAAGCACAACATATCCCGGGTTTATCCTGGATGCAGCATAAAAAAAGCCCCGCTTGTGGCAGGGCTTCCTCGTAACTTTAAAAAAATAGTAATAATCGGTTCACTTCTTACTTAAAGAATTATGTTGGTTTTGATCGTTAATTTCAATTTTACACAGATCGTTGAACCTGGATGATTTCTTATTGATCCCTAAGCTCAGGAAAATTTTCTTCCATCCTTCTTCTTTGTTATTGTTGTAGCTCGTCAATACTTCAGACAGTGTTTTGCTTGTCAATCGTGATAATTCGAAAGACAAAAGGATTTCTGCCGGTTCCATGATGGAGATCAGGGAAGAAACTTCTGTTTCATCCACGTGGTACTCACCCACGATAGCCGCTTTGAATGCTGATATATCAGCTAAAGCTTCTTTATTTATTTCATTCAGCTTTTCGTCAAATTTTTCGTTTCCTGTGTTCGCATCAAACGTCAGCGAAACGGAAATCAAAAATATAGAGACAGAAAATAAAGCAAATAGTAATACGTAGTTATAACTTTTCATAAGACAAGATATTGTGTTGATTATATACTAGACCATTTTTCATGCCGAAACCCCCAAAACAGTTTAATATTTTTTATTTTTTTTGAAAATCCGATCTACAAGCTTTTGCCATTTGGACGATTTTTCTACTTCTTCACCCGTGAACTGCTCAATAAATAAGTGTTTTTCAACGTCGTAAATATATTTCTGGTTAGAAGAAATATTTACCTTATTCGACGGGTTTGCTTTTTCAAATACTTCCATAAAGCCTTCTTCAACGGAAATTTCTACGAATTTATGTTCTTCCGTAGCTGTTTGCACGTTGAATTTGGTTCCCTGCACCTTGATTTTTAATTCTTCGGTTTCGAGAATGAAATCTTTATCCAATGGCTTGATGTCGAAAAGACCGGCGCCGGATAAACTGGCAATACGCGGTTGGTTTGGCGTGTGGTCGAGGAATTTCAGGACACTGTTATTGGTGATTTTAGCATAAGAGCTATCCACCAGCTCGATCTGCTCGGTATAAACCGTGTCTTTTCTTTTCTGGTAGCGCTTGATGTTAACTGCAGGTGATTCTTCGTGTTTGGAATTATCAGCAGTCAATACCGGGTTTTTCAATTGCTGGAGCTGCTCCTTGCCATCTTTCTTAGAGAGCTGCGAAGCGGCGGACGGATCCGGTTTGTAGAAAAGCATAAAGAGCGTTCCGGCCATCAGGATAACAGCGAAAACGGCAGCTATGCGGTAGATCATCATATTTTTGCGGGCAGCCTCCATTACAATAATTTCAGGCGCATCTTTTTTGGCGGCAAAACGTTCCCAGGCGGACTCTACGTCCGGCTCAGGGCTTTTTTTGGCTTTTCCCACCAGCTCCCAGATCAGCACCTGCTGTTCGTAGTGCTTGCTGTTCTCTTCAGAAGCTGCGATCCATTGTTTCAGGGTCACAAGTTCTTCGGGACTGGCATTGCCGCTAATGGCTTTATTTATAAGGATATCCATGAGATATAGTAACTTATTTAATAATTAGACAATATTTATTTCATTTACCCCTAAAGGATTTGAAAAAAAATTAAAAAAAGAAAAAGAAGCTCCGGAAAAAGGTGCTGGATTTTCGGTTTTAATTCCTGGTTTAGCTTGCTGATTGCGATAGTAATCTGGTTCTCGACGGTTTTGACGGAAACGCCCAGGTGATCAGCGATTTCTTTGTTTTTCATACTCTCAAAACGGCTCAGGGTGAAGATCGTTTTGCACTTCGGGGGAAGGTTGTCGAGGGAAGCATAAACAAGCTTTTGAAAAACATCCTGATCGTAATTATTTTCCCGGTGCTGGTTGTGGGAAGCATTCATTTCCAAATGGTCCTGGATATCAACCAGCTTAACACGCTTGTTCTTTTCAATGTAGTTCAGCGCCCGGTTCACAGTTGAGCGCACGAGGTAACCTTCAATCGTTGTTGTGATATTGAGCTCATCGCGCTTATTCCAGATGTGGATAAATACCTCCTGGACGATATCGTCGGCTATCGTTTCATCGTTCACAACCTGGTAGGCAACGCCAAACAGCCGCTTATAATATTCTTTGAAGAGGTATTCTATGTCGATCAGATTGCTCAATGCAAATGGTTAATACAGAGGGGTAAATATAAAATAAAATTACTTAACTGTGACAGCGGGCGTAAGTATTGTAGTGATTAAACCATTTTCAGGCACAAAAAAAGGGAGCAGAAAAAATCCTGCCCCCCGTGTGTTTAAAAGCTGAAGTATTAAATTATTACTGGCCTACGATATCCGTTTGCATTGGCCCCAGGATCCCGAGAAGCTCGTTCTTTTCAGCGGCAGGCACCTCATAAAAATCCAGTGCGGCTACCAGGTCGCCCACAAGCGCATTGAATTCCTCCTGGGTGATATTCATCCCGGTATGTGCTTCAAGCATGGATTTTCCTTTGTACTGGCAAGGACCTCCTGAACCGGCGCAGATCTGGTCGATCAGGTTATTGCGCAGCAGCTGAAGGCGGTAAGGGTTTGCTACAGCATCAGCGAAACGCGCATTGATCGTGTTGTCGCTTGCAACGTTTGCCAGGAACTTGTCTGTTACGGCAGCAATGGCATTAATTCCTCCCAAACGCTCATATAAGCTCGGGGTAGGCGTTGGGGTAACGGGATCAGGCGTTTCTTCTTCTTTTTTGCATCCCGTGAAGGCAACAAAAGCTATAAACAAAGCTGCAATCATGATGTTGTTTGTTTTCATATGTTCTAAATTATGGGGTTACTGTTTATCTCACTTTGAGGAATTCCTTAATCCTGCCGAAAAACTCACGCGTACCTTTTACCGGGCAGCCGGCTTTTTCCGGGAAGCTCTTTTCAGATACGCCCTGGCCTCCGAGGGTTTTCAGTCCAAAAAGAATCTGGTCGGCAGAAATAATGTGCGGATGATAGGTAAAGGTGGCAACTTTGGATTTGCCGTTCACCGTGCAGGCTGTTATGCCCTTTTTATGGCTGAATTCCTCATTAATCAGGGCAAAAGAATTTTCCTCCCGCAAAGAAGAGAGATCATAACTGGCAATGTGGATTTTGGGCAGCTGTTCCGTTATGGTAGACGGTTCCCAGTTCGCCCAGACAAATAACCAGACAAAGGCAACGGCAAAAGTTACGGTCAGTACTTTCAACCATTTTTGTAATCGCGGAGTTTTCATTGTGTGTAATTTTGGGGTTTACACACTTACGAAGCAAATTTGTTTTTGGATTTACCGGACGTTCCCGATGACGCAAAGGTCTTCGAGGTGCGGCTCTGGACTTCCGCCCATTGGTTCGAGCGTAATTGCAAAAGCCTGGCTGTTCCCGATGGTTTTCATTTCGAGGAGCTTGCCTTCGTGGTCAACATCGAGCATTCCGGCGTCAACAGGTTTTCCGTCAACAATCGCCCAAAGCTGGTATTGCATATTTTCCGGCGCTTTGGGGAGACGGGCATCGGAAAGCATGACGTGCTTGTTTTTCGGGTTCCAGAAAACAGTTGCTTTGGCATCCGGTTTATCCGGCACACCGGCGAGCATGATTTTATTGGTTTCTTTATCCGCCAGGAAAGCGAGGTAATCCTGTTGTGTTTTATTCGATTTTTCGAGTTGTTCAGAATTGGATTCCAGCTGCGCCAGGCGTTCATTCATGCGCTTGTTTTCCACGAAAAAATAAACGGCAAAGGCTGAAGAAACCGCAATCACCGTTACGGAAGCGGCCACACGGAGCCAGGACCCGTTTTTAGGTTCTCTTCGTTCTTCGAGGGATACAATTTTTGCTTCCGGCTGCGGCGTTTCTTCTTTGGAAGGTGCGGCCTGCACTTCTTCCTGCCGGAGCTGTGCCCAGATTTGGGATTTCAATTCCGTTGGCGGCTGTATTTTTGAGCTTTCGGCCAGCTGTTCAAATGTTAAGCGGATCAGGCGTACTTCTTCTGCAACAGCCGGGTTCGTTTTCACGAGGCATTCGATCAAAGCGTTTTCCTGGGCGCTTGTTTGCCCGAGCACGTAACTTTCAAGTATTCCTGACGCTATGTATTCTTCAATATTCACCTTAATTTCTTAATAGATTCCTGAGTTCCTGCAAAGCAGACCGTGTCCGGGTTTTAACCGTTCCGAGCGGGATGCTGAACTCATCTGAAAATTCTTGTTGGGTATAGCCCTGTATATAAATGTATTCCAGCACATGCCGGTATTCCGGTTTTAATTTAGCGACTGTTTCTTTCAGCCCGATGGAATCCGTTTTTGCTTCTTCATCAACCTTGCTGACATTATCTACGACGCGTTCGTCGATTTGGATTTTATATTTCACATGTTTCGAGCGATTCGAGTCGATAGCCGAATTCCGGGCGATATTCAGCATCCACGTAAAAACCGTTCCTTTAGAGCTTTCATAGCTTTCCCGGTTCTTCCAGATTTTAACAAATGTATCCTGCAGTACGTCATTTGAGCGGTCCGCATCGTTCACAATCCTGAAAATAACCCCGTACAAAGCCCCCGAGTAATTATCATACAAGTAGGAAAAAGCGCTTTCAGAGCCCGTTTGCAGCAGCGCAGCCAGCTCTTGTTCGGATATTTTGCTTTGGGTGTTGATCATTGTGTCTTTCAAAAGTACACGTTTAGATTTTAAGATGCAAACAAGTGCACGCTGATTTTGTTCAGGCTTTCGGAAAATTTTTGCGTAGATGTTGCTATTGCTTCATTTTGTAATTTCTTTTATTCATATATTCCTGTTTATAACTTCACGGAAGAGACGGTGAAACTACAGGATTAGCCCCGAAATTTGTAAGGATGTCAAAAATTGTCCTTATGTTCCGAAAAATTGCTTGTTTTTCTATTTTCGCGGCCCTCGTGTATGCCTGTGTACCGGCTAAAAAATATAATGAATTGCTTGAGCGTGAAAAACTCTGCTCTGAAGAGCTTGCTAAATTCAAAAATACGGCTATTACCAACGAAGACAAGGCCAAGGAACTGGAAGCCCGCCTGATTTTACTTCAAAATGACGTCCTCAACCTGAAGGAAGACACCCTGCGACTGAGCGAAAAACACCGCCTGATGCAGGTACAATACGACCGTCTCGTTCAACAAAACCTGGATTTTGAGCGCAAGCTTGAGCAGGACAAAGCAACCCGCATCAAACAAACCGGTTCACTGCAAAATGACCTCGATTCGAAAAACCTCGAGCTGCAGCGCAAGGAAGATGCCTTGATGAGTCTCGAAACGGAGCTGAAAACCAAACAGCGCTTATTGGAAGACCGGGAGAAAAAAGTGAACGAGCTCGAGGAAGCGCTGAAACGCAAAGACGAAGGAATCAAAGCCCTGAAAACGAAAGTCGCTTCGGCGCTGCGTGCCTATGAAAATAAAGGTTTGACCGTTGTTGAGAAAAACGGGAAAATTTACGTCAGCCTGGAAGCGAAGCTTTTGTTTCAATCCGGCAGCACAACAGTGGAAGAGCAGGGTAAAAAAGCCGTGATCGACCTGGCGAAGGTGCTGGAGAAAGAAAAAGACCTGGAAATTATCGTGGAAGGCCACACGGATAATGATAAACTGGAAAGCGCTTCCCACCCGAAGAGCAACTGGGAATTATCCGTTTTGCGCGCTACTTCCGTTGTGGAAATTATGGCGGCTAACTCCAAAATCAGCCCGGCCATCCTCATGGCGGCAGGACGCGGCGAGTATCACCCCGTGGATGCCAAAGACAAAGCGAAGAACAGGAGGATTGAAGTGATTATCGCGCCCAACCTGAATGCTTTGTTTGAAATGATCAATAAGTAGACGATTTCTGAAACCATAAGAAGGACAGAAGTCAATGTCAGCTTTAAGGTTGAATAAAAATACAGCTAGCTGATTACCTATTTTAGATTATTAAGAACAAAGAAAAGGCCATCCAGGCTTATATACCCTTTTCACAAACTTGTCTCTTCAACAGCCTTATATGTCTTATGGTTCATAAAACAGTTAGCTTCCGAGGAATTTGGCACGGAACGGGATCGACCAGCCCATGGAAAGCAGCAGGAAGGAATTAGGCCCGATCATGCTTTTCTCTCCGCGGAACCCCGGCCTGGAACCCAATTCACACTTGTACGTCAGGAAGCTGCGGGAAGAAGAACGGAAAGTTAGTCCCATCCGCCAGCCAAGGCGTTTTATCTCACTGCTGGATAAATCCCAGGTTTGGCCGCCAACCGTTTGTATATCGGAGAAAATAATTCCCGGCGCCATCATCGCATCCACATAAAAATCATAATATCCGACGTTTCCTTTCTGACCGTAATCATCCGTTTGCAGCAGCAGGTTGGTAATGTGCCTGAAGCTGATCCCGCCATGTAAAACAATCAGGTTCATCATGGAATAAGCGCCATATGTTGCACTGCCATCTACACTATACCCGAAACCACCAAACGTGAAGCTCGAGGTGTCTTCCTGTGAAGTCGCCCTGAATGAGCTCCCTTCGCCTAAACCGTCCTGAACATCCATTGCTGTACGCACATTGCTGAGACCGGCCCTCACCTGTAATATGCGGCGCACATTACCCGGGACCATGATGTATTTCGTGTTGGTGTATTTTGTATTGCCTACCGTTGAGGACGTTTGTGATAAAACTACTTTGAGTGACTTGCTGCCGGTGCGGTCGATCAGCGAAAAAGAACCGCCCACTTCAAATACCCTCATTTTTTTCAGGCCTTTTTCCGGTGTCGGCAAACTTTCATCCATATGGTCCCTGGCGTTCATATCGAGGTAAGCCCTGCGGAAATCGACATTTACACCAAATCGGCCAAGCAGCATCGCATCAGCGCGAACACCAAAGCCGAGGGTTACATTCGTTCCCCAGGTGTCGGCATAAAACGGGTCAATGGATACCGCTGCCGGTTTAATCGAGTTGGGATCGTCTGAGATTACTGTGTAACCTACATTTTGTGCCCGGGAAAAAGTTATTGTGAATAGGGCGCCGGTAAAAAATATGAATCGTCTCATAGCCTTATTTTCTTGCAAAGGTAAGACAGCCCTGCGCTTCGGGTCTATACGTCAAATGTAGTATTTTACAGCTTACGCCCCTGTTTTCCAGCCTTTTCCTTTTTGATTTCGTTTGCGCTTTAGGGGGAAAGTGTTTAGAAACCTGTCTCTATAGAAAAGTTACCATAAACTGCTTCCAATGAAACTCTCTGCACTGTTCACCTGTTTTTTTCTCTGCGTTTTTTCCGCTTACAGCCAGGATGTCTGGATTGCCAATTCAACAAGTGATGCGACAGCCGAGTCTATGGACGTCGTTTTGGATAACGAAGGTAATTCTTACATTACGGGGTATATTTCAGGTGATGCCGAATTCCAGGACATACAGATCGATATCACAACAGGATATAGCGAAATTATCGTCGCTAAAATTGATCCTGACGGCAACTATCTTTGGACGAAGAAATTTGGCGGAAATCAATCGGACAAAGGCTTAAAAATCGCTTTAACTTCCACGAATGAAATCATAATTACAGGAACCTTTTTTGGAAGCATTACTTTTGGAACAACGGAATTAAACTCAGCAAATAATTCCAAGGATATTTTCCTGGCGAAGTTAACGAATAATGGAGACGTTATCTGGGCGAGAAGTGACGGGGGAAACTTGGGAGACAATGTTTATGGATTAAGTGTTGATAATCAAAATAATATTATCACAACAGGTCAGTTTGAAGGCAGCGCCACTTATGGCAGTCAAACGTTTACAAGTACCATAAATCCCGATACGGATTTGCCTTCATTCGATATCTTCCTGGCAAAGTATGATACGAACGGTAACCCGCTTTGGGCTAAATCTTCCCAGGCAGAATATGATGATCGCGGACTGTCGGTCGATTGTGACAATCAAAATAATATTTACCTAAGCGGGCAATTTTCAGATACGATTAATTTTTTTGGACTAACTATTGACAATAATATCAATAGCGCCGGTTTCGTATCTAAATTCGATGCTGCAGGAAACAGGCTTTGGTTTGATAAATTAGCTGCAGGACAAGTTATTGCATATGACATTGAAGTTGACAACCAACAGAATATTGTAGTCACTGGTGATTTTTTAGGGCAGCTGGTTGTCTGGGCCAATGAATCTTTAAACCTACTCTCCAATCCATACTCCAAAAAGATTTTTGTAGTAAAATTAAGCCCCAGCGGAAATTACATCTGGGGAAGGGCGAACGGGTCCGAATCGGAAGTCTCTTCACGGACGGTGACAGTCGATGATTTGAACAATATTTATATCGGGGGATATTTTCGCTGCAATTTTGACGAATACCGTGATTCAACAGGTACATCTCATTTTCAGAGCGCGGGTTTTAAAGATATTTTTGTTTCCAAATTTTCCCCTTCAGGAGCATTGCTTTGGAAAAGACAGGCAGGAGGACAAAAAGAAGAAGCTTGTTGGGGAATTGATTTGAAAGAAGCCGATAATCCTGTAATTACCGGAAGCTATGCAACAGGTTTGTATTTCCCCTTTGTTTGGAACAGTACGGTAAATATTACCAATATCGAAAATCAAATTTATGGGGACTGGAGCTGTAGTTTTAACTCTTTCGTTTCCTATGTTTATGTTTTCGGTGATGAATCCATCAATTTTTTTACCGCAAAAATGATTTCGTCCAATTCAAGTTTGTATAGTTATTATCATAATACATTTGGCACAGAGTATGGATTTGAGGATTCCATTCCCATGCGTATTTACCCGGATGTTGATTCAGTTGATTTCTGTAAACAGTTCAGCGATGGAGCTCATTTAGGGACGCACACCAGCTATTGTTTAGGTCCGCTCTACCAGGGCTTATGGAACAATGGAACAGGTGCCCTTAATTATGTGGATGATAATGAAAATGACGGTTTATATATTGTAAACATCAACCGGATCGACGGATGCTCTTCTTTTAGCGATTCTATTTATATAGACTATCATGAATTGCCCGAAATACCGGATTTAACTGATGATCATAATGTAAATGATTCAACAAATGTGTATCACAATTTAGAAGTTTGTGCACCTGATACCCTGAACTTTTGGTTCACGAATCTCTTACCTGAAAACACGTATTCCCTTAGATCTCATTCACCGTTCATCTCAACCCCTTTCAATGATGATACGCTCTTCTCGTATAGTAGCTCGAATATCTTTTCTATAGAAGTAACCTCAGCGTTCGGCTGTGTGAGTGGTGAAAGCTTCAGGTACAGACAACAATTACCTTTCGATTCTATTTTGCTTTACTTAAAACTAGTCGACGAATTTGACAATAATGACAGCATTCAAATTTGTAAAAATGACCCCATATTCGTCTGGGCCCTGGATTCTATTTCTAACCCTGGTGGAATTTTTGAGAAATTCCAGGTTCCCAAAGCAAATTTTAGCTGGATGGTAACACGCAACGGTAATATAAGTGATTTTATAACGCTGAATTATGATGATCTAACCGACACCGTAAGGGTAGATATTGGTCCTGATTCGTCCGGCTGGTATGTGGTTTCTTATCATGTAGATTTGGGTTATCCAAACATGATGTGTTTTGATACAATAGGTTACAATGTGATCGATTCATTTTATGTAGATGTAAAAGATAACCCGCAAATTGAACTGCTCGGGGATGAATTATTATGTCCAGACACCTACAATATATTATATATAACCGATTCGTTAACAGATATTGGCTGGAGTCATTGGGATATTAATTTTAATGATTTGGGTAATTCTTCTATTTTATGGACAAGTTCAGATGGCGACAGTGTTCAAGTAAATGAATCCGGCTATTATAGAGTAAGGGGAAATTTTCAGTATGAGGAGGTAGCTTGTTCTGCAGGAGATATCGTCCTGATTACCGAAAAAGAGCCGCCACTCGTTTTTATGGATCCGATTGACGGCATAATTTGCCCCCAGGATTCTGTTTTATTATCGTTAAGTAAACAAGGTTTGTCTTATGAATGGCTGGGGCCCGAAGGTTTTGCAATTTCTGCCAATGATTCGGTCTATGGTCATGTAGAAGGTTTTTATTCCTGCATTTTTACGGACTCTTCCGGTTGTCAGCTTCTCACCAATCAAGCAGAGATCCGGGAATATACAACCCCATTTTTAGATTTTTCGCCTACAAATATCATCTGTTCGAATGAACCAATTCTTTTAACTGCAATTCATGGTGGTACAGCTGCTATAAACTGGCATTCGCCTTTATCGTCCAATTTTGATACGATTACTGTAAATCAGGCAGGAACTTACGCTTGTGACGTTACACAATGCGGTGTAACGGTCACTGACAGTGTAACTTTAATAGATGGCAGCTTTGATTTAAATATACAGGCATCATCCGTAAGTATTTGTTATGGTGACACGGTTTCTATTCATGTAAACCCAGGGTTGAATTTTTATGAGTGGTCCAATGGAACCTTTAATCAATCCGAAATTTCTGCAAGTGAAGGCGGGTGGTATTCCGTATTAGCAATTAATAATTATGGCTGCACAACTACTGACAGCATCGAGATTACTGTTTCCATCGAATCTTTTCCTCCTGTTATCAGCGACACCTTTGTCTGCCAGGGAGGAAATATTGACCTGGTTTACGAATCTGAATTTGATTTTGGCTGGTACCATCACCCAAACGACGCAAGCCCTTTTTCGGGCCAGGATACGGTTTCATTGACAGCTTTAATGTCAGATACAACACTTTATATTGCGCATAACAGCGTGAATTGCCCCCTGAATTTTACGGAAGTTTTCGTGGAAGCGCTTTTGCCGCTTACTCCTCCCGAAATTTTTGGCGACACAACCGTTTGTGAAGGTGAAGCAGCCGTTTTTGAAGTGGATCCGATAACTAACGGCAGCTATTTTTGGGTGTACGACGGCGATACGATTTCAAACATCCCAACGGTTACCGTACCCGATATAACAGAAAATTCGGCCCTCGTATTTCATATTGCGATGGAAGACGGCTGCACCGAAACTGAAAATTCAATCGCTTTTACCGTGAAATTTGCTTCGCCTATCGCTATTGATATTACCAGCGACACCTTGTGTTACGGAGAAACGCTTTATGCGACAGCGTCCGGCAGCGGCAATGTGCAGTTTACCTGGACGGACGGCAGCTCCACATGGAACGGGCCAAACCTGGCGGTAAGCTATTTCGATCTGTATTCGGATGAAGTCACTGTTTATGGCGTGAATGCTGACGACTGCCGCTCGGAAGTTTTATCGCTCGCACTCACCAAATCGCCGGACGCCAACTTGCAGCTGAGCATGGATACTGTTACTTGTTTGGGCAATGATCTTACCTTGAGCGCTGCCGATTCTTTGGGACAAATCACCTGGACCTTGCCGGACGGATCTTCGGAAGAAAGCTATGAGCTCATACTGGAATCGCTTGCAAAAAGCGATCAGGGACTGTATATCGCCAGCTTTGTCAACAACTACAAGTGTACTGTGAGCGATACGTTGACGGTGCAGGTGCACAATCTCCCGGTTTTCAGCTTCGCACGGGATACGATCCTTTGCTCGGAAGATGTATTTGATCTCCATTTGCCTGACCTGGATTACAATTTCGTGTGGCATACCGGCAGCACGGATTCCCTTTTCACACCGGAGGGCGGAGCGGTTGCTTTATCGGCCATCGATTCCAATTTATGCGTGTTTTCCGATACGGTCAATGTCCTGCTGGTGGATTGCTCCGGGCAGGCGACCAACGTCATAACGGCCAATAACGATGGTGTAAACGACTATTTTACCATTTTCAATGCTGAATATTCTTATGACAATTGCATTATCATCTTAAACCGCTGGGGAAATGTGGTTTACGAACAGCAATACTATCGCAACAGCTTTAATGGCAACACAGCCGGGGGTGACAAGCTCTCTGACGGCGTCTATTACTTCCTGTATTACAAAGACTGCAGCCTGAAAAAGGAAATTACCCACCAGGGGTATTTTCACATCATCAGCGAGTAACTATTTCTGAAAAAAAGACGGGCTTTTCTCTTCGAGCTCAACAACGTATTTCTTCAGGTTCTGCTCATCGGATTTGTTGAGGATCATCAGCATGTTGTCGGATTCCACTACGATATGGTTATCCAGCCCTTCGATCAGCGCAAGCTTATCCGCAGGCAGGTTAACGATGCAATTGCTGGAGTTAATCATGTGCACATTGCTTCCAACCACGGCGTTTGCGTTGAAATCCTTCGGAATATGCGTGTAAAGGCTTCCCCAGGTCCCGAGGTCCGACCAGTCGAAATTCGCCAGGACAACATCTACGTTTTTGGCGTTTTCCATCACGGCGTAATCGATGGAGATATCTTCACAAAGCTCAAAACATTCATTGATGCTTTCCTGTTCTTTCTCCGTGTTATAAAAACCGCGGTCAACGGAAAAGAGCTCGTGCAGCTTCGGTACAAATTTGCGCAGGGCGTTGAGGATCGTTTCAGCTTTCCAGATAAAAATCCCGGAATTCCAGTAGTAATTTCCTGAACGGAGGAAAATTTCAGCCAGCTCTTTATCCGGCTTTTCGCGGAAGTGTTTTACTTCTTTGATATGTCCGCCAATGAGGTCGTCCGTATTCTGAAATTCAATATATCCGTAACCTGTATCAGGGCGTGTCGGTTTGATACCAAGCGTCACCAAACTGTTTTTTTCTTCCGCCTGCTGAATGGCGATCCGGATATTTTCCGCAAAACGGTCTTCCTTCAGGATCAGGTGATCGGACGGAGCGATGGTCAGCACCGCGTTCGGGTTCAGGTTATAGATTTTAGAGGCTGCATAAGCAATACATGGCGCCGTGTTTTTACGTTTCGGCTCCGTGAGGATTTGCGAGCGGCTGATTTGCGGCAATTGTTCGGCCACAATATCAGCATAACCTGCGTTGGTAACGATGTAAATATTTTCTTTCGGTGCAATGCGCTCCAGGCGTTCAAAAGTCATTTGCAGCAGGGTTTTCCCTAATCCGAGGATATCTAAAAACTGTTTTGGTTTTTGTGGTGTCGACATCGGCCAGAAACGGCTTCCAATTCCGCCGGCCATAATAATAGCGTAATTATTTTCCATAATTTTTCGTTGTTAGTCGTCGTGCCGCTCTACTTCAGATAAAGCGTGCACCAGGTATTTTCTTTTGGTTATTAAATCTTCGCAAAGATAACGTTTTCTGCGTAATTCCCCTTTCATAAATTGTTTGCCCTGTAAAATAAAAATGCTGTTCCGCGGCAGGCTTTCCAGGAAAACGGTATCAGAAACTTTGCTGTCGTAATTTTTCAAAACACGCATCAGGCCTATGTCTGAACAGGATGAAGCTTTGGTGTTGATCAGTGAGTTCATCAGCGCCTGAACGATATCCGCAGGGAGCAGCTTGCTGTCGATCGCCGGCAGGAGCAGTTTCCGGTATTCATTCTTCCATTCTTCCCCATGCGGCTTAATGCGGTGCCCGAAAGCAACAAAAGCTTTGAGATGGGCAAACTCGTGCAGGGTTGTGATGAGAAACGAATACGGGTTCAGGTTTCCGTTAACCGTGATCTGGTGGCGTTCCCCGTTAAGCCCGGCGCGAAAATCACCCAGCTTGGTGTTCCGCGGCTTCACGATTTTAAAAGAGACGGGTTCGGCAAAAACAAGGTCGGCAACCATTTCTTCAAAGCCCGCAGGCAGAAATGATTTCAATTGCTCACTTACCTTTAACTTTTTCTCTTGCCGTGTCATTCCTGACCATAAAATTAAAAATTATAAACCGAATGGGAAAAAATCGGGCAAAAAATAAAAATATGCTTAATTTAGCACTCACAGTAGAATTGGGTCCATGAGATTAATCGGTCAGATCGGGAAATATTTTATCATGCTTTGGGTGGTTTTCTCGAAGCCTGAGAAATTTAGAGTTTTCTGGAGACGTACGTTCGATGAAATCCAGCTTATCGGGATCAATTCCCTGCCAATTGTAGCTTTGATGTCCGTCTTTATGGGAGGTGTAATTGCCCTGCAAACCGCTTCCAATATGGATACACCCTGGCTTCCTGAATACACGATCGGTTACATTACCCGTTCCAGTACGATCCTCGAATTTTCACCAACAATCATTTCCCTGATCCTCGCCGGTAAGGTCGGGTCAAACGTTTCTTCCGAAATCGGCATGATGCGGGTTACCGAGCAAATCGATGCGCTTGAAATCATGGGTGTGAACTCGCTCACTTACCTCGTTTTGCCGAAATTGACCGCTGCAATTGTCTTTTTCCCTGTTTTAATAGTTTTTTCCATGGGACTGAGTATTTTCGGCGGCTGGGTTGCACTGATCCTTTCCGGGCTTTCCTCCACTGATTCTTACGTATTCGGGATCCGCTCCTTTTTCAAGATGGGTGATATTACTTACGCCCTTTCCAAAACGGTCGTTTTCGGCTTCCTCATCGTTTCCATCGCTTCGTATTACGGATATTATACCAAGGGCGGCGCCATAGATGTGGGGAAATCTTCCACCCAGGCCGTTGTAAGCAGCTCCATCGCGATCCTGCTGGCGAATTTCTTCATCACTCAAATGTTCCTGTTGAAATGATAGAAGTTATCGGCATCAATAAAACTTTTGGCGACCATCACGTTTTGAAAGATGTTTCGGGTCGTTTTGAGCAAGGAAAAGTGAACCTGATTATCGGTGCATCCGGACAGGGAAAATCGGTGCTTGCCAAGTCAATCGTCGGCCTGCACGAAGTGGATAATGGAGAAATTCTTTATCACGGTGAAAACATTGTCCTGATGACCAATTACCAGCGCCGGGAGCTCCGCAAGGAAATCGGGATGCTGTTCCAGGGTTCTGCCCTTTTCGATTCCATGACCGTGGAGCAAAACATCATGTTCCCGCTCACGATGTTTTCCAAGATGAGCAAAAAAGAAATGCTCGACCGCGTGAATTTTTGTTTGGAGCGCGTAAACCTATCCGGAAGAAACAAGTTGTACCCGGCGGAATGCAGCGGCGGGATGCAGAAACGGATTGCGATTGCCCGCGCCATTGCCATGAACCCCAAATACTTGTTCTGCGATGAGCCAAACTCAGGGCTTGACCCGCAAACTTCCATCCTGATCGACAACCTCATCCGGGAAATCACCTATGAATTCAATACAACTACGATCGTTATTACCCACGATATGAACTCCGTAATCGAAATCGGTGATAACATCAATTTTATTTACGAGGGGAAAAACTGGTGGCAGGGAGATTCCAAATCCATTATCCAGACCAATAACCCGGAAGTGGTGAATTTCGTGTTTGCTTCCGAATTCATGAAAAAGATCCGTGAGAATTTACGGGCGATTTAATCCTGTCCTAACTCAAAAACTCCTCAAAAACCCGCTGATCAATTTAACCAGGTCGTTGTATTCATTGAAAGACAACGCTTCGTACGTATCGAACACATCGTGGTAATTTTTGTTGGGGCCCATAGTATAAATGAAAAAAGCCGGGAACCCCTTTTCGCTGAACCAGTAATGATCTGAATTGGCCGCTTTTCCGCGTTTTTTTACCTGGGCGAGTAATTTATGCTGTTCGTTGACTGCGTTTAGCTTCTCAAATAATTCAGGAAATTCTGTGGCATTTACAACGGTGATCCCATCTTCACCGCTTCCCATGATGTCGAGGTTGAGCACAAAATGCAGGCGCTTTTCCTTAACCAAAGGGTGATCGACGTAGTATTTTGAGCCGAGCAAGCCCGCTTCCTCTCCTGCAAAAGCGATAAAAACAACATTGAACTTGAGCGGCCCTCTCTTGAATTCATCCGCCAGGGCAAAAAGCATGGAAGTCCCGCTCGCATTATCGTTGCCGCCCGGGAAATACGTTTCGCTTCCCATTCCACCGAGATGATCGTAATGCGCTGTGATAAACAGGGTTTTCTTTGTCCGTTTTTTCGCCGGCAAACATGCCAGGACATTACGTGCGTTGTGCTGCTTTTTTAAAACAGCCGTAATTTTCGTTTGCAGCAGAGCTTCTTTTTCAAATGCGGAACCGTGAATTTTCACCAAAGCAAAAGGCAATTGTTCATCTGCTACGGAAAACGTGAATTTCTCGTCTGTGATAAGCATAACGTGGATCATTCGCGCTAAAGCGTCCTGGAGCGAACGCATTTCTTTGAGCGAATCGCCCTTCATATTGCGGGTATCGATGACGAGGCTGTTCCATGATTTTTCACCGCGTATATCATAGAGTAGCTTTTTCATGTATTCTTCATCAAAAACTTCCTTTTCCGTGAGGAGCCTGTACCTCCAGCTTCCGTGCATGGAACCGGACGCCGGATCAATGAGATAATCAACCCCAGGCTGCAGGATTTTTTCATCGAATTTGATTTCCATCTCGGCCGGGAAAGTATTGACATCAAAGGAAAAAGACTGGAACCAGGAACCTTTTATTTTCTTCAGCCCGCGCTTTTCAAATTCCGAAGCCAGGTATTCAGCCGCCAGCGAATCGCCGTTTTTGATGTAGCCGCGGCCAAAGTATTTCTCAGAGCAAAGCTCCTGCGTGATTTGGCGGCCGGTTTCGACCTGGGAAAAGGAAAAGAAAGATGAAAATACCAGGAGCGCAAGAATGATAATTGCCACCTCTTTCTGTCCACCTTCAGGAAGGAAAGTCCGTTTTTCACCCTTTGGAGTTGGATTAAGGGGAAGGGTTCCTGATCTTGTCATCAAAACACAAGTTTATTAAAACTTAAACGTCACGCCACCCATTACCTGGAAGCCCTGCACCGGGTAATTGTACCAGCGCTTGTAACGCTGTGCCGCCAGGTTGTTGAACTGCAGGAAAGCGCTCAGCCTTTGGGAATACAAATATTCTGCGCCGAGGTTCAGGTCAGTGATAAAACCGAGCTTTTTGGCAAACTGGAGGTTTTCCACGCGGTCACTCTCAGCTTCGGTGTACACTTGGGCATAACGTCCTCCTTCAAGGTTAGCATCCAGCTGCACGGATAAATTATCCATCACTTTGTAATATCCGCGGGCTACCACCTGGATTTGCGGCAGGTTCCAGGCATAAATGTAATTTTTGGTCATATAGGAGTAAAACGTCCCAATACCCTCGATCTTGAGCTTTTCCGAAGACTGGTAAATCAGGGATCCCTGTATGCTGGCGATGTTCATGTCTTCATACACCACATTGAAGCGGTTGCCGCCGGAGAAAAGCGTATCTGTTACAAAAAGCGCCTTATCTTTTACGACCCCAAAACGGGCATTCGCATTGAACATAATCGTGTTGGAAAGCGTTCCCTTGATCCCCAGGCTCGTATTGATAACCTGGTATTCGTTCTCCAGCGGAATATTCGACAGGATAAACTCGTTCTGGCCGGCCAGCGATTTGAAGGTATTTTGCACCAGTCCACCCTTGATTTCCAGGTAAGGGATCAAAATGTCATCAAACATAGAATATTTCAGCTCGATATCCGGAGCTATGTAAATCGTGCCTTTTCCGAAATGGGAATTGACGTTCAGGTTCGCACCGAACTTCACTTTCAGCCTGTTATTTTGCGCGTAAGTTGTAATGTTGGGAGCCAAGCGGAAAATTAAATCAACCGGGGTATCCGCCAGGGAGTAATCTTTCTTTCCCGTACCGTCAATCCTGTTATATTGGTTCATTATCAATTCTACATCCGCCGATACGATTTCTTTCCTCAGTTTATACCAGGCCGTTCCGTGGAGGTTCACGTAATTTTCGCGGGCATGGTACAGGGAATCAAAAGACGGCTGCTTATCCTGGGAATAATTGTATTTCAGGCCTGCGCTGTAATTGAAGGTCAAGCTGTCCTTTTTGTGCTTGCTGTATAAAAAAGACATTCCGAAGTCACTGAAACGCTGGGCTATACTGTCTTTCGGAGCGTCTTCACGTGCAAAGCCGTAGTGGTGCAGCCCCATTGAGTTGAAGTGCATACGGCCGTCAACGCTGTATTTATTTTCATTCAGGGTAGCCGCCAGGTTAAGCTGCGTGCGATCAAACTGCGCCGGTGCATAACCCGGGATAGAACCAAAAGAGCTCAAATGCTTCAGGTGGGCGCCGTACACGAGCTTGCGTGAGCGGACACTGTTGTAAAACACTTCGGCCAGTGGCATAAATTTGCTTCCCACACCCACGCGCACGTAACCGGGATAAATGTCCGGAAGCTTATCAACAAGCTTGATTTTAGCCGCCTTGATCGTATCCAGCGCAAAAGCGGTTTCGTATTTCAGGGAAAGCAGCGGGTATTGGATTTCGGAATACGGGATCACCGTATCGATCAGCTTAGGCTGCTTGCTCAGGCGGTAGGCCGGCTCGATCTCCCGGTTTCCTGCCACTTCCAGGTTAACTTCCTGTGAGAAGCTTACAAAGCTCAGCAGGAGAGCAAAAAGCGCTGAAACCAACCTTTTATAAAATGTGTCTTGACTAAACATATATTCGTTCTAATTATATTTTCTCCAACCGCGCTAACGCTTGTTTTATCAATAGCTGCGCTATTTCTTCTCATCTTCTTTAATTTCAATTACCGTTGCCGGGGTATCCTGTACATTTTTCGGCTTATTTTTCAATTGCATGAGCTCATCCCAAAGCTGGTTGGCATCAAGCAAAATCCCGTCGTCTTCGTTCGTATAATTATCAATGACGGATTTGAGCGTATATTCCGCCTGGAACAAATCTTTTTTGGCTATCAGCACATTAGTTTGCAAAATCAGGGCGCGGGCAATCCAGTAATCGTAGGACGGCTTCATTTTCAGCAATTCGCGCACCTCTTTTTCTGTCTGATCAAGCAAATTAGCTTTGTAGCTCAGTTCCGCCAGGGTAAATTTCGCTTCGGCGGCAAATACCGAGTTGGTGTTTTTGATCACCCATTCCAGCGAGGTACGTGCTTCCACCGGCCGGTCCAGTTTTGCCAGCGACATTCCTTTCACGAATTCGGCCTCCAGCTTGATGTTGTTGTTGAGCTGCGGATAATTGAGCACCTTGTTGGCGTACTCGAAAGCGTCCGGATGTGTGTTCAGTAAATAGTTGCAGCGCATCGCCCCCAGCTGGGAATTGTAAATCACATCGGGCTTATTGGATATTTTTTCCAGCTTGAGATAGTATGGCAAAGCTCCAACATAATCGGCGTTATTGTAAAGGAAACGGGAAACGCGCGTAGCCGCCAGCTCAGTGAAGTCTGTTGTCGGCTTGTCGAGGATTTCCTTGTAAATTTCAACTGCTTTGGCTTCATTTTTCGTGCGGTAATAGGAATTCGCGAGGTACGATTTGATTTCCGTCTCGTATTTGCCTTTCGGGAATTTAACCAGGTATTTTTCCATTTCTGTAATCGATTCCTGGAACGCACTGTCAAGGTAAGGCTCAATGGCTGAATTGTAGTAAATTTCTTCCTGGTCATCAATAGTCAGGTCACCGCACGGATACTGTGTGATCAGCGCTTCTACTTTCTCCGGCGTACGCTGCGCCTTGTAAATCTCCACGATACCTTTCACTGCTTCTGCACAAATAGAGCGGTTTTCCGTATTTTCAGACAGGATTTTTCGGTACAAATCTTCTGATTTGGTGTAATCTTTCAGCTTGAAGTAAATATCCGCAATTTCGATCTCGGCGCTTTTCGTCAGCGTTGATTTCGGATAATCGCTGATGAGCTGCAGGAAGTATTTCTTCGCTTTTTCTTCTTCGTTTTTATAACGGTAAGTCAAGCCCGCTTCGTAAATCGCAAGCACCATGTATTTGGATTTCGGATAATTGTTGATGATATCCAGCAAATTGGCGATTTTCAGCTCCGTCTCATTTTTATAGCCATACGTTTTAGAGAGATAATACAAGGCCTTGTCCTGGTTTGCATAATTCAGGTCCAGGCATTCTTTGAAATAGCGGATCGCCAGGTCATTTTGCTTGGTGGTGTAGTAACATTCTGCCAAACGCAGCAGCACATCGGATTTCTGTTCCTTGTCAAGGCGCGCATCGCCTTCCTGGAGGTAGAGACGGAAATATTCAATCGCTTCCGGGTATTTCTGTTTGCCGAGATACGCGTAAGCTACGTTGTAAAAAGCATCTTTCCGGTGTGAAGAAGTAGCCGTTCCCGGCGTACCGATATATTCTTTATAACTGGCGATGGCCTTGTCGACCTTCTTCATCTGGTAATACGCTTCTCCCGTCCAGTAAATCGCATCGGCGCTGATTTTATCGTCAATATTGTATTTCTGCACCAGCTGCAGCGCTGTAACCGCTGCTTCAAATTCGCCTTTCTGAAACAGGTTGATTCCCTGGTTAAAAGCAATCATCTGGTAAGCGCCCTTGAGACGGATGTCCTTGTCCTGGATTTTATCCAGTGAGCGGAGTGCCAGCGCATAGTTGTTTGTTTGCGTGAATACGTTCAGCAAATATTCATACACTTCTTTTTTCCGGTCGGATTGCGGGTATTTTTCCAGGTAAAGCTCCAGGGCTTCGATGGCTTCATCGTATGGGTTCAGGTCGAGCTTGTAGGATAAAATTGCGTAATTATACAGCGCATCTTCCTGGATTTCTTCATCAATTGCAATCACCGAAGCGGCTTCAAAAGCTGTTCGCGCATAGGTGTTGTTCCCCAGCTTAAGGTAAGATTCCCCAATGTGGTACAGTGAAATCTGCCCCAGCGTATCCTTGATTTTGGCTACTTTGTCAAAAAGCTCGATCGCGTTTTCAAAATTGGAGCTTTTGTAATAAGCATAAGCCAGCTGGTAATCGTCCTCGCGCTTGGTTTTCGTTTCGATGTTGTATTTTTCGAGGTAAGGAACCGCTTCGTCGTATTTTTTCAGTTCATAATACGCATCCCCGATCAGGTGGATCATTTCCAAACGCGTTGCCCCGCTGGTGCTGTCCATATAGTCCGGGCCTTTCCGGATCACATCGTCGTAACGTCCCAAACGGTAATAAATCTGTACGATATAAATCTGGGACAGCTGTTTGAAGCTTTCGTTTCCGAGTAATTTTTCAAAGCCGGCCAGCGCAGTCTGATAGGATTTTTCCTGGTAAGCAATGTGGGAATAATAGTATAAAGCTGCCGGTGCATAAGTCGATGAGCCATCTTTCACTTCATAAAAAGCATTGCGGGCATCGGTGAAAGCTTCCTGCTCAAAGTGGGAATATCCGAGCTTGAAATAAAATTCGTCCAGGTTTTCGGGTGCCACGTTGAATTTACTGAGCTGGTTGAACCAGAAAAGTGTCGTTTTATAGTCTTTTTTCTGGTAATAGTATTTCCCGATCCGGAAGTAAATCTCGTGTTTGTAAATGCTTTCCGGGTAGTTGCGGTTGAAAGATTCCAGGAGCTGGATCGCATCATTGTTAAACAGCTCGAGCGCCGAAATCCCTTCGTAATACAAGGCTTTCACGTAATACGGATCGGTCGGCTGGTTCAGTGTGTTGACGAATTTCCGGAATTCGATGCGCGCGGCGGCATACTGCTGTTTTGCAAAGAGGTCTTCAGCGGTATAAAAGCCTGCATACGTGGAATTATATTTTTCGGAGCTTTGGCCATAAAGGACTGCAGGGCCCGTAAGCAGGCAGACCAAAAGCACGATGCTCGTCAGCTTATTTTTCAAAAGAGTTAATTTCATTGGTGTCATCACTACGTTCATATATCTCGCAACGGGAGCTCACCGGCGGCAAAGCCCATTGAATGCTGGTATAACAAACCCATAAAATTAGGTTACATTTTCCCCGCTTTTTTAGCATTTTTTAAAAGTTTTAAACGTCATTTTGTTAAGATAAAAAAGCAGAAAGCCAGTAAATTCAACGAAATATTGACCAACTTTACTGAAAATTTACAGCAGCGTGGAAAAGGTAATTTCGATTAAAGATGCTCAAATCTTCCAGCGGGAAGAGCTGGTATTGAACAATATCAATTTCGAGTTGAACGAAAACGAAATCGTTTACCTCATCGGGAAAACCGGCAGCGGGAAAAGCAGCTTCCTCAAAACGCTTTTTGGTGAGCTGACCCTGAAAGTCGGTAAAGGCGATGTTGTCGGCTACGATTTGCTGCAGCTCAAAAAAGCCGATATTCCCATGCTTCGCCGTAAAATCGGTATTGTTTTCCAGGATTTTCAATTGCTGACTGACCGCACCGTTTGGGACAACCTGCGCTTCGTGATGCAGGCCACGGGGTGGAAAGATAAAAACCTCATGGAAAAGCGCGCCATCGAAGTGCTGAAAATGGTCGGTTTGGAGCACAAAATCAACGCGATGCCCCACGCTCTGTCCGGCGGTGAACAGCAGCGTGTTTCAATTGCCCGTGCTTTGCTGAACAAGCCTGAGCTGATCCTGGCAGACGAACCAACGGGTAACCTTGACCCGGAAACATCCGAAGAAATCATGCGGGTACTGATCGCTGTTGCCAAAGAAGCCAAATCCGCTGTCCTGATGGCGACCCACGATATGTCTATGGTAGAGAAATTCCCGGGACGCATCATCCGCGTGGAAAATTCAGGATTGAAGGAAATCGACCACCTCAATAAATTTGATCCTTTCAGTACTTTTTTAGGGGAATAAGCGCCCAATATTGTCTTTGTGTTGGATAAGTTCGTCTCTCAGCCAACTTTTTCGTAAATTAAACGTCTTAACACAAAGTCACTCAATGAAAAAGCTTACTGCTTTCCTTTTTTTATTCCTTTGCTCTTCGCTTTTTGCACAGCCGGTTGCGGGATTTTCATTGAGCACAGCAACAGCCTGTGTAGGTGACACGATCACCATGACAAGCACTTCCATTCCAAACGGCTCACCGATCATTAATTACGTCTGGAGCGCGCAGGGTGCAATCGTTGAACAAGCGGAAGGGAGCATGACCAGCTTCAGCTTTGTTTATTCCAATCCCGGAACGTATAACCTCAGTCTTATTGTTCAGGACCAAAACGGGCTGGCCGGTAATTTTTTTCTGCCGAATGCCATCCAGGTCTTTGCCAAACCAATCGCTAATATGGTTGTTTCCACGCTTTCCTGTGTGGGGCCCTTTCAGCTGAGCTTCAGCAATACAGGGTCATCCTCCGGGAGCACAAGCACCTGGTCTTTCCCCGGCGGTACACCCGCAGTTTTTACCGGAGATCAGACCAATGTCAGTTACCCCAATCCCGGACAACCCACTGCTACATTGCGCGTTACGGACAATACGACCGGCTGTTATACGGAAGTTGTACGGCAGCTGAACCTGAGCTCTTTTGTTGCGGGTTTCACCACTCCGGCAACTTTTTGCAAGGGAGCTTCTTACCAGCTTACCGATGCCAGCACTACCGGCGCGAACACCTGGTCCTGGACCAGTACCGGCGGAACAATCACCAGCCCATCAGCCCAAAACCCAACAATCACTTTCCCGGCCGCCGGAACATACACGATCACTTTAAATACGGGTAATACGCTTGCCGGCTGCTCCGATACTGAAACGAAAACCGTTGTTGTAGTTGATCTTCCTGTTGCTTCTTTTACTACCGGAAATACCTTTGGCTGTGCCCCGAAAACCGTTTCATTCGTGAATACAAGTCCTTCGCTTCCCGGCGCGGCTTACACCTGGGATTTCGATGACGGAACAACTTTTAACGGAAGCGGCCCGCCCCCACACCTATACACACGAAACAACCGGATGTTTTTCCCGGCACTTACGATCACAGCCCCTAATGGCTGCGTTAATACGTTTGTCGGCGATACCGTTTATTTTTTTCCGCCGGATGCCCTGTTTTCGTTTAACAACGCGCTTGGCTGCGCACCGATGAGCGTTCAATTCAATGATCAAAGCTATTCACCTGAACCGATTGTAAGCTGGAGCTGGGATTTTGACGATGGAACAACATCTGATTTACAAAATCCCAATCATGTTTTTGAATGCGGCGCGTATAACGTGCGACTGGCGATTGAAACCCAAAGCGGCTGCCGGGACACGACTTATCTCTCCGGATCGTCTATCAATGAAATTGGTCCGGATTCCTGGTCTATTCATCCGGATTCGGTATCTATTATAACCTTGGGGGATACAGCTATTTCCCGGCGCTATATTGAAGATGGAGGTGTTAATTTTCTTTACGCCACCATCCGTTACGGGGACGAATTCATCCCTGATTTCACCTTCGACCCACCCGTTTTATGTGCAAATGAACCGTTGACACTTGTTTGCACCACTCCACCACCATGTCCCCCGGACGACGATATTCGCTACATCTGGACTTTTGAAGGCTTTGGCACACAAACAACCACCGATCCGCAAGTCGTCAAGCTCTTTTTTGATACACTGAAGGTCCCTTCTCCTATGGATTTGGGGCTACAGGTTAATTTCAGGGGCTGCCAGACTGATATGACGCAAAAATTCAACCAGGTTTACCTGAAAGGGCCGGTGGCGCGTTTTGACATTAATTCTTATTTCTGTAACCAGGGCCCCGGGCCACACAGCGTTGATATCACTGATTTGAATTCGGTTTACGGGCACAGTGGCTACGGTCTTATGGGAGGTGATACAATTGTTGTAGACCAGGCCCATGATGATGTGGAAGTAACGTACAACTGGGGAGACGGAACAAGTGATACAATTACGGACGACAGCCAGTTGGAGGACGCAGATAAAGGGGCTACGTCGCATGTATTCCAGGGCTATGGGACTTATCAGATCATGCAGACAATTACAAATCACACCACTGGCTGCGCCGATTCAAATATGCGAAGTGTCTTTATCACTTATATGGATGGGACGATCTTGTCTGATACTGTTTGTAACAACACACCGTATAAAGTTCAGGTGACCGGGCTTGCCCCGCCGGACCATTACAGCGTAAATTATAATGTAAGTAACGGAAGCCAGACTTTTTCGGCTAACGCAGCCGCATCGGTCAGTATTCCGAATAGCATTCAAAATTTTATACAGAATACAGCTGGAATAACCAACCTGACCCTGATTGCTACCAACAGCGCCGGGTGTTCGGATACTGTCATTCAGCCTTTACGCGTGCTTGCGCTTCCCGAAGCGGTGATTTCTGTCACGGATGATACGATTTGCAAAAACTCTACCGTTGAATTTTGGGCGGGCAATTCTATCCCCGGTGATTTCCCGACATTGACTTCCGTTCGCTGGACCGTTGCCAACCAACCTTCTTTTCACAGTCCCGGGGATACACTCAGCCACTTTGTGGAAAACCAGCTTGCACTTCAATTGCAGGTAACGGACGGATTTGGCTGCATTTCCCAAAACCAGGAAGTATTGACAATTGTCACCCAGGGCCCTTCAGCAAGCTTTTCCCACGATCCCTACTTATGTAATGACGTAACCGCACTGCTTGACGCCTCGGAATCCATCGGAAATAACATCAGCTACGAATGGTTTCAGGACGGAGTTTCCATACCCGGTTCAAATACGGATTCCCTCTCCAGGGCCATTCATGTGACACCTGAAGATCTGCTTTTTCAGAATTACATGTATAAGCTGGTGGTTACTGACAACAAAAACTGTACGGACACAATCGAAAAAACCGTGTATGTTTCCAACCCGCGGATTACGGGGATCCAAACGGAAATAGACGCAAAATACGTTGACGTTAACGGAAATTATACCTGTCCGCCGGTGGTTGTGGATTTTGCGCTGAGCTATCAAACGAGCTTTGAAGCCGACGATTACAAATGGTCATTCGCAAACGACTTTGATACCGATTTTGACTCCTATAACGAGAATCCGCTGGGAATCCAGTATATGCAGGCAGGATCGTACAATCTTTATGTTGAAATGGAAGAAAGTGTGACCGGCTGCATTTTTTCTTACAGTGAAACGCCTTTCCTGACAATTGGCGGGCCGGAAGCGGAAATTATCATCACGACCGACACCACGAGTTCCTGTGGGATGAGCTACCTTTTCCAGCTAGTGAACCCTTCAGAGAACCTCCACCGCTGGAGCTGGAGCCTGGGGGACGGAACGGTTGTCACGAGCGAGCAGGAACCGGACAATACTTTCAGTCACACCTATCTTGATGTAAACGACTTTGAACCGGTGATCCTCTTGTATGATGATTCCAGCCAATGTTCGATCCCGGTTACCATGAATATCGATTCTTTTGAAAACGGCCTGGAAGCGTTTTTTGAAATTGTGCCTGCGGGGCCGGTCGTTGACCTCGATATGGTTTTCAATGATCTTTCCGGCAGCACTAACGGTGTTCACACGATCGTTTCCTGGACCTGGGATTTTGGCGACGGTGACAGCCTGATCGTCAATAACAATAATTCCGTGAACCACGTTTACCTGGAAGACACCGCGCAATACGTTACACTGACAATCCGCGACCAATATGGTTGCACGGACCAATACTCGCTGCCAATTGATATTTTCAAGGTGAATTTTGCCCTTCCAAATATTATCACCGCAGCAGGGGCGAATGGAGCTAACTCCACTTTTTCGCTTTTTGAGGACATTTTCGCCGATTTTGAGCTGATTATCATTAACCGCTGGGGAAATGTCGTTTACGAAGGCCGTCGTGATCCGTCCAACCCGCTTTACCTTTGGGACGGCCGCAATCCAAAATCCGGCGAAACCTGCTCGGATGGCGTGTACTTTTATGTACTACAGGGGCTGCTCGTGAATGGAAAAACGGTCAAACACCAGGATTTTTTGACGCTGGCCGGGGGAAAATAAGTTTTTACGACACTTTTTCACGCCTGCTTGTCAAAATACCCTCTTACAATCTTCGCTTTCGCCTGGCCGATAATGGCTGACAAAGACGGTTCATCGGCGGCTTTAATTTTCGAAAGGCTTTTGAATTGTTTCATGAGGGTTTCGAAGGTTTTCGGGCCGATGCCGGGAATTTGGTTCAGCTCCGAAGTAAAAGCATTTTTACTCCGTTTGGCACGGTGATGGGTAATTCCGAAACGGTGGGCTTCGTTCCGCATTTGCTGGATCACTTTCAGGGATTCGGAGCGCTTGTCGAGGTAAATCGGGATGGAATCTCCCGGGAAAAAGATTTCTTCCAGGCGTTTAGCGATCCCGATGATCGCAACTTTTCCCCGCAGGCCGATCTTTTCCAAAGCACCCAAAGCTGAGCTCAGCTGTCCTTTTCCACCATCGATTACGATCAATTGCGGCAAAGGCTGGTTTTCGGCCAGCAAGCGCGAATAACGCCGGGTAATTACTTCTTCCATGCTGGCGAAATCGTCGGGGCCAACCACCGTTTTGATGTTGAAATGACGGTAATCCTTCTTGCTCGGCTTCGCATTTTTGAAAACTACACAAGCCGCAACGGCGTTCGTTCCCTGGATATTAGAGTTATCAAAACATTCGATATGAACCGGTAATTCCCTCAAGCGCAAATCCGTTTTCAGCTGGTTCAAAACCCGGTCGGTGTGTACTTCGGGATTTTTGATTTTATCGTTTTTATATCTTTCCAGCCGATAGTAAGTCGCATTTCGTTTGGAAAGCTCCACCAGCTGTTTTTTGTCCCCTTTTTGCGGCACAAAAAGATTCAGTCCCGGAAGCTCGAAGCCTACTTTTTGCTCCAGCAGCACTTCCTTCGACGTACTGTTAAAACGCTCGCGGAATTCCAGCAGCGAATAGCTTAAAATTTCATCATCGCTTTCATCCAGTTTTTTCTGGATTTCGGAAGTCATCCCGTGAATGATCAAGCCGTTTTTAATCACCAGGTAATTCACAAAAGCGTTTTTATCATCTTCCACCATCGTGATCACATCTACCTCTCCAACCGTCGGGGAAACCACCGTTGATTTGGTCTGGAAATTCTCAAGCGCATGTAGTTTTTCCTTCATCAGCTGAGCTTCCTCAAATTGATGATTATTCGCAAAATTCAACATCTTATTGCGAATATGTGTCGTTGCGACCCGAATATTTCCTCTCAAGATGGATTCGATTTGCTGTATATTTTCATCGTATTCTTTCTCACTTTGATTTGCCACACACGGACCTTTGCAGTTCCCGATATGGTATTCCAGGCAGACTTTATAGCGCCCTTCTTCGATTTTTGCCGGGCGCAAATCCAGGTTACAGGTCCGCAGCGGAAACAATTCTTTGAACAGCTGAAGCAAGGTGTGCATGACACGTCCGCTGGGATAGGGGCCAAAATATTTCGAGCCGTCCTTAATGACACGGCGCGTGGAAAAAATCCGTGGAAAAGGCTCTTTTTTAATGCAGATCCAAGGATAGGTTTTGTCATCTTTCAGCTGGATATTGTACCTTGGCTTGTATTTTTTAATCAGGTTGTTTTCCAGCAGTAAGGCATCGAGCTCGGTTTTCACAACAATATACCGGATGTCGGCAATTTTGCGCACCAGGATGATCGTTTTCCCGTTGTCGTGGTTCTTCGTAAAATAAGAGGCTACCCGTTTTTTGATGTTTTTCGCCTTCCCGACGTATAAAATATCCCCGTTTTTATCAAAATACTGATAAATTCCCGGGTTATCGGGCAGGGTCTTCAGCTTAATGTCGAGTTCCTGGGGTGTCATTTATTTGCCTATAAAGATAAAGTTATTTCGGATAATTAGCATATTAACACATTAAGCTATCAGCACATCAAAAAATTATTACTTTTACTTCAAATCAAGGGGGCATGGGAATCTTAAAGGACAAAAGAACGGTCGTTTTATTTATTTTATCCGGTTTTTTCATTGCAAATACTGTCGTCGCTGAAATGATCGGCAGCAAGCTCATCAGTTTCGGCGGGCCTTTTGTCAATGGTGTCAGCCTGGTTCTCTGGCCTTTCGTTTTTATCCTGACCGATATCCTCAACGAATATTACGGAAAAGAGGTCGTCCGCAAGCTGACTTTCATCACAGTCGGGTTGATTATTTACGTTTTCCTCGTGCTTTGGATCGCCATTCAAATCCCGGCGGTTGATTTTTCTCCTGTTAAAGACAAAGACTTTCAAACGGTTTTCGGGCAAAGTATGTACATGATCGTTGCCAGCCTCACAGCTTTCGTGGCTTCGCAGATGATCGACAGCTTTGTGTTTTGGGTCGTGCGCAAACGAACCGGCAGCAAATCCCTGTGGCTGCGGGCAACGGCTTCTACGGTCGTGAGCCAGCTGATCGATACTTTTATCGTGCAGTTCATCGCTTTCGTTGTTCCCGGCATCTGGACCTACAACGACCTGCTCCGCAATGCGAGCTTTGCCTACGGGTTGAAAATCATCATCGCCATTTTGCTCATTCCGCTGATCTGGGTTCTACACAAAGTGCTGGACAATTATTTTGGTGAGAAAGAAGCTCAAAAAATCATCGAAAAAACAGCTGAAGAGTCGCTGGATTGATTATCAAGCCATTCAACATTTATCACTCAGCATTCATCGCTAATAAAATCTCCTCCCAAACGGCTTCCGCGGTTTTATCCCACGAAAAAAGCTTACTCCTCTCCAGGGCTTTGGCACTTAATTCTACCCGAAGCTCTTCATCAGAAGCCATGTTTTCCATCGCAGCGGCAATTTCATTGACATTGTAAGGGTCAACCAGTAAACCGGCTTCTCCCACGACTTCCGGCAGGGACGTGAGGTTACCGGAAATAACCGGAACACCGCATTTCATCGCTTCAACGAGCGGAATTCCAAAGCCTTCAAAATAAGGAACGAAAACCAGGCAGGAAGCAGCGGCCATTACACGTGTCAGGCTTTCCAGGCTGAGATGCCCGGTGAAATGAACGTATTTTTTTGTTTCGGAAGAAATTTGCAGCTTGCTGTTGTTTTTCCACATGCTTTCGCCCACGATAACGAGGTCCCAGCCTTTGGGATTTTTGCTTTTATACTGCTCAAAGGCTTGCAGCAAGCGTTGTACATTCTTGCGGGGATGCAGTGAACCAACAAAAATAAAATACTGGTTTCCAGCTGTATATTCGTTTCTAACGGTTAAGCACCGGCTTTCATCCAAAGGTTCGTAAGCATCCGAAACACCATTCCAGATCGCGCGTACTTTCCCGGTATCAATACCGTAAGTTTGGCAGATGTCCTGTTTTGAGTATTCGGAAACCGTCAGGATTTTGGCAGCTTTCCAGGCAAATTTCGGGAAAAAATAACGCAGGTATTTACGTGCCTGAAATGGAATGTCCTGCGGAAAATGCTCAAAATTAATGTCGTGGATCGTTGCCAGCTGGGGTACTTTGGTTTTCAGCGAAACATACCCGTCCGGCGAAAAGAAGAGATCGGCTTTGTATTTCCGGAGCGCACGGCTTACAGCAAATTCGAACCACAGGTAAAACAACACGGGATGACGCGCCTGGGGCTTGAGCACAACTGGAATTACATTTTCACCAAATACAAATTTCGGATCATACGGCCGGTCGAAGAAAAACACGAAGGTATGCCCGGGGTGCATTTTCACTAAGCGGCGGCAAACTTCGTAAGTATACCAGCCAAAACCTTCCATTTTGGAAGACAATAAAGACCGGGTATTAATGGCAATGCGCATACGCTCACGAAAGTAAAAAACTTTTGGCAGAAATCCGGGTTGCATATAAACAAAAGATAGCCTGAATAAAATTCGGAATAGTTTTTTTTCAAAACAAAAAAGCGGTCTGCCCGAAGACAAACCGCTTTCCGGTATCATTCAATTGCTAATTAATAGCAAACAACGTCGATAACATTTCCTTCGCAGTCGAGGGTAACTTCAGCAAGCAACTGAGCTGCAACTTTAGGGCAAACCTCAGTGTGGCATCTGTACTCAGCGTAGAAAGTAACCTTGGTAATGAAACCTTGTACGAAACAAATTCCGATAGTTTCACTGTAACCGTTTACGTCCCAGCCGTTTGGAGCATCTTGCAAACATTCGTGTGCAGCGCCTCTCGCTTTACCGATCAGGCCATTCTCACTCTGAGCTGAAGCGGAGAAACCAAAAGCAACAACTGCGAAAAGGATAAAAATTAGTTTTTTCATAATAAATTAGATTTAAAGTGTTTGGACGACAAAAATATAGTGTTTATCTTTATTATCCAAAGTTTTGTCGCATGTTTTTAGCTTTTATTCAGCAAAATCCGTTTAGTAACGGATAAAAAGCAGCCACTTTTTTCAAGCTACAACAAATCCAAAATACTATGGCTCAATTATGACCGGCGTATTACACTGGATGTCATATACATTTCCCTGGCAATCTACATATACCGTAGCAACCGGGTAAATCACCTGGATGCAAGCCTGGTTTGGCGGGCAAATCGGCCGTGCGCTGACTTCTACGACGTAACCGAAATAGTTCGGGCTCGGATGGGCATAATCCCAGATCAGGTTTGCCGTAGCCGTTGAAATGAGCCGCACATCACTCTGCAAGTTCATACCGCGCATGCATTCACGGGCTGCTGCCTCCGCTTTGTTGATTGCCCTGTGCTCCAGGTTTTGAGCATTGGATGCAAATGAAACCGCAATTGTAGCGATAATTCCTAAGATTAGTTTTCTCATAATAAATAGATTTAAAGTGTTAACTTGACGGCTAAAATATGGCATTCGTCTATACTTTCCAAATATAAATCCGGTTCAAAATGAAAATAATCAGCACAAACTGTTTAGTAATATGAAAAAAAAAGCGGCCCGAAACAGGCCGCTTTATATAGATGATTTTAAGCTTTTTAGTTGTTTGCAAGATATTCTGCAACACCTTCGAAAGAAGCTTTCATTCCTTCTTTTCCTTTTGTCCAGTTAGCCGGGCAAACCTCACCGTTCTCTTCGTTGAACTGTAAAGCGTCAACCATGCGCAGCGCTTCGTCTACATTTCTGCCCAATGGCAAATCGTTGATCAGCTGGTGGCGAACTTTTCCTTCTTTGTCGATGAGGAACAAACCCCGGTAAGCGATCATTTCGCCGCTTGCAACCAGTTTACCGTCCATATCGTAATCGTATTCGCCGTTCAAAACCCCGTAAGCTTCGGAAATTGTTTTGTTGGTGTCAGCTACAAGCGGGTATTTAATTCCTTCGATCCCACCTTTGTTTTTCGGAACCTGCAGCCATGCCCAGTGTGATTCTTCCGTATCTGTTGAACAAGCAACCAGTTTCACGCCGCGTGCCTCAAATTCTCCCAGTTTCTCCTGGAATGCGTGCAGTTCGGACGGACAAACGAAAGTAAAATCTTTCGGGTAAAAGAAAAATACTACGTGGTTTTTACCGATAAATTCATCCAATGAAAAATTCTGAACGATTTCTCCACCGTTAACTACTGCACTCGCTTTGAAAGATGGTGCTTTTTTTCCTACTAATACTCCCATTTTTTATTGTTTTTAATTGTTATTATTTCGTGTAACCAGGTTACAAAGTTATGAATTAATTGCAGACTTAGCTCTCATTTTAACCCAGCCAGGCTTTGAACATCCAATTCGTTTTTTCCTTTTCACGGATCAGGTCGCTCATCAAAGCAGAGGTTCCTTCGTCGGCGGTCTCAGAAGAAAACGCCAGGATTTCTTTTTCCAGCCGGAGCAAGGTATTTTGCGCATCGAAAAGATAACGAACACCTTCTTTTCCTATGCTGATGATTTTGTTTTCCGGAATCGGGCTGTTTTCGAGGTAAGCGCTGAATGTTGATAAAGGTTGGTAGCCCAGGGACAAAATCCGTTCCGCCAGGTCGTCGATAATTACCTGTGCGCGGGTATAGAGCTCTTCGTATTTCAGGTGCAGCTCGAAAAAGTTTTCACCCTTGATGTTCCAGTGCAGCGATCTCAGGTTTTGATAATGCACCTGGTAACCGGCAAGTAATATGTTCAATTTTTGCTCCATTGTTTTGTTTTATGCAAAGTTAAGTTACTTGCGCTATTAAAAATAATTGATTAATTTTATCTTTCGATAAATTTTGTCTATGGATATCTCCCGCCAGCAAATCGCTTACATTCTCAGCCTGGTTGAACACAAAAACTTTGGCAAAGCCGCTGAAGCCTGTTTTGTGACCCAGCCCACACTTTCTATGCAGATTAAAAAAGCCGAAGACACACTCGGTTTCCAGGTGTTTGACAGGAAACGCAGCCCATTGGAGCTCACAGGTTTTGGAAAGAAACTGGTTCCGGTACTTTACGACATGCAGGCCGAATACGAGAAAATCGCGCGCCTGGCGCAGGAAAACGACGGCAAAATCGTAGAAGAGCTCAAAATCGGGATCATTCCGACGGTGGCCGCTTACCTCGTCCCCAAACTATTTGAAAACAAAACGAGGTTCACGAGCCGCGTCAAATGGGCCATCACCGAACTTAAATCCGAAGAATTGCTGGAACAGATACGGCTCAAGAAAATAGATCTGGGGATTATGGCAGGGCCGGTTGATAATGCTCATTTTCATTTGGAAAGCCTGTTCAACGAGGAAATTTTGGTGTACAGCACAGATTTCACAAAACGCGGCACGATTTCTACCGAAGATCTCCGGCAAGCCCAGCCGTGGCTGCTCAACAGCGGAAATTGCCTGCGCACGCAAATGATGCATTTCTGCAAACTCGGTGAGGAAAACGAAGCTGAATGGAATTACGAGGGAGGCAACCTGCAAATGCTCATCCAAATGGTGGACCATTACGGCGGCTACACCTTAATCCCCGAGTTTTACCAAAAACAATACGGCCTGGCCCCGGAACGGATTTCACACGCTTCTGCGCCTGATAACGCAGGTTTTCCGGCACGAAACATTCTCGCGCTGACTTCACACAAAAACAGCCGTCATCCCGCATTGCTGGAGCTGATCCATTTCATCAAGCTGGAATACGCCAACCATCAGCAAAAACGCTTCGAAGTTTTAAGCTGGAAGTAAAATTAAGAATGAAGATAGATTAAATACTCCTATTCTTCACTTTCAATTTTCCATGCTTAATCAATGTCCATGCATTCCGCCGGGCTGGCAGCACATCGGCAGTTTTTTCTGTGCATCCGGGTCCGCTTTCACCTCGTCGGCATCATACCCAAGCCCCGAAATAATTTTCCGGATCTCGTCCAGCGTGATTTTATCCGACCGGAATTTAACCGTCAATTCACGGGTTTCATAATTCAGCTCTGCGAAAGAAATACCTTTTACATAATTCAGCTTTTCTTCGATCCGCTCTTTGCATTGGCCGCATTCAGCGCTGGTTTTGATGACAACCGTTTGTTTATTGTCTGCTTTTTCCTGTGCGCCCACTGTTCCGATAAATAATACGGCCAGAAAGCTTAATATCATATTTTTCATTCCTTTATATTTTAATTTTATTTATGATGGGCACGAATGCTTCATCCTCAGGAACCTTGTTCCTTCTTCTTTTTAATCTTAAACCGCAGTCCGGCGTAAATGTTCACGCCCTGGATTGGCGCCCACGCCCTTGTAGCATCAAAATAAGGGCCAAAAGGGTTTGCTGCATCAACAATCGGGTCTTTTAGCTTATAATTCGCGAGGTTTTCGCCTCCCACGTAAAAATCCCAGTTTTTGTAGATATGTGTAATCTGCGCATTCATCAGCGGGTAAACTTCCGTTTCATTATCCGTTGACAACGTTCCGTCCGGCAGCATCACTTCGTGCAGGCGGCTTTTGCCGTAAACCGTTGTTGTGAAATCATATTCCCAGCGCTTGTTGCGGGTTTTATAGGCTATGTTGAAAAATCCGCGGTATTTGGGCTGCATCACCTGCTGCCGGATCCTCCCGCCAAATTCGGATTTCACTTCCAGGTATTTAAATGCCAGGCGGATATCGAGATTAGCCATCACCGGCAGGCTCAGTTCGGCCTGGAATACATTGGAAAAAGATTTTCCCTGCAGGTTGGTGAAGTAAATCTTCGTGTGGTCCCGGTCGCGGTCAACCACAAGCTGGTTTTCGAAAAACGTATGGTAAAAATCCAGGCTGATACTGGATTTGCGTTCCCTGAAATCAAATTCCTGCACAAGCGATGCACCGGCATTCCAGGAAACTTCAGGTTTGATAATACTGTCTAAAACCCAGTCACGCGAAGTCGCCAGCAGCGAGATATTATCAATGATCATATTCGAAACCCGGAAGCCTTTTCCGCCTGTAAAACGAAAATCCAGCTTTTCATTCAGGCTGAGCTTCCCGTGCAAACGCGGTGAAAACTGGAATCCGTACAAAGAATGATAATCTCCGCGCATCCCGGCAATGTACGTGAAACGCGTTCCGGTATACGTATATTCCGCAAAAACTCCCGGAACGTATTCTACCCGCGGGAGGGAAATACTGTCGAGCTGCTGGTAAATATCAGCATACACGAAGCTTGCCCCCGTACGGATTTTGTGGTTCGTATTCCCGATAATCCCGTCGTAAATGGCGTTCACATACGCTCGTTTTTCTTCGCCGGTAAACACCCGGTTTCCGAAGCGGGCCATACTTTCCTGGTACTTCAGGTTATATACAACTCCAATGGACTGGTAAGGCTTTTTCGGGAAAAGAAAACCGGTTTTAGCGAAAGCATCGATGTGTTTGTTTTCCACATAAACACCGTAAAGCGAATCTTTTCGTTCCGTGTAATAGCCCGTTTGTCCGCCGATTTTTTGCTCGTAATAACTGTTCACGCCAAACTGCGCTTCCATATTTTTACCGTCATACCTCCAGCGGTTCAGCGCAGAAAGGTTGCGGCTCATTGGAATGTCGCGGAAATTGTCCTTGTTGACGTCCACTTCACTGAACACGCCCGCTCCGTGAACAAAAAGCGCGCTTCTCCATTTTTCGTTGATTTTCCCTCCTCCGTGCATGTTGATTTCTGCCCGGCCAAACCGGTTACCGTAAACATTGAGGTAAAAACGCTCGATATTTTCCGGTTTCTTCAGCTCGAGGTTGATCAGTCCGGCCATGGATTCATAGCCGTTGACCACATTTCCCGTTCCTTTCGTGATCTGGATCGATTCTACCCAGGTGCCGGGAATTGAATTCAGCCCGAAAGCGCTTTCGAGACCACGCAGGTAAGGGATATTTTCCATCTGGATCTGTGTATAAACGCCATCCAGGCCCATCATCTGGATTTTCTTCGCTCCCGAAACGGCATCTGTCATGTTAACGTCGACAGAAGCATTGGTTTCAAACGATTCGGACAAATTACAGCACGCTGCCTTGCGCAATTCTCCTTCACCAATGTTTTCGACATGCAACACTTTGAGCTTGGAAATGGAATGGGTTTCACGGCGGGCAAGGGCCACGATCTCCGGTAATAATTTATCGGAATAGAGATTGATTTCCACCAACGCAAAACGGTCTTTTTTCGTAACGATGAGTGTATCGCTGGTGAATCCCATGGCTGAAATAACGAGTGTGTCAGGCAGTTCTTTTCCGAGCGTGATCTCGAACAGGCCATCCGCATCGGTTACGACACCGGTTTTGCTTTTCAGCGATTTGATCTTTGCTCCTGTGATTGCTTCCTTTTTGTTTTCCCCGTGGCCGTAAACGACGCCTTTCATCTGGGCATGCACCGGACGGAAAGAAAGCAGCAGCAAAAATGCTACTAAATATTTCATACTAATTTTGATTTTTGGATTAAACCTTTGGGAATAAAATCCCATGCCGAAGCCCGTGCAACAGCATTAAAAAAGATTGTAATCCTAAATCCGGAATACCTGGTGGGCAATGAGGATCTCCCTACCCGATGATTTTCCGGGCGGAGGTGGCGCTTCGTAAGCGATCTGTTCTTCCTTCACAAAGATAGAAGGGAAGATTTCAGGAAAGAGTAAGAATACTTTGGCGTGGTTCGGCTGTAATTTGAGCTTCAGGATCTTGTCTGCATTCTCAGTGCTGATCTTGTAATAAGAAACAGATTCTTTGCAGCATTTATCTGAGTCGATCCCGGATTTTTTGTGCTCAACCGCAGGCTTTTCTTCGTGACAGCAACTTTTTTCTTCAACTGCCGGCTTGCACTTATCTTCCTGTGGCTGAAAATAACTGAGCTCCAGGCCGTCAACCGAACACAGGTGTGCAAACACGCTAACTCCGACCGATCCACAGAAGATCAGTCCGATCAGGGTTAAAACAAACAGTTTTTGCACTTTTTTCACACTACGAAAGTATTACTTTTCAGCGAATTAACGCGATCAAAAATAAAAGATTATTGGAATCTTATTCAATGAGACGCACTTTAGACTTATCCAGCCAGAAAGTTTCCCCGTGACCGTAGGAAAGTCCTACCCGCTCTTTGACTTCCACTATTTCAAGGCGTTCACCCGGCTTCAGTTTTTTATCCTGTAAAGCATTTCCTGTTGCCGACACGTAAGCCATATCAACCGGGCTGCTCACAATGGCGTGGGTAACCGTGTTTTCAAAGCTTTCACGGGAATAAAATATATAACAGCTGAACAGCCACAACATAAAGCTGAAAACCGAAAGGCCGAGAAGCAGTTTTTTCCGGCCGGAAGCAAAATAAGAAAAAAGCAGGGTTCCGGTTAACAAACTGAATACCAAAAGTACCACCGACCAGGTTTGGCCCGGGAAGCGAAAAAGCTTCAGCTTAAAATAACTCACCGGCGGTGTCCAGCTTGAAGATAAGCCCGCTTTTTGATAAGATTTATCGAGCAAAAGCTGTAAATCCGGAGCAGAAGGATCGAGCTTAAAGGCTTTTTCGAAATTCCAGATGGCTTCCGCATAGTTTTCCTGCTGAAAGAGGCAGCTTCCTACATTGAAATAGGCGTTAGCGTCCTTTTGGTGGCTGATGAGATGCTGACGGAACAGGTTTTCGGCCTTGCTCCAGTCTTTTTGTGCATAAGCTTTCAGGCCTTCGTCAAATGGTGAAGCGTAACTGGCGGAGAAAAAGAACACCGCAAATAATAATAGGGTATATTTTTCCAGGAGCTTATACATGGATCTGGCGAATGACGTCCACAGTTTCACCTACAAGGCCTTTGAAATGGGCTTCGCTGGCGTGGAAAGAGAAGCGGGCTTCCTCACACTGCCCGAGGATGCTTTTCAATTGCGCGAGCTGCCCGGCCGGAACTTTGTTTTCTTCCAAGATTTGAAGCGTTTCAGATTTGGAGAAAACGTGGTTGCTGTCCTTGCTGATAATATTTCCCAGGGACTTGATCCCTGTTTCGATTTGCTGGTAAGCTTTTCCGGGATCCTGCGGCTGGTAAGATACCGAGCTTAAGTCACCGATAAGCTGTCCGATCGCTTTACGGGCCTGGCCTTTATCCTGGATTACGCCCGTCAGGTCTTTGCGGCGCACCCAGAAAAGTCCACCGATGAAGCCCAGGAAAAGCGGACTGAACACACTTGGCCAAAACCAGGCGGAATCACTGAATGACCCGTTTTCTTTCGAAGGCCCTGCCATCAGGGGAATATTTTCAGTGCTTTTGGGTTGCTCGGCAGTTACCGGTGCAGCGATGGTCGGCTGAAAATTCGGGTTGCTCTGGATATCCAGCTCAATGCGACGTTTTTTGATCTGCACATATTTCCGGAGGTTCGGATCAAAATACGCAATGGAAACCGGCGGCAGGGATTCTACCTGGTCGGTGTTAAACTGCAAATGATACGTGTAAATCACTTTGCCTTCCGCCCCGGAAACCCCGTATGAAAAGTCTTCTTTGATTTCAGGATCACCGTAAATAACAACGCCTTTCGGCAAAATCAAGCGTGGCTTGTTGATGTTTTGCAGGTTGCCCGTTCCGCTGATCGTAACCGTCAGCTCGGCCACATCGCCTTGCCTGATCTTTGTTTTCGCAAGGGAATAATCGAGCTCAAACTTCCCGACAGCCCCGATGAAATCTTTCGGTGCGCCCGGCGGCAAAGGCAATACTTCAATCGACGCGCCATTGGATGTGAACCCAATCCGGTCGGAGAACATGCCCCCGTCATCATATAATAAAGACATTTCAAAAGGCCGGATGCGGATTTTACCTGTTGTGTTAGGGAAAACGAGCTGCTTGCCGTAAGTAAAGGTGAGAAAATTAGTTCCTTTCAGGTTTTCGCGGGTAAGCAGCAAACGCTGGGATTTTTCCAGTTCCTGCACTTCAGCGCCTCCATCCAGCTCAAAATTCTGGTAAGCTTCCAGCATATTGATGTTGAGACGGGAATACACTTTTGCTTCCAGTACAACGCACTCGCCTTCGTAAATTTTGCTTTTTGATTTCTGGATAATTCCGAAAACAGCCTGCTTGTAATTCTTTTTACTGATCTCATCGTCCGTACCCTGCTGTTTTTCTACCTTAATCGTAACCCGGTTCGATTTATAAACCGTTTTTTTATTTTTCACATACGCCTGGAGCGTGAAGATGCCATTTTCTTTAAAGGCGCCGTTCTGCGAAAAGTAATAAATCGTGGAAACAGTTCCGGTATTGTAATCCATTACTTGTTCCATCCCGTTGGAATTGCCGTAGCCCGGGATAAACTCCGGCGGGAAGTCGATCTCTACCGTGCCTTCTACGTTGGATTTCACCGTAAAAGTTACCAAATCACCTGCCTGCACGCTCCTGGAATCAGCGCTTAAGCTGACACTCGGTTTCTGGGCGCAGGTAAAAAAGCTGACTACTGTCGATAATATGAAGCACAAATAACGCATTACCAATCCTTTCCTGAAGTGTTTTTAGAAGATTTTCCTTTATTTCCGTCCAATTTTTTCTTGGTTTCCATTTCTTTCTTTACGAGCTCATCCAGCATACGCTCCGTTTTTTTATCCGAAAGCTGCGATTTCCGTTGCTGTTCCCCGTTTTGCTGAGATTGCCTCTGCTGCTGGCTTTGCTGGTTTTGCTGCTGGTTCTGGTTCTGTTGGTTCTGCTGTTGTTGGTTCTGGTTTTGATTCTGTTGACTTTGCTGTTTTTGGTCCTGCTGATTTTTCTGCTGCGCTTTTTGTTTTTTCAGCGCTTCACTCAGGTTGTAGCGTGTTTCTTCATCCTTTGGGTTATTTCGCAGCGACTCTTTATAAGCTTCAACAGCTTCATCGTATTTTTTTTGTTTCATTTTAGAGTTGCCCAGGTTATGGTAGGTTTTGGCTTTTTGAACCGGATTTCCTTTTTTAGAGCTGCTCTGGTTGTAGATTTTTTCTGCTTTCTCAAATTCATTTGCCTTGTAAGAGCTTTGGGCGATTTCATCCGAAAGGTCTATACTTTTAGGCGCAAGTTTTTGGGCAGACTGGTATTTTTTAAGTGATTCGCCATATTTGCTTTCCTTATACAATTTACGCGCTTCGTTCAGGTCCTTTTTCCAATCCTGGGAAAGGCCAAACGCCGTAGTAAACAAGAGACAAGATGCCAGAAATACCAATTTCATGTAGGGCAAAAATAAAGTTAATTTTAGAGTGACATGGTTAAAAACTGTTAATTGATGCTTTTGCTGACTTTTTTTAACATTCGGATGTCAGGAAATTTTTTCGAAAAAACTTGCGGGATTAAAATAAACATTTATCTTTGATTAAAATTTAATCATATTAATGACAACGATTTAATCAATGAAGCATTTGAAGGTAGGTGACACAGTTCCAAAATTCAGGGTGAAGGATCAAAACGGTAACTTGTTTTCCCCCACCCAGCTCAAAACCGGGAAGTGGGCGCTCTACTTTTACCCGAAGGATTTAACGCCCGGCTGCATTAACCAGGCTTGTAACCTGAAGGACAATTTTAACACTTTGCTTCAGAAAGGGATCCGGGTTGCAGGCGTCAGCATGGATACAGAAAAACTGCACCAGCGTTTCATTGACAAATATGAGCTGCCTTTCCCTTTATTGGCCGACACCGACAGAAAAGTAATTGATGCCTTTGGCGTTTGGGGTGAGAAAAAATTCATGGGCCGGGTTTACGATGGAATTCACCGTACTACTTTTTTAATACAAAAAGGAATCATTATCGGGATCATTGAACGGCCCAAAACGAAATATCATGCAGAGGAAATTTTAGAGGTTTTTAATCGCCACAAAGACTTAAAGACACAAGGCGTGGCAATAAAAAAACACAACGTAAATAGTTTACGTACTAGTGCCAATAACTTTGTAACATCAAACAGTAGCAAAATAACCTAAGCTACTTTTACTAAATAAAAACAAACGATATGTCAACAAAAGAAGTAAACGCAGAAAAATTAAAAGCACTCCAGTTAACTATGGAAAAGCTTGACAAAACATACGGTAAAGGAACCGTGATGAAATTAGGCGACAACGCCATCGAAGAAATCGAAGTCATTCCAAGCGGATCAGTAACACTCGACATCGCTCTCGGTGTTGGCGGTTATCCGAAAGGCCGGATCGTTGAAATCTACGGTCCTGAATCATCCGGTAAAACAACACTCGCTATTCACGCAATTGCTGAAGTGCAAAAACAGGGCGGAATTGCCGCAATCGTTGATGCAGAGCATGCTTTCGACCAGTTTTATGCCCAAAAATTAGGCGTGGATGTCGAAAACCTCCTGATCTCTCAGCCGGATAACGGGGAGCAAGCCCTCGAAATTGCCGACAACCTCATCCGTTCCGGCGCTATCGACCTGCTCGTAATCGACTCCGTAGCTGCTTTGACTCCAAAAGCTGAAATTGAAGGCGAAATGGGTGATTCACAGATGGGGCTCCAGGCGCGCCTTATGTCAAAAGCGCTCCGTAAGCTTACGGGGTCAATTTCCAAAGCGAAGTGCTGCTGCATCTTCATCAACCAGCTGCGCGACAAGATCGGCGTCATGTTTGGCAACCCTGAAACCACAACCGGTGGAAATGCCCTCAAGTTTTATGCTTCTGTGAGAATTGATATCCGCAGGGCAGCACAGATCAAAGAAGGCGAAGATGTCCTCGGTAACCGCGTGAAAGTAAAAGTTGTGAAAAACAAAGTGGCACCACCGTTCCGACGCGCCGAATTCGATATCATGTACGGGGAAGGTATTTCCAAAGTAGGTGAGATCATCGACCTGGGAGTAGAGCTCAACATCATCAAAAAAAGCGGATCCTGGTTTTCTTACGGCGAAACCAAGCTGGGCCAGGGCCGTGATGCAGTTAAAGCCCTGATTGGCGATAACCCTGAACTGACTGATGAACTAGAACAAAGAATTAAAGACGCTCTTGTTAAAGTTGATGCAAATGCATTGATGGCCCAAGACTAACTACATATCGTTTGAACAGGGTCCGGTATCTACCTCCGGGCCTTGTTTTTTTGTTAAAAAGCCTTAAATGTTTCAGGATCAAACGCATTTAAGGCTTTTTTTGTATCTTTGCCAGGCAATTCGGGGCTTCCGGCCCGTAAAGAGCACATTTCTTTACGATCATCGCTATGTCTAAAACCAAAAGAAAAAAGCAATACAGTACGCTGGTTATTGTCAACAAAAACAATCCAAACACCAAAAGCTATACTGTACCCACAAAGCACATTTCGCGCCTGAAATATTACCTCACGGGCATCACCGTGCTTTTCATCGCCGTGATTGCCACCCTGGTTATTTTCATCAAAAAATACAACCAGAATATTGTAGCCGAGCAGGAGCTTGAGCGTTTCAAAACCGAAGTCGCAGGACCGCTTGCCACAGATACTGTTGTTGCGAATGCCTATATCAAACGCATCGATTCGAAGCTCAATATTATCAAAAAGTACCTGAAACAGCGGGGAGTTAAACCGGTCAGGCTGCATGCCGGCGGAAATAACAAAAACCAGAATATTTCAGCCATCAATACATACCGGTATTATAACATATATCTGAAAAGCCTGATCAAAAACCTCAAATACATGCCCCTGGGCTATCCGCATGCAAACCATAAGAATTCGAAGTTCGGTTACCGCTCCAATCCTTTTCACGGGCGGGGCAGCGAGTTTCATTCCGGGATTGACATTGAGGGTGACACAGGAGATAACGTCCAGTCAACAGGTAATGGAAAAGTATTCTTCGCAGGCTGGTTCCAGGGCTACGGAAACTGCGTCCGGATTAAGCATGAGCACGGTTACGAAACACTTTACGGGCATTTATCCCGTATAAACGTGAAAAGCGGACAAAAAATATCAGCCGGGGAAGAAATCGGCAAGCTTGGATCAACAGGAAGATCAACCGGACCGCATTTGCATTATGAAGTCCGCTACCTCGGACAGCCAATTAATCCGGAGCGTTTTTTGGAATTATAAGCATTTTTTCTATTTTTATACAAATTTTCAAGTATGGCAATGTTTGGCAAAAAGCAAAAAGACCTGATGGATAGTCACATAGCAACAATCATCAGTGAAGGCTGCATCATTGACGGAAATATCTCGTCAAACAATTCAATAAAAATTGATGGGATTATCAACGGGAATGTTGATGCCAAACAAGGCGTGATCCTGGGTGACACCGGCCGGATCCTGGGTCATGTGAACGCCGCTGAAGCTGTTGTTTTCGGACAAATCCAGGGAAACATCAACACCCAGAAACTCGAAATCCGTTCAACGGGCAAAATTTACGGGGATATCAAAACGGATAACATCGAAATGGAATTCGGCGCAATTTACAACGGAAAAGTAACGATGGATAACCCTACCCAAAAAGCTCCCGTGAAATCCAATTCCCTGGAAGGCGTTAATTAATTTTCTTCGTCTGAATTCAGGTATTTTCCGTCCAGCTGCTTTTTGGCTTTGGCACCCATTTTCACGAGCTTTTCGGTAGATGTTACGAGATTCCCCGGCCCAAGCGTAAGCTTTTTCATGGCTTCTTCGTAAGCGTTCGCTGCGTCTTTCTGCTTTTTACCCACACTCTCCAAATCCTGGATAAAGCCCACAAATTTATCATATAATTTCCCGGCTTGCTCTGCAATATCCATTGCGTGACGCGTTTGGCGCTCCTGTTTCCAGATACTTTCAACCGTTTTTAATGTTGCCAGCAAGGTGGACGGTGTCACCAATACAATTTTCTTTTCCCAGGCAAACTGGTACAAGCCCGGCTCTTCCTTCATCGCCCACGCAAAAGAGGATTCCAGCGGGATAAACATCAGCACAAATTCCGGTGTATCCAATCCTTTTAAATGAATGTAGTTCTTTTCGCTCAGCTGGCGGATATGATTTTTCAGGGAAAGAATATGTGCGGTCATTTGTGCTTTTTGCTCCAGCTCATTTTCGGCATTAATCGAGCGTTCAAAGGCTACAAGCGAAACTTTAGAGTCAATGATAATGTGCTTGTTTTCAGGTAAATTGATAATTACATCCGGCCGCTGGTTCCGGTCGGTTTCGTCCCTGAAATTGGATTGCGTGGAATATTCCCTGCCCTTTTCAAGGCCGCTCATTTCCAGGATCCGCTCCAAAGCCAGCTCACCCCAGTCGCCCTGGGTTTTTTGATTTCCGCGTAAAGCGTCCGCCAGGTTTTGGGCCGTATTGTTCATCCGGATATGCTGTTCCGTTAAGCCGCGAACGATGGTTTCCATATTGATGTGGCGCTCCAGGCCTTTTTGATTGCTTTCACGCACTTCTTTTTCGAAGCTTACGAGCTTTTCTTTAAACGGGGAAAGGAACTGTTCGAGTTGCTGCTGGTTCTCGGTCCGCAAAACCTGGGTTCCGCGCATCAGCATTTCCTTGCCCATCAATTCCAGTTGCTCTTTCAGCAATTGCTCGGTTTTGGCTTGATTTTGCTTATGCTCGTCCAATTGTCCCTTGATTAGCTCAAGCTGTGTTTCAAGTATAACTGCCCTTTTCTTTTCGTCGTCCAGTTTTTTCTTCTCATCTTCCAGCAGCCTGCCCGCTTGCAACAATTCAGCTTTATTCCGGGAATTTTCGTCCGATTGCTGTTTGGATTTTAAATAAAAAAAAGCACCCACAATGGCAGCGCTTAAGGCCACAATGGTTAAAATAATCAGTTCCATATCCGAGATTTGCTACAAAATTACTTTAAAGGTACGACATTTACGACTTTCAGGAGGAGAAATCCTTTTAAAGCGCAAGCCGGTAAAATTTCCCCGGAAAAGCCTTGACCAGACCGCTGAATTCCAGGTTCAGTAAATGAACGCTTAAATCCGAAAAGGAAAGCTTCGTATGCTGGATTAAATTGTCGAAAGAAAGCTCCATTTTTTCCCGGAAACAAGACACAATGGCTTTTTCTTTTTCATTCAGCTTTTCAAACAGGTCAAGTTGTTTTGTTACTGGTTTCCCCCACTCCATAAAAGTCAGGAATTCTTCGGGGCTTGTAATCAGGTGCGCTTTATTTTGCTGGATCAGGCGGTTGCAGCCCTGTGAAAATTCCCGGCTGACATCTCCCGGAAAAGCGAATACATCGCGGCAGTAATCATTGGCGAGCTCGGCCGTAATCAACGAGCCTCCTTTGATTCCACTTTCAATGACAATCGTGGCGTCACACATCCCGGCTACAATCCTGTTCCGCATCGGGAAATTTTCACGGTCGGGGTTCGTTCCCGGAAGAAATTCAGTCAGCAAACCTCCGTTTTCAAGCATCTGGCGGGCAGCTCTCCGGTGCATAGCCGGGTAAAGACGGTCAAGTCCATGCGCCAGCACCCCGACAGTTTGCAGTTTTTGTTTCAGGCAAAGCTGGTGTACGTGAATATCGATGCCATAAGCAAGCCCGCTCACCACCAGGATGTTTTGCGAGGCGAAGGATTCGATCAGCTCCTCACACAATTTTTTGCCGTAATCACTGGCTTTGCGTGTTCCAACGATTGCCACCGTTTTTGCAACGTTTAAATCCATGTTCCCATAAGAATACAGCAGCAGGGGCGCATCATCGCATTCATTCAGCTTTTTCGGAAAGCTTTCATCCTGGTAAAAATGAGACTGAAAGCCGTTTTTCACCAGGTAATCGGCATGCGGTTCCGCCGCTTTCAAAGCCAGGTCCAGATCGATTGAACGGATATGTTTCTCGCTGAGCCCGGGTATTTCCAGCAGCTGTTTTTTCTTTGCTTTAAAAAATTCATCCAGGGAACCCAGGTGACGGAGAATCGTGCGAACACGTTTTTTGCCAAAATGCGGCAGCAGGGTTACAGCGATTTGCTGTTGTAAGTCGGTAGATTTCAAAATGATGTGTGTTAGATCAAACTAAAGATACACATTTTTTCGGAAAAAAATCCTAGTTTTATCAAAATTTTATCCTTTTGTTTTGAAAGTACTTGGTATCATTCCCGCCCGTTATGCTTCGTCACGTTTTCCCGGTAAACCGCTCCTCGACCTGAAGGGGAAAACTATGATCCGCCGGGTGTATGAAGGCGCTGTGAAAGCACAGTACATTGACCGGGTGATCGTGGCAACCGACGACGAACGCATTTTGGAAGAAGTGAAAAGCTTTGGCGGCGAAGCAGTATTGACTTCTGACCTTCACCCGAGTGGGACTGACCGCTGTGGTGAAGTTGCTTCGCAGCACGCGGATTATGATGTGGTGATCAATATCCAGGGTGATGAGCCTTTAGTCGATTTCCGGCAGCTCGACCTGTTGGCAGGCGCTTTCAAAAATCCGGGAGTCAACATTGCGACGCTTGGAACGAGGCTGATTTCAGAGGAAGACCTTCAAAATCCGAACCGGATTAAAATCGTGACCAACCACCAAAAGGAAGCGCTCTATTTTTCGCGGAGCTTTATTCCCAATACGGCCAATTTCAAAGGAAACGCCTTTGAATTTTATCCTTTCCTGCGGCACATCGGTTTGTACGCCTACCGCCGGGAAACTCTGCTGGAGCTTATCAGCCTGGAACCAACGAAGCTGGAACAGGTAGAATCCCTGGAACAATTGCGCTGGCTTTATTACGGTCACAAAATCCATGTCGTGGAAACGGATATCGAAACTCCCAATATTGATGTTCCGGAAGATGTGGAAAAAGTAATATCAATGCTATAAAACATGCCTTTTTGGATTACATTCCGAAAAAGTCAAATCACAACTCCTAAAAATTATTTAAATTTCGTGACAGAAAAATTCAATTCATGAAAATCCTGGCAGTATTTATCGGTGGAGGTTTGGGTTCGCTGGCGCGTTTCGGCATGTCGGCGCTTGTGTTAAAGGCCCGTTTTCCTAATTTTCCCCTGGCAACCTTGCTTTCCAACTTCATTGCCTGCCTGGTGCTTGCGCTTTGTGTAACTGTTTTCAAAGACAAAATCGACAATAGCTCCTGGCTCGCGGCTTTCATGATCACCGGTTTTTGCGGCGGCTTCAGTACTTTCTCAACGTTCAGCTACGAAACTGTTTTACTCGCCCAGCAAGGACAAATCCTGTGGGCAGCTTTAAACATTTGTATTTCACTGCTGCTGTGCCTGGCAATATTCTGGCTGCTGTTAGTCAAGCCTTGATTTCCAGGATTTCGTTTATTTTAGTGGTATAGCGCGGCGACAGTTTTTCCTGCTTCATTTTCCAAACACGCTTTTGGTCCTGGATGGCAAGCCTGACTTTTTGCTGGCCGTAAACCTGGTTGAGCTTATCTACGGCGCTCATCAGTGTTTTATGGCGTGGATTGCTGTTTTCAAAAAACGAAAGCTGTTCCTGGGATTCCGGGGCAAAGTCCATGATTACCACGCCACCCCGGCGGTAAACAATTCCCGGCTCAAAAAGCTTGTCAAGGGCGGCTGTCGCAAAAGAAACGATTTCCATGTTGGAATTCGTCAGGAAAGGAAGCTTGACAAAAGTGCTGTTGGAGCTGTAGGAATAAAAATCATCGTCCCGTTTGGGCTGAATAAAAACCATCAAAGAACTGCAGATACACTTTTGCTTGCGGAGCTTTTCGGCACAAAATACGGCGAAGGTTGAAATCCGCTCGGCAATTTCCGCTTTATTAGCCAGGCCTTTTTCAAATGTCCTGGTTGTAGCAATATGCTTTTTAGGCTTGATATCATCCAGGTCGAGGGTCGGGATTCCCAGCAGGTCTTTCTTCAGGCGGATCCCAACGGTTGTCATGTAACGGTAAACCCAACTGTCGTTGAGTTGTGTGAAATCATAGGCCGTTTCAACACCCATTTGCTTCAGCCGTTTGGAATGCCGGCGCCCGATTCCCCAAACGCGTTCGATTTTCATCCATTTTAAAGCTTTGATGCGTTTTTCGTCTGTATCAATGATATAAATCCCCCCGGTTTTTTGCGGGTATTTTTTAACGATTTCTGCCGCCACCTTAGAAAGCGCTTTTGTTGGCGCAACTCCCACGCTGATCGGAATCCCGCTGCTCCGGCTGACATAGTCGCGCATCTCGCGGAAATGAGTGTCCAAATCCAGGTAACGGTATCCTTCCATTTTCAGAAAAGCTTCATCGATGCTGTAAATCTCGATGTCCGGGCAAAATTCACCCAGCAGGTTCATGATCCGCATGCTCATGTCGCCGTATAATTCAAAATTGGCCGAAAAAACGGTTACGCCTTTTTCCCGGAACAGGTTTTCGTATTTGAAGGCAGGCGCGGCCATCGGCACTCCGGCATCTTTCGCTTCGTTGCTCCGGGCAATTACGCAGCCGTCGTTGTTGGAAAGCACTACCACCGGCTTGCCGTTCAGCTCCGGGCGGAAAACACGCTCGCAGGAAGCATAAAAATTATTGCAGTCGACAAGGGCAAACATGGCTAAACGGAACGGATTACGTGGGTTACAATTCCCCAAACCTGGAAGTCATTCGCTTCGTCGGCGCGAACGGGTTCATAAGACGGATTGGCCGGCAGCAGCCATACACAGTCTTTTTCGATGCGGATCCGCTTGACGGTGAACTCCCCGTCGATGAAACAAACGGCAATGTGCTCGCTGCGAGGTTTGATACTTTTGTCAATAATCAGCAGGTTGCCGTCGTAAATCCCGGCGCCTTCCATGGAGTTGCCGCTCACCCTTCCGAAAAAAGTACTCGACGGCCGCTTGATCAGGTAGCGGTTCAGGTCGATTTTATTCTCGTCAAAGTCCATTGCCGGCGAGGGGAAACCCGCACTGATCCCTGCGGCAGCCACTTCCAACTCCAGCTTCGTTCCCGTATCAGCGGAAAAAATCTCCAGGGAAGAAGAAGAGGGGTTTTGGGATGATGGCATGAGCGCTTTGTTTTCACACAAAGATAAGAAAATTGTTGCTTAGCCGGAACAGCAAAAATGTGCTTTGGTGCGTTATTTGCTGTATTTTCGGTGAACCTTTTGAAACAAAAGATGTATTCATTTAAAATTGATCTTGTATGAAAACGTTGATGTTCATTTTTGCCGGCATTTTATTTTTCTCTTTTGGAGAGAAGAAAGTCCCAAATCCCGGGATCATAGGCCATTGGGTACTCGGAAATTACCAGGTAGAAACAGCAGTTTATCACCGTCGGTCAGATTTTGATAAAGACAAAGCAGGCATTTGGTTCCAGGACAACGGAAAAATTGTAAAACGCCAGAACTCCGGCTGGTGCGGAACTCCACCGATTACTTACAAGAACTATGACGGAACCTGGGAACAAACCAGCGATTCAACACTAGTGATCCGTTATAAATTCTGGGGTGGGAACGCCGAAGAAGAATGGCTCATCACTTACATGGATAAAAACATCCTGAAAATCAATTCCCTTTCATACAAAAACGACCGTAACAAGGAATGGCAGGTAGAAGAGCCTGAGCATTAGGTAGTGTATTCCTGCCAGGCTGCGTTAGAGTTTAATGCTCTTTATCGGTCTTACTCAACAATAAGCACAATACCGCGACGCCTGCTTATGCTCAAAGCGGGTGGAAGCATCATAAATTTCTTCGAGGATTGACTGGAGCACCATCGGATAATGTGCAATCAGCGCGTTGTGGTCGAGATCCCGGGCTTTCAGCAGGAAAGGGTTGTTGCGGAAATTCACCATGGAGATGATCCCGTTTTCAGCGGCCGTGATACCTGTTTTTTGCCGGAAAAGGTAGAGATAGGTATAGAGCTGGAAAAAATATTTCACATTTTTGCTCGCCCAAATGAGGTAATCCGCTTCGTCGCCATCAAGCTTGATGCGCGGGTTCGCCACATCTTTTTCGCTGACCTTGCCCGATTTGTAATCCAGGATGCGGATGTTCCCGTCCACTTCATCCACACGGTCGATATATCCTTTCAGGCAAATGGTTTTCTTTTGCCCGGCAATTTCAATTTCCAGGCTTTCATTTACCGGCAGCTCCAGGGCGTGGATAAATACTTTTGCTCCCGGGTTCCGGCGGAGAAAATCTTTCTCCGAATAGAGAAACTGGCGACACATTTCGATCGACATGGAATAGCTCAGGAAGTTTTTCCCGCTCAGGAAAGCCTGCTCATCACCGTTAAAATATTCTTTGAAAGCCAGGTATAATTTCCCTTCGAAGGTCAGGAGCATCTTGTCGATGTCCTTCTCCGTAAGATTGGGTGCCAGATCGCCTTGTGTTTCGCGGTTGAAAGGCTGGTATAAATCTTCGAGCACCGCGTGGATCAGCGTTCCGAACGTGCTGCTTTCCAGTTCTTCCTCCACTTTTTTCTCCTCGCCGAATTTCAGGACATACTGGAAATAAAAATCCAGCGGGCACGTAAAGTACTTTTTTATCATTGAGGGTGAAATCCCGCGTTCGAAAAGAAAATCGAGCTGATCCAGGATTTCCTGCGATTTCTGTATTTTTTTCTGGCCCGAACCGCCGCTTGGCCGCGCAAGTGTATAGTCTTTTTTAAGCAGGCTGATATTGGGGTTGGCTTTCACCAGCTCCATTTCGATTTGAGCTACAAAACGGCTTTTTTCAGCGAAAGTAAATGAATCAACGCCATTGTGATAGGTGATCCAGATTTTCTCCGCGCCGTGCAGCAAACGGTAAAAGTGGTGCGCAAAAAGCCCTTGTTTGTCGCGAATGGTCGGCATACCCACAAATTTGCGCAAATCCATCGGGATCATGGAGTTAATCGGGTTTCCGGGTGGCATCTTACCTTCGTTCAGGCCTAAGACGATCATGTTTTTGAAATCCAGCAAACGCGTTTCGAGCAAGCCCATCACCTGCAGGCCGTCAATCGGGTTTCCGTAATAAGCAATGCTTTCCGCTGCCCATTCCTGGTTGAAAAGCGTTTTGAAGCTCCGCAGCGACATTTCCGGGAAGGAAGTATTGACGCAGTTCTGGAAATCAACCAACACCTCATCAAAACGCTGGATTACGGCCTTTTCCAGTTTATTGGCTTCTTTTTGCGGATCGAAGCCGGCATAAAGCAAGCGGTTCAATTCGCGGATCGCTTCCATCGCTTTCGGCCATGAGTTTTCCCAGGGAGTAAAGAGAATTTCCAAAATCCGGTCGCTCTGGGGCGAAACCTGCACGTTCTTCAGCGATTGGAAAATAATATTGCGCGCCTGGATTTCCTTTTCCTTGCGATAAACAATTTTGCGCTCTTCTTCGCTCAGGATTTCGTTGTAAAACGGGTGGTTCCAAACGGCCAGCAAATCTTTGTAGTATACGCTTTTGCGCTCATACCGCAGGAAACCTTCCTGGATATTGAACACCAAACCAAGCCAATTGACCAAAGCCGTGGAACGCAGCGGCAAGCCGAGTGTTATATTCGCTTTTTTAACAAGCTTCGGAATGTTTTGCAGCAGAGGAATGATCAGTGATTCGTCGGCCAGGAGCACTAAAGTTTCCGACAGCTCATTTTCCGGGATCCGGGACAGTAAGGTTTGTGCCACTTTCACCTGTCCCGTCAATTGTGAACAGCTGATAATTTCGATTTCTTTCTTTGCTGTCGATAATTGGTTACGCACCACCGGCAACTCACGCAATTGCATAAAATCCCGGAATTTTCGGATAAAGTGCCCGGCTTCGTTGCCTTTATCGTTTAAATAATAATGGTCCGCATCGAATAAAACATCCGCTTTTCGGGCATCAACGAGGTTTTTGAACAATTGCATTTCAGCCCTTGACAGAGCGTTGAACCCCGCAAATAAGTAGCGCGTTTTTTCATCCGTGAAAAATAGAACCGTATTTTCGGCCACCTGGCGGTATACACTTCCCAGCATAATGGCATTTTTGGCGCTCAGACGCTGTTGCAGCTGGATAAAATAAGATCCGAGCCGGTCCCAGAATTCTAAATATTTGCGCTGGCTTTCCGTCAGCTCTTCCGTTGAGTTAAAGCTCCAGTTTTCGATTTCCTTGATGTCTTTTAGGTTGCGAAAAAGCAGGTTTGAATCCACAAGATAGCGCTCAATCTCATCAAAATCGCTCATCAGCATGCGTCCCCAGCTCAGGAACTCGTCAAAAGATGTATCTATTTCCGACGAAGGATAATTCCGGTGAATGTCATACAGCTCCAGCAGCAAATGCGTTTTGTCGATCACCGCTTTCCTGGCCTGCTGCGCGATCCAGTGGTTGATCGTCAGCATTTTGGGTGCGAAGGCCGGTTTTTGCAAACGTTCATACAAGGCTTTCTGAATGTACTGCTTCGCCCGTTCGGAAGGCAAAATCACCACCCAATCCTGGAGCGGCGTCTCACTTTCCAGCAGGTGCTGTGCAATACAATCAACGAATTTTTGCATGGGGCGAATAAGGTACAAAGATAAGATTTTAAGCCGAAAAACTTAAACCAAATCGATGCCGCAAACAAACACGGGTTTCTCTGTATCCGGCTTGTTTTCAGAACTGAATTTAGCTACAACGTCTACAGAAGGATTACCTAAAAACCAGCTGAAAATCCCCCAGGAAATTTGCTTGTCGTACTGCAAAACCGGGTCTTTTTCATCCGCCCACCATAAGATTAAACGCTGATTTTCGGCGGCGAGCAGGGATTCAAAAAGCTCTTGGAGCAGCTGCGGTTTGTTGTCTTTGGCCCAAACCATGTCAGGAACTAAAAAACGGTGATTGGAAGGAACGAGAAAGCGGTTTAAGGCAGGTAAAAAAGGTACGAGCTTCGTCAGCAGGCCGCCCATTTTACCTGGCAAACGTTCTATTTCCCAATGGGCTTGTCGCACACGGGCAAAAGCTAAGGTTTCGCCGTTTTTTTCCAGCGCGTAAAAGCGGTTCGCTTTCGGTTGATAATCCGTATAAAAAAGCTGATGTTTGAAATATTGCGACAGGGTTCGAATCCTCCCGGGGTCACTTATTTCAATTAAGCTTTGGCTCCGTTTTGGCTTCGATCGCGAAAAAGAATGTGTTTTCAGGCGGGCGATGGTTTCAAAACCAAAATTTTCCGACATGAACTTGCTGCGCAGGTTTTTGGGATCGATGTAGGCGTAAAAGCAAATTCCCGCAGCGCTTTGTTCATCAAAAAAAGCCCCGATCGTATCTTTCAGCCCCGATTTTTTAACTTCATTGCTGCCTTTCGCGGTCTCCCGGGATGAAGCTTTACTGCTCTGAAAAAGCGAATCGAAAGCAAAATAACGAATGTACCAGTTTGTACCGCGGCGGCATAAGCTGATGTTCCCGATGACCTTTTCACCCCGTTCGAGGGAAAGAAAAAGGGGATCGTCCAGATCATGGATGATTTCTTCCGTATTGAGGTGGCGATAGCGCGCGCCGTCCGTTCCGAGCGTCGTTTGCTGCAGTAGTTTCAGGATGCCTTCCGTGTGCTTTTCCCGCAGTATGAAAGGTGGACGGATGTTCATGTTTTTCGTATTGGCTTACAAATGTAGAGAATAATTTAACCACATAGGTACATAGATTTTTTTGTAAGATACCTAGTTTGAATGTTCACAGTAGCATTCCTTCTTACTGACGCCTTAAAGCATCACTTCATATTCTTTTCATCCATATTACAAATAAGTCTATGTCCCCTATGTGTCTATGTGGTTTAAAATTAATATGATTAGTCGACAAACTTATATTTCATGATGCACCACAGCGCCCTGAAACCATCTTTCCAACCGATTTTTTTGCCTTCTTCGTATGTTCTGCCGTAATAGGAAATACCAACTTCATAAATACGGATTTTCTTGATTTTGGCAAGCTTGGCGGTGATTTCAGGCTCAATTCCAAAGCGGCGCTCCCGGATGTTGATCTTCTGAGCGATGGAAGTCCGGATGAGCTTGTAGCACGTTTCCATATCCGTCAGGTTGAGGTTCGTCATCATGTTGGAAAAGCTCGTCAGGAACTTATTCCCGATCGAATGCCAGTAAAACAAAATACGGTGCGGGTGGTGGCCCATGAAACGCGAACCATAGACCACGTCGGCGTTATCCACCATAACGGGCTTCAGTAAAAGATTGTATTCTTCCGGGTCATATTCGAGATCGGCGTCCTGGACAATCAGGTATTCGCCCGTTGCTTCCTTAATTGCGCGGTTGATCGCTGCTCCTTTTCCCTTGTTCACTTCCTGCGAAAAAACACGGATATCCAATTCCGGGTGCGCAGCTTTGAACTCAGCGATCTTCTCCAGGGTTTTATCTTTGGAACAGTCGTTCACGATGACAATTTCCTTTCGGATCCCGTTGATAAGCTCAACAGCGTTTACTTTATTTAAGATGACCTGGATGGACTTTTCTTCGTTATATGCAGGAATAAGGATGGATAACTTTTGGATCATTCACTCGAAATTTTAGGAGAGAACGAGCACGCTTCACATTTATTATCTTTCTGATAAAAATAGCGATACCCCTTTCTCAGGAAATAAAAAACTGAGCACGAAATTAACAGAATTACCAATACCGTTTGCATCACGAAAAAATTTGATACGTTATCATAGCCGAAAGATACGCCAAAATCCCCATATAAACAAGCTGAACGATTGGCCATTTCCAGCTTTTGGTTTCGCGTTTCACAATCGCAAGCGTTGCCATACATTGCATGGCGTAAACGTAGAATACCATCAGGGAGAGGCCGGTTGCGAGGGAATATACCGGAGTTCCGTCCGGATGTTTTTCCTGGCGCATAGTCTCCAAAAGCCCTTCGTTGTCTTCCTGGTGAACACTGTAAATAGTTGCCATCGATCCCACAAAAACTTCGCGGGCAGCAAACGAAGTAAGCAGTGAAATTCCGATCTTCCAGTCAAAACCCAAAGGACGGATCACCGGCTCGATCGTTTTACCGAGAATGCCCATGTAGGAATTCTCCAATTTCACGGAAGCAACCTTGTCTTCGTATTTTTCGCCCGGGTAAGCCGTTTTATCAATTTTTCGGACAGCATTTTGAATCCGTTCGCCCGGGCCGTAGCTCGCCAATGCCCAGAGCAAAATTGAAATCGCTAAAATCACTTTTCCGGCTTCCCACACAAAAATTTTGGATTTTTCGTAAAGTGAAAGGAAAATATTTCCCCAGCGCGGCGCTTTGAATTCAGGGATTTCCAGCAAAAAATAGCTCTTTTCCCTTGTTTTAATGAAGCGCGTCATCACCCAGGCCACCGCCAGGGCCGAAAACAGCCCGAGCATGTACATCGCAAATAAAGTTAATCCCTGCAGGCTCAAAAAGCCGAAAAGATATTTATTAGGGATTACGAGGGCGATCAGCAGGGTAAAAACCGGGATCCGCGCGCTGCAGCTCATGAGCGGTGCAACAAGAATTGTGATCAAACGTTCTTTCCAGTTGGGGATGGTCCGCGTAGCCATAACTCCGGGAATCGCACAGGCGGCGCTTGAAATTAACGGAACAACGCTTTTCCCGTTCAGGCCGAAAGGGCGCATCAGGCGGTCCATGATAAACACCGCGCGCGCCAGGTAACCCGTTTCCTCCAGGATCCCAAGGCAGAAAAAAAGCAGTAAAATCTGGGGAAGAAATACCAAAACTCCGCCTAATCCCGGAATGATGCCCCCCGTGAGCAGGTCGGTTAAAACCCCTTCAGGCATAACGGAGCCCGTCCAGTTGGCGAAATCCGCAAAAGCGCCGTCAATCAGGTCCATCGGCAGCGAAGCAATGGAAAAAATGAGCTGGAATATAAGCAGCAGGATCAGTGCAAAAATCACGTAGCCCCACACCGGGTGAACGGTAAGCTTGTCCCACACGCTGGCCTTTGTTGCTGCCTGGGTTGGATTTTCGTGCCGTACCGAAGCGGTGATTATTTCTTTTATGTATGTGTAACGCTGCCTGGTTTCGCTTTCCTGCCAGCTTTCGTTATCACTATCCGTAACGTTGTAATCAGCGATCAAAGGCCGGAATTCGGCTTGAGCAGGAGTTTCAAAAATCAGCTCTTTCAGCTCTTTCATCCCGAAACCTGCGCGCGCATTCGTTTCGCAAATCCGGACTCCCGGAAAAGCCTGTTTCAATTGATCGAGGTCGGTTTTGATCCCTTTTCGCCCGGCCACATCGCTCATGTTGAGGACCGCAATCACTGGAATCTGAAGGTCGTAAACCTGTGTAAAAAGAAGCAGATTGCGTTCGAGGTTGCCGGCATCGAGTACAACAACGGTCAAATCCGGAAAATCCGGGTGCCTGGGGTTTGAAAACACATCGTAAACGACCTGCTCGTCGTTGGAATGGGGGTAAATGCTGTATGTTCCGGGAAAATCAATTATTTCGGCAGTTTGCCCGTCATGGTGTAAAGTCCCGGATTTTTTGTCAACGGTAACGCCCGGGAAATTCCCCACATGCTGGTTTAAGCCGGTAAGACGGTTGAAAACGGAAGTTTTTCCGGTATTCGGGTTTCCTAAGAGCGCAACTTTTTTCATGCTTAATTCTGCTCGACTTCTATGAGGTTGGCTTCGCTTTTGCGCATGGATAAAACGTAATCTCCAACACGCACGGCAATCGGGTCACCGAAAGGCGCTTTGTACAGGATCTCAACCTCTTTCCCGGTATAAAATCCCATTTCCAGGAGCTTGGAACTGAGAACGGATGGCAGTACCTGCTTGACTTTAAAGACCTTTCCGGCCGCACAAAAACCCAGTGTTTGACTCAAAACGATAATTTGACCGTAAAATTAATGCAAATTCCGGCAACAAACATACCTTAAAGGTGGTATTTATAAGAGATATTCCAAAATCCGAAGATTAGCTTCGTATTGATGCCCTTAATCTTCGAATTTGAACCTTCGAATCCGCTTCAGCGGGCCATTACCCGATATGCGACTCGTAAGCCGCAGCGTCCATCAGATCATTAGCTTCAGATGGGTTGCTCATTTCGATTTTAATCATCCAGCCTTTTCCGTACGGATCTTTATTCACTGCTTCAGGATCAGCCTCTAATGCTGTGTTAAACTCCACGATTTTACCGGAAAGCGGCATAAACAGGTCAGAAACGGTTTTTACGGCCTCAACGGAACCGAAAACTTCTTCCTGTCCGAGCTCTTCCCCTTCGGTTTCGATCTCAACATAAACGATATCGCCTAACTCACTCTGAGCAAAATCAGTAATTCCTACAGTTGCAGTATTGCCTTCAATTTTAACCCATTCGTGGTCTTTCGTGTATTTTAAATCAGCTGGAATATTCATCTTCAAAAATTTTTTAGACAAAGGTATTTATTTCTAGCAAATGCCAACCAAAAAAGGCGATAATTTAGAATTAATTTAAATTTAACGGGGCTATAAAATTAACCCCATAGGCACATAGATTTATGATAAACTGTCTTTTTGGGTTTACTAAGAACACCTGTTTTTTATTTGTGAACCCCTGTTTTCACATATTTAAATTTAAGGTACTTTTCAGTTTACTCGGCTAATTATAAATAAACCTGTGTCCCCTATGTTCCTGTGTAGTTAAATTATTCATTTTTTTCCTTAAGTTTGCACACTTATTTTTAGTTATGACGCCCACATTTCATCGCTTAAAAATCGCGGATATCCGCCGGGAAACAGCAGACACGGTTTCTATTTTGTTTGACGTTCCGCAGGAGCTCCGTGAAGATTACAGCTATCTTTCAGGACAATACCTGACCTTAAAAACGATGATCGGGGAAGAAGAACTACGCCGCTCTTATTCGCTTTGTTCCTCGCCGTTTGAGCAGGAATGGCGGGTTGCCGTAAAAGAAGTGGACGGCGGGAAATTTTCGAATTTTGCCAACCGCTCCCTAAAAGCCGGCGATGAGCTGGATGTTATGACACCGAGCGGGCATTTCAAAGTACATATCGACCCGGCACACGATAAAAATTACGTCCTGTTTGCAGCCGGAAGCGGGATCACCCCGATTTTGTCGATCATCAAATCCGTGCTCAAAAACGAGCCGAACAGCAGCATTACGTTTTTCTACGGCAATAAAAATTTTGCATCCATTATTTTCCGGGAAGAGATCGAAGCGCTGAAAAACGAATACCTCGACCGCCTGAGCGTGATCCACATCCTTTCCCGCGAAAGTTTGGGGAACCCGCTGCAAAAAGGCCGTATTGATGCTGAGAAATGTGAGAAGCTTTACAAAACTTTCCTGAAAAACGAGCGCATTGACGAGGTTTTCGTGTGCGGCCCGGAAACCATGATCCACGCAGTAAAAGATACCTTCATTGCCCAGGGCGTTGATTCGAAACATATCCATTTCGAGCTCTTCGGAACAAGCATCAAACACGTGGAAAAAGTTATCAGTGAAACCAATATCACAGCGAACGTGCGGATTATCATCGACGGTGATGCCCTGGATATTTCATTGAACGAAAACGACGACAATATCCTTGATGCAGCCCAAAAAGCCGGCGCTGATCTGCCATTTGCCTGTAAAGGCGGTGTTTGCTGTACCTGTAAAGCCAAAATCCTGGAAGGATCGGCGCGCATGGATGTCAATTATGCACTGGAAGAAGAAGAGCTGGCCGCTGGTTACGTCCTGACTTGCCAGGCCCACCCGACAAGCGAAAAGCTGGTGGTTTCCTTTGATGAATAAAACTTTGTGTTTTAAGACCGTAATGTGAGACGCAAAATTTGTAAAGGTTAATCCTTCATTCCTTCGCGAAACCTTTGCATTACCTTGTGATCCGGTATAATTCAGTGAAGTTTTCTATATATTGGAAAAAGCGCGACCCACGGAAGAAAAAGCTGCACGTCCTTTGCGCTCCTCTTTTCTCCGCCGCGGTGTCTCTCTCTTTAATATTATCAGGCGATATTTACCACCAGGCTGTGTTTTTCAATCAGTTTGCGCAGGTTCAGCAAAGCATAGCGCATCCGCCCCAAAGCGGTATTAATGCTGATGTCTTCAGCTTCAGCGATGTCTTTGAAAGACAAATCTTCAAAAATCCGCTTGCGGATAATATCCTGCTGTGCTGCCGGCAAATAGTCGATCAGCTGCGTCATCTGTTCCAGCAGCTCATCCTTGGAAAGCTTCGTGAGCACGTGGTCATCCGGGGAAGCGATGAAATTGAAAATACTTACATCATCCGATCTGAACGATTTTTCCTGGATCAGCTTCATGCGGTTTTGCTTGCGGAAATAATCGATCACAAGGTTATTCGCGATGCGCATGGCCCAGGACAAAAATTTCCCTTCATCATTATAGTTTCCACTTTTAAAGGTCTTGATAATTTTGATGAAAGTATCCTGGAAAAGGTCTTCGGCCAGATCGCGGTCTTTGACTTTTGCTAAAATAGTTCTGTAAATGCTGTTCTTGTGACGGAGCAGTAAAACTTCAAATGCCTGATGATTGCCGGAGATGTAAGACACGATGAGCGCTTGGTCATCTAACTTTTTTAAAGACATAACTTTCAAATTAAAATGGGTTTAAGCCCTATGGTTTATAACGTAATTTAAAAGTAAATGTCTCTCTATAAGCGTCTTTTTTGTGTTTGTTCTACTTGCGAATATACTTCAATAATTTGAACTTGCAAGAAAAAACAAGCTGTTTTGTATAAATAACGATTCTAAATGTGTAAAGGTTGGCTGGAGATGAAAATTTTTCTTCCGGTGGAATTTATCGTTTACAGCAATTTTCAGGCCGTTTTTGCAAAAAACAACACTGAAATCGAGCAGTAAAAAGATTTAGCTGAGAAGGTCAACTAAAAATTAAGTGTTTGAAAAACAGGTATTTATACGTATTGTACTTTGTTTCTAATATCTCTACTTTTGCCTTCACACTAAAAATTCTTACTATGAAGAAAACACTTTTCTCTTTAGGGCTTATGATGAGCCTTTGCACTGCCGGCGTTTTTGCGCAGCAAGTTGCTCCAAGCTGTAACAATGACAATGGACTGGAAGGCCGGATCAACGCCATCGAAAACACAGGATGGGTTGAAATTTCCCGCGAGTTCCAGCCAATTTATTATTTGGTTGCACCTGAGCCCCAATACAGCATCGGAACGCTGACTGTTGTGTTTGGAGTGGATTGCCCGGAAGGTGAGGCTTGCCCTAAAATCGCCAGGATTTACCAGGAAGACGCTATCCAGGTATCCTACAAAGCCTGCGTTTGGCAGCCAACTAACTAGTGTTTCTTACAGGAGACCACCGAAGGTAGCCACGGAGTCAATGAAAAAAGGGGCGTTTGGGAAAATGTCCCCTTTTTGTTTGGAAAATGCCCTTCAGGTTAAAGCCCTTGTTTCCGTTACGATCCAAAATCAACGCAAATTTTTTCCCGCTTTTTGTATCTCCGTATCGAAATTATTTTACTATATTTGAGAATATTAACACTTAATCTGTATCAAATGAAAAAATTATACACTTTAACACTTCTTCTTTTTGCAGCGTTCTCAGCAAAAGCAACCATTCACAATGTGGGTGTGATTAATAACAGTTTTACTCCCGGATCAATCACAGACGTTGTAGTAGGTGATACTATCCGCTGGACTTTGGGTCAAGGAACCCACAATACGACTTCCACAACCATTCCGAACGGGGCTGCTACCTGGGCTTACCAGTTTTCCGGCTTTGGGGACTCCTTTGATTATAAAGTTACTGTAGCCGGCACGTATACTTACCGTTGCACATTTCACGGCGGAATGAACGGGTCTTTCACAGCAACCAACGGAACGACATCAATTAATGAGCTGGATAACACTGCTTCCCTGAAAGCATATCCAAACCCGTTCAAAACAAAACTGAATGTTCCGAACAAAACAGCTGATAACATCGAAATCCTCAATGTATTGGGCGAAAAGGTAAAATCAGTCTCTGTAAACGAAAATGAAAAACACACGGTCCTGGATCTTTCCGACCTGAAAAAAGGCGTTTATTTCTACGTCCTCAAGCAGGAAGGTGAAATCCTTGAAACCCGCCGCGTAGTTAAATCAGAATAAAAATTTGAAGATTTGAATCCAAAAAATCCCTGTCAGTTTTGGCAGGGATTTTTTATGGGCCACATCAAGGAGAAAATCAATGTAATCTGCGAATATTCATGCTCCCTCTCGGCAAACAAGGTAAAGCTCGCCGGATAATTCTCCATTTTCCTTCCTCAGCTTTCAAATTCCCCTTAAAAATCTTACCTTTGCCTTTTTTTCCAAAATGAAAATTGCTTACTCCTGGTTAAAGGACTACGTACAAACAGATTTATCCGTTGATGAGATTTCTAAAATCCTGACCGAAACCGGTTTGGAGGTAGACGGCGTTGAAAAGATCGAATCCGTAAAAGGCGGTCTCGAAGGCGTTGTCGTGGGCGAAGTGCTCAGCTGCGAAAAACATCCTGACGCTGATAAGCTGAAAGTAACTACGGTGACTATTGGCGGAGAGCCCCTGCAAATCGTATGTGGTGCGCCGAATGTGGCTGCCGGTCAGAAAGTGATCGTGGCAACGGTAGGCTGCACGCTTTACCCGAAACCAGACGAAGCATTTAAAATCAAAGCCTCCAAAATCCGCGGCGTAGAATCCAACGGAATGCTGTGCGCAGAAGACGAGCTGGGACTGGGTGAATCCCACGCCGGAATCCTGGTTTTGCAGCAGGATACACCCGTAGGAATGCCTGCCGCCGAATACTTTGACCTGGCTGATGATTACGTGATCGAAATCGGATTAACCCCCAACCGCGCCGACGCAATGGGCCATATTGGCGTTGCCCGCGATCTCGTTGCTTATTTGAACTATCACAAAAAAGCCAGCTTGAAGCTCCGGATGCCCGAAGTGAAAAAATTAGAAGCAAATTCGCAAAGCTTACCGCACTCAATCACAATCGAAGAAGCTGAGCTTTGCCCGAAATATTTTGGTGTCAGCATCCAAAACGTAAAAGTGGATGCTTCACCGGCCTGGCTGCAAAAACGCCTGCGCGCAGTTGGTTTGAGCCCGATCAACAATATCGTGGACTGTACTAACTATGTAATGCGTGAACTCGGAACACCGCTCCACGCTTTCGACTGCGCAGCTTTGAACGGAAAAATTGTAGTGAAGCTTGCTGAAAACGGTGCAAAATTTACAACTCTTGATGGCGTTGAGCGTACGCTCGACAGTTCCAACCTGGTGATCACGAATGGCGAAAAAAACCTGGCGATTGCGGGTGTTTTCGGCGGTTTGGATTCAGGAATTTCAGAAAACACAACAAACGTTTTTATAGAATCGGCTTATTTCAACCCGGTATCGGTTAGAAAAACAGCCAAAATGCACGGATTGAGCACAGACGCCAGTTTCCGCTACGAACGAGGGGTTGATCCGCACCTGACGCGGTTTGCGCTCGAGCGTGTAGTCAACCTGATCCAAGAGCTTGCGGGCGGCGAAATCGCAATGGACCTGCTGGAAGCTTATCCACACAAAATTGAAAATCAAACGGTGGATTTCCGCCCGGATTACTGCAATAAAGTGATCGGTACCGAAATTCCGCCTGCTGACATGAAACAGATCCTTGGCGACCTGGATATCCAGGTTTTGGCTGAAGACAAGGAATCGTGGAAACTGGAAGTTCCGGCCTACCGCGTTGACGTAACCCGTGAAATTGACGTGGTGGAAGAAATCCTGCGTATTTATGGTTTCAACCAGGTTCCGCTGCCGGAAAAACTGAACTCAAACCTCACACTGAGCGTTAAGCCGAACCTCGAGAAAATTCAGCACACACTGGCGGAATTGCTTGTATCGAACGGTTTCTCCGAAATGATGAACAACTCCCTCACGTCTTCGCTTTACCTGGAAAAAATCCAGCAAAACGTGCTACTGAAGGAGAATAATATAGAAATTTTAAACCCGCTCAGCCAGGACCTGGATGTGATGCGCCAGACTTTGGTGTACAACGCTTTGGAAGTGGTTGAGCATAATCAAAACCGCCAGAACCCTGATCTGAAGCTTTTTGAATTCGGTAAAATTTACCGCAAAAACGGCGAGAAATACGAAGAAGAAAAACGCCTGATCCTGGTGCTTAGCGGCAATAAATACGAAGAACAGTGGAATAACCCGAAAGACAAGGCGAGCTTTTACACGCTGAAAGGAGTGGTCAATTCCCTGCTGGGGCGCATCGGGCTCAGCTCTTTCGTGCAGGAAAGCGCACTCGAAAACAGTTTGCTGGCAGACGGTGTGAAGCTCTCCGTACTCAAAGACGAAATCGGCCAGATGGGCTGGGTTTCTTCCGCTTTGAAAAAACAGTTCGGGATCAAAAACGAAGTTTTCATCGCCGACCTGAGCTGGGATGCAATCTGCAAAAACCTCAGGCTGAATAAAGTGATATTTAAGGAAATCCCGAAAACATTTGAAATGCGCCGCGATTTTTCGCTCTTGCTTGACGAAAGCGTGCGTTTTTCCGATATTGAAAAATTAGCAAAAAACGCCGATAAAAAAATCCTGAAACGCGTTGGCCTGTTTGATGTGTACGAAGGAAAAAACCTCGAGGCAGGTAAAAAGTCCTATGCGGTTTCCTTCTATTTCCAGGACAATGAACAAACGCTCAAAGACCAGGCGGTGGATACTATCATGCAGAAAATACGCACGGAACTCGAAACCAGGCTTGGAGCGCAATTAAGATAGAAGCATATTATCTCATTCAAATATTAACACATTAAAAAAGTATGAAAGAAGAAGTAAAAAAAATCGTTGACGCCATGAGCAAACGTTTTGTTTCTCATCCGTGGCACGGAATTGAAGTGGGTGAAAAATCCCCCGCAATTGTGAATGCCTACATCGAGATCGTACCTTCCGACGCGATCAAATATGAAATCGACAAAGCAAGCGGCCACATTATGGTTGACCGTCCGCAAAAATTGTCTAACCACATGCCTTGTTTATACGGTTTTGTTCCGAAAACTTACTGTGATACTGAAGTGGCGGCTTTTGCCAACGAAAAAACAGGAAGAACAGACATCACAGGTGACGGCGACCCGCTGGATATTTGTGTGCTGAGCGAGCGCTCTTTCAGCCATCCGAATATTTTGTGCGAAGCAAAAGTAATCGGTGGTTTCCGGATGCTGGACGGAGGTGAGGCTGACGACAAGATCATCGCTGTACTGAAAGGCGATCAGGCTTACGGAAATATCGAAGATTTAGCTGAAATGCCGAAAATGGTCATTGATCGTGTACGACACTTTTTCCTGACTTACAAAGATCTGGACGGCGGTGCGAAAAACGTTGAAATTACCCATGTTTATGGTAAAGAAGAAGCTTTTGAAGTAATCAAGCGCGCAAGCAGCGATTACGATAATAAATACGGAAATGTAAACGAGCATTTGGTAGAAGCCATTTTGAATGCCGTTAGCGTAAAATAAATTGCAAACATCCCGGAATCCCTTTGTCACTTGGCAAGGGGATTTTTTTTGTAAAAACCCCAGGATTTCGTAAAGAATCCCCCGCTTTTCCCTTGCCATAAAGGGTAAATCAGAATTACTCCTTCTCCTTAAACTTAAAATCGATCTTATAATAAAACAATGGAAGAAAACCCAGCTGCTGCTTTTCGGCGATCGGCTCAGCGGACGGATTGGCGAGGTTCGGCGCATAAGCGAGTCCCAACAGGTTTTTCGTGTTGAAGAGATTCACCAGGTCGAGCCCGATTTCGTGGGTCGTATTTTTAGCGTTATACGTCCAGTTCACTTTGAGGTCAAAGCGGAAATAATCACGGAACTGACGCTCATTGAGTGCAGAATCAACAAAAACAAGCTCTCTCAGCAAGTTGGAAGCAGCTGTATCCACGTAACCATAGCGTTTTCCACCGGCGTAAGTCATTTTAATGCCCAGGGAAATACTTTGCTTCGTGTTGATTTTAAATTCCTTGCCCGCCAGGAGGTTGAACGTGTACGTTCCGTTATAGGAAGTGTTGCGCAAAACGCCGTCGCTGCCTTTGTATTTGGAATCGTACAGTGATCCGGAAAAAAGGAAAAAGAAGGACTTGTCGAAGAATTTCTGCATCGTCAATTCAATTCCATAATTGTATCCCGTTCCCGTATTTTGCAAAGAGTCCGGGAAGAAACGTGCGAAACCGCTTCCCTGGTTGATCAGTGAAAAAGCCGACGGATGAATACTTACCGGAACATTGAACAAATGCTGGTAATAAGCTTCCGTTTTTATCTGGAAGTTCCGGGAGAAAATCTTTTCATAGCCGATCACATTATGGATACTTTTCGTAAAATCCATTTTTTTGTTGTGTAACACATACTGCTGCGAAACGGAATCATACAAGCGGTAAACATAGGTATAAAGCGGCTGCATCTGGCTGTGAAGGCCTGCGCCGGCGAAAATCGAATTGCCGTTTTTCATACGGTATTTCCAGCCCAGGCGCGGTTCGGCAGGACTGAAGCTTTCGCTCATCGAATAAAACTGGCTGTGAATACCTGCTGTAAAATCCATGTTTTCAGTTACCCGCCATTTCCATTGCACAAAAGGCTGGATCAAAGCTGCACCCCCCGTATAATCCCAGCGGCGGATAAAAGCAGAATGGTCAACCGTCAAAGCAGAGTCCAGCATGTTCATCATTTGGTATTCGGCGTTCAACCCGAATTTAACCAGGTGCTGCTTATTGATCTTATGGTTGACAGCCGTATAGCTCAGGATGCGCCCCGTTGAATATTGGTAGCCCATCAGCGGATAAATCGAGTCGACCACGATCGGGTAGCGCGTTTCACCGTCCGTATTCACCGTATCGACATGACGCAGCAGGTAATCGTGGTGCGAATGCTGTTCTTCGTAGCTGTACGCCAGCGTGGAAGTGAAAAAAGTACGTTCATTGATGGATTTTTTGTAAATGAGACCGGTAACGCCCATCGAAGTGCCAAAATACTGGTCGCGGTCGCCTTCTCCATACAGTTCGGTTGAATATTCTGTTTGCTCCGAAATTTTGATCTCGATATTGCTTTTTCCTCCCATCCCGAAAGCAGAAAGTGTCCCGCCTTTTTTGAGCGTCCAGTTAAATTTGAATGCAGCATCACCATATTCAGGAACTGCGTCCGTCCCGATCTGGATGCCGAGTGTTTTGAACAGGCTCAAGGTGGAATAACGGGCCATTACCAGGTAAGAAGATTTGCCTGTTTTTGACATGGGGCCTTCCGCCAGCAATTCTGTTCCCAGGAAACCGAACTGGCCTGTAAATTCATGGTGCTTGTTGTTCCCGTTTCGCAGTTTTAAATCAAAAACACCGGAAATACTGTTGCCGTATTCTGCCGGGAAAGCGCTCAGGAAAAAATCCGAGTTGCCCAGGATCTTGTTGTTCAGGATACTCACCGGCCCGCCGCTGCTGCCGGAAATAGCAAAATGCGATGGATTTGGAATATCAATTCCTTCTACCTTATATACTATTCCAAGCGGGGAGTTTCCGCGCACAACGATGTCATTCCGGGAATCGTCTGCGCCCTGCACGCCGGCAAAGTTGGACGCCATCCTGGCCGGATCCGAACGGGAGCCTGCGTAGCGGTTTGTTTCTTCTACGCTGAACTGCTGGGCTGAAACCGTTGCCAGCTCATTGATCGTTTCGCCTTTTTTTCGGGCAGTTACTACAACTTCGGCTTTCTCCGTAAACGATTCCTGCAGCGGGATTTCGAGGATCGTTTCTTTCCCGGTTTGGACGATGATCGTTACCGTTTTATTATCATAAGAAATAAAGCGTGTTTGGAGCTCATGCTTACCGATCGGTACATTCGGGATTTCAAACAAGCCGTCAAAATCCGTTATTGCCCGTAAATTTTTAACCGAATCAGCAGTGAACACCTGCAGCTTTACGCCGGCCAGCGGACTTTTTGTTTCATTGTCGAAAACCTTGCCGCGAACAGTTTGGGTATACTGCCCGTAAGCAAAATGGAGTGAAATGACCGCCAGGAAAAGCGTTAGTGATTTTGTGATAGACATCGGATGGAAGATATTATAGACTTGACTAAAGGCACCAGATAATCAGACCTGTCTTTGTCTTTCATCTTATGTCCCGTTGTCTTAAAAATATTAGCTTTTTACGCGGTTTTCATACTCTGATTTGGTCCAGTCCTTGAAATAGACCTCTTTGAAAATAAAGTAATTCAGCGGATTGTCATGGAAATTCCGCACTTTGGCATATAAAAGCTGGATATCGCCATTGTACCAAAGCGGGATTAACGGCGGATCTTTCATCAGCTCTTTTTCCGCCTCTGAAAACAGGATCATGCTTTCTTTCAGGTTGTGGGACTGTCTTGCTTTATCATACAGCGCATCGAATGCCGGGTTGACATAGCGAGACTGGTTGATAACGGATGGGTCTTTCGCTGATTTCGGTACAATTTTACCATAAAAATTAACGAGGAACGTTTCCGGGCTCACGAAATCCGCAAACCACGCCGAGCGGAAAATATCGCCCTTGCCATTGGAAGCATCGTTGTTTTTTTGTTCAAACGAGCTGGCGTCAATGTTTACGTTGATTCCCAAAGTCTGGTTCAGTTGTCCGGCAATTTCTTCTGCAACTGCCGAGTTGAAATCACCCAGGTTGATCACGAGGTCTACCGAACCGAAGTTCACACCGCCCGGGTAACCGGCTTCAGCCATAAGCTGGCGTGCTTTTTCAGGGTCATAATCGTAGGAAACGGCTTTCACACCTGTAAAATCATACCCGCGGAAAGAAGCGGAAAGCGGGGGAACAATACCGTAAATCCCGTTTTCGTAAGCTTGTCCCCGGAGCACGTTTTGTGTAATCTCGTTCCGGTTGATGGCGTAATTGAATGCCTGGCGAACGCGCACGTCCTTGAAGCGCTCATCCTCCATGTTGAAGAAATAATAATTCGTGGCCAACAGCGGGTTGTTACGCAAAATCAGTACCGGCGGAACGGAATTGAAATCTTTTATCCGTCCTTCAAGCATAGCGGAAATCCGGCTGGTTGGCAATGCCGCAATAAAGTGCGTTTCCCCGTTTTCAAACATTTCAAGCTCTTCCAGTTTTTTGTTTTCCACGATAAGCTCAACACCATCCAGGTAAGGCAATGCATTCCCGTCTTTATCAGTCATGTAATAATCTTCGTTCTTCACAAGGGTGATCTTCGGTTGATCGCCCTTATCGATACCTTTATAAACAAAAGGCCCTGTTCCGATCATCATCTCTTCTTTGCCGGCTTCATATACTTTTTTGGATCCGATAAACGCATTGAGTACAGCAAGCTTGTTGAGGAAATTCGCGTCAGGCTGCTTCAGTGTGATTGTAAGCTTGTCGCCCTCGCCTTTCAAGCCTGCGATTGTTTTGCTTTTCCCCTGGTGAAAATCCTCCACTCCTTTTATTGTTCCATTGAAAATAGAAGCGTAAGCCGGTGTCTGATCGCCTTTGCTGTCCTTTTTACAGGCCAGCTCAATACTGTGAATGATATCGTCAACTGTCAGCGTACGGTCACTTTCCGTACTCAGGATATCGCATTTGTGAAAGAGTACATTTGGCCGGATTTTAAATTCATAAACGAGGTTGTCCTTAGATATTTTCCAGGATTCTGCGATTTGCGGCTGCACCTTCATGTCCTCCGGGTTGAAAGAAACAAGGCCTTCCATTACCTGGTAAATGACAATAGCTGAATGCACATCCATTACATCGCGGGGAATATTTGTGGAAGGGTAATCATTTAGGCACATTTTGAAAGTGCCCCCGGCATGTTCAAATACCTTTTTGTCATCCTGGCAAGCCGAAAATATGAGCGCGAGGATGAACAAAGAAAAAAGCTTTTTCATGGTAGTTTTATCTAAATTGTGATACAAGGATACAAAAAAAATAGGAAACAAAAAATTTATACGGTTTTTTGCAGAATAAAACAAAGGTCTTTTTTTTGACGATAAAACCATCATTTTTTAATGTGAATTTAAAAAATCAGTTAAAAAAATTTGTAGATCCGAAAAAATGTGTTAAACTTGTACCCAACAATAGCGTACAGTACTATAATGAAGTTTTTATTCGCACTTTCTTTTTTATTGGTTTTCAGCAATATAGCTTGGTCCTCTTTATCAATTGAGGGTAGCTATCAGGGTAAGAACCTGTATGTTCAGAATCCGGAAGATGGCGACGGTTTCGGATTTTGTGCCACAAAAGTTACTGTAAACGGGGACGTAATGCCAGGCGGTACAAGTTCCAGCGCTTTTGAAATCGACTTTTCCCTTTTTAATATTGAAATCGGTGAGCCTGTGTTCATCGTAATCGAGCATAACGACGGCTGCAAGCCTAAAATCCTCAACCCGGAAGTTTTATTGCCAAGAAGTACTTATAAAGTAACTGATATGAGCATTACAAGTACCGGCAAACTGGTTTGGAAAACGACGAACGAACAAGGGAAACTGCCTTTCAGGATCGAACAGTACCGCTGGAATAAGTGGGTAGAGATCGGTGAAGTGCAAGGTAAAGGAAAAAGCGGTTCCAACGAAAACACATATGAATTCCAGGTAATCCCGCATTCCGGTGAAAATACGGTGCGTGTTGCCCAGGTTGACCATTCCGGTACAAAAAAATCTTCCCAGGAAGTGAAATTTACTTCCACGACCCCTGCGGTCGAAAAAAACCCGGTAAAAGTGAAAACGGTTATCAATTTCACATCCGGCGGAAAAGCAGTTGAAACAAAGTACGAAATCTTCGACGCTTACGGTAACATCGTTAAAAAAGGCTTCGGTTCATCCGTGAACTGCGAGAACCTCCTGAAAGGTGCTTACTACATCAACTTCGATAACAAGACCGAGAAATTCTTCAAGGGATAATTTTCCAGACTACAAGACATAAGATGAAAGACAAAAGACTTTTTTTGTTCTTTTAATACTTCTATCTAATGTCTTCAGTCTTCTATCTAATGTCTTCTAAAAATGAATAAAATCGAACATCTCGGTATTGCCGTTAAAAACATTGAAGCTTCTTTGCTGGTTTACGAAAAACTGCTGAACCAGAAATGTTACAAAACGGAGGAGGTAGAATCCGAGGGCGTTAAAACTGCTTTTATCCAGGTTGGCGAAACCAAAATCGAATTGCTGGAAGCTACAAAACCGGATTCACCGATTGCGAAATTCCTGGAGAAAAAAGGACAGGGAATCCATCACATCGCTTTTGACGTAAACGACATTGAAGCAGAAATTTCACGGCTTACAAATGAAGGATTTGAGCTCATTCACCAAAGCCCGAAAGACGGCGCCGACAACAAGCTGATCGCCTTCCTCCACCCGAAATCCACCGATGGGATTTTAGTAGAGCTTTGCCAGGAAAAGTCAGTGTGAGCCACGCATTACACAAATTTTCACGAAATTATTTAGGACGATGATTGGTTGGAATATATTTTCGCGACTAATTAGTGCTCATATTCAAAACCATAAACCACAAATTAGTGCTAATTCGTGGCTAACCCTTAAAAAAACCTCTGCTTAACTTTTTTGCTTTGCAAGAACTAGCGGTTCTTTGTGATACCAACTAATTCTTCGCCCTGTTGATAATCGCCGTGGTGGAAAAGCCCGCTTCGAGATCGATCACCTGAACGCTTCCACCGTTTTGTTTCACGATGTCAGAACCAACAATGTATTTTTTATCAGCCGTATCGCTTATTTCCGGGTCGTAATCCGCCCCTTTCACCAATACATCCGGCTGCAGGGCTTTAATCACTTCATAAGGCGTTTCCTCGTCAAAAAGAATCACTAAATCCACAAAGGCAAGAGATGCCAAAACCATTTGACGCGCAAGCTCATCGTTAATGGGACGGTTTTCACCTTTGCCCTGGCGTTTCACGGATGCATCCGTATTGAGCGCTACAACGAGTCTTTGACCCAGATCGGCGGCTTTCGCAAGATAAGTAACATGACCTTTGTGCAGGATATCAAAACAGCCGTTTGTAAAAACAACCGTGTCCGTTTTCATTTTCCACGAGTTGACCAGCTTAACGGCCTTTTCGACGGTGGTGATTTTCTGTTGTATGTAAGTTAAGCGTGACATTATGCTATAGTATTAGCTTCTTCTTTTGCACCTTCTTTGGCGTGGTTCTTCGGCAGGGCAATCAGCGAGATCAGGCCAAGGAAAACGAGCAGGAGTGTTTGTGAAACCCAGATCAGCATGCCGAGGGCGTTGCCGATAGCCTGGGCGTTCGGATTAGTGTCTTTGAGATAAAATACAATTACCAGCCCCACCAGGAACGGGAAAGTGCCGATCCCGCCGTTCGTAAAGGAAATCCCCAGCGCACCGGCGATAAATCCAAGCAGGATGCCCGACAGTGGAAAGTTGGACGTTTCCTCCATGCTGTAAAACGCGATCCCAAAGTACACAATGTATAAAATCCAGATCAGGAGCGTATGAAAGAAAAATAAGAACGGGTTTTTGCATTTGAAAATCGAAAAGATCCCGGCGAAGACGTTTTTAGTAAAAGCTACTATTTTAGCACGCAGCTTCGGATAAACCATCAGCAGGAAGATCCCGATCCCGAAGCCCAGCATAACCAAGGTGTAGAGCCAGAATTTGAGGTTCACCGCCGAGGGGTTTTTTACATCAGAAAATTGGGCGTTGATCTGTCCGAAAATCTCGAAAAAATCGTCGTAGGCCACGAACATAGTGATGAGGGAAACCAGCGCGAGCATAATCAGGTCGATTGCCCGTTCAGCGATAATTGTCCCGAAAGCCCGCGCAAACGGAACTTTGTCGGAGCGGTAAAGCATCACAGCGCGGGAAGCTTCACCGGCACGCGGAATGGTCATATTAACCAGGTAGCCGATCATCATCGAATGGTAGCGGTTCCAGAAAGGCGTTTTATATCCCAGGGGCTCAAGCGTGTATTTCCAGCGCCACGCCCGGATAAAGTAGGCAAAAGTGCTCAGTACAAGCGCTCCGATAATCCAGAAATAATTGGCGCTTTCAATTGCTTTGTAAAAGAAATCCAGGGCCTCCCGGGACATCGAAGCAAAAAAGTACCAGATCAGGAAAAAACCCAGGGCCAGTGGAAGCGTTATTTTCAATATGCTGAAGATGCTTCCTTTCAAAATCAATCGATTAGGTTGGTTTCTTCATTCGGAAAAACGAGCGATGGCTTGAAGGTTTTCGCTTCCTCGAAATCCATATAACCGTAGCCGATAATAATAATGATGTCGTTTACGGCAACGCGGCGGGCCGCAGGGCCGTTCAGGCAGATCATACCGGATTTTTTTTCACCTTTGATGATGTATGTCTCAAAGCGCTCACCGTTATTGATGTTGACGATTTGTACGCGTTCACCTTCCAGCAGGTTAGCTTCCTGCATCAGGTCCTCATCGATGGTAATGCTGCCAATGTAATTCAAATCTGCCTGTGTGACCCTGACACGATGAATTTTGGACTTTACTACTTGAATTAACATGTTGAAAAAATTGCGCGTAAAGTTAGTGAAAAATTATGTTATCCCGGGAAAGCGTTTTCCTTTTTCTGCCAAAGGGTACTCAATCACAGGAATATATGCACATATTGTCGATCAAGCGCACTTCGCCGACGTAAGCAACGATGCAGGCCACGGCGCCTTCCACCCAGTTTTGCTCCAGGGTTTCAAAGCTTTTCGGATCAATGATTTCGACATACTCCAGGCGCAGGCTCGATCGGGCGTAAAGCGTTTCGATTTGCGCTTTGATTTCCGCAGGGGAAAGCTTGCTTGCCAGGTCTCGGGCGAGGATCAGGCTGTGGTAGATAAATAGCGCTTCCTGGCGTTCACCGGCATTGAGACGCATGTTCCGGCTGCTGAGCGCGAGTCCGTCCGTTTCGCGGATGGTCGTGCAGGGAACGATTTCCACCGGCAAACCGAAATGGGCTGTCATTTGGCGGATCACAGCCACTTGCTGAAAGTCTTTGAGCCCGAAGTAAGCTTTGTTGGGTTTTACGATATCAAAAAGGCGGTAAACCACTTCGATGACGCCTTCAAAATGTCCCGGGCGGAATTTACCTTCCATAATTTCATTCAGAAAGCCGATATCCATCCTGGGGCCATCGTATCCCGGAGGGTAAACTTCCTCTTTTTCAGGTAAAAACAATACATCGCAGCCGGCATTTTCCAGCAGCTTTTTGTCCTCCTCCGTCCGTACCGGGTATTTCTCAAAATCTGCAGAGTTGTTGAACTGTGTCGGATTGATAAAAATACTGGCTACCGTGAGGCCGCATTCCTTACGGGAACGGGCGATCAGCGAGAGATGGCCCTCATGCAAAGCACCCATCGTAGGTACGAAGCCAACCGTCCTGCCTTCTGCCTTTTGTGCTGAAACAAACGTTTGTAAGTCAATGATTTTGGTAAATATCTTCAAAATTGAAGGGCTGTAAATGTGATGTAAATATGAAGAAAGGGGACAAATCTAAATTCTTTTTTGGAAATGACGTAAATTTTTTTTAATTTTGTGCTTTATTACACGCAATCTATAAAACTTCTATGGATAAGAAAAAGATTCTTTTCGTTTCTCAGGAAATAGCCCCTTTTGTACAAAAATCCGATATAGCCAATTTAACACGACGTTTGCCGCAAAGTATCCAGGAAGCTGGAAAGGACATCCGTGTGTTTACCCCGAAGTTCGGTTGCATCAATGAACGCAGGCATCAGCTGCATGAAGTTATCAGGCTTTCGGGCATGAATATCATCATCGACGACAAGGATCACCCGCTGCTGATCAAGGTAGCTTCTATCCCTTCTGCAAGATTACAAGTTTACTTTATTGATAACGAGGAGTTTTACGATCGTAAAAACACCCTCATGGACGAGAATGAAAACTATTACCCGGACAATGACGAGCGTTCCATGTTCTTCTGCCGCGGCGTTCTCGAAACGGTTAAAAAGCTCGGCTGGAAACCGGATATCATCCATTGCCACGGCTGGATGGCTTCCTTAATGCCGCTTTACATCAAAAAGATTTACCAGAAAGACCCGCATTTTTCCGATTCAAAAGTGGTTTTAAGCCTCTATGATGAGGAAATTAACAATAATTGGGACACCCGTTTTCACGAAAAACTTAAATTTGAGGGCTTTGATAAAAAGATCCAGACGGAACTGACGGACTCTTCATACCTCAACGTGATGAAAACGGTGATTAAATATTCTGACGGTGTTGCCATCGGAAGTGAAACACTTAACCCGGCAATCCGTGAATTGTTTGACAGCGCCGCTTGCTCCAAACAGGATTTTGTGGCTGAAGAACACCAAACGAAGGCCATGTCTGATTTTTTTGACAAAGTAATTGAGGAAGAAGTTTTAGTTTAATTAAATCCCTTTTATTGTTGAAAATCCCTTACTATTTAGCGCTTATTTTCATCTTTCCTATTTTTATCTCGTCCTGTAAAAAGGAGGATATGCAATTGGGTAAAGACGGGCTTGATTCTGATGCATATTTAGATTCACAGGCCATTGATACATTCAGTCTCGAAACGTATACTTACGTAGAAGATTCACTGGTTTCAAGCAATTTGTCTACCGCTTTGCTCGGGTCTTACAATGATCCGGTAACAGGTAAGTTCGAATCGGAAATCTTCACCCAGTTTGAGCTTTCTGCCCTGAGCCCCGATTTCGGCGATGTGACAACCATCCATATTGATTCTTTTGTACTTGGGATTGAGTACCGCGGCTACTACGGAAGCCTGGACGCCCAGACCTTCGAAGTGTACCGGATGACGGAAGAAATTGACCGGGATTCAACGTATTATACATTCACGACAAAAGCGATTGATAACTCGGATGATCTCGTTCAAACCGACAAAGGAACACTGGTCCCGGACCCGACTTCACCAACGATAATCGACGGAAAAGAGGTTGAAGCCCAGCTGCGCCTGCACCTGGATACCACGCTCGCCCGTGCTATGATCACCGAGGCAGAGAACAACCCGGCTACGTTTTCAAGCAACGAGAATTTCAGGGACTATTTCAAAGGACTGAATATCAAGGTAAACAATCCTGCTCAGGCATCCGGAAAAGGAGCTTTGCTTTACTTCAACCTGTATGACCCGCTTTCCAAGCTGACAATTTATTTCACGCAGGACGGACAAAAAAAGACCTTCGACTTCCTGCTCAACGATGAGTGCGCGAATTTCAACCACATTACCGTCAACAATTCACCGGCAGTGCAAAATGTAATCGACAACCCGGCCTTAGGCAAGAACCAGTTTTTCGCCCAGGGGAACAAATCACGGGCTGTTGTGAAGTTTACAACGATCAACAAGATCCCGAAAAACGCCATCATTCAATATGCCAAGCTGGAATTGCCGGTAGCTGCCTATACTTACGATCCTTTTTACCCAAGCCTGAACATCACAACGGCCACCCGGATCAATGACAGCGACGAGAATTTATACAACCTCAACCAAATCGGGGAATACAGCTCTTTCCGTAAAAACTACGAAATTGACGTTCGCGCTTACGTGCAGCAGCTCGTTAACCAGAATATCGAAAATATGGGAATTTACCTGAGCCCGGCAAAAATGCTGTCTTCAGGTGAACGCATCGTGTTTAACGGTACAAGTACTACCAACAAAAAACAGCCTAAATTAAAGATCATTTATACAACCTATTAAAAATTTTAAACTATGTGCGGAATAGTAGCTTACATTGGTAAAAAACAAGCTTATCCTATCATTTTGAAAGGACTTAAGCGATTAGAGTACAGAGGTTACGACAGTGCCGGGATCGCCTTACTGAACAACAATAAAGTCAACATTTATAAAAAACAAGGCAAAGTTTCCAACCTGGAAGAATACGCCAACACCCTGGATACTAGCGGAAATATTGGGATCGGGCATACACGCTGGGCTACCCACGGTTTACCGAATGACATTAACTCCCACCCGCATTTCAGCAATGACGGAAAACTGGCCCTGATCCACAATGGGATTATTGAAAACTACGATGTGCTAAAAAAAGAGCTGATCAACCGCGGCTACAAATTTGTAAGCGAAACGGACACGGAAGTTTTGGTGCACCTGATTGACGATATCCTTAAAAATGAGCGTATTTCCCTGGCGGAAGCTGTTCGTTTGGCGCTTAATGAAGTGACCGGCGCTTATGCCATTGTTGTTTTATCTCAGGATAACCCGGACCAGCTCGTCGCAGCCCGTAAAAGCAGCCCGCTTGTTGTTGGGATCGGTTCAGACAATGAATTTTTCCTCGCTTCCGATGCGACGCCGATTGTTGAATACACCAAGCAGGTTGTATACCTGAACGACGAGGAAATCGCGGTAGTTGACATCAATGAAGGCCTTAAAATTGTTCACCTCTCCAACCAGGAGAAAACACCATATATCCAGGAATTGGAACTGCACCTCGAAGCTCTTGAGAAAGGCGGTTTTGAACATTTCATGCTGAAAGAAATCTACGAGCAGCCGCGTTCTATTCACGACTGTTTCCGCGGTCGTCTGAATGCCGAAGAAGGCTGGGTTGCCCTGGGTGGAATCAAAGATTACGAGCAGAAGCTCATCAACGCCAACCGGATCATCATGGTGGCTTGCGGTACTTCCTGGCATGCCTGCCAGGTGGGTGAATACCTGATCGAAGACCTGGCGCGGATCAACGTAGAAGTAGAATACGCCAGTGAATTCCGTTACCGTAACCCGATCATCAACGAAAACGACGTCGTTATTGCCGTTTCCCAATCCGGTGAAACTGCCGATACACTGGCTGCACTTGAGCTCGCGAAGCACAAAGGCGCTACGATCCTCGGAATTTGTAACGTGGTTGGTTCATCTATTTCACGGATCACGGACGCAGGTTCTTACACACACGCCGGTCCTGAAATCGGTGTAGCTTCAACAAAAGCGTTTACAGCACAGGTAACAATCCTGACGTTGATGGCCTTGAAGCTGGCTCACAAAAAAGGAACAATCAGCGAATCCCGTTTCCATACGATTTTGTCTGATTTGGAAGCTATTCCGGACAAGGTAAAGAAAATCCTCGAAAGCGACGATAAAATCAAAGAAATTGCTGAAGTATACAAAGACAGCCAGAATGCACTTTACTTAGGCCGCGGAAGCTCTTTCCCGGTAGCTTTGGAAGGCGCGCTGAAACTGAAAGAGATTTCCTATATCCACGCGGAAGGTTACCCGGCAGCAGAAATGAAGCACGGGCCAATCGCACTGATCGATGAGGAGATGCCTGTATTCGTAATCGCTACCAAAGGCAATTCCTACGAAAAAGTAGTTTCGAATATCCAGGAAGTGAAAGCACGTAAAGGGAAAATCATCGCTATCGTTACAGAAGGCGATGTGCAGGTAAAAGAGCTTGCCGACCACGTGATCGAAATCCCGGATACGGACGAAAACCTTGTTCCTTTGCTGGCGACCGTTCCGCTTCAGCTGATCTCTTACCACATTGCCGTAATGCGTGATTGTAACGTCGATCAGCCGCGTAACCTGGCGAAGTCGGTTACTGTAGAATAAGTATCGCAAAGTATACAAAAAAGTTAGCGCTAAATGCGCAAAGGAATATAAAAGAAAACCCGGTGCAGAACACCGGGTTTTTGTATTTTTAAAAGTTCCGGACTTTAGCCCCTTTACTTTTTCTTTGCAAACTTTGCGATCCGCCCCGGCGGACTTTGCGTCCTTCGCGTTCCAGAAAATTAAAGCGTTCCGCGTTTTTCCTGCTCGCGCTCGATGCTTTCAAACAAAGCTTTGAAGTTTCCTGCTCCGAAACCGCGTGCGCCCATGCGCTGGATAATCTCGAAAAATAAGGTTGGACGGTCTTCCAAAGGCTTGGTGAAAATCTGCAGCAGGTAGCCTTCATCATCCGCGTCAATCATGATCCCCAGTTTTTGAAGCTCGTTGATGTCTTCCTTGAATTTCGACATGTGATCTTTCAACCGCTCTGGAATCGCGTCGTAATATGCTTGCGGAGGCGTGCTCAGGAATTCAATCCCGCGGGAACGCAGATCAGCAATTGTTGTAATAATATCGTCGGTTGCAACAGCAATGTGCTGCACGCCTGCTCCTTCGTAAAAGTCAATGTATTCTTCAATTTGTGAGCGTTTTTTACCTTCAGCAGGCTCGTTGATCGGGAATTTGATGCGCCCGTTTCCGTTCGACATTACTTTCGACATCAAAGCCGAATATTCCGTGGTAATTTGCTTATCGTCGAAGGAAAGGAAGTTCACAAATCCCATGACGTCTTCGTACCATTTCACCCAGGTATTCATTTCACCCCAGCCAACATTGCCCACCATGTGATCGATGAATTTCAGGCCGGTTGGCGCCGGGTTATAATCGCTTTTCCACTCCTGGTAGCCCGGAAGGAAAGCGCCCCTGTAGTTTTTGCGCTCAACAAACATGTGAACGGTTTCGCCGTACGTATAAATTCCCGCGCGGACAACTTCGCCATGCTCATCGCTTTCAACAGTTGGTTCCATAAAGGATTTCGCTCCGCGCTTCGTGGTTTCTTCCCAGGATTTACGGGCATCTTCCACCCACAGTGCAACGACTTTCACCCCGTCACCGTGTTTTTTTACGTGCTCACCGATCGGTGAATCGCTTTTCAATGCCGTTGTCAGCACCAGGCGGATTTTGTCCTGTTTGAGCACATAAGACGCGCGGTCTTTAATTCCGGTTTCCAAACCGGCATAAGCATGCGACTGGAAACCAAAAGCGGTTTTATAAAAATGGGCGGCCTGCTTGGCATTGCCCACATAAAATTCTACATAATCGGTTCCTAAAAGCGGTAAAAAATCCTGCGCTCCTTCGAAGATCTTTTCCAAACCGTATTCTACATTTTTTATTTCTTTCATCTCTAATGTGTTAATTTGTTAATGATAATATGCTGATTCTGTGGGTCAATATGCATTTATGTGTTAAAAGTCATTTTAGCATATTAAACCATATCAGCACATTATTCCGTCCACGATTTATAATACTGTCCGTCATCAATTCCCATTGCGGCTTCGGTTACCATCAGCGGGCGGAAAGTGTCAACCATAACGGCAAGCTCCTGCGTTTCTTTCTGGCCGATGCTGCGTTCGTAAGCGCCCGGCGCGGGACCGTGAGGAATCCCTTTCGGGTGCAGTGTAATGTGCCCCTGTTCAATGTTGTTGCGGCTCATGAAATCCCCGTCAACATAGTACAAAACCTCGTCGCTGTCTACATTGCTGTGGTTATAAGGCGCAGGAATGGAAAGCGGGTGATAATCATACAAACGCGGCACGAATGAACATACTACGAAAGTGGATGTTTCAAACGTCTGGTGTACTGGTGGCGGTTGGTGCACACGGCCCGTGATCGGCTCAAAATTATGAATGCTGAAACCGTACGGAAAATTGTATCCGTCCCAGCCTACAACGTCGAAAGGATGTGAAGCGTAAACCAATTCATGGATAACGCCCTGCTTTTTAATTTTGATCAGGAAATCGCCCTTTTCGTCATGTGTTTCCAGTTCGGAGGGAAGAATGTAATCCCGCTCGCAGAAAGGAGAATGCTCCAGCAATTGACCGGATGAGCTTTTGTAGCGTTTCGGTGTGTGGAACGGGGCAAAAGACTCCACGTAGAAGAGGCGGTTGTCTTCCGTTTCAAAATCGATCTGGTAAATCATCCCCCGCGGAATGATCAGGTAATCGCCGTATTCAAAAGGGATATTTCCCATGAACGTGCGAAGCTTGCCCTTTCCCTTGTGGATGAAAAGCAATTCGTCTGCGTCGGCGTTTTTATAAAAATAAGTGCGCAAAGACTTCCGTGGTGCAGCCAACCCGATCGTGCAATCGCTGTTCACGAGCATGGGTGTCCGGCTGTCCAGGAAATCGTCTGTCGGCTTGACTTTGAAACCCTGGAGCAAAAGCGCTTTGATGTTTTTATCGATGGCAATTTTTGGCTCAACGGAGTAAGATTTCAGGATTTCTTTCACTTGTGTCGGGCGGTGCACATGGTAGAGCAATGCCGAATGACTGTGAAAGCCTTCCGTTCCGAAGAGCTGTTCGTAGTACAATCCTCCGCCCGGCTTTTCCAGGACGGTGTGCCTTTTCGGGGGAATTGTTCCTAATTTATGATAAATGGGCATGATTTTACTGTTTTAATTGATAAGACTTTAACTGAACAAAACAGCTTTCACTCCGGATTGCGTTTGATCAGAAAGTTCAAATGGTCTTTTAAACCAATCCATTCACGATAAATGTTCATAGAGACAAAAATAGAGGTTTTCACTTAGGAAACAAAATTAATTGAGTTAAATTTTAAACATTGATATGGGGCTTTTTTCGAGGATAATATTACTTTTGCTGAAATTCTTCTTAAACATGAAAAAAGTTCTTGTTATAGGTGCATGCGGCCAGATCGGGACCGAATTGGTGCTTTCGCTTCGCCAGGTTTACGGCACTGACAAGGTAGTTGCGTCCGATGTCAAAGTGTATGCAAACGACACCTTCCTGGACGGGCCTTATAAACAGCTGGACGTGCTGGACAGGGAAGCCGTGAGGGCATACATTATTGCAGAGAAATTTGACCATGTTTACCTGCTGGCGGCTTTGCTGTCGGCTACCGCTGAGAAAAACCCGGATTTTGCCTGGAAACTGAATATGGAAGGACTTTTCACCGTTCTCGACCTCGCTAAGGAAGGACACATTCAACAGATTTTCTGGCCGAGCTCTATCGCCGTTTTCGGGCCAACGACACCCAAACAAAACACGCCTCAGTATACCGTTATGGAGCCGTCAACCGTTTACGGGATTTCCAAGCTGGCCGGCGAGCGCTGGTGCGAATATTACTTCAAGCAATACAATGTGGATGTGCGCAGCATCCGTTACCCGGGGTTGATTTCGCATACAAGCCTGCCGGGCGGCGGGACGACGGATTATGCCGTTGACATTTTTTACCAGGCCAAAAAAACAGGAAAATATACGTCCTTCCTGGACCAGGATTCGGCGCTCCCGATGATGTACATGGAAGATGCGATCCGCGCAACGATTGAGCTGATGCAGGCCCCGAAAGAGCAAGTCAAAATCCGCTCGAGCTACAACCTGGCCGGGATCAGCTTTACACCGGAAACCCTGGCTTCGGAAATCAAAAAACACCTGGCGGATTTCACCATTTCATACGCCCCTGATTTTCGTCAGGATATTGCCGACAGCTGGCCGGATTCCATCGACGATTCCCACGCAAAAAACGACTGGGGCTGGCAGGAAAAGTTCGGTCTTGGAGAAATGGTTAGCGAAATGTTAACCCACGTCGACATTTCCAAAATAAGTTAATTAAATAAACCGTTAATCGAAAAAATAAATATATTTGACGAATTTATTTGGCATAACTGTTGTTAATTCGATTATAATTAATATATTTCAACTGCGGTTGGATAATTTAAAGCGAAAAAATGATTAAACTTTTATCTTTATTTGTTTTTGTTCTTTCTTTCTCGAATATGTCTTTGGCAGAGATTATCGGTGGGCCTTACCTGACCCAAAATGATAAGATCAACCAGAAAGATGCTAACGGAAAGAAGCAGGGAAAATGGATTTATTATGGTAAGGACCGCCCGGAAGAAGGTTATCCGATGGAGGGTAAAATCGAAGAAGGGCCGTATAAGGATGACCGTAAAGAGGGCATTTGGATTAAGTACCATAATGATGGCGTAACTCCCAAGCTCAAAGGGATGTATGTGAATAACAGGCCTAAAGGCTATTACACGAAATTTCACGCAAACGGAAAAATCAAAGAACAGGGAAGTTTTGAGAAAAACCAGTACCAGGATTCTTTGAAGCGCTTCCATGAGAATGGGCAGCTTGAGTACGAAGCGAAATACAACGAAAACGGTAAGGAGCAAGGTAAAGTAAAATATTATTACCCGAACGGCCAGGTGGAGTTTGAATATTCCTCACAAAATGGTGTCGCTGCAGGTAAAGCTACCCGTTACTACGAAAACGGTGATGTAAAAGAAGAAATTGAATTCAATGCTGACGGGTCAATCGCTAAATCTGTTGCCAAAGAACCTGTAAACCCGATGATTAAGGTAAAAGATCCGGGAAGCAGCACAGAACGCGCGCCATCCATCGAAAAACCAATCGTAAAAGGAGGTAAATTCCAGCCAAACGGTTACAACAAAGTGTACAACGCACAAGATGAAATCTGGCAGGACGGTAACTTCAAAGAAGGAAGATTATATGACGGTAAAGTATACGTCTATGACCGTGACGGAATCCTCCTCAAAGTGAAGGTTTACAAGAACGGTGTTTACCACTCTGACGGACAGCTTTGATCCCAAAATATTTATACGAAAGTCGGCTTTTATGGCCGACTTTTTTTATTTTTACACTTTAAAAACGAATCTATGTTGCTTCAGTCACTCAAAAAAACCGACTATACCCAAAACCTCCTGTTTATCCTGTCTGAAAAAGGCAAACCAGATAGCAAAGCCCCGGCACATATCCAGCGTTTTGCCAAAGTATTCCAGGCTTCAAAAAAAGAATTCGATTTTCTTAAAACAGAGGAGCAGCAGGTTTTCTTCATCAAAGAGAACAAAGACCGCGAGAAAAACCGGGTGGCCGGGCATACACTCCGTACACAGCTGGATAAAGACGCCAAAGAGCTAACGATCATTGGAGAAAATGAGGAAACAGCTTTCACAGTAGCAGAAGGCCTTTTGCTTTCCAATTACCAGTTTTTGAAATACTTCAAAGATGCCGCCGAGAAAAAATACGGTCTGCAGTCAGTATATATTGACAGTGACAAAAAGAAGATAAAACAATACAACCAGTTAATTGAAGCGGTTTACTGGACGCGCGATATGGTCAACGAACCGGTTTCTTACCTCACGGCTACCCAGCTGTCGCAGGAAATTGAAAAGCTCTTTGAAGGCCTGGACGTAGAAATCGACGTGTTCGAAAAATCCAAGATCGAAGCGCTTAAAATGGGCGGCCTGCTGGCTGTAAACAAAGGCTCTGTTGAACCGCCGACATTTACGATCATAGAATACAAACCCAAAAAAGCCGTAAATAAAAAACCGCTTGTTCTTGTAGGAAAAGGAGTCGTTTACGATACGGGAGGTTTAAGCCTCAAGCCGACCCCGGGTTCAATGGACCTGATGAAATCCGATATGGCGGGAGCGGCCATGATGGCGGGAACAGTTTATGCCGCTGCGAAAAATGAGCTGAACGTTCACCTGGTGGCTTTGATCCCGGCAACGGACAACCGCCCCGGAATGGACGCATACACGCCGGGAGACATCATCACCATGTTCGACGGCACTACCGTTGAAGTATTGAATACCGATGCTGAGGGGCGCATGATCCTGGCAGATGCCTTGTCTTACTCCCAAAAATACGATCCGGAATTGGTAATCAACTCTGCTACGCTGACCGGCGCAGCTGTCGTTGCCATCGGAACGCGTGCTACCTGCATGATGGGGAATGCCGATCAAAAAGTGCTCGACAAGCTTACCGCTTCGGGCCTGAGGGTCCACGAGCGTGTAGTACAGCTCCCGTTTTGGGACGAGTACCTCGAAGACATGAAATCTTCCGTTGCCGACCTGAAAAACATCGGCGGGCGTTACGCAGGCATGATTACAGCCGGTAAATTCCTGGAGCATTTCGTAAAAGCGCCTTTCGTTCACCTTGATATTGCCGGGCCTTCATTTTTGGAAGCGACGGAAAACTACAAAGGAAAAGGCGGAACAGGGGTTGGCGTCAGATTATTATATGATTTTTTAGAACACAAAAGTAAAAGCAACGCATGATACGAGTAGGAATAACCATTGGCGATATCAACGGGATTGGCCCGGAAATCATTATTAAGGCTTTGCGCGATAACCGCATTTTACAAGATTGTATTCCGATTATTTACGGTTCAACGAAAACGATCTCACATCATAAAAAATTGATTCACGGCGAGGAGCTGACTTATCAATCCTGTAAAAACGCCACTGAAGCAGTTGCTAAAAAAGTGAATGTCGTAAACGTCTGGAACGACGAAATCAAGTTCGACCTCGGGCAATCTACGGAAACGGGCGGGAAATACGCTTTTCTTTCTTTGGAAAAAGCAACGGAAGACCTTGCAGCGAACAAAATTGACGTATTGGTTACCGCTCCGATTTCCAAGGACGGTATCATCAAAGCAGGCTTCCAGTTTCCGGGACACACGGAATACCTGGCGCACTTATCCAACCAGGAAGAAGTACTGATGCTGATGGTCAACGGAAACCTGCGCGTGGCATTGGTAACAACACATCTTGCCCTGAAAGAAGTTGCTTCTACACTGACGAAAGACAAAATCGTTCAAAAGATAAAAATGCTGGAAAGCAGCCTTAAAAAGGACTTTGGCCTCATCCGTCCGAAAATTGCCGTGTTTGGGCTCAACCCGCATGCCGGTGAGAATGGCAAAATGGGCGATGAGGAGCAGAATATCATCACACCGGCGATCCAGCAGGCTAAAAGCGAAGGAATCCTGGCTTTCGGGCCCTACCCGGCCGACAGCTTTTTTGGTTCCGGCAGCGTGCGCGAATTTGACGGGATCCTGGCAATGTACCACGACCAGGGCCTGACGGCTTTCAAAGCGCTTGCTTTTGAGGAAGGCGTGAATTATACGGCCGGTTTGCCAATCGTGCGTACTTCTCCCGACCACGGAACGGCTTTCGACATCGCAGGACAGGATAAGGCTTCCGAGCAGTCGATGCGCAGCGCGATTTACCTCGCACTTGATATTTACCGCAACCGCCAGTTTGTGAAAGAAATTTCAACGAACCCGCTTCCGTTCTCGGATGGCGACAACAAAAAACATAAGGTTAGAGAAGGACAAATCGAATAACTATGGAACCGAGCTTATTACCACAATTGACAGCTGAGGAATTACGCGTGTTGGGCGCTTTGATTGAAAAGAGCAAAACGACCCCCGATTATTACCCGCTGACCCTGAATTCGCTGCACACCGCCTGTAACCAGAAAAGCTCGCGTAACCCGGTGGTGGATTATGACGAAGAAACGGTTGTGGTAGCCCTGGATTCCCTCAAGAAAAAACAGCTCATCGCCCACGTGATCGGGGGTGGCCGCGCTTTGAAATACAGGCACACGATTGCCGTGTCGTACCCGCTTGACCCCGCTGAAACAAGTGTTTTATGCCTGCTGATGCTCCGCGGCCCGTTAACAGCCGGTGAAATCAATTCCAATTCCGGAAGGCTGCACGAGTTCGATTCTTTACAGGAAGTCCAGGAAACGCTTGACAACCTCGCGAACTATGAAACGCCTTTCGTACAGCTCCTGCCGAAAAAACCGGGACAAAAAGAAGCGCGCTACTGCCATTGCTTCGCAGAAGTTCCTGAATTTGACGACAGCGCTTACCCCAATGAGCCGGCCAGGAAAAATGTTTCTGAGCTGGAAGAACGTCTTTCCAAAGTAGAAACTGAGCTGGCGGAAGTGAAAGAAAAGCTGGAAATGCTGATGAAAGAACTGATGGGCTAAAATTCAAAGACAGAAGATTAAGCTTATCTCCAACATATGATCTTCGATCCGGAAAATAACATCAACCGTCTCTGCGCCGAAGGTATCGCTTTGGAAGGAAGTGATCTGCAGCAAGCGGCGGCTTTATACCTCCACGCCTGGAATGAAGCCCAGACAGAGACTGAAAAAGCCACCGCCGCACATTATCTGGCCAGGGTCCAGGACGATGTTGCCGGAAAACTGGATTGGGACCGGAAAGCATTGGATCATGGCTTGCAAATCGGCGAAACAGCAAAAACCGCATTTTTACCTTCACTCTATCTCAATGTTGCGAAAGGCCTGGAAGATTCCGGCGAAATCAGCGAAGCAAAGCTGCATTATGGGCTAGGACTGAAATACATTGGAACGCTGCCGGAAAATGGCTATGTACAGCTTATCAAAGGCGGTCTTCAGCGCGGCCTGGAAAGAACCGGCGAAAAACCGGGCTTCAGTCCTTCAGGAAATCCATGAAATTGAGCTGGCTGATCACCTCGCCTTTAGCCTGCGGGTAACTGTTCAGGAAAGCCGGGCTGACGCGTTGGTTTTTGTTATTGTTCCATTTGATTTCAAAAGCCAGCAGCTCATCTTTGAAATGCTCCACGTAATCCACCTCGCTTTGGTTGTAATTCCTCCAGAAAAAGCTTTTGCGTTTTTCTTCCTGGTAAGCGTTTTTCTTAAGCCGTTCGCTGATCACGAAATTTTCCCACAGCTGACCGGTATCCTGGCGTAAAGGCAAAGGACGGAAATCATCAATTACGGCGTTGCGGATCCCGAGGTCCCAGAAATACACCTTGCTCATTTTCGAAATTTCCTTTCGCGGGTTGGTGCTGTAAGCCTTCAGACGGAAAATAACAAACGATTTTTCCAGCAAATCCAGGTAACTTTCCACCGTTTCGGATTTCACTTTTAAATTATTTGCCAGCTCGTGTACCGAAATTTCCTGCCCGACCTGGTAAGCCAGCATTTTGAGCAGATTTTCCAGTAATTCGGGTTTACGGATATTTTTCCAGATCAATACATCCTTGTATAGGTACTGGTTCGCCAGGTTCCTGATGTTAAATTCCGCATCATCCCGGAAGTTACAAATATCGGGGTACATGCCATACAGCAAATGAAACGGGAGCTCATCCGCGGCCTGGAAAGAGTTTTTGCGCGGATAAAGCTCTGTCATGGAAAAAGGGTACAAATGAAAAAGCACATGCCTGCCCGTTAACGGCTCGAAAATTTTATCGGAAATTTCTAACGCTGATGATCCGGTAGCGATAAATTGCGTGTCTTTGAAATTATCCACGAGCAGCTTCAGCAATAAACCCGGGTTCGAAATCCGCTGAACCTCATCGATAATAACGTATTTACTGCTGCCAACCAACGCTTTCAGGTTCGGCAGGTTCAGGTCTTCAAAAACGGTACGTACGCGGATTTCATCTGCATTCATGAACTGTACGTCTTCGCCTTCTTTGAAAAAGTTCAGCAAAAGCGTCGTTTTTCCTACTTGCCGGGCGCCGGTCAAAACAATGGCCTTGCGCTTGTGAAACCATTTTTTAAGCTTGATTTCCAAGGCTCTCTTTACCTGTTTCATACCACAAATGTATGAAAATTTCCAGTATAATGGAAAAATTACCCCTAAAATTTCCAGTACGATGGAAAAATTACCCCTAAAATTTCCGGTAGGATGGAAAAATTAATGGTTTTGATTACGCTTTTTTTAACGTTTGAGGGCTTTTTCGTAAGTTTCAATCCACTCATCAACAGTCACTTTCTGCATCAGCTGGCCGATAAGATCAAAAGGGATATCTTCCGGCTTTTTGAAACGGATACAGCTTTTTCCCATATCCAGCTTCTTTTTGGAATGCTTCGGAAACTCAGTCGTAAACCAATTAAGCAAGTCCGGATCGGAATACATTCCCATGTGGTAGAGGGCGATAAAATTTTTCTGCGAGGCAAAGCTTACAAAAGGCAGGGCTTGTTTCGGATCGCAGTGATAACCGGCCGGATAAATAGAATGCGGTACACCGTAGCCAACCATCCCATAAGATATTGTTTCTGAAAAACCCTTTGGCAAATTGGCCTTAATTGTTTCGCGCAAGTGAAGGATAGCTTCTTTTCTTTCTTCCGGAACGCTAGCCAGGTAATCGTCTACAGTTTTGGAATTGCTTTGCATGTTTTAAAGTTTAAACCCAATCGCCGCTTTGATTGCAAAAAGATTGGAGCGGTGGATATAAGGCGCTTGTTTGTTGAATGTGTTGGACAATTGCAGGGCATAATCCGCGGAAACCAGGAAACTCGCCCTGTTGCCCAGGGGCAGCTGCACCCCGGCAGAAGAAACACTGGCAATTGAAAACGGGTTTTTGTTTTTCAGCTCCGTTACTTTTACCGTTGTTTCATTGCCTTCGATGGTTGTGGAAGTTTTGTTCAGGTAAGCCGCCAGCAGCTGCGCCTGTAAGCCTGTTCCGATAAAGAAAATGATTTTATCACCGGTTTGGTACTGCACTTTTAGGGGAAGTACAACATGTGAATATGTTGTTTTATAAGAAATTGTAGTATCTGAGCCGGAATTTTGGTATTGTTCGCCGTATTGCTGAAAGCCAATTCCGAAGTCCAGGTGAATTTTTTGATCAAATTTGGTGTTCGCCCCCAGATAAACGCCTGAAACCGGTAAGCGTTTTTCCTGCCCCCGCTCTCCTAAAGGCTCCCCGTAAAAATCCCCGTTTTCTTTCAGGCTGCGAAAAGAGCTCCCGTAACTATAACCCAGGCTGAGCAGCGTATAATCTTCTTTTGGAACAACTGTCTTGTCTGTTTTGCCCGTTCCGGTGTTTTTATCCTGAACCGTTGTTTTGCGTTTCTTTTTTGTTCCGCTTTTCCCGGTTTCAATCTGGGAGTTCAGCGAAAAGGTCAAAAGCATTAAACAAAAGAGGGAAAAGAAGTTTTTCATGGTGCGGAGTTTGCTCTCACAAAGATAAAAATAGATTTTTGGATTTTGCAGGTTAAACAATAAAAAGTAAATTCGCTCATGTTTCATAAATTCCGGTATCATATCCTGATGCACCTCATCATTTTTGTGTGGGGTTTCACAGGTATTTTGGGCAAGCTGATCGAGCTGGACGCCCTGAACCTGGTTTGGCACCGGATTTTAGTGGCGCTGGTCTCCCTGCTGATCGGTTTGAGCCTGCTGAAAATGCCTATGCGCATCAAATCCACCAAGCACCTGCTTTTTGCTTTATTGGTCGGGGTTTTTGTTGCCGTGCACTGGATCACCTTTTATGTTTCCATTCAGCTTTCCACCGCGTCCCTCGGGATTTTGTGCCTTTCGACGGCAACTTTGCACGTCACGTGGCTGGAACCGCTGGTCATGAAACGCAAATTCTCCTGGATTGAGTTCCTGCTCGGGCTTTTTGTTATTTATGGTATTTATTTCGTTTCCTCCAATTTTTCTGCACAGGATTACGAGGCCTTGGTTTATGGACTTATTTCAGCGCTCACAGCAGCCTGTTTTAATGTGTTTAACGCCAAACTGGCACAAAGCGTCCCTTCTTCGGCGATCACCCTGCACGAAATGATTATGGCGATGGCCGTGCTGACCGGCGTTTTAGCTTTTGAAGGTAAACTCAATGCGGAATTGTTCTCCATGACCCTGAGCGATTTCCTCTGGCTGCTTTTCCTGGGGATTTTGTGTACTTCCGTAGCTTTCCTGCTGACGATCGATATCATTAAAAAACTGGGGACTTTTACCGTTTCCCTGAGCATTAACCTGGAGCCGGTTTATACGATGCTGCTGGCGATCGCGATCCTGCACGAACACGAATTACTCGGCATACAGTTCTATATCGGTTCGAGCATTATTATCCTGGTGGTTGTTGCCAATGCCGTAATTAAAAATTACATGAAACCCAAAGTAAAACATGTTGAGAAAAATCCTGAAATATAGCCTTATCCTCCTCTTGCTTGCCACAGCTTGCGCGGTGTTTTTCAGCCCGTACCAAAAGCACGAAGGCATGGAATTCAGCTCCGTTCGTGAGGAAATTATCATTGATGCCCCGGTGGATACTGTGTTTGCTTATATCGGCAACTCGGGTAATGCGGCCACGTGGTCAGTTTTTGTGGATCACATCACCCCGATCAATTCCGATAAATTTCCTGACGGTAAGGTTGGGTGTGTGCGGAGATGCTATACGCAAGCCGATGAAAAAGGCGCAACCTGGGACGAAGAAATCCTGATCGTGGAAAAAAACAAACGGCGCCGGCTGAGCATTTTCAACCTGCAGGATTTTACATTCAAAGCGGATCATTTGCTCACGGAACAAGAATATACGGTTTTGGACCAAAAGCAAACAAAACTGACTTTTACGCTCTTTTTTGACCAGGGTAAGGAAACGCTTTGGGATGAGTTCAAGCTTAAGTTGGCCGCCTGGAAAGCAGCTGATATATTCCGCCAAAACCTGGCGAATATCAAGAAGGAAATCGAAAACTAGATGGTATCGCAAAGGACGCAAAGCCTACGCGAAGGACGCAAAGTTTATTTGTAGAAATTCATTTCATCCACGTAGCGGAAAACCGGCTCTGTCAGCAAATAACGCACTTCTTTTCCATTCTGAATGGACTCGCGGATAAAGCTGGAAGAGATTTTCATCACGGGTGTATCTTCGCAAAACCTGACATTCGGATGACTTTTAACCTCGTTGTAAAAAGCGGCATCCGTTTTTAATTTTTCTTCTTCGGTTTCCTGGGCCGTGAGATTGCGCGGGTACACAAAAACCGTGTGGTTCTCCAAAATATATTCGTAATTGTACCACTTATTGAATGTGCGGAGATTGTCTTCGCCGAGGATCAGGGAAAACTCATGCTGCGGGTATTTTTCCTTCAGGTGGGCCAGCGTGTGAACTGTATAATTCGGCTGTGAAAGTGCGAATTCAATGTCTGATGCCCGGAGCTTCGGATTATCATCAACGGCGAGCCTGACAAGCTGCAGGCGGTGGTGGTCGGCTAAGAGCGTTTTTTTGTTTTTCAGGGGATTGTGGGGCGAAACAACAAGCCAAACCTGGTCCAGCTCACCGCCGTTTGCCATGTGGCCGGCAATAATCAGGTGGCCGACATGGATGGGGTTAAACGTTCCGAAAAACAAGCCGATTTTCATGCGTTTTCCAAAAATTCCCGGACGGTTTTTTCTGCTTCCTTACAGGCTTCTTCCAGGTTGAAATTATTGAGGATATAATCGAATTCCTTGGCGCGCAGGATCTCCGCTTTGGCTTTCCCGAGACGCGTCTGGATTTTTTCTTCGCTTTCCGTGCTCCTGTAGCGCAGGCGTTCTTCGAGCACCTGGACTGAGGGCGGGTTAACGAAAATCGCCAGGGCCTGGTCGCCGAATTGTTTTTTAAGGTTCAGTCCGCCTACCACGTCCACATCAAAAATCACGGCATTGCCATTTTTCCAGATGCGTTCAATTTCCGATTTGAGCGTTCCGTAAAACATATTGGTGTAAACTTCCTCCCACTCTACAAAGTCGCCGCTCCGGATTTTTTCCTTGAAAGCCTCCACCGGGTAAAAATGATAATCTTTCCCGTTGGATTCCGTTCCGCGCGGGTCACGGCTGCAGGCAGAGACAGAAAACTCAAGACCAAGATCGCAGCTCAGCAGGTGGCGCACAATTGTTGTTTTCCCTGCTCCCGAAGGTGCCGAAAAAATAACGCATTTGCCTTGATGTGATGTCTTTTCCAAAATTACAGGGTATTCAATACTTGTTCTTTGATTTTTTCGAGGTTGTCTTTCATTTCAACAACGAGCTTCTGCATTTCAACATGGTTGGCCTTGCTTCCGAGCGTGTTTACCTCGCGGCCGATTTCCTGGGAAATAAACCCAAGCTTTTTGCCCGGGAAATCAGTGCCCATCGTTTCAAGGAAATAATCCAGGTGATTGGAAAGACGCATTTTTTCTTCCGATACATCAAGCTTTTCGAGGTAGAAAATCAATTCCTGCTGGAAGCGGTTTTCGTCCACTTGTGCAGCCATCATCTCATCGAGGTTTTTGTGGATACGTTCGCGTACCGTTTCGATCCGGGTCGCTTCGTAAGGCTCCACCTCGGTGAGTAAACGGCGGATATCTTCTATTCTTTCAGTAAACTCAATTTTCAGAGCGTCACCTTCCTGCGTCCGAAAGTCGATGAGCTTATCGCAGCTGCGGGAAACAAGGTCGAGCAAAAAAGCGGTTTCCTCGTCGCCTAGCGTTTCGTTTGTCTGCACAAAAATATCCGGCATGCGCAGGATCAGCGTGTGATAATCCGCAGGTTCTTTCCCAATAATCGCATCAAGCGCTTTAAGGTCGTTCAGATAAGCTTTCGCCAGGTCTTTATTGATCTCCGTATTTTTGGTAGCTCCCGTATTTTCAATCGTGATACTCAAATCTACTTTCCCGCGGTTCAGTTTTTCAAAAACAAGCTGTCGGACCTGGATTTCTTTTTCACGGTAAAAAGGGACGATCTTCGTGTATAAATCAAGCGATTTGCTGTTGAGCGACTTGATTTCAACACTTACCGTTTTACCCTGAAAACTGTCTGTTACCTTTCCGTAACCTGTCATTGATTGGATCATACTTTACCAATTTTTTTGACAAAAGTAAGTTTTTTTACCCGAAGCACAGTTTTTCCGGATTAAAATCCTTGCTTATGTGTGAAAGAAATTACCATGGCTTTCCTATCTTATTTTTTATACAAATTGTGATATAATTAACCCGATCAATTATTTTTAACATTCCTCTTTTTCAAAAAGTTGGATAGCATTCAAACCTTCTGCTATTTTTATTCGTTATTAGGATGAAAAATAATTGTTTTTGCATAACTTTGGTGAGCAAAAAAGTTATAAATGCTTTAATTAAAACTATATTTATGAAAAAAAGTTACCTACTGGTCCTTGGTCTGGGGATTTCCCTTGTATCGTTCGGACAAAAGAAAATCGTTGAGAAAAAACCTGCTTACAAAGGATTAAGCGTTGATGTTACAAGTGAAAAAATCAAAAGCCCGAAGAAGTTTAGCAAAGCTGCGGGTGATGTTTTCTTTCACCAGGAATTTAACGGATCAATTGACGACTGGACAACTTCCGGTCAGGATGCTGCCATCTGGCTGTTTGATACGGATGGCCCTTCCGGACAGTATGCCGCTACAAATAACTCTGATATTATTACATCTACATCCGCTGCAAACGGGTTTATGATCTTTGATGCTGATGCTGCTGACATCGTTGCGCCTTATGAGGACAAACAAGGAAGCCTCGTTTCACCGATTATTGATTTAACGGGACGCCCGTCGGTAAGCATCCGTTTCCAGCACGCTTACAGAACATGCTGCCTGGCATCATTCTATCCAAAACTGGAAGTTACAACTGACGGCTTTGCAACAGTAACCGAGTATAACGTTACTGAAACAGGAATTGGTGTAAATGATTTATCCGGTACAGCAGTAAAAGAAGTAAATATCGATGCCTTTTTGGCTACCGCAGGTGATGTTTCTCAGTTCCAGTTCCGTTTCAACTTTGACGGTGTTACGAATTCAAGCTCCCACTATTACTGGCAGATTGATGACGTTGAGCTTTTCGAGCCATACATGTACAGCCTTGAAGCTGTTTTGCCATACTGGGGAAGTACAGGATACTGGGAGCTAAGACTGCCTTATTCTATGGTTCCGCAAGACCAGGTTGCACCGATCGATTACTCTTATTTGGTTGAGAACAAAGGAAGCGTAACACAAACAGATGTTGTTTTGGAAACGACTATCCCTGAAGCTTCTTTCACGAACACAGGAGCTATGTCTACTATCCCGGCATTCTCAATTGATACGACAGATGCTTCCGCCTCTTTTACACCTGACGGATCTATCACAACGTACAACCCGACTTTTGTTGTGACTTCTTCCAACGAGGATGTTGACCCGAGCGATAACGTTGGGACTGCTCCGGCGGTTACGATCACAGATACGGTTTATGCCCGCGACATGGGTACGGTTGACGGTGGTTCATACAACCAGGGTGAAGGTTTTGAGGTAGGTAACATTTTCGATACTTACGCAGAAGGGCTTACTGCTTCAGCTTCCGTTTGGGTACGCTCAACTTCTAACCCGGGCGCTTCGATTTATGTACGTTTGTACTCTATTGACCCGGAAACCGGTGATTTCGTATTCGTAACAGAATCCGATGCTCATACAGTAACAGATGATGAGCTTGGTACTCTCGTTACGCTTATGTACCAGGATGTTGCAACACTGACTGCTGACAACTCTTACCTCGTGGTAGCCGGCTCTTTTGGTGACGGTGGATCAACAGATGATTTGATTGTTGGTACTTCCGGTGTATCCGAGCCGCAAACAACTTACTATTTCGATATGACTGACCAGACTTGGTATTACACGACAAACACACCGATCGTTCGTCTGAACTACCATGACCCGCAAAGCGTTTCTGTAAACGAATTGAAATCTGCAAGCGGCCTGTCTGTTTACCCTAACCCGGCGAAAGACAAAGTTTCAGTTAATTTCAACGTGAGCAAGGAAGCTGCAGTTAAAATCGAGCTTACTGACCTCGCAGGAAAAGTTGTGAGCAGCAAAACAATGACGGCTTCTGAAGGCGCTCATTCCGTTGAGCTTGAAACACGCAATGTTTCCAACGGTGTTTACGTATTGAACCTGGTTACCGAAGGGGAAATCAGCTCCCATAAAGTAGTAATCAGCCACTAATAAAGAATTTAGCCCGCAAGGGTGATTCTCTTCTTTAAAATCCATCATTCCTCCGGGGATGATGGATTTTTTATTTTGTTTCATTAACTTTACGAAGTGAAAATTCTGATCTTACGCTTCAGTTCCATTGGTGATATTGTGCTCACGACCCCGGTTGTACGCTGCATCAAAAAACAATATCCCGAAGCCGAGATCCACTACTGCACCAAAAAATCCTATGTTTCTCTCCTGGAACATAACCCGTATATTTCGAAGATCATCCCGCTGGAAGGCAAGGTCAAACATGTGATCCGTGAAATCCGGAAAACGGACTATGATTTCGTTATCGACCTGCACAATAACCTGCGCACCCTGATCCTGAAAGCTTTCCTGCCGCTGAGCGCTAAAACGAAAGCTTTTCCAAAAATCAACCTGCGCAAGCTGCTGGCCGTACGATTTAAAAAGATCAGCTTTTTACCCGACGTTCATATTGTGGAACGCTATTTCAGCGCTGCTTCCCGGCTTGGGATAGTAAATGACGGAGAAGGACTGGATTATTTCCTGCCTGAAGGTTTTGAGATCACACCGCTACAGGCCGGCTTCCAGGAAAATTACGTTGCACTGGCTATCGGCGCGCAATTTGCCACCAAGCAATTCCCGGTACATAAGATCATTGAGCTTTGCCGGAAATCACCGCAGCGTTTCGTGATTATCGGCGGGCCTGAGGACAAAGCCCGGGGAGAGGAAATTGCTTCCGCCTGCCCGAATACGCTGAATGTCTGCGGAGAATACTCACTCCACGGCTCGGCCCTGCTGGTAAAAAATGCAGCCGCGCTTGTGACGAACGATACCGGAATGATGCACATCGGAGCGGCATTCAATAAAAAAATAATTTCCATCTGGGGAAATACGGTGCCTGAATTCGGGATGTACCCGTATTTACCAAAAGATGAGTTTTCAATCCACGAGATCAAAGGATTGTATTGCCGTCCGTGCTCCAAAATCGGCTACCAGGCTTGTCCGCTCGGGCATTTCGATTGTATGGAAAAGCAAAATACAGACGAGATTGCGCGGGATATCGATGAAAAAATGAGATCAGGTTTATTTTCCGGCTGATTGCGCTGATTTTTTGGAAACGCAGATTGGCGAAAATTAACGCTATGATTTAAGTGGTTTGATCCCCTAAAAACAAGGCTTTCAATTCAGTCGCTTCGTGCGGGTTCATTTTACCGGCAAGGATTAAGCTGAGCTGCTTTCTGCGGAGCGCACCTTCAAAACGCTGTATTTCCTGCTCCGTTTCAGGGATCAGCTCAGGAACCTGGATCGGGCCACCATGTTGGTCAACGGCAACGAAAGTATAGATCGCTTCATTGGATTTGCGTTTTTTGCCTGAAACCTGGTCTTCCACGAAAACATCAACAAACACTTCCATAGAAGAAGTAAAAGCCCGTGAAACTTTGGCTTCCAGCGTCACAATCGAAGAATGCAGGATCGGCTCGCGGAAAGAAACATTGTTCACCGAAGCGGTAACAACCACGCGGCGGCAATGGCGGTGGGCGGAAACGCTTGCAATCACGTCCATCCAGGCCAGCAGCTGGCCTCCGAAGAGATTTCCTAACGTATTGGTATCGTTCGGTAAAACAACTTTGGTAGTAATGGCGAGGGTGTCGGAGGCTTTTGTTGCTTTCATTGTGTTTTTTTGTCAAAATTACGCAAATTTTAACATCGGAACGCAAAGGCCTCCAGGTTAACGCAGAGTAAATAAAGTTTATCCAGGATTCCTGAGCGATAAGGCAGGTGTTTTTTTAGCTACAAATGCACGCATTTTTCTTGTGTTTAACTGCGCTGCTACCTGGGAAGTGGGTTGTAAAAGAATAAATTACCCGAATTATAATTCGTCAATTCGTTGGAGTTAAAACGAACGCTAAAAAAGCTTACTTATTTGTTATCTGACAGGAAGCGTTTCCACTCGGAAGCCTGGTGCTCGTTCATAACGCGCGGAAACTTGTTCTGTGAGCCGAGCTTACCCATTTTCGCCATGAATTTGTAGAATAAATCCGTTTTTACGCATTGCAGCGTCGGTGTGTTCAGGCTGGCTTTTCGCACGGATTTATAATCGTCGTTGAGCTTTCCCAGCTGATAATCAAGCTTCTGGATAAAAAGATCGGTGTCAATGAATTCATTGCTTCCTACCGTCCAGGCGTGGCGCTGGTTGAGTAAATCGCAGTACACACAGAATTCCTGCGCTTCAACTTCCATTTCACTGCAAACGATTTCGAGCGCCTGGTTGATGTTATCGAGAGAAAGGTGCTCACCGACTAAGCTCAGGTATTGCTTGATGCGGCCCGTGATTTTGATCTGCCTGCCTTCCACGTCGGTAAACTGGACGAGGTCGCCGATGATGTAACGCCACAAGCCTGCATTGGTCGAAATGATCAGGGCGTAATCTTTTCCGGCTTCCACTTCTTCAACCGTCAGGGCCTTGTATCGGTCTTTGAGCTTTCCTTCTGTAAAATGTTCCTCGTCGAAAGGCACAAATTCATAGAAAATGTCGTTGTTGAGCAGCAATTTCATGGAACTGCTGTTCGGAATGTTTTGGTAAGCAAAGTATCCTTCACTGGCAAGGTACGTATCGAGCAAATGCACTTTCTGACCGGAAATCCGTTCCATCCGCTTGAGATAAGGCTGCATGAAAACGCCGCCGTGAACATACACGTGGAAATTCGGCCAGATATCGTGGATCGATTTCAGCTTATGACGGTCAATGATGCGCTCCATGAGCATGATGCACCAGCTTGGAACCCCGGCTACCACACCGATATCCCAGCCCGGGGCTTCTTCCACCATTTTATCCAGTTTTTTGTTCCAGTCTTTGATGTCGGCCACTTTATTGCTTGGCTGCGTAAAAGGCGTAACAATCCAGGAAGTGTGCTTTTTCAGGATCCCGCTCAAATCGCCTTCGATTCGGTTTTCAACGTGGTTCAGCTCCGTCGAGCCCCCTACCACGAGAATTGATTTTTGGAAAAACTCTACGGGCAGGTCCATTTGATGCAGTGTCATGATCTGCTTCATGCTGGTCTTCTGGAAAGACTTGATTGTTTGCTCGGTTACCGGAATACGTTTGCTCGGTGAGCCTGTTGTCCCGGAGGAAAGTGCATAATATTTGATTTTTCCCGGCCAGGTGTGGTCTTTCTTGCCGTCAATCGAGCCGTGGAGCCAGGTTTGATAAAATTCTTCGTAATCCACCATCGGGACTCCTCCCTGGTAATCCCGGATCATGGTTTCGCTTTTCAGCATGCCTGCAAAATCATGGTTTTTACCAAAGTCCGTTTTTTTGGCTTTGTCAAGCAAGTAAGCCAGCGATTTGATTTGGTAGTCAAAGCTCAGGCCTTTGTTGTGGTTGCGTTTAAATCCGATTTCAGCTGTTTTTTTAAGAAGTCTTCCGATAATTTTCATCCAAAAAGAGATTTTTAACGAATTTCAAAGATAGTATTTTTTTAGGATTTGATAAAAATTAGGCTTGTCTTTGAAAATAGTCGCTGAAAATTAACTGTCACGACGCGCAGCAGTAATAAAAACACCGTTCATTCATCACCTAAATTTTACTACATGACATAAAAATTCGTTTATTTGTTCCCCAATGGTGAAAATTTTCTTATTTTCAGGGATTTAAACACACTTTTGAAGCGAATAACCTCCATATTACTCTTTTTCCTGGCGTTTTACAGCTGGGGCCAGCTCTATACTTTCAAGAACATCAACCATAAAAACGGGTTGAGCCTTTCGTCGGTTTTATCTGTTTCCCAGGATAAATACGGCTATATCTGGATCGGAACGGATGGCTTCGGGCTGCAGCGCTATGACGGCAAACAGGTGAAAACCATCCAGGTTGACCCGCTCGACAACGAACATCATGTAACTTACATCGACCCGACTGACGACGGCATTTATTTTTCTTCCCGTTATACCGGCTTTTACCATTATAAAAACAAAAAGCTGACCCCGGTTTCCGTGGATCAAAAAGACCTGGGAGAACATCTTGCCATTAAAAAAATCGGGAAATCGCTTTGTATGGTCGGCCAGCGCAAAATCCGCTTGTGGCGTGGTAAAAGATCCTATCGCGAGCTGACTTACCCGGTACCTTTTCATGAAATTATCCAGCTGCTGGAAGTTCCCGGCGGGGCGGTGATCATCACTCCTGACAAAAGCTATCATGTGCAGGAGCACAGCATCCGGGAAATCAATACCTGGCTGAACGAAAAAAAAGAGCCGCTAAAACCTGTTGCAGCCCGATTTTATGAGGGTAAGCTGGAGCTCTTTGAAGCCGGCAAAGCTTATTCGAATCTGGTTTACCTGGACAAGGAAGGCTCTATCTTTTCGCGCCAGAGGAAGCAAACCGAAGCCGTCCCGGAATTGAAATTTACAAAAGTTTATGCCCGGAACAAGATTATTTTTGCACTGGACGATCATAACGCAATCTACCATTATGCCAAGGAACATTTTACTTATATTCCTAAAAACACAACCAAAACCAACTTTATTTTCCACGATTTATTTATCGACCGGAACAATGATTTCTGGGCTTCATCTGCCAATGCGGGGATTTTCAAAATTTCGGACGAGCCTTTTACAAAAATTGACCTCCACCCCGTTTACCAGGACCCGCTGATTTGTTATATTTTTCGTAATAAGTCCCGGGAGGTTTTTGTCAGTAATTTTGATGGGAAAACGTCTTACAGCTCATACAAGCTCCCTGATTTCAAGAGCTTTCAAATCCGGCTTTACGGACAAACGGAATTCGGCGGACAAACCGTTTTTGCCAGCGACCGCGGACTGGTGTATTTTGACGGGGGGGATTTCCGGGTATTCCGTGGCCTTAAAAGCGATCAGCGCGTACTTTTTGTTTTTGCGCAGGGCGACAAGCTTTATTATTCCCCTGAAGGAAAAGGCTTATTGTGTTATGACGCCCGGACATCCAAAATCAGCACTGTTCTCGACTGGAAAAAGGCCAGCCATATTTATACCGCCCAGGCAAACCGCGACCAAAGCAAGATTTATTTCGGTTCGAATGACGGGGTTTTTGAGCTCATAACGGCTTCACAGCAAATGACCAAAATTACTTCGCGCTTCAAAACGAAGGGTAGTTATTCAGGCGTTTCCTGTACGGACAGCTACGGAACCATGTGGTTTACGCTGGATAAGAAAATTGTCGGGATTACCGCGCGGGAGGAATATGTTGTGATCGAAGATAAAAAATACTTCAATTCGACCTTATTTTATAACCTGAATTCTGATCCGTACGGAAGCCTGATTATCGGAACGAATGTCGGGATCAGCAAGCTGAAAATCGATCATTTGGGCAATGTGATCAATTATTTCCATTATAACAACAACAACGGGTTCGGCGGCTTTGAAACGCATATGCGCTCCAATTTTCAGCACGGCCCCTACATTTATATGGGAACGATCGAAGGGATGTTCGTCATCAATACCGAAAAGCTTGAATACCTTCCCGATCCGCCTTTGCCCCTGATTTTCCAGCTTAAGGAAAAAGAAAACAGCTTGTTCAATACGGACGAGGAGCTTATCAAAATCAGTTACCTGGCGCTGAACCCGAAGCTGAACGGAATTCAGTACACGTATCGCCTGAAAGGAAAAACCAAGGCCTGGAGCGAGCTGACGCCCAAAACGGAAGCTTATTTTTCCAACTTATCCGACCAGGAATACATTTTCCAGGTGCGTTCTACCTACGACGGTATGAATTTCAGCCCGATCGCGAATTATAAAATTGTCAAGGATACGCCTTTCTGGAAATCGAAGTGGTTCATTCTGTTCCTCATCCTTTCCATTGCCCTCGCAAATGTGATCGTGCTTGACCGTTCCAAAAGCTTTGAGCTGAGCTCGGTGATCGAAAACCAAAACCTGGAGATCAATTCCAAGGTGCGGACCCTCATCCTCGGCTTCGGCTTCCTGGCAAACACGGGCGCCAATTACCTGGCGCCTTACCTCGATAAAAGCCTGCCGCACCTGAACAGCCTGAATACTTTTACAAATATTATCCTCTTCCTGCTTTTTCTCCTTTCCGTATTCAGGCACCCTTTCCCGAAAATCAAATATTACCTGCTTCAAATCGGGCTTTTTGTCGTTGTCGGCCAATGCTATATCGGCGCCTATCTTTCCGAGATTCATCCCCTGTATGTCACGGTATTGGCGCTTACGACCGCTTTTACACCTTTCGTGCTGACCAAAATTTTTGAAGTTATTATCCTCTCGGTTTTCCATGTGCTCTGTGTCGTTTCAATCGTTTTCCTGCTGGATCACTCGATTTTCAATGAGGTTTTGTTCCTGATCGCTATTATGGTATCGATATGCTTATCCATTTTCACCACGTATATCCGGAACGAATCCCTGCAAAAACTGAGGTTTATTTCTGAAATTATCAACAAGGGAAATATTGTGGCGATTGCTTTCGACCAGGACAATAAAATTACTTATATCAGTGAAAACAGCTACGATTCACTGGGTATTAGCGGCACGTTCCTCAATAAAAACATTTCTTCGCTTAATAAATTTGTCAGCCACGACCTGAGCAAGCGCGATATTGATCTTTCGCATGAATTTAAAGACGAGCAAAAGCATGTGATCCCGATGAGAAAGGACAGCGACTCGCCTATGAGGTGGATGGAATGGTCGTGCAAGGTTTTTTCCAAGAAAATCAAGGTTATTTTCGGTCAGGATATCACGGAGCGCGTCAGCATCGAAAGCAACTACGAGTCACTTGTTGAAAATGCACAGGACCTCATCTATTATGTAGATATCAAAGGGAATTTTGTGTATGTGAACAACAGGTTCCAGGAAATCCTCGGCTTCGAAGAAAGTGAGCTCATTGGCCGCGATTCCATGTTTATTGTCAACGTTTTCCAGCAGCCGGCCGTTCGCAAATTTTACGAAGACCAGTTCCGCACACGAACGCTGAATACGTACAACGAAATCATTATCCGTAAAAAAGACGGCACGGAAATCTGGGTAGGACAAAATTCAACCTTGCTCTATGCCCACGGTTCCAATAAGATCATCAAAGGATTTTTATGCCTGGCCCGTGATATTACCGAAAAGCGCAACCAGCAGCGGGTCATTGAAACGCAGCACGAAGACATTACTTCAAGCATCAATTACGCCAAAACGATCCAGTATAACTTACTGCCCCACCAGGATAAAATTGACGCTTGTTTTTCAGATTTTTCAGTCTTCTACCAGGCGAAAGACATCGTCAGCGGGGATTTTTACTGGTTTGAGAAAATCAATAATAAAACGATTTTTGTCTTGTCGGATTGTACCGGGCACGGTGTTCCGGGCGCGTTTATGACCTTGCTGGGCATTAACCTTATCAACCAGATCATCAGTGAAGACAAGGTGTTAAACCCGGCGAAAATCCTCACCAAGCTGGACGATAAGCTCGGGCAGGTGCTCCCGCGCCATGGACAGGAGGGGCTCCGGGACGGAATGGAAGTGCTCGTGTTGATTTACGACCATCAAAAAAATACCTATCAATATGCCTGCGCGGGTGGTAAGTTTGTCACCCAAAGTGAAGCAGGCTTTGTGATCCATCGCGGTGAATCGAAGCACATCGGCGATACAGCGGAAGCCAATTTCAGCAAATACAATACGTATACACTGGACGTTTCAGCGCCACAGGCATTTTATTTCTTTACGGATGGGATCCAGGACCAGTTCAGTGAAAGCACCCACAAAAAATTCACGTTGAAGCGTATGCTGGAAATCCTGAGAAAACATCCGGATGCACCCATGAGCGAGCAAGTGCGCGAAATGCGGAATAAGCTCCATAAATGGAAGGGGAACGCTGAGCAAACGGATGACATTACGTTTATCGGGTTCAGGTTTTAGGCGCGAAGTATTTCAGGCTTTAAATTGCATTGATCAGCCCCAAAACATATTCCTTCTTGCGGGAAGAAACCGGGATCAGGGAATTGTCTTTCATCATGATCTGGTTATCGGTTTTTTCAAAGCAGAAAAGATAATCCATGTTGATGAGATGGGATTGGTGGACGCGTGTAAAATTGTCGTTGCACAGCATTTCGTCGAATTCCTTGATGAGCCGGGAAACAACGATTTTTTTGCCGTCTTTAAGGAAAACTGTCGTGTAGCTGCCTTCGGATTCAAAGCGCACAATCTCCTGGATGCCGACGGAATAGATGCGTTCCATTGTTTTAAGCACTACCTTTTTTTCCTGGCCGCTTTCCGAGACATTGCTGAGCAGGTTTTTGATCTTTTGGTTGATTTCCGTGCTGGAAATAGCTTGCTCAGCTTTTTTAACGGCTGCAATGAGCGATTGTGGCGAAAGCGGTTTCAGGATATAATCGACGGCTGAAACTTTGAAAGCTTCAATGGCGTATTCCTGGTAGGCAGTAATGAAAATAACCTTAAAATCGTAATTATCAAAGCATTGAAGCAGATCGAAACCCGTTCCGTCAGGCATCTGAACATCCAGGAAAACGAGCTCGGGCTTGTTGTCAATAATCGCCTGGTAACCGGATTGGACAGAGTCAGCAATGGCAAGCACTTCTACTTCTTTGCAAAACATGCCCAATAAATTCGAAACAAGCTCCGAATTATTTTTTTCATCATCAATTATAACAACTTTCATGCTTACAGCTCTTGATATGGTATTTCAAAACTGACCCTCACGCCGCTAAGCGTTTGATCTTCTGTACAAAGGTCGGTAATTTTAATTTGTGAAGCGCCCTTTTTATTTAAAAATAATGCATCGATCCTTTCCTGGGTAATAATAGTTGCCAGTGAATTATGCGATCCGGAGGTGTTCCGTTTGAATTTTTTCCCCCCTTCAATGCCCACGCCGTTGTCCGTAATTTCGTAACGCACGAACTCACCCTGCCTGGAAATTTTTACCTGGATAAAACCCGGTTCTTCCTTGAAAAAAATTCCGTGCTCAATCGAGTTTTCGATAAAAGGCTGGGCGAGCATCGGAGGAATCCCTGTTTTGGACGGAATGAGCGCCGGATCGATTTCAATGTTGTATTCGAATTTCCCGTCGAAGCGGAATTGCTGCAGCTGGAAGTAATTGTGGAGCATGTTTACTTCTGATTCGAGCGGGATGAAGTCTTTGCGGGAAAACTCGAGGATCATACGCATCAGCTCAGCGAACTGGGCCAGGTAAGTTCCCGCTTTGAGCCCGTCCTGCTTAAAAATACAGTTCTGGATAGCGTTCAGTGAATTGAAGATAAAATGCGGGTTCATTTGTGAAACCAGCAGTTTTTGCTTCAAAATATTGTTTTTCTGGCCGGCGATAATACTTTTCTGGCGGGCGTTCCGGTAACCGAAAAAGATCAGCAAAACGGCAATGCAGCTGATAAAAAGCGTGATCGTGATCCATACATTTTTCCGGAAATTCTTCCGTTCAGCGTCCAGTTTCAGGCGGCTGATCCGCTTCTCGTTGCGGGCTTTATCAAGAAGCTGTTTCTTTTCAAATTCGTAATTGAGCTGCTCCTGGAAAATGATGTTTTTAATCTCGCTGGTGTTCTTCTTAGCCAGGATATCGTTGTATTTCTCCAGGTAAAGCAGCGACTTTTCGTACTGCCCCATTTTTTTATAGGTTTCGTAAATGAGCCAGGTGCTGTTTTCAATTTCAACCGGGAATTCGATTTCCGTAGACAGCTCCAGCGCTTCCAGTCCGTATTTCAAAGCGGACCGGTAGTCTTTCTGTTCCATCAGGACTTGCCCCAGGTGATATTTGGTGGAGCAAAGCAGTGAAAGCTCTTCCTGTTCTTCAAACAGCTGCAAGGCATCCCGGTAAAAACGGACGGCTTCATCTGTCTTGTTGAGCTTTTGTTTCAGCATGCCCCAATGCAGGAAAATCAGCGCTTTTTCGTAGGGTTTTCCTTCGAGGTTATTTTTTTCCGCCATCGCCAGGTAGCGGGCAGCTTTATCATACTCCTGCAGGGCGCTGAAACAAGCTGAAATACAGCAGCATACAATGGAAACGCCATCTTTGGTATCCCCCATCTGGTAATACTGAATGGCAAGCTTATAATTCTTAATCGCTTTTTCGTAATCTAAATTGGTGGCGTGGATTTCTCCCAAACCGAGGTAACAATCGCCAATGCCAACATAATCTTTCAGCGATTCGTAAATCCGAAGCGTTTGGTAAAAGGTACTGATCGCCTGTTCAAAAGCGCCGCTGAGCACATAAATTTTGGAAATCTCGGAAAGCGGGTGTGTCATGCTTTTTTTATCGCCGATTTCCTCATAAATCGCCAGCGCTTCTTGTTGGAGCTGCAACGCTTTTCGCAGTTCGGAATGGTCTAAAAGATCAATTCCTTCGTTGTGGATTGCATTCGCATAATGTTTGGAATAAACGCGGTATAAAGGTGATTTTGGGGAGCTTTCCGAACGGAGCTTTGCCGCCAGGATTTTCTGTTTCCTGTTGTACTGCTGCCATTCGCCGTCATCCGCTGCAATGCTGATTTTACTGAGTACGACCAGCCGCGTGGTGTCGTCAATATTGTCTTTCAGCCTTCTTTTCAGGGAGTCAATATCCTGTGCCCTGAGCGTAAAAACGCTTAGGATGAAGATCAGGCAAATGGCGGCTTTCTTCACTTAACTTCCGCTGAAGTGGTTCCAGCCCTGCGCCTTGAGTGGCAGCAGCGCCCCGTTTTTGTCAACGAGGTTCACCCCGCTGTTTGCATCCGTCATGTGGCCGATCACCGTCAGGTTAGGATTGCCCGCAATTTTATCATAGTCGCTTTGGGAAATAGTGAACAAAAGCTCATAATCTTCGCCCCCGTTGAGCGCTGCCGTGATCGGGTCGATGTTAAACTCAATGGCCGCCATGGACGTTTTGGCATCAATCGGCACTTTTTCGTCGTAAATTGTGCAGCCGGTTTTACTGGCCTTGCACAAATGGAAAATCTCTGAGGCAAGCCCGTCTGAGATATCGATCATCGAAGTTGGCTTTACTTCCAGGGCTTTCAGCAGGTCAACAATATCCCTCCTGGCCTCTGGTTTCAGCTGGCGCTCGAGCAGGTAATCATTTCCGTCGAGGTCGGGCTGGATATTCGGGTTGGCTTTGAAGACTTCTTTTTCACGCTCCAGCAGCTGCAGTCCCATGTAGGCAGCGCCTAAATCACCGGTAACAACCAGCAAATCGTTTTCTTTGGCACCGCTGCGGTAAACGACATCGGATTTTTTAGCCCGGCCAAGCGCGGTAATGCTGATCACCAAACCAGAGAGGGAAGTCGTTGTATCGCCGCCAATCAGGTCTATTTTATAAAAATCACAGGCTTTTTTGATCCCGGCATATAATTCTTCGAGCGCCTCAACGGGGAAACGGTTCGATACCGCAATGCTCACCGTAATCTGCTGGGCGATGCCGTTCATAGCGTAAATGTCAGATAAGTTAACCATCACAGCTTTGTAGCCGAGGTGCATCAATGGCGTGTACATCAGGGAAAAATGCACGCCTTCCAGCAGCGCATCCGTCGTTACGAGCAAAGCTTCTTCGTCTGAAATAGAAATCACTGCTGCATCATCGCCTACACCTTTAATTGTTTGCGGTACATGCGTTGTAAATCCCTGGGTCAGTTTGTCAATCAGGCCAAACTCGCCTAAATCGCTGAGTTCTGTACGTTTATCTGTCATAGTGCAAAGGTATGGTTTTTTAGTGAGACTAAGAGACTGAAGACAATAGACATAAGATAGTTTTTATAATAATTGAGTCAGTTTGTCGTGCTTCTTTTGTCTTAAGTCTTTTGTCTATCTTTGCCGTGCCCGGTTTTTATTTGCCACCATTCGCCGACTGTCGTCTACCATTCACCTATTTAGGGTTTTGGGGGCGGAAGAGAGCAGCTAATTTTGGCTTATCAATTTAAAATAAAGAAATGATGAGACATAAAAGATTTGGGCGCTTTGGTAAATTTGATGAAGAAATGATCAGAGAACACGAAAAAAATCAATTCAGGGGCCGCATAATCGGTGGGATTTTTGCCATCGGTTTCGGAGTACTGCTCTTGTTGCACCAGTTGAAGATGGGCGTTCCACACGCTTTTGCTTCCTGGCAGTTTGCGTTGGTATTATTGGGTGTAGGCTCGCTTTTGAAACATAAATTCCAGAAATTTTTCGGGTTTGTTCCGCTTGCGATCGGTGCCGTATTTATGGCGAAAGAATTTTACCCGGGAATGATCGACACGAAGCTGATATGGCCGGTGCTGATCATCGTTCTGGGGCTTAGCATTTTCGCCAAAGCTTTTTCCCGGAAGAAAAACAGCTGTTACCGCCACATGAGTGATGAAGAGCTGGCTGAAGTTCAGGGCGATGATTATTTTGAATCCCGCGCTTTCTTTGGCGGTGTAAGCAAAAAAGTGGTATCTAAAAACTTCAAAGGCGCCAACATTTCTTCCATCTTCGGGGGAACTGAGCTGGACTTATCCAACGCTGATTTTGAAAAAGAAGCCGCGATTGCCATCAACTGCGTATTCGGAGGTATAAACATAATCGTTCCGTCCAACTGGAAAGTGAAATCCGACATCAATACGGCCTTTGGCGGGGTGGACGATACACGCAACATCAGCCTGGTGGATGAAAACGGGAAATTATTGACCCTGACCGGCAGCTGCACTTTCGGAGGAGTTGAAATATCCGGCCATGCCTAAATCGGCTTTGTTCCATATCAAAACTTTTCTGATTCAAAGACGAATGAGCGTAATACTCATCGTCTTTTTGCTTTTGGCCCTCGTCTATGCCGCCTTGCTTTATAAATATGGGTTCAGCATGCAGGCTATCTGCTTTGAAAGTATTTCCTTCTTGATTTTTCACGGGTTTTTTACCTTGATCCTCAGCCGGATCCACCGGTTTTATCATTCGCGCTCGGCTATTTCGATCGTTCACCTGAGCACGGTGATTTTCTTCAGCTTGTTTTACCTGTTCTTTATTTACGAATACGCGAACCTGGTATATGAAGACAACAGTGTGTACGGAACTTATGTAAGGCATTCCTTCCCGGTGCGCTGCATTTTGTCCTTTTTGCTGCTATTTTCGGTAGCCAACCAGTTTTGGATCGACAAGCATCTACTGGACGAGGAAAAACGCAACCAGGTGATGATTGAGAACGAAAAACGCCTGGTGCGCTCGGAGCTGGATAAATTGAAACAGCAGTTCCAGCCCCATTTTTTGTTCAACTCCCTGAATTCAATCTCTGCGCTGATTGGCTCGCAGCCCGCTGAAGCCCGCAGGATGATTTTGCTTTTGTCTGACTTTTTGCGCTTATCTATCCGGGAACGCGACAAGGAGTTCGAAAGCCTGCAGCAGGCACAGGAATTCCTCGGGCTTTACCTTGAAATCGAAAAAGTGCGCTTCGGCCATCGCCTGAAAGTCGAAATAAACATTGACCCGACGCTTGAACAGGAACAAATTCCCGCCCAGATCCTGCAGCCGCTGGTTGAAAATGCCATCAAATACGGTTTGTATGGAAACCTGGGCGAGCTCACTATTGGTGTAAACATAAAGCTGAACGCCAGGATGCTGGTCATGCAAATTACAAACCCTTACGAAGAAAACGCCGTTAATGCCTCCAAAGGAACGGGTTTCGGCCTTAAATCCGTGGAACAAAAACTAAAAATCCTCTATGGCCGCACCGACCTGATCCGTATCCGGAAAACTGCCGGACAATTCGAAATCGAAATCTCGATCCCGGTCTTGGCGTCTGATGTCTAAAGTCTAATATCTTTAAAAACATGAAAACAATCATTATCGACGACGAACCTTTAGCGAGGATGCTGGTAAAGGAATACCTGGTTTCCCACCCGGAAATGGAAGTGATCGCGGAAGCGGAAGACGGTTTCGACGGCGTGAAAAAAATCAACGAGCTGAAACCGGATGTCGTTTTCCTCGACGTGCAAATGCCAAAATTAAACGGCTTCGAGCTGCTTGAATTACTAAACCATTTCCCGCAGGTGATTTTCACAACGGCTTTTGATGAGTACGCCCTGAAAGCATTTGAAAGCAATGCAGTCGATTATTTGCTCAAGCCTTTTTCGGAAGAACGCTTCAGCCAGGCGCTCCATAAACTGAAAAACGATGCACCGGCAGCAGAAAAAAATATCGGGAAGCTGACTGATTTTAATCCCAAATACGAAGAAGAAAGCAGCCGTATCGTCGTGAAAAACGGCAGTGAAATCCAGATCCTCCCAACGCGGGATATCGACTTCATTGAAGCGTACGACGACTACGTGAAAATCTATATCGGCGAAAAATACCACCTCAAAAAGAAAACACTTTCCTATTATGAGCCTGTACTCGCCCCAGCCAATTTTTTGCGTGTTCACCGCAGTTTTATATTAAATCTTGCGAAATTAACCCGAATCGAGAGCTTTGAAAAAAATTCATACCTCGCGATCTTAAGCTCCGGGATGCGCATTCCGATCAGTAGAACATCCTATCCGGTCTTGAAAGCGAAGCTGGGAATTTAATAACCAATCATTTTTTAGAATATAGCTTTTATTTCTTAAGTTTGAGTCTATTTATAAATTCATAAACTATGAAAAAATTCATGTTAACCGTTGCTTTGATCTTTGCAGGAATTACCCGGGCCAACGCACAAAAGGTGTATTCCGTTGATGCAGACTACAAAGCTGACGTTAAAGTATATGTGGTGGACGCAGATTACAAAGCCGATTTGTTGGTTTACAAAGTTGATTCCGATTACAAGGCGGGAGAAAATGACGGGAAATGGTTTTTTACCGATGCAGATTACAAGGCCAAAAAGAAAATTTATTTTGTAGATGCGGATTACAAAGCTGACCTGAAAGTTTTCTTCGTAGATTCCGATTACAAAGCCGGGTGGAAAAATTCAGCTAAAAAAGCGGAAATGTACTAAAGCAGCCCAAAAAAATAACGTAACAGGAGTGTAACCCCAGAAATTTCGCAAAATTCAACAAAATAGAGCTGAAATTACCCCGTTTCCGGGACTTGTTTGATATCTTTTAAAAGTGTAGGTTTATACCCGAAATTTTTAAAAATCTACTGTTATGGAAAACAAGCCCGTGAAACGACTGATCACTTTTTCCGACGGAACCTGGAACAAGCCCGGGGCAATGGACGGAAAACACGAAGTAAAAACCAACGTGGAAATCCTCTTCAATTGTATAGAGCATATTGACAAAGAAGGTGTGCCGCAGCTGAAGATATACGATGAAGGAGTGGGAACGAGCAGCTGGGACCGCAAAGACCAGGTTATGGGCGGAATTGCGGGCTTTGGGATCGACAAAAACATCATGGACGTTTACACCTTTTTGGTGATCAATTATGAAATAGGCTCCGAAATTTACCTCTTTGGCTTCAGCCGCGGCGCTTACACAGCGCGGAGCCTGGCCGGTTTCATCCACAATTGCGGAATTTTGAAAGCAGAAAATATCGGGATGATCAACGAAGCTTACGAATTGTACCGCGACCGCAATAAATATTCCCACCCGGACTCGGATTTCATGACGACTTTCAGGAAGAAATATTGCGTTGAGCCGGCAACAAAAATCCATTATATCGGCGTTTGGGATACAGTAGGTGCATTGGGCCTGCCTTTTGCCTGGTCTGAAAAACACAACACGGAACGCTATAAATTCCACGATGTGAAGCTCAGCCGCATGATCTTAAATGCATATCACGCTTTAGCCGTTGATGAACGCAGGAAACAGTTTACACCAACCTTATGGGAGAAAAGCGCTGCCGTAAAAGAAGATCCCAATCATCCGCAGGTGCTCAGGCAACGATGGTTTGCCGGGGTACATAGTAATGTGGGCGGAGGATATGCAGATCACGGCCTGAGTGATATTGCGCTGGGCTGGCTGGCCGAAGGCGCTAAAAAAGCGGGCTTATCCATTGACATCAACAAATCTAAAAGGCTATTTGGCAATTATGAGTTCAAGCCGGATTATAAGGGCAAACTGCGTAATTCGCTGAAGTGGTATTACCGCCTCACTTTATCTGCCAAACAGCGCGGGATCATGGTGAAACGCTACAATAACAAAGGCGAATTGATGGTCACCTGCGAGGAAATCGATGAAACGGTAGTACAGCGTTACCATGACAAATCAATGGGCTACACACCGAAAAACCTGAGAAACTATTTTGCTTCGCTGGATACTAAACAAGCAAGTAAATAAAAACCATAATTTGCGGCGGTTTATTTCCTCCGCAAATTATGCTTAACTTATGTTAGACGCGGTTTTCCGTCTTTCCTACTTTGTTTTGGTTAGGGTATAAAAATCCTTTCTCCGGTCCCTCAGGTTGCGGACACTTCCATAACTGTGCAATTCATCCAATAGTTTGAGGTCCACATCGGCGATCAGGATCATTTCCGTATTGGCTGTCGCTTCACTTTTCACTGCATTGGAAGGAAAGGCAAAATCGCTTGGCGTAAATACCGCGGACTGGGAATACTGGATATCCATGTTTTCCACTTTCGGCAGGTTTCCGACGCTCCCGGTGATGGCAACAAAACATTCATTTTCAATAGCACGGGCCTGGGCGCAGAGACGGACCCTCAAATACGCATTTTGGGTATCGGTCAGGTAAGGGACAAACAGGATTTGCATGCCTTCGTCAGCCAGCAGGCGCGATAATTCAGGGAATTCAACGTCGTAGCAGATCAAAATACCGATTTTACCGGCATCCGTGTCAAACACCTGCAGCTTATCCCCACCTTTCAGGCCCCAGTATTTTTCTTCATCGGGCGTGACGTGCAGTTTTTCATAAAGCTCCACCTGGCCGTTGCGGTGACACAGATACCCGACATTTTTCAGCACTTCCCCATCGTATAAAGGCATACTTCCGGCAATGATGTTGACATTGTAGCTTACAGCAAAGGCACTGAATTTCTCAACGATCAGGCTCGTGTACTGCGACATCGCCCGGATAGCTTCCGATTCGCTCATTCCCTCGAACTGCGCCATCAGCGGCCCGTTAAAATATTCCGGGAATACAGCAAAATCAGCCTTATAGCTGGAAATCGCGTCCACAAAATATTCTGCCTGCTGAAAAAGCTCTTCAATGGAGTCGTACAAACGCATTTTCCACTGCACCAAACCGATCCGGACGCTTCTTCTTACCCGGAACGCCTGCCTGTGGTTCGAAATATAATAAACGTTGTCCCACTGCAAAAGTGTTGCATATTCACGGCTTTCCGCGTCTTCGGGGATGTAGTTTTTTAAGACTTTTTTTACGTGGAAGTCATTGCTAAGCTGGAAAGACAATACCGGATCGAAGATTTCAAGCTGCTTAACCTTCTGGATATATTCCTTCGGCGTTAAATCATCGGCAAATTTATGATAGTTCGGGATTCTTCCCCCGAAGACGATTGCTTTCAGGTTGTGCTTTTCACACAGCTCTTTCCGGGCATCATACAAACGTCTTCCCAGGCGCATTCCCCGGTAATCAGGATGGATGAAAACCTCGATCCCATACAGCACGTTCCCGTTCGGGTTGTGTGTGGCAAAGGAATAATTCCCGGTAATCTGGGCATAGGTATGCTCATCTCCGAAATCATCGTATTTCACCAGGATGGAAAGCGCGCAGCCTACAATCTGGTCGTCAGCCATTACAACCAATTGCCCATCCGGGAAAACCGAAAGTAATTTTTTGATCGCTCTTTCGCTCCACACGCTGCCCCCCCAATTGGAATAGGCGGCTTTCATCACACTTACCAATTGGTCATAATTGGATTGCTGGAGTTTTTGTACTTCAATTTTTGGGCCTGTCATAATTTTTAAGTTAGTGAGTGATTCGAATCGTACATCAAATCAGTATAAAAGCAATAGAAATAAATTCCCGGAAACGGTCAGGCCTGGTGCAATAAACGCATCACGCGGAAACACAATTCCGTAAACAAGATTTTGCCGTTTGCATTCCGGTCAATGTGGTAAAAAGCATTGTTAAAATCCTCCATCAGCTGCATGATGTTGTTGCCGGTGATAAATTTCGCAAAGTTTTTCAGGAATTCGTCTTCCTCCTTCGAAGTTTTGGTGAGTTGGTCTTCCGTATAGTTTTTCAGCATGCTCTGGCGGAACATGTGCAGCGCGTATTTCAGGAATGTTTTCTGCTTGTCGCGCCCGATCCCGCTGATTTGCTCGGCCCAGTCCATCATCGGCAGCGGTGATTTTTTCCAGCAAACGCGCATGAGCGTGATAAAGAGCTCGCGGTTGAGGTTTTTTTCGTCGCTGACGTTCACCAGGTCGTTGGCTTCAATCAGGTTTCCTTCGGATTGCGCGGCAACACTCAGGGCGGTCGATGGGTCAAGCCCGTGCTTTTGAACCAGGAACTGCGAAAGCTGCTCCGTTTGAATAGCCGGGACCCGGGTTAGCTGCGTCCGCGAAAGAATGGTTTGCAGCATGTTTTCTGCCGCTTCCGAAACGAGGATAAACAACGTTTTGGCCGGCGGCTCCTCCAATATTTTCAACAGCTTATTGGCGCAGGTCGGGTTCATCTCTTCCGCCATCCAGATCAGCATCACCTTGTAGCTTCCCTCGAAGGATTTCAGGCTCAGCTTTTTGATGATCGCAAGGCTTTCTTCCGTTCCCAGGATTGGCTTGCGCAGCCTGTCGTCGATGGTTGCCGTCCATTTGTTAAGGTTGAAATACGGGTCTTTTTTGATGATTGCCCGCCAGTCTTTCAGGAAGGCATCGCTGTATTTGTCAATCGCCTGTACTACCGGGAAAGCAAAATGCAGGTCGGGATGCTGTAAATCCTGTACTTTGATACAGGAAGAACATTGTCCGCAGCTGTCTTTCGGCTGCTTGTTTTCGCAAAATAAATACTGGATAAAAGCGAGCGCCAGGGGCAGGGTGCCGTTACCGGAATTGCCTAAAAAAAGCTGTGCATGGCTGATCTTATCCGAAGCAATTTCCTGGATAAAATGGTGTTTTAACTCGTCTTGCCCTACGACATCTTTGAAAAGCATGGCTAAAATTACGAATTTATCCGTTCCTTCCCCGCTCAAACAAACGAAATTTCTATATTTATACGTTTAGAAGATAGGTCTACACATTTTTCACGATGAAAACTGCTTTTGCTTTCTTGTTTTTGCTCCTTTCCGGCCGGCTTGCGGCACAGGAAAATTTTGGCAGTCTGAGCAGTAATTACATGCCTACAAACTCGGTGCACATCAATCCTTCCTCCATGCTTGATGCCAAAACCCGGCTGGATATTAATATCGTTTCGGCTGGCGTTTTTGTGATGAACAACATCGTTTACCTGGAAAACACAAGTATTGCAGGCCTTTTATCTGACCGGGGATATGAAAATCCTAATTTCGACATCAAGCTTGACCGGCGGAAATACCACGCGTACAACCGGAATTTCGTCCAGGGCCCGGGCTTCGTTTTCAGCCAGGGTGACCACGCTTTTGGTTTGAGCCTGGGCCTGAAAAGCTTTACACATGTACGCAAAATTCCCGGGGAAGTCATCCGGGCGGTGGCCACACTGGAAGTTCCTGAAGACAGGTCGGTGAACGGCAAAAATTTTTCCATGACAAGCATGAGCTACGGTGAGGCCAAGTTTAGCTATGCCTATACCTTTCTCAAGAAAAAGCGCGAATTGTTTATGGGCGGGATTTCACTCAATAAATACATCCCGATCCAGGCGGCAGCGACCAAAGTGCGCGAAGCCAAAGCAGAAATTGTAAGTGACAGCCTGGGCTACGTCTTTGATATGGATGCCGATAATGTATACCTGCAGGCGGATACGTTTACGTTTTTCAGCAATTTTGGGGTCGACCTGGGTTTTACCTACGAGCGCATGCAGTCTGAAAGCTACAATCACCTGCCCAATTCAGGCAAAAACAACTGCAGGCGGAATTATTACCTCTACAAAATCGGCGTTTCACTGATGGACCTCGGCAGCCTGAAATTTGAGGAAGAGAACGTGGAGTACATTGGCATTAAGGCTTCGGATTATAATTTCACCCGGGAAGAATTTTCGGAGGACAATATCAATGTGCTTGAAAATCTACAGGGAAATGCCCTTGTTACAACCGATCAGTCCGCTGCTTTTGTGCGTAAGCTGAATAAGGTGCGTTTGCCTTCCTATGTATCGCTGCAAGGGGACTACAACGCCTGGAACAATAAATTTTACGTGAACCTGACCTGGGTGCAGCGTTTTCCCTTATCCGATAAATCGCTCGGCGTAGCACGCAGCAATTCCCTGTCGCTTACCCCGCGTTACGAAAGCCGTTTGTTTGAAGCTGCCCTTCCGCTGAGCCTTTACGAATATACTTACCCGCAAATCGGGCTGATGCTCCGTTTCTGGTTTTTAACTGTGGGGACAGACAAGCTGGGAAGTATCTTGTTTAATTCCAACATGTACGGAACAGATTTTTACTTTGCCCTGAAAATACCAATTGCGTACCATCCCGATTGCCGCGACGGCAAAAAAGACAGGTTTAATTATTACCCGAAAAAATTCCGGTGGAGGAGCAAAAGCTGCAACGGGATGTAAATTAAGCGCCGGGGATCAGCTCATTGATACGCCCGATTAGCTCAGCACGCTTTTTCACAAGGGAAGCCAGGTCCGTTTTTTGGAGCGCTTGTTTGGTGCGGTAATCCTTCAATTTCCGGAACCAGTGATACGTAATCAAACCGATCAGGGGAAGCACCAGGAAATAAGCAAGTGAAACCAGCCCGTTATGGACCAGGAAAATATTGAGCAGCCAAACCAGGAGTACATTCCACAAGGTCATGGCCAGTGATCCCAGCATGACTTTCACGGAGCTCCAGAATACGCGGCGCTTGAATGATTTTTCCGTGAAGCGTTTCACAAAAGTATACGGCGGCCAGAAATGAAGCAGGCCGAGGGGAACAAAAATGGCAGTAAAAAGCAGGAACAACATTTCGCCGGAGGTTTTCAGCTTGCCTTGTCTGGCCTGCTCGTAAACGAATTTTTCTTCGGTGCGCATGCGTTTCAGCAGCTTGAAATACGTGTCTGTATCTGCTTTCAGCTGAACAAGCGTTTCGTTTTCGCTGAGCTTTTGTTCATTCATCCAGAGTGCCAGGCGTCGGGAATTGTCCCAGCGCTTCAGCAGCGGAATTTTGCGGTCCGAATCCACCGGGTTAATACCATTGCGGCGCAGGCGGCAGATGTGCTCATGGAAAAACACCCAATCTTTGTCGGCTACGTGGGTCAGCTGCTCCTGCATCAGTTTTTCGACGCGCTTGGTGACTTCATTGATAGCACGGGCCGGGTTTTCCAGGTAGGATTCCCTGTAGTCGTTGAGGCAGAAACGTTCGGAATTCGCAATTACCAGCTCGCTGCCAAAATGATTGGGATCACCGTAGTTAACGCCAATCGCTGCCATGTAGATTTTTTTCTCCCAGTTCAGGGCTTCCAGCGCTCCGAACCCGATCCTTGCGGCGCCTTTTTTGACAGGTTTCAGGCGGCGTATAAAAATATCGTCGGTAAAGCCTTCGCCAAACACCAGCAGGTTGCGGCCATGGGAAAGAATGCGGTTACATTTTTTAAACACCGCTTCGTTTTTGCCTTTGGTATCGTCATTGTCCTGCTCGCGGTAAATCGGCAGCATGTGGACAGCCCAGGTGATCGGGCGGATTACGGGCTTGAACACATCCGAGCGGGTCATAAAAAAAACGATCGGCCTTTGCAGCACACCGATTACCAAAGGATCAAAGAAAGACGAAGCATGGTTGCTGACATAGATTGTACGGCCAAAAAAGCGTTTCGGGGGTCTTACCAGGCGAATGGAAGAGAAATACAAACGCATGGAGTATTGCAGGAGTATGTTGAGTATGAAATATAAAATCCGCATACTAGGCCGTTTTAACCTTGATGATTTGCTGCACTTTACGCCCGGTTTTTTTGGCTTCTTCCAATGAAGGGTTTACAATTGTCACATGTCCCATTTTCCGGAAAGCCTTGGTCAGCTCTTTTCCATAAATATGAGGTTTAACACCCGGGATGGCAAGGGCTTCTTCCAAACCTTCATAAACCGCTTTGCCTTCAAAGCCTTCCTCACCCAACAGGTTGATCATCACGCCCGGCAAAAGCAGCGAAGTATCGCCCAGCGGCAGGTTGAGGATGCTCCGCAGGTGCTGTTCATATTGTGAAGTGCGGTTGCATTCGATCGTTTGGTGGCCGCTGTTGTGCGGTCGCGGTGCAATTTCGTTCACCAGCAGCTCATTGTCCTGCGTCAGGAAAAACTCAACGGCCAGAACACCAACCATATCGAGCTTAGTGATAATATCGGTAGCTATTGCTGCTGCTTTTTGTTCAATTTCAGGGGAAATATTGGCCGGCGCAAAGAGAAATTCCACGAGGTTCGCTTCCGGGTTGAATTCGCATTCCACCGTAGGGAAAACACAGGTTTTGCCATCTTCAGTGCGGGCAACCATTGTAGCCAGTTCTTTCTGGAATGGAACGAATTTTTCGAGTACGCTCGGAACGCTAAAGCCGGCTTCAAAATCAGCTTCGGAACGAACGGCTTTCACACCTTTTCCGTCATAGCCTCCGGTGCGCATCTTTTGCACAAAAGGTAAAAAGTCCGCATTGGAGTTTAATTCGCTTTGGGAATCGATCAGCCTGAAATCCGCTGTTGGAATATTGTTTTCTTTGTAAAAATTTTTCTGTAAGCCTTTGTCTTTGATCAGCTTCAAAACACGCGGCTGGGGAAATACTTTTTTGCCTTCAGCTTCCAGTTTCTCAAGCGCTTCGATGTTCACGTTCTCAATTTCCACCGTAATGAGGTCCTTGTCTTTACCGAAAGCATAAACCGTATCAAAATGATTGAGCGACCCAACCGTAAATGAAGAAGCAATTTCCGAGCAGGGAGCCTGCGGGTCGGGGTCCAGGCAATGAATTTTAACATTCAGGTTGATGGCTTCCTGGATGAGCATCCTGCCCAACTGACCGCCGCCAAGTACGCCTAAGCGAAAAGATGAACCGTACCAAGTTTGCATGGGCAAATGTAGGAAAAAATGAAGAATGAAGAATGGAAAATGGAGAATTGGTTCTCATTCTCCCTTCTCATTCTAAATTTTCAATTATTTCGCTTCCTCGATCCTGATCCCGACATCGAGCACCTCATCCAGGTTTTCCTGCACAACGGCTTGCTCAAGCTCGAAGAAATAAGTTCCCTTCAGCGGAAATTTACGGCGTTTGAAAGACAGAAGGTTTTCAACGATTGTACCAGATTTTTTACCGATCCAGGTGCCGTCCGGGTTCGTGATTTTGATCTCGAAAGGTTCCCGCGCCCTGATTTTGTTCGGCGTTTTGGTGTTGAGGTAAATCCAGCAGTTATTGAAAGCGTAATCCGTTGTCGTACGCAAAGTGATGGTGAAATCGTACAGCTTGGCCGTATCCGTGATCTCCACTTTGAACATCGGCCTGACTTTCAGGTTCCAGGTATTTTTTGGAAAAGAATAGGATTTTTCATAAAAAACCGGGTCCGTGCACGAAGCAAAGACCGCGGCTAGTATGAATAATATGAACCAATTACGCATTTGCATTCGGCGTACTGTTATTCGGGTTTGAATTTGGATTTGGATTGGGCTTGCGGTTATTCCGGCGCTTCTTCGGACGTCTTTGTTCGCCGCCCGGGTTCTCCCCGCCTTGTGCCTGTGCCTTCGGAACATTTGGCTTTGGCCCGCCTGTTCCTGGCTTCACAGCTTGCGGAGGTTTCACTCCCTGCGCCTGCGGCCCCCTGTTTTCGTTTTGTCCCTGGCCACCTTGTCCTCCCGGGCGATTTGGCTTTTTCTTCTTTTTCTTTTTGAAGGTACTGTCGAAACGGTTCAGGCTGTCCTGGCCAACCACGTTGGAATAATCCGGCTCAGGCGCTGCAGTATAGCGTTCTTCACGGTGTTTTTCGTGGTCAACCAAATCTTTTGGTTTTTGCTTCTGCTCGTTCAGCTTTTTGATCTCCGCTACCCTGTCCGGGCTCAGCGCAATCAGGCCGGAGCCCTCGCTGTACATGTACCACATCTGTCTTTTGAAAACGTCGGTCTTCACGTGGAAAGCCGTTCCTTTTTCCGTATGGAGCTTGGTTTCATGTGTCGGGAAGCTTTTAATCGCATCCAGGTACATATCGAGCTCGTAATTCAGGCAGCATTTAAGCTTGCCGCATTGTCCCGCCAGTTTTTGCGGGTTCAGCGAAAGCTGCTGGTAGCGTGCCGCAGAGGTCGAAACCGTCCGGAAATCCGTCAGCCACGTAGAGCAGCACAATTCCCGTCCGCAGGAACCGATACCTCCCAAGCGGGAAGCTTCCTGGCGCGAACCGATCTGGCGCATTTCAATGCGGATCCTGAATTTATCGGCCATGTCTTTGATCAGCTGGCGGAAATCCACGCGCTGGTCGGCCGTGTAATAAAATGTTGCTTTTGTAAGGTCACCCTGGTATTCCACATCGGAAATCTTCATTTCCAAACCGAGGTTTACGGCAAGGGTGCGTGATTGGTACATCACTTCCTTTTCGAGCTCCCGTGCCTTGACCCATTTGTCAATGTCTTCCTGGTTGGCGACACGGTAAATCTTCTTGGTTTCCAGGGGTTTTAAGCCCGGAGCTTTTTTATTGACCTGTATTCTGGCTAATTCCCCAACAACAGAAATCACTCCGATATCATAACCGGGGCTGGCTTCAACCGCTACAACATCACCGACCTGTAAAGGGAGGTTTTTGTCGTTGCGGTAAAAACTTTTTCTGCTGTTCTTGAAGCGAACTTCTAATATATTGTAAGGTGCCTGACCGCCGGGAAGCTTCATATTCCCCAACCAGTCGAAAACACCTAATTTATTGCAACCACCAGAACTACAGGTTCCATTGTTTTGACAGCCCCGCGGTGTTCCGCCGCCTGAGCTACAAGAGGTACATCCCATAGTTTATATAATTTTGCGATAAAGTTATACATTTATTTAGAGAATTCAAAATTCAATGTGAGGGTGGCCGGCTTCGGCAAAAGCATAAATCTTATAAATTATCATCAAAAGAGTAATTGACTTAATATAAATGCGGTCATTTATCACAAAAATATTTTAAAATTGTATATTTGAAATTCCAATTTATATTCACATGAAAAAGTTTCTGCTGTTTTTCTCATTTCTTGCTTCTGTTTCATTTTATGCTCAAAGACCATCTGTAGTATGGTCAAAATCTTTTGGCGGATCTGAATTTGATGAAAATCCACACCTTGTTCTAACAAGTGATGGCGGATACCTATTGGGTGGAAGTAGTCGTTCAAATGATGGTGATGTTTCTGGTAATCATGGACAGAATGACTATTGGGTTGTAAAATTAGATTCCATGCGTAATATTCTTTGGCAAAAATGCTTTGGTGGAACAGAAGATGAAAATTTAACGAGTATACAACAAACCACGGATGGCGGATACATTATTTCCGGAACTTCCTTCTCAAATAATGGCGATGTATCCGGTAATCATGGAAATGGAAGTCCGGACTGTTGGATCGTTAAATTGGATTCATTGGGTAATTTAATGTGGCAAAAATCATTGGGAGGATTTTATAATGAGTATGCATCGTCAATAATTCAGACCAATGACGGCGGGTATATTTTTACCGGAAGCGCCGATTCTTACGATGGGGATGTAGGATCCAACTACGGATATAGCGACATGTGGGTGGTAAAGCTCAACGGCGCCGGTACAATAGTTTGGGAAAATAACCTGGGAGGGACACAAAACGATAGCGGAAGGGAAATTCACCTAACAAGCGACGGTGGATATATTGTTGCTGGAGAATCAAAGTCAATCAATGGAAACGTGACAGGAAATCATGGGGGTATAGATTATTGGATAGTTAAACTAAATGCTTCAGGAACAATTGTTTGGCAAAAAAGTTTGGGTGGATCGGACGACGATTTTGCGCCAAGTTTGATAGAAACTACTGAAGGAGAATACATTATTTGTGGTTTTTCATTTTCAAGTGATGGTGACGTTTCTCAAGCTTTAGGACATTCTGACAATTGGGTGGTAAAACTTGATCCTAATGGAAATATTGTTTGGGACAGGTCTTTTGGTGGCTCTTCCGGAGACAGTGGGAAGTGTTTAAATAAGACACTTGATGGAAATTATATCATGGCTTCATGGTCACAATCCTACGATGGAGATGTTTCTACTGACATGAGCTCAGGTGATATTTGGATCACAAAAATAGATCCCTCCGGTAACCTGTTATGGGAAAAGAGTATTGGTGGTTCTGAATCAGATATTCCTACCACCATATATACTCTTGCAACCGGTGGGTATATCGTCAGTGGATATTCATGGTCCACTGATTTCGATTTGGACACTAATTATGGGGGACAGGATTATTGCATTTTAAAATTAAATGAACCCAGAATCTCCGGAGAGGTATATATTGATGCAAATCAAAATTGTTTACGTGATGAATTTGAAGTAGGCATTGGCAATATAAATCTCATTATTAATCCAGGAAATTTGATCACGCAAACAAATCCAAACGGAACCTGGTTTTTGGATTCCTTACCTGCCGGAAGCTATACCGCTGCAATCGACACAGGTACCGTTTGGCAGGCCACTTGTTCTTCAATGCAATCTTTTGATATAACACAATCTGTCCTTTCTCAGGGCCCGGATTTTGGAATGATAAACACCAATCCTTGCCGTGATCCCTTTGTTTCAATTTACGCTCCTTTTCTGAGACGCTGCTTTAATGGTCAAAAAATATATATTTCCGCGTGTAATAGGGACCATTCAACCGGACAAATTACTTCTTCCTATGTTGAGGTAGAATTAGATCCTCTTATTAGCGTAAATTCATCTTCGTTGTCATCGGTAAACCTGGGAAATAATGTTTACCGCTTCCAAACAGGAAATTTGAACCCCGGACAATGTAGAAACTTTACCATTTCTACAACAATCAGTTGTGATGCACTCCTGCAACAAACTCTTTGTATGGAAGCAAATCTGTTCCCTGTTGATCCATGTGCTTTTGATACCGTCCACTCTCCTTCTCCAAATCTTTTGCAATGTCCAATCCCATGGGATAATTCCCATATTGAAGTAGAAGGATTTTGCCAAAACGATTCTGTTAGTTTTGTGATCACAAATACCGGCACTATTGGAATTGGAGATATGCTGTGCTATTCTCCTGTCCGGATTTATGTTGATGAAGTTTTGACCTACAGGGATTCAGTCCAAATCTTTGGCGGTTCTTCCGTGACTTATTCATACCCTGGTAATGGAGAAACCTGGATAATACAGGTCGACCAACACCCGCTTCATCCCGGCAATTCAAACCCAACAGCTTATGTTGAGGCATGTGGGAATTTATCGAATTGGATTCCAGACCTAATCAATAATTTTGAACTTGATGATTCTGATTCGTGGAGAGATATCTATTGTGGTGTTGCATCAGGAAGTTATGATCCAAATGATAAGACCGGTTTTCCAAAGGGAATTGGTGACAGCAATAACATAATGCCCAATCAGCAGTTACAATTCGTGATCCGGTTTCAAAATACCGGCACAGATACCGCCTTTACGGTAGTTGTTCGTGACACTTTGGATATGAACTTTGATATTTTTTCCGTTCAGCCAGGTGTCTCAAGTCATAACTATGCATTTCGCATGTATGGCCCGCGGGTATTGGAGTGGACATTTTCAAACGTTATGTTACCGGATAGTACTACAAATGAAGAAAATAGTCATGGATTTTTAACATTTATGGTCGGGCAACAGTCTAATTTACCGGATGGAACCAGTTTAATGAACGATGCTGACATCTATTTTGATTTTAATGAGCCCGTTATAACCAATAATACTGTCCACACCATTAACTCTTGTATAAAACAGTGTTTTGAGTTTTCCGGACTGAAAATGGAAAAAATGCCTTCTTTCATTAATATATTCCCAAATCCCGCATCAGATATTTTATTTGTCGAAAGCAAGATCTCTCAATCAGCAGGTTTCGAAGTTTTTAATACTGTTGGTAAAAAATGCTTATCCGGAGAAATTTTTAATTCAAAAAATGAAATTGACATTTCTAATTTATCTGAAGGAGTTTATCTTTTGAAAATAGACGGAAGAAACTATAAATTTATTAAAATGTAACTCTGCAAAAAATTAGATTTCCAGATCTTCATACTCCACAAACTCTAGTCTAAAAGTTGTCAATGTGTGTAAGTCTTTCCGATTTTACTGATTTTAACCCACTTATCTCAAATAGCAATTAACCCTATCAAATTATCGATAAGATTTCCTGATATCTTTCGGGGTTATAGTGTCTATCTTGCAAATCTTCATTCTACAAAGCAAATTAGCTTTAATTTCAATAGAGGATGAAAGGACTGACCTGAACTTGATAATAGGACAAGAGTTAGATTTGATTATCTTCAAAAAATTCCCGTTTATATAAAATATTTACCCAAAAGTGAGCGATTAATGTAAATTATTTTTCCCTTATCGGTGCTCAATTTTGTAACACTATGGAACATCGTGGAGAAATTATAGAGCAGGCGATCCGCAAAAGCGGTTACCCGATTACGAAAGTGGCTGACAAAATTGGGAAAAGCAGGAGGTGGATGTACCTCATGTTTGATAATCCTTCCGTTTCGTATGAAGTCATTATCAAAATCGGGAAAATTATCCACCACGATTTTTCACAGGAGATTGCCGAGCTCAAAGCCAACGTTCCCGGCATTTTCATGGAAGGCCAGGAGCCGTACGGTACACCCAAAGACAAAGATGCCGCTTACTGGCGCCAGAAATATTACGATTTGCTGGAAGAATACAATACTTTCCTGAAAAAGGAAAAATCAGAGCTTGAAAAGAAAAAGGGCAAATGAAACCCTGCTGCTAATCACCAGTACTAAATAAAATCAAAATTGGTGTAATTCGTGGCGAAAATATACGCTGTTCGTCATTTGAATTTTAAGGATAGCTGATGAACTACTTCTCTTTTTTACGCAATTCGAAATTCTGGCCCAAATACACTTTACGGACTGTTTCGTCGGCCGCGAGCTCTTCAGCTGTACCTGATTTCAAAATTCCACCTTCAAAAAGCAAATACGCGCGGTCAGTGATCGAAAGCGTTTCCTGCACGTTGTGGTCCGTGATCAAAATCCCGATATTCCGCTTGCGCAGGTCAGAAATGATCGCCTGGATGTCTTCCACGGCAATCGGGTCAACGCCGGCAAAAGGTTCATCCAGCAAAACGAATTTTGGGTCTGTAGCCAGGGCGCGGGCGATCTCTGTGCGGCGTTTTTCACCTCCCGAAAGCCGGTTACCGAGGTTTTTGCGGACATGCGTCAGGCTGAACTCCTCCAGCAGCTGCTCCAAACGTTCCTTACGCTGGATTTTCGTCAGGTCCGTCATCTCGAGGATCGACAGGATATTGTCTTCCACGCTCAGCTTGCGAAAAACGGAAACCTCCTGAGGAAGATAACCCAATCCAAGCTGCGCGCGCTTGTACATCGGGTAGCTTGTAATCTCCAGGTCATCCAGGAAAACCGAGCCTTCGTCCGGCTTCACCAAACCTACGATCATGTAAAAAGAAGTCGTTTTACCTGCGCCGTTCGGGCCAAGCAAACCGATGATCTCGCCCTGGTTCACTTCAACAGAAACACCTTTTACAACAGGTCTGCCCTTGTATGTTTTTTTGATGTTATGTGTATGAAGCTTCATGGCTCAAAAATACTTATTTTAATTGAAAATCGAGAATGGAAATGTGAGAATTGCTTCAAAGCAGGAAACGTAATTCGGAACAATCCTGAAGCAGGCGTACACTAAAAAGTAAACGACCATCTTGCACGCACACCAAGCGGGTTCATGCCCGGGTCGAGGTGGGTCATCCGCCAAACGAGGTCAACACGGAAAAACTTGAAGATATTCTCCACGCCAACAGCTGTTTCTGCATACGGAACAGCGCCGAACTTTTTGGTGAAGGACGGAATGATCATTTCCTTTGAATGGCGGTCATCCAGTGAGCCGTAAACTATCCGGCCGGAAGTTACCAAACGCCATTTGAGTTTTTTAATCAAAGGCAGGCGGTCGAAAAACAAGCCTTCCCAGTGGTGCTCAATATTTCCGCCGATGTATTTATCCGAAACAAATTCAAAGAAATTCAGTTTGTTGAAGGCGCTCGTAAGCAGCCAGTAAGACTGGTTCCCTTCGTGCACTTTCAGGAAAGGATAAGCCGCTGTCCCGAAGATGTAGCCGGCGTTGATCCCGTATTTCAGGTAACCCCAAACGCCTACGTTGCGGTTGTGCGTCATCTGGAACTCAATTTTCTGATAAGCATAATCGCTGCCGAAAACGCCCTTGATCCCAAAAATCCCCTGCACGGAAAAGATCGGGTATTTGGAGCGCAGGGAAGTCCGGTCAAAAGCCCCGGAAATAAATTCTTCGTCCTTCGTCCAGCGGATGCGCGCCGTAATTTCAGCGGTTTGCACTTTGGAAATATTCACCAGGTTGCTGTCAGCATCGTAGCGCTGGTAATTCGCCAAACCAAGCGGCGTGTATTCTTTCCATTCGAAGCCGCCGAAAAGAACGAGGTCCTTTTTAACGTCCTTCTCAAAATTAAACCCGGTTTTTTCTACAAAGGTCAGCTTGTCGAGCGGGCCGGTGCGGAAAAGCGTATTGAAAGTCGAGCCAACCGAAGCCGCTGTGGGTGATTGCCCGATTTGTTCAATGTCGTAATTGTAATACACGGAAAGCAGGCCGCGTTTTTTCCTGGTGACGTTCCAGCGCAGTGATCCGCCGTATTTGAAGCGTTCATCACCCCAGCCGTAAGCGACTTTACCGCCCAGCTCGATGACCCGCGAAAATTTGTTCGAGGTTCGTAAAGCCAAGCCGGTGCGGAAGCTCTCCACCGGGTTGAAGCTCAGCAGGCTGTAAGCGTTCCCCAGCTCAAACAGGCCGATTGGAACGTAGCCCGTCGTTCCGAGGTAAGCCAGGTTTTTCATCGTCCGGAAGATCCGGGTGTTTTCAAGCGAATCGATCATCTCCACGATCCCTTCTTCCTGGATCGAAAGCGGTTGGTGGCGGTGGGCTTTCCAGTATGCTTCGCTGCGAACTTCGGAGCTGTCCTCGTATTCAACCGTAGAATTGGAATTGTAAAAATCGTCTTGCCGCTGGCGGTTCACCACATAATATTTCCGGGAGGAGCTTTTCCGGGCAAAAAAGCCGTAAACCTTGGAGTTTTTCGTAAGCTTCAGGTCAATGATCAGTTTTTCTTTTGTCAGCATCCAGACTTCTTTTGCAACGAGATTGAACTCCTGCTCGAAGTATAAATCCTGGACGTAGTTGATATTCGCCCCCGGGGAAATCCGCGCTGAAACCTGCTTCACAGCATAGGTCGTATCGTGGATCCACATTTCTCCTTCAAAAGTCACATCTCCAACGCGTTTCGGCACAAAGCGCAGCTTGTAACACCATTGATTGCCGATAAACGTGGAATCATCGAGGTAAAAACGGTAGAAATTGCGTGCAAAATTTGAAACAGGGCTCACGAACGAACGGTCGAACAAAATGAGGTTGTTGTCATAAATGTTCATATCGAGATACATATCACCCACGATCTGGTTCAGCTGGATGTTGTCGATCCCCGTAATTTTGGACGCCGTAATGACTTCGCGTTTCTTCTTCGGATTGTTTTTGAAATAAAAATTGGAAATGGATTCGCTGAGCAGGAAAGGCAGGTAGCTTTTGCCGTTTTCCGCCGAATCCAGGTAATCCATCACCATGTCGAGACGCTTGATCATCGGCATTTTGTTGAATTTTTCGCCGATATTATTGACATCAAACTGGATTTTATTGTACAGCTCGTATTCGTAAGCGTCCAGCTTTTCCTTGTTGTTGATGTCTTTATGCTTGATCACCCGCTTGTGAAGGCGCGTGGACGGAAGTTCATCGGGCGGCTTAACGAAAACTTCTTCGATTTCCGCAGTGAGCACGTTCAGCTTCACATTGATTTCCTGGGAAATGTCTTTTCTGACGAATACCGTTTTGGTTTTGTAGCCGAAAAATGAAACCTGGAGACTGTCGGTAGCATAGTAGGTTTCTATCTCGAAATAGCCCGTCGAATCTGCAATTGCACCGATTTTAGAGTCGTAAAAACGAACGCGGGCACCCGGGAGCATTTCACCCGTCACAGCATCTGTGACTTTCCCGTAAACCTTGGTCTGCTGGGCCACAGCGCTTGCGGCAAGCCAACTAAAAACCAGGACCAGGGACAGGCGGAATATCATCTTTTTCAGCTTTCTTTGTTACGTTTTTTCTCTACGGCAACCACGACAAATATACTGATTTCGTAAAGTAAAAGAATAGGGATTGAAACAATAACCTGGCTGATCATATCGGGCGGGGTGATAATCGCCGAAAGGATCAAAACGCCGACAATGGCGTGTTTCCGGTATTTTCTCAGGAAGGCAGGCGTAATAATTCCGAGCTTCCCGAACAAATAAGCAACAACCGGAAGCAGGAAGAAAAGCCCGCTGTAAAAAACCGTCGAAATTATCGTGCTCATGTAAGAGTTCAGGTCAAATTCATTCTGGATTTCACTGGTGATCTTAAATGTTCCGAAAAAATGAACGCTCATCGGGGCCACAACGAAATAGCCGAACATGATCCCGAAGAAAAAGAGCATGCTGACATAAAAAACTATCCCGCGCACAATATTCTGCTCGTTGGTTTTCAGTCCCGGCCTCACGAAAGACCAGATCTGATGAAAAATAAATGGAAAGCCGAGAACAACGCCGCCGATGAAAGACATCCAGATCGCGTAACCGAATTGTCCACCGACCTGCCGTGACTGGATAGAAGCGGGAATGTGGTCAACGCACATGATCTTAAAATTGGAGCAGAAAAAATCGTAGGTAACGAAATCCGAGCGGAGCATCGACATAAAAATGTTGCGCATGATCCAGTCCATGTTCCACCAGATTGCAATCGCAATGATGATGATCACAATCGCGGACTTCACCAGGCGCCACCTCAACTCTTCGAGATGGTCTAAAAAGGACATTTCTTTGCGTTCCGACATAGGCAGTGCAAAAATAATGAAACACTTTCAATTGATCTCATTTTTACCGCTTATTTTGTTGAAAACAGGCGGAAATTCGGAAGTTTTAACGAATTGTGCCCTGAAGGAGCAATTCCCGGGCGAGGCGGCGGGCTTCGCTGTCTACGGCAACAAAATCTTCGTAAACCGGGCTGGCGACAAATTGCGTATCGTGCATCACACGGCGGTTGATTTCCGCAATGTCTGTAAAACCGATTTTTTCTTCAAGAAAAGCCTGAACGGTAACTTCGTTGGCGGCGTTGAGCGCGCAGGCGGCCGTTCCTTTTTTCTCCATCGCTTCGTAAGCCGAATTGAGGTTAATGAAGGTTTCACGGTCCGGTTTTTCAAAAGTCAGCGAAGGATAATCCATGAAATTGAAGCGTGGGAAATCCGTCGGGAAACGCTCCGGGTAGGTCAAGGCGTATTGAATCGGCAGCTTCATGTCCGGCAAGCCCATTTGCGCTTTCATGCTCCCGTCGCGGAACTGAACGAGCGAATGCACAATTGACTGCGGGTGAACGATTACGTCAATCTGGCCGGCAGTGAGATCAAACAGCCATTTGGCTTCAATCACTTCCAGGCCTTTGTTCATCAGCGTTGCGGAATCAATCGTGATTTTGGCGCCCATCGACCAGTTAGGATGTTTCAGGGCTTGTGCCGGGGTAACGTTTTGCAGCTGGTCCATCGTCCATCCACGGAAAGGGCCGCCTGAAGCCGTGAGGTATATTTTTTCGATCGGGTTGCCGGATTCGCCTGTCAGGCATTGGAAAATCGCGGAGTGTTCCGAATCTACAGGATAAACCGCAACCTCGTTTTCCAGTGCCAGGCGGGTGATTAATTCCCCGGCTACAACCAGCGTTTCCTTGTTGGCAAGGGCAATGGTTTTTTTGGCTTTGATCGCTGAAATTGTCGGCTTGAGACCGGCGTAACCAACAAGGGCAGTCAGCACGATATCCACTTCGGAAGATTCAACGACCTGCGATAACGCGTCGGCCCCGCAGTAAACTTTAATGTCCTCGTTCCACAAAGCTTCTTTCACCGGCTGGTAGCCTTTTTCATCCACGATGACCACACAGTTCGGCTTGAATTTTTTGGCCTGTTCGATCAGGAGCCCTGCATTTCCATTTGCGGTCAGCACTTCCAGGTTAAAATAATCGGGGTAGGTTTCGAGCACTTCCAGCGCCTGTGTGCCGATTGAACCGGTTGAACCTAAAATAGCAAGACCTCTTTTGGATTTCATTACACAAAACTAAGGAAAATTTCGGAGAAAATATTTTGGCTGCCTTGTAACTTTTTCCTAACTTGCCCGTCTGACGGAAAAACCAAGTCTTTGAAACATTTATTAACTACGTTACTCCTGTTTTCTGTTGTTCCTGCGCTTTTCGGGCAGGTGCTCCGCGGAAAAATTACGGATACCCACGGCATGGAAATCCCTTTCGCCAAAATCCGGGTGGAGAATACAGCTTACGGAACGGTGGCAAATGCAGTTGGCGCTTACCAGCTGGAGTTGAAGAAGGGAAAATACGTCCTCGTTTTTTCGGCTTTCGGATATGAAAACCACCAGGTGACGATAGAGATCAATGAAGAATACACCGATTACCCTGTGGTTTTGCAGGAACCCCTCCAGCAGCTGGAAGAAGTTGTAGTTGTAAGCCAAACCAAGCGCGAGCGGGGCAAGGAAATCATGAAAGAAGCCATTGACCGCCGTTCGTACTTTGAGGACCTTTTATCGGAATACCGCTGCGACACGTATTGTTTTGGCGCTTTGGAAAAAGACAAGCTCGACAGTATCAACAAAGATTCAATCATCGGGCGGGAAAAGCTTAACCTCATCGAATGGCGTGCTTTTACGTCCTACAAAAAACCGGCAAAGTTCAAGGATGAGTTTTATGCCTACAATGATTTCACGGACCAGTTCCAGGAGCTGGGAGAAGTTACCGTAGGGATCAGCTACGATGGAAGCGAATCCAACCTGGCACCGGAAGGCGGCTTTGAAACCAACCCTTATTTGTTTGTTACGGGGATCAAAGACGCTCATTTTTCTATTTTTGATAATGCCATCGATGCACCCAAGCTGACCCAAAACCCGCTGATCTCACCCTTGGCCTTCAACGCCTTTTTTTACTACAGCTTTTACCTGGAAAATTCCTTTTCAGACAGCAGCGGCAATATCGTTTACGAAATTTCAATCAAACCGAAATTTTCCTACGAAGCTTTGTTTGACGGAACGATTTTCATCCGCGACGGCAGCTGGGAAGTGGTGTCTTACGATTTGGGGATCAACCCGGGCGTTTTGCTTTTTTTCAAAGACATCCGCATTATTTGCGATTACACAAAAATTGGTGAAAGGCTCGTCCCGAAACGCAAGGAATTCGTGTATGACATCAAAGAAGGAAAAACGATCATCAATGGCCTGATCCGGGTTTCGCACCAGGATTATGCGTTCAAAGTGGAAGACGACAAACCGGGCTACTGGCAGGAAACGGCTGTCTTTACGGATGATGCTTTCGACAAGGATTCAGCCTACTGGAACTCCAAACGGCCTTTTACGCTGAAAGACATTGAGAAAAAATTCATGCACGAGCAGGACAGCATCATCACTTACCACGAAAGCGAGGAATATCTGCGCCGGATGGATAGTATCCGCAACGATTTCCGCTGGTGGAGCATTTTTGTCGGGACGATCGGCCACGTAAATTCCTTCAAGAAATATGAATTCTATGTCGGTGGCCTGGTGCAGCAGGTTGTTCCTTTCGGGGTGGGCGGATATCGCCATCGCTTGCCGGTCACGTTTAAAAAAGAGTTCAAAAACGGCTGGAAGCTCTCACTTTCGCCCGAAATTGATTACGGTTTCCGGAACAAAGACCTGAAAGGCTCGTTTGACGGATCGCTCATGTACAACCCGCTCAACTTTGCAACTCTGGGCTTCGTTATGGGGGATATGTACGATTTCATGACAAACAACCTCAACATTACACAAAGTCTACTGCCCGTTTCCAACCGGGTGCGCAACCAAAAATTCGAAGTCAATTACGGACAGGAAATCATCAACGGACTATATGGAAAGCTCACCTTTCATTATTCCGACCGCCAGTCGATTGAAAACATGGAATACCCGCCCTGGTGGGATACCCTGAAAATTTACTTTGCCCCGCCGCAGCCTTTCGAGCGCTATAAAATTTTTCTGACAACGATCGACCTGGAATACCATTTCAAGCAAAAATACATGATCCGTAAAAACCGGAAAATTGTTTTTGGCTCGCCGTGGCCAACCTTATATTTCCAGTACAAAAAAGCAACCCCGAATATTTTTAACTCCGAAGCGGCGTTTGATAAAGTCGAATTCCGTGTCCAGGACGAAATCAAGCTCAATTCCCTGGGTAACTCCGACCTGAAATTTGTGTCCGGGATTTACTTCAACAAACAGAATATCCGGCTGATTGAATACAAGTTTTTCAGGCAATCCGACCTGGGCTTTTTCTCCGATCCAACGAATACGATGCAAATGCTGGACACTTTCCTGACAACGAATAATTCGTATCTCCAGTTTAATTTTATCCATCATTTTAATGGCTTTTTCCTGAATAAAATCTGGGGGATCAACCGTCTCAAGCTTGAGGAAACCATTGGCGGCGGATTTTTAAGCATTCCCGATGCGAACTTTACCCAGCTGGAGTTCTTCGCCGGGATCGAGCGCAAATGCCGGATCAAAAAGACCATTTTTAAACTCGGGACCTACGCCTGTATGCAGGGAAATACCTTTGACAAAACGGCGCTTCGCTTCAAAATCGGGGTCAATTTCTACGATTCCTTCCTGGATAAGTGGGACTATTAATGTGCTAATAATTTAATATGCTGATATGATCCTAACCGTAGAATTAGCATATTAGTTTACTCCACCACAGCCTTCAAATTAACAAACTGTGAGGTGCTTGTCCGGATTTTCACAACATAAACTCTCGGGTTCAATTGAGCTTCGCGGCAATCAATTGTTGTAGAAGTTGTGTTCAATCCCGTTTCTGAATATACAAGCATTCCAAGCGTATTATAAACCGCTATCTCCGACATGTTTTCCAGCGATCCGATCTTCAATTGGGAATTTGCGGATACCGGGTTTGGGATTACGGTAAAGCCGCCGTTTGTTCCAAGCTCGTTTAATCCGCCGGTTCCTGAAACGTCAAGCTGTCCGTTGCAGGTGGAGTTCTGGCTGCTGTTGAAAACTGTCAGGACGGGTTGGTAGCTCCCTGGATTTCCATACTGTTTCCACGCTTTGCGGCGGGTGATAGTGTGACCGTCTCCGGCAGCATAAGAAGCTGTGGTTGCGCCGATTGTTAAACAGGAGAAATGCGTAATGAACGGTGTCGCTCCGGCGTTGTCGCTGATGTAAAATTTGCAGTGCAGGGTATTGTGGTCGCTTACCCAGTTCCCGGAGGACATATTGTAACCATAGCGGTAAAAGCTGGAAGACGAATACCATTGAATGGAGCCGTCTACAATCGCCAGGTTATGGTTTCCGGAATTGCTGTTGAAGGTCGTGTAAGCCCAGTTCTGTGAATTGGGATTGTAAACTGCTCCGCCAACCGTCCCTGAATCGGAAATAAAGGCAATTATGCCATTCTGGTTAATCACGCTGTTCCCGGCATTTCCGTTGAAAGTAGTGTATTTCCAGCTATTTGCCCCCGGGTCGTAAACTGCGCCGCCAACCGTGCCCGATTCAGATACGAAGCTGATAATACCCTGCTCATTTTGAATGGTATTTCCCGAATTCCCGTTGAAGGTGGTGTATTTCCACTGGTGTTCTTCCCCGTCGTAAACTGCCCCGCCTACCGTTCCGGATTCCGAAACCCAGGCAATCGTCCCGTCGTTGTTGATAAAGCTGTTGCCGCTGTTGCCATTAAAGGTTGTATACTGCCAGTTCTCCTGGTAAGGGTCATACACGGCCCCTCCAACTGTCCCTGACGCCGAAACCCAGGCTACGACGCCATCAGCATTCGTTACTATATTCCCGGAATTGCTGTTGAAGCTTGTGTTTTTCCACTGATGCTGGTTGATGTCGTAAATGGCCGCACCTACTGTTGAGCCTGTCGTTACCCACGCAACGATCCCTTCACTGTTAAAATAATTCGCAACCCCGCTTTGGCTGGTGCTTTGGGTTTGATTGATAATGGGATCAAAAACGGACATCGTGATGCTGGAGCCATTTTGAACTACAGTAGCGCTGATTCCCCAGCCCCAGTTAGCATTCTGCGCGCGCGAATTACCGAAAACAAGCAGCAATGCCGCTAATGAAATGATTTTATGCATAGTAGCAAAGCTAAGAAAAATTGTCCCGGTATTTATAGGGAGAGAATTGAAAATGTAAAATTGCGGGCAATAAATTTAAATGTGCAATTCATCACCCATCAAAGGATCACCACACCGGGCAATCGTTGCAGCCGTTTCCGGGCTTGAAATAATAGAAAAACCCGAGTGTGATGCTGCGCTGTCCATACCAGAAGCGGTGTTTTGCCCAGCTATCGGGGTTATTGGCAGCGGTCTGCACTTTGAATTGGTTGATGGAGCCGCCCGTAAGCTGTCCCTGCAGGTAAATGTGGCGGAAAAACTCGAGTCTCGCCGAAGCAAAAGCCGCTAAGCCGTAACCGGACAAAGAATGTTTATTTTCATTCAATGTGCCGGCAAAAAGAAAGGTGTTATTCGACAGGATCGCGCCGAGTGACAAGCCGTAGCTCGTACTGAAAGCCGCCATTTTATTACGGGATTGGTACAGTTTGTCTGTCCGCTGAATGCTGGCGTGCAGGAAATTCATGCCTTGGTTGGCGTAGTGAAAATCGCTGCGGTTGGTGATAATTTCCTCGTTATTTTGCGTTCCGCGCCAGGGAGTGCTGAGCGTTGTGTCTATCTTTCCGTCCAGCAAAACCTGGTTCCCGTCATTGAAAATATAATTGAAACGGGTGTAACCGAGTGAAACGGCGTATTTGTTCCGAAAATAATAACCGGCTTTGAAATCAAACTGTGTCTTGAACATCGTTTCCGCCGCAAAATGATCCCCAAGCGGTAATTTTTGATCCCTTGCCGTGGAATTAAATAACGTAAAATCATAGGTCTTGTCCCGGAACCGGATATCACTTTCCGTATAATACGAACGGTTGTAACCCCAGCCGAGCCAGAAAGTTCCGCGCGCATTGGAAATTTTTTTCACGCCGTTAAACAAGCGCTGTGCATTCAGTTGCTGGCTGAAGGAACACAAAGCGAGCAGGAGAAGCAAGAGCCCGGATTTTTTCATGTTTTTTGAGTATGCTGTCTACAGAAACGTAAAATTCGCTGTTGAGTTACATCTTAGCTCATTTTTAAGAAAGCTACTTCTTTTTCCGTTAAATGTCTGAAAAAGCCACGCGGCAGATCTTTTTTGGTCAGGCCTGCGAATTTCACACGATCAAGCTTCACCACTTCGTAGCCCAGGGCTTCGAATAAGCGGCGCACAACCCTGTTTTTTCCTGAATGCAGCTCAACGCCAACTTCACGGGAGCTCCCGCCGTCAACATAAACCGCGTCATCGCAGACAACTTTTCCGTCATCGAGGTAAATCCCTGATTTCAGCTTGAGTAAATCTTCTGTTGTCACCGGCTTATCTGCCTCAACGTGATAGATTTTGCTGGCTTTGTAACGCGGGTGCGTCAGTTTTTTTGCCAAATCGCCGTCGTTGGTAAACAGCAAAAGCCCTGTCGTGTCGCGGTCAAGCCTTCCCACCGGGTAAACACGTTCCTTGCACGCTTTTTCCACCAGTGTCATAACGGTTTTACGTCCCATCGGGTCGTCCATCGTAGTAATAAAGCCTTTCGGCTTGTTCAGCAAAACATAGCGCTTTTTCTCTGCGTTGATTGTTTCACCGTCATATTTTACGCTGTCTCCCGGCTTGATCTTATAGCCCAGCTCAGTTACGATCACATCATTTACGGCAATCACACCGGACTGGATCAGTACATCGGCTTCCCTGCGGGAGGCAACACCGGCATTCGATAAAAATTTATTGAGACGGATTTCATTTTCGTTGAAAGTCGGCATCGGATCGCCTTTTTTCACCCTTTCCTTGAAATCGTTATACTTGCGCTTGTCTTTGTCCTTCACTTCCTTAGCCGGAGCGGCGCTTGTTTTTTTGGAAGTCGTTTTAGACGTTGTTTTGGATTTTGGTCCGGCCTTCTGGCCTGTTTTCGGAGCGGCAGAACGCCTTCCTCCTGTTGTTTTTCTTGTGTTCATCCCGAGCATAATTTGTACAAAGATACGACATTTGGATGAAAAATGGAAAATTTAGAATGGAAAATGTTGGAGATCAGGACGGGACAATAGACGGGAGACGTAAGATATCAGACTAAACCATGTCTTCTGTCTTTGGTATTCTATCTATTGTCTCACATACAGCTTCGCCACGTATTTCCCGATGATATCAAACTCGAGGTTCACCGTATCGCCGGCTTTCAACGTATGGAAATTCGTGTGTTCGTAGGTATAGGGAATGATGCAGACAGAAAAGCTTTTCTCGCGGGAATCAACGACGGTCAGGCTCACGCCGTTCACGGTGATTGAACCTTTTTCAACGGTCACAAAATCCGGATCGTAGGTAAACGTGTATTTCCAGCTGCCGTTCTGATCTTCAACAGCGCTGCATTTTGCTGTAGTGTCTACGTGTCCCTGCACGATATGCCCGTCGAGCCGGCCGTTCATCAGCATGCAGCGTTCGAGGTTCACCTTGCTGCCCGTTTCCCAGTTGCCAAGGTTCGTTTTATCCAGGGTTTCGCGAATTGCTGTCACCACGTATTCATCGCCGGAGATATCCACTACCGTAAGACAAACGCCGTTGTGCGCCACGCTCTGGTCGATTTTGAGCTCGCCGGTAAAGCCCGAACGAATGCGGAAATGAATATTGTCCTGCTCGTGCTCAATTGCTGTAACCGTGCCCAGCGTTTCGATAATACCTGTAAACATGCTGCAAATTTAATGTGCTAATGGAATAATGTGCTAATGTGCTGATTATTTTTTTGCGCTATCTACGCAAAAAATCTGTGTGCATCTGCGGGAGAGATTATGGGAAAAACTACTTCAGGATCCAGGAAGCAACCCCGCTTTGCTGCAGGCGGCCCACGATTTCATTCGCTTCGGAATTGGAATCCGATGCACCCGCGATTACGCGCACAAGGCCGTTTGTGTCTTCCATTGTGAAAGCCGAAAAACCTTTGGAGGTCAGCTCATTGACAAGCGTAGCGGCATTATTTTCGTTGCTGAAGCTTCCCGCAACAACTTTGAATTTACCGTTGGAACGGCTTGCTTTTTTGGCTTGAATAACTGTCTTTTCAACCGCTGGCTTGCTGTATTCTATAGTAGAAGCGTTTTCTGAAACCGTATTTTGTTCCGGGCTTTTCGTTTCTTCTTCCCTGATCCGGATATAAAACAAATCGCTGCCCTCACCTTCGTTTTCAAATTCCAGCGGGAATACGGAAACATCAGCCGGTAAATCACTGATAATCGTCTCCAGGGACCTCATCTGCGGAATAAGCGGAAGCTTGCCGAATTTCTGCTGAACATAAGTGCCCTCCACTTGCCGGTGAAAAGGATTAAAATCATGGAAAGAGAACATACCGGATTCGAGTACGTCGGTTTTCATCGGGATCCAGACAGAATAAAAAGCGATCGGCAGCAGGCAGGCTGCAGCAACGTAACGGGTGATCCTGCGCCTGGAGGTTTTGATATTTATAATTGGGGTTTCTCGTTGAGACGAAACATGTTTTGTCTCAGCTGCGGCCAATTTCTCTTTTTTCGTATTTACCGGGATCAGCGTAATCACCGGCGTATCTTCGGTTTTCTCAACTAACGGGGCGATAATTGCCGGTTCGATCATTACCTGTGGCGCTGCTTTCAGCGGTTTTGTCTCGTCAGCTTCGATTTTCTGCTCGGAAACAAACTGTACCTGCCCCATCCCGAAAGATTGCAGCAGGAGATTGAAAAAACGGTCCTGCTCAAAGCGGATGTTTTTTTCGCTGTCGAAGTACAGGAAGCCAACTTTGTCAAAAATAATGCGCTTGCCCGCGTTCAGCTCATCAAACCAGTGTTTCACCAGCCCGTCGATTTGTTCCGAAGCTAAATCATAGCTGCAGGCATTTTTGGCCGCAAAGGCGGAAATCAGTAAACCGTCGCTGTTCGTCAATTGCTTGTTGAAAAGGATCGATTTTTTGGGAGCCTGGATGCGGCCGTTCCGGAGATCAAGGGAAGCCGGGAGCTGGGTAGCGATAAAACCACCAAACTTCGGGACCACAACACAGTTGTTCCTCAAAAGTAATTCTCCGATAAGCGCGTCAAGCTGCATGGTGCAAATATACGTGTTAAAATGAAAAAAGTTTCAATTTTTTCCCGCAGAATCCGCAGATTTTTTGGAATGCTATGTTCACGCTGCACCTATGCCGAAGCTCTTCCCCTGCGCAAAGCTTTGGCAGAGCAAGGTCAGCGCAAACAATGAATTTAGTTCGCCATCTCACTCATGAACTTGATCCGCATCAGGCGCAGCTCTTCTTCGGTATAATCGCCGTCGAATTCATGATAAGCAGTAATGAGATCGTCTGTTTCAGCCTCCTTGAAATAATCGTAAATCTCATCCTGGTTGTCCGGATCGAGGATATCGTCGATGTAATAATTGATGTTCACACGCGTCCCGGAGGAAACAATGGCTTCAATTTCTTCGATGATCTCGTCCAGTGATTTGCCCTGCGATTTGCCAATGTCTTCCAGCGGCAGCTTGCGGTCAATGTTCTGGATCAGCTGAACCTTCAGTCCGGATTTATTGACAAGCGATTTCACCACGAGGTCCTGCGGACGTTCGATGTCGTTTTCTTCCACGTACTTCTTGATCAGCTCGAGGAATGGAGCGCCGTAACGGCTCGCTTTCCCGGTACCAACGCCCTGGATATTCGTCAGCTCATCCATGTTGATCGGGTATTGCAGGCACATATCTTTCAAGGACGGTTCCTGGAAAATCACGAACGGAGGTATGTTTTTCTGCTTGGAAATGTTTTTACGCATTTCAAGAAGCATATCGTAAAGTGCTTCGTCAAAAGCCCCGCCTTTGGCGCTGACCACTGTGTCGTCATCGTCTGTCCCGGAGAAGTCGTGCTCTTTGATAAGCTTGTATGGGAACGGTTTTGCGATGAACTCGTGGCCTTTTTCGGTCATTTTGATCGTACCGTAAGTTTCGATGTCTTTGTAAATAAAACCTCCTACAAGACTTTGGCGGATAACGGCATTCCAGAAATGTTCGTCGCGCTCTTTTCCTTTGCCGAAAAGCTCATGTTTATCGTGTCTGTAGCTTTTGATTTCGGCAATGACGTTCCCGGCAATGAAAGCGCACAAATGTTTGGCTTTTTGCTGTTCTTCGAGGGCCATGACGCTGTCGAGCAGGATTTTGATGTATTCCTGTCCTTCGTAGCGGTCACGCGGATGGCGGCAGTTGTCGCACATGCTGTTACATCTCGATTCCTCAAATTGTTCGCCGAAATAATGTAAAATGTATTTCCGCCTGCACACGGAAGTCTCGGAATAGGACACCATCTCGTTGAGGAGCTGTTTCCCGATTTCCTGTTCCGCAACGGGTTTGCCCTGCAGGAATTTTTCTAATTTTTCAATGTCCTTGTAGCTGTAGAAAACTACACATTCACCTTCACCTCCGTCGCGGCCTGCGCGCCCGGTTTCCTGGTAATAGCTTTCAACCGATTTCGGGATATCGTGGTGGATCACAAAACGCACGTCCGGCTTGTCTATCCCCATTCCGAAAGCGATGGTAGCAACGATAACGCTTGCTTCTTCCATCAGGAACATATCCTGGTGCCTTCCGCGGGTATTGGCGTCCAGGCCGGCATGGTAAGGCAGCGCATTGATGCCGTTCACATTCAGCAATTCGGCGAGCTCCTCCACTTTTTTACGGCTCAGGCAGTAAATGATGCCCGATTTGCCGGAATTGGAGCGGATATAGCGGATGATTTCTTTTTCAACGTCTTTTTTCGGACGGATCTCGTAATACAGGTTATCGCGGTTAAACGAAGACTTATAAACGGTCGCGTCCAGCATATTCAGGTTTTTCTGGATATCGAACTGAACTTTCGGTGTTGCCGTTGCAGTAAGCGCAATGATCGGCACATTGGAGATTTTCTCAAAAATTTCGCGCAGTCTGCGGTATTCCGGGCGGAAATCATGTCCCCATTCTGAAATACAGTGTGCTTCGTCAATAGCAAAAAAGGAGATATTGACTGAGGTGAGGAAGTCAATATATTCTTGTTTGGTAAGCGATTCCGGTGCAACGTACAACAGTTTGGTTTTTCCCGCGGTAATATCGGTTTTCACCCGCGTGATTTCGGATTTTGACAGGGAGGAGTTAAGGAAATGCGCCACAGCTTCACTGTCGCTTACATTCCGGATGGCATCTACCTGGTTTTTCATCAATGCGATCAGGGGGGAAACAACGATGGCCGTTCCCTCTGACAACAAGGCTGGTAACTGATAACATAAGGATTTTCCACCACCCGTCGGCATAATGACGAAGGTGTTTTTACCATCTAAGACGTTGTTGATAATGTCTTCCTGTTTTCCTTTGAAGCTATCGAAACCAAAAAATGTGCGCAAAGCACCTTTTAGACTTTCTTGAACTACTGGCATATTTTGAGAAACTTATTAGATCGTTTAAATCTAAAGTTAAGAAAAATTTACACGAAATTAAGAAAAATTTACCAAAATATTTTAAATTCCCTCATTTTTTCTACCAAATCCGTGCATTTGCCGTTGAATAGGAAAAAATGCCCGTGAGAAGACCTAATTATTTCATTATCAATAGCTATTTGGAAAGCGAAGATTCGATTTTATCCAGGGCAAGAACACCCAGCTGCATATTGTGCCATTTGTGTACCGGCTTTCCGTTGTCTATCCGGACAAAGGTCGGGAACTTACCGGCGGATAAAGCCAGGCCTTCGTTCAGCTCGGAAACCAGCTCAATTTTAACCCGCTTGTCGAGGAGACTGCGCAGCTCTTTCGTTGCTTCCGGATTCGTGGAGCATACAACGTATTTGATTCTCATCTGCGGGTTGCGTTCCACCAGGCGGTTGATCTTTTGGGTGGATTCGCGGCAGAAAGGACAGTCTGAAATCGTAAGCACAACCAGATCAGCCTGCTTGCCATTGCGGAATTTCTGTGCCTTCACTTCCGTTCCTTCGCCTGCGTAATCGCCTTCATAGATCGGGTGCAAAATAAAACCGGCGCCGAATGGGAGTATAGCAACGACAACAAGCACCAGGATGCGCAGCGCTTTCGGCATGCGTTTCATCACCGGACGCAAAGCCATGGCCAGGAGAATCCCGAAAAGTAAGAGCAGGAAATAAGGCAGGGAAAAGGAAAAGGTCCAGGAAAGACCAAGGTCCAAAGCAAAATCCTGAACTTGTTTCAAAAAGATCACATTCAGGAGGATCAGCAGGATGTATATAATTTTTCTCATAACGTTGTTTTTAACTAAAGTGGTGCGTTAAAGGTATGCTATATTTCATGAAAATTTTCATGAAAATAAAAAAGGAAGCCGAAGCTTCCTTTTCCAATCAAAAAGAGATTCGATTATTTCAATGTGCAAGTTGCATCTGCATCAGCATTTGAGTAAGTTGTTTTTGCAGCGTCACAAGAAGACTCAGCATCTTTTTTCTTGTAACCGTTCAATGGAATAGTTACAGTTTGCTCGTTAACTTTGCACTCACAAGTGTAATCTTTTTTGCAGGAAGCCAAAACAAACATTCCCAATACAGCGATAGCTAATACTTTTTTCATGATAAATAATTTTTATAAAGGTTTAAATTCGGGAGCAAATATATAGGTATTTTTCAAATGGCAAAATTATTTTCAATTTTTTTTCATAATCAAACTTCTCTTTAGTGTAAATTACTCATTCAAAATATTTTGCCTGGAAATAAAAAAGGGAGCCGAAGCCCCCTTTTCCAAATATTATAAGGTGAATTATTTAGGTTCGAGAACAGTAATCGTACCGTCTGATTCTTTAAATTCCATTTTGTCTTTTTCGTAAGTAACCACTTCGAAGATTTCGGAGTCACTTCCTGAGCCGTAATCAACAGTTACCGTGATTTTCTCATCTCCGATCACATATGTGAAAGGGAAGCTGATGCTAACGCTTGAGCCACCGGATGTTGAAGCATAGCTGTAAGTACCTGTTCCGCTTAATTTTTCAGTTTTCTTGAAAGAATAAATTTCAGTTTCACCGCTTTCAGGAGCTTCGCCGTCATAGCTTGTTACTTTCCACTCACCGTCGAGTCTTTTGTTGATTTTAGCATCTTTTGAGCAAGATGTCATTGCCATAGCAGTTACTGCCAGTAATCCAAATAATAATCTTTTCATTACGATTGATTTAAATGTTCGGTGCAAATATATATTTATTTTCAAATGATTGACCCGAAGCAGCTTTAAAATTTAGTAATTTTGCACTAAAATATTTTTCGAAATTATGCAAGTTCCTGTTACCGTTTACGCCGAAATGACACCGAACCCTTCTACCATGAAATTTGTTGCCAATAAATACTTACTCGTTTCGGGCGAATCTGTTGAATTCACATCTGGCGCTGAAGCCAAAGGTTTTTCACCGCTGGCCGAGCAATTGTTCCAGTTTCCCTTTGTGAAAGGGGTTTTTATGGCGGCCAATTTTGTCACCATTACTAAAAACGACTCGCTTTCCTGGGATTACATCACCATGGAGCTCCGCGAATTTATCAAAGGCTGGATTGCTGACGGAAAAGACGTGCTCGTTATGATGCCTGCGCCGAAGCCGGTTGAAACAACAAATGAAGAGCAAAAAACATACGCCCCTTCCGAATATGATGACGCAATCGTTTCCCTGCTGGAAGAATACGTGAAGCCTGCCGTTGAAAATGATGGCGGCGCAATCGAATTCCGCTCTTACGAAGACGGTGTTGTTACTGTATTGCTCCGCGGCTCCTGCTCCGGCTGCCCTTCTTCCACCGCTACCCTGAAGTTCGGGATCGAAAACCTGCTCAAATCCCATCTGCCGGAAGTGAAAGAGGTGATCGCTGAGAACGGATAGTAATTAATGTGCTAATTATTGGGGTTACCAAAAATTAGTATATTATCACGTTATAGTTATGGAATTTCGGCTAAGCATTCATCTTACAGAAAAGTTCAACGAATTAAAACTCTGTAAGTATGAAAAAAATGATCTTAGCCGCTTTAACCGCATTCCCGGTTTTCGGTTTTTCACAAGGTTCTCTGGGTGAAGCTGTAGGAACAGTTGTAACGCAAAAAGAACGCGAACCGCTGATTAGCGCCAAAGTATATACGGAATCCAACGGAACGAAATACGGCGCTATGACTGATATCGACGGCCGTTTCCGGATTTCGGCCATTCCTCCCGGAAAATATTCTTTTACCATTGTCTTTGAGGGCGACACCATTTCAGACCTCGTGGTTTCCGTACCGATGGACGGGATCGTGAATATGGGTATTATTCCTTTCAACGCCAGGATGCTTGACGGTGTAAGCGTAGGCCCGCCGATCATGCCCAACCTGATGTATGGCGTTGCTTCCGAAATCAAAATGGACCTGGAGCAGATCAAAAAAAGCCCCCAGAAATTTGACCAGAAGGCCATGATTGCTTCCATGTCTTCCGATATCCGGCTGACGGACGACGGTGAGCTGGTGTTCCGCGGGGCGCGAAAAGGTGACATGGTGTACATGATGGACGGGGTAAAAATGAACAATGTTGCCAATATCCCCAGCGCGGCAATCGGCGGCATGATGGCCTTTACGGGTGGAATACCGGCCAAATACGGCGATACAACCGGCGGTGTGGTCGTGATGGAATCCCTCGGGTATTTTGACTTATACCGCGCCTGGAAAGCTTCCCACCCGGACGAATAAAACGAAGCTAATCATTATTCGCAGAACCATCTTCACGCCCGAAGGTGGTTTTTCTGTTCCTTAAATCTCGTTCCTCAACTATCCAAATACATAAATTGCACTTATCTGCTGGAAATTATTATTTTTGGAAAAAAAAATTTAGTGCGCTTTACGCTTAGCTATATCATTTTTATCTCACTTGCTTTCCGGCTCTCCGCCCAGGACCAGGATACGGATATCATGTCGCGTCACCGCCCGGGTGCATTGTGGTATTACGCCGGGGTTAAGCCGCCGCTGCCGGACAGGGTGCGCCGCTACGACCGCTTGGTCTTTGATATTGTCTACAACGACTGGATGTCGAAAAGCCAGAAACCTTTCAAAGTTTCGCCTCTTTCCATTGGCTTCAATGTCAACACGATGTTTGATGTCCCCATGACGAAGAACAATACGGTTTCCTTCGGCTTTGGCTTCGCTTACGGTTTGTACCGGGTCCGGATGAACGATTTTTTTGTGCGCAACGAAACAGAACAGTCCACGGAGCTGATCACCGACGTGAAACAATATGGTATTGAAAAATCCGTGTTTAAGGTCAATTCCCTTTCCATTCCTTTGGAGCTCCGTTTCAGGGGTACGAATTGGAAACACATCAAAATCCATGTCGGTGGACGTGTATCGTATTATTTCCTGCCCAGCACTACGCTAACCGGAAATATGGACGGCAAGATTGTTTCCAAACAAAAAACGGTAGGCTTTTACGATTTCAATAATTTCAATGCCAGCGCACATATCCGTTTCGGGATCCGCAACTGGGGACTTTACGCCAGCTATGATTTCATGCCTTTCTTCAAAAGCGCGCAAAGCACAAAGCTCAACCCCTTCCAGTTCGGTGTGAGTGTTTCGTTGTTTTGAAACATGCTTTTTTACGCTCGCGGATTTTATTTTATGAATCCCTCTAACAAATTACCCAGGAACAGAAACCGTAACTCTGCGGAATTAGTGGAAAAAATCTGCGCCCATCTGCGGGGAAAAAACTACTCAAACAAAATCTTCACATTGCTCGCAAACAGCTTCACGGCGATTGCCAGGAGAATAATCCCGAAGACTTTTTTCAGGATGGCAATTCCCCCTTCTCCAAGCAGGTATTCGATCTTCCGGCTGAGGCGAAGCACAGCGTAAACGATAATAATGTTGATGAAAATCGCCAGCACGATGTTGATGTATTCGAATTCCGCGCGGAGGGAAATGAGCGTTGTCATCGTTCCGGCGCCGGCAATGATCGGAAACGCCAGGGGCACGATACTGGCGGTTTTTCCCGTTCCGTGGTCATTGAAAAGCTTTACTCCCAGGATCATTTCAAAGCTCAGCGCAAAAAGCAGGATGGAACCCGCTACGGCAAAAGATTCTACATTCACCCCGAAGAGCTTGAGCATACTTTCCCCGAAAATCAAAAAGCCGATCATGATGCACAAAGCAACGAGACTTGTCTGGAAAGAATGGATTTCACCGGCCCTTTCCTTAATTTTCAGGATCGTTGGGATGGAGCCGATAATATCTACCACCGCAAAAAGAACGATCGTGGCCTTCAACATTTCATTGACATCGAAACCGTAGAAAAATTGCATCATCTTTTTTGATATTTTAAGCTAATTTATAATTTTAATTCGAAAATTTTAACTGCGTTGCTTAGAGATTCGAATTCCAATTTTCCATTCTATACGCTCAATTCTCCGTTTTTTCCTTTAAACTTCGCAGCTTAGCGCAGAAGTTCGTATTTTTGCAGTATGAAAAAGAAAGCTTTTCTCTTTTTAGCTGCATTTCTTGTTTTTGCTCAGCAGGCCTGGGCCCAGGGATGCTCGCAGTGTAAATTGCTGGCTGAGCAGGGCAGCGAAATGGACGACTCTGCGTTTGGCTCCAACATCAATACCGGGATTTTGTACCTGATGGCTGTTCCCTATCTTTTATTGATGTTCCTCTTCAGGAAACGCATCATTGGCTTTTTCAGGGCCATGTTCGCCAAAAAAGCTTAATACGCCCGTTCGTTTTTGCCTTCCATGAAATTGATGAAGGCCGTGTTCACCACCTTGTTCCCACCCGGTGTCGGGTAATCTCCCGTAAAGTACCAGTCGCCCAAATGGTTCGGACAAGCTTCATGCAGGTTTTCAATCGATTGATAAATGATCTCCACCTTCGCGTTGATATTTGCCGGTGTAAGGAGCAAAGCGATCTTATCTGAAATTTCCTGGGCAGTAAACGGTTTGTAAATCTCTTTTACGTAATTTTTAATTTCCTCTTTCGGCAAATGCGCCTGGTCTTTGCATTTTTTGTAAACGTCCTGGATCAGCTGTTCCTTCCCGTTTTCTTTCAGGAGCTGGATCGTCGCTTCGAAGGCAATGAAATCGCTCATTTTAGCCATGTCAATCCCGTAACAGTCCGGGTAACGGATTTGCGGCGCAGAAGAAACTACCAGGATTTTCTTAGGGCCAAGGCGGTCGAGGATGCGCAGGATGCTCTGCTTTAAAGTCGTTCCGCGCACAATGCTGTCGTCGAGCACTACGAGGTTGTCCTTGTCGCGGTGCACCGAGCCGTAAGTAATATCGTAACTGGAAGAAACGATATCGTCACGCTCTTCGTCCTGCGTGATGAAAGTGCGCAGCTTGGCGTCCTTGATCGCGATTTTCTCCAGGCGGGCGCGGCGGTAAATGATTTCTTTCAGCTGCTCCGGCGAAGGTTTTTCCGGCAGGTTGATGATGGCTTCGTATTTTTTATCGTTCAGGTAATCCTCCAGGCCTTTCATCATGCCGTAAAACGCAATTTCAGCGGTATTCGGGATGAAGGAAAACACGGAATTATCCAGGTCGTAGTTCACGGATTCCAGCACTTGCTTAACGATCAGCTTGCCGAGGTTGATCCGTTCGTTGTAAATTTCTTTGTCGTTTCCGCGCGAAAAGTAAATGCGCTCGAAAGAACAGCTTTTTTTCTCCGTCGGGCGGTTGATTTCCACTTCTGAAACCTGTCCGCTTTTTTTGATAATCAGCGCATGACCGGGCTGCAGCTCGTTGATATCTTCGTATTTAAGCCTGAAAGCCGTCTGGATCACCGGGCGCTCGGAAGCTACCACGCAAATCTCATCATCTTCATACCAGTATGTCGGGCGGATCCCGGCAGGATCGCGCAGCACGAAAGCATCACCGTGACCAAAGAGACCGGCCATGGCGTAACCGCCGTCCCAGAATTCGGAAGAGATTTTTAAAATATTCTCGATGTTCAGGTTTTCCGCGATCTTTGAATAGCTGTCAACATACGAAAGTCCTTCGTCCTGGTATTTTTGAAACATTTCGTCGTTTTCAACATCGAGGTAATGCCCGATTTTCTCCATCACGGTTACCGTATCGGATTTTTCCTTCGGGTGCTGCCCGATTTCGAGGAGCACATCAAAAAGCTCGTCTACGTTCGTAAGGTTGAAATTCCCGGCTACGACCAGGTTGCGGGTGATCCAGTTGTTCTGGCGCAGGAAAGGGTGACAGCTTTCAATTGAATTCCGCCCGAAAGTCCCGTAGCGTAAATGCCCGAGGAAAAGCTCACCGGTAAAGCCGGCGTTTTTTTTCAGAAAATCAACATTTTTCAGGTTATCGGGGTTTTCCTCACCAATGGCGGCGAATTTCTTGTTGACATGGTCAAAAATATCCTGGATCGGGTTTTTATTGATTGAGCGGTAGCGGGAAATGTAGCGCTCACCGGGGCTCATGTCGAATTTGATATTTACCAGACCTGCACCGTCCTGGCCGCGGTTACGCTGTTTCTCCATCATGAGGTGCATTTTACCCAGGCCGTAAAAAGCCGTTCCGTATTTATCAAGGTAAAATTGCAAAGGTTTTTTTAATCTCAAAAGTGCTATACCACACTCATGTTTGACCGCGTCGCTCATGCCTGAAAAATTTTTTGCAAAGTTACGGGATTAAATCCAAAAAAGAAAACCGATTTAGGCAATAAGACGGACTTGCTGAGGAAACGGCCTGCTTTTAAGAAAATTTAACTGGTGATCACCATGAAACATGGAGTTGCGAGTTACCTGCTATCTCATATTCCAGCCAATTTTCCTGCTGTTTTACCGGTTCAAGCAATTTTTTTTGTTTGCCGGGCCCGCTCATCACCTTGAATTTCTGTCCTTTTTCCGAAAAAAGCCTCAAAGTGCAGCACAATTCTGCCGATCCGCCGACCCGGAAGCTGACAGAGTGGTTTTTGTGCCTGCGCAGACTGCTGACAGGATAATCGATAAACAAGAGGAGCCCCGGCTGCCTGAATTTGAAATACTGTCGCGGCACAACCCCAAACGGTGTTCCGGCCCCATAGACTTCCTGGCCCACCTGCCCTGCGTTGTCCCAGCCGTCATACAAATCTTCCAGGGGCATCCAGAGATTGGGATCAATTTCACCGGTTTTAACTTCCGGGGCGAGCATATCTTCCGGGAGCAGGGGCGGATAATAATAAGGCATCCGGTGCACGGCATATTTAATGAATTCCGGCAGCAGGATATTCAATGCAGGCAGGATTTTAAGGTTTTTCGTTTCCTGCAGGTAGGCGTGGATCGCCGTATATACTTCAAATTCTTCGTACGCAGCAGTGTAAGGTGCATTATTGAGGGGAAAAATGCTGAAAAAATTCGGGTAATGTGCGCTGTGCCCGTAACGGCACTCCCAAAGCTGCATGTTTTTAACCAGGGCGGCGATGCAGACATAGCTTTGCTTCAGGTAATCCTCGTCCCCGCTTTCTTTATAGAGCCTGACAAGTGCCCCGGCAGCAAACGCCGTGTTATTTGCCTGGTAAAATAATTCCATGCCAAGGCCTTTGAGTTTTTTGGCGGCTTTCGCGGCTTCCCTTAAAAAACGATCTTCCCCGGTAAGCTCCCAGACTTCCAGCATGAGGTGGGCGTAGGATCCCGGCACATCTTTTTCACCGCCTTTCCCGGGTTCCGTTTCTTCCTTAACCGCCTCAAGGGTGTGCATGTGATAAAAAACCGGCCATTCGTAGTCAAAATGCTTTGCCACCCGGATGGTAAACTCCATGGAAGCCAGCAAAACGCGGCGGGCTTCGGCATCACCGGTGCGCGCCAGCTTGACGAGGTTCATCAGCGGATGGTAGAGGTACCAGGAATCCATCACGTCTTCCTTTTTCTGCTCTTCGGATTGATCGAGCTGGCTGTACATGGCCGGAAGCCAGCGCACAATCGTACCGTACCTGCTATCGTAAAAGTTGGGTATCGATGCTTTCAGTGTCTCGATCACCGGCGGTTTTTCGCCCTGCCATTCGGCATATTCCATGAGCGGGATCAATACGGCCAGCTGCACCATGCTTTCCGGTGGGGTTTTGTAATCACTGACATAGGCACTCAGGTAGGAATGTCCTTTATGGAAAGTCCAGCACCCCTTATGTGTGGTAAGGCCATCCAGGCTTTTTTCTGCAGTTCCAGGCCAGTCATGGTAGACAACCGGTGGCTTCGGAAGCTTGAGATATACGTTAGAAAGGTATTCCAGGTAGCTGGTTGATATTTCGGTCTCATCCCCGGGAATATCCGTGCTGCATACGATATACGCATCCGAAACAAGCACTTTTTTACCTGCTTTCAGGGGCTTGTCCTTCAGCGGGGGCAGCCTGAAACCTATTTCGGGCCATTCTCCGCCAACGGTTTCTGCCGCGGAAGTTTGCGTATCCTGACAAAAATCATTCAGGGAGCTGAGGTCCTGGAAGTAAAACACGGACCCGACTGAAGGTTTCGTCATGCTGAAGAAAAGCTGTCCGGAACGCGCGCCAACCTGGTGCAGGTGAATTTTACCAAAGGTATTTTCAATATCCCCGTTCTTCGTCAGCGGAACGATATCCCGCGGGCTGAAAGGGATCAGCAAGTCGTGAGAAGGTGTAAAAGCCGTTGCATAGTGCAGCACCTGATCCTTTTTGCCGGGAATTTCCACCCGGGTTTCAAAATCTCCCGTCACCGTCCGGAAGCGGACCAGGTAATGACTGTTTTTTTCGCTGAGGCTGATCAGTTCAAAATCGTTCAGCGGCGTATAGGCGCACCGGAAGGCCATGCGGCTTTCGTCAGGCCAGGAAACCACCATCCACAAAGAATTTCCGGTCAGGTGAATACTGAAACGAAAGTCGTTTGTTTTTTTCTCCCTAAGCGGTTGTGTGCTGTCAATTTCTGACTGTACAGTAGCAGTCCACGCAGAAACATGGGGCATAAAAATCGAAATAAAAGGTTATTTTTCGTCTTTCATGATAGGTTCAACCTGCATTGTGGAAACATTGCAGCGATTGGGCTGGCACAGGCAATACACAATTGCCGCAGCAATATCCGATGCGTCAAGCATTTTCTCGGCTTCCACTTTTTTCTTAAGCTCTTCCGCATCAGGCCCCTGCATGTCCGTAGCCGTAGCTCCGGGCTCGATCAGGGAAACTTTGATATGGTGCGGATTGAGTTCTTTTTGCAGCGAAACGGAAAAGCCCTGGATAGCCGATTTTGTGGCTACATAAAGCGAGCTTCCGCCTTCCCGTCCTTCGGCGCTCATTGAACCAACATTTACAATATGACCGCTGCCATTTTCTTTCATCCGCACGGCCGCTTCCTGTGCACAAAGCAGGTAAGAAGTGATATTCGTTCCAACGGCGTATACCCGGTCATCGTGCGAACCGTCCATAACGCTTTCATAGGCGATGGCTGCATTGTTGATGAGCACGTCCAGTTTTCCGAAACGATGGTCGAGCGCCTGGAATATTTTTTCCACTCCTTTTTGATCGGCCACATCGACAATCATCCCGAACACGTTGTTTTCGTTGATTTTTTTCAAGTCGCTCAGGGCGTCTTCGAGCTCTTTTTCATGCCGTCCGACAATCATTACTTTAGCGCCCAGTTCTGCAAGATAAAGGGCTGTTGCGCGCCCGATCCCGGTTGTTCCGCCGGTGATGAGCACTATTTTTCCTTCGGTTTTCCCGATGGTTGGCAGGTAGCTTGTGAGGTCTTCCATAATGTAACAGGTTTTAGTAGTCTCCAAAATTACATCATGGAAGGGGGAAGGGTTTTATATTATTTGGGGGAAATTTTATAATTTATCAAGTGTGAAGAAATCCCGGCACAGAATTTATTTACCTATACCTGCTCCATAGTAACTCCATACCTGAAGCATACTTAAAGCATATGTAATGTATATATACGTTATGTTAAATAGAAATTGCTTTATCGTCTCAACGTGATTTGTTGGGATTACTTCGTGACCGGAAGGGAGCCGTTTCATAACCAAATGCCCCGACCTGCTTTCAATAGTTCTGACCTTTGTTTCAGTTCTTGCTCAAACAAAAAATGCCCCGCGAAAGCGAGGCATTTGGTCTGCGGAGAGAGAGGGATTCGAACCCTCGATACACTTTAGGCGTATACACACTTTCCAGGCGTGCTCCTTCAACCACTCGGACACCTCTCCTTTTTCCGGACTCCCGATTTGCCGTAGCAGAATATCGGGCTCCTTTTGTTTCCAAATCGCCGGTTGAGTTGCGATTGGGACGGCAAAGAAACAAAAAATTAATGGATTTCAAGCAAGAAAAGCTATTTTTTTCTGAGATTTCTCCCTACAAGCTCATTTCGCCGCAGATATTTTCACCCAGTTTCCGGATAACGGTATCGCGGTCGGGGTATTTTCCGATCAGGTACATCATTTTCGTGATTGCCGCTTCGGTAGTCAGGTCGCGGCCACCGGTCACACCGATTTTACTGAAAAAAGAGCTGGTCTGGTACTTGCCCTGGTCAACCATACCCGTGCTGCACTGCGTAATGTTGAGGATCACGCCGCCAGCCGCCAGGTAATCGCTAACGAGCTGCTGGAACTTCAGATCCGTAGGTACATTACCCGCACCAAAGCTTTCAATTACGATGCCTTTTACCAGCTCGGGGTTGAAAATCCCGGCGTATATCTCAGCAGAAAATCCAGGGTAAACCTTCAGCAAAGCGATCCGGTTATCAAAATCAGTGAAAAACACGGGTTCTTCGGCCTGTGTGTAAGATTCCCGCAGCTGGTAAGCAATCTGGATGCCTGCAATCGCCAGTTCAGGATAATTCGGGGATTTGAAAGCCTCAAAATGGCTGGCCGAAACTTTCGTGGTGCGATTGCCGCGGTAAAGCGAATATTCGAAATAAATCGCTACCTCCTGGATTTTAGCCTGCCCGTTTTCATCGCGGTCCGCTGCAATTTCAATCGCTGTGATGATGTTTTCCTTTCCGTCTGTGCGGATCGTGCCGATCGGGAGCTGCGAGCCGGTAAGGATCACTGGTTTTTGCAGTCCCTGCAGCATGAAGCTCAACGCAGAAGCCGTATAAGCCATCGTATCCGAGCCATGCAGGATCACAAAGCCGTCGTATTGCGCATAATTATCGTAAACCTGCTGTGCGACCGCCGCCCAAAGCCTGGGGTTCATTTCCGAAGAATCCACGGGTTCGGGAAAAGAAACGGTATCAAGGCTTACGTTCAGGCGCTCAAGCTCGGGGATCTGGCTGCTGAGGTGCCTGAAATCGAAGGCCTTCAAAGAACCGGTTTTCGGGTCGTTGACCATCCCGATCGTTCCCCCGGTGTAGATCAGTAAAACATTTGGCTTTTCCGCTTTCACGCTGACAGATTTATTTCTCAGCATCAAAGAAAAGCATTTTTGTTTTAATTACGCTTTATTCGTATCCCCGTGTTTCTTTTTTTGGCTTTTACGGAAATTTACAGGCGCATAAATTTTAAAGCTTTTCGGATGACAACTCAGCTAAATCGTATAGAGTAACACTCTGAAAAAGAAGTAGTTTTTTCCTGCTTTTATAATTGGCCGAGTCAAAAAAAGTGCTTAAATTGGGCTCAATTAATTAAACTTATATCTATGAAAAAAATGATTTTGTCCGCTCTCTTTGTTGGTGGATTTTTTGCGGTGAACAGCTTCGCGCAACAAGGATTTGACAACCACATGGAGGCGAAAGCACGCAAAGCTTTGAAAGAAGCAGGATGCATCGAAAATGGTAACGGGAATTTTATCACGCATTACACTTCACAAGTGACCCCTTTGCTGGACAACTGCTACAGCGTAACTTTGTTCCCTGTTCCTAACCCGACAATCGCTGAGTACGTTAGACTCGCACCGGCCGGAACGGTAACGATCTGTGACGGTGAGATTACAAGCGTAACTTGCGGACAGTAAACACAAATTTTTAAATCAAACAGGAAGTCCCTTCGTCTCCCCGTAACTACCGGATGGCGGAGGGATTTTTTGTTGCAGAAAATGCTGATGATTTTCCGGGAGGAGCTTTCGTCAGCTAAATCGTAAAGTGCCTAATGTCCTGAAAAACAGCAAATTTTTCTGTCAAAATCAGGCATATATTCCAAAAAATTTATTTACTTTAATCCACAATTTAACACTTACATCCTATGAAAAAAATCATTTTAACTTCTGCTTTTGCTTTGGGGGCAATGTTCACCTTTGCCCAAAACCATGACGGAAATGCCGAAGCAATTGCGCGTAAAGCCTTACGTGAAAACGGGTGCCTTGATAATGGCGCTTACACGTTCACAACCGAAGCAATTGGCGCCTGCGCCTGCGGACCGGCAACAACTTGTGTCTGGCTCGAAGTAATCGCTTATCCGAACCCGAACAACAATCCGAACATTGCCTACAAATTAGGCCCGGTTGGCCGTGTTACCATTTGTGGCAACGAAGTGCTGACAGTTGAATGTTTACCATAAGCACTTGCTGAAAAACATACCGCTAAAGAAAGCCCTGTGTAAGCGGGGCTTTTTTGTTTACACTGATTTTGCAGATGTGAAAATTTCTTATGTGGTCTTTTGATAAACCCTAAACCCCAAATAATTTGCGCGCATTCTCAGAAGTTGACCTTCCGATTTGTTCCGGTGAAACTTCGAAAATATCTGACAATTTATCGGCAATCAATGGAATATAGCTGCTTTCATTGCGTTTACCACGATGGGGATGCGGCGCTAAATAAGGAGAATCGGTTTCCAGGATGATTTCGTCCAGGGACAAATGTTTGACTGCTTCGTCCAGCCCGGATTTTTTGAAGGTCACGACGCCCCCGATCCCAAAGAGAAAACCGCCGTAAGAGCGTATGCGCAGTATTTCGCGCTCCGTTCCTGTAAAGCAATGGAAAACACCCTTCAAACGCTCGTCATTATGGCGGTCAAGCACTTCAAAAATTTCTTCAAACGAATCCCGTGCATGGATCACAATCGGAATTGCCCGCTCCTTTGCCCATTCGATCTGGATAGCAAAGGCCTGCTTCTGCTCTTTCAGGAAAGTCTTATCCCAGTAAAGATCAATCCCGATCTCACCGATAGCAATAAATTGCCGCTGATCCAGCTCCTTCCTGATTTCCGCAAGCACAGCTTCAAAATTGCCGTCCACCGAACACGGGTGCAGGCCCATCATCGCATGGCACACCCCCGGAAACTCCTGCTCCAGCGCATACATGCCAGGAATGGATTCCAGGTCGATATTTGGCAGCAGCATTTGATCCACGCCGGCATCCAGCGCACGACGGATCATTTCCGTACGGTCATTCGCGAATTGCCCGGAATAGAGATGGGTGTGGGTATCGATGTACATGCAGGAAGACGAAAAGACATAGGACGAAAGACAAAAGACAGGATAGATGTTTGGTATCCTGTCTTTTATCTCATGTCTGAATTAACAAAATTCGTTATAAGCCTCAGTCAAATTCTCGGCAATCATCTGGGCAGTTCCGCCTTCGATGTGGTGTCTTTCCAGAAAGTGAACGAGCTCACCGTCTTTAAACAAAGCGATAGACGGGGAAGACGGAGGATAAGGCAGGAAATGCTTGCGTGCCTGTGCCACAGCTTCCGTATCAACGCCTGCGAAAACTGTTGCTAATTTTGCCGGTGTTTTTTCATTCTGAAGGGAAAGCTTCACCCCCGGACGCATATTCCCGGCAGCGCATCCGCAAACGGAGTTTACTACTACGAGCAAAACGCCCTCTGTGTTTTTGATGACGTTGTCTACCTGGTCCGGTGTGGTCAAAGACTGGAATCCTACGTTTGTAAGGTCCGCTTTCATGGGTTCTGTTAAACTTGGAGGATACATAATTGTTAATTTTATGGGTGATTGAATTTATTTTAACTATTTGGGACCGGTATATCTGAGCAAGTGCATCGTCCCGCTAAAGCACCTGGTTTTGTATTTATAATTAAATTCTTTGTTCTCCTGCAGGTCAAGGCTGAAATCCAGGCGCTGGTATAATTTCCGGGCCTCATCATCGCCAATGTACTGGAGGAATTTATCGGTGGAAGTTCCTTGTTTTTTTACGTATTCCTCAAAAGGAAGCGTTTTGTCCTCGTGGATCACAACATAAGTCCCCTTCCTGATCCGGAATTCGTAATTACCGTTTTCGTCCGTTTTGAACTTAGTGACCGTTTCCTTCTTTTTGTCATTGTTCATCTGCGCCTTCACGTAGAAGGTTGCCAGCGGAAAAGGCTCACTGCTTCCTTTAGCAGCTTCCGGATCGCTCGGTTTTCCCTGTCCGCAGTAAGGACGGTGAATCTCGATCTTCCCTTTAACGGTAACCGTATTTTTCCCTTTGAGAACCGCACAGGACCCCAGCAGGAAAAAGGGAATAAACAGGAGCGCTTTCACTTTGCAAAATTAATGATTTTCCATGGAAACCGCAATATTCAGCTCTTTTAATTGCGTGCTGTTCAAAGCAGATGGCGCGTCGATCATTACATCGCGGCCACGGTTGTTTTTCGGGAAAGCAATGTAATCGCGGATAGAATCCGAACCGCCCATCGAAGCAACCAAACGGTCAAGCCCGAAAGCCAGTCCCCCGTGTGGCGGCGCACCGAATTCAAAAGCATTCATCAGGAAGCCGAATTGCTCCTGCGCTTCTTCCGGCGTAAACCCAAGCAGGTCGAACATTTGTGCCTGTAATTGTCTGTCATGGATCCGGATCGATCCCCCGCCGATTTCAACGCCGTTAATCGCAAGGTCATACGCATTGGCGCGTACCTTTCCGGGATCGGTATTGATCAGGTGAAAATCCTCCGGTTTCGGTGAAGTGAAAGGGTGGTGCATCGCGTGGTAACGATCGTTTTCCTCGTCCCATTCGAGCAGTGGAAAATCCAATACCCACAAAGGCTTGAAAACGTTCGGGTCGCGCAGGCCGAGCTCCGTTCCCATAAATAAACGCAATTCATTCATTTGCTTGCGCACCTTATCTGTATTTCCGCAAAGCAGCAGGACCAGGTCGCCCGGCTTCGCATTTGTCTTTTCAGCCCATTTCGCGAGCTCTTCTTCGGAATAAAATTTATCTACCGAGCTTTTCAGCGTTCCATCTTCGTTGTAGCGCAGGTAAACCAGGCCTGTCGCACCGATTTGCGGGCGTTTTACCCAATCCGTCAGCGCGTCGATCTGCTTGCGTGTGTAATTGTTCGCCCCTTCGGCATTGATCGCCAAAATAGTTTCAGCACTGTCAAAAACCGGGAAGCCTTTTCCTTTGGTCAATTCTGTTAAATCCACAAACTCCATCCCAAAACGGATATCCGGCTTGTCGGAACCATATTTTTCCAGCGCTTCGGCATACGTTATGCGCGGGAAAGTATAATCGAACTGAATGCCGCGTACTTCCGCGAACAAATGCTTGATCATGCCTTCAAACGTTTGCAGGATATCTTCCTGTTCCACGAAAGCCATTTCGCAGTCAATCTGTGTGAACTCCGGCTGGCGGTCGGCACGTAAATCTTCGTCGCGGAAACATTTTACAATCTGGTAATAACGGTCAAAGCCGGACACCATCAGCAACTGCTTGAACGTCTGCGGCGATTGCGGCAGGGCATAAAACTCTCCCGGGTTCATGCGGCTCGGCACAATAAAGTCGCGTGCCCCTTCCGGTGTAGATTTGATCAGGTACGGTGTTTCCACGTCCAGGAAATCCTGGCTATCAAGGTATTTGCGTGTTTCCAGGGCCACCTTGTTGCGCAGGCGGATTTTCTGCTGAACCGGGTTTCTTCTTAAATCAAGATAACGGTATTGCGCGCGCAGCTCTTCACCTCCGTCGGTATCGTCTTCAATGGTGAAAGGCGGTGTTTTGGCCGCATTGAGCGTTGTCAGCTTACTGACCTTGATCTCAATTTCACCCGTTGGAATATTTTTATTTTTGGAAGAGCGCTCAATAACAGTTCCTTCAACCTGGATCACAAATTCACGTCCCAGTTTGCGGGCCTGCTCACACAAATCTGCATTTTCTTCCATATTGAAAGCCAGCTGCGTAATGCCGTAACGGTCTCGCAGGTCGATGAAAGTCATTCCCCCTAAATCACGGGAGCGCTGCACCCATCCTGCCAGGGTCACTTGTGTATTGATCTGTTCCAGGCGTAATTCGCCGTTTGTATGCGTTCTGTACATGTTTGAAATTTAACTTTGTTGCTACTTCGTGGTGAGGTACAAAGATAATTATTTTTAGTTGATAAGTCGGACGGGGGTTCTTCTGTGGGTTCACCCGTTTCATTTTTAAAATAAACTTAATCCAACAAGTCTAATTTTTTATTACCTTCGTAGCTTGTTTTTATGGCGAAAATAACCAGGCATCACCTCGAATTTGAGAACGAGATTGATTACGAGTTGATCGGGATCTGCTCCCATGTGGGGGATTATCGCCTGGTTTGGAACCTGAACGAAAGCCTGGACCTGAAGCTGGAAAAATCCCCGGAGCTTTTCGTGATCACAGGGAAAAAGGGACAGGCTGTTTCGGAACATCCGTTTTATGTGATGCACCACGAGCAGGAACGATGGAGCCTGTACCTGATTAAAAACAAAAGCGAAGGGAAATTTTTGATTCCCGAAAAGCAGCAGATCGACTATTTCCTGTTTATCTGCAACAATTATACGCTGGAAACAGATCGCTGGGTGGAACAGTTGCGCGAAATTCCCAATGTGGTGGCCGCTTACGGTTTCGACCCGGAAGATTTCGCTTCGGCGCAGCAAATAGTATTTGAATGACAAAAGAGCCGTAAGGCAGTTTATGAATAACTGTTTACACGGTCCATTTAACGATGGAAATATAAAAGACAATGAAAAAAACGAAAATAGTAGCCACCCTTGGGCCGGCATCTTCAAGCCGCGAAGTGTTGAAAGAAATGATCCTGGAAGGACTGAACGTATGCCGTTTGAACTTTTCCCACGGAGCTTATGAGGATTACGCAAAAATTATTCAGACAATCCGGGACATCAATGACGAAACAGGTTTAAATGTAGCGATCCTCGCCGATTTACAAGGCCCGAAAATCCGTACACATGAAATGGAAAACAACGGGGTGTTCCTTGAAAACGGGAAACAGGTCACGATCACAACGGAAAGAACTGTCGGTACAGCCGAGAAATTTTCCATCAACTACCTGCAAATGCCGAAGGACATTAATCCCGGGGAACGCATCCTCCTGGACGATGGTAAGCTTGCCCTGAAAGTGGTTTCTACGGATAATGAGAAAACAATTATTGCAGAGGTTGTGCATGGCGGGATCCTGTCCTCCAAAAAAGGCGTGAACCTTCCGAATACGAAAATCTCGATGCCCTGCCTGACGGAAAAGGATCTCGAAGACCTTGAGTTTGCACTCGCCCAGGATGTAGACTGGATCGGGCTTTCTTTTGTCCGTTCGGGTCACGATATCATTGAATTGAAGCACCTCATCAGCAAGGCAAAAAGCAAGGCTAAGGTTGTTGCTAAAATCGAAAAGCCGGAAGCGGTAAACGACATTGAAGATATCCTGAAAGCAACGGATGCAATCATGGTAGCGCGCGGCGACCTCGGGGTGGAAGTTCCTTACCAGAATGTTCCGCTGATCCAGAAAATGCTGATCAAAAAATGCTTCGAGTTTGCCAAGCCGATTATCGTGGCGACACAGATGATGGAAAGCATGATTACGAATATTACACCAACGCGCGCTGAAGTAAACGACGTAGCGAATGCAGTGCTTGACGGCGCTGATGCCGTGATGCTTTCCGCTGAAACCTCCGTTGGAAAATTCCCGATAGAAGTAATCAAAACGATGGCGAACATCGTGAAGGAAATGGAAAAATTTGACGGGATCTACAACAAAGAAGTTGCGCCGGACAAATCCCAGCACCGCTTTATTTCAGATTCTATTTGTTTCAATGCCTGCCGTTTGGCCCAGCGCGTAGAAGCGGATGCTATCGTAACAATGTCCTTTTCAGGGTATACGGCTTACAAGCTGGCATCACAGCGCCCTGAAGCGCCTATTTATGTGTTTACCAGCAACAAGCAGATTCTTACCCAGCTCAACCTGATTTGGGGCGTGAAAGGCTTTTACTATGATACGCGCGTCAGCACGGACCATACGATAGCAGATATTAAGAACTTACTGAAGAAAGACGGTTTGCTAAAAGCCGGTGACCTGGTTGTCAATATCGCCTCAATTCCTTTAGAGGAAAACGGGAAAACCAATATGCTGAAGCTGAGCTACGTGGATTAAAAAAATCCCGCTTTACCTGTCGAAACGGTTGACAAACGCATAACGAACGGCAACATTGACAAAGCCCCCGACTTTAATGAAGGGGTAAACGTTGACGCTCGGCCCACCCTCAATCGCTGCATTGAACCTTGTTCCCGGCGCGGTGTATTCAACTCCGAACAGGGCGTCCGTCTTTAGGAAAAGTCCTGATGTTTTGGTCATGTCATCGTGTATATAACCTCCGTTAAGATAATACTGAACATTCGGCCCAACACCGGCGTACCAGTTGTACCCGTCATTCGTTCCGAATTTTTTATTGAATTCCACTATCGGGGAAAAGGCGGCAAAGCGATTGTCCCTGTCAAAATTTACTCCCGCTGTGTTATCGAGGGCAATCCATTTTCCCATAAAGAATTTTCCGTTCAGTCCAACATAGCCGGGATACCCGACTTTTACACCGAAGGCCGATTTATATTCCTGGGTAAAAACCAGGAGCGGAATGCTGAAAAAACAAACTGCAAGGATCTTTTTCATCGTTATTTTTTGCTCCTTTTACTGCTTTTTTGCAAAAAGGTTACATCAGAACCCTGTAAAATCCGGTGTCCTCACCCCAATAAAAGATTTCAGGACCCTTTCCCCCACCCCGGGCACGTCTACATGGATCAGGTAAACACCTGAGGCAACGGGGATACTCTGCTCATTCGTCAGCTGCCAGTCCTGGAAAGTAAAGTGGTTTGATTTTCTATAAGTTTTAATCAGCTTGCCCGAAAGATTGTAAATTTTAATGGTGCACCTTTCCGGTAAATTAATAATTTTCACGCGGTTGTCGACCTTATTTTTTTCATATTCGGAAAAGGCGTAATACGGGTTCGGGACCACATTGATCAGGTCCAGGGCTTCCTTTAAAATACGGCTGTTGGCCGTTTCTGTCGACACACCATCCATCATCCATGAGTACATCGGTCTTCCCTGGTTTTCACCTGAAGCAACGAAGTCGTTGTATTCTTTCGTGATACGAACACGGATTTTAACGTCCGTTGACAAATG
>JAJTCM010000005.1 GCA_021325675.1 Crocinitomicaceae bacterium
GGTTTATTAATATTTTCCGGTGAATTCTCAGGATATGAAGTCAAATCAAGCGAAGAAACATCCACCGTTTTTACGTTTTCCAAAGGAATTTGCAGGCCGCTTTCGGTTAAAACCAATTGACATTCGCTGTCCGAAAGCATATACGCGATGCGATCTTCCGGGTACAAAGGATCGACCGGCAGGTAAGTTCCGCCGGCTTTCAAAACAGCCAAAATGCTGACGATCATCTCCAAACCGCGGGAATGCAACAAGCCGACAATCGTTTCACGATCAACGCCACATTCGGAACGCATGTAATGCGCCAGTTGGTTACTGCGGCTTTCCAGTTCCCCGTAAGTCATGGTTTTATCCTCAAAAACCAAAGCCGTTTGATTGCCATATAAAGTCGATACCGCTTTAAACTGCTCGTGGATCAAAACGGATGGATAATCGCAGGATGGTCGCGTGAAATCGGTTAACAGTTTTTGTTCTGCTTCCGGAGACAAAACCGAAATTTCATGTACCTGTTTGTTATTGTCTTCGATTGTGAGCTCAATCAAACGCAGGAAAGCATCCAAATAGATTTCAATCGTTTCTTTATCAAACAGCGCAATCGCATAATTGCAATCCACTGTGATTTCCCCACCAATTTCCTGGATATTGAAGGTCAGGTCGAATTTCGTATGCGGCTTGTCGAGTTCAACGATCTCAAACAAATTGTTGATACTTTGATCTTTCTGCGCTTCCTGGTAAGTCAGGAAAACGTCGAAGAGCGGGTTTCGGGAGGCATCACGGCTTACATTTAACTCCGTAATCAATTGCTCGTAAGGCAAATCCTGGTGGTCGAGGGCTTCGAGTAAACGCCTTGCGGTCTCTGCCTGATAATCTGTCAACGATGCCGCAGCCGGAATCGTTAATTTGACCGGCAAGCTGTTCACAAACATCCCGATCATTTCTTCCAAATCGTGGTGCGTGCGACCGCTAACCGGGATTCCGACTACGATTTCTTCCTGCCCGCTGAATTTATGCAGCAAAATGCCCAATTGGTTCAGGAAAAATGAAAATGCGGTCAACTTCCCCTGTTGGAGGTGAGCTTTGATTGCCTGCGTTTTATCGCGGTTGATGTTTCTCACAACACGAGCGCCCTCCGTTTTTCTTACTTTAGGCCGTGGACGGTCCGTGCGCAAGTCCAGCACCGGGATTCCTTCTTCAAAGTTGTGTTTCCAGAATTCAAGTTGTGCCGCATAATCCCTTCCGCTTTGCCATTCCGCAAAATCTTTGTAGTGGGCCTGAAGTGCGGTCAATTCTTCTCCTTCGTAAAGCTGAACAAACTCCGCAATCAGCAATTTGAGTGACTCCCCGTCCATGATGATGTGGTGGAAATCGAAGAAGAAGTAGGTTTCCCCGTCCAGGTTCATCGTTGAAACGCGCAGTAAATGATCGTTTGCGAGGTCAAATGGTTTCAAAGCCTGCTCCAAGAAATCCTCCACGGAAGAGCAGGAAAATTCCCGGACATTGAAATTTATTTCCGAATGAACAATTTGACGGTATTCTTCGCCAATTGTGACAAAATTCGAACGCAGGATTTCGTGCCTGTTTATTAATTGTTTCCAGGCATTTTCAAAACGCTGCAAATCGATTTCTGCAACCGCTTTTACAAGGATTGAAATATTATAATTGGTCGACGGGCCTTCGATCCCACTGGTGAGCATCATGCGCTCCTGGGCTGGTGACAAACGGTAATGAGCTTTGTTTTCACTTAACGGAATGCTTTCGTAATCCGCGTCATCAAGTTGATCGATAGAAGCCGCCAAATCTTTCAGCACCGGATTTCGGAACACATCTTTGAAATGAATGGATTTCTGAAGTCTGTTTTCAACCAGGTTCACGAGACGGGCAACTTTCAGGGAATGACCTCCCAGGTTGAAAAAGTCGTCATACAGGCTAATTTCTTCCCGGTCAAATAATTCCTGCCAGATGGCGGCCAGGCTTTTTTCCGTAACGGAAGCGGGCTGAACAAAATCCAGCTGCTTTTTATCCGGGAGCGGTAAATCTCCCGTCCGGATTTTACCATTTACTGTCAACGGGAATTCGCTGACCTGGATAATGTGCGCAGGAACCATGTAATCAGGTAAAACTTCCTTCAGTTGCTTCTTCGTTCTTTCCAGATCAAAATCATCTGAAATGACATAAGCCAACAAAGTTTGAATTCCATCCAATTCCACAACACAGGCGTATGCCGCGCTTATTTGGTTTTCCTCTAATAAGGCCTTTTCAATTTCGCCCAATTCAATCCGGAAACCTCTTAACTTGATCTGGCTGTCTTTTCTGCCGATAAATTCAATATTTCCATCAGGCAGCCAACGACCGTAATCACCCGAATCATACTGTTTTTTAGTGCCTGCAAACGGTAGATTGACAAATTTCTCTGCTGTAAGTTCCGGGTTATTGAGATATTCTTTCGCCAATCCTTCACCTCCCACGTAAATAATTCCGGGGATTCCAACAGGCACCAAATTACGGTACTCATCCAGGATATAAACCTCCGAATTGGCAATTGCTTTCCCGATTGGTACCGTATTTTCGTGTTTGCCTGTAACGCGGTAATACGTTGAAAAAGTCGTGTTTTCCGTCGGTCCGTAATAATGTACAAATTCGAGCTCCGGGTAAGTCTCTGCTACTTTGTTCACCCACTGAACCAAACAGCGTTCGCCACCGAAACCTAAATATTTGAGACCTGTAAAAACGGAAATATCGTCCTGCGCGAGCTGGTGGAAGAAACTTGTTGTGATCCATAAATGGCTGATTTGCTGCTCGGCCAGGTATTTTTTCAGGAAAGGCAAATTGAGCAAATCTGATTTTTCGACCAGGTGAACTGCCCCTCCGTTCAACAGAGGCCACCAGATTTCAAAAGTTGCCGCATCAAAAGCGAGCGAGCCGGTTTGCAAAAGTCGCGCATGTTCGTCTTCGTTGACAAAGTTTGTCTTTTTCACCAAACGAACGATTGCCTTGTGGTCAACCAGTACGCCTTTTGGTTTCCCGGTAGTTCCGGAAGTATAAATTACATAGGCCGGAGTTGTGGAGAATATCGCCTGACGGACATTTATACGATCCGATCTCAGTTGATCCATACGCAAAACGCTAACACCTTCGTAATGAAGTGTTTCCGCAGCTGTCTGGATTAAAATGCGGACCGCGCCATCTTCCAGCATGAATTTTTTGCGCTCTTCCGGGTGTTCGGGATCAATCGGCAAATACGCTGCACCTGCTTTCAGGATCCCGATAAAGGCCGCGATGGTTTCGCAATTTTTGCTGACGTTTACGGCGATCAATTCCCCGGATTTTGTTTCGGATTCAAGCAAGGAAGCCGCCACCCGATCTGAAATTTCGTCCAATTCGGCGTAGGTCCACTGTTTGTGTGCATCCGCCACAGCGATTTTCGAAGGGAATTTCGCCACGGTTTCACTGAAATAATCGATCACTGATTTTTCCAGGTCAACGTCTGAATACGAGCGGCCCCAATCGTTCAGGAAATTCTCTTTTTCAATTCCGCTGACGAGGGAAAGATCCCGGACAGTGCTTGCAGGGTTTGCTACAAAAGCATCCAGTATTCTTTCAAAATGGATAATCAAGCCCTGAACGGATTCTTCGCGGAAAATAGCGCTGTAAAATTCCATCACCACGCTCAAACCGCCGTCTTCGGCATCCGCAAATAATAATGTAAGATCGTATTTAACCGAAGTTGTTTCTGTTACGACCGGTTTAAGCTCAAAATCTGCTGTTGCGGGATTTTCCTGTTCCATGTTCTGGTAGGCCAGCATCACATCAAACAGCGGATTCCGGGAAAGGTCCTTTTCCAGTTTAAAGCTATCAATCAGCTCTTCCAAAGGGTAATCCTGGTGCTCAAAGCTTTGTACCACGTTTTGATTCACGGCAGCTGCGTAATCAAGCAGAGACAATTCGTCCTGCACGTTCATTGGAAAAGCAACGGTATTGGCGAAAAGTCCGTGCACTTCTTCCAACTCTTCACGCGTCCTTCCGCTCACAGGGCTGCCAATTACTAACTGTCGCTGACCGCTGTATTTACGCAACAAAATTGCATAAATCGCAAGTAAACCGGAATACAGGGTAATGCCGTTTACGGTTAGTAATTCTTTGAAAGCTGCTATTTTAGTTTTCGAAATGTAAAAATCAATGGCCGATCCTTTGAAGGTAAATTCCTTGGGCCTTGGTAAATCGATTGGCAATTCCAGGGCTTCGAAAGGGTGATTTGCAAAGGCTTCCGACCAGTATTTTTTTCCTGCTTCATTTCCAGCTCCGTGCTCCTGTTGCCACAGCGCAAAATCGTGGTATTTCAATTCAGTTTTGTTCTCCCCCTTTCCGCTGTAATTTTCCAATACATCGCGGATCAGCAATTGGATGGATGAGCCGTCGGAAATGATGTGGTGAAGATCGAGGAACAAGTACGTTTTACTTTCGTTTTTCCACAACTCAATCCGGAAAAGACGGTCGCGGTGCAAATCAAAAGGCTTGACAGATTTCATAAAGTGACTTTGTAAATCCGTCACTTCCACTTGTTTTATGTGATCGAAATCCGAAGTGCTAACTTGCTGGAACACCTGGTCATTTTCCATCGCGAATGTTGTCCGGTAAACCGGGTTTTCGGAAACAAGCGAGCGGATCGATTCTTCCAGTTTTTCAACATCCAACGAACCGCTAACTTCGAGCAATTGCGGCATATTGTAAGCTGTCGAAGACGGATCAAATTGCTGGATCAGGAACAGGCGTTTTTGGGCAGAAGAAGCAGGGAAACGACCTTGTTCGATTTTTCCGTGCACCTTAATTTCACCTGTAATTTCGGCTGCTTTTGCTTCAATGACCCGGGCTAGCTCGCGGATTGTCGGCGATTCAAAGAGATCACGGAGTTTCAGTTTTTTACCGGAAATTTTGTTCACCCTGGAAATCACGGCTGAAGCTTTGAGCGAATGCCCGCCCAATTCAAAAAAGTTATCATCAATTCCCAAATCGTTCACTGCGAGGGTTTCTTTCCAGAGAGCTTCCAGTATCAGCTCGGTTTCGCCGGATGCCTTGATTTTTTCGTCTTCTTTGCCGGATTCTTTGAGTACCAATTCTTTGTATGCGATTTTGCCGCTTTTCGTTCTCGGAAGAGAATCAAGAATGACAAATTTCTGTGGAATAAGATAATCCGGTAGTTTTTTGCGAAGTTGTTGTTTGATTTCGGTTACATTATCACTGGTTCCAACGATAAAAGCCGCCAGCGTTGACGTATTATTTTCCTGTATTAGTTTAACGGCCGCCTGGCTAATTCCATCCAAAGCAAGCAATTGCAATTCAGCTTCGGCCAGGTTGACGCGGATTCCCCTGATTTTGGTCTGAGCGTCAGCCCTGCCCAGGATTTCCAATTCACCATCGGTATTGATCCTTCCGATATCACCTGTTTTATAATGGATCAGACCGTCTTCCTGTTCAAAAATGGTAGCGGAAAGTTCCGGATCTTTGAAATAAGCTTTTGCTACGTAGGGACTTGAAACCCGGATTTCGCCCACTTCACCAATCCCAAGTAACTGTCCGTTGCGACGAATACTGATCTGCGTATTTGCAACCGGTTTTCCAGTTGGAATATTGACCGTTTGAATCAGTGAATTGTGATCCAGGCGTTTCATCGTGGAAATCGTGGATTCGCTTGAACCGTAGCTCACGATGAACTCCGCTGAAGCCGGGCTAATCTTTTTAAACAGCTCAAAATCATTCACTTTTGAAGCTTCTCCTGTCATTTTGACTAAGCGTACCGAATCTGCTAATTTATTTTCTTTCTCAAACATCCAGCGGAAAACGCTTGGAACAAACTGTAACACAGTTAATTCGTAACGATTAATCAGTGGCACTAAATCTTCGCTTTCCGTTTCTGCTTTCAGGGATTGCGGATAATAAGCCGCACCTTCCAGCAAGGCCGTAAAAAACTCGTGGTTAAAGGAATCAAAGGATGGGCTTGAGAAGCCCGAAATCCGGTCGTTTTCCGTAATATTTAAAAATTCGTTGTACCCCGAAATAAAATGCAGGATCGCTTTGTTGTTTTGTACCACTCCTTTCGGCATTCCCGTACTCCCTGAAGTGTACAAAATATAAGCCGGATTGTGAGTTATAGCCTCAAAATCTTTTACTTCCTGTGGCAAATGATCGACCCGGTATTGTAAGAGCGAAGACGGTAGAATTTCTGCTAAAAGCTGCTGATTTTCGCCATCCATTACGATCATTGAAGCCTGCGTTTCTTCCAGGATGTGTAAAATACGTGATTCCGGAAGACTGCTGTCGAGCATCACATAGGTATTCCCGGAAGCCAACACGGAAAAAACAGCTTCACCCAAATAAAGGCCTTGATCTACGCTAATTGCAATAATGTTGGATCGCCCGGCAAGCTGATTGATCGCATACGCATGGCTTTCAGCTTTACTCAGTAAATCACGGTAGCTTATGTGCGTATTTCCGACTACGATGGCCGGTTTTTCTAATTGTTTCAGAGCCACTTCCCTGAAGCGTCCGAAGACCGATTCCGAAGTGTTGAACCACGATTTGGCAGAAGAATCGGAATTTACAATGGCCTGAGCCCCCAATTCCAGGTTTTGAAGCGTTTTGTTGCCCGAAAGCAAAACCTGGCGGCAAAAGGCCAGTAATTTGGAAGCCAGTAATTCCACCGTCTCTTCATCGAGTAAATTATCCCTGTAATCCAGTTTCAAAGCAAGACCGTTGGCGTATTCTTCCACGTAGCAATTCAGGTCGAACTTCAGTTTTTCGCCCTTGCTTTCATGCAGCGGATGAAAATTCCCGATCCTGTTTTCGCCGCTGTCATGCAGGTTGATGAAATTGAAGAAAATCGACGAAATCGGGAACTGATCCAGGTTACGCGGCAGCTTCAGGTCATCCACGAGTTGCTCAAACGGATAATGCTGATTGTGAAGCGATTCCACCAACTGATCTTTTATTCCTCTGAAATAAGTATCCACTGTTGCTGCGGAATCGTACTGCGAGCGGACCATAACCGTGTTCAGGAAAAAACCAATGTTGCTGCGGAATTCTTCCTGGTCACGCCCAGACACCGGGATCCCGATAATCGTATCCGGGGAGCCGGTCAAACGGGAAATCACAAAATTGTAAACTCCGTAAAGCACCATGAACAGGCTGGCGTTGTGTTTTACGGCATACGCGTTCAACTCGTCGCGCAAGGCTTCATCGATGTAAAACGTATAGCTGCTTCCGCTGTTATCCAGCAGGTTTTTCGTTTTACCGCTTGCAGGAAGCTTCATTTCAGGCAGGTCACCCTCGAGGTTTTGCAACCAGAAAGCCCGCATGTTCTGCATCAATTCGTCCGAAAGCCAGTCTTTTTGCCAGTAGGCATAATCTTTATACTGAAAGTCGAGCGGAGCCAACGCAGGCTCACTTTGGTTTGCAAATGCGTAGTAACTGGCTTCGAGCTCATTCCGGAGAATGTTCATCGACCAGCCATCGGTGATGATATGGTGCATGGAAAAGAACAATTTCCATTGCGATTTGTTGAGTTCAGCAAGCGAAACCAAAAATAAAGGACCTTGTTCCAGGGTGAATGACAACGAATTATGCTCTTCTTCCAAACGCTGCGAAGCAGACTGCTGATCCGGGACGTTTTTCAAATCATAAACCCGCAGCGGAACCGCTAAATGATCTTCTATTTTTTGCTGCGGAATGCCATTGATATTCACGAAATTGGTACGCAAAATCTCATGGCGCTGCATCATGTATTCCAATGCCTTAACCATAATTTCGGGCTGAACATCTTCTGTAATATCGAAACTGGAACTCAGGATATAATCATCTGTATTTCCTTTCAATTCGTTGAGCAGCCACAAACGGTTCTGGGCAGAAGAAAGATCATAAAACTCCCGGTCTTCTGCTTTTTTAATCGTTTGATAAGGCACACGGCCCGATTTTCCGGATAACAAAATAGCTAACTCTCGGATTGTCGGGTAACTGAAAATATCACGCACTTCCACTTCGTAACCCGCTCTTTTCAAGGCCGAAATGACACGGATCGCCTTGATGGAATTACCGCCCAAAGAAAAGAAAGAATCATTTGCTCCCGGTGACGAAAGCCCCAAAATCTCTTTATAACAATTGGCGATGGCCATTTCAAATTCGCCGGACGGGGCAACAAAACTCGTGTCGCGGATCCCGTTCAACAAGACTTTGAGGTCTTTTTTGCCATTGGCCGACAGCGGAATTTTATCCACTTCGATCAAACGCGCCGGAACCATGTATTGCGGAAGGCGGTCCTGCACAAAGTTCAGCAGCTCACCGGTATTGATCGCGGCAGGAATCCCTGCAATTTGTCCCTGCGGAAATAATTCTGTATAAAATTTATTATGTCCGATCTGCTGTTTACGCAGACTGGAAGTATAATCAAATAAAAACTCCCCTTTCGCGGAAAGCAGTTTTCCCTGTATTTTGTAATCCGGGTGATAATCATCTTCCGACGGGAAACGCTGCACTTCGTATACAATTACATCTCCCGGCTCAACAGCGTATGCTTTATCAAAAACCGGCAAATATAGGGGCAGCCAGCTTGATTCACGTTCTCCTTCGAGCACATCGACCAAACCACTACCATCCGTGTCAAAAGTCAGCCATATCACGAAGCCTGTCAGCGAGCCTTTCTTCGTAATCGTCAATTTCCCGGATTCTGTTCCTTCCTGCGGAATTATTTGCCTGTAATCCAGGTCTTCAAACACTGCAGAGTCTGAAATAAAGGCTTTTTTATCAAAATTCTTCAGGACAACACGGACATCGAAAGGATAACCGACATGCTCAAAAATCGATTCTACATATCCTTTGGCCAGGTCGTCAAAACCGTGTTCATAATTCACGCGGTTCAAATCCACCGCAGAAATCCGGCTCACAGTCCTTTGCGGGATTACCTGTGCCGGATCTTTCAGGAACCTGCGGATGTAATTGCTAAGCATAAAAGCGCCTTCCGAGCCCCCAACTACGCCCAATTGTTCTGAAACCGCGTAATCCACCTGTTCCGGAAGCTCAACTTCCATCGCGTTGCCGTGAATTACCGTAATAATATCCTGGTAACCGAGCTCTTCTACTTTTGCTTTTGCCTTCAGATAAGCCTCTTCAATAATTTCAATGGCATACACTTTTTTAGCGCCTGCCTCCACACACAATTTTGTCAGCACAAGCTCAGAGCCTGGGCCTACTTCCACCACCGTTTTACCGGCAACAGATTTATAGATGGCACGTTTAAACTCTTCAACGCGGACCTGGTCGTCTTTCATGGATTTGTACATGACATCATCATACACAGGAAATTCTCCCATCGAAGGCCAGAGATAGGTTTTACCGGCATGGGCCGATACAAAAAATGCCAGAATCTGATCTACCCCACCACGCTTGTAAAAGCCAACAGCCGCATCCTGAACTTCTTCGTGCGCAAGCAGTGTACTTTCAATGTCTCCCAGCTCCACCCGATAACCGTTGATTTTCACCTGGCTGTCCTGGCGCCCGAAAAACTCAATCGTTCCGTCTGGAAGCCATCGTGCGATATCTCCCGTACGGTAAACCAACGCATTTTCAAGCTGCGGAAGCTTCACAAATTTCTCTTGCGTCAATTCTTCGTTCTTCCAGTAGCCCAAACCAACGCCACGCCCGCCGATCACCAATTCTCCCTTTACACCCGGAGGTAAAATATTCAGGTTCGCGTCAACAACATAGGCGGCTGTATTTGGAATCGGGCGACCAATGACATTTTTTTCAAACACATCGACATCCTTGTAAACCAAGGCGTCAATGGTCGTTTCAGTTGGTCCGTAATGATTATTGATAGTCGCGCTGAACTTCTTTTTCAGCTTTTTGACCAATTCCGGTCTCAGGGATTCTCCCCCGATACTCAGGCGGCGAACAGCAGAAGTCCTGGCTAAATCCTCATCGGAACAGGCTTCGAGCATGCTTTCAAATAAGCCTGGCGTTCCCCCGATATCCGTAACGCTTTTTTGCTGAACGAGTTCTAAAATATAGGGATAATCATAAATCCTGCTTTTTTCAGGGATTGTCACATGTCCTCCGGATATAAGTGGCAAAAACAATTCCAGGAGCGAAACATCAAACGAAGGTTTGGTCAGGAAAATCGTGTTGAAAACCGGATCGCCATATAATTTTTTCTCCGCGTAAAGCGTATGCAGTAAATTCGCATGACTGATGCACACGCCTTTCGGCTTGCCGGTACTTCCGGAAGTAAAAATGATGTACGCCATGTCCAAAGGCGCCGGTTCTTTCCCGGAAACGTGTCCTTTTTTCTCAATGGCATCCAGCAGAATTTCCTGTTGTCCGGTTTGACTGATCAAAAGCTTACCCTCTTTTCCTTCACGGATTATCAAATTCGGCTCACATTCATCCAATACCTGCGAAATCCGATTTTCCGGTAAGTCCGGATCAATTGTGATGTACGTTCCTCCCATGCGCCAAACGGCCAGAATGAGCGGGATCAGCTCCGGGCTGCGGTCCATAATCAGCGCTACGCGCTCACAACTTCCCTGCGATGCCAGTTTTTGCTGTAACTCAGAAACCCGATCATCCAGGGATTGGAGCGTATATGTTGTGGATTCGCTTACAATGATGTTTTGCAACGGATGGTTTACCACTTGCTCGCGAAAAACATCCAGTAAAGTCTGATGGCGCGTTAATTCGCTTTCCGGGTGGTTGAACTGCGTTGTTATTTGGTTCAATTCACCCGCTTCGAGCAGGGAAAGGTTTGCTAATGTTTCACCGTCATTGTTAATGATCGCTTGAGCTGTGGCCGCCAAACGGTCAAACAGTTTTTGGATGGTCTCTTTTTCAAAAAGCTGGGTGCTGTATTCCACCGAACCGATGAAAAAATCACCTTCTTCATCGATATTGAGGGACAAATCGAATTTCGAAGTTTTGGCCTCCAGCTCCAATTGTTCGACTTCTAGCCCGAATGCAGAAGCGTCGACCCGCCTGGAAGGATTATCCTGGTAGGAAAACATCACATCAAACAGCGGATGGCGGCTTGTATCCCGCGGGATATTCAGCTGCTCAACCAGGATATCAAATGGATAATGCTGATTTTCCAAAGCTTCCAGCACATGCAATTTCAATTCACCGAAAAACGTGCGGATGCTTGCTAGGGGATCGGCCTGAAGACGGAGCGCTAATGTATTCACAAAAACACCCAGGGAACCGTTCAGTTCATCAGCCGGACGTCCCGAAACCGGCGTACCGATCGAAAATTCATCCTGGCCGGCGTATTTGGACAAGACAATCCCGAAAGTCCCGAGGAAAAACATATAAGGCGAAATTCCCTGTTCGCGGCAAAACTTCTTGATGCGCTGGCTATCGTGCAAGGAAAACTTCTTCAGGCATTCGTCCCCTTCGTAGTTCTGAACATTTTTCCGGGCTTTGTCTACAGGCAAATCAAGCGCTTTAACGCCATCACGGTACGTTTTGAGCCAAAAATCTTCCTGTCCGCTTATAAATTCCCGGCCCTCTTCCGATACCTGCCAGGCAGCATAAGCGCCGTACTGGATGATTTCACTACTTACAGGCTCACCTTTGTATTCCGCTAAAAATTCGCGAATGATAATTTCAATGCTGATCCCATCGGAAATGATGTGGTGCATATCAAAGAGCAGCACCTGCTTATCTGCTCCGAGCCTGATCAGCTTGATGCGGATCAAAGGTCCTTGAGCGAGGTCAAAAGGTTGGGTAAATTGCTCTATTTTGGCGGATAATTCTTCCTCCGCGTTTATTTGTTCAAACTCCAAACGGAACTCGTAGCGGTCTTCCACCCGGCTAAAGGATTCATTTCCTTCCACCTGCACAGAGGAACGTAAAATTTCGTGCCTGTCAAAAAGCGCCTGGAAAGCTTCTTCGGTCTTTTGTTGATCTAACTTACCCATAATGCGCAAAGCGGTTGTCATGTTGTAAGCAGTTCCTACCTGGTCAAAGGCGCTCATGATCAAAATACGGCGCTGAGCCGGAGACAGCGGATAACTATTTTTCCCGGATAAAGGCGGAATTACCAGCGCTTTTCTATTCTGGCTGCCGTCAATTCTGCGGGCAAGTTCAGCGATAACCGGGTATTCAAAAACGTCCCTCACGGAAATTTCCTTTTGCAGCGCTTTCTGGATACGTCCAACAAGCAAAGTCGCTTTCAGGGAATGTCCGCCGAGATCAAAAAAGTTTTGGTTTGTCCCGATGGCGGAACGGTCGAGTATTTCTTTCCAGATTTCTGTCAGCTGTTTTTCCGTTTCGGTAACCGGCTCTTGTAAATCTTGTTCGGCAGAAATATTTGTGTCGTATTTTGCCAGCTCTTTCCGGTCAACTTTTCCGCTTGGTGTGAGTGGAAGCTTTTCGAGCTGCATAATCCGCGAAGGGATCATATAATCCGGAAGCTGGCTTTTTAATGCTGTGCGGATATTGCTTTCTGAAACGGCTTCCGCTGACGTGTAGCAAGCGAGCAGCTCATTTGCACCAGCGACTTGTTTCACAATTACGGCTACCTCATCGATATTTTCAAGGGAAAGAAAGGCATTTTCCACCTCCCCGATTTCTACCCGGTGACCGCGGATTTTCACCTGGCTGTCGATCCTCCCAAGAAATTGCACTGAGCCATCTTCGTTCCAAACTGCCAAATCGCCTGTGCGGTACAAACGGGTGTTTAGCTTCGGATGCACATAAAATTTTTCCTGCGTTAAATCTTCGCGGTTCAAATAACCGGTTGCAAGCTGCACACCGCCGAGGTTTAACTCACCGGCAATGCCGACAGGACAGGTTTCCCCGTTTGCGTCCAGGATATAACATTGCGTATTCGAAACGGGTTTACCAATCGCGGGAAGTACCGGATAATTATTTCCGGGAGAGGAAACAGCCTGGCAGGTGACAACATGTGTTTCGGACGGGCCGTATTGGTTGTACAGTACAACATCGGGACGCTTCTGCAAAAACTGCCGGATTTCATCTGATAAGATCAATTGTTCCCCGGAAGTGATAATGTGTTTTAAATGCGTAAGTTGCTCCGGATTTTTATTCGCTTTGAAAAACAAATTTAGGGCTGAAAACGGGAGAATAAGCAATTCTATGTGGTGACTGTTTACAAAATCATACAAGGCAAACATGTCCTTCCGGGTAATTTCCGAAACGACATGCAGCGCTGCGAATGAAGTCAATGTGTAAGCCAATTCCTGCACGGAAACGTCAAAAGAAAGCGAAGCATATTGCGCCACACGCAGATTTTTTTCCCGGATTCCTTCTTCGATTTGCCAGTTCATGAGGTTATGCAGGCATTGGTGCGTACATACCACTCCTTTGGGCTGGCCTGTTGATCCGGAAGTATAAATCAGGTAAGACGGATCTTCTCCCTTGATTTTGATCTCCGGACGGGAATCGTTCTTCCCGGCAAACGTGTCCAGGTTAAAAAGTTTATATTGTCCTCCAAGCAGCTGAAGATATTTCGTTTCCGATAAAATCAGTCCGACTTTGGAGTCTGCGGTCATATAAGCAATCCGGTCGGCCGGGTAATTGGGATCAATCGGCAAATAAGCGCCCCCGGCTTTCAGGATCGCCAGGAAAGAAAGGAGATTATATTCCGAGCGGTCGAGCATGACACCCACCGCATCACCGGATTTCAGTCCGCCGGAAATAAGCTCGTTTGCCAGGGCATTGGAGCGCGATTCGAGTTCACTAAAACTAATTTTTCGATTATCCGAAACGACAGCGGTATTTGACTGATGCGATTCGAGTCCTTGGTAATATAGATCGAGAATACTTGTTCCCGGGTAATTTCTGTTTGTATCGTTGAATTCCGTGAGTACCTGCTCCTGCGCTTCGGGGTCAAAAATCCCCAGGGAACGAATATCGGCATACGGGTTTTTCAACAGCTTAAACAAGGCATTTTGCAAGTGTGAAGCGATGCGTTTGATCCATTCGTCCGAAAAGCGAAAGCCGTTGTACTGAAACTGGATGGTCAGCTTTTCTCCCGGGAAAATCAACACAGTCAGATCGTAGCTCGTTTGCTCAACAATTTCTACGTCGTGAATCTTATAATTCAGTTCCGGGTCGCCGATATTGTCCAGCTCATCCTGCAGCGGATAGTTTTCAAATACGAGCAGGTGACTTACCAAATCGCTTCGAAGGGTTGACGCCGCCTGGATTTCGGCCAGCGGGTAATAACTGTGCGCTTCCGATAACAAGGCATTTTCCTGGATTTGCTTCAAATAGCCGGTTACGTCCTGCTTTTCAGCGGCCACGATCCTGCCCGGTAACGTATTGATGAACAAGCCGACCATCGTATCCACGCCCGGAACCTGCGCAGGACGGCCCGCAACCACGGATCCGAAAACGACATCGTTTGACCGGTGATAAACCTGCAAGACTTTCGCCCAGGCCCCTTGAACAAAGGTATTGAGCGTGATATTGGCCGATTTGCAAAATTCCCGGATTTCCGATAAATCCGAAGCTTTGACTTCGAAGTTTAATTCTTTCTTTTTAAAGCCGGAAGAGCGCGCACTTTCGTTCAGGTTGAAGCTGATCTGAGTTTCGTAGCCCTCCAGGTAATTTTTCCAATAAGCTGCTGCCTGGTTTTTATCTGCTTTTTCAAGCCATTTGATGTACGCACTGTACGGTGTTACCGGCGTCAGCTCAAAAGTAGTTCCCTGAACTTTTGCGCGGTAAATTTCCATGAATTCTTTCAGGAGAATCCCGATACACCAGCCGTCCATGATGATGTGATGATGGCTCCAGATCACCTGGAAAGAGTTTTCTGATAAACGGAACAGATACACCCGCATCAGGACATCTTTGGATAAATCAAAAGGTGTGTTTAAATCCTTGTCACGATAAGTCTGAACAAAGCGTTCCCGGTCTTCAGCGCTTTGTTCGTTCAGGTCAAAATAATGAAATTCAGGATCCCATTTTTTGAGGACCATCTGTAACGGACGGGCAACTTTTTTATGCACAAAAACCGTCCGGAGGACATCATGCCTTTTGAACAGCTCCCCGATTGTTTCCCGGAAGGCCGAAGGATCGATCGCCCCGCTTATTTTATAGCATGTTTGCTCAAAGTACGCGTTTGATTCGTTTTCAAACAGGCTTTGAAACAGCATGCCTTCCTGCATCAGGGAAAGCGGGTAAATATCCTTTAAATTTTCCTTCGTAATCATTCTCCAAAAATATCGTCCAGTTCGTCCATATCGATCTCATAGGTAAGATCACTTTGTGTAATCTCAGCTTCCTCCCTGCCCAGGCAAAATGCTATTATCGTATCAATGGATGTTTCGTAAAATTGTGTTAAAGCGTCCAGTTCTTCTTCCGTAAAAGCAGCATTGTTACAGGTGAAATTTAATTCCAGCTTGTTCTCCTTGATGAAGCCGTTGACGTCTAAATATAGTAAATTTTCGTTATGCTCACTTGTGGTCACATGTATTTCCAGCGGATCTACTGTAAAGCTGCTTTCCTGGTTTTCAAATTCTCCCAGGTAATTGAAGCTGATCCGTGGTTCTTCGTAAGCTGAAACCAGCGGGTTTTGGAGGTAATAGCGTAAAACACCATAACCAACGCCCAAATTCGGGATGTTACGGAGCATTTCTTTGGTGTATTTGATGTGTTCGCCCGGATCATCCTGGGAAAAATCGAAATACACGGGGAAAACCGAAGTAAACCAGCCTACGCTTCTTGTCAGATCGATTTCGTCAGAAACATCCGGCCTGCCATGGCTTTCGATCAGGGCTGCAAAACGGGATCCGGAGCTGAATTTCATCCACATTTCGCCAAAGGCGGTCAGAAGCAAATCATTCAGCTGTGTGTTAAAGGCTTCGTTCGCTCTTTCTTTGAGAATCTGCGTCCTTTCGGCATCGATAATCAGAGTGCGGCTTGAATAAACTGCCTGTCCGGGTGATACCGAAATAGATGTCGTTTCCTGTTGACAAATCCCGGTCCAGTATGCTTGTTCTTTTTCCCATTCCGTCCGGGCAGGATATTCTTCTTTCAGATACGTTGCCCACGATCCGGCGAGTGAAGTTTTCGGCGGCAAAAGGAAGTTTTTTCCAGCGCTTAAGTCACGGTAAACCTGTTCGAAATCCTCTAATAAAACTCTCCACGAAATACCATCGGTCAGCAAGTGATGAATGATGAGTACCAATTCCGTTTTGCCGCGGTTTAACAACAAGTGTACCAGCGGATCTTTCTGCAGGTCGATACCGGTTTGGGCGGCTGTGATTTCTTTGTCCGAAATGAAATTACTATCTGAATGCGTAATTCTGAAATATTCATTTTCACCGATTTTTCCAATCACCTGGCTTTGTTCAGCGAGATTAAAGTGCGACCTTAAATTATCATGGTGCGCCAACAGTGCAGTCCATGTTTGCTGTAAAATGACGGGATCAAAAACTTCCGGGGAAGTGATTTTCACGCCCTGTGAATAAAATCCGGGATCGGGCTGATTCGAAGCCAAAAACTCCAGCTGAACAGGCAATAGCTCAACTTCACCTTCATACGGGTTTTGATCTACCGTTATTTTCAACTCTTTCACGAGGCCGGCCAATTCCCTGACCGTCGGAAACTGGAAAATATCCCGGATTTCCACCATCAGGTTGTAATTTTTCAGGCGGGAAGCAAATTGGATCGCTTTGATCGAATCGCCGCCAACAGAAAAGAAATTATCCGTGACACCGATCTCTTCGCGGTTCAAAACCATTTTCCACAGGCTTAAAACAAGCTCTTCCTTGTCCGTTTCGGCCAGGATCGTTTCATGGGAAAGTAATTCAGCCGGTTCAGGCAATTTTTTCCGGTCAAGCTTTCCGTTATTCGTCAGTGGAAGCGCTTCAAGCTGGCAGTAAGCCGTTGGAAGCATGTAATCCGCCAGGAGTTTTTTGAGCTCATCACGCGGCACTTCTTCAGCAGAAACGCCAACGAGGTAAGCGCACAAATACTTGCCCCCATTTTGATCCAAACGGTCAATGACAGCTACATCACGGCAAGCAGAAACCTGTCGGATAGCTGTTTCAATTTCACCCAGCTCAATCCGGAAACCGCGGATTTTTACCTGGTGGTCGTTCCTGCCAAAAAAGGATAGATTTCCATCTTCTCTCCAGGAAGCCAGGTCGCCTGTTTTATAGATAAGCTCCTCTTTGAAAGGATGTTTAACGAATTTCTCTGCCGTTAAACCGGGCCGGTTTAAATAGCCCGGGGAAAGACCGGCTCCCGCCACACACAATTCGCCCCTAAAACCCCGGGGCAGCAATTTACCGTCTTTGCCGAGGATCAGCACTTCCCTGTTCGAAACCGGCTTCCCGATCGGCACGGAAGTTTCGTCCCCTTTGATTTTGTAAAAGGTGATGCAAACGGTTGATTCTGTTGGCCCGTAGCCGTTCCAAATCTCCGCATGGCGCACCAGGCGGGTCAAATAATTCATTTTCAGCTCATCGCCCCCAACGCTGAACAGCCTGAGCTTTCCGAGATGCTTAAATTCTTCGTTGATATAATTCAAAACCAAAGGTGAGGTGGACAAAACGGTGACCGACCCATCTTCAATCAGTTTCAGCATTTCACTGAGGTCTTTCCTGTCTTCCGGGATCACCAGCTCGCCACCGGCAGCCAGTACCGGGAAAATTTCTTCGATAGATGTGTCAAACGCAATGGAACTGTGTTGCAACACCTTATCGTTTTCAGACAGGGAAACGAGGTTTTTATAGGTGATCACATAATCAGCCAAACTTACGTGTCGAATTGGAACACCTTTCGGTTGTCCCGTTGAGCCCGATGTATAGATCATGTAAGCGATATCGTCCAGGGAAACAGCTTCCGGGCTGAGCGCATAGTCTGTCTGTTTTTCGTTTTTAAGCTCATCCAATAAAAGGACTTTTCCCTTAGGAACTTTGTCCGAGTTGACCTGGTCACAAATCACCCATCCAGCAGAGCTATTATTCAACATAAAAGCAATGCGCTCAGCAGGATATTCCGTATCCACCGGCAGGTAAACGGCTCCGATCCGGAGCAAAGCAATCATCGCTGCAAACACAGAAGGCTCCGGTTTCGCCAGTAAAGCGATGACATCCCCTTTTTTCACGCCTTTGCTGTTCAATGCAAGCGCCAGACGATGAGTTTCCTCTTCCAGCTCCTTGTAAGTATATGTTATGTCGCCTTTACGCAAGGCAATGTTGTTTGGAAAGAGCTCAAACGATTCCTGGATCAGGCCTGAAAATGACCTGTCAGGATAGGAAGCTGTGTTGTCACCTAATTCAAGCAAATGCTGCTGCTCCGCGCCTGTAAGCAAGTCTATTTCGCGGATCGTGACAGCCGGTTTTTCGAGCACCTGCCGGATGATACGCTGTAAATATTCCGCATATTTTTGAACGGTTTCTTTTTTGAATAGCGAAGTTGCAAATTCAAAGCGCAAGGCTATTTTTTCCTTTGATTCAATGACATCCAGCGATAAATCAAAGCGGGAAACATCTGTATCAATACTGGCTTTATATACCTCCATATCCGCTGAACGGAAGGACTGCTTACGCTCATCCTGGTAGGCGAACATCACGTCAAACAGCGGGTTCCGGGAAGCGTCACGCGGTAAATTGAGCTCATTGATCAATTGTTCAAAGGGTAAATCCTGGTTGTCGTAGGCGTCAAGCACATGATTTTTTACCCGGTTCATCAATTCCACGAAGCTCAATTCCGGGCTTACTTCAGTTCGCAATGCCAGCGTATTGACAAAGAGCCCGATCATGGAAAGAGAAGCCGGATTGACCCGCCCTGCAACCGGCGTACCAACAATAACATCTTCTGTTTGCGCAATTTTACTCAGCAAGACCTTGAATGAGCTTAAAAACCAGGCATACAAAGAGCTGTTCGCGTTTTTCGCAAAATCCCTGCACCGGCCGGAAAGCTCTTCGCTCAGCTCGATAGTAAATTCGCCTCCTTCGAATGACTGAAAGGCCGGGCGTGCGAAATCAACGGGTATATCGAGTACCGACGGTTCATCGGCATAGATTGTTTTCCAGTATTCTTCCTGGCTTTTCAAGTGGCCTTCGCTGACGAGCTTCTTCTGCCAGCTGGCGTAATCTAAATAATTCAAACTCCCGGCTTCCGTGCCTTTGCCGTCATATTCAGTCAAAAATTCACGGATTAGCAGCTCAGTTGAAAAACCATCCGAAATGATGTGGTGCATGTCGCAAAGAAGCCAGTTCTGGCCCTGTTCCGAACGAATTAAGTTCACCCGGATCAATTGGTCCTGCTGCAGGTCAAAAGGTTTCACGAGCTTAGCAACAAGCTCTTCCGTATTTTCCCCGGGATTCAGCTCGTGCATTCTTAACGGAAATTTGGCAGCAGGTTTCACGACTTGTAGGATTTCACCGTCGCGGGTTTCAAAATTAGTCCGCAGGATGGCGTGTTTCGCATATAAGCGGTTGAAAGCGTCTTCCACTTTCCCGGCATGTACTTCACCTTTCAGCTCAAACAAGCCGGTCATGTTATAGCCCAGCGCATCCCGTTCCATTTCCCAGAGAACATACAATCTTTCCTGGGCCGGGGAACAGGCGTAATGACTCTTTTCACCCACAGGCTCAATGAGCTGGTCTTCCGAAAAATGCAAGGTATCAACCCAGGCGCTGAGACTCTGGATCGTCGGATTGGAAAACAAGTCTTTCAGCGAAAGCTTGACTTTCATTTCCTTAAATAAGGTTGCAATTAAACGGGTCCCGGTCAGTGAATGCCCGCCTAACTGGAAGAAATTCTGGTTAATCCCGACTTCATTCAATTCAAGCACTTCCTGCCAGAGCTTCTGAATGCGTTTTTCGGTCAGGGTCACTGGCGAAAGCAATTCTTCTGTTTTTGCCTGCTGTTTCGGTTCCGGCAAAAGCGATTTGTTCACCTTTCCGTTGGCATTTAATTCAAAACGATCCATCAAAATGATATAGGATGGAATCATATATTCCGGCAGCCGTGCAGCAAGGTATGTTCTTATATCTTCTTCGTTCAGGGTCGCCGAATGACCAACGATGTAAGCGCAAAGCTGCAAATGATCAAAATTATCTCTGACAGTCATAACAACCGCATTTTTGACCTGCTTATCGCGTAAAATGACTTGCTCCACTTCGCCCAGCTCGATCCGGTAACCGCGGATTTTAACCTGGTTGTCTTTTCTGCCGATAAGCACAAGCTCACCATCTTCGCGGAAATAGCCGAAATCCCCGGTGCGGTACAAACGGCCTTCATCGTGCGGGTTTTCGCCGAAAACCTCCCGGCTTTTTTCAGCATTGTTGATATACCCGCGGGCCACGCCAAAACCACCGATGCAAATTTCCCCCGGTATTCCCGGCGGTTGCAAGGCTGTTCCTTCATTTAAAACATAGAGTAATTTATTCGGTAAAGGCCTTCCGACCGTAATATCTTCCACGGAAACAATGCGCTTACAAGTTCCCCAGATTGTCGTTTCTGTCGGGCCGTATACATTGAACAACTGCGGGCCATTTAATTCTAAGATCCGGTTCACCAGGCTTTCCGGCAGCGCTTCTCCCCCAACAAGGATTTTTTTCACCGAAGCCAGCGTATTTTGCGTATCCGCTTCAAAAAACATTTTCAGGCGGGACGGTGTGGCTTGTACTACCGAAACTTGTTGTTTACGGATTAAATCCAGGATTTTTTCCGGCTCTTTGGCTTCCTCATCCGTAGCGAGCGCAATGGAATTACCGTTCAAGAGCGAATTAATTAATTCGAGTACCGAAATATCAAACGAAATCGTACTGATAGCCAGTATTTTGTCCTGCCTGCCAATTCCGTAAACCGCCGACATTTCCGGCAGGGTCGAAAGCACATTCTCATGCGTTATCATCACGCCTTTCGGAACGCCGGTTGATCCGGAAGTAAAAATGACATAAGCCACGCTTTGGGCTGTAGCGCTGTTTATGGCTTTTGAAGGATCGTAAGTAAAAGCATCCGGATCCAACGTGATAAAGTTTCCGGTGATCTCCGGAGAAAGCTCAGCTTCGTCCGTGATAATAAACGCCAGGTCAGCCGCTTCAATAACCTGCCTGATCCGCTGAACAGGAAAAGCTTTATCCATGGGAACGTAGGCAGCGCCGATTTTGAGCAAAGCAAGTATGGAAGCCAGCATGTCGAAGCCCCGGTTGATGTAAATTCCTACAAAATCGCCTTCACGAACTCCTCTTTCCAGGAAATAAACCACTAATTTGTCGGAGAGCTGGTCCAAACCGGCAAAATCAAGCGTATCTGATCCACAGCTAATCATGCTCCCTGCGTTTTGGGCAAGGGATTTTTTCCACTGTTGGGCGATTGAACCCTGTGAAGGCTGACAATTCTCTTTCCCGCTTAAATCCTGCGTTAAAGTACGTTGTTCTTCAGCGCTAAGTATATTCAATTCCCCGATTTGCGTATCCGGCGCGCTTGTTAGCAATTGTTCCAGGACAGTTTTGAAATGACGACTGAATTTTTCGATCAAATCTTTCGGATAGCGTGATGGCAAAAAGTCAAAGGTCAGCTTGAAATCGTCTTCTTCCTGCCAGACTTCGAGGGTCAGATCGTGAATTGTATACGCTTTTTTCAGCGGAATATGGCTGATCTTTTTCCCGTCGATTTCAAGTGCTGCCGGAAAATTCTGAAACAGGAACAGCACATCAAACAGGGCATTTCGGTCAGCGTTGCGGACATAGTTAATATCTTCGAGGATTTGCTCAAACGGATAATCCTGGAATTCCAACGCTGAAAGGAAATTATGCTGGATATTAGTCAAATAAGCAGCGGTATTTTCCTGCGGATCAAGGACAGCCCGGAGGGGAATTGTATTGATGAAAGGGCCGATGACTTTTTCCAGTCCGGCGATATTTCTCCCCGCAACCGGACAGCCAACGATTAAATCTTTCTGGCCGGAATAACGGTAGAGCAAATAATAATAAGCGCCCAGGAAGACAGAAAACGGTGTCAGCCCGTGCCCGAGACAAAAAGAATGGATTTGGGCTTTTAAATCCGGGCCTGTTCGGGCAGTAACGCTATCCGCCTTGTAATCCGTTGACGCCTGTCTTGACCTTTGCGGTAAATCCAGCACCGGCGGAATTTCCTCAAAAACAGCTGACCAATATCCTTTAGCTGCACCTTTGTTATCGGTTTTGAACTGATCCCGTTGCCAGCTGGCGTAATCCACATACTTAAGCGTCGGATTTTCTGCGTTTTCCCGGCCATGGTACAAAGCTTCGAACTCAGAAAGGAAAATCCCGAATGAGCTTCCGTCCATGACTGCATGGTGAAAGTCAATTGCCCAATAAAAACTTTCATCTACTTGTGCGAAATCCGTCCGGACAAGCAAATCTTTTGTAAAATCAAACGGGCGTACAAAATCTGAGACCCACGATTCCAGGTCCGGAACCAAACGCCATTGATAATTATTTCCCAGGTCGCGCGGTGAGATCACCTGCACGTAATTGTTATTTTCAAAGCTGAAATTCGCCCGCAAAACGGCATGTTTTTGCAACAGTATGTTCAGGCACGAAATTGCCTTTTGACAATCAAACGATTTGTCGACTTTGAGTATCAGCGGGATATTGTTGAGCGTAGAATCCCCTGTCAATTCTTCCAGCATCAATAAACGCTGCTGGGTATACGAAACCGGGTAATAAGCCCTTTCCGTCAGCGCAGTAATCCCGGGAACGGAGCTTTGGTCCAGTTTTTCATATAAAGCAGCAAGCTCGGCCGGTGTGCGGGATTTGAAAATATCTTTAATCGAAACTTCTTTCCGGAAACGCTCATTCAGACGTGCAATCAGCACACTTGCCCTGAGACTGTCGCCCCCGTTTTCAAAAAAACCGTCGTTTGGCCCGATTGAAGCGTTATCCAGGATTTGCCTGAATTCCGCTAAAATGTGGTTTTCCGTTTCGTCACTTCCTTCACTGCCGGAAACCTGAACGTTTGCGTCCCGTATTTCACTAATGATTTCTTCGAATTTTCCGTCAATAAATTCCTGTACCAGCTTAAAGCGCTGCACTTTACCACTGGTGGTTTTTGGGATGCTTTTCACCGGGAGAATAAAATCCGGGACAATCGACAATTTAGCGCCCAGTACTTTTTTCAGCTCTTTTTCAAGCGGGTAAAAAGCTTCCATGCCGGAACGGTGCTGAATGAACAGCAGGAACGTTTCTTTACCGCCGTATGTACAGCCGGCCGCAATTACCCTGTTTTCGAGCTCAGTCAGCTTACGCGAGACTGTATTTTCAACATCGACCGAAAAATAATTCTGGCCGTTGATGAAAATGACATCTTTTTCCCTGCCTACTACGTAGAGATCACCCTGGTCAATAAAACCAATGTCACCTGTTTTCAGCCAGTCGTCCGTGATCAGTCCGGCGCTCGCTTCGCTGTTTCGGTAATACCCGGAAGTGACGCTTTTCCCTTTGATTTCAATGTTCCCGGCAAAGCCTTCTTCCAATACCGAACCGCTGTCGTCGCATACGCGGATTTCGATGTGTTCCACCGGTCTTCCGACATTCACCAATTCAATTGTATCGGGCGAGACTCCGGTTAAGATTTTTGAGCCTGTTCCTAAACTTTTCCGGGAAACCTGCTGTGTTTTGAAATACGTTTCGGATACCGGGAAAGTAACAGCTAAACAAGCTTCTGCCATTCCATAAACCGGGAACATAACGTTTTCTTCCAGCTTATAATCTTTCAGAAAAGAGAGAAAGGAACGGCAAACGGCAGGAGAAATGGGCTCTGCACCATTTAAAATGATCCGCAGGCAAGATAAATCCAGGCCGGACAAATCTTCTTCGCGGTGATAATTCAGAAAATGCTGGTAGCCGAAATTCGGGGAACCGGTAATGGTAATGCGTTCCTTGCTGATTGTTTTCAGCCAGATTCCCGGCCTTCTGACAAACATTTCGGTTGGAATAATATATTGATCAATTCCCCGGAACAGCGGAACGAGGTGAAAACCGATCAGCCCCATATCGTGTGTTAGCGGCATCCAGCCCAGGGTTTTATCTTCTTCGCTCAGGCGGGCACCGGAAATGATGGCTTCTATGTTGGCTTCCAGGTTTTCGTGGGTCAGCACCACGCCTTTCGGTGAGCCTGTTGAACCGGATGAATACTGGATAAAGGCAATGTCTTTTTTATCGATTTCCTGCAAAACCGCCTGGTTATCTGACTTATGTAAAGCAGTATAAAACAAGGCCTGCTCACTGATTTGTGATTTTATAAGAGGGTTCGTGGTTGTTTTCTGCAAATAATTGTTCCGGAAATTCTCAGAACAAACGATTCTTGGTTTAGCGAGCTGCGCCCAGACATTTTCCAATTTGAGGCGGCTTTCTTCCCCGGTCGAAAAAGGAAGCGGAACAGGAACAATCCCACCGAGCAAACACGCCCAGAAAAGCGTTATAAATTCGCGGTTATCATCCAGCTGAAAAACAAGCTCGTCACCCTTTTTAAAGCCTGACAACTGCAGGTTATACAATACCTGCCCGGCTTCCCGGAACAAGTCAGGATAGGAAACAAAAGATTCCCCTCCCACAGCAATAAAGTGAACCCCTCTCGCATCGTCAGCATGCGATAATAAATTAGCCAATGTCATAAAAGTCAGACCCTTTTTAGGAAAATTGTTTGGTTAATCAGCACAAAAATAATAAAACTATGGCATCAAGGAGGTAATTCGTCGTAAGTTTTTATGAACTCGTCTAACTCACTCTTTTAGCTGAGAGAGTCTATTCTTTCCAGCTGGCCGTAATTCATCTTGTAAACCTCGTCTGCACAATAAAAATAATGATCATCGTGGGTAATTGCCAGCACCGTGTGCCCCTTCGATTTTAACAAGGAAAGGATCTCGGTATAAAAAATCTTCCTGAACCCCGGATCCTGGTCTGCGGCCCATTCATCCAGCACCAGCACGGGCTTTTTTTCCAGGACGGCAATAATCAGTGCCAGTCTTTTACGCTGCCCCGTAGATAGCTTCGTTGTTGAAAAACGGCTCTTTTCAAAGCTCACTTTTTTGTCCAGTTGCATCAGCTGCAGCCAGTAAGACACTTCTGATTCATCGAAAAAATAACCGTAATTATGCTGAAACAAATGAAAATCTGTGAAAACAGGTGAGAACAAATTCTCAGGCAAAAGACCGCTCACTTCCTGCTCACCGTTTAAAACGACATTTCCGGAAGTAGGCCGCAGCATCCCGGTGATTGTATTCAGTAAGGTCGTTTTACCGCTTCCGTTCCCTCCCACCAGGAACAGCACTTTGCCTTTTTCGATCAGCAGGTTGATTGGGCCAATAGAAAAACTCTCGGGATCATCGCTGTTGTATTGGTATTTTACCTCAGTCAGGGCAAGGGATTCGAAATTGTCGCAGGTATAACGGCCGGACCCGGCTTGCTCTTTCATGCTCACAGCTTCTACCCGTTTCAGGGCGATTTCTGCCTGGGCGATCCCGGGGATCAGGGCCATTAAACCTTCCAGCGGGCCAATGATGTAAAGTGTAACAAAAACATAGCTGACAACGCTCGTAAGTGGCATGAAAAAAGGAAAAACAAACAAAACGACCGCGATCAGCAGAAACATAAAAAACTGGCCAAGTAGGCTGTTGTCGAGGTATTTGACAATGGCATTTTTACCGAGTGAAAAGACCTTTTCGTTGGTCGTCCGGATGTAATTTTCATAATAATCATCTACTTTGACACGGTCCATTTTAAATTGCTTGAAACCATAGATCAGGTCACCGAAGAGCGCAAAAAGCCTGCTTTGCACTTCACGGGCTTCGTCGAGCTCGGATTTAATGCGATTTTGCCTGACCCAATAAACCAGGATACCCAGCCCCAGCATTCCAACGGTAAAAAGAAAGGATCCCCAGGAAATAAAGCCGAGATAGATGATACAAAAAATGATCGTAATGACATAATTGGTCGCATAGACGATCGCACTGGCGGCATTGCTGATTTTCTCCAGGTCCTGCGTGAGCGTCAGGTAAAGGTCTTCCTTATTCGCCTGCTGAAATTCTTCCAGGGAATACGCATTGATGGAACGGATGATTTTCAGGCGGTAATTTTTAATGAGGCCCTGCGAAAGGTTGATCAGGAACACACTAAATATCCGCTGACAAAGAAAAACCAGCACAACAATCAGCAGGAATTCATTCACTAAGTCGACGCTGATGCTAAAGCCTTCTTCCGGATTTATAGCAACAAAATCGCTGACAAACTTGATCAGGTAAGCATTCGCCAATCCGCTCAGGATACCGAGTATAGTGAAAAAAGTGAAAGAGCTGCCCGCTTCCCTGTAAATGAATTTTAAAAACCTCATGAAGCGGCAAAGTTAATTTTTTTCTTTTGATTTCAATCTTTTACCCAATCCAGCTTCCTGATTTCCGGCTACTTGGGCTGTACGGCGGGGTGAAAAAATTCCAAAATTACAGTCTGTATCCTTCCCTTTATATATATTCAGGCTGGCCAAAAAATGACAAGCAATAAAACTCATACATCTTTTTTCAAACGCAATTTCAGTGGTTTAAATCCGCGTAATTCGTTGCAAAAAAGAATTCTGGCTGATCACTTACTTTGTCAAAGCAAATGGATATAGGGTCCATATACTTAAATTCACTACCTTTGCGACCTATGACATTTGAAGAATTACACCTCAATCCACAATTACTGGAAGCTATTTTCCACATGGGCTTTGTAGACGCTACGCCGGTCCAGGAAATGGCAATCCCCAAAATACTGAAGAACAAAGACCTGATTGCCTGCGCGCAAACGGGAACAGGTAAAACCGCTGCTTTTATCCTTCCGATCTTAAATAAAATCACCGGGAAAGAAGATACATCGATCAACACACTTATCATTGTCCCGACACGGGAGCTTGCTATACAGATTGACCAGGAAATCCAGGGTCTTTCGTATTTTGTTTCCGTTGGTTCCAAGGCTATTTACGGCGGCGGTGACGGCAAAAACTGGGACGAGCAGAAAGAAGCGCTCGTTGAAGGAACGGATATTATTGTCGCTACACCGGGAAAATTGCTTTCCCACATCAACCAGGGATATGTCAACTTTTCAAAGCTCGAACATTTGGTGCTCGATGAAGCTGACAAAATGCTGGATATGGGTTTCATGCCCGATCTGATGGCAATCATCAACAAGCTGCCGGAACAAAGACAAACCTTGATGTTCAGCGCCACGATGGCATCTAAAATCCGGGACCTCGCACGTAAAATCCTGAAAAACCCGGAGGAAATCACTTTATCGATCTCCAAGCCGGCGGCCGGTGTAAAACAAAGTGTTTACCTGTGCCACGACAACCAGAAAATTCCGCTGATCAAACACATCCTCACGGACAGGCCTGAATATACCAGCATTATCATTTTTACCTCTTCCAAAAGCAAGGTGAGCGAAATCGTTTCCGGTTTGGCACGCAACGGTTTCAAATCAACGGGGGTTTCGTCCAATCTTGACCAAAACCAGCGCGAAGAAGTACTGCTTGGTTTCCGTTCAAAACGTACCCGGATTATTGTCGCTACCGACGTGATGAGTCGCGGGATTGACATTAAGGAAATCAACCTGGTTATTAATTACGATACGCCTTTTGACGCGGAAGATTATGTACACCGCGTAGGAAGAACGGCCCGCGCCAATACCAAAGGTGAAGCTATTACCCTGGTAAACGAACGCGACATGCGCAAGCTCAACAGCATTCAGAACCTCATCGAATCGGAAATCCCGCGCGTGGATTTGCCTGAAGAGCTTGGGCCTGCACCGGAATTTAAGCTCAATGCCGCACCATCCGGCAAAAAGCGCAATTTCAAAAAGAAGTTTAAGAAGAAAACCGCACCAAAAACGGGAAATACCGCCAAAGGCAGTAACGATGTTAATCCCGCTTAATTTTTCCACTTTTCACCTACGTTCAGCCACCGTTCGCCTATTCCTGCTTTTGGATTGGTTGAAACACATTTAGTTTTGCTCCATAAATGATATTTACATGGAAATTAATGGTTTCACGAAGCTTATTTTCCAAAAAATGTAGTACTTTTAAACCCGCAAAACCAAAAACGAGCTTATGAAAAAACTCATACTCCTCTTTATCTGTTTTACCACCGTTTTCATTGCCCGTTCACAGACAATTGTCCAGGGTTTTATTGAGGATAAACGCGGCAATCCGATCCAGTTTGCTTCCGTTTCAATCAAAGACAGCTACGACGGAACCATCGCGGATTCGATCGGTCATTATGCGTTCAGCACGTTTGAAACCGGGGAAAAAATATTTGTGGTGAACTGCCTGGGCTACAAACCTTACGAGCAAGCAATTATGCTGATCAAAGACAGCACGGTTAACCTCAATATTACCATGAAGGAAGCGATCAACGAGCTGGCTGCCGTAACCATTACCGCCGGTTCGTTTGAAGCTAATGACAAAAAACGATCAGCCGTCTTAAAACCATTGGATATTGTGACCACAGCAGGTGCGAATGCCGATATATCCGGTGCGCTTCAAACGCTTCCGGGAGCCCAGCGCGTAGGCGAAAGCGAAGGCTTGTTTATCCGCGGAGGATCAGCCGAAGAAAGTAAAATCATCATTGACGGAACTGTAGTCAACAAGTTCTTTTTCAGCTCCGTTCCCGGCATCGCCCAGCGCGGACGTTTTTCACCGTTCCTCTTCAGCAGCACAGCTTTCAGTACGGGAGGGTACAGCGCTTTGTACGGCCAGGCCCTCAGTGCAGTGTTAAACCTCGAAAGCGTTGATTTACCTGAAAGAAGCGAAGCCCAGGCCGGGATTTCTCCGATTTTCGGTTTTGCCGGTTTTCAGAAGGTTAGCAAAAGCAAAAAAATCAGCTGGGGAACGAGCTATTCGTATTCGAACCTGACGCTTTACATGAAAATGGTGCCGCAAAAACAGGATTTTTTCAAAGCGCCGAGCGGACACAATGTTGACTTCAATTTTCGCTACAAAACGAAAAAAGGGATCATTAAGCTGTATTCGTATTATACCAGCAACGGCATCGGGCTGCGTTCCCCTTCCCTGGACAGCACCGGCTTGAAAAATATGTTCAGTTTGAGCAACGCCAACTTTTTCACCAACGCCAGCTGGAAACATTTATTTGGAAGAAACTGGAAATGGTACAACGTGGCGAGCTTTAGCTACAACGACGACAAAATCAAAAACGAATTACAAAACAGCAATAACGAAAGGGTTCCTGTCACCGGGATTACATCGCTCGATATGTCTTCCTTCAATATCCGCTCTTTTGAAACGATGTCGCAGTTCCGTTCCGTTCTTGATAAAAAGTTAAACGCGCTTAACGCGATCCGTTTCGGAGGCGAAGTGTGGTATAACAAAAACAAGTCGAAATACAGTTTCTATTACGGAGATTTTGACGTTCCCATTGATGAAACGTATTCGGCCGCTTTCGTGGAATCGGATATTTACCTGAGCAACAGGCTGGCCTTTCGTCCGGGGGTGCGTTACGAATATTCCGATCTATCCATGAGGTCCAGCATTGCTCCACGTTTAAGCCTATCTTATTCCGTGTCAAAACCGAGCCAGTTTAGCTTCGATTACGGGATATTTTACCAAACGCCGGACCGGAAATATTTGACCCAAAACGCCAATTTCAAACCCATGCGGGCCGATCATTACATCCTGACTTTCCAGCATTTATCGGAATTTTACACCTTCCGTTCACAAGTGTATTACAAGGATTATAAAAACCTGCTGAAAACCGACCCAAGCAACCAGTTTGCTGTCAGCACCGACGGACATGGCTACGCCAAAGGATTTGAGCTTTTCTGGCGCGATAAAAAAACCATCAAAGGACTGGACTACTGGGTGAGCTATTCCTGGCTCGACACGAAACGCGAATACCTGAATTTCCCGATATTCACCCAGCCGACTTTCTCTGCCGAGCATACAGGAAGTGTTGTCATCAAAAAATTCTGGCTCAAGCACATGTTTGGTATCAACTGGAGCTTTAACTGGGCAACAGGAAGGCCTTACTACAACCCCAACAAGCCCAGCAGTGAATACTTAAGCGACCGGACGCCGTTTTACAGCAGCAACAATTTCAGCTTCAACTGGATCAAAAACATCAAAAAAACGACGGCTGTTTTTGTGGTTGGGATCAACAACGTTTTTGCCCAGGAGCAGATTTTTAGCTATACCTACAGCTCCCTGCCGGACGACAATGGAGTTTACCAGCGTGACAACCTGACCCCACCGGCCAAAATGAGCTTTTTCGTGGGAATCTTCATGAGCTGGGGCGTTGACCGTTCGCAGCAGAATATCAACGGGAACCTTTAATTTAACCCTCCGGTAATTTCGGAACAGAAATTGTAAAGTAAATTGTTTAATTTAAAAAAGAACCAAATATGAAAACTCTATTTCTACTTGTTGCTACAGTTTTAGGTGCATCGACCCTGAACGCCCAAAGTAAATATGAAAGCGGCATGACTAAGGCCATGGCCCAGTTCGAAGCTGCAAAAACCCCGGCCGAGCTCCTGTCTTCCTCCGCTATGTTTGAACGCATCGCTGACGCCGAAAAAGACGAATGGCTACCTTATTATTATGCTGCGTTGACCAACAACATGGCTTCCTGGATGGACGAAAAAGCCGATAAGGATAAGATGGCTGAAAAAAGCATCGCTTTAGTTGAAAAAGCCGAGCTCATCGAAGGCAGCAACGCTTCCGAACTCTACTGCATGCGCAATATGATCGCCAGCTCTCAAATGATGGTTGATCCGATGAGCCGTTGGCAGACTTACGGAATGGAAGCGGGAAAAGCATTGGAAAACGCCAAAAAAGCCGATCCAAACAACCCGCGGATTTATTTCCTTGAAGGACAAGCGATTTTCAACACACCTGAAGCTTTCGGCGGCGGTAAAAAGAACGCCAAGCCATATTTCGAGAAGTCAGTTGCATTATACGAAACGTTTGTACCGGCTTCCCCAATGCACCCGAAATGGGGCAAGGAAGAAGCTTCTGAAATGCTGAAGCAGTGTAACCAATAAAATTTTTAAATTATTTCTGAAATGCGGCTTCGGTGGAGGTCGCATTTTTTTGTTTCAGCACATTTAGTTTTTAAATCCAATCTGTTTGCGCTCAGTCTGCTGTTCAGCCTGTTTTTCTTTTTGCAACAGGTAATTCAAGGCCTCATAAATATCTGCAAACTGCTTGGTAGAGTTAGTCTCTAATTCTTTCAGTTTTTCTGTCAACTCCAGATGCGTTAACGCAAATTGCCGCATGAAAACAAAAGTCCGCATAATTGCTATATTGGCTTCAATTGCCTTATCGGAATTCAAAACTCCGCTCAGCATTGCCAAACCTTGCTCGGTAAAAGCATAAGGTAAATATTTACTGTGCTGTCCTCTTCCTTTCTTTAAGGTTTCAATTTGCAACCTTAAAGCGTCAGAATTTTCTACTTTAAATCGAAGTTCCTGCCATTCATACGTAGTGAGCTGAAACATAAAATCCGGTGGGAAACGTTTGATATTGCGTTTTACAGCAAGATTAAGGTTCTTTGTTTGAACTTCATACAGTTCGGCGAGGTCAAAATCAAGCATAATTTTAAAGCCGCGTACCTCAAAAATCTTTGGTGAATCAGTTGGTTATTCATGGTTATTTTCAGTTTAAAAGATAAGTTAAACTAAAGGTAACAACTAAAAATGAAAAAACAAAGTAGGAATTGAAAATTAATGGGTTACTTTCCAATACAAAACTTACTGAAGATATTCCCCAGCAAATCATCCGTGGAAATATCCCCTGTGATCGAACCGATGTGAAACATGGCCTGGCGGATGTCCATCGCAACGAAATCGCCGGTAACGTTTATTTCCAGGCCGGTTTTGGCTTGGTTTAAAGAGATAAGCGCTTTTTCGAGGGCTTCAATATGGCGGGCGTTGCTCACGATTGTACTTTGCTCCAAATCCTTGTTTTGAAGGATCAAATCAACAAGCCGGGATTTCAACTCCGTGATGCCGGTGTTATGTTTGGCAGAAATGGCAAGCGCCGGAATTCCCTGAACGGTTTGCGGCAGCAAAGCCGGGTCAACGGTATCAACCTTATTGAACAATACCAGGAGCTTTTTGTCCGGGTACTGGGATTTTACTTCCATCGCCCAAAGCTCAAAACCGCCCTTATCTTCCAGGTAAGACAAGCTATCAACAAGCAGCAAGGCAATTTGCGCCTGGCGGATTTTTTCGTAAGAACGCTCAATCCCAATCGCTTCGATTTTATCTTCCGTCGCTTCGCGGATTCCCGCAGTATCGATCAACCGGAACAAAATCCCATCGATGTTCAGCGCTTCTTCAATCGTGTCGCGGGTTGTGCCGGCAATATTGGAAACAATCGCACGCTCTTCGCCAAGCAATTGATTAAGCAAGGTTGATTTCCCGGTATTCGGTGAACCGACAATTGCTACCGGAACTCCGTTTTTGATGGCGTTTCCGAGCTCAAAAGAAGAAATTAAGCTTTCAAGATAAACGATCACCTCTGAAACAAGCGCTTTCAGCTCCCTGCGGTCAGCAAATTCAACGTCTTCTTCCGCAAAATCCAGCTCCAGCTCCACCAGGGAAGCAAAATGGATCAGCTTTTCGCGCAGGTCTTTCAGTTCGCCGGAGAATTTCCCACGCATCTGGTTCATGGCAATTTCGTGCGCCTTGCGGGATTCGGAAGCGATCAGGTCTGCTACGGCTTCGGCCTGCGACAAATCCATTTTCCCATTCATGAAGGCGCGCATCGTGAACTCCCCCGCTTCAGCCATCCGGCAGCCGTTTTGCAGCAATAACTTCAGGAGCTCCTGCTGGATGTACTGTGAGCCGTGGCAGGCAATTTCAACGGTTTCTTCTCCTGTAAAGCTTTTGCCTGCATGGAGAACAGTAAGCAAAACTTCATCCAGGATACTTTTGTCAGAACGCACGATCCGCCCGAAATGTGCTGTGTGCGAATCAGCCCCGGCTAGTGTTTTTGAGAAAATCCGCTCTGTTATTTCAAAGGCTTTTGTACCCGAAATACGGATTACGGCAATCGCACCCGGACCGGCGGCGGTAGACAAAGCACAAATGGTATCCTGCGTGTTGAACATGCCGTAAAATTAGTGAAAAGATAGGTTTTCTGTTGATATTTTCTCGCCTGAAGAGTCATTTTTTTCCTATCTTTGTACAAAAAGTGATCTATGGCCGGTAGTGTAAATAAGGTGATTTTAATCGGGAACCTGGGGCGTGACCCGGAAGTAAGACGTTTGGAAAACGGTGCGGTTGTCGCTAATTTCTCACTCGCGACTTCTGAAACGTTTACCGATCGGAATACCGGTGAAAAACGCGAAAATACGGACTGGCACAACATTGTAGCCTGGCGCGGCCTGGCGGAGATCATTGAAAAGTACGTCAAAAAGGGAACTAAAATCTATGTCGAAGGAAAGCTCAAAACACGCAGCTACCAGGACAAAGACAACATCACGCGCTACGTGACCGAAATTCTGGCTGAAGACATGACGATCCTTTCCCGACCGGAAGGACAGCAAACACCGATGGGAGAAGAAAAACCGGTTTACCCGTCCCAGGGCAATCCCACTCCACCCCAGCCAATGAATAACCTGATGGACGACATCGACGATGATTTACCTTTTTAACCCTGTTCCATGAGCGGAATTGTCATTTCTATACTTCTTATTTTAATCCTGCTTGTTTGCTCGGCCCTGATCTCGGGTTCGGAAGTGGCGTATTATTCGCTTAGCCCGGCACAGAAAGACCAGCTGAAACACGAACAGGCTTCGGGGGCGATCCTGGCTAAAAAACTGCTTGACAGGCCCCAGGAATTACTCGCAACGATCCTCATTGCCAACAACTTCATAAACGTCGGGATTGTGATTTTGTCCAGCTCGCTCTTAAGCCAGCTTTATCCTCCAACCCCCGAAAACGAAACGATCCGCTTTATTCTCGAAATTTTCCTGATCACCTTCGTCATCTTATTGATTGGTGAAGTGATCCCGAAGGTGTATGCCACTAAAAACAGCATTCCTTTTGCGAAGTTCATGGCCCGCCCACTATACGTTTTCAGCAAGCTTCCGCCCTTTTCGTGGTTAAAGATTTTCCTGACACACGGAACAAACATCATTAACAAATATGCAAAAAAACGGGCGATCAAAATTTCCAGTGATGAGCTGGAACAGGCGCTGGCCCTGACAAAAGAAGATAACACGACGATCGAAGAACAGCGGATCCTCGAAGGAATTATTAAGTTTGGAAATACGGACGTAAAGCAGATTATGCGTTCCCGGATGGAAGTGGAAGCTTTTGAAGAATCGTCTACTTTTAAGGAAATCCTCGAATTCATTCTTGACGCGGGTTATTCCCGCATCCCGATTTACCGCAAAACCTTTGACGAAGTGGTGGGAATCCTTTACATCAAGGACCTGCTCCCCTACTTTGACGAAGCCGACGATTTTCAATGGAACAAGCTGATCAGAAAACCGTTTTACGTGCCGGAAAACAAGAAAATCGATGATTTACTGAAGGATTTCCAGACAAAAAAAATGCACATGGCCGTCGTAATCGATGAGTATGGCGGCGCCAACGGAATTGCAACACTGGAAGACGTGCTGGAGGAAATCATCGGGGACATTACCGACGAATTCGATGAAGACGATATTATTTTTCAGCAGCAAAACGAAAATGAATACGTATTCGAGGGGCGCACTTCACTGATCGATTTCTACAAAATCCTGGATATTGACGGAAAAGAATTCGACCTGATCAAAGGCGATTCGGATTCACTCGGAGGACTGATGATCGAAAATGCCGGCCGGATCCTGCGGAACAAAGAATTCCTGAAAGTCGGTCAGTTTAAGCTGGTGGTGGAATCATCGGATAAAAAACGGATCAAATCAATCAAAGTTATTCGCGAAGACCATGAAAAACCAAAACAGGATTAAAACACTTCTCATTCTGATTCTTACACCTGTTCTCATCCTGTTTGCCGCCTGCGGGGAAGAAAACAGCATTCCCAAGCCGCCCACTTATCTCCGATTGGATTTACCGAAACACAGCTACACCAAATACAGCGATAAAAATTGCCGATACTCTTTTGAAGCCGCTTCGATATTTAAGATCAAAGACGTGTATGACCAGGATAAAAAGCTGACCTGCAATAAAGACATCGACCTTGGCGCACTGAACGGCGTGATGTATTTTTCCTATATTGAGATGAATGAACCGCTGGGAACTTACATTGATTATGCGATCAACAAAGTGGATGAGCACAAAATCAAAGCAACTGCTATTGAAGACGAGCTGATTATCCGTTCCAAAGACCGGGTTTTCGGTACTTTTTTCGAGCTCCAGGGCGATGTCGCGACCCCGTTCCAGTTTTACCTGACGGATTCCGTTTCCAAATTCGTGAGCGGCGTGGTTTACCTCAATGCAACCCCAAAATACGATTCACTTAAGCCCAGCCTGGAATACCTTAGAAAAGACCTGAACCACTTTGTTCAAACATTTCAATGGTAAACTTAATGTGCTAATGGGTTAATAGCTAATGTGCTGATGCTCATTTCACATTAAAATGAACACCTTAACAAAATTAGCATATTGACACATTAACTAATTACCACATTAAAAAATGAAAATACTTCTCTCTCCAGCCAAATCCATCCAAATTCCGGAAAGCTATCCGAAGATAGGGCCGACAACCGGTAAATTTTTGAAGGAAACCGAAACTTTGGTGAAGAAAATGAAGAAATTCTCACCCAAAAAATTGGCGGCGCTGTACTCCGTTTCGAATGATATTGCCGAATTAAACTACAACCGTTTCCAAAACTGGGAATCACCGGTTGAAGCGGGTGAAAATATCCTGCCTGCTGTTTTTGCCTTTAACGGTGAAGTTTACCGCGGTTTAAACGTGACGGAGCTTTCTCCGGAAGAAATGGATTATATCAACGGGCACGTGCGGATTTTATCCGGGCTTTACGGCTTGCTGCAGCCTTACGATCTTATTTATCCCTATCGCCTGGAAATGGGCACGAAACTGGAAGTGAGCGCAAAAGCAAAAAACCTTTACCAGTTTTGGGGCGATAAAATCAGCAACGCACTCAACGCTGAAGAAACGGATGTGATCGTAAACCTCGCTTCGGCCGAGTATTTCAAAGCGGTAAATGCTAAAAAAATCAAAGCAAAGATCATTACACCCGTGTTCAAAGAGTTCAAAAACGGCGAATACAAAATGCTGATGACCTACGCCAAAAATGCCCGCGGGGAAATGGCGCGCTACTGTGCACAAAATAAAATCGAAACAGCCGAAGACCTCAAATCTTTCAATTTATCGAATTACAGGTTCATGCCGGAGATGTCGACGGATGAGGAGTATGTTTTCGTGAGATAGTCGCGCATATGTTCCCGCAGATTTACGCAGATTTTTTTCGCAGATCACGGAATTTTTTGAATCATATCTGAACCACATAAGACATATAAGAACATTTCAGACGTACTTATACCAAGAGCACATAAGGTTGGCTTTTCACCAGCTACATAAAAAATCTGCGCCTGTCTGCGGCACCTGCGGGAAACCCTAACCAAATGCAAAAACAAAAAAGCTACCGCCGAAACGATAGCCTTCTTTTTATATATAGAAATTGTAGTTTACTTGTTGAACCCGAGGATCGTTTTTTCGATGATTGCAACACAATCCGTCAATTGCTCTTCGGTCATTACGAGCGGCGGCGCAAAACGGATGATATTTCCGTGGGTTGGTTTCGCTAACAGGCCATTTTCCTTTAAGGCTACGCACAAATCCCATGCCGTATGGCTATCCGGCGTATCATTTACGATAATGGCGTTTAACAAGCCTTTTCCGCGTACTTTCACGATCAAATCGGTCTTGCTGATGATGCGGTTCATTTCATCGCGGAAAATTTTACCGAGACGCTCAGCGTTTTCTGCCAGCTTTTCTTCCTCCACCACTTCGAGGGCAGCAATCGCAACCTTCGCAGCAATAGGGTTCCCTCCAAAAGTCGAGCCATGCTGGCCAGGTTTGATGACTTCCATAACATCATTGTTGGCGAGCACCGCAGAAACCGGGTAAACACCGCCTGAAAGCGCTTTTCCTAAAATCAGGATGTCGGCCTTGATATCTTCGTGCTGAACAGCAAGCAATTTACCGGTACGGGCGATCCCTGTCTGAACTTCATCTGCAATGAAAAGCACGTGTTTTTTATCGCACAAAGCTTTCGCGCGGGTCAAAAACCCTTCGGAAGGCACATAAACTCCTGCTTCGCCCTGAATCGGCTCTACTAAGAATCCAACCACATTCGGGTTTTCGAGCGCTTTAGCCAGTGCATCGGTATCATCATAAGGAATCAGGATAAAGCCCGGTGTGTAAGGCCCGAAGTTCGTGTTTGAATCCGGATCGCTTGAGAAAGAAACAATAGTTGTCGTGCGGCCGTGGAAATTGCCTTCACACACAACGATCTGCGCCTGGTTTTCAGCAACTCCTTTTTTCTCGTAGCCCCATTTACGTGCCAGCTTGATTGCAGTTTCAACCGCTTCAGCGCCGGTGTTCATCGGAAGCACTTTATCGTAGCCAAAATATTCTGTGATGAATTTTTCGTAAACCCCTAATGAATCATTGTGAAATGCCCTTGAAGTCAGGGCGATGGTTTGCGCCTGGTCAATGAGCGCCTGCGTGATTTTCGGGTGACAATGGCCCTGGTTCACTGCTGAATAAGCCGAGAGGAAATCGTAATACCTTTTTCCTTCAACATCCCAGACATAAACGCCTTCCCCTTTAGCTAAAACAACCGGCAGCGGGTGATAATTGTGCGCGCCGTGCTTGTCTTCCAGCCCGATCAAGTCCTGAGATGTTAATTTTTCCATAACTGATAACATAACCTTTAATATTTAGATTTTTTATCCGCTCGTCACGGAGAGCAAGCATCCTTTCCTCGTTCGCCGGGGAGAAATCACCCGATTTTAAAACAAAATTAAGAGATTTTTTTTGAAATTCAAAACTTCCCCTGTTGTTTTAGGAACGAAAGCCGGAAAATGAGTGAAAATCTGAAATTTGTTGACTAAAAACAGGGGATTCTGATTTCTTTTTAGTTTATTTGCCCTGCTAAAGACACCCAAGGTGTAACACAGAAAAACCCCATGCTCTCAATCATTAAAGCGTTGTTTATCCCCAATAGGAATGATTTTAAGGATATCTTTGACAAGACAAGGTATTTGCTGGCTTACCGTTTGACGCTTTTTCTTTCAATTGCCCTCTCTATTTTATCGGTTATCCTGTTTGTGCTTTTCACAACAGCGTATTCTTACCTGACGATCAGCGGCTTAATTGCCTGTCTTGCTTCCTTTATTTATATCCGGAAAACCGGGAAATACAAGTCTTTCATCCGGGCTTTTAATATCATCGGGGCTTTTTTGTGCATTTTCACGCTGTATTACGTGAAAGACCTGCCGCGGATTGTCGATGGTTTCTGGATGATTATCAGCGCAATTTTTTGCTTTCTTACCTTAGGCAGGGTCTGGGGAATTGCGTTTATGGCGATCCATACTGCAGCGTTGGTGGGCTTCTACTTTTTTTGCCTGAACGATCAGATCGGGCTGATCCGGGAACTGAACCAGACACAGATTTTCGCTTTTGGCTTCAATATCCTCATTTGCTTTGCAATTATCGGCTACCTGCTTTGGCAAAACATGAAAACCACGCAGGACGCCGAACGGCAATTGCAGCAGGCCAAAACTTTCCTCGAAGAACAATTTGAGCTGATCAACCAGCAAAATGATGAAAAAACAGTGCTGCTGAAGGAAATCCACCACCGGGTGAAAAACAACCTGCAGGTAATCGTCAGCCTGCTCCGGCTTCAGCTGCGTGACATTAAAAACGAGGAAGACGGCGGGAAATTCAACGAATCGATCAACCGGGTGATGACGATGTCGCTCATCCACGAAAAGATTTACCAGACCGAAGATTTTTCGAATATCGACCTGGAAGATTATTTCCAGACACTCGCCAGGGACATGGTCAACTCCTTCCGCCTGGAAAAAGAGATCAACTTCGTGATCAGCTGCGATGTGAAAAACATCGGGTTGAAGCCAATCGTTCCTTTAGCTTTAATTTTCAACGAATTACTTTCCAATTCGATCAAATACGCCTTTGACGGACAGGAAAATCCTGAAATATGCCTGAACATGCGCGAGACTTCCCCGGAATCGATCAGCCTGGTATACTCCGATAACGGAAAATGGCGCGAGCCGGTTAAGTCATATTCCTTTGGAATTGAGCTTATTGAAGCGCTCAGCGAGCAGTTAAACGGGAGATATGAAGTTGACCGGGAGACAGGAACAAAATATCATTTTTATTTTGATAAATTAAATGCTTAATGTACCTTTGTTCAAATCAGTAATCAGTGCCCAGCAATTGAAATTATGACGTCATCCGAATTGATCCAGGAAGTTAGAAATATCACTCACGCGAACTTAGAGAACCTCAGAACACGTTTTGCCCATTTATCGGACGAGCAGCTGCGCTGGAGACCTATGGAGAGCTCGTGGAATATCCTGGAGATTTTTGCGCACCTGAACCAATACGCTGCTTACTATCACCAAGCTTTCAAGAGCAAAATTGCACGCACGAAATTCAAGGTGCCGGTAGACAATTTCCTCTCTTCTCCCCTGGGCCGCTCTGCCTGGAAATCCATGAAGCTGGGGAACGCCAACAACGTAAAGCGCAAATTCAAAACGCAAAAAGGTTATAACCCGCGCCTGGACCCGTCTTTGATTTCGGGGAGGGACCTGGAACAGCTGGAAAATAATTTTTCAGAGCTGCAGCAAATCATTGATTCATCAGAAAAGGTGAACATCAGGAAGGTAAAAATTGCTATTTCCATCAGTAAAATAATCCGTCTTCGCTTGGGTGACGCCCTGCTTTTTGTTGTTTACCACGATCAGCGCCACATGCAGCAGGCAATGAACGTCCTGAGCCATCCGAATTTCCCGAACGCGAAGCAGTAACCAGTTAAATAAGCTTTTTCCATGCAATACGCTTTTTGCAAAGTCAGTATTTCTCCCTTGCGCCATTCCGGTTCGGATACTTCTGAAATGGTTTCACAACTGCTTTTCGGAGAGATTGTGGAAATCCAGGAAACGCAGGGAAACTGGAGCCAGATCCGTACTTTTTGCGATAATTACGAAGGCTGGGCTGACACCCGCCATTTGATGCCGCTAACAAGCAAAGAAGTGAACCGCTGGCTCGACGGCATCCATATTTTACCGGATTTAAGTCATGAGCTTGAAACTCCGTGGGGGAAACAAATGCTCGTAAGAGGTGCTTTTTTGCCGCATAACCCGGGCACAGCATTCAATATCGGCAATCACCAGTTTACATTTGCACAGGAAATCAGCGCCGGAAACCAGGACATGAAGGCTTTCGCACTCGGTTATCTCAATGCGCCTTATCTCTGGGGAGGAAAATCACCTTTCGGGATTGACTGCTCAGGTTTCACCCAAACAGTTTTCCGTTATTGCGAAAAAAACATCCCGCGCGACGCTTACCAGCAGTGTGACCTGGGAATAGAAGTCCTTTTCGAAGACCAGCAGGAAGGCGATCTTGCTTTTTTCACTAATGACAAAGGAAAAATCACCCATGTCGGGATCATTTTAGAAAACCGGCAGATTATCCACGCCAGCAGCTGGGTACGGACCGATGATTTAAAGCCTGACGGGATTTACAAAGCCGGCACGGATGAGAAAACGCACGATTTGTTTACGATCAAACGGATCTAATTGTCAATATATCAATGCGATATAAATTGATATAGAATCAATTAGCACATTATTACGCTTTCACGCCATTTACATAATCTTCGAGGTACTTGAAATTCTCCCCTAGCTCGCCATCCGGTGTTGTTTCACTGGCGCGTCCAATGATGTCGTCCGGGTCCTCGTTGAGCAGCGCAGGGAAAATGAAGTTGATCAGCTCACTTCCAAAATCCTCGGAAGCATCTTTAGGCAATTCGCAAGGCAGGTTATCTACCGCCATCACGAGAACTGACTTCGGATCGGTGTAATCCGTTTCCTTTCCGGTTTGCGGATCGTAGCCATAGAAAGGCTGTGCAATCGTTGAAGGGCGGATCGTGCAGGCAACAGGACCGTCAATATCACACGAAACGTCTGCTACCACTTTCAGGCGCGGATCGTTTTTCAAATCTTCGTTCGTAAGGATCAGCGGCGATTTGTTGGACCAAAAATGGCAGGCCACATACATATCCGAAGTTTTTGCAAAATCGTTGAATATTGATTTATAGAGCTCAGGCTGTGTATAGAATTCTTTTTTATCGAAGCCTTTGTCACTGATGCGGGCATAATAATCGTCAGCCTCCAGGTGAGTGAATACCGCTTCATTAAATTCCTGCTCCAGGTATTCCTGCGGGCTCACTTCCATGATCGGCAGGAGGTTCATAATTTCCCGGGCACCGTAACCAACACGGCCGAAACCGGTTAATACGATCTTTGTATTTGCAGGCAAAACAACTTTTTTCAGCTCGCCTTCCATTTCAATGCGGTTTTCACATTGATTGGCCGGTTTCAAATCGTATAGACCATGTTTGATGCCAAAGCCGCGAAACCCGTTGTAGCAGCCCACAATTCCGGCATAACGGCCAAAACCGATGAGACGCTTGCCTACTTTGTTTTTCAGCACTTCGTAATCGATCATCTGGATTTTTTTGGCTAAAAGGGCCTTCAGCAAGTCGCGGTTATACGGCTGCTTTTTAATTGTATGGGAAAAAAAGAGGTATTTTTTGTTGGGGATCAGGTCATTGATCTGTACTTCCTTCACCCCGATCAGGATGTCACAAACCGACAAATCTTCCTGAACAGTGATTCCTTCAGCCTGGTATTCCTCGTCTTTGAAACAACGAATCGGGCTTGTTTGAACAAGAATGTCAACGTGTGGAAATTTCTCCTTAACCAAAGCACATTGCTTAGGCGAAAGCGGAACCCTGAAATCAGGCGGCACTTTTCCTTCACGTATAACTCCTATTGTTACCTTTTTCATAATCAACTGTTCTATATAAAATTAAAATAATTGTCAATAAACTCACGTACGCAGCCTTCGCCGCCTTTTTTGGTAAGGACCAGGTCGCACTGCTTTTTTACTTTATCCACCGCGTCGGACGGACAGGCACTGAAACCAATGTGTTCCATCACCGGAAGATCGTTGATATCGTCACCGATCATGGCAACCTGGCTCAGCGTGATTTCAAGCTCATCACACCATTGCTGCAGGATTGTCAGCTTGGCTTCGCGGCCAACATAACAGCGGCTGATCTCGAGGATTTGTGCACGCTTGCGGATCGCCCCGCCGGAAAAACCGGACGAAAGGATCCCAACCGGGAACTTATTTACCGTCAGGTGACGGATCGCCATACCGTCCTTGGCATTGAATTTTTTGATCTCATCGCCGTTTTCGGTGTAATACATTCCTCCATCGGTCATTACGCCATCAATATCAAGGATCAGCAATTTGATTTTGCCGAGCTTTTCTTTCAGGTACTGGTTTTCAAACAATGGGCTGAACAACAAAGCGTGAAAGTCCATTTTATATTCTTCAGAAATGGATTCCAGGTCGATAACGCTAAGCTCAAAAACGCTTTCTACGCCGAAGTCTTCCATCATTTCGAGGAAATCAACACCGTATTTGGCACAAAGCCCTTTTATATTTTGCTCTAAAAACATCATATCATCTGGTATCCTACACTTTGTGCAACCGGTTTCAAACTATTCAGCAAAGCTTCAAATTCTGCGTGATTGAGCTGCTGGGAAGCGTCAGACATAGCCACTTTCGGGTTCGGGTGCGCTTCGATGAGCAGACCGTCAATTCCCATCGCCGTACAAGCCCTCGCCAGATCGGCAACACCGTAAGCGTAGCCCATCGCATGGCTTGGATCCAGGATGATCGGCAGGTTCGTGTGCTTTTTGAGCCAGGCAACGCCGCATAAATCAAGTGTAAAGCGCGTTCCTGTTTCAAACGTGCGGATCCCGCGCTCACAAAGAACAACATTCGGGTTTCCGCCGGAAAGTACAAATTCGGCTGCCTGAACAAACTCCTGCAGCGTTGTCCCGAAACCACGCTTGATGAGCACCGGTTTCCGGATTTTGGCGCAGGCACGCAGGATTCCCTGGTCGTACATGGCTTTTGCCCCAACCTGGATCACGTCCGTATATTCAATAATTTCGTCAATGTGACTGGCATCGCGGGCTTCGGTAATGACAACCATTCCAAACTCCTCACGCATTTTCGCCAGCAATTTCAAGCCTTCCAGGCCTAAACCCTGGAAACTGTAAGGGCTTGTCCTTGGTTTGTAGCATCCGCCGCGGAACATTTTAAGTCCTAAACCTGCCATAAACGTAGCTGATTCACGGATTTGAGCTTCGGATTCAACGGAACAAGGCCCGCCGATAAGCACTGTGTTTTTCGTATCTCCGCCAATGGCAAATGACCCGAAATCAACTTTGCGTGTCGCCTTGATGTATTCGCGTGACGCCAGCTGGTTGTCGTTTGGGAAAACCCACGAATTGAGGGTGTGTCCCTCAAAATCTGCCGGGACATCCTTCACCGCCGAACCGGTAATCACGGTAAAATGTTCTTGTTCTTCAATACAAAACGCCTGGTTTTTAGCCGCCAGCTGTTCTACTGTCTCTTTTGAAAGCGTTTTATCAATATGTAAAATCATAATTCTCCTTTAATCAGGTTTACAAAGGTAACAATTCCTACCGCTTTTGCGGTATTGTCAATCACCGGAAGGTACATCACCGGGAAACTGCTTTTTTTGATCAGCTGCAGCATTTCGTCGACCGTTTGGTTTTCATTGAGTGTTAAGGCCTTGCTGTTCAGCATGCTTTCCACATCAATTGCATTCAGCTGGTCAATCTGGCGCAGCAAGCCTTTGCGTACGTCCGCATTGGAAATGATGCCTGAAAAGACCTGGTTTTTATCCAAAACAAGTGTAAATCCTAGCTGTCCGTCTTCAATTGCCTGCAAAACGCTTCGGAAATCCATGTTTTCGTGACTAACAACCGGGCACTCCTGCAACGGGATCATAAAATCACGGATATGAAAATGGGATTCTACTTCCCTTTTTGTCAGGTTCATCAGTGCATGCCCGATGCTCGCTGCATTGAACAGGTAAGACCCAGACACGGATGAGCTCACGCCCATATTGCGCAGGATGAAAGAAACTTCACCGTTTACGCCGCCGTCTACGTGGATCGACTTGGTTGGATATTGTTTTTTAAAGCTGCGGATCTTGGAAAAGTTCACTTTATCAAAAACACCTCCGCTCTGTCCGGGAACAGTTGCCATGATGAGGATAAAATCAAAATCCGGGTATTCATCAAAAGCGCTGATATCCGTTGGAGTGGTGATCGCGAGGCCCTTTTTGCCGCTGATCCCTTCCGGGAAAACAATTTTCTCCGTGAGGTCTTCGTATTGAAAAGTCACATATTCAACCGGCGTTTCGAGCAAATAAGGATAGTATTTGGAAGGCTTGTCCGTGATGATGTGTAAATCTACGGGAATATCTGTCCATTGGCGGATTTCTTTGATATCGTCAAAAACCGAAAGGTCATCGTTGCAGTCCACATGCAGCAAATCAATGTGATGGTCCGCCAGGTCGCTGATTACTTCCCGCAGGCTCTTATTCTTTTCGCTGTATATAGATGCCGAAATTTTCATGAAATGTGCTCTGTTTTTTCTGGTTCGAATTGGATTAACCGTATGTGTACAACTGCTATAAAGTAGGAATAGTGACTGAAAAACGGTATATTTACTTCAAATTCGTTCGCAAAGATAACACTTATAATGAACATAGACCTTAAAAAAAGTGAAAAATACCTCGGTTCTAACGGTCGTTTTAGTTTGCTTGACCTTCGGGTACCGGCCGGCTTTAATGGCGAGTTGATCGTATTTGCCCACGGCTATATGGGCTATAAGGATTGGGGAGCCTGGGAGCTCATGCAAAAGTACTTTACGGAGCGCGGTTTTGCTTATTGCCGCTTCAATTTTTCACACAATGGCGGTACGGTAGAAAACCCCATAGATTTCAGCGACCCGGAAGCTTTTGCAGAGAACAATTATTCCAAAGAAGTATTTGATTTGCAGCAGGTTTTGGATTATATCGAACAAAAATTTGAGCAGCTTCCCCGCATCCACCTGATCGGGCACAGCCGGGGCGGCGGAATTGTTTTGCTGAACGCTGCTGATCCGCGGGTATATTCCGTGATTACCCTTGCCGCTATTTCCAGTGTAGCCAAACGTTTTTCAGATCAGGCGATGATGAAAGCGTGGAAAGAAGCCGGTGTTCGTTATGTGACCAATCAGCGAACAAAACAAGACATGCCGCACAACTGGTCGCAGGCGGAAGATTTTGAGCAAAACCGGGAGCTTCTTTCTATAGAGAATGCCTGCAAAAAGCTGAACAAAGCTATTCTTGTGATCCACGGAAACCAGGATACTTCCGTACCTTTGGAAGAAGGCCGTGAAATTGCTGAATGGACGGGAAGAGAGCTTGTAATCCTTGACGGCGCAGACCACACTTTCGGTGCAGCCCAACCCTGGAATTCTGATAAATTACCTCCCAAACTGGAAGAAGCCTGCTTAAAAATTGAGGAATTCATCAGCAGTTTGTAAATATTATCTATTTTAGCTTCCATAAATAAACTGCATGAACACTGATAAAACTGAAAAATTGAGCCTGATGACCGAGCTTATCAAGCTGGCACGCACTGATAAGGACGTCCGGGAAGCCGAGCACCAGTTCCTGATGGCAATCGCCTTGCAATTACAAATCACTCCCGAGGAATTCACATCCCTCTTTGATCAATACATTGATTTTACGCCGCCAGTAAACGAATTTGACCGGATTTTACAGCTGCAGCGCCTGATTTTGCTTAGTAACGTTGATCTTCAGAACAATCAAGAAGAAACGGCATTTATCCGCGAAGCTGGAATTAAGATGGGCCTGAACTCTCTGGCTGTTGACGAAGTCCTGAACCGGATCCACGATTATGAAAACAAAATTATTCCGCCCGATAAGCTGATTGAAATTTTTACGCGAAATTACAATTGAAATGCAATGTTGAGTGATGAATGTTGAATAGAATTCTATTTATAATTCACCATTAATTTTTCAAGATCACGTACCATTTCCAGTCGCCCGGGTTATCCGCTGTGCCCTGCGTTGGGCGATACAGGAACAAACCGATTTTAGAATCGACGTTTTCCAGTTGGTAGCGGTTTACCATCTGAAGGTTTGAAATGGCGTTCCAGATGGAGTCGTAATCCGGTTCGATGCCCAGATCGTTGAATGCAACCTGGAAACGTGAATCGATAGGTTTGGTCAGCGGACTTTCAAGCTTGATGTAATGAACGGGATCATCAATGTTTTCGGGATATTTTCGTTCTCCAGCTCCCTGCCAGACCATCGTACCGTCAAAAATTGTGTCACCGGCATACAGCATGGAAAGCCGCCCGGTATCAGGTAAAACGGGATCGTATAAAGCTGTCAGCGGAAGCTCAACCGTACTGGTATCGTGAAAATATGCAAATTCTTTTCCCCCTTCGAACTCGCCGGTTTTATAGTCAATCTGGAGCATAACTATCTTATCGAGATTAACCGGGTCCAGGTTTTCTTTCAAACAGGAAAACAGGATGAGCGACAAAGCAAAAAACAAAAGGGTTCTATTCCTCATAATCGTTACGAAGTTACAAAAATTCACGTGATTTTCAGTATAACGCCCTGAATCCGGGAATATTTTCTTTTTCCGTTTATTTTTCCCGAACAAGTCGCAGCAGAAAATTCAGGCCCAGCTCCACATCTGTGAACGAAAGCGGCTGATCAATTACGGCTTCCCCGATGTTTTTCAGCAAAACGCATTGCACGGAGCTTTTATGGTTCTTTTTATCCTGCAGCATCAGCTCATAAATGGCCGGGTAATCTTCCTCCTGAAAAGCAAGCAGGGGAAAATTTTTCCGGATACAAGCCTGTATTTCAAGGAAATCAGATGTTGGCAGCAAACCCTTTTCGACAGAAAGATACGCTTCACACAGCATCCCGAGCGCGACGGCATGACCGTGGGCAACCTGGTTTTCAGAGCCGAGTAAAAAGCCTTCAAACGCATGGCCGAAAGTGTGGCCGAAATTCAGTTTTTTACGCTCGCCGGATTCCCTTGGGTCTGAGCTGACAATTGTATTTTTAATCTGCACTGAATCATAAATCAGTTCCAAAGGCATTTCCAGTGGTGAAACGTTTTGCAGCTTGTTCCAATGCCCCGAATCAGCAATCAATCCGTGCTTGAGCATTTCGGCCATGCCGTTCAGCTTTTCTTCATCCTGTAAAGTGGTAAGAAAACCGGGATCCACAAAAATTGCCAGGGGATCAGCGAAAACCCCGATCTGGTTTTTGTATTTGCCCAAATCAATTCCTGTTTTTCCGCCGACAGAAGCGTCAACCATAGCCAGCAGGGAAGTCGGGATATGAATGAAATTCACACCGCGCTTGAACAAAGCCGCAATAAAACCGCCCATATCGCTTACCAAGCCGCCACCGAGATTGATGATGAGATCGCGGCGCGAAATTTTGTATTCAGACAGGGCTTCCCACACCTGGAAACAGACTTCCATTACCTTGTTTTCCTCACCGGAGGGCAGAAGCATGATTTCCGCATCTTTTAAGGCTTCAAAGTGTGTCAGCAGGTATTCGAGACAATAATCGTGGGTGTTCTCATCTACCAGGATTACTTTTTTGGCCGAAGCATAGTCTTTTTCCAAAATTGCAGGGAAGGAAGACGAGCTCAAAGCGCCGAATTCAATGGGATAGGATGCAGAATGGATTATTTTCATCAGGGCTTCAAAATTATACATAATTTTTGTTTGAATTCTTAAAATTCAATATAAATTTGCTGCATGGTATCTTTTGAAAACACTGAGATTGCTTTTAAAAGCAAAACGGACAGTGACTTGAGCCGGGCTTACTGGCTGTTCCGCATTATCGCCAGCCCGCGTGTGGTAAAATTCGGTAAAGCGGCCACCAATTTTGCGCTTAAAGCCCACCTGCCAATCAACGGTATGATCAAAAAAACTATCTTCCGGCAGTTTTGCGGCGGTGAGACCATCGAAGAATGTGAAAAAACCATTCAGCACCTGGGCGCGTTCGGGATCGGTACCATCCTGGATTACTCCGTTGAAGGAAAAACATCCCCGGAAGATTTCGAAAAAACCACCCTGGAAATCATCGCCACGCTTGACAAAGCTAAAAACTCCAGCTATATTCCTTTTGCAGTTTTTAAAGTAACCGGGATTGCGCAATTCCATATCCTGGAAAAAGCCAATGATTCGGAAGATGCTTTGAGCGCTGATGAAAAAACGCAGCTAGACCTTGTTAAATCACGTGTTGAACGGATCTGCCGCCGCGCGCATGAAGCCAATATTCCCGTTTTCATTGATGCGGAGGAAAGCTGGATCCAGGATATCATCGACCGGATCACGGAAGACATGATGCAGCTGTTCAACAAAGAGCGTGCTATCGTTTTCAATACCATTCAAATGTACCGCCATGACCGCCTGGATTTCCTCGTAAAAGCAATTGAACGTGCCAGAGCGGGTTCTTTCCACTACGGGATCAAGCTTGTCCGCGGCGCTTACATGGAAAAAGAACGGGCACGGGCACAGGCAAAAGGATATCCTTCCCCGATCCAGCCTGATAAAGAAGCTTCCGACAGTGACTACAACTCAGCACTGGAAATTATCCTTCAAAACATCAATATACTGGCGCTTTGTGCCGGGACGCATAACGAGCACAGCTCACTCTACCTGACGAAACTGATGGAGAAATACAGCATTTCCCCTTCCGACAAGCGCATTTATTTTGCGCAGCTTCTCGGCATGAGTGACCACATTTCCTTTAATCTTTCTGATGCAGGCTATAACGTAGCAAAATATGTTCCTTACGGCCCAGTGAAAGAAGTTTTGCCTTACCTCTTAAGACGGGCAGACGAAAACACTTCCGTTGCGGGACAAACCGGCCGAGAGCTTGGCTTGATCACCAAAGAGAAGAACAGGAGAAAGGCTTCGAGGTAAGCAACTGGTTTTCGGGATAATTCATTCAACTTAAGAGCTTATTTTGGCACAGTTTTACCAAAAACACGCGCCAAAATCTTTCAATAGCAATCCTGTTTTCAACAGGTATTGGATACCTACGGTATCACCATATGAGTGCTTCAGACATTCTTCTTAATACTCTATGTTTTCTTATGCTTGCGCTGAAGCTACAGCATAGGCGCATGTGGTTATAATATTACGCACTAAAAAGGGGAACCAAAACCGGCTCCCCTTCTCATTATCTTTTAGAAAAGTATTATCTGAAAATATTCACATACCCGAAACGCTCAAACGGTGTGTCTGTGAGGGTTTCGATTCCCTCCATACGCCATTGGTAAAGACCGGCCTGGACCAGCTGATTATTGAATGTTCCATCCCAGCCAATAGACGGGTCGTGGCTTTCAAAGATCAATTGTCCCCAGCGGTTGTAAACCGTCAGCTTGAAATTGTAAATATCAATTCCATTCAGGCTGATCGCCCAAACGTTGTTGAATTCGTCGCCGTTCGGAGTGAAAGAGTTCGGGATATAAATCGTCATCACCTCTTCCACTTTGATGGTTTTGATAATGGAATCGCTGCAGCCGTATAAATTCGTTACTACAAGCTTCACATTGTATTCTCCCGGAACAGAAAGCGGGTATTGTACATGCGGGTTTTCCAGGGTCGAAGTGTCATCCAGTGAGCCTGGTGTGTACCAGCTGAAATAAATGGCATCCGGGCTGCTGATATTAACCAGGTCAGCATTCGGCTCAAAAGTCGTAAGGATATCCGGGCTTGCCATAAAGTTAGCTTCCGGGTTTTGGTTCACCCTCACAAAATCCGGGAAGGAATTCGTATAGACGCAGCCGTTTTGGGAAACTGTCAGGATAGAAACATCATACGTACCGATGCTGTTATACATGTGGCTGAACGAATTCAATCCCATCGTCATCAGGCTGTCACCGTCGCCAAACCAAACCATGGAAGTCATTACGTTCGGGCTGTTGGTTATATTCATAAAGAAGCTGGTGTCGCCTGTACAAATATTCTGGTCTGTTGACAAATCAGGAATGAGGTTCGGCTCAAACTCTACAACTGTGCAGCGGGTTACCGACGTTGAATTACATTGTTCCGTCAAAGTAAGACAGTACGTATTATAAGGCAATTCCGGCGTAACCGTCACAGTCTGCTGGTTGGATACGAAAGCGCCGTTTAAAGTCCAGGTAAAAATGTAAGGAGAGCTTCCCCCTGTAACATCTGCTGTCAGCACAGCCGGTGCACCATTACAAATTACGGTTGTATCCGTGATGAAAGTAATTTCCAGTGAATCCGGATCGTCAATAAAAAATGTTGCCGAAGCATTACATTCCATTGAAGTACCGTAAAGTACCAGGGTATAGTTACCTTCTCCTAAATTCGGGATCGTAAACGGAGATTGCGCCGGGATGTGGGCACCTCCATTCAGGGAATACGTTGAAAAAGTCTGTGCAGTTACCGTTACGCTTCCGTTGTCAGCATTTACACAAGTCGCGTCCTGCGGAACAACGCTGATAATTGTAGGGCTGGCTTTGATTACAGTCACTGTTGCATGGCCTACGCAAACATTATTTACAACGGTATACACATAATCTCCGGGGGCCATTGTAACCGGGTCAAGCGGCATAGTTACAGGCATGCCATCCGGCCCTTCCCAGGTGCCGTTTGGATTTGCGCCCGGTCCGAGGTAAACGAACAGGTTTTCAGGGGTTGATGTCTGGCAAATTGTCACAGTTGAATCCATTCCAATATAAGAATCCGGCTGGATAGTAATGTGCATGGAAGCTGATTCGGCACAAAGCGGGTGACCTGTCGGATAAACATTTACCGTCGCGGTCACGTCCTCTGAAATTAATACATGCGGGTTCGGAACGTTTGCCTGGTCGCCAAAGACATTTGCCGGGGTCCACTCAAAAGAAACCGGGTAAGTAAACGGCCCTATTGATATTGTTTGAATCGGTTCCTCGTAAGGGAAAGGAACATCCAGCACAAGATCATTGGTACAATTCATCAGGATATAGCTGCATTCCGTCGGGAAAGAGCCCATCTGGCTGAATTCAAACGTGGCTACATCGCCAAAGCTTAGCGGAATGCTGAAAGTTGCCTCCGTATCTTCACCAAATTCAAGGTCCCCATCGAGGTCTTCCACTGTATATTGCATCGGAGGGCCGCCATTTACGGTCACAATCAGGAAGTTTCCGTTCCAGCCATCGCCGTAAGAATCCCTCAAAGTAAGGGTATAATCACAATCGGAATCGGAATTGATCATAGAAATTTCGTTACCGGCACAGATAGTTGTGTCTTCGAGGGTAAACGGCAAATCAAAATCAAATACGTTAACTACAAAGTTTGTATCGTCATGGCAGCCAAAGCTGTTAACCATGTTATAGACATATGTAAAGCTGCCTGGTGCTGTTGGTGTAATTGTCATCGCATCGGCATCTGCTGAAAGATTGGATGCATAAATTGCCGGGAAGGTCCAGTAGGAAGAATCCGCGCTCGCACTCAGCTGCGGTGTAAATTCAACCACGTCGGCATACAGGCTGGAGTCAAGCTGAATCCCGAAACTAAAAACCGTTCCGTCATCTGCAGCCCAGTTGTCAACAACCGTCAGCGTCCAAACCCCGTTTGTAGGACAGCCAACAAGGCCGGAAAGCGGCTGTACGGGCTCATACGATCCTGCAGGAAGTGTTCCTCCGAAATCGTCTGCGTATTCCACCCAGGTTTGTGTTGAAGCATTGTCGAAACAGTAGTTAAACGGCTCTCCCTGTGTTGTAGGATCCGAGCAATCAACGTTATCATCCTGCACCGGAACACCTAGCTGGGTTCCTCCTCCGCCCTGCTGGTGAAGAATGACCTCCTGACCATTCGGACAGGTAACCATTACAACAAGGTCGCCCATAAATGAATGCTCCAGCTCAAGGCAGAGCGAAACAATCTCATCAGCGTTTGTGATGCTTGAGCCTGAAGAAAAACCTGTTTGGGTAACATCAATACTCTGGGCAATTCCCAATAAAGTATCAGGTAAACAGCCATCATCGATAGTCGTTGTCCCGGAGAAGCCCGTCCAGGTATTTTCATACAGTAAAGGCGTAGCAACTGCATTTAATGATTCCCCGACGCATAAAGTTGTATCCGCGTGGAAATTTATAAAAGTAGGCTTTGTGGCTATCAACACATCAATATCCGTGAGGTTATTGTTGGTACAGCCATTATTGTCCGTAACAAAAAGCTGTACGCGGTAGTGGCCCGGAATAGTGTAAGCATGGCTGACATTGGCACCTTCTTCAGAAGAACCATCCATAAAATCCCATTCGTAATTAGCGATCGTGAACCCGTTTTGGGCAAAAGACCCCATATCCTGGAAATTCAGGACTTCACCGATACAGGCATGGATACTGTCGTTGGTAAATCCTCCCTGAACGCGTCCTGCAGCAACAGGATCATCACATGGGGTTACACATTGCGCACTTCCGGAAAAGAAGCCATTCGTATTATTGTTGTTATTTGAAATAAACTGGAAGGTTAAACAACCGCTCGTATTCTGCGGCGAGCACTGGATCAAAACGCCCTGGAGCTGAGTTCCCGTATATTCCCCGAGGAAGTTGCCCGATGTTGAGCTTCCGTCAAAAACCAGCATACGGTCCATTACCGTCACGTTTGGCGCCGGGTTCTGATCGTATGTATCCAGGTTAAAGAGGTTAAACGTAACATTGACAATATCATCCGGGTTATCCGGACAGATGGTGAAAGTTACGTTCTCATTGTTTGAGTACCCTGTTCCACCCTGTCCACCGGAATCTATAATAAATCCGTTACACGTGTTGAAAGTGACATCATCGCTTGAAGCGTCAACAATAATGTTAGTTTGCTGAGAGAACACAGTTTTAATTCCTAACAAGCAACTAACCAGCAATAACCCTCTCAAATTTTTCATGACATTTATCTTATAAGATTAACATGCCCTACAAGCACTTTTTTCTCATCCTTATCAGGTGTATTGAATTGTAACTTGTAAGTGTAAACACCGGCAGGCGCAAGTCCTCTTCCGGCACCGTAGTCCCCATCCCAGCCTTCACTGGCATCATTGGACTCGAAAATCAGCTCACCGATGCGGTCAAAAATTTTCAGGTTGTAATCCTGCGGATCAAAGCCTGAGTAAAGCAAAGGTGAAAATTTGTTATTATGCTCATCTCCGTTTGGCGTAAAGCTGTTGGAGATATAATAGATTACAGATTCTTCTACCGTAACAACTGAAGTTGCAACGTCAATACAGCCAAACTGTGTTGTTGCCGTCAGCGTAACAGTGTATTCAGCAGGGAGGTCACCGTTGAAAGTATGTGTAGGCTCAAACTCGGTGCTTGTGCCCAGGTCACCAAAATTCCATTCGTAAGATACGGCGCCGCTTGTACGGTTATCAAAGAAAGTTGACGGGTCGATCATATTTACAACCGGACGGTCAACAGTGAAAGAAGCTACCGGGTCCGGGTGAATGGTAATCATTTCAGCTACTGTCGTTGATCCCATACAACCGTTCACAGAAATCTGCGTCAGGGTTACATCGTAAACTCCAGGTACAGTAAATGTATGTTCCACGTTGAAGCAACCGTTCTCAACCGTTCCGTCGCTGAAAGAGTAAATACAGATATTGCTTGTAGCAGAAGAGTTGAACGTAATATCTTTCGGTACACAGCCCTGGTTATCTGAAGAAGTAAAGCTTGGGATCGGCAGGTCTTCCAAAGTCAGTACGAGTGTGTCTGTACTTGAACAGCCGTTTGCTGCCGTACCTGTCACTACATAATTTCCTGACATAAAAGGAATGAAAGGAACATTGTCCACAACACCGTTATTCCAGGTTAAAGTTGGCGCCCCTGAACCTGTAAGAACAGCTTCTGAGCCAACACATACAATCCTGTCAACACCCGCGTTCACAATCGGCGCAGGGTTCACTGTAACTGTTGCCTGGTCCTGTGAAGAACAGCCGTTTGTTGTTCCCGTAACGGTGTAAATATAAGAACCTGCAGCCGGTGTAAATGGAACCCCGTTTGTAATACCGTTATCCCATGTATAAGATGTTGCAGAACCTACACCTGACATTGTTACCGGCGTACCTTCACACAATGTGCGGTCAGCACCGGCGCTTACGATAGGTTTTGAATTTACCGTGAAGTTGAAACGAACCGTATCACTTACACAGCCGTTATTTTCGGATGTCATGCTGATAACAGAAACAATAGCAGGCCCTCCCGGAGTCGGGTTGTTAGCAATAAAGCTGGAGATATCTCCTGAACCACTCGCGTTAACGATCCCGGTGTTTACGTTATCATTCGTCCAGTCGATCGGGAAAGTTGATAAGTCACTGATCTCAATAGCAGGAACGAGATCACCTGAGCAAGCCGTGATGTTGGCCATCGGGTCGATCACCGGTGTTTCGATGATTTCAAAATCCTGGGTGGAAGAGCCTACGCAGGTAATTCCCGGTGTTGTATAGGTAACCGTGTATGATCCAGGATCAGAACCCGCAACGTCAATTGCGCCTGTATTCGGATCGATTGACAATCCTGCAGGCGTGGCAGAGAATGTTCCGCCGGCAACACCCGTAACAGTTGTTGTAGGTGCAGCTGGATCATTGGAGCAAATACTTGCTGCTGAAATGGTGAAAGAAGCATCTTCAGCCGGATCAACCATAATATCAAAGCTCATCGGGGTACCTGTACAAGCTCCGATAGCCGGTGTAACTTCAATTGTTCCTGCAATCTGTGCCGCCGTTGTATTTGTCGGCATGTATGCAATGATATCGCCTGAGCCTGATGCAGGCAGGCCGATGTCTGTATTTGTATTTGTCCAGGAGAAAGTTGCCCCTGCAGTTCCTGTAAAGAGGATATCTGTAGAAACATCTTCACAGATTGTCATATCGGCAACCGGGTCAACTGTAGGACCGTCGGTAACGCTTACCTGAACCGTATTTGCATCCGGGCAAGTTGCCGAACCGGTTGTGTAGGTAACATCGTATGTTCCGATAGTTGAAGAAGCGAAGTCGATTTCACCTGTTGCAGGGTCAATTGTCAAACCTGCCGGCGTGGAGCTGAATGTACCACCGGAAGTGCCGGTAATAGTTGGAGTTTCAGCAGGCTCGGAGATACAGTAGGAAGCCTGGTCGTAAGAAAAGCTTGCATCGTCACCGGCAACTACCGTGATGTCAAACATTTCAGCAGAACCGGAGCAAGTTCCTGAGCTTGGAATTACTTCGATTGTTGCAGTACCTGTTCCTGTTGGCATGAAAGAAAGGATATCTCCCGTTCCATTGGCAGGCAAGCCGAAAGAAGTATTGCTGCTGTTCCACGTAAATGTAGATGCAGATCCCGTAAACACGATATCAGATGTAGCTGTATTGTCACAAAAAGTGAAATTACCCGGGTTGTCCACCGTTGGTGTGGAAATAATATCAATATTCAAAGTAGATGAAGCAGGACAGTTGCCGGCAGTCATATACGTTACATCGTAAGTACCAACTCCTGAGCTGGAAATGTTGATTTCACCCGTACCCGGATCAACAACGAAGCCCGGGTTAGTAGAAGAAAACATTCCACCCGGTGTAGCGATCATATCCGGCACTTCATTGGCTGAACCTTCGCAGTATGAGCTTTGTGCATAGCTGAAAGCAGGATTATCATTCGGGTTAACCGTAATTGTAATATCAATCGGCGTACCGGAACAGTTGTCATCTGTCGGGGTAATTGTAAACGTTGCTACAATTGGTGTACTGCCGTTGTTTACTGCTGTAAACGCAGGAATATCACCTGTTCCCGGTGAAGCAAGACCGATATCTTCTCCCGGAGGGTTGGTTGTGTATGACCAGGTAAAGTCAAGGCCCGGACCTCCTGTTCCCACGAGGTCGATCATTGTTGTCATATCACCCGGGCAAACCGTCTGGCTTTCAGCAGCAGGATCATTATCAACTGTTGGCAAAGCAAATACTTCAATAAAGTCTGTTTTTGTTTCCGTATCACCGGCAGTATTGATGGTCAGTGTAACGGTTTTCAATCCCGGGGAAGAGTAAGTTACTGCGTGAGGACCTTGCCCTGTAGTTCCTGCAGGCAAATCTGCATCTGTCCCGAAATCCCAGCTCCAGTCTGTATTTGTTCCTGTTGATGCATCTGTAAATGTAAATGTGCTTCCAACACAGCCTGTGTTGTTATCCACGGTGAAGTCAGCAACGGACGCAGTATAAGATAATGAAACATCATCGATCATCCACGCGTAGTCGCAACCGTCACCACCATTCACAGAGCCGCTTATAAATACAAAGCGGATCAGGACACTGTTATCACCGAAAACAAAAGAGCTGATATCCACATTGACTACTTCCGGGTTAGGAGACTGGTCATTCTGAAGATAAGTCGTATTCAACTGTACAAAATTCCAGCTAGCGCCGCCATCTGTCGAAACATCCAGGTAAACATCATCTGTCCATCTTCTGTAAAGCTGTTCAAACGTTACGGTAACATCCGAAGCGTTCGGGTCGATGGCAATCGGGTTAGCATATTGCAGATAAGCAAAATGTTCACCGCTGCAATATAAATCGGAATCAAAGATTGCAAACCCGTTTGCAGCCGTTGTGGACTCAATTGTATCAATTGGAATTGGCCCGGATGGCCCTGCCCCTGCCCCTGATTCGATTACCCAATTATCCGTGTTTCCTGCATCATTCGTCATGACCCAGTTAGCAGGATTGGAAAAATCGTCAGTCATCGCTACCGTTTGCGCTTGCAGTGGAGTAACAGCTAAACAAAGTAAAAAACAGATAAAAATCCTCTTCATATAAGACAGTTGTTTAATTTTCGTTAAATAGTTTTTCGTTTTAAAACCAACAAAGTTAACCATTAAACGCAAACATGCAACAAAGGTTGCCTTAGAAACACCGAAATTTATTTCATTTATAAATTACTCGTTCACAGCCATCTTTTCCTTCCGGAAAACGAGACAGAGTGAGACGGAACGGGAACTTTTCCGCGTCCGAATGCAAATTTAAGGCAAAACCGGTTTAGTCTGACGTGGATTTAAGGATTTCACATTTCCAGCCAGGAAATATCTTTTTTTAACAATCCAAGAGTTGCGGCTTCCCGCGAACCTTCTTCGGGAACAAAACCGTACTCCCAATTGGCTTCTGCGGGCAGGCTCATGAGGATTGATTCTGTTCGTCCGCCTGAATGGAGTCCAAACTTAGTACCGCGATCGTTCACCAAATTGAACTCAACATACCGGCCGCGGCGCAGGTTACGCCATTTCAGCTCTTCGGGGGAAAACGGAAGCTCCCGGCCCAAATTCGCTTGTTCGGCATAGATCGGAACAAAATTCCGGCCGAGCTCAAGCGCAAACTCAAGCAGCTGCCCTTTGCTTAAGCCTGCGTTTTTTTCTGAAAGATGATCGTAGAAAATCCCACCGATACCGCGGGTTTCATTGCGGTGAGGAATGAAAAAATAGTGATCGGCCTGGGTTTTAAAATTTGTGTAAAAAGACGGAGAAAAACGGTCGCAGACAGCCTGGAGCTTTTCGTGGAACAAACGTGCCTGTGCAGGAACAATGTAATGCGGTGTGAGGTCAATTCCACCGCCGAACCAATAAGCATCGCCCATTTCAAAATAGCGTACGTTCATGTGAATGATCGGCACATGTGGGTTGAACGGATGAAGTACGAGTGAAACGCCGGTTGCGTAAAACTGTGTTCCGGGATCCGTTTGCAGGTTGAGCTGCTTTTTCATTTCGTCGCTCACAGGGCCATACACTTCTGAAAACGCTACGCCGCCTTTTTCCAGCAAAGCGCCATTAGCAATGGTATTTGTAAAGCCGCCGCCACCTTCTTCTCTTTTCCAGGCGTCGGATTGAAAAGATGCACCGCCGTCCAGCTCTTCCAGCCCTTTGCAAATCAACAATTGAAGCCCGCGAAATGATTCCGCGATATGTTCTTTAGTCATGGATTACTTCCAGTTGAATGAGTTCGTAATTCTCCTGCTTCATGATAAAACAGTTCTTGTTTTCATAGCCCGAACCGCTGGCAACGCTTTCGATGGCAAACTTGTTCATTACCCCTGTTTCGGAATCCTTGCTGAGCAGGAATTTCTGGATGAAATAGAGCGATACGTCAAAGCCCTGCGCACCGTATTTGGATAAATCCGCGTTGTATTTGACACGGTACTTGCGCAGCAGCTTTTTACTGGCATCGTAGCTGTAATTGAAATCGTAAGGAGAAGAAAAGTGAAGCGTAAACTTATTTTTGTAATACCCCTTGATCTCATCGTTGTTGATCCAGTCCTTGGTACCGAAAACAGTAATTTTTCCGGCGCCGGCTTTGGACGAGGTTTTTTCAAGCCCGCTCATAAAACGGGTGGAGAATACTTTATCACGGGAAGGGACAACAAAAATAGTACTGCCGCCTTTTTTGATAAAATTCCCTATGTCTGAGTGGGAGCATTCAAGCAATTTCAGCTTGGAGCCTGCCGGAAGTGACTTCAGGAATTTCTGGCGGAAAGCCTGGTAGAGCTCATCGTCTTTGGCATCCACTTTTACCAGCACGATCTGATCGGTGGTTTTGTTAGCTGCAATATATTGCGCTGCGCCTTCGATCAGCGTGATGTCGGAATCAACAGCATTGTAAACATAAGGATTATCCTTCAAAACGGACGTTGACGGGTTTAAAGGCGAAACCATCCGGATTTTGTTTGCTTTGGCAAATGCGGCAGCAATTTCTACATTGTTCCCCATAAAAGGCCCGATAATCAGGTCGGCTTTCTTGACATTTTTTTCAACAAGCAAAGCCTTGAATTTCGTAGTGTCCGTTGGTGCGTCCAACACCTGGACCCGGGCTTTTAACCCCAGTTTTTCCAATGAATCCAAAGCCAGCTGGGCGCCCATCAAAAATTCTGTGGCAATCCCCTTAAGGTTGTCATTTCCGCCATCCAGGCCGAAAGGCAGCAGGTAAAAAATCTGGTATTCGTTTTTCGATTTGAAGCTCAGCTCCTCGTCAATTTTTGAATCGCGGACTTCTTCGACTTTGCGCACTTCCACTTTGGTGATCTTTTCCTTTTTAACCGGGATTTTAATCACATCGTTTTTGCGCACCTTGTCATTTTTCAGGTTATTGAGCTTTTTAATGTCCTCAATAGGCACCATGAAACGCTTGGAAATACTATATAAAGTCTCGTGCGGCAGTACCGTATAATTGACAATACTGTCGGAAAATGTAATTTGTGTTGAAGTTGTAACGGTGAGCTCCGCAGCTTTCGTACCGGCAGGCAATTTCAGCTGCTGCCCGATTGAAATCCCGTTTTCGGAACCCGGGTTGAGCTTCACGATATCCTCCATTGCCACGCCATAACGCCTGGAAATATTGTAGAGGTTATCACCTTTCTCCACCAAATGGGTTTCAGCAGTTTTAACCGGCGTTGCGGTTTCATTTACCTGGGAAGCATCCACCGGGATAACGATTTTCTGCCCCAGTTGGATCCCGGCGCTAACCGTCGGGTTGAACTCGATGATTTTTTCGGCCGGGACATTGTACATTTTGCTCAGTCCCCACAATGTGTTGCCACCTTGTACGATGTGCACGTAGAATTTTTTGCCGTTAATTTCCTCGTAGACCGGATTTTCCGGCTGCGCGAAAGCAACAACGGAAAACAAGCAGAAAAACAATGAATATAGGAGTTTCATGCGTTTATTTGTTTACGGGTTTGAATACATTATTTGTGCCAAAGTTACACTTTATTTCCGAAAGAATTATTCTAAAGTTCAGGTAATGATCCATAAGAGCTTAGCCACGAATGGCACAAATTATCACAAATCTGTTAATCCGGATAATCAAACCGAATGACACAAATATAACAAATTGTACTGCTGCTTTGCGGTCACTTTCAAATCATTAAACTTATACCAAATCACTCCCACTCGATCGTAGCGGGCGGCTTGGAGCTGATGTCGTACGTAACGCGGTTGATCCCTTTTACCTGGTTGATGATCCTGTTGGAAATTTTCGCCAGGAACTCGTATGGAAGGTGGCACCAATCGGCTGTCATGCCGTCAGTTGAAGTTACAGCACGTAAGGCAACAGCATGTTCGTATGTACGCTCATCGCCCATTACACCAACAGACTGGATCGGAAGGAAAATCGCCCCTGCCTGCCACACATCGCCGTACAAACCGTCTTCTTTGAGCCCATTGATGAAAATTGCGTCTACTTCCTGCAAAATCTGCACTTTTTCGCGCGTAACGTCACCCAAAATACGGATTCCCAATCCAGGTCCCGGGAAAGGATGGCGCTGCAAGATCGCGTCGGAAATCTTCAGGGATTTCCCCACCCTTCTCACCTCATCCTTGAATAAAAGACGGAGCGGCTCAATAACTTTCAATTTCATGTAATCCGGCAGGCCGCCAACATTGTGGTGTGATTTGATCGTTTGTGAAGGACCGCCGTTAACTGAAACCGATTCGATCACGTCCGGGTAAATCGTTCCCTGCCCGAGCCATTTCGCATCGGTAACCAATTTGGATTCTTCGTCAAACACATCAATAAAAACCTTACCGATTGCTTTCCGCTTTAATTCCGGATCAGTCAGGCCCTGTAATTCAGCATAGAATTTTTCAGAAGCATCAACGCCTTTTACATTGAGCCCCATATCTTTATAAGAATCCAGTACGGATGCAAATTCATTTTTGCGCAGCAGGCCGTTATCTACAAAAATACAATGCAGGTTGGCCCCAATTGCTTTGTGCAGTAAAACCGCGGCTACGGAAGAATCCACACCACCGCTCAGGCCGAGGATCACCTTATCGTTTCCGATCGTTGCTTTCAGCTCAGCGACTGTCGAATCCACGAAGGAATCCGGAGTCCAGTTTTGTGAGCACCCGCAGATTGAAACTACGAAATTGTGCAGCAAAACCGCTCCTTCCGTAGAATGGTACACTTCGGGATGGAACTGGATCCCGTAAGTTTGCTCGTTTTCAATATAGTAACCGGCATTTTCCACATCGTGGGTGCTGGCAATCACTTTAAAATTAGCTGCAATATGCTTGATCGTATCGCCGTGCGACATCCAGACCTGTGAACCGGTCGACATACCTTTGGTCAGCTCGTGGCCTCCATCAACGAAAGACAAATTTGCCCGGCCATACTCGCGGATAGTGGAAGGCAAAACCTCACCTCCGAAGGAATTCGCCAGGTACTGCGCCCCAAAACAAATGCCCAGCAACGGAAACTTACCTTTAACCGCCGACAAATCCGGGCGGGGTGCGTTTTCATCCCGTGTCGAAAACGGGCTTCCGGACAGAATCACACCTTTGATATTCGGTGTCAGTTCCGGGATTTTGTTCCACGGATGGATTTCACAATAGACATTTATTTCGCGGATCCTACGTGCAATCAATTGAGTGTATTGCGATCCGAAATCTAAGATTAAGATCATTTCCTGCATGGCCGCAAAGGTAGGAAGAAAAATCGGTTTAGAAAAATGGGAGTGTTAATGAAGAATTAAAGATTAAGAATGGAAAATGTTTATGCAATTCTCAGCTAAACAATTTAGCTGAAATATTTTTTGAGTACTAACCCTTAAAATGATAAGTACTAGTACTCAAAACCGAGCATCAAGTCTGATTTACAAATATTTAAAGCTAAATTACTTCCCATAACTTTAATTTTATTACTTATGAAAAAAACACTTATTTGCTGTTTGGTTTTCCTGGCTATGGGAGGACAAAACGAGGGCTTCGCCCAATCGACTACAGCTGCAAACACACCTGGTGCGGGCAGGTTTTTAGGCTGGACAGGGGGAACAGCCCAATCGCTTGAGATCCGGAACAATGCAGCACAAGCCATTTATTTTCAAAACGTAGGCAATAGCAGCTTAAGAAACCGGATGCTGATTGATGATGCCTCCACCGGGCGAATAGGCCTGGGAAACAACCTATCTACCGGGTTCACACCCCAGGAACGTCTTCACCTGCACCACTCCAGCGTAGCAGGAAGTGAAGTGTATCTCAGGTTTACAAACAATGATACGGACTCCTTATCAGAGGATGGTGCTAATGTAGGAATTACTCAAACAGAACTCCGTATCACTCAATACGAAGACGACTACATCTCATTTCAAACACCTAAAAACCTTGTCACAACCGGCCCAACAGTTCAAAACAGGTTAAGGCTTGCATCAAATGGGCAGTTTTTAGTTGGTACTGCTTCTATTACTGATGAAAATATTATCGATGAAGATGCAATAAGCAGCTTTACAAATGCCTATCGAAGTAGCCTGTTAAATGTCCGGGGCCCAATTCACAGCTGCTTTCCTTTAGTTGATACTCACTCAGTAATCTTATATGGTTATACCAACCCAAATACCCCAACCACAACAGGTGAAGGTGGCTTCAGAATGAAAATGAACTTTAATTACTTTGACAACAATGATGCATTAATATTTGAAAAAACGGATGGAAACGGCACAACTGTTGCCGGAGGTTTTGCCTTCACAACTTCTGGAACGGATGGGGTAGAATTACCAGCCTTTTATATACGGGGAGGTGGGCGCACTTACGTTGGGCGTAATCTTATTACAAGTGAGTCTTCACTATTAAACCGCTTTGTTATTGACAGTGAAGCAAGCGATGCTACGGAAAGCGGGTTACGTTTTGTAGACCTGACCGATTCAGACACTCCAATTACAAATACAGGGCCAGGTGTTTTAGCAGTTGATGCAGATGGAAATGTTGTTTATGTAGAATCACATGGTTATGCTGACTGCGGGGATACGGAAAACGGTATTTTATCTGCCGATTCTAAAATTGATCTCAATGACAATAACTTTTATTTCACCAACCAGGGCGATATAGACGAAAACATGGTGATTGTTGGTTACGATTGTGGCGCTACACTAGCTTTTCCAGCCAAATTAACGGTTTACGAAAACATAGGCACTGACGTTGCCAAAGGAACAATTGCCGGATCATTTCTGAATAAAGATATTGCAGCTGAAGCCAGCAGAACTTTCAAAGGAGTGTATGGAGAAAGCTCAGGTACTCAGGACCAAAGCGGAACCATCAACATTGGCGGGGATTTTAAAGCATCCGGTGCGACTATTAATTATGGTATTTTTGCGACCGCGACCATTGCAGGCACAAACCGCGCCGGATACTTCAGCGGTGACGTTAATTATACAGGAACATTGACCAACGTTTCCGATAAAAAGTTCAAACAAAACATTGCTAAAGAAGAAAGCGCACTGCAATTGCTTGGCAGATTGAAACCTGTAACTTATGATTTAAAGGCAAAGGAATTCTCGCAATTTAATCTTTCCGATAAAAAACAGCACGGTTTTATCGCCCAGGAACTTGAAGCCGTGCTTCCTGAATTAGTTCACGAAACTTATCACCCGGAAACCCTGGATGAAAAAGGCAACGTTGTCAGCGAAGGGGTTTCTTACAAATCCGTCAACTACACCGGTCTCATTTCCATCAACACACAAGCGATCAACGAGCTCAACCAAAAAGTAGAAGAAAAAGACGCTATTATTAAGGAACAGGAGAAAAAAATCGAGGATATGAACGCCCGTCTTTCCCAGTTGGAGAATTGTTTATCGGCTTTACTTCCGGCTTTATGCCAGATGAACCAATCGGCGATTGAGCAAAACACACCGGAATCACAGCAAGCTTTGAAACAGCAGCTGCAAACTATTTTGTCAGACAGGAATTCAGTTGTACTGACTCAAAACGTACCGAATCCGTTTGCAGAAGCAACGGTAATTGAATACAATATCCCGGCTACAGTTGCCCAGGCGCAAATTCATTTTTACGACGCACAGGGCAAGCTGATTCAGAGCGTAGATATCTCAACGCGCGGAAACGGTGAGCTGAAAGTGTTCGCAAACGACCTCAGCAAAGGAACATATACGTATAACCTTGTAGCTGACGGAAAAATCGTTGCTACAAAGAAAATGATGAAAATGTAAAAATTCGGTGATTCATCCGCTAACAGCAAAATGTCAAAAAGGCCATTCGTTTTTCAGCGGGTGGCTTTTTTGTTCAGATAAACGACATTTTGTCATGCTTTCTCCTTTTGGAACAATTTGTGTCAAAATCAAATCCATTAACATTCGCTTTCAAAATTATATTAACTTTGGGGGTCAAAAAAATAACATAACCATGATTGGAGGACTTTTAAAGAAGATTTTCGGAGATAAATCTTCACAGGACCAAAAACAATATCAACCTATTATTGAGCAGGCGAATGCTTTTTCTCAAAATATCCGTTCCCTGTCCGACGATCAGCTGAGGGCAAAAACCCAGGAGTTCAAAGGAAAAATCAAACAGGCTACTACAGCCCTCGATAACGAAATTGCCGAGCTCAAAACCAAAGCTAATTCCCCGGAAGTTTCCGTATTGGATAAAGAAGACCTATTCGACAAAATTGACAGTCTTGCAAAAGATGTTGACCAGAAAATCGAAGAGGTACTGAAAGAAATCATGCCGGAAGCATTTGCAGTCGTGAAAGAAACGGCACGCAGATGGGCTGAAAACGGCCAGCTGGAAGTAACAGCACAGGATTTTGACCGCGAGCTTTCCCACCAAAAAGACGGGATCACGATTACAGGCGATAAAGCGATCTGGCACAACGAATGGACTGCTGCAGGAACACCTGTAAAATGGACAATGGTCCACTACGATGTGCAGCTGATGGGTGGTGCCGTATTACATAAAGGAAATATTGCCGAGATGCAGACGGGTGAAGGTAAAACACTTGTTGCAACTTTGCCTGTTTATCTCAATGCCCTGGCAGGAAAAGGTGTTCACCTCGTAACTGTGAACGACTACCTCGCCAAGCGTGACTCCGAATGGATGGGGCCGCTTTACCAGTTCCACGGATTAAGCGTAGCTTGCCTGGACAAAACACGTCCGAACTCACCGGAAAGACGCCAGGCTTACCTCGCCGACATCACTTTCGGAACGAACAACGAATTTGGTTTCGACTACCTGCGTGACAATATGGCAAGCTCTACGGACGATCTCGTTCAGCAGAAACACCACTATGCAATTGTCGATGAGGTCGATTCAGTTTTGATCGATGACGCGCGTACACCACTGATTATTTCCGGGCCAACGCCAAAGGGAGACGAGCACGAGTTCCACGAATTGAAACCACGTATCGAACGCGTAGTTGCTGCCCAAAAAGCTTACGTAACGCAGTGTCTCGTTGAAGCCAAAAAGAAACTAGAGGTGATCAGCTCGCCTTCCGACGATAAAAAGGATTCAAAAACCTTGCTCGAAGAAGGTGGGATAGCTTTGCTGCGTGCTTACCGCGGTTTACCGAAAAACAAAGCATTGATCAAGTTCCTGTCCGAGCCGGGGATCAAAGCGCATTTGCAGAAAACCGAAAACTATTACATGGCGGAGCAAGGCAAGCACATGAAAAAAATTGATGCTGAGCTCTTCTTTGTTATTGACGAAAAAAACAACACGATCGACCTGACGGAAAAGGGAATTGACCTCGTTTCCGGAAGCGAAGACCGTGATTTCTATATTATTCCTGACATTGGCTCTGCGATTGCTAAAATCCAGAAATCTGCAAGCAGCGAACAGGAGATCCAGGAACAAAAAGCGGCTGTAATCCGTGAATTCAGCGTTAAATCCGAGCGCATCCACTCCATCAACCAGTTATTGAAAGCCTACACCCTCTTTGAAAAAGAAGTGGAATACGTGATCATGGACGGGAAGATCAAGATCGTAGATGAGCAAACCGGCCGGATCATGGAAGGCCGCCGCTATTCGGACGGATTACACCAGGCGATTGAAGCCAAGGAAAACGTACAGGTGGAAGCCGCTACGCAAACTTACGCTACAATTACCCTGCAAAATTACTTCCGTATGTACCACAAACTGGCCGGTATGACCGGTACGGCGGAAACGGAAGCGAAAGAATTCTGGGACATCTACAAACTCGATGTAGTGGTGATCCCAACTAACAAGCCAATTTCCCGTAAAGACCAGAACGACCTCGTTTACCGTTCAGCACGTGAAAAATATTCCGCTGTCATCGACGAAGTTGAAAAGCTCGTTCAGCAGGGACGCCCGGTGCTCGTTGGTACAACAACCGTTGAAATTTCCGAGTTCCTGAGCCGGATGCTGAAAATGCGCGGCATCAACCACCAGGTACTGAACGCCAAATACCACCAGAAAGAAGCTGAAATCGTTGCTGAAGCCGGTAAAGCAGGAGCTGTAACCATCGCCACCAACATGGCCGGTCGTGGTACGGATATCAAGCTCGGTGCAGGTGTGAAAGAAGCCGGAGGTTTGGCCATTATCGGTACGGAACGCCACGATTCCCGCCGCGTTGACCGCCAGCTCCGCGGACGTGCAGGTCGCCAGGGTGACCCGGGATCTTCGCAGTTCTTCGTTTGTCTCGAGGATGACCTGATGCGTAAGTTCGGTTCCGAGCGGATCGCAAAAATCATGGACCGCCTCGGATTGAAAGAAGGTGAAGTGATTACGCACAGCATGGTTTCCAAATCGATCGAACGCGCGCAGAAAAAAGTAGAAGAAAACAACTTCGGAATGCGTAAGCGCCTGCTCGAATACGATGATGTGATGAACGCCCAGCGGAAAGCGATCTACAAAAAACGCCACAACGCCCTTTTCGGTGACCGCCTTGGATTAGACATCGCCAACATGTTCTACGATATTTCGGAAACAATTGCTTTCAACTTCCCGAACGCAAGCCAATACCAGGATTTCACCTTCGAGATCTACCGCGTATTAGGAATTGAAAACCCGGTAAGCGAAACAGAATTTGGAACATTGCCGAAAAATGAAATCGCCGATCGTTTGTATGACGCTTTACAGGCACACTACAACAGCAAAAATATGCGCATTGCCGACCGTGCTTTGCCCCAGGTGAAAATGGTTTACGAAAATCCGTCCAACCAGTTTGAAAACATTTCCTTCCCGCTCACTGACGGCATCAAGGAAATGCACCTGATCGTTCCGCTGAAAGACGCTTACGAATCCAATGGAAAGGCACTGACAACGGCTTATGAGCGCAATATCGTTCTTTCTTTGATCGATAATGAGTGGAAAGAGCACCTCCGTGAAATGGATGACCTGAGAACTTCGGTTCAGCAGGCCGTTTACGAGCAAAAAGACCCGCTTCTGATTTACAAGCTCGAATCTTTCGAATTGTTTAAATCCATGGTCAGCCGCCTCAACCTGGAAACTGTTGAAACACTGGTTAAAATGGATATCCCGGCGCTCCAGGAGGAAATCAAATCCACCAACAAGCAGGTGACACAGCAAAATGCTTACGATAAAGCGCAGATCGGTATGAACACTTCTTCCACGCCAACTCCACAGTACAGCGGATCGGAAGGCTACCAGGAAGCGATCCAGAACTCATACAGCGAGCCTGTGAAAAAACAACCGGTTGTTGCTGATCCGAAAATCAACAGGAATGACCCTTGCCCTTGCGGAAGCGGTAAAAAATACAAGCAATGCCACGGAAAATAATTCCGTAAAACGATAAACAGAAAGCTGTTCCGTAACCGGGGCAGCTTTTTTGCTTTTTACACCTTCCTTCTCCCTGAATATTTTACGGAAAGCAAATTTATTTTTAAATTATTAGTGTTATTTTTACGACCGCGTAACAGCGACACAGTTAAAATTTAAACCAGATGAAAAAAACATTACTTCTTTTACTCAGCTCCCTTAGTTTTACAACTTTCACCCAAACTGCAAGCCAGGTGAAAACTTTCTCAGGACTGAACTCGGTCGATTACCTGATCAATTACAATAACAAGCTTTATTTCGCCGCCAACGATGGCCAGAACGGGATGGAGCTCTGGACTTCCGACGGAACAACTCAAGGAACGACGCTCCTGAAGGATATCGTGAGCGGATCAACCTCCAGCTCACCAGAACAGCTCAAGGTATGCGGTGATAAATTTTATTTCATTGCAAAAGACCCGCAAAACACAAGCAGAAAAGCACTTTTTGTATCAAACGGCACTTCAGCAGGAACGATCAAGCTCATTACTTTATCGGCCAATACCGCCGGCATTGCAGCATCCAATTATTTCCAGTATTACAGTGGGAATGCGAAGGTTTTTTTCAAGCATGACGACGGAACCGGCTTTGAGCTTTGGTCAACTGACGGAACAGTAGCAGGAACCGCTTTGGTACGCAGTATTTTTCCAGGTGCGGGCAGCAGTAATCCTGATCACTTTTTCGAATTCGTTGGCAAGCTGTTCTTTAACGCAGAAGATGACCTTAACGGGAAAGAGCTTTGGTCAACTGACGGGACTAGCGGCGGCACAATGCTGGTAAACCCGGGGAATGTGAACTCCACCCAATTCGGACCACGTTATTTTACAGAATACGAGGGGCGCTTCTATTATGAATATGATGGTGAGCTTTGGCGTTCAAACGGAGGAAACGCAGCTTTGTTTGTTCAAATCAACCCTGATTTTAAAAGTGAGCCTAAAAACTTCCTTGTTTATGGTGACAAATTATATTTTGCAGCTAAAAGAAATGGTCTCGCCCATGAGCTTTTTGTAACAGACGGCACGCAGGCTGGAACAGTACCTGTCTTATCGGGCATGAATGGTTACTACACCAGCTCGTTAACACCTGCTTTTGGAAAAATCTTTTTCAGCGGGAATTCAGACCTGGAAGGACAAGAATTGTGGTCTTCAGACGGAACACCCGACAATACGAATCTTTATTACAACCTGGCAGGGGACAACCCGAATGTGAGCAGTGGGCTCATCGTTGACAATACCATGCTGGTGGTAAACGACACCTTATATGTAAGCGGCAGCCAGACAAGCAACGTACAGGAGCTTTTCTACACAACAGGAGCGGACAACACCCTGACAAACATTGACTTCGCGGGGGCTTCAAGCCAGGATGCGGATCCGTCCGATTTTGTAAACCTGAACAACCAGCTCTATTTTATTGCAAAGTATACCGCTAACCAGGGATTATATAAAGTTGGAAGCTCACAGCAGGCAGGATTGGGACAAGCTCAAAAAGAATCAATCCAGGTTTACCCGAACCCGGTATCCACCACACTTAACATTCATTCCCCGAACAAACCATCCGCTGTTGATGTTCAGTCAGTTGATGGACGTTCAGCTGTTATCCAGTGGGATGCGGAGCAGAAAAGCATAGACATGGAAAAGCTTGCCCCGGGAAGCTATACAGTTCACATCACTTTCGACGACAACACAAATTTCACTTATAAAGTGATTAAATTGTAAGATTACATTCTCATTTTATTCAAAGGCTGCATAAAAAATGCAGCCTTTTTTGTTAAAAAACAAGCTTATTTTCCTTACATTATAAAATAATCAAAATAATTTTTAACATTATAAGCTTTTAAAATCAAGTGTTTTTAAAAAATTTAACATGAATTGAATAAAATTGTTAATATATTTTTAGATAATTTGTTAATTTTTCATTAAATTTGTCTTGAACTTCATCTTAAAACATATGAAAAAACAGTATTTGCTCTCTTACTGCTTTTTCGCTTTTTCATTCGGTGTTTTTTCACAAAAGGAACAAAGCGATCAGTTAGCATCATGGATTGATGAGCACCCCGACGTTATTTTCATTGAGGAAACCAACCTTAAAAACTTCAGCGATGAAGAATTGGCTAAGTTTTCCGGAAAATACATCGTTTTCAATAATGAAATCGGTCTCCACGACATTTACAAGTATGATCCGTCTTTCCAGGAGAAAGCTGATTACAAGAATGATTCTGAAACCCCTGAAATCAAGCAGGCTAATACGATTAAAGACTGGATGGGCAAGCACCAGCATGTAAAAGTGGTGACCCGTTCTGAATTTAACGCCCAGCCTATTGAGGTCCAGCGTGAGTATGCGGAAAAAAAATGCCTGATTTTAAACGGGGAAAAGATCACCGTTGAGGATATTAACAACTACCAATACTAAAATCCTTATGAAAAATCTTTTACTCATCAGTTTTGTTTTTATTTGTAGCCTCGCATTTGCGGGTGGCGGTGCCCCGGCTAATGACAATTGTGCCGGTGCGGTAGCTTTTCCTGCGATACCTACCAATGGAACAACTGCCTGTTTGACCAACCGGACAACAAACAACGCTACCAACTCCAATGTTACACCAACCGGCTCTTGTACTTCAAATACAGGAACACCGGATGATGATATTTGGTTTACTTTCGTTGCCACAACTACTACGCATATCCTTGAAGCTACTTACGACAGCGGAAGCAGCTCGGATATTTACTGGCAGGTTTTTTCAGGTGCCTGCGGCGCTTCCATGACCTCAATCTTATGTACGGACAATAACGCCGGTGGAACAATAAGCGGACTGACTGTCGGGAATACTTACCGTATCAGGATGTATACTTATTTCAATGGTGATGATACCCAATATGACATTTGTATGTCAAGCCCGCCAGCAGCGCCAGGAAACGATAATTGTACCGGGGCAACTGCTTTCCCGGCAATTCCTACAAACGGGAGCACAGCATGCCTGAGCAATCAATCCAGTGCCGGCGCTACAAATTCCAACGTAACACCAAGCGGATCCTGTACCTCCAATTCAGGAACCCCGAATGATGATGTATGGTTCAGGTTTACCGCCACTACAACGGCCCTGGAATTGAGCACCTCATACGACTCCGGTGAATCGGATGTTTACTGGCAGGTCTTTTCAGGAGGATGCGGCGCAACTATGACATCTATTCTGTGTACGGACAACAACAGCGGAGGAACCTTCAGCGGTCTCACCATCGGTAACACGTATTACGTAAGAATGTACGCCTATTATTCAGGAGACAATACCCAATATGATATATGCCTGAGTGCACCACCACCACCACCGGCGAATGATGAATGCACCGGGGCAGCCAACCTGACTGCTTCATCAACAACAAGCTGCACTTCTTCTTTAAACGGAACCGTTGAGGACGCTCTTGGGTCTTCCCAGGCAAACTCATGCTGGGGTACCCCTGATGATGATGTCTGGTACAGGTTTACTGCCACCAGCACAAGCCACACGGTAACATTATCCAATGTTTCCGGTTCAACAACAGATATGTACCATTCAGTTTTCGGCGGTACATGCGCTTCTATCGGCGCCTCTCTGATTTGTAATGACAGTGACGCAAGTACAGTCTCAGGACTTACAATCGGTAACGTATATTATGTTCGTGTTTTTACTTACACCTCGACCAGCGGTCAGACAAGTGACTTTACGATTTGTGTAACCACTCCCCCTCCTCCACCGGCAAATGCCAATTGTGCAACACCGGCACAGTTCTGTCCTACAAGCCCTGTAACAATTGCAGCAGTTACAAATACAACTGCTCAAACAGGGAATAATTATGGATGCCTGGGGTCACAGCCAAACCCGTACTGGTATTATTTTACGATGAGCCAAAACGGAAGCATCAACCTCGATTTGAATGCACCTTCGGATGTGGATTTCGCCCTTTGGGGACCATACAATACACTTACTGCTGCTCAAAATGACTGCGGAAGCATGCCTGCGCCGATTGATTGCAGCTATTCCACTGCCGGACTTGAAAGCATTGATGTTGCCAGCGGGAATGCCGGCAGGGTATATGTTTTACTTATTACCAATTACGCCAACACCTCACAAAATATTTCCCTGTCTTTTGATGATCCGAACTCATCCGGAAACTGTGCCTGCACGCCTTTACCTGTTGAGCTGATTAATTTCCATGTGTCCTTATTCGGGCAGAAGAATATTGTAAAATGGACCACCAAATCAGAAAAAAACAATGATTATTTCCTTGTTCAGCGTTCCAAAGACGGTATTGCCTGGGAAACTTTAAAAATGATCAACGGACACGGTAACTCTACCAGTGAAATTTCTTACCAGTACAACGATGAGAGACCGCTTGCAGGAATTTCTTACTACCGCCTGAAACAAGTTGACCACGACGGGAACTTTAAATATTCCGAGATCCAGATCATTGACCGCAAAACAACGAACGGCTACAGGCTTTATCCTCAACCCGCAACTGACGAGCTCAAAATCACAAGTGAGATCGGTGAAATTTCCTCTCTGGAGATTATCGACCTGCTTGGCAAAAAATCAGATGTGGGCTACAAAGTTATAAACGGCGAATACATTGTTGATATGTCAATGTTCAATAACGGGATCTACATCCTGAATATTTACAACGGACAAGAAGTTATTTCTGAAAAAATTATCAAAAACTAAACATAGTTTAAATAAACACCATTTTAAAGCGGGCCGATCTGAAATCGGCCCGTTTTTTGTTTATAACTTGTTGACAACGTCAATCTTCATAAAATTGTAAATAATCCATTAGCAAAAAAACGACTTTTATCGAACTAAACCGTTTTTTAGTCTATAAATTAAGTGAATTACAATAAATATTCGATGATCTATTACAAAATATTCATCAAAAGATATGGTTTGTTCGTTCAGAAATAACATATATATAATGACTTCATTACATTTTGTTAAATTTTTATTGCAAATAAGTTAATTTTTTACATTTGTCGAAACTTCATTCATTTTAAACCATGAGAAAAAAGCTGACAACATTAGCAATCCTGGTAAGCGCTTTCACTTTGAATAGCTTTGCTGGTAACCAATTGCCCGACCTTCCTTTTACAATGTCTGCTCTTTCAACAGAAAACCCAACTGAGCTTATTGTGACTTTTGAAAACCTCACAATGAAACAGTATGAAGACCTCGATAATGCGCTGGCAGATATCCAGGGTGTAAAAATGGTCGGTTATTGTCAGAAGCAAAATTGCTACTACTTTAATTATGACAGAACAATTTATAAAACAGGTGATGAAGCATTTGAAGCGCTTGCCATTAAAACAAAATTGTATCATCCGCTCATGAAGACAGGGGTTACCATCGCCCTGATTCAGACACTTTGTCAACAATAAATAAACCAATTGGATTTAAAAACGCCATTTAATTCATAAATATGAAAAAAGTTTACTTAATTCTTTTATTATTACTCACTGCATTTGGTTCTTCGGAGCTTTTTGCCGGTGCCACTAATTACCCTTTTACGTCCAATAGCGTAACCCCGGGTGATGTTACAGGCTGTGCCGTTACGAATTATACATTCACTCAAACAACAGGAAACAACAACAACGCTAAAATTGCTGCCGGGGTAACGGTAACAATTGTCTTTCCTGCAGGTGTCAACCTTACAACGGCAACAATGCTTGGAAGTACCTTTAGAGGAAGCGCGATTCTTCTTGGCTGGAACATCACCGGTCAGACATTGACGTTCACAACACCAACCACTGTTGGTAAAAACGTTTCTTTCAATATTGTCATTGCCAATGTTACCAATGGAAATACTACTGCGGCCAACGCCAGTGTTTCGATCCCCAATATGAGTGGTGGTACAGACAGTGAAACCAATTACGCAATTTCAACTACAGCTTGTCCGGTCGTCCCGACAAATGACGGCTGCGGCGCCCCTACCGTATTAACCCCAGCTGCTGCCGGGTCATCCGCCTGTACCACAACGAGCGGAACAACTTTCGGTGCTACAGCGTCTACAACTGCAGTCTGTACAGGTCAGGCAGACGATGATGTCTGGTACCGTTTTACGGCTAACAGCACTTATCACCAGGTAACAGTTGACGGTGTAGCTAACTTTAATGCTGTTGTACAGGTATTATCCGGAACATGTGCCGGAACATATACTTCCATGGCTTGTGTCAATGCTACAGCAAGTGACGGTATCGAAACGGCAAACCTGACAGGATTAACAGTCGGTACACAATATTTTATCCGTATCTATCACAATGGTGTAGGTGCGGGTGTTTTGGCAGCCAACTCATTTACAGTATGTGTTACAAGTGCGCCACCGGCAGCCGGTTGTGCCGGTATCGGAGCAGGAAACTTAACTGCAGCTTCTTTACCGTACACATCAGGTGCACAAACAACTTGTGGCGCCGGTAATGAAATCACATCTACGAACTCCGCTGTTTGCGGCTCAACATTATACTATGGAGGTGAAGACAAAGTAATCAGCTTTACTCCTTCAACAACAGGTAGTATTTCAGTAAACTTAACATCAACAGGTTCATACGTTGGTATGATGCTCTACCAGGGTTGTCCTGTATCAGGAGGTACCTGTGTGGCTAATGCCCAAAGCTACTCCGGTAACCAGTCTATCGGTTGTGCGCCGGTTACAGCAGGACAAACTTACTACCTGGTAGTAGACTCCTGGCCAACGCCGACATGTAACCCGTTCAACGTAACGATCAGTGCACCGACTGCAGGTATTCCTCCGGGAACAACTTGCGCCAACCCGGTTAACATGACTTTGCCTTATACTGCAAACAACGAATCAACGCTTTGCTTTGGTGACGATTATACAAACGCAACAGCCGGTGTTGGAACGACTTCTTACATGTCCGGTGAAGATAAAGTATATAAATTTGTTACTACCGGTCCTGACTGTATCAGTGTTTCCATCACTAACGCCAATACAGGCTATGTTGGTTTCCACGTATTCTCGGGATGTCCGGGTGCAGGCGGAACTTTAGTTGGAAGAGGTGAATACGCTACCAGCGGCGCCCTTTCCGGGTCTGTGACGCTTCCGGCGGCTGGTACATATTACCTCATCGTGGATACGTATGCTGCGCCAAGCACCGTAAACTATAACATCAGCGTTACATCACTTGGCTCAGGCCCTGCAAACGACGCTATTTGTTCGGCTACCGCGCTGAGCTTAGGCACAGCTGCAGGTGGAGACAATAACTGTACAGGAAGTACAGGTGAGCCGGCAAGCCCTGCGTGCTGGTCAACAGGTACAATGAATACTGTTTGGTATTCCGTTGTTGTTCCGGCATCCGGGAAACTGAGAGTCCGTGCAACAGCAGGTTCATTGACAAATCCACAAATTGCACTTTATACAGGAACATGCGCTTCTCCGGTTTACAATGCTTGTAACGACAACGTATCTTCCTGCTCCGGTTTCTACAGCAATGATGCTGAGATCCTCGTTACTTCAGGACTTGCAGCGGGCTCTACAGTTTTTATCCGCGTTGACGGCTATGCATCAGCAACCGGTACTTTCTCAATCCTCGCTATTGACGGTAACAATACGATTACCCCGGTACCAGGACAGGATTGCGGCGACCCTAACCCGGTTTGCCAAACAGTTATGTCTGTATCCAACCCTGGTTACTCCGGTTTCGGAAACATCTGTGACTTACCAACATCATACTGTTTGGCTTCAGGTGAAAGAAACGTAGTTTGGTACCGTGTTCCGGTTTCCGCAGCAGGTACATTAAACTTCGATGTTGTGCCGAATGACTTTGTTCACACTTCTGAAAGCGAAACGGATTATGACTTTGGTATCTGGGAAATCACGGATGCAGGAGCAGTTGTTGCTACCTGCGCACAAATTGCTGCAGGAACAGCTCCACCGGATGCTTGTAACTACTCTTTCCTTGGTGTAACAGGTATCGGCGCCGGAGGTAACCCGCCAACCAGCTTACCGACTACAGTATGTCCTTCGTGTCCGGCAGGATATAATCCTTCCACTACTTACGCAGGAGCTTACGAGCCAACAATGAATGCGGATGCAGGTGACGTTTACCTGATTGCAGTAAGTAACTTTATTTCCAGTACGGCAGGTTTCCGTATCCGTTTCTCCGGTACAGCAACCATCGACTTCGCATCATCCCTTTCAAGTGCAGGTGGTGTAACCTGGTCTGGCGGTGACGTTAGCGGACCGACTACATGGACAGATGTTGACAACTGGGGAGGCTGTGCTGCTCCGGATTGTACAAGAGATGCTTATGTAGCTCCATTTAACAACCAGCCAATTCTTGTTACAGGAAATACTTATAACGTAAAAGATATTACGATCCAGGCGGGTGCAACATTAACACTTCAGGCGAATTCAACACTGCAGGTTTGCGGTAACTTCTACAACTACGGTACATTGATTGCCGATCCGACGTCTACCATTGTATTTATCGGAACGGCTGCCGCAGGACAGATTATTGCAGGAAACCTGACAGGTACAAGTAAATTCGGTAACCTTACCGTAACGAAAAACTCAGGAACAGGAACAGTTACCCTGAACAACGATATTGAAGTTGGCGGTAACCTGACAACATCCAATGCGAACAGTATCCTGAACTCTAACGGAAAATACGTTACTTTGGGCAAAAACTTCGCCAACTACGGTGGACACACTACCTTCACTAACATTGGCGCTACCGGTACCCTTGAATTCAACGGTACAGGAGTTCAGAACTACGATGAAAGCACAGGAACTACAGATACGCTGGCACTGAACTTTGTGATTGCCAATAACACGGCAGCAGCAGGAAGCGGTATTACCCTTATAAACTGCAACATGTCGATTAAGGCAACAACAGGTACCCTTACGCTTACTGCCGGAACAATTACAACCAGCGCCAGCTACCAGGTACGTGTATTCAACAAAACTGCAGCTTGCGTAAGCACAGGAGTAACAGCGAGCTTTGTTGACGGTAACCTGAGAAGGTACCTGAATGCATCCGGTGATTACAACTGGCCGGTTGGTAATGTGGCAAAAGGTTTCCAGCGTGCAAAAACGAATTTCTCTGCGAACACTATCAATTATATTGATTCCAGGTTTGATGTATGGCCTTCAACGCCATATACACAGGCAGCAGCAGAATGTACGTATACTTTTGACCAGGCATCCGAAGATAACGGTTACTGGACCCTGAAATCATATACAGGTACCGGTGTTCTCGGAGGAACAGCTACGTATGACTGTACGCTTTACCCGCTGAATGCGACCAATACTGCCGGTATGTCAGCATGGACGATTATCAAGCGCCCTTCTACAACTGCAATTGACGGTACAGGATGGGTATTGAACGGAACTTGTTCAGGTGCAGGAACTGCAACCCAGGTTACAAGAACAGGAATGACTAACTTCTCCTTCTTCGCTGTTGACCAGGCTTTGGCTACCCTGCCGGTTGAGCTGCTTTCCTTTACGGGTCAGAATGAAGGTGCACGCAACCTCTTGAAATGGTCAACTGCTTCCGAAAGGGAAAATGACTTCTTTACCCTGGAGAGATCCCAGAACGGGTATGATTTCAGCTTCCTGGCTGAAGTTGATGGTGCAGGAAACAGCAATGCAATCCTGAACTATCATTCTTACGATTTCAATCCTTACGCAGGAATTACTTACTACAGGCTGAAACAAACTAACTTCAACGGACAATCCAGCTATTCAAACATCGTTGCACTGACAAACGAGCTGGATCAAATTACCGTGACGGAAGCTTACCCGAACCCAACCGATGGTGACGTAAGTGTTGATTTCTTCAGTCCTGTAAACGGTAACCTGAACATCAAGATGTATGACAAGACAGGAAGATTGATCCTTGAGGAAAGCAAAACAATTAACAGTGGTAACAACCTGGTTAACCTTGCTATTGAAAACCTCGCGAAAGGAGTTTACACACTTGAACTTGAGTTTGATAAAGCAAACTTTAAAAATATCCAAAAACTGATCAGAAACTAATCGGTTTAAAATTAACAGGAAAGGTTGTCAGAAATGGCAACCTTTTTTTATTTTTGTATTGTGAATGAAATTACGCTGATAGGATCCGGAAACGTGGCCTGGCATTTATGTCCTGCTTTTTTAAGCCTGGGGTTCAGCGTAAGCCTTTTTTCCCGAAATACTGCCGCTTCTAAGGAATTTCAAGATAAATTTGACGTACAGCTCATCCCTGGTATCGAAAGCGTCCGGGACCAGTTGGTAATCCTTTGTGTAACCGATTCGGAAATTGCAGCTGTTTTAAATCTCCTGGACAGCAGTAACCGTGTTGCCTATACTTCCGGAACGACAGAGCTGAATTCTCTCCCCCACCGGGAAAACCTGGGTGTTTTTTATCCTTTGCAAACTTTTTCCAAAGCACGCCGGCTTGATTTGTTTGAAGTCCCGTTTTTTATTGAAGCGACAAACACCTATTTTGCACAGGAGCTTTTCGACCTGGCCTGGAAATTATCGCACAAGGTGGAATTTGCGGATTCCGGGACAAGAAAGGAATTGCACCTGGCTGCCGTTATCAGTAACAATTTTACCAATTTCCTGCTGACGCTGGCGAAAGAATACCTGGAAGCCCGCAATTTATCCTGGGGCCACCTCGGGCCTCTTGTACGTGAAACCGTTGAGAAAGCCCTGGAGATCGGACCGGAAAAGGCGCAAACAGGCCCCGCAACACGCGATGACAAAAACACCATTCGAAAACATCAGGAAATGCTCAGCCCTCCCCTAAAAGAAATTTATCACTTACTGAGCAATGCCATTCTAGAACACAGCAAACATGAAAAGCTATAAAGAAATCCTTCCTTCAATCACAACTTTTATCCTGGATGTTGACGGTGTCCTGACTGACGGCGAAGTACTGCTGATTGACGGCCAGGTATGCCGAAAGCTCCATTCAAAAGACGGTTATGCGCTGCAGTATGCCTCCAAAATGGATTACAACATTTTCATTATTACAGGCGGAAGCTCCGAAGACGTCAAAACACGATTGATAAATCTTGGGGTAAAGGAAGTTTTTCTGAAATCCAGTCACAAGCTCCCGGTTTACGAAGAGCTGAAACAAAAATACGGCTTGAAGGACGAAGAAATTCTCTATATGGGTGATGATATCCCTGACTACGACGTGATGAAAAAGGTAGCCCTGGCCGCATGTCCGCAGGATGCCTGTCCTGAAATTAAAGCTATTTCTCATTATCAATCACCGATTAACGGCGGAAAGGGCTGCGTGCGGGACGTGATCGAGCAAACGCTCAAAGTACAGGAACAATGGATGAAAGACAAGGCTTTTACCTGGTAATTCAGGCGAGCTCTTTTTCAAACCAAAGCCACAAAGAATCTGCGGGAACAGGCGCTGTAACAGAAATCCGCTCTTTAGAAGTCGGATGCTCAAACTCAAGCCTGCGTGCATGAAGGCAAATCGAACCGTCAGGATTGCTGCGTTTCGCACCGTATTTTACATCTCCTTTGATATGACAGCCAATCGTAGCTAGCTGCGACCGGATCTGGTGATGCCGGCCCGTTTCGAGCCCCACTTCAAGCAAACTGTAATTATCTGATTTTTTTAGCAGGCGATAAGACAAAACCGCTTTTTTAGACCCGGGGCTTTCGTTTTCAGAAGCGTAGGATTTGTTCTGCTTTTCGTTTTTCTTTAAAAAATGGACCAACTTTCCGCTGCTTTTGGCCGGATCGCCTTCCACTATCGCCCAATAGCATTTGGAAGTGGTTTTCTCCTGGAACTGCTTGTTTAAACGCTCCAGGGCCTTGCTGGTGCGTGCAAAAACCAAAGCCCCGCTGGTAGGTCGGTCCAAACGGTGAACCACACCGCAGAACACATTTCCGGGCTTAACATATTTTTCTTTTAAATAAGCTTTGATCTTATCCGGGAGCGTTTCATCCCCCGTCCGGTCGCCCTGCGAAATATCGGATGATTTTTTATTGATCACCAAAACATGGTTATCCTCAAAAAGGATTTCAAGACCGTATTTTTGCGCGAAATCGTTTCCTGCGGCCACTTGTTTAATATTGCTCGGATTCGTTCGGGAAATCGCCGCTTCTTACGTCGGAAATATATTTTTCGAAAGCCGTCATCATCTGTTCGTACAAATTGTCGTATTTGCGGAGAAAACGCGGGCTGAATTCGTTGTTAATACCAAGCATATCGTGTACAACGAGCACCTGGCCGTCCACTCCCCCGCCTGCACCGATTCCTATGATCGGAATGGAAACGGCACCGGCAACTTTTTCTGCCAGGCTCGCCGGGATTTTCTCCAGGACAATGGCAAAGCATCCGGCTTCTTCCAGCGCTTTGGCGTCTTCAAGCAAACGGGCAGCTTCATCTTCTTCCCTCGCCCGCACAACGTAAGTACCGAACTTATAGATCGATTGCGGCGTGAGTCCCAAATGCCCCATCACCGGGATTCCAGCTGTTAAAATACGTTTGATAGACTCGATGATTTCCTGGCCGCCTTCCAGTTTTACTGCATGTGCACCGGATTCCTTCATGATCCGGATCGCATTGGAAAGCGCCTCTTTGGAATTTCCCTGGTAGGAGCCAAAAGGCATATCTACAACGATCAGCGCACGGTTAACAGCACGCACAACCGACGAAGCATGATAAATCATCTGGTCCAGCGTAATCGGGAGGGTTGTTTCATGTCCCGCCATTACATTCGACGCGGAATCGCCAACGAGAATAACGTCCATTCCGGCTTCATCGATAATTTTCGCCATCGAAAAATCGTAGCCTGTCAGCATGGAAATTTTCTCTCCCCGCTGCTTCATTTCCTGTAGTACGTTGGTTGTGACGCGTTTAATGTTTTTATGAACTGACATGTCGCTTTTTTTGGTAAAAATATGAAAAAAGGGAGGAACCGCTGTAGCTAAACGTATTTTATTTCAGTTTTAGGGCCTTTTCAAATATTTTATACGGGTGGTAAAGGCATTTCAGCAAACAAAGCTTATTTTTGTTCAAACATTACGTATGAAACTTATTCTTGCCTCCTCATTTTTACTGCTTTCCACCCTGCTTTTTTCTCAGTCTTACTGGCAGCAGGAAGTAAATTATACCATCCAGGTGAAGCTGAACGACCGCGATCACAGCTTATCTGCTTTTGAAAGCTTCGAATACATCAACCATTCTCCTAATACGCTGGATTTCATCTACATTCACCTGTGGCCGAACGCTTATAAAAACGGGAATACGGCTTTGGGAAAACAATTGTATGCTGACAAAGAAAAAGAACTCACTTTCGGACATGATTCTATACGCGGCTGGATTGATTCACTCGATTTTAAAATTAACGGGCAGGCAGCTAAATGGGAATATGATCCGGAACACATTGATATCTGCAAGCTTTACCTCAGCGCACCGCTCCGATCAGGAGAAAGAATTACGGTTTCAACTCCTTTTAAAGTCAAAATCCCAAGCGGTGAAATTTCCCGTCTCGGCCATATCAATCAGTCTTACCAGATCACGCAATGGTATCCCAAACCGGCCGTATACGACAAAAACGGCTGGAACCAGATGCCTTACCTCAACCAGGGCGAATTTTATTCGGAATACGGATCTTTTGATGTGAGCATTACCTTGCCGCAAAATTATGTTGTGGGCGCAACCGGCGATTTGCAAACCGCATCTGAGCTGAACTTTTTAAATGAGCGTTTTGAACAGACGAAAACCCGGATCCCGAAATTTGAGGAAAAAGCCAAAAAACCCGGACCGGACTTTGGTTTCCCGGTATCATCCCAGCAATGGAAAACAATTCGTTACACTCAAAAAAATGTACACGATTTTGCCTGGTTTGCCGACAAACGCTTCGAAGTGCTCAGAGGCGAAGTAGAATTGCCGCATTCCAAACGCAAGGTAACGAGCTGGGCTATGTTTACGCCACAAAACATGAACGTATGGCGCGATGCCATCGAATATATCAACGACGGAACGTATTATTATTCTTTGTGGAACGGTGATTATCCCTACAACCAGGTTACGGCCATTGACGGTACCATTTCTGCGGGCGGCGGAATGGAATATCCGAATGTTACTGTAATTGGCAACACGAATTCCAAAATGGACCTGGAAATTGTAATCGTCCATGAAGTCGGCCACAACTGGTTTTATGGGATCCTGGGCTCGAATGAGCGCGTTCACGGATGGATGGATGAAGGCTTGAATACGTTGAACGAAATGCGCTACGTGGAAACAAAATACCCCGGAAATAAATATCTTTCAGACAGGGTATTCGGCGGAATGTTCCATTTGAACGACCTCGACCACCACGATTCCGGCGATATCGGTTTCCGTTTTATTTCTATTCTCGGTGAAGATCAGCCGCTGGAAACGCATTCAGCAGATTTTACTTCACTTAATTATGGCCTGATCATGTACCAGAAAACAGGTCTTGTGTTCCATTATCTCAAATCGTACCTGGGAGACGAGCTTTTCAATAAAACCATGCAGGCGTATTTCAACGAATGGAAATTCAAACATCCGCAACCCGAAGACCTGCAGGCCAGCCTTGAAAAATACAGCGGAAAAAAACTGGATTGGCTCTTTGAAGACCTCATTAAAACGACCAATCACATTGATTATAAAATTAAAGGACTTAAATCCGGGGAAAACCAATCCGTAGTTACGCTGAAAAACAAAGGCCAGGTTAATGGCCCGATTCCCGTTACGGTATATCACAAGGGTGAAAAAACAACAAGTTGGGTTGAAACGCCCGGAAAAGGCAAATCACAGCTCACTTTCAATTTTGAGATTGATTCGGCACAGATCGATCCCGACAGGCAAATCCCGGAGCTGAACCGTTCCAACAACAACTGGAACCGGAGCTGGCTTTTCAATAAAAAAGAGCCACTGAAACTGGAATTCCTGAACGGAGATATGGAAGCAAAACGTTCCAATAACTTCTGGCTCCCTGTAATTGCAGGGAATTCACAGGATAAGCTGATGCTCGGCCTGGGGATTCACAACCTCGGTATTCCGTTCAAAAAATACCAATACCTGCTTGCTCCGCTTTATTCTTTCGGCAGAAAAAACATTTCGGGGATTGGTGAATTCAGCCTGACTTCACTTCCGAAACGTAATTTCAAGCTGATCAGGACCGGGGTTTCCATCAAAAGCTTCAGTAACAATGATATCAGGCCTGAAGACAATTATTATGCAAGTGTTTCGCCTTATATCTTTATGAAATTAGGCCAGCGTAAAAATGCCACACCATTCTTCAATACGCTTTTATTGCAAGCCATTTACCGCTATGACCAGGTTACAGCGTCTAAAGTTGAACAGGCAGGTGCAATTCTCAAATACAACTTGTATTATGATAAGCCTGATTTTGGTTTCAAGCTGGAATTACGCACAGATTATATGAACAACCTGCAGAATGCTAATGAAATGAACCGTCTGATGGGCGAAACCAGCTTCAAATACAAATACATCCGCAACAAACACAATTGCTGGATGGAGCTCAGGCTTTTCGCCGGAACTTTCCTGGGACGCAAGCTTGATCCCGTTATTTCAGGTACTTCAGCACCATATTACAATGAAGTGGAATACTTTGGCTATACGCTCGCGCTGAACGGTATGAGCGGCGCTGGTGATATCTTTACCGAAGATTACTATTTCTCGCGTACAGGCAGCAATTTTGGCGCTAACCAACGCGCTGAAAACATGGGTAACGTAAAAGTAAACGGCAATTTCGGCCTGACACAAAAATGGCTTTTTGCAGCGAATTATTACCAGGAATTGCCAATCAAACCAAAAGTCCTGGGAATTTTTGCAGATTATGGTGTTTTCCACAATGGTACAGAAGCTGAACCTGTTTTCAATACAGGGATCGGGATCAGGCTGGGAACCGTCTGTGGATTTTATTTCCCCGTATGGATGAGCAAAAACCTGGAGAATAGCTTTGGTAAAAATTATTACGATAAAATCAGGTTTAGTCTTAAAATGAACCTGGTAAACCAGCCAATCAGAATCGCGGCCTTATTTTAAAAAATAGCAGGCCCGAAAGCCTGCTATTGCAATATGGAAAGATAACGTTTAATGCACTCAAGCTCGGTTAAGGCAATGAGCTCAATAAAATCATCTTTATTTTCATTCACTTGTGCTTCCTCAAGCGCGTTGTAATAATTCATTCTTGCTTCGTAATCGCCTTTGAGATTGGCAATTACATAACCGTTTTTGAGAAGAACAAGGTTCATCAGCAAGCGGGAAGTCCTTCCGTTTCCGTCAATGAAAGGATGAATAGTAACCAAACGCTCATGCAGCTCAGCAGCAAGCACGACCGGATGAATATCTTTGTATTTTTCATACCAGGAAAAGAACAGGTCCATTTCGTTACGAAGCTCCAGGTAAGACGGTGGTGTATGCTTACTACCCTGGATCATAACGTTAGCATTACGGTATTTACCGGCTTCAGCCGAATTAATCCCCCGCAGGATCAGGTTATGAATTGATAAAACCTCGCGTTCGGTAATAAAAGCATTTTTATCAATCAAAAAATGAATGTAAGTAATCGCTTCCTTATGATTGATGGCTTCCAGGTGCTCCTGCATGGATTTACCTGAAATTGTTAAGCCTTTATTGACAACCAGGTCAGTTTCCCTGAGTGTTAAAGTATTTCCTTCAATGCGGTTGCTGTCATATATGTACTCTAGCTCCAAGGCTTCCTTAATCCGGTAGCTGTCATATTTACGCTTATTGTCAAGCTGGGCCTTGCAGCTATCTATTTCATCCAGAATTAACCGGATGCGTTTTGAAATAATTCGTTTTTTGGCTACATTATACTTTGCCATTTCTTCCTGTACCATAGATATAACATCCATAGCAACCGGGTATGGTTTAAGCTCACTTATAACACGTTCCTTAAGCCAGGCAACCAGCAGGTCATTGATTGGAAGATCAAGATATTTTGCAAGCAAATGAAGCTGGGCCTCCGTTGGGATTCGTTTGCCGGATTCGAAACGACTAATCATGGATTGATCTACCTGCAAAAGCGCGGCAAGCTCCTTTACTTTGAGGGCTTTTTCAAGACGGGCTTTTTTTAGTAAATTTTTCATGACTCAAATATTCATGACAAAATTAGTCATTTTTTATCGAATAAAAAAGGGGAAAAACAATTTTCCCCTTTTTTTAATTTACAATGGCATCATATCTGGCCTTAAAATCCTCATCATCTTCAAACCATTGGGCTACTTTTCCTAAAAGCGCTTTGGCTTTGTCCACCTGTTTCATGGAAATATAAGCCTCAGCCGTTTCAAAAACTCCGAGTTTGAATAATTTTTTATCCTCTTCCCTGTAATTTGCAACTTCAGCAGCAAAAGTAGGTGCAGCGAGCATTTTTTCAGCTTCTTTCCAAAGGGCGTTTGCACCTCCTTTATCCTGTACTCGGAACTTACAAGCACCTTCCAGGTATTTCGCACCTACATCGTTCGGGTTCAGTTTATATGCCTTAGTTACCCAGCCAGAAGCCTTCCGGTAATCTTTTGCATCAATATCATTTTGAATCGTTTCAACAAGTGTTTTCTTGACATCAGAGAAAAAATCGCGGTATTCTGCGTAAATTTTTCCTGATTTATCTTTTTTGATACACTTTCCGGCTGCTGTAAAGCAATCCTTGAACGCATTTTTATACTCTTCATCCCTGTCTGCCTGGAAGGAAATTTTATAATATCCTTTTGCCATCCAATAGTAGATGATTGCGTCATTTTTTGATTCGTCTTTTTCCGAATATTTGATCGTTTCCCTGATTAATTTGGCATAGTTCCCATCAGCATACAAAATCAGCAAATCATCATAAAGAGGCGGCTGAGCATTTAATTTAAGGGCTCCAAGAATAAAACAAAGGAGGAAAAGAAGTTTTTTCATAACTAAATTTTTACTGTTTGAGTATTAAGATTTCAATAATCATGCCGAATGTATAAATAATTTTTTATCCGGCAATGAAGAAATAAAAATAATGCTATTTTCTTAATGATTGAAGCACTTATCCGGCGGGCCCAGGCGATAGGTCAGCATTCCGCCAAAAACAAAATACCAGTCTTTGGTTGCCGGGTTACCTCTTCTTCCGTATGGTGATTGATCCAAACTCCTGTTAGAAAGATCAGCCACAAGCGGACCGTTGATTTCACTCAGGGATTCCCGGTCAATGTAACGGCTGCTATGAACATCATCAATATAATCGGTAAAAGTTTTCCGGACTCCAAATTCGATGTTAATCGCGAGGTTCCTGGCTATAGAAACTTTTAAGCCCAGGCCTGCGGGAACGCAAAGCTGAGTCCTGGAATAAAATCCTTCTTTGCTTAAATCTGTTCCCTGGCCTTCCGTGCCTAAGGGCTGTAGCTCGTACCATTCCCCGTTGTATTCCGTTTTGGGGTTGATCCTGAAAAGGCCTAATTCTACGAAAACATAAGGCGAAATCCTGTGGCGGGAATGCCCTGTCTGATAAGGCAGGTAATTGAACTCAACGCCGGCGCCAAACTCATAAAAATCGGTTTTAAACGATAAATTGCGGTTCGCCATTACCGGATTGGTAGCGTCCTGGTCGCTGGCTTCGAGGTTACCGTAAGAGAAATTGGCCCTTAACGACATGCGTGAATGCACATTGAAGCGAAAAATTCCGCCGTAAGCCAGGTTGGTATTCTGAAAATGGTTCAGCTCGTTTAAATCCCCGATATAATAAGCGCCGCCAACAAAAGCCCCGAGCTCAGATTTTGAACGGGCATTCTGCCTTTGCGAAAAGGAGACGCTGCAGGTAAGAATAGACGATATGAACACCAAAAAAAACTTCATTATTTCTCAAAACGCAAATTTATTTTTTTTGTTGCTCAAAATCCATTTTTATCGTTTTTTTTATACATTTACCCTAAATTTAAAAATAATGGGCTCTTTTTATCCAAAAGCTACTATCGCTGCTGTCATTCTCCTGCTTGGGATCACCTCCTGTAAAAAATTCGAAGACTTAAAAATAGCTAAAACAGCATGGAACCCCAACCTGGCAGTTCCCATCGGATCTGCGGATTTTGGCGTATATGACATTCTGGCATCGCAAGACAGCAACGACCTGATTATCATCGACCCGGTTTCCGGTGAAATTGCATTGAGCTACAGCAGTGAAATTGCTTCATTTGATGCAGCCAGCATTGTTGAAATCGGCAATTTTTCCCAGAATTATTCAATTACTCTGGCTGACTTGAGTATCCCGGTTTCAGCGGCATACAACGGCAACGCAAACGCATTTAAAAATGATGTCCTTCCGCTGACAATGCAAAACGGTGAGGAAATCAATACAATTCTTTTCGATTCCGGGATTCTGAACGTCCACATCGAAACTGAGCTGAAACACAACCTGAACATCACGGTAACTTTCCCTGATTTCATCGTTAATTCAGCGCCTGTAACGGAAAACCTTTCGATGAACTATGCCGGAACTGTTCCCCAGGAAGCTGACTTCCAGGTTGACCTGAACGAAGTATTGGGAGATTTCACCAACAACGGGACCACGGTCAATGAAACCCGGGTGCAAATACAGTTAAGCGTTATGGGAACCGGGGAAGAAGTTACCGGAACAGAGAATTTCTCCGTAGAATTAAGCTCTTCCAATCTTGATTTTCATCACATAACAGGTTACATCGGCCAGCAAAACATTGTACAGGAAGCTGATTCCGTTTTACTGCGTATCTTCCAAAATTCCGTAGACGGAACATTTGAGCTTACCAACCCTAAAGTTGTTTTCACAATCGACAACTCTTTTGGTGTGCCGATCGCCCTTAATTTAAGCGAGCTGAAAACAATAAACGTAGCTACCGGTGTAGAAACGGACCTGCTCAACTACCCAACCACGATTGATGTGGAAGCCCCAACAGTAATGGGACAGACAGAAACTACGGAATTGGAGCTGAATAATAGCAATACGACCAACCTGTCGAGCGTTATTTCCCCTACCCCAAAATATTTTTATTACGAAATTAACGGCCAGGCAAATCCTGACGGACAAACCGCAACTCCGAACTTTGTGATGAAAGAGAGCCGCTGCACGATTAAAACCGAGGTAGACATGCCGCTTGAAGGCTATGCTTACGGTTTCAGCATCACAGACACGGTTGAGTTCACGCAGTTTGAAAACCAGAATGCGGATTTGATCGAGTTTGTCATGTTCCGCCTGATTGTGGACAACGGTTTCCCGGTGTTGCTTGGCACACAGATTACTGCGATTGACGAGAACGGTAACCATCTTTTCTCCATTTTCAACCAACCGGAAAACATCATTGAACCGGCGCCGGTAGATGCAACGGGAAGAGTTACCGAACAGCGCAGGAAAATCAACGACATTACTTTAACTGCTGAGCAAATTGCCATGCTTGCCGACGTGGAAAAGCTGATTATTTATGGTGAAGCATCTACAACTGACGCGGACATGAATAAAGTTGTCAAGTTTTACGACGATTACAAAATCAACCTGAAGCTTGCCCTTCAGATCCAGGCACAAACTCAATTCTAAGACTCCATTGATATACTTATGAAAGCAAAATATATAATCGTATTACTTGGTATTTTTTCCGGAAGCCTCCTTTTCGGACAGAAAAACTTTTCTTTGTATCATTTAAAAGGGATACCCCAGGCAGTTTACGTTAACCCCTCCTTTGTGCCCAAATCCAAAATTTACCTGAGCCTGCCCCTGGGAATGATGAATTTCGGAGTTTCCAACAGCGGGTTTTCATTCAATGACCTGTTTACCAAACGCAGTGATGACTCACTCGTTATCAATACCCAGAAAGTGCTCGAGGAAATGGATGACCTGAACTATTTCAACGTAGAGAACAGCATTGAGCTTTTTGGCCTTGGGCTGAAGCTGAAAGATATGTACATCAATTTCAATGTCAGCAGCAAGGTCCAGGCGAATTTCATTTATCCGAAAGGCTTGTTCCAGTTTGCTCTTGAAGGCAATGGTAAAAACTTCATTGGTCAGCGCGCTTCACTGGACGGAATCGGGATTAATCTTAATGCCTATACGGAAATCGGTTTTGGGATCAGCAAGGAAATCAGTGACAAGCTGAGTGTTGGCGGACGCGTAAAGCTCCTTTCCGGGATTGCAAACATTACGACACGCGAAACGAGACTGGGAATTTACACTGATCCAACGACTTATGCGCTCACAATTGACGGTTTTGCGGACATCAGCTCCTCCAACATCAGCCAGTTTTATGATGATACCATTTCTTCATCACAAACCAAAATGAAAAACCTCCAGTCGTCTATCCTGAATTTTGCCAACAAAGGCTTCGGATTGGACCTGGGAGCAACTTACAAAGTGTCCGACAAGCTTTCTGTAAATGCCAGCCTTGTTGATCTGGGCTCTATTCGCTGGAGCAACAATGTGACTTCTTACAAAACGAATGAATTCGAATTCACGTTCGAAGGCGTTGACCTCAACGAATACTTTTCGGAACAGGAAAATGACAGCTCCGGCAACAGGATGCTTGATGATCTGAAGGACAGCATTCCGAAAATGTTCAATTACGAAGAAAACAACGAAGCATATTCTACTTCACTTTATACCAAGTTTTACATTGGCGCGAATTATGAAATTACGAAAGCTTTCAACGTTGGCGGGGTAATCATCAACGAGTTTGTGAAAGGCAAATACCGCCCGGGAGTTTCCTTAGCTGCCAATGTTTCCCTGAAAAGCTGGCTGAGCGCAACACTGAATTACAGCATTTATAACAAAACCTACTCCAATATCGGCGTCGGGCTAAGCTTGCGGGGAGGCCCCATCCAGTTTTATCTCATGACTGACAATGTGCTGGCTTTCACCAATACCCTCAACGCTAAAAACGTTAATTTAACGGGGGGCATGAGCATCTTCATCAAGGAGCGCGACAAAAAGAAAAAGGAAAAAACAGAAGTTGAGGGCGGCGGAACAAACAACAATACGCCTGACAAAAAATAAACAGAAATATGGTTAATTATAATCCAAAAAGTTGGATTGCCTTAATATTTACAATACATAAAAGCGATACTTTGCGTATGCTGTGGAAAGAGCTCATCTTCATGGGACTTTTCACTTTGCTCATCACTTTTATTGAAATTCACTATTTCCCGGAGATCGAAAATCTCGATAAATTGATCCAGGTTTATTCCCTGGTTGGTTTTGTAATTTCCCTACTGCTCGTTTTCCGCACCAATACGGCTTATGACCGCTGGTGGGAAGGACGCCGCAAATGGGGAGAGCTGGTTAACGATTCCCGCAACCTTTCCATCAAAATGAATTCCATTCTTACGGAGAGAAAAGACAAGGAGTATTTCACGCGCATGGTCCCGAATTTTGTTTTTTCCATGAAAGAGCACCTTCGTAAAGGAATTATTTGGGAAGAACTGGATTTAACTGCTGAAGAACGCGTTTACCTGGAAAAGAAAAACCACGTTCCCCTGGGGATTTGCAGCCTGATGTACCGCCGGATCAAAGAACTTAAACAGGCAGGAACGATTTCTGATGTTGAATTCCTTGCCCTCGACAAAAACCTGAATTCCTTTATGGATGCCTGCGGTGCCTGCGAACGGATCAAAAATACGCCAATCCCTTACTCCTACTCGATTTTCCTGAAGAAATTCATCTTTATTTACGTCGTTACCATGCCCTTGGCTTTCGTAACAACCTTTGGCTATTTTTCGGCACTTATCGCGACCTTTGTGTTTTACATCCTTGTCAGCATGGAGGTTTTGGCTGAAGAAATCGAAGATCCTTTCGGAGCAGACGACAACGATCTCCCAACCGATGACCTGAGCCAGCGCATCAAGCTGAATGTGGACGATTGCTTCGATAAAGAAAGCCTTTCCTAAGCGTTAAAAAAGTGAATTCCCCGGAATTCCTGTGCTCTCCCGGCTTTTTGTTGTATATACTAACTTTTTAGCTTATTTTTGCAGTCCCTTAAAGGGCTTTTTTACCCAGATCAAAATTCTGAAAAACATATTAATGCATGAAAAATATACGTAATTTTTGTATCATCGCACACATCGACCATGGAAAAAGTACGCTGGCTGACCGCTTGCTGCAGACTACCGGTACCATTTCAGACCGTGAAATGCAAAACCAGGCCCTGGACGACATGGACCTCGAACGTGAGCGTGGGATTACGATTAAAAGTCATGCCATCCAAATGAATTACAAGCATGAAGGACAGGATTATGTCCTGAACCTGATTGATACCCCGGGACACGTGGATTTCTCCTACGAAGTTTCCCGTTCCATTGCCGCTTGCGAAGGTGCTTTGCTGATTGTAGACGCCTCACAGGGAATTGAAGCCCAGACCATTTCCAACTTATACCTGGCGATGGAGCACGATTTGGAAATTATCCCGATCTTAAATAAAATGGACTTGCCTGGCGCCATGCCGGAAGAAGTTTCAGACCAGATTATCGACCTCATCGGCTGCGACCTGGAAGATATTATCCAGGCTTCAGGGAAAACCGGGCTAGGTGTTGACAAAATCCTCGACGCGGTAATTAACCGGATCCCGGCACCGAAAGGCGATGAAACAGCCCCGCTTCAGGCGATGATCTTTGATTCTGTATTTAATTCCTTCCGTGGTATTATTGCTTATTACAGAATCCGCAACGGCGTGATCAAAAAAGGCGACAAAGTGAAATTCTTCAATACCGGCAAGACTTACAATGCTGACGAAGTGGGAATCCTCAAAATGGACCTTTCACCGAAAAGCGAAGTCAGGGCCGGTGATGTAGGCTATATCATTTCCGGGATCAAACAGGCAAACGAAGTCAAAGTCGGCGATACGATTACGCTCGCAGCCAATCCGTGTGAAACTGCCATCAAAGGTTTCGAAGATGTGAAGCCGATGGTATTTGCCGGAATTTACCCGGTTGAAACAGACGAATACGAAGAATTACGCTATTCGATGGAAAAGCTTCAGCTGAATGACTCTTCCCTCGTTTTCGAGCCGGAATCCTCGGCTGCTTTGGGCTTTGGTTTCCGCTGCGGCTTCCTCGGAATGCTCCACATGGAAATCATCCAGGAACGTCTCGAGCGTGAATTCAATATGACGGTAATCACCACTGTGCCAAACGTATCGTATTATTGTTACATGCGCAAGGACCCGGAAAAGGCGATAATCGTCAACAATCCTTCCGAATTGCCCGATCCGTCCGGAATTGAACGCATTGAAGAACCATATATCAAGGCCCAGGTAATCACGAAAGCCGAATATGTCGGACAAATAATGAGCTTATGCATCGAAAAACGCGGCGAATTAAAAAACCAGGTTTACTTAACCCAGGACCGCGTTGAAATTAGTTTTGAAATGCCTTTGGCTGAAATCGTATTTGATTTTTACGACCGCTTGAAATCTGTTTCACGAGGGTATGCTTCTTTTGATTATCACCCGATTGGCTATAAGCCTTCTGATCTCATTCGCATGGACATGTTGTTGAATGGCGAGCAGCTCGATGCACTTTCTGCTTTGGTACACAGAAGCAACGCCTATGAGCTGGGCAAAAAAATATGCAGCAAATTGAAAGAGCTGATCCCACGCCAGCAATTTGAAATTCCTATCCAGGCAGCCATCGGAGCTAAAATCATAGCGAGAGAAACGATCAAAGCACTCAGAAAAGATGTTACCGCAAAATGTTATGGTGGAGATATCAGCCGGAAACGTAAATTGCTGGAAAAACAGAAAGAAGGTAAAAAACGGATGCGCCAGATTGGCCGTGTAGAAGTTCCGCAGGAAGCTTTCATGGCTGTTTTGAAACTGAACGATTAAATCCCGGTTAGTCTTATGAAGGCTGATTTAAAAAACTTCACAGCTGGCAGTATTTTTTCTGCGCTTGCTTTCCTTGGCTTTTCCCAAAAAATCGAATCCGTTCCGAACGGAAAAACTGATTTCGCAAACCTGTATAAAATCAACGATTCCATTTACCGGGGCGAACAGCCAACTTCTGCTGGAATGCAGGGATTACAGCAGCTCGGGATAAAATCCGTTCTGAACCTGCGCTTTTTTTCCAGCGACCGTTCAGAAGTCAAAAACAGTAGTATCAAGGCTTACAAAGAAGGCGTCAACGCCTGGGTCATGTCCGAAAGTGAGCTTATTGAAGCCCTGGAATTATTAATCAAAAGCGAAAAACCGGTTTATGTTCACTGCAAACACGGCTCAGACCGGACAGGAACGATCATCGCTGCTTACCGCATTGTATTTGAAAACCGGAGCAAAGAAGATGCTATTGCCGAAATGCTCCGCGCTGAATACGGCTTTCACCCGTGTTTTCAAAACCTCATCCATTTGCTGGAACACCTCGATGTTGACCGCGTCAAACGGGAGCTTGGACTGATTTAGAAAATTCGAAGATTTGAAGATTCATCCGCTGCGCGGAATTCACTATTAAATTTGCACTTTTCGAATCAAAAAAGGCCTGCCCCTAAGAGCAAGCCTTTTCCTTTTAGTATCCTGTCCTTGGTTACATTTTAACCAGTTCCAGGTTTGTATTCACCGATTCATTTTGAATATTGATCACATAAATTCCGCGGGCAAAACCAGATGTTTCTACCTGGTGTGCGCCTGAATCCTGTTGATTAGCTTTATAGACTTCTTTACCGGTATGATCGTAAATTGTTACCGTAACCCCTGTCAAAGTGCCCAGCTCAATTGTAACGAGATCAGAAGCCGGGTTCGGGTACAGGTTCAGCTGTCCTAAAGCTTCAAAATCCACCGTTCCTGCATTGTTGACCGTCACGCAATCCGAAGTATCGGTGCAGTTGTTTTTCGTTACAATAACCGCATATTCCCCGTTGAATGTTGGTGTGAAGCTTTGGCTGGTAGCCCCGTTGATCTGCTCGTTGGAAGCACAATCCAGCCAGAGGTAAGTTCCACCTGTAACATCACAGGTAAGCGTCGTAAAGAACACGGAAACTGTTGCCGTAACGTTTTCAATTGTCAGGTCCAGGTGAACAATTGAATCACAGCCGCTTGCCGCCCCGTTCGGAATAGTAAATGTTGCCGTTGAGTTGCTTGATGTGTAGGTATTTCCATCAATCCAGGTAAAGGATTCACAAGCAGCCTGCACGTCTGTACCGTGTGAGGCCGGAATAATCGTTAAATCAAGCTCTACGATACTGTCACAGCCATTCGCAGCTCCACCCGGGATAACAAAAACCGCAGAGCTGTTGCTGGAAGTATAGGTGTTCCCGTCAATCCAGGTGAAAGGACCGCAGTCCACGTGCGTATCCGTTCCGGTTGCCAGCGGCAGGATCGTCAGGTTCAATGTAATAATACTGTCACAGCCATTTGCTGCGCCACCTGCAATTGTATAAGTTGCCGTTGAGTTGCTTCCGAAATAAGTCACACCATTCATCCAGGTATACGAGCCGCACGCCGTTTGCACGTCTGTTGAAGTTCCGGGCTGGATGATCGTCAGGTTCAAAGTTACGGTACTGTCGCAGCCGTTTATGTTTCCTCCAGCGATTGTGTGCGTTGCCGTATTATTAGATGCCGAGTACGTAACGCCGTTAATCCAGGTGTAAGAAACACATGCTGTGCGTGTATCAATTCCCGTTGTTGGCGAGTGAACCGTTAAATCCAACGTAACAATACTGTCACAGCCGCTCGCTGCACCGTTAGGGATCAGGAAAGTTGCCGTGTTATTGCTGGAAGCGTAGGTATTGCCATCGATCCAGGTGTAAGCACCGCAGGATGAGCGTACATCTGTTCCCATCGGGATCGGCAAAACAGTCAGGTTGATGATTACCGTCGAATCACAGCCATGTTCATATCCTGCACCAGGGAAAATTTCCGTAGCCCCAACAACCGTGTTTTTGTAGCTTGTTCCGTTTACAACAATACTGTCACCCTGGCAAATGGTTTGGTTGATTACCCCGGTAACCGGCGGGTAAACATTGAGCGTGAGCTTGATCACGCTGTCGCAGCCATACATATTCGGCACCGTATCCAGGTAAATACCCGCTGTGCTCACGTTTTGGCCGTTGAAAGTATAACTGTCACCGTTACAAATTGTCTGTACTATGAACTTATTCGAGCTGTTTACGGACAAATCCAACGTGACGATACTGTCGCAGTTGGCAGCATTGGTCAGTATTTCCGTATAAACACCCGTTTCTGTCAGCATTTCACCAAAGAAATTGTAGCTGTCGCCTTCACAAATCCGGACGGCCATCATACTGTCCGTATTGCACAATTGCGCCTGGCAAGCCGAATTGTGCAAAGTCAGGTTTGAAAAGTCATCCAGTGGTAAAGGATCAAAATAAAATGAAACAGAGTAGCTTGTGTTGCTTGTATGTCCCATCGTTTCACTGAATTTACGTACCAGCGTCATCCCGGACATAGAAGCACCGCCATCTGACCAGGCAGTTCCCGGATCAACACCGATTTGTCCCATCTGGTCAATAATTTCACCGTTTTTAACAAGGGCAATGACGTCATTTCCTGTATAATTCAAAACAGCAGTCTGAATATCAGCTACACTCAGGATAGCTGCCGCCGCTGAGCTGTGGGAAATAATAAACGTGGAATCACTGAAAATCATACCGCTTAAAGGGATTGTACTGCTTGGCGTTTGAGAACCATTAATATACATACGCAGGGAATAAACGCTCAGATCAATATCGTCAGATGTCGGGTTGTAGATTTCAATTGCTTTGTTAAAGGAAGTACCGCGCATATATTCTGATATATACAATTCATTACAGTTAGCAATTGTGCATCCCTGTAGCTTGTGGCGCAGGTTCAGGATTACGACGCTGTCACACAATCCGGCGCTGATCAGCGTATCCACATAAGTTCCTGCTTCGTAAATATTCATCCCGTTGAATGCATAGCTGCTGCCTTCACAAACAGTGTCATTCAGAATCACAACCTGGTTTGCACAGCCCGTTCCGAGGTTTTCCAGCCAGGAAACTTTCCCATGGAAACTTTCGGCAAAAATAATGTCATTTTTCCCGTCATTGTTGATATCGGCAACCTGTTCACCTACACTTCCGTCAAGCAGGTTCATAATCAACTGTTTTGGCCCGAAAACGGCATTTCCACTATTCGGGTAGAAAATCATCTCCCTGTCATGCACAACGTAAATGTCAATCAAACCATCACCTGTCAGGTCAGCCAGCTGCAAATTTTTCGGTAAAACAAAGTTGTTGTCAATTACAACTTCCGGCTCAAACTGGTTGGAACCATTGTTTTCATGCCACACGAGCTTATTGTCCCACTTGGAAAGCGCTACAACATCTTTATCTCCGTCACCGTCCATATCTGCAACCTGTGCAGGCTGAACGCCGGAAATAGAAAAGTTGATCATATTTGGCGTGGAAAACACGTCGTTGCCCAGGTTTTTGTACCACCATAACTGGTTAGTATATTCCATAGACGCCAAAACATCCATTTTACCATCCTGGTCCATGTCAACCACTTGTAATGCCGCCCCTAAACCAATTGTTGCCTGATCGAGGTCAATATCATAAGACCAGCTACCAAAATTAAAATTCCCGTTCCCGCCATTTTTGTACCAAATGACCGTACTCTCATTGAATTCCTGTTTATTGATAACTACGTCGATATCCCCGTCAGCGTCCAAATCGCCAATATCAAAGGAATTGATCTGGTCTGAAAACGAATTGATCGTATTCATGTCATCATAAGTAAAATTACCGTTTCCGTCATTTTCAAACCAGGTTAGCTGATCATTGTCAAAATAAGAAGAAAGGACCACTACATCGTTATCACCGTCATTATCTATATCTCCGGCCTTGATTTGTCCGGGGTCTTCCAGCACATCCTTGTAACAAATCACTTTGTGGCGGCTGTAGTTCCCGTTCCCCTCGTTTTCATACCAGACAACCCGTCTGTCATCGACCCGGTGGTTGCTCCCCACGGATTCGGTATTGCTTGCCAGCACATCCAGGTCTCCATCGCCGTCAAGGTCGGAGTATTCCACATCGTTAATAATATCCTGCAGGTTGGACGAAACCGTAATCCATTGCGAAAACTGGTTACTCCCCTGGTTTTTAAACCAGTTAATACGATCATCCTGGGAGGAAGCCACCGCCAGGTCAACCAAACCGTCATTATCATAATCCACTGCGTTGACATCCACTACCCAATCCCAGGTGCTGGCAGCATTCATCCATTGATAATCCCCGGTACCGTCATTCCTGAACCAGCCCAGCTCGTACATTGCTCCCGGTGATTCGGCAAAAGCAATATCCTGGTCACCGTCATTGTCCATATCGGCAGAAGCCAGGCCCGGAAAAGGATGATTGCTGTAAATCTCTGTGCCAAAACCGAAGTTCCCTGAACCATCGTTTTTATATAATTTGAAATTAGTCGAATTTGAAACTGCAACATCCAGGTCACCGTCACCGTCTGCATCCGTAACAACGGTTTCGATCGTATTCGAGGAAGAAGAAGTAATTGAGCCCTGGGTGGTGAACGTTGAATTACCTTCATTTTTATACCAGCCAACTGCGTAATGATCTTCCCGGAACGTGAGGATATCCTGCAAACCATCGCCGTCAAAATCCGCCAGCTTGATATCACGCACAGCATTGCTTGCGAAAAGTGTTACTTTCGCGGAAAAATTGCCGTTGCCCAGGTTTCTGTACCAAACCACTTCATCGCCGATAATCGCTGCGGCTACAATATCCGGTTTTCCGTCATTATCCACATCCAATACTTCAACGGAGATTGCACCGTTCAAAGTAGCATCCACGATAAACTCAGAAGAAAAATAACCATTCCCAAGGTTTTCATACCAGGCGATTTTATCATCGGCCCATGAAGCAGACAAGGCTTCCAGGTCTCCGTCGCCATCCAAATCGGCAGCATGCACATCATAAGGGTCATTCGTATTCTTAGAAATGATCTTCTGGAGGGCAAACTGGCCACCTCCCAGGTTTTCATACCAAACTATTTTATCGTGCATATCCGTAGCAAGGATATCGATGTCCCCATCACCGTCAATGTCGGCCGAATAAAGGTCGTTGGGTGCATACGTGTCCCCGAATTCAATCTGATGTTCTGAGAAGTTTACCTGCCCGAACGAGGAATGAGCGGCGAAAAAAATGAGGATGAAGTAGCTGAGTTTTTTCATAAAGCCTTTGTTTATGGGTTAAAAATAATTAAATATTCCCTGATTTCCAGCATTATCCGGAGAGGAAAACCTGAACAAAAATAAAAAGGCTTTCCATTAGCGCGGGACAAAATTTAAATTTGCACCCCTCGTCTTTAAATCGATACGGTATGGCTTTAAATTTGTTTTCCAGGATTTTTATTCGCAGTAAATGAATTACTTGAGAAACAAACGCTGGTCAAAACTAAAAGGTTCACGCGATTTAACAGTAATTTTATGAAACTCCGGATGGGCTGGATTTAGCAGGTAATTGAATTCCCCCTGCACAACGGCCGAAGGAACTTTCAGTACTGCCGACTTTCCTTTCAGGATAAAATCATCTCCGAGCTGGCGTGTATAAATCGAATGAGGAAAATACTGTAAATCTTCCGGAAGGGATTTGAGCTCTTTGACTTTAACGTCATCCGGAATATGAATGGTAATCAGCTCATAATCGAGCGGAAGGATCCCCAGGGGAGTGTGTACGGCAATTTCCGTCGTGCATAAAGCCCGCGACTGACCTGTGTAAAGCATCGCAACGCCTTTGCTGTTCCAGCGTCCGCCTGTTTGTTCAGCTCCTTTTCCCGAAAGATCGGAAGCATATTTCGCTTTTGAAAGACGATAGACAATCATGCCAGAACGCCGTGCTCAATGCGGATTAGCTCATCTTTGAGGAGGTTCAGGCCGAAAGAGCTGTCAAAGAATTTTTTGGGCTGGTTGTTCCCGAGGGCGATATTGTCGGTTTCGAGCCAGCGGTTGAAATAGTCTTCATTGCCGAACACTTCGATACCTTTTTTATACAGGAGGGTAATTTCGATGATTTTTTCGGATTGAAGGGCATCAAAAGTTTTCTTTTCTTGTTTGTATCGTTGCATCGTTCGTTCGGAAAGATGCAAAAAACCGGACCATTCGCTGAGGGAAAACGGGCTTTTGGAAGCGAAAGCAAAAAATTGGGAAAACTGGATCCCTTGCCTGATTGTTTCTATCAGGGAAAGCACGCCCCGGTCATCAATGGAACTGAAGGGAACTTTGGAATCGAAGAGGTTTATTGCTTTCATATCAATCTGTCTTTCCACAAAGATACACATTTGTCCTTAAAAAAACGACATTTGTCAAAATTTATTTTCCAACAATCATTTTTGTGTTTCGAAAATTGAATTTACTTACTTTTGCAAGGCATGAAAATCCTCTTTATCGATACAGTCCACGAAATTTTAGAGCACAGGCTTAAAGCCGCGGGTTTTGACTGTATAGACGGCACAAAGCTCAATATGGAGGAGTGTAAAGCGATTTTACCGGAAATAGAAGGCATTATCATCCGGGCGCGGTTTACGATGGACGAAGACTTGCTACGCTTTGCCCCCAGGTTAAAATTTATAGCACGTTCCGGCGCAGGCATGGAAAACATCGACGAAGCCTATTGCAAAGAAAGAAAGATCAGGCTTTTCAATGCCCCGGAAGGAAACCGGAACGCTGTGGGCGAACAAGCCCTGGGAATGCTGCTTTCTCTCCTGAACAAAATCCACACAGCCAACCGGGATGTAAAGCTCGGAAAATGGGAACGCGAACATAACCGCGGACTCGAGCTTGACGGTAAAACTGTCGGCATAATCGGCTTTGGCAACAACGGCTCATCCTTCGCTAAAAAACTGCAAGGCTTTGACGTCCGGGTTCTCGCGTATGACAAATACAAAAGCGGTTTCACAAGCGGACAGGTGGAAGAAGCCCGTTTGGAAGACATTTTCAGGGAAGCTGATGTTGTTAGCTTCCATATTCCGCAAAACGAAGAGACGATTTACATGGCGAACAGCGCATTTTTTGACGCTTTCCAAAAACCCGTCTTCCTGCTGAACCTTTCCCGCGGGAAAATCGTGGAAACCGGCGCCTTGCTCCACGCTATCAAATCCGGCAAAGTATTGGGCGCAGGACTTGATGTACTTGAATACGAAAAATCAAGCTTCGAACATTTTTTTGACGGCAGCCTGCCTGACGAATTTACAGAGCTCGTACAGCGCGAAGAAGTTTTACTGACCCCACATGTTGGTGGCTGGAGCACTGAAAGCTATTTTAAGCTGAGCGATGTGCTGGCAGACAAAATCCTGGCTGCTTACGCCACAACCAATTGATTATGAAAAAACCATTGATATTTATTACCAACGATGACGGAATTTTCTCCAAAGGGATCCGGACCTTGGTTGAGACTGTAAAACCTTACGGACGCGTAGTTGTCATTGCTCCCGACAAGCCTCAATCCGGGATGGGCCACGCGATCACTATCAACAATGTGCTCCGGATGGCAAAATCGGACATTTTTGACGATGTGGAAACGTATACCTGCACCGGAACGCCGGTTGACTGTGTAAAGCTCGGAATTTACGAATTGATGAAACGCAAGCCGGATTTATTGCTTTCAGGTATTAACCACGGTGCGAACACAAGTACAAGTGTTTTATATTCCGGAACGATGTCGGCAGCTGTGGAAGGCGCCATGGAAGGCATTCCATCGATTGGCTTTTCACTGGCGGACTACGATTCTGAAGCCGATTTTACAGCATCTAAGAAAGCGGTACAGATGACCCTGGATAAAATCCTGCAAAACCCGATGCCGCATGGCGTTTGCCTGAATGTGAACGTTCCGAAAATTGCAAGCTCAGAATTCAAAGGCCTGAAAGTATGCCGCGCTGCCCACGCCTATTGGGAAGACCGCTTTGACAAGCGCGAGGACCAGTATGGTAACCCGTATTATTGGCTCACAGGCGAATTTTCCAACGAAGACAAAGGCGAAGACACCGATTTATTTGCTCTCGGCCAGGGATTTGCCAGTGTTGTCCCCGTACAGTTTGACCTCACGGCTTACCACGCCATGGCAGAATTGAACAGCTGGGGTTTTTAAATTCCCGGAAAAAGACTATTTTTGAAGCTTATACACGAAAAATGAATTTAAGGAACTGGGGAAAATTTCACACGCTAGGATTGATTCTGGGCTTTTTAGGGCCTGTAATCTACATTCCGCTTACCATTTTCATCTTATCCAGGATACACAACACCTATTTTGATGTGTACATGAACATGTTTTTTTCCCTGAAATCAACACAGGGCAAATTCATTTCACTCTCCATAATCCCCAACCTGCTCTGGTTTTTCTTTTTCCTGAACCGGGAGAAATATAACACAGCCATGGGAATTATCGTCGGATCGGCGCTTTACCTGCCGTATATCATTTACATCAATTTTGTAAAATGAGCCCCGATACCCCGAAACGGATTTACATCATTGCCGGTGAAGCTTCAGGCGATTTACACGGTTCCAACCTGGTGAAAGCCCTGAAAGCAGAAAACCAAAAGCTCGAATTCCGTTTCTGGGGCGGTGACCTGATGCAGGAAGAGCTTGGAAAGCCTGTGAAACACATCAAAGAGCTGGCTTTCATGGGCTTTATCGAAGTATTGATGAACCTGCGCACGATCCTGAGCAATATTTCTTTCTGCAAGCAGGATATCCAGCAATTCAAGCCGGACGCCATTGTACTGATCGATTATCCCGGTTTCAACCTGCGGATCGCGGAATGGGCCAAAAGCCAGGGTATCAAAGTATATTATTACATTTCCCCGCAGGTTTGGGCATGGAAACAAAGCCGTGTACATAAAATCAAGCGCTTTGTCGATCACATGTTCGTGATTCTGCCTTTTGAAAAAGCTTTTTACCAAAAATTTGATTTCGACGTTGAATTTGTAGGCCATCCCCTGCTCGACGCTATTGAACAATACAAAAACAAAACGCTGGACGAAGCTGCTTTCCGGGAAAATTACAAGCTTGGTGAAAAAGCGATTATTGCAGTACTTCCGGGAAGCCGTAAACAGGAAATCAGGGCTAAATTGCCGATCATGCTGGAAGCTGCCAAAGCGTTTCCTGAATATGAAATCGTTGTAGCGGGCGCCCCTTCACTGGATATTGACTTTTACATTCCATTTTTTGCCGGTTCAGATGTAAAGATCATTCATGGGAAAACCTACGATATTCTTTCTCTTTCGGAAGCCGCAATCGTAACCTCAGGGACAGCAACACTCGAAACTGCGCTTTTCGAAGTTCCCGAAGTTGTATGCTACAAAGCTTCCTCTATTTCTTACGCAATAGCCAAACGCTTGGTGAAAATCAAATTTATTTCCCTGGTAAACCTCATCATGGACCGCGAAGTTGTCAAAGAGCTGATCCAGCACGAATGTAATGCCAAAGCAATCGAACAGGAGCTAAAACACTTGGTTAAAGGCGGTTCCAGGCGCGAAGAAGTCCTGAATTCCTACAAAATCCTGAAAGAAAAATTAGGTTCGGGCGGCGCAAGTCAAAAAGTTGCACAATCCTTGTTGAAAACTATTTAGACTTGTTAAAAAAGCAAGTTTCTTAGCTTTTATTTTTGCGTTGTGAAATTTTTAATCTTCTCCATAGTTACTCTTTTTTGCACCCATTCTTTTGCACAGCAAATCCGGGTTGGCGTGCTGCGGGATTACGATGTGCAGCGGATTTTATTTTCATACAACGACGGCAGTTACCTGATTTTCGCTGATTCACTGGAATTCGGCGCCATCCTCCCGAATGAATTTGTGGATATCGCTTACCTTTCAAATGATAAGGTTCAGCTCAAAAAAGGAGTCGAGCTTTTGGGGCAGTTCGACAAAATTTCACTGATTGAAACCTCACCTTCCAGCTCTATCACGCTGACTTCAAAATCCCCTGTAGTCAAAGAGCGGAAATACCAAAGCGATTTTGAGATCAGCGGTGGCGCGAAAGGCCTGACGATTGTGAACCTCGCCGATATGAACAATTACCTTTCAGGCGTTGTTGAATCCGAGGGCGGCGGCGGAAAAGAACCGGAATATTACAAAGTCCAGGCGATCATGTGCAGGACTTACGTGCTCAAAAACCTCACCCGCCACAAAGACGAAGGCTTTGCCGTTTGCGACCGCACACATTGCCAGGCTTACCATTCAATGCTGCGGTTCACACCAAAAATCCGGGAAGCCGTTGTTCAAACCGATGACCTGGTATTGCTCGACGATTTTTCAGACCTTGCAGGAACGTATTTTCATGCCAATTGCGGTGGGCAAACCAGCGAAGCAGCTTACGTCTGGAATAGCGACCTACCCTATCTCAAGACATTTAAAGACACGTTTTGTATTTACACCAAACAAGCCACCTGGGAAAAACGGATCCCGCAGCAAAAATGGGCTGATTTCCTCGTCAATAAGTACAATTATCCGCTTTACGACAGTGTTTACGGGCCGATGTTGTTTACCTTCAACCAGGCTGACCGGATGGCGTTTTATCACAGCCCGTCACTCGGGATCCCTTTACGCGACATTCGCCAGGAATTCCAGTTGAAGTCCACTTATTTCAGCTGTTACCCCGAAGGCCTGGAAGTTGTGATCCGCGGAAAAGGCGTTGGACACGGCGTTGGACTTTGCCAGGAAGGCGCAATGAAAATGGCAAAATACGGCTTTACCTATCAGCAGATTTCCCTGTATTATTTCCCGGGACTGAAGCTCGCTTCCTATAAAGAATATCTCTTTTTCAGGCAGAAGCAAGTGAAAATTGAAGAATTTTAATTTAATCCGATAATATGCTAATTTGTTAATTAACTCATTCCAAATATTAGCATATCAGTCAATCACTCGTAACTGAGGATAAAAATATCCTCATCGTCTTTTTTGAAGAGCTTTTCCTCGCGGGCATAGCGCTCCAGCTCAGAGCTGTATTGCAATTGACGCAAAGTATGCCGGGTTTCGCGTAGTTTTTGCTGCATCATTTCCTGGTCGGCTTCGATTTTGGATAATTTACGTTTTTGGGAAATCAGCGTGAAAATGTCGTTTTCATCCAGGAACAAAGCAAACACTATGAAAAGTGTTGTTGTAAAAATGTACTTGTTCCGGAAAAAACGGAGACGGTGTTTCCATATTTTGAACGTGCTTTGCTTTACTGTTTCCTGTACTTCGGCCATGATACAAAAATAAGCTGTCCGGCCTTTGCTTTTTTCTCTTTCCCGCAGAATTATAAAACCCGCTTTGTTGATAAAGCCGCTGATCTGAATTTATGTTTATCTTTGTTTTGAAATTCTTGTGAGCTCAATGATAAACACGAATAATAAGAAGAAAATTTTCAACGATCCGGTTTACGGCTTTGTTTCCATTCCCGACGAATTTATTTTTGACCTGATTGAGCATCCTTATTTTCAGCGTTTACGCCGGATTTCCCAGCTTGGTTTGACCCATTTGGTATATCCCGGGGCTTTGCATACGCGTTTTCATCATGTTTTGGGGGCGATGCATCTAATGACACTTGCCGTTGCTACCATTCGCAGGAAAGGCCATGAAATTACCCCGGAAGAAGAACGGGCGGTTTTATGTGCTATTTTACTTCATGACATTGGTCACGGGCCTTTCAGCCATGCTTTGGAACATGACATTGTGAACCACGTAAGCCACGAAGATATCTCTGCTTTTTTCATTGACCGGCTGAGCCATGAATTTGATGGAAAGCTGGATCTCACACTGAAAATTTTCCGCAACGAATACCACAAAAAACCTTTTTTATACCAGCTCGTTTCCAGTCAGCTAGACATGGACCGCATGGATTATCTGAACCGCGACAGCTTTTTTACAGGCGTTGCCGAAGGACAGATCGGCTCCGACCGGATCATCGAAATGCTGAATGTGCACAAAGGAAACCTCGTTATTGAGGAAAAAGGCATTTATTCCATTGAAAAATTCCTTGTGTCACGCCGCTTCATGTATTGGCAGGTGTATCTCCACAAAACCGTGGTGGCTGCCGAATTTATGCTGATTAACATTTTACGGAGGGCAAAAAAAATCGTTGCTGAAGGGAAAGAGCTCTTTGCCAGCCCGGCGTTGAAATTCTTCCTGGAAAATGATATTACGACAGAAGATTTTAAAAGCGATCCGAAAGTGTTGGAAACCTTTGCGAAACTGGACGATTTCGATATTACGTCGGCCGTTAAGGTTTGGCAGGACAGTGACGATAAAGTCCTGGGACTTTTATCCCGTAAGCTAATCAACCGCGAATTGCTGAAAGTGGAAGTTTCCAAAACCCCGATCGCAGATTCCTCGCTGAGCGCCAAACGCCACGTTGTTCGCAATAAATACAAGCTCACGGAAGATGAAGCCGCCTATTTTGTGTATTCGGAAGTACTCACCAACAACGCTTACAACCAGAATAAGCAAAACATCAACCTATTGCTTAAAAACGGTGAAATCCTTGAGGTTTCGCAGGCTTCGGACAACCTGAACATCTCGGCGCTCGCCACTCCGGTTGAAAAATACTGTTTTTGTTACCCCGCTTAACATGTTTTTGCTTTACGCCTTTATCGCAGCGCTGATTGCCGGTCTTCTGAACGGTTACTACTGGACCCGCCAGGGCTATCCCGGACTTCAGGTTTATGTGCTTGGCATAATCGGATTTTTCGGGCTTTTTTCCATGATCCTGAAATTTATCGGACGGCCATAGGCAGCACCGTAGGTAATGAAATAATGTTTATCTTCGCACAATTCTCATGAAAGCCATTAACGATCATATTTACGCCATTAATGTTACCTTCCGTGAATTAGGGAAAGGAAAATTCTGGCTCTACCTCATCCCTTCCCTCGCGGTTGGTTTGCTGTTTTTTATCTTCGCAGAATTCGTTTCAGGCATGTTCAGCTTCGTGGATAAGGCCGCCGAAGTGCCTTTAGTTGGTTCTTACCTCAACACGGGCGTGGAAGCAAGCAAAGGCTTTTTCTCTTACATCGGCGATTTCTTCTACCAGTTTGTGATCCTCACGATTCTTTCGCCGGTTTACTGTCTTCTTTCTGAAAAAGTTGACAACGAGCTGAGCGGGGCTAATTTCAGCGGTGGTATTGTACGTATCCTGACCGATTTACTGCGCATGATTTTCATCGTTATCATTTCGACCTTGCTCTATTTTACGGTGATGGGAGCCTGGTGGATTATCAGTTGGTTTATCGGGATTGAACTGCTCGATGAAATTATGAGCCTTCTGATCGGAGCTTTTTTCCTGGGGTTCTCCTTCTACGATTATTCGCTGGAGCGCTACCAGATCGGAACCTGGAAAAGCTGGATGTTCAGTTTTGAAAACATGGGCCACATGCTTCTCACCGGACTGATCTTCAACTTACTATTTCACATACCGCTTATCGGCGTGATTATTTCCCCTTTTCTCGCTACAATTATCAGTACAGCAGTTTTTCTTAAAATGCACAATAAGATTTCCATTGACCCAAATCGTGTAAAAAATGAAACTATTTGAACAATTTCCTAAATCCGGTAAACAGGAATGGGTCGACTTACTGACCAAAGAGCTCAAGGGCGCCGATTTTGAAAGTGCGCTCATCAAAACCGACCCGATCGAGGAATTAAGCTATCCAAGCTTTTTTCATAACGATGATGTTGCTGTTCCGGCAGAAGTTCCCGGCAAATTTCCTTACAGGCGTGGTTTTTTCAATAAGCTCAATGATTGGTCCGTTGCAGGCGAAGTTGTTGTAGAAAACGAAAAAACAGCTAATGCCAAAGCGCTTGATATCCTGATGAAAGGCAGCACAGCTTTGCTTTTCGACCTGGAAAAAACTCAAAAGCCCAACCTTGAAATTTTATTCAAAGACATTGAGCTTCAATACATCACGGTGTATTTCAAAACACGCAACAGGGAAACAATTGCCGCTTTAAACGCTTATTTTGAAACGCATCCTGCCGGTGAAATTTTGCTGGCATTTAATCCGCTTGCCCAAAGCAGTAAATTGGAACAAAACGACCTGTTCACCAACGCGAAAGCTGTATTTCGCAACTTTGAAGTAGACGCTTATTCCATTCAGCAAAGCGGCGCCAATTGTGCACAGGAAATTGCTTTTGCACTTAGTTTAGGCCACGAATATCTTGCCCAACAGCTCGAAAACGGGCGCAATAGTGATGATGCCCTTTTGAATATTCATTTTACTTTCGGAATCGGCTCAGCTTACCTCTTTGAAATCGCTAAACTGCGCGCCTTCAGAATGTTGTGGGCCAAAATAGCACGCTCTTACAAACCGGAGCACAGCTGCAACGAAACCGCTTCCATTACTTCCAAAACCGGCTTTCTGAACAAATCTTTGCAGGATCCGCATACCAATTTACTGCGTCAGACAACGGAGGTGATGTCGGCCGTACTGGGCGGTGCCAACCACATAATTAATCAGCCTTACGATAAATTGTCCATGGACGGCCCAAGCGAAAATGCCGAGCGCATGGCAACCAACATTTCTCTTATCCTGAAAGAGGAATCTTACCTGGAACAAGTGCTCGATGCCTGCGGCGGAAGCTACGCCATCGAAAGCCTGACCGAATCCCTGGCGGATAAAGCCTGGGACCTTTTCCGGGAAATAGAAAAACACGGCGGGCTTTTCAATTCGGATTTATTTCAGCAAATCAGGAAAACCGCCGAAAAACGCATCGCAGCATACCAAAACAAGCAAAAAACCTTGATCGGAGTGAACAAATTCCCGAACCCGGATACTTCCGGTTTGCAGTGGAAGGAAACGCAGGAAATGTATTTCGGCTTGCCGGCAAAAATCCTCGAACAAGAGCTCACCCTGGTAAAAAACTAGCAGATGAAAAGAATCAATTTCGCTGACACCAACTGGAAAGAAAGCCAGTCAGACGCAACAGGCACGAGTGTAGACACCTACGAAACTGCTGAGAAAATCGTCCTGAAAAGCTTTTACCAGAAAGAAGAAATCCAAAACACGGAGCATATCGGTTATGTTTCCGGGATCGCACCATATTTGCGTGGTCCGTACGGTTCCATGTACGCCATTCGTCCGTGGACGATCCGCCAGTATGCCGGTTTTTCGACAGCCGAAGAATCCAATGCGTTCTACCGCAGGAACCTCGCTGCCGGCCAAAAAGGGCTTTCCGTAGCATTTGACCTCGCTACCCATCGCGGTTACGATTCCGATCACGAACGCGTTGTGGGCGACGTTGGGAAAGCCGGTGTGGCTATCGATTCCGTGCTCGACATGAAGCTTTTATTCGACTCCATTCCGCTTAATGAAATGTCGGTTTCGATGACCATGAACGGCGCTGTCATCCCGATTATGGCGTTTTACATCGTAGCGGCAGAAGAACAGGGCGTAAAGCAGGAAGAGCTTTCCGGAACGATCCAAAACGATATCCTGAAGGAATTTATGGTGCGCAACACCTACATTTATCCTCCTGCGCCATCGATGAAAATCATTGCCGATATTTTCGAATATACGGCCAAAAATATGCCGCGCTTCAACTCGATTTCCATTTCGGGCTATCACATGCAGGAAGCGGGCGCAACAGCTGCCATTGAGCTCGCTTACACACTCGCCGACGGTTTGGAATATCTCCGTGCCGGGATCGGGGCAGGAATGGCAGTGGACGAATTTGCACCTCGCCTGAGCTTTTTCTGGGCAATCGGAATGAACCATTTTATGGAAATCGCCAAAATGCGCGCCGGACGTTTACTCTGGAGCAAATTAGTGAGCCAGTTTGAACCGAAATCGACTAAATCACTGGCTTTACGGACGCATTGCCAGACTTCCGGCTGGAGCTTAACCGAGCAGGACCCGTTCAACAACGTAGCGCGTACCTGTATCGAAGCCATGGCTGCTGCTTTAGGCGGAACACAATCCCTGCACACCAACGCTTTGGATGAAGCGATCGCCCTTCCGACGGATTTTTCCGCCCGGATTGCACGCAACACGCAAATCTATATCCAGGAAGAAACCGGGATCACAAATATCATCGATCCGATGGGTGGGAGCTATTATGTCGAAAAACTGACGGAAGAGCTCGTAAACGAAGCCTGGAAGCTGATCGAAGAAGTAGAAGAGCTTGGCGGTATGGCAAAAGCAATCGAAACCGGGATCCCGAAAATGCGCATTGAAGAAGCCGCTGCACGCAAGCAGGCCCGCATTGATTCCGGTAAAGACATCATTGTTGGCGTTAACCGCTACCAGCGTGATAAAGAAGACAAGCTTGACATTTTGGATGTCGATAATACCAAAGTGCGCGAATCGCAGATTGCCCGCATCAACAAAATGAAAGCCGAACGTGATCCCCAAGCGGTAGAAACAGCTTTATTACGCCTGGAAGCCGTAGCCAAAAGCGGGAAAGGCAACCTGCTTGAAGCCGCAGTTGACTGTGCACGGAACCGTGCCACTTTAGGTGAGATTTCGGCTGCCATGGAAAAAACATTCGGCCGCTACCAGGCAACGATCCGCTCGATCAGCGGGGTTTATTCATCCGAATCTATGCAAGACAAAGAATTTGAACGTGCCCGCGAGCTTGCTGATAAATTCGCGGAGCTGGAAGGCAGACGGCCACGCATCATGGTCGCAAAAATGGGCCAGGATGGCCACGACCGCGGGGCAAAAGTAATCGCAACTTCCTTCGCGGATATCGGCTTTGATGTTGACATTGGGCCCTTGTTCCAAACCCCGGCGGAAGCCGCCAAGCAGGCGATTGAAAACGATGTGCATATCTTAGGCGTTTCATCTCTTGCCGCAGGACATAAAACCCTTGTTCCGCAAGTAATCGAAGAACTGAAGAAATATGGTCGTGAAGACATTATGGTTGTTGCAGGCGGCGTGATTCCGCAGCAAGATTATGATTTCTTGTATGATGCCGGTGTATTTGGCGTTTTCGGCCCGGGAACGAAAATTTCCAGGGCAGCGATTTCTATTTTGGAACTGTTGATTAAAAGTACGGAGGAGTAGCTTTCAACTTTTTTTTTTGCGCTGGAGTGGAAATATTTTAAAATTATTTATTAATTTAGAGTATAACCTATCATCTACATTCACATGAGTAAAAGCAAAAAAATAACTGTTCTTGGTAAAGAAATTGAAATCATACATAAGAACAAAGCGGAGTTCATTTCACTGACCGATATGATCAAAGCAAAAGATGGCGATTTTTTCATATCAGACTGGTTAAGAAACCGAAATACTATTGAATTTTTAGGAATATGGGAATCGGTTTATAACTCTGATTTTAATTATGGCGAATTCGCCACAATTAAAAGTCAGGCAGGTTTAAACAGCTACAAACTCAGCGTTAAAGAGTGGCAGCAAAAAACTAATTCCATTGGATTAATCGCCACACCCGGCAGATATGGCGGAACATATGCACATCCTGATATCGCGTTTGAATTTGGAATGTGGATTAGTCCCGAATTCAAAATTTACCTCATCAAAGAATTCCAGCGTCTGAAGGAAGAAGAAAGCAGTCGTGAAAAATTGAATTGGGATTTACAGCGAACAATTTCCAAAATAAATTATCGTATTCATACGGATGCGATTAAAGACTCCCTAATTCCACAGGAAATTTCGAAATCACAAGCCAAAATGATTTATGCCAACGAAGCAGATTTACTGAACATTGCTTTATTTGGTAGAACGGCAAAAGAATGGATGCAACAAAATCCAGATTTAACTGGAAATATGAGAGATTTTGCTACTTTGGAACAATTGGTGGTTCTTTCTAACCTCGAAAGTATTAATGCCTTGTTAATTTCTCAGGAACTTTCACAGGAAGAGCGATTGCTCCAATTAAACCGGGTCGCTATTTCTCAAATGAAATCGCTGTTAAACAGCATTCATTTTACAAAACTAAATTAATGCGATTCAGAATAAATTTTTATTATCCGGCAATATCCATAGTCATTATGGGCTTCATTTTGATTTCTTGCCAAGAGAAAAAGACTAAGCCAAAAATTAAGTTTTGGTACTCATATAATAAAGACAATGGTAAACATTTCACATCGGATACGTTTGAAATAGGCAAAATCAAGCAAGCTGTCGGGAATAATAGTTTCATAGCAAATAAAGCTTTTACATACAAGGACAAGAGCTATGGAATTTCTATGTATACGAATGAACCGGGTGCCCCAATTGACGGAGGAGTCGTTTATTATGAATTAAACCATTTGGGAATCATTTATTCACGAAGCACAGCCTGGATTTCATATGGTGTATTAAAAAGTAACAATGACAGTATAAATGATTTGATTAATGTTGCGATACAAAACATATTGTTGCATGAAGGTTTAAGATGTTTTGATGTTAGTTCGTTGTATAAATACAAAAAAGACGTAAACTTTACACCTCCTTCCAATTGATTATGAATTAACTCATGAAATTAATCTCATTTTTTTTTCTGCTCATTTCTTACTCTTCCTGCTGTGCACAGGACAAAACCGACACGCTTCAACTTAAAGCAGAAAAAAAACACGACTCCATTCCTCCACTCCATCTTTCCTGGCGCAACATCGTTCCCGGGCTGGAGTTTTGTGAAACAAATGCACCCCGGAAATCCGACGTCAACGACTCGAAAATCAGCATATTGAAACTTGACCCGAAGTATTTTGATTTTCAGCTTCTGATGGCAACGGAACAGTACAAAAAACCGCTCGACGCCAAAGCCTGGGCCGATTCCTTCGATCTGGACATTGTTATAAATGCCGGTATGTATGACCTGAGCCGGAAAATGTACAGCAAAGGTTTTCTGAAAGGCGAAAAACATACCAATCAAAGCGCAATTCATCCGAATTACAAAACGATGATCGCGTTCAACCCGAAAGACACACTGGAAAAACGCTTTACGGTCGTCGACCTCGAATGCGATTCCTTTGAGCTTATCAAAAAAAGATACCATTGCCTGGCACAAGGCTTGCGGATGCTCGATTGCAATGCCGGACCGATCGGCTGGAACAAACGCAAACAATATTGCAGCCAGCTGATCACAACCATTGACGACCTGGGAAGCATTTACCTCATCTTTGTGCGCTCACCTTACCTCCACAATGAAATGATCGCTTACATGCAGCAGATGAAGCTCAACCTGCACAACGCGATCTATATGGAAGGCGGCCCGCAAACGAGCTTGTACGTCCACATCGAAAAAGAAGGAAAGGAGCTCTTCCACCTCGAAAAAATCGGCAGCTACGTTTCAGAAACTTACGCCCATGACAAAAACGACCATTTCTGGAAATTGCCGAACGTGATTGGAATGAAATTAATACGGTAATATGCTAATATGGACACATTAGCACATTCTCAAAAACTCCACTACATCCCCCGCCAGCAAAGCCTTTTCAGAAATCTCTTTCACTGCCAGGTCGGCTGCTTTTCCATGATGGTATACCGCTGCAATCGCTGCATCCAATGGTGCGATTCCCTGCGCGAGATAAGCCGTAATAATCCCGGTCAGCACATCGCCGCTGCCGCCTTTCGCCAAGCCCGGGTTACCCGTTGAATTATAAAAAACACGTCCGTCCGGCGAAAAAATGAGCGTATGCGGCGCTTTCAGGATAAGCACACATTTATATTCCTCAACAAATGAACGGGCGCTTGTTATCCGCTCTGTCCAGTTTTCATGGGTTTTCGTCAGCCGGTCAAATTCACGCTGATGTGGCGTAAGTACCGTTTTTTGATCTAAATAGTGTTTCCATCCGGGATTTTCCGCCAGGATATTCAAGGCGTCGGCATCGAAGATCTTTGGTAAATCGGCTTGCAGGGCTTTGAGCACCAATTCCGCTGTTTCGGCCTCTTTTCCGATCCCCGGGCCAACCCCCAAAGCCGTTTTATAGCTCAAATCCGGAAAATCAACTAGGATTTTGTCGTGGCTGTCCAGGCTTAGCATAGCTTCAGGCGCACTGATATTGAAAGCCGTTTTCCCCGAAGTTGGAATATGAACGGTCGTTAATCCTGCACCGCTTCGTAAACAAGCTTTCGTTGCGAGAACCGCAGCCCCCATTTTTTCTTCGCTCCCTGCAATCAGCAAAGCATGCCCAAAATCATGTTTGGAGCCGGATGGATGCCGTTTAGGCAGGATCTCACAAATATCTGCGGCTTGCAGGTAAAAAAAGCCTGTTGTTTGTTTTCGTAAAAATTCTTGGTCCAGGCCGATTTCCAGGATTTCCAGCTTACCGGTACAAAAAGCATAATCCGGGTTCAGCAAGTTCACTTTCGGTACCTGGAAAGTCAATGTGTAATCCGCCTTGAAAACCGTTTCAGGATCAGTTCCTGCATTATCTGTAAATAAACCGCCCGGCACATCTACGGCAATTTTCACCGCTTCCAGCTTATTTACGTACCGGATCAGGGACAGGAAAGCACCTTCCGGCGGGCGTTTGATGCCGTTTCCTAACAAAGCTTCGACGATGATCGCTTTTTTTGCGCATGAAAAAGCTTCTTCTTTCCAGGTAAATACTTCGACAGAGGTTTCACCGCGCAAGCGTTCGAGTTGATGTGCATTTTCAGCAGGGCGCTTTCCGTTTTCATTTACCAGAACAACCCGGACTTTTTTTCGGACACGGTGCAGCAAACGCGCCAATACCAAGCCATCGCCGCCATTGTTGCCATTCCCGCATAAAATAATGAATTCATCACAGCCAGGAAAAAGCTCCGTGATTTTATGAAAGATTTCCCGCGCAGCCCGTTCCATCAGCTCAACGGAAGTGATGCCTTGCCTTTCGATGGTAAACTGATCGGCTTGCCGGATTTGGTCAGAAGTAAGTATTGGTAGCATAACGGCTGGATTTTAAGTAAATATATTGAATTTTCAACTTATTTCAAGAAGACTAACACAAAAATGCACGAATAAAACCACCGTTCCAAATATAGAATTTGGTTTTTTAATTACTTTTGCCGAAAATTTAACTACAATGTCACGCATAATTTCACTATCACTGGCGCTATTCTTTGGCGTTCTTTCCTTTGGTCAGAAAAAAGACAAAATGCAATTAGGCCGCCTGCTGACAGAAAACATTGGTCAGATTGGTAACCGTTTTTACTATTCAACGGAAAAATATCCTTCCGGCAGTAAGCTCATCGAGTACAAAAAAGACATCAGTATAGCCGTATACACGAAAGCCGGTTTTACTTTTTTTACCGAAGAAGATGAAATCAAAAATTTCCCAAAAGGTTATGTCGTTTCCAAAAACTTCATTTACAAAAAAAAGGTGTATGCCATTATTGGAGATGTTAACAAAAAGGAACAAAAAACCGATTTCAGGATCATTGAAATGGATTCGAACCTGAATATTATAAACGATGACTTTTTCCGTTTTACATTTGGACTGAAAGATGTGTTCGGACTCAAAATAAAACTGGATTCCAACCTGCTGGCCGTAACGTCGAAGTCTATGCTCGTGTCCAGTAAAAAAGAGAAATTCGTTGAAACTCTCGGCCTGGATCTGGAAACAAAAGCTTCCAAATATTCAAAATTGGTCTATCACACGGAAAACGACCTGTTATTTTCGGATATGACCATAAACGACAAGCTGATCGTTCACCTGGCTTATTCTTCCCACCAGCTTGATGTAAATGTTGAAAGGAGCAAATTCAAAATTTTAAGAAAGGTTGAATGCCTGTTTGCCCGTATGGATGAGCAAAATTCATCCTTGTCCAGTTATGATCCTCATTTAAATGCTGATTTTATACCGAAAAACTATAAATTCCTCAAAATAAACAACAATGAGCTCTATGTTGCTTCCATTGCCATACCAACCCACGGAACACAAATGGGCTATTTTGTATCTAAAACCAACTTTGAAAACACGGTAGACTTCAAGAACCACCAGGTAATTTTCCCTAAAGGTTTTACAGAACCGGGATTTTGGAGAAAAAAAGCAAAAAGGAGGCTTGCGGGCGGTAAATGCCCTGCAAAGTATTTCAACCAGAACCTCGAAGAAGTTTTTATACATGACAAACAACTGTACTTCATCACACTGGAATACAATACTTACCTGAAAAACCGGGGATACGGCAGTTCGACGGAAATCGATCACCAGGTTTATCATACCGATGCATCCGGTGCAAGCTACACCACCTCCACTTCTTCAGCCATATCCGAAAATCGCTTACATGAAGGTAATTTCAGCTTTTCCGTATTTGATACTGCTGGCTTTGTTCCCCAGGCCTTTTTTAAGACCATCAGGAAATCCAGCTACGAGGAACATTACAAATACAAATTTGTCGACGATGCCCTGGTAGTTTTCTTTCCAATCCACGGCTATTCGAAGGAATATGGCATCAAGAAAAAAGGCGGCCCCATGCGGCGGTATCCGTACATGATCAAACTGGAATACCAGCTCAAAGCCAAAAAATTCGAATACCAGGGCTACAGGTTCAAAAAAAATATTTATTTCGAGCCTTTGTGGAAGGGACATATTGTAGGCAATGACTTGTATGTTCTCCATTCTAAAAACATCACGTACAATACCGAAAAGAAAAAATTCAAAAATTATAAGTTCAAAAAGGAAAAGAAAATAAATCCCTGATTACCGAACTGCCACATTAACAGATAATCATTAAATTTGCGGTCATGGAACAAAAAGAAGACAAGCTCAGGGAAGTAATTTCCCACGCAAAAGAATACGGTTACATTTTCCCGTCCTCCGAGATTTATGACGGTTTGGCAGCAACTTACGATTACGGTCAACTGGGCTCTGAGCTCAAAAACAACATCAAATCATATTGGTGGAAAGCCATGGTACAGATGCACGAAAACATTGTTGGAATTGACGCCTCAATCTTCATGCACCCGACCACCTGGAAAGCTTCCGGGCACGTAGATGCCTTCAACGATCCATTGATTGACAACAAAGATTCCAAAAAAAGATACCGCGCCGATGTCCTGATCGAAGAGCACATCGAGAAGATCCGCCAAAAAATCGACAAAGAAGTTGAAAAAGGCAAAAAACGCTTCCCGGACAATTTCGACGAGGCACAATTCCGCGCTACAAATCCAAACGTGCTCCGCAATGCCGAAAAGATCACCGAGATCGAAGACCGCATGCGTACCACACTTGAAAACAATGATTTACAAGGCGTTCACCAGCTGATCACTGACCTGGAAATCGTTTGTCCTGTTTCCGGTACAAAAAACTGGACGGATGTGCGCCAGTTCAACCTGATGTTCTCCACTGAGCTTGGTTCCGTTGCAGGTGATGCCGCTACGATTTATCTGCGTCCTGAAACAGCGCAGGGAATTTTCGTAAACTTCCTGAACGTGCAAAAATCCGGGCGCATGAAAATTCCTTTTGGAATTGCACAAATCGGTAAAGCCTTTAGAAATGAGATCATTGCCCGCCAGTTCATTTTCCGCATGCGCGAATTCGAACAAATGGAAATGCAGTTTTTCGTGCGTCCGGGCGAAGAAATGAAATGGTATGAATACTGGAAAGACGCCCGGATCAAATGGCACAAAGCGCTTGGTTTAGGCGAATCCAATTACCGTTTTCACGATCATATCAAACTGGCGCATTATGCCAATGCTGCTGCCGATATCGAATTTAATTTCCCGATGGGCTTCAAAGAGCTGGAAGGGGTTCATTCCCGCACTGATTTCGATTTGAAACAGCACGAACAGTTCTCCGGTAAAAAGCTCCAGTATTTCGATCCTGAGCTCAATGAAAGTTACGTTCCATACGTCGTTGAAACTTCTGTTGGCCTCGACCGCATGTTCCTCGCGGTGATGAGCGCTTCCCTTCAAAACGAAACGCTGGAAGACGGTTCCGAGCGCGTTGTACTGAAAGTTCCCGCTCCTTTAGCGCCATACAAAGTCGCGATCATGCCTTTGACCAAAAAAGACGGCCTGTCGGAAAAAGCGCGCGAAATCATGGACGAGCTGAAATTTGATTTCCTCTGCCAATATGACGAAAAAGATTCCATCGGAAAGCGTTACCGCCGCCAGGATGCTATCGGAACACCGTTCTCTGTTACGGTCGACCACCAGACCCTGGAAGATAATACGGTAACTATCCGTGACCGCGACACGATGCAACAGGACCGCATTGCGATTTCTGAGCTGCACGCACGTATTGCTTCCAAAGTGGATTTCAAAACCTTACTGCTGGAAAAACAGGAAGCTTAATATCCTTCGATTGTTACGCTGAATTTTTCTTCAAAATACGTCAGCGAAACGGTGGAAGTTCCCGGCTTCAGCACTTTGAAGTGAAAGCTGTTATTCTGGTATCCGCCATCACAGTCTTCACAGCTGCGCCCGGAATAGGTATTGGATACAAATGCGATTTTTTCATCGTCCGCTTTCGCTATTTGCCACACTTCCGCGCAGCCAACGCATTCACCCAGGGTGATTTCAAAGCCTTCACCGCTTTTGATGCGGATGGTTTTCCCGGAATCGGATTTCACCAGGTGGGTTTCTTTGTTAAACTGGCTGATAACCGGTTTCCCGCTGCTGGAACATTGCACGAGCAAAGCCAGGCAAGCCATAGAAGATAATAAGAGAGACCTGAAACGCATAATTAAGGTTTTGTTTTTAAAAATAATAAAAATCCGGCTTTAACAGTCCGAAGTGAACAAAAAAAAGCTCGGACTTTTCAGCCGGACAATTTGCCGTGTATCTTTGTTCTGTGAATTTCCTGGATATTATCATTCTTATTCCCCTGGCCTACGCTGCCTGGGTTGGCTTCAAAAAAGGCTTTATCATTGAAGTATTTACCCTGATGGCCCTCTTTTTGGGTTTATACGCGGGGATTCATTTTTCAGAATTCGCCTCCAACGGGATTCAAAAGCTGACGGGATGGAATTCAAGTTACCTGCCGGCTGTTTCTTTTACCCTCACTTTCCTGGCTGTGGGCGCAATGGTATACTTTGCAGGCAAAGCTCTGGAAAAAATTGTGAAACTAACTCTACTTTCTCCGTTAAACAAAATAGGCGGCGTGATTTTTGCACTGTTAAAAGGCAGCTACATCGTCAGCGTGGTACTTTTGCTGCTCAGCTCCTATGATAAAAACAACAAATTCATTCCGCTGGAGAGCAAAAATAATTCCCTGCTGTACCACCCGATGGTGAAATTGTCGTCAAGTACGATCCCGGGATTCCGGAACAGCTCGTTTTTCCAGGAGCAGGACAGCAGCCAGGTGAACCTCACTGTTGACCAGGTCATCCGGGCGAAAGAAATTGCGGACAGTCTCGGGATTGACGCACAGGACGTTGTTGAATTGAATGAAATTTACCAGGAATATGAAATGCAGAACTAACTTCATCGCCTTTTTTACCGCAGCCTTGCTTCTGTGCACTTGCAGCACGGTTTTCGGTCAGCGGAAGGACAAAATTAAAATCCCGACCGTTAGCACGAAAAAAGCCGGGCCTTATATCGGTTTTCAGAAAGGAAAATACAACGCCATCGAGTTCGGCGGTGAATTCCAGTACAAAAAAATAAAGCTTATGCACCCGAGCACCCACGGTTTCCGTTTTGGTACAAACTATGATTTCCAGGAAAATGTACTTGGTTTTGACGCCGCATACTGGCACCAGCGTGCACGTTTGGGGCTCACGTACGGCGCTATACTTTCCCACCGCACCGATTTTGAAGAATCACGTCTCGGGGTTTCACCGGCAATGGGCTTTCGCCTGCTGCAGTTCCATTTGCAAACCGGCTATACTTTTTACACCCGCGCCACTTATTTTGACAACTACAATACCTTTTGGATCGCCCTGAAATTTACGCTCATCAACCAGCGTGATATCAAGGTAAGGAAATAATCTTCCCGAACAATTTAATAGCTGCTTGTCAGCGGTGCCGAAGGCAATTTCCCGGGAATGCAACTTGGCCTTTTGCTTCTTTTGGCTTGACCCAAAAGAAGAGGTCAAAAAAGAAGAGATAAAAGTTACAAACCCTTTTTTTTTCAGTTTTTTACAATAAATTTGTGCTTTTGGAGTTATCTCCTCAAGTTAAAATCATGAAGTTACTTGCATTTCTAGTTATATCCCTTGTATTCATTGCCGCGTGCTCAACTGAGAAGAACACCCTCATGAGCCGGACCTATCATGGTACGACAGCGCATTACAATGGTTATTTCAATGCAAATGAGCTTATTAAGCAGTCCATGACGGCTTACATTGATTCGCGGAAAGAAGATTATTATTCGTTGCTGCCGCTCAATCCCGTACCGAACGACGAAGAAGTAAAAGGCATGTACCCTGCTATCGACACAGCTATCGCCAAATCCACGGAGGTGATCGCCAAGCACAGTATGCCAACCGCTTCCGAACCGTCTAAAAAACGCTCGGAGCACAACGCCTGGATCGACGAAAACTGGCTCACTATCGGGATTGCGAATTATTACCGCCGGGATTACGAAACCGCACAGAAAAACTTCAGGTACATCAATAAGTTTTTTGCCAACGACCCGAGCAATTACACGGCGGCAATCTGGATGGCGAAAACCCATATTCAGACACGTAATTTTTCAGACGCCAACCTGATCCTGATGGAGCTCGACAAAAAAATCGCCGAGCAGGAAGCAGCAAAAGATTCAGGCGACAACACAGACAATAAAAAGTCGAAAACCAAAAAGAAGAAGAAGAAGAAGAAAAAATCGAAATACGCCAAAAAGGAAGAAGAAGAGGAAAAAGCAGAATTCCCAAAGAAAAGCCGCTACCTGTTCGAAACCACGAAAGCAGAACTCGCAATTCTCCAGGACGATAAAGACAAAGCGATCGAATACCTCGAAAAAGCATTGGAATACGCTAAAAAGTCACCTCAGAAGGCACGTATTCATTACATTCTTGCCCAACTGAATGCCCAAAAGCTGCAAAACGACAAGGCAAAATACCATTACGGCAAGGTGCTCCGTTACAATGCCCCTTTTGAAATGGCTTTCAATGCCCGCATCAACCGCGCGCTGATGGGCGGTGACGCCAAAATCAAAAAAGAGCTCCAAAAAATGCTCCGGGATGAGAAAAACCTGGAATTCAAAGACCAGATCTATTTTGCGCTGGCCGATATCGCTTTCAAAGAAGGAGACCGGGCAAAAGGTCTTGAATACCTGCACCAATCCGTTATCTTCTCTACGTCAAACAACCGTCAGAAAGCGCTTTCCTACGAAAAACTGGGAGACTTGAGCTTCACCGGCCGTGACTATGTGAAAGCACAGAAATACTACGACAGCTGCGCGAAGATACTCCCGGAAAACTACCCGAATGCTGATGGGATCCGCAACAAAGCGACCAAGCTGAAAGACCTCGTTGTAGCCGTTGAAACAGCTGCTTACGAAGACAGCGTTCAGCGCATTGCCTCCATGTCGGAAGAAGACCGCTATAAATTTGCCCAAAACGTCATCCGGAAGATGAAGGAGGACGAAAAACGCCGCAAGGAAGAAGAAGCGATCCGCCTGAAAGAGCTGCAAAACCAGCAAGCTGTCAATAATGAAAATACTTCCGGGAACAAATTTTTCTGGAACAGTCCAAAGCTCAAAAATGAAGGACTCGAGAGTTTCCGGAAACTTTGGGGCTCACGTGAAAACGAAGATGACTGGCGCCGCAGCGATAAAATTGTCATCGCTTCTTTTACAGACCCGGAGCTCGATTCAGCAGACGTAAGCAACGAAACAGAAGTTAAGGATTCCATCACACCGGAAAGCCTGCTTGCCAACCTCCCTGTGAATGATTCCCTGATTTCCCTTTCCAACGAGCGCATGCTCAATGCCTATTACGATGCGGGAATCATTTACAAAGACCAGCTGAACGAAACCCAAATGGCCATCAAGCAGTTCCAGGCGATCCTTGACCGCAAGATCGTCAGCGACTTCAATTTGCTGGCGCTTTACCAGATGTATAAAATTTACGAAGTTCCGGACCCGCCGCTTGCTTATTCGTATAAAAACGAAATCCTGATCAATTATCCCGATTCGGATTACGCCAATTACCTGCGCGACCCGGATTTCTTCATGAAACGGAAAGACCTGGAAAAAATCGCGGAAGATGATTACCTCAAAACGATGGACCGCTACAAACGCGGGCTTTACTCCTTCGTAATCTCTGCTGCCGATGACGTGATCGACAATCAAAAAACGAACAGCTACCGCTCCAAATACATGTTGCTGAAAGCGCTTTCCATTGCCCAAACCACCGAAAACAAAGAAGAAATGATCCCGGTTTTAAAACAGCTAATCGCTGAATATCCCGGAACATTGGAAGAACAAAAAGCCAAAGAGCTGATCGAAATCCAGCAAAAAGGCTACTCGGCTTATGCACAGGCTAATTTCGAGAACAAATCGATCTATACTTACGTGGACGACCAGGAACAGTGGATTATCATCATCCCGGACAAAAAAGTGAACCTGAACACAGCAAAATCACGGATAACCGATTTCAACCGGGAGTTCTACGGCAAAGAAAAATTCACCGTAGTAACGAAAGTGCTCGGAACAGACCAGAACGTGATTTTAGTCAAAGAAATGAGCGAAGCAAAAGGCCGCGATTACATCCGCACTTACAAGAAAACTAAAAAGCTCATGGAAGTGCAGGAAGCTAAAATCATGATGATCACGGCGGATAACATCAAAATCCTGTTCGACGCTCAAAACACCACCGAATACGAAAGCTTTTACACTGAATTCTATTAAATCGTGGAAAAAAAGCCTGAAAAAAAATTGAACATTTACCTGCGGCTGAGCAGTGTTGCCATTCAAATGGGTGTCATAATCGGCGGCTTTTCCTGGCTGGGAACTTACCTCGACGGACGCCAGAAAAATGAACAGCCGATCTGGACGATTATTCTTGCCTTAAGCGGCGTGATGATCTCGATGTACCTCGTTTTCAAAGAAGTCAAAAATATTAACCGGGATGATAAAAATAATTAGCCTTTACCTGGCTGTTTTAACAACACACTTACTTTTAGTTTATTTCGGGACACTTCCGGGTGAATTTAAGGTCGTCGGATATGTCGATCTTTTCCTGGCAGTTTTATTCTGCGGCGGACTTTTACTTGCTGCGCCGGGAATAAAAAAAGGCGCTGAAAACTTCAGCCTGCGCTTTATGGCCATGACAACCGCACAAATGCTTCTGATGCTCGGTTTGATCCTGGTGTTTGTATTTGCAAAAATAGGCGGGAGCCCGAAAACGATGGGTTTCACGGCAATTATTCTTTTTGTGATTTTGCTTGTGATCCAATCCGTTTACCTGATCCGGAAGGTCAATCAAAAGTAGGCTGACCGGTTTAACAGGGATTGCAGGGAACAAAATTGGGATTGCAAAGTTGGCTAAGTTAAGCGCAAAGCCCGCAAAGGGAAAATAAAAGTTACAATTGAAAAAGTTTAGGAAAGTATAGAAGAAGAATTGACCACTTGTCTCTTGCGCCCTAAAAAAAAACTTTGTATACTTTGCCCGGCCTTAAGCGGCCTTTACGACACAAAAACCCCTTACAAATTCTTGATTTTTTCCAGTAAAGCGCTGATCTTCTCTTCATTTACCTGCATCAAATCCACATTAAACATGGAATCTCCGTCCGGTTTGCGTAGTTCCGTGCCCGAAAAATGAATAGCGTCCGGCTTGATTACCCACAGGACCTGGTCAATATTTCCAGGCTTCACACCTCCGCCGGCCATGATTTCAATCCTTCCCGAAGCTTTGGCAAGTAAGCTTTTCAATTGTTCAGCCCCTTGCAAAACATCGCTTTTCCCTCCGGATGTCAGGATACGCTTCACACCTAACTGAATCAAAGTTTCCATGGTCTCAAACTGGTCAGGGCTATCGTCAAATGCCCGGTGAAAGGTGAGCTCCAGCCCCGGGTGGTTTTTCTTCACTATATTGACAAAATCAGTATCGATCGTTTTATCTGCAAGCAAAGACCCGATCACAACGCCGTGAACGCCTAAAGCTGCACTATCCGCAATCTCTTCCAGCATTTGTTTCTTTTCCGTTTCCGTATACGTGAAATTACCCGCACGGCAGCGGATCAGTACATGAACTTCCACCCCGGATCGTAAAGCCATGCGTTGCAAAGCCAAAGAAGGTGTAAGCCCACCGCATTCGAGCGCCTGGCAAAGCTCCATCCTGTCAAAACCATACTTTTGCGACAAATCAATCGCAGCGGCTTCAGCCACGCACAGCTCAATTTTCATGGGCAATTAAAAATTTGTTTCCCCGGCTGATGAACAAACCGAAGAAAAGTGCAAAAAATGTAGCTCCCATTTGGGTTTCCAGCGTATCTTCACTGAAAAAGGAGAAAACAGCAATCGCCAGGAACAAAAAGCCGATCGGTAACCTTTTCCTGTAGAAATAAACAAAAGACGAAATGAGCAGGAGCACAAAAATTGTCCCGCCAATAATCCCAAAACTGATGTAATATGTAAAAACCTGGTTATGGGTCCGCAATTGGTTTTCCGGGTGCAACCGTGTTTTTGACACTTGATATTCCTGCGCAAAAGCATCCGGCAAATCTCCAGAACCAACACCCAGAAGCCAGTTTTTCTTAAAAATCCGCATCCCCGTTTTCAGAAACTCAACGCGCTGCAATACGGTTTTGCCATTAGGATCGTCGTCCGTAAACTCATCGATCAGGGAATGAAAACGGTTCATAAAACCTACTTCAGCTTCAGAGCTGAGATGATGTCCTTCCTCAATCCGGCGAATGTCCGCTGACGTAAGCTTACTGAAACCTTCAGCATCCTTTTTCAGGCCTTTCGAAGTCATGTACTGGACCAGGATGTAATAATGCTCGTAGCCAAAGCGGTTGGTGTCACGCAAGGTGTAATCGGAATGCTTTTCCCATTCCCGGTCCAGCTCAGGCGCGCAAATGTAGGAATAAACATGGTGTCCGTTGATGAAGGCATTACTCGAAAGATCGTGCAAATAGTAAAAGCCTTCCTTCGTTTTTTCGGGCAAATCTTCAGCTTTCGGTTTGATATGCTGCTGCTTGAATGAAATAACGGTGTACACGACAAAAAACAGCGTTCCGCCCAGCAAGGCCAGGAAGCTGAAATTCATCAAACGGCGGTAGCGTCCGCGCTGGATAGCGAACAGCAGGCCAATTAAAGCAACTCCAAAAAGAATCGCGTAGGAGCTGAAAACTTCCGAAAAATAAGTATAGACCAAAAACCAGGCGATCAGCACAAAAGCCAGCCATTTGTATTTCAATTCACGCCGGATAATCCAGAACAGGCAAAGCACAATGCTCAAAACGATCATCAGCCCGAAACGGATGTGGGAAATGAACTGCGACATACCCCGCGTATCGCTGAATTCATCTTTATTCCAGGCAAAGTAAGCCATGAAATTCCAGGCAGAAAAGAAAGCTACGGAAGCAAGGAAAATGCCAAAAATCAAGAGATAGTGCCGCTTGCTTTCGAGCGGCTTGAGCACCAGGACGAGCGGAATGACATAAAAAGGAAGCTTGGCGTTGAGATCAAAGAAAAAGTACGTGAAGTTTGCCGTCCACAAGGCGCTGAGCAAATGAAAGCCCAGGAAAAAAAGCAGCAGCTGAACCGGCAGGTTTTCCCTGATCCGTTCCGCGTAGGCCTTCCGGTCGAAATCGAGCAATACGAGCAGCGCGGAAAGCAGCGTCGCCAGTGAAAGGACCACCTTATTGAAAGGAAGCCCGAAAGCCAGCGCTGCGTAACACAGCAGAAAGATGAAATAGACCCGTTTTTGACCCAATAAACCGGAAAGCATAAGTAGTTTTTAGGATGAAAACGCTTATTTCTTCAAAATCGTATTATAGCTTTTCAAATTACCTAAAACTTCTTTGGATTTGAAAATGTACTCATCGTTCCGGAAAGCGTCTTCTGCCCTTCCCTTCTGATAATAATAGCGGGAAACGATTTCATTTTCAAGTACTTCTTTGATTTCAGGCTTAAATTTTTCGAGATCACGCTCTTTCGACGGTGTTACTTTGCTGAGCAAAATATCATACTCCGCTTTCATGTCCGTATAGTACCCTTCGTCTTCGGCTGTTTTTTTCATTTTCAGGAGCATTTCCTCCGAAGCCGTCGTATAGTTAAACGTATCTCTCAGCGCCATCGCCTTAAATTCGGCATAATCGGCATCACTCAACGTAAATTGTCCGGCCGGTGCAGGAAGGGTCGGGTGCTTGAAATAATAATCCGTTGCGTAGTTAAACACGAGGTTTTTAGCGAAGAGCATTACTGTCAAGCGGCTGAACTCACGCTCATCCACCTTGATATCCGGCTCAATCCCGCGCCCGTCAATTACGTCACGGCCATTTTGCGTCTTGAAGATCTTAATCAGTGAATCCGGAATTTCTTTCGGGCGCTCATCCTCTGGTTTTTCGTAGTATTCCAGCTTTTGAACACAGCGACCGGATGGCGTGTAGTATTTCGCAATCGTGATCTTCAGCTTCGAGCCGTACTTCAAATCGTAGGTGCGCTGTACAAGGCCTTTCCCAAAGGAAGTATTCCCGACAATAACTGCACGGTCGAGATCCTGCAAGCTCCCTGCAACGATCTCACTTGCAGAAGCAGAGCCATCGTCAATCAGGACAACCAGTGGGATTTCCAGGTCTACCGGCTCGTCCATCGTTTTGTATACGCGGTTTTCTTCTTTTACGCGGGCTTTCGTTGTTACGACAAGCTGTCCCTTTTTCACAAAGAGGTTTACAATCCGTACGGCTTCAATAAGCAAGCCCCCGCCGTTTCCGCGCAGGTCAAGCACCATTTCCTGGGCGCCTTTTTCTTTCAGCTCCAGCAAAGCCTTGCGCACGTCAGCCGAAGCTGTTTGCGTAAAACTGTTCAGCTTAATGTAGCCGACGCGGCTGTCGAGCATCCCGGAATACGGAACATCCGGCAATTTAATTTCGTCGCGTGCTACAGGGATCGTCAGCGTTTCCTTTTCATTCCGCAATACTTTGATTTCAATGCTGGAACCTTTCGGGCCTTTGAGGGAAGAAGAAACTTCATCGCTTGGCTTGTTCCTCATATCTTTTCCGTCGATAGACAAAATCTTGTCACCGGCGAGCAGGCCCGCTTTCTGGGCAGGGTTTCCTTCGTAAGGCTCGGCGATATAGGTATACTCGCCCATTTTGCGGATCAAAGCCCCGATTCCTCCGTATTCACCGGTGGTCATCAGCTTATAGTCCTCCATATTGGATTCGTGGTAGTATACAGTATACGGATCCAGCCCGCGGAGCATGGCATCAATCGCGTCCTTCGACATTTTTCCCGGCTTGATCTCATCCACGAAATACATTTCAAGGTTCTGATAGATCATATCCATCAGCTCCATGCTTTTTACCAGCTCAAAACCATTGGATTGCGCCCTGGCAGTAAGCGTTACTAAAAAAAGGAGGACGAGGCCGGTTTTCTTAATTTGTCTGATCATTTTTCTGTGCTTTTAATTCGTTCACTAATTTGCTCAATAATTGTTCCATCTTTCGCTCAAGCAGCGTGTATTCCAGCTCTTCTTTCGAAGTGTACACCAAAAAAAGCGCCAGCTGCAGGTTATTTTCTGACAGGTACTGCTCCAAAGCTGTTTTTTGCTTCCGTACGACTTCCCGCATCAGGCGCTTGATCCTGTTACGATCGTGGGCTTTGCGGAAAATACGTTTCGGGGCTGAGATAACTACCTGGAAAGCTTTGGTTGTCGGCAGCTCCATCACTCCGTAGCTTACGACGAAAGGGTATTGTTTAACCGCCTTTTTGTTTTCAAACAGTGAATCGATGGCCCTTTTGCTGCATAGTTTGTATGCTTTACCGAATTTCTGATCCACTATGCTATAAAATTTTAAGGACAAATTTAGTTAAAAATACGCTTTTGACATGTATGGAAATGAACGAAATTGTACAAATTCTATTGTGACCTTCTGCAATATTAACTATTTTTGTAACATCAAAGGTGAATTTCTACCCGGATGCTGTAAAAACCGTGACTACTGAACAAAAAAGCGGATCAGCGGCAGTTGAAAAGGTAAAAAGCACCGTTTGTACAATGAGGTTAACCGTACACGCAATTAAATTGCATTTTTTTTTAAAGTTAACAGCTTATTAAATTAAAATGTATATTTTTGCTTGGATTTTTTTTAAACTACGGAAAATAAATTATTAGTAAACACGCTGAAAACTAACTATCCTCCGCTTTTTCGGGAGATCGATAAAATTAATTTAAACAACAACAAAGTATGAAAAAGTTAATACTATTTTTTACCTTCGTTTCAAGTGCGGTCATCTCATTTGGACAGCAGCAGGACCACAAATTTTGTGGCCAGGCGGCAGTGACACGTGAATTGTGGGCCAAAAACCCGCAGTTAAAGACGGACTATGAGAACATGATTAAAAACTTGCTGAAAAACAGTAAAAAAACAGTACAGAACAAGACGGCGATTTATACCATTCCGATCGTTTTCCACATCATCCATGAATATGGAACGGAAAACATCACGGATGCACAGGTGTACGATCAGATTGAGATCCTTAACGAGGATTTTAACAAAATGAACGCTGATACATCTCTTGTAATTCCTGAGTTCCAGGATTTGATCGGAGACGTAAGGATCCAGTTCAAGCTTCCGGCTTACGATTACAAAGGTGACTGTACAAACGGTATTGAGCACATCAACTCACATGAGACCAACAACGGGGATGATTTCTCCAAGCTGCACCAGTGGGACCGCAACATGTACCTCAACGTTTGGGTTGTTAACCGAATGAAAGACGGTGTTGCAGGTTATGCTTACTATCCTTCTGATATCGGTTTCGGAAACGCTTTTGCTGACGGAATTATCATCCTGAACGACTATATCGGAAGCATCGGTACCAGCAGTGATTACAATTCCCGCGCTTTGACACACGAGATCGGTCACTACCTGGGTCTTTCCCACACCTGGGGAAGCACCAATGACCCGGAAGTAGCATGCGGTGATGACAACGTTAACGATACACCAGGTACAATGGGACACAGCAACTGTTCACCTACCCTGTTGTATGACTTCGAATGTGACGTGCAAGACCTGGATACAATTTACAATTTCAACACTTTCACAACAACTTCCGGTACAGATTATACGGATGTACCAACTGTAACCAGCAACTCCCTCGATACAACAGCAATTGTAATGAGCGATTTCACAGCCGTTGGTGTTTCCGCCAACTCTGAAGAGGACAGCTTATTCGCTTTCAATAACTGGGGAACAGGTGCTGCAAACGGTGCAACAACATTCGCTTCCCTGACAGGAACAATTGATCCTGATAAATATTATGAGTTCACTGTGAGCCCGGAATTCGGGCAGGCGATGACCCTGTTATCCCTGACATTCCACGTTGGCCGTGACACATCCGGTGTCCGCACTTACGCTGTACGCTCAAGTATCAACAACTTTGCTTCCAACATCGGAACAACAAGTATTTCCGGTAACACAGACCTTGCTACCCAAGCCGGTAACGTTTTCTTCATCAAAGAAGATTCAGCAACTGTCAATACAGGACTGGAAACAGGAAGCAAAATCACCTTTACAACAGGCTACAACAACCTGAACTCCCCGGTAACTTTCCGTATCTACGGCTGGAACGCTGAAGACGCAACAGGAACATTCATGGTTGACAACGTTATGATTGACGGAACTTTCGGACAAATCGAAAACGTTCAGAACTTCATGGAATATTCTTACTGTTCACACATGTTTACACTTCACCAGGCTGAGATCATGGTAGGTAACATCAATACAGTTGAATCTTACCGTGACCTCCTCGTGAGCGATTCTACGGCCAACTTCACAGGTATCAACCTCAACCCTAAGCCGCTTTGTATTCCGGTAGCTGATTTCTCTTCCAACTTCCGTATTGCTTGTGTAAACGATGCAGTAACTTTCGAAGATGCTTCATGGAATGCAGTAATTGATAACAGAACATGGACATTCCAGGATGGAACACCGGCAACTTCCGGCGCTGCCAACCCGGTTGTGAGCTTCTCTACTCCAGGATGGAAACGTGTTACGCTTATGGTTGCAAACGCTACAGGAGCTGACAGCGTTGCAGTAAATGAATACATCTACATTTCACCGGCTACGGCTGACCACATCGGTCCGCGCAGCGAAGGTTTCGACGGTGCATACTCCGGATGGATTGTTCAAAACCCGGAGAACAATAATGCTAAATGGATGTACACACCAAACTACGGGAACTACAACTCCCCTGGTTTCATGATCCAGAATTACTTTGAAGAGCCATCTTCAGGCCCTATCAGTGATGATGAGCAGTTCTACAATGACCGCATGGGTGGAAACAGGGATGCTTTGATCTCACCTGCATTTGACTTGTCTACATCAAGCAACCTGTTCCTGAGCTTCAACTATGCTTATGCAACAAAAGCTACACTGGTAGAAGACGTAACAGAAGAGCTGAACGTATATGTTTCTAAAAACTGTGGTAAAACATGGATTCTCAGAAAAACGTTATCCGGGGCTGAATTGCTTTCAGCTGGTAGCTTTACGCAGGATTTCAAGCCTACAAGCACCAACTTCTGGAAAAACTGCATGATCGACCTCGCAGGTACGGTTAACTCTACAGATACGAAAACGCGTTTCAAATTCGAATTCGTTTCTTCTGACAACTCCAACAACCTTTTCATTGACAACATCAACCTCTACGGAGAGCTGGGTGACATCGAAAACCCGCTGAACCTGATGAACCTGATGGTTTACCCTAACCCGGTAAGCAAAAATGAAAACCTGAAAGTTTCATACTATGCAAACGACAACGCTGTGACGTTCGAGTTGTACAACGTAAGCAACCAGGTATTGATCAACAAAACATGTGATCTGAAAAACCAGGAAGTTGAGCTCGATTTGCTTGGCAATAAATCATTGGCTGCAGGATGCTACTTCCTGAAAGTTACACAAGGTAAAAACCAGCGCGTAGAGAAAATCATCATTCAATAACACGCTGTTTGAATATTGAAAAGGCCCCCGGTTCACATCGGGGGCCTTTTTCATTTCCACTACTGAGGAAAAGTCACTTGCGTTTATTATCTTTGGCCCGGCATGAACAAACTGAAACAATTACTGAAACGAATCCCAGCTCTCACAAAGCTGGTACAGCGCATGAGAAATACCAACGCTGAATTCCCCGGATCATCTGATTACTGGGAGAAAAGATACCACTCCGGGGGAAATTCCGGCTCGGGGTCTTACGGCAGGCTTGCGCTTTACAAAGCAGAAGTATTGAATGCCTTTGTGGCAGAAAAAGGGATCAGCTCCGTTTTGGAATTCGGTTGCGGTGACGGCCACCAGTTGTCGCTTGCCAAATATCCGCGCTATACCGGCCTGGATGTTTCAGAAACCGCCATAAAAATCTGCTCAGAGCAATTTAAAGGGGACGGGAGCAAGTCTTTTTATTTATATGGGGATGAAGCAGCCAAACAGCTAAAATCCGAGCTAAGCATGTCTATTGACGTTATTTTCCACCTGGTGGAAGACAGTGTGTTTGAAGATTACATGCAGCGTCTATTCTCAAGTGCCGAGAAGTTTGTGGTGATTTATTCCAGCAATTACAACAACAAGCAAACTTTTCACGAAAAAACGAGAGAATTTGCGCAATGGATCACACAAAATGAGCCGGAATGGAAATTGGTTAAAAAGCTGGATAATCCATATCCGTATAACCCGAAAGACCCGGACAATACATCCCAATCGGATTTCTATTTCTACGAAAGAATGTAATTCCGCTTTCCGGATTTGAAAATTGAAGATTTGCGTCGCTACACGGCACTCGAAGACCGAAGAGTAACTTGCCTAACGCTTAGCCTTCAAAAGCAGTACTTTTCTTATCTTTAAGGAAGAGAATATTTGATATTTTTCAGAAGCAGTTTTCGAATCTTTGAATCATCAAATTCCCCGATTACATTCCCGGCATTCCTCCGCGCATACCCTTCATTTGTTTCATCATCCCCATCATATTCTTCGGGTTTGACATCATTTTCATCATTTTACGGGTATCTTCGAATTGCTTGAGGAGCTTGTTTACTTCCTGTACGTTTGTTCCGCTTCCTTTTGCGATCCGTGTTTTACGGTTTCCGTTCAGCAAAGCCGGGTTGGAACGCTCAGCCGGGGTCATGGAGTAAATAATAGCTTCGATATGCTTGAAAGCATCGTCTTTGATATCAACATCTTTGATCGCTTTGCCCATTCCCGGGATCATTCCCATCAAATCCTTGACATTACCCATCTTTTTGATCTGCTGCAGCTGGGCGAGAAAGTCATTGAAATCAAACTGGTCTTTCTGGATACGTTTCTGAAGCTTGCGCGCTTCTTCTTCGTTGAATTGCTCCTGGGCGCGCTCTACAAGGGAAACAACGTCACCCATGCCCAAAATCCGGTCTGCCATACGGCTCGGGTAGAACACGTCGATCGCGTCCATTTTTTCGCCCGTACCTACAAATTTGATCGGCTTGTCAACCACTGCTTTGATGGAAAGCGCAGCACCACCGCGGGTATCACCGTCGAGCTTCGTCAGCACAACACCGTCGAAGTTGATTTTTTCGTTGAAGGCTTTCGCTGTGTTCACCGCATCCTGCCCCGTCATGGAATCCACTACGAATAAGGTTTCCGTTGGCTGAATGGCTTGTTTTACAGCCGCGATCTCGTTCATCATCTGCTCATCAACCGCCAGGCGTCCGGCCGTATCGACGATAACTACGTTAAACGAGTTGCTTTTTGCATATTGAATGGCCGCCAGCGCAATTTTTACGGGATCTTTCTCCTCTTTGTTGGAGTAAACTTCAGCGCCGATCTGCTCACCCAAAACGTGGAGCTGATCAATCGCCGCCGGACGGTATACATCACAGGCAACCAATAAAGGCTTTTTGCCTTTTTTCGTTTTTAAATAATTGGCTAGTTTTCCGGAGAAAGTCGTTTTACCTGAACCCTGCAAACCGGACATCAGGATAATTCCCGGGTTTCCCTGGAACTGGATTTCCTGCTCGTTTCCACCCATCAGCTCGATGAGCTCTTCGTGGCAGATTTTTGTCATGAGCTGTCCCGGGGAAATTGCCGTGAGCACGTTTCGGCCCATCGCTTTGTCTTTCACCCTTACCGTAAAGTCTTTGGCTGTCTTAAAGTTAACGTCGGCATCCAGTAAAGCCCGGCGTACTTCTTTCAAAGTTTCAGCCACGTTAATTTCCGTGATCTGGCCCTGACCTTTTAAAACTTTAAACGCCCTCTCAAACTTGTCGGTTAGATTCTCAAACATAATCTGCTAATTTTTTAGAATGCAAAGATAACAACTTCTACGCTAAAGCTACGAAGTTTTAATGGAAAATGGAGAATGAAGAATGGAAAATCTGTTAATGTGGAAATATGCCAATAAAACAATTATTCAATATTCATTATTCTCTAATTTCCCCCGTATTCAGCTTACTGTGTTTTTTACCGTACAGGAAATAGATCACAAGACCAACGAGCAGCCAGATCCCGAAGCCGATCCAGTTGGAAAGCTTCAGCTCACACATCATGTATAAGCAGCTGACAAGCCCGAGCATTGGTATGAGCGACAAATTATGCGTGATCGAAAAGTAAGTCAGGAGCAGGACGATGATAAAGAAGATGTACATAGGAATTTTGTGTGAAAACAAGCTGAAGCCGGAATGGTACATTTGCTCCTCGCCTACATTCAGCTTTCCGAGCGTTTCCTTGTATTTTTCTTCTTCCAGGGAGCCGAGATAGGCTTCCACGTCGGAATTGCTTTTTTCAAACGCTGCCCGATCAGTCTGCTCCAAGCCCGTTTTCACTTCCAGGAGCTGTTTTTCGTTCATAGAAGCAATCAAATCTTCAGACAAGACAAGCTGGGGCTCATTTTTAAGAAAACGCAGTGCAGCATCCTTGTTCAACGTAAAAGTCAGGACAATAGCGACAACGACTAATACCGGCATAACGAATTTACCGTTGATATACGGTGTTTTGAACTTACCGCGCGGAATGTCTTTTTTATTCTGCAAAACCAAAACCCCGGCACACACGACCACAAAGGCGAATAAAGTCCCGATACTGCATAAATCCGTTACATCTGTAATATTGAGGAACAAAGCCGGAACTGCCACAACAAAGCCCACAACAACCGTTGCATAGGAAGGCGTTTTATGTTTCGGGTGAATGCGGGAGAATTTTTTAGGCAGCAAGCCGTCACGGCTCATGCTCATCCAGATCCGCGGCTGGCCCATCTGGAAAACCAGCAAGACGCTTGCCATAGCAATAACGGCGCTTACAGCGATGATCCCGGAAAGCCAGGTTAAATCCAGTTTTTGAAACACGAATGCCAGCGGATCGGCGACATTCAGGCTTTCGTAGCTCACCATCCCCGTCAGGACGAGGGCAATTATAACGTATAAAATCGTACAGATAATTATGGCCCACATCATTCCTCTCGGCAAATCGCGCTGCGGGTTTTTACACTCTTCAGCAGTAGTTGAAATCGCGTCAAAACCAATATAGGCAAAGAACACCGCTGAAACGCCTTTTAAAATCCCCCCGACCCCATTCGGTGCAAACGGGTCCCAATTGGCCGTATCGATGTAAAAAATACCAACAGCGATGACTAACAGAATAATTGCCAGCTTGATGACAACCATAACGTTACTGGCGTTCCTGGATTCCTTCATCCCGCGGTAAACGAGCCAGGTAATCAAAACAATAATGAACAAGGCCGGAAGGTCGGCAACCAAGTGAAAAGAACCGATTTTTGGAGCTGAAGTCCAGGCGTAATATGCTTCCTGCAACGATCCCTCCAGGTTAGCAAAGTTTTTTCCTGAGCTGAGCAAATTCATTGCTTCGTGGTAGCCTTTACTGGCTGTCACGTAATCCATCTGGCTCCAGGCCGGTAAATGGATGCCTTTAAGCCCCAGCCAGTCTATATGCAGGTTTTCGAGGAAACCTGTGAAATAATTACTCCATGAAATGGCGACGGTAATATTCCCGATGGCATATTCCATGATGAGCGCCCAGCCAATGATCCAGGCGATAATTTCACCGAAAGCAACATAAGAATAGGTATAAGCGCTCCCCGAAACCGGCACCATGGAAGCGAATTCCGCATAGGCAAAGGCAGCAAAACCGCAAGCTATGGCAGTAAATATAAAAAGGAAAATCACTGCCGGCCCGCCATCATAGCTCGCCAAACCGATCGTACTGAAAATCCCGGCGCCGATGATAGCCGCGATCCCGAAAGCCGTCAAATCCCTAACACCTAAATGCCTTCCCAGGGAACCATGACCGTCATCGCTTCCGTTTTCAGCGATTTGTCTTTGAATATCAGCAACTGATTTTTTGCGGAATAAGGAGTGTAAAGCCATGTGCAGTTTTCATTTTTAAGCAAACAAAGATATAAAAAATCTAATGCGCTAATCCGCCACGGAGGAGTTAATGTGTTAATTCACTTTATAGTTACCGGAAAACAGGTTATTTAACCACGTAGTCACATAGAAGACATCGTTCTTGTTGATCAGATGCAGGATGTTGTAAGTCTACATAGTATTAATAAAAAAATCCGCCATAGCGGATTTTAATCTATGTGAGCTATATCTTAAAAAAATAGTTCAAACATAATCTATGTGCCTATGTGGTTAAAATTCAATCTCCCACATCAAGGAAACAACTCAGATTTTCTTAAACAGTACGCTGGCAATGTGACCACCAAAGCCAAAGGTGTTGCTCATCACGTACGTCATGGCTTTCGGCTCGGATTTGCCCAATGGAAAATGAAAATCACCGGCAAAATCAGGCTCAATCTCCGTAGTGTTGATCGTCGGCGGAACGATTTGCTTCTCCAATGCTTTCACACAGATAATCGCTTCGATCGCACCGGCAGCGCCCAGTAAGTGGCCCGTCATGGACTTCGTACCGGAAATGCTCAGAGACTGACGCGGACCGAACAGGCGTTTTACAGCAATCAGCTCGCTCACGTCGCCCTGCGGCGTAGATGTGGCGTGCATGTTTACGTAATCTATCTGATCCGGTGTAATTCCCGCTTCTTCGATCGCGAGGTTCATTCCGAGGACTGCTCCGTCTCCCTCCGGGTGCGTACCCGTGAGATGATAAGCATCCGCCGCCATTCCCCCGCCAACAATTTCGCAATAGATTTTGGCTCCGCGTTTCACCGCATGCTCATATTCTTCAATGATCAGCGCACCAGCGCCCTCCCCCATCACGAAACCATCGCGGGTAACATCAAAAGGACGGGAAGCTTTTTCCGGCTCCTCGTTCATTGTAGACAAAGCCTTGGCAGAAGAGAACCCACCGATTGCAGATCCCGTAATTGCCGCTTCAGAACCACCTGAAACAACCATGTCTGCTTTGTTCCAGCGGATATAATTAAAAGCTTCGATCAAAGCTGTATTTGACGTTGCACAAGCAGAAACCGGACAAAAATTGATGCCGCGCAGACCGTACTTGATGGAAATAATCCCGGAAGCGATATCCACTAAAATCCTTGGGATGAAAAACGGCGTAAACCGCGGCGTACCGTCACCGGAACAAAATTCCGTCATCTGGTCCTGGAAAGTCTGGATCCCCCCGTTTCCTGAACCCCAGATCACACCGATGCGGTCGCGGTTCAAACCTTCAAAATCAATTCCCGCGTCTTTTACCGCTTCATCAACGGCAACCAGCGCATACTGGGAAAATAAATCGTATTTACGGATTTCCTTCACATCAAAATGCTCTTTGGAGTCGAAACCTTTCAGCTCACAGGCAAAGCGCGTTTTAAATTTTTCCGTATCGAACTTGGTAATCGGGGCTGCACCGCTTTTCCCGGCTTCAACGCCATTCCAAAAACTTTCCACATTATTCCCCAGCGGGGTCAAAGCCCCCATACCTGTTATAACTACTCTTCTCATGTTATTGATTCAAGACAGGTGATAAAAGACATAAGACCTTCTTTTCCTTGTCTCTATTTAAAGTTTTACAAAAATCCTAACTCAAGCTTGGCTTCCTCGCTCATCATGTCTTTGTCCCACGGCGGGTCAAAAACGATGTTCACCTTAGCGGATTTTACGCCTTCCACTGCTGCTACTTTATCTTCCACTTCTTTCGGCATAGTTTCAGCTACGGGACAGTTTGGTGAAGTCAGCGTCATATCAACGAACACATCGCCCTCGTTTTCAATCCTGACTTCGTAAATCAGTCCCAATTCAAAAATATCAACCGGGATCTCCGGGTCGTAGATTGTTTTGAGGACATCTACTATTTTGTTTTCCAATTCCATTTTTTTTGCAATGCTTTATATGCATTCCTGCTACAAAATTACAACAAAAATTTCGAAAACGCCTATTCAATTTAGACTCGTTATAAATTGCATTTCTTCAGAAAAGTAACTTTTTCAGGAACGTTTCGTACACAACACTCACAATGAAGGGTTTTGAAAAGAAATAATCTCATTAACATTTTACTCAGCGCATTATTTTTGCTGAATTCCGCTATTTTATCCGGCAGCGAAAATGATAGTATTTCACCCGCCAGGGAAACGCAAGGCTTAAATTTTGATTCAAGCTCCGAAAGCGAATTAAAGCCTAAACGCAAAAAGTTCAGATTTCAGTCGAGAGCGCTTCGTAAAACCTTCAAATTATCCAACCAGTTTAATAAAAAACACCGGAACAAAGCTGGGAAAAAAAGGTTCAAAAATCGCCATTCAGGTTCAGTCGGCCATCAAAACAAGGTTTTCAAAAAGAAGAAAAACAAGGGCAAACTGAAAAAGAAAAATTTCCATGACATGAACTCAAGGCATTGATTTTCTTCGCGTGTTTTAAGTCTTCTACTAATTTAATACATGAAAAATAACCATTCCGGCCTTAAAGTTCTCGCCCTTTTTCTATTCATCGGAATCCTTTGCTCTTTATTTTTCCCTTATTGCAGGTTTTGGACCGAAAACTTTGAATATGCTCAGAACAATATCGGGCTTATCAGTAGTTATGCTGAACCAGCTATTGGCGGCTATTCACATACAATTAATGGCTTTGGTTCCATATTCGGGATTCTTAATACTTTAACTCAAGCCGTACTCGTTGTCGGTATTTTCTTTTTTCCAAAACAAGCCGCTGCACCAATTACAATCTCTTGTCTTTTTGTCGTTTTTTTGATTGGGCTTTGGCTGAATACCACAAACCTGAACAAGCCTTTCTCAGATCGAATGTTTGAGGGTTTCTATATAGTAGTAGTCTTAAGTATCGTGAATATAATCATCGCGTATTTTGCAGCTTTTTCCTCTTATCAAAAACCCTTATCCGGCAGTTTACTGGATGATCTGGAATAATCGCTGAAATTCTTTTCCAATTAAAGCTACCTTTGCGGGAAATTATGGATGTATCGCCCGTAGAAATTGTTTTTGAAGATTCGTTTTGCCTTGTGGTAAATAAACCGAACGATTTATTGGTGCACCATTCTTACTATGCGCGGAATATTGAAGAGGATTCCCTCGCTGAAATCTTACGCCAGCAAGGAAAAACGGCTTATCCTGTTCACCGGCTCGACCGCAAAACTTCCGGGCTGATCCTGTTTGCCAAAGAGAAAGAATATGTGCCGGCTTTCCAGGCTTTATTTGAAGAAAATAAGATCAGCAAAAAATACCTGGCTTTGCTGCGTGGACATTTGCCGGAATCAGGAATAATCGATTCACCGGTAAAAAACGACCGCGGGAATTACAAGGAAGCCCTCACCCATTACATTTGCCTGCAGCACATTGAGCTTCCCATTCCGGTTGAGCCTTATGAAACCTCTCGCTACAGCTTAGTTGAATTTTTTCCGCAAACGGGCCGGATGCACCAGCTGCGGATCCACGCTAATAAGATCAGCCACCCGATTATCGGCGACCCGAAATACGGAAACCGCCACCACAATCACATGTTTATTGAAAAATTCGGGATCAGCCAGCTTTTCCTGCACGCCGCTTCCCTTACATTTATACATCCTTTTACGAAAGAAGAAATTGCCGTTTCAGCTCCGTTACCGGAATTCTGGAATGCAATCTTATAATAAACCACATAGTTCGCATAGAACATAAAGGATAAGAATACAAATTAAACAAAAATCCCCACACCAAAAGATGCAGGGATTTCGTCTTGAAAATATGATTTTGCTTAAGCCATTACTTTCGGCGCTGCAGCCAGGATATCAGCTGAAGTTTCGGAAGCATACTGCTCGAAGTTTTTCACAAATTGCCCTGCCAGGTTGTTGGCAGTTTCATCGTAAGCAGCTTTATCAGCCCATGTTCCGCGCGGGTTCAGGATCTCAGCCGGAACACCTTCACAGGAAGTTGGGATAGCCAGGTCAAATACCGGCAACGTTTCAAAAGCAACGTTAGTCAGCTTACCTTCCAATGCAGCAGTGATCATTGCACGGGTGTAGGACAGCTTCATGCGGTGACCAACACCGAAAGAACCACCGGACCAACCTGTGTTTATCAACCAAACATTGATGTCTGTGCCCTCCAGCTTTTCACCCAACAACTTAGCGTATTTCGCAGGGTGAAGCGGCAGGAATGCTTTTCCGAAGCAAGCAGAGAAAGTCGTTGTAGGCTCAGTGATTCCCATTTCCGTACCGGCAACTTTCGCTGTGTAGCCGGACATAAAATGGTACATCGCCTGCTCTTTCGTCAGCTTGGAGATCGGAGGCAATACACCGAAAGCATCTGCTGTAAGGAAGAAAATATTTTTAGGGGCGCTTCCGATGGAAGGAACCGCGATATTGTCAATGTGATTGAGCGGGTAAGATACACGTGTGTTTTCCGTGATTGAGCTGTCTTCGTAATCAGGGGTTGAAGTTCCGTCAACAAAGCCGATATTTTCCAGGATGGCGCCAAATTTGATCGCGTCGTAGATTTGCGGCTCTTTTTCGCGGCTCAGGTCGATGGTTTTCGCGTAGCAGCCACCTTCGAAGTTGAACACGGTATTGTCAGACCAGCCATGCTCATCATCACCGATCAGGTGACGTTTCGGATCGGAAGACAAAGTCGTTTTTCCTGTCCCGGACAAACCGAAGAAAATCGCTGTATCACCCTGGTCACCGATGTTTGCGGAGCAGTGCATGGAAAGTACATTTCTCTCATGCGGCAATACATAATTCAATACGGAGAAAATCCCTTTTTTGATTTCACCGGTATATCCGGTTCCACCGATCAGGATCATTTTACGTGTAAAGTTCAGGATAGCAAAGTTATGCTGGCGCGTTCCGTCAACTGCAGGGTCTGCTTTGAAACCCGGGGCGCAAACGATATTCCAGTCAGCTGTAAAATCTTCAATTTCCGCATCAGTCGGACGCAGGAACATATTGTAAGCGAACATGTTGGACCATGGAAATTCGGTCACAACGCGGATGTTCATCCTGAAATTCTGGTCGGCACAAGCGTAAGCATCACGTACGTACATATCTCTGTCCGTCAGGTAAGCTTTCATTCTTTGGTACAGGTTTTCGAATTTCTCCGGTGTAAATTTGATATTTACATCCCCCCACCATACGGAATTTTCTGTGTTTTCGTCGCAAACCACGAAACGGTCTTTAGGTGACCTCCCCGTAAATTCACCTGTTTCGATTGCAATAGCACCCGTGTCTGTAAGAATCCCTTGTCCGTTGATAACTGTGTCTTCGACTAATTCTGCCGGAGACAAATTCCAAAATACATTACCCAGGTTATTTAGCCCCAGGCTAGCGTTCAAATCGGCATTTTTTCCTTTTTTACCAAATTCGTTCATACATTAATTTTTTTCCGCCCAACGGCTTGATTTGTGAAGGCAAAATTACAACTTAAAAAATGAACTAAACCAATTTATATGGCATTATTATTAACATTTCCTTAAAATTCAAGCTGTTTTTGTTGAAAAAAACGGGAATTTCAGGAGTTAAATTCAGGCACTTATCGAAAGGTTGGAATATGATAATATTTTAATTTGTTCATGTGCTGATTAGCATATTATCACAGTAACACATCAGCGTATTAAAAAATCTCCTTCAAAGCTTTCACAGCCTGGCGAATATTCTCCCGGATTTCAACGATTGTTGCGTCCATCATATAACAAGGCGCTGTGATGATTTTATTCTCCCGGTCGATGAGGATTTCGGAAACAGTTTTCATTTCTGCCGCAGCCCCGGTTTTTTCAATTCCCTGGTTGAAAGCCGGAATATCGTAAGGTGATGCTTCTTTATCGCTTCCCAAAGTCATGTTCAGCCTGGCGCCTGACCCCTCAAATGCTTTAGCCAGCACTACCGGGCTTACGCAGAGGGCAACGATCGGCTTGCCAATATTGTACATATTCACGAGCAGCAATTTGACTTCCGGCAGGATATTTCCGTCCGGGCCTTTAAACGCCCAGTCCGTGAGGCTTTTCGCATTCCCGAAGCCGCCGGGGATCAGCAAAGCATCGAGATCGGCCGGTTGTACCTGCGTGATGTCCATCACATTCCCGCGTGCAATCCGGGCCGCTTCTACCAGCATGTTCCGGCTTTCGGCCATTTCATTCCCGCTCGTATGATCAATTACGTGATGCTGATTTTTATTGACAGCGATACACTGGGCTTCGTAACCTTCTTCCGCAATTGCCAGCAGGCTCAAAACCGCTTCCTGGATTTCCGTTCCGTCATATACCCCGCAGCCGGAGAGCAAAACACCTATTTTCATATTCTGTTTTTTCACAAATTTAAAGATTCTGACGAAAAGACAAAGCAAGATGAACCGGTATTTTTATCAATTTAAAATTGTAATTTTATCGGTATGGACAAAGATTTAAAAGTAATTTTTTACGATGGCGAATGCGGTTTTTGCAACCGTTCCGTTCAGTTTATACTGGAACATGAAAAAAACCATGACGTTTGTTTTACGGCCTTACAATCTGATTTTGCCCTGGATTTTTTTGCCCGTCACCAGCTCCCTAAGCCAGACCTGAGCACCGTTTATTTCTGGGATGGCCGGAATTTGTTCAGCAAATCAACAGCTGCATTGAAACTGACAAACGAATTGAAATTTCCCTGGGGATTCCTGAAAGCCGGCTATATCCTTCCCCGTGGCTGGCGCGACAGAATCTATGACTTCATCGCTGCCCGCAGGCACCGTTTAGGCAACAAAGGCTTTTGTGCCCTGCCCACTGAAGAACAACGCAAACGTTTCCTGAAGTAAAGCAGAAACGCAGTTAATTACACGAAACAATCACCAAATATTGGTTAGTGAAATTCGTGGCAGCCTGATTTTAATGTTGAACTACAAAGCGGTAAACGGCTTCTTGCGAACCATCGTTTACGCGGATCGTATACACGCCGTTTGCCAGTCCATCCACCGGAAGACTGTGGCTGTTTGCTGAGAATTTAGCATTGCTGTAACGCTGCAGCTCTTTCCCGCTCACATCATATATGGCATAGCTCAGTGTCTGAACCATTTTACCAAAATCAAGCATGATCTGCTGAGAAGCCGGCACCGGGTACAAGTTGAAACCGGCATTTGCTTTTTCTGCTACGTCTAAGGCAAAGCAACCGCCGCTCACCAGTGTTCCGAAAAACGGCTTGAAGTTTGGCTTAGAGCACACAACCTCAACATTCTGCAGAATATCATAAGCGCCGAGGTTCAGGGTAAGGCTTCCGCCGGATACCGTTCCGCGGGCCAGGATTTCGTTATTCTGTGTCAGGCTGATAAAAGCTCCTTCGCTGGCAGAAGTAAAGGTGATGTCCGGTGTAATGATGCAGCTGTCAAAAGCTACTGCGAGCTCTTCTGTAACGGCATTGCGGTAATCCACGCTCGGGTCCCCGAAAAACACCCAGGTTTGCATTACTTCTTCACCGTTATCAGGATATTCTTCCAGCATACTCATTTGTGCGTTGTAAAACAGGCCGCCGAGCGTATTTTTGATATTGGACTCATCGTTGCGAACAATCAGGTTAGCCATCTCATCCTGCGTTTGCATTGGTGGCGCCCAGGCCATCAGGATGGAAGAACCGCAAGCCGCAATTGCCCCGGAAGGTGTATTGTTCTCCGTAGCTTTGAGCCAGGTTTCCGAAATACAGTTTCCGTAGGTAAACGTTCCGTTATTGCAGGCTACTGAAATTACAAACGGGTACATCCCGTTATTCACAGCCTGGTTGATCTGGGAAGAGCCGAAGCTTCCCGTAATACAGGTATTGATATCGCCATGGCCGGTATAGTTGAATAAGCCAACCCCCGCATTAACTGCTGGCAATATGATACTTGGCAAGGGATTTCCGCTGGCATCATCATCACCGCGCGAACCGTCATAGAACTCATGTACACTTGTATAGCCGTAATCAAGCAGCTGATCGTGGATTCCCCGTAGATGCTGCCAGTCAGCCTGACCTTCATCCCCGTAGCCTGCACCTTCCCCTGAGCCTAAAACCAGGGCTTTTGTCATCCAGTCGCCTTCCATCGGGTTTGTTTCGTACTCGAGTGTACGGTCAACCATCACCTCAACATTTGCAGCTGTGCCTGAAAAGCGGCCAACAAACAGCTCCGGGTAAAAATCGCCTCCGAGCAGCTGTCCGTAGTAAGAATCGCTGAACAATTCTTCGTTATCCCAGGTTGTACCGTAAGAATAAGCCGGAATCTGCTGATGATCGCCTACCAGCAAAACATATTTCAAATCCGGGTTTTCCCAGTATTCATTTTCAATCAATGCTTTGATCGTTTCAGGCGTTTCACCGCTTTCAGCCACCGTAACCAGGTGTGTTTTGATACCTTTTTTGTTTTTCCAGCTCAATAAAGGCGAGATCGCTTCGTGATAGCTTTCCGGGGCAAGTACGAGGAAATCACCGCTTTCATCCACTTCATCGTATTTCAGGGTTTTGGATGGATTAACAAATAAGCTGGAATAGGATTTCAAATCACGCGGCTGAAAAGCGTTTGACGCGAGCTCGTTTTCACCGCTCACGGACGGATCAGTCACTAATTCAAGGGTGATTTTTTTATAATGCTTTAAAGTTTTCGTCACCGGATTATACTGGTATGGAAAAACACGCACAACCTGTCCGCGGAGGGATCTCAGGTTAAAAGGTTTCTCCAGCTTTACTGGCTCAGCCGGGAAAAAAGCGTTTGTTTGGTATACGTCACCGAATTCATAGCTGACGTTAGCCGGGTCAATATTGCGCTTGAGGTTTCCTTTGGATGGTGAAACCGATACATTTTCAATTATTTCTTCCTCGGAATAAATCACGTTAACCTGGGATTTCCCCTGGGCAGGAAGCATGAAAGTCACACCGTAAGACGGAAGCTGCGGTTTTCCTTTCTCCAATAAAGTAACTTTGTGGGTTTTCCCGAAATCGATATAAGAAGCGCCGGAAATTTCAGTGTAAGCATACGATTTTGTATTCAAATCGCGAAATTCCGTTACAACCCGGTTTTCTTTTTCTTCTTTTACCTGGAAGTTCTTCTGGGCATATAAGCCTGAAAACAAAAAAGATACGAGGAGAATGGATAAAAAATGATTCATAAATACAGTTCGTTTTAGCAGGACTAAATTACAAAAAAAACGTTTTGCTTTGTATTTTTATGATTTAACGGTGGCAATTATTGATTGGTTGGCGAGAATGAATTCGAAAATTCGTTCCGCTTCGCGGAATTTGAAGATTAGCGAATTTCACCCACGGAATGAATCTTCAAATTTTTCAATGAGCGTAGCACGCAAAATCACTGGATCAACCGCATCACAGTTCCACTGTACTCGGATTTTTCACCGCGCTCCGGCTGATGTAATTTCACCTTCCAGATATACGCTTTGTTCGCCTTATCGGATTGTTCGGAGTTCATGTCTGCGCCATCCCAGGCATTATCTGCCGATGTGCTTTTGAACACTGTTCTTCCCGTTTCAGGGTCAATCACAAGCAATTCAAAACCGGTATTGCGCACAGTTAAGGCAAAGGGCATAAAACGGCTGTTGCGCGGATCGTTGGATGCAGGGCGGAAAGCAGTTGGCGCCAATAAGTTGTAATCTTCACGCACGCTGATTACCTGCACTTTTTTGGCGGTGCATCCCTGCTGGTCTTTTTTCTCCAATGAAACGCGGTAATCCCCTTTCCGGAAGACCGAAATTTTGGAATTTTCAGCTTGTGATACAATTTCGCCTTTGTCGGAATTCCAGCTCATGCCATTCCCAAAATCCTGGGCTTTGAGGTTAATGTAAGGAATTCCGTTATCGTAATTGATCTCGTTTTCAAAGCTAAAATCCGGTGTTTGCGGACCGTGAACCGTAAAGGCTCTTTCAGTTTCAAAGGCTTCAGCGCTTTTCTGGTCAAATTTCGGGTAACGGAAGAAATAAACGCCCGTTTTTGAAAGCTGTACTTTTGTCTTCGAATTTCCAGCAATGGAAGCAATCACATTTCCGGAGTCATCCGTAAGCATACAGCGGTTTTCGTTCGTATTGCTGAGCTCTACGTCTTCATTGAGACAGTATTCAGAAGCATGTTTCGGTAAGATAAAACGGGCAGCAGTGTTCACCGGTTTCACAGGATCGCTCGTTTTAAGCTCCGGATCTTTGGGTTCTTTGTGATCCTTTAAAGGATTAAAGTTCTCTTCTTTTTTCAGAAGGTTTTCACCCGCTGAATCTGAGCCGGAAGATTTTTCGGATTTACCGGCCTTGCCGGCTTCTTTTTGATTATTTCCAGCCATTTCGCTTTCTTCTTCAGAAGACGTGTTCTGCTGGTGTCCGGTAGTTGCCGGAAGCTCGTTTTGCGTTAATTGTTCGGTTTTTTGTCCTGTAGCTTTTTGAGCAGGCGCTTGTTCATTGTTCCCTGCGAGGAAATAAAGACCGGCGCCAATGAGTAAGGCTGCGCTTCCGCCCAGCAGGATGTTTTTCGGTGAAAATGCTTTTCCTTTTACCGGCATACTCTGATCCAGGCGGCGGGAAACGTTTTCCCAGGCCTGCGGATTGTATGCTTCCTCCCCTTCTCTCAATATGTCTTTACAGCTTTTCTCCATTTTCAAAGAAAATTATGTCCGTTTTTTTGTTCTAAAATCTGTTTCAGGCGCATTTTTGCCTTCGCGAGGTTGGATTTGGAAGTCCCTTCGGATATCCCCAGCTCCTCTGCAATTTCCTTGTGGGTGTAATCTTCTACATAATATAAATTAAACACCGCTTTGTAGGCCGGCGAAAGCTCTTGTATACTTTCCAGCGCCATCTGCCTGTTTTTTTCAAACTCGTGTTCCAGCTCGTCTGCCGAATCCTCCGGGAAATCTTCCCTGTAATTGTCGCTCAGCTCCACCAATGCCAGCCGGTTGTTCTTGCGGATATAGTCAATGGCTGTGTTTACCATGATCCGCCTGATCCAGGCATCGAAAGAACCCTGCATATCAAAGCCCGACATTTTTTCGAAGACTTTGATAAACCCTTCCTGTACAACTTCCTGCGCGGTATCGCGGTCGGAATGGTAACGAAGCACCAAATACAGCATCTTCCCGTAAAAAAGTTTAAACAATTTCTCCTGTGCTTTGCGTGAATTACTCACACAATCCACAATGAGGCCGTTGATTTCTTCTTTGTTTGACACTTTTTTACTTTAAACGCTGCTTTCTGATTTGGGTTGCCTTATTTTTGGCAAAGTGTAAAAATTTTAAGTCTCTTGACACAATTCAATCCCAATAGGCACATAGAAAATTATCGAAGTTTTATCTGCACTTAAGCTCACGCAGAACAAATAACGATGTTCCTGTGAGGCTAAAAAATCTTACCCGGGCTGAAATTGTCAGCCTTTTCTTTAAATGCAGCATAAAAATAAACCATTTTTTATAAATAAATCCTCTTTAGTGTTTAAAAATACTTTAAATTTACACCCATCAAATTTTGAAATAAAACTTAAGACATGAAAGTAACTGTTGTAGGTGCTGGAAACGTTGGTGCAACTTGTGCTGATGTGCTCGCACACAGAGAAATTGCAAACGAAATCGTTTTGCTTGACATTAAAGAAGGATTTGCGGAAGGAAAAGCGTTGGATATCTGGCAAACTTCCCCGATTAATTTATATGATTCACGTACTATCGGCTCTACGAATGACTATTCAAAAACTGCCGGTTCAGATGTAGTTGTTATCACATCAGGCTTGCCGAGAAAACCGGGAATGTCGCGTGATGACCTGATCGCTACAAACGCCGGGATCGTAAAAACAGTTACTGAAAATATTATCAAGCATTCACCGGACGCGATCCTTGTTATCGTTTCCAACCCGCTGGATGTTATGACTTACTGTGCTTACCTGAACGCGAAAGTTGATTCCAAGAAAGTGTTCGGTATGGCCGGTGTTTTGGATACTGCGCGTTACCGTGCATTCCTCGCAAGCGAATTGAACGTTTCCCCGAAAGACATCCAGGCAGTATTGATGGGTGGCCACGGCGACACGATGGTTCCGCTTCCGCGCTACACAACTGTTTCCGGGATTCCTGTAACTGAGCTGATCTCTCCTGAAAAACTGGACGAAATCATTGAAAGAACAAAATTCGGCGGTGGCGAGATCGTTAAATTATTGGGTACCTCCGCATGGTATGCTCCAGGAGCTGCTGCTGCACAAATGGTTGAAGCGATCGTTCGCGACCAGAAACGGATCTTCCCGGTTTGCGCGTGGTTGAACGGCGAATACGGCATGAAAGACATCTACCTGGGTGTTCCTGTAGTATTGGGTAAAAACGGGATCGAAAAAATCATCGAGCTTCAATTGAACGACGAGGAAAAAGCATTGTTGAAAGAATCTGCAGACGCTGTGAAAGGTGTAATGGACGTTCTCGACAACATGAACATCAACGCTTAATACTTTCCGATATAAAATTAAAAAGTCCCGGTTTTCAGACCGGGACTTTTTGTTTGCTGTAACTTTCGTGTTCAGTTATTCAGAATAAAAATCTTTTTGTCGCTTTTCAGCTTCTTTACCTCTAATGACCTGCTGAAATTCAGGATGGCATTAATCGTTTCTGATCTCGGGCCGGCCATTTCATTTGATTTAGAGGATTTAACTTTGAGGGGTAACGTTTTTAACATAGGCAACTAATGTTTTTTTTAGATAACGCCGTTTATTTTACTTTATTGCCGTCCGATAAAAATAATGATGATTGATGAACAGATGGCAGAATTCAAATTTTCGTCAGTGTACAATACGAAGCCAGCCGCTTATTATTCTCCCGCAGGCAGGTAAAGGAAATATGTGTTTCATCTACTTTCGTGATAATGATGTAGCCGTCCGACAGGCAGGATGAATTCGGCAGCTTTTCGATAAACACGGCTTTATTTTTAGACATACTTTGCAGCTCCAGTGTTCCTGTGCAATCCAGTTCGGGATAACTCACGGTAAACTTATTGGTCTTTGTATTGATCCCTAATTCTGTTTGCCAGCCTTTAGCCATATCGACCTGGTATTTCATTCCCCACCATTTCCCGTTCAGCCAATCGGATTTTGCCTGCTTTACATTAAATGCTGTACTTAAAAAAAGTAATGCGGCAAACCCTGCGAATTTTATCAGTTTCATATCGTTGATTTTTTCGTCAAAGCTAAACCGATCAGCACTATGCGGCAATAAGCCATTTGACGGGGATTCGGACAAATCAGTCAAAAGGAAGCAATTCCGGTTCCAGGAAGGTTTTCCGGGCTGTTTCAGAACTAAAAATATCCGTTGAATAATGCTGCGCGATCAGCTCCCGGAAAGCTGTTTTCAGGCGGGGAAATTCAAGTATAAAATCAGCAAAATTATCTGAAGCGGATTTCAGCATAAAATGATTGACGGTTTTCACGGCAGCAACAGTCAGTGTTTCGTTGTATTTGTCGTCAGCTCCCAGGAAAGAAACATAGTTCAGGAGCAAAGTGCGGATTTCAGCAATTGCGGCTTCCGTTCCTTTCTCTTTGATCTGCAGCCAGGCCAAACGTAAATGCGCTTCATGGCTGAAATATTCCGGGTCAAGCGAACAATCCGCTAATCGCCCCACAAGCTCCGCATTCGTTAATTCAACGTGTTTCTCCATCTTTTTAGTTTTATCACTCCAAAACCTTATACCTCGCTTTCGCCTGTACCCGCGAACACGCGTTGAAGTGCCACCATTCCGTTTTGATGTTCGAAAAGCCCTGCGACTGCATCACCTTCCGGAGCAATTTCCGGTTTTCGACCTGCTGTTTGGTCAATTCGCCGGTTTGCAGGAAATGGGATTCCCAGCTGGGATAAGCAATTTTTCGGATATCGTCGTAGCCTGCACCCATGTCGAGCGGTGTACCGTCTTTTTTTGCAATCGTCAGGTCAATCGCTGCGCCGTAATTGTGAATGCTTCCTGAAGCCGGGTTCGAAACAAATTTCACCCGTTCCTTCACGGGGATCGTATCCAGCGCTCTCCACATCGCCCATTGCACGGAGAGCGGACGAACACCGTCGTAAACCAGCAAGGTAAGGTCGGGACGTAATTCCTGTAAATAATGCTGTACTTTCGCCAGGCGCTCAGCCACATCTTTTTGCAGGTAAAGCTTGTCAATGTCAAAATACAGGCGGCGCTTCATGAAATTGTCCGTCGACGCATATTTCAGGTCAACCAGGATCGACGGCTCAATCGTTTGGATATCTACCAGGCCGCCCATGTCTTTCTTCGGCTTAACGGCAGTATCCTTTTCTGCTGAAGCTTTTTCCAGGGGCTTCGCCGACAAAGAAAGACTGTCGTTTTCTTTTTTGCTCCCGCCAGGTTTTTCACACAGCATGGTTTTACCAACCTTGACTTTCTTCTCCTCAACTTCGTTTTGCGAGCAGGAAAGCAGGAAAGAAGCTGTTAAAAGCCAAAGAAAAATAGTTTTTAAAGACATCAATTTAATTTCAATGTTTACCTTTGCAAAAATAAACGTTTTATGCCAAAGATTTCACAAAAAGCGATTGACATGCCGGCTTCCCCGATCCGTAAGCTGGTTCCGTATTCTGAAAAAGCCAAAAAAGAAGGCAAAGTGGTTTACCACCTGAACATCGGCCAGCCGGATATTGAAACGCCTCAAGTGGCTTTGGATGCCGTTAAAAACATGGACCGCAGGGTGATTGAATACAGTCATTCCGCAGGTTTTGAATCCTACCGCAACAAGCTGGCAAACTTTTATCAAAAAGGCGGTTTACCGGTAAACTCTGAGGATATCATCATCACAACCGGCGGTTCGGAAGCGCTTATTTTTGGCTTCATGTCGACCTGCAACCCGGGCGACGAAGTGATTATTCCTGAGCCTTTTTACGCTAATTATAACGGTTTCGCAGTGACTGCAGGACTAAACGTTGTTCCAGTTGCTTCCACCATCGAAAGCGGTTTTGCTTTGCCACCGGTAGAGGAATTTGAGAAGAAAATTACTTCCAAAACCAAGGCAATCGTAATTTGCAACCCGGGCAACCCAACCGGTTACCTGTATACCCGCGAAGAGCTCGAAAAGCTGCGTGACATTGTGAAAAAACACGATTTATTCCTCTTTGCAGATGAAGTTTACCGCGAATTCTGCTACGATGGCGCAAAACCTTTCTCCGTACTAAACCTCGAAGGCATTGAGCAAAACGTGATTATGATCGACTCCGTGTCGAAAAGATATTCCATGTGCGGCGCACGCATCGGGGCTTTAGTCTCTAAAAACAAAGATGTGATGATGGCTGCCCTCAAATTCGGACAGGCGCGCTTATCCCCGCCAACGATCGACCAGATTGCTTCCGAAGCTGCTTTGGACACCCCGCAATCTTACTTTGATAACGTTGTTGCCGAATACGTACAGCGCCGCAATATCATGGTGGACGGCCTGAACAATATTCCCGGCGTTTTCTGCCCGAAGCCGAGCGGCGCATTCTATTGCGTTGCCAAATTCCCGGTAGATGATGCCGAAAAGTTCTGCCAATGGTTGCTTGAAGATTTTTCTTACGAAGGACAGACCGTAATGATGGCCCCTGCAAATGGATTCTATTCCACGCCGGGCGCCGGAAAAGACGAAGCGCGTATTGCTTACGTTCTCAACCAGGATTCCCTGCGCAAAGCAGTTAAATGTTTGGAAGAAGCGTTGAAAGTCTATCCGGGAAGAACTGCTCTTACAGAGCATGAATTGAAAATGGAGAATTAAGAATTATTTTCCATTCTTCATTCTCAACTTTCTATTTCTAGAAGAGTTCCGCATTCTCCTTCCCCACCATGGATCCGATTGCCACGCCCATGCCGCCCATGCGCACACCGATCGCGATGTTGTCTGATATTTTTCGGATGATCGGTTTTTTGGTCTGGCCAACGCCCATAATCCCGGCCCAGGTGTAATCCACTTCGAAAGGCGTTCCGGGCAGGATCATTGTTTTGAGCTTGCTTTTCAGTTCGTTCGTAATCAGCTCTGTGTTTTCAAGGGTTTCTGTTGTTTCTGCTTCAAAAGCCAGGTTGCGTGCGCCGCCGAATAAAATCCGGTTGTGAATATTGCGGAAATAGTAGTAACCCATCTGGTAATGAAAAGTTCCTTTGATATGCAGGTTTTCAATCGGTTTGGTAATGAGCACCTGGGCCCGTGCCGGCTGGATATCGTCGTTCGGTAAAAAGCGTTTGGCAAAGCCATTCACGCAAATGCAGGCATTCGAAGCTTTGAATTCGCCGACTGACGTTTGTACCTGTACACTTCCATTTTGCTGTACCAGGTCAATGACTTCGATTCCCGATAAGTGCAGGATCTTGTGCTCACTCAGCAAAGCCGCAAAACGGAGCATCATTTTCCCGGTATCGATCTGGGCTTCCAGGCGGTTATAAAAGCCGGTTTTTACATCCCCGAAACCAAAGCGCTGCTGAACCCCGAGATCTTCCGAATACACGTTCATTTCCCCGGTTAATTCGCCGATTTGCTCGTTGAGATAATCCAGCTGACCCCGGTAAGGCGCCGGATCTGTTTTTCCATCGATCAAATCCCAGGAACCGTTTTGCTGAAAATCAAGGTTTTCGCGCCCGATCAGCTCCTGCAAATAAATTAAGCCTTCGTAGCGTTTCTGTACGGTGAGCCAAACTTCCGGCTCGGGCATTTTCTTCAAATCGTCACATAATTCCGTGACACTGCCAAAACAGGCGAAACCCGCATTTTTAGTGCTCGCGCCCATTGGAAGGTAACCCCGCTCAAGGATAAGAATTTTGGCATCCGGGTATTTTTTACGCAAGTGGATCGCCGTGCTGCAGCCCACAATTCCGGCGCCAACAATGACAAAATCCAGGCCTTCGAAATACGAATTCCGTTCCCAATAGCTCAGCGCGTTTAATTTCAGCATCGGTGTTTGTATTTAGTTTGATAAAAAAATGCGATATTTGTAAAAAAAATCGATTACAAAATTAAACGAATTCTGTAACTAGTTGTACGGGATCTCGTTTAACACAGGAACAATGAAGCAATTTTATATCCTTTTCGCTTTTTTACTCAGCACGCTCGCCGGACTGGGGCAGGCAAATATTGACCTGGATATCACGACCAAAGACTATACGACAGGTAAAAAAGTGACCGGTGTTTCCATCGATATTTACGACGGCGCCAACATCATCAAAAGCATTGTCACACCATCCAACGGGAATGTCCGTTTCAATATCCCGGCCGGGAAAAAATACAAAATCGAATTCTCCAAAGCGGGCAAAGTAACCCGTTTCGCTTACATTGACGGAAAAGGGATTGATCCTGAATTACTCCAGGGAGGAAGCTCCGCCAAGGCCAAGCTGGAAGTATCGCTTTTCGACCAGGTTCCTACGATCGACTACAGCTACGTAGAAAAAAACCCGTTTACCGAATATTATTTCGACGGAACAAGCCCTGAATTGCAATACGATGACGTGCTCCGGGAAAAAATGGCAAAAAAAATCGCTGCCCTTGTAGAGCAAAGTGAAAAAGCCGCCAACGACGTGGAAGCCAAATACCAGGATGCGATGTCAAAAGCCGCTGAATGGGAAAACAAAAAAATGTACAAGGAAGCACTCGCCAAATACGAGGAAGCTTTGCTGATCAAGCCAAAAGACAAAGACGCAACTGATAAAGTGAAAGAAATGGACTTCCTCCTCAAGCAGCAGCAGCAGGGTGACCAGGCCGCCAAGCAAAAAGAGGAAGAATATAAAAAACTGGTTGCTACGGCCGATGCGCTCCGTGACCAGGGAAAATATGCCGAAGCTGTTGCCAAATACCAGGAAGCCCTGAAGATTAAGGACGAGCAGTACGCCAAAGACCAGATCACGAAAGCAAACAAAATTATCGCCGACCAGAAAGCCGCTGCTGAAAACGAAGGCAAATACAAAAAAGCCATTGATGCCGGTGAAACCCTTTTCTCCCAGAAAAAATATACCGACGCCAAAGCTTCTTTTACGGAAGCCTTAAAATACAAGCCAAACGATCCTGTTGCAACCAAGCGACTCCAGGAAATTGACGTTAAAATCAAGGAAGAAGAAGCCCTCGCCGGTAAAAAGAAGCTTTACGATGCTAAAATCGCTGAGGCGGAACAATTGCTAGCTTCCAATAAGCTCGTTGAAGCAAAAGCCAAGTTCAGCGAGGCGCTCACGATTGACAATACGCAAACGTACCCAACAACAAAAATCAAGGAGATTGACGCTAAGCTGGCCGATGCCGAAAAAAACAAGCAGAAGAAAGAGAAGTATGACGCGGCGATGAAAGCTGCCGACCAGCTGTTTGCTGCCAATAAACTGGCTGAGGCCAAAGCCAAATACCAGGAAGCCGCTTCTATTGACAATACACAAAGCAAGCCGGCTGAAAACATTCAGAAAATTGACAAAATGCTCGCTGACCAGGAAACGGCTAAGCGCGAAAAGGAAAAAGCGGATAAAATTGCCCTCCTGATGAAGGACGCTTTAGCCCTGTACAGCAAAAACGACCTGGAAAACGCCAAAAAGAAATATCAGGAAGTCTTAAGCCTTGATGGCAATAACGCTGAAGCTAACAGCAAGATCAACGAAATCAACAATAAAATCGCGGCCAACCAAAGCGAAGCCGAGAAGACCAAAAAATTCAATGAGCTCAAAACCGAAGGTATCAGCCTGATGAGCCAGAAAAAATGGTCGGATGCCAAGCGCGTGCTCAACGAAGCCAGAGGACTGAAAGCTGATCCGGACATTGATGCCAAGCTGAAAGAAATTGAAGCTAAAATTGCTGAGGAAAACGCCAAGCTTTCTGCTGACCAGGCGTATAACAAACTGATCGAGGAAGCCAAAGGCCTGGAAGCATCCAACATTGACGGCGCAATCGCCAAATACAGGGAAGCACAAAAGATGAAGCCGAACGATCCCGTTCCACCGGCGAAAATCAAAGAGCTCGAAGCTAAAAAAACTAACGCAAGCGCTGCTGCCGAAACCGATAAAAAATATGCCGAAGCCATGAAAAAGGGCAAGGATGCTATGGCGGCAGAAAACTATTCGGATGCGATCAAATTCTTCAACGAAGCCGGAAAAATCAAACCGAGCGAAACGGAGCCTGCTATCAAAGCCAAGGAAGCCGAAGCCCTTTCTGTCAAAAAATCCCAGTCGGAAGAAGACCGGAATTATGAAAAGATCCTGACAGCTGGACAGAAGGCTATGGATGAGAAAAACTGGACCAAGGCAAAAGAATTGTACAACCGCGCGCTGACTTTCAGACCGACGGACATCATCCCGAAAAATAAGCTGAAAGAGATCGACGACCTGATGAAGGCTGAAGAGGAAGCCAAAAAAGGAACAGCTGATAAAGAAAATGCCTTCCGCAATAAAATGGCAGAGGCCGAAAGTGCTGTTAAAGTAAAAGATTACGACAAAGCCATCCGTCTTTTCGAAGAAGCAAAAGTATTGAAAGCTACAGACCCTCAGCCGGCCAAGCGCATTGAGGATGTGAAAGCCCTGCGCGACAAAGAAAGTGCGTCCGCGCAAAACGACAAATTATACCAGGAATACATGAGCAGCGGGGTTTCCGCCATGAACTCCAAGAATTATACCCAGGCCCTCTCCGAGTTTAAAAACGCATTGAACGTTAAAAAGAACGATAAAGCCGCCCTGGCGAAAATTGACGAGGTACAGCAGCTCATCGACAACGAAAGCAACAACAAAACGGCAGCAGAGTTCAACCAGCTTATCAAGGAAGCGGACGCTATGTTTGCCCTGAAAACCCAAAAAGGCTATATCGATGCGAAAAACCTCTACGGAAAGGCCCTGAACATTAAAGGCAATGACGCCTACGCGCAGAAACAATTTAAGCGTTGTGCCGAAGAGCTGGAGAAAATCGATGATGGCGACCGCGAATACCGGAAAATCCTCGATAAGGCCGATGAAAATTTCCAGAACAAGAAATACGACAAAGCTATTGAGCTTTACAAACGCGCCAAAGGCTTCCGCCCTAGCGACAGCTATCCGCAGGAAAAACTGGATGAGATCGATGCAATCCTGAACCCGGCAGTAACGAAAACAATTGGCCCGCTCAACGCGCTGGGAATCCCGACAACGGACGATCCGAACAAAGCCAACGCCGAACTGGTAAAAGCCGAGGAAAGCCGCAAACAGCTAAGAAAACGCAACGTTGAGGTTAAATCACAGAAAACGCAGGACAACAATACTGTTCTGACGGACAAGAAAACCGAAGCGATTTACAACCAGAATAACCAGGTTTCCGAAATCGTTCAGAAAAACGCCAAAAACTACCGCGAGGGAGACGAAAACCGCCAGGAAACAGTAGAAACTGTGGAGAAGAGCAAAACTTCCATGAGCAATAACGCGAACGAGAGTACGACCGTTAAATACAACGAAAATTTAAATAACCGCGAGAATATCAGTACCATTACCAGCGAAGTTTCAGCAGAGCAAACGCAGAAAATAGCTGTGTACACCGACAATACAGAAACAGTAAAAGCGGTTAGTAAAAGATATGATGACAAAGCGATTGTTGACAAAAACCAGGCTTACAGCAACAACATCACCAACCGCGGTGAGCTGGAAAAAACCCAGGTAAAAATCGACGATCAGAACAACGACGATTACGAGGAGCGCAAGCAGATTGATGACCAGGTGAAAGACATCAACGCAAAAATCAACAAAAATGATGATTTTAATGTTTCCAAGGAAAGCGACAATATCCTGAACGTAGCGACTAAGATCGAAACGGAAGAAAAAGTACGCAGCGCCAAAGAAGTAGCGGACAGCAAAACACCATACAACAACGGACTGGAAGTAGACCAGGTGGATAACAAGCTGAGCAAAAATGCTGCAGAGCAAGGACTTGAGCATATAGAAAAAAGCCTGAAAAGTGACGGGGAAATCGCCGCCAAAAACAAAGTAATAGCCCTCATCCCGGAACAGCAGGATGCCAACCGGAAAAACAACGTAGACATCGTTCAGAAAGAAGCGCACACAATCCAGGATAAATCCCGTGAGGAATACAACCAGAATGTGGTAAAACACCTGACTAACCAGGGAAGTATTTCCTCTACCGTAAAATCCGCCGGTGAGCTGGCCGATACGAAAGTAGCCGATGCTAAAAAGATCGCTGCTGACGTAGACCGCATGGATAAATCCGCTAACAGCTCCCATATTGAAAAAGGCTTGAATGACGACCAGCAGCGCGCCAATACCAAAACGGACGTGAACAACACCATGATCTCAACATCCAAAGAAAATACGCAGAAAGCTACCAAAGTGGACGAGAACATTGATGGCGTTAAAAATGTATCAACCAGTGCAGGCGATCAGAAATACCAATCCGACCTGAACAAGAAGACTGCCCTGGAAAATGCACAGGTGAACCTGAACAAAATCTCCAGCAAAGAACTCAAATTTGACGATAAGGTAGCCAACGAGCTCGGTTCGATTTACCCGGAAGGCGTGTCCCAGGAAGTGTTCAACCAGGATGACGAAAACGGCTTGCTGATCGCTGTCGTTACCCGCCGCGTAGTAGTGAAAAACGGTTACGGCCAGGTATACATCCGCACGCAGTCGCTGACAGGCATTACCTACTCCAAAAACGGTGAGCCTTCCAACGAGCATATCTGGCAAAAAGAGACCCAGGATTCCAAATTGAAGCGGAATTATTAACTGTCAAATTGTCTTGCTTTGACAGCTGAAACTGTCATTTTATCCCCCTTATGAGCTTGGCATAGTTTTCGACAAATACAGTCGAGAATCATAAAATAAATTTATCTATATGTCAACATCATTAAAGCCATTGGCAGACCGCGTTTTGATTGAAGCGGCGCCGGCAGAGGAAAAAACAGCAAGCGGGATCATTATCCCTGATACAGCAAAGGAAAAACCTTTGAAAGGAACCGTAATTGCAGTTGGTAACGGCAAAAAAGATGAGCCCATGACTGTCAAGGTCGGTGACACGGTAATTTACGGACAATACTCCGGTACGGAATTGAAAATTGATTCCAAGACTTTTCTTATCATGAAGGAGTCTGACATTTATGGCATCCTGTCATAGTCTAAAAATCTAATTATCTATTAATCCAATTATCTAAATAAAATAGAAATGGCAAAAGAAATTTTTTTCGACGTAGAAGCGCGTGAAAAGCTCAAAAAAGGCGTAGATGCATTGGCAAACGCAGTAAAAGTAACATTAGGACCGAAAGGAAGAAACGTTGTAATCGGTAAAAAATTCGGCGCTCCGCAGGTAACAAAAGATGGTGTTACGGTAGCAAAAGAAATCGAATTGAAAGACCCTATTGAAAACATGGGTGCGCAAATGGTTAAAGAAGTTGCTTCCAAAACCGCAGACATTGCAGGTGACGGAACAACAACCGCTACTGTTCTTGCCCAGGCAATCGTTACAGCAGGAATGAAAAACGTAGCTGCAGGCGCCAACCCGATGGATTTGAAAAGAGGGATAGACAAAGCTGTCAGCGCAGTTGTTTCACACTTGAAAAACATTTCCAGGGAAGTAGGTTCCGATAACGACAAAATCAAGCAGATCGCCTCCATTTCGGCTAATAACGACGAAACAATCGGTTCACTGATCGCTGAAGCGATGAAAGTTGTTGGAAACGACGGCGTAATCACTGTGGAAGAAGCAAAAGGAACTGAAACTGAAGTAAAAACGGTAGAAGGTATGCAGTTTGACCGCGGTTATTTGTCGGCTTATTTCGTGACAAACACTGAAAAAATGGTCACTGAGATGGAAAACCCGCTCATTCTGATCTACGACAAGAAAATTTCCAACATGAAGGAATTGCTTCCTGTTCTCGAGCCGGTTGTACAGGCAGGCCGCGCTTTATTGATCATTGCGGAAGAAATCGATGGCGAAGCTTTGGCTACCCTCGTATTGAACCGCATCCGTGGCTCGCTCAAAATTGCAGCGGTAAAAGCACCGGGCTTTGGTGACCGCCGTAAAGCTATGCTGGAGGACATCGCAGTCCTGACAGGCGGACAGGTAATTTCAGAAGAACGCGGAATGACCCTTGAAAGCACAACGATGGATATGCTCGGAACTGCAGCTAAAATTGAAATCGACAAAGACAACACAACGATCATCAACGGTGCCGGAAACAAAGAAGATATCCAGGGCCGCGTGAACCAGATCCGCGTGCAGATTGAAAATACGACCTCCGACTACGACCGCGAGAAGCTCCAGGAGCGTTTGGCGAAACTGGCGGGTGGCGTTGCCGTACTTTACGTGGGCGCACCGACAGAAGTTGAGATGAAGGAGAAAAAAGACCGCGTAGATGACGCTTTGGCTGCAACAAGAGCTGCCGTTGAAGAAGGAATCGTACCTGGTGGCGGCGTTGCATTGATCCGCTCTATGAACGCCCTCGATAACCTGAAAGGCGATAACGAAGACGAAGACACAGGGATCGCGATCGTGAAGCGCGCTGTTGAAGAGCCGCTGCGCCAGATCATTGCCAACTCCGGTGGTGAAGGAGCGGTAATTGTTCAGAAAGTAAAAGAAGGTAAAGACGACTTCGGCTACAACGCCCGTACGGAGCAATTCCAGAACTTATACGAAGCCGGTGTTATCGACCCGACTAAAGTAACCCGCATCGCTATCGAAAATGCATCTTCTATCGCAGCCATGCTGTTAACGACGGAGTGCGTAATCGCTGACGCCATCGAAGAAAACCCTGCTCAAATGGGCGGAGGCATGCACGGTGGAATGCCGGGAATGATGTAATTAGAATGTAAAATTGAAGATTTAGAATTAAATTCTTAATTTTGTATCAACTTATAAAAGTCGCTCTCAGGAGCGGCTTTTTTCCGTTTCTCCTTCCTGACCTTGTTCAGATAGACAGAAACGCCTTTATATAATGGCCCTTTCAGCAATGGAAGGGCTTTTTTGATCTATATACACTTGTGCTCAATTTAAAAGATAAATCCCATGTCTTTTTGCCACAAATCCGTGGCCGTTAAAATTTGATGCTCATCCAAAAACAAATCCTCCAAAGCTGGTTTTAAGTTATTTTTTGTTAACTAATTTTTTTGGCGTGTCGGAAGCAAGGTCTAATTTTCGTAACTTTGTTGAAAACACGGAGGTGACAGAAGACCGAAGAACAAAAATTCAACTCATTCTATTTGCTATCAGCTTGCTTATTTCTTGCCTGATCATTTCCTATTTTTGGTTTATCCACCGTGATTTTACACGCAAAATAGAAATTTGGGTAATGATCCTGGCAGTAGTTTATATCGCTATTGAACTGGTGAAAAAAAACCTGCTGCAATTTGTTTCCCGCTGGAACCGCTTATATTACATTGGCCTGCTGGGCATCATTGCGCCGGTAGCCCTTGAAAACAAAGCCGGGCCCGAAACTCTCCGGTGGATCACCAATATCGGCGTTCTTTTCCTCCTTGCCCCGCTTGTGGTTGAAGCAGGAACTTTATTTAAAGCTAAACAGACGTAAAACTATGAACATACATTTCATTGCTATTGGGGGAAGCGCCATGCACAACCTCGCTATCGCACTGAGCCGCAAAGGCGAACAGGTAACAGGATCGGACGACGAAATTTTCGAGCCTTCCCGCACCCGCCTTGAAAAACAGGGGATTCTCCCAACAACAATCGGCTGGAATGAAGCTAATATCCACACCGGACTGGACGCTGTAATTCTTGGAATGCACGCCCGTGAGGACAACCCGGAATTATTGAAAGCCAAAGAACTGGGACTGAAAATTTACTCTTACCCGGAATATTTATACGAACAAAGCAAAAATAAAACACGCATTGTGATCGGCGGAAGCCACGGGAAAACAACCATCACATCGATGATCCTTCACGCTGTCAATAAGCTTGGGGTAAATGTAGATTATATGGTTGGCGCCCAGCTCGAAGGCTACGACTGCATGGTGAAGCTCACCCCGGAAGCAAAATTCATGATCCTCGAAGGGGACGAATACCTCAGCTCACCGATCGACCGCAGACCGAAATTTCATTTGTACCAGCCGGATATCGCCCTGTTGAGCGGGATCGCGTGGGACCACATCAATGTTTTTCCGACTTTTGAAAATTACGTGGAACAGTTTGATATTTTCTGTTCTAAAATTTCTGAAAAAGGCAGCCTGATTTACAACCGCGAAGACGGGGAAGTGAAAAAACTGGGAGAAAAATACGCTTCCAGGATTAATGCTATCCCCTACTCTACACCGGATTATACGAGCCTGAAAACAGGAACGGAGCTTCATTTTGAAGGAAAAAATTATACGCTGAAGATTTTTGGCGGCCACAACCTCCAGAACATGATGGGAGCGCTTGAAATTTGCCGCCACATGGGAATCACAGCCGACCGTTTTCTGGAAGCTATGGCTGATTTTACAGGAGCAGGAAAAAGGCTTCAGAAAGTTGCCGAAACCGACAGCTTCGTGATGTTCAAGGATTTTGCGCACTCGCCGTCCAAGCTGAAAGCAACGACCAAGGCCGTGAAAGAACAATTTCCGGACAAAACGGTGATCGCCTGTATGGAGCTGCATACGTTTTCCTCTCTTAATAAAAACTTTTTACCGCTTTACGAAGGCGCGATGGACCAGGCCGACCGGGCTTTGGTTTATTTTAACCCGGAAGTGGTCAAACATAAAAAGCTCGAAGCCCTGAGCAGTGATTTTGTAAACGAATGCTTTGGACAAAAAGTAAACGTTTCCCAAAAAACCGAAGAAGTGTTGGAATACATAGACAACCATTTAACGGCAAACTGCGTTTTACTGATGATGAGCTCGGGCAACTTCGACGGGATTAATTACGAACATTTGGGTGAAAATTTAGCCCGTAAATGCTGACTATGAACTAATCAACACTACTCTATTTCATCGCTATGCAACTCTTTTCGACATACTATCATAATGTACCAATTTGCTTTGTCTCAAACGTAAGCGAGCAGTTTTCCGTTAACAAGCTTTTGCAAAACCCCAAGCTGGAGCAGTTCTTCGCGGAAGATGATTCCCGCGTGTTTATTTCTCCGGGACGTGTAAACGACCTGCGCCATATCAACAGGCATTTTGACGAAGTCAACAAACAGCTCGAAACCGGCGATTATTACTTCGGGTATTTCGAGACCTTTACTGCCAAGCGCAACCGGATGCTGATCAACAAAGTGCCGGTGATCCGCACGGTTTACTTTTCTTTCGATTTCCTGATCCACCGCGTAATGCCCAAGCTCAAGGTGTTCAGCGATATTTATTTCCTGTTCAGCAAGGGCCGCAACCGTCTTTTATCCAAGGCAGAAACTTTGGGCAGGCTCGTTGCCAATGGTTTTGAGATCAGCCGCGTGGAAAGCATTGACGGCCTGTGCTATTTCAAAGTGCAGAAAGTCCGGGAAAATACCGTAAAACGTACCTCCAGCGACGGTTTGATCTTTAAAATGAAGCGCGTGGGCAAAAACGGTAAATTATTCAACGTTTACAAGCTCCGTACAATGCACCCGTATTCCGAATACATCCAGGATTACGTGATGCAACAGCAGGGTTTCGCCCCAAGCGGCAAGTTCGATGCTGATTTCCGGATCACGCCCTGGGGCCGCTGGATGCGCAAATACTGGATTGACGAAATCCCCCAGATCTTCAACGTCCTGAAAGGCGATATGCGCCTTGTCGGCGTGCGTCCCGTTTCGGAAAGCTATTTTAAAATCCTGCCGGAAGATATCCGGAAAAGCCGCATTAAATTTAAGCCCGGCTGCATCCCGCCATACGTTTCCCTGAATTATAAATCATCGGTAGAAGACGTGCTGAGCTCAGAGCGCAAATACCTCGAAGAGAAGGAAGCGAAGCCTTTTTTAACGGATTTCAAGTTCCTGTTTTATGCGCTCATCAATATTTTCCTTAAGGGAAAAAGAAGCTCCTGAGACTTCGTTATTCAGAATAATTGCGTACATTTGGATTTAGTTAGCAGATCAATCAAACATGCAAAAAAGGATAAACCGGTTATTTTTTATCATACTACTACTTAATTTTGTGCTCCTTTCCTGTGACACTTATAAAAAAGTGGTTTACTTCCGGGAAGATGATACTGCCAGCAGCACAGACACGCTGCAATCGGTAGTTTTCACAACGACTTACCAGGCCAATGACCTGCTTTCGATCACGGTTTCAGCACCGGATCCCGAAACTGTCAAACCATTCAATCTTTCAACCAACGATTTCCTGACCAAAAATGCCAAAGGCGAAACTTCCGGCAGCCAGATCGGTTACCTTGTCGATAACAGCGGAAACATTGATTTCCCGGTATTAGGCAGGATCAGAATTGCAGGTCTCAACCGCGAACAAGCTGTTTCCCTCATCAAAAATAAGCTTTCGGAATATGTAAGCCAGCCTACGGTCAACATCCAGATTTTGAATTTCAATGTCACTGTTTTAGGCGATGTGCAGCGGCCGGGAACTTTCCGCATTGACGACGAACGTGTTTCCCTGCTGGAAGCGCTGGGTTATGCCGAAGACCTCAATATTACCGGTGTGCGCAGGGATGTGCTGATTATCCGGGAAGAAAACGGCAAAAAGATTGAAATCCGAATCGACCTGACGAAAAAGAGCTTTTTAAACTCGCCTTATTATTACCTAAAACAAAATGACATTGTTTACGTACAACCGAATAAGATGAAGGCCAACTCAGGAATTTACGGTACATCGGCGAGTACATGGATTTCGCTGGTTTCCCTTATCCTGACATCCCTGTTCTTTATTTCCAAGTAAATTATGGAGAACGAAAACCGACAAATCACCCTGGAAGAAGAGCTGGAAAACCAGACTTCCATCCGCGACCTGATTGACAAATACCGGGCGTATTGGCTGTGGTTTATCTTTTCCTTAATCTGTGCGCTGACAGTCGCTTATTTTTACACCAAATACACCGTTCCGCTTTACGAAGTACACGCTTCGATCCTTATCAAAGACAACGACGACGGAAATTCCATTACGGATCTTTCCGCTTTCGAGGACATGGGGATTTTCAAGGAGAAAAACAGTATCGATAACGAGATTGAAATCCTGAAATCGCGCCGCCTGCTCAAAAAAGTTGTGGAAGAGCTAAACCTGAGAGTGCAGTATTTCACCAAAGAAGGCCCGATTGCTGCCGAGCATTATAAATATCCGCCTTTAGTTATCCAGAAAGACAACATCGACAGCAACCTCAACGTCGAATTCAAGATTTTCATCAAATCCGAATCGGAATACAATATCAAAAACGACAAAGATGAGGTTATCGGCACCTACGAATTCGGGAAAGAAGCCAGGACACCTTACGGCAATTTTACCATAACTCCGGCACAGATCAACCGGAAATCCTGGCTCAAATCCAACATTAACATTGTTATCAGCCCTGTAAATGCTGTCGTGGACCGTTACAATTCCGCGATCCGTATTGAATCCGTCAATACCAATTCCGATGTGATCCAGCTTTCACTGAAAGACCCGATCATGGAGAAAGCGACGGACATCATCAACAACCTCATTAAGCAGCACAACCTGGACGCGATCGACGATAAGAACCAGATTGCCAAAAACACCCTTGAGTTCATCAACGAACGGATGACCTTGATCAACCAGGAGCTTTCGGAAGTGGAAATTGACGCAGAATCGTTCAAAACACAGAATAAGCTGCTCGATATGTCTTCCGAAGCGAACTTTTTCCTCGAATCGGAATCGCAGTACCAGAAAGAGATCCTCGATGTTTCCACGCAGCTAAAACTGGCGGAATATATGTACGATTATGTCGTTAACCTGAACAACGAGCCAAACCTCATCCCTTCCAACATCGGAATCGACGACCCTTCGATCCAGAAAGTGACCGAACAATACAACGACCTGGTACTGGAGCGTTTTCGCCTTATTAAAACAGCCGGTGGCAAAAACCCGGTAATCATCAACCTGGAAGAGCAAATCCTGAACCTTCAGAAAAGTCTCAAGGAAAGTCTCAACAACCTCATCACTCCCCTGCGGATCAAGCTGAAAGGCCTGACGAAAAAAGAAACCGAAACCTCGAACCGGATTTCCTCCGTGCCTAAATTTGAGCGCGTTTACCGGGGTATTCAGCGCCAGCAGCAAATCAAAGAATCACTTTATCTCTACCTTCTGCAAAAACGAGAAGAAACAGCTATCGCGCTGGCAGTGACCGTTTCCAATGCCAAAGTAATTGACGACGCTTACGGAAGCGGGGTGAAAGTTTCCTCCCAGAAACGGACTATTTTCCTGATCGCCTTGTTTTTAGGGCTGATTATTCCGATTATCCTCATCCATTTGCGTGATATCCTGGATACCAAAGTGCATACGAAACGTGACCTGAATGTCATTCCCGTACCTTTCCTGGGAGATATCCCATACAACAGGTCCAGCAACCGGATCATCACGGGCTTAAAAGAGAACACGGGCATTTCCGAAGCTTTCCGTCTCCTGCGCACGCACATTAATTTTATCCTCAACAGGAAGCAGGAACTAGGTAAAACCATTTTTATCACTTCTACGCTCAGCAAGGAAGGTAAATCTTTCATTGCGCTGAACCTGGCGGCCACTTATGCTATTTCGAACAAAAAGGTGCTCCTGATAGAGATGGACCTCCGTGCACCAAAGATTCTGAAATACATGGACTTACCGGAGAAAAGCGGCATCACCAACTTTCTTATTGATGATACTGTAAAACTGCAGGATATTATTTTCACCAGCCCGCATTTCAACAACCTCGACCTGCTTCCGAGCGGTATTATCCCGCCGAACCCGGCCGAGCTGATTATGCATGAAAAAGTGAACGAAATTTTCCAGTATGCCCGCCAGAATTACGACTTCGTTATTGTAGACACTGCACCGGTTGGAATTGTGACCGACACCCTGCTCCTGACCCAGCATTCGGACATTTTCATTTATGTTGTGCGCGCCAATTACCTGGACAAACGCTATCTCCGTGTTCCTGAAACACTTGTGAAAGAAAAACGCATCTCAAACATGACCGTGATCCTGAATGGGTCCGACGAGCAAAAAAGCTATGGCTACGGATATGGTTACGGATACGGATACGGCAATATGACTGAGAAAAAAGGTTTCTTCTCCCGGATTTTCCGTCGTTAAAAAATCCTCTTTAAAGGGTACTAAATATTCACTGGTACCATTCATATGGTAAATTGTAACAATTTTAAGAAAACTTATGATAATCTTTGAGGTAATTGTCATAAATTTGCACGTATTTATACGTAAAAATCAGCGTATTAATACCTAAAAATCGCAAACACAAACAGCAATCAGCCATTCAACCGGCTTGTGCCTATTAAAACTATAGAATAAATGAATATACAATTCAATTTTTCACACTTCACGTCAAGAGCTCTTCTTTTCGTATTTGCTCTGTTTACATCTTTAACCAACCTTAACGCACAGGCTGTCGTAACAGATAACACACCCGGCGCGGGAACATGGCTTGCTCCGTGCGGCGTTACTTCAGTTACTATAGAATGCTGGGGAGCAGGTGGATCTGGCGCAGACGCAACAGGTAATACCTGTGCAGGCGGCGGCGGTTCCGGAGGAGGCTATGTTAAAACGACTTACACGGTTACACCGGGAACGACTTACAATTATTTTGTTGGAACGGGCGGAAGCAATGGCGCAAACGGTACAGCAAGCTGGTTTGACAATGCCTCACTTGTAAATGCAGCCGGCGGAAGAGGCGCAACAAACGTTACAACCGGAAGTACCTGGGGAGCAGGAGCTGCAGCCGTAGCTACAGGCAACGCAGGAGGAACAACATTCAGTACATATGGCGGTGCCGGTGGAAATGCCGGTAATAATTTCAGCGGCGGAGGCGGCTCCAGCGGTGGATCAACTGCATCCAATCCTGGCAGCGGAATGAACGGCGGAGCAGCGCCAACAGATGGTTTTGACGGTGCAGACGGAAGAAACAGCAATGGCAACGGGGCAAACGGAGACATTGGTGCCGGGGGTGCCGGGGGACGTACAGGAAACGGTACCGATCGCTTTGGTGGTGACGGTGGTAACGGCCAGGTGAGGATTTCGTACACAGGAACAAGCTATTGTACTGTAAACTTTGCAACGGACACTGAACCGATCACTAATGTTACTTTCCTTGGAACAAATAATACAACTTCAGGAACAGTGAACGGAACACCTGACCACCAGGATTTTTCAGGAATCAACTGCGGCTCAAACACCGTTCAGCAAAACAGCTCATTTAACATCAGTGTTTCCGGGAATACTGCAGGAAACTACACGAACTACATCCGCGTATACGCCGACTGGAACCAGGACGGAGATTTCAACGATACGGGAGAATCTTTTAATATCGGTACGATTGTCAATTGTACAAACTGTGCAGTTAGCGGAACAATCGACGTGCCGTGCAACGCCACCCTGGGGAATACACGCCTGAGGGTTTTTAAAGATTACGGCGCTTACCCTACCAATTCCTGTACCCCATCCAGCAGCTGGGGCCAGGTGGAAGATTACACCATTACGGTGACTGCTGCCCCGGGCGGCTATGTTTCCAGTACGGCAACACAAGCCAATACGTCAAACGTACTGAAAGGCACAACCAACCAGGAAGTGATCGGAATTGAAGTTGTCATGACTGCATGTAAGGATATGACTTCCATTGCCCTGAACACTTCGGGAACTACAAGCACTGCTGATATCACGAACGCCAGGCTTTGGTATACCGGTACTTCGTCTACTTTTGCTACAACAACACAATACGGTTCAACAGTTGCGTCACCGAACGGCGCTTTCAGCTTCACTGCCACACAAAACTTATCTGTTGGGACACACTATTTCTGGCTGACATACGATGTGCCGGCCGCAGCAACTAGCGGTAACGTTATCGATGCTACCGTTTCTTCCATAACAGTAGATGGTTCAGCCCGTACACCAAGTGTTACCGCACCAACCGGGAACAGGGTTATTTATGTTCAGAAAAACTGGATTGGCGCAGGTGCAGGCGGTGCAGGCACGAATTTCAACACAGGAACTAACTGGAGTCCTGCCGGTGTACCAACCGCAGTAGATGACGCCATCATGACGATTACCTCCGATGCAACGGTGAGCTTGTCCGGCGCAGCCTCTGTCGGAAACTTAACGGTAAGCGTAAGCGGAACGAATGATAATTTTGTATTAAACGTAGGCGCCAACACCCTGACAGTAAACGGGACAACCAATTTTGGTATTTCTGTCGGAAACGGGGGAACAACCCTGCACTTAGGAGTAGGAAACGGCGGAACGATCAATTTTATGGGCAACGCCAACTTTACTGCAGTCAACGGAAGTGTCTACCCGATTTACGGAGCAGGCGGAACAACAGGTGTAATTAATGCTTATGGCAATGTGACTTTCGGGAATACCGGGGTTATTACCGATGCAGCCAATTTACCGGCATTTTTCCGCATGGACGGTACAGGTGCGCAAACACTGACCTGCAATAGTACAACTACTATTTTGCCTCCAACATTAATTGGAAATGTCAATACACCGGTGGTTACACTCGCCGGCACAGTGCCTACAGGTCTCAGACCGAATAGCCTGACGATCAACGGAACATTGGTATTGCCTACAGGCTTTACAATGAACCGCAATGCAGGAGGTGGAAGTTTTACAATGAACTCCGGCTCTTTGCTGAGATTGCAGGGAACTACCGGCGGACAAACCGGAAGCAACTTCCCGCTGAACTACAGCTCGATGTCATTGAACAGCAACAGCACCGTGGAATACTACAGCACTTCCGCGCAAACAATTTATGCAGGAACCAGCTACGGGCATTTAACCTTAACAAATAACTCCCTCAAGTCAGCTACCGCTGCCCTGACAGTAAACGGTAACCTGACAATCAATACCGGGGCCACTTTTGCTGCAGGGACTTCCCTGACACACAATGTCGGCGGAAACTGGGTGAACAACGGTACTTTCTCATATACAACCGCTAACACGATCAATTTTAACGGGAATAACGCATTGCAAACCATCAGCGGAAGCTCAACAACCGGGTTCTACAACGTTACGGTGAACAAAGGGACTGCCAATACCAATATCCTGGATGTAACTTCCCTGATTACTTTAAATAATGCTACCAATCCATTGACACTTACTAACGGGTCATTCCGTTTATCAAGCGCATCAACGATCATACCATTCTCTAGTGCCCCAACTATCGGAGCAACGGCTGGTTTGATCAACAATGGCGGTACAATCAATTCAGGGAACTTCTCCTGGATCAACAACGGTTTATTCAGCAATATTCTCGGTACAACGAACATAGGATCGGCTACAGGAAATGCTATTACCAACCAGGCTGGAAGTACTTTTGATATCCAGGGAGGAACAGTAACAATTACCGGAAGGCTGCAAAACACAGCCGGAACATATTCTCAATCCGGAGGAACGCTGAACCTGTGTACCATTGGAAACACGAGCGCAACTATCGCGAACTTCGATATGAGCGCTACAACGAATGTTAACATTACCGGTGGAACAATTGTAATGCGCAATCCAAACACTGCCGGAACACCTTTTAATTCCGTGAATATCGCTGCAGGAGGAACAAAAACAATTACCGGCGGAACTTTCCAATTCGGTGACGCTTCTACTCCTGCTTCCCGTATTTTCCTGGTAAACAGCGCTGTGAGCTTATACAATGTTACAGTTAACAATACCAATGCCCCAATCGTTCGCCCGGTAACGAACCACCTGACAATCGGTGGAACATTGACCATGAATGGCGGAAACATTGACGGTGCAACCAACTCCAGAGATGTAATCGTTACAAATAATGCTGCCGGCGCGATTGTACGTACGGCGGGTATGATCAACTACAACCTGAGACGCGCTATTGGCACTACAGGTGTGGCTTATTTATTCCCTGTAGGCCATGGTACAAATTACAACCCCGCAAGTCTTACGTTTACAAACCTCACTGCGGGTGATTTGAATATGCGCTCAATCACCGGTGACGAACCAAATATTACAAACTCAGCAATCGACAATGCGGTCAGCGTAAATGCTTACTGGGCGCTGACAGCCAGCAACGGATTGGCTTCAACCAATTATGCAGGAGCAATGACATACCTGGCAGCACAAAACGACGTAGCTGCACAAGCAGCAAATTATATCACGGGAATCTACAGCGGATCAGCCTGGTCTTATCCAACTGTTTCAGGAAGCCCTACTTCCACCTCCCTTTCGTTCACATCGGCAAGCGGCTTCGGAAACCTGGCCGTTGGTAAATGTAAAACCCCTCCGGCAGCCGTTGCAGGAAGCGCTCAATCTGTTTGTTCGCTTACAGCTACGCTGGGTGCAACAGCAGTAACTTTACCGGCACGCGGAACATGGACAGTTGTTAGCGGAACAGGCGGTTCATTTACAGATGCAAACAATCCCACAACAACTTTCTCCGGTACGGCAGGAACAACTTATACTCTCCGCTGGACCGTTGGTTATCCCGGTTCTAACTGCAGCGTGAATACCGCAGATGTAAGCATCACTTTAAATGCACCTCCAACAGCTTCAGCGGGTGGTGTTATTTCAGCCTTCGCAGGCGAATACCTGACTGTTTCCGGGGCTTCGGCCACAAACGGATCAATTTTGTGGACACACAACGGAACCGGCTATTTTGACCAGACGTATTTCCCGGCGGGCAATGAAACAACTACAACGCCAACATATTATACAGAAGCTGACGATTTCGGACAAACGGTAACCCTCACGATGACCGTTACGGGATCCGGTGCATGTGCTGCAACAACGGCAACGGCTAATTATACGATCAACGTTGACGGCCGCCCGGCCCTTTGGACTTACCAGTGTGGCTCGACCCTGGCTGACATAAACGATTATATTTATGCTTATGCCTACCCGGGCGCAACACAGTACCGTTTCAGGATCAATGACGGCGTAACGACGCAAACATTTGATACGCCGGCGTCTGTATTCTACTTCACACAGTTCCCAAGCTATGCCTACAACACGGCTTACACAGTTGATGTATCGGTTTTTGCCGGCGGGGCATGGACAGCTTACGGACCAACGTGTACGATTAATACACCGACATTACCTGCAACCAAAGTGATGGCATCCCAATGCGGAAGTACACTGGCAGCAATGAACACACCGGTTTACGCCGATTTAGTGGAAGGAGCGACCCAATATCGTTTCCGGGTATCAGACGGCGGATCAACACAAATTTTTGACAATCCGTCCCGCATGTTCAACATGACCCAGTTCAGCGGCTATGCTTACGGAACGGCTTATACAATTGACGTAGCAATCTATTACGGGTTCTGGCAACCTTACGGAGCCGCCTGCGTAGTGAATACACCAGCCCTCCCAACTACACAAATGATGGCTTCACATTGCGGCACGACCGTTGCCAGCCTGGATACGGATTTATATGCGAATGAAGTACCGGGAGCAACACAATACCGTTTCCGGGCAACTAACGGAAGCTCAATTACGGTAGACAAACCTTCGCGTACATTCAAGTTCAGCCAGATGTCAGGCATTCTTGCCGGGACAGCCTACACAGTTGACGTAGCAGCTTATGTAAATGGCGCATGGGGGCCTTACGGATCAACCTGTACGATCAGTACGCCGGCAGCTGCAAGCCCGCAACTGATCGCTTCCCAGTGCGGAAGTGTGCTGACAGACATCTTTACGGACCTGTTCTGTAATGAAGTTGCTGGCGCCACTCAATACCGTTTCCGGGTAACCAATGGCAACGGGGCCCAGGTAATTGTAAAACCTTCACGCACATTCAAGCTGGCACAGCTCAGCAACGTGGAATACGGAACAGTGAACACGGTTGAATGCGATGCTTATGTTAGCGGTGCCTGGATTGGCTATGGCGTATCCTGTAACGTAACTACACCGGCTGTTGGTGCAACGAAAATTATGGCTTCACAATGCGGAATGACGCTAAGCTCCGGCAGTCAAGCCCTTTACGCAGATGAAGTACCGGGAGCAACACAATACCGTTTCCGGGTTGTAAATGGAACTGATACAAGTATCGTTACCAAACCGAGCCGTACATTTATGATCCTCGAAGTAGACAGCATGACTATTGCGATTAACACAACTTATATCGTAGATGTAGCGGTTTATTACGATGGAAGCTGGCTGACTTACGGAGTGGATTGCAATATCACAACCCCTGGCACATTGATGGCGCTGACTATTTCTGAAGCAAACGAACAGGCACTCACAGGTGAAGACGAAGGCCAGGCAGCTCCTACAATTGCCGGGACCGAAGAGCAAACAGCTGAGAGCAGCAGTATCATCGCCTTCCCGAACCCGTTTGAAACAAGCTTCCGGGTGAATTTTACTTCTGAAAATGATGAAGCAGTTCAAATCACGGTATTTGACGCTTCAGGTAAACTGATTGAAACAATTCAGGCAGAAGTAGCCGAAATCAGTGAGCTGAAATTCGGTGAAAATTACCAGCCGGGAATTTACATGCTGACTTTACAGCAAGGAACAAGCAGCAAGCATTTGAAGGTGATTAAGAATTGAGAATAAATGTCTTCGCTCTCCTCGCCTTTGTGTAGCCGCTTCGGCAGGGCAAAGGAGCTACGAAGTTTAAGAAATATAAGCAGCAGTTTGAGCAATCAGGCTGCTGTTTTTGCTTCAGGAAGATTTTTTGACAAAGAAATACTTTTTGACACCATTTTTCAAGTTCTGAAGGAACAATTCTTTCGTCCAGGGGAAAAGTGAATCCGTCCAGCGCTGCGGGTGAAAAGTAAACATCACCTGCGGGCTTAATTTTCCTTTGGAAACAGCGGCAATTAATTCATCTGTATGACGGACGTTGAGCTTCAGTTCCGAATTGACTTTATCGCGAACGCTGACATCCGCCCCATTCCATTTACGGCCGGTGTCCGTTAAGTATAAAACCCGGGTGAAATCTACATCAAAATAAGGCTCGCCGATAATGCCGTAATCACGGTAATTACACTGTTTCCAGAGATCTTTCGAATCGTGCGGTGACATTGGGCTTCCGTGCATGCAAATTGTATTTACCGGGGCGAGCTTGCGCAAAGCAGCCAGGTTTTTTTCAAAATCACGGATTGCTTCTTCCCTGTTTCCTTTGCAGGTAGTCAGGGATTCGTAGTGATAGCCGATTTCGTGGCCCAGCGAAGCAATCTCTTTAATTACAGCTTCGTCCCAGCTTTCAGGGACCGCCCGGAAATAATAAACGCCTTTGATCCCTCTTCCGGCCTGGATGCGGGCAAAAGCCAGGGAGTTAAACGGAAGCTTATCCACATCGTGGCGCAGCACAATTGCTTTTTCCTCCGGATGGATCAAAAAATCCCTGAAAGTCTGAAAAGCATAACCTTGTTCGATCAAGCTTTCCAGCAAATGATGATATGTTTTTAACGTGAAATCCATTATTTGAAATTATCCTGGTAAGCCGGGTTTTCCTGCATAATCCGGCGGCTTTCGGGATAGTTGAGTATAAACCAGGAAAAAAAAGCGGGCACATTGATTGTTTCTTCCAGCAAACGCTTTCTTTTTCCCCGGAATTCTTCTTTTAAATCTTCATTTGCCAGGATTTCCCGGATTTTATCCAAAACCATTGCCCTTTGCGACGTTTTAAAGCTGTAAGTAAGGCCGAATGTGTTTTCCAATTCATTCAGCACCCCAATTTCGCCGGCAAAATCATTGAAGCGGATTCCCGGTGTTCCCAGCAAGGCCGCTTCGACCGCCATCGACTGACTGTCGCCAATATAGAGACCTGCAAAATAAAGCGCGTGATGGATCAGCTCCGGCGGCAGGTCAAGACGGAGCTTTTCAAACTCAGGATCAAGCGTTTTTTCAGAAGTAATAACAACTTTTCCATGTGGTTCCAGCAAAGCAATAATTTCGCGGGCAAACTCACCCTGGATTCCCTGGCGGCCGGTATCGTGGTAAGCGGCAAGCTCCGTCAGGCGAAGGATAAAGAATTTCTCCGGCAGGTAAGCTGCTATTTTACTGCGATCCGGTGTAAAAACCGACGGATGGAGATAAGCCAGCTTGTGGAAACCGCGGTAAGCGATCTTTTTGTGCTTCCATTTCCCGGCGTCGCAGGATTCGGGCGAAAGGATTACGTCAGCGTAAGGATAAGCGATTTTGGCGAACTGCGGGATGATATGCACATCGTCCTCGCTGAATATGAATGACGGAACCCGGAACCATTTTCCCAGGTGTGTGAGCGAAGGCTCGGAACCCAGCAGCAAACCGGGCTTAAACTGACGGATCAGCTTGCCTATGCGGCGGTATTTTGTGAGGTAGCTTCCAGCGAAGCCCAGCAGGCTCTTCCTGCGGTAAACCGGAAGCACGTTGACGTACTCCCAATTTTCGGATTGACACAATTCTTCGAGGATATCCTTCGTTTTGATCACAATCAGTACCTCGTGCCCTTTTTCCTTAAAATCCCGCACAAGGTTTTTAAAGAGATGGAAATGGGCCGGGTGGCCGAGATAGATCAGGAGACGGCGCATTTATTCTTCGGTTTTGTTCTCTTCAGCCGGGTTTTCTTCCTGCTCCCCCGGACGGTTAATCCGCTTAACGACGCGGGCGGGATTACCGGCAACGATCGTATAGGGCGGCACATCACGGTTGACAACTGATCCCGTAGCGACAATAGAGTTTTCGCCGATCGTTACCCCCGGCAGGATTACGACATTGATTGCAATCCATGCGCCTTGCTTGATATGCACCGGTTTGACAATATGCGAAGACGGGCCCAAAAGCTCACGTAAAGGCCGTGTTGGATTGGAATGCGTCAGGATATACACGCCGCCGGCCAGTGAAACCTCGTCTTCAATTGTAATCAGGTCGGGACGTACGCGGTCAAGGATGTTTCCACCGCCGAGAAAAACATGTTTCCCGATTTTGACCCCGCGCCAGCGTTCGAGACGGCAGCGGTTTTTGGCCCCGATCGGGAAGCGGGTCATTGCCATCCACTGGAGAACCTTGCCGAAAAAGGACTTGAACAGTCCCCCGACGGTTTTCGCTTCCAGGTTAGCGCTTCCCAATTGTTCCTGGGCGGATTTCATCACTATTTTTTTCATCTAATCGATATATTTTCTGAACCAGAGCTCCAAATTTACCCATTTCCAGATTTCCCTGGAAATATTTATGCGCTTATCCAAATGCTGCATGTACAGCTCCTCTGTTTTTTTGACATCAAAAATGCCCCGGGCCGCAAAAGACGGGCTTTCGAGGATTTCACAGATGAGCCGCTGCCATTTATCCGTCCGGAACCATTCGTCTTCCGGGGTCACATAACCGATTTTATCCTGGCGTTTGCGTATTCTTTCGGGTATAACGCCTTTTAGCGATTCCCGGAGAATGAACTTTGTTTCCCCGTTCCGGATGATCCATTTCGGATCGCTGGCGAGTGTTTGCTCCACCAAACGATAATCAAGGAACGGTTCACGGGCTTCCACAGAAAAGCGCATCGAATTGCGGTCCTCCCATTTCAGCAAATGTTCGAGCTTGTATTCAAAATGGTTCAGAAAAGCGGCCTTTAAATTTTTTGATCCGTATAAATTATCTGCAATCAGTCCTTCACTTTGCGCAGAAGACAAAAAATCAGCCGTATAGTGACCGAATTGTGCCGTTTTGTAAGAAGTACGCCATTTGGACGGCAGCAGGAAAAAAACAAACGTTTTAACGGCAAAAAGAGAACGCTGGATTTTCAGGTATAAAAACATTTCGCGCGCCAATTTTCCCCAACGGAATTTTTTGAACAGCTCTTTGAAATAAAAGCCATAGAAATAATGATAGCCTCCCAGCTGTTCATCCGCTCCCTGCCCGTTCAGCATAACAGTTACCTTTTCCGAAGCCCTTTGCATAACTTTGTATTGGGCGTACGGCGAGGTGGACGGCATTGGCTCGGCATGACAGGCAATGAAGCTGTTCAATTCCCGCAGCAAGCTTTCCCCGTCGGGATAAACGAAATTCTTGTGCAGCTCGCTGTCCTCAAATAAATCGATGAATTTTTTCTCATCTTCTTTAAAATCTTCCTGAAAAACGGCTGAGAAGCTTTCCAGCTGCTCCCTACCCGCTTTTTCGAGAATAATCGCAGTAATTGCCGATGAATCCAGTCCTCCGCTCAGGCTTACTCCCGTTTTCACGTCACTGCGTAAATGAACAGCTACTGCATCATACAACAATTGCTTATATTCAGCTGCGTTTTGAAAGCCTGCTTTTTTAGAAACTTCTGCTTCGAGGTCATACCATCTGCGGGGCAGTATTTCAAGCTTGCTTAAATCAATTTTCAGGCAGTGCCCATGCTGTAATTTGTAAATCCCTTTGAAAAAAGTAAGCTCCGACTGCTCCGTCCTGTTGAAAACGAGGTAATCAAACATCACTTTCGGCTCAATTTCGGTTTTTGTTTGTCTGACGGCCAGCAAAGCCGGAATTTCAGAAGCAAAATAAAACGAGCCGCCTTCAATTGTATAATAAAAAGGCTTGATCCCAAAACGGTCACGCGAAAAGAAAACGCTGTTCTCCTGTGTATCAAAAATCCCTACGGCCCACATGCCGTTAAATTTATGAAAAGCCGCTTCTCCCCAGGCAATATAAGCTTTGAGCAATACTTCCGTATCCGTGGTGGAATGAAAATTATAGCCCAGGCTTGTGAGCTCTTCTTTTAATTCGAGGTAGTTGTAAATTTCGCCGTTGAACACCATTACGTAGCGCTGATCGTCGCTCCAAAAAGGCTGGTGGCCCTTCGGAGACAGATCAAGGATGCTCAGGCGGTTAAAGCCAAAACCGAGCTTGTCATTTACGTAAATCCCGTGATCATCCGGGCCGCGGTGCCGAATAGCAGCCATCATTCCCCGGATTTCAGTTTCCCTGATCCCGGAGCCGTCAAAACGTATTATGCCGCAAATTCCACACATCAGCCGAGGACTTTTTTGTAAATATTCAATACCTCTCCGGCGATGAAGCCCAGGTTAAACCGTTCGACATGTTCCCGCCCGTTGATCTTACCAACCTTCAAAGCTGCCCCGATCTTCGTTTTGATGTCTTCGGCTTCGAAGGTCGTGATGAAACAGCCTTCAACCTGTCCGATATTTGCTTTTACATCACCTACATCCGTTGAAACGACAGGACAATTGCAGGCCATCGCTTCCTTGATAAACTGCGGCGATCCTTCATTGGGCGAAGTCATCAGCGCCAGGTCGGCAGCATTCATCAGCAAAGCTACTTCTTCGCGGGAGTAGCCCTTTAATTCAAGCAAAGTAACTTCCGGGTCATTCAGCAAAGCGACCGCTTCTTTCGCCAAAGGTGCGTTTTTGTCTTTATTGGAAAAGGAAGACGCAAACAAAATGTACTTCCCATGCGGATCAAGGTTCATTTTACGGCGCGCTTCCAGCCTGTCCTGCGGATAAAACGTATCCATATCGATCCCGCAGGGGATCACCGCGCCTTTCCGTCCGCCGCTTTTGTGGAGCAATTTCTCAGAAACAAAAATATTGAAGGCCGAAAAACGCATCGCTATTTTGGAAAAAGCCCGCACCCATGGAATATTGATATCTGAGCCGTGTAAGCTGAGTACAAAAGGAACTTTCCGCTGAAAAATGCACAAAAAGCCGCTCAGGCCGTAATGCGCATGGATCAGATCAGGTTTCGAAAGAGCGATTTTTTGTTTCAGCCTGCCGATATTTTTCCGGTAACCGCTAATCCCTCCTTTATCCACCGGGAAAAAATCAATTTCCACGCCGAGCCGCTCCAGGGAAAGGCTTTGCTCCCTGATGAAAGGACTTATGTCCTTCTTGTTTCCGCTGCAAACGATCAGTACTTTCATTAAAATAAATCCCTTCCTGCGAGTTTAAACCAGTTCCAGCCGATGATGATCCCTCCGACCAAAATCAAATATAAGTTGAAATACCTGTAATTCCTTTTTGTTACCTCGGAAATCCCATAGGCGGCCAGCATCAGTAAAACAGGCACGAGCGGCAGGTGAAAGCGGTCTGACAAAACGAAACCGCTGAAACCAAGCACCACCATGTAAGAAAGCAAAAAAGAAATAGCGAGTACGTGCGTTTTATACAAGCGTTTTTTATACAGCATAATCAAGCCCAGGATCACAAAAAAAGCATAAATGTTCCGGATAAAAATGGAGCCGCCCAGCATCATAATATTTTTTTGCCCGGTATCCACAAACGTAGGGAAAGGCGCAGGAATTAATAAAGGAAAAAGCAGTGTTTTGGAGCCGTATTTAGCGAGCTTATTCCCTTGGGCGTTATTCACCGAGGAAATTTTTTGCTCCTGGTTGCTGCTCCCTTCGTTGATATACGTGTATAAATCCTGCTTCACGCTCGTTGTCATCAGTGCGGCAAAAGCCCCCAAAAGCCAGAAAGCGATCACAAATTTGCGCTTCATGCCCGTAATGCGACGCGACGTGAAAATAATACAGCTGATAATGGCAAAAATCGCACAGGCGCCAAGCACCGTCCGGAACAGGAACAGGGACGAGCCGGAAATCACCAGTAAAACGATATGCAGGTAACTTACGTGTTTGCTTTTCAAAATAATATCCGCCAGGTTGAGACAGGCAAAAAGCAGGAAAATCATCAGCGTTTCTTTCAGGTGAAGTCCCGCGTAATACAGTAAAGCCGGCAGTATCATCATCATAATAGCTGTCAGGCGCGCAATCTGCTCATTGAAATTACGTTTGGTAAAATCGTAAACCATCACACACAACCAGGCCCCGAGGAAGGCATTGAACAAACGGACAACGATGAGTGATTTGAACGTGATCGCGTAAAAAGCGCCCAGATACACCGGGAAACCGGTATCTGAAATCACCATGTATTTTTGCAGCTCATCAAACAGGTTCAGTTTACCACTCTGAATATAATCCGCCATAAACTGGCCCGTTTCGTCGTAAAAGATACTATCACCGGCATCAAACTCAAAAGGCTGTCCGGTCATGTAATCAAAGAAAAAATACAAGCCCAGGATCACGATAATGCGGATTATCAAAGCCGTGCGAAAGAGCTTTTTCCTGAAAAAAGCATCGGAATACCTGTTCCATTTCATCGAGATCCGGTTCAGGAAAATAAAAAACAGTAAAACCGTACACGTGGAAAAAATCAGCCAGATGGGCGGTGAAATATTAGTCACGCTGAAAGAAGCGATGATGAGCAGGATCACAAAGTACGTCCGGATCGCATGGTTGGTGTAGTACCTTGCAAAATACAGTTTATCCGGGTTCAGGCTATCTTCGCTCAGCTGCCTCATGATCGCGGTTTTTTGATGATAGAGCGTTTCAGGCGAACGAGCTTATCGGTAAAATACGTGCCCAGCAATTTGTGAAAAATGAATTTTTTGAGCTTCAGCCGCTTCACCTGCCAGGAACCGTTGAAATGATGGATGCAATGCGTGTTTTCCGTGAGTGTAACAATTCCCGTACGCGATTTCGGGCAAAAATAGTCTTTGGGAAATACGTGCATGCAATTTTTATACACCTGGTAACCGTTTTTCAGCTCAAAGCCGTTGCGCGCCATAATCCCTGAAATAATCTGGGCATTGGTCGTCATATCGGGTTTACCTCCAATCAAAAAGTGACGGTTTTCGTAATATGCCAGCTGTTCGGCGGCCCATTCCCCGTTTTTTTCGCTCGCCATGATCCCGGTCGGGACGTCTTTATCACTTTCGAAACCGGTAAACGCCGGGTATTGCAGGAAGTTATCCAGGTTTTTGATCACCTGAACGTCCGTATCCATGTAGACGCCGCCTTCGGAAAAAAGGGCGAACAAGCGCACATAATCGCTTACAAAAGCAAACTTGCGGGCTTCGTAAGCTTCTTTCACATACAGATTGCTATTGAGATCGAAATTGCTTTCATTCCAGAGCTTCAGCTCGTAATCCGGCAGGTATTTTTTCCAGGACGCAACACATTTATGCGCCAAAGCGGGCATAGCGCCTTTTCCAAACCAACAGTAGTGTATCGTTTTCGGGATCATGCTGTTACTGGTTTGCCGCAATCCCTGTAAGCGTTATGTAAATGTTCTGCCTGGGCGTTCACGTAGTCCGTTTTTTCTTAATTAGCTGCTTCAATTGCGATCCGGCCTGTTTGAATCTGAAATAGAGCCGGGTCATCCAACATGGAAATTTGTAATAAAAATAATAAATATCCGCGTGCTTTTTGAAATCTACGGCAGATATTATTTGTTTTACTTCCTGCGGATATTGCTTTGTGCGGTAAAAATAATGAAGCGAACGCAGACGCAGCCCGTCCAGCAGGTATTTCAACGCCGGGTTTTTGTACTCTTCTTCCTGCAGATAATCCAGGTTAAACAGCACATGCTCTTCTTTTTTCCAAAACTTCTCACCCAGCGCCCGGTTTTCTGCATCTGCATCCTGGTTTGAAAAAGCAAGGTTTTCATTCAGGAAAGCAAAACGGTGTTTCAGCGACAAGCGCAGCCACAGGTCAAAGTCTTCGCCGAATTTCAAGCGCGGACTGAAGCCTTTTTCAGCTAGAAAAGCATCTTTACGGAGCACCACAAAAGAGCAGTTGACCGGCACCCAAAAAGTGCGCCCATAAACCTCGTAATAATCAATGTATCCAGCTTCAAAACCGGGTTCCACGCCAATAGCAGCCGGAATATGCTTTCCATGCTTAACTTTAAAATAGGAAGAAGAAAATACAGCTGCTTCGGGGAAATTATTTACCAACCCGAGCATTTTTTCCAGGAAATCCGGCGCCCACCAATCATCGGCATCGAGAAAAGCGATTAAATCCGATTGGGAAGCGTTTACGCCATTGTTCCTCGCCCGGGAAACCCCGGTATTTTCCTGTTCGATCACCCGCAAGCGCGGATCACTGAAGCTTTTGACAATTTCCAGCCCTTTTCCTTTGGAACCGTCGTCAACAACGATTACTTCCAAATCCCGGAAAGTTTGCTCCAGCACTGAACGCAACGCTTTTTCAATGTATTTATCTTTGTGGTAAAGCGGAATAATAACGGAAAAAACAGGCATCAATTCGATTTTTTGGTGTAGCGTTCCCATTTGTACAGCAGGCGTTCGAGGATCCAGACGAGCTTGTAAGCTACCCGCGAGCGCTTAATGCGTTTCATCATATCTATATCGCGCCAATGATCGTCGTAATCGTTGAGCACTGTTCCCGGGAGCTTCTGCTGAAGAATTTTGCGGCGTTCTTCCTTATCCAGGCTTGTTTGCGTATTGCTGATGCCTGTCATATCAAAGCAGGTCACGTCGATATTTACGTATTTCACCGCTTCATTTCCCAAAGCAACGGCATCTAGGTAAAATTTCCAGTCCGACACGATTTTCAGCTCCTGGTCGTACAGCCCGTATTTTTCAAAAAGCGCACGCTTAATATACGCCGGGGAATGGTTCAGGGAGCCAACGTAATAATTGTACATCGAATCGGTTTTGATCGACGTATTTTTAAAACGCTTTCCATTCGGCCAGAGCTTGATCATGTTCCCGTACAAAATAGCTTCGCCGTCCAGGTGGCTGATCATGCGCTCCGTCACCCAATCGTCGGCCAGGTAATCGCCTGAATTCAGAAACTGGCAATATTCACCTCTAGCGGCCACAATCCCCTTGTTCATGGCGTGGTAAATGCCTTCGTCATGCTCTGAAAGCGCATACGTGATCTTGTCCTTGTATTTCTCAATGATTTCAATGCTGCCATCCGTCGACGCGCCGTCAATTACCAGGTATTCAAAATCGCCGGATGTTTGTGACAGCACGCTCCGGATCGTTTTTTCCAGCCCGGGCGCATTGTTGTAATTAATCGTTATAATCGAAAGCTTTAGCATCTATCGAACCTCATTTTCCTGTAAATATCCCAGATAATCCCGCCCGCTTTTCGCCGGGTCGAGAATTTCCCTGTATAAGCTCAAAGCTTGCTGTTGTTTGTGCAGCAGTATTTCTTTATCCAAAGATACGATGATCTGCCTGAATTCTGCCATATCCCGCACGACAAATCCAAAATCAAACTCCCGTACGAGGCGGTCGTAAATGGCTGAATGTGTCACAACTGCCGGGATTCCCTGGCTCATGTAACAGGCAAATTTCCCGGAAGCCAGGCCGATATGCGCAATGTTTTTGCCCGTATAAGGTGAGCTGTTATCCGATTGATACAAAGCCAGCGCAAGATCGGCAACGTGTAAAAAACCCAGGTATTCCGCATAATTTTCAAACAGCGAATCATGGATCATTACCGGGTAGCCTTTTGCTTTAAAATCCAGCAATTTACGGTGGATAGGATTTGAAACCTGCAATTTCTCCTTGCTGTGGATCAACAAAAGTGCATTTTCCGGTAAACCGTTCCTCAGGATTTCCAGCAGATATTCACCACCGCTCCATTTATCGAGGCTCCCGCTGTGCATGAGTATAACCTGGCTCTCAGAAATCCCCAATTTACTGCGCCACAAAGCCCTGGAATTAGGATCAGCAGTTGAAGAAGCCGGTGAAACAGGAAGCAGGAAGCTTTGAATCCCCGGTAAATTGATTTTATTTTCATTCAGCAATAAATTCCGGCGTTCTTCGTCCTGGACCAGCAGGCAATCAATGAAACGGGAATAATAGATTTCCTTCTTTTTGATCTTTTGATAATACGGAAAATTATTCAGCTCATTGCGGAAAAAAAGCTCAAACGACAGGTAATGCAATTGAATTTTGGGCAGTTGCTTTTTTACCCTTCCGCCAACAATCAGCCCGATCGGGTCAATCGCAACGATCACCGAAACCTGTTCATCCCGGCAAAATTGCTTCAAGATTCGGTTTGCTTTCATTTTTGGCCGCCAGCTCCAGATTTTTTTCGACCAGGTGACCGCAAAAACGGGGAAGTCGAGGGGTTTTATTTTATGTAAATGAGATGGGGCGGCGACAATCTGTTCCTGCGACAGCAAAGAAACGCACACGTCCGAAAGCTCAGCCAGTTGTTCAAACAGCATCACCAGCGTTGGATTGGTAAAGGTATCCTTGTTGGGGTTGATGAACAAAATATGCTTCATTTTTCGAGTAAAATTTGGGCTACATATTCTATTTCTTCATTGGCCAAGCCTAAGCCACTCGGCAGGTAAAAGCCATTCCGGGCGATTTTTTCGGCATTCGGATAAGATTCACCCTGGAAAAGCCCCATTTTCTGAAAAACCGGCTGTTCGTGCATACACCAGAAAAAAGGACGTGTCCCGATTTGATTTTCAGTTAATTTCCGGACTGTTTCCTCTTGTAACTGCTCGGTTTCGGCCACTAAAGCAAAAACCCAATAGCAATTTTCCGCGAAATCCGTTTTTGCTGCGGGCAATTGAAAGCCTGTCAAATTTTGCAGTAAATCCCGGTATCTTTTCCCGATCTCTATTTTTCGCTGCAGGTGATCGTCTATTTTTTCCAGCTGCGCCAGGCCAACTGCTGCCTGCAGGTTTGTCATGCGGTAATTCCAACCGATCTCTTCGTGAACAAAACGACGGCCTTTTGGCTCAAAAGCTAGGTTACGCAGCTTTTTGCATCTCTCAGCCAGTTGTTCGTCGTTGCAAACGATCATTCCTCCTTCCCCGGTAGTGATGAGCTTATTGGGATAAAAACTGAAAATACTGATATCTCCAAAACTGCCGCATTTTCTTCCTTTGTACATTTGTCCGTGCATTTCAGCGGCATCTTCGATCAGCAGTAAGCTGTATTTGCGGCACAATTCCAAAACCGGGTCCATATCTACAGGCAAGCCGTAAATGTGAACAACTAAAACTGCTTTGGTGCGCCCGGTAATTTTCGCTTCGATCTGCTGCACGTCCATGTTCCAGGTATCCGCTTCACAATCCACCAAAACGGGTTTTGCGCCAGCCGTTACAACAGATTGCGCCGGGCTGATGATCGTAAAAGCAGGCATAATCACCTCATCTCCCGCACCTATTCCCAAAGCTTTCACGGCGATATCAAGCGCCGCCGAGCCGTTGGAAACCGCAATTCCATGCTCCCGGTCAGTGTAGGCCGCAAATTGCTCCTCAAAACGGCGAATGAAAGGACCCTCGGATGAAATCCAGCCGGTTTCAATGCATTCCGTGAGGTATTTCAGTTCGTTTCCGGAAAGTAAAGGCGTATTAACGGGAATTGCTTTTTTCATAATTCTTTTATTTTTTGCAGCACAAAACATACTGCCCAACTATCCAAACCGGCTGCCTTTCCACTGAGAAATTCTTCTGTTTTTACGACCCGAAAACCTGTCAGCGAAGCCAGCAGCTCCATTTCCGGAATGCCAAAATGCCGCATCAGGTGATTTTCGTTCAGCGTTTCTTGTTTATGCGTCAGCTTATCTTCAATCCGCACTTCGAACTGTACGTTGACCGTGTTTTTTTCCAAATCCATGACAGATTTTGAAAGCCGTTCTACCTTCAGCTCTTCGTTTTCAAAATCTTTGGTGCGTTTTTCAGGCTTCAGGTTATACACGCCGGGCGTAAACCAGCAATCGAAGAGGAAAATCCCGTCTTTTTCCAAATGGCTGTTTACCGATCTGAAGCAACTGAGAACGTCTTCCGTTTCCGTTAAATAACTGATGACGTGGAAAAGCGAGACGGCGCAGTCAAATTTTCGATCCAGGCGAAAAGTAGTGATGTTGCCTTCCAGGGCTTCGAAACCCGGGATCATTTTATTTTTTGCTTCACGGATCATCTCCGGACTGCGGTCGATACCCGTAATTTGAAATCCTTTTTCAGCAAAAAAACGGGCGTGTGCCCCACTTCCACAGCCTAATTCGAGAATGGATTTAATAGTGGGGTTGATTGCCTGCACGGTTTTCAGCACATAATCCACCTCCTCCCGGTAAGGCTTATCGCGGTAAAGCAAATCGTAGTAGCGGCTGTATAGCTGAAAATTCCCGGTCATCAATCCAATTTTACCTGTTCGTCTTTTACCGCTTCAAAGCGCACTTTATCACGCTCGCCGTTGTAAGGGCCTTGTTTCACTTCAATAATTTCCGATTGTTCCAGCATTTTAAAGCCGTGGCCGCCATCCGCCAGTAAAATAACGTCGCCTTTATCGAGGATCTTACTTTGCAGGTATTGCTGTTCGTTATCGTAAAAATCCACGCGAACCCGGCCGCTTTTGATGAAAAGCACTTCCTGCGTCAGGTGCACTGCCCTCGGGATAATGTGGTGACGGTGAGGCTCAATTACATGACCTTCCGGCCGCTGCATATAGCCCAGCTGCTGCGAAGAATCGTCGCCGGTAAAAAACTCGATCCCATCCTTCCGGTAAGAAGAGCGGATGATGATGGCGAGCTCCAGCCCATTATGTTCAATGCGTTCAATCATTCCGGTAATTTATAATCCAGGTAATCCGCTTTCAGCACCCAGTTCCTCACTTTTTCATTTTCTGAAAAAAGACGCTGGTGAAATACGAAGCCTTCCTGCTCTTTGCGGTCCAGGTCCTCGCGTTTTTTCCGGATATCCAAAGGTAAGTTATTTTGCTTATTCTGAAACACGATCTTCCTGAGCTTGCGTTTGATTTTTTTAGCCAGGCCCACATGTTGCGTAACCTCCTCTTCCTCCGACCGAAGCGCAGTGAACGAGTTGGCCACGCCCTGGTAAAAAGCACGCTTTTCAAAATAGCTGTCAGTCATACGCGAAGCCGGTACAGCGTGAAACAGCTTTACTTCCGGGTTGTACAGCGCTTTTTTGTGTTTCTTTTTTGCTTTCAGGGAAAGCCCGGTTTCGCCGTCGCCCTGGTATTTCTGCAATTTTTCGGGCATATTGTCCGGGTGAAAGCCTCTCAGCTCAAGCAAAGTATCCCGGCGGATCGTAAAATTGAGCCCCCAAACGAAAACCGGGTCTATTTCCTTTTCTTCAGGGCCAAAATCAAGCAGGCTCAGCCATCCGCAATGTTTTCCGTTGAAATCGTTGGTCCAGAAATGGGACAGCCATTCCGGCGGATGGCTTTCATATTCAGGTAAATTCGGCCCCGTAAGCAAATCAATATCCGGACGGTTTTGCATCACCTCCAGGATGGCATTCAGCCAGCTTCCGGAAACGCGGACATCGTCATCAATGAAGGTCAAAACATCGCCTTTTGCCAGTTGCAAGCCGACATGTCTCCCGGTCAACAAACCCGGCTCAGGGGCAAAAACATAATGCAAATCAAGATCTGCTGTCCGGCTGAAATCGTTCACTATTTCCTTCGTATTGTCCGTTGAGCCGTTATCCACCACGATCACTTCAAAGGAAGCACGCCCGGTTTTGAGCGCATTAATGCTCTCCAGTGTTTTGAGCAGGGAAGCAGCGCGGTTGACCGTAGGAATGATGATGGATACCATAAACACTAAGATAAATAATTCTGATCTTTTAACCAAATTTCACAGGATTTCATGGCTTCTTCCACCGTAAAACGCGGTTTAAAACCCAACAAACGCTCAGCTTTGGAGATATCAATCACGCCGGTTGAAGCGTAGGCTTCCACGTCCCACGGATCCATCACAGGATACCGTTTTTCAATGCGGGCGATAGCCATTTTTATCAGCTTGCGCGGCGCTTTTAAGAAATATTTGGTGTAGACAGGTGATTTTTCTGCCCGGAGATTAATTTTTTCCGTCAGTTCCCGGCGGCGTTTTTCAAGGTGAAGTTTGCGTTGCAGTGCACGTTTTTTTCCAGGGCTGTCAACAGAGCTCACCGAAGCAAAGGCTTCCGTGTTTTTCCCCAGCATTTGAGCATAATATCCCCAGAAGTGTTTCCAGCTCATTTTTGCTTTGTCAGTTACGAGAAAAACCTCGCCTGCTGCTTCTTTTTTGTGCGCAGCAAGGATACAGCAATCCACCACATGGTCCACATGCACGGCGTTGCAGCTCCCGTGGCCTTCGTCAACCAACAGGAAAGTATCGTTTTTCATTTGCTGAACGACATCAATCGTATAATATGGCGAACACGGTCCCCAAACGAAGGTCGGGCGGATCACCGCAGTTTCCATGTTATTCTCCCGGGTGAAATCCAGCAGCAGCTGTTCAGCTTCAATCTTCGTATCTGCATACGGGTTCCCCGTGAGCTTGTATGGCGCTTCTTCGTTCATCCCGTCTGGAATTAAAGCTCCGCTCACGACAACACTGCTCAGGTAAATCAAACGTTTTACTTTGTTTTCGCGGCAGGCTTCCAAAACGGCTTGCGTTCCGCCCACATTCACTGCGCGCGCTTCTTCCAGCGTTCCGCCAATTCCGACGCAGTGAAATACAAGATCCGCGTCTTTGGTCAGGCGGTTTACCAGTTTCTGATCGGTAATTTTTCCCTGTACCAAAGAAACATTGAGACGGGAAACCCAGGTCGCTTTCGCCCAGGAATTCACCAATACGGTCACATCAGCGTGTTCCTCAAGCACCAAACGTTCCGCGAGCCGGCTCCCGATAAAACCCGTTCCGCCGGTAATGACTATTTTTTTATGCGCCAGCTCTCCCATATTCAAAACGTTTGTCCCGGCAAAGGGGCTTTATTCGGTAAATCGCGTTCTTTTTTCATGCGGTAGCAGCTCTCAATCAGCTCGATTACAGCAGCGCCTTCTTCCAGCGTACACATGGGTTGAGTACCCGATTCTACCGCCCGGACAAAATCACGCAGCTGAATAGATGCAATTGTTGACCAATCATAAATTTCGCCTGCTTTTGCTTGTTTCGTTTCCCCGTTTAAAAAGTATCCGTTCATTTCAAAAATATCAAGCTCAGCTTGCTGCAATTCACTTTTTACTTCGATTTTGTTCGCTAAATTACACGTACGGCTGAGCCTGAAAAAAGCTGTTGCCCCGTTTTCAAAATGCATTTTCAGGCGCAGGTTGCTTTCCAGTCCGCCCAGGCTGTCATCTTCGTATTCAAACGAGCGCGGTTTCCCGAGACACCACAGGATAAAATCCAGTGAATGAATGCCTGCATCGAGAAAAACGCCTCCCGGAACGAGCTCTTTCCGGAAATTATAGCCTGAAACACTTTCCCAGGAAGCAGGTTCGCCTTCTTCAATAGTAAGATGCAAATTTGTTCCGAAAGAACCGCTTTGCAGGCTTTCACGAATTTCTCTCCGGTTAGGAAAAAAGCGGTAAGTATGACATAAAGCGGCTTTCACATTAGTTTCCCGCTGGATTTTCAGCAATTCTTCACATTCAGCAAAATTCAGGGCCAGGGGCTTTTCACACAGAACGTGTACACCGGCCAGCATGCAATCGCGGATAATTTCCAGGTGCAAATGCGGTGGCGTGGCAATGATCGCCATGTTTGCAGCAGACAAAAATTCTTTGTAATCCCCGCCGGAGTGCTCCAGGCCGAACTTTTTCACCATTTTTTGGCATTGTTCCACATGCGGTTCGGCCAGGTAAACGGATTCTTTGCCAACAACTTCCAGTGAAGCCGGAATATGGAACATATCTGAAATTGCGCCGCCGCCGATAATCAGCACCTTCATGAGACCTTGTTTTTGGAAACGCGCTGCAAAACGAATTTCGGGTGATACAAAAACAAACGCACAAAGGTCGTCAGGGCCTTCATCGCGCTTTTATCCTTTTTATGAAATTTGGCAATCCGCAGGTAATGCCGCGCGATCAATTGGATAATCTGGCGATTGTATTTATAATCGAGGTAAGCGTTCACCTGCTTGTACATAAAAATCCTGTTCCGCTGTACACGTAAAAACGAATAATGCACCAGAGAGGAGCTCTGCGGATGATTGCGGTAAACACTTGTTATTTCATTGATAAATTTAGCTTTTCCATATTTCGAAAGTATCATGTAAAGCGGGAAGTCGGTCACGCCGTCCACTTCGTAAAACCATTGCGGATACTTGTTCTGTAGGATATTCCGGAATACAAACCCCGAAATATGCCCGGGTGACAAAGGCACGTTTTCTTTATGGAAATCATCATGGAGCAGCAATTCACCCGGGCCGGCAACGTCCCAAAGCTGTTTTTTGGCTACGGATTGCTCGCCGGTTTCTTCATTAAAAACATAGGAATTGGTGTAACAAGCCGTAAAATCAGTGTTTTCCTCCAAAAAAGAGACTTGTTTCTGCAATTTCAGCGGATCGATCCAATAATCGTCGCCGTCACACACAGCTATGTATTTTCCATGGGCCTCGTTCAGCGAGCGGATGAAATTAGGCAGCATCCCGAGGTTTTTTTCCGCTTCGATGAGCCGGATTTTTCCAGGAAAGCGTTCCTGGTATTCTTTGATAATTTTTACAGTTCCATCCTGGCTGGCATCGTCGCAAATTACGATTTCAAAGCTGTAAGCCGTTTCCTGCATCAGCCAGCTGTCTATTGCCCGGGCAATGTATTTTTCCAGGTTATAGGTCGTAGAACAAATGCTTATGATCGGCGCTTCTGTCATTGGTTCAGGCTTTTTTCCAGGTTAATACAGGCGCCAAAATACCATCCCGGCGTTCATACCACGTGGGAGAATCGCTCAGGCCGCCTTTGATGCTGAAACGCACGCTTACCGTTGATTTTTCGGGATGGATCAGCCACTCTTTCATCGTTAAAGAAGACGAAAGGCTTAAAATATACGATCCTTCATTGAGAAAACGCGCCGGAATATCCATTGCCAGGGAATTTTCGCCCGTTTTGATTTCAGGCCATTCTCCCGGCGAAGTGTCGGAGTTCGTACTCGTAAAAACCAGCTGTCCGTCGTCATTATACAACCAAAAACAGATTTCCAGGGAAGGATCCCATTTTTTGACCTCAAAATCGATCGTCACGCGTACCGGAAATTCATTGCTAAAGCTGTTCCGCTCACCATTTTGCAGCGATGCAGAAGCTACCTTCAGGCGTAAAGGCAGAAAATACGGGCTTTCGAACTGTTTCCCGGGGTTTTCCCAGCTTGTTTTAATTTCTTCCGAAGTATCAGACAAATAACGGTTGATCGCTTTCCGGACATCGTCTGTTTGCAGGGCCAGCTCTCCCTGTTCCAGCAAAAGCATGGAAGTGCACAACTGGGAAATCGCGCCCATGTTGTGGCTCACAAAAAGCACTGTTCTTCCCTCCTGCCGGGAAACATCGCCCATTTTACCCAGGCATTTTTTCTGGAACTCGAAATCGCCGACAGCCAAAACCTCATCTACGATCAGGATTTCCGAATCGAGATGGGCGGCAACAGCAAAGGCCAGCCGCACGTACATTCCGGACGAATAACGTTTTACCGGCGTATCGATGTAGCGTTCAACTCCGCTGAAATCAATAATTTCATCGAGCTTGCGCTTGATTTCCGTTTTACGCATTCCGAGAATGGCGCCGTTGAGAAAAATATTTTCGCGGCCGCTCAGCTCCGGGTGAAATCCCGTGCCCACTTCAAGCAAACTGGCAATGCGGCCTTTGAGGTAAATATTGCCCTGGCTCTGGCGTGTTACCCGGGATAAAATCTTGAGCAAGGTGCTTTTTCCTGCCCCGTTTTTCCCGATAATCCCGACCGCCTGGCCCTGGTTTATTTCAAAATTAATGTCTTTGAGACTGTAAACAATGTTGCTGCCTTTCTGCGCCCGGTCATTTTTTTCACCGATGATGAGAAAAGGGTCTTCCTTGCCGCGCATCCGCGAATACCAGCGGTGGAGATCCTGGCTGAATGTCCCCGTTCCGATTTGTCCCAACTGGTAAATCTTCGATAAATGTTCAACTTTAATAGCCTTGCTCATATCGAATCAGAGAATGATTTTTCTGCTTTATTGAAAATGATCATGCCGAAAAACAGCACAATAACCGTAAAACCAACTGAGCTGAGCAGGGAAAACAATTCCAGCTCGCCTTTGCCTAAAATCGCCAACCGCATGCCTTCAACAATCGGGGTGAGCGGGTTGTAGGCGATAAATGGACGTATGCTTTCCGGTGTGGCACTCAGCGGATAAATTACGGGGGTTGCATACATCAGCAGCTGCACGCCGAATGTCACGAGGTAGGCCAGGTCACGGTATTTCGTGGTGATCGACGTAATAATCAGTCCCAGCCCCAGGCTCAGCAAGGCCATCAGCAAAACGAGCGCCGGCAGAAGCAGCAAATAAGGTGTAATATGATATTCGTAGTCCGTCAGGATCACAAAATACAGGATCACTGCGGCCAGGAGTACAAACTGAACCCCGAAACGCACCAGGTTTCCGGTAATAATGCTTAGCGGCATCACCAGCCGCGGAAAATAAACTTTCCCCATGATGTGTGCGTTGTCTTTAAAAATCGTGGAAGTTTTGAGCAGGCATTCGGAAAAATAATTCCAGGAAATAATGCCTGTCATGTAAAACAAAGCTTTCGGAAGCCCGTCCGTTCCAATCCCGGCAATCGTACCGAAAATCAGCATGTAGATCAGCGTCATGATGAGCGGCTGAATAAAAAACCATAGCGGGCCGAGCACTGTTTGTTTGTAAAAAGAAATCACGTCGCGTTTCACCAGCAATACAAGCAGGTCACGGTATTCCCATACTTCGCGCAGCTTGAGTGAAAAAACCGGGCTTTCCGGACGGATCACCTGGTCCCAGTGTTCATATTCCTTTTCTTCAATCATGCAGGTTGCAGGTAATCAATATAATTTTTAGCAATGGCGTCGCGCAAAGGCATCGGCTCATAAGGCGTGATCTGCTGAAACAGGGAAACGTCCAGGAGCTTCTGTCTCGTTCCGTCCAGGCCATTTTGGTCCCAGCTCAGCTCACCGCGAAAAGCTGTTATTTCCTGTACCAAAGCGGCCAGCTCACGGATAGTCAAATCTTTCCCGGAGCCAATGTTGATGTGTGTTTTTCCCCAGGCATCATACAATTGCTGTGCGTTGACCTTTTCAAATAAATCCAAACTCATGGCGGCAAAATCATCTACGTGCAGGAATTCCCGGCGGGCTTCGCCATTTCCCCACAAAGCAATCCGCACTTTGTCCCCTTCAGTGTAAATCCCGTAAGCGGCCAGAGCAGTTTTTACTTCATCGGCTGATGACGCAGAATCCAGGTTTTCGAGCGGGCTGCGTTTCAAATCTTCAGAAATGGCCTGCCAGTCTTCGTTCATCAGCGCTTTTCCAAGGTGCATTTTTCGCATTAAAGCAGGCAAAACGTGTGATTTGCGCAGGTCGTAATTGTCATTCGGGCCAAACATATTTGTTGGCATGACGGAAATAAAATTGCTGCCGTATTGGCGGTAATAGTTTTCACAGAGCTTGATACCGGCAATTTTGGCGATGGCGTACGGCTCGTTTGTTTTTTCCAGAACGCCTGTCAGCAGGCTGTCTTCGTCCAAAGGCTGGGCTGCATCTACAGGATAAATACAGGAGCTTCCTAAAAAGAGCAGTTTTTTCACTCCGTTCAGGCGCGCGGCCTGGATAACATTATTCTGGATCATGAGGTTTTCGTAAATGAAATCCCCGCGATAGGTATTGTTGGCAAAAATCCCGCCAACCCGCGCCGCAGCAAGGATAACATATTCGGGCTTTTCGTCTTTGAAAAAATCCTCGGTTTCCTGCTGGCGCAAGAGGTCCAGCTCCGAAGAATCCCTTACCAGCAGCTGCTCAAATCCTTTTTGGCTGAGCAAACGGTAAAAGGCGGAACCAACCATTCCTTTGTGGCCTGCAATGAAGATCCGGGACTGTTTATTCATAATAATTTTTAAGGGTAAAACCTCCCTCCTGGATGTATTTTTCTTTTTCTACTTCACGCAAATCGGCTGCAACCATTTCGGAGATCAGCTGTTCAAGCGTATATTCCGGTTCCCAGCCGAGCTTATTTTTAGCCTTAGACGCATCACCGATCAGCAGATCAACTTCCGCCGGACGGAAATAACGTTCGTCTATCGCTACCGCTTCCATCCCGGTTTTGAGCTGGTAGCGCGGATCGGAGCAGGAAACAATCCGGCCTTTTTCATGGATCCCCGAACCTGAAAATTCAAGCTCAATGCCAATTTCCCGGAAAGCAAAAATGAGGAAATCCCGCACGGAAGTCGTTTTGCCGGTAGCGATCACCCAGTCTTCAGCTTCGTCCGCCTGGAGGATCATCCACATCATGCGCACATAATCCTTGGCGTGGCCCCAGTCGCGTTGGGCGTCGAGGTTACCGAGATACAGCTTTTCCTGTAATCCGTGGGCAATACGCGCCACAGCCCGTGTAATTTTCCGGGTAACGAAAGTTTCTCCGCGCACCGGCGATTCGTGGTTGAACAAAATCCCGTTGCAGGCAAAGATGGAATAAGCTTCGCGGTAGTTGACCGTAATCCAGTACGCATACAATTTGGCTACAGCGTAAGGACTTCTGGGGTAAAAGGGGGTATCTTCATTTTGCGGCGTTTCCGTCACTTTTCCGTACAATTCGGAAGTGGATGCCTGGTAAAATTTTACTTTTTTTTCCAACCCCAGCAAACGAATGGCATCTAATAAGCGTAAAGTTCCAAGTCCGTCAGTGTTTCCCGTATATTCAGGGATTTCAAAGGAAACCTGCACGTGGCTCATAGCTGCCAGATTGTAAATTTCATCCGGTTGGATCTCCTGGATGAGCCGGATAAGGCTTGTAGCATCCGTAAGATCGCCGTAATGCAGGATGAAATTTTGCTTGCTGATGTGGGGATCCTGGTACAAATGATCGATCCGGTCCGTGTTAAAACTCGAAGACCGGCGTTTGATACCGTGGACAATGTAGTTTTTGTTTAGTAAAAATTCCGCTAAATATGCGCCATCCTGGCCGGTAACCCCTGTAATCAGTGCGATTTTTTGCATTTTATAATTTAGTAAGCCAGATTCATGTTTTCGTGTTGTTTCGCTGCCTGTAAACTAAGCGAGCTAAACAAAAATAATAAATAATATTCAAAGAGAAGCCCGAAACAAATATTTACGCCTGTCTTTTATGCATTCGCCTGAAATTATTGAACAAAAAAAATTATCTTTGTTCAAACATGACATTTTAGGACCCTGAATGAACTTTAGATTATTGCTTCTGACATACATACTGGCTTTCAACGCCTTTTCACAACTAACTCCCGCAAATCGCTTATCAATCGATGCGAATATTGGTGTGACAAAAGCGCTATATCCCTTAAGCCCGGATTTCAAGACGAATGCATTGAACCCGATATCTGCAAGTGCAGGCTGCCGTTTTATGCTCAATGACCTCTTTGGCTTAAAGGGTGAGTTCAGCCTGAATTATTTCAAATTTACAAAGGATAATCCTACCCCGGCTGACACAGGCCTGTTTCTCGAATCGTTTTATTACCGCACAAGCCTTGTGGGCGTTACAAACCTGGGCAATCTCCTGAATTTCAAATCCCACACAGATAAATTTGGACTTTTGCTTCATACCGGCGCCGGGTTTTCGATCCTGCAAAGTGATAAAACCTTAAAGCATGTAACCTGGAAGGATGATTTTTCCGACATCATGATCAATATTACCCTGGGATTATCACCGCAATACAAAATCGGCCCCCGAATGGCTGTCAACCTTGACCTGCTCGCCATTACACATCTTTTCCAGACGTTTACCTTTGACATGAACACGGCCGGAAACCGCCCCGGCTTTGATGGAATTATCCTGAACCTTTCCGGCGGAATCTCGTATTATCTAGGAAGACACCAACAACATTTTGACTGGACGAAAAGACTCTAAGTATGAAATTACGTATCGCTACTACCCTGCTTTGCTTTCACTTCCTTTCTTACGGACAAACCAATAAGCTTTCTGCTGATTTGAATATCGGCTCAACGCACCCGTTTTCGGCGCTTAGTCCCGATTATTACAGCAATTATTTCGGTTTACTCCACACGGATGCCGGCGTACGCTACATGTTCCATAAAAACCTGGGCATCAAGATCGACTTTGGAATGGACCGCTTTCAAAATGATAATGTAGGCACCAATAAACAAAGTCTCGAATTCCAAACGCTCTATTTTCGTTCCGGGATCCAGGGCGTTGTCAACATCGGCAAAATCCTGCATTACAGCGACTGGACGAAGCGCATCGGGCTGCTTGGACATGCCGGCTTCGGCTATGCCGTTGCTTTGGGCGACACAACGCAGAACACGGCCGGCAGCAAAGCTTTTTCAGACCAGATGTTCAACCTGCTGATCGGTTTCACGCCACAGCTGAAAATCACAGACAAACTGGCTTTGCACGGAGACCTTACCTTGGTGAGCAACATCAACCAGCAATATAATTTTGACTTCAAAGCGCCTTCGGCAAACCGTTACGGATTGATTGCCAATATTTCGATCGGCGGTTCTTATTATATCGGCAAAGAAAAAACGCATTCCGACTGGGATTTTAAAGTCGTTGAGCCTATTATCCCGGAAGATACCGTTAAAATCACCCGGCCAGACACGCTTTTGGTGCAAACGGACCAGGATACAGACAAAGACGGCGTTTCCAATGCAAAAGACCTTTGCCCGCAGGAACCCGGATTACCTGAATTAGACGGTTGTCCGCAGCCACCAGTTCATTTCAGCTGTCAGCTGGAGAAATACCCTGTATTGGTTTTTGCCGGCCGGAAATCGCAAATTTCGCCTTTATATGCGCCGGTCATTGATTCTATGGCGCGCTGCATGATGAGCGACCCAAAACGCAAGCTGGTGATCTACGGTCACGCCGACAGCAAGAGTGATTCCAGTGATTTGCAGGCATTATCCGCCAGGAGGGCACAGCAGCTCAAGAAAGAAATCGTTTCACGCGGCGTCAGTCCTGACCGCATTTTCGCTATCGGGCAGGGAGACAAAAAAGCCGCTTTACCCCAGGAAGACGAAGCCAATGTGAAGCACAACCGCGTGGTTTATTTCACCAAAGTGGAACAGAAACCCAACCATATCCACGTCATGAAAAGCGGCGAGCCTTTGCAAGGCTTGTTCTACACGATCCAGGTCGGCGCGTTTAAAAAGCTCATCCGCAACAACCGCTTCACCAAATACGGCGAAGTGCTTGTCGTAAAAGCTGATGACGGTTTCATCAAATACAGCGTGGATATTTTCAGCAGTTACCAGGATGCTTTTGACCGCCTGAGAGAGCTGAAGAAAAACGGTTTGTTCCAGGATGCTTTCATCGTTCCGTATTTCTTAGGCGAACGCATCTCTATCCAGGAAGCGCAGGAGTTGCTGAATGGCAATGATGTGCTGGAAAAATAACTTAATGTTGCTAATATGCTAATTGGTTAATGTGCTAATGAAAGCCAAGTTTATCAGCACATTAGCATATTATTTCCCTGTATTCACCGGAGCGGTAGCCGGTCTTTCGTCCGGAACACCGTAATCCAGACGTTTGGTAGTAATATAGCGCGGGATATAGTATTTGCTGGTTTTGAAATTATCGATCACAACGCCGCGGGATGTTGACGAGTGAATGAATTTGATCGCGTCGGGTGTTACTTCCACGACCATCGCCACGTGACCGATCCGCGTTGACTTGGTGCTGCTCCCTTTGAAGAACATCAAATCGCCCGGACGGATCTCATTGAGCTTGATCGTTTGACCAAATTCAGCCATTCCGTAGCTGGAGTGACCAAGCTGAAAACCGAAATTACCGAAAATATAAGAGATAAAACCGGAGCAGTCAAAGCCCGAAGGAGTTGAGCCTGCGTAACGGTAAGGCGTTCCCATGAATTTTTTCGCGTAGGTAATGATCTGGTCAACCTGCTGCGAATTTTTGTGCGGAACGAAAGCCGTGCTTAATGAATCTTTGGAAAGTGTATCCGCAACGATAAGGGTAGAATCTGAGGCCACCTGCGCATACGACGTTGTCGTAAAAAAAAGAAACAAAGCGCTAAAAATTATTAGAAATTTGTGCATTTTTTTTAGTTGAGGTTGCAAAAATAGTATTATTTTTATAAAAATAAAAATCTGCTTGTGACTGAGTTGGAAATCAAATCGTTAACAAAATTATATTATGCCATTGGTGAAGTGGCGGAAATGTTTCATGTAAACACCTCACTCATAAGGTTTTGGGAAAAAGAATTTGGTTTTGAGCCGAGCAAAAAAAACGCCAAAGGCAATCGTCTCTATACGGTAAAGGACATTCAGAATTTTAACAAGATTTACCATTTGGTCAAAGAAGAAGGTTTTACACTTGAAGGCGCTAAAAAAGCGTTGAAATCTGCTAAAACCGTACCGACAGGCACAAACCTGGGCGATGTGATCTCCAAACTGGAAGATATTAAATCCAAGCTGATCAACCTGAAAGCAAAGGGTTGAGATTCAATTTATTATTTTAGCCACGAATATAATATTTAACCCAATTCACTAATTATCTTACATTTAGTGGAAATTAGTGGCAAAGAAAAACCTTTACACAAAATTCGTAGAAAATTCAAATGCTTTTTTTCACGACTTCCAATATCCTGGTGAAATCTTCCTGCAGGCTCAGATTTAATTCCAGGTATTTTCCGTAGAGGAAGCTTTCGATTTTTTCGGGCCATTCGATAAAGCAAAGCGACCTTCCGTCCAGGATTTCTTCAATCCCAATATCATAGGCTTCTTCCTGTGTTTTCAGACGATAGAGATCGAGATGATAAATTGTTCCGTAAAGATCAGAATCGTAGGCATTCACCAAAGCATAAGTAGGCGATCCTTCCAGCTCATGAATTCCCAGCTCACGAAGTGTTTCCTGCACCAAAGTGGTTTTCCCGCTCCCCATTTCGCCGTTTAATAAAACAACGCGGTATTCGTCAAATAAAGGCTTGATTTCAGCCACAACATCTTTCAGCTGGTTTAAATCCCGGATTTCAAACCTCATCTTTACAGTTGAATTTCGCCGTCAAAAACGTGCTGTGCAGGCCCGATCAGGTAAATATCTACAAAATCGCTGTCACCCGTACGTTCAAAAGAGACCTGGAGCTTGCCGCCTTTCGTGTGGATTTTTACGTTCTGCTTTCCAAAAAGATTTTCTTGTTGCGCGTAAGCCAAAGCTGCGGCTGTCACTCCTGTACCGCAGGAAAGCGTTTCGTCTTCCACGCCGCGTTCGTAAGTTGTTACTTCGATTTCATTTTGCAGCAGGATTTCCACGAAATTGACATTGATCCCTTCTTCCTGGTATTCGGGCGCATAACGCACTTTCCGGCCTTCATGGACTACGTCGAGATCAAGTGAATTCTCAACAAAGCGGATATAATGCGGCGAACCGGTATCCAGCACAAAATCAGCGCCTTTTATATGTGTTTCGTGCACATTTCCCATTTTGAGATAAATGAGCCCGTCTTTCGTTTCGGCTTCGTGCAGACCGTCAATCGCCGTGAAAACTACTTTTTCAGCCGGAATTCCAAGCTTCGCAGCGAAAGCCACGGCACAGCGTGCACCATTCCCGCAAAAGCTCTTCGAGCCGTCGGAATTGTAATAATCCACTTCAAAAGCCGTACTGCCGTCTTTGGAAATTTTGATCAGTCCATCCGCCCCGACGCCAAACTTTCGGTCACAGAGAAAACGCACCTGTTCCAGTCCCAGCTTGTCATACTGACCTGAAAGGTTGTCGAGCAGGAGGAAGTCATTGCCGGTGCCCTGGTATTTTGAGAAGCTTAGTTTCATATTCAACGTTCTAAACAAAGTTAGGGAATTATTATGAATATAGCTAGTTATTGTAAGTTGAATGGGATCGCAAAGTTAACTAAGTTCTCGCAAAGTTGACAAAGATAAGAAGTTAAGAGTGTAAAGTTTGTTCAAAGTTTAAAACGGAAACAGAAGCAAAAATTTTGCAAAAGAGTTTGCCCTATGAAAATATTTATCTAAATTCAAGTCTGTAACTTAACTTTTTACAATGACTGAAAATGAATTATCCCGTGTGATTATCGGCTACGCCATCGATTTACACACCAAGCTAGGTCCCGGACTTCTTGAGAAAACCTACCAACAATGTTTGATCCATGATTTACGGAAAGAAGGGTTCAAAATTGAGTTTGAAAAGAGTATTTCCATAAAATATAATGATCTGGAGATCAAAGATGCTTATCGCATTGATATCCTGGTAAATGACAAGCTTGTAATAGAACTAAAATCCGTTGAAAGTTTTTCTGAAAATCATTATGCCCAGGTTTTAACCTATCTAAAACTCGGAGGATACAAACTCGGCCTGCTGTTTAATTTCAAAGAAAAAAGTCTTAAAAATGGTATTAAACGCGTTGCCAACGGATTATAAGCTAACTTAAAAAACTTTTGTAATCCGAAAACTCTGCGATCTTTGCGAGAACCTGGTTCACCTTGCGATCCAAAAAATCACTTCACAGGAATCTCCTTCAAAACATCCAGGAAATACCCCCAGAATTTCTGTACCGACGAAATCTGCACCTTCTCGTCAGGTGAATGCGCTGCACGGATATTCGGCCCGAAAGAAATCATATCCATTCCCGGGAAATGCGCTCCGAGGATTCCGCATTCGAGACCGGCATGGCACGCTTTGATCTGCGGTTCTTCTTTGAATTTAGTGCGGTACATTTCAGCCATCAGCTTCAAAATACCGGAAGTTGGATTTGGCTGCCAGCCCGGGTAATCGCCATTTTGAACGACTGCACAGCCGATACTTTCGAAAGCTGCACGAACGGCATTGGCTACATCCGCTTTCGTGCTTTCCACGCTGGAGCGCTGCAGGGATTGTGACACGAATTTACCGTCTTTGATGATGATCCGCGCAAGGCTCGTGGAAGCTTCCACCAAACCTTCGATATCCGGGCTCATGCGGAACACATCGTTCGGAACGGCATAAATCGCATTCATTATTTTTAATGCATCATCTACATGAATCGCCTCTTTTGGGGTCTCGGTATTTTTCCAGTCGATTTTGAGCTCAGCTTCAATACTTTTGTATTCGTGTTTGATCGTCTCGCTGATTTCTTTCATACACGCTTCAAAGGCCGCTTTATTTTCCTTGCTGACAGAAACAACAGCCGTTGATTCACGTGGAATTGCGTTACGCAGGCTTCCGCCGTCAATGGACGTAATTTGTACCGGGAAAAGTGAAATTGCATGGTACAAAATCCTGTTCATCAATTTGTTTGCGTTGCCCCGGCCGCGGTGAATATCCATTCCTGAATGTCCGCCCAGCAGGCCACGGATCGTAATTTCATAGGAAACACTGTCCGCTTCAACGGGAACAAGCGTATAGGTATAAGAAGTATTGGTATCAATCCCGCCGGCGCAACCGATCGACAATTCATCGTCGTCTTCCGTATCAAGGTTGAGCAAAATAGTCCCCGTAAAGTTCTTCGGATCAATTTTCATCGCGCCGGTCATCCCGGTTTCCTCGTCTATCGTAAACATCGCTTCCAGGGCCGGGTGCGGAATATCTTTCGATGCAAAAACAGCCATAATTGCAGCCACACCGATCCCGTTATCCGCTCCGAGCGTTGTGCCGTTTGCCTTCACCCAATCCCCGTCTATCAGCATTTCAATTCCCTGTGTTTCGAAATCAAACACGGTATCACTGTTTTTCTGGTGGACCATATCCAAATGCGATTGCAAAACGACCGTCTGGCGGTTTTCCATGCCCGGGGTTGCCGGTTTTTTGATGATCACATTCCCGATTGCATCTTCGAGCGTTTCCAAACCAAGCGATTTCCCGAAATCAACCATAAACCGGCGCACGCGCTCTTCTTTTTTGGATGGGCGCGGAACGGCGTTCAGATCGGCAAAATGGTTCCAGAGGGCTTTGGGTTCTAAGTTACGTACAGACATATTTGGATTGTTATTTTAATGTGCTTACAAAAGTAAGGATTCAAATTGTAATTTTTAACACGTGCTTTTTAAAAATTATTTGCACGTATCAAAGAAATGATTTATATTTGCACGTATAACATTATTAAAAAATATACGTATCATGAATGCTAAGCTTACATTGACGATTGAAGAAATGGTAATCGAAAGAGCGAAAAAATATGCTAAGGAAAGGGAACGAAGTCTTTCTGACCTGATCGAGAATTACCTGAAGGCTTTGACCCAGGATTCTTCACCTGTTATTGAGCTCACTCCGATCGTTAAATCGCTGAAAGGTGCTTTCCAGGCCCCAAAAGATTTCGATTACAAAACAGAACTGACAAAGGCCTTATCGAAAAAACACCTGTAAGTTATGACCCGGATTTTAATTGATACGGATGTGATCCTGGATTTCTTTTTTGACAGGAAACCTTTTTCTGATAATGCTGCACAAATTATATCCTTGTGTGAATCCAAAAAAATGAAAGGATACGTAACTCCTGTCATGATCAGCAATATTTATTATTTGCTGCGCCAGACTGCCAAACATGAAAAAGTAATTGAAAATCTGAAGCTCTTGCTTTCGATTACAGAAATACTTGAAATCAAAAGGGCTTCCATCATTCAGGCATTAAATTCGCCTTTCAAAGACTTCGAGGACGCCCTTCAAAATTACGCCGCCGAATCAGACCAGATTGATGTTATCATCACACGTAATACTAAAGATTACAAAAACAGTGCCCTGGGGATCATGACGCCAGATAATTATCTGAAAATGATTGCCGGACAGTTAAAATAAGTACTAATATCCTTCACTTTTCAGCCACCTGGAATAAATTCCTGCCAGGCGATCGTGATCCGCATAATCGACCGTGAAATCGTGTAGGCCGGAATAATCGGGCTTAGCCATCATGAAGACATAATTGTGCTTTTCACGGTTCAAAACGGCATCTACACAAGCAACCGGTGGAATGCAGATCGGTCCCGGCGGCAAACCTTTGTAGAGATAAGTATTGTACGGACAATCGCGGTCACGGTGTTCGTAAGTCAAACGTTGCACGCCTTCGAGCTCATCGCCCCAGCAGAATTTGAACGTCGGATCGGACTGCAGCTTCATGCCTTTCGCGATGCGGTTGAGGTACAAACCGGCAATCGTCGGCCATTCGGACGGGTTTTTCCCTTGCTCGGAATAAACAACACTAGCCAGCGTCACCGCTTCGGAAGGTGATTTCAAACCGATAGCTGCGAGCTTTTGCTTGCGCTCGTCCGTCCAGAAATCGCGGAACTCCTTTGCCATGCGCTGCAGGAACTGATCGGCATCCGTATCCCAGAACATGCGGTAGGTATTCGGTAAAAACAGCGCCGGAAGCTCCTCCGAAGTAAAATCGTATTTCTCCAGAGTGCTTTCGGAAGTCAGGAATTCGGAGAGCGTCAGACTATCGGTCATGATACAGCGCGAAACTTTCCCGGCAAGCTGGTAAACGTCGCGGCAGTTGTTGAAAGTTACTTCCACTTCCACTTCGGCGTTGCCGTTTCCGTTGGAATTTTTGGTAAAGCCGTTGAGCAAAGTCCTGTAATTTGTTCCCGGTTCGATCAGGTATTTACCGGAAGCCAGGCGATCAGCGTTCAATTCTTTGTACTCGCCTACTTTGATCAATGCGTCTTTGTTCCCAATGATTTTCGCTTTTTCAAGCTGGTCCGCCAGGCCCTTCAGACCGGATTTGGCATCAAAGAAAAAAGCGCTTTGCTTTTCATTCAGTGTTTTTTTCGAGCCGGCCAGGTAAAGGCTGATTTTCGGCCATAAAACGATAATTCCGATAATTGCCAGGACGGCAGCGGCGATACTTATTTTTTTAAACATAGTTGATAAATTCTTTCATTAATGCGCTTTCCGCGATCGAGGAACCATTCTTTGCGGGTGCCGATCCACTCGTAACCGGCGGATTCAAACAGGCGGATGCTGGCTTCGTTGTCTTCGAGGATATTGGCTGTCAGGCTGTGAAACCCCAGTAAAACGCTCGTATATTCAGCCAGCAGATCCAGGCTTTCGCGTGCAAACCCTTTGTTCCTTTCGGATTTTTCAGCTACTAAAATTCCAACGCCTGCGTGACCGTGCTTGAAATTGGCTTCAAACAAATCGAGTGTGCCGATAGCTTCTTCATTGCTGTTGAGGCAGATCATCAGGCGTAATTCACCCGACTGGCGGAAATTCCGGATGCTGTTGATGTATTCTAAAATGCCGTGCATGGAATAGGGCGCTTCCGTTCCGCTCACACGCCAGTGCTCGGGATTGTTTTCCCAAAGCATGATCCGTGTGGCATCAGCGGGCTCTACCGCGCGAAGAAATATGTTCCGGCCTTTCAGCATGTTTGATTTTATCCAGGTGACGGGTAACATCTTCCAGCGAATAGCTTTTGATCCCCGTAAAATCCGGAGGTAAATTTAAAGTAAAATAAGCTAAAATTTGTCCCTTTTCTTCTAAATATTTTAAGAAGGCCGGTAATAAAAAGCCGGAAGTGCGGATGCCGTAAAGATCGAGGATCGGAACAAGGCAAGTGTTAACAGCCTCACTGATAGCCGAATATTCGTTTTTAACGGCTAAAAACCGTTCGCTGGAAAACCCGCCTTCATCCAAACGCAGGAACAAAGCCGGGATTTTTTTGAGCCGCACAGCCCTGAAAATCGTCTCTACTTCCGTGTCGTCTTTTCCATGTACCTGCAGGCTGAAATAATTCCCGTCAAGCGAAATCCCGATATGCGGCGGAACCCGGTCGGCGTGCGTAATCCAGAGAAAAGCTCCCTGTCGAAGACCGGCTTCGGTAATTTCCTTGTATTCGTTGCGGAATGTCATTTTTTGGGAATGATGAATCTCATCATTAATTAATATTTCTCCAGTTTATCGGCGATTTTCAGCTCGCGGTTGGCAGCGTGGATTTTGATATTGATAACCACATCTTCGCAGCGTTTCAGGCTTTGCGTTTTGATTTCTTCCACGAGCTTAAAAACCTGTTCGTATTCGCCTTCGACAACCGTTTCAAAAGGACAAACGACGTATTTCATCCCGCTTTGCTGAATTATAGCTATGGCGTCATCAATAATTGCATATTTTTCGATGTCATTCCCGAATGGTAAAAGCTGGATCGCTACGTTTATTTGCATAGAATAATTTTGTTTGTAATTTTAAGAGAACTTAATGTTTTATGTACAAAAGTCCTTCCCTTTGCCCTTCTCTGAAAGGGAAAATGGTTTTCCTCCCTTAAAGATGTAAGACTTTATTTTTTCGGGGACAAAATTACAAAAGGAATCAACATTTCCTCGAGGGAAATACCACCATGTTGAAAAGTATCGCCGTAATAGTTCACAAAATGGTTGTAATTGTTGGGATAGACGAAGAAATCGTTTTCCTTCACAAAGACAAATTCGCTGGAAACATTGATTTTAGGCAGAAAAGCTTCGTGCGGATCGCGGATCGTGAACACTTCTTTGGCATTATAGCTCAGGTTTTTGCCTATTTTGTAACGCAGGTTGGTGTTCGTATTCCGGTCACCAACGATTTTCACGGGATTGGTCACTTTGATCGTACCGTGGTCCGTTGTGATGATCACCTTTATTTTTGCATCGGCAATTTTGCGGAAAATCTCGTTAAGCGGCGAATGCTCGAACCAGGAAACCGTAATCGAACGATATGCTTTTTCATCATCGGCGAGCTCGCGGATCACTTCCATTTCGGTGCGGGCGTGGGAAAGCATATCCACAAAGTTGTAGACTATCACGTTCAGGTCGTTTTCTTTCAGCTCACTGAAGCTGTCTACCAACTTTTTGCCTGCATCGTGGTTGGTAATTTTGTTGTAAGACCATTTTCCTTTCTTGCCCAGGCGCGTAAGGTTGGCTTCAAGAAATTCCTTCTCGTGCATATTTTTTCCGCCTTCGTCTTCTTCATTGAGCCATAATTTCGGGAATTTTTTCTCAATTTCCATGGGCATTAACCCCGCAAAAAGGGCATTGCGCGCATAATGCGTAGCTGTAGGCAAAATACTGGAAATGAGCTCTTCTTCCTCCACGTTAAAATAACGGGAAATCAGCGGCTGGATCATTTTCCACTGGTCGTAGCGGAGGTTGTCGATCACCACCAGGAATATTTTTTCCTTGCCGATCAGCGGTGCTACGCGGTCTTTGATGAGGGAATGGATCATTTGCGGCGCATCTTCGTCACCGTTGACCCAGTCGAGGTAATTTTTTTCTATGAATTTGGAGAAAAGCGTATTGGCTTCTTTCTTCTGCATTTTCAGGATTTCCTGCATGCCTTTGTCTTCGATCGTATCGAGCTCCAGCTCCCAGTAAACAAGCTTACGGTAAAGCTCAATCCATTCCGTAATATCGAGTCTCCCGCCCATTTGCATGCCCAGCTGGCGGAATTCCTGCTGGTAATTGGAATTGGTTTTTTGAGAGATCAGCTTCTGGTGTTCCAGGTTTTTCTTGATACAAAGGAGGATCTGGTTCGGGTTCACGGGCTTGATCAGGTAATCGGCAATTTTGCCCCCGATCGCTTCTTCCATGATGGATTCTTCCTCGCTTTTAGTGATCATAACCACTGGCACCAAAGGTTTTTCTTCCTTAATGCGCGTTAAAGCTTCCAAACCGGAAATTCCCGGCATATTTTCATCCAGGAAAATGATATCGTAGTGTTCCTCGGAGCTTTTATCCACTGCATCATTGCCATTGTTGACCGTGTCTACCGAGTAGCCTTTGGATTCTAAAAATAAAATGTGTGGTTTTAGTAAATCAATTTCGTCGTCTGCCCATAGGATTTTTGCCTGCATTGTCTTTCGTTTTTGTTGTGTACGTAAAAATAAGGAATTTATTGCTCGGTCCAACTCCCTCTTAACTATTTTTGGCACGCGGCTTGCTTAATAGCACGAAAGCATTTTTTTATTATTTTTACCCTCATAATTTAAATATATGAAACACTTAATTTTAACATTTGCCGCACTTTTCACTGCCTTCGGTTACTCTACCGCACAAAAAACAGAGAAAGACCTTGAACCGGGTATTTACGCCTCTATTGAGACTGCAAAAGGCAATATCCTGATTTTCCTCGAAGCCGAAAAAACCCCGATGACCGTTGCTAACTTTGTTGGTCTTGCTGAAGGAAAATTTGCACACAAGGACAAAAAATTCGATAAGCCTTACTATAACGGTTTGAAATTTCACCGTGTAATCAAAGATTTCATGATCCAGGGTGGTGACCCCCTCGGAACAGGAAGCGGCGATCCTGGCTACAAATTTTACGATGAGATCCACAAGGAATTGAAACATACCGGACCGGGCATTTTGTCTATGGCGAATTCCGGGCCGAACACCAACGGAAGCCAGTTTTTTATTACACACAAGGAAACGCCGTGGTTAGACGGTAAGCACACTGTTTTCGGCCACGTTATTGAAGGCCAGGACGTAGTGAACAAGATCGAGCAGAATGATGTTATGACTGCCGTGAAAATCATCCGCGTTGGAAAACAATACAAAAAATGGGACGCAACGGCTGTTTTTGCTGCTAAAATTGCCGAAATCGAAAAGATAGAAGCAGAGAAGAAAGCGAAAATGGAAAAAATCGCTGCTATGTCGCAGGATGAGTACAAAGTATACCTGATGGACCAAATCAAGAAAACTTACCCGAAAGCACAGCAATCTGCATCAGGCTTGATCTACATCATTGAAAACGAAGGAACAGGCGAAAAACCGAAAGAAGGCGATAAGCTGTCCGTTCATTACACGGGTACTTTCCTCGACGGAACGAAATTTGACGCTTCCAGGGACCGCGGCGCACCAATGGATTTTCAATACAAAGTACAGCGTATGGTTGCCGGTTTTGAAGAAGGCCTTGCCATGTTAGGAAAAGGCGGAAAAGCACGCATCATTATTCCTTATTACGCAGCTTACGGACCAAACGGACGCGGCCCGATCCCGGCTTATTCTGACCTGATGTTTGAACTGGAAATGGTTGACATTCAGCCGGGCGTAGTTCCAGCACACGATGGGCACGATCACAGCGATCCGAACCATAAACACTAAGAATTAAAAATGAAGAATGGAGAATTAAAAATTGTTTCATTCTGAATTATAAAATGGGAGCCCTGGTTAGAAATAATCGGGGCTTTTTTGTGGGTTTGGTTCCCGCTGAAGGATGCAGATTCCAGGCGCGGATGTACGCGATTTTTTGATTAGGCTAGTGTGAATAATTTGAACATCTATTTTGCGCTATCAGCGAGTCGATCTGCGGGAAAAACCTTCGAATTTCTTTTACGACTTAAAATCAAATTTCTTAGCCTGGACAGGAAAAAGGTTGGTGATTTCGCCGGAATAATAGAATTGGTAAGCGATCATTCCAAACGTGTAGGCTTTTTCCTTGATGACAATCGTTGAGCCGCCGACTTTCGGGTTTTTCTTTGGAACGGACTGCGGATAACCCACGTTGAAAAGTGTTGCGAGGATTTCGGGGCGGTTGTCGATCGGGAAGCCTTTGCGCTCCCACTGAACTTTCATTTGCCTGAGGAAAACCGCCGCGTAGAGGTAAGAATAAAAATGGTTGCGGAAAGACGTCAGGCGGTCAAAACGTTCCTGGACGGTATCTTCTGTTTTAAAGTCAAGGAGCTTTTCGTATTGTTTCCCCATATAATACACGCTGGACGGGTCCTTAAGTGCGGCTTCCATTTTGGCGGCTGTAAAATCTTTGATCCCGGTAACTCCCAGGGAAAATTTTGATTCTACGGATAAAACTTTCAGCGGGCCGATCCATTTTTTATAGGCTTCGCGATCAGAGTTAAACAGGCGGATTTGCTCGCCAACGAGACAGGAAACGATCAGGCGCGGCTCAACATGCGTCAGCCGTGCGGCGGAATCGATCAGGGCTTTGTCTTTTTCAACGGCAATTTTAAAGGTTTCCCATTCGGGCATGTTCATCCATTCGAACACATTTTTGCGGCTGCGCCCTGACGGATAGCTATAACGCTGCTGCCTGTACCGGGCCAGCTCAGCTTTATAACCGGGATTATCCGCCCTGAGCTTCATGTCCACGAGGTCGATCATTTTCAGCACTTCCGTGATTTCCTGGCCTTGTTCGAAAGCCTGCAAAATCTGTTGTGCATTTTTAGGATAATATTTATTGAGGATTGCAATGCGGCTAAGCGCATCGTATTTGTAATGCAATAAGGTAAGGCTGTCCTGCGCAGCTGTTTTTTCGTATTTTTCATAGCTGGACGCCAGGTAACGGTCGTTGCTGTCTACCGATCCGGCTTCGTTTGTCCATTTAAACTGGATCGCCAGGTAAGCCACCGTTAATCCAAAACCTATCGCTGCAAAGGAAAATACCAGGAAATAAAACGGTATTTTGAACCATTTGCTTTTTATAATCTTTTTCAATTCTTCTAAAATTTCCGAATTAGGCCGCAAAGTTAGTGCAAAGTTTTCAATTTCCGCAACTCAATAAGTTTAAGTCCACATAGGTTTGGATCGCAAAGTAGAGTAAGTTTTAACTGCTGCACGGTCGCAAGGCCGCAGAATTTTTAAGTTATGCAAAGAGACAATGTTTATCGCATTAACTGACTTCGTCGCTGCTGCGCAGTCATTAGCACATTAACTTATTTAGCGCATAAACGTTATATTTGTTGAACACAGATAAGCTATGCGAAAATTTGCGCTTTTACTTCTTCTTTTCAATTGGTGCATTTCAGCTTGCAGCCAACCGGAAACGGCCAGTAAAGAACGTCAGCTGAATTACCCGCTCGAAAAGGAAAAAGCCCTTGCTTTGCAGAAAGACCTGGCAGCGCGATATCGTGAGGCGGACAGCTCCGGGAAAGAACGTATCCTGCAGGAAAGCAAACAAAAGCTTTTTGCGCTCATCAGCCATGATTTGATCCCCGGCTGGTACGGCACGAAATGGGACTTCAACGGAACAACGGAAACACCGGGCCAGGGCACGATTGCCTGCGGATATTTTGTCACCACCGTGCTCCGCGATGCCGGTTTCCAGCTCAACCGTTATAAATATGCGCAAATGGCTTCCGAAGCAATGATCTTGAAGCTTACCCCGAAAGTAAAGCGTTTTTCCGGCGCGGACTTCAACACTGTCGAAAAATACATTGCACAAACTTCCTACGGAATTTTCATCGCCGGGCTTGACAACCACACGGGATTTATCATTAAAACCAAGGATTCGATCCGCTTTGTGCATTCCGTTGCCTACGAAGATGTGGACGGCGTTGTTTCCCAGGACCTGCCTGAAGCCACAATTTTCAACCTGTCGAACTACAAAGTCCTTGGCGAGATCCTGCATGAAGATATGATCCGCGCCTGGCTCGAAGGCGGGAAATATGAATGAAAGGAAATTATTTTTTTAATGCAAGTTCATTTTTCGTATCTTAGGCCAAATTCCGTACCGCTTGTGTGCTGCGGAACTAACTAAATCTTACCTCTATGTGTTTCTCAGCCAGCGCAAGTTTCATTGCAGGTGTATCACTGACAGCTGCAGGCGCCGTTTCGCTAAGTATGGTTAAAAAGCCTTCCCAGTCCTTTTTTGCCGCCATCCCGTTATTTTTCGGAATTCAGCAAATCTGTGAGGGCTTTCTCTGGCTTTCGTTCACCGACCCGGATTTTGCTTCCTGGCACACCCCAACCAAATATGCCTTCCTGATTTTTGCGCAGGTCATCTGGCCCGTCTGGATACCGATCTCCTTTCATGGCATTGAGCCATCCCCGCTCCGCAAACCTGTCCTGCGCTATTTTATATATGCCGGCATTGCCGTTACCCTGCTCCTGGCCTACCGCCTGATCTTTTTTTCGGCAGTTGCCCAAATCGACGGCTGTCACATCAACTACGACATCGCTTCGCCCAAATTCATCCTCGTAATTACCGGCATTTTATACCTACTGGCAATCGTCGTCGCGCCTTTCTTCTCCAGCTGGAGGTGGGCAAAAGTATTGGCTTCTGTCAACCTGTGCTCGCTCATTATCACGCACATCTTTTTCGAGGTGTATTTCGTTTCCGTGTGGTGCTTTTTTGCCGCTGCGCAAAGTGTGCTGATTATTTTGGTGATGCGGGAAATGAGGAAAGCCGGAAAGGAGAATGAGGAATGGAGAGTTGAAAATGAAAACTAAAAGTTGCCGTATAACTTTGTACTGCTCAAATAATCCGACATTTTCCTATTGCATATCCTTTCGTGCGCAAAGCGAAATAAAACCGAACCAACAGCAGCGGCGCTAATCTCCATTCCAATTTTTTCATAACTTTGTCCAAAATCATCCTAATGAACACATATTTCACTTTTCTCATGCTTACACTTAGTTTGTCCTGGATTCAGAATGGCAATGCACAGCAGTTCGGTGAAGAAACCGGCGCATCGATCCTCAGGATCATGTATGGTGAAATCAAATCGGCAGACCTGGACGGCGATGGCGATCAGGATTTGATTGTTTCAGGACAGGCAGGATATCAAGGAAACGGACAAACATACATCTACCTCAACAATGGAAGCGGCGGTTTCTCTTTGCACCAATACACTGACCTTCCACACATTTTATTCAGTTCAATTGCCACTGGCGACATAGACAATGATGGTGATATTGATTTGTTTCTGTCTGGCGTATGGTCTTTCAGCGGAAATTATACCAGTATTTTCAAAAATGATGGAAATGCAAATTTTACCGAAGTGGATCCTTATGCATTAACGGAGCTTGCCATAGGTTCCAGTATTTTTTTTGATGTAAATGGAGATGGGAGCCTGGATCTTTTCTATTTCGGACGCGGTTCCGGATTTGCGGGAGTAACTAAACTATACCTCAATAATGGAACCGGACAGTTTATAGATACACCGGTAGCAATTGGAGGCCTTCAATCCGGATCAGCCGTTGCTGAAGATTATGACAAAGATGGCGATTTGGATCTCCTGGTTTCCGGGAATATGAATTCAAATGGAGACGTTACAAAACTGTTCCGCAACGACGGAAGTGCTGTCTTTACTGAAGTTCAGCACGTGTTCCCCGGAATATATGACGGAAGTGCGGTATTCTCGGATATTGATAACGACGATGATTTGGACATCATTGTAAATGGCCGTAAGAACGGAGTAAATACCTACCATTCAGAGTTTCATCTCAATGATGGGATGGGCAACTACACCAACGTTGGTAACCGGGGCCTGGATTCACTGGGCGGATGTTCACTGGCCTTTGCAGATATCGACCAGGACGGAGACGAAGATGTTTTTTTGACAGGGAAAAGCAAAGCCGGTGCTGATACGTGTGCACTCTACTATAATCAGGATGGATTCTTCACAAAAGATTTAACTTATTATTCCCAGGGATTGGCACAAGGCGGAGCATTGTTCCTGAAGATGGACAACAATTGTTTTCCTGACCTGGTATATTTTGGTCATGGAGATTTATGTGCTACTCAGACATATTGTTTTAGGAATAATAGTCAGGGCGACTGTGCCGGGGATGATTTGCCGTTTCCCGGGACAAAAGATCCGACTTACGAGGTGTTTTCAAACCCTTTCCGGGATCACATACGTGTTGAAGTCTCTGAAAAAGTTTTAACAGCGGCGATCTATGACATGAGTGGCCGTCTCATCCACGATTACTCCCCTGATTCGCCAACAATAGACATCAGGCTGATGGGAATAGCAAATGGTATTTACAACCTGGAATTCACAACCGCATACAGACCTAAGGGATCTTCAATCAGGCTATTGAAGGTCGAATAAAGAGTCATTCTCATCTTATATTGCGCGCGCACTTAACCGACTGACGTTAAGGCCGTTATGCGCTTATGTGAAAATTTTCAACGTGTTAAAATTAAAAAAAACCGGTTCGTTTGTGCGCATGAAGATTATTTCATGATCAAAATTCGGCGCTTTTACCCAAGCATGGCACCTTGCCCTGCTTCGCAGGCCGGTTTTTTATTTTGTCAGGCTTATGTAAACAAGTTTACGAAGCATACAAAATAAAAAACCCGGTTCGTTAGACGAACCGGGTTCCTTTTGTGCGCATGAGAAGATTCGAACTTCCACACCTATTGGCACCACCCCCTCAAGATGGCGTGTCTACCAGTTTCACCACATGCGCATTTTCTTTTGTAAAGAACGTTTTGAGGGGACAAAGATAATGATTTTTTGAAATTCAACCGACAAAACAGGAAGATTTTAAAAAAATTATTCATTTGAAATCAATTTCGCCCTTCAATTACTGCGATATCAATTCTCGGTCACCACCAGCTTATACCCCACCCCGCGGATATTCATGATTCTCACGGCGGGATCGGCTTCGAGCTTTTTGCGTAATTTGGAGATGAAGACGTCCAGCGTCCTGCCAATGTAATCGCCCTCGTCTTCCCAGACTATTTTCAGGATATGGTCACGCTGGAGCGTTTTGTTTTCGTGTGTATAAAGCAAAAGCAGCAGATCGGTTTCTTTGCCTGACAGCTGCATACTTTCATCCTGGTAAGTCAGCAGCATATTTTTTTTGTTAAAGCGGTGATTACCGATCAGGATGATGTCCTGCCCTTCTGAATTGCGCGGTGAACGCTCCTTGTTTTTCCTGCGGATATACAGAAATACGACGACCAGGACTAACAAAATGATAAACGCTCCGGTGATAATCGTATACAGGAAGGATTTACCGCTTGAAGTCTCATTTGGCTGGTAAGGGATTTTATACAAAGCTGCAATCGCATTATTTTTCTTCAGGGCCGTAAAACAAAACACATAACATCCTTTTGACGGTGCGCGCGTTCCGCAGGGAAGCAAATCAGGCTTATCCGAACCGCCCATTTCATAACTGTAAACAGTTTCCCCTGTTTTACAATCTTCAAGTTCCACGCGATAAGACCTTCCAATACCGGCAATTTTCACGATACTGTCCACTTTGGAAATCAGTTTCTCCGGCCAGAAGCTGAATTCGGATGCGAAACTGACTGTGTAGCGATTGGCTTCCTTTTTAACCGGTAAAACGCGTGAAGTACTGTCACCGGAAAGCAGCAGGATTTCGTGGCCGATTAAACGCATGGTCACCTCGGTGTGCTTTTCGTCCCGGTCAGGCTGGGCGTGGCCTGAGACTGTAAACAGCATACCCTGCACGCAAAAAACCAAAAGCGTTTTCCATTTTACCATGCTGCAAATCTACTGGATAAAGCCATTTTTCGAACTATTTTACTTCGAATTTACATTAATTTACATTGTTTAAGACGGTTCAATCGCACACTTTTCTACTTTTGAGTAAGACCATAAACCAAAAAAATGATCCAAAAACTACTTGTAATCCTGCTGTTATTTTTCCATATCACAGCGTTTAGCCAGAAAGAGGAAAATTCCGCCATACTCGAAAAAGACAGCACTTGGGGCAGTGAATTCTTTGCTTTCCCAATCGATTTTGCACCGGAAATTGCTTACCAGGGAAGGGAAGAAGCTATTTTCCCACCGAACTGGGCAAAGAAAGACAGCAGCGAATTCTGGTCTTATGCTTTTGCCTGGCAGATCAACCTCAATAAAAAGCTAACGAAAAGTAAATTGGAGACCAACCTGCAGTTCTATTTCGACGGTTTAATGCACAGCGTTCACGGAAATCCGGAAACAAATCTCCCGAAAACAACAGCCCGGTTTTCTTCCAAAAAACGTTCAGATAATAAGAATGTATATATCGGCGAAGTTGTCATTTTCGATACCTTTTTCACTAAAAAACCACTCACTTTACATGCTATAGTGGAACAATATTCGTGTATTGAGGAGGAAAAATCCGTGCTCATTTTCAGGTTTTCTCCGAAAGGATTTGAGCATGAAGTCTGGCGTAAACTGGATGAAGTAAAAATCCGGACAGGAGTGTGCCGGGATTAGGGATTTTTAAAAAAGGATCAATTTTTGATATATTTAACCCAAAAATTCATCCTATGAAAATAAGCGCTTTCATCCTGTTTTTAGTTCCTTTTTTTAGTTTTCATGCCCAGCCCTCCTATCCCGGCGACCCGGTCATTTATACCTTCGGCCAGTGGGATGAAGAAGATAAAACGGCAGTTATTTTTGCAGATGTCTGTAATGTCCGGAAGTCTGAAGACAGCAAAGCCGAAGTCAGCGGAAGGCTCACCATCGGAACGGAAGTAAGCGTTCTGTCAGTTTCTAAAAAAACACTGACCCTGAACGGGATCACGGCGCCTTGGGTGAAAATCAAATCGGGTAAAGTAAGTGGTTATGCCTGGGGAGCAACCCTGACGAAAGGTGCACAAAAGCTGGATGACGGGAAACTGGCGCTTTGGGGAATCAGTGAAATCAAGCCGACGGATTCCAAAGCGGGCGTTTTCGCATCCATACGCATCGCCGACAAAGGCGTCCTTAAATACAAGCAGGATTTCGAAGTGGTCCACGCTGACCGCCCGAACGAAGGTTTTCTCAAAGTACACCCGGCCCCCTTGCTGGAAGGGACACAAAACCTTATCGTATTCGAAACGCTGTCTGAAGCCTGCGGTGTATTCTCATCCGATCATTACCTGCTTTACGGCAGAGAAGGCTTGCAATTCGTTGATTCGGGCTACTCGATGGGCGATGCCGGCGTATTGTATACATCGAAAGAATTTGTTTTCCCTTATCCTAAAAAAGAAGGAGCTTCTGATTATTATTTCACCCCGGAAGCCGGACATATTTTTGGGATTACGAACGTCGCTGAATTAGGCGAAGACTGCATCTGGACGGAAACACGTACTTCAGAAGATTTCACCTGGAACGGAACAGAATTAGTAAAAAACTGCGAAAGATAAAAGCAGATCTTATTATAACTGAAAAAGCAGGGCCAAAACCCTGCTTTTCTTTTTTTATCTAATTTGATCTTAATTTTTAACCAGCTTCAGTACCGTTGTTTCTCCTGAAGCATACACATGAACGAAGTACACGCCGGCAGGAACATTCATTTCCACAGGAAGGCTTTCACCGCTCACTTGCTTGTTTTCATAAACCAGCTTCCCGGACGCATCCAGGATTGTAAGCTCTGCACCGGAAAGGAATTTTCCAAAATCAACCACAAAGCTGCCGGAGCCCGGGTTCGGGTAAAGCGTAAATCCGCCTTGCTCCAAAGCTGTCAGTCCCACGAGGAAAACAGGTGTACAGCTGCTGGTTGCTGAACAGCCGTTTTTAGTCACGGTTACTGCATAGCTTCCGCTTGCCGGCGGTGTAAAGCTTTGAGCAGTAGCCCCGCTCACAGGCTGATTTCCGTTATTACAGTCCAGCCACTGATAAACGGCCGCAGAGCTAGCTACTGTAAGCACATTGTCATTGAGCGTTACGTTCACATCCGGCAGAGGATTGACTGTTACCGCCAGCGTTCTCAGCGGTGAGCTTCCGCAGCCGTTGTTTGCTTTAACTGTGATATTCCCGGAATTCGCCGCTGTTGCATTGATGCTGTTCGTAGTGCTTGTTCCGCTCCATCCCAAAGGCAACGTCCAGGTGTAAGATGTTGCACCGCCAACAGTTGCTACGCTGTAATTCTCTATAGTTCCGGCACACATGCTTGCATCACCTGAAATCGTTCCGGGCTGGGCTGGTACCGTGTTCACCGTTACGCTTAGCGTTCGTGCTACGGAAGTCCCGCAGGCATTGTTTGCGACTACGGAAATTGTACCGCCAACGGCTCCGGCCGTTGCGTTAATACTGTTTGTAGAGCTTGTTCCACTCCATCCCGAAGGTAAAGTCCAGGTGTAGGATGTCGCGCCGGCGACAGTTGCTACGCTGTAAATCTGGCTTGAAGATGCACAGAGACTTGCTGTCCCGGAAATTGTGCCCGGTTGTGCCGGTACATTGTTTACCGTCACGTTCAGCGTTCGCGTTAAAGAGCTTCCGCAGCTGTTGTTTGCAACTACGGAGATTGTGCCTCCGGTGCTTCCTGAAGTGGCTGAAATGCTGTTTGTTGAGCTAGTTCCGCTCCATCCTGACGGCAAAGTCCAGGTATAAGATGTGGCGTTAACATCGTTTGCTACACCATAGCTTTCAGTCGAAGCGGGGCACAAAGTTGCCGTTCCTGAAATTGTTCCCGGGAGTGCAGGTACGCTGTTCACCGTTACACCCATGATACGCGGTGCAGAGCTTCCGCAGTCATTATTCGCAACCACGGTAATCGAACCGCCTGTACTTCCTGCTGTGGCCGAAATACTATTTGTTGTGCTCGTGCCGGTCCAGCCCGAAGGTAAAGTCCAGGTGTAAGATGTGGCACTGGCATCGTTCGTTACGCTGTATAATTCGCTTGAGCCTGAACAAACAGGGGTTGTGCCGGAAATCATACCGGGTTGTGCCGGCAGATCATTAGTCGTTACCGTTAAGCTTTGCACACCTGAGCTGCCACAGCTATTATCAGCAGTTACGCTGATTGTACCGCCTGAAGCGCCTGCTGTTGCAGAAATACTGTTTGTGGAGCTTGTTCCGCTCCAGCCCGAAGGTAAAGCCCAGGTGTATGTTACCCCCGGAACAGCTGTTACACTGTAAATTTCCGTTGATCCGATGCAGACAATATCTGCCCCTGAAATGAGAGCAGGCTGAGCCGGAATATTGTCGATCGTTACAGCTAAGCTTTGGGCTGCCGAGCTTCCGCAGGCGTTATCTGCCGTAACGGAAATTGTGCCGCCGGAGCCGTTTGCAGTTACTGAAATACTGTTTGTTGTGCTTGTTCCAATCCAGCCTGAAGGTAAAGTCCAGGTGTAAGACAAAGCATCCGGATCAGCGCTAACACTATAGGTTTCTGTTGAATTAGCACAAATAGACGCTGCACCCGAAATACTTACCGCCTGGTCAGGGGCCGAATTGACAATAACACTCAACGTTTGTGTTGCCGAGCTTCCACAGGCATTATCCGCCGTGACAGAAATTCCCCCTGTGTTTCCGGCTGTTGCCGTGATACTGTTTGTTGAGCTGGTTCCGCTCCAGCCTGAAGGCAAGGTCCAGGTATACGATGTTGCACCCGAAACGGCTGTTAAATCATAAGTCTGGCTTGTTCCGGAGCATATATCCGTTTCACCGGAAATTGAAAGCGGCTGTGCAGGAATGTTATCGATTGCAATTGCCAGTGTTTGCGCCATAGAGCTTCCGCAGGCATTGTCCGCTGTTACGGAAATAGTACCGTCAGAAGTTCCCGCAGTTGCCATAATGCTGTTTGTTGAGCTTGTTCCGCTCCAGCCTGAAGGCAAAGTCCAGGTATAGGATGTGGCGCCGGAAACAGTACTCACGTTATACATTTGACTGGCTGAAGAACATACTGTTGCAGATCCGGAGATCGCAAGCGGCTGGTCTGGTATTTCATTCACCGTGATCGTTTGTGTAACAGAAGTTCCTGTTAAAGAAGCCAAACAAGTTTCATTGGATGTCAGAACAACTTTTACCTGGTCGCCATTCGCCGGGTTTGTCAGCTGGAAGCCCGCGCTGTCTGTTCCAACATTCGAACCGTTTACGATCCACTGGTAAGAAGGCATACTTCCCCCGTTAACCGGTGTTGCGGTGAAATCAATTGATTCTCCCAAACAAACCGTAGTTCCCGGTAAAGCGCTGAAGCTTACAGCCGGTGTCAAAGGAGTCGCAACCGTCATTGCAATACTGTTTGAAGTTGCCGGACTGCCGGTCACGCAAGGTAAATTTGAAATCATTTCCACTGTTACCACATCGGATTGGTTTAACGCGGAAGTCGTATACACCGTACTGTTTGTGCCGACTGGATTTCCGTTCACTTTCCATTGGTAAACCGGGTTTGGACCCTCATTTGAAGGCACAGCCGTAAAAGTTACTGCAGCTCCGGAGCAAATGCTATCGCCTGAAACGGAAGAAGTGATGGAAACGCCTGCCACAATCGAGCTGTTTCCTGCAACCGTAACCCTAACCGTATCATACAAAATACACATTCCATTATCCGATTCAACGGCGTAATCTGTTGTTGCCCCTGTTGTTGCTACCGGGTTGTCGCACGCTGTACAGCTCAATCCTGACGCAGGGCTCCAGGTATAAGTCGTTCCTCCGCTCACATTTAACTGAACAGGCATATTGGAACAAACACTGGTATCCGATGGAGAAACCGTTAGTCTCAGTTTATCAATCGTGATCAGGGCATCGCTCCAATCGTATACACTGCTGCTGGCCGAGGACGAAACCCTCACCAACACATGATCGGACTGAATATTCGGTACGTTCCAATCATAAGAAAGCGAAGCCGTTACATAATCATCTGCAATCATAGTCCAGCTCACACCGTTATTGGTTGAGTAAGCCAGGTCATACGTTCCGATAGGAGAAACTTCCGTCCAGGTGATCGTATGCGGTGCGCAGCCTGAAATCGTTTCGTTTCCGTTCGGGCTTGTAAGCGTAATCGCCGGAGGAAGCGTACTGATTGTAAAGAACATGTCGCTAGTATCTTCCTTGCAGTTATTGATATTGTCCCTCACCCGGATCAGGCTGTTAGCCGAAGGCGTGTTTGGTACTAACCACGGATACGTATTGGTTGACGTATTGTAACCCATCACGATATTCGTCCAGCTGCTTCCGCCATTGGAGGAATAAAAAATATCATAAATATTGGAAATACCGTCCGATTCCCACATAATATTGTATGTTGTCCCGACTTCCATTGTTCCACCGTAGTTTGGCTGGATAATCGTTACCGGTTTTGTAATTGTAAATACGGAATCACTCACATCAAAATACGAAGAAGCGCTGTTCGGGATCACTTTCACCAAAGCATTTCCGGTGCTTGCATTCGGCATATTCCAGTTGTAAGTTGCCGGATTAGCGTTTGTAGTCCAGCTTGAAGTTACAACATTCCAGCTCGCACCGTTATTCAGTGAATACTCAATGCGGTAGCTGTTCCAGGCCGGTGAGCGGTCAACAGTGATCGAAGTTACGGTGCACCCGCCCCAAATAGTAGCGTCATTGTCTCCATTCGGCGTTATAATCGTAACGGCTGGCTTAATTGTAAACACGGCATCACTCACATCGTTGACACTTACGTTTGATGTATTGCTTGCTTTAAGGAGACAGTGTTCTGAGCTGACATTCGGGATCGACCAATAGTAATAACCGTAATTCGGGGTGCTGCTGGTAATCATGACCCAGCTGGCTCCGTTGTCTAAGGAATAATCCAGTCTCACATTGGAATAGAATGTTGTTGCATCCCAGGTAACTTCCTTACTGGTTCCTGAATACAAAATTTCGCCCCCGTTCGGGTCAAATAAAACCGGTTGCGCCGGGGAAACAGTAAAGTTCAGATCCGATACATCAAATTTGCAGGTGTTCACATAATCCTGAACGCGGATC
>JAJTCM010000006.1 GCA_021325675.1 Crocinitomicaceae bacterium
TTCCCAGCTTTCGCCGCAGTTTCCTGAAAACAATACGTATAATTTCTCTGCATTGGCAGCTGCACGCTTGCGGTAAGAGAAACGGAAAGATAATGTTACGTTGGCGGAAGAAGTCACATCAGACAGATCAACAGGGTTGGCGATCAATTCATCCACGTTAGTTCCCGTTTGCCCGTAGTTCGGCAGTTTAACCGATTTGGAGCCGGTGTGCGCTGCTGTCGTTGAAATCTGGAAAGTAGAGTTGTTCTGCTGGTTGTCAATTTCCCAGTAACCGCTGGATGCAAGTGTAGAATATGTTTCAAAGCCATCCAGGAAAGGAAGCTCAACTCCTGCGCCTGTAACGGTAATGTAAGCGTTCATTGTTTTGGTCATCGTTGTGTTCCCGTCACCGGCAACGAGTGTTACGCTGTACACGCCCGGCGTGTTGTACTGAACAACCGGGTTTTGCTCTGTTGAAGTTGTTGTCTCAGCCCCCTGGAAAGTCCAGTTCCAGCTGCTTACGTTGTTGTAAGAATTATCAAAAAACTCAACCGTGCTTCCTGCGCAGATCTTAACACGATCGGAGTAAAAATCGGCTGCACACAGGTAAGTGTCGCCATCAGCACCGGTAAGTGTAAGATTGGACGCTGTCCAGAGGTTGTTGCGGCCTCCTGTTGAAGAGTTTAAAGCTGCGCGCATCCGGTTTTTCTGACCGCCGCTGAACATTTTGGAGCAGTAGGAATAATCCATATAGTTTTCTACGTTGGCACGCGGACCGCAGCTTGCTTCGTTAAGCAAACAAGCCGTTACACCAATCGTGTTCGGAGTGTCAGCTACGCCGTCATCCGTACTGCAGCTTGCAGGATCTCCCGGATCGTTGTTTGGCCCCCATGTATGCTCGAGATTCAGCCAGTGGCCAACTTCGTGCGTCAAAGCGCGGTCAGTTCCAACACCACCTGTACCGATTCTTCCTACATAATCATGTAAAATCCAGATTCCGTTATCCATACCGGTACCACTCCATCCGGAAGGTGTAAATGTGTAACCGGCAGCGCCGCCGATTTCTCCGCAAATGAAGATATTGAGGTATTTATTACCGGCCCATTCGCCGTTGTAAACATCGTTTCCGTTAATGATAGCGTTTACCTGTGCGTCCCCATTATCGCTGTAGCTTTGAGAAGACTGGGTGCGTGTGATCCCGCTGAAGCAGGTTCCGTTCGGCGCTTTGGTAGCGAGGACGAATTCCACTTCGATATCTGCAGGCGTACAAACGGCATTCGGGTTTGAAGCGTTAAAATCAAAAACCACGTTATTTGCATCTGTATTCAGACGGCGGTAATCACGGTTCAGCACTTCCAAAGCGTCCAGGATCTGGGCGTTGGAAATGTTTTCGATGCCACCGTTATGCAATACGTGAAAAACAACCGGAATTTTGTAAACGACACGAACCGGGCTGGTGTCCTGTGCCAATTGGTTTTCAATCTGGCGAAGCTGCTCTTGTTCCTGGAGGAATTGCTGCAAAAAAGCCGGGTTTTGTCGTAAAGCTTCCATTTTTTTATGATGGAGGCAGTATTCAACCGATTCACCGTCGCGCATATTATGCTCATCTAACTGAGCCGTAGCTGTAAAGGCGGCGAAAAAAATGAAAAGGCTTAAAATTCTGAGTTTGTTTTTATTCATTACATTTAGTTTTTCTATAGTTTAACAACGCGCCAAATTAATAAAAAGTTGGCAAAAGGGGAGCAATTTTCGACGAATGGTAGTATTTATTGATTGATTAGTAATTAATTGTACTTAGTTATTTTTATAAAACAAGGTTTTCAAGCAAAAAAGCACCTCCATTCCGGGAAGTGCTTTAATTTTTATATTACAAACTGCGTTTATGCTCATTTATTTAACCATGAATTGTTTCACGTAGCTTTTTCCGTCAACTGTGATTTGTGCGTTGTATAAGCCCGGGGCTAAATTCTCCGTGCTGATTACCACCAGGTTTTCACCTGTCATGGAATTGATTTTATGCCCGGAAATCACTTTGCCTAACAAATCCACGACCTGAACAGTAGTTACTGTATTTCCGGAAACATGATACGAAATATTCAGCTCGCCGTCAGCAGGGTTCGGGAAAAGACTGATCCCTTCTAAGGCTTCCGGACCGGAAACAGAAGAAGTTTCTTCACCAACCAATACATCGGAAGGCCCGCCAGGATAGATATTGATGTTATCCAGGTACAGGTTGTTTCCGCCGCTTCCCTCAAAACGGAACTTGTAACGGAAATTCTGGTTCCAGTACTGTGTCGTGATGTTTGTCATATGAACAGTTGTCCAGTGTTCCGGAAACGATGGCGTCCAGGAAGTGGAGAGCACTGTTGAACCTAATGCGCTTCCCTGCAAAGATTTACGGATTTCCCAGCTTTCGCCGCAGTTTCCTGAAAACAAAGCAACTCATCCACGTTGGTACCCGTTTGACCGAAGTTCGGCAGTTTAACCGATTTGGAGCCGGTGTGCGCTGCTGTCGTTGTAACCTGGAAAGTAGAGTTGTTCTGCTGGTTATCAACTTCCCAGTAACCGCTGGATGCAAGTGTAGAATACGTTTCAAAGCCATCCAGGAAAGGAAGCTCAACTCCTGCGCCTGTAACCGTGATGTAAGCGTTCATTGTTTTGGTCATCGTTGTGTTCCCGTCACCGGCAACGAGGGTTACGCTGTATACGCCCGGCGTGTTGTACTGAACAACCGGGTTTTGCTCTGTTGAAGTTGTTGTTTCAGCCCCCTGGAAAGTCCAGTTCCAGCTGCTTACATTGTTGTAAGAATTATCAAAAAACTGGATTGATCCGCCGGCACAGATTTGCACCTGGTTGGAATAGAAATCAGCTGCGCACAGGTAAGTATCACCATCCGCACCGACAAGCGCCAGGTTGGAAGCCGTCCAGATATTGTTTCGCCCGCCCACACTTGAAAGCAAAGCAGCACGCATGCGGTCTTTTTGTCCGTGTGAAAACATTTTTTCACAGTAGGAGTAATCCATGTAATTTTCTACGTTGGCGCGCGGGCCGCAAAAACTTTCATTCAGCAGGCAGGCAGTTGAGCCCCTTGTTTCCGGCGTATCTTCCACATCGTCGTCACCGCAGGTTGTTCCGGCATCATTGTTATCGCCCCACGTGTGGTTGAGGTTCAGCCAGTGGCCGACTTCGTGCGTCAGGGTGCGGGATGTTCCTTCGCTTCCTGTACCGATTCTTCCAAGGTAATCGTGGAGCAGGAAAATCCCATTGTCCATGGCGTTGCCCATCCAGTTGGACGGATTGTAGGTATAGCCTGCTGCGCCGCCGATGTCACCGCAAACAAATATATTCAGGTATTCGTCGCCAGCCCACTCGCCGGTGTATACATCGTTCCCGTTGATAATGGCGTTCAGCTGGTTGTCGCCGTCGCCACTGTAACTTTGTGAAGATTGGGTGCGCGTGATCCCGCTGAAGCAGGTCCCGTTCGGCGCTTTGGTTGCGAGCACAAACTCGATTTCAATATCCGCCGGTGTACAAACCGCCTCCGGGTTGGAAGGATTAAAGTCAAAGACAACACTGTTTGCATCTGAATTCAACAAACGGTAATCGCGGTTCAATACTTCCAAACCATCCATCACCTGGGCATTGGAAATATTCTCCAAACCGTTATTGTGCAAAATATGGAATACAACCGGAACTTTATAAATGACACGCTGGGGATCATTTTGCTGTTTCATCTGGAGCTCTGTTTGCTTCATCAGCTGCTGGTCCTGCAAAAATTGCTGCATGAATGCCGGGTTCTGCCTAAGGGCATTCATTTTTTTGTGGGTAATGCAGTATTCTACCGATTCCCCTTCGCGCATATTGCTGGTATTAAGCTGGGCATGGCCCGAAAAAGCAGCAAATAAAGCAATGAACGCCAATATGCCGCCAGTTTTTTTATTTTTCATAAAGTAGTTTATCAATCGTAATAACGCGCCAAATTAGTAAAAAGTTGGAAATTAAGGCATTTAATTTTGGAACAAGCCGGGAATCCTAAACTCAGGTAAATCGTGTTATTACTTTATCAAAGCCATTTTGCCAAAGGGAAAGCCTAATCTTCCGGGCAGTTTCTTCCGCTGACTGCAGCTCATCATTTTCGAATAATTGTTGAAAAGTTTCAAGCGAAGAAAAATCGGCCGGTTTACTCTCGCGAATGGTTTCCTGCATGCCGGTATTGATCACGCCCGGGGCCAGCGAATAAACACGGGTGCGCTTGCCTTTTTCGCGCTCTTCAAACTGCAACGTTTCAGAAAATAAATCCAGCGCAGCTTTGGAAGCACAGTAATTTGCCCACGAAGGGATCGCCCTCCTGCCTGCGCCTGAGCTGATATTGAGAATTGTAAGCTCTGATCCCTCCTTTTCGCATTCCCGGAGAAATTTACGCATGAGCTGGATCGGCGCAATCGTATTGACCTGGAAAATGCCTTTCGAATAATCCTGCTCCTGGTCCGAAACCCGCTGAACGGGACTGAGCACTCCGGCATTGTTAATCAGCAGAACTTCCGGATCGGTACCGATTTCAATTTTCAAGGCTTCCACCTGGTCATAATCCGAGAGGTCGCAGGGAAGAAAGCTGTAATTTTCCGCCTGTATGGTATTTGAACGCCCGATACCTGTCACCCGGAAACCTTCGGACAGGTATTCCTGTACCAAAGCCAGGCCGAGGCCACGGGAAACGCCCGTAATGAAAACCTGCATTATGCCAAAGCCTGTTCGATATCGGCAATCAGGTCTTCCACGTCTTCCACGCCAACGCTGAGACGGAGCAGTGAATCCACAACACCGGCTTTTTCACGCTCTTCTTTCGGAATGGAAGCATGGGTCATCGTTGCCGGGTGATTGATCAGGGATTCGACGCCGCCGAGCGATTCCGCAAGTGAAAACACTTTAAATGACGAAGCTACGCGGAAAGTATTTTCGATGCTTTTATCTTTGAGTACGATTGAAATCATACCGCCGAAATCACGCATTTGCTTTTTGGCAATTTCATGGTTCGGATGTTCCGGGAAGCCCGGCCAGTAGATTTTTTCGATTTTCGGATGGGTTTTCAGGTATTCGGCGATTTTGCGGCCGTTAAAACAATGGCGTTCCATGCGGAGGTGAAGCGTTTTGATCCCGCGCATTACGAGGAAGCTATCCATCGGTCCGGGATTTGCGCCGCTGCTGTTGAGAATGAAATATAATTTTTCGTGGATCGCAGGATCGTTTGTAATCAAAGCGCCCATCACAACGTCACTGTGCCCGCCGAGGTATTTCGTTACGGAATGCATCACGATATCCGCACCCAGGTCGAGCGGGTTTTGCAAATACGGCGAAGCAAAGGTGTTATCAACAACAAGCGTAATGTTTTTCGCTTTTGCAATCTCAGCGCAGGCAACGATATCGATGATCTGCATCGTTGGGTTGGTTGGCGTTTCGAGCCAGATGAGCTTGGTATTTTCGTTCAGGTGATTGTTGATATTGCTGGCATCCGTCAGGTCAATGAAGCGGAATTTAATCCCGTACGGCTCAAAAATTTTGGTGAACAAGCGGTATGTTCCACCATAAAGATCGTCGCCGGTAATTACCTCATCGCCGGGGCGGAGCATTTTCAATACGGCATCCGTTGCTGCCACACCGCTGCTGAAGCAAACGCAGTGTTTCCCGTTTTCGATCGCTGCAATGTTTTCCTGCAAAGCTTCGCGGGTCGGGTTTTTTCCACGGGCGTAGCCGTACCCTTTGTTCACACCCGGCGCTTCCTGCACATAGGTTGAAGTTTGATAAATCGGGGTCATGATGGCTCCTGTTGACGGGTCCGGGTGTGCACCGGCGTGGATGGCTTTTGTACCGAATTTCATATAGCGTTTTGTTTTTAGTAATCCTGAAGACAAAAATAGGGATATTTAATGGAGATATGAAAATGGAAAACGGAGAATTCTTCCGCTCCAGTGAATTTATAAGATTTATGTAGTCGCTGTTTCCCGTTGGCAAGAAAGAAATACCGGTAATTTAATTTCATACTAATTTTAAAATTACACGACCATAATTTTAAATATGCATAAATTAACATTTCTTTTTATTTACCTATAACTAAGGCTTTAAGCTATTCAAAAACCACTTTATCGAAGAAATTTTTCGGGCGGTTGGAGTTCATGAATTTATTTCCTCCGTAGCAGATCAGCTTGACGAGCTTCCCATTGACGATAAACACGCGTTTCCAGCTCAGGCCGGCGGCATATTCGTAACCAATTCCTTCGTAAGCTTCAATTTTTCCCTGGTGCATGACTTTCGTAATGCTTGATTTTTCAGGCACATTGATCACATCGGCAGCGTAAGAACCAAGATCGGAATCCTGTAAATCTTCGATTTCGATGATATATGAATTCCCCTGCCCCATTTCCTGGTAGATCAAACGGTAGTAGGCAACATTTGTGTCAAGCAGAGGTTTACCGCCAAAAACCGCTTTGAACCCCCGGGTTTTACTTACGTATGTATAGGAATTAAACTGCTGAAGCTTTTTCTCGGCATCCGATTTTGGCTCGGAATAATTGGCAACAACCTGCCGCACGTGATACCCTTTTTTCCGCAGCAGCTGGATAATGCCTTCTTCCCCCGCGAGGTGACCGGCGCCAACCGCTATGAAAAGGCTTTGCCGCCTGCAAAGTGTATCAATCCCATTCGCCATTGTGACATTTCGCTTCACAATCAGGCGGTCGTAAGCTGCCCTGGAATGATTCATCTGGTTCTGAATGATGGTCCTCACATGTTCGATATCACCGCGCAGGTAAGCATTCAGCAGGTTGTCCTGGGTAAATTTGAGGTCTTCGAGGCTTCTTTGTGCATTGGAGCGTTCATACACAAAGTCCAGCGCTTCGATCTGATCTTCGATGGTTTCGAGGGCGTAAAAGCCTTTTCCCATGTTGTAGCCCATTTGCTGGAAATACAAATCAAGGAACTGGGGACGGCCGTCTTCACTTCCGTATTTCGTTTCGGAAGCGCGGTTGGAGGAGGTATAAGGCTTCCCGTTCGGGTCAAATTTCAGGTTGGCTTCTCCCAGACGCATATCTTCGGTAACGAAAAGCTGGTATATATCTGCTTCGAGCACAACGGCATCAGCCGCGTAAAGCGCCGAGAAAGTGCTGTCGGACAGTTTGAAAATCCGGGAATCGTTGCTGTGATAGCTTCCGAAGAGGTAACTCGGCTTTTTCAAACCTTTGCCTGAAATCTGCCACAGGAGCTGATGATTGGTCACCAAATTCTGAGCCGGCAGCCACGGGGCAGCGAAACAGGAAATCAAACAAACAAAAATCAAACGGTACATGTGGTTTTACAACACTAAAATAATACCAAAGTTACATGATTTTATGCAATCATCCTGAAAATGAAGTGAAAGTCGTTGAAAAACACGATAAAAGCTATTGGCAAACAGGAATTTCCAGGTTACCGAAACTATCGACATCTTTTTTGTATTTCAGCAGCAAAGCCCGTTTTTGTTCACATGTCATGTGCTCTTCCAGTCGGCGAAAAGCCCAGCTGCGGTCAAACTTGTCAATTGCACCGAAATTTTTCACCACAAAATCAATCCATTGTCTTTTATCGGATTCTCCTAAAATGCAGCTTGGAAAAAGGAACTCGTCATTTAATTCGTGCAGGCTGGCTTTCAGGCAGGTGGCTTTCTCATAATTTTTAAAAAAGAGCTCAAAAGGATCATCAATTCCCAGTTTTTTGGCAAAATCGAATGTATTTTCCATGTTCCGGCAATCGGCTTCTGTGAGTGCACAAGGCTTGGTGAGCTTATTGTTCATGTCTTCCAGCAGCTTCTTTTTGATTTTTTGCGGGAAAATGATTTCCGTATTATCCAGGCGTTCTTTGAAATAGCTGGCATCTCCGGTGGAACGGAATAATTTGTACTGGAACTCGTCTTCTTTCACCACTTCTTCCATCCCGCCGATCAAGTGTAATTTGGAAATAAACTGATCGTTGGAAAGGCCCGTTTTTTTGTTTTTGATAGTATGCAGTGCGCTCGCTTTCCAGTTTTTATCTTTTTTACAATAATTGATGATTGCTTCCTGGTAGGTTTTTTCCACAAACATATCTTCGTTTCCGATTGAAAAGCTCAGCTCGTAATTCAGCTCGTCTGTCGGCGGGAGCTTGGAAAGCATCGTGTAGAGCTGCTTATCGGTGACCATGAGCTTACGCTCGCCGCTGATGTGTTTTTTCAAAGCTTCGCGCGGGCTTTCGAGCTTATCCAAATCCAGTTTTTTGAAATCCCCATGGGAAAAGCCGTCCTCATCAAGCGGATATTCAGCGAGAAACCCGACTTTTTTGAAAGAGTGGAAAATCGCCACCGTTTCGCCTTTATAACCGAGCGCATAATGTGACCGGTCTTTGGAATGCTTTAATTGGAGCTCAGCGACTGCGGCATCGATATCGAAGGTTTTTTCACAGGGATATTCGTAAATTTCCGTCAGGCCGTCCGGTGAGCTGATCGAAGCGTAAAACGCATAACCATAGGAAACATTCCGCTGAACAGGCCCGGGACGAAAAATTCCGTTGCGTCGAGTAAAGGTGCGGATTTCTTTGAGCTCAAAGAGCACTTTTTGCTTTTGCCCGGCGTGTATAAACTCAAATATCTGTGAGTCGAGCACGCTTTTGGTTACGTAAGTCCCATCGCAGGAAAGCAGCAGGGTGGATAAAAGTCCTAAAACAAGATATTTTCTCATGATTCAGCTAAATAAATTTCTTCTTCGTTTAATAAATTATCTCCCCGCATCCGCAGAAAAAGCTGCACAAGGGCTACGACATCTTTTTCACAGTAGCTTTTTACGCGTTCCAGTCCCGAGCTATAGCTTTGGGCATCGTTTTCGTAATAAACCCGGGCTACATCCGCTCCTGAAATATCGTCTTTCGGTGTCGGTATGCCGAACACGTGACATAAAAGCGAAAGCGAAGTAAAGGCTTTGTAATCTCCAAATTTCCAGAGCTCCAGCGTATCCAAATGGGCAATTTCCCAGGGTTTTTTACCGGCAATGTTAATTACAGACGGCAGCTTCATTCCGTTGATCAGCAGCCTGCGGCAAATATAGGGAATATCAAATTCTTTGGCGTTGTGGCCGCAAAGGGCGTGGTATGGCGTATTGTAATGGTCGTTGAGCAGGTTGCAAAATTGCTTCAGCAGGGTTTCTTCGTCTTCGTGGTAAAAAGATTTCAAGCGCAGCTGCTTGCCCGTGCGGGTTTCTTTGACAAAGCCAACGGAAATACAGACGATTTTACCGAATTCGGCCTGGATTCCGCCGATTTGCCCAAAAACGGCATTCCAGATTTCTGCTTCCGGTTTGTTGCAGTATTCCGGGTCAGCGGCAAGGCTTGAAAAACGGTAACGGTTTTTTGCGGTGAACAATTCCTGTGTTTTTTGGTCCCAATCTGAAAACTGGGCTACTTGTGGGACGGTTTCGATGTCAAGGAATAGGATTTTTTCAATTTGTACTTTTTCTAACATAAATAATATAATAAATCAGGTTTTGTTGATTGAAGGTAAGAAGAATTTTCATATCTGCAAGCCGGATTTGCAAATTTCTAAAAAAAGCACGGCTGACCGAAAACCCATACCCAAAATATTTTATATTTAGGGTATGAAATTTCTAATCACACTCATATCAGGCCTTTTCATTTTTCCGGCCGCCCTCAGCCAGGAAATGAGCCCTAAATTAAACAAGGCCATTGCGAAGGATAATTTCCGGAAAGTCGAGCGCATCATCAAATGCCAGATCAAGAAGAACAAAAAAGGGGTGATCCCAGGCAACGGCGAGGAAATTACCCACGCAGAAACGTTTGACTGGCTGGTGAGCTGGCTCAAAAAACACCCCAATGTAGAAGATGCGGCCTGGGACAAATGTGCCGTTAAAATCATGATCTACCCGGGAACTTCCATTCTGGGCGCTTTGTTTAAAACCGAAAACGGGACGCGTGAAATGTGTTTCCATGTCCAGGTAGGGAAGCTCGGGAAGGGGAATGATAAGCATGTGCTTGTTTATAAGGACATGGAAAAATGTGGCGGGTTTGTGAAACAGCAGAAAGAGAATTGTGCTGGGAAATAAAGACGTTCTTTGCAACTTTTTCTTGATAAAAAGTTGCGCAAAAATCAAGGTTCAAGTGAAGCCGCTCGGAGAAAAAGCCATCACGGAGCAATACAATACAAGTAGTGTGACAGGTCACAAACGGCAAGCGCCTTGTATGTATTGCATTACCGCTCAGGCTTTTTCTTTTCCTCACTTCTCTCACTTAAACCAAAGCTTCGGGTTGATGTTTTTCATAAAGGATATCGGGGTGTTTTGGCACGGTTTCCGCCAAGGCGGATCAAAAACACGCGCCAAAACCTTAAGATTTACGCTTTTGCTACGAGGGGTTACATCCCCCGCAAGATATTTAATGCCTTCGGCATTTCATGAAAAATAATCTGCGATATCAGCGTATAAATTTGCGTAAGTCAGCGGGCAAAAATTCACAATAAGAACTTATAGCCCACGCCGCGGATGCTATGGAAATGCACCGGGTTTTTGGGGTCTTTTTCGAAAATTTTACGGAAGGTGAGTATGTAGTTATCGATAGTCCGGGAAGTCGGGTATTGGTCGTCGCCCCAAAGCTCATCGAGAATTTCTTCGCGTGAAACGACAAGGCCTTGTTTCATAAAAAAGAGGCGCAGCAACTCCATTTCACGTTTGCTGAGCTCGGTTTCGAATTTCGTTTTGGGATTGCGGACCGTGTAGCTTGAAAAATCGATCTCAAATTCACCGATCTGTACATTGTTCAATTGTTCCTGTTGGTTTTCCACGCCTTCGATCAGGATCTGTACGCGCAGCAGCAATTCTTCAAGGTCGAAGGGCTTTGGTAAATAATCGTTTGCGCCCAGCTTGAGACCGGCGATCCTGTCCTGGGTGGTTCCCTTCGCAGAAAGAAAAAGGACGGGAACTTTGGAATACTTGCGGATTTCCTTGCAAATTGTCAGCCCGCTCACTTCAGGGAGCATCACGTCGAGGATCACGAGCACAAACTGGTCCATGTCCGCAGCCTGCAAAAAGGCTTCCGTGCCGTGTGTAATCGTTTCTACCTGGTAACCTTCCAGCTCAAGGTTCATTTTAATCAGGTCCGACAGGCTTTCTTCGTCTTCTATGACACAAATCGATTTCATTGCTGTAAATATAATGAGAATTTGAGATTCGAAGATTCCCCGCTACGCGGATTCGAAAATTCGAAGCCTTACTATTCAAAAATTACTATTTTCGTAAAAAATTTTCAAATGGCACGTATTTTAACAGGAATTCAAAGCACCGGTATCCCGCATTTAGGCAATATCCTGGGGGCAATCCGTCCGGCAATTGAATTGTCTGAAAAAGAGGGAAATGAATCTTTTTTGTTCATTGCCGATCTGCATTCCCTGACACAGATTAAAGACGCAGCGCTCCTGCGCAGCAATACGTATGCAACGGCGGCCACCTGGCTTGCTTTCGGGCTCGATCCTGAGAAAAGTGTTTTCTACCGCCAGAGTGATGTTCCGCAAGTGACGGAGCTCGCATGGCATTTGCTTTGTTTTTTTCCTTACCAGCGCCTGACCCTGGCCCACAGCTTTAAAGACAAGGCCGACCGCCTGGATGACGTGAATGCCGGTTTGTTCACTTACCCGATCCTGATGGCGGCGGATATTTTGATGTATGACGCCGAAATCGTCCCGGTGGGGAAAGACCAGTCACAGCACCTCGAGATGACACGCGACGTAGCTTCCCGTTTTCATGCCAAAATGGGCGAAACTTTTGTGTTACCGAAAGAAATGATCCGCGAGGACGTGCAGATTGTTCCGGGAACAGATGGTAATAAAATGAGTAAATCCCGCAACAATATCATCAATGTTTTCCTGCCGGAGAAAGAGCTGAAACAGCAGGTAATGAGCATTGAAACGGACAGTACGCCACTGGAGGAACCGAAAAATCCGGATACATGCAATGTTTATAATATTTACAAGCTGATCGCCACCCCGGAAGAAATTGCGGAGATCCGTCAAAAATACCTGGCTGGCGGCTACGGTTACGGGCACGCGAAAATCGCTTTGTTTGAATTGATCCTGGACCGTTTTGCAAAACCACGTGAAACCTTTGCTTATTACATGAACGACGTTTCTAAAATCGACGAGGTCTTACTCAAAGGCGCTGCAAAGGCGAAACGTGTTGCAGATGACGTTCTGGCGCGCGTACGCCATACTTTAGGCCTGAATTAATTTATGGAAACAAAAGCCCATATTCCTTATTTACAGCCCGGTGACCTGGTGAAGATCGTTTCCCCGGCGAAAGGCATTGAACCGGCTTTGGTTTTTGCAGCAAAGGAATTTCTTGAGGAGCAAGGCTTCCAGGTGGAGCTTGGTGAATTTTGTGTCGGGAAGTACAATTATTTTTCCGGCACGGATGAAGAACGCACCAAAGATTTCCAGGATGCGCTGGATAACCCGGAGGTAAAAGCGATTATCTGTGCCCGTGGCGGCTACGGCTGTGTACGCATTGTCGACTTGCTGAACTGGGCTGCTTTTATCCGCGGGCCTAAATGGATTGTCGGCTTTTCCGATGTGACGGTTTTTCACCAGCGCATCCAGCAATACGGTTTCCCGAGTATCCACGCTACCATGCCGCTCAATTACAAAAGCAACAGCAGCGAATCGCTTCAGACACTTATTGACTCCATGACCGGAAAGCTGGAACAAATTACCATTCCCGGCAATGAGCTCAACATCCGGGGAGAAGCTAAAGGCAGGCTGCTCGGCGGGAATTTATCCATTCTCTACAGTTTGATCGGTACAGACGACCAGCCTGATTATAACGGGAGTATTTTGTTTATCGAAGACCTGGCAGAACAGCTGTACCACATTGACCGTATGTTTTACACACTGCAAAAATCCGGGATCATCAACCAGATCAAGGGCCTGATCGTTGGCGGGTTCACTGACCTGAAAGATACGGAGAACCCGTTCGGAAAAACATACGAGCAGGTTATTCTCGATCATTGCTCCTACCGGAATTTCCCTATTGTATTTGATTTCCCGGCGGGACATATTGATGATAACCGCGCACTGATCTTAGGCAGGGAGGTCACGCTGAAAGTTGGCACCGGCGAAGTTTCACTTGGTTTTTAGAAATCTGACCGGCTATTTTGAACTACATAAGGCATTTCAGAACATGTTAGATTTGCCTGTTGAAGATCATATAAGAATTAAAACGGGGTGAACTTTACTACTCGGCGTTAAACAGTGTTCTTTGCGTTCCCGTTTTATTAAAAATCAAGGAAATCATCCAAATCGCGGCGGTCTTTTTTAGAAGGTTTGCCCGTCCCGTATTCCCGGTAAGCGCTTTGGGCCAGCTGATAGGCTTTGTATTTCTCGATTTCCTCGGGTTTTGTAATGTCGCGCAGATAAGTTTCAACAAGCTTCGCCCCTACTCTTTTTTCCAGTAAATCAAGGACTTCATATTCAAACAGGGCGCTGTTTTTCTGGATTCCAACCACATCGCCGATCTTGATATCGCGGGAAGGTTTGATCTCCTGTCCATTGATCCTGACCTTTCCTTTGCTGATTAGCTCGGTTGCCTGCGAGCGGGTCTTGGAGAGGCGCACGCACCACAGATATTTATCGACACGGATTTTCATTGTTAAGTTTTGTTAAACTGCTTTGTTTGGGCTGCTATTCTGCCGTAAATTTAGGCCTAGGATTTAAAAAATATACATATTATGAAAAATTTTACCCAAACAAGCCTGCTTTTGCTCCTGCTAACTACTGTTTTTCAACTCAATGCACAAAACTGGACAGGAAACGTCAATTCAGACTGGAACAACGCTGCCAACTGGAGCATTGCCCCGGGCAACGGCAGCTCACCGGTAATTAACCCGGCCAACTACACCGGAGCAATGGCTTCACCTGTGCTTTCTTCCAACTCTTCGTTTTCACCTGCAACGATTATTGTTCAGAACGGAGCTGTCCTGACGCTCAATGCCAATCTCACGACCCAGGAAGACGTGGAGGTAATTGACGCCGGGTCGCTTATCCATATTACGGGCGGCACATTCAGCGTCGGGCCTGGAAACGGCGGAAGGCTCGTTGCCGATCTCGGCGGGGCCATCACGGTTGACGGCGGCAACCTGGTAGTTGACGAGCGCCTGATCAGCGGTGCGGCTGCCCTGATTACCATTAACGATGGAAACGTAACAACCAACGAGCGTCTGCTGCTCGATCTCGGCGGAAAAATAATCCAAAACGGCGGAACAGTTGAAGTGGGTGCTACTTTTGCCCTTGCCGACGGGGAAGGCGCAATTTCCTGCTTATATGAAATGAATGCCGGAACGCTCAACGTTACCGGGGAAATGGCCCTGGAAAACGAAGCCGGTGATTTTTCGCCTACGTTTAATATGACTGGCGGAACGCTGAACCTGGACGGCGACCTGATCTGGTTTGGCGAAGCGCCCGGAACAGGAACCCCGAGAGTACACCTGAGCGGCGGTACGGCCAATATTGACGGTTTGATCACCAATCTTGCCGGAAGCACGGTAAATATGCACCTGACTGTTGACGGATCTGCAACCCTGAATTTCAGCGGGGCAAGCATTGATATGATCCAAATTACGGATTCAATTATCCAGCGCGGAACGGGAGCTGCTATTCATTTAACGAATACAAGCTCATGGAACAACACCGGGGTTTTTTGGGCTGAAAATACGACCACGCATTTTGACGGAACAACAACCCTGAACGGAACAGGAAGCTACCAGTTTCATTCCGTGATAATCCATCCCCTGGCTTCGCTTGTTCACGGCAACCCGGCGGTGATTTCACTGAGCGGTGACCTGATGCATGGCGGGAACTTTGTTTCCAATAGCAATACGGTTCGCCTGAACGGAACAGATGAACAATTTTTGTCCGGGGAAACAATTGATTTTTACACGGTAACATTAGAAAATTCCTCTCCGGAGGGAGTAACGCTGCAAACGGAAACCCATATTTTCAATGAGCTTGCTTTTATTTCCGGTAAAATCAACTCCAACGGTGCGGCATTCCTTGTGTTCGAAGACAATGCCACAAGTATCGGAAGTTCGGCAACACGCTTTGTAAACGGGCCGGTACGTAAAAACGGGAACGATGCTTTCATTTTCCCGATTGGAAAAAACGATACCTGGGGCCGCCTTGGAATTTCCGGGACAGCATCTGCAACGAACAGCTTTACGGCCGAATATTTTGATGAAGCCATGATTGGCGCTTCCATCGTAATGCCGCCGCTCACAGCTATCAGCCCTCTGGAACACTGGACGTTTCAGAGAGAGACGGGAACAACGGAAGAAGTCAATGTCGCGCTCTATTGGGAAGATGCGGCTGCCAGCGGGATCACCAACTGTGATGAAACGACCATCGCTTCCTTTGACGGCGGCAGCTGGTTCAATGCTGTCTCCACAGCCAGCGGGGATTGCACCGGGAACGGAAGCGGCTTCCTGAACTCTGTGGCAACGCTTAGTCAATACAATGCATACACTTTCGGGTTTTTGGGCGAGGTTACGGTAGTTGACACAACAGTTTGCGCCGGGGGAAGCTACTCAATCGGGACAAGCACCTACACGGCGAGCGGAACTTACCTGGATGTGCTGACTTCTTCCCAGAATACAGACAGTACAGTTGTGACACATTTAACGGTCCTTGACCCGATTATTGCTACGGAAAATGTGGTGTTGTGCTTTGGTGACAGTGTTTTGGTTGATGGGGTGTATTATCAAGGTGCAGGCACTTACCCGACATTTTTTACAGCGGCGAATGGCTGCGACAGTCTTTTGAATACAGTTGTAACCGTTCTTCCGGAAATTAACCTCAACGTTTTGGTTTCGGGCACCATATTAACAGCTGAAAATTCCGCAGCTGACAACTATCAATGGATCGACTGCGACAACAACCAAGCCGTAAGCGGTGAAAATGACGCTTCTTTCTCCCCCACTGAAAACGGAAGTTATGCCGTAATTATCACCAGCGGGGATTGCTCTGATACAAGCGAATGCTACACCGTGAACTCCGTTGGGCTCCATTCTTTAGAAAAAACGGCGTCGTTCTCAGTTTATCCAAACCCTTCGGGCGGAACATTCAATTTGCTGACGAAAGGCTTGAACAATTTCAAAATCCAGGTTACAGACCTACAGGGAAAACTCATTTACAGCAGGGAAAACTGCCCGGCGGAAATGGAGCTGAGTCTCGGTCAAAGCGGTATTTATTTCCTGGAAGTGGAATCTGCTGAAGGAAGATTTGTGGAGAAGATCAGTGTGCGCTGATCCGGATCGAAGAGTTGAAATTAGCTGCGCTGCTGCATGTGGCGGGGCGAAGATGGATAGAGATTATATTGATTTCCCTTTGGTGTGTACGGTTTTAACCTGCTCACCAAAGGGATTTTATTGATTCAACACATTAAGATTCATTAAAGACGGGCTTACGGTTAACAAATATTTTGCAGGCGCTGAAAGTTTTTATACTTTTATCGCGTTTTGCACACTATTTATATGAAAAAGTTACTCCTGTTCTTGTTGGTCCTGGTTTTTCAAACCGCGATTTATGGCCAAAAATCTGCTCTATTATACAACAAAGGGCTGAAATTTTTGGACCAGGAAAAAGACGAAAAAGCAATTGCCTGTTTCAAAAAATCCATCAAAGCCGACCAAAACTTTAAGCCTTCTTATGTTATCCTGGGAATTTTAGCCGGTGAAAAACAAGAATTTCTGTCAGCCAGATCGTATTTCAAGCGGGCAGTTGAAATTGATAACACGGATTCAGGGCTTTATTATTACCTGGGAAACGTTTATAGCCACTTAAACCGGAACGATTCTGCGGTTTTTTATTACGAAAAAAGCCTGTTCCTTGAACCTGAAAACTTACTGACGCTCTTTGAGCTTGGGAACGTTAATTACGGCCTTAAAAATTTTGCGGTTTCAGCTGCTTATCTCAAAAAGTGTCACGATCTGGGATTCAAAAAAACGGAGTTGAACGTTTTGTTAGCCAGCGCTTATGCGGGCCTTGAAGATGCCGAAAACACCCGAAAATATGCAGATCTGTCCATTGATCAAAACGGGGAAACAAACGATGCGCTCCGCCTGCGGGGATATTCCAGATATCTGCTCGACGACCTGGATGGGGCTTATTTTGACCTGGAAAAATCAATCGGCCTGAGCAAGCAAAAAGATACCGTTGATTATTATGCTATGTTTTATATGGGACTGGTAAATCTGCGGCTGAAGCAATATTCCGAGGCGATCATTAATTTTTCGAACAGTGAGGTAATGCTGAAGGAAGCCAATGTTTATTACAACCGGGGCCTTGTCAAAAAATACCTGACGGACTATGATGGGGCTATCGTTGATTTTAAAAAGGCATTGGAAATAAAGCCCCTTTATGCGGAAGCCCTGGATGAGCTTGTCCGCTTATATGTTTTCGCCGGCGATGAAGATGAAGCTTTTTCTTTGGTAGAGCGGTCCATACAGGAAGGCCCTTATGAAGCCTCAAATTATTTCCTCCGGGCGCAGCTTTTATATGAGGTGGATTCAATAGGTGCAGCTATTGCTTCCCTGGATAAAGCCATTGAACTTGACGCTTCCTATTTACCAGCCTATACCATGCGGGCCCTATACAAATATGACTATTTTGAAGATCAGTTAATTGACCGGCCGGATTACGAGGACCTGACGGAAGAAGAGGAAGATTCTATTATTGCAGCTAATCAAAAAGATATTGAAGCGGATTTCGACAAAGCCCTGAGCTTCAAAATGGATGAGGACTATATTTATTACCAGCGCGGAATTTATTATTTCATGGACGGGTATTATACCAAAGCGATTGAAGATTTCAAGCGTCTTACAGATAACCCGGATTATTTAACTTCCTCAAATTATTACCTCGGCCGGTGTTACCAGGAAGTGAACCATCATAAGCAGGCGATCGAGCATTTTCAAAAAGCTATTGAATTAGAAGAGGAAAAAGAAAACGCCGAAATCTATTATTATATCTCCATTTCGTATTACAAAACCAAACAGCAGGAAAAATTTTGCTTCTTTATACGTAAAGCAATTGCATTGGGCTATGAAACTACCTTAGAGGCCAAATGCGCCGAAGACCGCTAGTATGATCACATCCGGATAATCCTGCCGTCCTGCATTTCGATGATCCGGTCGGTGTTTTCCGCAAATTCCTGGTCGTGGGTAACGATTAAAAGCGTTTGCTTGAATTCATGCGCCAGTTCCTTGAACGTGTCAAATACGATATTCGCGTTTTTCTTATCCAGGTTCCCTGTTGGCTCATCGCCCATGATTATCAGCGGATCGTTGATCAATGCCCGGGCGATTGCTACCCGCTGCTTTTGTCCGCCGGAAAGCTGGTTGGGTTTTTTCATCACCTCATCCTGCAAACCAAGGATTTTCAGTTTTTCAAAAGCGCGGTGCTCAATTTCCTGTTCGGAATATTGGTTCAGCTTCAGACCGGGGAGCATCACATTTCGCAGGACGCTGAATTCATTGAGCAAGTAATGAAACTGGAAGACGAAACCGATTTTTTCGTTTCGTACCCGCGCCAGCTGGCTTTCTTTGCGATCACGCATCAATTCGCCATCGATCAGTAAATCGCCTTCATAATCGGTATCCATCGTGGATAAAATATAAAGCAGGGTTGATTTGCCGCAGCCGGATTTGCCGATAACGGACACAAATTCGCCCTTCCTGACCTGGAAGGTAATATCTTTCAAAACCGGGATTGTTACCGGGTCATGGAAACTTTTGTTGATATTTCTGGTCTCTAAAACGATCGCTTCCATCTTATTTGCCTCGGATAATAATTACGGGATCAATTTTACTTGCTTTTTTGGCCGGGAAATAGCCCGCAAAATAGGTGGTTATAAGCGAAAATACGCCGCCAATGATGTAATATTTCGGATCGTAGCGCACGGGAAAAGTTTTGATCGTTGGCAGGGCAGGCGTATCAAAAGGGATCTGGTCGATGAGCGAAGTGAGCCCAAGGCCAAAGAGTAAGCCGAAGATCCCGCCGAACAAGCCGATACTGATGGCAATGGAAATGAAAATCCGCTTCACGTCCGACCCGGCGAAACCCGTTGCTTTGAGAATAGCGATGGAATCCATTTTTTCGTAGATCATCATGTTCAGGATATTGTAGATCCCGAAGCCGGCCACAATCAGCAGCGTAATTCCAACGGCATACGAAATCAGGTTCCGGATCTTGCTTCCCGTTTCAAACTGTGCGTTCGCCGCCTGGATGTCTTCGGCATCGGTTTCGTATTTTCGCCCGAATTCTTTTGCCAAAGCCGGCGCCTGGGCCATGTCCACAAGCTTGATCTGGATATCCGTCACGTAAGACGTGTTTTTGCCCAAAATCTTCTGCACCGTTCCGATCGACGCGTAGCTTTGCACTTTATCGAGCTCCTGCAAACCTGACTGGAACAAACCAACAACTTTCAGCTGAACCCGCTCGCCCTGTGATGTTGTAATCTGCACCAGGTCGCCCACCTCCACCATCATCGTTTCAGCTAGCGCTTTACCTAAAATAATGCTGTTAGGAATGTTTTTCAGATCGAGATAGTCGCCCTTTACGACATACTCGTTGAATTTAAACAGCCTGTTTTCCAGGTCGGGGTCAATTCCGTTGATGGCAGCTGTGAGATCAGTGGCGCCCACATTGAAAAAAACCTGGGTGACGACTTTCGGTGCATATCCCAATACGCGTTTGTCCTTGTTCAGTGAATTCGTGACTGCCAGGTAATTGCGGATTTCTTTCGTCGTTTTGCCGGGTTTCACCGAGCGGACAAAATTGTAGCTTTTGCTGTATTTCGGATCGAGGTTAACGGGCTGAACCTCCGTCGGCTTGATTTCATTATACAATTTCACGTGGGGCGTCCGGTTCAGGATGAGGCCATCCAATAAATCGTTGAGACCGTTCATGAAGCTGAGCAGGGTAACAAACATCGTAATACTGAAGGTAACACCAATCGCCGCGACGAGGGTTTGTCTCCAGCGGGCCAGCAGCAGCGAACGGGCAATATTGCTCAGCAGCCGGAATTTCATTCTGGGAGGGTTAAAACATCATTTTTGCTGATCCCGCTCAAAATCTCCACTTTCTGGTAATCTTTCAGGCCGGTTTTGACCTTGATTTTTTTACCGTCCCGGCGGATCACGTAAGTATCGTCGACGAGGAATTTACGTGGAATAAGCAAGGCCCCTTTTTTGGAGGAAACAACAATATTTGCTTCAAGCGAAAGATTAGGATATAGCTGCGGTGGTTTTTGGGTAAAGGCCGCTTCCACGGTAAAAGTCCGGCTGCGCTCATTGAGGTAGGGATTGATTTTAGTGACCTGCGCCTCAAAAGTCTGGTCTTTGTAGCTGTCGAGGATAACGACAAGCTTTTGACCGGTACGGATGCGCACAATGTCATTTTCGTCAATCTGCAGCTCCACCAGGAACCGCTCCGCATCGCCGATAATTGCAACGGGCGTTTGCATATTGACCATTTCTCCTTTTTCTTTGAGAATGGCATATACTTTCCCGGTTTGCTCACTTTTCACGAGGAAATCACTTTCCATATTCCGGGAAATTTCAAGGTTTCGCTGGGATTGCCGGGAAGAAAAAGAAAGCTGGCGCTGTAAATCATTGTAACGCAGCTGCGCAGATCGATAAGCCGTTTTGGAATTTTCATACAGCAGCTCGCTCTGCTCATAGGTGTTCCTGGAAATAATTTCCTGCCTGTAAAGTGACTTCTGTCGCTCAAAATTGATGGAGTCGTTCCGCATTTTGTTCCGCGCCAGGTCAATGTTCATTTTCAGCTCACGCAGCTTATCCTGGTTGTTCTCAAAAGAGCTGAATTCGGCTTGCAGCTGTGCGTTTTCACGGGAAAGCTTCGATGTTTCGTTGTAGATTGAAAACAGGACCTGCCCGTCTTTGACTACATCGCCTTCCTGCACAAAAAGCGCTTCCAAAGTTCCGTTCGAACGCGGATAAACCTGGTACTGCCCTTCACTTTTAACAATGCCGGAAGCATAAACGGATTCAGTTATATCGCCTTGCTCGGGAGAAGCCGTTTCCGTTTTTTTGGAGCAGGAAAACAGCAGTAAGATCATCAGCAGCAGGCAGCAGCAATTTTTCATAATATCAGGAAAAATATTCAGATAAAGGTATGAAAAAACGCGATACTTCCTTTACATCAGCACGGACAAAATTTTAGGAATAAAAATAATCGCGCCAATGGCCAGCGCAAAGAGACAGGCGAGTAAGACGACAGCAGCGGAAGCATCTTTAATAATCTTGATTTCCGGGTGGATTTCCCTGCTCATAAAATTGGCAAGCCGTTCGAGTACCGTGTTTAAAGCCTCGAAACAAATCACCAGCGCGGAGCACAAAATGACGGCCAGCCACTCGTAAGCCGAGATTTTCAGCCAAAAACCCAGCAGAACGGCTATCCCCAGGAAAAATAAATGAAGCCGGATGCTCCTGTCACCAAAAACGAGGAATTTAAGTCCTTCAAAAGCAAAGAAAAAGCGTTTGAAAAGCGGTTTCATGATATTTTAAACGAAACGCTCGTCGACTTCCATCACATGGCCGCAGGATTTGCAGGTACGCATATCTTCGGAGCTGTAAAACTCCCTGAAACGGGAAATAAAATCGTGCTCGATGTTCTCCAGCTTGAATTCGTATTGCTTGAGCGGATAGTTGCATTTTTCGCAATACCAGTGCAAACCATCGACCATGTCTGTTCCCTGGCGCACACGCTCAATTACGAGCCCAACAGTATTGGCTCCGCGGATCGGTGAATGGGGAATTTTGCCCGGAAGCAGGAAAATATCACCTTCTTTGATGTGGATTTCCTGCGCTTTTCCGTCGAGCTGAACCCTCACCATAATATCACCTTCAACCTGGTAAAAAAGCTCCTCACTTTCATTGAAATGATAATCCTTACGGGCGTTAGGGCCCCCAACGATCATGACGATAAAATCGCCGGCTTGCTTGTACAGGTTTTTATTTCCAATGGGTGGTTTGAGCAAATCCCGGTTTTCATCTATCCAGGCCTGCAAATTAAATGGCATCATCATATTCTGTTATCTTATCAGGTGAAAATATCCGTGTCCCTCTTTCACTTCACCGTTTTGGCCGACACCCGAATACCTGTAAAAATAAACGGCTTCTTCGGCTTCTTTTCCATCGATTGTTCCGTCCCATCTTGGATTGGTCAGGTCACCCTCGAAAAGCAGGTTGCCCCAGCGGTTGAAGATACTAAATGTGAAGGTTTCGAAATTTAACGGGCTTAAGGTGAAATAAGCATTGATCGTATCCCCGTTCGGCGTAAAGACGTTTGGCGTGATATAGCTTGGTATGGCGATCAGCTCAAAGCTTAGCTGCATACTATCGATACATACTCCTTGTTGAATCGCATAAAGCCACGTGCTATACACTGTATTCTCCGGATAAAGCGCGCTTTGGTTGCCCAGGCTGTCGACGGTAAGCTCTTCACCGTTCCCGAAAACCCAGGTATACGTGTCGGCGTTCTGGCTGGAATTAGAGAAAACAATCGTTTGCGGGGCCGCTCCCGGTGTTGTTACCAGTGAGAAATCGGCTACCGGCGGTTCGAGCTTATCTACAAAAATGCTGTCGCTGTCCGTACACACATTATCTACAACCGTGAGATAATACCAGCCATCTTCGAGGCCTGTCAATGAAGGTGTGCTTCCGATAACGCCGCCTGAAGGGCCGGGGCCGCTCCAGTTATAGCTCACAGAGCCTGTTGCCCCGCTCACAAAAGAATTGACCGTTCCGTTATCTTCACAGCTATTGGCGGGAGTTGCCGCAAGCGAATCGATGCTCAGCGTCTGGTTAAGGATTACAAAAACACTGTCTGAAACTATATTTCCGCAGGCATCGGTTGCTGTTACCTGGAAAGCGATCGTGTCGTTGACAAGAATACTGACCATTGTGGAATCGTTCGCCGTGCCGTTGCTCCACATATACGTGTAAGGATCAAAGCCATTCCCCGCTTCAGCAGTCAGGATAAGCTCGTCATCCGGGCACTGGATCAGCTTGTCCGGGGCGTTCATTGTTAATACCGGCGGATCTTCGGAAATCTCAAACGTAGAGGTTACAATCACCGTGTCCCCGCAGTGGGAAATGTAAGTTGCGGTAACAATTACGATTTCGTTTCCTTCATCCAGGTTGTCAAAAAAGGCCTGCAGCTCGAGTGTAACTGAATCAATTCCCGGCAAAAATGTAATCGTATCCGGTAAAGCCGTATAATCTACGCCCGGTGTTGCAACCCCTGTCACCGTAAGGGATACCGTTGTTGTATCGGCGAGCATGCTTTCAGGACGGCTGACAATAATCTGGTCGGCGGAAGTACAGCTTTCATAAATGATAGATTCACCGGAAACCGTTTGCAGGTTGAGGTCCAGGCCAATAGAGTTCAAGCTTCCGGCTTCGAGGAATACCCCGGAATCGTAGCTCGGGTCACCTGCGTCGGCGATTGCCATTTTGATGTGATATGTTTGACCGCACTGCACCGGGGAAACTGCCGTAAGCACCCGGGTCATCCCGTCATATTGGATAAAATCCTGCGTGTTGTTGTTGTAATAAATGCTGTAGCTTTCCCAGTTCGGGTCAATGTCCTCACAGGTTTCCGGATCGCCGCTATCGCCGGCAACACCCAGGTTCACCGTATTAATTGCAACTGCCGTGTTTGTACCCGGAATTCTTGCAATATTCTCAGCGCCATCCGTAAAAGGGCCGTTAATGCCCGGGCCGCTGATGAAAAAGCCGAAAACGTCATTGTATCCCGAACAGACAAATTCATTGTATTCTTCCGAAGCAAACACATAACGGAAGGAAACCGTATCACCGGACGGAACGAAATCGAATTCAAGCACGGCAACATCTTCCAGTGTATTGGTTGAAATCATATCGAGGTCAGGATCTGAAACAAAAGTCACGGCTCCGTCACCTGTCATGCTTCCCTGGTCGTTTGGCCCAGGCGCTACGTCGACATCCCCGCTTCCGAGGATCATTCCCGCCTGCAGGCCCAGGTTGGTCCCGTTGCTCAGGAAAGAACCGCACATCGAATCAATGATACTTCCTGACAAGCCGTTAAATGTAACATTGCTTACTTCTACACCGCTTCCGGCAAGAATATTCTGGACTAACTGCTCAGGAGTCAAAGATTTGTCAACTGTTAATTGAGCCTTAAGGCCCAGGCTTAAAAAAAGCAGGAACGATAATAGTAAAGTTTTCTTCATGATTTGTGTAAAGTAACATGTAAAAATATAAAAATAAAGTTAATTTTATCACAAATTTTATGTGAAATATTTAACAAATATTGAAATGCAAAATACCCAAACTTACATCCAGGCCAACAAGGAAAAATTTTTAAATGAATTATTCCACTTACTCCGCATTCCTTCGATTTCAGCCGACCCGGCCTATGCTTCTGATGTTCAGAAAGCTGCACAGGAAATTTCCGCACAAATGAAAAACATCGGGATGCAAAAAGTTGCTGTTTACCCGACAGCCGGCCACCCGATTGTTTACGGTGAAAAAATAATCAATTCTTCCCTTCCAACCGTTCTCGTTTACGGTCATTATGACGTTCAGCCCGCCGATCCGCTGGAGCTTTGGACAAGTCCGCCATTTGAGCCGGTCGTTGTAAAAACCGAAATCCACCCGGAAGGGGCGATTTTCGGACGCGGCACCTGTGATGATAAAGGACAAATGTTCATGCACCTGAAAGCTGTGGAAGCCATGATCGCATCCGAAGAGCTGGCTTGCAACGTAAAGATCATGATCGAAGGCGAAGAAGAGGTCGGGAGCGCCAACCTTGGCCTTTTCATTAATGAACACAAAGACTTGCTGAAAGCTGATATTATCCTCGTTTCTGATACGGGAATGCTGGCAAATGATACGCCTTCCATCACGACAGGACTGCGCGGGCTCAGCTACGTGGAAGTAGAGGTTACGGGACCGAACAGGGATTTACACTCCGGTATTTACGGGGGTTGTGTTGCCAATCCGATCAATGCTTTGTGTGAAATGATCGCTTCTTTACACGACGAAAATATGCACATCACTATCCCCGGGTTTTACGATAAAGTTCAGGAATTGAGTCAGAACGAACGCGATGAAATGGCAAAAGCGCCTTTCAGCCACGAGGATTACTGCAAAGCACTTGATATCAAAGATGTTTCCGGTGAAAGAGGCTACAGCACTCCCGAACGCGGATCCATTCGCCCGACACTGGACGTAAACGGAATCTGGGGAGGTTACACGGGCGAAGGCGCCAAAACGGTGATTGCTTCCAAAGCTTTCGCTAAAATATCAATGCGCCTTGTTCCTGACCAGATGCCGGAAGAAATCACGGAGCTTTTTCAAAAACACTTTGAATCCATTGCCCCGGCCGGAATTACAGTGAAAGTGCACCCGCACCATGGAGGTGAGCCGGTTGTAACACCGATTGATTCTATTGCTTACCAGGCAGCGAGCAACGCGTATGAAAAAACGTTCGGCAAAAAACCAATCCCTGTAAGAAGCGGCGGAAGTATCCCGATCATTGCCTTGTTTGAGCAGGTTCTCGGCTTGAAAACCATCATGATGGGCTTCGGGTTGAATTCAGATGCGATCCACTCTCCAAATGAACATTACGGTCTGTTTAATTTCTACAAAGGCATTGAGACCATTCCGTATTTTTACCAGGAATATGCCAAACTTTCCAAAGGATAAGCCGGTACCATTCCACAATCATCTCTTATGAAAAAATTACTTTATTTTATAGTTTTAACTATTTTATTAGTATCATGTGAGTTCCACGAGCTGGACTTCGACGGCATGGATAGCTACAAAATGGAGAAGTTCGAAGACAACAAGCTTCACGTGCTGCTGCGCCTGAAAATCGGGAACGAAAACTGGTTCAAGCTGAAAATCAAGCCTTCATTTATGACGGTGAGTGTTGATGGAAAAGAGCTTGGCGTGGTGTACCTGGATGAGAAGGTGAAAATCAAAAAGAAGACGAACGATATTTACGAAGCTAAAATCCACCTGGAATTGGCAGACGGAGCGATGTTTATGCTCCCAACCCTCATGGCAAAGCAACAGGTAAACCTCACCTTTGAAGGAAATGTGAAAGGCAAAGTATTTATTTTCGGAAAAAAAATCAAGGTCAAAGAGACGCGGACGATAGATACCAAAAGCCTTCTATTTAATTTCTTCCAGTAATGCTTCCTGATTTTGAGCTGAGCGACCGGGGCAAATATGAAGATTTCCTGGAAAGCCGTGACATTGACACTTTCAGCAAGCTTTGCGCTTTCGTCCGGCAAATTCCTTATGGCCGCACTTCCGACCGCAGCAAGCCGGAGCTCGTGTTTACTGAAAACAAAGGCACCTGCTCTTCCAAACATGGGATTTTAATGGAAATCTGTGAAATAAACGGCCGCCGTGACATAGAGCTGATAGTTGGAATTTTCCTGATGAATGAAAGTTACAGCTCCAAAATTGCACCTGTGCTTGCGAAATACGGACTGGAAAATATTCCCGAAGCCCACTGTTACCTGCGCCACGAAGGCAAACGCTACGATTTCACCGGCCCAAAAGCTGATCCGGCGCGTTTCGAGCCTTACCTCGTCCGGGAACAGCGCTGCGATTCCCAGCAGGTGATCGACTGGAAACCCATGATCCACAAGCATTATATCGAAAGCTGGCTCAAACGCAAAAACCTGGATGTTCCTTCCGAAAAAATCTGGGAAGTCCGGGAGGAATGCATAGCAGCTTTGGGCTGATCCGAACATTCAAAAATTGAAGATTCGAAGAATTATCATGCCTGGATTTTCGAATTCCTAAATCTTTGTACATTTGTATTTCATTTTCAAAACCCTATGGACAAGCAAAACAAATTGATGATTTATTCCTCCCTGAGCGGAAAGAAGGAAGAATTTATTCCACTGAATAAAAATTTTGTCGGTTTATATGTATGCGGCCCAACCGTGTACAGCAATGTTCACCTGGGAAATTGCCGCACGTTCATTTCTTTTGATATGATTTACCGCTATCTTGTACACCAGGGATATAAGGTGCGCTATTTACGGAATATCACAGACGTCGGCCACATCACCGCTGAGTTTGATGAAGGCGTGGACCGCATCGGCGAGCAGGCAAAGCTGGAAATGCTCGAGCCTATGGAAATCGTGCAGAAGTATACCGTTTATTTCCGCGAAATCATGGGCTTGTTCAACGCGCTGCCGCCAAGTATTGAGCCAACGGCCACCGGCCATTTGATTGAGCAGATTGCCTTTATTGAAAAAATAATTGAAAACGGCTATGCTTACGAAATCAACGGCTCGGTTTATTTTGATGTCTTGAAATACAATAACGATCACAACTACGGGATCCTTTCCGGGCGTAAGATCGACGAGCTGATTTCCGGCACACGCGACCTGGACGGACAAGACGAAAAGCGCAACCCGCTCGATTTTGCCCTTTGGAAAAACGCTGCACCGGAACATATCATGAAATGGCCGTCACCCTGGGGAATGGGTTTCCCGGGCTGGCACCTCGAATGCTCGGCCATGAGCACTAAATATTTAGGTGATGAATTCGATATTCACGGCGGCGGAATGGACCTGAAATTCCCGCACCATGAATGTGAAATCGCGCAAGGCTGCTCGGCAACCGGGAAATCGCCTGTAAAATACTGGATGCATACTAACATGCTGACTTTGAACGGTAAAAAAATGTCGAAATCAACCGGAAACTTCCTGAACCCGGATGAATTGTTTAGCGGCAAATCCGAATTGCTTACGAAAGCTTTCGATCCCATGGTCGTGCGCTTTTTCATGATGCAGGCCCATTATTCAAGTATGCTGGATTTCACTTCGGATGCATTGATGGCTTCAGAAAAAGGGTTTCATAAGCTCATGGAAGCCGTTGCCAGGCTGGAAAACCTTCCAACTGGAAATAGCTCAGGCTTCGACGTGCAGGCCTTGGTACAAAGTTTCTACGATGCTATGAATGATGATTTCAATACACCGATCCTCGTTTCTCACCTCTTTGAAGCCGTACGCTGCATCAATCTTATTTCCGATGGAAAAGAAACGATCTCTGCTGCCGACCTGGAGTTCCTGAAAAAAGAAATCCACGGTTTCGTGTTTGATGTGCTTGGCCTGAAAAACAGCAAAACAGAGGGCAATAACGATAAGCTGGATAAAGTGATGGAGCTTGTGCTCGAAATGCGCCAGCAAGCCCGTACAGACAAAAACTGGCCGCTTTCCGACCTCATACGCGATCGTTTACAAGATGCAGGTTTTACGGTCAAAGACGGGAAAGAAGGCGCTTCGTGGAGTTAATGTGTTAATATGCTAATGATTAATATGTTAATTTCTGGGATCACTCATTCGCATATTAAAACAATTAGCACATTACTTCTTAAAAATACTCCCCACTTCCTTACCGATTTTCTGGATGGTTTCAACTCCTTTCGAAATGGCTTCGGCAGAGATGTCATCGTAAGTGGAGAAAACGTTTTCTGTGACTTCCTGCGAAGGGTAAATCACGATTTTGTCGTTTTGCTCGAACGCTTTTTCAATTTTCGGCAGGAAATGATCGATATTGATAGACCAGGAAACTGAACCGGGACGCGAGCTGCACATGATCAGCAAATCTGTCCGCTCAATCTTGAAGTTCTGAAGGAAAAAATCATCCAGCTCAACAATATTCTTGTGTTCCATATCGGCACTGGTTTTCCGGTAATCGAAATAAAGCCTGATCTTTTCGAAAGTGGGCTCCTGGGCAAAAATAACAAGCTCCAGGCGCAATTCTTTTGTAAGGCGTAAAATCCGCTCCAGCCAGGACGCAAAGCTGTTTTCGAGATCGGCGAACGGCGGACAAATGAGTATAATTCGTTTTTTCTCAGCAAAGGAACGGTCGAGCTGGCAGAAAAATACCGTTTTTGGGCAAACGTCCAGCAAATGATCACGGTCGTCGCCCACAATCCGGAGCAGCAGGTTCATTTTGTGGCTATCGTTCAGGATCACGATATCAGCGGCCAGTTCTTTGGAAGTACGGGCAATCCCGCTCGAAAGGTTATGATCGATCGTCGCAATGGCGTTCACGACAATTTCCCCGCTGGAGTAATGGCGCGTAATTTCTTCCATGTGGTTTCGCGAAGCCCGGATACGTTTTTCAGCTTCCTGGTCGTTGGCGAGCACACTCACCACTGAAATCGGGTTCGTCACGGTTTTATCCGTAATCAGCATCGATAAGTCGAGTAAATTTTCGTTGCCGCGCAGCTCATTGGTTGCCACGAGCAAATGCTGGGACCGTTTTTGGGGCGCGTGGAGCAATTCGTCATCCCGCGTTTCGATCAGGAGCTTGCGGCCGGCGTTTTCCGTCACAAAAGAAGCCACCATGCAGGTGATCAGGATGAGGATAATCGTTCCGTTCACAATTTCAATGCTCAGGATTTCTTTTTGGAAACCAACCATGATAATCGCCAGGGTAGCCGCTGCGTGGGCCGTGCTCAACCCGAAAATAATCTGGCGCTCGGAGCTTGTCATCCGGAATATCAGCTGCATCAGCAAAGCCGCAAGCCATTTGGAGAAAATCGCAAAAGTAGTCAGCACGCCGGCAATGATCAAGGCCCAGTAACCGTGGAAAAGCACTTTGACATCCACCACCATTCCCACTGAAATCAGGAAAAACGGGATAAAAATTGCGTTCCCGATGAATTCTATGCGGTTCATCAATGCGGACGAATGCGGAATGAGCTTGTTGAGCACCAAACCGGCAACGAAAGCCCCGATAATGTGTTCCACACCGGCCATTTCAGCTAAAAAGGCCGCAAAGCAAATAATGGAGAGCACAAAAATATAGTGTGATGTTTTTTCACTCTCCAGCTTCCCAAAAAACCAGCGGGCGATGCGCGGAATGAAAATGAACATGATGATCGAAAAAATCGTCAGGGAAGAAATCAGCCTGACCCAGAAATCAAGGTCGAGGTTGCCGTTTGCCGAGCTGGAAATAACCGCCAGGATGATCAGCACCGCCGTATCCGTCAGGATTGTTCCGCCAATGGAAATTGCTACCGCGGGACGTTTGGTGATCCCGTATTTGCTCACAATCGGGTAAGCCACCAGCGTGTGTGTCGCAAACATGGAAGCCGTCAGCAAGCTGGCCGTAAAATCAAGCTTCAGCCCGTAATAACAAATCGGGAAACCGAGTGTGATCGGCACAATAAAGGTCAGGAAACCAAAAGTGAAGCTTTTATTCCGGTACTTACGAAACTCGTTCATATCGAGCTCCAGGCCGGCCATAAACATGATGTACAGCAAGCCGATCGTAGCAAAGAGCTTCATTGCCCCGTCGGATTCCATCAGTTTTTCACCGATCAGGTTGAAGCCTTTCGGCCCGATCACGACACCTGAGATAATCAAGCCGATAATCGCCGGGATCCTGAGTCTCCGCAATAAAATCGGGGAAAGCAGGATAATAAAAAGAATGAGGGAAAATATTAAAACAGGGTTTTTCAGCGGCAAATGGAAGGCGTTAGAAATGTGACTAAAAAAATCATCCATTTGGAGCTGAATTCGAATTTAGGCAAAGGTATAACAAATTTTGTGCAAAAATCGATTCAGTGTGAATTTATTGGATATTCTTGTGTAATTTTGTGTATGCGTTTCGAGTTAACAAAAGACTTTTTGGCTGAACTCCGGGTGGCGGTTCAAACGCAGAACGAAACCTGGATCATCCAGCATGTTCTCGGGCTCCATTTTGCTGATATAGCCGAAATCCTGGGCGAGCTTGACAACAACCAGGCGCGTTACATCTATTATTTGCTCGAAGAAGACGTTCAGGCTGATGTTTTGATGGAGCTGGAAGAAGAAATCCGCGATCGTCTCCTGAAATCACTCTCTTCCAAAGAAATTGCCGAACAGCTCGAAAACCTCGATTCCGATGACGCGGCCGACATTCTCGGGGAGCTTTCCGATAAGGAAATCCAGGAAGTAATCTCCCAGATGGAAGATGACGAGGCCGCCGACGATATCGTTGACCTCCTCAATTATGACGAAGACACTGCCGGTGGTCTCATGCAGAAAGAGTTTATCCAGGCAAGGCTCGACTGGCCGGTTGACCGCTGTATTGTAGAGCTCCGCCGCCAAGCCGAAGACGTAGAAAAAGTGTATACGATCTACGTCATTGATAATTCCAACAAGCTGGTAGGGTTTTTATCCCTCAAACGCCTGTTGTTCGCTAAGCCGAAAACAAAGATCAGCGATTTGTACCAGAGTAAAAACATGATCGCAGTGAAAACCACCGATTCCAGCGAAGAAGTGGCGCGCGTCATGGATAAATACGACCTTGTTTCCGTTCCCGTGGTTGATTTCCAGAACAAGCTCGTTGGGCGGATTACGATCGATGACGTTGTAGATATCATCAAAGAAGAAGCCGACAAAGATTTCCAGCTCGCTTCCGGTATCTCCGAAAAAGTGGAGGCCAACGCAAGTATCTGGCGGATTTCCCGTTCACGTTTGCCCTGGCTGCTGATTGGTATGCTTGGCGGGATCCTGGGCGCACAGGTGATCTCCTCCTTCGAGGGAAATATTACGGCCATTCCCGCCCTGGCTTTTTTCATCCCGCTTATTACGGCGATGGGTGGAAATGTGGGTGTACAATCCTCCGCAATCGTGGTGCAATCGCTAGCTAAAGGCAACCAGCTGGAGAAAATTATCACCAAAGTTGGAAAGGAAGCCAGTCTTGGATTGTTCAACGCCATGATCTGTTCCAGCATTATTTTTGGAATTTCTTACCTTTTTGAAAACCTAAAGCTCGCCATAGTCGTAAGTATTTCGCTGTTTATTGTGATTTTGTTCGCAGCAATCAACGGAACACTGATCCCGCTGGTGCTCAACAAATATAAAATTGATCCCGCATTGGCTACAGGGCCGTTCGTTACAACCCTGAATGATGTGCTCGGACTTTTTATTTACTTCACAATCAGCTTATTCATTTATCATATGTGAGCTATGTACCAGGAAGACAGGTTGATTACCAAAATTGAAACGGACAAAGTAATTGTCGGCTTAAGAGGGGATGATATCGTGCATGTCTATTACAAAAGAGGAACGATTCTCAACCCCGAACTGCAGGATTTAATGGTTGGCTATTTCAACGAAATAGCCGGAAACCGCAAGCTGCCCTTTATTTTTGAGGCCGACGTGAACGTGGGCGTAACCCGCGAAGCCCGTTACAGGGCCCTTCAAATTGAAGACCAAACCCCGATTAGTTGTACTGCCATTTATGCCCAGAATTTTATCTACAAGCTTTTAGGTGATTTTTACTTGCTGATCAACCGGCCGAAATGTCCGTACATGGTGTTTACTGATTTCCAGCACGCAATCGACTGGCTTCAGAAAATGCATCACAAAATAATGGATTAGGCGAACCCTGAAAACCCTTTTACTTCATGCACCAAAGATCCATGATTATACGGCAGATCGAAACTCCGAAGGTGATAGTTGCCCTTCGCAGTGACGATATTCTGCATGTTTTTTATAAAAAAGGAACCATACTAGACCCGGCGCTCCAGGACGAAATGATCGGATATTTTAAAGAGCTGGCGGGAAACCGCAAAATCCCTTTTATTTTCGAACCTGATGCAAACGTCTCTATGACCAGGGAAGCACGCCACCGCGCAACGGGCCTGGAACCGCAAATGCCTATCACCTGTTCCGTGATTTACGCACAGAGCTTTATTCATAAAGTAATCGGGGATTTTTTCCTGATGATCAAACGGCCAAAAACACCTTACCTGGTTTTCACCAATTTTGAGGAAGCCATCAGCTGGCTATTGAAAACACACGCCCGCATTACGGGTTAACTGCCAGCACATCTTCGTTTACCGGAGCTGTTTTCCGTGAAAACTCAAATTTGCCGATCTTCAGGTAGAAACCTCCCTGCTTGTGTTTACTGGCTTTGGCTGTACGTAAATCAACATCCTGCTTGAAGCGGTTTTTGATTCCGTTCGTGACAAAGGGGATTGGGTTCTTCATCTCGCTTAAACCGAGGTAATAACCGGATTCACTTTCATCCGCTTCTACGTGGTTTTCCGGTTTTAAATTCAGCGCTACAAGCTCTTTCTCGCCGGGAACAGTCTCGATCCGGGTTGCTTTTTTCGCTTGCAAAACCGCAACGGTGTTCTTTTCCCGTCCGTTTGCTGCGCTTGTTTGTGTTCCGTGCTCTTCAGCTTGAAGGCCTGCGAAATGGGACGGTTTTGTTTTTCTTTGGATCTCAGAAGGTATTTTCCTTGTGTTTTCCTTTGCCTGAATATCCAGATCAACAGAAAGTGAAGCTACCTGAGCAGACATAACGCTCTCCGGGTCAGTATTCCACGGAATGAAGGTCAGGACCAGCAAGATACTTGCGGCAACGGCAGCAATCCGCACATACATCGGGATCACCGTTCCGCGTTTCAATGCCGCTTTATTTGGATAAACGATGGAAGTATCCGCCACCAAACGCGTTTTGGCATATAAATCCAGCTCAGGTTTCAAATGCGGGCGGCGGGCGATAAAATCATTCAGCTCAACTTGTTTCGTTGCCGGGAGCGCGCCTTCAACGGAAGCAATCATAAACTGCTCGTAATTGGTTTCGGTAATGCCTTCGGCGGCGTCAAAAACTTTCAAACCGGCAATAAAACCGGCATCCAGCTGTGCAGCGCTATCTTCTTTAAATGAAGGCAGGTCTTCTTCCATCTTCAGTTCCGGGTTCTGGTCCAGGAACTGCAGGAAAGCACGCATTTGCTCTTCGTCCAGGTTCCCTTCCAGGTAATCCAGGTAAAAAGCTTCGTAATTTTCTATGTTAACCAGGATGCTCATGCGACTAACTCCTTCTGCTTTAAAAATGTTTTTAAACTCTGTCTCGCCCGGAAAATATACACTTTCACCTGTGATTCGCTGAGCGAGGTAATTTCTGCGATCTCATCATAAGGATAACCTTCATAATCCCGCAGTAAAACGACTGTTTTCTGGATTTCCGGCAGGCGGTTCAAGGCCCATTCCAAAATTCCCTGCAGGTCAAATTCAGCACCGGCCGAAGTACTCAACGCTGATTGGTCGGCCAAATCAAAATCGGCGCTGCGCTTTTCCTTTTTTATCCAGTCGATAATCGCATGATATGCCGTTGTAAATAAATACGATTTGACTTTCTCATGGCTGACTTCTTCATGCTTGTCCCACACCTTCATGAACGTTTCCTGTACAATATCTTTAGCAGACATCTCATTTTTAAGATGTTTCAGCGCAAAGCGATAAATATTATCGGCATACGTTTCTACTGCAATATTGTACTCTTTAGCGTTCAATAAGTCGTTTTATACCCGTTAGACTGCCAAGTTACAAAAAAGTTACAGGGAGGTGAAAAATTTTTTTGAGAAAATTTTATTTGAAGATTCTCCACTGCGTGGATTTGAAAATTCGAAGATTCGTGAATTTGACGGAACAATCTTCGAATCCTGCGTAGCAGGGGAATCTTCGAATTTCGAATAATTTTTGCCGGGTCGTTAATAATTCCGTAATTTTGCAAGGTGGTAAAGATCCGTGATATAGAATTGGGAGAATTCCCCTTGCTGCTGGCGCCAATGGAAGATGTCAGCGACCCGCCGTTCAGGGCCTTGTGCAAAAAGCATGGCGCCGACCTGATGTATACGGAGTTTATTTCTTCAGAAGGGCTGATCCGCGATGCAGCAAAAAGCGTTCAGAAGCTTGATATTTACGAATATGAGCGCCCGGTCGGCATCCAGATATTTGGCTACGACATCGACAGTATGCGCGAAGCCACGAAGATCATTGAAAAAACCAATCCCGATATTATCGACATCAATTTTGGCTGCCCGGTCAAAAAAGTGACCTGCAAAGGCGCCGGCGCCGGGATGCTGCAGGATATCCCGAAGCTGGTGAGCATGACCAAAGAAATTGTGAAAGCGACCAATCTCCCGGTAACCGTAAAAACGCGCCTGGGTTGGGATGAAGATTCCAAATTTGTGGTAAGCACTGCCGAAAAGCTCCAGGATGTGGGCATTGAAGCCATTGCGATCCACGGCCGTACCCGCAAGCAATTGTATAAAGGAGAGGCCGACTGGACGCTTATCGGGGATGTGAAGAACAACCCGCGCATGAAAATCCCGGTGTTTGGCAACGGTGATATCGATTCTCCGGAAAAAGCAGTCGAATACAAAAACCGCTACGGTGTTGACGGTATTATGATCGGCCGCGCAACCATCGGCTATCCATGGTTTTTCAATGAAGTAAAGCACTACATGAATACCGGCGAAAAATTAGCGCCGCCAACTATCGCCGACCGCGTACAGGCCGCCAAAGAACATTTGCTGATGAGCATTGAATGGAAAGGCCAGATGCTCGGAATTGCTGAAATGAAACGCCATTACACGAACTATTTCCGCGGGATCGCCCATTTTAAGGAATACCGCATGAAATTAGTTTCATCCTTCGACCTGAACGAAATTCTCGACACACTTGCATTTATAGAAGCCCACAAGGACGAATTTGTTTTTGCCGTCTAACATTCAAAACCTACGCTATGTTTCAACTTTTCAAAGGATACGAACACCAGATATTTCTTACAATTATCGTACTGGCCTGCTGGCTGATGACCCGCTTTCTGACCAAACGCGCCATTAAAAAATTATCGATTAAGTTCGGGATTGCCATTGAGCGCCGCCGCATTACGGTGAAAATCCTGAATATCATTTTTGTGCTCCTGACCGTTGTTTTTATTATCACGATCTGGGGGGTAAACAAAAATCAGCTTTTCCTCTTCTTTACCTCTATTATTACGGTATTAGGAATCGGTTTTTTCGCGCAATGGTCGATTTTGGCAAACATTACCTCCGGGATCATTATTTTCTTCAGTCACCCGATCAAGCTGGGCCAAAAGGTAAAGTTTGTTGACAAAGACTTTGATATCGAAGGACGCCTCGTCAATATTTCATTTTTCTACATGCACCTGGAAAACGATAAAAATGAAAAAATCACCATCCCCAATTCCGTTGCGCTCCAAAAAACAATTGTGATCGAGGACCACTAAATTTGACTTCAGATTAATTCGGGCTGAAAGGTATTATATTGCTTCAAAAAAATCATTCCCTTTATCATCAGTAATGATAAATGCCGGGAAATCCTTGATGGTAATTTTGCGTACTGCTTCCATTCCCATTTCTTCGAAATCAATTACTTCAACAGCCGTAATGTTTTCCTTGGCTAAAATCGCAGCCGGGCCGCCAACCGAGCCGAGGTAAAAGCCCCCGTATTTGCTGCAGGCATTTTTTACTTCTGCAGAACGGTTTCCTTTCGCCAGCATTACCATGCTTCCGCCCTGGCTTTGGAATAAATCCACGTAGGAATCCATTCTTCCGGCAGTTGTTGGCCCAAAGCTTCCTGATGCCATTCCTTCCGGTGTTTTCGCCGGACCGGCATAGTAAACCGGGTGGTTTTTGAAGTATTCCGGCATCGGCTTTCCGGCGTCGAGCAACTCTTTAATCTTGGCGTGCGCCATATCACGGGCAACAATCAATGTTCCGTTCAGCTTCAGGCGCGTTTTGATTGGATATTTGCTTAATTCAGCTAAAATTTCCGGCATCGGGCGGTTGAGGTCAATTTCTACCGGCGGCTGTAAATGCGGCGCTTGTGCAGGAAGCAATCTTCTCGGGTTTCTTTCGAGCTCTTCCAAAAACAAGCCTTCTTTCGTAATTTTTGCTTTGATATTGCGGTCGGCAGAGCAGGAAACACCCAAACCTACCGGGCAGGAAGCTGCGTGGCGCGGCAAACGGATCACGCGCACGTCGTGTGTGAAATATTTTCCTCCAAACTGGGCGCCAATCTGGCTTTCCTGGCAAATTTTGTGCACGCGCTGTTCCCATTCTAGGTCGCGGAAAGCCTGTCCGGCCATGTTCCCTTCCGTTGGCAAATGATCGAAATAGCCCGCAGACGCTTTTTTTACCGCTGCAAGATTAGCTTCCGCCGATGTTCCACCGATCACCAAAGCTAAGTGGTAAGGCGGACAGGCAGCTGTTCCGAGGTCTTTGATTTTATCCTGGATAAACTCCGTGAGCGATTTTTCGTTCAGCAAAGATTTCGTTTTCTGGTACAGAAAGCTTTTGTTCGCCGAACCTCCGCCTTTTGCCATAAAGAGAAATTCGTAGGAGCTTCCTTTTTTAGCATAAATATCAATCTGTGCCGGCAGGTTTGAGCCCGAGTTTTTCTCTTCAAACATATTCAGCGGCACAATCTGCGAATAACGTAAATTGCGCTCCTGGTAAGTATTGTAAATTCCTTTGGAAATGTATTCCGCATCATCTGCACCGGTATAAACGTCTTCCCCTTTTTTTGCCAAAACGATGGCTGTTCCCGTATCCTGGCAGGAAGGTAATTGTCCTTCAGCGGCAACCGTCGCATTTTGCAGCAGGTTATACGCAACAAAACGGTCGTTATCCGTTGCTTCCGGGTCATTGAGAATAGCTGTCAGTTTTTCCAGGTGTGCCGTCCTCAGGAAAAAGGACACATCGCCCATCGCTTCCTGCGCCAATAATTCCAGCGCTTTGGGTTCGATATGAAGCACTTCACGCCCGCCGTAATTCTCCACTTTTACATAATCGGAAGAAATTTTGCGGTATTTCGTATCATCTTTCGTTAAAGGATAAGGGTCCTGGTAAAAAAAATCAGCCATGTTATACGTGTTTCAGGCAGCAAAAATAGCTAAAAAAGCAAAAAGATAAAAGACTTTAGACGAAAGATAAAGACAGTCTGCTATCTTACCCTTTTGCCTTCTTCCTGATAAAGACTATTTTTGTGTCATTATGGAAAAAATAGTTTACCGCCTGGTCCAGCCTGGAGATAACGCTGAGCTTGCCGCCATGATCCGCGGCGTACTGGAAGAATTTGGCGTCAACCAGCCGGGAACCGTTTACACTGACCCAACGACTGATCGTTTGTATGAGCTTTTTGCGGAAGTTAAAGCGCCCTACCGGCTAGCTCTGGATGGAGAGAAAATAATCGGCGCTTGCGGCTTGTATCCCACACCCGGCTTGCCAAAAGACTGCGTGGAGCTCGTGAAATTTTACGTAAATTCTGCCTACCGCGGACTGGGAATCGGTAAAAAGCTGATGAACATGAGCCTGGAAGATGCCAAAAACCTGGGCTATACTTCCGTTTACCTGGAATCTTTGCCTCAATTGAATACCGCAGTCGGCATGTATGAAAAAGCGGGGTTTGAACATATCCCGGAACGGCTGGGCGAATCCGGTCATTTTGCCTGCAATATCTTAATGCTTAAAAAACTCTGAGGGGTTTGAGTGTAAGCAGCAACGGAGTTAAACTGTTAAACTAATTAGCACATTAACATATTAAATAATTAAATTTGCCCCATGGATATCCTTACGCTCAAATCCCTGCATATTATTTTCGTTGTTAGCTGGTTTGCCGGCCTTTTCTACATGGTCAGGCTTTTCATTTACCATGTTGAAGCCCAGGAAAAAACGGAGCTGGAGCGCGGGATCCTTTCCCGGCAGTTTATCATCATGCAGAAAAAATTGTGGTGGATCATCACAACCCCGGCAATGGTGCTGACAATCATCTTCGGAACCTGGATGATCGTCGTTAACCCAAGCTATCTGTACGCACCATGGATGCACATTAAACTGGGATTTGTAGGCTTGCTCCTGATCTATCATTTCATTTGTCAAAACATCATGAACCAGTTCCGGGTTGGGGTTTTCAAATGGAAATCAGGACACCTCAGGTTATGGAATGAATTGGCAACTTTATTTTTAGTTGCAATTGTATTTTTAGTTGTTTTAAAATCAACACTCAACTGGATTACGGGAACAGTTGTTTTCTTTTTAGTAGCGATTATCCTAATGCTTGCCGTAAAGCTTTACAAGCGGCTCCGGGCAAAAAACGAACAAAAAAAATAGCCTATGGACTTCCCCGTTGAACAACACCTGATCCCAATTCTGCAGGAAGAAAACTACCGCCTGATGCTACAAAAGCAACTGTTGAAGGATTTTACGAATTCAGGCCTGCAGCTTCCCTCAGAAATTGAACATGTAACTTTCAGCCTGACTGAGCTGTTTGATCTTATCCGGGAACAAATCATCCTGCAGCTGGAAAAAGGGGAGCGCCAAACGCTCAGCCTGATGTATGCCGTTGATATTCCCGAAAAAACTTTCCTGAAAATTTTGGGTGAAGCGGATTTCGCCAGTGTTTTAACCCGCCTGGTAATTGAACGCGAAGCACAAAAGATTTATTTCAGAGTGAATTTTTCCAAGTAAGGTGCTGCGTCTTCGTAGGGAAATGGGTCATACCCAAACGAACATCACTTCACCCTCAGCTTCTGTCCCACGTTAATCCGGTCGGGTTTAACCGTTGGGTTGAGCTTTTGGAGCTGCTGGGTAGTTAAGCCGTGTTTTTGGGCAATACGATTGAAGAGATCGCCGGATTTAACCGTGTAAAACTTCTTTTGTGGTGTAACGGGTTTTTCCTCCGGCTTGGGAGTCTCCTCGATTTTCGTGTTTGGAACAAGTCCCGGTTTAGACATTTTGATTGTCGTCAGGATCAGTAAACGCTGTTCAAGGTTGATCCAGTTGTCTTTCAGGTTATTCCATTTTTTGATGTCTTCCGGCTTCACCTTGTATTTTGCGGCAATATAATCCAGGCTTTCGTTGCGCTGAACGACATGGTAAACGGTCACCAAAGAATCGTAGTAAACCAATCCCATAACAGAATCCGCGCGTTCCACCGTCAGGATTTCCGGGGTATCCGTTTTGATTTTTTGCCCGATCTTAAGGATTTTCCCAACAGGGACTTTTGTTGAACGGAGATTGTTCCATTCCATCACCTGGCTGTTCGTCACTTTGTACTTTTGGGAAATCCGGGTCAGTGTTTCCCCTTTGCGGACCTTGTGATTGATGAAGGTATATCCCGCGAGGGCCATTTGATCGAGGCTGTCGGAATCATCTGATGACTTGGTCTCTACCTGGGAATTATTGTTTTGTGGAATGATTATTTGTCCTCCGGCGCCGTATGTCTTGCGTTCCATCGCATACAAACTGTCCTCGAGGGAAACCAGCCTGCCGATTTTCATCAATGGCCCTGTGAGACACTGGCCCGGGGCAGTTTGCGGGATATAAGTCCGTTTGTAAACCGGGTTCAGTGACTTGATTTCGTCCAGATCCCAATCCAGGAGCCTGGAAACGGTTTCCATGTGCACGCCTTTGCTGAGACAGATTGTATCCAGCTGCGAGTAATGGATTTTGGCTTCCATCGGCACGAGGTTGTGCTCGGCGTGATAAGTCATTAAATAAGCCGCCGCAATAAAATTCGGGACGTAACCCTGGGTTTCGCGCGGTAAAAAAGGGCGGACTTCCCAGTATGTACGCTTGCCTCCGGAACGGCGGATTGCTTTGTTAATGTTACCCGGACCTGCATTATAAGCCGCAAGCGCGAGGTTCCAGTCACCATATATATCATAAAGCTTTTTGAGGTAGCGACAAGCCGCATCCGTAGATTTATGCGGGTCCATACGCTCATCGAAGAATGAATTTTCCTTCAGGCCATACATTTTTCCTGTGCCGTACATGAACTGCCAGAGTCCCAGGGCCCCGGCCGGTGATTTCACCTGCGGGCGCAAACCGCTTTCGATTACGGAAAGAAAACGCAGGTCGATTGGCAGATCGTATTTATCCAGCGCCGCTTCGTACATGTCAAAATAAAGCTTTGATCTTCCCAAAGCAATACGAATGAAGCTGCGGCGGTTTTTATTGAAAAAGCGGATCACCGAAATTGTTGTAGGGTTGCAATCAAGGTGAAAAGGCGAAACTTCGTTCATTTTGGTCAAACGCTCGCAAATCACTTCGTCGGACACTTCCGGGATTTGGTTGGCTTCGTATTCCAGGGCGTCAATGATCGAATCGTAATTGGCATCTTTAGCATATTCTGCATAAAAAGTCTCCAGCGATTGCTCAACCATCTGTAAAAATGCCTGGCTGCTGATTGAATCTTTAACAATTGGCTTCGGTTTTCTTGGCTGTTGCCCGAAAAGCAGGCCCGAAGTTCCTAAAAAAACGAAAAAAAGTGTTAAAGCTCTCTGCATAATCTGATCTTAAACAAGATTTTGTTCACCCAAATACGCTGCAAAATCCAGCATTTCTTTTTCGGCAAAAGGCTTCGCCATCAACTGCAAACCGAAGGGCAGGTTTTCTTCATCTGTCCCGAAAGGAATGGAGATTGCCGGGTTTCCGGTGAGGTTGGCATGAACCGTAAATATATCCTGCAGGTACATTTGGATCGGGTCTTTCACAGAAGCCACGTCAAATGCGCTGGAAGGCGTTGTTGGTGTCAGGATGAAATCAGCCTGCTCAAAAATTTCTTTGGTTTTATTCTGCAAAATGCGGCGCACCTGCTGGCCTTTGGTGTAATACGCATCGTAGTAACCGTGGGACAAAACGAAGGTTCCTGTCATGATGCGGCGTTTGACTTCCATTCCAAAACCTTCGGAACGGGAAGCTTTATACGTTTCTTCCACGCCAACAGCATTTGGTGAGCGGTAACCGTAATGCACGCCGTCAAAGCGCGACAGGTTGGACGAAGCTTCAGCCGTTGTGAGCACGTAATACGTCGGCACCATGTATTCCAGGTAAGGAAAAGAAACCGCTTCAACGGAATGACCGAGATCGCGGAGCTGCTTCATGGTGTTTTCCAGCCGGGCTTTAAGCTTCGGGTGAATGCCTTCCGTTTCGAAAGCTTCTTTGATATAAGCGATTTTCTTGCCGCCGCTTACCGGGGAAAGTGTATACGATCCAACTTCTTTGGAGGAAGAAGTGCTGTCCATCTGGTCTTTTCCTGCCATAATTTCGGTCAGCAAAGCCGTATCGTGCATATCGTTGGCAAAAACGCCGATCTGGTCGAAAGACGAAGCGTAAGCAATCACGCCGTAGCGGCTGATCCGCCCGTAAGTCGGCTTGAGACCGAAAATCCCGCTGAAAGATGCCGGCTGGCGAACAGATCCTCCCGTGTCGCTTCCCAGCGCCATGTTGCACATCTTTCCGGCCACAGCCACAGCTGATCCACCGGATGACCCACCGGGAACCTTAGCTTCGTTGAGGGCATTGCGTACCGCGCCGAAAGCCGAATTTTCATTGGAGCTTCCCATGGCGAACTCGTCGCAGTTGGTACGACCGATGATAATTGCATCCTCATCGATCAAACGCTGGAGCGCAGTTGCCGTATACAAAGATTCGAAACCTTCCAGGATTTTGGAAGAAGCCGAAACCTTGTGGTTTTTATAACAAATATTGTCTTTGATCGCAATCACCGCACCGGCCAGGCGACCGGCTTTCCCTTCCTTGATTTTCTGGTCTACGATGCGCGCCTGTTCGCGGGCAGAATCGTGAAACACTTCCAGGAAAGCATTCAGGTTTTTGCGTTTTTCAATTTCGGAAAAATACGTTTCAAGCACGTCCACAAGGGTAGTGCCTGAAGCTAATGCTTTTTTAACTTCAGTTAATGTTGCGTACATAAATTGCTGTTACTTGTTCTCTTCTGAATCCGCAGGTTTTTCTTCCCCTTTGGAAGCGTCTTTGAATTCTCTTACTCCTTTACCCAAACCTTTCATCAATTCCGGGATTTTTTTACCGCCGAACAGTAAAAGCACAATTGCTAAAATCAGGATGATCTCGGTTGGACCCAACGCGCCTAAAATCATTTCGTTTGAATTTGAATTTGTACAAAATTAGTGATTAATATTGGAAAAACCTAAAACGCACAGTCATTCAGCCACCAAGACGCTAAGACACAAGGTTTTTTTTAACCACATAGGGAACATAGTTTTTTGTTGTGGAAGCTCTGGAAATGAATTTCGTTATGTGAACTAAATTTTTATGACCACTTTAAAGCAGCAATCTCCTCCCTCCCCCGATAACTATCGGGACTCCCAAGGGGGAAGATTGTATATCCCAAATCTGTGATTATCCGCGAACCAATCAGCGTAAATCTGCGGGAACCCAAAAACACTATAAACGAAAAATCGGGCACAGCCGAAGCCATACCCGATATATTCTTAACTTGCTGAAAGCGGAAATTAAGCCTGCTTATTCTCCGTTGTTTCGGCAGTTGTTGTTTCTTCTCCTTTAGAAGCGTCCTTGAATTCTCTAACGCCTCTTCCGAGCCCTTTCATCAGCTCAGGAATTTTCTTCCCGCCGAACAGTAAAAGAACTACTGCTAATATCAAGATAATTTCTTTTGGACCCAATGCACCTAAAATCATATTGCCTGTTTTTAATAATTTCGATGCAAAGTTAGGGAATTCTCTGCTACAAATACGGTCAACGTTAGAAAAAAACGAAAAAAAACCACATTTGACATTTCTGTGACAAAACAAGCGGGTTTTGGACCCAAAATGGTCTTTTTCAGGACAAAATCACTTAAAAGGGCGATGAAAAAAAATGATGGGCACCGAAAAATCCAAAAGCCCGGTTCTATCGTAATTTAAATTAATTCTAAATAGTTTGAAGTGACAGTTTTATGACAAAACTCCTCGTATTCATTCGCAATTTTGCATAACTAATTGGAAAAATTAATGTTGTCAGCTTTTCACATCATTGCATTTACCCACCGCAACATGGACGTGTCGGAGGTAGGAAAATTGCATATCGGGACTGATAATCAACAAACAAGACTCACTACGTTAAAAGAAAAAAGCCAGCTTACCGAGCTGATGTTCCTTTCTACCTGTAACCGGGTGGAATACCTTTTTTGTACGGAACAAGTGATCAGCGCGGACTTTCTGCGGGATTTTTTCAGCAATTTATACCCTGAATTCAGCCTGCAGGAAATAAACGGGCTGATTGAAAAAGCACAAATCTGCTCCGGTCTCGGTGCAGTAGAACATATTTTACAGGTTGCTTCCTCCATTGATTCGATGATCGTGGGCGAGCGCGAAATCATCACACAGGTGCGCAATGCATTTGAAAGCTCCAAAAAAATGGGCTTAACCGGTGATTTCATCCGCCTGGTAATGCGCCATACTGTTGAAACCGCCAAGCGGGTTTATACCGAAACCAGCATTGCTACAAAACCCGTTTCCGTTGTTGCCCTTGCCTATCATACGCTGCGCGACATGAACATCGGTTTGGACGCGCGGATCCTGATCGTTGGCGCCGGAATGACGAACACGAACATGGGAAAATTCCTCCGCAAGCATGGATACCGCAATTTTGCCGTTTTCAACCGCACGTTTTCAAAAGCGGAAAACCTGGCGAAAGACCTGAACGGCTTAGCTTTTCCATTGACGGACCTCGCAACTTACGACAAAGGCTTTGATATTATCATTACCTGCACAGGCGCTGAGAACCATGTGATCTCGGAATCTATTTACGAAAACCTCCTGCAGGGCGAAAGCGGCAAAAAAGTAGTGATTGATATCGCCATCCCGCATGACCTCGACAAAGCTATTGTTGACCGCTTCCACGTGACGCATATTTCTGTGGACCACCTGCAAAAAATTTCTGACCAGAACCTTAAAGAACGCTCGAAGGAAATCACCCACGTGGAAGACATCCTGAAAGAAGCCATGTACGAATTCCGCCAGCTGAACCATGTTCGCAAGATCGAGCTGGCCATGCGCGAAGTTCCGATGATGGTGAAAGACATTAAATCTACGGCGGTAAACCACGTTTTCCGTGACGAGCTCCAGAACATGACGGAAGATTCCCGCGAAGTGCTCGAAAAAATCATGGAATACATGGAGAAAAAATACATGAGCGTACCGATGAAAATGGCGAAGGAAATTTTATTGAAACAAGAAATCTAATCCATGCAGCACGTTATTATCGGGTCACGCGGCAGTGATCTCGCCCTCTGGCAGGCACACCACGTTAAAAATCAGTTGGAGAATTTAGGCGCAACTGTTGAAATTAAAATCATCATTACACAAGGCGACGCGATCCAGAACCTCAGTTTTGACAAGCTCGAAGGCAAAGGCTTTTTCACCAAGGAAATCGAACAAGAGCTGCTCGACCTGAAAATCGACCTGGCTGTTCATTCTCACAAAGACCTGGAAACCAATCCTCCGGCAGGCTTGAAAATTGCAGCCGTTTCAGAGCGTGAAGACCCATCCGAATTGTTACTTATCAATAAAAATAAGAGGGATAATTCCGAAAAATGGAACCTGGCAAAAGGTGCTGTCATCGGGACTTCTTCTGCCCGCCGGAAATCCATTCTCCAGAGCTTACGCCCGGATTTGCAGATCAAGGATTTGCGTGGAAACGTTCCTACCCGGGTGCAAAAGCTCCGCGACGGGAATTATGATGCCATTCTGCTTGCTAAAGCCGGCGTTGACCGCCTGGGCCTTGATCTTTCCGACTTTTATGTGGAAGTCCTCGACCCGACAGAATTTGTTCCTGCCCCGGCACAGGGCGTTTTAGGCCTGCAGATCCGTGAAAACGATGAAGCGATGGAACAACTGATGGCGAAAATGAACCATGCTGATGTAGAATCCGTCATCCGGATCGAGCGCAAAGTCCTGAACCTGATGGAAGGCGGATGCCAGTTGCCTTTGGGTGTTTATTGCCCGGACAAAAAAACAGCATACGTAGCCTTTGCAAATTCTTCAGCCGAAGCCGCCAAACACTTCCGTTTTGACCTCGATGGAATGGAAAACCCGGCTGAAACAATTGTTTCCGCTTTAAAATCCAATTAAAATGCCCGTTTCTTCCGTGTTTATCAGTAAAAATCCGGGAGAAGTACAAGCAATTGCTTCTTTCTGCACCGAACGCGGAATTGATCTCCATGCCGAAGCTTTCATTTCTTTTGAAGCAACAGGAATTTCCTGCAAGCCCACTTCTGATGTTTACGTTTTCGGCAGTAAAAATGCCTTCGATTTTTTCCTGGAACAGAAGCCCGGCACAGAAAATAAATTATTTGCCGTGATCGGCGAAGCAACTAAAAAACATATTGAATCCAAAGGCTATCCCGTAGCTTTTTCAGGCAAGGAAGCCGGGAAACCCGATTTGGTAGCCCGCGAATTTGCGACCTGGCTCGATGGCCGGCGTGCTTCGTTTTTCCTTTCAGACATCAGCAAAAAATCCCTGGCGGCCTATCTTGACCCGGAGCAGTACGAAGAATTCATCATTTATAAAACGGAGCTGCTTTCCAAAAAAGTTGACCGTCATTTCGATGTGTATGCTTTCACGAGCCCCAGCAACGCGGAAGCTTTTTTACAGCAAAATAACATTCCCGATGGGGCAATTGTTGTTTCCTGGGGAGAAAGCACGACAACAGCGTTAAAAAAACATCATATAAGCCCACAGCATACGCTTAGGGATTCCTCACAAGAAGAACTCATTCAAGTGATGAATATTGAATTGTGAATGTTGAATAAATTCATCCCTTAACATTTATATGATTTAACTGAACTCCGGAGTAAACTCAGGCCACGAATTCACGAATCTTTTGAAAATCCTTAGCTATTCTAAATTGATATTACCGAATACACTTTGTGAAATCCAACAACAATCATAGCCATGCTAATCAGCACATTAATAATACGGTGAGATCATCAAATAAACAATAACTCCCGTCACGGCTACGTAGAACCAGATCGGCCAGGTGATTTTTGTCCATTTGCGGTGCTTTTCGAATTTACCTTCCCAGGCGAAAAGGTAACTGCGGAGAACCATTGGCACCACGGCAACACTCAGGATAATGTGGGTAAGCAAAATGAAATAATAAACATATTTCAGCGCGCCTGTGCCCCCGTAGGGAGTTGAGTCGGAAGTCATGTGGTAAGCAACGTAGCAGGCCAGGAACAATAAAGAAAGCACCATGCAGCAATTAATCAGCCTTTCGTGGCGCAGCCTGTTACCTTTTTTGATTGCCATCAGCGCAGCTACCAATAAAATGGCTGTCAAACCATTGATCCCGGCGTAGATCGGCGGAAGGAAGCTTAAGTCAACACCCTCAATTTTCACCTTAAACAAGGTTGCAACCACCAAAGGAATGGCAATTGACGCAATCGTGATGAGGATTTTAAAGCGCTTTACTTTACTCTCTGATATCAAGTTCGTATTCATATTTTAATAATTTGCGTAAATCTGTGTGGAGCTTATCCACTTCTTTCGTGTCGGTTCCGTTATACATTCCGCGGATATAGCCCTCCTTGTCCACCAGTACGAAAGCTTCTGAATGAGCGTATCCACCTTCCGAGCCTAAATCCTCGCGGGCGTTGACCAAAAAGTTTTCATCGCCGAGCAAATGCACTTCCGCTTCGGATTTCCCGGTGAAGAACTGCCAGTTTTTGGCCTGGATCCCGTAATGTGCGATATAACGCTTCAAAACATGCGGTTTGTCGTTATCGGGATTGATACTGAAGGACATGAACTGGATTTCCTTTTCGAGGTCTTTGGTTAGAACCGACAGGCGTTTCATCTGGGAAGTCATTTTCGGGCAGATAGTCGGGCAGGAAGTGAAAAAGAAGTCCGCCACCCAGATTTTGCCTTTCATGTCCTTGGAAGAAACCCAAACCGAGTCCTGGTTGAGGAATTTAAACGCCGGGATGCGCGGGTAAACGGTGTCTGTGACTTCTTTCCCGTCTACTGTTTTATATTCCACGTCATAATGCCCGATAAAAGGCAAAACGCGCTCTTTCTTTTCTTCGGAACAAGCTCCCAAAAGGCTTGCGATAACCAGCAGCAGGCAGATCGTGTGTCCTGTGAGTTTTTTCATAACCTATATTTTTCGGAAAGCATCCGCCGCCGGGGCGAAAACTCAGTTTTTCTTTTTCGCGGCCGCTTTATCGTATTGCTTGTCCAGCAGCGCCATGTGTTCTTTCATTCGCCGGATCATGCCTTCAGCGTTGCCTTTGAGCACCATTCTTAAATGGTTTTCCTTATCGGCCAGCAGCAGCAATTCCTGGAAAGCTTCTCCGCCATAATAGGTTTCCCCTTCTTTCAGGAGATTTTCGCCGTTACGGGTAATGTCGTAGAGCTTGCGTGCATCGCCCGAAGCCAGGATCCAGATTGACGGATCGTAGCCTTCGACCTGGTCCCTGATCACGGCATCCATGTTGTGCAGGTCTTTTACCGGGTTGCCCTGGCCGTCGGTTACAAAGGAAACGATTTTCGCATGGTTGAGCTTTTTCTGGTTTTTGCGGATATGCTGAAAAATCATCTGGTCGAGGTGCCAGAACGAAACCGCGCAGGAATCCGGGCAGGTAAGCTGGATCGTTGTAAAGAGGACCATTTTGCCTTTGAAATCTTTCGCGGTATAGGTTTTCCCGTTTACGCCTTCGAAGGTGTAGGCCGGCATTTCGCCCATGTCATCGAGCACCTTGAATTTATGCTCACAACCGCGGGTGGAAATGAATACCAATAAAAAAGCCGGACCAAACACAAGCAATAGCATGAGTATCACTTTGTATCGTCCGGCAGAAGCTTTTTGTTCAGCCATTATAAGCTAGCTTTTAAAGTCCCATATATTGCTTCAAAGCAGAGTCAACAGCCAAAGCTTCGACGATCAGAATGAAGATCAGATAAAGGATAAAAATAAAGTAAGGGATCAGGATCATGTACTTGAGTGACTTTTTCTCGTCGCCTAAGTGCATAAACACCAAAACAATGTATCCGGCTTTGAACAGGGTCAGGATGATGAACGCCCATTTTACCAGTTCCCAGATAGAAGAATGCTGTTTAACAAAGATCCCGGTAATAACCTCAACAGCTGTAATTGCTGTCAGGATTGCAGTTACCATCCAGATCTTTCTGCGGATTTTTTTACCCTGCTCTTCGTCGTGGTGAGCGTGTAAAGAATATTCTATGATATCGTCTCTTTCCATAATATCTTAATTAATGCGATTAAACCAAATAGAAGAAGGTAAATACAAATACCCACACCAAATCGACAAAGTGCCAGTATAAACCTGTTTTCTCAACCATTTCATAGTGTCCGCGGCCATGGTACAAACCACGTGCAACACCTAAGAAAATGATAATGTTGATAATCACCCCGGAGAATACGTGGAAACCGTGAAAACCGGTGATGAAGAAGAAGAACTGTCCGTACTGGGCAGGGCCATATTCGTTTTGCTGAAGGTCCGCGCCGTAAATCACCCGGTTACGCTCACCGCTGGTGATAGCTTCCGTGTACATTTTTTCAGCGTCATGTCCTGTAATCAATATTGGTGTTTTGTCACCTGACTTAACTACATATTTAGAACCTGATTCTTTAATAACAAGCTTGTCAATGTGATCTTTTTCCTTGTTTACTTTCGCAACGGAACCGTCATGCATTTTTACCATGTATGTGCCGCCCTGCATCGTTACATTTCCGTCAAGGATTGCGTGATGGAACTCATGGAGCAGATCGTCTTTGATCACTTCGCCTTTTTTGTGGTGGTGACCGGCTTCAACAACCGTAAAGTTCTTGATTTCGCCGAAATGACCTTTTACAATAGCGCGGGAACCGTCAGCAAGCTCCACTTTACCGAATTCGGAACCGTGGATGAAGTGATACCACTCCCAGGCCTGTGAGCCAACGAAGAAGAAACCACCGATAATGGTTGCAACCATCCATTTCATCACGCCTTTTTTATCCATCCTGTGGCCGGCTTCTACCGCGAGCACCATCGTAACAGAGGAAACGATGAGGATAAATGTCATTAATGCTACGTAAATCAGCGGGTATCCGTGACCTAAGAAAGGCAGGGAATTAAACGTTTCTTCACCGATCGGCCAGGAAACCTGGGCATCGTGTCTTGTAAAGCCGTAAGAAACAAGTAAACCCCCGAAAGTCAAAGCATCGGAGACAAGGAAAAACCACATCATTAATTTCCCGTAGCTCGTGCTGAACGGGGAAACTTTACCACCCCAAAGGGTAGCAGAATCAGTTGGATTTGAAGCGTGACCTGCCATTCTAAAAATTTTTTTGCAAGTTTAATGAATAAAAAGTAAAAAAACCAACAAATAAATCCATAATATCCCTAAAAAATGCCAGAAAATTGAGCCTAAACGTATACTCAATTGATTATCAGCTGTTAGTGTGGATTTAAAAGTGATTAGAACCATTCTAAATAAGTAAATCAGGGCTGCCAGGATGTGTAAAAGGTGCAAAAATGTGATGATAAACAAATAGGAAGTTGCCGTATCATTGGCCTGGTTTAATTTGAGCTGTAAAGGTGCCGACAGCTTGCGTTTGCCATAGTACAAATCGCGGTTTTTGTAAGTCAGTTCTTTACCTTTATAATAGATTTTGAAATCTTTACCGAGCGTTCCGCGGTGGAAGAAATCCCCCCGGCTGTCGCGGATGTTCCAGACGAGGTATTGCAGGCGGAGCATTTCAACGTATTTGAGCTCTTTGCCGCTGGAAGTAACGAGCTTATCACCTTTCACTGAAACCGGCTCCCCCTCGTAGAACAACGTGTACTTCGGATCGAGTGATTTGATGGAATATCCTTTCTGGCTGGCGATGTGCTCAAAAGGCTTTACAAAATCCTGCAGGCTTTTCATTTGCCCGGCGTTCATGGGCTTGCCGTCAAGCGTATAATTGTTGGCATCAACCCCGACAAATTTATCCCCGGCTTTGATTTCGAAATAATCGCCGTAACGCCCTTCGGTAACGAGGATTGGCTCAACAAAATGTGCCCCCTGGTCGAAAAGCTGACCATAACCTTTGAACTGGTAAAACGAAAACCCGATCCCGAGCAGGAAAGTGATTATCATAAATACCTTTACTTTTTTAAAATCCTGCTTATGGGTATAGGATACCGCTATCATATAGGTGATACTGCTCAGGACAATCATCGAGGTACTGATCCAGAAGGCTACCGGGAGCGGATATTTCACCCAGAATGTATCTCCCATGGAAACAATATAAGCCGATGTAAAACCGGCAAAAATCATTACAATACTGAAAATGGATACGTAAACCAGGTTTTTCTTCATTTTGAGCTTAACCACCGGGTCCAGCTCATCGCTGTATTTCTTTTGCATAATTTAAAGCTTATCGAAAACGTATAAAAACTGAATAATAGGAAGGTAAATGAAGGATGCAAACATGAGCTTCCTGGCGTCTTTGTCTTCACAGCTAATGAAAAGACGGTAAGCATACCAGAAGAAAAAGAAGCTGACAACAGTGGCAACCACCAGGCTCACTGTTCCCGTCCAGCCCAGAACCCACGGAAGCAAGCTGAATGGGATGAGCAAAAAGGAATACACCATGATCTGGTAAGCCGAACCTTTTCCTTTGCCGTCTTTGGAAGGAAGCAAGCTGAAGCCACCAGCCTTGTAATCATCAAACACCACCCAGGCGATTGCCCAAAAATGCGGGAACTGCCAGATAAACTGCACAAAAAACAGCACCCCGGCTTCGAGACCGAATTGTCCGTCTTCCGCAATATAACCGAGCATTGGCGGCATCGCTCCCGGGAAAGCCCCGACTAAAACCGCCCAGGGACTGATCCGTTTCATCGGCGTGTAAATGAACACGTACATGATATAGGAAAGCAAGCCGAGCAGGGCCGTCTGGATATTGAGCATGTAAAGCAGCACGAGACCGGCCACAAGGCAAAGGACCACCACAACATAGCTTTCGTTGAGGGACATTGTTTTTTGCGGCAAAGGGCGTGATTGGGTGCGTTTCATTAATTTGTCGAGGTCGCGCTCCCAGATCTGGTTGGATCCGTTGGAGGCCGCCGTCACCAGTAAACCGCCCACCAGAAGGTAAGTGATTTCCAGTCCGTCCCTTCCTCCTGCAAAAAGATAACCCGAAAGGGCGGATATCACGACAAGGGCTGAAAGCCTGAATTTCGTGAAGGAAATGTAAGCTTTGTATTTGGAAGCTTTAACCGTAACGGACTGATCCACAAAAAAATTTTTGCAAAGTTACTTATTATTTAGAAATGCGGCTTTTTTAACGAAAATTTTTTATGGTAAAGTGACAGAGGTTAAAATAAAAAAACCGCTTTTCTAAGAGCGGTTTTTTTAAGCGCTAACGCTTTATGTATCAAATTTTGTTTTTTTTATTCCTCGGCTTCGTCTTCTTCTTCGCCGTCATCCTCATCGGCAACGTCGTAGTCATCGTCTTCTTCTTCCTCAAAGGAATCCTCTTCCTCGCCTTTTACGTCATCGTATTTCGGCAATTCTTCATCAAAGTCGTCTTCGTCGTCATCCACGCTTTTGGCCTTTACTGAGGGTTTCGGTATTTTGACCAGGTAAATAATCTCTTCTGTTTCCCAAAGCAGTGCATCCAGGGTTTCACCTGTAGGTGTTTTAATCTGGGTCATGCCACTGCTGAACCCGTCCGGAAAGGCAATTAAAAGCTGCTTTTTTTGATCTATTGAAAGCTTTTCGTAACTAATTATGGCGCGTTTTTTAGTCATTGTTGTTTTATATTTCAAGTTTATGGATCCTGTTAATTGGCAATACTGTATTCTGCTTCAGCACGATAGCTGAGTCGGTAACGGCCCAAATGGTTGTTTCTACTCTTTTTTTCCCGGCGTTATCCGAAAAATAAATGGTCACTTTCTGATGCTCGAGGTTTCCCAAAGCAATTGCCCGGTGAATTTCCTCGCTGCGTATTTTCATCTCCTTGTCGCTTTTTAAAATCTCTTCTTTCGGAAAGTGAAGGCTTGAAATTTCTTCCTTATTGATAAGTTTAAATGTGTTATCGGACATGCAGATGAGTTTTTTAATGGCAAAAATAGATTAAAACATCAATTGTCAAAAAAAAAACAAATTTTTTTTCAAAAAAAAAGACTTCCGATAAAAGAGAAGTCTTGACCAATAGTAGAAGGGATGAAAAATGTAACCCGGATATAAAAAAAATAAAGTCAGGTTAATTATCAAATTTATGCAGATACAAAATGCTAAAACTCCCAAAATTTGGTGAAAAACTAAAACTAAAAAACTACTCGTATCTAAATTTGTAAGTTAACCTGACTTACTTCTTTCACTCGTTGTAAATCTAGTAATGTAAATTGATTCAGATCGTCAAAATGAAAATTTGAGCCATTCCGTTTACCATTTTAGGGCTACAAATTATTTTTTTTTTCCAACCATTGGATTTGGGCTTAAAAAAGCCTTACATATTCTCCAGAATTTTGAAGAAAATATCGCGTTTGGCAGGACTGAGAGGAACCTCTGAGCCGTCTTTCATGATAACGGACCCTCCGTGCGCCTTATCGTAGCGGTCTACGTAATCAAGGTTTACAAGGTGTGACTGTTGCACTCTCAGGAAGTTATGCCCTGTCAAAAGCGTTTCGTAATCTTTCAGCGTTTTGGAAACGAGAATTTTTTTCTGATCAACCAGATAAAAGGAAGTGTAGTTCCTGTCCGCTTCGCAGCGAATGATCTTATCCAGGTCGACTACATGCACGCTTTCCTGGGTTTTAAGCACTAATCTTCTTTTTTGGGAAGGCTGGATATTAAGCTGCAAGGCTTCAAACTGGGATTCCTCGCGTTTCTGGTCAATGCTCTCAATCGCTTTTTCAACGGATTTTTTGAGCTCTTCCGGATCGATCGGCTTTAATATATAGTCCAGCGCACTGAATTTGATGGCTTTGATCGCGAATTCTTCGTGTGCAGTAATAAAAATAACTTCGAAGTTTTTTTGCGGGATCATTTTAAGCAGGTCAAAACCCGTTCCGTCCGGCATTTGAATATCCAGGAAAACAATATCCGGGTGAATAGTCTCAATAGCTTTTAAACCCGTGGTAACGCTCTCCCCGAGCGGGAAAGTTTCGATCCCCAGGTCAAATGACTCTATCAGCTTGGCGATCAGTTCCCTGGTCCTTTTTTCATCATCGATGATTACTGCCTTCATAAGTCCCTTTCTTTTAGTAGTTGTTTCAATCAATGCCTGTTTTGCGGCGACACTTTGCGGATAAAGATAATAATTAAATTTGATTTTGAACCCGGTACGGAATAGAAATCAAAACTTTGGTCCCGGTTTCATCTTCCTTATTATAATCCTCGATCATCAGGAAACCTTCAGCGCGGTATTTTTTGTTCAGGTTGTCAATCCTGTCTCGCGTGATCTTCATCGCCATGCTTTTATGTTCCTTGCTTTTTTTGTTCATTTCCGCCCCTTTCCGGCCAACGCCGTTATCTTCGACCGTAATCCGAAGCATATTTTCGTGCTTGAAAAAATGAACGTTAATAAAGCCGTCTTCCTCCAGGTGCAGCCTTCCGTGCTCAATTGCATTTTCAATAAAAGGCTGGGTAATCATCGGTGGAATGATCGCTTCTTCTTCATAGAGTATGTCATCTACAACAATGCTGAACTCAAAGCGCTCTTCGAAACGCAGTTTCTGGATATTGAGGTATTTTTCGAGGATCTCGTATTCAGTCTGGATCGGAATGAAATCTTTGGAGGAGTTCTCCAGGATCAGGCGCATCAGCTTGGAAAAGTTGACAAGGAATTTTGCTGAGTTCTTCGTATCGTTATCATATATATAGCTTTGGATTACCGACATGGCATTGAAGACAAAATGCGGGTTCATCTGTGCCCGGAGCAAAGTCTGGTTCATTTCCGCCTGCTGCTGCTGCTGCTTGATCTTCGTCTGGTTCCAGCGGTAAAAGCCGATCACCCCCGCGAGCAGCATGAAAACGACAAAACCAATTATAATATAGGTTTGCAGGTTTCCCTTCAGCTTTGCTGTTTCCAGCTTAGCCGAAGTCAGGGCCTTTTCCTGGCGCTGCATGGCAATGGAATCTGCCTGCATGGAAATAATTTTACTGTCCTGTTCCGTCCGGTAAACGGTGCTCAGCTCTGCAATTTTAGTGATGGATTCCAGTGTTTTGGCACTATCGGCATAGTCTGAGTATAATCTCAGGTAATGGTAAGCGAGCTTTTGGTTGCCTGTTTTGAAATACACCTCCGAAATGGTATGGTATGTCGGGTAAACCGAGCCTTTGTAGCCGAACTGCGAACGGATCTTCACGGAACGGTTCAGGTAGTTGAGGGCGTTCCCGTATTTGCCCTGCTTTTCAAATACATAACCTACATTGTGGTAAACCGTAGCGATTTTTTCCTGGTTACCTGAAGATTCGAAATACACCAGCGCCTTATTATAATTGCTCAATGCTTTGGCGAAGTCTTTTTGTTCGCGGTAAATATCCCCAATCGCATTATGGGCGCTCCCCAAACCATCGTAATCATCGTAAGGCAATAACAATTTCAAAGCCTTGCGCTGCATCTCGAGGGCTTTGTTATAATCTTTCTTCATCCGGTAAACATTGCCCAGGTCGATTTCTGCAATCGCCACGGTCCGCTTGTCCCGGATCCTGTTCGCGTTGTCAATTGCTATCAGGAAATGGCGCTCTGCCTCTTTGTAGTTCAGGATGGAAAGCTGGGCCTCCCCAATGCGGTTCGAAATGCTGGCAATCCGGTAATGGTCGCCTTCGTCATTCGCCAGCTCCAGCGCAATCATCCCTTTGGCTACACCAAGCTCCACCTGTCCGAAATAATTGAATATGATGGATTGGTTGTTAAATGCATCTGACTGTACCCTTTTTTTGGCCGAACGCCTCGCAAACTGGATGGCTTCATCTGCAAAATAACCGGCTGAGTCTTTTTGGTTCAGGAGCATGTGAGACTGTGAGATCAAAACATAAGTCTCCGAAATCTCTTTGTTGTTGCGTGCCTTCCGGGCAATTTTCAAGGCATCTTTCAGGAAGATCTTGGATTGTTCGACCTGTCTTTTATAAAGGTGGAACTCCGCGATCCGCTGATAGAGGTCGAGCTTGATCATCGGGGATTGCGTAATCGATATATAAGACTGCAGATCAAGGACTTTATTGTAATAAATATCTTTGTCCCCGTTGTAGAAATCTACTTCCGCATCAAAAATCTGGGCCAGGTAACGCGCCGAATCGTTGGAGCTGTAGCTCAGTGTAATCAATGAGCTGCGGATAGAATCGGCTTTTTCGAAATTGTTCTCGTGGTAATAGCTTGCCAATTCATACAGTTTCCAAAAGCGTTTGTTCGGGTTATCCTCTTTTTTATACTCCCGGATCATCTTTTTTTCCTTACTAGACTGCGCATATACCAAAGTATTCGCCGATACAAGCAAAAACAGGAGCAACAAAAATGGGCGGTATACCAATTTAAATGACATTTCAGCGACTAATGTAAGTGATTTTTTGATTCGGAGATTCGAGAAGAAAAAATAATGTGCTAATAATAGTCCATTCTAACATGAATACTTTAGTAAAGTTAATTCAATTAGTACATTGATTCATTAGCATATTAGCACATTATCCATTAAATTGTATCTTTGCTGCTTTCAAAACTTAAAACCCTTCGAATGGATTACAATCATTTGGATATTGAACGTAAATGGCGCAAACATTGGTCTGAAAACCAAACATTTAAATCAGAAGACAATTCCGAAAAAGAGAAATACTATGTCCTTGACATGTTTCCTTACCCATCCGGTGCAGGCTTACACGTAGGCCACCCGCTCGGGTATATTGCTTCGGATATTTATGCACGCTACAAACGTTTACAGGGTTTTAATGTGCTCCACCCGATGGGCTACGATTCTTTCGGGCTTCCGGCCGAGCAATATGCTATTCAAACCGGGCAGCACCCTGAAAAAACGACCAAAGAAAACATTGCACGCTACCGCACGCAGCTGGATAAAATCGGCTTTTCCTTTGACTGGTCGCGCGAGGTGCGCACTTCGGACCCTTCTTATTATAAATGGACACAATGGATTTTCATCCGCCTGTTTGACGCCTGGTACAACCCGGTTAAAGACAAGGCTGAAGACATTCAAACGCTTATCGATATTTTCCAAACCCAGGGCTTTAGCGGCAACGCAGGCGATGCACTCACCGGTGGAATTGAGCACAATATCCGGCCTTTCAGCGCTTCCGAATGGAAAGAATTTGAAGAAAGCAAACAACGTGAGATCCTGATGCATTTCCGCCTGGCTTACCTGGATAATACCTGGGTAAACTGGTGTCCTGCGCTGGGAACGGTGCTCGCCAACGACGAAGTGGTGAACGGGGTTTCCGAACGCGGCGGCCACCCGGTTGAACGCAAAAAAATGCAGCAGTGGAGCCTGCGCATCACAGCTTATGCGGAACGCTTGCTCACCGGGCTCGACGGACTGGACTGGACGGAATCGATCAAAGACATGCAGCGCAACTGGATAGGGAAATCCAAGGGCTGTACGATCCGCTTCAAAACGGCTGACGACAAGCACAACATTGAAGTGTTTACCACACGTCCGGACACGATTTTCGGTGTAAGCTACGTAACGCTTGCGCCGGAACATGACCTCGTTTCCCAACTGACAACAGAAGAAAACAAAGAAAAAATCGAAGCCTACGTTGCCTACGCCAAAAACCGAAGCGAACGCGAACGCCAGGCCGATGTGAAAAATATTACAGGTGAATTTACAGGCGCTTACGTGATCCATCCGTTCACACAGCAGCAAATCCCGGTGTGGATCGGCGACTACGTCCTGGCGGGTTATGGAACAGGCGCCGTGATGGCCGTTCCTTCCCACGACGAGCGCGATTACCGTTTTGCAAAGCATTTTTCGCTGCCAAGACCGGTTGTCGTTGAAGCGCCGCAGGACTGGGATTTTGAACAGGAAGCCTGGGTTGAAAAATCCGGGAAAATCGTTAATTCTGACTTCCTGAACGGATTGGACGTAAAGCAAGCTGTTGTAAAAGCCATTGAGGAAATCGAAAAAGCCGGTATCGGTTTAGGAAAAGTAAATTACCGCCTGCGTGACGCCGTTTTCGGAAGACAGCGCTATTGGGGCGAGCCAATCCCGGTTTATTACAAAAACGGTCTTCCATACACTATGGATGAAGCCGATTTGCCGCTGAACCTGCCGGAAGTCGATAAATTTCTACCGACTGAGGACGGTGAGCCGCCGCTGGCCCGGGCCAACAACTGGAAATACAAGGACGAATACGAATACGAAAAAACAACCATGCCGGGCTGGGCCGGAAGCTCCTGGTACTTCCTCCGTTACATGGACCCGCATAACATGCAGGAATTCGTCAGCAAAGCGAAAGTAGATTACTGGAAAAATGTCGATCTTTACATAGGAGGTTCCGAGCACGCAACCGGACACTTGCTGTATTCCCGCTTCTGGACGAAATTCCTCTTTGATCTCGGCTTTATCAGCTTTGATGAGCCTTTCCGGAAAATGATCAACCAGGGAATGATTTTGGGGAGAAGCAGTATTGTATATAGACTATCATACTCCAAACAGGCTGAAGTTGAGTTTAAAGGAGAGATTCTAATTTCTTCAAAATTAAAATCTGTCGTTGATAAACACTTTGATATAAATCAAAAACTAACAAGTGAAGAAAATCGGCTATACGAATATGTTTTAAATGAAATTGAAAGACTTAGAAATAAAATTCATATTGATTCCGTGAATCTAGCAACCTACGCTGTTCCATTAAACGTAGATATTTCTTTCGTTGATAACGACAAATTAAATATTGAAGATTTTAAAAACTGGCGTAACGAATTTAAAAATGCCGAGTTCATTTTTGAAGAAGACGGAACTTTTCTCTGTTCTTCCGAAGTCGAAAAAATGTCTAAATCAAAATACAACGTGCAAACCCCGGACGAGCTGGTTGAAAAATTCGGCGCGGACACGCTGCGTATGTATGAAATGTTCCTCGGCCCGCTTGAGCAAAGCAAACCCTGGGACACGAAAGGCATCAACGGCGTTTCGAATTTCCTGCGTAAACTCTGGCGCTTGTTTAACTTCGACGAAAACGGCGCTGCGCAGCTGCATGGTGAAACGGCAAATGACAGCCTGAAAAGCCTGCATAAATGTATCCAGAAAGTGACCACTGATTTGAACCGTTTTTCATTCAACACGGGCGTTTCGAATTTCATGATCTGCGTCAACGAGCTCACGGAGCAAAAATGCAATAGCCGTGAAATCCTGGAGCAGTTGGTGATCCTCATGTCGCCTTACGCACCGCATATCTGCGAAGAATTGTGGACGAAGCTCGGCAACGCTCCCGGAACAGTTTCTTACGCCAAATTCCCGGAATTCAACCCGGATTACCTGGTGTCGGACGCTTTCTCCTACCCTGTTTCTTTCAACGGAAAAGTGCGCTTCAACCTCGAATTCCCGACAAGCATGTCCCCGAAAGAAATCGAGGAGCTCGTTCTCGCTGACGAAAACACGGCGAAATGGCTCGAAGGCAAAAGCCCGAAAAAAGTGATCGTTGTGCCGGGGCGGATTGTAAACGTGGTGGTTTAATGAAAATTGACCGTTGCAAGCAGTAATGATTAATTGAACTAATTTTTCATTCTACATTCTTCATTCTCCATTTTTTTACTATCTTTCCTGTGCTAAAATTGTAAAAGCCTATTTATGAAACATATTCTACTTGCATTTCTTGTTTGCGGAGGCGCTGCTGCCCAGGCACAAACAACCCACAGATGTTACTCCAAAGAAGGGATTGACCACCAGGAGCAGCTGATGCCCGGTTACAAAAACCTCGTAAACGAGCAGTTTGAGCTGGCGAAACAATGGTCTCAAAACCATGAGCCAAAGCGGAATATTTACACCATTCCGGTCGTATTTCACGTAGTTTATAATAACCCCGAAGAAAATATTTCCGACGAAATCCTTCAAAACCAAATTGATATCCTCAATGCGGATTATGCCCGCTTAAACGCCGATACAGTAAATTTACGCTCCGAATTTGATCCGGTGGCAGGAGCTACAAATATCCGCTTCGCGCTTGCACAGGTTGACCCGGACGGAAACCCGACAACAGGGATTACCCGTACTGAAACAAATATCGAAACGTTTGGGACCCTCTTTCTCGATTTTGATGTCCTGGAACAAGTGAAATCAACTGCCAATGGCGGAATTGATCCCTGGGACCAGGCACATTACCTGAATATCTGGGTGTGCGATATGTCAATCGATTTCCTGGGTGAACAATTCGTGATGCTCCTGGGTTATGCCACACCGCCGGATGGCTTGCCTAACTGGCCTGCAGGAAGTGTTGACGGTTTGGGAGATGGCGTTGTATTGCAGTACCATGCTGTTGGCGACGAGGATCACAATGGAAACGATATGGTTCCCGGATCATTGGGAAGAACTGCCGTTCACGAAGTAGGACATTACCTCGGCCTGCGCCACATTTGGGGTGATGGCGACTGTACAGAAGACGATGGCGTTGAAGATACGCCGGATGCAACGGAAGCTTCCGAGCAGGACTGCAACCTGACGCGTAACTCGTGCAACGCTGATGTTGTTGGCTTGGGCGACTTGCACGATATGGTTGAGAATTTCATGGATTATTCGGCGGAAACATGCCAGAATTCATTCACCCGCAAACAAACCGATCTGATGCACGGCGTACTTGAAAATGACCGCTACGACCTGGTGCACGCAAACCCGGTACTTGGCTTGCAAGAGCTTCCGGCTGTTGCTTTCGATGCCTTCCCGAACCCGGCTGATTCTTACATCAAAATCAAGGCAAAAGAACAAATTTCAGGGATTGAAGTTCATGACGTAAACGGCAGGATGCTGGCTCAAAATAAAGTTTCCGGCAGCGAAAATGCAATCAGTTTAGATAACCTCAAAGCAGGTGTTTACGTCCTGACAGTTCATTTCAGCAACGGACAAACGGCGCAAAAACGGATCAGCAAAAGATAAATTTATTTGAACCCTGTAAGTTTCTTGTATGTGTCTTTTCATTTATGAGAACATATAAGCGTTTTGCTCTTCCCGATAAGTGCTCCTTATAATTCTTAAATGTCTTATCTGGTTCAAAAATCATCTCTCTCTGCTTGCAGTGAACCAAATTCTCTTTTAGTTGTATCTTTACGCTAAATACAAATCCTATGCTTCGTTTTGCACTTTTGTTTTCTTCGTTTATGGTCATTTTCGGCTCACAGGCCCAGCGCTCGTATGAATTCAAGTCGGCAGTGCCACCCGAAGGAGAACTTGTAAAAACGGTCGACCCTACTCTTTTTGGTGTTTACAAGAATGCGGAAACCGGGACGGAGTTTGTTCTGAATGCGGAGGGCATCAGCATGGTAACAATCATTAATTCTTACATCACGCGGGAGCAGGTACGCGAAACGAGCAAATACCAGGTGCGCAACGGTTATCTTTTCGGTGTGAAAGAAAACGATTCCATTCCCTGCATTGAAGAAGGCGATAAATATTTTTTCGGGATCAGGCATAAAATCAACCTGAACGACGCAGAACATAAAGCCTTGATCAAAAAAATCAGCGCGCAATCTTATATGCTGAACTTCATTGAAACCAAAGGATATTCGCCCAGCCTGATTACTTTTAAGGGAAATGCCATGCAAATCCAGCATTTTACTTATCCCGGCGAAGCAGAAAAACTATTCAGAGTGATCAATAAGCAGGAAAAAAGCAAGGAAACCAGTTACGATCTTATTCTGCTCAGTCCCAATCAGAAAGAATGGAATAAACTCGATAAAAACCAGATTTTTGATTCGGATATTATATTCCAGAAGTTATAGGATCGCAAAGTTCACAAAGGATTATCGCAAAGTACGCGAAGGGATTATGAAATGAATGTCTATTAAACTTTGCGTACATGGCGCAAACTTAGCCACCTCCTCGATCCTAAACAACATACTTAATCTTCCAGCCGCGTTTCTGCATGACTTCGTGAAACGTTTTCAGCTCAGCTACATCAGGCAGTTGCCGGTAAACCCGTGGAATTGTCATTTCTTTGCCGGAGATTTCCGCCCGGATCCCGAAAGGCAGGCCTGATTCTTCCTCTTTATTTTCGGTTTCGAGATCGAGCAGGTACAGGCGCAGTAAGTTGATTGCTTCATTCGCTGACAGCTGAAAATCCGAAGCCTTGACCGAGCTGAAAAAATGGATTTGCTCAATCGCCCGGGTAAAGAGCACGTTCAGGCGCTTCGTCCCGTTTTTCTGGTTCAAAGGCCCGAAACGGTGATGGAACTGTCCTTCTTTATTGCGGCCGTAACCCAGGCTGATGATCAGCGTATCACATTCTTCTCCCTGGACTTGCTCCAAAGCCTTGAAAAAAACACGGTTTTCACGGATCCGCTCGTCAATCAGCGCATGAAATTCCGGTTTAATTTGCTTCCAGATACAACTCAGCTGATGTTCGGAAAAAGCGACAATTCCCAGCGTTTTATCTTTTTTGATTTCGGCTTCGATCAAACCCGCAACGGCCGCTGCTTCCGCTACATTTTGCCGCTCATCGAAAACACCTTTTTCCACATAATGCCATTGCAGCGCTTTATGTGAAGCCTGCGCAGACGGGTAAACAATCAGCCCGCTGCTGTAAAAATGACGGTTCGAAAACCGGATCAGCTCCGGGTGAACAGAGCGGTAATGGTGTTTCAAGCCATATTGTTTGAGGTAATAGCTCGCCTGGTGCAGTAAATCAACTCCGCTTCGCATACCCGAAAAAAAGCTTCCCGGCGCCATTTGCTGGGAATCACCGGCAACAAGCATCCGTTCGGCCCGCTGCAAGCTGCAAATCGCTTTCGGAAGTGCGAGCTGTGATGCTTCGTCAAAAATCACGCATTCGAAAAAGCCTTTTTCCAACGGAATATTACGCGACAAATGTGCCGGTGTGCTCAGGTGAACCGGCGTCAGTAAATCAATCCAAAGCCGTGCATCGCTTGTCATCAGCTCCCGCATACTTTTGTGCTGCCGGCTTTTTGCGAATTCTTTCACGAGCAGCGCTTTTCCTGCTTTCAGCTGTGCCCTCAATTCCTTTTGCCCGCCTTTCAGCCTGGAAGATGGCTGCTGCAGTAAATGATGATACGCCTTGAAACGTTGTTTGCGCTGAGCTATTAATTGCTTGGCAAAAAGCCCTGCTTCCTGTTCTTCCTCTCGGGAAAGAGAAGCAAGCGTTTCAGATAATTTCCCCCCGGTAAAACGCGCTAATTCCGGGTAGGCGGAAGCAAAACGAACCCAGTTGGATTTCAAAACAAGCTGTTCGAATTGCTCTGCAGAATTGCACACATGTAAATTCCGGTAAACTGCCGGCGGAAGCTCCCGGAAATTCTGCTGCTGGGCACAAAGCGCGGCCAAATGTCCGTGTATTAATGTTAATGCGTCTTCAAGCTCTTCTTCCGGGGAAAGATGAAAATAATCTTCCAGCTCATTGACAAGATTTTTAACCGATTGAGCCGATTGAAGCAAAATGTGCTGGTCCGCTTTTTTTAATTCACGCACGGCCTGCCATTCTTGAGGAAAAATTTTATTTTTTTCAGTGAGAACGTAATCGATTACGCTCAGCTCAAATTCAGGTTTTTCTATACCGAGCCCAAACAGATTGTGGATTACGGCGTGAAGCTCTGCTTTTGTTTGCAGGTAATCACGCGTCCGCTGGAGTAAGATCCCCAAATCAAGCGGAATCCCCTTCAGGATTTGACTGATATGTTTTTTCGTTTTGCGTTTCTGTAACCACGAAGATTTTTGCAGGAACTGTAGCCAGCTTTCTACTTCGCTTAAGCTCGGAATTTGTTTCCAGGAATGCGTTTCATTTTCCTGTGCTTCCAGTTTTTGGTTCAGCAGGCGATACTGCTTTTTAAGCTTTTCGTATTTTTTAATGTCCCGCTCCGAATCAAGCAGCCCGGCATATTTTTGGGCTTGTTCGTTGTGAAGCAACTGTAAAACAATCGCTTTCCGGTTGAGGCGGCGCAATTCATCCAGGTTGTTAAAATCAAAATTCCGTTTGAGATCGTCGTGTTGGCTTTTGACTTTTTCCAGCAGCTCATCCACTTTGATTTTCAGCGCCGGGGCCTTGATTTTACCCAAGACCTGCGGATTCTTAATGTTTTGGTAAATGCTATCAACCAAGGGCCGGATTGTTTTCCACTCATCGATTTCCGGCAGGGCCGTAACGAAAGGAAGCTTCTCGTAAGCCGGTGACTGAACAAAATCCTGCATTTCCTGCAAGGTGTATTCGTTCCAAAACGTATTTTGGTTCAGCTTATCAAAGCTCAGCTGGATTTGCTGCTCATACTGTTCGCTTAAAGCCAGGTTTTTGGCTTCTTTGCCCTCCCATTTCTCCAGGAAATCCCAGGTATTTTTGAGCTTCATTACAAAATCGTAAGCTTTGCCCTGGCTGTGGGACAAAAACACAAAGTGGTGCAAATTGCGGGTTTTGAGCTTTTTTTCCAATACGTCCAGCGCCGTTTTTTTCTCTGAAAGCACCAGCTGTCGCCGTTTCCCGGAAAGCAATTTGGCTACCAGGTTCGACAAAACCTGCGTTTTTCCTGTTCCCGGCGGGCCTTGCAAAACGAGATCTTCCGTCCGGAAATGCTCAAATATGGCTTCCTGGTCGCGGTCGCTTTCGAAACAGCGTTCCTTGACGAGATCAAGCGCCGGTGTTTTTTCTTCCGCGCTTTCACCCAGCAGCTTTCTCACCAACGCATTCGGTTCTTGCTGTGAAGCCAGTTCTTCCAGGTCTTTGATCAGCTCGAAACGGTGGTAATGAAAATTCCCGATGGCCTGAAAACCGCTGCATTCAAGCTCAAAACCGGATTGACGCAAAAATTCCGGGACAGAAGTTTCATTTTCCCCGAAAACCGGCATTTCCAGTCCAAACTCACGCTGCAAATAATGCGAAATAAACGGGTTGACGAAGGTGTTTTCTTCATCAAAAACGAGCTTAAATTCCTGTTTGACCTTGTTCCAGCTGCAATGAACGGGAACAAGCAGCAAAGGCGTGCTCACGAGGCGTTCTTTCACTTTCCAGCGGATCAAAAAACGGGCGGCGCAAAGCGATTGAATATCGGAAACCTTTTTATATTGGACTGCGATTTTGTATAATTGATTGAAGCGGCCGGAATAAGGCAAAAGCAGCTGTTCACGTATATTTTCCTCCAGCACAAAAACGCCTTTGCTTTCGGCGTCCAGGTCAACGAGCACGTCCGAGAAGCTGAAGGCGCTCAGCTCGCTGATAAAATCTTCCAGGCGATATGTTTGCTCGGCTATCACGGTTTTTGATACTTCGGTAATTCGAGAAAAAAGACGGTATGCTTATCGGGCACGGTTTCAAACCAGATCCGGCCTTCGTGCAGCTCAACGATTTGTTTGACCATCGCCAGCCCCAAACCGGTCCCTGTTGATTTGGTCGTGAAATTCGGCACAAAGATCTTGCTGATCTGCTCTTCCGGGATTCCTTTGCCGTTATCCTGCACGGAAATGAGGTAATTTTCTTCTTTTTCGCTGACGCGGATCACGATAGCTCCGCGGCGGTTTTCCGGGATGGCCTGGATCGCGTTTTTGATCAGGTTGTTGAAGATCCGGATGATCAGGTCTTTATCCGCCAAAACGATCACTTGTTCACACCCGGTGTCAAGACGGATGTCCACTTCATTTTCCTGGCTGAAAACCAACACCGTATTTTCTATGATCGGTAAAATATCGAGCTTTTCCCTGTTTTCCTTCGGCATTTTGGCAAAATTCGAAAATTCGTTGGCAATGACCGTCAGGCCGTCGATCTGCTCGATAATCGAAAAAATTACTTTGTCGAGCTTCACTTTTGAATTGGGATCGTTCGGGTCAAAAATGCGCTGTAAATGCTGCAGGCTGAGCTTCATGGGCGTCAGCGGGTTCTTGATTTCATGCGCTACCTGTTTCGCCATTTCACGCCAGGCGGATTCACGCTCGCTCTGCGCTAACTGCTGTGCCGTAAATGCCAGCTCTTCCAGTTTTTGGTTGTAATTACGCACCAGGTCACCGATTTCGTCGTTGGATTTGTAGGCGATCGGCTCGTTGTATTTGCCCAGCTGCACCCGCTCAAAGCTTTGACGGATAATTTTCAGAGGCGAAGTCACCCAGTTGGAAACGAGGATGGAAAGAATGATCGAAAAAGCGAGGAGTAAAATAAATACGTTGATGATCGCCACCAAGAAGCTTTCGATCTGGTTTTCGAAGCCTTGCTGCTGCCCGAAATGCTGCAGGTTGATGTACGCCAGGAAGTGACCGTCGCGGTTGTACAAAGGAACGTATGCCGACAAAAAGTTAAGGTTGCCGATGTTTTCCTGGTGGACGTATTCGCTCTTTTTATAGTGCTTCAGGTTCAACATAGCTTCCGGATTGATCTGCTCGCTCATTAAGCCGAGATTAAAAATTTTCGGGCGCGAGCTTCCCAGGATATAGCCTTTGCTGTCATACATGTTGATATCTGTCACAAAAACGCCTGAAACCCGCCGAAGCAAAGTTTGGATATAATCGCCGTTCTGCTCAATGCTCAGCTTTTTTTCACGGGCAAAGCGCAGGCTGACTTCAACAAGCACCGATTTGATCTTTTCCCGGATCAGGTCGTTCGAATATTCGCTGTGCTGGTTGCTGATGAACTTGCCGCTTCCGAGACCAAAGAAAAGCAGGGAAACAACAACAATGGAAACCAATACCAGCTGAATTTTCAGGGCAAGTGTCCAGCCACCGAAATTGCGGAAGTTTTGTGCCAAAACCGGGATCAGCAGGAAAAACCCGAAAAAGCAAAAGAGATAGGAAAACGAGGTGAACAGCTGGAAATTGGACGGAATTTTTTTCGAAAGCACAATCAAATCGCGTGCATTTTTACGGAAAAGATAGTGATCGTAACCTTCCGCCTGGAAATAACCCGAAGCATATTTCGTGTTCCGGGTCAGGGCGATATCACGCGTCGGGTAGGAAAATTTACCGCTCTGGCTCACCAGCCTTCCGTTATAATATTTTGCAATCGAGTAGTTTTCAACCGCTTTGAACACGTTCGCCTGGTCAGATATCAGTAAGCGCGGAAAACCGATCTTTTCCGGGATCCGCTTGGATTTGAGCGAGGTATACAATTGCAGGCTTCGGGTCGAATCGGCATTAAAAAACACTTGTTTCCCGATGTAGCTCAACTGGCTGGTGTAATCTTTGACAAAGAAAAACTGCGAATCGATCTCGGACAATTTGCTGTGCTTCTGCAATATATTTTCCAGGTATTCTTTGGACGTGCTCTGCCGGCTCGTGTAATTGATCACCGGTTCATTCTTCTCATTGAAAAGGTAAAAATCAGTTTCGTAACGCTCCCAGAAATTGGTGTAATACTTTCGCTCCATGAAATCCTTGAACTCGGAAATCCCCAGTTTTCTTGGATTTTGCAGCAGCTTTTCGAAATACTTTTCCTTTGCCAGCTCCTTGCTCAGCTCCTGGTACTCCAGCTCCGTGGAAATATCCTGGTCGGAAGCGAGCTGCTGTGCAAAAAGCTCCCGTTCTTCCCGTTCCTTGTTCGACTGGAACTCGTTGATGTTATTGGCGATGTAGGCCGCAAACAAAAAGAGCAGGATCACGCCGTAATTGAAGCTGAATTTTCCGCCGGAACGCAAGAGGTTGAGCAGGATAATCCCGTTGATGATCAAAGGCCAGACAGCGGAAAACAAGTGGTCACGGCAATATCCTATTTCATACACAGCATATAAAATTCCCGCCCCCAGCCACAAACCAATAAGCACCGGCTTCCTCACCTGGTTGTTCAGCAAGGCACGCAGGGTTGCCCGCACAAACATGAAGTAGGAAAAAAAGAGCACGCCCATGCATAAAGTAGCCCAAAAGGAATAAAAATTCAGTTTGAACAGCTTTTCGATTTCCAGCGGGATAGATGAATCTTTCACCAGTGATTCGTATAAATAGGCAATGAAAAAGGCAAATACGAGACTGAAAGCGTACATCACGAAGGCAAAAACCTTGTTCGTCCGGGAAGGCGGCAAACGTTTGAGCGTCCGGCCAAGCACCAGCAAAAAGAAGAAAATGAACACACAGTTCAGGATCAGGATCAGGAAATTCGGGAACCAGTTGGAGCTGGCGTAAAGCGTCGGGTCGTAAAATGTGATCTTATCAAGGAAAACGTAAAAATCAAAGCGGATGCAGCAATATTGGAGAACTACAAGGACGAATGCGATCAACAGCTGACGGAATCCCCTGAGCTTTTTCGTCGCGTTGTACAAAGCCAGTAAAAACAGGCAAAGCCCGCTGAGCAGCAGGAAAACCAACGCATTGCTTATGTAATCAGAAGCTTGCGGCTGCTCAAGCGGAAAAAAGGCAAAGAGGAATTTACCCGACTTGTCGTAGACCGGGAAAGCGTTTTCTTTTTCCAGGACGATGGTTGCGGGAAAAGGCATTTCCAGGCCGGGGCCATAATCGTTTTTCAGGTATTCATTTTCCATCGCGAATTCCTTCTTGATCCGGAAAGCCGCGACAGCATTTATATTTCCATGGCGAAAACTTTTGGCGTAATACCAGCCATTCTGCAATTTAACAAGGCCGTGGGACGGATAGTGCAGGTCGGCAAAACGAAAAACGGGAAGCTTGTTGCTGTTCCAGAAAACGAGTGAATCGTTGCGATAAACATGGAAATAAAATTCCTGTCCGTCAGCTCCGAAAACTCCGCGGCTGATGGATTTCAGCCCGTTTTGGCGCAGCAGCTTTTTTTGGGAACTAACATATTGATTGAGCCTTTCTTCCTTCTGGAAAAAACGTTCCTGGAAAGAGCTGATGCTTCCGTCGTAGTCTTTTTTGAAAATCGTTTGATAATAAAAACAAAAGCCCGCCAGGAATAAAAAGCTTAAACCGAAGAGCCCATATTTTTTAATTGTTTGCTTCAAACGCTGCCTGTTATTTTTAATTTTTCGTCAATCAGAGCTACTAATTTACTAAAATCTTCGTCAGCGTGAACATCGTTGCGGAATAAAAAGTCGGCATCCTTCCGGTACGGGAGCAAATAATTTTCATAGCAGGGGATCACGTGGTTTTTCCACTGGTACAAAATGGCTTCACGCGTGTATCCGCGGGTTTCCTGGTCGCGGTAAAGCCTGCGGTCCAGCTGCACTTCGAGGTCAACGTCAATAAAGATCGACAGGTCGAGAACGCTGCGCACTTCGCCGTAATGAAAAGAAAACAAGCCTTCCACGATGATAATATCCGAAGGGTTAACAGTAATCAGTACGTGTTTCCCGGGAGGGGCGTTGAACTGGTATTCTTTTATTTCAACGGGCTCACCGCGGTGCAGGGCGTGTAAATCGGCAATTAACTGGTCTTCGTGCAGGGCGCTCGGTAAATCGAAATTCACCTGCCCGTTTTCGTCCACATGCTGGTAATGAATCGGCTTGTAGTAATTATCCATGGAAAAAATAGAAGGCGTCAGGTGCGCATAATGCTGTGACAAACGCTTTAACAAAGTTGTTTTTCCTGAGCCGCTTCCTCCGCAAATACCGATAATCATGCTGTTTTTCTAAAATTTCGGTAAAAGTACGATTTTCTGATTAATGTGCTCATGTGTTTGATCTGCTAATGTGTTAATATTTTCAACTATTGTCCCATTAGCAAATTGACACATTAAAATATTAGCGCATTAAATACTATATTTGTACATTCCCAGCAGAAATGATGACCGTAGATGAGATAATGGCCCCGATTGAACATGAAATGCAGCAATTTGAGCTGCGTTTCCAGGAGAACATGAAGTCGAAAGTTGCGATGCTGGATAAAATCACGCATTACATCATCAAACGCAAGGGCAAGCAAATGCGTCCCATGTTCCTCTTCCTCACAGCGAAAATGCTGGGCGAAATCAACAACAAAACGTACCAGGCGGCTTCTTTGGTGGAGCTTTTACATACCGCAACGCTGGTGCATGATGACGTCGTTGATGATGCAAACGAGCGCCGGGGTTTCTTTTCGGTGAATGCCCTTTGGAAAAATAAAGTGGCCGTATTGGTTGGCGATTACATGCTTTCAAAAGTATTGCTCCTTTCCATTGAAAACCACAATGTGCGCCTGCTGGAGATCATCGCGAAAGCCGTTCAGGACATGAGCGAGGGCGAATTGCTGCAGATTGAAAAAGCACGTAAGCTGGATATCACCGAAGAAGTATATTTTGAGATTATCCGCCAGAAAACAGGTTCGCTCGTTGCCACGGTGTGCGAAGCAGCAGCTTCGTCTGTTGACCGCGAAGACCTGGCTGCGGATATGCGCCGTTTTGGTGAGCTGGTGGGGTTGGCTTTCCAGATTAAGGACGATATTTTTGATTACGGAACACCGAACGACATCGGGAAACCGACCGGACTGGATATCCGCGAGCGCAAAATGACGCTTCCGCTGATTTACGCTTTGTCAACCGCTCCGAAAGAAGTGAAGCGCGAGCTGATCTACATCGTGAAAAACCAGAACGAAAACGAGCAGAAAGTGAAGCGTGCCGTTCAACTGGTAATCGACGCCGGGGGAATTCAATACGCCCACGAAAAGATGCTCACTTTGATCAACGAAGCGCTGGTTTTGGTGGAAAACATCCCGGATTCTGAAGCGAAACGGGCCCTCATCGGCCTGGTAAACTATACGATCACCCGCGAGAAATAAGTTAGAACCGGGATCGCAAAGAAGCGCTAAGTACACGCAAAGCCCAGGGAAGTAAAAATTTTCTTTGCCTTATTAAAAAATACACATAAATCTTAGTGGATTTTGCGAAAAATCTTTGCGAACTTTGCGAAACAAAAAAATTGAAACATGAAACAATTTGCTTTATATCTTCTTTTGGGCTTGGGCCTGTTTGTTTCTTGTACGGAAGAAGCACCGAAAAAAGAAAAAGAGCTGCCTTTGATTGAGATCAAAAACGGGATGTATACCGAATATTACCCGGGCCGGAAAGCAGTAAAAATCCGCGGGCCGGTGGACGGTAACGAGCTTCGCAACGGGAAATGGGCGCTATATACGGAAAATGGCTTCGAGCTGTCCGTTACGCATTACATTCACGGAAAAAAAGAAGGCCATTCAATTGTGAAATACCCGAATGGTGTTTTAAATTATTACGGCGAATACCGCAACGATCAGAAAGTCGGTGTATGGCGCACGTATGACCAGAAAGGCAAGCTTGTAGAAGAAAAAGATTTCGGCGGACTCTAAATAATGGCACGCATTCCCGAACATATCATTGATACGATCATCCAGACCGCAAGGATCGAGGAGGTAATCGGGGAATTTGTGCACCTCAAGCGCGCCGGCTCGAACTTAAAAGGCCTCAGCCCGTTTACGGACGAAAAAACGCCTTCTTTCATGGTTTCGCCGGCGAAGCAGATTTTCAAGTGTTTTTCAACCGGAAAAGGCGGCTCCGTAGTGACCTTCATCATGGAAAAGGAACATTATTCCTACCCCGAAGCGCTGCGCTGGCTGGCCGATAAATACAACATCGAGCTTCCGAAAGAAGAAGAGCAAAGCCCGGAGCAGGTAGCTGCGCAGACGGAGCGCGAAAGCTTGCAGATCATCAACGAATTTGCGAAAACGCATTTCATGGAATCGATGCACCAGACCGAAGAAGGCAAGGTGGTCGGTTTGAGCTATTTCGTGGAGCGCGGTTTCCGGAAGGACATCATCGAAAAATTCCAATTGGGCTACTGTCTCAATTCGGGACATTCGTTTACAGATGCCGCCAAAGCGAAAGGCTACAAGCTCGAGTTCTGTGAGAAAGTCGGTCTCGTAAAATCCAAAGACGACCGTCATTTTGACTTTTTCCGCGGAAGGGTGATTTTCCCGATCCATTCGATTACGGGCCGCGTGCTCGGTTTCGGCGGACGGACCCTGACGAATGACAAAAAAGTAGCGAAATACTTCAACTCGCCGGAAAGCATTATTTACAACAAGAGTGAAATTCTCTACGGTTTGTATTTTGCCAAAGGCGATATCATCAAATATGACAACTGTTACCTCGTTGAAGGGTATACGGACGTTATCAGCATGCACCAGGCGGGGATCACCAACGTGGTTTCGTCTTCGGGAACTTCCCTGACGCGGGAGCAGATCAAGCTGATGCGCCGCTACACATCAAACATTACGATTTTGTATGATGGCGATGCGGCCGGGATCAAAGCTTCGTTCCGTGGGATCGACCTCATCCTCGAAGAAGGCCTCAATGTGCACGTTGTTCTGTTCCCTGACGGCGACGACCCGGATTCCTACTCCAAAAAAGTGAGCACCGAGGAACTGGAGACCTATATTAAGGACCACCGCAAGGATTTCATTTCTTTCAAGGCTGAATTGCTGTTGGGCGAAGGCAGCCAGGACCCGAGTGTACGTGTGAAGCTGATCCACGAGATCGTTGAGTCGATTGCACTCATTCCTGACCAGATCAGCCGTTCTATTTTTTCGAAGGAAATTGCAGCCCGCTTTGACATCGACCCGGATATTATTTCCCAGGAGCTGTTCCGCATCCGCAAAAAACAGCTGGCGAAAACCACCAACGAACCGGCTTTCGAGCAGCGCATGGAAGAGCCGGCGCCGAAATACCAATCGGTGGAAAGCACGAAAGCGCCAGCAAAAACACACGAGGAACACGACCTCATCCGCATCCTGATCAAATATGGCGCCTACGCCACGGAAGTAGATCACGAGGATGAATTCGGCAAAACTTCGCGGGTAACAACTTCCGTCAGTGAGCTGATCGTGCACGAATTGCAGCGGGACGAGCTCTATTTCAAAAGCCCGCTTTTTTGCAAAGTATACGACATCATCCTTTCCGGCCTGCAGGAGAACCAATTGTATAAATCGAGCTTTTTTCTTAAACATGAAGATCCTGAAATCGTACATTTTGTGTCGGAAATCGAAACTGAAAAATACGAGATCAGCAGCAACTGGCTCCGCCTGCATAATATTGAGACCAAAACCGAGCTCGAAATGCTCAACCGCGCCGTAATGGATGCCGTTTACGCTTTCAAAATCCGCTTCATCAAAAACCGCATCGAGGAACTGACTACGCTCATTTCACAAGTAGATGTAGAAAACTCTTTCCAGGACCTGGAATTGCTATTGGGAGAAAAAGTAGCTTTGGAGAAAGTTAAGATAAACCTGTCCAAACAATTGGGGCGCACGATTACCGACTAAAATATGATGAGCTATACGCTGTTTAAATTGGGGCCGTACAATGTCTGCCTGTGGAACCTGGTTGCACTTGCTTTCATCTTTTTGTTTGCCGCCGTCATGCGCAAGCTCATCCACCGTTCCCTGAAAAAATACCTGATCGGGCAAAATATTCACCTGGAAGGAAGCCGCACAACCTGGCTTAAACTCTTTAGTCAAAGCGTTTATATCATTGCCGTTTATATCGCTGTCTGGAGCTTTAACATCAACAATAACGATGTTTCTTTTGAAGATTTCCTGAACTACGAAATCATCAGCAACAAGTATTTTAAGGTTAGTTTTTACCAGATTATTGTCATCGTGCTCTTGTTTTTCGGCGCGCGCATGCTCCTGAATTTCGTGAAGCTGTATTTCAGCCGGAAATTCCGTAACAAGGAAGGCTACAACCCAAGTACGGAATTTATTTATGTGCAGCTGAGCAAATACGTGATCTATGTTTTCGTATTACTGACAAGCTTGCGGATGCTGAACATTGACCTGACGAGCTTTTTCATTGGTTCCGCCGCCTTATTAGTCGGGATCGGACTGGGATTGCAGGACGTTTTCAAAGACATGTTTTCGGGACTTGTGCTCTTGTTTGAGCGCAATATCAAAATCGGGGACGTAATTGAGCTGAACGACTCCAAATTCAAAGAGCCGATCATTGCGAAAATCTTAAAAATAAACGTGCGTACGACGCAGATTGAAACACGCGACGGCAACATCCTCTTCATTCCGAATGCCAAGCTTACGCAGGAATACGTTGTAAACTGGAGTCACGGAAGCCCGATTTCCCGCTTCATAATTGATATCGTAATTGCTTACGGAACGAATACGGAGCAGGTGAGCGCCTTACTCCGCCAGGCGGCTTTTGCCCATCCGAAGGTAAAAAAGACCGAACCGGTCAATGTGCGCATGAAGAATTTCGGGGAAAACGGCCTGGAGCTGGAGCTGATTTTCTGGGCGGAACAAACCTGGGATGCGAGCAACTACAAATCAGAGATCCGCTTCGAGATTGACCGTCTTTTCCGGGCTTACGATATTAAAATTCCTTATCCTCAGCGGGCGGTTACGATCCAGGAGCCTTAAAATTGTTCCCGCAGATTAACGCAGGTTTCTTTCGCAGATTACGCTGATTTATTGACCCCTTCGGCGGGGATAGGGAGGAAACACTAGTCTCAGACCTGAAGCATTTATGCAAAAGCAAGCTTTGTTTAAATTTAAGCCGTTAAAAAATTCTCCTATCTTTGCAGTTCATTTGAATGCTATGCAAAAATTGATTTTTCTTCCTGTACTTGTCCTGGCAGTTTTTTTGACTTCCTGCGGGGATGGCAAACCGCCGAAACCTGTCGTTTATGATCTCGACAGCCTGGTGAAAATGTACCCGGACAGCGTGGAATTGCTTGTTAAACAAGGAAATAAATTCCTGGAAGCTTATATGTATGAAGACGCATTGAAGGTGGGCGCCAAATCTTTCCGCCTCGACACGAATAACATCGAAGCGCGCTTTCTCTATGCCAATGCCATGAACAACATTGCTACGCGAACGATTGCCGATGTGCAAAATGCCCAGGACCACTTCAAAAAAGTAATCCGCGTGCAGCCTAAAAACAAAAAAGCTTACATCGCGCTGGCCTCTACTTTTACACAGCAGGGCGAATTTGAACGCTCTTTCCAGTATATCAACGAAGTATTGAAAATGGACCCGCGCTACCGCGATGCTTATATTATGAAAGGAACAAATTACCTTGCTTTGGGCAAACGTGACCTCGCAATTTCTTCCTACGAAACAGCTGTGCAGCAGGACCCGAAGTTTTTTGAAGGCTACCTGCAGCTGGCCTGGATTTTTACGGAAGATGGAAAATACGAGCTGGCTTACGAATATTTCCGGAACGCAGCCGATATCAGGCCAAAATCCGTGGATGCTTTGTACGGAATTGCTTACAGCAAGCAAATGCTCGGTGATTACGAAACCGCTGTGCGCGATTATAAAACCCTGATCCAGGCGGATACGAGCTATTACCTGGCGCTTTTCAACATCGGTTACATCAAGCAATTTGACCAAAACCAGCTTGACAGCGCGATTTACTATTACCAAAGCGCGATCGAGCGCGAGCCGCAATGCGTAAAATGCTGGCACAACCTCGGCCTGGCGTATAAAGAGAAAGGCGATAAAACAATGGCGCTGAAATCTTTTGCAAAGGCACTGAAATACAACCCGGATTTCAAAATGTCGCGCCAGGAAGCCGATAAGCTGCGTTAAGATGAACCAGAAACGCGCGCAAGCTATCCAGATTATCTCGGAAGCTTTAATTCCTATATTGGGCTATTTTTTCTGGAACTGGAACTTTTATTTCATCGCCCTGTTTTACTTGCTGGATCTGTTGGCGAACACCGGCTTTTTATATCTTAAGCTGAATAAGTTCCGTACTGCGGCTACTCCGGCGCAAATCACTTTACACAGTGCTTTTTACCTGCTGAGCCTGGCGGGAATAGCGCTCCTGGGAATTTTGATTTCAGGACAACTCATCCCCGGCTTTGACCTGGAAGAGCAAAGCATCAATTTCATCATGCTGGAAGATTTAGGATTGCCGCAAGGTTTTCTGCTCGTTCCCCTGGTGGTTTACACCGCTTACCTGCAATATAAAATGGAATTCGTGCTTACGAAGAAACACGAACATGGAAGTGCCCCGGTCCTTTTGAAAAAACATAGTTTGGGAATGCTCGTGAGCCTTGCTTTCCTCGGAACGGGGTTCGGATTATGCCTGCTGGTGAAAATACCGGAGCTGGCCGCTGTACTGACGCTGATCGCGCTGACAACTGCCTATTCGTTTTTTATAAAGAAAAAAGCCTGATTATCTGAAGCAGTCGTGGCTGCTGAAACGCTTTTGCTTGCGCTGTTTTTTAGTGCGGTAGCGTAATTGCTGTTTGTTGCGTTTCTCGTTGCGTTTGATGCTGGCACGTGCGCGTTTGGATTGGCGCGACATTGCTTTTTTGGAAGCCATACTCCCCGAATTCCGCTTGCGTTTTCCAATGTAATTATCCGAAGGGCCAACATTTTCAACCACCGCATCAAAAGAAGCCAGTACAACAGGGCTCACAAATAAAACCAACAAAAGGAAAGAGAACTTAAAAACAACAGCTTTCATACAACACATTCAATGATAAGTATGTACAAAGATGCAATTTATCGTGCGGCACGGGAAATTAACTTTTCAGTAATTATTAACAAGAAATTTTTGAAAACCGGTTTTAAAAACAAAAGCGCCCCAATAAATGAGACGCTTTCTGAAATATTTAATAAAAATTTTGCTATGTGGCTAATATAAGCCTTGAGCCAACAAAATATGGCCTATTTAATATTCTCTTTCAGGTATTTTTCAAACCATTGGTCTTGTTCCCAAAGTACGTGCAGGATACTTTCAATCGCTGCGTAACCGTGACTTTCTTTCGGAAGCAAAACCATACGCGCCGGGTTGCCCAAACCTTTCAAAGCATTGAAATAACGCTCAGTTTGGAGGGTAAACGTTCCGGGGTTGTTGTCCGCCTCCCCGTGAATGAGCAGTAACGGTGTTTTCATTTTGTCAGCTGTCATGAAAGGCGACATACCATTGTAAATTTGCGGAATATCCCAGTAGCTGCGCTCTTCGCTCTGGAAACCGAATGGTGTCAAAGTACGGTTGTAAGCGCCGCTTCGTGCCACCCCGCAAGCAAATAAATTGGAATGCGTCAGCAGGTTTGCTGTCATGAAAGCCCCGTAAGAGTGACCCCCAACAGCTACTTTTGTGCGGTCGATATAGCCCATTTGGTCAACAGCATCAATCGCTGCCTTGGCGTTATCAACGAGCTGCTCGATAAAATTGTCGTTTGGCTCGGTTGCGCCTTCACCCAAAATAGGAAAAGCGGCATCGTCCAATACCACATAACCGCGGGTTACCCAATACAAAGGCGTTCCGTAGAACGGGAAAGTAAAATCGTTCGCGTTGCTCGTTACCTGGCCCGCGCTGTTTTTGTCCTTGTATTCCTGCGGATAAGCCCACATGATCATCGGCAGCTTTTCTTTTTTGTTTTTATCATAACCAACAGGCAGGTAAAGCGTTCCGGAAAGCTCAACACCGTCGCGGCGCTTGTATTTGATCACTTCTTTGTGGATCCCGGCGATGCTTTTGAACGGGTTTTCGTTAAACGTAAGCTGGTAAGGCGCTTTTTTGTTTTTGATGTTGCGCACATAATAATTCGGGTATTCGCTCGGTGATTCCAGCTGGATCAGCACTTCTCCTTTAGCAATATCCAAAATGGAGATCAGGCTTTCTTTTTTGTTGGTGTAGGCCGATTGGTACATCCGTATTGTTTTGCCGCTTTTCAGGTTCAGCTTATCGATGAAAGGAAACTGGCCTTTTTCGGTAAACCCTTCGCCAATGAGCGCTACTTCGTCTTTTACAATATTCAGCACGTCCATACCGTATTGGTTACGTCTGTGATCGAAGCTTCCCGGATCGGTATATTTATCTTCCGAGCTTCTGTCATAGAGGATTTTTGGCGCTTGCTGCGGATTGGATGGATTGAAGAGGTAAGTTTTCGTGTTTCGTGTATTCCACCAGTCATCAACAACAATTGCCATATCGTCTGTTCCCCATTCGATATCCGAAAAACGCTGAACTGTTTTCACGAGCGAAACCGGCGCTTTGTCAAAAGGAGCGTCCCAGTTGAACACTTCGTCGCGGAAATCCACTTTTTTCTCCGGGTCGCCTCCGTCCAATGCTTCTACGTAATACAAGCTTGCCGCTTTGTCTGAACGCCAGTACATGTAACGTTTCCCGGTTCTTACGGCCATAAAGCCTTTTGGCAATACTTCGGAAAGCGGCACATCGTTCACTTCTTTCGTCATTTTGCCGCGCTGATCGAAAACAACCTGCTTCATCGGAAAACGCGAGTATTGAACAATATAGGAGAAAGGCTTCTGTAAAATTGTCGTCAGAACGTATTGTCCGTCAGGGGAAAAATAAGTTCCGAGGTACATATTTTTCGCTTTCCACGTGTAGGAAGAACCATCCATTTGCACCTGCTTCAGCTCTGAAGTCATGAGCGTTTCGAAATTCTGCTCATCCATTTTGTTTTTAAGCAAATCCGGGTAAGTCCTGTTTTGTGCTTTTGCCCCGGATTCTGAAACTGAAACGGCAGGACCTGTAGGTAAAACTGAAGTTGTCTGGATCAAAGCCGGACGGTCTTTCGGCAAAGCTTTCACTAAAACGGATTCGCTGTTGTGGAACCAGGTAATCGGGTTGCCCGGGTTTCCGTTCAGGATATCGTCACCCCATCTTTTGGCCTGCGCTTTATCCACATCCAGGAGCCAAAGCTCCAGTCCCAGGTCGGAAGTGTGTGTAAAAGCGATGAATTTTTCGTTCGGTGACCAGGTGATGTTGGCAATTTTCGGATTGGCAGGCAAACCGCTTACATCCGTCAGGACTGTTGCTTTGAATTTACGCAGCTTGAGGTTGTTGACATAGGTCACGCTGCTGGAAATGTTTGTTTTCGGGTTAATCCTTAAACCGCCCAGGCGTACTTCTTCCTGCGAGAGGTCCTCCAAGTTTTTGTACATCTTGCGATAGGTAAAAAGAATATTTTCATTTTTGGAGTCAATCGAAATCGACGGTGCACGCTCAATATCAACCAGCTCGAGAATTTCTTTCGGCGGTTTTTGATACGTGACATTTTCTTGCGCGAAAAAGTAGAATACACTACAAATTCCGGCAACTAACAAACTAAACTTCTTCATATCAGGGGATTTAAAAACACCCAAAAGTAAAGAAATATTTCAGCAATGACCGACCGCTTATGTAAAAAAGCAATTTTTTATCCTCAGAAATTGTATTTCCATCCCAGGTGCAGCCCATTCCACCAATCCCGGCGCAAAATCGGGCCGTTAACCGTTGTCAGTGACTGATAAGCATAATATTTCACGGCGGGCGCCAAATACAGGCTGTGCTTGCTGTTCAGGTGAAAAGCTGCCTGCAGGTCAAGCTGGAAAGAAAACTGGTTTCCGCGGAAAGATGCAGCCTGGTAAGCACTTGGCGTGAGCGGCGGTGCACCGTTTTTTTCAAGGATAAAGCGATCATAATTCAGGGTTACGAGCGGGGTCAGTGAAATACGCGGCGACAAAGCAAAGCCCTTTCCAAAGCCCAGGTTGATTCCCGCCGACATGAAACGGGTTCTCTTTTCATTGTAAAACGCGTCCATTTGGTCAAAATTCAACCCGCCGGTGTAGACGAAGCCTTTTTTGCCCGTAAAAGTCACATTCGCACGCAGGGAAAGCGGCTTCAACACAGAAATCGTATCCGTATCAGTAACGCTGTTGCTGCTCGTCAGTGGCGGAACAAAAGACGAAGATCCGACATCCGTCAGGGCTTCGGATACAGGAACCGTTGTTGAAGAAATTAACTGATTACGGTTATTTGCCGCATCCCAGCCACCGGCCTGCAAGCTGAACGCCCATGCAGAAACCCGGGGATCTGGAGCTTCAACGTTGTCCGTTTTAACGCGGGTAATTTCAGAAAGCGAAGAATCGTTTGCCGAATCAAGAAGAGCGACCGGGTTTTCCGGAAGGCTATCTGCCGCTAGGGAAAGATCGTTTTCAGGATCGTTTGATTTTGACACGAAAGGTCCTTCGTTTGTGCCATTTTCGTTTGAAACAATTCCTGGTAAAGAAAAAGCGGAAGAAGCCGTTTGAGAGTCGCTGAGCGTTGAGGCGGAAAATTTCAGGCTATTAACTGTCCGGGCGCTTCTTTTTTTAGAGACGGAAGTCGAAACGGGAAAGTCGATTTCAGGGTCTTTATTAGCCGGGGCAGCATATATTCCGTCTTTCTCCTTTTCCGGAGACTTTTCGTTTTCCTGCGCCTGGATTTTAGCAGGAGCGGATGATTTTCCGGGAGAGGACGGCAGCATAACAAGGAACAGGGCGATCAGCACAGCGGCTGAGCCTGGCAGGAAAATCCAGAACAGGCGTTTTTTCCGGCGCCGGGTGTCCAGGGACGCTTCGATCCCTTCCCAGACTTCCGGGTTGGGGATCGACCCGAAATCCTCAAATTTTGTATTTAGTTTATTTGTCATAATTCACCGTATTGGAGTGAAAATAGCCTTCTTTAATGAGCATTTCCCGCAAAAGCGCGCGCGCCCTGCTGTACTGCGATTTGGACGTTCCGGGCTGGATCCCGAGCTGCTGCGCAATTTCATCGTGCTGGTAACCCTCAATCGCAAAGAGGTTGAACACAATGCGGTAGCCTTCGGGCAGGCGCTGGATTTTTTGGAGCAAATCTTCCAGCGCCAGCGCTTCCAGGATATCGTCTAGCTCCTGCGCTTTTTCGAAATATTCTTCGACATAAAGCACGCTTTCTTTGTCTTTCTTTGCGCTCCGGTATTTTTCAAATACGCAGTTGAGCGTAACCGTCCGGATCCAGGCGCCCAGTTTTCCTTCGTCCTTGTATTTGTGGAGGTTCTGGAAAACACGGATAAAGCTTTCCTGCAACAAATCCTCCGCATCGCTTGTGTTGGAAGAATAACGCAGGCAAACACCTTTCATCATGTAAGAAAAACGCCGGTACAGCTCTTTCTGGGCCTCCCGTTTGTTTTTCAGGCAGGCCTTCAGCAAGTCAGCTTCGCTATGGAAATCCGGGTGCTTGATCGTTTTGTTTTTAGTATTTTACAATCTTTTCGGAGAAGCTCTCCCCTTTTTCCGTTTCCAGCTTCAAAACGTACAGGCCATTTTTCAAAGCCTGCATCTGTAGCTCGTGCTTATCTGAAAAAGCAGTATTTTTCACTTCGCGGCCGTTCAGGTCCAGTAAGCGCATGCTGAAAGGAAGCCCGTTTTTATTTCCAACTTGGAGCAAGTCACTGTTTTCATCATAAGCGATTGTGAATTCTTCCCGGCTGATTTCACTGATACTTAATTGTTCCACGATTTCCAGGCTGATCTCATCGAATAAAACTTCTTCAAAAATTAAATCGCCCATCGTCGAGGAAAGGACCAGCGTCAGGGAATCTGTATCCGTGAGCTGGATTGTATCGTAAAACGTGATCTGGCGCCAATCGTCCGTTAGCTCAGAAATATTTTTGCTTTCGGTATAAATCCCGTTTTCCGTAATCCCGAGGGACATAATTCCCAGGCAGGGCACATCGGAATTGGATTTGATCCAGGCATCCGCGCGAAAGCTGATATTACCTTCCAAACCTGTGAGATGGTACAGTACGTTGCCGTTCGGGAAACCCGCCGTTAGCGCTACACACCAACGGTTTTCGGGGATCAGCGACGGTGAGTCCTGCTCGAAATGAACCATGCAGGAACCATTTTCGGTGCAATGATTGCTCAGCGGTTCGCCGCAGCTGTTCTGCCAGTAACTGCAATTGATGTTGAGATCATTTTGATCAAAGCTTGGGTTGAGGATCAGGTTTTGTGCCCCCAGCTGCGTCCCGGCAGCCAAAAACAAAAGTAAAATCATTGTTTTCATAGATATAAATGTATTAAAAAGTTTAGAGTATTGAAAATCCGAAGCGGAGCTCGAGCTGTTTGAAATAACCGCGGGTGATGTAATCATCCCACCAGGAACTGCGGAAATCGAGCATGGAAATCCGGTAACCGACCGAAGTTGTCAGCCCGAAATGCTTGCCGGTAAAGTGTGAAATCCCGATGGATGCCCCGGCAAAAACACCGCCTTTGTTGAAAGAATTCTGCTGGCGCGGTTCGCTGATCCCGAAATTAAGCGCCGCAAACGGCTTGGACGAGCTTTTGTTCAATTGATAAAACACGTCGCCAAAGCAGCTGAAATGCTGGTCGCCGAGGTAAAATTCCGTTCCAATACCTACGCCTGCCCCAAAATTCGGGCTAAAGCGATAGCCGTTGATGACATTGAACGTCACGGAAGACTGGTTGCCGCAAAGCAGGCCCAGCGTAGAACGGTTGTAGCATTTGCCAGGTGTTTCGGCCTCCTGTGCGGATAAAGCCGCTGACAAAACAAGACTTAAAGCTAAAATAACTGTTTTCATCCTTTTCATGTTACTGTTCAATGCTGATCTCACTCAGTAAAGTGATGTTCTTGCGGTTGGAATAATCGTATTGATAAATCCCGTTTTCACCGATCACGATCGCCAGCTGATTGTGCGGGATCACGTCAATTGCCCGGATATGCCTGTATTTTTCGATCAGCTGGTTGCCACAGTCTTCAGGCTGTGATGCGTCGTAAATTTTCAGTCCGGCTTCACCGTCACAGATAAAAAGTGTTCCCTGGTCGATTCCCAAACCATACGGTCCGCGCATTTCGAAGGTTTTTTTCAGTTCCGGCGATTGAATATTTGAAATGTCGATTACTTGCAGCTGGTTGATATTTCCGCCGCAAAAACCGCTCGAGCGAACCGTTACGTAAGCATAATTGTCTTCAACAACGACAGGATCGCAGGCGCGCATGTGTGAAACACTTGAAATGTAATGCGGTACAGCCGGGTTGGAAAGTCCATAAATCAGCATGCCCGTCGTTGTACCCATAAACAAGTGATCGCCGTGCGGGAAAAGCGTTTCCACATTGCCCTGCATCCAGATTTCTGCCGCGGGAACAGGAAATTGAGGATTGCTGACATCCACCGGGATCAAGCGCCCCATGTCATAAGCATACAGGTAATCGCCGGCGAGTGCAAATTTGGTGATGGAGCCCGAAATGCCGGAGCTTCCTGATCCCGGGTTTCCATTGCTCGCCGCCAGCATAACATCTCCTTCAAAAACCATGATACCGCCGTTTCCATTTCCGCCGCCAGAATATTGAATCTGATCGGTTTCTTCTTCAATTTCCTTGATTTTCCAGTCCACAACGAGACCTTTGGAGCTTTCAACGGCAATTTTCGGATAGTTTTTCAGGCAAACGGCTTCCTGTGTCGGAAAAACATTTTCCAGGCGCCTGAATTCCACCGGGTGGGCCATATTGCTCAAATCGATGCACACTAAGTCCATCAGGCTGGAAACGTACATCACTGAACCGCGGATGGCGATGTTGGAACAGCCCGGAATTTTGAGAAAACCTGTTTTCACCGGGTTCGAAGGATTGGAATTGTCAATGAAATGCACCCCGGCATTCGTTTCAACAACGAAAAGATAATTGTCCTTGATGTAGATATTTCCGCGCAGCTTCACCGGGCGGGCAATTTCGAAGGCAACGCTGCTGCGGAAAGTTTCGGGGTCCATATAAACCGCTTCATACATTTTGTAGCGGGCGATGTATTTGTCTTTACAGCCAACAAGCACAAGCAGTAAAGCGCAAAGAAGGGTAACCGGATATTTCATAAGATTGATATTTGATTTTTAAGCCTAATGAATAAAATGCGGAAATGGTTGCACCGGAAACAAAAAATTGAACCCGGGTTGTTAAACTTTTGTGAAAAATTTCTTTTACATTTGAAACGGAATACTTTTTGTTTTCCTGAAGAAAGACACAAAAAACACAGATTATGAAAACAATTTTTACATGCCTCGTCCTTCTTACATTTCAACTTTCCGTCTCCGCTTCGGAATTGTTCGTGCGGATCAATAAACCGGGCTCGTTTTATGCGATGCTTGGCTTGCAGACGCATTACAACAACTCGAACGTGTTCCGCTTTTTTGACCTTCCGCAGGGGATCAACGACCTGAAAGTTTATTACAATAACACGTCTGATCTTTTCTGGTCGGGCACTGTCAACCTGGATTACAATGAGCGTGTGGTATGCGAAATCGACGCCAACGGCAACCTGATCGTGATCCAGCGCCAAATGATGAATATCATCAACTGGTATACTTCCACGCCGCAGCAAGGCAGTTACGGAAGCTACAACAACCAGTTTTACGGCAACAACAGCCCGGACAACAGCGGATATTACGAGTTCATCAAATTACTGAAGGCTGAATCCTTTGATTCCGGCAAACTGGAAAAAGCAAAAAATTACGCTTCAAAAACAATGCTTTCCGCAGGGCAGATCTCAGAGATCGCCGGGACGTTTTCCTTTGACTCCAACCGCCTGGACTGGGCCAAATACGCTTACCAGTATTGTTTCGACAAACAGAATTATTTTCTCCTGAAGCCAACGTTCTCGTTTACTTCAAATTATACGAGCCTGGAGGAGTTTATTAATAAATGATAAATGTTGAATTATGAGTGATGAATGTGAACAGGGAATTCATCACTCATAATTCATAACTATAAAAAAATGGACGGACAAATCATTGGGTTGGGCGGGATTTTCATCAAATTCAGGGACCCGAAAAAAATGAACAGCTGGTACAAGGAAGTGCTTGGGCTTACCACGAACGATTATGGTGTTTTGTTTGGCTACAATCACCAGGCGGCGGAGAAAAAAACCGCGTTCCTTCAGCTCGGAACTTTTGAGGAAAACACCAAATATTTTGGGAGCGACAGCCAGCAGGTGATGCTGAATTTCCGGGTGAAGAACGTCGAAGCTTTCCTGGAACAACTCAAAGCAAAGGACGTCAAAATTGTGGATGAAATAGAAAGCTACGATTACGGCAAATTTGTTCATATTGAAGACCCGGAAGGCAACCGCATCGAATTCTGGGAGCCGGTGGATTCTGAATTTGAAAGCAGCGAGCCTTTTCACGTAATGGATTGATTTGAATGATGAGTGATGAATGAATTCCAACATGTATAATTCATAATTCAACATTCACCCTCAGCTAATTAACATCCCGTTTTTCATATCATTTTCGCAAAAATCAATTAAAAAGGTCGGTTTCGTTTATCTTTGGACGAAAAACACGGTTTATGATCAAGCGCGAAATCCAAAAAGAAATCCAGGAGCATATCCTCAACAACAAAGTTCTTATCCTGAAAGCACCGGCTTTTACGCAGCGCACGAAGCTTGTCATGGAAAGCTTTCCGAAGCATACCCAGCAGCTGCTTTTTGACTTCAGCGATAAAAAAACGCAAAAACAGTTTAAGGATTTCAGCCCCGAAAATTTCAAATCCCGGGTCGGGTCAAGCAAGTGCATCGTTTTCCGTGAAGCGCAGCTTTTAAGCAATCTGCAGCAGCTTATCGAGCTTGTTTTGTTTGAAGAAAACGACCTGACGCTGGTTTGCATTTGTTCTTACGATCCGCCGCTGGATGATTTACTGACGGAAGCCCTTGCGCAAAACAACCTGATCCTGAGCTTTCAGGCACCCGGTTTTAAAGAAATCGCCAATCAGCTGGGATTAATCAAAGTAGAGAAAAATCTTGAGGAACGGCTCATTTTTGGAAACTATCCTGCCGTACTTGAAAACCCGGAAAATGCGGCGGCCCTGCTCCAAAAAATTACGGACCAGATTGCAGGCTACCCCTTTTCGAAAAGCGAACGGATCAATAAAAAGGACAAGCTGAAAAAAATGCTGCAATACATCGCCTTTCACATCGGCGAGCAGCTTTCATATAATCAGATCGGCACAAAATCCGGGCTGGATAACGAAACCGTTGAACGCTACGTGACCATGCTCGAAAAAGCGTTCATTCTCTTCCGTCTGCCGGTTTATTCCACCAACCAGCGGTATGAGCTTGGGAAAACACACTGTTTCTACTTCTTTGATAACGGGATCCGCAATTCATTTATCCAGAATTTCAACGAGCCTGAAATCCGTAACGACCTCGACCAGCTCTGGAAAAACTGGGTCATTTCAGAACGGATGAAAAAACTCAGGCAAAGTAAAACGGAGAAAAATCCGTGTTTCTGGGTGACACATACCAAACAGCAAATGGACTATATGGAAGTGGGCCAGAAAGAAATGAAAGCTTACCAGCTGATCTGGGATAAAAGCGACAAATTCCGGGTGCCGGCAATGTTCCTGAAATATTACCCTAAAGCGCTGACTTATAAGATAAACCGCTCTTCTTACTGGAGTTTCCTGAGCAAAGATTAATCCTTTAAACTTCTGACATTTAGACTCTTAACGCTAAATGCTTTTAGCCCGCGAAAAAAAAAGCGTATTTTATTCGTCTTAATCCATTTCTTTTTATAATTTTCATAAAAAATTACGGAACATGGCTACCATTTTTGAAACACGCTTAATTGGCAACATTGGAAAAGACGCTACTGTGAAAAACATGGAGAGAGGGGTTGTCGCCATTAATTTTCCGGTTGCCCACAATAAGAACTGGAAGGACAAACGCAACGGGGAGTCAAAAACACGCACCACCTGGGTCAACTGCACGATCTGGAAAAAAGACGGGGCGAACATGCGCATCCTGGATTTCCTCAAAAAAGGCGCTTTAGTAGAATTGATCGGTACGCCATTTGCCAAAGCTTTCGCCCAGGAAGACGGTTTTATCCGCACGGAAATCCGTTTGAACGTTTCAAAAACAAATATTTTACGTCCGGCCAAATTTGACGAGAATTTCCGGGACGACCTTGTTGACAGCGATGACGCTGATTGTGAGGACGAAAACGACTGCCTCGAAGGCACCGTTGAGGACTACACGCTTGACGAGAACGATTTTTAAACTTTTTTTTGAAAGAAGTTTTTTCTTTTTAATTTCTTTTCCTATATTTGCACTCGCATTTCAGAAATGGTATGCAAAATTCCTCCTTAGCTCAGTCGGTTAGAGCATCTGACTGTTAATCAGAGGGTCCTTGGTTCGAGCCCAAGAGGAGGAGCGAAAAACAGAAAGAGAAACAGAGCGAAAGCGGTTTCTCTTTTTTGTTTTATACAAACCACCATCATGACCGTCTACATACTGCATTCAGAAAAACTTTCCCGCTTTTATACCGGCTTCACTACTGATTTGGAAGTGAGATTAAAATTTCACGAAAACGCTGAACAACGAAAATTTACCTATAATGCTGATGATTGGGAAATTTATCATACGATTATTTGCCAGTCAAAAGCCCAGGCGCTGAAGATTGAAAAGCATATTAAACGTATGAAAAGCAAAATCTATATTCAGAACCTGAAAAAACATCCTGAAATCAATTCAAAACTTCTTATTAAATACAAAGACTGTTAATCGAGCCGCGAAAGCTTTCGGGGTTGGTTCGAGCCCATCCCGATAACTATCGGGAGAGGAGCAAAAAACAGAAAGAGAAACAGAGCGAAAGCGGTTTCTCTTTTTTGTTTTATACAAACCACCACCATGACCGTCTACATACTGCATTCAGAAAAACTTTCCCGCTTTTATACCGGCTTCACTACTGATTTGAGACGGTTGTATTAAAGATAATTCGTCTTGAGATTAATCAATTTTGCTATTTCGCGATTGATTGCTGTTCAAATTCAATTTTAGCCAGGTAAAACCAATAATTCCTGCAACCAAAGAAGACAAGAGAACAATGAATTTGATGTTGTTAATGATGGCTTGATCCTCGAAAGCAAGCAGAGTAATAAAGATCGACATCGTAAAACCTATCCCGCCTAAAAACCCTGCCCCTAAAATGGCTTTCCAGTTCAGATCACCGGGTAATTTACACATACCAAACAGGACTGCAAGGAAGGTTAAAAGAAAGATCCCCAAAGGTTTTCCTACAATAAGCCCCGCCATAACTCCCAGGCTATAATCTTCTTTCAGCAAGCTCCCCATGTCGGAACTCAATACAATAGCTGTATTCGCCAAAGCAAAAACAGGAAGGATCACAAACGCAACAGGTTTATGCAAGAAATGCTGTAAAATATAAGATGTTGATTTTTTTCCTCCGTCACCAAAGGGAATTGCAAAGGCCAGCAACACTCCGGTTATAGTCGCGTGTACACCGGAATGGAGCATAAAATACCACATTGCAGCGCCGCCAATGAGATATGGAAGCAAATTCTTCACCTTGAGCCGGTTTAGAACCAAAAGCGCAGCAAAGATCCCAAGGGCAATAAGCAGGTTTCCCCAAAGCAGGGTTTTTGTGTAAAATAGAGCGATGATAATGATCGCACCCAGGTCATCGATTACCGCGAGGGCAGTCAAAAAGATTTTGAGTGAGGTTGGCACCTTGTTCCCCAGAAGGGACAAAATGCCCAGGGCAAAAGCAATATCGGTTGCCATTGGAATTCCGGCGCCCGGCTGTGTGGCCGTTCCCAGGTTGAAAATCAGGAATAGCCCAGCGGGGATGATCATACCTCCTATCGCTCCGAAAACCGGCAAAAGGGCGTCCTTAAAATTGGCTAATTCCCCAATATAAATTTCACGTTCCAATTCAAGTCCGATCAGTAAAAAGAAAATCGTCATCAGTCCATCGTTAACCCAATGTTCAATAGAATTTCCGGCAAACCGGCCCTGCCAAAAATGGTGATACCCTTCGCCCATGGAAGAATTCGCAATTAAAAGTGAGATTGCTGTACACAAAATCAGGATTAACCCTCCTGCCTTTTCGCTGTTGAAAAAGTCTTTAAATAATTGCGTCGGTTCAGTTATCTTCAATTTTGTCATGGTGTTTTTTGTGTTTCATCAACCCGATCATCATCAGCAGGGCTGAAAGGATAATTACTTGAATTATAAGTGATTTATCAGCGATTTCTATTTGCATGGAGACAGGAATAGAAAGAAATAACAAGATTGTGATCAATCCTCTGGGTGCAATATAAAATAAGGGATTAAGAGGTAAGCGGAATATTGCCAGGAAAATAGCCCGAACAACAAAAATGCCGCCTGTGATCCCCAATGCCCAAAAAATTGTACCTGAATTCAGCAATTCCTCTGTTTCAATTAAAAAACCAAACAACAGGAAAAACAAGGAACGGATCAGGAAAGCAAATTCGGTGGTGAGCTCCTGGAATTTATGTACCTCTTTATCGAAATCCACCGGATGAAAGCGCCGGATGAATTTAAACCCTTTCAATTCGTCGATATTCCCGAGGAACAAACCGAACAGCAAAATGAAAATCAGGCCCGGTAGGTGGTAAATTTTTGAAAAGGCGTAAATCAGGATGATCATCAGGATAATCGGGATGAACTTGATATGGTGTTTGATCTTATCCAGGAAATAAGCCAGCGCCAGCGTTGCAACAAAGGAAACTACGAGGATAATCAGCAGCTCCAGGATAAAATGGCCGACAGAACGTGTACCAATGGTGTCATTCAGGGCAATGAAATTGAAAAAAATCACCCCGAAGATATCCGATAAGCTACTTTCATAGGTAATGAATTCCCTGTTGTTTTTTGCCAGGTTCCGCGCACTCGGTATAGCAATGGCGCTGCTGATGACCGCTAGCGGGATCGCATTGACCAAAGCCGCTTTAAAGCTCATATCACCGAAATAACGAAAAGTGTAAGCCAGGCCAAACACACTGATTAACATAGGCAGCAGGGCCACAACCGAGGATTTGGCAACCAAAGGAAGTTTACTTTTGTTGAGCTCAAGTTCAAGTGATCCTTCGAGAACAATCAGGATCAAACCGATAGTTCCCAGGATCGGAAGCGCCGGGTTAAGGTCCGGGGTGGGGAATTCAAAAAAAACGGCAGCCCGTTTCACCACCCAGCCCAAAACTAACAAAAGAATAACCGAAGGGATTTTGGTTTTTGATGATGTAATATCAAAAATATAGGCTAAAAGCAGAAGTGAGCAGATCGTAATTATAATGGTAGCTGTCATTCTTTTGGCTGTAGGTGAATCTGTAAAGATAAACTTTTCTAAATGATCTTACCATTGGATCAGCTTCACAAACATGAAAATGTTCAGGACGGTGAGTGAATAATTTCGCCTTACACCCAAAAACAAGACGGGTTCATTCACACTTTCCCAACCCTGATTCTCATTTTATTACAAACCTTATCCATTTTAAGACAAATACGGGTCAAATAGATTTCGTACTTTTATCCCCAAAAAAAAATCAAAAAATGCAAATTGAACAAAACCGGGTTGTTTCTCTGACCTATAAGCTGACAAATCACAAAACGGGAGAAAAAATCGAAGAAACAAGCGCTGATCAACCGATGGTTTTTCTCGTGGGGGCCGGACAATTGATCCCGGATTTTGAAAATAACCTGCAAGGCAAAAAAGCCGGCGACAGCTTCAGCTTTTCTATTGCATCTGATTTAGCTTATGGTTCACACAGCGAAGAGCAGATCGTTAGCATTCCTTCTACGGTATTTCATGACGAAGCCGGAAAATTCGATGCGGAATACTTTCGTGTAGGCGCACTCATCCCGATGTCCGATAATGAAGGAAACCAGCTTCGCGGAAAAATCCTCGATGTTAGCCCTGAAACCGTGAAAATGGATTTTAACCATCCTTTGGCGGGAACAGATTTGCAGTTTGAAGGCAAAATTCTTGAAGTTCGTGAAGCTACGGAAGACGAAATTGCCCACGGACACGTTCACGGCCCAGGCGGACACCATCATTAAGCCTATCTGACCGGGGTTTTTTACCTTAATATTTCCAGTGCAAAAAAATAAAAATCATCCATTTGTTTTTTTGTATGATTATTTATCGTAATATTGCAATATATAAATTTATCCATGGGACTTACAAAAACAGACCTCTTCACAGTAAAGCAAAACGAAATCGCTACGATGCTCAAAGCTTTGGGCCATCCGGCAAGGGTTGCAATCCTGGAATACTTAATCCGGGTCGACAGCTGCATCTGCGGTGATATTGTTGACGAGCTTCCCCTAGCCCAGCCTACCGTTTCCCAGCATTTGAAAGAGCTTAAAACGGCCGGCCTTATCAAAGGGAGCATTGAAGGCACAGCCATTTGCTATTGTGTCGACAAAGAAAGCGTAAGTCTTTTACAGTCCTATTTTGCAGGTATTTCCCTTCAATTAGCGGATAAAGAAAAAAGATGTTGTTAACTTAAAAATTAAAATCATGAAACTTTCAGAAATTAAAATCATTTTGGAAAACCAGGACCAGGTTATTTTTCAAAAGCCTGACGGGACTTTTGTTCCCCAACATTTCCACGTGACCGAAGTGGGTGTGATCACCAAAAACTTCATTGATTGCGGAGGAACGGTCCGCCAGGAAAAGAGCGCTAATTTTCAGCTTTGGGAAGCCGGCGATTTTGATCATCGTTTAGCGCCTCAAAAACTGATCGGGATTATTGCACTTTCAGAAAAGGTTTTAGGTATGGAAGACCTGGATATTGAAGTGGAATACCAAAGCGATACCATTGGAAAATACGACCTGGAATTTAATGGTGAGCACTTTGTTTTGAAAGCTAAAAATACGGCTTGTCTCGCTTCAGACAGCTGCGGTGCCCCGGCCGGGAAACAAAAACTTGTTTTATCCGAATTATCAACCGACAAATCAGCCTGCTGCACTCCGGGCGGTGGCTGCTGCTAAGATGAAAAAATTTATCCTCACATACAAAAAGCCATTGATTATAACCACTTCGGTTGTTGTACTGCAGCTTGTTTTCGGCTTTGACCCCAAATTCTGCATCATCAACATCATTTGGCTTTTTGTTTAACCAATCGTATGAAAAATATATTGATCTTATGTACCGGCAATAGCTGCAGGAGCCAGATCGCGCAAGGCTATTTGCAGCATTATGCCGGAAACAAAGCGCAGGTTTACAGTGCCGGCGTTGAAACCCACGGCGTCAATCCGCTTGCCGTTGAAACCATGAAAGAAGACGGAATTGACATTTCGGGACATACGTCCAATCACGTGGATGAATACAGCGGTATAGATTTCGCTTATGTGATCACTGTTTGTGACAATGCGCAGGAACGCTGCCCTTATTTCCCGACAAAGGCACAGAAACTTCACCATAATTTTCCTGATCCGGCAAAAGCTTCAGGAACAAAAGAAGAAATAAGCGAAGCCTTCCGGAAAGTGCGGGAAGAAATCAAAGTATTCTGCCGGGACTTCGCGAAACAGGAATTGTAACACGGAAATTTGCTAAACCGTTTCTAAACCTCTTCCCTGAGAGGCCAGGTTTCGGAATTTGTACATATCAGTCAACTAATAGTACCGTTCAGGTTTTTTTGTGTTTTCTTCCGGATATTATATCTTAATTCGGATTAAACACAAACTAATATTTATGAGAACACTTTACTGTTTCGCGTGTATCGCTGTATCAGCAATATCCTTCGCACAATCTGATTTCCAAGTACTTCATCAAAACAATGTTTCGGCCTTTATAAATAACAGCGGTACTATTTTTCATAATTTCCAGGCTAACCCGGCAGACTATGAAGTTCCCAGGGGAAGCGGGCACAAAGCTATTTACGGCGCACGTTTTTGGTTTGGCGGCCAGGATATAAACGGGATACCGCACACAACACTTGGCGGAATAAATGCGGCTGCAACAGATGTGTTTCCCGGCCCTTATTCATCCACAAACGATTATTCGGCCAGCGAAAACTGGAAAGTCTGGACTATGTGCCAGTCAGAAATCGATAATTTCATCAAGTGGCATAATGCAACGCTTCCGGGCGCCGATACTTCACTCCAATTTACAACGCCAACTGACGAATTTATAGCCCGGCTTTCAAGCTGGCCTGCACATGGCGATCTGCAATCAGGTCAGGCGTTAAATATTGCTCCATTTTTTGACCGTTTACAAGATGGATTTTATGATCCTGCCCAGGGCGACTACCCGATCATTAAAGGATGCTGTGCTACTTACATGGTACAAAATGATGCCGCGAGCCTGCATTCACTCAGCTCGTCAGCGCCGGTGGGGCTTGAAATGCATTACCTGATTTACCAATATGAATCAGGCGATTTTATCAACGACGCAACCTTTATCGATGTGACAGCTATCAACCGGGGCTACCTAAATTATCCTGAATTTGCACACGGTTTTATGGCAGATGCCGATCTGGGTTACAGTATGGACGACTTTATGGGTTCTGATTCAACGAACAGCATGCTTTATTTCTACAACGGCAACAACAACGATGAAGGCAATTACGGTCAAAACCCGCCAGCGCTTGGCATCGTTTCACTGAATAATATGGTTTCTTCCTGTACACCTTTAACTTCTGGCTCATATTCATCCAGCCAGTCCTGGAATATCCTGAATGGCAAGCAAAGCAGTGGCGCTGAATGGATCCACCCGGATAATTACGCCAGTAAATTCGTTTTTTCAGGTGACCCGGACAATGCTGCTGAATGGAGCGAAATCAACACTTCAGGCACTCCCGGTGACCGACTTGGAATTATAACCCACGCTAATGGAAGCTTTGGCCCGGGCGATACTATTTTTCAAAGCTATGCCATTTTATACGCTCGTTCGGGCGATCACCTGGCAGCCGTACAAACACTGAAACAACAAGCTGCGGCCGTGAAATTGTTCTATACAAATGATACGCTTGCCTGTGGCCCCGCTACCGCCGGGATAACTGAAAAACAAAAGATAAAATTTACCGTTCGTCCGAACCCTTCGAAAGGATTCATTACCCTGGAACCGGATGCAAAGGAAATCCAGGTAAGCGTTCTGCAAACAGACGGAAAAACAGTTTTTAACCGTCAACTTAAGACAGGGGAAAAAACGCTTGATCTTTCCGCCTTGCCAACAGGCTTGTACTTCCTGAAAATTGATTCTGAAGAAGGCAGCGATACACAAAAAATAATTCTCAACTAAATCACATAAATACTGAAAAACGATGGAAAGCGGCTTGTGAAAAAACGGGCCGCTTTTTGTTTTATACAATTAGATATCAGTGAATTAAATTCATATTTGTGTAATTCGTATTATTTTTTTTGTATATTTGATCTAACACTAAAAATTATTCACATGAAAAATCTAAAATCGCTAAAGACGTATGTCTTTACAGCTGTACTACTGTTTACAGCATCGAGTCTCGCCCAGACTTATGAAACCGGAAAAGTAAGGGTGATTATCAAGAATCCAAATTGTTACCCCAAAGCGGTAAACAACACCTCAAATGGAAAAGGAAACGGAAATTCTTCTCCGTATATCCAAACCACAAACAATCAATTTAATCAAATTCTAACGCAATTCCAGGTGAGCAGTATGGTTCAGTGCATGCCATATGCAAAAACAAAAGAATTAAGGGACTTGTATGAACTGACAACACCTTTAGGTGAGGATGCGCTATTCAATAGTCTCAATAGCCTCAACAGCAATAAGAACTTTTTCTTGTCTGTAGAAAAATGTGCAATACCAATCAATTTGTATGATCCTGCTGATTATATGTGGACCTCATATGCTGATGATTGGCTATGGCATTTGAAAAGAGTTGAAGCGGATAAAGCCTGGGATATTACATTAGGTGACCCCAATGTAAAAATTGCCGTTATTGATGACGGTGTAGACGCAAATCATCCTGACCTCATCGGAAAATTTAACCCTCCGTATGACTTTTACGACGGAACAAGCTTTTCACCTGCCGGAGGACATGGCACGTCTGTTACGACAACACTGGGAGGTGAAACGACTGAGCAAGGCGAAACTCCAAATGGTCAGATGGCATCAATTGGTTTTAATTGTAAAATGATGTTTTCTGACTATGGCAATGGGCTGGACAAATGCGTTTACGCAAGTTCTGTTATGGATGCCAAGGTAATCTCCCTCAGCTGGCTTTCCGGTTGCTCACCAACTACATCCTATTTGCTGGCAGAACAGGAAATTTTAAATAATGGAACTGCCATTATAAGAGCTGCAGGAAATGGTCAGCATCATTGTGGTGGGGGAAGAGTATATCCTTTTTCAGGTTTGGAAGACCCACGAACGATAGTAATATCAAGCACAGGAACGGACGACAGACATTTAGCAACTCACATCAACCCTAATTATACACATAGTCATTACGATGAAGTTGATCTCTGCTCACCAGGATATTGCATCATGACAGGAACATATTCTCCGGGGTCAGAATGGCCGTATTATGGTTGTTCAGGAGGAACATCTTTCGCAACCCCTATTGTTTCAGGGACCGCAGGTTTAATGCTTTCAGTTAATCCTTGTTTAAATAACGTTCTTATACAGGACATCCTTAAAAATACAACTGATCCGATCGCAGATGCAGCTTCCTTTCCCGGAAAAGTTGGGACAGGGCGGGTAAATGCTTATAAAGCTGTGAGGGAAGCTCAAGCCACGTATTCTACCGATCTTGATCTCTACATAAAAGACAGGCCGGAAGATTTCGGCAGACAGGATTTTCCTTATCACTGGCAGGCAGACAGGGACGAAAGCCCTGATATCTGGGTGCGAAATCAACAAGATGGATTTACAAACAAAGTACATCAGGAGCCTGAATACCAATCAGCAACTCATAAAGTATGGGTGTACGTCAGGGTAAGAAACAAAAGCTGTATGACTTCTAGCGGACAGGAGAACTTAAGCCTTTACTGGACAAAAGCATCCAGCTGGTCTTCCTGGCCGCAAAATTGGGATGGAACCCTTCCCACAACAGGGAATAAAATTGATATAACAAAGGATATTCCTTCCCTTGATCCGGGAGAAGAAACCATTATTGAATTTGAATGGGATATCATAAACCCCTATATCCATCAAAACTGGGGAAGCTGCTTACTGGCACGCATTGAGGATGTTCCAGTTGATCCAATTACTGTTTATCCCGGAAGATTGGATGACGATGTTTTCTATAACAATAACATCGCCTTAAGAAATGTTACCATTATTGATATTGTGCCCGGAATTGCTCCTGTTGGTAATGTTAATGGTATTTATTACCCCCATGGCAAGCATATATTTATTGGTAACGCAGGAAGCACACCAGGAGGAATGGATTTTGACTTTCAGGCTGAAATTAAGAAAGGCCAGGAACCACTTCTTGAAAACGTTAAAATCAAAATGATCTTTGACCAAGCAGGCTGGGACCTGATGAAAGAAGAGCTTGCCAAAACGGAGCAAATTGTGATCACCGGAGATCGTCAAATTGAACTGACAGGTACTTCCCTGCATGTAGAAAATATATATTTTAACGGCAATACGAGAATACCTGTTTATATCGGCTTTGAGGTCACGGATCCCGATCTTGAAAAAATCACGGATCTGAGATTCCATTTCAGGCAATACCTATCAGACACAAGAGAAATCCTGGGAGGGGTACATTTTGCACTGAACTATGATAAAAACGCTGTTTCAACCGAAAACCAAGGAAATAATGGTCACGGCACCGTTCAAAATCCAAACAAAATTATCAGTATTTCACCTAACCCGGCACAACATGAGGTAAATGTGGAATACCGGATTGTACAAGGTACCGAAGCCGTTTTAATGGTTATTGATCAAACAAGGGCCCATATTACACAATATCCACTGGATATTACGCAGCAGGAAATTGCTTTGAACCTGCACTCAATGCAACCCGGAAACTATTTAGTCGTATTATCTGTGAACGGTGAAGTACAAGATTCTGAAGCCTTATTAATTACACCATAAATTATGAGAAAAATAGTTGTTTTCATTTTCCTGGTTTTGTCAGCGGCCACCAAAGCCCAATGTTCAGCTGAGGCTGGATCGCAAGTATCTTTTTGTGCCGATGGAACAACAAATTATTACCTGGAAGGTCAGGGGGGAGGTCAAGCTCCCCTGACCTATTCCTGGTTTTGTGAACCGGTCGAATGGCAATCAGGTCTTACTTTTTATACGCATCACTTGTTAAATGATACGGCAATAGCACAACCTCAGCTCACAGACCCGGGCATCGCAGATTCCGTTCTATTTTACCTCCAGGTAAGTGACGGGAATGGCTGCACTGCTATGGATAGCGTACTGGTTGTATTTTCTTTATTCTCAGAAAATTTTGTAACGCACTATTTTAACCTTCCTCAGGGTGATTCTATCTTTATGGATTTTGGTACCAATGTTTTTGGAGGAATTTCTCCTTTATCGTACTCCTGGCATCCCGGTGAATCACTTTCAGACTCTACATCTCTTGAATTTTGGGCATCACCTGAAACCACAACTTCTTATTTCTGCACTGTAACTGATGCCTTAGGATGCACATACGATGCTGCTCCTTATTATTTTGTAAATGTGTACGGGGCCGGAACGGAAGAATCTGAAAAAACAATTCCGGAGGTCATCTATGACCCTTCCGAGAAAACACTTAAAATATCAGGAAACCTGGTCGAATTAAAGGAGATTAAACTATTTGATGTATTTGGTAAATTATATGTCACTCAGATCATAGGTACGGTTGATTCTGCTATCGAAATTTCTGTTAAAAACCTCGTACCGGGAATATACTTTTTAGAATCAGAAAAATTTCGAAAAACAATTTTGATTTATTGAAAAATCCTAAGTTATACTGAAGCGGCTCGTAAAAACGGGTCGCTTTTTTGGTTTTGAAAAATCACTCTTCCACACAATCACAAGGCGGATCGAAAAAGATGTTACAATCCGGCAGGTTTGTGATCCAGCGCTGCTGAAATTTCGGGCCATATTTGATGCCTTCGGCGTGGATTGTTTTTAAAGCGGGCAATTCCGTGAATGCTTCCGGGAAACGCGCGATGGGGTTGTCCCAGAAATCGATGTACTCCAGCTTTTTGAGAGCGGAAATATTTTCAGGGATCAGGGCAATTACATTCCTATTGAAGCTAAGCTTGCGTAAATTTTGCAGCTGGAATAAAACTTCCGGGAAATCCGTGAATTTATTCTTGCTGAAGTCAATTTCTTCCAAATCCTGGAATTCGGCGAGGAAAGCCGGCAAGGTTTTTAATTTATTGGAGCTGATATCGAGCTTTTTGAGCCGGGTGAATTTCGCCAGGTCTTCCGGAAGAGCTTCGAGCTTCATTTTGTGAAATGAAATACTGTAAACCGTATCCGGAGAATAATTTTTGGCCTGCTCCCAGCTGTAAACAGGAAGTCCGGACTGGGCAAAGGAACGCTCAGTGAGCAGAAGCAGCCAGAAAAGCGCGGATTTCCAGTTCATCGTTGTGAATTGCCTGTGTAAGCTCGTCCAGCGAGTCGAATCGTTTCTCATCACGGGTACGCTTCAATAAATATACCGAAATTTGCCGGTCGTAGATCGTTTCGCTGAAATCAAAGATGCAGACTTCGATTTTAATGCTGTTTTCGTCCGTAACCGTTGGATTTACGCCAATATTCATCATGCCGTAACGCGTTTGGCGGTCTTCCAGCATCACTTTCACAGCATAAACACCGATTTTCGGGATAAGCTTGTGACTTTCTGCAATAGCAATGTTCGCTGTCGGAAAACCGATCGTGCGCCCAAGCTGCCGCCCATGCGCTACGTGACCTGAAATTTCGTACGGCTCGTTGAGATAGGTGTTGGCAATCTCAATATCCCCGTTGATCAGGGCCTTGCGGATTTTGGTGGAGCTGACGTTCACCTCATCAATTTCATGCGCCGGGATTTCGATTACCCGGAAAGGATAAATTTTCGATAATTTCTCAAGATGCTCCAGCGAACCTTCCCTGTTTTTACCGAATTGATGGTCATAACCGACAACAATCGTGTGGACGTGCAGCTTTTCAACCAGGAATTCGCGGATAAAATCCTCGGCCTTCGTATTCGAAAAATCTTTGGTAAAGGGATAAATAATCAGATGGTCCAGTCCCATGCGCTCCAGCTTGCGGATTTTTTCCTCCTGGGTCTGCAGGATTTTAAGTTCCGTATTCCCGGGATCGAGCACCAGTCTTGGATGGGGATGAAAAGTAAACAGCACGGATTCGCCGTCATTCCGGCGTGCTTCTTCGTTCAAACGCTTCAGGATTTTCTGGTGGCCAACATGCACGCCGTCAAAGGTTCCGATCGTTAAAACCGGGTTCTTGATCGCATTGATCGCATCGAAACTATAGTGCACTTTCATCAGGACAGCAAAAATACTCATTTTTGGAATGAAGAATAGAGAATTAATTCTCAAGTCTCAATTTTCCACTCTAAAATTTAACCCTTGTTTTCCTTGTTGCGGTAATACGTGTACAATTCTTCCTGGGAATTGTGGCTTCGCCCTTCTGTTTTCCGGAATTTGTTTTTTTGCTTTTTATCAATGATGCGCGCTTTTTGGTTGTCACGCCACTGCATGTCGAAAACTGCCTGGACTTCATCCTTCAGTTGCTCATCCAGCACGGGAACCCCGACTTCAATCCGCTTATCGAGGTTGCGCTCCATCAAATCCGCTGATGTCAGGTAATATTTTTTCTTGCCGTCGTTGTTGAAAATGAAAAAGCGGGTATGTTCCAGGAAACGCCCGACAATACTGATAACTTCAATGTTTTCGCTTTTTCCTTTCAGGCCGGGAACGAGGCAGCAAACACCGCGCACGATCAACTGGATTTTTACACCGGCTTTCGAGGCGTGGTACAATTTTTCAATCACAGCGGCATCGACCAGGTTATTGACTTTGATCTGGATCAGGCCCGGACGCCCGTTTTTGGCAAGCAGCACCTCCTGGCGGATCAAAGCGTATAATTTCCGGCGGCTGTTGAACGGTGACACGATCAGTTCTTTATACATCCCGCGTTCCAGCGAGTTTTCAAGCAGACGGAATACTTTTTTCACTTCATGGCCGATCGAATCTTTCGAAGTCAGCAAGCCGAGGTCGGAGTAAACACGGGCCGTTTTTTCGTGAAAATTTCCCGTGCCGACATACGTGATATCCTGTTCCTGGTTTTTATAGAAGCGATTAATCTGGAAAAGCTTGGAGTGCACTTTGAGGTCATTGAAACCGTAAATCACCCGTGCACCGTGTTCCTTCAGTCTTTCGGCCCAGGTAATGTTATTTTCTTCATCGAAGCGTGCCTGCAGCTCAAAAAACACCACCACCTCCTTGCCGTTGCTGACCGCGTTCATCAATGCATTCAGGATCCGTGAATCCTTAGCAACGCGGTACACATTAATTTTAATGGAACGCACCCAGGGATCAATCGCGGCCTCGCGCAGCACATCAACTACATGGTCGAAGCTCTGGTAAGGAAAATGCAGCAGCACATCCTTTTCGAGGATCGTTTTCATCAGGCTGCCTTTGTGGTCGAGATCGGGATGCGTGAGCGGCGCCTGCTCCGGAAAAACGAGCTCGGGCTTTCCAAAATCCGGGAAACGGCTGAAATCCTTGAAATTGTGGTAACGCCCGCCCGGGATCGCATTTCCACCTGTCAGGTTAAGCGATTTCACCAGGAAATGCTGCAAATCAATCGGCATCAGCTGATCGTAAACAAAACGCACCGGCTGCCCTTTTTTACGGTTTTTGAGACTTTTTTCGATTTTTTCAACAAAGGAAACTGAAAGGTCGTCGTCCAGGTCTAGCTCAGCGTCACGCGTAAATTTGAACGTGTAAGCTTCGATTTGCTTGTATTCAAAAATGGAGAAAATGGAATCCAGGTTGAGCCGGATGATATCGTCGATAAGAATAAAATATTGTTTTTTGCCTTCGCCGGAGCTTTTGAAATGGTAAAAGCGCGGATAATGCGGCGGGATTTCCACCAGGGCATAAAGCGGTTTTTTCTCCGTATGCATCTTAACGGCGAGATAAATACTTTTATCCCGGAGCTTGGGCACAAAGGAATTGGATTTGAGGATAATCGGAACAATTACATGTTTGAGGTCGGTATGGAAATAGCTGTGCAGCTCGTCTTTTTTAGCCTCGATCAGGTTATCTTCACGCAATTGGAAAACGCCTTTTTTTTCCAGCTCGCCAATCAGGTTTTCGTAGCACAGCTCAAAATGCGTTTGCTGTCTAATCACCTTTTTGCGGATTTCTTCCAGCAGTTTTGACGCATCGCCATCAAAGCCTTCGATTTTGTAGCTTTGGACCTTATTTTTTTTCAGGGCCAGCATCCGCCGTACAGTCGAAACACGCACCCGGAAAAACTCGTCCATATTATCCGAATAAATTCCCAAAAAACGAAAACGCTCAATTAAAGGAACATCCGGATTTTCAGCCTCCTGCAAAACCCGCTCATTGAAGCTCAGCCAACTTAATTCCCTATTGATCATACTTTCTTCCAAAGATGCAATAATTTAAAGAAAAAACCAAATTTATGCGGGCTTTTTACATGTTTGCGGCAAAGAAAGTCAATCCGCTGAAAAAGCTATGTTAAATCCATATGAACATTATATTAAATCTGGAAATAAGAATCCAACGAATCATCACTTTTAAAACAACCTTTTCCTTTTAATTTCGTTATTAAGATGTAAATTTGGAAAATGAGCAAACAACTACTTGTCTTAGGATTACTTCTTATCTGTATTTCACCCTATGTTTCTTCGCAGGTTGTCATTAATGAATATTCCTGCTCGAACATGACCGGTCCAACGGATGCTTTCGGCGAAGAGGAAGATTGGGTGGAGCTTTACAATCCATCTGCAAGTCCCGTAAACCTGACGGGTTTTCACCTTTCGGATAAGCCTTCCAACCCGTTGAAATGGCAAATTCCCTCAGGAACAGTACCTGCCAACGGTTACCTGATGGTTTACTGCTCGGGAAGAGATGCAGTGGTAAGCGGTGAGCTGCACCCTAATTTCAAGCTGACACAAACGGAAAAGGAATGGATCATCCTTTCTACCAACACCGGCGTGATTGTCGATTCCCTGAAAATCATTCATTTTACGATGCAGGACCATTCCGTAGGCCGTGAAACAGACGGCGCTTCAACCTGGAAACTCTTCAATAACCCAACACCGAATGCAGCCAATACCGGCGCTGAAAATTTCTACACCCCTACCCCTGTTTTCTCTTTGAATTCAGGGTTTTATACCGGCACCCAGTCCGTTAGCATTTCCTGTCCCGATGCAGGGGCAACGATTCGCTACACAACAGATGGCTCAAGCCCAACCGCTGCTTCAACGCTTTATGCCGGACCGGTAAATATCGCTTCAACAACCGTACTCCGCGCCGTGGCTTTTTCAGCCAATGACCCTAGCTTTATCCAGTCTTCAACGTATTTTATTGACGTAGACCATACTTTGCCGGTGATTTCCATTGCCGATGAAGACCTTTCCACCCTGCTCGAATTCGGCACCCAGATCGAACCGCAGGGTTTTTTCGAATATTTTGAAGCCGATAACAGCTTTATTGCCAAAGGCGAAGGAGAATTCAACGAGCATGGAAATGATTCCTGGGCTTACGATCAGCGTGGCTTTGACTTCATCATGCGCGACCAGTTTGGTTATAACGATGACATTGAGCACCAGATTTTCCCGGAGAAGAGCCGCGACGAATTCCAGAAACTGATTATTAAAGCAGCCGCTAACGACAATTACCCGGCTGAACAAGGGGCACATATCCGGGATTCGTACCTCCATACACTTTCGCAAAAAGCGGACCTCAAAATGGACGAGCGCACCTGGAAACCTTGTGTTTTGTACCTCAACGGCCGCTACTGGGGCGTTTACGATATCCGCGAAAAGGTCGACGATTCAGATTTTACGGAATATTACAATAACCAGGACCGCGAAAACCTGCATTTCCTCAAAACCTGGGGAGGTACGTGGGAAGAATACGGCGCACCGAATGCCCAACCAAGCTGGGATGCCCTGCGCAACTATATCCAGGTAAACAACATGGGCAATGCCGCTAATTTCAACTATGTAGATAGTTTGTATAACTGGCAGTCATTGGTGGATTACTTCGTCCTGAACTCAACGGCAGTCTGCATGGACTGGCTCAATTATAATACTGCCTGGTGGCGTGGCCTCAACCCGGCTGGTGACAAAAAAAGATGGCGCTATACGCTTTGGGATATGGATGCTTCGTTCGGGCATTACGTGAATTATACCGGGATTCCGGACGAAAGCCCGAATGCCCTTCCTTGTCACGCGGAAAACCTGGGAGATCCCGGAGGACAGGGACATACTGATATTTTATCCAAATTGATCGATGAAAACCCCGTTGTGGACCAATATTACGTCAACCGGTATGCGGATTTGCTGAACACGCACCTTTCCTGCGATTACATGATTTACCTGCTCGACAGCATGATCGCGGTAATCGAGCCGGAAATGAACGGACAGATCGCTCGCTGGGGCGGAACGTATGCCGGCTGGCAGGCGGAAGTGCAGGAATTACGCGATTTTATCAATGCACGCTGCGTTGCGCTGAACACCGGCCTGGTCGACTGCTACAGCCTTTCCGGGCCTTACCAGTTTGTTGTGGATGTTTTCCCTGCAAACTCCGGAACGGTACAGGTTAACTCGATCAATGTTCCAACTTATCCGTGGACGGCCTCTTATTTCGGCGGAATTGATAATTTACTGTTTGCTACGGCGAATAACGGCTACCTGTTTGACCACTGGGAATATACTTCCGGAACACTGACCGGCGGACCGATGGAAGACACCAATGGCATCCAGATCAACTCTAACGTATCGATCGTTGCTGTTTTTGTACCGGACGTCAATCCGGATTCTGATGGCGACGGAATTTATGATGTAAACGAACCGACCTTCGGAACTGATCCGCACGATTTTGATACCGACAACGATGGTTTGTCTGATGGCAACGAAGTAACGAACGGCAGTGATCCGCTTGATATCTGCAATCCGAATATGAGCTTTCCTTCCTGTGACCCGGACGGCGACGGCCTGACGAACGTACAGGAACAAGGGATCGGCACCAACCCGGGCAACCCGGATTCTGATCTTGATGGAATCCCAGACGGACAGGAAACGACAAACGGCTCGAACCCGCTGGACGCCTGCAGCCCGAACCTCAACGCTGCTTTGTGTGATGCTGACGGCGACGGCCTGCTTTCGAATGCCGAAGGCTTGCTGGGAACCGACCCGATGAACCCGGATACGGATGGCGATGGCCTCAATGACGGAACAGAAATGACGAACGGAACGAACGGACTGGATGTGTGCGACCCGCTCCAAACGGATGTTTCCTGCGATCCTGACCACGACGGGCTGAATAACGGGGCCGAGGCACAAAACGGTACAGACCCGAACAATTCGGATACAGACGGCGACTTTATCGGTGATGCAAGCGAGGTGAACAATGGAAGCAACCCGCTTGATCCGTGCAGCCCGATTTCATCCAGCATTGAGTGCCTGGATTCGATTGGCGGAGATCACGGGGTCAATATTCCTTCCGGTTTTTCCCCTGACGGCGATTTCGTGAACGATTTCATTCGCCCGATTGTTGGGTCCGATGTTTCGAGCTTCACGCTTTTCATCTATGACCGCTGGGGCAACAAGATTTTTGAAACTTCCGATCGCAACGGCGTTTGGGATGGAACACATAACGGACAGAAGCTGAACGAAGGCGTTTACGCTTACATGGTAGAAATTTTCTATCACGAAGCCGATAAGGAAATCAAATCCGGCAACATCACTTTAATCCGCAAGTAATGAAGAAGGCCGGTATTTTTGTTCTCATTTTTCTTACTGCCCAAAACCTTTCGGCACAGGATTTTCATTTTTCGCAGGTTTCGGAAACCCCGCTGCTGATCAACCCTGCGGCTACCGGGCTTTTTAACGGCTGGGAACGTTTCCAGGTGAACCACCGCAACCAATGGCTGGGCGCGAATACGCAGTTTATGACCAGCTCTTTTGCTGCGGACGCCAATTTTTTCAAAAACCGGATGCAGGACAATGCGCATTTCGGGGCAGGTGTATTTTTCACCAACGATATTGGCGGCGATTCCAGGTTTGGGATTCAATCCGCTTCCCTTTCCCTGAGCGGCATTATTCCTGTTTCGGGCAAAGAACATACGCTTTCCGCCGGAATTCAAAGTGGTTTTATGAGCCGCAAAGCAGATTTATCGCGTCTTACTTATGAAAGCCAATGGAACGGCACGCAATTCGATCAAACGATCCCCAGCGGCGAGCCCGGAGCAGTGAATGCTTTCCGCCACTTTGACGCTTCAGCAGGGATTATTTATCAATACAACGGGAGCCAAAGCCGCTTTACACGCAACGATGAGCAGCTGTTCAAAATCGGGGTGAGCGTTTATCATGCCAACAAGCCGCGACTGGAATATACGAACTATCAGCTGAGCAACCTTTACCGGAAATTTGTGTTCCATACTTCATTCACAAACGATATTCCCAACTCTTACTGGTCTTATGATCTGAGCTTTGTGCAGTTCGTCCAGGGACCGCATTATGAAACCATTCTCGGCGGAACACTTAAACAGCGAATGCAAAACGGGACAAAAATCACGGGCTACTACGAAGATTCGTTTTTTGGCTTTGGTATGTACGCCCGGATCAAAGATGCAATCATCCCGCGGGTGTTTTACCAATTCAACGGGTTTCGCCTGGGCGTTTCTTATGACGTAACGATTTCGAAATTACGCAAGGCCCACAAAGGCGGTTCACTGGAATTTTCTTTGGTTTATGCCAACCTGAATACGGCAGTTTTCAAACGCGGCGGAAGATAATTCCGGGTGTTGTGCTTAAAATACGGGACGGATTTTAGTACTCTTTGCACATTATCTTAACCTTTGTCACAACATTTCGAGCAATTGGGAGAGATCGTGAATGATTTCAAAGGCTTTGCTCCGGCGTTTTTTCATCGGATCAAACAAAACCGCTTCCATCCCGACCTGGTTTGCCCCCAGGATATCAATCTCCAGGTCATCCCCGATCATCATGCTTTCCTCCGCTTTGGCGTTCGCTAATTCGAGCGAATGGATGAAAATCCGCTTATCGGGCTTGTTGAAACCAACGTGCTCCGAACAAACAATCACATCAAAAAAAGGACGGATCCCGGATTCGTTGAGCTTGATATACTGCACTTCCTCGAAGCCGTTGGTGATGATATGCATAATATAACCGCGCTTTTTGAGCTCGGTCAGTGTTTCGGCGGCATTCGGGAAAAGGAGCGTTTGCCGGGGAGAAAGCCGGATGTAGGCATCGCTGATCAAAGCTGCCAGTCCTTCGTCGTTGATTTGGTGTTGCTGCAAGGTTTTCAAAAAGCGGGTATCACGCAATTGTTCCTTCGTGATTTTATTTTTACCGTATTTTCTCCAAAGCTCCGAATTCACTTTCAGGTAAGTGTGGTGGAAGCTCTCAAAATGATGAAAATGGGTGTGGAGCTTATATTCATGGAAAATCTCCTGCAGCGCTTTTTTTGAATTGGAATCAAAATCCCAGAGCGTACGGTCGAGGTCGAAAAAAAGATGCCTGATCTGGTGCATTTAAAACAGGGAATGACCGAAATAGGCCAGGCCGGTGGTGATAAAACCGTTCATGAACATACCGGCAACCACCAGGAAAAAAGTGCGCTTTTCCTTGCCGTAAAACTTAGCTGTGATAATTGAGCCGATCGGTACGGACAAAAAAAGCGGTGCAAACAGAGAAATGCCGTAAATCCCGAACCTGCGCTTGATACGAACGATAAACTTATTCATTTTCGTAAAAACTTTGCGCGGTTTGAGCTCCGTGCCGTTTTTGAGCGCTTCTTCCTTTTCACGGGTGCGTTTTGCTTTGGCGCGTTTCATAAAATACTCGCTGGCATAATAGAAAACTGCGGCGCTGAAAATCGCCCCTCCCACACAGGAAATGTAGGTTTCCCAAAAATTCATTCCTGCAATCGGTCCCCCGAACGGTGTAAACAGAAATTTAATCGTGGAGAGCAGGAAAAAGGTAGTATATAATCCGAAATCCATTTTATTTAATTATGAATGATGAGTGTTGAATGTTTTGCTGATCTGGTTCATCATTTTTATAATTTATCACCGTAAGCCAGATCCCCTGCGTCACCGAGACCCGGTACGATGTAAGATTGGGCTGTTAATTCTTTATCAATGGCGCCCACAACGATTTTAACCGTATCAGGCAGGTTTTTACGCACAAAATCAATCGCTTCCGGAGCTGCAATGGCGGCAGCGATAAAAACGTGGCTCGGTGTTCCCTGCTTAAGCAAGGCTTTGTAAACTAAGACCATCGAGCTTCCTGTTGCCAGCATCGGGTCCGTAATAATGAGCGTTTTGTTGTCCAGGCCCGGCGCAGCCATGTACTCGACGTGCACGTCAAATTCTTCTGCCGTTGTGTGCTTGCGGTAAGCGGAAACGAAAGCATTTCCCGCCCGGTCAAAATAATTCAGGAAACCCTGGTGCATCGGAAGCCCGGCGCGCAGGATTGTAGCAATCACAGGCTGGTCTTCGAGCCTGGAAACCACCGTTTGACCTAAAGGTGTAGTTACAATTTCTTCCCGGTAAACCATTTGTTTCGAGATTTCATAGGCCATGATCTCGGAAATCCGCTCAAGGTTCCTGCGAAAGCGCATAGAATCCCGCTGGATGTGGATATCTCTTAATTCAGCCAGGAAAGTCCCGAAAATAGAATTGGTTTTATTTAACTCGTGAATCATTGTGATGAAGCTTTTTTGACAAATATAGGGCTTTTAAATGAATTGGAAAAGATGGCCGGAAATAAAAATCAGCGTAGAATTTAGCCTTTCCACATCCAAAATCCTTATTTTTGCACCATGTCTCAACAGGGAAAACTGGATTTCAAAATTTTCAGGCGCCTGGTCAAATACGTCCGGCCTTACCGCAAATTGCTGGTTGCAGCTTTTGTGTGTACAGTTGTCCTGGCCCTGATCACAACAGCCCGCCCCATGATTTCGGGAAAAATTGTGAATGAATTCATTATCAATACGCAAAACCCGGACGCCCTGCTGCGCTGGATGCTGCTTTTACTGGCGATGATCTTTGCCGAAGGCGTTTTACAATTCCTGGGCACATACACGAGCAACCTGCTGGCGCAATACATTATCCGCGACATCCGGCACAAGCTTTTCCGCCATATTTCAAGCTTCAACATGAAGTACTTCGATAAAACGCCGATTGGCACGCTTGTTACCCGCGTTATTTCGGATATTGGCGCTATTTCGGAGGTTTTTTCCTCGGGCCTGATCGATGTACTGGGCGATTTACTCATGCTGGTCTGCATTGTCATAGCCATGTTTGTTGTGAACTGGCAGCTGACTTTGATGACGCTGATCCCTATCCCGCTTTTACTGATCGCTACGCGGATTTTTGCCAAAGCCATGCGCAAATCCTTTCACCAGGAAAGCGTACAGGTGAACCGGCTCAATACTTTTGTGCAGGAACGTGTCACCGGTATGTCGATCGTTCAGCTCTTTAACCGCGAAAAAAAGGAGCAGCAGCAGTTTGAAGAAATTAATAAGCAGCACCGCCAGGCACACATCAATGCTGTCTGGGCTTTTTCGATCTTTTTCCCGGTGGTTGAATTGCTTAGCTCGCTGTCAATCGCTTTCCTGCTGGTGTGGGGCGCTTTTCAATTTACGGGCGTTCAGGGCGGCGGGCCGGAAATCTACGGGGAAATTTTCGCTTTCACACTTTGGATTTCCATGCTCTTCAGACCGATCAGGCAGCTGGCGGATAAGTTCAACATCCTGCAGCGCGGAATTGTGCGTGCCGAACGCGTTTTTGAGGTAATCGACCTCGAAGAGCACGTGCAAAGCAATGGTCAGCTGACGAAGGTGGATTTTGACAAGGATATTCATTTTCAGCAGGTATTTTTCGCTTACAAGGATCAGGACTGGATCCTCAAAAACATTGATCTCGATATCCCGCGCGGAAAAACCATGGCTTTCGTTGGTGCAACCGGCGCCGGAAAAACTTCGATCGTGAACCTGCTCGGGCGTTTTTATGAGTATGAAAAAGGCAAAATACTGCTGGGAGACGTTGATTTGAAAGACATTGAGCTGAATACGCTGCGAAAAAACATCGCGATCGTTCTCCAGGACGTTTTCCTGTTTTCGGATACGATCCACAACAATATTACGCTTGGTGACCCTGAAATCAGCCGGGAACAAGTGATTGAAGCGGCCAAAGCCGTAAGCGCAAACGAATTCATTGAAAAGCTTCCGGGCGGCTACGATTACGTGGTTGGCGAACGCGGCGGGGTACTTTCTGTGGGACAGCGCCAATTGCTTGCTTTCATCCGGGCTTATGTCTACAACCCGCATATCCTCATCCTCGACGAAGCGACTTCAAGCGTTGATAATGAATCCGAGGAGCTCATTCAGCGCGCAACAGACAAACTGACGGAGGGACGGACCTCAATCGTGATCGCGCACCGTTTGTCTACGATCCAGAAAGCAGACCGCATTGTGGTGCTGGAAAAAGGCGAGATCATGGAAACCGGGACACACAGTGAATTATTGCAGAAAGACGGCTATTACCGCAAATTACACGACATACAATTTTCATAATTATGGAATCAACATACGGACTTAAAATCGGCGGCGTTCCTGAGCATTTTAACCTGCCCTGGAGACTAGCTATTGAAGAAGGAAAATTCAGGGAGCTTGGCATTAACCTGCATTGGAGCGATATGACCGGCGGAACGGGCCAGATGATCAAAGGCTTGAAAACCGGGACACTGGACGTTGCTGTTTTGCTGACGGAGGGGATTACGAAAGCGATCCTGGAAGGCTTGGATGCCAAAATCCTGGAAGTGTATGTAACAACGCCGCTTCGCTGGGGAATCCACGTTCCTTATCATTCTGATATCACGAGCGTTGACCAGATCGAAGGGCAAACCTTCGCCATTTCACGGGAAGGGTCGGGCTCACATTTGATGGCTTATGTCAAAGCCGACCAGGAAGGCTGGGATATTTCGCAGCTGAAATTCAACGTAATCGGCGATATTTACGGCGGCTTGTGGGCCCTGGAAAATAATGAAGCCCAGGCTTTTTTGTGGGAAAAATATACGACTTATCCTTTCACAGAACAGGGAAAATGCCGCTATATAGATGAAGTGATTACACCATGGCCGTGTTTCGTCATTGCTGTTCGCTCGGAAATCATGGAGAAATATGCCGATGAGCTGAAAAGCATGTGCCGTATCGTGACGGAACGCGCCAAGGAGATGAAAAAAAACAAACAAATGGCGGATATCATCAGCTGGAGATACAACCTGCGCCGCGGACAAGTGAAAAACTGGCTGATTGAAACCGATTGGAACTACGATGGGATTGAATACCCGCTGGCGTTTGAAAAAGCGGTTTCTTATTTGCTGCGTCTTAAGCTGATTACCATTGAACAGGCCGAAAATTGGCGCGGAAAACTGTTTGTGTAGAATTGAAAGCCTGGTTTTATTCTAAAGGGAGGTGACCTCTAATTTTCCTCCACATTAAAAATCTCCTTCAGAACGGCAAGCTGTTTTTCCCAGCATAGCTCTTTGGAAGCATCGGCAGCATTTTTCGAATATTCCTGCATTTCAGCCGGGTGATCGTGCATCCATTGAATTTTTTTAGCAATAATTTTCGGATCGACTTGTGAAAGCGTTAAGCCTGCGCGGTACAACTCAACTATTTTTTTAATTTCAGGTAAATCACTGGTTAACAATGGTAAATGTGCCGCTATATAATCAAACACTTTATTTGGTGTAGCATAGCGGTAATTCAGGTTTGTCCCCTTTTCAAGGCTTACGCCCAAATGCGCCTGCGCGGTGATTTCCGCCAGTTTTTCAAAGGGCACTTTCCCGAAAAAGGTGATTTTGTCTTCCAGCTCCAGGTCTTTTACCAGTTGCTTCAGCTCCTTTTCGATATCTCCGCCCCCAACAACCCATAGCGAGATCCCCGATAAATGTTCAAAAGCACGTACCAGCTCTTCCAGTCCGCGATCTTTGTTCAGAACGCCCTGGTAGATGACTGTGAATTTTGCATTTTTGGCTTGTTTACTTTTCTCCCGGTAATAAGGCAGGTTCATAACCGATTTCACCGGAACTTTGTATTTCTCTTCGTAAACGCGGGCCAGGCTTTCATTGACGGTGTACACCGTTTTCAGCTTCGGAAAAATCCGGTTTTCAAGCCTTTCCCAAAAAGCCTTTACTTTTGGCCGGGAAATCAATTCAGGGACTTCCGTAAAGTATTCATGCGAATCATAAATTAAGCGGCAGCCTTTTATTTTTGAAACTAAATAATTAGGCCATAAAGTGTCAAGATCATTTGCCAGAAAGACATCCGTTCGCCTGAAAAGCAACACAAAAAAAAGCCTCAGGTTGAAAAAAGCATAAAAGAGCGGGCCTTTTTTAAAAAGCAAAACAAGTCTTTTGGTTTTGTATTTTCTTTCCAGAGGAAGGCTGCCTGGTAATTTTCTGCCAATCAAAGTCACTGCAAAACCGTGCTCATTCAAAAAGCTGCATATTTTGTGCACGCGCTGATCCCCAACTAAATCATTCGTTACTGAAACAGCAATATGGACCTGCTTTTTCGCCACTAAAAGCCGATTGTTTGTTCAATATGATTGTCCCCGAACGCGTAAGGCAGATACGCCAGCGACGGGATTTCTTTGGTCAGGACCACATTTCCGCTTTTCCCTAAACTAATTGATCCGTGCGTTTCTGCAATTCCCATAGCGTAAGCCGCATTCAGGGTCAGGGCATTGATTGCTTCTTCCGGGGTCATTTTCATTTTAACGCAAGCCAGGCTCATGACAACCTGCAGATTGCCAGTAGGCGTTGTTCCCGGGTTGAAATCACTCGCCAGCGCAACCGGCAAACCGGCTTCCATCATTTTGCGTGCATTGGCAAAAGGGATCGAAATAAAATGTGAGCAGCTCGGCAGCAAGGTCGGCATGCATTCTGAGTTTTTGAGCGCTTCGATGTCTTCATCCGCAATTTCTTCAAGATGATCTACGGATAAAGCGCCCAGTTCAATGGCTTTTGCAACTCCGCCCATCACCGAAAACTGGTTGACGTGTACTTTCGGAACGAGTCCGTATTTTTTACCTGCAAGCAGGATTTCTTCCATTTCTTCCAGCGAAAAATAGTTGCGCTCACAGAAAACGTCAATATAATCCGCCAGCTTTTCCTCCGCAATTTTCGGCAGCATTTCGTTGATAATCTGATCGATATATCCGCGGTGATTTTCTTTGAATTCTTTCGGAAAGGCATGTGCGCCCAGGAAGGTTGCTTTCACGGGGAAATTCACCGCTTCCTTGATCCGCTTGATGACCCGCAGCATTTTCAGCTCGGCATCAACTGTGAGCCCATAGCCCGATTTGATTTCAATCGCTCCCGTTCCATAGCTGTTCACTAATTTCAGGCGTTTCATCGCATCTTCAAAAAGTTCGTCTTCGCTTTTTTCCTGCAAACGGCGTGCTGAGTTGAGGATTCCCCCGCCTTTCAGCGCAATTTCCTCGTAAGTCAGGCCTTTGATCCTGTCAACAAATTCCTCCTCGCGGGAGCGGGCAAAAACCAGGTGGGTGTGTGAATCACAAAAAGCCGGCAACACGTATTTCCCTTCGGCGTCGATTACCTCGATCCCGCGCCAGTCGGTGATCCCTCCCCACTCTTCCATGGTCCCGTAATCTACAATAATCCCGTCTTCGATTGCGAGGTATGCATTTTCCAATACCGGCAAATCCTGCATTTCAGGGCCTTTTTTGTATTTCGGCATATTTTCGCCGCACTGTACTAATCCTTTGCTGTTTTTGATTAAAATTTTTGACATCTTACGCTTTCAATTGCTGTCACAAAATAACGATAAGAAAACGAAAAAAGCGCTTTTTATTCAATTTTTTAGCTGATTTTACTTGAAAAATAAAAAAATGTGTTACTTTTGTCACTCCAAATTAAACAACTACTTATCAAAACGGCCATACCAACGGTCAGTCGTTTGACTGATTCGGGTTTAGTTGGTAAAATGCCCGAGTGGCGGAACTGGTAGACGCGCTGGATTCAAAATCCTGTTCTTTCGGGAGTGCCGGTTCGATTCCGGCCTCGGGTACCAAATCAGAATGAGAAACAGAGCGAGAGCGAAATTTCTTGTTCTGATTTTTTTCATTATAGACCTTGTGAGTTGGCTTCCACCTCTTGCAGGAAGAAGGTCCCGGGCAGCTTGCTGTTCGGGATTTTTCTTTTAAGTCTGCATAATAAGCGGAATATGTATCTTTGAATGAGCACAAGCCATGGACAATTTCAGGAAATATTTCATCCGATCCATCCGGGAGCATTATCCGAACGAGGCGGACAACGTTATAGCGGACACGGAAAGGCATTATCAGCTTATTTCCAAAGAAACGGCTTTTGCAAAAACATCGGTGAACCCGATTGACCGGCGCCTTGATTTCAGCTCTTATTTCCTGGCGCTGATTAAAACACTGGATCAGAAAGGCGAACCCTTTGATGTAGTCCGGAAAGTCTGCCTGGAAACCGTTACGGAATATGTCAAGCCGAAGAACAAAGTCCAGGCGTTTTTCAAGCGTCTTTTGCCCAAGCTGACGCATACCTGGCTGGGACAGAAGCTCATTAAATCATTTCACAAAAAAGTGAGTGTGAACCCCAACCCCGAAGGGTTCAAGGCAAATATCATCACGGACAAGCAGGAAACTTTTGGATTAGGTTATGGCGTAGACATTGTCGAATGCGGAATCTGTAAATTGTTCAACAAGCACAATTATTCCAAATACGCTTCGATATTGTGTGAAGTGGACGAAATCACATCGAACCTCGCGGGGCTTGAGCTCATCCGGACGGGAACAATTGCCAACGGTGCAAAAAAGTGTGATTTCAGGTATAAAAGGAAAAACTGAGCTTCAACAGCTTTTTAACGCCTGCTTCTTCTTGATTTCCACTCAGCAAATCTTTTATCGATCACCTTTTTTATTTTTTCATAATTAGGCCAGCTATCTTCCAGCTCATAAAAATGTTCTACTGAATCTCCAAAAAGCGTATCGAAATCGTCCAGGTAATCATCTTCATAATAGCCCAGCGTAAAGGCTAATCCTTCCTGGTTCAGGTCGCTTTCTGAAAATTTCCCGTCACAGTTGTTCACCAAAAATTCGAGGGCCGTAATTTCCTTGTTTTTAATCCTGGAAATCACTTCCTGTGAGCCTTTCGCATGTTCTTCCGAAATCATCTTATTTTCAATGACCCAGGTGAGGTAAAAACCAATATGAATTGCTGCTTTTTCAGCTGGCAGGGATTCGGGAATATCGTCTGTGTGCCAGTCAATCCGATCAATTGTTTCCATTTATTTACTGTGTTAGAATTTAGTCAAATATACCTCTTTTGAAGAGCGGTGATTTTTCATAGAAATACATTGAAAACACGAAAATAAAGGAAAAAAATGGAATTGATAGAAATCAAACTTGCATTCCAGGAAATAAATGCTTACTTTTGACGTTAGTAACGTAACCCGTCATTAGTGATTAAGGAATTTGGTGATAAGGAATCTGAAAAAATCTGGAACGGTATCCGGTCAAAGAAATTACCAAACGAGATCCAGGATGTCGCGCGACGAAAATTGAGAATGATTAATAATACGCAAGATATAAACGATCTCAAAATTCCGCCGGCTAACCGCTTGGAAAAGTTAAAAGGTTCTGAATTTCATAGTATCCTGATAAACAATCAGTGGAGAATCATCTTTCAATGGATCAACAATGACGCTTATGCAATTAAAATAGTAGATTATCATTAATGAGATATGGAAAAGCTAAGCAACATTCATCCCGGTGAAATTTTATTGGAGGAATTCCTGGTTCCCCTGGAAATTTCGGCATACCGCCTGGCTAAAGAAACATTTTTGCCACAAACCCGGATTTCTGAAATCATAAAAGGCAAACGCCGGATTACAGCTGATACAGCTTTACGCTTTTCTAAATTTTTTGGAACAAGCGCTAAATTCTGGATGGGCCTGCAAGATGATTATGACCTGGAAGAGGAACGAATTCAGAAAGAAAAAGAGCTGAGTGAAATCAAAACCATGAAAGGAAATGCCGCCTAGGCGAACTTTATTATTAATCCCAGCCATTTGAAAGCAGTCACCCGAAACAGCTATTGTACGCCCGAAGGCTTAAGCATCTGTGAAATTGAAATTCCCGTTCCGAAAGAGCATGAAATCCTCATTCGCGTGCATGCAACCACAGTCAACCGGACGGATTGTGCTATTCTGACCGGGAAACCTTATATCATGCGTTTGTTCACTGGTTTATTCAAGCCCAAATCACCTGTTCCGGGCACAGATTTTGCTGGAGTTGTTGATGCCGTCGGCAAAGAGGTAAGCGTTGTGAAACCGGGAGACCAGGTTTGGGGATTCGATGACATTGGGATCGGCTCCCAGGCGCACTATTTCATTTTACCGGATAAAAAGCCGATTTCAATCATCCCGAAAGGTTTTAGCTACGAAGAAGCAGCCGCCAGCATCGAAGGAACGCATTACGCTTATAATTTTATCAATAAGGTCAAATTAAAAGCCGGGCAAAGGGCATTGGTAAACGGAGCGAGCGGCGCCATCGGCTCGGCTTTGGTGCAATTCCTGAAAAGTAGGAACGTTTACGTAGCTGCAACTTGCAATACGAAAAACCTGGACCTCATCCGCGGATTAGGCGCCGACAAAGTAATTGATTATACGGCGGAAGATTTTACAAGAAGCGGCGAAAAATACGATTATGTGTTCGATGCGGTAGGCAAAAGCACCTTTTCCAAATGCAAAGCTTTACTCAGCCCAAAAGGAATTTACATTTCTTCGGAGCTCGGCCCGGGGGGACAAAATATGTTTCTTCCTTTTTTAACTCCGTTTTTAGGTGGCAGGAAAGTAATCTTCCCATTTCCGTCAAACATCCCGCGCAGCATGGAATTTATCAAAAAACTGGTGGAAGAAGGGAAATTCAAACCACTAACAGACAGGACTTACCCGATGGAACAAGCCGCAGAAGCTTATACTTTTGTACAATCCGGGCAAAAAACGGGGAATGTGGTTTTAGTGATGAATGTTGAATGATGAATATTCCGGACATTCAACATTACAATTTAAACGCGTGTTTCTTAATCTCCATCACCAAATTCGTCTTTGTATCTATAGCTTTGAAAACAGGAACATAGCTTCCTTTTCCCATTTCGGCGGCTTCACGCATGTTGGCTTCGTCCTTCGGATTGTTTTTCACGCCGACAACTGAGAAATTGATTTCTTGTTCTAAATATTTTTCAATTACACCCAGGTAATCGCCCATTTGCTCGTTGAAAGCGCCATCTGTGATCACAATTACAAGGTTGGTACCTCCTTCGATAAACGCTTTTTTGGCTTGTTTGAAACCAAGCTTTATTCCATCGAGCCCAGCGGTAGATCCCATGCTATGGAGCTTTTCGACTTTTTTGCGTACTTCCTCGCTGGAAGATCCCGACGTGGAAGGAACAATCACCGATGCTTCGGAAGCGTAGGTCACCAGGGAGATTTTATCTTCAGGACGTACAATATCAAGCAAGCTGCCCACACTTTGCTTCAACAAATCAAGCTTGTTGCTGGCACCCATCGAATTGGAAATATCAAGCACAAAAACGACGTTCACGGGCTTGAACAGGCTCGCGTCAAAATTTTCAAGGGGAATTTCATCCAATTTGCTCAGTGCTGCGCCTTCCAGGCTAACAGTTACCTCATCTTCATCGCTGCACCCGTTAGCGTCCGTCCCGATCACAGTGTAAGTATCCGTTGCTTCGGGAACGAAAGCGACACCCTGCTTAATGCCTTTGTCCCAGTGATAAATTAACGCGCCGTAAGCTGTCAGGGTGACTTCTTCGCCTTTTTTGATTGTCTTATCGCCGCCGGCATCAACGTTCGGCACCGATCTGACTGTAACAGCAATGTTATCTGTGCTCGTGCAGCCGTTTTCATCCGTAGCTGTGACCGTGTACGTGGTAGTATGTGAAGGCTTAAAAGGAACGTTTTGCTGTGCGCCGCCACTCCATTTATAGTTTTGGGACCCTGTCGCGTTGAAGGTAATTTCCGTACCCTGGCATACGATCATGTCTTCGCCCGCGAAAACTTTGCTCCCTGAAGCGGCAACGACTTCCAGCTTGGTGGTAGCTGAGCTGTAGCAATTCGCTTTCTTATCGTAAAATGCAGCATAATACGTTCCTTCCTTAACGCGCTCAGACCAAACAAGGTTTGAGCCGGTTGCCGGAGTGGACGTGTGCCAGGTGAGCTCTACGCCTTTCGGCTGGTTCATCGCAGGAATATCGCTGAGCCTGGCTCCCGGGCCCTGGCAGCCGACAAGCATACGCGGCTCTTTGAAAACCGGGGCTGCTGATCCCGCATTGCAATTGCCCTTCACGACATTCGCACAAAAGGAAAACAGCGAACCGTTTAATCCGCCGGCGCCGGTAATCGTTAATTCGGTAAAATCAGATGAATTTTTAACAATAAAGACACCTCCTCCGCCATTTCCCGGGGAATCCAGTCCGCTGTAGATTTTATTTCCTTCTACTTTCGTATAGCAGGAATTAGTTGTTGTAATAGTTGGATTGCCGTTATTGGTCGTGAATGTAAAATTTTCCTCGCCCGGGTTCCCGGTGGCTGTGATTTGCATTGTAATTTGTCTCACAGGAAGACTGAAATGCAGCGTATAGCTGAAAGGCCCTGAGCTTCCGAGCCACGCGGCATCAGCGGCGGAAGTAATGGAGCAGGAAGTAAAAGCGCTGCCGTATGTGCCAACGCTCCCTGTATGGGTTTCCGTGATTTCCATCCCGTCGATATTTGCGGGCGGTACAAAAAAACTCGTACAGTTCTGAGAAAAGGAGCTTGAGCTAAAACAAGCCAGCAGTAAAAATGCCGGTAAACCCAAAAATCGTATCTTCCTTTTTTCCATTTGATTAGCTTTTAAAATGCAGCTTTTCCGGACTGCTAAAATTATGCCATTAAATTACAACTATTTTTCCAAAAGGTTCAACCGCCGGTCAGACAATAGGATCGTTTGTACTAAAACACGGGCGGTTTACAAATATCCGTTGATTTGACACTTTTTAACAGCCAGTTTTTGCCAAAGTCCTAAAAAAATCAGTACTTGTAGAAGACACACATAACAATTTTGATTATGAGAAAGAGAAAATTAGCTACTGTTGGTTTCGCCCCTCACGTCAAAGACAGTTTTTTTGAGAAAGTCGTCAAAAAAGTGGACATCTATTTTCAAAAAAACAAGATTTCACAATACGCCACAACGGGAATGTGGGTGAAAACTGTCATTATGATGATGCTTTATTTCATGCCCTACAGCTTTATAGTTTCCGGCCTCGGCGCTGTGAACGGCTGGTTGTTTTACGGCCTTTGGGTCATAATGAGCATCGGGATGATCGGGATCGGGACCTCCGTTATGCATGATGCCAACCATGGCACATATTCCGCCAAACGAAAAGTCAATGATTTTATAAGCCGTATCCTCGAGATTATCGGCGGCTATACGATCACGTGGAGGATCCAGCACAATGTCCTTCACCATACCTACACCAACATCACCGGGCTGGACGAAGACCTGGATGCTATCAAATTCCTGCGTTTTTCACCAAAGCAGCCCTGGATTCCGATTCACCGTTACCAATACCTGTACGCCTGGTTTTTCTATATGATGATGACTTTGTACTGGATGACAGCAAAAGACTATATCCAGATTGTGCGCTACCATCGCCATGATTTGCTCAAACAGCAAAATGTCACCTTTGGCCATGCGATCGCTAAAATTACGTTCTACAAAATAATTTATTACAGCTACATCATCGTGCTGCCTATCCTGTTTTCAGGAATGCCCTGGTATCATGTTGTACTTGGCTTTTTAACCATGCACTTTATTGCCGGGCTGGTCCTGTCCTGTATTTTTCAGCCTTCGCATATTGTGGAAAATTCGGGGTTTGCATCACCTGAGCAGAGTGACGGCAACCGGAAAATGAAGGATTCCTGGGCAATCCATGAAGTAGCAAATACAACGGATTTCGCACCGAGGAGCGCTTTTCTCAACTGGTTTATCGGTGGCCTGAACTACCAGATCGAACATCACTTGTTTACCGGGATTTGTCACGTGCATTACCGCAGGCTGGCTCCGATCGTCCGTTCCACCTGCCGCGAGTTTCATGTGCCTTACCACGTTGAGCCAACTTTTTGGAGCGCGCTCGCAGGCCACGTCCGCATGCTAAAACTTTTGGGAAAAAAGGGTACGGTATAGAGCTATTCGTACCAGATCACCTGGTAAACTTCCAGCGATTTCGGGGTTTTGAAGCCGCTGACATGAATTTTGAAATAATCCAGCAGCAGGTTCAGTAAAAAACGCCGGCTTTCTTTTGGGATTTGCAGCTTCAGGCGCGCTTCTTTTTCGGAGAGCAATAGCTGCGAAAGAACCCGGATTTCGGGACTGGAAACACATTGACTGGTGCGTACAAGCCCTGAGCCGATTTCGCCGTTCTGTAAATCAAATTCCCAGGCCGACGGATCAATTACATTAGGAAAAAATCCCAGGATATTACACAGCTCCAGCAGCCAGCTCAGCAGGTAATTCGCATGATTATCATGCAGATTAAGCCAAACGAGCTCCTCCATTGCAAAACGGAATAAATTCCCGTCGATCTGCCCTTCTTTGAGACATTGTACGAGGATTTCCGACTGGAAAAAAAGATAGCTGGATTTGAGCGGGTGAAATAACACTTCATTGAGGTTGAGCACCTGCGCCGGATCATACATTTTGGCAAGCTCGTCTTTTTTCTGGTAGAAAGTAAATTCAACGGGCATCATCACCTGGAGCGCCGAGCTGTATTTCTTTTTGCCACCCTGTACCAAAAAAGCTTTCAACCCGTGTTCCTGGGTAAAACATTTGACAACAACGCTTGTTTCGGAATACGAAATGCGGTTCAGGATGATGCCAATGTCCGTTTTTTTCAAAAAAGCTGCTTTTGCCCCAAAAATAAAGCATTTTCTACTAAATTTTGTTAAGCATTTCATATTTCCGCTATTTTTGTTTAGGTTTGTTCGGTTATATGGAAGACAAGCAACGCAGATACGACAAAGCATACTTACGCATGGCCCACACCTGGGCAGAACTATCCCACTGCTCCCGCAAAAAAGTCGGGGCAATCATCGTGAAAGACGGGGCCATTATTTCGGATGGATACAACGGAACACCGGCCGGTTTCAACAACAGCTGTGAAAACGAACAAGGCGAAACGCACTGGTATGTGCTCCACGCCGAAGCGAACGCAATCCTGAAAGTGGCCCGTTCAACCAACAACTGCGTAGGCGCAACACTTTACCTCACGCTTTCCCCCTGCAAAGACTGCAGTAAACTGATTTTGCAGGCCGGGATCAAACGCCTGGTGTTCAGTAACCTGTACAAAGATGATACGGGCGTTGACTTCCTGAAAGATACCGACCTTGACCTCGTACACATAGAAAACCCATTTGAATGAGAAAAAATCCCAGCTATATTATTCCCCTGGCCATGGCAGTTACCCTGGCGGCAGGCTTGTGGATGGGCCACGTCCTGACACCGCACAATACGGCCATTTCCCTGAGCGGAGGTGAGGAAAAATATTCGAAGGTGAAAGATATTATCCAGATCCTGAACGAAAAGTACGTCGATTCGCTGGACGGCGACAAGATCTTCGAGGAAGCGATTTCCGACATGCTGCATAAGCTTGATCCGCACAGCAACTATATCCCGGCAAGCGATTTTAAGCTCGCTTCCGAAATGATCGAAGGTAAATTCGGCGGTGTTGGTGTTCGTTTCAGCATTATCCGCGATACAATTTGCGTCACAAATGTGATCGAAGGCGCTCCTGCTTTCATGGCCGGAATTGAGCCGGGCGATAAGATCATCAGCATCGAAGGGAAAAAAGTAGCTTCCAAAAAAATCACCAACGAACGCGTAATGAAAATGCTGAAAGGCAAAGAAAATACGCCTGTGAAGCTTGAAATTTACCGTAAGGGCAAAAAGCTCCAAAAGCAGATTGTTCGCGGGATCATCCCGATCGAATCCATTGTATGTGCAACGATGCTCAATAAGGAAGTCGGCTACATCAAGCTGGACCAGTTCTCCGTTAATTCCGATACCGAATTCAACCGGGCTGCTTCGAAACTGAAGGGACAGGGCATGAAAAAGCTGATTTTTGACCTGCGCAACAACGGAGGCGGCGTGCTTCAGTCCGCAACAGAAATTGTAGACGAGTTTTTGGGCGCGGATGTTCCGATTGTGAAAACAAAAGGCACACATGCCGGTGAGGTAACATACAAGGCGTCTTCCAAAGGAATCCTGGAGAACATGGAAGTTGTCGTGTTGATCAACAGCAACTCCGCATCCGCCAGTGAAATTGTTGCCGGCGCATTGCAGGACAACGACCGCGCCACGATTATGGGCCGCCGTTCTTTCGGGAAAGGGCTCGTACAGGAAGATATTTTACTGAAAGACGGAAGCAACCTGCGCCTGACCATTGCACGATATTACACGCCGACCGGCAGATGTATCCAGAAGCCGTATTCCGAAGATTTTGACGAATATTATGAAGATCAGCTCCATCGCTATGAAAACGGCGAATTGTACCACATTGACAGCAGTCTCCTCAAAAACGCCAAAAAATACAGGACGCCGAAAGGCAAGATCGTATACGATGGCGGCGGGATCATGCCGGATATTTTTATCCCGATGGATACAACAGGTTTGAGCTGGTATTTTACCGATCTGCGCTATACACCTGCTTTCCAGAATTTTGCTTTTGATTTCCTTTCTAACAAACGCAATAACTGGAAATCGCTCGAAGAATTCAACGCCAAATTCCAGGTTTCGGACAAAATGCTGAAGGATTTCGCGGCTTATTCGGATAAGAACTATAAAATCCCGATGAACAGCAAAGGTTTTCAAACCAGCAAGGAAGTGATCCGTTACAACCTGAAGGCTGAAATTGCGCGCCAGCTCTGGACGGAACAAGGATATTACACGGTTGTATCGGCTTACGACACTGAAGTGCTGAAAGCCCTGCAATTCCTCAACAAATAAAAACAATGGCGTATATTTCGCTGCAATCCCTGAAACGCTTTCTCGGTATCCCGGGGGAAGAAGCATTTTTCACGGACAAAGACAGCGTTTACCGGACCATTGAAAGCCAATACGCGGCCAATAACATCTTTACCGAAGGCAAAAAAAGCTTTTCACAAGTTGAATTGGTGCAGATGGTTTCGCAGCTGAAAGACGAAGTCATCATCGTGTTTGACCAATGGATTAACAGCTCGCCGGGCTTGTCTAAATTGCTCCTTGAAGAAACGCTCACGCGCAATGATTTTGGCGACAAACTGGACCAGCATTTGCTTTTCCCGGCGTTCAAGCGTTTTATCACGCCTTTCCTTGTTCCGGAGCTGAAGCGCTTCCTGGACCAAAACACCGGCAAACACCAGTTCAATGCGGCTTCCTATCTTCCGTTAATGGACGAACAGGGACAATTTATCATCCAGGACCAGCTTCTGCGGCAGTTTAGCAGCGACTGGCAGTTATTGCAAAACGAGCTCGAAACAGTCAGCTCCGAAGCGGATTTCAACGAAAAAATCAAGCGTTTTTACCTGCCTGAACACATCGGGCTTTTCAATTTCTTCACCAAACCGTTTTATGCGCATAAAGTGAAATTTGTTGAAAACAGCATCGAATTGTTCCGTCACCCGATGGCAACTGCGCCGGTTGTGCTTTGGATCACCAAACAACTGCAAAACCTGGAGCTCAACCCGGAGCATAAGGAAAAAGTCAGCATGGTGCACCGCTCGGTTTTACAGGGCGACCAAAGCTATTTTACAGCCAAACCGCGTGTACAGGCAAACTGGAGTTTCAAAAAAACGGCAGGGATCCTGGCTGTGCTCGCGCTTGTCGGGTTTTCCATATTTTATCTGGTCAATTATGCCGGGAAAGTAAGCCCGCAAGACGACGAAAAAACGGCCAGCTCCTTTTCGAAGTTTACGCCCGAAGAACGCATGCAGCTTGACTCACTGATCCGGACGATGGAACAGAAAACCGTCGAAAACGAAGATTTTACCGACCGGCAAAATACAAATTACCTGCACCTGACGCCCGTTCAGGCACAAATCAATTCGCGTGACCCGCTACGCAACAAACTCGCCGAGCAGTACGTGCAGGATTGTATGAAAGCGTACGATTTGAGTGAAATGAGCCTCATCGACAGCTGCGCGGTTTATCCTGAAAACAAAATTAAAAAGCTCGAAATTTCGCCTTTCACGGCACTTTCTGCCATGCCCGGCGATGTTCCCCTTTTGCTCCGCAATGAATCGGATTACCAGGTGCAGATTTTGATTTTTGAAGAGAAAGCAAACGGCGAAGTGTACAGTATTTTCGTGCCCGCACAAGACGCTATCAAATGTAAAGTCCGTGAAGGTTACCGCATGGTGCTCGTTCCGGGAAATAACTTAGGAAAAGCCGAACTGCCGAAACTTTCCGGGGTTTCAAAATTCTACAAACATCATTTTTGCTTCATGGACGGGAATTTCCTGGCGCAGCTTTTCCAGGTCTATGTGATCAAAGATATTCCCCAATCAGAAATTAAAATCCTGCTGAATTCCACTGCTAACCAGCAACTGTATGTCGTTGATTTGTATGAAGCGCTGGAAATTGAAAATTGAGAATGAATAGAAAATAATTCTACATTTTACACTTTCAATTCTACACCCTATCCCAGGATTTCCTCCACCCAGGCTTTGCCCCATTCGTCTTTTTCCTGTTCCGACCAGATAAGCGGGTAAAAAACACGTTTCTGGAAGCGCGGCGGAAGGTATTTCTGCCAGTTCGTTCCACCGGTTGCCGGGATATCGCTCGGGTCCTGCTGCAGGTAGCGCACAGCCGATTTGTAATGTGCCAGCGGCCAGTTGATGTTGACGTTCACGTCATTTTGCTTCAAGGCTTTGATTACCTGCGGATTTTGCTGATCTTCCCTGCTCAGGCGCAGATACGTTTGCCAGAGGTTTTTCGTGCGGATATTTTCACCGAGACGGATGAATTCTTCGCGGTAATGGTTTTCAAATTCAACAAGGGTGAGGGTTTTTTTGCCGGAAGCCAGCTCCGTAGCGCCTTCCTTCCAGTAAATATGCTCAAACATGCTTTCGATATCTTCGTTGCCCGTAAATTTTTCACGCACGTCTTTGTGCACCAGGTTTACGAAATCCGTAGAATACATTTCAATTTTGCGGTATTGCGCCGATTGGAAACCACTCGCCGGGAGCAGGCTCATCCTGAATTTGAGGAACTGTTCTTTTTCCATTCCGAGGATCATGATCTCGAAGCTTTTCGTCAAAGCCTCAAAATAACGGTTGATGCGGGTAACGCGATCTATGAAAAAAGCTGCTGTAAGGTCCTGTTTTTCGCCTAATTGCTCAAACTCACGTAAAGCAAGCTTGAAATACAATTCGGTGATCTGGTGATACATGATGAAAATAACTTCATCCGGGAAATCCGTGCGCGGCTTTTGCAGGCTCAGCAAAGTGTCTACCTGGATATAATCCCAGTATTTCACCGTATCCTGGTATAAAAGGCAGTCGAGGTAAGCGTTAAAATCCTGACCCATCGCCTCGTATTTCTGCTGAATCTTTTCCAGTTTCTCTTTCAATTCAGGTGTAAGCTCCATGTTGTAATTTTCAGCAAATGTAAACCCAAAGTTTGGCTTCTCAAAACCTAAGTCGTTAAATTTTGAACAAGCATACGTTGGCAAAACGCCTGAATTCCAAATTAATTTCGTTATTTTGTCTTTGGTATGGAACGAAAGCTATCAGCAGTAATCATTACTTTCAACGAAGAACGCAACATTGCGCGCTGCATCGAATCCGTTTTGCCGGTGGCCGATGATATCGTTGTGCTCGATTCTTTCTCCACAGACAAAACAGAAGAAATTTGTGCAAAATATAACGTGCATTTCGAACACCGTCCCTGGGCAGGTTATTCCGCTTCAAAGAATTACGCAAATTCGCTGGCAAAATACGATCTTATCCTTTCGATTGATGCTGACGAAGCCCTAAGCGAAGAGCTTCGAAACTCCATCCAGGCCTTTAAAAGCGCTGGTCCCGGCATAGCTGGAAAATTCAACCGCCTGACAAATTACTGCGGACATTGGATAAAATACGGTGGCTGGTATCCCGATGCCAAAATCCGGGTGTTTGACCGCAGCGTGACGCATTGGACAGGAGAAATTCATGAAGAGCTCAGCTTTACGCAGGATACCGAGATTCAACAGCTAAAAGGGGATTGCCTGCATTACAGCTATTATTCGCAGGAACAGCATTTCCGCCAGCGGGACAAATTCACAACGATTGCCGCGCAGGATTTATTTGAGCATGGGAAAAAAGCGCCCTGGCATAAACTTATTTTCAGCCCTGTTGTGAAATTCATCCGGGATTATTTCCTGAAATTCGGCTTCCTGGACGGAAAAACGGGTTTTATTATTGCACGTATTTCAGCCGGGGCAACCTATATGAAATACAAAAAGCTGCGCGACCTGAATAAGGGAAGGTTGACCACATAGACACATCGGGCAATTAGATGTATTTTTCTATGTGTACCTACTACACTTACAGTCAATATCTTATAAAGCCGTTTCGTAAAATACCAGCGAAAGCGAATAATTTCCGCCTTCAGACGGCGTAACCATCAGCACGGCGATCGGAAGCTTTTCGTATCCGCGCTCTTTCCGTTTGGCAAAAATTACGAATTTACCTACATTGTCCGGGATCACCTGCATCAATTCTGCAGGGCGGTTAAACGTGAAAACAAACTGATCCCCGAAAGCATCCCGCACAACGTCCGCCATGGTAGCAAAAGCTTCGTTCGCCTTTTCCTCATCCGGGCCATTGTAAAACAAGCTGATGAAACGCTGCGGGCTTGAAATCATGGCCGACCCCCCGTAAATATACGACCGGCCTGCTCCCGGAACTTCCATGTTCGAATCGTACCAGTAAGCCGGATTGAAAAAATCGCCTTCTTCGTGCTCCGTGCCTTTCAGGTTCGTGAATTTATTGGGAACATCGTTGTAAATTTTATGCACCGCGTTCGAAAAATCCGTATCCGGCTTAGGTGTTTTAATTTTATAAAAAGCGCCCGGCGTTCCGTTTTCTATACGCATATCCAGCTGGTAAACCCGGGCTGTCTTGTCAAAATAGGAATAAAGCTCCATCATTGCGCCCGTATACCCGCTTTCGCTCTGGTTCCCGATCTGAACCTTGTTGCTTTCCTCGCCAATTACCGGTAAAAAATAAAATTTAGGAAAACATTGCTGGAGCTCCGCGACGAATTTTTCACCGGTTTTGTTCACTTCGTCCATCGTTGCATAGCTTCCGATCCGGATCCGGCAGCTCGTCCCGAAGCTTTTCTCCATTTTAACGTATTTTACACCCGGAACCTGCACTTTGCTCGGGTAAAGGTCGCGGGTAAAACCGGTTCCTTCCGTTTCGAAGGTGCTGGAGTCGATTGTATTTTTAAATTCATAGGGTGCATCATTGATCAGCTTCGCAATGCTGTTGCCAAAATCCGAATTTACTGCTGACGAAAAATACACGTTGGAAGCCTGCATGGACTTGCGCTGCATGCTGAAGAGCTTGTTTTCCGCGCCGCGTTTCACTTCGATTTTAACCGTTGTTCCTTCCGGGCCTTTAATGAGCGCAACAACTTCGTCAACAGTCAGTTTAACAGCGCTCTTACCGTCTACTTTCATCACAAAATCGCCGGTTTTTAAGCCGGATTTCTCTGCCGGTCCGCCCGGGATAAACGAAATTACCTTCGCTGCTTTGTAGCCCAGGGTGGTGGAATCAACCTGGAGCCTTACCCCAATCCCGACCAGGGTTGTGAGCTGGCCGAAGAGCGCCGTTCCGAAAAAACAGAAAAGGAATAAAACGAGCTGTTTACGCATAACCATCGTGTTAACTTTTGTACAAAATAAGTAAATTTACGGGAGTTGCGCCATACGTGCTTTGCCCTATTTCCCGGAACAAAAATGAATCCGCTTATAACAGCCCGGATTGCGATGCGTTTTTCGACTGAGATTTATTTGCTAAACCGATAATTTCTTCTTACTTTTGCACCCCAAAACAAATCATGGCACAAGGAATCAAACTTTTTGCAGGACGTGCGTCCAAAGATATTGCAGCGAGAGTTGCGAAATCTTACGGCATCAGCCTGGGCAACGTAACTGTTTTGGAATTCAGTGACGGCGAATTTCAGCCTTCATTTGAAGAAACCGTTCGCGGACAGGATGTGTTTATTGTTCAATCGACGATGGCGCCTTCCGATAACCTTTTCGAGCTGCTTTTGATGGTAGACGCCGCCAAGCGCGCTTCAGCCCGCAAAATTATTGCTGTGATCCCTTACTTCGGTTTTGCCCGCCAGGACCGGAAGGATAAGCCAAGAGTTGCAATCGGCGCCAAGCTTGTTGCTAATATGCTGATGGCTGCCGGTGTGGACCGCATCATTACAATGGACCTCCACGCTGACCAGATCCAGGGCTTCTTCGAAGTTCCGGTTGACCACCTGTACGCTTCTACGATCTTTTTCCCGGAAATCGAAAAACTGAATACCGGCAACCTGATCATGGCTGCCCCGGACGCAGGAGGAACAAAAAGAGCGAACTCCTACGCTAAAAAACTGAATACAGGTCTTGCCATCTGTCACAAACACCGCAAAATAGCGAACGAAGTGGCCGAAATGACCGTGATCGGTGAAGTTGAAGGCAAGGATGTGATCCTGATCGATGATATGTGCGATACAGCAGGAACACTGACCACAGCTGCCAACCTCTTTATGGAAAAAGGCGCGAAAAGCGTACGTGCATTCTGTACCCATGCCGTTTTATCCGGCCCGGCGTATGAGCGCATTGAAAATTCAAAATTAACCGAGCTGATTGTGACCGACACAATCCCGCTGAAAAAAAACAGCTCCAAAATCCGCGTACTTGCTACGCACGAGCTTTTTGCGGACGTGATCCACAGTTTGATGGAAAACAAATCGATCAGCTCACACTTTATAGTTTCGTAAATTAATAAAAACAAATAACAATGAAAGTAGCACAATTGAGCGGTTCGTTAAGAACGAGCGTAGGGAAAAAAGATGCTAGAGCGTTGAGATTAGAAGACCGCGTACCTTGCGTACTTTACGGTCAGGGTTCCCAAACCCATTTCTCCGTGAAAAAAATCGACATGGAAAGACTGGTGTTCACACCGGATGTTTTCCAGGTTGAATTAGACATCGATGGAAAAAAAGCAAGCGCGATTATCCAGGATTTGCAGCAAGACCCGGTGAAAGACACGATCAGACACGTAGACTTCTACGAGCTGGACGAGAAAAAACCGGTTAAAGTTGGTTTACCTGTACGTGTTACAGGAAGCTCACGCGGTGTAATGGCGGGTGGTAAGCTGGCACAGGTTTACCGTAGATTAACAGTAGTTGGTTTACCGAAAGATTTGCCGGAAGAAGTATCCATCGATATCACGAAGCTGCGTATCGGTCAGTCTATCCGTGTATCGCAAATCGAAGCGAACGGTTTGACTTTCCTCGAGCCGGCTAACGCGGTTGTTGTAGCTGTAAGAATGGCACGTGGTGCTGCTAAAGGCTCCGACGCTGGTGACGACGACGATGAAGAATAAGAAAAAACGAAGTTTTTGATGGATGAAGCGTTAGCGCACATCTAACATTCTTTTTAAACCACATAGGGCACATAGTTTACACAGCTATGTGCCTTTTTGTTTATACAACGAGCTAAGGGCCCGAGTGTGTATCCTTCCTTGGGGGTAAAGGTTTTTTATATTGTCTTAAGAGTAAACCTCTAAATAATATAGTATGAAAAAATTAGCTTTTACCTTCATTTGTTTCCTTTTTTTATCTTTCAAATCCTTTGGTCAACCGGTTTTGGATCACATTTTTGGCGACCTGGATTATCACACTAACGATTTCGGTGATAATTACCACACTATTATGCCCTACTATTTAAGCTCAGGACTTAAATATTTTAAGATATACTCGGCTTCTAACACCGTTGAAGTATATAACGCAGATTACTCTTTTCATAGTTATTTAATGCTCCCCGACACAGCAGGCAATGTACAAAACTCTGAGTCTTTTTTCTTCTCAGACAAATTATTTGATCTCGATGACGATATTGAGTATACCTACGCGGGATATAATCCTCAAACCTTCCGGATTTACAACCAGGATGGAAGCATATTATTCCAGCAAAACTTTTGCAGGCCGAATTCTACCACATACAACAATGTATATACAACCGGAAATCAAAATTTTGTCTACTTTTCCGAAGCGGATAGTACATTCAAAATGTCCCTGTATTACCACACGTCTCTTGCTTCTACGGTTCGCGTATATACGTTGCCGGGAACTTTAGCGGGATATAATTTAAATTGTTGCTGTCCAGGGGGAATGGCCGGGATCCAACCCGTAAATGACCCCTTTTTCTCAGGAATGCAGGTCTATCCGAATCCTTCGCAGGGAGTGAATATTGTTCAAATACCGGAAGGCGTCAGCCAAGGCAAAATTCTCTTGTACAACATGCAGGGTGAGGAATTGAAATCGGTTGATATCCCGGTAAATTCAAAGCAGGTTGAAATCAATAATTCCCTGCTTCCTTCAGGAACTTATCTTTATAAGCTTGTAAGCACTGATCTAAAACAGGAACTCTCGAAAAAGGTACTTATCATTAAATAAACAGCTAAAATGTATATAGTCCCGGTTTACATTTGCAGGCCGGGATTTTTGTTTTTGCATTTAATATGCCCGCAGCTGACATATTATTGCGCAGATTAACGCAGGACAAGATTCGTATTATTCCACGTGCATTAGAGATAATTATCAATTTGAATAAAGTGATACTAAGATAAATCCGCGCGAAAATTCTGCGCTGCCTGCGGGAGAAATATCACACCTCCCTCAACAGCCACAAATAGCGCTGGATGGTGTTTTCTAATCCGAGGTAAAGAGCGTCTGAAATGATCGCATGGCCGATACTGACTTCCGCCAGGTGGGGGATTTGTTCTTTGAAGAAACGCAGGTTTTCCAGGCTCAGGTCGTGGCCGGCGTTAATGCCCAAACCAAGCCCGTGGGCCATAACAGCAGCTTTCACGTAAGCATCCACAGCCGCTTCAGGGTTTTGGGAATAGTTTTCTGCGAAAGGGCCCGTGTATAACTCAATGCGGTCGACGCCGGTTTTGGCAGCGTATTCGATGTTGTACAGATCAGTGTCTACAAAAATGGAGGTGCGGATTCCCTGTGCCTTCAGTCCTGAAATTGTTTCCTGCAAAAAATCCAGGTGCTTTTTAGTGTCCCAGCCGGCATCGGAAGTTAAAACATTTGGCGGATCGGGAACGAGGGTTGCCTGCGCCGGTCGGATTTCTGAAACGAGGTCCAGGTAACGCTGGTCGGGAAAACCTTCGATGTTAAATTCAGTGGTGACAACAGCTTTTAAATCGTAAACATCCTGTTTGGTAATGTGGCGCTCGTCCGGCCGGGGATGAACAGTAATTCCTTGTGCCCCGAAACGCTCGCAGTCGATGGCAACTTGCACAACGTTAGGAACATTTCCCCCGCGGGAATTCCGTAAGGTCGCAATTTTGTTGATGTTAACGCTTAATTTTGTCTCCGTCATTCTTCCAATTCTACACTGCAAAATTAAGCTTTTTTTTCAGAGACGCTCTTTTTTCGCGTGAACTATTTCCCTTTCAGCTCCATTGCCTTGAGCGTGTTGATCATGAGGGAAGCGACGGTCATCGGTCCAACTCCGCCCGGAACCGGTGAAATATAAGCGCACTTTGGCGCCACTTCGTCAAACTTCACATCGCCCGCCAGTCTCCAGCCTGCAGTTTTGGAGGAATCTTCCACCCGGGTGGTACCAACATCAACTACAATAGCGCCTTCTTTGACCATGTCTGCGGTAACGAAGCCTGGCTGTCCAACTGCTGCGATGAGGATATCGGCTGTTCGGGTAACTTCTGCCAGGTTCTGTGTCTGGCTGTGTGCCAGGGTCACGGTACAGTTGCCCGGGTCGGCATTCTGGGAAAGCAAAATACTGAGCGGCATCCCTACGATGTTGGAACGGCCGATGATGACACAGTTTTTCCCGGCAGTTTCGATTTTGTTGCGTTTCAGCAGCTCAATAATACCGGAAGGCGTAGCAGAAATAAAGCACGGCAGGTTGAGCGCCATCTTCCCGAGGTTCATCGGGTGGAAACCGTCAACGTCTTTCATCGGGTCGATTGCCAGGGTCACTTTCATTTCGTCAATATGCGGAGGCAAAGGCAGCTGTACGATAAAACCGTCGATGCTTTTGTCTTCGTTCAGGGTCTGGATCTTGTTCAGCAGCACTTCTTCGGTAACGGAATCATCGTAACGCATCAGCGTACTTTCGAAACCGCATTCTTCGCAGGATTTAAGCTTGTTGTTGATGTAGGTCATTGATCCGCCGTCCATACCGACCAGGATGGCCGCGAGGTGAGGGATTTTTTTACCTTCAGCTTTCCGCTTTTTCACCGCCTGCGCGATTTCTTCCTTGATGGATTTGGCTGTTTCCTTACCGTTGAGAATTTCCATATTTATAGACTATTAGACTCAGGACCAAAGACTAAAGAGAACTTTCAGGCCTAAATATGGCGGCAAAGTTACGTTTAAAAAATCAATTTAGTGGACCTGGAACGGGATTTCTTTCCAAAAAGAAGGCCATTCGGTGAAATTCGATTAATTTTGCAATATGGATTATGCAGTTGAGTTACGCTTTCAAAAACTGGTCAAACAACTCGAAGTTGAATTCGGGGAAGGCCTGGATACACAGGCGATTTTGTTTTTGATCGGTGTGGAAGAATTGGGCCTGGGCTACAAAAAATTCAAGAAGCACGAAAAAACCGACCTGATGCACGTTGCGATTTGTACTTTGCTCGAACCGCACGGACATTATAAATTCATTGGCCGCGACAAGGAAAACTGGCCGCATTTTGAGCTGGTAGCCGATTTGCCCCCGCTTGATGAGCGCGAACAGCAGCATTTGATCAAAGAAGCCATTCTGGATTACTTCAAAAGCCAGGGAATTTTCGAGGAAGAAAATTAAATATTTCATTCCGAGCTGAAATTTCCGTAACTTACAGCTTGAAACTCCTTAAACAAAAACCTATGAACTGGAAGCTTATTTTCAGCCTTTCCCTCTTTGGCCTTGCCATGGCCTTTGCCACAGTATATTTCATCCCCTCACATACTGAGCCTTTTTTCTGGCTGGTAATTTTTATCATTAGTGCTTATTGCATCGCAAAATACGCCCCATCGAAATATTTCTGGCACGGTTTATTGGTTAGTCTTGTCAACTCCCTGTGGATTACGGCCGTCCATATTATCTTATTCAACGATTATATCGCCAGCCACAAGCAGGAAGCGGAAATGATGGCTAAAATAGCGATGTCTTTCCACCCCAAACTGATGATGCTGGTAACGGGTCCGGTTGTCGGGGCCCTTTCAGGGTTTTTGCTGGGATTCTTTTCTTTTCTCGCCTCGAGGGTAGTCCGGAAACCTGCTTAATTCCCGGGCTCAGCGTACTGCGCTTGTGAAGCTTTTATTTTTTCCTCTATTTCCTGGCATTTACTTTTATTTCTCAGCTGCTCACAGATTTTTTTGGCCGAACTGATCCGCTGTTTGAATTCCTTTTCGCATCCGGCTAAAAATTCGGCGCTGGCCCAAAGTAAATATGTATCAATCATCACGGCAAGGTGCTGGTCGTTTTTCTTCAGCTCAATCGCCAGCGCCCGGTTGAAAGCTTCTCGCCCGTCTTCTTCCCGGTTTTGCCCGAAGAGAAAGAAAGCATAATCGCGTGTATGGATATGGCGCAGCTCGTCGGTTTTCGATCTTGCTATTGCTTCCTGCCAGTAATGACCGGTTTTTTTGAAATCTTTTAATTCATTGAAAGTAAAAGCTACCAGGGAACAATCAATTGCGGTCAGAAGCTCGGGTTTTTCATAAATCAGGAATTCTGCTTCCGTCATCAGGGTGCTGCGCTGAAAATCAAGGTTACGTCGCACATCGATTTCATGTGGACTGACACCCGCATTTTCCTGCTTTAAATTAGCAATCTCTATGTTGATCTTTGCCACATTGTTCAGCGCATTGCTCAGGGTTTGCCTGATATTCCTTCTGCGTTCGCGCCGGTTGAAAGTAATGTTGAACAGCAAAGCCGAGCCCGACAGGAGAAAGGCGCAGGAGCTTAAGGCTAAATTGACATAGGCTTCCATAGGATAGTTTAGTTGATGTTAAACAAAAATACGAAATCCGTTCAGAATTCACAAGGCCCCTCCCCTGCCCGGATTGTTATTTATCCTTAAAATAAAACCCGAAAACCACCCGATATTGGTGCAAAACTTTATCTTTGTTCCCTTAATTGAATCAATCACAAGGAAATGGATTTTTGGATCAAAGCCGCACAACTTATTTTATCGCTCTCTATACTGGTTATCTTGCACGAATTCGGTCATTATATCCCGGCAAAGCTATTTAAAACACGCGTTGAGAAATTTTACCTCTTCTTTGATCCGTGGTTTTCGCTTTTCAAGAAAAAGATCGGTGATACGGAATGGGGAATCGGCTGGCTGCCACTGGGCGGTTATGTAAAAATTTCCGGAATGGTCGATGAATCCATGGATAAGGAACAATTAGCGCAACCTGCCCAGCCGTGGGAATTCCGTTCAAAACCGGCCTGGCAGCGTTTGATCATCATGATCGGCGGGGTGACGGTAAACCTGGTCCTGGGAATTTTGATCTATATCTGTGTAGCTTTTGCTTACGGCGAAGACCAGCTCAGCCCAAATGACGTTAAGGCCGGCGTTGCAGTTCATCCTTACCTGAAGAAATACGGTTTTGAATCCGGCGATAATGTGATCCGGATCAATGGTGAAAAACTGGAAGATGTGATGGATGCGAATGTGATCGTTTTACTTCGCAACGGGCGTAAAATCACCGTTAAAAAAGCGGATGGGTCCCTTAAAACTATTCAGCTTCCGGAAAATGTCGATTATGAGCTTTTTAACAAAGGGGCCGCACAAGCCTTTTCACCCCGCAGTTTGGGTGTAGAGGTTTCCGAAGTTGAAAAAGGCTCTCCAGCCGATAAGATCCAGTTGAAACCGGGTGATAAGTTCGTTTCGGTGAACGGCAAAAAAATTGTTTATTACGATGAATTCCAAAATGAAACCTTCTATTCCAAAGGGAAGGAAATTACGTTTGAAATCGACCGCAAAGGAGAAATCATCACCAAAACGATGACTATTCCGAAAACGGGCAAATATGAAGGGCGTATCGGTTTCCTGAACACTCCTAACATCGTGGATGAAAAGGCCATCAGGCACATTGATTACTCTTTTGGCGAAAGCTTTGGCCGCGGACTGGACAAAGGAATGAACACTTTGGGTGATTACGCTGCACAGCTAAAATTCCTCTTTACCGAAAAAGGCGCTTCTTCGATCGGCGGGTTCGGCTCTATCGGCAAAATGTTCCCTTCTACCTGGAACTGGGAAATTTTCTGGCTCAACACGGCGTTTATTTCCATTGTGCTTGCCTTTATGAATATCCTTCCGATCCCGGCTTTGGACGGCGGACACGTAGTTTTCCTGCTTTACGAGATGATTACCGGCAAGGAAGCTCCACAGAAAGTCCTGGAATATGCTCAATATGTCGGGTTTATTCTTTTGCTGGGCTTGTTGCTTTACGCAAACGGGAATGATATTTACGGGTATTTCTTTAAATAAAGAACTGTTCCTGGCAACTTTTGCTTGATCACCTCGCAGAAGCCACGAAGTGAAAGTTGAGCAAAATCAAGGCTTGTATTCAAATTTAAGTGATTTACTTCGAATGCCAGCTCCGTGTTACCAGGTTTTCACAAAGGAAAACAGAAAGTTGTTTTGGCACGGTTTTTACCAAAAACACGCGCCAAAACGGCGTGAATCATTCGGGTTTCGAGGAGAACAAAACATTGCGTTTCATTCCCTTTAATTTTGTGCGCTTGATGGGGCTGTTTTTTGCCAAAACAGAAAATTGATCTTCTTCCAGGTCCTGCCAGTCGTTGGCGGTGAGACTCAGCAAAAGCTCATTGGGTTGGAACGCCGTTTCGCGGGTAGGCCGGGAAAAGCGGTTCCAGGGGCAAACATCCTGGCAGATATCGCAGCCAAAAGCCCAGTTATTCATCTTTCCGGCAAATTCCTGCGGGATCAGCTCGTCTTTCAATTCTATCGTCAGGTAAGAAATGCATTTTGATCCATCCACGATATAAGGTGTGTTAAGCGCATCGGTCGGGCAGGCGTCTACGCAGCGGGTGCAGGTTCCGCAATAATCTTTGATCGGTCCGTCGGGCTCAAGCTCAAGGTCGATGATCAATTCGGCGATGAAGAAGAAAGATCCGTTTTTCGGGTGAATGAGATTCCCGTTTTTTCCCGTCCACCCCAGGCCGCTTTTCCGCGCCCAGCTTTTATCCATCACAGGTGCGGAATCCACGAAAACCCGCCCGCCGACATCACCGATCTGTTCCCGGATTTTTTCCAGGAAAAGTTTGAGCTTATCCTTGATCACTTCGTGGTAATCATTTCCGTAAGCATACTTCGAAACCTGCGGAACGTCCGGCTTTTGGATACTTTCGGGGTAATAATTCAATACAAGGGAAACAACGCTTTTTGAGCCTTCCACGAGCAAACGCGGATCTAATCGCTTGTCGAAATAGTTTTCCATGTAAGACATCTTGCCATGAAATCCGTTATGAAGCCATTTTTCGAGCCGTGGGGCATCTTCCTCCAAAAAAGCAGCCTTGGATATGCCGCAATACAAAAACCCCAGCTCAGCGGCTATTTTTTTAACGATTGCTGTATGTTTTCCGATTACTGACAAAGATTCCCGTCTTTGACCCCCTTCCTGCGCCTGTGTTGAAGCCTCAGCTCAAGCATAAAAGGGGAAATTAAAATAATCCCGCCTGGTAGAAACCGAGGTCTTTACCCAAATGGCGGTATGCTTTTTCGGTGACTTTGCGGCCGCGCTGTGTTCTGACCATGAATCCTTCCTGGATCAGGAAAGGCTCATAGACTTCTTCCAGTGTACCGGCATTTTCACCAATAGCAGTTGCTATCGTTGTTAAGCCGACCGGGCCACCGTTAAACTTATCGATAATTGTCGTCAGGATGCGGTTATCCATTTCATCCAGGCCGTAGATATCAACATTCAGCGCTTCCAGGGCAATATTCGTTATTTCTTTGTTGATCGTCCCGTCGCCTTTGATCTGGGCAAAATCACGCACGCGGCGCAGGAGCGCATTCGCAATACGCGGTGTTCCCCGGCTGCGGCTCGCGATCTGGTAGGCCGCTTCTTCACTGATCGGGATATCGAGCAATTCGGAAGAGCGTTCCACGATCATCGTCAGCGTTTTTGCATCATAATATTGCAAGCGGGAATTGATCCCAAAACGTGCCCGCAAGGGTGAAGTGAGCAAGCCGGAGCGTGTTGTAGCGCCGATCAGTGTAAAAGGATTGAGCGTAATCTGGATCGCCCGTGCATTCGGGCCGCTGTCAATGAGGATATCGATCACGTAATCCTCCATGGCCGAATAGAGATATTCTTCTATGACCGGGCTCAGGCGGTGGATCTCATCGATGAAAAGCACGTCGCCTTTGTCGAGGTTTGTGAGCAATCCTGCTAAATCCCCGGGTTTATCGAGTACCGGGCCGCTGGTAATTTTAATTCCAACGCCAAGCTCATTGGCAATGATATTCGCAAGGGTTGTTTTTCCCAAGCCCGGAGGCCCGTGAAGCAAAACGTGATCCAAGGGCTCACCGCGCTGGGCAGCTGCCTGAACAAAAATTTCGAGGTTTTCAACGACCTTTTCCTGACCGGCAAAATCCGTCAGCTTTTTAGGACGCAGGACCTTGTCGTAATCTTTGTCGGCGCCTTGCTCCTCCAATTCTTTCCTGTAGTCAAATGATTCTTCTTCCAAGCTGAAACGTTTTGTCAAAAATACGAAAAAGCCTTTCATCCGGGGACAAAAGGCTTTTAAAAATTATTTAAAGCGAGCTTAATGCGTTTCTTCTTCTTCGCCTTCCTTCAAAGGAACGTCCTGAGGTACGAAATCTTCTTCGTAACCCGGCTTGGAATAGTCATACGGCCAGCGATGAACTTCCGGAATAGCTCCCGGCCAGTTTCCGTGCATGTGCTCTACCGGTGTAGTCCACTCGAGTGTGTTGGACTTCCAAGGGTTTTGTACCGCTTTCGGGCCTCTGAAAATACTGTAGAAGAAGTTGAACAGGAAGAATCCCTGACCGATAGCCGCAATGATTGCGAATACGGTAACGATTACATTCAGGTCCATAATCATTTCATAAGAATTGGTATCGAATTCCCCGTAAACAGAGTAATCGTAGTAACGGCGCGGTGCCCCGGCAAGACCTACGAAGTGCATCGGGAAGAATACCCCGTAAGCGCCAACGATTGTGATCCAGAAGTGAGCGTAACCCAAACGTGTGTTGAGCATACGTCCGTACATTTTCGGGAACCAGTGGTAAACCCCGGCGAACATACCGAATACTGCTGACATACCCATTACAATGTGGAAGTGGGCAACTACGAAGTAAGTATCGTGGATTGCAATATCCAGGGCGGAGTCAGCAAGGATGATCCCGGTAACACCACCTGTGATGAAGGTAGAAACAAGACCGATCGCAAACAACATGGCCGGCGTCAGCACGAGGCTACCTCTCCAGAGCGTTGTCAGGTAGTTGAACACTTTCACCGCGGACGGGATGGCAATCAACAAGGTTGTAAATACGAAGACGCTTCCCAGGAATGGGTTCATACCGGTGATAAACATGTGGTGGCCCCATACAATGAAGGAGAGGAAACCGATCGCCAGGATGGAACCGATCATCGCGCGGTAACCAAAGATCGGCTTGCGGGAGTTGGTTGCGATAATTTCAGAAGACAGACCGAGGGCCGGCAATAATACGATGTATACCTCAGGGTGGCCCAGGAACCAGAATAAATGCTGGTACAATAACGGGGAACCACCGTGGTTATCGAGCATCTCACCTCCTACGATGATATCAGACAAGTAGAAGCTTGTTCCTGCGGAACGGTCCATCAGCAACAGAAGCGCTGCGGAAAGAAGAACCGGGAAAGAAAGTACACCTAACACAGCTGTTACGAAGAACGCCCAAACTGTTAATGGCAGGCGTGTCATTTTCATACCGGCAGTACGCAGGTTGAGGATCGTAACGATGTAGTTCAATGAACCCAAAAGGGAAGAAGCGATGAAGATAGCCATGGAAACGAGCCACATGGTCATACCTAAGCCTGAACCTTCGATTGCCTGCGGAAGCGCGGATAAAGGAGGATAAATCGTCCAACCCGCCATTGCAGGACCTGTTTCGATGAACAGGGAGCAAAGCATGATCATGGAAGACAGGAAGAACATCCAGTAAGAAAGCATGTTCAGGAAGCCTGAAGCCATATCACGTGCACCAATCTGCAACGGAATAAGGATGTTGGAGAAAGTTCCGGACAAACCACCTGTTAAGAGGAAGAATACCATGATTGTACCGTGGATGGTAACGAGACCTAAGTACATATTTTCTTTCAATACACCTCCCGGAGCCCAGGTTTCACCCAGGAACATGGAAAGGAAATCCGAGCTTTCACCCGGCCAGGCCAATTGAATTCTAAATAAAATAGACAAAAGCATTGCCACAACACCCATGAAAACAGCAGTCAATAAGTACTGTTTACCAATCATTTTGTGGTCCATACTGAAAATGTACTTCGATACGAAGCCTTCTTCATGATGTTCGTGGTGATCATGTGCTCCGTGATGTCCGTGTGCTTCGTGTGCTAAAGCTCCCATTTATATTTGATTATTTAAGATTAATATTTATTTAATGATTTTGGCTGTATCCGCCGGCGTAACTGTACCTTCGAGCGGTGTTGCAGCTGCTGCTTCAACCGGCTTTGCCAAAAACACATCTTTGAACGTTTGCTTGGATTTCAACCACGCTTTGTATTCTGACGGAGAATCTACAACAACGATCATTTTCATTTTGTAGTGAGCGCTACCGCAGATTTTGTTACACATCAAAACATAGTTGAACTTCGGATTTTTCATCTTTCCGCGCATTTGTTTTGTCGTGTATTTCGGGGTCATTTTCAAGCGTGTTGTCAGACCCGGAACAGTGTTCATCTGGGCACGGAAATGCGGGAAGTAAGCGGAGTGGATCACGTCTTTCGCACGGAAAGTCATTTCATACTCTTTATTAACGCATAAGTGCAGGGTATCTTTCTGAATGATGTCATCGTAAGCTTCAGCATCCCATTTCTTGTTGTGACGGGCGCGCATCTGAACGAGCAAACGGAGCAAACGTGTTTTACGGTCAAGGTCGTTTTCCATTTTCTCCAGGTCTTCCGGGATGAAAATGTTTTTCGGGTTGTTCAGCTTTTCCTCGAGCAGCTGGATCCCCATAACGGTACCATCCGCTTTTCCGAATTCCATTTGACGGATGGCAGAATCAAGGGATTCAGTCGTCATCAAAGCTAATTCGTTTTCCTGTGTAGTCAATTTGTAATCGAAATGACCCAGGATGTTGTCTTCACCGGCGTAACGTGCCGTCCAGTCAAACTGCTTGGAGAACAACTCAACGCGGATAGCTTCTTTGCTTGCATCGGAAGTTGCGCTGTTCCATACTTTCAAACCGAGAATGATGATCACCGCGAGTACAACCGCAGGAACTACCGTCCATAAGAGCTCAAGCTTGTTGTTGTGCGGGTAGTAGTATGCTTTTACCCCCGGCTTGCGGATGTATTTGTAACCGAAATAGAACAGCAGGGTATTCGTAATGAAAAATACAATGATGATGATCACGAAGTTCAGGTTGAGCAGCCAGTCGGTTTCTTCACCGCCAACAGAAGCAGCATCACCACGGCCTGTCCATCCGTATTTCAGCATCAGCCAGATAAAGCCGATGTAGAAAAAGAACGTAAAGCCCATCAACAAATTAGCATTCAAACGGTTATCCCTATTCGTAATGTCTTCTTCCCTTCTGTTTCTCAATTTAGAAGAAAGCTCGTATACTCTTATCAGCTGTGCCAAAGCAACAACTCCTAATACGATTACGATCAATGTGATTAATTTAAAACTCATTTTAATTTATATAAGAATGAATAATTTGTTTATTAAATATCGTGGTGAATACTTTCGTCCAGGAACGGGTGATTTTTAACTGTCAGCGGAGCTTTAGTCAGGTTGATGAGGATCATTCTGACAAAGAAGCCGAGCGCCAGCAACATCATACCGATTTCCATGAAACCGATGAAAGCGTTTGGTCCCATTGATCCTGCCATAATCATCAGGTAAACATCTACCCAGTGACCGAACAATACAACCAGACCTACGAAAGTCAGGATTCCTGCATGTCTTTTGGCGTCGCGTGACATCAAAAGGACCATCGGGAAAGCAAAGTTAATGATGAACATACCGAAGTAAAGGAACTTGAAGTTTTCGATACGCATTAAGTGGTAAGTTGTTTCTTCCGGGATGTTGGCATACCAGATCAGCATGAACTGGGAGAACCACAGGTAAGACCAGAGGAAAGAAGTAGCAAATGTCCATTTACCGATATCGTGGATATGGCTTTCGTTTACATTTGGCAAGTATCCTTGTTTTTTGAGGTACAGAGTCAGGGAAACCAATACGATCATGGTAGAGCACCACATTCCTGCGAAAATATACCATCCGAAGAGCGTGGAGAACCAGTGAACATCAATTGACATGATCCAGTCCCAGGCAGAAGTTGAGCTGAAAACAGCAAAGAACACGAGGAATGTAGCACCTTTACGGTAGTTCGTGAAGTGGATATCCGTTCCGCCAACTTCATCTTCCAGCTGTGACCTTTTCTTGAAGCCTCTCCAGAAGAGCAGGTAAGTTCCGAGGTAAACGATTGTTCTGATCCAGAAGAAAACTTTGTTCAGGTACATGGATTTTCCATCGATAATCTGGTCGTAATGATGAGAAGCCGGGTCAGTGTAAGCTGAGTCCATCCAGATGTAAATGTGCGCACCGTCCATCAGGGTAATGATGAGTAAAGTAAGGGCGAGCAGCATTACGCCGTAAGGCAGGTAACCTGTCAGGGCTTCGATCACACGCTTGATGGATGCATACCATCCTGTTTCCGTAGCATACTGTAACGCCAGGAAGAACAAAGCGCCCAAACCGATGGCAAAAAAGAAGAAACTGTTGATCAACATATTTCCTAAAACACGCTGCCCTAAATGGTGACCATGATCATGACCCATTTCACAAGCAACACCGATTCCGGTAAAGAGCAAACCTATCACCATAATGGCGATTGTCCAGAGATTTGCTTTTTTTGTAATTTTAAATTCCATTGTTCTAAACGTTTCTTGATTTATTTTTTAACTGGCTTTGGCATTACAGGAGTTGTCGCCGTTTTTGTCGTATCGGCAGCAGCTGGCTTACCAGCCATTGTACCGTCAGCGTTGAACGTTCCGTAATCTGCGCTTTGCAATTTGCGGATGTGGTGAACGAGCGTCCAGATTTCTTTTTTGTTAACGATAGAGTTGTGCGCTCCCATCATCCCTTTACCGTAGTAAATGGAGTAGAACATTTGTCCGTCAGCAATGGCAAGGCCTGTAAGAACTGCAGCTCCTGTGTAAGCGCCGCTTTGAACCATTGGTCCGTTTCCGTCACCTTTTTCACCGTGGCAATGCATACAGTTGGCAGCATAAAGCTCTTTCCCGTTTTTGAAAGTCGCTTCTGCATTCTCAGCCGTCAACTTGAGCGGGTTAACATCCATTGCAGCTTGATTGTATTCATAGTCTGCTTCGGTGTTTTTTGTATATTCCCAACCGAACAGTCCGTGTGTAGAAGCTGTTGAAGGTGCAGGAAGCCTGTGGTAAGGCAGCATCATCATGACGTCCTCCTTGTTAGTTCCATAATAAGGAATTGTGCTGTTTGGAGGTGTCAGCGCGGATTGTCTTTGAGAAACATCCGGGTTCAACCTTCCTCTTAACTCACCGTAATCTACATACGGCTCGATAGCCGGGGAACGGTACATATCCGGCATATATTCCAAACCGCTGCTATCCGGATCAGCAGTACAAGCCCCGATCACGAAACCGGCTGCTACTGCCATGGATGCTTTTCCTATTATTTTAACTATTTTATTCATCTTTCAGATAAAATTATCGTTCGCGTCCGAAGACGTATTATTTAACTTCTTTTTGATCTATTTCAATTACACCGGTTGATCTGAGCAAATCCTGGATTTCTTCCGCTGTGAAGCCGGAGTTTTCAGACATACGCAATTCCATTACAAATTTGTCGTCTGTTGTTCTCGGATCCGGGTTGGAAGCAGGCATACCCGGCAAAGTTTTGTTTTTCAACAGGTACGTAATCGCCATTCCGTGTGCAGCACACAATACAGTAAACTCGAAAGTAACCGGGATGAACGCGAGGATGTTATCCAGGTAAGTGAAATTCGGCTTACCACCAATGTTCATCGGCCAGTCACCAATCATGAAATAACGCATTCCAAGGGTAGCTATAGTTGTACCGGTAATACCGTACAAGAAGGCCATGATCCCCAGACGGGTATTCTGAACCCCAATGATCGGATCAATTCCGTGGATCGGGAACGGCGAAAATACGTCCGCTACTTTAATTCCTTTTGCAACCAATTTCTTTGCGCCGTCTTTCAGCACATCGTCATCGTCGTACATTGCATATATAACCTTTTCTGACATGATCCTAATTAATGATTGTTAGTATTTTCTGTTCCCAGCTGGCTTTGATCGTGACCGTGAGCTGTATTGTCGTGGTCGTGATGGCCGTGTGTGTCCGGAGCGTTTTTGTAAGACTCACCGGAAGATTTCAAGATAGTTTTCAACTCGGCGATTGGCAATACCGGGAAGAAACGTGCAAACAAGAGGAAGAATACGAAGAAGATCCCGATCGTTCCGAGGTAGATCCCGATATCAATGTGGCTCGGGTAGTGCATACTCCAGGAAGAAGGAAGGTAATCGCGGTGGATGGAAGATACGATAATTACGTAACGCTCGAACCACATACCGATGTTTACAACGATAGAGATAAAGAATGTGAAGTACAGGCTTCTTCTCAAAGGACGGATCCACATCAGCTGCGGGGAGATTACGTTGCATGTCATCATCGACCAGTAAGCCCACCAGTAAGGACCGGTTGCACGGTTAATGAAAGCGTATGCTTCGTATTCAACACCGGAGTACCAGGAAACGAAGAGCTCCGTCAGGTAGGCAACACCTACGATGGAACCTGTTACCATGATTACAATGTTCATGTATTCAACGTGTCTCGTGTGAATGTAGTTTTCAAGCCTCATTCCCTTACGCATAACAAGCAAGAGTGTTTGTACCATCGCGAAACCGGAGAATACCGCACCCGCAACGAAGTAAGGAGGGAAGATGGTGGTGTGCCATCCCGGGATCACCGATGTGGCAAAGTCGAAGGATACAATGGAGTGAACCGAGAATACGAGTGGCGTAGCCAAACCTGCAAGAACCAGGGAAACAAGCTCGAAACGGTTCCAGTTTTTAGCGCGTCCTGACCAGCCGAAAGAGAGAATGGAGTACATTTTCTTCGGGATCGGGCGTTTTACGCGGTCTCTCAGCGTTGCAAAGTCAGGGATCAGACCGATGTACCAGAAAACGAGGGACACGGAAAGGTAAGTAGAGATTGCGAACACGTCCCAGAGGAGCGGCGAGTTGAAGTTTACCCAGAGGGAACCGAACTGGTTTGGTAAAGGGAATACCCAGTATCCTAACCACAAACGACCCATGTGGATCAGCGGGAACGTTCCGGCCATGAATACCGCGAAGATCGTCATCGCTTCAGCCGAACGGTTAATCGCCATTCTCCATTTTTGTCTGAAGAGGAGCAATACCGCTGAGATCAGGGTCCCGGCGTGACCGATACCTACCCACCATACGAAGTTGGTGATATCCCATGCCCAACCGATTGTTTTGTTTAGTCCCCAAACACCGATACCCGTACCAAGCAGGTAGAAAATACATCCTACCCCGTATACTGCAATAATCAATGCGATTGCAAACAATACATACCAAGCTCTTGGCGCTTTGTCCTCGATAGGCTTACAAACGTCCTCGGTAATTTCGTGGTACGTCTTGTGACCTAATATCAGAGGTTCTCTAATTGCTGATTCCTTATGCATTTCAACCTTTTTTTATAACAATTAATGATGAGCTTTTTTACTTTCTTTCTTGTCGTGGTGTACCACGTGGTGACCCTTTTTCGACACGTGGATTTTCTCCAGCAAGTCGTTATTTTCGTTACGGATCTTCATTTTGTACCAGATGTTTGGTTTCACACCAACTTCCTCGAGGGCCTGGTAAGCACGCTTGTCGTTAGCGCTCTTCCTTATTTCAGACTTAAGATCGTTGTAGTCACCGAATGTGATAGCGCCTGTAGGACAAGCTTCAGCACAAGCTGTTGTTACGTCTCCGTCAACAACCGGTCTTGCTTCTTTCTTGGCAGTCAATTTACCAGCCTGTACTTTTTGTACGCAGAAAGAACATTTTTCCATCACACCTCGTGTTCTTACCGTTACATCAGGGTTCAGTACCATACGGCCTAAATCATCCTGTGCAGGGTTCACCTGGGCGAATTTTTTATAAGACGGGTAGTTGAACCAGTTGAAGCGGCGCACTTTGTACGGACAGTTGTTCGCACAGTAACGTGTACCGATACATCTGTTGTAAGCCATCTGGTTCAAACCTTCGTTGCTATGAGTTGTTGCAGCTACCGGGCAAACTGTTTCACACGGAGCGTGGTTACAGTGGTGGCAGAGCATCGGCATGTGGATCACTTTCGGGTTTTCTGCAGCGATCTCAGCTTTACCGAAGTCGAACGTTTCACGGTCTTTACGCATACCAACTGTTGCTTCCTCGTCGGATGCAAAGTAACGGTCGATACGCAGCCAGTGCATTTCACGTCCTCTTCTTACTTCGTCTTTACCAACAACAGGAACGTTGTTTTCAGACTGGCAGGCAATCATACAGCTTCCGCAGCCGTAGCATTGGTTGAGGTCGATAGTCATACCCCAGCGGTGACCAACTTTGTCAACCGGGTGTGCATCCCACAAGTCAAATTCTTCGATCGGCCTTTCAACGTGGTTACCGTCAGCATCCAGTTTCTGGAGCGTGTAAGCCGGGTTGTAAGCTTCCTTATCGTTGTTTTTGTAAATGTCAAGCGTTGTTTCGCGAACTATGGAACGGCGGGCCATTACCGTGTGGTGGATCTGTGTAGCAGCGATCGGGTAGATTTCACCTTCCACTTTGCTAACAGAACCTTCCGTACAGAAGGACATTGTACCGTTTTCCATGCGTACCAAACGGAAAGCGTTCTGCCCGATTGGTTTGCGGTTTCCTTTATCGTCAGTTGTGTGGCCTCCGTATTCTTTTGTCTGGAATGCCGCGTTTCCGATATTTTCGTTGTTTGCACCACGACCGTAACCGAGGGCGATACCTACCGTGCCGATTGCTTGTCCCGGTGAAGGGTAAACAGGTAACGTAAGGCTAACACCGTTCACTTTCACTGTGGCAACGTTCAATCCGTTTTCCTGGTCGAAAGTAGTGGCGTATTTGCCATCCATCTCAGCCGGGTTCATGGTAATGTAGTTATCCCATGTTACTTTTGAAATCGGGTCAGGAAGCTCTTGCAGCCAAGGGTTGTTGGCCTGGTCACCCGTACCGATACCAGCTTTTTGGTACAATACGATTTCCGTGCCTTTACCGCCTGTTTTAACCTGGGAAGAAATCCCGGACATGGAAGCTTCGTTAAAGCCCGGGTTAGTTGCAGCTACTGCAGGAACATCGGAACAGCTGTCGTGTACCATCATTCCCCAGTAAGTATCTGCATCTGTATATTCAGTTTGCATCGGGAACCCGTAAGTTACCCAGTTGCTTTTGATCAGGTCATAGTATACTTTGGAATCCTTACCTCCGCGGGAAGCCTTACCTGACCAAACCATAAAGCTTTCCTGAGCGGCAGCTGTATTGTGGATCGGACGGATAGTTGGCTGGGCCAGGGCGTAATGGTTCATTTTTGCGTTGTAATCATTCCAGGACTCCAATGCATGGTGGTCAGGAGCGATATACTTACATAAGCTTGCCGTTTCATCAGCGTAAGCTGCGAGGGAAACCGTCAGGCCTACATTTTTCAGGGCCTTACCGAATTTCTCACCTTCTGCAAGGGAGTAAACCGGGTTAACACCGTAGAAAATCACAGCGTCAGGGCCATTACCACCGATCACGTCGGAAACAAAGCGGTTCATCTTAGCATCTTGTGACGCGAAGAGAGAAACAGGGTTGTTAACGTTGATCGTTTTGGTATATGCGCCTAAAACGGAGTTTAATTTATTAGCAAGGATTTGCACGGCCTTGTTGTTAGAGCCTGCAACCACTAAGGATTCGCTTTTTGATTTTTTCAATTCGGCAACTGCCAGGTCAGCGATTTTAGCCGCATCCGTAGACAATTTCGTGCTAACGCCTGAATTTACACCGAATTTGCTTAAGATGTAAGATAATACGTTTGCTTCTTCGGAAGGCTTAACCATTCCGCGGTAGTCTGCATTGGAACCAGTGATAGACATAGTTGCCTCGAACTGGAAATGCTTTGACATCCATTCTCCGTCAGGATTTCTTCTGACACCGTATTGTGCCTGGTATTCAGTTGCAAGTAACCAGGTGCACAGGAAATCAGCGCCAACGGAAACGATTGTTTTTGCTTTAGAGAAATCGTAGTCAGGAATAATCCCGTCGTTCTCCGGCATATTCATTACGGTTAAACCGAATGTTTCTTTGTTTGCAGCACGCATTCCGGCGTAGGACACAGCGTCATACTGGATGTGCTCGAAAGATGTTCCTGCCGCATCGCCGCCGTTTACATGCGCCTTCAGCATATCAATAGCTGTTTGCGTAGACGGGGAAATGATTGTAGAGGAAACTAAAGTTACCTTTCCTTTTTTCGCAACGATATCGTTCAGCCTGGATTTGATATCGCCGTCAAGGTCGTTCCAGGATTTCGTTTTCCCGCCCATCATCGGGGCTTTCAAACGTGCTGAATCGTATAATGGCAAAACGGATGCGATGATCTGCGCGTTTGTAACACCTTTAGAAATACCGAAATCTTTGTTCCCTTTGATGTAGATCGGACGACCTTCACGGGTCTTAACCAAAATGCTGGCATAAGAAACACCATCATAATAGGTGGAAGCATACCATGTCGGCATACCCGGGGTTACGTTCTCCGGTTTGTTTACATAAGGGATCGCCTTTGTAACCGGCGCTTCACAAGCCGCCAATGTAGCAGCTGCAACGCTAAACCCTAAGAACTTTAAGAAATCCCTTCTTCCTGTGGAACTTTCTTTGAGATTTTCATCTGCAAGAAATTCATCAACAGACATGGATTGAGGAAATTCCTGGTCTCTTTGCTGTAAGAACGCAGGGGTTTCTTTCAATTCCTCAAGACCTTTCCAATATTTTTTTGTCATTTCCATATGCTTTTAAGCCTTCTCTTGTAATTAATTATTCGGGATATTAGTAATGGCACTTAGCACATTCCCAACCACCTAATTCTTTTACTGTCACTTTTCCGTCTTCCAGGTACTTGCTGTACAATTTCTTGTCGTTGTTCAGCAAACGCTTGTGGATTTCATTATAGTAACCGTCATTTTTTGTATCAAGCGGACCGGCAGTGATTTCTTTTTCTGCGTGACACTCAATACACCATCCCATTGTGAGGGTTGGTTTTGTCAACGGAACGTTTCCTTCGATTTTGTTCAGCTCGGAAACCGGCACTACACGGGCAGTCTCTTTTTGCTTGGTCATATCACCGTGGCACTGCTTACAGTCGAGACCCCCAACTACTACGTGCTGGGAGTGGTTGAAGTAAACGTGATCAGGTAAAACGTGAACCTTGTTCCAGGTGATCGGCTTGGATTTGCCGGTGTAAGAACCTGCGCCTTCAGTTGACCAGCCTGCTGCTGCATAAATTGCTTTGATTTTTTCCTGCTGCTCCGGCGTGCGTCCGTTGATCTGCTTGTGGCAGTTCATACATACGTTCACTGTAGGGATACCTGCAGTTTTTGATTTCGTTACGGAATTGTGGCAGTATTTACAATCGATGCCGTTAACACCCGTGTGGATGTCGTGCGGGAATTCGATTGGCTGGGAAGGCTGGTATGATTCGAGGATCCCAATGTTACCCAGTCCCTGGAAGCCTGCAACGATCAGGGTAATTACCAGGATCAATGTTCCAACTCCAACGTATTTTTTGTTTTTCCAGGCCCATTGCCCGAATTCTTCAGCGTAGCTTTTTGTGTCAGGTCTGTCGTCAGCACCTTCAACGGCTGTTTTCAACTGGCGGCGAACACCGGAAACAGCAGCAATGATGATAGCGAACAGCAAGCCGAGCGCGATCCAGATCCAGCTGAAACCGCCTTCTTCGTCTTCGCCTTCAGTACCTCCGGCAGCGGCATCACCACCACCTTCTTCAACCGCAGTTGCAGGATCAGCCTGTGCGTCTACCCAGTCAAAAATGGCTGTGATTTCTTCTTTTTTCAATTCCGGGAATACCTGCATCGCAGTAGGCGCCCATGTTGAAACGGTTTGCGCATACGGATCTGAAGCCGCTGCAGCCTGCCAGTTGTTCACCCATTGGTAAATGGATTCCTCTGATTTGGCTCCGCCTTCCGCCCACTTCTTGCGAACTTCGAACAGTTTTGGCCCCGTACCGTTTTTGTGAGGTTGGTGACAAGTGGCACATTTTGCTTTAAAGAGTGCCTCACCTTGCGCATTCGCGTTGAAAGTTCCAGTTAAAAACAACATAGCAGTTGCACTGAAACACCAGGTTTTTATACTTCTAAACATCTGATTTTTAGATATTTTCATTTAAAATCTTTTTTGTCTTATGCCGTAAAAACACTTTATGACGTGGGCAAATTTAATATATGAAATAATTTAAATGACATTTTTATGACAATTTTCTACAAAAGTCAGGTAATTTAGAATTGTTCTAAATAAATGTTAAAATTCATTAAAATCAAATACTTCCGGCCATTTCAAATAAGGAATTCATTTACAATATTTTAATCCGGAATTACATAATTCCTACTTTTCCGCTTTCCTGTTGATAACCTTAGCGAAACGAAAATGAAACTTATCCAATAACCAAAGCAAGGGCGGCTTAAACCCATTTCGACTTATTAACATTATAATATCGTTCCGCTGGTAAATTTTATTTAATTTTTTAAATTATTACCTCCCTAAATATCAGCGATTTAAAAAATAATACCTAATTTTCTTATGTATAAATTTGCAATACTTAAGTTTCTTATGTATGTTTGCAGCATGTATACATCAGAATTGATTAAAGGAACCCTCAAAACCATCGTGTTAACGCTGCTTAAAGAAAACGGCCGGATGTATGGTTACGAGATCACTCAACGGGTGAAAGATTTAACGGATGGCAAAATCCAGATTACGGAAGGCGCCTTGTACCCAACCCTGCACACGCTGGAGAAAAACGGCGAAGTGGGTATCGAGGAAGAGTACATGGGTAAGCGCGTACGCAAGTATTATACGCTTACCGAGCAAGGACAGGTAACAGCCCGCGAAAAAATCAACGAATTTGCCGATTTCATCAGTACAATGAAATTTTTGTTGGATTTGCAACCGAAACCAGGCCATGCATAACATAACAGATGAGCAAGTAGATTTCATACTCGAAGATATTAAAGCAAATGGGGTTATTCTTGAAGATCTGCAAAATAACCTGCTGGATCACATTTGCTGTATCATAGAGCATGAAATGCCTGAGGGAGAAGATTTTTACCGGTTCTACCGCAAAATCCTGCCGCGCTTTTTCAAAAATTCATTGAAGGAGATCCAGGAAGAGACTGAGATTTTATTAACTTTTAAAAATTATTACGCCATGAAAAGAACCTTGAAAATATCCGGGCTTGCGAGCGCATTGCTTACAATTACCGGCGCCACGCTTAAAACCCTTCATTTACCGGGAGCCGGTGTCACCATTGTCCTCGGGGGACTGCTTTTCAGCCTTGTGTTTATGCCGCTGATGATAGCCCTGAAATTCAAAGATGAGGAAAAGCAAGTCGACAAATGGGTTTTTACCCTCGGTTTCCTGCTTGCTATCGGGGCTTCAGTCGGAATTGTGTTTAAGCTGATGCACTGGCCTTTCGCCAACATCCTGATGCGCTCCAGCATTACCGCTTTTATTTTTGTTTATGTGCCGGTTTACTACCTGACGCGCGTTCGGCGGGCTGAGCTACGTTTTAACACAACAGTCAACGCCGTGCTGATGATGGCCTGCGGGGGAATGCTGTATGCTTTGATGAACCTGGGCTACAGCTTGAAGCTTGAGGAAAGCCTGTATTCCGCCAATAATTTTACGGAAGCAAGCAAAAAGGATTTGAACAGCGCCAGTACCGAGCTTTTTTCTGAAGAAGCTGCCAGTGACACCTTGAAAGCGATGCGGGAACTGAGCCGTAACATGCAGGAAAAAATCGACGCGATCAAAAACGACCTGATTGCTTTTTCTGAAGGGATTCCAAGCAAAAAAGCAGCGGGGTTCAACGTGAGCCAGCTGAGTGACCCGAACAATACGGACGTGATTAACAAGCATTTTGCTGTTTCCACCGGCGAGCTATCCCGCCAGGCGCTGGAAGAATCGGTTTCGGCCTACAACAAAGAGCTGAAAGCTTATTTCCCTGAAAAGGAAGAATTGCAAATCAAGCTGGAGAAGCTTCAGCTGGAGAAAACAAACCTGATTGTGGTGCTGAACGCGCTTTCACAGGTACAATTGCAGCTCGCCAACAATGAGTATTCACTTTTGCTTGCAGCGAGATAGGAAACGATGAATGTTGAGTGATGAATTTCTTTGAAGCTCACTTATAGTTTAAACCACAGAAGACGGGCAATTTTTTGCTCCGTCTTTTTGGTATTTACACCTTTTTCTTGATAAAAAGTTGCGCCCTTAGATCCAAAAAACATTAATGCGCATCCAGCCAGTTCACGGCGGTTTTCGCTTCAACCTGCATTGGAACAGCCAGTTCAACGGCGTTTTCCATCGCTTCGGTTACGAGCTTTTTCATGAGGTCGATCTCCGATTTATGGACATCAAACACCAATTCATCATGCACCTGAAGGAGCAGCTTTGATTTCACATTCGCTTCCTTCATCGCTTTATCCACGCCGATCATCGCGAGCTTGATAATATCGGCGGCTGAACCCTGGATCGGGGCGTTAATAGCATTTCGTTCGGCGTAACCGCGCACGATCGCATTGGCGGAATTGATATCTGCCAGGTAACGGCGGCGCTTTTTGATCGTTTCGACATAGCCGTGCTCTCGCGCATCGTTAATTACCTTGTCCATGTAGGATTTGATACTCGTAAACTGGGCAAAATAAGCGTCAATAATCCCCTTCGCTTCCGTACGGGAAATTCCGAGGTTCTGGGCCAGGCCAAAAGCCGACTGACCGTAAATTATCCCGAAGTTTACCGCTTTGGCCGCGCTACGCTGTTCACGTGTCACCTCATCGATGGGAACTTTAAACACATTGGCCGCCGTAGCAGCATGAATGTCCATTCCGTCACGGAAAGCCTGGATCATATTGACATCTTCGGCCATCGCAGCGATAATCCGCAATTCGATCTGGGAATAATCCGCCGCCATCAGCACAAAATCCTCATTTCTTGCAATAAAAGCTTTGCGGATTTCCTTTCCTTTTTCGGTACGGATCGGGATATTTTGTAAATTCGGGTTATTAGAGCTCAAACGCCCGGTAGCAGTTATCGTTTGCATGTAGCTCGTATGTACGCGGCCATCGAATTTCAGGATCAGGTTTGGGAGCGGGTCTACGTAAGTACTTTTCAGCTTTCGGCACTGACGGTATTCCAGGATCTGTGAAATAATCGGGTGATCGTTCCGGTATTGCTCAAGCGCGTCTTCGGAAGTCTGGTATTGGCCCGTTTTCGTCTTTTTCGCCTTGGAGGAAATCTTCATGTATTCGAAGAGCACTTCGCCCAGCTGTTTCGGTGAATCCAGGTTGAAATCCGTGCCGGCCATCTGCTTGATTTCGGTTTCGAGCCTTTTCGCTTCTTCTTCCAGTTTGGCAGAAAGCTGGTTCAGGTGGGGTACGTCGATCGCAATTCCTTCCCGCTCCATTTTCGATAAAATCGGGAGCAGGGGCATTTCCATTTCGTAGAACAAATCTTTCAAATGGTCTTTCTGAATTTGCGGATGGAAAATCTGGTACAGCTGGAAAGTAATATCCGCATCTTCGCTGGCGTAATCGACAATTTCTTCGGGTTTCAGGTCACGCATATTTCCCTGGTTTTTGCCTTTTTTCCCAAGCAGCGTTTCAATCGAAATCGGTTTGTATCCCAGGTAGTATTCGCTCAGGTAATCCATCCCCTGCTTGGATTCAGGCTGGATCAGGTAATGCGCGATCATCGTATCAAACAGTGGCCCTGAAATATCAACGTTGTAATTTTCAAGTACCTGTAAATCGTATTTGAGGTTGTGGCCGATTTTTTCAATCGTTTTGCTTTCAAAAAACGGGCGAAACTGGTCAACAATCACCTGCGCTTCAGCCTTGTCCTGCGGAACAGCGACGTAAAAGCCTTCTTTGGCCTGGTAGGAGAAAGACATACCAACCATATTTGCCTCCAGGGATTCAATGTTGTCTGTTTCCGTATCGAAGCACACTACTTTTTGCTTCAGGAGCAGATCGAGCAAATGGATGCGTTCTTCCTGGGTGGTAACAAGGTGATATTTCGGTTTTTCGGTGACAATCGTTTTAAAATCCGCTGTCGGGATCGGTTTTTGGTCTTCAATCAGGCTTTGGCTGCCGAACAGGTCAAGCTGTCCCTCACTCCCGTTGTTTTGGGCGGAAACGATGATTTCTTCCCCGAGAATGCGTTTTGCCAGGGTTTTGAATTCAAGTTCCGTAAAAATCTCGCGGATTTTTTCCGGGTCCGGTTCGCACATCACGAGCTTGTCCGGATCGAATTCAACGTCTACATCCAGGATAATCGTCGCGAGCATTTTCGAAATCCGTCCCTGATCGGCAAAAGCGATCACATTTTCCTGCTGCTTGCCTTTCAGCTCATGGGCATGGTCGAGCAAATTCTCCAAAGAACCGTATTGCTGGATCAGCTTTTTGGCGGTCTTCTCCCCGATCCCCGGAATTCCCGGGATATTATCGGCTGCATCTCCCCAAAGCCCCAGGATATCAATTACTTTCAAGGGATCATCCACCTCAAATTTTTCGCACACTTCCGGAACGCCGAGCACCGTTGCGGGATCTCCACCACGTCCGGGCTTGTACATGAAAATCTTATCGGAAACCAACTGGCCGAAATCCTTGTCCGGTGTCATCATGTAGGTGTAATAGCCTTCTTTTTCAGCAATTTTCGCCAGAGTACCGATCACGTCATCGGCCTCAAAGCCTTCTTTTAACAAAATCGGTATACAAAAAGCATCAACAATCCGTTTAATGGGCTCGATCATCGAACGGATATCTTCCGGCATTTCCTGGCGGTGCGCTTTATAGGCTTCAAAATCTGCCTGGCGGTTGGTAGCGCCGCCCGGAGCATCGAACACAACGGCAACGTGGGTCGGTTTTTCTTTTTTAATAACGTCGATCAGCGCGTTCGTAAAACCGAAAGCTGCGGAGGTATTTTGTCCTTTGGAATTGACACGCGGGTTTTTCGCAAAAGCAAAGTAGGCGCGGTAAATCAATGCAAAGGCATCGAGCAGGAATAATTTTTTTTCGTGCTGGGGAGTAATCATGTTCGCGAAGATATAACTTGAGTTTTCAAAGGTATAAAATTAATGCAAATTTTAGAATGGAGGATTCGAAAATAGAGAATGAGCTTTTGGAACAACATCGCAGTTAATTTTAATTCTCCATTCTTCATTTTCCATTTTCCATTGAATTATTTCCTACTTTTGGGGTATGAACTATCTGCGGGGAATACTGGGCTTTGTATATAAAATTTACATTGCGGTGCTTTTTTGCAGTTTCCTGCTCTTATATTACCTGCCGATTGTACTTTCCAAACGCTCCCCGAAAACTAAAAAGCTGACTTTTGTTTTTTTCACAGCCTGGAGCTGGTCCATGCGTATTTTCGGGCTGATCTTTGTACGCTACGAACGGAGGGTAGCTTTACCGGAAGGACCTTACATCATCATTTCTAATCATGCTTCTTATTTCGATATTTTCCTGATGTATTCGCTTTTCCCGAAGCATGAGTTCCTGTTTTTGGGTAAGGCGGAAATCCTCAATTATCCATTGGTGAAAAGCTTTTTCAAGGACCTGAACATTCCCGTTTTCCGGAAAGACAGGCTCAAAGCCGCCAAATCTTTTATTATTGCGAAACAAGCGATTAAGGACGGCTGGTCACTGGTTGTTTTCCCGGAGGGGGGAATTCCTGACGACAACCTGCCGCAGATGAAACCGTTCAAGGATGGGGCTTTTAAACTGGCTAAATCAGCCAAAGTGCCGCTTGTACCGGTGACTTTTCTAAATAATTATAAGCTCTTCTCAGACCCGGACAGCTTCCTGGGACCGGCAAGTCCGGGCATTTGCAAAGTTTACCAGCACGACATCATCACCGTCGACCTCATCAAAGAAATGAGTGAACAGGAACTGAAGAATTACTGCTATGGGATCATCGATTCGCCGCTGAAAAAATATGCCTAAGCTTGTCTATATCCTGCCGGTTTTAGTACTGCTGGTGGCCTTTGGCATCCCAGACAACGACCTCATTTCTGAACAGGAAAGCCGTATCTATAACCGCAGTGCTGCGCTCGACAGTTTGGTCTACAAATTGAAACACAAGCAGGAGCTTACCATTCTGCATATCGGCGATTCGCACATCGAAATGCGGGCCTTCCCTGAAGGTATCCGGGAATCGTTTCAAAATGAGGGGATCTCTACGGATAAAGGCTGGTTCCTGCCCGCAGGGATTTTCCATGAGCTGTATGACGCCGGTTTTGAAGTGACCCGTCAAAGTGAGCCTTTCCGGACAGAAAACGCACGCACCATAAACCCTGAAATCAGCCTGGGGCTCACCGGCCGCACGTTTGCCCTTGAAAATGACGAAAACCGCATTTGCATTTCTTCCAAAACCGCGCTTACTGAGCTGGAAATCCTGCACGACACGCGCGACGATCTCCAAATCAAAGTAAGCGGGAGAAAAGGTAAAAGAGCCACTGTTGAATTACAGGAAATCAGCCCGGGATATACGGTTACAAAAATTATTCTTCCCGCCTCATGCAGCAAATTTGAATTGCGTTTCAGCAAAAAGAAAGCGGACAGGGTACAATTTTATGGTTTCCGCGTAAAAACTGCCATCGTACATTATTCCAATTTCGGCTTGTCCGGCGGAAAATTCGAGCATTTGTGCCTGGCACGGGATTTACAAAAGCAGGCGGCGGCGCTCCGGCCTGATTTGGTGATTGTGACTTTGGGCACGAACGACAGCTACCAAACAAGCCTGGATACAACGGCTTTCAAAGCGAAGCTCCAATTCCTCGTACGGGAAATCCGCCTTGCTTCAGCGAATGCCGAATTCGTTTTTATGACGGCGCCTGATACGAAATACAAGGGAAACAAGCCGGTGCACCAGCCTTTCGTCAACCGGAGCATCAAAGCATTTTGTGACGAATTTCATTTCGCTTACTGGGACTGGAATGCCGTCATGGGTGGTGAAAACTCGATCCAAAAATGGGAAAATTCCCCGCTGAGATATGGAGATTACCTGCATTTTTCACCGGAAGCATACCGGATGTTCGGACTCGCCTTTGGGGAGGCATTGCTGGAAACACAAAGGTAAATTCCCGTTGAAAACGCAGATTAGCGCAGAAATTTTTGGAACTGGAGAAAAACTGTGTAAACTCAGCAGCGGGACTCTCAGCGGTCTGTCTTTGCGATCCCCGTCAGATCGTGCTCCGGATATCCTTGATATTCAGCTGTAAGCTTTCTTTATTATTCCAGGCGTTCGTTTCGAGCGTATAGAGAATATCGACCGGATTTTTAGAAGTCAGCAGATCGAGCTTGTGGGCCATATTGAACGCAATTCCCTGCATTTCCAGGCCTGTATCCGGCTGGGATAAAACCAGCTTCAGGTGTACATCTTTCAAAACGCGCACATCTTCTGCAAATACGTTCCTGCTGACGAAAACCGGTTTCATGTTGCCCGGGCCATGCGGTTCGAGCTGGTTCAGAATCCGTTTAAACTTCGGGATTTCGTAGACATTTTCGCCCGTGGTATAAATTTCCGAAAAGCTCAGGTGATAATCAACCTGCTGTTCCGGAACAAGCTCAGAATCAGGCAGCGAGCTTTGAACCACTTCTTCAAAACGCGCACAGAAGGCCTCCAGCTGGTGCTTTTCGAGCGTCATTCCCGCCGCATACGCATGTCCGCCGAACTGCTCCAGGTGAATGCGGCATTTTTCCAATGCATCGTGGATATTCAAGCCTGTGATACTGCGCGCCGAACCGGTAATTTTGCCATTCGATTCCGTCAGGACGATTGTTGGCTTATAATGATTTTCAATCAGGCGTGAAGCTACGATCCCGATTACGCCTTTGTGCCAGTTTTCATTGAAGACAACAGTCGTTTTACGTCCCGCAAAAGCGCTGTCCCCTTCGATTTGCTGCAGGGCTTCATTGGTAATTTGCTCATCCAGTGCCCGGCGCTCGAAATTATCCTGTTCAATACTTGCCGCCAGGGAGTTGAGCTCTTTCTGATCTTCTGAGATCAGCAGCTGCACCGCTTTTTTGCCTTCATGGATCCGTCCGGCAGCATTGATTCGCGGGGCTAACACAAAAACTACGTTGGTCAGCGTAAGCGGCAGCTCTTTTTTCGCTTGTTTCAGCAATGCCAGAACACCTTTGCGCGGGCGCTTGTTGATCAGCTCCAGGCCAAAATAGCTCAGGATACGGTTTTCACCTGTCACAGGGACAATATCGGCAGCAATGCTCAGCGTCAGCAAATCCAGGTTTTGATATAAAGGCGTTTTATCCAGTCCGCGTTTTTCAAAAAAAGCCTGCATCAGCTTAAAACCGACGCCGCAGCCCGAAAGCTCTTTGTACGGATAAAGGCAATCACTTTGTTTTTGGTCAAGTACAATAGCATCCGGGATTGTATCGCCGGGCTCATGGTGGTCACAAATTATAAAATCAATTCCCGCTGCTTTCGCATAATCCACTTTCTCGTGCGCCTTGATCCCACAATCCAGTGCAATAACCAGCCTTTGTCCATTTGCTTTGGCATGGTCAATCCCCTTGAAACTAATGCCATAGCCTTCTGCATAACGGTCAGGAATATAAAAATCAAGCTCCGGAAGATAAGGTTTAAGCAAATTATAGAGCAAAGCTACGGCTGTTGTTCCGTCTACGTCATAATCCCCGAAAAGCAATACTTTTTCCTGTTGCTGAATCGCATGTTCGAGACGGTCGAGCGCCCGGTCCATGTTTTTCATTAAAAACGGATCATGCAGCATTTCCAATTGCGGGCGGAAGAAATGGCGCGCTTCGTCAAAAGATTCGATGCCCCGCTGTACCAGCAAAGTTGCCAGAACGGGTTCGATGTTCAATTTTCCGGCAAGCTGCCCGAGTTTTTCGTCAGTCGGTTTTTCTTTGACGAGCCAGCGTTTTTCCATGGGGATGTTGATTTTAGATGAATAGATAGTTAGATCTTTGGATAAACAGATTGCAAAGATATACACTAAATTAAACACAAAAAACGGACGGTGCAAATTTTAATCGCTTAAAACCTGCACCCGTCCGTTCTTAAAAGAATTGTATTCTTTTAAATTTATGTCGGTATAGTTGTCTGTTATCTAACCTCCCTTGGAATTTTTCAAAGGAGAGCCTCCACCTTTAGACGGCTGACTTGGAGCCTGCTTTTTCATCGGCGAGCTCTTTTGTGGTGAGCTTTTTTGTGGTGAGCTTTGCGGGGCCTGGTTCTTCATCGGTGACGATTTTTGCGGCTGACTAGGCTGCTGCGGCGCCTGATTTTTCATTGGCGAGCTCTTTTGTGGCTGGTTCGGCTGTTGAGCAGGTGCCTGTTTCTTCATCGGTGAGCCATTTTGAGGCTGTGATTTGGATGGCGCCTGATTTTTCATCGGCGATGATGATCCTTTCTGGGGTTGTGTTGATTTACCCGGTGCCTGGTTTTTCATCGGTGAGGATGATCCTTTTTTGGGCTGTGTTGCCTTGCCTGGCGCCTGGTTTTTCATTGGTGAACCTTTTTGCGGGTTCGATTTTTGCTGCGGAGCTTGTTTCTTCAGGTTAGAATCCCATCCTCCTTTTGCAGGACGGCCGCCTTTTACGTCGCGGATCACATTCTGCTGACCGTGGTGATTCTTATACTTTTTATATTTAACACGGTGAACCTGGTTGTACCTGTATGGATTTGGCTCATTGATCACTACTTTGTACCCGGAATAGAAATTATAGTAGCTATAGCGTGCAGGTAAAGCGCTCACCCACAACCAGCGTCCGCCATCCCAGTAGATATATTTGTTATAGGGAACGTTGTAATAAACACCAATATCGGGCAGGTAATAATACTCAACATAGTCGTATCCCACTGGTCCCCAGGCTGGCTGCGCATTGATGTTAATGTTAACGCTTACCTGGGCGTTCAACTGCGGGGAAAACAACAATGTTGTTGTTATCAATCCCCATATGATCATTAGTTTCTTCATAATTCTCGTCGTTGTATTTATTTCTAAATATACGTCAAAGATTGATCCAAGAATTCAAAAAAACAGCAAAAGTTAGTGATTTACAACTAATTGAAATAAATGTGTAAGTTTTGAAAAAGACATAAAACTTTCATCCTGGAAAGGATTTTTTCAAAATGGAAATTTTAACCTGAAAATCAATTCCTTTTATCCACGCCCCACGACATTTTATTGCGGATCGTATCCAGGAAGCTGGCGTCTTCGAACTTCACGACGTTGATGAGGAATTCGGCTTTGGTGACGATCACTTCTTCGTCCTGGTCGATGTTTTTGGAAATGGAATCGAGGCTGAGCAGGTATTTGCGCTCGCGGCCTTCCACGGAAAGCTTGATCGGGAAATGGTCGGGAACCACCAGTGGGCGCAGGCTCAGGTTGTGCGGCGCGATCGGGTTGAGAATGTGCACCTGGCAGCCCGGGGTAACAATCGGTCCGCCGCAGCTCAGGTTGTAGGCCGTTGAACCGGTCGGTGTAGCGACGATTAGTCCGTCAGCCCAATAGGAATTGAGGTAAAGGTCACCTAAAGTAGCATGCACCGTGATCATCGACGAAGTGTCCTTTTTGTGAAGCGTCACTTCGTTCAGGGCAATGTTATTATCATCGAAGATATTATCGGAAGTATGCACCCGCAGCAGGGAACGCTTCTGGTAGTCAAACTGGCCGTTTTTAATCTTATCAAAGGTTTTCTCCAGGTCTTCCGAATTAACGTTCGCCAGGAACCCAAGACGGCCCATGTTGACGCCAGTTACCGGAACCCCGCTGTCACGGATATATTTTACAGTCTGGATAAACGTTCCGTCACCGCCCACGCTAATCGCCAGGTCGATTCCTGATTTCAGGTCGCTATGCGTTTTAAACGTTTTGCATTTATCGCCAATCCCGGCTTTTTTCACCAGCTGCGCCTTGAGCTCATATTCCAGGACGGCGTTCCACCCCATGCTATCGAGCAAATTCAGGACAGCTTCAAAGTAGCCGATATTCTGCTTGGTGATTTTTCTTCCGTATATGGCGATGTTTTTAGACATATCAGAATTTCAGGAAATTTAATAAAGCGTCGTAGCGGTTCTGCAGATCGTCATCGAAAGAGCTTTTCTGGTAGGAAGCCGCAATGGTGTAATCATAACGCTCAAAGGTCTGGATAATGCGCCCAAGCTCAATCTGGTTGATCTTCAGGGTCACTTCAAGCTTCGTCGAATCCGAAGAGGACATAATATATGAGCTCAGGATTTTGGCGTTGTTGCTCTCAACGATCTGTGCCATCTGCGCCAGCGAATAATCATTCTGGTTTACCTCAAGCACAAGGATACCGCCACGCTCGCGGATACTGCCCGTATTGGCGATCAGTGTAATCAACTGGTGAATGCTCGTGCAGCCGAGATACGTTTCATCTTCAGCTAAAATCGGGATGACTGAAATTTTGTGCTCTGCCACGCGAAAAAGCACTTCGTATATATGCGCGGCATCTTTAACATAAGGGCGCGGCAAATGATCGAAAAGCTTATCGAGGGTTTCCTCAAGGTCTTGTTTGTCGAGAATATCGGATTCTGAGATCAGGCCGACATAATTGTCGTTTTTAAGCACCGGCAAATGCGATACTTTAAATTCATCCATCCATCTCAGGGCTGTGTCACCGGTGTCAGTATGCTTTAAAGGAGGAATCTCGTCCGTTATTAAGTCTTTTGCTATCATGAAAGTGCCAAAGTAATAAATTCTTATAATTAAAACGCTCGCGAAAGTAAAAATATTTCCTTTTTGAAAAATTTAGTACCAAAATGGTAAAGTCTATTTTAGCATCCTTTAACAAGATATTTAAATAAATGTTAAATGTTGCGCATAATAATACGTAATCCCGATTCTTAGCGTAATTTTGTAATGAGAGTAAGGATTAAACGTGTTTTGGCACGCTATTTGAATCCTCATAATCAAAGTTAGTTTTCATAAGTAGTAGTTTAAGTTAGGTTAAAAAAGAGTGAGACGCCCGTTTCACTCTTTTTTTGTTTTATATGCCTGACCTTCTTATGTGTGCATAAAGTTTGTTTCCCGCAGAAGACGTTGATTTTTACCCGGACTGACTTCCTTCGGGTGCTACATCGCGGAACGCTAACGTTTGTTTGAATTGTCGAGCTAAAGACGGATTACATTTCCCATCAGAGATTATATTCTGCGGACATCCACGCCCAAATTTACCAGCGAATCAGGCTAAAGCTCCTTGTAATATTGATAGACCTGCGTGATGAACGCGTTGCAGCGCTGGTGCTCGAAGGATTTTTTGCCGTTCGTAAACGCATCATCGAGGTACTGCTTCGTTTGCATCTGGTAAGTCAGGTTGCCGTTTTGCGTGACCCAGCCATAACCGCGGATCACCGTATGAAAAGCAAACGGAGTGATTTTCGGGTTCATCAAATCCTTGCTCCACTGGTATTCTTTGTTATCCACGCCCATCTGGTAGAGCAAAGTTGCCGGTAAATCCGCCTGCGAACCGATAATGTCTATGGTTTTCCCTTTGTATTCATTCTTCAGCGCAGGGCCCCAGAACAGGAGCGGGATTCGATAAAAACTGCTCGTCATCGGCGATTGAACCTTTGGAGAGGCCCGGCTGTGATCGGCTACAAAAACGAAAAGCGTGTTTTTATACCATTTCTGCTTCCTGGCTTTTTGAATGAATTTGGCAATACACTGATCGGCATACACCATTGAATTCATGAAATCTGCTTCTTCGCCCGTCCAGTTTTGGCCCTTGGTTTTCGGGATATCGAACGGTGAATGCGTGCTTCCGGTAAAGGCGCATTGCATAAACGGTTCCTTCGCCTGGTTGATTTCCGTGATGAACTGCTTGTAGAGGTCTTCGTCAAAATAATTCAGCTTACCGCGTTCCAGGTTGCCGGGGAAATCGTTTTCGTCCTTCACCACGTCAAAATTGTGATCCATGAAATAGCCGCCGATGTTGCCGTATTTTAAATCGCCGCTAAAGAGGTAAGCGCTCGAATATCCATAAGGCTTTAAACTCTGGTTGATGGCTTTCAGCTTGCGGCTTTTTTCGGGCTGCATGGAAATCGACACTTCAGGAATTGCCGGGAAACCACTGAAAATACTTGCGTTCCCGATTTCGGACGTGTGGCTTGTGGCGTAAATGTTCGAGAAAAGCAAGCCTTCCGAAGCGAGCCTGTCAAAATTGGGTGTTGCGCCTTTGGTTTCACTCATGCAGCCAACTACTTCTGCCGCCCAGCTTTCGAGCACGACAAACACAATATTCGGACGTTTGTTTTCCAGAAAATAATTGCCGTGTTCCCGCGGGTAAGAATATAAGTCTTTAACAATTTTTTCAGCTACCTGCGGATCGATCTTCGGCATAAATTCATCGATTTCGCTGCGGTTGTAGAGGAGGAAGCTTTTTGCGAAAAAGTACACGGAATTCATGGATAAATCGTTCGAAACCGGGTTGTTGGTATAAATCGCTGCGTTGATATTGATTGGGATTTGCTGGAAACCGCCCCGCAGTAATACCATCGAAATACCGCTGCCAATAACGATCAGCAAAAGATAAACCGGGAAGATCAGCCAGCCGCGGACACGTGAAGCTGTAACTTGCGACCACAGCTCTTTTTTGAAAAGCCAGCGCAGCATTTTCCAGGAAAAAGCGACTTCCAGGACCAGGAAAACGAAAAACCAGACCGTCATGGAATAATCCGCTGACCGCACCACCTCATCCGGGTTGCTCAGGTGCATAAACACCCGCGAGGTCAGTTTATGGTTCCACTCGCCGTAAGCATTGATTTCGCCGCAATGGACCATGCCAACCAACACAAATTCAATGACAATTACCGTCAAAAAGAGATAACGAATGGCTTTTTTCGGAATAAAAAAGTAGAGGAAAAGCAAGAGCATCGGCAGGAAATTCAAGCCGGCAGCCGTAGCCATGTCCAGTTTAAAGGAGTAGAAAAACGACAGCAGGATTTCACCGAAGCCAATGTCACGGAATTTATTCCAGTTGTGGATCAGGAAAAGTACGCGCTGAAAGTCGAAAATCAGGATCCAAAGCAGGAAGAGCTTGAGGAAAGCAAAGAATAAGCGTTTGATCATGATTTAAAGCGGTGTGAGGAACAAAACTAACTAAAAAAAGACATGTTGTACAAATAGCCGGTGATATTTTTAAGCAAATGACAGATAGCTTTTGAACGCAAAGGGCGGGAAGGTCAGCGCAGAGAATGCAAAATTAAAGTTGGGCAAAGGAAGCAAAAAATCTTTGAAACCATAACTTTCTTAAAACTTAGCGGGCTTTACGTATAATTTGTCAACCTGGCGTTCCAATTTCAATCTTCACCCAGTTCCCGCAGGATTTCGTTGACATCTTCCTCCGTTGAGGTGAGCTTGCGCTTGCACAATTGGATCAGTTCTGCAGCCCGCTTGACCTTCACGGACAATTCATCAACGGAGATTTCGCCGTTTTCAATATCCTGCACCAGCTGCTGCAATTCTTCAAAAGCTGCCTGGTAGTTCAGTTCTTCGCCTTCGGGCTGTTTCGCTTTTTCTTTAGCCATGTGATTTTTTAATTTGGGTAATCTTCCCTTCGATTACGGAATCAAAGTTAATAATTTCCAGCGCATCCCCGACAGCCGGCTGATTTTGGGACAACAAACGCTTGTCGCTGTTGAGCACGATCGAATAGCCGCGCTTCAGGACGTTTTGCGGGTCAACAAGATCAAGGTTCCGGCGGATGTATTTCAGCTCGTCTTCCTGCCTGGCGATGTATTTCGGGACTTCCTGCAATAAATAAAACTTGCTGTCTTCCACCAGCTGATAGGAATCCTGCATATGCGCCCGCACAGATTTCCGGAGATTGTCACGCAAATACGCGATGCGCTGCAGTTGTGCCCGGGAAGCAAATTTGGTCTGGCTTTGCAAGCGCTGCCGGATTTGACCAAGCTCATTGTTTGCCTGCTGGAACAGCCATTTGCTCTCCTGTAAAAGGGAGATCCGCAAGCTTTTCAGCTCGTGCTGGTTTTGCTGCAATAAAGCTTCCGAAACGAACTTGAAGCTCCGGCTTTCCTGTTTCAGGGCTGTTTTTTGTTCCTGGAGTTGCTGCACGCTCGAATTACGCAATTCACGCGCTAAATCCTGGATTGAAACGTCAAAATCGCGGAAGACGCGCAAAAGCAAGTCCGCCAGGTCAGACGGTGTAATCGCGTTCCGGTAAGCCACCATTTCTGAAACGGTCACGTTCGTCGAGTGGCCGATCCCTGTAAGCACCGGCAGCGGAAATGTCGCAATCGCTTTGGAAAGCTCGTAATTATTGTAGCACGAAAGCCCGATTTCACCGCCACCGCCGCGCACGATCAACACGACATCGAAATGCTGTCTAAGCTTCTCAATTTCTTTTAACTGCCCGATGATCGACGGAATCGCCGCATCGCCGTTGAGCTGCGAAGGAAAAAGCCTGTATACAAATTTGTAGCCTTGCTGGTTGTGGCTGATAAGCGTTCTGAAATCCTGGAAACCCTTGCTCGACTCCATGGAAATAATTGCCAGGCGTTTGGGCAGCAGCGGAAAATCCAGTAATTGATTGTTGTTGATAATGCCTTCGGCTTTGAGCTTTTTCAGGGTTTCTTCGCGTTCTTTCTGCAGCTCGCCCAGGGAATAAGTCGGATCAATATCGATAATTTCCAGGCTCAGGCCATACACCGGGTGAAAGGTGATCCGCACCAACATCAGCAGGTTCATGCCGTCCCGAAGCGGTTCTTTCACCACTTCCGCAAAGGATTTTGAAATCCGCTGGAAAGCTGCGTTCCAGATCGTTCCGCGCATTTCCGTCAGTACCTTTCCTTCTTCTTTGTGAACCAGCTCCGGAAAACAGTGTCCTTTCGCCGTATAATTCAGCTTGAACATCTCAGCCTGCACCCAATAGCTCTGCTGGTAGCGCTCGCTGATAACGCGCTGGATCGACTGGGCGACTTGCCTGAGGGTGAAGACTTGTTTTTCGGACATGATACAAATTTAAGAATCTTTATTGAACCATATTAAGGAATATAAGAACAGGTAAGTTGCATTCCCCAGGCAAGAGCATATAAGTTCCCAATTAAGAGGATTTATATCTTATATATACCTTATGTGGTTCCTAAAAACTCCGCGGCCATCAGCCCTGATCCGCGGGAAAAACCCCTGCGTTAAATGCCGTATTTTCAGCGAAAATTTGACAAATTCCACGGGGAAAGCGTACATTAGCTGTGGAAATGTGTTTCTGGCACAATTTTTCCTTGATTTAGAAACTAAAATTAGAATACCATGAAAAAAAATCTGAATATCCTTATCGCTATGCTCGTTTTGGGCAGTTTTTCCGCTTTCGGGCAATTACCGAATATCAAAAAAGCCGCTGGTAACGTAATCGGCACAAAAGGCACAGGCCTGAGTGAAGAAGAAGTGGGCCGCGGGCTCAAAGAAGCGCTCAACCAGGGAATTGAAAAAGGCGTTGATCGTCTTTCCAAACCTGACGGGTATTTCAAAGACGCTCAAATTAAGCTGATGATGCCCGAAGATGCCAAAAACATTGAAGACAAGCTGCGCCAGCTTGGTCAGGGCAAACTGGTGGACGACGCGATCGAATCCATGAACCGCGCTGCTGAAGATGCTGCCAACGGGGCAAAGGACCTTTTCGTGGAAGCGATTAAAAACCTCACGTTAAGAGATGCGATGAATATCCTGAAAGGTGCAGACGATGCCGCAACACAATACCTGAAAAGCAATACCCGCGCTCAATTGTATGAAAGGTTCAAGCCGGTGATCAAAGCTTCACTCGATAAAGTGGGCGCTACAAAACACTGGACAACAATCGTTACGACATATAACAACATTCCGCTTGTGAAAAAAGTAAACCCGGATTTAGTTGATTACGCTACAAACAAAGCGATCGACGGCCTTTTCATCCAGGTTGCGAAAGAAGAGCTTGAAATCCGCAAAAACCCGGGAGCACGCGCTACGGATTTGCTGAAGAAAGTTTTCGCTTAAGCGCTCTTTGTTTTTCGCCACGAATTACACAAAAAGCACGAATTATTTTTTTTGGATTTGTGTAAATTCGTGTAATCCGTGGCTTAAGCTTTTATCACTCTCACTCTTTAATTGGGCATAAACTTTGCAGTTTGGGCTTAAAAGTTTAATTTTGCAAAAAAACCAACATGAAGCACATTCTTTTTGTCCTCGCTACTTTCGTTTCCCTGTGTTCTTTTGCACAAAAAGGTGACGTTGAAATAATTAAAGACCCGCGCATCGACGGTCTGATCAAGCAGGAAGGAGCGATTATTTCGCCGGCAACTGCCCCTCAAATGTCGGGTTACCGCATTCAATTGTTCTTCGATTCTGAAAAAACCAGCGTAGATGAAGCCCGCTCCAGGTTCATCAATTTGTTCCCGAAGGTGGATACTTACGTGACTTACAACGCCCCGAATTATTTCCTGAAAGTAGGCGATTTCCGGACGCAGACGGATGCTGAAAAAGTTAAATCCGCCGTTGATTCGCAATTCCCGACGAGCTTTATTGTCAAAGAAAGGATCAATTTACCCCGGATTGACCAATAATGAAATACGCCGCTATAGATATCGGTACGAACGCTGCCCGCATGCTGGTCGGCGAAGTCACACAGGAAGGCGATCATTCTTTTGTCAAGAAAATTTCCTACACGCGCATTCCGCTACGTTTGGGGGAAGACGTTTTTGATAAAGGCAAAATCACCCCGAAAAAGCTCGATAATTTCGTTAAAACCATTGAAGCTTTCAAGCTGATTTCCGAAATTTTTAAGGTAAAAAAATTACGTGCCTGCGCCACATCCGCCATGCGCGAAGCTTCCAACCGGGAAGAGGTGATTGAAGCTATCAAAGAGAAAACGGGCATTGAAATTGAGGTTATTTCCGGTGACGAGGAAGCCCGCCTGATTTTCGGGACTTTTTTCCTGCTGGATTTTGATAAAACGAAGCCTTTCCTTGTAATTGATGTTGGCGGCGGAAGCACAGAAATCAGTGTTTTTGAGAACGGTGAAAAAGTGGCGGCCAAATCTTTCGAGCTGGGTACGCTCCGTTTGTTGAAGGAAAAAACGAACAAGGAAATCTGGCATGAGCTAGGCGACTGGATTGAAGAAAACGTCGACCTAGAAACACCGCACATCGTTTACGCCACCGGTGGTAACATCAACAAAGTGCATAAAATGCTCGGCGCCCAGCAGGATCAAAGCATTACCCTCGGGCATATGAACGAGCTCCGGGACCAGCTCAACGAGCTCAGCCTGGAACAGCGCATTGATCAGTTCCAGTTAAAGCCAGACCGTGCCGACGTAATTATCCCGGCAATGGATATTTATTCTTTTGTGCTGGATAAAATTTCTACGAAAGAGTTTTTTGTACCTAAAATCGGTTTGTCTGATGGAATGATCTACGATCTGCACCTGAAAAACGAATCGAAAAGGAGAAAGCCGCCTGTTTTTGTTTAAAGAGCTTTTAGATCGCAAAGTGATACCAGGCTTTTCACAGAATACGCAAAAGTTAAGCAGGCAAAGATCGCAAACCAATTAGCATGTTCATTCAACATTCATCACTCATTTATTCATAATTCCTTCCACACTGTCTCCAGCGTTTCGCGGAAAACCAGCGGGTCCTGCGCCCCGGAAACAGCATATTTGCGGTTAAATACAAAAAACGGAACGCCCTGCACACCTATTTGCTTCGCTTCGTGGATATCACGCTGAACCTCCGCTTCGAAAGTTCCGTTTGCGAGGGATTGCAGCAGCTCTTCCCTATCCAGGCCGACAGATGCCCCCAAATCCGCTAAAACGGCATGATCTGCAAGGTCTTTCCCATCCGTGAAATACGAGCGGAAGAGCAGCTCTTCAAAGGCACTTCCCCGGCCTTTGCTTTTAGCAAAATGAGATGCCTGGTGAGCGTCAAAAGTCGGGGCAATAACGGCTTTATCAAAATTGTATTCCAAACCGACCTGCGCCGCTTGTTCCGTCACGTTTTGGTGCGTCCCGATTGACCATTCCCTATCACGTCCGTACCGTTCGGCCAGGTAATCATACACATCCATTCCCGGGTGGGAAAGCGTGTTGGGGTCCAGCTGAAAGCTTTTCCATTCAATTTCAACGGCATCTTTGTGCGCAAATTTTTCGAGCGCAAGCTCAAACCTGCGTTTACCGATATAACAAAACGGACAAACAACGTCCGACCAGATTTCTACATGGATCTTTTTCATTCTGCGCAGGTTGCTTTGCGTTTCAACATTTCTTCGCCGCTCATCATCTGGAAATCGGCGCATTTTAATTCTTTTTGTTTCTTCAGTCTGATCATTTTTTTCTGATCCGCTTCGGATGGCGCTTTTTGGAGCATTTTAGCAGAAAAATCATTCAGCTTATCGCCTGCTTCGAGACAGTCACACATTTTCGGGTCGCGGGAGGAACAGCTTACAAGGAGGATAACAAATGAAGAATTGAGAATTAAGAATAGGATATGTTTCATGATCGGAACATTGGATTATTAGAATGATTCACTTCGTGTCTGCTTCGCGGTGAATTTTAGATTTTGGAGTTCTAGCTATTTAGCATTCCAAAAAATCTAATCACCCTGTCATAAAAATTAAAACTCTTTAAAGCTTTCGGAGAAGAACACCGAATCGCGGTTGAGGTTTTTTTCAAGGGCTTCCCGGAAAGAAGCGTGCTCGTTTTCATGGATACAATCTACCGGGAAAGCTACCTGCAAGTCTTTGACGTAATCGAAAAAGAGCGTTTGCTGCTGGCGGCTGACTTTGCGCAAACCGGTAAAATAAACGGCTTTCAGGTCGCGGTCGGCAACGAGTACTGCTTTGGAGGTGATCCCAACGCGGAACAATTGCTTTGCACGGGCTATCCAGCCGAAAAACAGGTGGTCGAGCGCCAGTAAAACCAGTACGCCAACAAGCGGCAGCGCATAATCCGTGAGCATGATCAGCCCGAAAGCCACGGAAACGTGTACCAAGGCTTCGAGCGTGAGGTACAGCATACTTTGACGGTAACGCTGATCAGCCATCGGCTGGTTCCATTGGAAACGGGAAAGCTGGCTAACCATTCTCACCCCCATCCAGCGGCGCAGCGAACGGCGCAGGCCAATGATGAAAACTAAAGCTGCAAAAACAAAGAATGTTTCCAGCTTGTAAGGAATATTCGCACCGGAAACTTTCAGAAAGTCCAGGGGAACGTCGAAACCGATAATAATCGCCAGGCTGATCGCCGGGAAGATGATTAACAGCAGTAAAATATTGATGAATTTATTCATTGCCGGCCAACAGTTTCATTTTGCGCTGGTAATCCTCAATTTTGCGCTTCGCGTGGGCAATTTTGTTTTCCACCTCTTTCTTCAGGGCATCAGCACCTTTGGAATTGGCGAAAAACCCGAGGTTATTTTCGTATTGGTTGATCTCGTGCTTCAAGGTCTGGATCTGCTGGTACATATCGCGGCGCTCTCGGTCGATCAGCTTCTCGGCGTTCGGGTTGGCCTTGATGGAATCCATTTTTGCCTGGAAGAAAGCCTTATCTTTTTCTTCACCTTCCAGCTTCAGCTTGGAGTAATGCGCATCGATCGCATTTTTGTAAGCGTTGTAAACCTTATCTTTTTCCTTGATCGGAACTTTACCGACTGCATTGAACGCTGCTGAAAACTCACGCAGCTCATCGAGTGTTTTTTTCTTGTCTTCAGACGGAACGTAAGACTCGATTTTAGAAATGATATCCAGCTTCGCCTGCAAATTGACCTCGTTTTGCTTGTCTGCTTCCGCGAAATGCTGCTGCTTGGCGTTGAAGAATGAATCACAGGCGCCGCGGAACTCTTTCCAGAGGTGCTGCTCGGTTTTCTGACCGGCGTGGCCCAGGTTTTTCCAGTCCTGCTGCAATTTGAGGAACGCATTCGTTGTTTCCTTCCAGTCTGTTGATTCTTTCAGGCTTTGTGCTTTGGCTATCAGGGCTTTTTTGGCTTCTGCGATTTTTTTGTTGCCTTCTTTTAAGCTATCGAAAAATTCTTTTTTCTTGTCAAAAAACAGGTTGCACTGCTCGCGGAATTCGTGCCAAAGCTCTTCGTTTTCTTTTTTGGTACCGTACCCGATTTCTTTCCATTTATTCTGAAAAGCAAGAAGCTGCTGGGTTTGTTCTTCCCAGGCCTTGATCGTCGGCAAGCTTTCGAAACCGGCCAGGAAAGTTTTTACTTCCTCGAGCAGGGCGCGCTTTTTCTCAATATTTTCGTTGAGCTGGTGTCTTTTTCCTTCGTAAAAATCGTGGATTTTCGCATAAACAGCTTTCACGGAATCCCAGTAAGCGTGTTTGATTTCCTCCCACTCTTCGTTCACCACCGGCCCGATTTCTTCAAATTCGTTTTGCAGGGCTTTGATACGGCTTTCGATTTCTTTGACGGATTCAAGCTCCGTCAAGTGCTTCACTTTGTCGATCAGCTCACGCTTCAGCTGTGAATTACGCTTAAGATCGTGTTCTTTCAGTTCCCTGTAAATTTTCAGGTTCCGGAAAAAAGACTCGAGCAGCTTGGAATATTCGTTCTGGATCTCCTGGCGCTTTTCGCGCGGGATATCACCGATATTTTTCCACTCTTCGTGGATTTCTTTGTAGGTTGCAACGGCCACCCCGATGTTTTCTTCTTCGGTGATGAGCGTTTGCAGGCGTTCGATCAGTTTTTTCTTGAGGCGCAGGTTCGTTTCCTGCTCAATTTTATGGGCGGAAGCAAGCGCTGTTTTTTTCTCCCGGAAAGCCGTGTACAGCTCAAAAAACTCCGTACGGGTGCTGTCTTCCTGCGGAAGCGCTTCTTCTTCCGGGTGTTCGCTTTCCATACGCTCCAGCTGGTGGCGGCGTTCTTCTTCCGTTAAAAAATCCTGGAATTTCGATTTCAGCTCGTTGATCTCACCGCTAACGGCAATCACATCCTCCTGGGCTGTCAACTCCTTCAATCGCTCAAGAAACTCTGATTTTTCCATTTTTATCCTACTTGAATTGTCATTTCAAAATTGGCAAGGCTCACAAATTGCTGAATGCGGCCTTCCAAATCGTTTTGTGTAATTTCAGTCAGCTTTTCCGTACCGAATTTCTCAACACAGAAAGAAGCCAAAGCGGAACCTGCGATCACTGCGCGCTTCATGTTTCCAAAAGAAACGTCGCCTGTGCTTGACAGGTAACCCATGAAACCGCCTGCGAACGTATCGCCCGCACCTGTCGGGTCGAACACTTCTTCGAGCGGAAGTCCCGGTGCACAGAAAACATTGTCTCCGTGGAACAGTAAAGCACCGTGCTCCCCTTTTTTAATGATCAGGTATTTTGGCCCCATCTCACGGATGATTTTGGATGCTTTCGCCAAAGAGCTCACACCGGAAAGCTGGCGTGCTTCTTCGTCGTTGATGATCAGGAGGTCAACCACTTTCAGCGTTTGCTTCAAATCGTCGAGGGCAATATCCATCCAGAAGTTCATGGTATCCATCGCAACCAGCTTCGGACGTTCGTTCAAACGCTCAACTACTGTACGCTGTACCTGCGGCGTTAAATTTCCGAGCATTAAAAACTCAACCCCCTGGTATGATTCCGGGATGATCGGGTCGAAATGTTCCAGTACGTTCAGCTCAGTTACCAATGTATCGCGGGAATTCATATCGTTGTGATATTTCCCGGACCAGAAGAACGATTTTTCACCTTGCTTGATTTGTAAACCTGTCAGGTCAACGTGACGGCTAGCCAGCAAATCCAGCATGCTTTGCGGGAAATCATCCCCGACAACAGCGCAGATTTTTTGGTTTTTCTCAAAAAACGAGGCGGCGATTGCAATATACGTACCGGCCCCACCGATTATTTTGTCTGTTTTTCCAAATGGCGTTTCGATCGCATCAAAAGCCACGCTACCAACAGTTAACAAGCTCATATTCTTCTTTTAAAATTTAAGCTGCAAATATACGAGAAATTGGGATATTGCGCTAATCAGCCGGCAAAATTAACTTCGTCACAGGAAGCGGTGTTTTGAAGAAAGATGTGTCATGATAATTTGACCGTATAGCTCACATGGGGATGAGATGAATCTTACGGTGTGATTATTAATCATTTTCCGGCCGGTTGCATGTTTGAATTTATATTGTATTTTTGAATAGAATTCAACATCCGATACGAATGAACCGTTTCACCAACGATCTGATCCATGAGAGCAGTCCGTATTTGCTCCAGCACGCCCACAACCCTGTCAACTGGGTTCCCTGGTCGGACGACGCTTTTGCCCGCGCCGAAAAGGAAAACAAGCTGGTGCTCGTCAGTATCGGTTATTCGGCCTGCCACTGGTGCCACGTGATGGAGCACGAATCTTTTGAAGATGAGGAAGTGGCTACCTGGATGAACCGCTATTTCGTATGCATCAAAGTGGACCGGGAAGAGAGACCGGATGTTGACCAGGTGTATATGAATGCCGTTCAGCTCATGACACAGCGGGGCGGATGGCCGTTGAATTGCTTCACGCTTCCCGACGGCAGGCCGGTTTACGGCGGGACTTATTTTCCGAAAGAACATTGGGTACAGGCGCTGCAAAGCCTGGAATACGTTTACCGGCAAAAACCGGAAGAAGTGCTCGAATATGCACATCGCCTGCAACAAGGCGTTCAGCAAAGCGAGCTGATAGAAAAGCCGCAGCCCCTTACGGATTTTGAAGAAAGCAAACTGGAAGAGCTGGTTTTGCGCTGGTCTCATAATTTTGACCGGCGGGAAGGCGGCGGAAGCAGGGCGCCTAAATTTCCTCTCCCGAATAATTACGAATTCCTGCTGCATTATGCCGTAACACGTAAAGAGGCGAGCGAAAATATATTGCAGCACGTTTACCTGACGCTGGATAAAATGGCTTTCGGCGGCATTTACGACCAGGTTGGCGGCGGTTTCTGCCGGTATTCCGTAGATGTGCTCTGGAAAGTTCCCCATTTCGAAAAAATGCTGTACGACAATGCCCAGCTCGTGAGCCTTTACGCTAAAGCTTACCAGCAAAGCAAAAACCCGACTTACCGGGAAATCGTTACTCAGACCCTGGACTGGACCGAGCGTGAAATGACAACCCCGGACGGCGCTTTTTACAGTGCACTGGACGCCGACAGCGAAGGCGAAGAAGGGAAATTCTACATTTGGAAAGAACAGGAACTCCGTTCGCTTTTAGGAAATGATTTTAATTGGGTGAAAGATTTTTACAACGTCAATCAGCTGGGCTATTGGGAAGAAGGAAATTACATCCTCATGCGTAGCGCCCACAATACGGATTTTGCCAGAAAGATGAACTGGACTGCGGAAGATTTAAAGCAAAAAATAGCCGGGATCAATCAAATTTTGCTGGATTACCGCAATAAACGGGTGCGGCCCGGACTGGATAATAAATGCCTGACCTCGTGGAACGCCATGCAGCTGAAAGCTTACGTAGATGCTTATTTTGCACTCGGAGATGAAACTTACCTGCTGGCTGCGCTTAAAAATGCCCGCTGGATCGAAAAAAACCAGCTGGATGACGAGCTGAACCTATTCCACAATTACAACGGCGGCAGAAGTAGTATTCCGGGTTTTCTCGAGGATTACGCACACGTGATTTCGGCATTCATCCGTTTGTACCAGGCTACTTTTGACGAACACTGGCTCGAACAGGCGCGTCACTTGTGCGATAAAGCGATCTCTGATTTCCAGGACCCTGAAAGCCGGATGTTTTTCTTCACGGATAGCAGCAGTACGCTCATTGCCCGGAAAATGGACCTGAACGACAATGTGACACCAGCGACAAACAGCGTGATGTGCCACAATTTACTGGTGCTCGGGACATATTTCGACAATGCAAGCTACCTGAAAGACGCCCGCCAGATGCTGATGAATGTTTACGAAGGCATGGAACAGTACGGCTCAGGATATTCCAACTGGGCGATTGCGCTGATGCATTTCCTTGACAATCTGAAAGATATTTCCATAACGGGTAAAAACTGGAAGGAAAACCTGCGGGAAATTGCTTCGGCTTATCTGCCGGGAACGCTTTTATCGGGTGGGACACAGTCTTCTTTACCTCACCTGGCTGGCAAAGACCTTAGCCTGGATTGTTTTTACATCTGTGAAAATAATACCTGCTCTTTACCGGAAACAAAGCTCGAAAAATTCAGGGAGTCGATTTTTCCTTAACACTTTTTATCACTTACCCGGGTTGATAAAGTGAATTTTATTGTTATTTTTGTCCCCCATGCAAAAGCGCTCACATAAAGTAATTTTCTTTTTCCTGTTGTTCACTTTCGTGATCAGCTTACTGAGAACGAGCAATTTATCTTTATTGCAATGCAGCGAAGAAGAGGTTGAAATGGCAGTCAAGATCGGGGATAAAGAATGTGACGATGATTTTGCTTACGCCTTTGAAGACCTTTTATCCCACGAAATAGAAAACATCACTTTTGAAGAGAAAAATGCTGCGGCAGTAAACCGGATCATTGCTTCTCATTATGCTGAGCCCAATCTCGAGAACCTCTCGTATCCTCCCGAATTAAAACTGTGATTTAATCCGCCTTCGCGGACAAATACGGGCTGCTTTTCAGTCCCGCCTTTTTGTAAAATCTAACAGTCTTAATTCAAACAATGAAAAAATTTCTTCAAAACTGGAAGCAGGATATCCCTGCCGGTTTGGTCGTATTCCTTGTTGCCCTGCCTTTATGTTTAGGCATTGCACTTGCATCTACGGGCGAAAACCCTATTTTATTTTCCGGAATTATTGCCGGGGCAGTCGGCGGAATCATCGTGGGCTCCTTCAGCGGCTCCCGTCTCGGTGTTGCCGGGCCGGCCGCAGGCCTTATCACAATAGTTATTGCCGCCATCACGACGCTCGGGAGCTTTGACGCTTTCCTTGTAGCTGTTGTACTGGCCGGCCTTATTCAATTTTGCAGTGGTTTCCTCGGAGCAGGTGTGATCGGGAATTATTTCCCTTCATCCGTGATCAAAGGCATGCTGGCCGCAATCGGTCTGACGCTGATCCTGAAAGAGATCCCGCACGCTTTTGGTTACGACCATGACTTCATCGGCGATGAATCCTTTTACCAGCCAGATGGCCAGAATACCTTTTCGGAAATCCTGATGGCACTAAGCAAAACCAGCCCCGGCGCTATTATTATCACTGCCATTTCCCTGGCGATCCTGATTGTTATGGATAAGCCTTTTATCCGGAAAATCTCTCTTTTCAAACTGATACCGGGCGCGCTTATCGTGGTTGTCCTCGGTGTTTTGCTTAACCAGCTTTTTATCAGTATAAAGCCCGAATGGTACCTGAACGGCAAACACCTCGTCGAATTGCCCAAAGCCAACAACTGGAACGAGTTTAAAAGCTTTTTTACCTTCCCGGACTTCAGTGTCCTGTGGACGAATTATAAAGTATACACCATCGCCGGAACAATCGCCCTCGTTGCCAGCCTTGAATCCATGCTCAGTGTGGAAGCAACGGATAAACTTGACCCGGAAAAACATCACACCCCAACCAACAGGGAGCTGAAAGCGCAAGGCATCGGGAACATGGCTTCCGGTTTGCTCGGCGGTTTGCCGGTAACCCAGGTGATTGTCCGCAGCTCTGCGAACATCAACGCAGGGGGGAAAAGCAAAATGTCAACCATATTTCACGGGATCCTGCTTGTTGTGTCGGTAATTTTCCTGCCGCAGGTTATTAACCTCATCCCGCTTTCGGCGCTGGCTGCTATCCTGATTATGGTCGGTTACAAGTTAGCCAAGGTTAACTTATTCAAACAGATGTACCAGCTGGGTTTCGACCAGTTCCTTCCTTTTATTGCAACCATTATCGGCGTATTGTTTACCGACCTGCTCAAGGGGATCGGAATTGGTATCGCCTTTTCAATCTTTTTCATCCTCAAGCGGAATTATAAAAACAATTACAGCAAGATCATTGATGATTCAGAGGGTGAAAAAACCATCAAAATTATACTCTCTGAAGAGGTTACTTTCCTGAACAAGGGCAGTATTCGCGAAATCCTCAACGATTTACCCAACGAAAGCTCGGTAATTCTTGACGGGAGCAATTGCAAGGAGATCGATTACGATGTGCTCGAATCGATCCAGGATTTTAAAAACTACGTTGCCCGTGAAAAAAATATCCGTCTCCGGACGATCAATATACCTGGGGTTCAGGTTATCGGACACTAAATAATAACGATTTTAAAACATACACAAAATGGAAAAGTTTTATAAGCAATTACTGGATAATAACAAAGAGTGGGTGGCCTCCAAACTGGAGAAAGACGCAAATTATTTCGAACGCATGGCAAACGGCCAGCAGCCCCCGCTTTTATGGATCGGTTGTGCGGACAGCCGTGTACCGGCCAACGAAATTATCGGGGCTGAACCGGGAGAGGTTTTTGTACACCGCAACATCGCCAATATGGTGATCCACACGGACATGAGCATGTTAAGCGTGGTTGACTATGCAGTCAACGTGCTGAAAGTGAAACATATCATTGTTTGCGGCCACTATGGGTGCGGCGGCGTAAAAGCAGCTATGGGCAATCAATCCTTCGGGATCATTGACAATTGGATCCGTCATATCAAGGATGTTTACCGTTTCCATCACAAAGAGCTGGATTTAATTCAAAACGAAGATGAGCGTTTCAACCGCTTTGTGGAGCTGAACGTCCAGGAACAGCTCTACGATCTTGCCAAGACCTCCATTGTACAGAATGCCTGGGAAAACAAGCAGGACCTGATGCTCCACGGCTGGGTTTACGGTGTTCATAACGGTTTAGTGAAAGATCTTAACCTCACTATGCGAAACAACGACACCCTGTCCGACGTGTATCAACTGGACTTTTTAGATTAGTGAGTTTTTTAGGGTAGTGATTTAAATCCCCTGTTTCCCGAAAGCTTTCGGGAAACGGGGGATTTTTGTGTCAAGGGGATTGCAAAGGACGCAATGTTTGCGCTAAGTATACAAAGGTTTTCTTTGCGCTTTTTGCGACCGCTCAGCAGCAACGAAGTTAAAACTTTGCCAACTTAGCGTTCCAGAAAAATTATTGTAATACTTAGAAATTATTGTACAAAAACGGTCGGGAAACCCCGGTCACGGATTGGTACAGAAGAATAACGACAAACACGATCACTGTCAGCTGCGTGGCAAGGTTCATGCGCATAAAGCTTTCTTCGCCTTTGCTTTTCCAGCTTTGCGGCAGCCAGTGCACAATCATTCCAACGATCAGTACGAGCATTTCGGGCAGGAAATAGTTGAAATAACGGCTGAACTCTTCCGTTGAAAAATTGAATTTTGTGAAAATGTGGTTCAAAAATTCACCCGGCGCCTTGTCTTCCTGCAAACGGAACCAGATACGGGTAAAGGTGATAAAATTGAACGTCAGGAAGATTTTCCAGGCGCGCGCTGCCCATACATCGGATTTTTCATACGGGGACACTTTTTTCCAGTAGTTGTAAACAACAAGCGCCAAACCGTTCATTGTTCCCCAAATTACGAAATTCTGGCTTGGTCCGTGCCACAAACCACCTACGATCATGGTAATGAGCAGGTTTAAATCGCGGTGAACGTAGTGTTTGAAATTCGGGATAAAATATACCAGGAAGAGGTATAAAACCGTCAGGCCGGCGTAAATGTAAAGTAACTCAAACCATTGCGTGATGAACACCAGGAAGAGCATAATCACCCCGATCATAATGTAAGACCCGGTTCCCCCGGTTTTGTTCCCTCCCAACGGAATGTAGAGGTATTCCCGGAAAAAAGCCCCCAGGGAACGGTGCCACCTGCGCCAGAAATCGGCCACGCTAAGCGCTTTGTAAGGTGAATCGAAGTTTTTTACGAGACGGAAACCCATCAGGCGGGCTACTCCCGTTGCCATATCGGTATATCCCGAGAAATCACCGTAGATGTAAAGCGAATAGGCCCACATGGCGATGACACCCAGGAACCCGGGATAAGCTTCCGGCTCCGTCATAACTTTGTCCATGAAATGCGCCGCAATGAAATCCGCGAGAACAAGCTTCTTGGTCAAACCTTTAAGAATCTGGATAATCGCATAAGAAAAATCAATCTTGTCGAGGTGATACGGCTTGTAAATCTGGGGGATAAAGTCTTTTGCCCGGGTGATCGGCCCAAGCACGACATGCGGGAAAAATGTGGCATAAAAGGTATAATCCGATACATTTTTAACCGGCTCGACATCCCGGCGATAAATATCAACCAGGTAGCTGATGCTCATAAAAGTGATGAAGGAAACACCACCTGCCGCGAATAATTTGGTGTCAAAGCTCCCCGCCCCGAAAAAGCCGTTGCCCCAAACCGCAAACTGGTTCAGCAGCTTGAAATCGGTATGAAAAAGCTCGTTATAGGACTCTGTAAAGAAGAAGCCGTATTTGAAATAAACAAGAACTAAAATATTGAGGGACAAACCGATAACCAGGTTTCGCTTTCGCTTTTTGGGATCATCGCTTTTGGCAATGCTGTTCCCGATCCCAAAGTTCCAGAACATGCTGGCCGCCAGGAACAGCACAAATAATTTAGCTGTTTTGTAGTAGAAGAACAGGGAAACGAGCGTGATAAATGTGTTCCGAAGCAAACGTTTCTGGTGAAGCAAAGAGAAAACAAACATCACAAGGATGAAAAACAGCCAAAAATCCAGTTTATTGAAATCCAAAGGCTTAGCGCCAAAAAGCAATTGATTTAATCTCTCCATTTATCTCACTCAGTGTTATTCGGGTTTTCGGAAATTGGTCTGTTTTTGCCTGATGTCCATTTGTTCCAGCCATTTCAGAAAGGATTCAAAGAACATATCGCCTTTGAGACGGTAGCCGGCAGCACTGAAATGTACGAGGTCTGCACGCATGAGCCCGTTCCGGCTCCAGGTTTTGGATGCGCCGAGCTCACCCATAATTCCGTAAAAATCCCAAACGGCCGCTTCGTATTTTTTGGCCAGCTGGATGATCATTTCCCGCTCACGCGCTACGTTTTTGTTCAAATAGCGCTTGTGGTAATAGGCATCGTTCGGAACAGTAAGCAAAATAGCGCAGTTGGGATTGGCTCGCAGCACAATCTGGATCAGGGAATCAAGGTTGGCACGGAAAATCTCCGGGCGGAAGCTCGCATAAGGCACATTCGCATCGTTTGTTCCGACCGAAAAAGCGAAAAAGTCCGGTGGAAACTGGCGCAGCTGCTCTTCGAAGTACACATTGTCCAAATACGTATACAAACCGGCGCCGTTGACACCAATCGTATTATAAGAAATTCCCGGTTCTTTGTTGGAAAGCTGGAAGCCATAAATCTGCATTTTGTACTGCATCGCCGTATCGCGTGACATAAACAGGTTGAAGCTTTCGAGCTCATCTGTAAAATACACATCCGTATAGCCGATCTGCGGGTTATTTTGTTTGCGGAGCACAAAAATCTCGTCTTCACCAAAGTTGATCTCATACGGAAAATCGCCTTTATTGTGGTAAATCCGCAAACGGTCGAAGCCGGGCTTTACAATTGTTTTGTCGTATGAAAAGCTGATCTGTACCGCGGAATCCGGACATTCAATTACAACCCCCATCAAGCCGTAATCCAGTGAATCCGAGCGGTCAGTCGTGCTGCGGTAGTTCTTCCATTCATTTTGTGAACGAAATTCATAGTTCCACGGATTATTTGTCTTTGCAAGATCAAAGGGGAAAACCAAACCCCGCTCCCCGGGAAGGTCGCGCCAGTAAGTCTGCAGGTAAGTCCGCATTTCGTGCGTATAGATATCCGCCTGCAAATGCGATCCGCCGATGTGGTAAAAATTCAGCTTGCGGTCTTTGTTCTGCACCATCTGTTTGAAGTTGTAGAACAATTTCTCGAAGTTGGTGCTGTTTTCGGTATAAAACTGGTAGTGGTTTTTCTCAAAATGGATGAAAGGGTATTTCTCGGTCAGCGTTGAATCCACGACACCGAAAAACACACGGTTCTGGTAGCGGTTAAGCGAATCGCTGGAACGCATGCTGTTTTGTCCATGCGAGTTGCATGAAATCAAGCCGGCGATTAAAAGTAATATTCCAAGGATATGCATAACTCTCTTCCTCATAGCGCTGTTTTCCATTTTGCATATTCAGCTGCAAAAGCTTCGTAAAACAGTTGGGAGGCGATGCTTGCGCCCCGGTTGGAAAAATGGATGTAATCGTTTCCTGCCAGTCCGCGCTCCACCCAGGAAGGCATGGAGTTCATCCCGCCCATAGCTTCGTAGAGGTCCCAGTATCCGGCGCCTACATCGTTCGCCGATTTTTTCATCGCACGGACCAAAGCAGGCAAATACGGATAAGTTTCGTAAGCCCCTTCATACAGGCGGGACATATCACTTGGCCCGATCACAATAATCATCGCTGACGGGCGCAGTTTTTTAATTGTTTGCAGCTGGCCTTTGAACTGGCGTGCATAATTCCGTGCGGCGGTGCTGTCTTTGAGATAAGGAACCGAATTTCCTCCAAACTGCATAATAACCAATTCGACGTTCAGGTCCTGGTACATTTTCGACATCAAACTCTGGTCGAGGTTTCCGAAGAAAGTGCCGCTGGAACCGCGCATAGCAATGTTATCTACCTGCACACCAATGTCACCTTCCAGTGAAAAGCCAAGAATAGTGGGGCTGACAGCGCTTGAGAAAACATACCTGAGCTTCCCGGCTGAATTGTCGAAGCTCAGCGGTAAGATGTGATATTTTCCATCCTGCTGCAAGCTGTCCTCGTGGATCAGGTTCCCGTTTTGGTAAACTTTCACCCCGCAAGGCTTGAAGCAGCTGGTATAATAGAGATTGACGTTGTTATAATTCCGTGCGCGGCTGTAAGCAGAACGTGACGGCTCGATTTCAATCCATCCTTCTTCGATATTGGTTTTCGCAGCCCGCTGGGCGGAATCAAGGTATTCAGCAGTAAATCGCCCGGCACTTCCCAACGCGCCATAACGCCGTGACTTCAGCTTTGATCCCCCAAAAACGGTGTACCGCTGGAAATTAGGAGAATACGTTTGCTTAAAGCTATTGGTATTGTAAACGTTAACCGTCGGGATCAGCCCGGGGCCGTTTCCGCCAAATTGCTCCTGGATGCGCTGACGAACATAAGCTGTCATGCGGTCACCTTCAATCTGTGAATCGCCGTAATGTAAAATGCGGATTTTTTTGCCTTTTGCGGCATTATCGAGCTTTTCGAAAAATTCATGCAATTTGCCCAGGCCGGCATCCGAGAGGTAAATCTGCGTGGCGCTTTCCGTTACCAGCTTCCCTCCTTTTGGCTTGCCCATTGAGCCTTTTGAATTCTGGTGCTTCATCAGCGTATCCACGTTTGAATCGTCCACCATGGCGGTATCTACCTGCGTGATGAAACGGCTGATATCTTTAGATTTTTTTGGTTTCGGGTCCAGGGCTTTGTTCCACGACAAAAAACGCAAATTCCATCCACCCAAATCCCAGCCTTCTTTGGGAACGGAAAATGAAACACCTGATAAAATAACGAAAACAACAAGTGTAAAGAGAAAAACGTGAAAGGGCTTGTAACTTTTCATTTTTAATTCAAGCCACAAAAATACGTTCAAATTTTGGCATTTAGCTTACAAATACAGATTTTTTTGAGCAAAAAGATGTTATTAAAGTTTCATGCATTCCATGCGCTGAGACTGGCTGGTCAAAGATTTGTGTTTTCTACTTCAGGAGGTTAATGTGCCCGGTGATGGTTTTAAACTCGCCGCTATTATCGCTGTAGGTAACTTTCCAGGTGTACGTTCCATCCTGGCAGAGCTTGCCTTTGTAGCGCCCATCCCAGTAATCATCCATCGAATCCATTGTATAAATAAGCTCGCCCCAGCGGTTAAAGATCAACATTTCAAAAGATTCAATTCCTTCACCGTACGCCTTGAAAACTTCATTGTGCCTGCTTCCGTCGGGTGTAAACGTATTCGGGATATACAGAAGCCCCTGGTAAAATATATTAACGAAATCTTTAGTCACACAGCCATTGGTATCCGTAAAGAAAACCGTGTATGAAAAGTTAAAATCAGGAGTAGCCTGCGGATCAGGGCAAGTCGTACAGGTGAGGTACAAAGCAGGCGACCAGAAAAACGATCCCGTCGTGTTGCTTACAGCATTTAACTGCACCACATCACCAAAGCTCGCAGAAACATTAGACCCGGCGTCAACAGGATGAGTAGGATAAAGCTCAACAAAAACTTCCGCTGTATCACGGCAGCCATTCTCGTCCACCCCAATTACGCGGTATTCAACATTGCCCTGAGGAACGGTGAACACTTCCGGTGAATTCGTTGAGCTGAGCCATTTGGACGGGCTCCAGGAATAATATTCCACTCCCGAAGCATTCAGGTAGGCCGTATCCCCCAAACAAATGATTGTGTCATTGGAAGCAATTACCCGGGCTGTAACAACGTTGATAAATATACTGTCGATTGCTGAACCACAGGCGTTTATAAATTCTCCATAATACATCATATCTTCCGGCGGCGATACAACAACCGTACTTCCCGAAGTCGTATTTATATAGAGATCAGGCGTCCATCTGTAATAAGAAGCCCCGCTGACAACCAATTCTACTGATGAGCCATTGCAGAGAAGGGCGGTATCCTCCAGGTTGGGCTCAGGCACATTCAGGAATACGTCCACGAACACACTGTCTTTTAACACGCAGTTATTCGCCGTTGTTGCAGTAACAACATAATAAGTATCTTCTTCCGGGCTCACAACCGGGTTCGCCAGCGTGTTGTTATTAATAAATTCATTGGGGGTCCAGAAACGGGAGACCGAACCTGTCACACCGATTTGCACATCATTCGTAATACAAATGGAAGTATCCGGCGTGACCGAAATACTATCCTCAAAAACAGCCAGTGTTACTTCCAGCGTATCCACATTACAGCTATCAATTATAATAACTGTAAAATTAGTTGTTTCGTAAACTGTTGCAATTGGAGTGGCGCTTGCAGGATCATCCAGTACATTAGCCGGTGTCCACTTGAAAGTAACCCCGCCTGCAGCTTCTAGCTGGTATGGAACACCTCTGCAAATTACGGGTGGTGTAACAACTGTTCCCGGCTGGTAAGAGCCAACACTCACTTCAAAAGTCGTGGAATCCGGATCAAGGCAGCCCTGGGAATCAGATACGATAAGCTTAACCGTATATACCCCTACCTCCGTGTACAAATGGTTCGGGCTCATTTCATTTGAAAAAGTACCGTCCCCAAAATCCCAGAAATACGTATCGCCGCCGGCTGAAGCGTTCAAAAACACCATAGCATCCGGGAGACAAACGAGAAAGGAAGGGTTCGCAATGGTTACATCAATAGTATTCAACCGGAACTTAAAAGCTGCCAGGTTACAATTGTCACTGTTATTGGTGGTAGAATAAGCGCCGGGAGTTGACACAAACCCATTATTCATACCCCCACAGGCAGAACAAACGGCATGATAGATATTCCCCCGTTTATCAAAGCGCGAAGTTCCCCCGTCCACGTGATCCGCAGCCGGCCCGCCCATAAACGTAGCATATTGGATAGAGGCGGCGTCCGGATTGAGCACGGCAATATAGAAAGCGTCACCATCGGATGAAGGCTGAAAAGCATCTGAAGTAGTAGGGAAACCCGAAATATCTGTTCCAAGACCCTGGCCTCCCCAGCCGGCAAAATAAATTTCATAACAATTTGAGACCAGGAAAGCTGTTGGTGAAATCCGCTCATCACTGCCGCCGATTTTGGTGTTCCAGGCCACGGAAGAAAGGTTTTGATTGAATTTCCGGATAAACTGCCTTGCGTCCGGGTTGCCCGTTACCCCGGGACTAATCGGCATGGTTCCGGCGCTTTGACCGTAAACATAAACGAAATCAGACGGATCGACCTGTACAAAAAAGCTTTGGTCGGTTACTGACGTACCAATATAAGTTCCGGTCATCAACGCACCTGTCTGGGCATTGAAACGGGTAACGTAACCATCCGACTGGCCCCCTGCAAAAATACCGGCATGGCCGCCCGGAACCTGTAAATTGGAGGAGTTCGTCCCGCCCGCAATGTAAACCTGGTTGGCAGAGTTCAGCGCCAGTGCGTTACCGCAATCCATCCCGCTGCCGCCATAATACGTTGACCACAAGAGTGTATTCAGCGTGGGGTTAAGCTTAAATAAAACAGCATCCTGGCTTCCCAGTAAAGCACCCTGGCTGGCGTTTAAGGTCGGAAAGTCACCGGACCGCGTGGAGCTGGCCACCAAAACATTTCCCTGGAGATCAAGAATAATTTCCCCCCGGTACGTATCGCCGTAATTGAAAACCAGGTCGTCCGGGAACTGGCTGTTGCCAAGGTTGATCCCGTCATTATTTGACCCACCCATAAAAGTGGAATTTAATACGGCATTTCCTGAAGCGCTGATTTTGATGACAAAAATATCCGTGCCTGAAAAAGACTGGTTTGATTCCAGGGTAATTGTGGAGCCGCCATTGTGTTCGTTGCTGAAGCCGTTTCCGGTAGACGTAAAGTCCTCAGAGGAGGTTACTCCCATGATGTACAATTCACCCGCGGCATTGGTTACCATACTGTTAGGCGCTTCGTTCTTCGTTCCGCCGATATAGGTTGAATACATCAAAGCAGTCCCGTTGGAGTTAAATTTGCTAAGACTGACATCAAAACCCTGCGTATCCTGGTTTGCAGGACTTTCCCCGCCATTAAACGCTCCTTCATAAGCGCCTGGAGTGACCGGGTATCCCGGGCTGAAAACAGTTCCGCCCGCGTAAAGGTTCCCTGAATTGTCAGGTGTTGCGGTACAGCCCCAGTTATCTGCCAATGAGCCTGTATAGGTTGAAAACGTCAATTCGGGATCGATGACCAATTCTTCTTCCGTATTGTAACCTTCCGGGAATTCGAAAGAAACGATATTTCCGTCCAGTTTGTAATTCGCCTTCACGGAAGTTTTGTTCCCGTTAGCGTCAACCGTCCAGGCAACAGGGCGGGATTCGGTAAAAGCCCCGAGACTGTGCCTGATTTCCAGGCTGCCGTTTTTGAGGATAGAAAGCTTGTCTGCTCCATCAACACGGTAACGGATCACACCCGCATCAGCGCCTGGCTGGAGGATAAACGAATATTTGAAAGAGTTTTCACCGGATTCGAACAGGAGGTCAATATCCTCATAAAAACCGGGATAGGAAAGCCGGGAGCAGGAATACACGTCGCTTTTCCATGTGCTTTGATCCCTGCCAAGAAAGTAATTGCGGTAGAATTCAGAAAATTTGCCTTCCTTCACAGCGTGCTCCGGATTGCTTCTCAGGAAAACGCTTTTGATAACGTGCTGCCTGTATTTGTCAGGGACTTTTTCGGGATGATTTTCTGAATGTTCCCCTGAATGACTGTGCATCAGGTCGCCGACATTATGAAACTGGAAGGTAAAAGCGTTTTGTTCGATGAAAAACTGTCCGTTTGTAAGCTCGACTTTATACCTGATATTTCCATGCCACTGGCCGCGGTTCGGGTGCATCCAAACCTGCTTGTCCTGGGCCTGCAGAAAATGACTGAGCAGCAGAAATAAAAAAGTTAATTTTTTCATCGTGTATAATCCTAGTTATAACGCAAAACCGTGCCAAAAGGTTGTTTTGACACCCATTAAAATTAAACTTTTTTAAGAACCCGGGAAGATCAGGCTTTTTTATCGAGCACTTTCGGGATGCGGAAATAATCGGAATCCTTTTTCGGGGCGTTTTTCAGCGCTTCGGCAACAGTAATCGTTTCTTCAGCAATATCTTCCCTCAGAACATTGATTTCTTCCGACATAAAAACGAGCGGTTCTACGTTGGAAGTATCCAGTTCACTGAGCTTATCCATGAAATCAATCATATTGCTCAGGTCCTGCCGGATAGATTTCACTTCATCTCCTTCGAACTTCAAACGGGCCAGATGTGCAATGTGCTGAACGGTTTCTTCGTTGATTTTCATGTTTTTACTGTATTGAAGTACAAAATTAAGCAAAATTTGTGAATCCTACCAACTCACAGCGATCTTTCCCATGGATTTGCCCGATTCCAAAAGCGCATGTGCTTTCGCCATCTCCGCAGCAGGAAAAATCGTTCCGGGCTGAAGCTGCAGCTCGCCTTCGCGGCATAAGCGGAGCACCTCATCCAGGCAATGTTTGAGCGTTTCAGGGTTATTATCAGCGATTTTCAGCATGTTGACACCGAGCAGGCTACGGGAACCCATCATCAATCCAACTGGGATCAGCAAACCCATTTTTCGCAAAAAATTTAAAGTGGAAAAGATCCCAAAACGGCCGCTGAGCATTTCCGAGCCGCCATAAAGGAATAATTTACCCCCGTGAGCGAGCAAAGCCCTGTCTTTTTTAAAGGTTGAGCCGGCCACCGGGTTGAAAATAGCATCGAATTTTTTATGTTCCAGCTGTTTTGCATAATCACCTTTGGAATAATCGACAGCAAAATCCGCCCCGATTGAACGAACATAGCGGCATTTTTCTTCCGAGCTGACTTTGGCGTATACAACAGCGCCTTGTCTTTTTGCCAATTGAATGAGCGCCGTTCCTACCCCACCGGCGGCGGCATGGATCAATACTTTTTCGCCTTTGTGAATAGGGGCCAGGTAAGAAGCCATGTAGAAAGCCGTCACATATTGTGTCGCTATTGCCAGGGCCTTGTCTGCTTCCAGTTCACCGATCTCAGCAATTGCGGATTCAGAGGTGCACACATGTTTCGCATAACCGCCAAAGCGTGTGAAAGCAACAACACGTTTACCTATTAAATTAGTTTTTGATTCATCGCCTGCAGCTGCTACTTTACCTACAACTTCGTAGCCTAAAACACACGGAAGCGGCGGCGCTTCGCGGTACATTTTCCGGCGGGCCATCACATCGGCGTAATTGAGCCCAAAAGCTTCCACCTCGATCAAAACTTCCCCGGGTTTAGGCTGCGGAACGTCAAAACCTTTCAGGCTGAACGCTTTATCCGAATCTCCGTAGCTGCTGAGGAAAAATGCTTCACTTTTCATCTTTTCCTTCGATTATGATCACAATTTCCCCTTTCGGCGGATGATCTTCGTACCACTTTTTGACTTCAGTTACCGGTCCGCGCTTGTATTCCTCGTAAATCTTGGAAAGCTCACGAACAACGCACACCCTGCGTTCAGCGCCAAAAAATTCTTCAATCTGACCTAAGCATTTAGTTAATCTGTGCGGCGATTCATACAACACAACCGTACGCTCTTCCTGCGCCAGCTGGATCAATTTTGTCTGCCTTCCTTTTTTATGCGGAAGAAAGCCTTCGAAGCAAAAACGGTCGCAGGGAAAACCACTCGCAACCAATGCCGGGATCAGCGCCGTTGGACCTGGTAAACAGGAAACTTTAATTCCTTCCTCAATGGCCGCCCTCACCAGCAAAAACCCAGGATCCGAAATGGCAGGCGTCCCGGCATCAGAAACTAATACCGTAGTTTCATTGCTTTTGATTTTATCAACGACACTGCCCAGAACTTTGTGTTCATTGTGGGCATGGAAAGGCATAACCATTTTCTGTATCCCCAGATGATTGAGCAGTTTTTTGGTAACGCGGGTATCTTCAGCGAAAATTAAATCGGCGCTTTGCAGCACTTTTATTGCTCTCAGGGTAATGTCATCAAGGTTGCCGATGGGAGTTGGCACTAAAATAAGCTCAGGCATGGATTAACGGGTTAAGACAACATAGTCCAGTAAAACCGTGCGCAGGAATTCCGCTTTGCGCTCCGGGGTTTCGGTCAGGCCGATCTGCCGCGCCGTTTCATGGGCCAGCTCAATGGCAAATTTGCGGGTTTCATCCGACGGCGAATGCTGCAAACGCTGCAGCGTGTTTTTGATCAGCATCATATCTTCGTCCGTAAAGCGGGTCACGTTCTGGTAAGTCGTTTTATGATTTTCAGTGCTCTTGATCGAAAGAATATTTTTGAGCGTATAGATCATGGAATTTTTCTTGCGGATCACGACCGTGTTTGCCATCGTATCCCCCAGGCGCTGTCCCCGTTCGGAAGTCCCGGCAAAAAGCATCGCCAGGAAACCGAAACCGAGCCAGATATCCACCACGCGGAAAATCCAGCGGGTAAAATATTCACGCAGCCCGGCGTTTTCACCGTTTACTTTCACCACCCGGATCCCGAGGGTGAATTTCCCCAGGCTTTGCCCGCGGGTAAGGTATTCCATAATCGGACTGTAAAAAATCCAGGGAATGCGGAAAATCATCAGCTCAATGAATTTGCCCGTTCCAATGCCCGTTTCGAACATGGATTGGTTGATGAGCAGGCCGACAATGAGAAAATAGAGGAAAAATGCAAAAACATCAATGATAGAAGCGGCCATACGCTGCCACGCCGACGAAATCTCGTAGTCAATCCCGACATGCTGTGCAGTGGTAAACTGGATAGTCCTCATAGCTGTTTTGCCTTTAAAACACGATAAAAATATATAAAAAAATGGAGACCGCCAAAGGCAGCGACGAAGTCAATTGAGAATGTAGAATGGAAATTACTTTACAGCTGCTTCACGGCGGGCAGAATTTTCGAACCTTCAAATTCCCAAATCTTTGATTTTCTCCGTATATTTGCAATCTTAAAAAATTGAAATTTAGTACTATGAGTTTTAGCGAACTTTCAGACCAGGAAATCCAACGCCGCGAGACCCTGGACAAATTGCGCGAAATGGGCATTGAGCCTTATCCTGCCGATCTTTACCCTGTAGATGCTTATGCAGCAGAAATCAAGGATAAGTTCGAGGATAAGAAACAGGTGGTCCTGGCAGGTCGTTTGATGAGCCGGCGCATTATGGGAAAGGCTTCCTTTGCTGAAATCCTGGACAGTTCAGGCCGGATCCAGGTTTACTTCAACCGCGATGAAATCTGCACCGGAGAGGACAAAACTCTTTACAATGAAGTTTTTAAGAAAATGCTGGACCTCGGTGATTTCATCGGGATCAAAGGTTACCAGTTCAAAACTGAAGTGGGTGAAATTTCCGTACACGTACAGGAATTCACATTGCTTTCCAAAGCTTTAAAACCACTTCCTTTGCCGAAAACAGATGCTGACGGTAAAGTATATGATGCATTTACCGATCCTGAACTGCGTTACCGCCAGCGTTACGTGGACCTCATCGTGAACCCGCAGGTGAAAGAGACTTTCATCAAACGGAGCAAAACGATGAACTCCATGCGTGATTTTTTCAATACGAAAGGCTACATGGAGGTGGAAACCCCGATTTTACAGCCAATCCCCGGTGGCGCTACTGCCCGGCCGTTTATGACGCACCATAACGCACTCGATATTCCGTTATACCTGAGAATTGCCAACGAATTGTACCTGAAAAGACTGATCGTAGGCGGGTTTGAAGGCGTTTATGAATTCGCGAAGGATTTCCGGAACGAAGGCATGGACCGCACGCACAATCCTGAGTTTACGGTGATGGAAATCTACGTTGCTTACAAGGATTACAACTGGATGATGGATTTCACCGAGCAAATGCTTGAAAAAGTGGCACTTGACGTGTGCGGAACAACCGAAGTAACTGTCGGTGAAAACAAAATTTCCCTCAAAGCGCCGTTCAAACGTATCAGTATGCGCGATTCGATCCTGGAATTTACAGGATTTGACATTAACGGGAAAGACGAAGAAGAGCTGCGAATGGCATGCCAGTCCATGGGGATTCCAACAACGCCGTCAATGGGCAAAGGCAAGCTGATTGACGAGATTTTCGGTGAGAAATGTGAAGGAAACTATATCCAGCCGACTTTCATCACGGATTACCCGGTTGAAATGTCGCCTTTGTGTAAAAAACACCGTGAAAACCCGGAATTGACCGAGCGTTTTGAGCTGATGGTGAACGGGAAAGAAATCGCGAATGCTTACTCCGAGCTGAACGACCCGATTGATCAGCGCGAGCGTTTCGAGGAACAGCTCCGTCTTTCTGAAAAAGGAGACGACGAAGCGATGTTTATCGACCAGGATTTCCTCCGTGCGCTTGAATACGGAATGCCGCCAACTTCCGGTATGGGAATTGGCATTGACCGCCTCGTAATGCTCCTGACGAACAATTCATCCATCCAGGAAGTGTTGTTCTTCCCGCAGATGCGCCCTGAAAAAGCACAATCCGTTGCCCTCGAAGAAGAAGAGAAAATGATCGTTGAGCTGCTTGAAAGAAACAACCAGTCGATGGAGCTCGGCGCTTTGAAAACCCAATCCAACCTCAGCGGTAAAAAATGGGACAAAGCCATGAAAGCTTTAGCTTCTCACGGATTGACGAAAGTCAGTGTGAATGGAGATTCGAAGGTTGTTGAATTGAAATCTTAATCCAGGGGAAAACATATAGGCATATTAGTTGAGCTGATTCAATCAAATCGCGCTTAACTCTTTCTTCATATTCCTTGCGGCAACCGTCAAAGCGGGCGTGGGATTCTCCATCAGGATGTCAACGCATTGCTGCAATTCACCTTTGAATTCGGGATATTTTCGTACAAAGCGCAGCAGGAAATAAATGCTGTAGACATGCAGCGCCACTTTATGCGTTTTATTGAGCAGGAAGCCAAAAAGCAGGTCAACAAATTCGCTTTCGCGGTATTCTTCCAGTTCTAGCTGGGATAAAGCATTCAGAATGTTTCGCAGCACGCTTTCATTTTTGGTTTCAAACAAAATATCCAGCAATCTCGCGTAAAAAGGCTGTGCAAACTGTGGCTTTTCTTTCGCCAGGTGGATCCACAGCCAGGAAGCATGTTCCGCAAAGGGATATTCCGCTTTTTGTTCGGTTAATTGCAGGATCTGCTCCGAAAGCCCAGGCTCATTAACTAAAAAAGAAGTTGCACTTTTAAAGTCGCGTTCCTTGATGAATTCCCGTAAAAAAAGACGTGCTTCGTTCAAAGTTCAACACATTTAGTTTCATAGTTTTTGAATCGCAAAGCTTACTTTAAAAAAAGCAAAGTTGCGAAAAGATCCAGGGAAGCAAGCCCAAAAGATTTACTTTGCGTTTCTGCATCCTACTTTGCGCCTTGCGGCCCTATTTTATTATTATTTCATCTTGAGGTCAAGACCATAGTTTTTACCTTTCTGGATGGCAGGCAAACCGTCTTCGAGCCAGATCGGGGCCGGGGCATCAAGCAGGTAATGATCAAAAAACTGGCGCATCCGAATGGAAAGATCGATCCGGTTGGCGTTTTTCATCAGGTTGTGATCGTCGCCGTTGTAGTTGAGCATCCAAACCGGTTTCCCGAGACGCTTGAGACCGGTGAACAATTCGATTCCCTGGTACCACGGAACAGCGCCGTCGGCATCATTGTGCATAATCAATAAGGGCGTAGCGACTTTCGGCAGGTGGAAAATCGGGGAGTTTTCGACATAGAGCTCAGGCGCTTCCCAGATTGTTTTACCGATGCGGCTTTGGGTGCGCTCATATTGGAACTGGCGGTTCAAGCCGCTTCCCCAACGGATACCGCCGTAAGCCGAAAACATATTTCCTACCGGCGCGCCGGCCATGGCAGCCTTGTAGCGTTTTGTCATTGTCACGAGTTGTGCTGTCTGGTAACCACCCCAGCTTTGTCCCTGCAAGCCCATGCGCGTAGAATCGGCAGCCGGGTAGTTTTTCAGAACAAAGTCCGTTCCGCTCATGATGCAATCGTAAGCGCCTTTGGCCGGGTGGCCGGCTTCGTAACGGATATCCGGAATGAGGACCATGTAGCCAGCGGACGCATACTCCGTGGGGTAAATGATGGAAGCCGTCGGTTTCGGCGCATAATGATTGTGGAGCTCATCGCTGTACATTTCGTAGAAATACACGAGCAAAGGATATTTTTTGGACGGATCGTAATTCTCAGGCTTGTAAAGCAAACCTTCCAGCGGGATCCCGGAATAGCTTTTCCACTGCACGAGCTCAACTGTTGCCCAGTTGTATTCGCTTTGCTGCGGGTTTGTTACCGATACACGCTTCAATTCGCTTTTCTTATCGAAATCAGTCACGTAAACATCCGGGTAATCCAGCAGTGAGGACTTTTGGAAAACCATGCGCTCACTGTTCTTCGCTTTGCGGAAGCCCGTGTAAGTATGATTGCTGTGGGAACGCTCGAGCAAATCGATGTGTTCGCCATGCATTTTTACCTGGTAAAAGGATTCGGATTTGTCTTTTTCGAAAAAGGCGCGAATATAGGTGTTCGCCAGGTCAAAATATAAGCTGTCGTAAGACCAGAAACCAATAGAATAGCGGATCTTGTTCATTTCTGCATCGGAATCAATGAAAGAACGCAGTCTTTTGTTTTCAATGTCGTATTTGTAGATATCGTATTTGGAAGCGATGAGCAATTCTTTTTCGCCGCGGATCCAGTCAATTCCACCGATTGGTCCGGGGGTTACCGGCATTCCGTTTACGTCTTCGAGCCATTCGGCCTTCGTTCCGCAGGTGATGCAGCTGGTAGCTCCGCTTTCAATATCCACAAGGTATTGCTGCAGGTCTTTATCGTCAAAATAGGTATAATATCTCCCGGATGGAGAAAGCTGTGAGCCGTGACTGTCGGCTTTGCGGAGCAGTTTTTTCTCACCCGTCAATACGTTCACGCGGTAAACATCCCTTTTGTTCGGATACTCCCAGTTATAGTAAGATTCGTAAGGACGCTGGTTGTAGCCCAGGACGTAAGGACTTGGATTATCCGCGTTGTGGCGCAAGCCGATGGAATCATTTTCGATAACGGTGAACGTGCTGGAATTGAGATCGTAAACAGCAAACCAGGTTTCTTTTTCATCGCGTGACAATTCAACTAATTGCTGGGGCTGCAGGCGGTCATCTTTCCAGTGCCAGAGATCGAGCCTGGCTTTTTCACTTTCGAGGAGTGAATCTTTCGGCTCTGCCTTCGGCTTGTCTGCAATCCCGAAAAAAACTTTGCTTCCGTCCGCTGAAAAATAAGGGCTGAAATTCTCACTAACGCTTTTTGTCAGCGCCAGGTCGCCTTGTAAAACATCTACCAACGGGGTTTTTTTGTCAGAAATGTAATCATACAGGTGCATCTGGTATACTTTGCTGTCTTTGGCCGTATCCTGCGATGCGAGATAAACGAGCTTGTTCCCGCTTTTGTCAAATTCGAACTCAGCAACAGCTTTGTATTTCTCCAGCAGCAGCTTGTTCAGGTCCGCACCCGGGTTGAAATCAAATAAACCCACTGTGAACGTGTCCTGCTCCTTTATTTTTCGGTGCAGCACGTACGCCAGGTGATCGCCTTTTTCTGAAAATTTGTAAGCTGTCGTATTTTTGAAATACGATTTCTCCCCCGGATCAGCAGCTGAGCGAACTGTAAGCAGGTTTCCGTCGGATGTTGGTTCTTCCTCCTCTTTTTTCTTTTTCTTCTTCTTTTTTTTCTTCGGCTTCACCGGTTTATCGGAAGGCATCACATTGTCGTGTGACAAATAAGCGAAGCGGCTACCTTCTTCCGCTACCGCAAATTCTTTGACTTTGGGAATTTTCACCAGGGAATCCTTTTCGGCGTACCAGATCCCAAGCGTATCTTTCGGCCATTTGTCTTTTTTGACCTTGTTCAGCTCGCAGTTGCGCAAGGTATCAAAACCAGCCGTGATTTTAAACAAAAGCGCTTTGGAATCCGCTGTGAATTTCGGGCCGGTTCCTTTGAAAACCGAATCTTTCTTCCCTGTTTCATTGTTGATAATGTAGAGGTAACCGTCGCCCCGGTGCGGCTTGATGGTATAAACCGTATACCTGCCGTCGCCGGAGAGCAAAACATCGCCCACACGTTTCCAATCGTTGTAAATCGTATGGTCAATCACTTTTTTGCCTGCGGTATTGTCTGTGGCGGTTTGGGCGAAGAGCAGGCCGCAGAAAAGCAGGGCTGAACTTAAAAGAAGCGTTTTCATGGCTAAAAATTTAATCTGAATTATAGTTTTCCCTGTTGAGGGATCGTTTTACATGAGTTTATCCGTGAGGATGCGCATTTCAATAACGGGAGAAATCCGTTCGTACAAAATGTTGTAAACAGCTTCCACGATCGGGATTTCCACCTGGAATTTTTTGTTGATCTCCATGACGCATTTCACGGCGTAATAGCCTTCAGCAATCATATCCATTTCCAGCTGCGCGGTTTTGACGGAATAGCCTTTACCGATCATATTACCGAAAGTCCGGTTACGCGAAAAGCGGGAATAGGCCGTTACGAGCAAATCGCCGAGATAAGCGCTTGATTTCACATCGCGGTGGATCGGGCTGACCTCATCTATGAAGTTTTCGATTTCCTGGATGGCGTTGGCGATGAGCACGGACTGGAAATTATCACCGTAACCGAGACCGGCACAAATACCGGAAGCGATGGCGTATACGTTTTTCAAAACCGCAGAAAGCTCGGTTCCAAACAAATCGTCGGAAGTTGTTGTTTTGATATAGCGGCAGGCGAGCGTATCGGCCATTGTTTGCGCGATCCGGTCGTCCTGGCAGGCAATCGTCAGGTAAGACAAGCGCTCGAGGGCAACTTCTTCCGCGTGGCACGGGCCGCAGATGATCCCGATTTTACTGTACGGAACACCGAGGCTTTTGTGAATGAAGCGCGCCGGGATAGCGTTGTATTCGGGTACAATTCCTTTCACGGCTGAAAAGACGACTTTGCCTTCGAACCATTTTTGCGGAACGTTTTCGAACAGTTTATATAAGAAAGCGGATGGAGTTGCAATAATCACAATATCAGCAGGCTCAATAATTTCCTGGAGATTGGTGGAAATATTGATCTTGTTCAGGTCAAACTCAACGGATTGCAGGTATTTCGGGTTGTGACGGAATTTCAGGATGTGGGCTACCGCTTCGTTGCTCCGCATCCACCAGTTGACGGACGAAACATTGTTCGACAAGATCTTAACCAGCGCTGTTGCCCAGCTTCCCCCCCCGATTACAGCTATTTTTTTTTGTTTTGACATTACTTGGAAAAGCAAAGGTAGAAAAAAATGTGGAAAGCGCGAAGCAAAGCCGAAAAACTACGCCGGGACATTCTTTGGCTTTCCTGTTGTATTTTTAGCTCCGGGATGCTGAAAACTGCATAATGATCCGCTTTTTTTGTTACATTTACAACAAAAAGGGGGTATGGCGAACATAGTTTTAGTGGACGATCATGAAATCGTAATGGATTCGCTAAAGTATATGATTGAGACGGAAACAACACATTCTGTGCAGGCGAAATTCAAAAACGGGGAAAGTTTTATTCAATATTTCAATACGGGGAAAACCGGTCATTTCGACCTGGCGATCATTGATGTGAAACTGCCGGATATCAGCGGCCTTGACCTCGTGAAGCACATCCGGAAAACTGATCCCGTCACTAAAATTATCCTGCTTTCCCAATACGACAACTACGAATTTGTGTTCACCGGCCTGAAAAACGGGATTTCGGGCTACCTGCTCAAAAGCAGCGCGGGCCACGAGCTGATCGAAGCAATTGATACCGTACTCAAAGGCCGTGAATATATGAGCCGTGAAATGATCAACCTCCTGGTAAAGGCCAGCGTGCGGGAAGATTACAACATCCAGCTGACTAACCGCGAAAGGGAAATCCTGGGCCTCATCGCCACGGGGTGCACCGCCAGAAATATTGCCGATATGCTGGGAGTTGAGCCGACAACCGTTGAGTTTCACAAGCGGAACCTGAAGCAGAAGTTCAATGTTAAAAAATCGACGGAACTTGTCCGCAAGGCATTTGACCTTGGGGTTGTTACCCCGATGTGAACCTTAATTCCGGTTTCCGAGACATTCTTTCCTGATCCGGTCAAATTTATTCGTCAGCTCCAAGCTTAAGATTTCTTTCAGCCGTGCGGGATTTGTTTCCAGGGAGTGGATATCATAGCCTGAAACGAGGTCATCGCGGAGAATTCCCGAAATGCAGCCGCAGGTGCTGACATACAAAGAATCCGGAACAGGCTGCTTCAAGCGCTTATTCAGTACCCCGATAACATGATCGCATTCGTTCAGTACCAGGTTTTCCGCCTGGATATTTTTGCGTGCCTGTTCGCCGAAGCAGGAGAGCAAAATAAAGGGTAAAATGAAAGCTGTTTTTCTCATGTGCTGTTTACAGCCACAAAATAAGTTTATTTTTTTATACAAAAATAGTCCCGGAAACGGGGTAATTTCATAAAAATTGCAGCAATTTGTTTTTCGTGATTTTTCGTTTAACTTTATCGTCAAATTCATTCAATTATGGAAAGTATCCGCGTTGCTATTGCTGAAGATCAACCGATTGTCCTGAACGGGCTTGCCTTGATCCTCACCGGGCATGAGCAGCTCAAAGTAACCCACCTGGCTGAAAACGGGAAACAGCTGCTCGATAAGATCGAGGCTTCGAAAGAATTGCCCCACGCCATTCTGATGGACCTGGATATGCCTGTTATGAACGGATTCGAAACCACGAAGATCATCAGCGAGATCTATCCTGAAATCAAAATCATTTTCCTGACATCACACACCAACAGCTCTTTTGTTGAAAAAGCAATTATGCTGGGCGGCCACGGTTACCTTTCCAAAGATGCGCAGGTTGAAGAGATCCACGAAGCCCTGGTGGAGGTAACCAAACAAGGTTTTTACTTCAATGAGTTCATTAGTTATGTACAATTGAAAAAATTATTGACCCAAAGCAAAATCAAGCCTAATTTCGATATTAAGATCAAGCTGAGCCCCCGGGAGATTGATTTTATCCGCCTGCTCTGCAAAGAAAAAACCGATCAGGAGATTGCCAACGAGCTATTTATCACTGCATTAACCGCCGAAAGCTATCGCAAGGGCATCCTGCGCAAACTGGGCGTGAAAAAGTCTGTCGGTATTGCCGTATATGCCGTAAAAAATAACCTTTTTTAAAAAACCTATCATTTTTTAGGGGGGAAGCCCCCTTGTTTTTGAGGTTTACAGTTAACAAAAGAAGTTATTTTCTTTGCAGACACAAAAACATGTATTATGATTATTAGAAATTTTAAAGCAATGGTTGATATACTCAACAAGGAAGACGATTCCCTGTATGTTGAGTATACCCTTTTTTCACTCGGGAGATCCTGCAAGCTTGACCAGGTTGTGTGCCAGGAAGTACAATTGTATGAAATACACGACCACCCGCTGCCAGGTATGCGAGCCAATGTTTACCTCAACGAAGTAAACGGAGGAAACCCCTTCACTTTTTCAGATACCTTTGATATTCCGGCCAATATGAGCTTTAACGCCCAGCGCCCGTTTATTGAAGTGAATTTTTTCATCTCTGACAAGGACGATCCAACGAAGACACCAAAATACAAAGGCGGCGTAATTATCCGGACGAGTATTCCCTGACTAAAATTTTAATTATATTTACCAAAATGAAAATCGTTTTGGTAACCCTATTTCTAGCATTTTCCTTTGGTGCTCCGGCCCAAAAGGGAAATGCTTTTTTTATGCGTTTAAACCAAGCCGAAAAACTGTTGGAAAGCAACCCGGATAAGGCTTTGGAAGAGCTTGCAAAACTGGAGCACGATAGCTTATCCTACAGCAAAGAACAGAAAAGGAAGCTTTATTTGTGCCTGGCAGCTTATTACAAAAATGTAGACCTTGAACCAGAAAAAAACTATCTCCTGAAATCCCTCAGCTTCGGGACTCCCCCGAAAATCCGCACGGAGATCTATTACAAACTGGCGGCAAATGCATCCGGCCGGGAAGAATACACTGAAGTAATTGATTACCTGACCAAAATTTTTAGCCTGAAAAAATATGCCAGTTCTGAGATATTAGCCAAAGCACAAATCCTGATGGGAGCAAATTACTGCAGCATCAAAGATTATTCACAATCCGAAAAATTCCTGCTTCCGGCCATAGAAACTGCTTCCAGACTCTCAGATAAAACAATTTTAATGCACGCCTATATTAATATGGGCGTATTGAACCACTATGTTGATAAACCAGCCAATGCACTGTATTATTACAGGAAAGCGCTGAAATATGCCCCGGTTGATGATTTGTACCGGCAGGAATCTATCAAAGCGAATATCGGGGCTGAGCTCGTTGATATCGGCAATTATGAGCAGGCTGAAGTTTACCTGCGGGAAGCGCTTAAAATTGCTACCGAAATCGGGGATGAAAACGGTAAACGGATCTGTTTTAACAACCTGGCCATTATTCGCCGTGACCGGAAACAGTTCCGGGAAGCGCTGGATTATTTTTTACTGGCGCTCCAGATTGACCAGCGCAGCGGGGCGAAGGATAACATCCGCGAGCTTTACCTGAACCTGGCCGAAGTGTATGAAGAGCTTGGAAATACCAAAACCGGCCTGCAATACTACAAGCAGTATACCGAGCTAAAAGATGAGCTTTTTGATGAGGAAAAGGCGGAAACGCTTCTCGATATACAGGAAAAATACAATGCATCGGAGCGTGATAAACAAATCGCGGAAATGAAAATAACCAAGCAGCAGGACGAAACCGACAAGCTGAACATGAGCTACATTATGCTTACCGGCGGGATCCTCGTTATTTTTGCAGCTGTTGTCACCCTGGCCTTTTTCAGGATCAAAACCCTGCGTGCCCGCAATAAAGCGCGCCTGGAACTGATCAGTGCGAGCCTGGACGCCGAGGAACGTGAACGACTGCGGATTTCCCAGGAGCTCCATGATGATCTTGGCGGGATTCTCGGTATGAGCCGCATGCTTTTTTCCAATACAAAAAAGATCCTGCGCCCGCAAGCGGAAGAGCTGTATGACCGGATCGATCAGCTGCTGGTGATGGCGAACACACGTTCCCGGGCCATTTCACATGAGCTCTTTTCCCCTACACTGAAAACTTTTGGCTTGGTGAAGGCGCTGGAAGAGCACCTCGATAACATGCGATTTGCCAATCCTGAAATGAAGCTCACTTTGGAAACCGGCCCGGAACTGGAGCTTGATCCTTTACTGGAATTAAATTTATTCCGGATTTCACAGGAATTGCTTAACAACAGCCTTAAATATGCCGCAGCTTCCAACATCGGGATCAACATCGAAAAACGCGGCGGTTTTCTCTATTTCAGCTATTCGGATGATGGAAAAGGCTTCGATCCGGTTAAAATTAAAAAAGGGGTCGGTCTCAACAGCATCGATTCCCGCATTCAGCGCTTCGAAGGTCAAAGCAGCGTGAAAACCGCTCCCGGCAAGGGTTTCACCTTAAATATCAGGGTCCCGCTGAAGGATTAAAAACGCCCTACCCCCTGTTTCCGGGGTATGCTTCAGACCCCCCGTTTCCGGGACTTGTTTTGTATTGTTTTATGTTCTTTTTTTGTGAAATAAGATTTACGTCACGATGGATTGCATTAGCAGAAGCAGAAACATATTACAAATTAACAAAAGCACAGCCAGTATGTACAGAGTTATTCCTGTGGAAAACCAGGATATTTCACCAGATAAATCTCATGAATTGCTTAAAACCTGGGAACTGAAAAGCGGTCAGAAAACCAATCTTTGCATAGAAAAACTCTGTACAAATTCACATATTGAAGGTGTTATAGTCCTTTCCCTGGATAAACAAATGGAAGGCACTTACATAGCCCCGCTATGCCACAAACACCGGGATGCCGGGCGTGAAATCCTGCTTGACAGGTCTTTCAGGCTGATTAAAATCGAGGACTAGCCTTTTGTTTTAAGCGTATTCCGCTGGTCTTTCCAATACTGCATGAGCGTAAAGGAAACGATAATTGCACCGGCCATACCTTCCATGAACAAGGAAACTACAGTACGCCAGAGGCTCGTATCATTGTTTAACCAGAAAAGCGCGGCTTTGTGGTTATTTAAGAAATCAGGGTCAAATAAGCGCACATAAGCTATAAACCCGATTACGGAAGCGACTACTGTCAAAACGTTTGCCATCATTAAGGAACCCAGGCCTTCCACATAGTTCAAATCCGGATCATCCATCAGGTTTTTGCGCGCAAGGCGGTTCATGAAGTAAACAACTATAACAAGGTTAAACACACGCAAACCTGCTACGTTTTCCATTCCTACCAGTTTCATTAATAAAAAGAAGGCGGCAATTGCTAAAACGCTGTAAATAGCGTATCTTAAGGTGTTCTGTCTCATGGTAAATTATTTTAAGGTTGTGTCATTACAATTTACGAAAAATAATTTTACGCACCAAAAAAAATCCTTGCATATTTATGATCGATAAAGATGGTATTTTCAACGGAATTTCATCAGGCGAAGACTCAGCAGGATTACGACCAATGTTACGCCTACATCAGCTGCAATAGCGAGCACCAGCTGGCTGTAACCCGAAAAGGCGAGGGCAATAAAAACCAGTTTAACGGCAATTGCACCAATGGTGTTTATGCGGATCCTGCGCAGCGCCGCCCGCCCCAGGCGAACCAGGAAAGGAATTTGCAAAAGCTTGTCCTGCATCAGGGCGACATTTGCTGTTTCAATGGCCGTATCACTTCCCGCTGCACCCATGGCGATCCCGACCGTTGAACGCGCCAGGGCCGGTGCATCGTTGATCCCGTCGCCTACCATCCCGACATGTTTATACCGCCGGAGCAATTTTTCAACGCAAGCAGCTTTTTCTTCGGGAAGCAGGTTTCCGTACACTTCCGTTATTCCCAGCTGCGAAGCAATAAAAGCTGCCGCATGCTGGTTGTCGCCGCTCAGTATAATTGTTTCAACTCCAAGCGCATTGATTTCGGAAACTGCCTGCGGACTGTCTGTTTTGAGCTCATCCGTCAACCCGATAATCCCGGCGACACCGTCACCAAAACTGATGACTACGCTCGTTTTTCCTTCTGAAGAGAGTTTTTCAACAAGCAGTTCAGCTTCGGGGCTCACGTGCTGGTGTTCCCGGATGAAAGCCAGCTTGCCGACATATATTGTTTCGTCTTCGCATACCAGGCATTTGGCTGTTGCCCCTTTTCCGGGTACACTTTTATAGGCTTCGGCGCTGTGCGGCTCAAAACCTTCCCGGCGGGAGGCTTCAACGATCGCTTCCGCGAGCGGGTGCTCCGAAAAAACCTCTGCCCCTGAAGCGCAGGCCAGCAATTCTTCCCGGCTTGTCCCGTTTAAAGGTATAATATCGGAAACGACAGGTTTTCCATAAGTCAGGGTACGCGTTTTATCCAGGGCAAGCACCTGCAAACGGGCCATTGCTTCCAGGTATTTTCCCCCTTTGATCAGGATTCCTTGTGCGGATGCGTTCCCCATGGCCGCATAAATCGCTACCGGCGTGGAAATCACGAGCGCGCAGGGACAAGCGATAACCAATAAGCTGACCGCCTGGAGCAGCCAGTGATCGAAATCCTGCTTGAAAACAAACACCGGAACGAGCACTAAAAGCAAGGCCAAAACCAGAACTACAGGCGTATAGATACTTGAAAATTTCTGGATAAACTGCTGGGTCGGCGCTTTGTTTGCCCGGGCTTCAAAAGTCAGGCGCACGATCCGGGCAAAAGTGCTGTCTTCGGACTTTTTGGTTGTTTCGATCTCAATATAACTTTCTTTGTTGATCGTGCCCGCAAAAAGCAGGTCGCCGGGATGCTTGTCTTTTGGAATCGGTTCGCCGGTAATCATGGCTTCGTCTACGGTTGTTTCACCTGAAACGATGCGCCCATCCAGCGGGATAAGCTCCCCGGGACGGACAGCGATCACTGTTCCGACGGCTACATCTTCAATCAGCGCGGTTTGACCACTTTCACGAAGCATTGCTGTTTTCGGGGAACGGCTGACCAATCCGGCCAGTGTTGATTTACTGCGTTCAATGCCAAACTCTTCCAGGTATTCGCCTAGCACGTAAAGCACGATAACAACTGCCGCTTCCGGGTATTCACCCAAATAAAAAGCTGCGATTACCGCCAGGAGCATGAGCAGGTTAATGCTGCTGAACCGCAGTTTGATTAAGGCTTTAAGACCATTCCACAAAACCTGGTAACCAAAGCCAAGAATCAGAGCGCCGAAAATAAAAGGAGAATAAGGTTCGGGAATGTCCATACCCACGAGCGACAAGAACTCCAGGGCCAAAGCGGCAATGACGGCAGCGAACAATAATATGAAAGCAGGGTCTTTAAAGGGTTTCATGTACTTAAATTTAAGCTATTTAACTGAAACCCCGAAAGGATTTCTAATGTTACGCCGCATCCTGGCGCTCATCCGGCAAAGTGCCGAAAACCCTGTCCCAGAAAAGGCTGGAAACACCGAAGGATTTATCGTGGTCCTTGTAGTGATGATTGGCATGGTGCAGCCAAAGCTTATTCAGGAACCTGTTCTTCGGCACCCCTCTGTGAATCCTGTAATGGATCAGGGAATAAGTCAGGTAACCGATTTCAAATCCCGGGAGAAAAAACCAGGTATTTCCCCCTAAAAACAGGTAAAAAAAGCCGAAAAACAAGCTTAAAATAAGCAGCGCCGGAACGGGTGGCATAAACATGTGTTTATCATCGTGTGGCACTTCGTGGTGATAGCCATGCATTGCGTAATGAACCGCCCGGACTAATTTGTTCTGTCCTTCGAAATGAAATACGTAGCGGTGCATAACATATTCAGCCAGCGACCAGGAAAAAAAACCGGCTATAAAAAAGCTTGTGATTTTTAAAACAGAAGGCGCTTCTGCCAATTGATATCCCGCATAAATAACTGTGGAAGCGAGAATAATATGGAACGTAATCATCATCTTAGGACCGCTTACAGAAAGCAGCTCTAATACCGGATTCTGATACATTCCCTTCTTTTTCGTCTGTGTGTCAGGAACATGCTCTTGTTTGTCCTGTAAGATCAGAAGTATCATAAAGGTGAGGTTTTAAGTTGTTAATACAAGGTTAAAGGTACAGAAATAGAAAAAAAAGATTTTGCATAATTTTAAGAAAGATTTATAAAAATTTGAGCGGATTTTATTCTTTTATCAGCGCCGCAACCAAGTGCTGAAGGGACATATTCAGCCCGGGATAATTCTTCTGCTTTTTACATAAGTGTCCTTTTTTCCGATAGCTGCCGGCAGCGCAGGGGAAGACATTTATAAATTTTCGGCAAAATAATGTAACAGGATTTCAGGGTGTTTTCATCATTTTTGCCAAGTACTGTTTCCTTATAGGGAATACCCTAACAAAAACAATATGCAACAGACGATCAACCCGAAAAGTGAGCTACTCCTGCCCGAATACGAATCCTACGACCGGGAAGACAGGATTGCTGTGAGCAACTACCCGAAGAACAACAGGTTTTTGCGGGAGGATGACCCTTTCTGGCGTGTTCATATTCCCGGGTACCTTCGTTCTGATAACGCACGAAAAAGATAAGCAAACAAGATCCCGATAAATTCAAACCTATGGCCTTAAAACGCAGAAGGGGGGCAAGCTCTCCCAAACCACCTAAAAAAGCAACTGATCCTGCCAAAAAAAAGAAAAGACGGCGCATTTTACTGGGCATCCTGGTTTTCCTGATCCTTGCCAGGCTGGCGCTTCCTTATGTTATCCTTCATTTTGCCAATAAAATGCTGGCTAACATGGATGGTTATTACGGCCATATTGACGATATTGATATTTCCCTGTACCGCGGCGCTTACCAGATTGATGACATCTACCTGAAAAAGGTGGATAAAAAAGATACGGTTGAATTCGTTGACATCAAGCGGGTAGACCTCGCTATTGAATGGAAGGCGGTTTTCAACGGGGAAATTGTCGGTAAAGTTACAATGGACTCGGCCACCGTGATTTTTACCAAGGAAAAAAATGAAATCGGTGATATTGCGAAAGATACCGCCGACCTGCGCCATGTGATCAATTCCTTCATGCCTGTCAGGATGAACAAACTGGAGGTCAAAAACAGCTATATCCGTTACCAGGACCCTTATACGACGCCAAACCTGGATATGAAGCTGACAGACCTGCATGTCATCGCCCTGAACCTCGTGAACGGCTACGACAGCTCGAAAGTCCTGCCGGCTACTATCGTGGCTACGGCCAATGTTTACGGGGGTAAGCTCAAGCTCGATATGAAAATGGACCCTTACGCCAGCGACCCGCTGTTTGATATGAACCTCCGGCTTGAAAATACAAAGCTTGTGCAGCTGAATGATTTCATGCGTGCATATGCCAATGTGGATGTCAACAAAGGAAACTTCGGGCTGTATACGGAAATGGCGGCCAAAGGCGGAAGCTTTAACGGTTACGTGAAACCGCTGATAACCGACCTGGATATCGTGGAATTTAAAAAAGAAGAAGGAAGCTGGCTGCAGATCGCTTATGAAAGCCTGATCGGAAGCGTCGCCTGGGTTTTCAAAAACCACGGCAAGGACCAGCTCGCAACAAAGCTTTATATTTCGGGTGACATGAAAGATCCGAAGCTCAGCATCGGCCACGCTATCATCCTCATCCTGAAAAACGCTTTTATTTCTGCGCTCAAGCCAAGTATCGACCAGGAAATCACCCTCGGCTCTGCCAATGAGGAGCATAAAACGCTGCTGGATAAGCTGTTCAACAAGGACGACAAAAAGGACGAGGGTAACAGTAAACGCGATGACCGCAGACAAGAGCGCAAGGATAAACGGCGCCAGAAACGCATTGACAAAGACTAACTAACATTTCTGTAAAATTTTTACGCCTGAATGTAAGAAAATACCCGGTAAAAAAAGTCACCTTTATATTTACAAACAACTAAAATCTAAATATCATGGGAAATATCCTTTATCTCATTGCTGTCATCCTGGTTATAATCTGGGCGATCGGCTTCTTTGCAAATTTTGCAGGTAACATTATTCATTTATTATTAGTGCTCGCAGTAATTTCTATCCTGCTGCGTGTTATTGGCGGAAGCCGACCCTAAAAACCTATCTGCATATGGGAATGCGAAAATACATTCGGTTTAATAAAACAGGTCTGCTCCTCAAGCGGACCTTTAACAAATGGTATGGACGTGATCCTTTTCGGGAGAGCGCTATCATTGCTTATTACGCCATTTTTTCCTTACCCGGTTTGCTCATGCTGATTATCAGTGTGGGTGGTTATTTCCTGGAGCCGGAAGCCGTCAGCGGCCGCCTGCACCAGGAAATTTCCAGTGTTATGGGCAAGGATACGGCTGATTTGGCGGAAGAAATGGTCATCCAGGTTTCCAAAACGCGCGAATCCTGGCTGGCAACTATTATCGGGATTGCTACGATCCTGATCGGTGCGACGGGGGTTTTTGCGCAAATCCAGAAATCCCTCAATACGATCTGGGAAGTGAAGGCAACCACCGCGAAGTCCGGCATCTGGATCTATCTCAAAACGCGCCTTTTTTCACTGGGACTGATTTTATCGATCGCCTTCCTTTTATTGATTTCCCTCGTGATTTCCGCCGCGCTTTCCGCCGTCAGCACCTGGCTGGAAAGCAGGTGGTCGATGCCTTTGCTGTTGGTTTTCCAGGGCCTGAACTTCCTGCTTTCGCTGGTTTTCATCACCCTGCTTTTCGCCCTGATGTTTAAAATGCTGCCGGACGCGCAGATCAAGATCCGCTACGTTTGGGTGGGCGCCTTCCTGACCTCCCTTCTTTTTGTGCTCGGTAAAACAGCCTTAGGCTTCTACTTCGGCAAAGCTGATCCCGGTTCGGGCTACGGCGCCGCAGGTTCGGTCATCCTGATCCTGCTCTGGGTTTCCTACTCCTCGATGATCGTTTTCTTCGGCGCAGAATTCACGAAAGTATATGCGGATTACTATGCGGGTGAAGTGCCTCCCTCAGAAACAGCGGTAAAGGATAAGGATGCTAAGCTGAAGGTGGGGTGAATTCCGCCGCGGCGGAGAGTGTTGGCTAATGAATGTGCAAGTATTTATCTTTTATCCCCAAAAATAACTTTTAACAACTGCCATCAACATCGCTAGACTTTTGGAATAACAGATTGTTTTACGGTTTAAGCGTTTCAAATGCGTTCTCATGCTTAAATTATGCCGCTCGATATGATTAATTCCCCGGTTTTTAGCGGAGTGGATTTCAACAGGGATCAGCTGTTTGTATATCTTCAATTTATCTGTATAAATTTTCTCCGCATCAGACAAAATCAACATTTCTGTTACTTTTCTGAGATTAGTTTTGTTTCGTCTACCCACGATAAAATCAATTATCTTTCCAGTTAACGGCTCATAAGAATAAGCGATGCAAACGCGTTTGTCTTTATCTTTTATAAAAGTGAATAATTCATCGACCTGATATATTTTTCCTTTTAGAATAGGATAAGGCCGCTTTATGTTCCTGGCCATTTTGAGAATACGACGAATGACAGTGTTTGCAGAAACACCTAAAATCCGGGCTGTACTTCGAATGCCGCATCCCTCCTTAGTGAGAAGAATTAATTCTTTATCAGTTACAAAAGATGCCCTCAAAACATAATTTTTCAAAAAGCTTTTATGACACATTTTACAATAAAATCGTTGTGTTCCATTTCCTGAATATCCATTTTTCACGACATGATCCGATTTACAATTTTTA
>JAJTCM010000007.1 GCA_021325675.1 Crocinitomicaceae bacterium
AATTTTACTTTTTTTTCTCCTCTAACCAATCTTTTCAACACTTATCTTTTGAAAACGTTTCCTCAAAAGCGAGTGCAAAGATACAGTGCTTTTTTGGATTTGCAAGCATTCCGATAAAAAAAATTGAAAGTTTTTTAAACTAATTTTACAAGGGGTTAATATACAGCTAGTTTGAGCTTAATATTTTTTTAATCAATTCTGAGGTTTCCAGGGATAAGGGCGCATTCTTATGCTTAATACCTTCTTCAATGGGAATACTATACAGTACATCGCCCTTAGAAGCCACCATCAGGCCGGTTTTACCGCTAACTAGCAGGTCCACAGCATATATGCCCATTTTTGTTGCCAAAATCCGGTCAAAAGCGCTGGGCGCACCACCCCGCTGCAGGTGACCCAAAACGGTAGAACGCATATCAACATCAGGTAAAATTTCTTTCATTTTTGTGATCAGATCACTGGCACCACCCCCATCATCACCTTCTGCAACAATCACAATAACGCTTTTCCGGACAGCGAGACTTTCCACTAACTGGCGGCTCACTTCATTGATATCGGTTTTTTGTTCGGGGATCAGCACCATATCAATGCCGGAAGCAATGGCAGCGTTCAGGGCAATAAACCCGGAGTTCCGCCCCATGACCTCAATGAAAAAGACCCGGTGATGGCTCTGGGCCGTGTCACGGATTTTATCAATTGCATCCACAACCGTATTCAAAGCGGTATCATACCCGATCGTACGGTCCGTTCCATATATATCATTGTCAATTGTTCCGGGAATACCGATTATTGGGACCTTCATTTCTTTCGCCAGGATGGTTGCCCCGGTAAAAGTTCCGTCACCGCCAATAACGACCAGGCCTTCGATGCCCAGCCCTTTGAGGTTTTCGATTGCTTTTTTACGAAAAGCTGCATCTTTGAATTCCTCGGAGCGGGCTGTCCCGAGAATTGTGCCGCCCAAATGAAGTGAGTTGAGCACAACATCTTCTGTCAACAGAAAAATATCCCCCGCAATCATTCCTTTATATCCGTCACGGATCCCGTAAGGCTCCATTTCGTAGTAAAGCGCGGTCTTTACGATGGCACGTAAACACGCATTCATGCCCGGGGAATCACCCCCGGAAGTTAAAAACGCAATTTTTTTCATATTTTTGACTGAATCTTCCCCTAAAGTTATGGAAAAAATCAATGTCCTGCATCTGAACAAATAGATATGTTTTCATTTAAACGGAATAAATACCGGCAATTGAGCGATGCGGAGCTCACCCAGGCCCTGAAACTACAGCAGGACAAGGCAGCGCTGAGCGTTATATACGAACGTTATTCCCACCTCGTGCTCGGTACCTGTCTGAAATACCTGAAGGACGAAGCGGAAGCCCAGGACCTCACGTCTAAAATATTCGAGGAGCTTGTTCCTAAAATTGTGCGCCATGAGATCAGTTATTTCAAAGCCTGGCTCTATCAACTGGTGAAAAATGAATGCCTGATGCACCTGCGCAAAAACCAATACCTGTTCGTGCGGAATGATTTTGCCGGCATCACCACGGAAGCCAGCACCGAGGATAAGCACGCCAAAGAACGCAAGATGGAACTCCTGGAAGAAGCAATCGAACAGCTTAACCAGGAACAGGCTGACAGCATCCGCTTATTTTATCTCGAAAACAAATCTTACGCCGAGATCAGCCTGGAGCTAAAACTCGACCTGAACAAAGTGAAAAGCTATATCCAAAACGGAAAACGAAACCTGAAGAATTTATTACTGCAACATGAAGAATTTGAACAAAAATAAAATCCATAGCCGGGCAGACTTTGAAAAGCTGGCACAAAGCGGGAACATTCCGCCGGAGCTGGATGACTTTGAGCGTGACGCACTGGAAGGCTGGAAAACCAACGCCGCTTCTTTCGACTTGCTGAAGAAAACCGATAAACGCTTTTTGAAACAGAAAACATACCTCTGGATGGCGGCCGTTTTAGTGCCTGTTTTTGTCCTTATATATATAGGTGTAAATTTCAACTCCGGAAACACCCCGAAAACGGGCAAAAAATCCAGTCAGATCAAAAGGGCTTATATCGAAAAAACGGACGTGGAAACGCCGGCGAAAATCGAAGATCTGAAACCTATTGCTCAAAAGAAAATCATCCTCGCTAAAACCCTCCAGCAAAACTTCCAGGATAAAAACGAAACCCAGCAGCGGGAAACAAGCGCAGTAAATGAAGAAAACCCAGAGATTGAGCTGGAAACAAAAAAAGCCGAAGAGATCCGGGACAACCTTCCTGTTAAAACAGAAAGACACAATTTAAAGGCAGCTGAAATGTATGTGAACGATCTCCTGATAGTGGATTACAGAAAATACCGCTTCAAACCGGCCATTAAAACCGAACAGGCGATTATCACCGGTACACCGGCCAACATGGAGTCGCAGGAGGACGAGGTCGAAGAGATGCAATGGGAACAGGTCAATATCCCTTACGTGGAATACATCAGTAAAACGATGGGGATTTTCGCCAGGGGCAATTACAAAAAAGCGCTTACCCGTTACCTGGAAATCCTGGACACTTACCCGGACGACCTGAACGCAAGTTTTTACGGCGCGCTCTGCTATTACAATTTAGGCGAATTCGACCGGGCCTACCAGCTTTTTACTTCCTGCAAAATTCATAAATTCAACAATTTCACTGAAGAATCCGCCTGGTATGGCGCTAAATCCCTCATTTCCATGAAAGAAACCGACAAAGCTAAAATGCAGCTGGAAGAAATCATTTCCAATAAGGGTTTTTATGCTGAAAAGGCCAGGATTGAACTGGAAAAGCTCAAAAAATGAGCCCAGAAACGGCCGTTTCAAAAATTAACGATTTTTAAGTCGGCTTTTTTCCTGAAAATCGTAACTTTAAGGTCTGATTTTTGATTGGGAAACCACATGAGATATGCTGCATTTTTGATTTTGACTTTATCGCTCCTTGCTTGCCAGGATTTGAAAAAGGACGGACAAATCAAAGAAATTGAAGCGCTGGAACAAAAGCTTGACAGGATTAAACAGGTTTTGGAGGACAACCGCACGGATTCAGTAACGCTGATCATTGCCAATGCAGCACTTGTGGAAGATAACCTGCGGATTCGGGCCGAATCTGATACAGTGACACGCGAACAAGGCGAAAAAATCAATGAGTTCAAAAAGATCCGTCAGCAATTGCCTCCCGTATTGAAAATCCACAGTGAGCTCCAAAAAAGGATCCGGGAAGAAGAAAAAGCGCTGCAAAACCTGAAAGCGGACATTGACAAAGCGGCAGGTGACAAAGCAAAATACGATGAGTATATCGCCCTGGAACGCCAAAAAACGACAGAGTTGGGAACAGAGCTTGAAAACACGCTCGCGGTCCGGAAGCAATGTTTTGACTCATACAAACGTTTACATAAGGAAATGGAAGCATTTTCAAAAAGCTTATAGAAGAAAATGAAAATATATATCGGCATATTATTCCTGTTCATTACCCTCGGCTTGCGCGCCCAGGAAAGTGATTTACAGCTGGCACAATACTATTTTTCGAATGGTGAATTTGAAAAAGCCCTTCCTTATTGCCAGAAAGTTTACCAAAAGGACAACAGCAAATTCAATTTCCTGCGCTACTACGAATGCCTGCAGAAAACCGGCAACGAAAAAGATGCGGAAAAGCTCCTGAAAAAACAGATCAGCGCCCACAAGGACGACCTGGACTTTACATTTATGCTGGCCGAGCTGTACCAAACCCAAAACAAAAGCAAGGACGCCACCAAAATTTACGAGGACCTCGTGGATGAATATGCCAAATCGAGCTTTACCGTGGCTGATCTTTACCAGCATTTCCGGAAGCGCAACCTGACGGACTGGGCCATGAAAACCCTGGAAACCGGCCGCAAGCAGCTAAAAAACGATTATCCGCTGCATATCCAGTTTGCGGAGCTTTATCTCATGCTGGGACAAACGGACAAAATGATCGAAGAGTACATCGAGTTCCTGGAAGTGCAGCCGAATAACCTCGACCAAATCCAGACTTCACTGAGCAACAACATCGACTTCACCAATGAAAACAGCAAAGAAGCCGATTTATTGAAGCAAAAGCTGCTCGAAAAAGTACAGAAAAAACCCAACGAAACAATTTACGCCGAAATGCTCATCTGGATGTTTATTCAGAAAAAACAATTTGCTTCGGCGATCGTTCAGGCCCAGGCGCTTGACAAACGTGAAGGAAATGACGGTTACCGCGTATTGGAAATCGGGAACATGTGCCTGCAGAACAAAAATTACAATGACGCCCGTAAAACCTTTAAATACGTGGTTTCCCTGGGTGATGACAAACAATATTATTTCCAGGCGGAATACGCATTGCTGAACACACGCTATACTGAAATTACGCAGCAGCGCAGTTACTCACAGGAAGAAATAACGGAAGCACTCGGCGAATACCAGGTAGTTCTCAACCGTCTCGGAATGAACCGGAAATCCGTAGCAATTATCCGGGAAATGGCCCACATCAAGGCTTTTTATGCCAATCAAACGGATGAAGCAATCGCCTTACTGAAAAAAGGACTGGAAATTCCCGGCTTGACCGCTATGGAAACCGCCGAGCTGAAAATGCTGCTGGCCGATACCTACGTGCTGATCAATGAAATCTGGGAGGCCTCACTCCTATATATGCAAGTGGATAAAGAATTTAAGTTTGACCCGATCGGCTTTGAGGCTAAGTTCAAAAATGCCCGGATATTCTACTACGACGGCGATTTCAAATTTGCGCAGTCACAGCTGGACGTCCTGAAGCAATCTACCACCAAGCTGATTGCCAACGACGCCATGAAGCTTTCGATTTTGATTACCGACAACTACGGTTTAGACAGTAATTTCGTTGCTATGAGCAAATTTGCCCAGGCGGATTTATTGCTTGAGCAGCATCAATATGCCAGCGCTTTCGAATTGTACGATTCCATCATGAAAGATTTTCCATACCACGGGCTAGCCGATGAAATCACGCTCCGCAAGGCGCAGGCCATGCAGCAGCAGGGAAAATGGACCGAAGCCGTTGCTTACCTTGAAGAGCTCCTCAAATACCATGCGCAGGATATTTTAGCTGATGACGCCCTTTTCCAGCTCGGATCGATTTACGAAAACAATCTCCTCAATAACGAAAAAGCGATGGAGATGTATAAAAAAATCCTCTTCGAATACAAAGGAAGCCTTTACACCGCCGAAGCCAGGAAACGTTTGCGTATCCTCCGGGGTGATAAGGGGATCGAAGAGGATGAGCTTTAATTTCTATTTTTGGGTTAACTCATTTACCCCATAGTTAACGGGCTTCAATAACAGTATACTCAAAACACATTTACATTTATTTTTTACCTATTGCCAGTAAAAAGTCATTCTTGTATTGCAAACCAAGCGGTACTTCTGATTTACCTAACATGACCGAGGCGTTTTTGACAGCCGTTATGTGTTTTTTAGAAATTAAAAAGGAGCGGTGCACCCGTAAAAAATCATTGCTCTGATCAAGCAATTCCTGCTCCATTTTCGAGAAGGAAACCAATGGCTTTAGAATCTTGCCGCTACTCAAAATTACCTTAGTATGATTTTTCATTGCCTCACAAAATTGAATATCGCTTAACAAATACGGGATAACTCATGCCTTCAGACTTAATATAAATCGTTTTGTCCTGGGGCAAAATTCCGTTTAAAGAATTTGTTGTCAATCTGATACTTTCAATAGCTTTAAAGGCAGCAATAGCAAATCGTTCAAACGAAAAAGGCTTCAGCAAATAATCAATCGCATTCACTTCATAACTTGCGACGGCATATTCGGAATAAGCTGTTGTAAAAATTATTTTAATATCTTTTTTTACAATTTTAGCCATCGCTAAACCTGTCAGGTTGGGCATATTAATATCTAAAAAAATAATTTGAATCGAATTGTCCCTTGATATCATCTCCAAAGCTTCGATTGCATTTTTACACTCACCCGCATTTTCCAGGCAAGCTATTTGTGCAACATAGCTGCTAATAATTTTCCGGGCAATTGGCTCGTCATCCACAATGACAGACCGATATTTTTGACTGTTTTCCATTATTTTAAATGAATCGTTAGTGCAACATGGAAGAACCTTTCGTCCTGGTGAAAATTCAAAACATGCTTTTCATCCGGATAAAGGACGTTTAAGCGTTTTCTGGCATTTTCCAATCCAATTCCTTTTTCATGGGTGAAGCTATTCTGAGCATGTGTATTGTAATTGTTTTTCACATTCAAGCTTAAAACCCCGTCTTCCGTAACCGTAATGTTTATGGCAATAAAAACAGGCTCATCTACTGTATTCCTGGCATGCTTAAATGCATTTTCAATAAAGATGATAAAAAGTAAAGGCGCGATCCGGTACTTTTCGCAATCCTTTATATCTACACTAAATTCGATGTCTAAATTTGATTCCAGGCGGATTTTTTCTAATTCTATATAGTTCTTCAAATAATCTATTTCGTCTTTCAAAGGCACTTTTTCCTGCTGGGTCTCGTATAAGGAATAGCGCAGTAAGTCCGAGAGACGAATCATTAAATCAGGCAATTTTTTAGAATTCTCAACTGCTAATCCGTAAAAATTGTTCATCGTATTGAATAAAAAATGGGGGGAAATCTGTGCTTTCAAATTTTCCAGCTCAAAATGCAATTGCATTTTCTGTTGCTGATTCTGATGGTAGCGGAGTATAAAATTATCTTTTAAATATTTGAAAACCACTACAAAAATATAGAACAAAAAGTAAATAGGAAGATTGTTCAGGATAATCTCACTGAGCTTTGAATTGGCAACGTTGGGTATGGATTGCATCATTCCTTTCATTAAAAAACCCCTCAAAACAACAAAGGAGAACCAAAGTAAAGCGCCCGAGGACAAGAATATAAAATAGTGCCTCTTAAGAACCATTCGCTTGTATAAAAACAGCGTTAAATACACAAATACCACGAAAAACAAATCCGACACAAGCATGAAATTCAAGTAGGCCGGATAGTACAAAACCGTTATGTAGTAATTTCTAAAAACGTATAAAACATAAAAAACCCAAAAAGCGCAATGCCAAACCCAGCGGTTTTCAATAAGAATTTTGCTGATATTAAACTTTTCCGGTTTCATGAATACGTTTTAAAAATCAAAGATGATCCTTTTTTTATTAAGCTGCAAACTTTAGGGACGAACAGCGCATTTCCATGACAAAATACGATTTTATTGACTTCGTCAGGGTTTTTCATCTTTCCGGCTTCAAAACTTATGTATCCGGACCCAGGTAGTTTTTTTAATCAGGGTATGTGCCTAATTTCGGTTTTGATAACCCCGTAAACTTTGGAAATCATGAAAAAAATCTTACTTATTACAATTTTATTAGCTGCCTGTTTTCAGACGAATGCTATTACGTTTAAAGAAAACTTATTATTTACCTCCAGCATGGACGGCCAGCATGCCATTCCTGCGGTCTCAACTTCAGCTAAAGGAAATGGCAGCTTTATGCTGAACAAGACCAGGGACAGCATTTCTGTCAATATCAGCTTTGCCATGCTGAGCGGAGCTCCGGTCAACGTGAGTATTTACCAAGGAGCTGAAGGGACTAACGGTACCTTATTCCTGGATCTGACCCCATTTATTGTTGGCAATAAAATCGTTACCACAATCTCCGGAACAAATGTCACGGCTAACCTGGCAAAGTATTTTAGCGATGATTTATATGTTCTTGTAAAAACCGCCGACAACCCGGGCGGGGAAATTCGCGGACAGATAAAACTGGAAACGGATTTACATTTTGTATCCGATTTAAATCGTATGGAAACAATTCCTATGATCATGGAAGGCAGCGCTTATGGTTTAGGATCATTTGGCTTGTCTATGGACAATAGTAAATTAAATTTTAAAATCATTTGCCAGGAGTTGACAGGAGCAATTACCAGTGCAAAATTATATGCGGGAACGACGGGAATGGTTGGTATTGAAGTAGCCGATATATCTTCTTTCATCAATGGCAATGTCATTACGGGAAGCATCATCCCTACGGTTTCCATGCTCAGTAGTTTACTCATTGGAGAAATATATCTGAACATTACAACAGCTCAAAATCCTTCCGGGGAGTTGAGGGCGCAATTAGTCAATCATAAGGGGCTTACCTTTGATGGTAGCCTGGATGGTTCACAGATGGTTCCGCCGGTTTCAACTCCGGGCCAGGGTGTTTGTGTCATTTATTTTAGTCCTGATTTAACAACGATGTATTACGATATTGTTGTTGACGGCGTTTCATCATCCATAGATTATAGTCATTTACATATCGGTGATTTTGGCCAGCCCTATAATTCTTCCTCGGTTCAGGTAAATTTTACTGCAAATATCAATGGGCATAGAATCAAGGGAAGCGCAAATAACATCAGTGCAGTAAACAAAGCCAGGCTTTTGAGGAACAACTTAACACTCCTGATCCATACCGCAGATCATCCTCAGGGTGAGATCAGGTCGCAGGTAGTGAGGTATGCAAGAGAAGGCTTTAGCATAAATCTCGAAGGACAGCAAGTGGTGCCGCTTGTTGCAAGTGCGGCCTATGGCTCCGGAATTGTATCCATAAGCCGGGATGAAGAAAATGCCCGTTATGATTGGCTGGTAGGAAACCTGAGCTCTCCGGCTACCGATAGTCATTTCAAAAATAGTGTTAGCGGCCAAAACGGACCTGTTATTTATGATATGGGACCGGCAATGACTGTTGAAGGAAACAATGTTTCGGCAAGTGGTTTTTGGAAAAACGCTGACGCTACTCCTTTTTTAGCGCTCAATTCCGCTCAGTTTTCTGCTAACAGTGTTTACCTGGACGTTCATACCGGCGCTTTCCCGGACGGTGAAATAAGAGGCCAGGTCTTGAGTAATTATGTGAATTATACATTAGGGACAAGCAGTGAGCTTTTAGATGTTGATTTCCTGGCTTATCCTAATCCGGGCGCAGGTACAATAACACTATCTATACCGGGCCTTAAGAATCCGAAAACCAGGATCGAAATCCTTGACCTGTCAGGACGGTGTGCTTTCAGTGATGAGTATTCCATTATCGGATCTGACTTAAACCTGGATTTAAGTGCCTTATCAAAAGGGAATTATATTCTGAAAGTTTCAAATGATAACCACTCCACAACCAAAAAAATTACTTTAAATTAAATTTTAATTATTCTAAATAGTTAAAATGAGCCCGGCAATACCGGGCTTATTTTTTTTAAATTTTCTGGCTCCATCATTCAATTAACGCTTGCTTCAAATCCCTCCAGATATCGTCCACATGCTCGAGACCGATTGACAGGCGAACCAAACCATCCGAGATTCCGACGGCGGCCCGTTCTTCGGCTTGCAGCTTCGAATGTGTTGTTGAGGCAGGGTGTGTGGCAATGCTTTTCACATCGCCGAGGTTCGGGGTTAAAGAGAATAAACGCAATTTATTGAGGAACTTCCGGCCGGATTCCAAACCGCCTTTCACTTCAAAAGTGATAATCGCCCCGCCGCCGGACATTTGTTTTTTGGCGGTTTTATAATGCGGATGGCTCGCCAGGAAAGGATAGCGCACGTTCAAAACTGCCGAATGTTTTTCGAGCTTTTTGGCAATTTTCAAGGCGTTTTCCGTCATGCGTTCCACACGCAGGTGAAGTGTTTCAAGTGATTTGGAAACGATCCAGGCGTTGAACGGACTCAAAGCCGGGCCACTGTGACGGGCAAAACCTTCAATTTTGGAAATGATTTCCCGGTTGGAAAGGATGAGGCCACCAAGCGTTCTACCTTGTCCATCCATGAATTTGGTGGTAGAATGAATCGAAATATGCGCACCCAGTTTCAAAGGCTGCTGCAAAACCGGAGTGGCAAAACAGTTATCTACTGCAAAGAGAATCCCGGCTTTTTTACAGATTTTCCCCACTTTTTCAAGATCGATTATCTCCAAAGCCGGGTTCGAAGGCGATTCCAGGTAGAGGATCTTCGTAGTTGGGGTGATCGCTTTTTCGTAACCGGTATAATCCAAAGCGTCAACGTAAGTCGTTGTGATCCCCCATTTCGGGAAAACTTCAGTAAACAAACGGTGCGTCGACCCGAAAACCGAGCGGCTCGAAACAATGTGATCGCCCGATTGCAGCAGAGCCGCAAAAGTTGTAAAAACCGCCGCCATACCCGAAGCTGTAGCCCAGCCCGTTTCCGAGCCTTCCAGCAAAGCGGCCTTGTCGATCAGTTCCTGCACATTCGGGTTCGAATAGCGCGAATAAATATTCCCGTCCTGCTCGTCGGCAAAAACGGCCGCCATTTCCTCCGCAGAATCAAAGGTAAAGCTGCTCGTCAGGAAGAGCGGGTTCGAATGTTCTTTTTGCGCGGTCCGCTCAATTTGCGTGCGGATGGCGAGTGTTTCGTTGTGTTGTTTCATAATATTCCTTCTAAAATCCTTCCCTTTGGTCCCCGTTGACTTCGTCGGATGCTGTGCAACTCAAAGAGAGGAAACTTGATATGTTACCTTAATGTCGCTGGACAAACTCGCCGCCACGGAGCAATATTTCTCCACGCTCAGCTGTATGGCTTTTTCAATTTGTTCCTGCGGATCCTTTTCCCCGGTTTCGAATTGCAAATGGATACTTTCAAAAGAAGCGGGTACGGTGTCGCGGCGTTTGGCTGTGACTTTCACTTCAAAATGTTCCGGAATAATCCGTTTTTTTTGCAGGATCAATAATACATCGATACTTGCGCAAGCCGCTAAAGACGAAGCCAGCAGTTCCATCGGGCGCATTCCCAGACCTTCACCGCCAATTGCCGGGCTGGCGTCAATCAAAACCTTTTTTCCGTCTTTGTTTTCCGCTGCGAAAGCCAGTTTATCATTCAGGCGCTTTAATTTGATTTCCATAATCAACTATTGAACACTTGTAAAAAGAGGTTTTCTTCTTTTTTAACGCCAAATTCTTCTTCGCCTAAAAAAGCATCGGGTAAAATGGCAAAAAATAAATCTTTCAAAGCATTGAAATTAAACTGGCGAAGCTCGCTGAATTTCACCCAACCCGTCTGGAAATTGTAGCCCTTGCTCTGGAAAACTTCATCAATGCTGTAAAACGGAATTTCCTGGATAGCTTCAATGAATTCAGATCCAATGTAAATTTTCAGGAAAAAATCTTCTGTAAATTCCAGGTTGTCGTTTGACCCGGCCGATTTTTTGTACTCGTAAGCATAATCATACTGCAAAGCCGAGATATCGGACAAAACCGCCGAAGCAGTCGGATAAGCGCCTGCTCCTTTGCCTAAAAACAACTGTTTGTCAGAAAAAAGAGCTTCTACCGAAACCGCGTTAAACTCATTATCAATATTATAGCTTGTGTTTTTGGAATCGATGAAATGCGGCGCCACAAAACCGTACAATTCATTCCCGTTTTTCTGTGCACGGGCAAATAATTTGATGCGCAGCCCTTTTTCTGTCGCATAACGTACGTCTTGCTCCTTGATGTTCCGGATCCCGTAGTTGAACAATTGCTCCGGCTTCAGGTTGAGCCCGAATGCATGTTTGATCAGCAAAACCAATTTGAATTTCGGGTCAAAACCTTCCACATCGAGCGTAGGGTCAGACTCCGCAAAGCCCAATTCCTGCGCTTCCGCCAGGGCCGTATCGTAATCTTTGCCATAATTTGTTTGCGTCAGGATGTAATTGGTTGTTCCGTTCACAATCCCGCTAATCCCTGAAAGCGAATCGTTGTTGTAATATTCTTCCAAATTACGGATGATCGGGATACTTCCGCCCACCGAGGCTTCGTAAAGCAGGGAAACCTTATTGTCTTTTGCCAGCTGCACCAATTCTTCGAGGTTTTCAGCCAGCATTTTTTTGTTCGCTGTCACCACATGTTTTCCACGTTTCAAGGCTTCCGAAACAATCAGGTAAGCCGCATTCGCATCGTCGATCAGCTCCACCACCACATTGATTTGCGGGTCGAGCAAAATATCCGATTTATCGTAGGAAAAATTTTCCTTCCCGATTTTCCGTTCCTTATTCGGGTTTTTCACCACGATCCGCTTGATTTCCGCATCCAGCAGCCCCGATTGGTTCAACACTTCGTAGAGTCCGTTACCCACGCAGCCGAAGCCAAATAATCCAATTGTCAGTTTATTTCTCATCTTGTTTTTATTTTAGAATTTAAAAATTGATCGATTAACATTTCAAGTAGTTCCGTTTCCACCAAAAAGCCGTCATGGCCGAAGATGGAATCGATGATTTCGAGCCGCGCTTTAGGAATTGTTGCCGCCAGGAACTGCTGTTCAATGACGGGAAAAAGCAAGTCGCTCGTGATCCCGATAACCAATGTTTCAGCCCGGATTTCCTGCAAAGCTTTTTCCACCGAAATGCGGTTGCGGCCAACGTGATGCGCGTCCATCGCTTTCGAAAGGAACCAATAAGAATAGGCATTGAAGCGGCGCACGAGTTTTTCGCCCTGGTACTGCTGATAAGATGCCGCGCGGTAAACATCCGTCTTGTGGAAATCATGCTCACGCTGGGTTTTGAGGTAGCCGTCATACGAGCGGTAGCTCAGCATAGCGATACTGCGGGCGGCTTTCAAACCTTGCTCACCACCATTTTCAACGCACTTCGAAAAAGTAGGATCAGCCTGCAAAGCCATGCGCTGCGCTTCGTTGAAAGCAATCCCGAAAGGAGAATGATATGCATTTGTAGCAATGAGCACGAGCTGGTGCAGTTTTTCTTTGAGAATGATGGCAAATTCCTGCGCCTGCTGTCCGCCGAGCGACGAGCCGATCAGTAAATCAATGTTGGTCAGGCCTAATTCGCGCCGTAAGAGTTCGTGGGCGTTTGCCATATCTCGCGGTGTCACCTGTGGAAAGTCCAGGAAATAAGCTTCGCCCGGGATTTTTTCGCTCAGCGGGCCGCTTGTTCCGTAGCACGAAGCCAGGATATTGGCGCACACCACAAAATATTCGTCTTTGTCGAAATACTGGCCCGAGCCGAAAAGCCCGTTCCACCAGTCGCTCACGTCTGAATTGGCCGTCAGCGCATGACAAACCCAAACCACCTGTGAGGCTGTTTCCCGCTTACCAAACGTGTGGTAAACGATGTTTAACTGTTCAATTTTCTGTCCCGATTCCAAAGCAAAAGCCCCGGAATGGACATACGTATGTCTCTGTTTCATATACTTGTAATTTTGAGTTGAATGCAAAAAATTACAGGCACATACAGGCAAAGCAAAAGCCTTGACCGGATGACGCGGTACGAATACGTAAATTGGTTAAATAAATGTGTTGTTCCATTATTTCTCAATTTATATTCTCCTTAAGAACCTTTCCCAAGGATCTGGAATTGGCACCGGTTTTCCAATCCGTCAGCTGACGGACTTATAGTTGGTTGCCAGAGGGTCATCGAGCCAGTCTCTAACCTCTTCTGTATAAATCAATTTCCACGGACTGTGGACGTTTGATGCGGCAAAGATAGGGTGAAAAATCGATTTTGCAAATTATTTTTAAAAATTGATGACCGCACAGCAGCGACGAAGTCAATATTGAACCATTATAAGGCTGATAAGATATGGTTCAAACAACTTCTACATAAATTCACTATTTTTGTACCGTGAAACAATTCGATATCCCGGAGTTTTACCGCTCCCCCATCATCAGCAAAGTCAAGGCGCAGCGCAAGGCTGAAGATCCCCGTAAAAAGGATTTTACACCTACGCGCTTGTCTTTGGGGAAAATCGAGTTCCTGATTGCGCGCCATTTTGGTTTTTGCTACGGCGTTGAAAATGCGATCGAAATTGCCTACAAAGCCATCCGCGAAAATCCGGGCAAAAAAATCTACCTGCTCAGCCAGATGATCCACAACCCGGGCGTTAATGAAGATCTGCAGTCTTACGGTTTGGATTTCATCCAGGATACGCACGGAAAACAGCTGATTCCATGGGAAAACATCAAAGCGGAAGATGTTGTGATTATCCCGGCTTTCGGTACAACCCTCGAAACGGAAAAAATCCTGCGTGATCTCGGCGTGAATGTCGAAAGCTACAACACCACTTGCCCTTTCGTTGAAAAAGTATGGAACCGCTCCGAAAAACTGGGCACAGAACAGCATACAATCATCATTCACGGGAAACACGACCACGAAGAAACGCGGGCTACGTTTTCACACAGCCGCCAGAACGCGCCTTCCCTCGTAATCAAAAACATGCAGGAAGCCGAAATTCTCTGCGATTTTATTCTCGGAAAACGACCGGAAGCAGAATTCTACGAGTTTTTTAAAGGAAAATATTCCCCGGGCTTTGATTTCCGGAAAGACTTTGATAAAATCGGGGTTGTGAACCAAACAACAATGCTCGCTTCCGAAACGCAGGAAATCACCGAAACAATTTATAAAGCCATGGAACAGCGTTATGGCGCTGAGAACATCAAAGATCACATGGCCGATACGCGTGATACGCTATGCTACGCAACGAATGATAACCAAAGCGCGACTTACGGCCTGATGGAATCGGATGCCGACCTGGCTTTCGTGATTGGCGGTTACAACAGCTCAAACACCAGCCATTTGGTGGAACTGCTCGAAACAAAATTCCCGACCTATTTTATCAAATCCGCGGAAGAAATCATAAATAAGGAGCAGCTGTTCAGCTTCAATATCCACACGAAAGAGCTGGAGCACAAACAGAATATTTTCCCGGAAAAAGAAATTGTGAAAATTGCTGTTACTTCAGGCGCTTCCTGCCCGGATGCGGTCGTGGACCAGGTGTTACAGAAAATTGCTTCGCTTTACGGCCTGGACTTCGATTTGCAATAAATTCCCGCGGATACACGCTGATTTTTTCGCAGATCAGGCAGAATAATTTACTCAACTTCTTTTTTTTGTTCCCCTATCAGAATGTTAGCTTTGCGTTCTTTGCAAGTCTTTGCTAACTTTGCGTTCCAAAATACCCGATGCACCTATGTGCTTATAATAAAATATTGCTACCTTTAGAACGTTAAAAGAACCATGGAGCACTTTATCAATATTCTGATTGTTGACGACAACCCTACCAACCAGCGTGGTTTAAAAGAAATCCTGAACGGGGGTGGAAATAACGTTTTGCTTGCTGACTCGACTGAAGAAGCCTTGCACAGCCTGAACCAAAAAGAAATCGGGATCCTGATCGTAAATATCGACAAACGGGAATTCGGCGGTATTGAGCTGCTCACAGAAATCAAAAACAAGGAACAATTCCGGAATGTTTATAAAGTCGTTCTCACGGAACAATCAAGCACGTCGACGCATATTGTACGCGGCCTCAACGAAGGGGCGATTGATTTCCTGACGATGCCTTTCAGCCCCAACCTGGTGAAGGCCAAAATTGAGATTTACAAATCCTTATATTACAAAGACGGGCGGATCCGCCAGCTTCTGACGAACATTTTCCCGGAAAAGGTACTCGAAGACCTCAACACCAGCGGAAAATTTTCCCCGAAACGAATCGAAAACGGGGTTGTTTTATTCACCGACTTCGTGAACTTCTCCAACAAGGCGAAAGCCATCAACCCGATGAAGCTGCTCAAAAAGCTGGAATCGTATTTCACCAAATTCGATGAGATCACGAACCGTTACCGCCTGGAGAAAATCAAAACCATCGGGGATTCCTATATGGCGATCGCCGGGGTGACCGAAACGCTGGAGCACCCTGAAATCCGGGCTTGCCTGGCAGCGCTCGAAATGCGTGATTTCATGCACAACGAACGCGACGTGGCCAAAGCCCTGCGCAAGGACTTTTGGGAAATCCGCATCGGGATCCACGCCGGGCCGCTGGTAGCCGGTGTGATAGGTACTAAAAAATTCAGCTTCGACGTTTGGGGCGATACGGTGAACATAGCTGCCCGCGCCGAGCAGTCTGCCGAAAATGACTCTATACTCATTACGAAATCAGTTTCTAAAATGGTCGAGGATTATTTCGATATTTCAAACCCGAAAGAAGTTGAGATCAAAAAACGCGGCGGTATGATCGAAATGTTCAAGCTCGACCGCCTGAAATTGCCTTACTGTCTTTACGGTGAAGGAAAAATTGCCAACGCCGATCTCCTGCGTAAATGCGAATTACCAAGCAGCGATTTCGATCACATGCAGAAAGATATTCTTAACCGGCTCAAATCCATGCTGCCTGAAGAGCTCGCTTACCATGATATCAACCACACCTGTAATGTTGAAAAGGCTGCGCTCCGTTTTGCCAAGCTCGAAGGCCTTTCTTCTTACGAAATGATGCTGCTGCGCACGGCGGTTTATTATCATGATGCCGGTTTCCTGGTTCAATATGACGATAATGAGGATTTTGCCATCAAAATGGCGCAAAGCCTGCTACCATATTACGGTTACAGTGAAGACGAGATCGAAGTGATTACCGGGATTATCAATGCCACCAAAAGCCACAATGAACCGGAAAATATCCTGCAAAAGATCATGTGCGACGCTGATCACGATTACCTCGGACGTGCAGACTATTACCACGTAGCCAAAAAACTGCGCGAGGAAATGGAAAATTACGATGTAATGATGTCCGACATCGAGTGGGTGGAATTTCAGCTTAATTTCCTGGAAAACAAGCACGAATATTATACGGAAACAGCCAAAAATATTCGCCAGGGCGGCAAAAAAGCCCGGATCAACGAATTAGGCAAGCTGCGTGCTGAGCTCCTGAAAAACGCTGCGATCAAATAGAATCGCAGTCACAAGCTGATACAGGCCTTCAGAAAAGTATAAACCAAGGGATGCGGGATTTCCCGCGTGGAGGAGATTTGCGGACAAAAACCGCAGGCAATAAAGAAAGGATGGGTCTTCAGGCTGATAATTTCCGGCTCTTCAAACTGGTTATAGCCTTCAATATCGACTTCACTCTCTGTCAGGTAAGAAATCAGCTGCGGGTACATGCTGTAGCGCGAGCTGGTCAATTCCACATTGCTGTGGTTTTCATAGATTTTAATCAGTTCCCTGGAATGCGGAAGGATTTCCATGCGCTCAAAGACTTCACCGTCCACCAGGTTTTCTGAAATGAGCTTTTCTCCCTGTGAATTCAGGTTGTTGCGCTGAATAATAACCTCGATTAAAGCCTTGTAACCTTCACCTGTAATAAAGGTTGGGATATTTTGGCGGGAAACCAGGTCTACCATTCCCGTGAGCAGGAAAGGACTTTTAAAAGGGCCGGGACTGATCCAGATTCCGTCAAAATCCAAAAACTGGTTTGATTTGAACTGACAGGCTTCGGAAAGCTTGATCCAATAATAACTGATTTCGATTTCCAGGAAATGACTCGCGTGGTCCAGGGCTAAATTTGTCGCATGATGAGTGTTGTAAGTAAAGTTGTAATCTCCGATGATGGCTATTTTTAAACTAGTCTTACTCATTCAGCAGCTTTAAATTTAACGTCTAGCGCTTAAACCAACCATCGAATACGCCGTCCGTAATGCTGATGGAATCGCGCTCAAGCGGTAATGTATTAATCGTCCGGTAGAGGTAGCACGAAAATTCTACTTTAAATTTCGCGTAATCACCCGTATTATCGGATTCGGTTGTAATTTCCTTAAATAAAACGGTTTGTGGGTTCGTACTTGTCGGATCTGAAACCCATACATTTCCGAAGTTATCCGTATAGCTTACTTCAAAACCGTCAACAGCGCCTGAAGTATAAGGAATTCCTGTCATTTCCTCCCTGTCTTCAAAAAATGCATTAAACTCTTCTACAGATGGCTTTTCCAATGCACCGGCATCCCAGTAAATACTTCCGATCCCTACTTTAAGGGAACGGTCGATCAGGTTGGAAGTCATGTTGCAGAAATAAGAAACGGATGAAGGGCTCGGTGAAGTCAGGATCAGCTGGGCGTCGCTTGTTTCTCCGTTGAAACCATCCACGTCGTTTGTGTATTCTACATCCGTACCGTTGATGTTTCCTTCAAAATGTACTTCCAGGTCAACTAAAGGTTCCGGAGCGGGAATAACTTCATGTTTGATGCAGGAAGAAAGAAGTGTGCCGAAAAGAAGGGCAAAAGAAACAAGTATATAAGACGTTTTCATGTATTTTTAACTTTTTGGTTCGCAAAAAAGTACTCAAATGTATAAAAAAAATTTTAACAGCATACATTTGGTCCTCCATATAACGAAAAAAAAGTCAAAAAGTTGTCTCTCAGGCGCGGATTTCCGTATATTTCTCCTGAAAAATGTAAGCATTCATCCATTCGTTGTTCCACCCGCCGTTTTGCATATCCAGGCTGTAGATACAAACTTCTTCGTTCAGCTGTGTGATTTCAAGCTCAGCAAACAAATCCGTTTCAGGATTGAAATACTGAAGATTACCCAGGATTTTGTTCAGCTCCGAATGTGAAATAATGAAATGAGTTTGCGTTTTAAGCCCTTTTTGCGTAAGTTCGCAGCTCATAAACACGTCGCTTGCATCCAGTTGGAATTCTAATCTTGTCAGTTGGTTGAAGTGATAAATTGTTCCCATATCGTTTTTATTTGAAGCAAAGTTACCGGGGGTAGAACGTAAACTATTTACGTACATAAAAACTTTCACCGAAAAGCACCGGAAAAAGGATTATTTACTATCTTTCAACCCAAATTTGAATCCATGAAATACGATCGTATCCCCAAAGAGCTCTTTATCAAAAACCGGGAAAAATTTACCAAAAGAATGAAAGCCAATACACTGGCTGTTTTCAATTCCAACGATATTTACCCTGTTAGCGCAGACAGTACGATGCCTTTCCAGCAGCACCGGGATATTTTTTACTTAACGGGCGCCGACCAGGAAGAAAGTATTTTAGTGTTATTCCCGGAATGCTCGAATGAAAAGCACCGCGAAATCCTGTTTTTGAAGGAAACCAGTGAATTAATCGCTGTTTGGGAAGGAGAAAAACTAACGAAAGAACAAGCTTTTGAAGTAGCCGGGATCCGCACGGTTTACTGGCTGCAGCAATTTGATACGATTTTCAAGGCCCTGATGGCGGAAGCTGATGGCGTTTACCTGAATACAAACGAACATCTCCGCGCAAGCACAGAAGTGCAAACCCGCGAAGACCGCTTTATCCTGAAATGCCGCGAGGAATACCCGGCCCACCAGGTACATAAAAGCGCCCCTATCCTGCATGAGCTCCGCTCTGTCAAAGAAAAAATTGAGATCGACCTGATGCAGCAGGCATGCGACATTACCAAAAAAGGGGTTGAGCGCCTGCTGAAATTCATTAAACCGGGCGTTTGGGAATACGAAATTGAAGCTGAGCTGGCCCACGAGTTTCTGCGTAACCGCTCTAAAGGCTTTGCTTACACGCCAATCGTAGCTTCCGGCAAAAATGCCTGCGTCCTGCATTATATTGAAAACAACCAGCAATGCCAGGACGGAGACGTGATCCTGCTCGATGTCGGGGCGGAATACGCCAATTATTCTTCCGACCTGACGCGCTGCCTTCCGGTGAACGGAAAATTTACCCCGCGCCAGAAAGAAGTTTACAACGCGGTGCTGCATGTGAAACGCGAAGCAGAAAAAATGCTCGTTCCGGGCACAGTCATGGCAGAATACCACGCTGAAGTTGGCCGGATCATGGAAAGCGAGCTCATCAAGCTCAAACTGATCGATGCCACTGACGTGAAAAACCAGGACCCGAACTGGCCGGCGTATAAGAAATACTTTATGCACGGAACTTCGCATTTCCTGGGACTTGACACACACGATGTAGGTTTGTGGAACCGCCCGATCCAGGAAGGAATGGTCTTTACCTGCGAGCCGGGGATTTATATTCCGCAAGAAGGCCTCGGGATCCGTCTCGAAGACGATCTTGTTGTAACGAACAACGGCAAACCGTTTAACCTCATGGCCGATATTCCGCTTGAAGCAAATGATATCGAAGACTGGATGAACAGTAAATAAACCCTTAATAATTTTACAACATGTTAAACCACAAAATTTACGGCCAGGGAAGGCCGGTTGTCTTCCTGCACGGTTTTTTGGAATCGCTTTCCATGTGGGAAGTGTTTGACCTTGATAGCTGTCCTTTTCAATCCATCCTGATCGATTTGCCGGGGCATGGAAACTCACCTTTAAATAAGGAGTACAAAAACCTCGCGGAAATTGCAGCTGAAATCAAAGGCCATCTGGAAACTTTGGGAATTTCGCAATTTGACATCGCTGGCCACTCTTTGGGCGGCTATATTGCTATTGAGCTGCACAAGCTAAGCGATCAGAGCGGGAAGCTGATGCTCTTTCATTCCAACTTCTGGGGAGATGACGAACAAAAGCAGCAGGACCGCAACCGGGTGATTGAAGTCGTGCGTAAAAACAAGACTCTTTTCCTCAATGAAGCCATCCCCAACCTTTTTCTTCCGGAATTCCGCAAAGAAGCATTTGTAGCTGAGCTCCGGGAAGAAGCCGGGAAGATTGACGCCGAAACAATCGTTTTATATTCCGCATGGATGCGTGACCGGGAAGCCCATGATGACTACATTAAAACACTGACTGACAGAATGTTATTTGTTCAGGGTAAAAAAGACCACATCGTTCCGCGCCAGGGAATTGAAAGCCGCGGAGAGCTCATTCCGGTACTTTATACTGAAGCCGGTCACATGGGACATTTCGAACAAAAAGAGCTTGAATTTGAAATTATTCAAACTTTTTTTAAGAATTGACCAACCAAAAATAATTTTAAACGTTTTTTTAATTGCAAACCTTGTTTGTGTTAAAATTTTTATAATTTTACACAGCAAAAAATTTAATTTAATTATGAAAAAATTTACTCTTAGTGTATTTTCTATTTGCCTTGGTGTAGCTACTATTGCTCAGGTAAACGAGAATCTCAACTTAGCTAATCCTAAGTATGCCAAAAAGACGAATGAGTTTAATTCTCCTGTGAAAGGTAATCCGAACAGAGATAAAGCTACATTCTACACAAATGACTTTTCCAATCCAGGTGATTGGCAAATCGGTACGAACGATGCAACAACTGACAACTGGGTAATCGGTACATCCGGTCCTGCAGGTGGTTTTGCTATCGATCCGATCGCTTCTACAACTGCAGCAAACGGTTTCGCACTGTTTGACTCAGATTTACTGTGCAGCGGTAACCAAAGAGCTTGGGTTGCTATGAACACAGGTGTTGACTGTTCAGGTCACCCAACTGTAGCAGTTGATTTCGAGCAATTCTTCAGATCTTTCCAGGATCAGACTTTCCTCGAAGTAAGTGTTGATGGTGGTTCTACATGGACTCAGTTCGAAGTTAATGCTGATCTGGCAGATAACTCTTTAACTGAAAACCCTGAATTGACTTCAGTAAACATTACTTCTGTTGCTGCTAACCAGCCGGACGTTAGAATCCGTTTCTACTTCTACAGTGAAGCTGGTGTAACAGGTGCACTCGGTGGTTGTGCTTACGCATGGATGGTAGATGACGTAGCTTTCAGAGATGTTGATCCTTTTGACCTTTCTTTGACAGGTGTTTACTGGGGAACTACAGGATACTGGGGAGCTCGTTTGCCTTACACAATGATCCCTGTTACTCAGATCCAGCCTATCTATTTCGGTGGTTTGGTATCTAACCAGGGTAGCGCTGACCAAAATGACATCGTTTTCGGTGCTACAGCAGGTGCATTCACAGGTGTGAGCGCAGTGACTCCATTGGCTGCTCAGACTTCTGATACGCTTGAGACTCAGACTCAGTTGACTTTGCCGGCAGTAGTTGGTACAACAACAGTTAACTTTGCTGTAACTTCATCTGCAACAGACATCAACCCTGCAGACAACGTGGCTTCACAGGAAATTTCTGTAACAAGCAGCGTTTATGCACGTGACCTTGATAACATGGACGGTGGTTCATACAACCAGGGTAACGGTTACGAAGTTGGTAACGTATTCGACATCTTCGCTAACACACAAACAAACAGCGTAACTTTCTTCCCGGCTGCAACTTCTACAGTTGGTGCACAAGTTTATGCACGTGTATACGGTAGCGGATTCAACTTCTATGCTGAGTCTGACCTGCACACATTGACAGCTGACGAATTAGGAACTGCAGTAACGTTGACTTTGCAAAACACTGTTGACCTGATTGCTGACTCTTCTTATGTAATCGTTGTTGGTTCTTTCGGTGACGGTGGTGCTACAGATGACCTCGTTACAGGTACTTCAGGCCAGTCAGAAGAGCAAACTAGCTTCTACTTTGACATGACTGACCAGACTTGGTACTATGTTACTTCTACTCCAATGGTTCGTTTGAACACAGGTATCGCTCCTGTAGTTGCAATTACTGCTGGTGACGCTAACCTTTGCGAAGGTGAATCAGTAACATTGATGTCTGATATGGCAACTGGAAACGTATGGTCTAACGGTGAAACTACACAGTCTATCACTGTAACAACTGCTGGTTCTTACTTCGTAACTGTTGACGGAATGGCTTCTGATCCAACTGTTGTTACTATGACAACAATTGATGCTACTGCAACTAACAGCGGTTTAGGTATCCTTACTGCTGGTGAAGCTGCTGGTGCTGGTGTATCTTACCAGTGGATTGATTGTGGAACATCTACAGATGTAGCTGGTGCAATCTTCCGCGATTACACTCCACTTACAAACGGTGACTACTCTGTTAGAATTACTAAAAACGGATGTACTGAAACAAGTAACTGTATTTCTATCGCAAACGCTTCTGCAGCTGTATTGCCAGGATTGAACGCACTTACTGTTTCTCCAAACCCTGCAACTGAGAAAATTGCTATCTCTTTTGATTTGCAAAACGAAACTACAGTTGCTGTCTCTGTAAGAGATTTGTCTGGTAAAGTTGTTTACAGCGCTGACTTCGGTAAGAAAGCTGGTAAAGATTTTATCACTGTTAACACAAAAGCTTTCGCTAACGGTATCTACGTAGTGAGCTTCGAAACAGAAAAAGGAATCGCAACTGAGAAATTGGTTATCAACAACTAAGATTAATCCTCCGGGATCTTAACTTAGTTAAGCCTTATATAAAAAGTCATTCGTCTTCGGGCGGATGACTTTTTTTTATGGATCTAATTGTTATTTTTGCAGGAAATAAAAAACCAGATGAAAGCATATGTATTTCCGGGCCAGGGAGCCCAGTTTTCCGGGATGGGAAAAGACCTTTACGATAAATCGGATTTAGCAAAATCGATGTTCTCCAAAGCGAACGAAATCCTGGGTTTTGATATCCAGAAAACCATGTTCGAAGGAACGGACGAGGAGCTGAAACAAACGAAAGTGACCCAACCGGCAATTTTCCTGCATTCAACTATTCTCGCAGCCTGCCTTGGCGACAGTTTCCAGCCTGACATGGTGGCGGGCCACTCCCTGGGCGAAATCTCTGCTCTGGTAGCGAACAAAACACTTCGCTTCGAAGACGGCTTAAAACTGGTTTATAAAAGAGCGCTCGCCATGCAAAAAGCATGTGAGGCTGAACCGTCAACGATGGCCGCTATTCTTGGCCTGGAAGATGATGTCGTAGAGAAAATCTGTTCTGAAGTAGATGGAATTGTTGTGGCGGCGAATTATAACTGCCCGGGGCAATTAGTAATCTCAGGCGCTGTTCCGGCAGTAGAAGAAGCCTGTGCCCGCTTAACCGAAGCCGGAGCGAAGCGTGCTATGATCCTGCAGGTAGGCGGCGCTTTCCACTCTCCTTTAATGGAGCCTGCCCGCGAAGAGCTGGCGGCAGCTATTGAAGCAACGGAATTTTCAACACCTGTTTGCCCGGTTTACCAAAACGTTAATGCGAAAGCCGTTTCTGATCCGGAAGAAATCCAAAGGAACCTGATTGCACAGCTCACCGCACCGGTAAGATGGACGCAAATTATGAACCAAATGATCGCTGAGGGCGCTTCTGAGGTCATTGAAGTTGGTCCGGGCAAGGTTTTACAGGGACTCTTCAAAAAAGTCGACAGGACCTTCCCTTGTTCCTCCGCAGAAATTTAAGAATTATATAAAAAACGAAAAGGGCTGTTTTGGCGTGTGTTTTTGATTGAAAACCATGCCAAAACAGCCCTTTTATATGAAATCAGGAATTCTTAACGTAAGCCTGAATATCCAGTAAAAAATCCAGGTTCTCTTCAAGCCTGTTGCCGATCACGATAACGTTAGTCTTACTTTCATGATAATTACGGATCCTGTCAATATCGCGGATCCCGCCGCCGACAATCACCGGCAAATCCGTGTATTTTCGCAGCTCACTGATGAATTCCGCCGGAACACAGTCTTTTGCACCGCTGCCGGCATCAAAATAGATTACTTTTTTACCTTGTAAAACGGCAGCTAAAGCAGTACTCACGGCAATGCTCTTCTGGTCACACGGAATCGGTGTTGTCTGGCTCACATAAGCAACAGAGCTTTTCGTGCCGCCATCCACTAAAATATAACCCGTAGGAATGACCTCAATGCCCAGCTGGAAAACCTCCAGGGCGCTGTTCACGTGATGCGTGATCAAAAAATCAGGGTTGCGTCCGGAAACCAGGCTCAGGTATAAAATCCCGTCAGCTTCGGCCGATAATTGCTGATTGCCGCCCGGGAAAATTACCACCGGGATTTGAGTCAGTTTTTTGAGCAGGGAAATCGTTGTTTCAATCTCTTTACGGGAAACGGTGCTTCCACCAACAAAGAAGTATGAAACACCGGCAAACTCCGCCTTTAGGGCCAAAGGAAGCAGCTGTTCTTCCCGGTTTGTTTTCTCCGGGTCGATCAGTACGGCGATTTGTCCGAAACGGGCAGAAAATTGCTGAAACAGGTTAATTCCGGACATAGCTTACTTCGTGTGCGTTGATGGTGATCACATATTCTTTAAAGCGCAGTGTTTCCAGCTCGACATGCACAACTTCATCCGGGTTGATGATTTTTGCAATGCAGCCATTATCACGCTTTTCTAAAAGTAATAAATCTTTTTTAAAATCAATGCGCTTGCGGCCTGCTAATTTGTAAAGCGTTTCCTTGTACGACCAGCAGCTGATCATTTCTTCGGCGTTGAATTCATCGAAACGAAGCAGCTCATTTTCATTGAGGAACTTGTGTGTCAGCTTCAGTACTTTCGGGTGGATCTCCTCCATATCGAAGCCAATAGCAAAACCGGGGTTGCTCGCTATACCAACGAGATTGCGTGCATGACTGATGGAAATAAAACCGGCATTTTCGAGGTAAGGCGCACCATGGTCCCGGTATTTAATTTCTTCGTAACCAAAAAGCTGGTGGCGCAGAAAACGGGTGGCAACAAATTCCTGGCGGCGCTTATCGTGCTTAAAAGCGAAATAGCGCTCCCTTTCAATATCTGTAAGCGTGTCCAAATAATCCTTAGGATCAAATTCATCGCTGAACTCCAGTAAATGGATCGTGCTTGAATGCAGCTCCAGCCGATGCAATTGATAAGGCATAAGAAATTAAGATGGATCAGATGGTCATGATATCCTTTTCCTTGGCATCAACGAGATCGTCTACTTTTTTAATGTAGATATTAGTGATGTTCTGGATCTCGGCTTCGCTGTCTTTCACCATGTCTTCAGACAAGCCGTCAGCTTTCAGCATTTTGACCATATCCAGGGCATCTTTGCGGTTATTGCGGATTCCAACTTTAGCATGCTCACCTTCTGCTTTCGCCTTTTTTACCAAATCGCGGCGGCGCTCTTCAGTGAGGGGCGGAACGGAAATTATGAGTACTTCACCATTATTTTGCGGGGCAAATCCTAAATTGGAATTGATGATGCCTTTAGCGATATCGTTGAGTATGGTTTTTTCCCAGGGCTGAACGGTAATCGTACGCGCGTCCGGAGTAGAGATATTTGCAACCTGTGAAATCGGTGTCGGGCTGCCGTAATAATCCACCATAACGCTTTGGAGCATGGATGGCGTCGCTTTTCCGGCACGAACTTTCTGGAGTTCTGTCTCCAGGTGGCTCAGTGATTTTGCGTTAGATGATTTAAACTCGTCGTAAATTAATTGTACTTCTTCTGTCATAATCAGTGCTTTAAGCTTATTATATTAGTGCGTCGTTAGTTACGATTGTCCCGACTTTTTCGCCGGCAAGTAATTTTTTGAGGTTGCCCGGCGTATCCATGTCGAACACAATGATCGGGAGGTTATTTTCGTTGCAGAGCGTAAAAGCGGTCATATCCATGATTTTTAAGCCTTTGCCGTAAGCATCGTCGAAAGAAATGGAATCGTATTTAACGGCTGTCGGGTCTTTGAACGGATCGGCGGTATAAATCCCGTCAACTCGTGTTCCTTTGAGGATTACATCGGCGTTGATTTCGATCGCACGCAGGGAAGCGGCTGAATCTGTTGTAAAGTAAGGATTTCCTGTACCGGCGCCAAAAATCACGACACGGCCTTTTTCCAGGTGTCTTACTGCCCTTCTGCGTACAAAAGGCTCAGCGATCTCTTTCATTTCGATAGCGGACTGTAAACGCGTGATTACGCCATGGGATTCCAAAGCAGCCTGCAGCGCCATACTGTTGATCATCGTGGCGAGCATCCCCATGTAATCCCCATGTGTACGGTCCATGCCGCCTTCTTCAGCCTGAACACCACGAAAAATGTTACCACCGCCAATGACGATAGCAACTTCTACACCTGAATCGCAAACTTCTTTGATTTGTTGTGCATAGGAATTGATCCTGTTGTTATCAATCCCAAACTGCTTGTCACCCATGAGTGACTCACCGCTTAATTTAAGCAATATACGTTTATATCTCATCTACCTCAACTAATTAAGTCGAGTGTAAAATTATGAATTTTATTTCAATCTGGAATTGCCTGCCTGAATTATTTCTTAACAGTTTGCAAGCTCTGTTAACCGGTATTTGTAAAGGGTTTTTAATCCAACCACTTATCGTTTTTAATTTCACCTAAAACGTTTACCTGTTTTGTGCGCTTGTATTCTTCAGCGGCTACCAACATTTGTTCACGTGTATCCCTGCGTACGAAAACGGCGCCTGTTCCTGAATTCTTAACCTCAATGTAAAATCCGTCGCGTAGTTTTGCTGGTTTTGTTGCTGGACGTCCCATAAATCTGTCAATTTTTCGTTATTATTTTGAATGATTATAAATATAAACATTATAATCCGCATAATGTTGTGCAATTAAGAATTTTTAACAAAATAAAAAAGGGCTGCTTCCCCAGAAACAGCCCGAAATATGTTAAAGTCCGGAAAAATTAACGTTTGTGGTTTGCTTCGTCAGAAACAGTTAATTTTTTTCTGCCTTTGCGACGACGTGCAGCCAAAACTTTACGGCCGTTTTTTGTTGCCATACGACTGCGGAAACCATGTTTATTCTTTCTTTTTCTAACAGAGGGTTGAAACGTTCTTTTCATGACTAATTATTCTTTTAATTGCGTTTTTTCTGAAATTCGGATTGCAAAGATAGGTAAAAATTCTTTAAAAACAAGCGATTGCTTAAAATTAATTTATTTAATGCCGGGCCCCGAATTTTTCGCCTTGCATTAATGTGTATTTTTGCACTGCAAATTTATACAATTTCCGGCAATGCTCCGTCCTAAAAAAGAAAAAAAACAAAAAGTTAAGCTCACTAAAGAAGGAATCCGAAAAGCGAAAGGTATTTTCCGCTACCTCAAACCATACGCATTTATCTTTTCAATCGGCTGGATTTTCCTTGTACTATCAACGAGTGTAGGACTTGTTTTCCCGCTCATGATGGGACAATTACTAGGTGCCAACTCCATGAACAGCACCGAAGATGCGATCCGCGTTATTTCCCTAGAGAACATCAACCAGGTGGCGCTGGCACTCTTCCTGCTTTTTGCTGCCCAGGCGGTTTTTTCCTTTTTCAGGGTAATTATTTTTACCAATGTGACGGAAAATGCCCTGCGGGACATCCGGAAAGATGCTTTTTCTCGGCTGATATATATGCCGATGGACTTTTTCAACCGCAACAAAGTGGGTGAGCTGACCTCACGCCTTGCCTCAGACATTGTACAGGTGCAGGAAACGCTGCGCACGACCATCGCCGAGTTTTTCAGGCAAATTGTTATGATTGTCGGGGGAATCGTTTTCCTGATGCTCATTTCGTGGAAATTATCGCTAATCATGCTGGCAACCGTTCCTGTAATGGCGATTGTTGCCGTAGTGTTCGGGAAATTTATCCGCAGACTGGCGAAAGTAGCCCAGGACGAAACAGCCAAATCAAATGTTGTTGTGGAAGAAAGCCTGACGGGAATTTCGAACGTGAAAGCTTTCACCAATGAGCTCTTTTCGATTCAGAGGTACACGAAAATTGCAGAAGAGATCCGCCGGCTGAATGTAAAAAGCGGCTTGTGGCGCGGGGTTTTCGCTTCGTTTATTATTTTCTGCCTTTTCGGGGCTATCGTATTCATTATCTGGCAGGGAATGCTCATGACACAAGGAACTAACCCCGAAATGAGCAGCAAAGATTTTTATACGTTTATTTTCTATACGATCATGATGGGCGCTTCCGTAGGCTCCCTCCCGGAATTATACGCCAGCATCCAAAAAGCGATCGGCTCAACGGAAAACCTCATGGACATCATCCAGACCGAAGGAGAAAAGGAAATCATGAGCGGGACTTCCAGGCCGGTGATTACGGGCAAAGTGTCTTTTAAAAACATCTTTTTTCACTATCCCCAGCGACCGGATATGCCCGTCCTGGAAGGCGTAAACCTTGATGCTGAGCCGAATGAAACAATCGCCCTGGTAGGTTCGTCCGGCGCCGGGAAATCGACAATCGCATCCCTCCTGCTCCGCTATTTCGAAACCACGTCGGGTGAAATCCTTTTTGACGGAGAAAACATCCGCGATATCGACATTGAACATTTGCGCTCCAACATGGCGCTCGTGCCGCAAGAAGTGATCCTTTTTGGTGGCAGCGTTCGTGAAAATATTGCCTACGGAAAACCGGAAGCCAGCCTGGAAGAAATCGAAGAAGCAGCCCGCCAGGCCAACGCTTATGACTTCATCAGCTCATTCCCGGACGGCTTTGAAACTCAAGTGGGCGACCGCGGGATCCAGCTTTCGGGCGGACAAAAACAACGGATTGCGATTGCGCGGGCTTTGCTCAAAAACCCTACTATCCTGATCCTGGACGAAGCGACATCAGCACTTGATTCTGAAAGTGAAAAACTGGTACAGGATGCGCTCGAACACCTGATGAAAGGCCGTACCTCTTTTGTGATTGCCCATCGCCTGTCAACGATCCGGAACGCCGACCGCATTTTCGTGATCGACCAGGGCAAAGTTGCCGAACAAGGCAAACACGATGACCTTATTGCACTTGAAAGCGGGATTTACGCCGGACTAATCAACCTGCAGATGCGCTCCTGATTTGAGCAATATTGCCGGAACACAGGATCAATTAAAAAATCTCGTTTTCTTTCTGGTCCGCTTCGTAACCTTCATCAATAAGTAAAGGCGTTTTATCGGAAGCTGCAACCGCCAGGAAATCACAGCGCTCGTTTTCGGGATGGCCGTTGTGTCCCCTCACCCATTCAAACTGCAAATTGAATTTGGGATGAAGCTTCAGGTAGCGCTGCCAGAGATCGGCGTTTTTCTTGCCCTTAAAGCCTTTTTGCTTCCAGCCGAAAACCCAGCCCTTGGTGATTGAATCCAGTACATATTTGGAGTCGGAGTAAATTTTAACGGGGATATTATTCGTTTTCAATTGCTCCAGCGCAACGATTACAGCCATGAGCTCCATGCGGTTGTTGGTTGTCAAGCGGTATCCCTGGGAAAGCTCTTTTATCTTGCCTTTATAACGCAGCAAAGCGCCATACCCCCCCTTCCCGGGGTTTCCCTTAGCGGAACCATCTGTAAATATTTCAATCAGCTCTTCCCCCATTATAAATAACCCATGATTGCGTAAGTAACATAACCGAACCACTCCTTGATCAGGCCATTCCAGTTGAACAAAACCTCTACGTCCGGTACAATGAACTGGTCCCAGTAATAATGGCGTTTCGGGCCGGTATAAAGATCAGTGGAAAAAGTATCGAATTCAAAACCCTGCTTTTCGAAAATAGCGCGGGCGCGCCGCATGTGCTGTCCGGAAGTGATGAGCAGGCATTTGTTGATATGCGGATAAGAGCGCGTCAGGATTTTTTTGGTCTCGACAGCATTCTCATACGTATTTTTAGACTTTGTCTCCGTGATAATGTCCTGCTCCGGGATCCCCCAGCCGACCAGTACTTCTTTCAGCTGCCGGGCTTCGTTGAGGCCACGGTCGGTCACGTAGCCGGATCCGCCGGTAAGCAGTATTTTTTTGATCTTACCTTTTTTATACAAGGTCAAAGCCTGCCAGATCCGGTCAACTCCCCGGCGGGTGGAAAGCACATCCAGGTCGCTGTTGTATTCAAACATCCCGCTGAGCACGATGCCTACTTCGTATTTTTTGACCTTGTTCATTGGAGTTCCGTGAATTTCCCACAGGCGCTCAAATTCCATAAAGATGAAGCTATTGGAAAAAAAGAGCAGCAAAACAATGAGGGAAATCTTAAAGCGCTTCTTCCAGGCGGGCTTGCGGAAGAACAGGTAGGCGAAAAACAGGATCAGGATCCAGCTGAAGGGATTAATGAAAAAGTACAATGCTTTGGAAAGAATGAAAAACATGGTATTGGTGCAAAATAAAAAACCCCGGGTTCCTTTCGGACTCCGGGGTCAAATATACTAATTCCGCACTTATGCGTGGGAAAAACTTCTTTTTTCTTTGATACGGGCAGCTTTACCTGTAAGGCCACGGAAGTAGAAAATACGTGCACGACGTACAGCACCTCTTTTGTTCACAACCACATCCTCCAGGAACGGGGAAGCAATCGGGAAGATACGCTCAACTCCGACGTTACCTGACATTTTTCTTACAGTAAATGTTTCAGTAGCACCAGAACCGCGGCGCTGCAAAACAACACCTTGAAACTGCTGAATACGCTCTTTGTTTCCCTCTTTAATTTTATATGAAACGGTAACAGTGTCCCCGCTTGAAAAAACCGGGAAATTTTTTACTTCTGTTAATTCTTTCTGAAGCTCTTTAATGATATCCATGACTGTATAAATTCTAGTATTATGCCCTAAATCGGGGTGCAATATTACAAAATAATTCTGAATTAACACCCAGCTGTTGAACTTTTTTTTTATTTTTTTTTGAATTCGTCTTATTGCGGAACGTTTTTCGGGTTCAGCAAATCGTAGAATTCATTGATTTTAGGCAGGATAATGATCCTCGTTCTGCGGTTGGTCGACATGTTCGCAGGAGAATCGTTCGGCACCAGCGTATTGTACTCACCGCGTCCCGCAGCAATCAGGCGGTTCGGGTTGATGTTATACTTTGTTTGCAGTGCACGTACCACGGAAGTTGCACGTTTTACGCTCAAGTCCCAGTTGTCGATCATACAGTTGTTTTTAATCGGAACGTTATCCGTGTATCCTTCAACCATTACTTCCAGCTCCGGACGGGATTCGATGATCTTCGCGATTTTCGCCAGTACTTCGTCCGCTTTTGCCGTCAGCTCAGAGCTTCCGCTTTTGTAAAGCACTTTGTCGGACAGGTTAATGAATACAACCGTTTTATCTACCTTAATATCCACATCCTGGTCGTCGAGCCCTTCTTTCAACACGCTTTTCAGGTTCACCGCAAGCGCAAGGTTGATGGAATCCGCTTTGGTTTTGGCCGCCTGGAGCAACGTGATGTACTTATCCTTGCTTTCCAGCTGGGACAACGTTTCCTTAATGTTATCATTCGCAGCCTGTGTAAGCACAGTCAAATCGCCAACCTGTGTCAGCTGCTTGTCACGCAAAGCTTTGCAATCCGCCAATTGCTCTTTCAAATCCGCCACCTGGTCTGTTTTCGCAATCAGGGAGCTGTTCGCAATAACGAGGTCGCTGTTGAGCTTCGCTACCTGGCCCTGGGCAGAATACAGGTCGTTTTGTGATTTTGCAAGCTGTTCGGTACATCTTGCATTAGCCGCTTCCAGCTCGGTTTTAAGGGCCGTGTATTTCTTTTTACTGACCATACAGGACGAAAAGGAAATAAGTAAAGTTGTGAGAAAAAATAGTTTATACATCTTAATCGTTTTAAGTGATGATTAAATACAAAAATAAGTCAAAAAGCGAAAAAAATCTCATTTTAGGCGAATTTAATAGCCGCTTTTTTCCTTAAGCCTTAATTTTCAAGCGCTTCAATAAAGAGTTGGAGGACGGAGTCCCTGATAAATATCGGAAGAAGAATGAGAGCGGGGATGAGATTAGCTTTCCTCAAAATTCAGGGCAATATATTCCCGGGCCTGGTCCTGCGTCAATACTGAAAATTTGCGGTAACGGTAGTGCACATCGATGATTTCCTCCAGCGCATCTGCTACCAATTCGCGGTTTTCCCAGTTTTTTAAATCCTGAACTACTGTTTGCAGGCAGCCTTCTTTGTAAGCGATCTGACCGATTACATGAACCAGGGTCGAACGAACGCGTTTGGTTTCATCAAACTGCAATTCTTTCAGCAAAGGCAGGATGTCTTCGGGGTACTTACGGCCGCGCAGCTCGATCCCATGACAAATTTCACGGCGGATTTCCTTGTCGGGATGGTGCAGGTATTCTTTTGCCCAGGACAAAACAGGAACCGGGTTCACCTCGCCCATCTTTTTAATGGAGCCGATAACGGCATTACGCGGTGAATGATGCTCATCAAACAATCCCGTATCAAACAGGTGCCGCACCAAATCAAAATCTGTTTTACCAATTTCGCCGCCGGCATTGATCGCAGTTTGACGCACTTTAAAATCTTCATGACCGAGCAGCTCTTCCAACACGCGAAGTATTTTTCCCCGCAGAAAATTGTTCCGGCTAAAAATACGGCCGATGGCCAAATACGCCGATTTGCGGATATATGTGTCGCCATCACTGAAATAGGTAAGCATTTTGCCCTGTTCACCGGATTTTAGCTCAGCGAGAATGTCATTGCTGATTTGGGCAACAAGCCGGTAACGCTCACCGGGTGGTAAATCGTAAAAAGCCATGTTTTAGCGGAGACAAAAGCCCAGAACAAGGTCAAGAAATTCTTTCGGCGCTTCAGCATGGACCCAGTGACCGGCGTTAGGAACAGAAACCAGGCTCGCATCCGGGAAAATGGCTTCAATTTCCGGCCAGTCTTCATCGAGGATATAATTGGATTGTTCACCGCGTATAAATAAGGTCGGTACAAATACTTCCGGTTCAGCACGAACTGCTTTGAGGATTTCATCCATTTTAGCTTCCAGCACCGGGATATTCATGCGCCAGGCCAGCTTTTTAACTCCGTCGCTGCCTTTGGTCTCATCGCTCCAATACAGGTTTTTCAGCAGGAACTGGCGCACACCGAAGGAATCCACGTGTTCGGAAAGCTGTGCTTCGGCTTCACTCCTGCCCGGATTTTTGGATAAATCAATCGCCTTTAAGCCACGGATAATCTGCTCATGATGCATCGGGTAACTTTTGATCCCCATATCGACGATAATGAGCTTTTCGATCAGCTCCGGGTATTTCTGCGCAAAGAACATCGCTGTTTTACCGCCCATTGAGTGTCCCATGAGGATCATTTTCTCCAAACCAAGCTGATCGCAGAGCTCCTTTAAATCTTCCGCCATCAGCTCGTAAGAAAAATCTTCACTCCAGCCGGAATGCCCGTGATTGCGCTGATCAACGAGGATTACCCGGTAATAATCGGCAATTTTTTTAGCGTGCGTTTGCCAGTTGTCGGAATACCCGAACAAACCGTGTAAAATTACAAAGGGCTGTCCCTCACCCATTTCGCGGAAATGCAGTTGCATCTTTTTTTTCTGCAAATATAAAGACTTTCCAAAATGTAATTATGTTTTGAATCGCAAAGGCATCAAAGATCAGCGCAGAGAATGCAAAATTAAAGCAAACAAGGAATGCAAAGCTTTCAAACCACAAGGGATATACAGATAACTATTTTTTCTTTGTGAAACCTTGTGTCTTTGAAACTTAGTGGCTAATTCTCTATGAAGCAAAAAAAGCGGCAGACCGAACATTAAAATTTAACTATCTTTGTGCCGGAAAAATTAAAGACCAGATGAAAGAATTACTTCACAAATTTGAACACAAAAGACCTGAAATCGTTTTTGAATGGAAAGATGCCGAAACGGAAGCCGAAGGATGGGTTGTTATCAACTCCTTAAGAGGCGGAGCAGCCGGTGGCGGAACGAGAATGCGGATCGGGCTTGACAAGCGTGAAGTAGAATCACTGGCAAAAACCATGGAGGTGAAATTTACCGTTGCAGGCCCACCAATCGGCGGAGCAAAGTCTGGTATTAACTTTGATCCGAAAGACCCGCGCAAAGAAGGCGTTTTACGCCGCTGGTATGCTGCGGTGACCCCCTTGCTAAAGCATTATTACGGAACGGGAGGTGACCTGAACGTTGACGAAATCCATGAAGTTATTCCGATTACAGAAGATTGTGGCGTATGGCACCCGCAGGAAGGTGTTTTCAACGGGCATTTTCAGCCAAAGGAAGCACAGAAAATCCACCGCATCGGGCAGTTGCGCCAGGGCGTTTTGAAAGTGATAGAAAATGAACAGTTTTCTCCGGACGTGACCCGCAAATTCGTGGTAGCCGATATGATTACCGGTTACGGCGTTTCTGAATCCATCCGTCATTATTACAGCATTTGGGGCGGATCGCTCCAGGGCAAAAAAGTGATCGTGCAGGGCTGGGGAAATGTTGGCTCGGCCGCAGCTTATTACCTGGCACAGGAAGGCGCACAAATCGTCGGGATTATTGACCGCGTTGGCGGATTGATCAATGAAAACGGCTTTAGCTTTGAAGAAATTAAAACCTTGTTCCAGAATAAAAAAGGCAACGAATTGTCCCACCCGGAGCTGATCCCTTTTGAGGAGATCCACGCTAAAATCTGGGATGTGAAAGCAGACGTTTTCATTCCTTGCGCGGCTTCCCGCCTGATTACGCAAAACCAATTGGAGCGCATGATCAAAGCCGGTGTTGAAGTTATTTCTTCCGGGGCGAACGTTCCTTTTGCCGATCCTGAAATTTTCTTTGGCTCGATTGCTGAACATGCGGACAGCCACCTTTCCGTGATCCCGGATTTTATTTCCAACTGCGGAATGGCGCGCGTTTTTGCCTACCTGATGAGCAGCAACCTGAAATCGCTTACGGACGAAGGCATTTTCGAAGACACGAGCGAAACGATCAAAAATGCTTTAGTGAAAGCCCACGCCAAGAACCCGGCGAAGACGAACATTGCTAAAGCAGCATTTGAAATTGCCCTGAGCCAGCTGGTATAAGAATTTATTCGAAGATTTCTCCGCTAACGCGTAATTCATAGATTCGATGAACAAATTCCATCTACGAATTTCGAATCTTCGAATTCCTAATTTTCCATTACCTGCGGTGCTGCCTGCGGCGGTCTTAATTCTCCATTTTTAATTCTTATCAAAACTCTTTTGTTGATTAGTCTGTAACCCGCGTAAGATTAAGCGTTATGCATTTCCTTAATTTTACTGTGCATTTACGCCAGGCTGAAAATTCAGCTCAGGATATGCACTTACTTACTAAATAATCATCATGGAAGCCCTTGTTGTTGCTGTTTTTATCCTTGGTTATGCCGCCATCACAATGGAGCACAGCCTGAAAATCGATAAGCTGATCCCCGCTTTGCTGATGATGGCTTTTGCCTGGGCAATCGTAGCCTTCGGCATGGATTCTTTTCACCAATGGGTGTCACCGCATACCGGGAAAATGCACTCGCTGGCAGGCTGGGACCACGCCAAACGAATCATCACATTGGAAGATACTTTACTTCACCACTTCGGGAAAACGGCCGAAATCCTGATTTTCCTGATGGGAGCAATGGTTATCGTAGAAATGATCGACCAGTTTGAAGGTTTTTCCGTGATCAAAAAAGCAATCCGTACCCGCAGGAAAATTACGCTTCTCTGGATTGTATGCGCCCTGGCCTTTGTTTTATCAGCGATTATCGACAACCTGACAGCAACGATTGTTCTCATCACTATTTTACGAAAAATCATCCCGGAGCAGAAAGACAGGCTTTGGTTTTGCGGCTTTGTGATCATCGCTTCCAATGCAGGCGGTGCGTGGACGCCAATCGGCGATGTGACGACAACAATGCTGTGGATGGCAGGAAAGGTGAGCACCGGGAAACTGATGCTGCTAATCGGGCTTCCAGCTCTTGTAAACATTCTTGTTCCGCTTTTCATGAGCTTCTTTTTACCGGCCTTCAAAGGTGAAATTGCACCGAAGTCAGAGACCGAAAGCTCAAACAAATATGCTTCGCTGATGTTTTGGCTGGGATTGGGATTAGTGATCTTTGTACCGGTATTCAAAACCATTACGCACCTCCCTCCTTACATCGGCATGATGCTTTCCCTGGCGATTTTTGCCCTGGCCGCTGAAATTTTAAGCAAAAAGAGCTTTTCACTCACGGCGCTTTCTGAAGACGGGCAGTCCAACGGCGTTACTTTTAAAGCCCTGAAACAGATCGAAATGCCGTCTATCCTGTTTTTTCTCGGCATCCTGATGACGGTTGCTGCGATGGAAAGCCTGGGCCTGATCTACAACTTCGGACAAACGGTCAACGCGAATGTCCCTCAAAACCTGTTTATTACTTTACTGGGCATGGGCTCAGCTGTGATTGACAACGTTCCGCTCGTGGCCGCTTCGATCGGTATGTTCCGCGATGCACCGGACAGCGGCGTTTGGCACTTCATTGCTTATGCGGCCGGAACCGGCGGAAGCCTTTTGGTTATTGGCTCTGCGGCGGGTGTTGTTGCCATGGGCATGGAAAAAATCTCCTTCTTCTGGTACCTGAAAAACATTTCATTCCCTGCATTGCTCGGCTATTTTGCCGGAACAGGCGTTTTACTGCTTTTACTGAACTACAGCTCTCCCAAACCTGCAGCTCTACCCGCACATAACAAAACGGTGTGGAAAACTATCTCCCCGCAGCCTGAAGCCAAGGGATTATCCACGTATTTTTACACTCAATAAATTTTATCGAAATGAAAAAACACATCAAGTTTACAGTTGCAGCTATCGCACTTTCTGCCTTTGGTACTTTCATGCTGGCCCAGGACAGTACTCAAACTGCGGCTGATCCCGGCAAAAAAATTGTTGGGGTTACCGAGATTTCTGCTTTTGATTTCCTCATCAAAGGGGGTGTTTTCCTGATCCCGATCGCCCTGCTTTTATTTTATACGATTTTTCTTGCCGTTGAAAAATACCTGTACATCCGCAGGATGGCAAAGCATGACAAAAACCTGTTGAGCGATATCCGTACGAGCCTTAATTCAGGCAACCTGGACAGCGCCCTGACAATCGTTTCCCGCGATAAAACCGGTTTCGGAAGTATCGTGAAAGAAGGCATCATGACTATTGGCCGCCCTGTTTCGGAGATCGAGTCGAACATGGAAAAAGTGACGAACATCGAAATCGCTAAAATGGAGCGTAACCTCGGTCACCTGGGACTAATCGCAGGGATCGCGCCAACACTCGGTTTCATCGGTACGATTTCCGGGGTAATCAAGATCTTCTACAGCATTTCCATCACGGAAAACGTAAGTATCGGTAACATCTCCGCCGGTTTGTACGAAAAAATGATTTCCAGTGGGTCCGGTTTGATTGTCGGGATCGTTGCTTTTGCCATCTATCACATGCTGAACGCGATTATCGACAATTTCTCCCTGAACGCACAGAAAGTAAACCTTGATTTTGTAAACATCATTCAAAGACCAGGCCATGGCGATCAAACGAAATAAACGCTTTCATGTTGAAGTAGCTACTTCAGCACTGAGCGACATCATGTTCTTTTTGCTTTTGTTCTTCCTCATTATTTCGACATTGGCAAACCCGAACGTGATCAAGATGGACCTGCCGAAAGCGGAAACGCCTGACAAGACACCGCAGCAGCATTTGAGCTTGTCGGTTACGAAGGAGAAGAAGTTTTTCCTCGACAAGGAAGAAGTACCTTACGATCAGCTTGAGCAGCGCCTGGTACAAAAAACGACACAAATGAACGACAACACGGTTGTGGTACGTATTCCCTTCGATATGGAAGTTCAAAACCTGATCGACGTGCTTGAAATCGGGATTAAAAACAATTTGAAGTTCGTAATTGCAACAAAAGCGAATTAATTCCGTATACAGTCAAAGTTCCAAAAAAGCCAGGAAAATGTAACCAGGCACAGTTTTTGGGATTATACATAAAAACTAAAAGCCATGCAAACAATAGAAAGCATTCAGCTAAAAGACAAAAAAATTGGATTTATTTCTTCTTCAGCATTTTTGTTGCTCTTATGCCTGGGCTTATACATTTATACTTTAAAGCCATACAGGGAGCCAAAAGAGGTGGTCCAGGCAGAGGTTTTCATGGAAATTCCATTGGAAGCTTACCACGAAATTCCGCCAAGAGGATCTAAAGTCGGCGGTGGCGGTGGCGGTACCCCGAGCAATGATCCGGTGGACAACCCAAAGCCACAAACGGAAAAAATCATTACAAATTCCAACGGTGAGGTTAAAACCCATTCCGGGCAATCCAACAACCAGAACGCCAACAACTCTCAAAATACGTCTACCAGCACTCAAAAAGCAGAAAATCCTTTCGGCGACGGCGGTGACGGCGGAGGAAAAGGCGGCGGCCGCGGAAAAGGAACAGGATTTGGCCGTGACGAAGGTACCGGAAGCGGCTCAGGCGGCGGAGATGGTGACGCAAGCAAGCCACGTGTACGTTTGAATGACCCGAACAACGACAATATTTCTTCCAGCCAATCCTGCAAGGTGTGCCTGAAGTTATCCATTAACGCGCAAGGCGACGTGGTTCGTGCGGAAAACCTCACATCCAAAACCACAACAACCAACCAGACTGTAATCAACCAGGTAATTTCGAATGTAAAAAACCAGGTTAGGTACAACAAAAAAGAAGGCGCATCCCTGGAGCAGGTATACCTTACGGTGAACATTTCCGCGAAGTAATGACCTACGCAGAGTCTGTAGACTGGCTTTTTTCCCAATTTCCTGCATATCAAAAGGTAGGCGCTTCAGCATATAAACCTGACCTGGATAATGTCCTGGCACTCTGCGATTATTACAAGGTCGATTATTCACACCTGAACTTCATTCATATTGCAGGCACAAACGGAAAAGGCTCGGCAGCGAATTATTTAGCATCTATTTTACAGGAAAACGGCCAAAACACCGGCTTGTTTACTTCTCCCCATATTTTGGATTTCCGGGAACGAATCCGTGTAAACGGCATCATGATCCCGGAGGAAAAGGTGATTGCTTTTTGTGAACGCGTTCGTCAATCCGATTTTACGGTGATGCCTTCGTTTTTTGAAATCACCTGGATCCTGGCGCTCCAGCATTTCCTGGATGAAAACTGTGAGATTTGCGTGATAGAAACAGGACTGGGCGGACGTTTGGACGCTACGAATATTATTACTCCCATTTTAAGTTATATCAGCAACATCGGGCTTGACCATACGGCTATCCTGGGCAACACCGTAGAAAAAATCGCTGCTGAAAAAGCCGGGATCATCAAAGCAAATGTGCCCGTACTGATCGGTGAATACAACCCTAAAACCCAGCCTGTTTTCGAAGACAAGGCCAACGAAGTGAACGCACCTTTGTTCTGGAGCGATGACTTCCATTTTGACAGCTATATTTTCCCGGAGGGCACTTACCTGAGAAAAAATGAGCACAAGGTCCGGTCGCTGGTACAAGTATTGAATACGCTGAATTTTCTGATCTCACACGAAGAATGCGACCGCGGGTTCCTGAATGTGGCACGGAATACCGGTTTCCGGGGACGGTTCCAGCAATTGAGTCAAAAACCGCTTTCTTTTATTGATGCCGCACATAATGCTGACGGAGTTGCGCAACTAATGTTGAGTATCCGCCAATATTCTTACAAACAGCTCCACGTGATTTATGGTGCAACCAACGACAAGGACGTCAGCTCCATCCTGAAGCTTTTCCCGGAAAATACGCACTTTTACCTTTGCCCGTTTAACAACATGCGCAGCCTGAGCCTGGACGAGCTATACAAGCTTAAAGAACAATTGCCGTATAACATTCGAATTTTTAATAAAATTGAAGAAGCAAGCAATTTCGCACAAGAAACTGTAAATGAAAACGATATGTTGTTAATCACGGGGAGTTTTTTCCTGCTGAGTGATTTTTTTGAATTTTTTTCCAAAAAAGGTTTGCCGGATTAAAAAAAGTACATATATTTGCACTCGCTAACAAAACGATGTTAGTTTAATATTTGGGGGATTAGCTCAGTTGGTTCAGAGCGCCTGCCTTACAAGCAGGATGTCGGCGGTTCGAATCCGTCATTCCCCACTCTGATAAAAGCATCCACTTGTGGGTGCTTTTTTGTTTAGAACGAATCGAACTTGTTCGTATGAGCTCAAAATGAAAAAAGCACAACAACGAACGCACGCCAAAACAGTTTCATTTCCTCCCTTTTTTACAGGACTGCATCCCTGCCGATTTATAGTTAAATACCTAAAGACATTGATTGATGCTTCAGAATTTTTTTTAATTCTTTTAAGAATAAGTTATCCTACCCATTCAATATTAAATCGTTGTTCCTGTTTTAAGTTTTATTATTTAGATTTGTACATGCTCGCTCAAACAAAATAATTAGTAATAACGCTAATACCACTTTTATGAGAAAAATAGGTTGCGGATTGTTGATGTTCATTTCTTTCATCGGCTACGGGCAAAAGAGTCAATCCGTCATTACGGATGACATTCAGAATTTTTGGAAGGCATACGAACAAATCCTGATCACCGGGGATAGCCTGAAAAAGATTGAAATAATACAAACGCAGTATATTGACAAAGGGACGGAAGGCTTAAAAAGTATCATGCAGGCAAGACGGTATACTGCTGCCGAATATATCCAGGCAATAGAGCACTATCCGCTTTTCTGGAAATCCGTCAGGGAAAACACATTGAAAGTGAGTTCTTATGCCCGTGAGCTTGAAAAAGGGATTAAACGGCTAAAGAAAATCTATCCTGGTTTAAAACCGGCAAAAATTTATTTTACAATAGGTGCGCTGAGAACAGTTGGAACGACATTGGATGACAAAGTATTGATCGGTGCTGAAATTGCAATGGCTGATGATCAGGTTGTCACCAGTGAGTTTGGGGAATACTTATCTCATCTTCCCTCCTATTTCGCTGCTAACCCTTTAAAAAACCTGACATTCCTGAATATTCACGAATACATTCACACACAGCAAAAGACTACGATAGGCAATACCTTATTAGCGCAAACGATTATTGAAGGTGCAGCCGAGTTTGTTGCCGCCACAGCACTTCAAATCAATTCACCGAATGAACAGGTAACGTTCGGGAAGCTGAATGATGAGAAGATAAAAAAAGCCTATGTAAAAGAAATGTTTTCGACCAATTTTAATAACTGGATCTGGAATTCTCCTGATAACGAATTTCACATGAGAGATCTCGGTTATTATGTCGGCTATGCGATCTGCGAAAAATATTACGCGCTTGCCCACGATAAAAAACAAGCCGTCAAACACATGATCGAACTGGATTACAATGACCGGGAACAATTGATCCGCTTTGTTGAAGCTTCCGGGTATTTTGAACAGGACTTATCAGTGTACGAAAAAGAATTTGAAGCATCCAGGCCGGTCATTGTTAAAATAGAACCTTTTGAAAATGGAAAAAGCGATGTTGACGCAGGCATAAAAAAGGTTACCCTCCATTTTTCCCAGCCAATGAACAAAAGCTCAGCTGACTTTGACATAGGGCCGCTGGGTGATCAACATGTCATGTGGCTTGAAAAAAGACTTGGCTTTTCCGCTGATGGAAAATCATACAGCTTTGAAATCAAATCCTTAGTCCCTGGTATGCGTTATCAGTTACTTGTGACGGGTGATTTTACAAATAGCTCGGGAATACCATTGAAGCCATACCTGATTGATATCGAAACCTCCAAATAGCATATCTTCATTGGCTTAAAGTAGTTGTTTTGGCATGGTTTTACCAAAAACACACGCCAAAACAGTTTCACAATTCACTCCTTTTGCAGGGACTGCATCCCTGCCGATGTATATTTCATGCCTAACGGCATTGGAGAGCCCAATCACTGACGGACGAAGTTAAAGAAACTGAGATTGTTTAACGGTTTTCTGTCAGGAGAGAAGTTGGAGGACATGTTGCGGAATAAGCTGAGTTTTGAAAAAAGGTAGGTTAGCATACCTAAATTAAACTATATTTATGAAAAACTCTGGTTTAGTAGTGTTTTGTTCATCTTATCCGTTACCCTGTCCTCCAACGCGCTGCTTTAAATCATCGGCCCCACCCTGTCTGCGGCGCGCGCTGTTCTGCGCAGAGCCAAAACGGTAGGTGAAGCCGATTGTTGCAACCCTTGTTTCTCTTGTGACTAAAAAGTTTTCCCTGTAATCCGTGAATGTTACGTCTGCGCTGATCTGGTTTGTGAAGAAAGCGTCAGACACGTTTACCCGGATTGTTCCCTTATTTTTGAGGATTTTAGCCTGGTAACCGAAGCCTACCGACCAGATCCTGTTGATGGAATCAAAAGCATATACTTCCCGCGTCCGGTAATTCCCCGTCAGCTCCATGGAATGGTTTTTATTGATAATGATATTGTTGACCATGTTGACATTGCCGTTATACGTCCCGTTTCCGGAAATCTGCGTATTGGCAACATTTCCTGAATACAAGGCGAGATAACCGTTCAGGTCAAGGCGCAGCGACCACCATTTTGTGAGATCGAAAGGCAGGCTGACATTGGCGTAAATCAAATCAACCGACTCCAGGTTTACGTTCGTCTGGATTGTAATATTCTGCTGATACGCCGAAGGGGCAATAATTTCCGTAATGTTGTTGAACGTACGGGCAATCCCAACAAGCGTGTAGAATTTATCCCTGAACATATGCCCGATATCCAACCCCATCGTTGTTTGCGGTTTCAGGTAAGGGTTTCCTTCCTTGAAAGTTGTAGGGTCAAGGTAAAACTTGAAAGGGTTCAGCTGATCATAGCTTGGGCGGTCGATCCGGCGGTTGATGTTCACGTCGAAGCTGTGTTTGTCATTCGCCCTGAAACGCATGCTCAGTGACGGAAACACCTGGATATAGGACGTATCAAAGCGCTGCTGGTAAACGAGCTGGTTTCCTGTGATATTCGTGTTTTCAACACGTAAACCAAGCTGGTACGTCCATTTTTTATGCTGGAAATTGTAATTCGTATAAACAGCATTGATATTTTCCGTGTAAATGAAATGGTTGCTTTTGAGACTGTCGTAGACATTGCCCGAATTACTGCGGTCGTAAAACTCAATGTTGTTATCCGCTTCCACGTAGCTGGATTTCGCACCGAACTCGAAGCTTGAACCGTTTTTAAATGCGCGGCTTCGATCGGCTTTCAGGGAATAAATGGATAATTGGCCGTTGAGGTCACCGTAAAGCAGGTAAGGCGATTGCAGCAGGCCGCCGTTGAGATCGTAATAATTTGTTGTGAAATTTTGTTCCGTTTTGTTACCGTACTGCGCATAATCGAGGTCCATCGAAAACGTTGAGCCCAGCGTATCCGTATTGCGGCGGTAATTGAGGTTCAGCCCGCCGGAGTACCAGCTGTCTTCTGAGCGGTTTTCCGTCTGGAAACTGGAAACCGGCACATAGTTTTGGTTGTAAACATCCGTTATATTGGTACCGTTCGGGTTGAATTTATTGCTTACCGCACTGAATACAAAGCCCAGCGTGCTTTTGGAATCAATTTCATAATCGAATCCCCCGCGAAAAATGTTGTTCCGGAAAGGAAAAGTGATGTAATTATCCTGTTTGTAAGCCAGCATGAACGTATCATTCGTGTAAAACTTACGCTCAAGCTCCAGGCGGTTGAAAGCCTTGCGGTTGGCATAGGAATAATTTCCGAAGAAATTCCACTTTTTGGTGCGGTGGTTGAAGCTGAGGCCCGTGTTGAGCTTGTGATAAACGCCTTGTCCGTAGCTCGCATTTACTGTCCCGTTGGAACCGTAGCGTGTGTCTTTTTTCATGCGGATATCGATAATCATGGAACCGGACGCATCGTATTTGGAAGAAGGGTTCGTGATGAATTCGATTTTTTCAATGCTCGACGACGGGATCCCGCGCAGGTAATTCGCCAGGTCAGTTCCGGACATTTGCAACGCTTTTCCGTTCACTTGTACCGCAATCCCCTGTCTTCCGTTGATCGAGATCTGGTCGGTCATACTGACGGCAACGCCCGGGGATTTTTCGATGATCTCAAAAGCCGAAGAACCGGTAGACTGGATGCTTTGCTCCACGTTGACGATCATTTTTCCAGGCAGGCGCTCAATGAAAGGCTTTTTGCCTACAACGGCCACTTCCTTCAGCTCCTGTTCGCTTTTTACAAGCGCAAAAGCTTCGAGGTCGAGGTTTTTATCCAACAGGATTTCCTTGGAGCAGAAACGCTCAAAATCCGGGTTTTTAACACAAATGAAGTAAGTCCCTTCTTTTACCTGCTGAAAAAGAAAAATCCCGTTTTCGTTGGTAAACTCGGTTTTCACCAGGCTGGAATCCGCTTTGGTATACAGGTAAACCACCTCATCTTTCATGGCAGTCTTTCCCGGATCGAGTACCGAACCCTGGAGAGTGAAGCCCGCACCGCTTTCCTGGGCAAAAAGCCTGAAGAAAGGAAGTACTAACAAAATGATGAGTGAGATTTTTTTCATATGTGCCGGTATTGAATCTGGGACGAAGGTAGAGGAAAGCTATGGAAATAAAATGTTAAAATTTATGAACGGTTAAATACTGGTTTACAGAATCTAAATTACTTATTTAAAAGGTTTAATCATATATTTGATATATCAACTGTTGATTTATCACTATATTTGAACACGCGCACGTAGAAATAAAAATAATCCGGGTGATTAAAATAGCATTCAAATGGTGATTTTTCTATATAAAGCGGCTTTTTTAAGGATAAACGGATAAAAGTTCATATATTTACGGCCATGGAGAAACTGGAAAGTATCATTTTCTATAGTATTGATAAAGCCATCCGCACCTATCGTCAGTATGCCCAGAACCAGCTCAAGCAGCATGGCTTTGAGATGACGATAGATCAGTGGATTGTCTTGAAATGCATCCTCGAAAACCCGGAAATTACCCAAAGCGAAATTGCTGAGAAAGTTTTCAAGGACAATGCTTCCGTTACCCGTATTATCAGCTTATTGATTAAAGCCAAACACCTCAGCAAACGCACTATGCGCAGCAACCGCCGCCGCGTGGTTCTCACTATCACACCACAAGGAATCGAAACCCTGAAAGGCATGGAACAAATCGTGCTGAAAAACCGCTCCAAAGCCCTGGAAGGAATTTCCCAGCAGGAAATCGAGCTGGTGAAAAATGTGATGGTAAAGATGGCTGCAAACTGCGAGTAGTTATTTTCCCGCTGATCGCGCAAATAAATTTCGCAGATTAACGCTGATTTTTACTCCCTGCCTGAGGAGAAATCGTTTAATCGAAGTCAATACCTTAAAATATCATTCAGGCAGGTTTTTATCTTTTTCAATTCTTCTTTCGTGATTTTTCCGACTTGCTTTTTTAAGCGCTGTCGCGACAAAGAACGGACGTGAAACGTCAGGATTTCGGATGCTTGTTTCAGACCATTTTTAGTATCCGGAGCGAGCACTACGTTTCCATGATAATTTTTCACTTTTGTTGTAAGCGGGCAGCAAATTACCAAACCGGCGTTATCATTTAACAGGTTACCGCTAATAATCACCACAGGACGAAAACCAGCCTGTTCGCTTCCTTCAATCGGATCGAGCATAGCATTCCAGATTTCACCCTGCTTCATTCTTCTAAATTTCGCATGTATTCTTCCATCCCTTCTTCAGCTATATCAAGCGTATCGGAGTCATCCGCGAGCTGGCGGTAACTTTTCAGATAAGCCGCCCGGTTCAGTTGATCGAGATAAATCCGCAGCGCCTTTTCGATAAGCTTATTTTTGGGTAGGGAGAGCTCTTTCGCTTTTTCAGCCAGCAAGCTCATCAAATCATCGGGAAGGGTGCTCGTGAAGGTTGTCATTTGTGAAATATATTTATGAAATACAAATATAAATCATATTTTTAAATTATGCAAATTAAACTTTCAGATCGTTTTGGCATGGTTTTCATCAAAAACACACGCCAAAACCCATTTTCACAAAGAGATTCTATCTCAACAGATATTGTATGCTTACGGCATTCGTTCCAGCTCATCACACCTTTCTATTTGAAAAAAATCTGTGTAGCCTGCGGGAAAATAAAAAAGGCCAACCTTGCGATTGACCTTCCGTTATATTTTGGATAAGATTATCTTGTGAAAAGCATTTCACGGAACTTAGGCATCGGCCACAGCTCATCATCAACCAAGAGCTCGAGTTTATCTGCATGGTAGCGGATTTCTTCAAAATGAACTTTTACCTGGTCGCAGTAAGCAATCGCTTTTGCTTCGAGGTCTTCAAGGTCGTTGGCCCTTTTACGTGCTTCGAGCATGACATCACACTTGGATTTAAGACCGTTCAGATGCAATGAAATTTCCTCGATCAGCTCTAACTGTGCTTTCGCTGAAGTCTTAGCCGTTTTTTCACCGAGGATAGCAAACAAGCCCTGAACATTCTGGATCAGTTTGTTCTGGTAGGTGATCACTGCCGGGATAATCTGGCTTTGAGCAATGTCGTTGATAATGCGCGCTTCGATCTGTAATTTCAGGATATAACTGTCGAATTCGATTTCCTGGCGGGCATGTAATTCGCGCGGTGTCAAAATGTTCAGGCTATCGAAGAGCTTCGCTACTTTTTTGTCGCCCCACACTTTCAATGCACGCGGCGTGTCTTTCAGGTTGGATAAACCACGTTTTTCAGCGTCTTTAACCCATTCATCACCGTAACCGTTCCCTTCGAAGCGAATTTTTTTGGAATCTTTGATCAGTTTCTGCAATTCTTTCAGGATCGCTTCATCCTTGCTTTCTCCTTTATCAATACGGCTGTCAACATTTTTCTTGAAATCCTTGAGCTGGTTTGCCATAATCGTGTTGAGGACGATCATCGCAGAAGAACAGTTGGCGGAAGAACCTACCGCGCGGAACTCAAACTTGTTACCGGTGAAGGCAAAAGGTGAAGTCCTGTTACGGTCTGTGTTATCCAGCATGATTTGCGGAATTTTGCCGATGTTGAGCTTCAGCTCGGTTTTATCTTCCGGGGTCATTTTGCCCGCTTTTACGTTTTTCTCAATTTCGTCGAGCAAGCTGGAAAGCTGTGAACCGATGAAAGCAGAAATAATTGCCGGCGGAGCTTCGTTGGCCCCTAAACGGTGGTCGTTGCCCGCTGATGCGATACAAGCGCGGAGCAAGTCAGCGTTATCGTGGATCGCTTTGATCGTATTGACGAAAAACGTCAGGAACTGTAAGTTTGTTTTCGGATTTTTACCGGGAGCCAATAAGTTTACGCCTGTATTTGTACTCAGTGACCAGTTGTTGTGTTTCCCGGAACCATTTACGCCGGAGAATGGCTTTTCGTGGAACAGCACACGGAAATCGTGCTTGCGCGCTACTTTCTCCATGATATCCATGAGCAAGAGGTTGTGGTCGTTCGCCAGGTTACATTCTTCGAAGATCGGTGCGCACTCAAACTGGTTCGGCGCTACTTCGTTGTGGCGGGTTGTTACCGGAATTCCCAAAGAAATCGCTTCGTTTTCGTATTCACGCATAAAAGCGGTAACACGCTCAGGAATCGAACCAAAATAATGGTCTTCGAGCTGCTGTCCTTTCGCTGCAGAATGCCCGAACAAAGCACGGCCGGTCATCATCAGGTCGGGACGCGCATTGAACAAAGCCTGGTCAACGAGGAAATATTCCTGCTCCCAGCCGAGTGTTGCGTTTACTTTCGTTACGTTTTTATCAAAATACTGGCATACGTCAACCGCCGCCTGATCGACTGCGTGCAGCGCTTTCAGCAAAGGCATTTTGTAATCCAGGGATTCCCCGGTATAGGAAATAAAGATTGTCGGGATACACAAGGTTTTACCGATCACAAACGCCGGTGAAGACGGGTCCCAGGCTGTATAACCGCGTGCTTCAAAGGTATTGCGGATCCCCCCGTTCGGGAAAGAAGACGCATCCGGCTCCTGCTGAACCAATAAATCACCGTCGAAACGCTCGATCGCCTTACCCGGGCCAACCGGCTTGAAGAATGCATCATGTTTCTCGGCAGTTGAGCCCGTTAGCGGCTGAAACCAGTGTGTATAATGTGTTGCGCCTTTAGTGATTGCCCAGTCCTTCATTGCTGAAGCTACCTGGTCGGCCATTTTACGGTCCAAACGCGTACCGTTCTGGATGGATTCCATCATTGATTTGTACGCATCACTTGGAAGATATTCACGCATGGTATCTGCATGAAATACATTTTTCGCGAAAAGCTCTGAAACCTTTCCATCATAATCCATGTGTTTCGGTGTCCTGTTCAACACATCCTGGTAAGCCTGCAATCTTTTAGTAGCCATTTTTTGAAATTTTTATAAATTTTGAGGCAAAGGTATAAATTTTTAGGGGGTATTTTCAAATTTTATCTATTTTTTATAAACATTTAATGAAATTTAAGGGGTAAGATTCAAATAATGACCCAAAAATTAAATTTTAGCAATTCCGAGGAAATGTTATATTTGCTTCAAAAAGCACCATGAAAACAGGCTTGCTTCTTATTTTTCTATGCGTTTCCTCCTTCCTGTATCCACATAGTTTCACTGAAATAAGTGCGATTACGGGCGGCACGTATCACGAAAAACAGTTCCGGGAAATGCTGCAGGAAGAAAAAAACAAGTACCGGCAAACCGGCAATAAGCACTATTTACTGACCGCAAATTATATCGAGGCCTTTATTTATGGTAACCGGGGCGAAAACAACAAGCGCATTTTAAAATTCCTGTGGGTGATCGAAAATTGCCCGGAGCAGGAATATGAAATTTATACCCAGGCCAATTACCACCTCAGCTCTTACCTGGTTTTCTGTAATTCCGATGAAACGGCAGCTATATTTGCCAATAATTCCCTGCAAGCCGCAAAAAAAGGAAAAATCAAGGGCATGATGCCGCTCATTTATTCCCTGAAAGGATCGATTTACTACAATCTCAAAAATTACCGCAAAGCCATTGTCAACTATAAAAATGCCCTCCTCTATTATACAGATAGAAAGGACAAGCTTTTCGAGGCATCCATGAACAACAACATCAGCCTGTGTTTTATGCAGCTGGGGAATTACTCCAAATCCAATCATTTTATTGAGCGCTCCCTGAAAAAACTGGACCAGATCCGGAGCAAAAATGAAGGGGAAGAGTTTTTCCACGCACTGGTACGGGGCAACCTGGGATCGAATTATTACCGGATGGAACAATTTGATCAAGCGAAACCTTTGCTCCACGAGGAACTTGACTTTTACCTGGACCATCCGGCTTATGCAGAAAACGCCTTGCACCCTATCCAGCAGCTATTGAGTATTTATGGGAATGACGGAAATAAAGCGCAGGAAGCTTTCATCCTTTCTAAAATCCCCGTTTTGGTCAAATCTATTTACAACCTCAAAACCAGGAACGAATTCAATAAAATTCTTTATGACCAGGCTATCAAAACCAACGACCTGAAAAATATCCATCGTTACGGCCAGGAGCTCATCCGGAACAACCAGCTGATTTTCGATTCCATCATCAACAATTCCCGGATCCTGAACAACACCATTTACGATCAGCAAATCCGCCATTTGAAAAAACAGTTCAGCACGCGCGACAAATTATTTAAGAAAACCCTTGAAAGCGAACAGCAATCCAACACTTTCCGGGTTTTGCTCTTTTCTTCCATTTCCCTCATTTTGGTGATCCTTTTTATTGAGCGCAGCCGCCGTGAAAAACGCAATAAGGTCATCCAGGCGCAGGAACAGCTGATTGAAAACAAAAAACGGATCATCCTTGAAAACGAGATCAAGCTGAAACAGGAAAAAATCACCAACCTGGCACTGAACCTCAACCTGAAAAAAGAAACCGAAAATGCCTTTTTGCAAAAGATCCGTGAAATTAAGCGCAAGAAGCAGGCCGATCCTGAAACCATTCTGAAAGAACTGCAGCTGAGCGTGACGAACCTCATCAACATTGACCAGAAAAATGCAGGAAACTCAATGGATGTGGAAGAAGAAAATTCCCGCTTTACGCTGGAACTGCAGAAACTGCACCCCGAGCTCAGCAAGCAGGAACAAACTTTTTGCTCTTATTTCAGGATGAACCTCAATTCCAAGGAGATTGCTTCTATCACCAGCATGACTTCCGGGACTGTCCGGGTGTACAAAAACAAAATCAAGGCTAAAGTTGGCTTAAATGCTGAAGAAAGCCTGAACGATTACCTCCAGGCGATTTGACCTCATTTAACAGAATGATAAAATTTTAACAAGGCAACATTAAGTCTTTACAAATTAACGCATCATAAAAATTAAATTATTAATCTCCAACATTTTAACACAAACACAATTAACACTTTTTGAAAATTTCAGCCCTGTAGACTAACACTAATTAACACCCAAAATCGATATAGCTGGTTCATGTTGCGGTAATTTTGTTCGCAGAATTATTCGCAACACCTATGAAAACATTTACTACACTCCTTTTCTTTTTTTGCGTGACACACGGACTACTGGCCGCCGTAACTGTCACAGCGCCAAGCTTAAACATTTCCACCTGCACTTTTTCTTCTTCTTATACAGGATTAGGAAACATCGTATTATCAGAAGGCGCCAACACCGATATCCCGCTTACAGCGATCAACACCAATTATACCATTACTTTAAGCGCTCCGGCCAATTTCCAGTTTAATCCCGGAACAGGGTCAGTCAATGCTTCATCCGGCGATATTACCAGCATGTCTGTTACCGTTACCGCATCCACGATCACCATCACTTACGCCAGCAACCAGGCCAACCGGACTAACGGACTGGACGTCATCACAATTTCAGGGATCCAGGTGCGGGCGATTACTGCGGCAGCCACCCAAACCATTACCAAAACAGCCGGTAGTGAAAGTATTACTGGTCTTGCCAACGCAACCGTTGTCGGAAACCTTTCTTCAACCGTTGCCTGCGGATGTACGCACACTGTGCGGCTCACAGATACTTACGGCGACGGATGGAACGGAGGTATTGTAAAAGTACAGGTCAACGGCGCGGACGTGTTAACCAATCTCGGCCCTACCTTTACAACAGGCAGCGGCCCGGTAGATTTTACGTTCTCAGCCGCGACCGGCGCAACGATTACTGTCATTGAAACCTCCGGTGGCTCCTACGAAAGCGAGATGCGTGTGGAAGTACTCGATGGCGGCGGAACTTCCATCATTGCAAGCCACAATCCCGGCGGCGGAACCAGCGGAACAGGAAATTGCCCTCCCCCAATGTCGCTCACCGGAGCAACTGTAACGCAATCTTCAACGACATCCGTAGCGCGGTGCGCCAGCAACCAGCAAATTGTTTGCCTGCAAATAACAACAACAGGCGTCACTTCCCCGATCAGCGTGACACAAATTCAGACCAACGTCAGCGGAACGGCCGGAACAGCAGCCTTAAGCGGAGCTGATATCTATTATACCGGGACCTCATCTACCTTTTCAGCAACCACATTATTCGGAACAAGCGCTTCGCCATCCACAACAACTTATAACATCAACGGATCACAAGCGCTCGCCAGCGGAACGAATTATTTCTGGCTTGTTTATGATTTCAACAACTCCGGCACCGTTGGAGCAACAGCAGACGGCCTGATTACCCAGTTTACCGCAGGGGCCGTAAATTACACCGGCAGCTCAACACCCGCAATCAGCGTTACCGATCCGGCAGGCAGCAGGACTTTAACGATGTGTACAGCGCCCGGGGGAGTCACAGCCGGACTCGAAACCTGGGTCAAGGCCGACGGAGGGATCATCAACCAGGCCTCAGCAGGGAACTCCATTTCCGCGAATGGCTCGCCATCCATTAACAGTGCTTCTACTAGCTACAATTACAATCCTTTCATCGATTTCACTGCTCCTGCGGGTGTTTACACAGCCAACGGAGCGGACGCCAACCGCCAGTTTTTAAAAATTTCGGGATATAACGGCGTAACCGGGATTGAATTCAGGAGTCTTTTCTGGACCGGGAACCTGACCGACCTGACCCGGACATACACCCACCTTGCAACTACAGACGATATTACACACTCTGCTCCTTCCAGCTGTTTACACGGACATATTTCCGGGGCAGTAGCCGGCTTGAACGATCCCGGTTATGACGTAAATGATTTTGGCTCTTCAGCAGGCCTCGGTACCTGGAAACGAAACGGATCAAGCCTTGCAGCTGTTGAAGCCCACACGACGAAGAAACAGATCATTTCGGCCTGGAGCTCAGCCGGTGGCGGAACAACGCTCAACCGCTTTTTCGGCGGACAGCGCGACCATTCCAGCAGCGGTTTTATGGGCAGTCCAAGGGATTGGAAAGGCCCGGCGGCAGAATTGATCGGTTACACAACTAAAGTCACTGCAACCGAGCGCCAGAAAATACATTCCTACCTGGCCGTTAAATACGGCATAACGCTTACCGAAGATTACCTGGGCACAAATGGCACAACGATTTATTCCACAACGGCACCGTATAACCAAAATATCATTGGGATTGGCCGCGACGATGTGGAAGCACTTTACCAGAAACAATCCCACCAGGACGATGATACCGTACGAATTTATATCAGTACGCTGACCGCCACAAATGTAGCCAACGCGGGAACTTTCGCCAGCGACAATTCCTATATTATGATGGGCGCCAACACAGGGAAACTGTGCAATACCGCAAGCGCAATCAGCGAAGTCCCGACCGGGCTGACGAGCTGCCTGATCACTTCCCGCCTGGAACGCGAATGGAAAGTAACACGCTCCAACAACAGCGCGGCCTACAACATGGATGTTAAGCTGAACGCCTGTGGTGCGCCCGGCTCGGTAACAGTTGCACATTTGCGTTTTTTAGTTGACGATGACGGCAATTTCAGCAACGGGGGAACACAGTGTTATTACAACGGCGATGGCAGCGGGATCATTTTCACCTATTCGAACCCAACGATCACCGTTTCAGGTATTTCAACCACACACATTCCGAACAATGCTACGCGGTTTGTTACCATTGCTTCCATTAACACCCTGACGCCGCTTCCTGTTGAACTTCTAACCTTCGACGCAGCTTTGAACGAAAAGCAAAGCGTTGATCTCAACTGGAATACCAGCCGCGAAATCAATAACGATTATTTCCGGGTACAAAAATCTGCGGATGGCACAAACTGGACAGAAATCGGTAGTGTTGACGGACACGGGACAACTCCTGAGCCTCATGATTATTACCTGGAAGACCTTTATCCTCAAAGCGGCGTAAATTACTACCGCCTGAAACAAGTTGATTTCAACGGGGACTTTATTTATTCCGAGATCCGCCTGATAACTTTGCAGCAGGCTTTTGAGCTAAGCATGTACCCGAACCCGGCAAACAAAAGCGTGACGCTTCTCGGCGAAGGAATTTCTGCTGAACAGATCGAGATTTTCAACAGCATCGGTCAAAAAGTGCCGTTTGAAAGCAGCCTTATCTCCAACGGCCAGCTGGAAATAAAAACGGAACATTTAGCAAATGGCCTGTACCAGGTCAGGTTTACTAACGGCAACGCAGCGCAGGTCAAAAAATTACTTATCACGCATGCTAATTGATAATCCTTTGTTTTTTAATGAAACCCAGGAAATTGTGCCCGGGTTGAAAACGTAAAATTTTACTTTCAGGGCAATATTTTATACAATTAGTCCGGAAAAAACTGCTCCTAGTCCAAAAATCAGAGTACATTTAAAGAAAAAGATTACTTTTATTCAAAGCTAAAACGGTTTACTTAATGAAGAAACTAACATTACTGATTTTCCTGTTATTGTCAATGATGTATTTCGCCCAGGATACGACGTGGGTCCAGACATTAACATTTGATTCAATCGCAACCCGGCGCGCCGTTTTTAGCTTCCCCGAGGAACTCAATGACAAGCGTTTTGAGAAGGTTTTGATGTATTACAAGCTGAAATGCAGTCCTTTGACACCGTGGGACCAATACGATTGCGGTGAGTGGGATTACCTGACTTATGCGCGGGTTTTCCAGCACACAGGGATTTATGATTCCACACAGATCAACGCTAAAGGCTTTGTGTCCAATTTCCAGTCGCCGGCAATGATCAGCTTCAACCAAGTCCCTTACACACAAGCCGACACGTATGTTCGCAATGAAAACAACCGGAGCGGCGCAACCCTGGCTACACAAAACATCAATACAACCTCCGGGCTGGACCGTATTCCTTTTGATGTATCGAAAAACGGCGGGCGATCGCAGTTCCTTTTCCTTGCTTCAGAGCTTAGCGCCGCTGGAATTACGGCAGGAAACATCGAATCCCTGACTTTATACCTGAGCTCTTTTTTAATGAACGGCGAGCTGAAATACCCGAAAATTTCACTCAAATCAACTTCCGCTATCGAATTAACAGCTTTGCAAAGCACAGGTTTCACGGAAGTTTACAACGCTTCCCACTGGACCGGCGGTAGTCACAGCGATTTAGTGAACGGCAGCAACGAATTCCTCTTTTACCAGCCTTATGCCTGGAACGGAACAGATAATATCATTGTAGAATTTTATTTTGAAGATACCGAAAACGTTGGGACGAACTTTATGCTTTTTGATGCCGAAAATACGGCTTCAAACACCGGTGTCAGCTTTTCCTCCCTGAACGGGAACATGCGTTTCAGCGGAACCAACCAGGCCCTGACACAGCTTTCCGATTTTTACATGGGTGAGCATATGACCATCACTTTCTGGGCAAAAGGCAGCGGCTCGGCCGGAACAAACACTTCCATTTTAGAAGCTTACGATACACTGAATAACCGCATTGTCAACCTGCATTTTCCATGGAGCGATAATAACCTCTATTTCGATGCCGGAAACGGCGGCGGAAGCTACGACCGGATCAATAAAGTGATGACCGCAGCTGAAATCGACAATAACTGGAACCATTGGGCTTTTGTGAAAAACGCCTCAACCGGTACAATGCAAATTTTCAAAAACGGGGCTTTGTGGCACAGCGGAACGGACAAAAACGCACCGGTTGGCTACATTCACCGTTTGGTTTTGGGAACAAACCTGAGCGGAGAATATGACTGGAAAGGAAAAATCGATGAATTCCAGGTGTACAACGCCGCGCTCAGCCAGGCCGATATCCAGAGCTGGATGAACAAAAAAACCGACAACACGCACCCGAACTGGAACAACCTGCTCGTTTATTACGATTTTGACAATAAAAACTGGGCGGAAGACATGTCTCAGAACGACAACCGCCTGATGCCGTCCGAATATGGAATGATCCGTTTTGACGAATTCCCGGTAGTAGCCCAGCAGCAGCTGAACAAACGCCCGGTTTTAGGCTTCGGACAAGGAACGGTTTCGGGAGCCATGGCAACCACACAACATCCTGAAAAACGTTTGAAAGAGCCGGTTGTCGTGTTTGAATACTCACCTCTGAACCGCCATTTTGATATTGTTAATTCCCGCGTAGGTGTACTAAGCGGTGATGAAATCGTTTACAATGAATTGAACCAGGTTGTGTCGCAAACGCCGTTCACTGGCTCAAGCACGATGAACAATTCTGATATTTCTTATTACCAGCAGCCGGTGGAACGCGTAAATGACGTCGAAATCGGGCGCTACATCACACCTTACGGCATTGGTTTCGATCTTGGCCCGAACGGCTTCACCTACATGTATGATGTAACGGATTACCAGCAATACCTGATGAACGATGTCGACCTAGAAGCCCACAACACACAGGAATTGATTGACCTGCGCTTCGCTTTCATTGAAGGAATTCCGCCGCGTGACGTACACAGCCGTCAGCCGATCTGGTCAGAATGGCGCTCGTATCAATATTCCGATATGGATAATAACAACGTACTCCAGGCTGTAAACATTGACCTGGCTGACACTTCCGAAATGTTTAAGATCAAAACCCGTTTTACGGGACACGGACACAACGGATCGGTGAATTGCTGCGAGTGGGACCCAAAAACACATACAATTAACGTGGATGGCGTACCCCGCTTCAACTGGGAAATCTGGCAGGCCAGCGAATGCGGTGACAACCCGAATATCGGTCAGGGAGGAACCTGGCCGTACGCCCGCGAAGGCTGGTGCCCGGGTGATATGGTGAAAGAGCACGACCACGAGCTGACGCCTTATGTGACGCCCGGAGAAAGTGTCAGCATAGATTATGACATTGAAAACGTGCCGGCAAATGACCAGGCACAGGGTAATGGAAATTACATCGTCGCCATGGACCTGATTTCGTATTCAGCACCGAATTTCCAGCATGATGCAGCTATTGTTGACGTGTTGAACCCCAATAATTACGAATATTACAAGAAATTCAACCCAACCTGTTCCTATCCGCGTGTGATCCTGCAAAATACCGGTGAGCTTCCCTTAACGCAGTGCGTAATCCGTATTTACATCGAATCCGACCGCGTAATCGATTTTCCGTGGACGGGCAACCTGGCTTTCCTGCAAAAAGAAATTGTTGAAATCCCGGTGGATGACATGGAATGGTGGCAGTCAGCAAGCGGCACCCACACTTTCCATGCGGAAATTATTTCACTGGAAGGGTCGGCAACGGGCGACGAATACGCGCAGAACAATATCAAAACAACGCGTTTCCAATCCCCGGAAATTGCGCAGGGGCCGTTTTTTGTGTGGTTCATCACCAACAACAAAGCTTCCGAAAACAAATACACGTTAATCAGGGACAACGGTGCTGTTGTGTTCCAGCGCCAGAACATGGCAAACCAAACGCATTACAGGGATACGTTTAACCTCGATCCGGGTTGCTACAGCATTATCCTCGAAGACAGCGACCACGACGGAATTTCTTTCTGGTATTCCCAGCAAGTCGAAGGGGAAAGCAGCGGATCGTTCATGGTGCGCAGGGTTGGCGGGCCGACACTCGAAACTTTCCCGGGCGATTTCGGTCATTATCACCGCTATAATTTCTCTATCGGAATGGATAACCTCAGCACCGAAGAATTGATTGAAAATTCAGGCATTTCCATTTTCCCGAACCCGACAACAGGAGAATTTTACATTGATCTCGGGGGGAAAAATATTCAAACGGCCGAGCTCGAAATTACGGACGTTTCGGGAAGGACAATCCTGCAGCGGGAGATGAAAGCAACGCCGTCAATGGCTGAAACTACCGTTGACCTGAAACAGGCGCCCGCCGGACTTTATTTTGTCAAAGTTAAAACCGAAGGCCGCGTTTATACAGAACAAATCATCAAAAAATAACCTACCTGCCACACATGAATATGCTAAACTATAAAAACCAAAATACAATGAAAGAACTGTTTGATTTTCTGTTGTATGTCGTACTCAACAACATCCTGCCCTTTATCGTCATTTCTATGACAGCACTTTATTTTGTCTTTTTCAGCTGATTGATCAGCTTACATGTTCTGAAGCCGGGTTCTGCCTGGCTTTTTTTATGCTTACAAGCTACCAGGAGCTTATTTTCTGCTAACAGGACTTTTTTGCATAATGACAAACAAATTTTCGTTTGTTTATACGACATTATTTCGCTACATTCGCTAAAAATTAGCGCATGATTACGGATCCGAACATTTTAAAGCAATTGATCAAGGAAGGCAGTTTGATGCCCCAGGAAGAGATGCTTGAAATCCAACGCAAAAAAGGCCAGCTCCACATCGGGATTCCCCGGGAGACTTCTTTCCAGGAAAGACGTGTTGCTTTGGTTCCGGAAGCCGTTTCCCTGCTGACTTCAAATGGTCACCGCGTGATGGTCGAAACGAAAAGCGGTGAAAATTCCAATTTTTCGGACAATGACTACAGCGAAGCAGGGGCCGAAATTTGTTACGACAGGGCCGAAATTTTCAAATGCGATATTATTTTCAAAGTAGCGCCTCCTTCCGATGAAGAAGTGGAAATGATGACGGGCAACCAAACCCTGATTTCAGCCCTCCAGCTGTCCGTTCAGCCGAAAGTAATCCTGCAGAAGCTGATGCAGAAAAAAATTACGGCCGTTGCCTGGGATTACATCCAGGATGAAGCCGGCGTTTATCCCGTTGTCCGCTCCATGGGTGAGATTGCAGGAACAACTTCAGTACTGATTGCCGGTGAGCTTCTTTCTTCCTACCAATCCGGGAAGGGGATCATGCTCGGCGGCGTTGCCGGGATCCAGCCAACGGAAGTGGTAATCATCGGCGCAGGAACGGTTGGAGAATACGCTGTTCGTGCCGCACTTGGGCTTGGCGCTTCGGTCAAAGTATTCGACAGCTCGCTTTCACGTCTCAGAAGACTTCAAAATGATATAGGAAGACGGGTTTTCACCTCCGTTCTTCAGCCTAAGGTGCTCGCCAAGGCTATTCGCCGGGCAGATGTGGTGATCGGCGCTTTACGTGCACCCTTGGGAAGGACTCCCTGCGTAGTAACCGAAGCGATGATCCAGGATATGAAGCCAGGCTCCGTTGTTGTTGACGTCAGCATCGACCAGGGCGGCTGTTTTGAGACATCGCAGGTAACAAACCACAATAACCCCACTTTCGTAAAGCACGAAGTCATTCATTATTGCGTACCGAATATTGCGTCGCGTGTCTCCCGGACAGCGTCTTTTGCACTTTCCAACATTTTTTCACCTATACTTTTGCAAATGGGTGACCAGGGCGGTTGTGCCGAACTCATCAAATACGATATCGGCTTCCGCAGCGGAGTATATATTTACAAAGGCAACCTGACCAGCGAGGTGCTCGGCAAAGTCTTCAACCTGAAGTATAAGGATATTGATTTGTTGGTGTTAGGAATGTGATCTTAATGGATGAATGTGCTAATGCTTAATGTGATAATCCCATGAAAATTTACGTTCTAAGCCTTTTGCTGATACTTTCCAATGCAGCCAAAGCCCAGGAAAAACCTTTCGTTTTGGGTGAAATCACGGAATTAAACTCTGAAATTCTTGGAGAAAAACGCGTTCTCAATATTTATCTTCCGGAAGGTTACCGCCAAAACGACAGTCTCTCCTACCCGGTGATCTACTTGCTCGACGGCTCTGCAGACGAAGATTTTATCCATGTTTCCGGGCTCGTTCAATTTGCCAATTTTTCCTGGGTAAACCTCTTGCCGCAAAGTATTGTTGTAGGTATTGCCAACGTTGACCGGAAGCGCGATTACACTTTTCCGACCACGATTGCGGAAGATAAAACCAAAACCCCAACCTCCGGCGGCTCTGAAAAATTCCTGGCTTTCCTCGGCAAGGAGCTCATACCTTTCGTGGAGAAAAACTACCGGACAAATTCTGATAAAATGCTCATTGGGCAATCTCTCGGCGGTTTAGTGGCCACCGAAATCCTGTTCAAAAAACCGGAAATGTTCAATCAGTATGTCATCATCAGTCCAAGCTTGTGGTGGGACAAAGAATCGCTTCTCCACGTTGAGCCTGCATTCAAAGGAAAAAGCAACAGCGGAACTTCAGTTTTTGTAGCTGTAGGCAAAGAAGGCGACATGATGGTAAAACCCGCCAAAGCCTTGCATAAGCTCTTGAAAAAAAATGGATTTAGCACAGAATTCAGCTACTTCGGTGACAAAAACCACGCGACGATCATGCACCAGGCGTTGTATGAAGCGTTTGAGTTTATGGGCAAGCAATAAAACTATTTTGGACCGCGAAGAACGCCATATTCACGCAAAGTCAGCCAGGTTCATATTATAAGTTAAATGCTTTATTTTCCTTTTATTCCGCGACCTTTGCGCATTCTTTGCCTGCTTTGCGATCGTAAACAAAAAAGGCCAACCTTTCGGCTGACCTCTTGTATTTCATTGCGGTAAACGACTAAGCGTCGATACGTGCATATTTTGCATTTTTCTCAATGAATTCGCGTCTTGGCGGCACATCTTCACCCATCAGCATGGAGAAAATCTGGTCGCACTCTGCAGCGTTTTCAATCGTTACCTGGCGGAGCGTACGTCCTTCAGGGTTCATGGTTGTTTCCCAAAGCTGCTCGGCGTTCATCTCACCCAAACCTTTGTAACGCTGAACGTTCACAGAAGATTCGGTGCCTCCGCCTTTTAACATGTTGATCAGCTGGTCACGCTGGTCTTCATTCCAGGCATATTCGGATTTCCCTCCTTTTTTCACCTGATAAAGCGGCGGCGTGGCAATGTAGATATACCCGTTTTCGATCAGCTCCTTCATGTAACGGAAGAAGAAAGTCAAAATCAGCGTTTCGATATGGGAACCGTCGACATCGGCATCACACATGATGATGATCTTGTGGTAACGCAGTTTTTCGAGGTTCAGCGCCTTGGAATCCTCTTCGGTTCCGATACGCACGCCCAATGCCGTGTAAATATTCTTGATCTCTTCGTTTTCGAAAATTTTATGCTGCATGGCTTTTTCCACGTTCAGGATTTTACCACGAAGCGGCATAATCGCCTGGAAGTGACGGTCACGGCCTTGTTTTGCCGTTCCACCCGCGGAATCTCCCTCGACAAAGTAAATCTCGCAGAGAGCAGGGTCTTTTTCAGAACAATCCGCCAGTTTCCCCGGTAAGCCGGAACCTGTAAGCACATTTTTACGCTGAACCATTTCACGCGCTTTACGGGCAGCATGACGGGCACGCGCAGCGAGGATCACTTTTTCAACGATCAGCTTCGCTTCGCTCGGGTGCTCTTCCAGGTAAATTGCTAGCATTTCGGAAACTGCCTGCGATACCGGTGCAGTAACTTCACGGTTTCCTAATTTGGTTTTTGTTTGTCCTTCAAACTGCGGTTCCTGTACTTTCACGGAAACAACTGCTGTTAAGCCTTCACGGAAGTCATCTCCGTCAATCTCGATTTTTTCTTTAGCTAAAATACCGCTTTCTGTTGCGTATTTCTTCAAAGTATTGGTTAAACCGCGGCGAAAACCGGACAAATGCGTACCACCTTCGTGCGTGTTGATGTTGTTTACATAAGCCTGGATGTTTTCCGTATACGATGTGTTATACGTCAGCGCAACCTCTACAGGAATGCCTTCACGTTCCCCTTCGAAATAGATTACATCGGGGATCAGTGACTCACGGTTGCGGTCAAGATACTGGGCGAATTCACGCAAACCACCTTCGGAGTGGTAAACTGTAGACGGATTTTTACCGTTTTCGTCCTCGTCACGCAAATCCGTTAAGGTAATCGTAATCCCTTTGTTCAAAAAGGCCAGCTCACGCATCCGGGCAGCCAGGGTATCGAAGTTATATTCCGTAAATTCAAAAATAGTTCCATCAGGCTTGAACGTTACTTCCGTTCCCGTTTTGTCGGATTCACCTATAATCTTTACATCATATAAAGGCTTACCGATACTATATTCCTGCTGGAAAATTTTACCCTCCCGGTGAACAACAGCGCTCAGGTGTGTGGATAAAGCGTTCACACAAGATACACCAACCCCGTGCAGACCACCGGAAACTTTGTATGTATCCTTATCAAACTTTCCACCGGCGTGAAGTACCGTCATAACGATCTCCAATGCCGATTTCTTTTCTTTCGCGGTTAAACCTGTCGGAATACCACGGCCATTATCTTTTACAGTGATTGAATTGTCTTCGTTGATAAAAACGCCGATTGTATCGCAATGACCGGCCAAAGCCTCATCAATTGAATTATCAACAACCTCGTATACCAGGTGGTGGAGACCTTTAATGCCCACATCTCCAATATACATGGCGGGTCTTTTTCTTACCGCTTCCAGGCCTTCGAGGACCTGTATATTATCCGCTGAATAATCGTTACTGCTTGTTTGTTTACTCATAGTGTTCCTTTTGGAAAAAATGTCTTTTTTGTAGAGGCACAAATATACGGAATTGATCGCTTTTATTTGGTATTACGGCCTTTGAAAAGCAAGTATTTATCAACAAAATATTAACTTTTCAACAGCTTTTAAGAAGAAATGAAACTAATTTTTCCGCTAAAAAAGGGAGGAATTAAAAGCTAATGAATAAGTACGATTCTTTTGACGGTGGAAACGTTTTGATTTTGCGCTTTTACGAAGTAATTTCCATCGGGAAGACCAGCGAGATTGAAACGCATTTTATCACCCTCCACAATTCCTTCGAGCCAGATTTCTTCCCCCAGGTTGTTTACAATTGAAACCCGGCTGTTTTCAATCTCCGGTCCTTTGACATACACAAGCTCTTTCACCAGCGAAGGATACACGAGGTAATCTCCTCCGTAAAACGTATTGGAAAGACTTTGCAGTATTTGCGTTTGCCCGTTGAAATCCGTTTGGCTCAGGCGGTAATAGGCTTCCCCGGTAAAAGGATTTTTGTCCGTATAAGAATATGCTGCAGTTTCCGCTGTCGTGCCGGCGCCATCAATGATTGCCAGCTCCTGCCAGTATTCACCGTTTGAAGAAACCTCCAGGCGATAAAAATCGTTATTACGCTCACCCTGGCTCATCCAGCTCAGCACCACTTCTTTCGGTTTATTTTCCAGGTCAAAACCTGTCAGCTGGACCGGCAGAGGCGCCGAACAGCCAATCCCCGCCGGACCGATCACCGGCAGCGTTAAAAGCGTACCGCTCCATTCTGTCACACCACCGATAAGTACGGTATTCGTACTGAACACGTTGAGACTTGGCACGAGCGTTCCCAGGAGAAAAAAACCAAGACAGGAACCGGCAGGCAGGCTGATAGAGCGGTTTGAGCCAAAGAGGAGCTCACCCCCAACAAAAATATTTACCGGTGAGCCGCAGGCAGACATATTCACATTGGCGCTTACCGTCACAATTGATCCGAACGGGATAAAAATATCATCGCCACAGGCAGGGACACGTCCGCAGCTCCACGTTCCGGCGTTGTTCCAGTTGCCACCGATTAAATTAGCTGTGCAAAGGGCTGCGCGTGCCTGAAAATTTGACAATAGAATTGCCAGCGAAAGGAATAGAAATGCTTTCATAAACAGAATTTTTGGTCAGAATTAAAGTTAGCTAGCGAATAGTTGCAAAAAAGAGGGGTCAGAAATGTTAATATCAAGCTACCACTTATTTTTTGAATCCTGGAATGAAAGTCTGTAATTAACCTCCCTCAGCCGTTAATTGACGTGAACCAATCGACAACCTGTAACTCAATTTAAACTATAAAAATCGTTTAAAGTTGTTAATAAACCTTTCGAAAAGTAAGATTAACCCTTGGAATTGAGACTTTTGCACTTTTAGCAACCTGGTGTTTCCAAAAATGCTGCATTTCTCCACCCATAACGAGCAAACTGCCGGATTTAAGCTGTAATGAAATTTTTTCTTTAGTGATTTTATGTCTCAGGTCAAAACGCCGTTCGGCCCCAAGGCTCAGCGATGCAATCAACGGGTTTTTCCCCAGCTCTTTTTCATCATCCGAATGCCATCCGTTGGAATCCATTCCGTTCCGGTAAAGATTAGCCAGTACACAATTAAATTCTGAAGGAATATTTTCCGTTTCGAGGAGATGAACAATCTTGTTTTTGACTGCTGATAATTCAGGTGTAAAAGGATTTACTGTAAGCTTTTTCCCGGAATAAGCATAGTGCTGCCCGTTTTCGGCGTAAAAAGCCTCCAGCCGCGGTGTGTCATAGGTTTTTCCGAAGATTTGAATACGGCTGCTTTCCCAGGACAATTCGCGCTGGAATAAATCAAAGTAAAATTCAGCTGAACGCTGATCCAGGAAATCCTCGTAACAGGCGTACCAACCGTTGACTACTTCTTTTTTGATGCCGGCTTGAGTTGTTTTTCGATTTCCACATGCAGGCCGAGACCGCGCAGGGAAGTTCCCGCAGCAACGATCATACCTTTGCCGTCAACGAGGAAAGCGGAGGGAATAGAATAAACACTGTACATTTTGGAAGCGATGCCGTCTTTGTCCCACACATGGTTTTTCCAGCTAAGCTTATCGGTTTCGATCGCTTTTTTCCAGGGCTCTTCCGTACGGTCAAGGGAAACGGAGAAAACTTCAAAGCCCTTTGCGTTCTTGAATTTTGCTTTACGGTATTTGTTGTATGCCTCTACAACGTTCGGGTTTTCTTTCCGGCAAGGACCGCACCAGGAAGCCCAGAAATCGATCAGCACGAGCTTTCCTTTCAGGGACGAAAGCTTGACTTTTTTGCCTTCTTTATTGATCAGCTCAATATCGGGCGCCTTTTCTCCCACTGCGGGAACCAGGGCAAAGCTTCCAAGAAGCCAGAAGGCAACAAGTGCCGCTAATGCAATTACTCTCATCCTATTCTGCGTATATCAGCGCCCAGGTTATTCAAACGAATGTCGATATCCTGGTAGCCGCGGTCAATTTGTTCGATATTGTGGATCACGCTTTTTCCTTTGGCGGATAAAGCAGCGATCAGCAGGGAAACCCCGGCACGGATATCCGGCGAAGTCATGGAAATGCCTTTCAGCGTATGGGCGTGGTTCATCCCGATCACCGTTGCGCGGTGCGGGTCACATAAAATAATTTGCGCTCCCATGTCGATCAGCTTATCAACGAAAAACAAGCGTGATTCAAACATTTTCTGGTGAATGAGCACACTTCCTTTTGACTGCGTTGCCACTACCAATACAATGGAGAGCAAATCCGGCGTGAAAAGCGGCCACGGGCCATCGGCGATGGTCAACAGGGAACCGTCAATAAATGTATCTATTTCGTAAGAATCCTGGGCAGGAACAAAAATATCGTCGCCGCGGCGCTCAAGCTTAATTCCCAGCTTACGGAACACATTCGGGATAATCCCCAGGTTTTCGTAGCTCACGTCTTTGATCGTAATTTCGGATTTCGTCATAGCCGCAAGGCCAATGAAGCTTCCAATCTCGATCATATCCGGCAAAATGCGGTGGAAACAGCCGTTTAAGCTTTTTACCCCTTCAATACGAAGCAGGTTGGAGCCGATGCCCTCGATTTTCGCTCCCATGGAGTTCAGCATTTTGGATAATTGCTGTAAATAAGGCTCGCATGCAGCGTTGTAAATCGTTGTTTCACCTTCCGCCAGTACAGCCGCCATCAGGATGTTTGCCGTTCCGGTTACAGACGGCTCATCGAGGTGAATGTATGCTCCCTGGAGCTTTTTGGATTCGATGGAGTAAAAATGTTCGCCGGCATCGTAATTGAATTGAGCGCCGAGCATTGCCAACCCTTCGAAATGCGTATCCAAACGACGACGGCCGATTTTGTCACCACCGGGTTTCGGAATAAAAGCTTTTCCAAAACGGGCCAGCAGCGGGCCGACAATCATGATCGAACCGCGCAGGGCAGCAGCGCGTTTTTTGAAATCTTCGCTCCCAAGGTAGTCGATATCAACATCTTTCGCCTGGAAAATAAACGTCCCTTTTTCAACCTTCTCCGTTTTCACTCCCATCACCTGCAGCAGGTTGATGAGCTTGTTTACATCGATGATATCGGGAATATTGGAAATGGTCACTTTTTCCGGGGTAAGCAGCACGGCACATAAAATCTGTAATGCTTCATTTTTTGCCCCTTGCGGGATTAATTCCCCTTTGAGCGGCTTACCGCCATGTATTTCAAAAGACGCCATGTTTTAATACTTCTTTTTTACGAATTTCTTCTGATTTTTATTGTTGTTATTGTTTCCGCGGTCACGGTCCTGCCCTTTTTTATTGCGCTTGTTCGGCGTAAACCCAAAAGTTTTGAGGATATGGTTCGTTTGCATCAGGGTATCCGGGTTTTCCAGTACCAGCTCACCATTTGTCAAATCGGAAAGCTGCTGCGCGATCACGTTATTTTCTACCGCATCGTTATTGTAGGCCAGGAATTGCTTTTTCATGAAATTCGCCATGGAGTTCAGCAAAACTTCCTTCACACGCGGGTCATTTTCACGGACAATTTCTTTCAGGATCCTTTCGGTATAGCTGCCGTAATGGCCGTACCTTATTTTATTTTTCGGATAGCCAATCACTTCAGGCTTCTCACTCAGCACTTCGCGGTCAGGCTTTTCGTAAGGCGAATCCACGTCGAGCTTAAAATCAGACATTACGAACAAATGCGTCCATAACTTGTGCTTGAAATCGTCCACATCCCTGAGGTGCGGGTTCAATTGCCCCATCACTTCAATAATAGCATTTGCGGCACGGTTGCGCTCGTTGCGGTCACCGATCTCCATGGCAAAAGCGATCATATTCTGAACGTTCCGGCCATACTCGGGCAAAATCATGTGCTCACGCTGTGTATTGTATTCCATCTAATAAATTGCTAAAGGTCAAAAGTAAGTATTTTTTTCATATAAAACGGCATTTCCTGCTTTCAAAAAAGATCGAAACACCACCTGACAAAAGGGAAAACGGTATTTAGTGTTTTTCCAGCAGGCAAACGCAGTAGGCTTTAATCGCCAGGCTTTCTCCAAAAGAATCAACGCGCTCGTGGGTTGTCGCTTTGATGGAAACCGCGTCGGTATCACACTCCAGGATTTGAGCGATGATTTCCTGCATTTCCGGGATATGCGGATTGAGCTTCGGTTTTTCGAGGATCACTGTTGAATCGAGGTTCGCCAGGCGGTACCCTTTTTCACGAATCAGGGCATACACATTCTTCAGCAGGATTTTACTGTCAATCCCTTTGTACTGCGGATCAGTATCTGAAAAATGAAAGCCGATATCGCGCAGGTTCAAAGCGCCGAGCAATGCATCGCAAATAGCATGGAGCAGAACGTCAGCATCAGAATGGCCCACCGCCCCAAACGAAGAAGGAATTTCTTTCCCGCCTACCATGAGGGTCAGCCCGTCAGCTAAACGGTGTACATCTATGCCAAAACCGATACGCATTTTATTCCGGTGTTCCGCTGTTGTCTTCTTTCGCTTTCGAACCGATATCGAAACGCAGGGTAAAACGCAGGGTATTCGCCAGCGGGTTTCCTTTTTTCAAGGCGAGCAGATAAGAGATATCGATCCCGATGATGTTGTATTTCAATCCAATCCCAGCATTAAAATACTGGCGCGCTCCTTTGGTATAATGTTCGTAAAAGAACCCGCTGCGCAGGGCAAAGGTATTGTTGTACCAATATTCAATTCCCGCTGCGATGTTGATCTCGCGCAGCTCTTCTTTCAAAACAGAGCCTTTGACCGGTGTTCCTTTCCCGTTTTCATCCAGGATATAATCACCATTTTCGTCTTTTTCCAGCTGGCCCGGGGCATCGTAGAAAGATTGCAGCATCCCGGCAATTACACCAACATCATCCGTTCTTCCGCCGATAATCTGGCCGGTATCCCCGTAAATTGCAGGAGTTGGAACCAGTAATTTTTGTAAATCAACGGCAAAAGTGAAGGAGTTGTAAGCATCAATTTCCATATTGTAAGCCGTACCAACTTTCAGGTTCATCGGCAGGAAATCACGCTCCAGCGTACTGGAGTAGCTCACTTTGTTACCAATATTGTTAATCGTTGCCCCAAAGGAAAATGTTCCGTTTGAGCTCCCCAATTTAAATTCATCATCAACATAAGCAAAGGAGATATCGGATGCGCCGGCAATTCCTGCTTTGGTTTCAGCACCGGCAACCGGTAAACCGCCTGTCAGGTTTGAGTACGCAAATTTTCCGTTGATCCCGAAGCTCATTTTTTCAGAAAGCTTGAAAGCATATCCGCCCGTAACTTCAAATTCATTCGGCTTATCATCCCGGATCACGTTACCCAGCTGATCGGTAAAGGTGATCGAGCCCAGGCTGAAATAACGCAAAGCGCCGCCTATAGCATGACGGGAGCCTACTTTCGTATAAGCGGAAACGTAAGATAAATGGATATCATTGGTCAGCTGGCGCAGCCACGGAGTATAAGAAACGCTGACTTCGGATTTCTTTTCAGCGAAGTTAAGCATTCCTGTGTTCCAGTAAATTGAGCTTGAAGTAGCGCTCAGGGCCGTACCTACGTCGCCCATAGCCCCGGAACGGGAATCCGGTGTAATACTCATAAAAGGTAAAGCTGTAGTAATCGTGTTCAGTTGTAAATCATCATCTGTAGCACCTTGGGAAAAGCCCTGAAAATGAGCTAATAAACAAGACGTTACAGCTAATAATTTGAAAGATTTTTTTATCATAGGAAAATAAAAATTCGACTACAAATATACGCCAAAAATAGATATTTATTGTGCACTATTTTAAAATAACGAGTTTTTCCAGCTTTTCAGCTTTCTCGTTATCGGGGTTCGTCACAGAAAGACGGTAGATGTAAACCCCTTTCGCCAGCTGGTCGCCGTAATCATCGCGGCCGTCCCATGTAATCTCATCGGAGCGGTAGCATTCGTTATATACTTCGCGGTTGATCGTTTTGACCAACCTTCCGGAAACCGTGAAAATCTGCACCTGCACTTCGAGATTGGAACAGAGCTGGTTGTGCTCAAAGAAAAAGGCTGTACTTGTTGTAAAAGGGTTCGGGTAATTAAGCACATGGCGCAATTCGAAATCTTCTTGTTTCTGTACTTCAAATTCAATGGAAGCCTCCGACGAATTATTGTTCACGTCCCATACTTTAAAGCTCAGGCTATGCGTTCCTGGCTCCAGGTTTTGCAGCTGGTAACGTACGCTCCCCGACTGGTAAGTGTCCAGGTCGGCGTTATAATAGTCATTCAGGACAATCGGGTTGGCGCTCTCCTGGTCGATTACCGCCAGGATGTCGTGCCCGATCCCGTTCCCTACCGTATTGATCCCGTTCTCATCAAAGAGCTTCGCCACGAGGGTCGGGGATTCGTCCGTCAAACCGCCGTTCACGAAATCTTCCGTATTGAAGTAAAGCGTAATTTCCGGTCCGGCGTTATCCGTGATCCCGTTCGGGTCGATCCCGCCAATTACAACACGCTTTTCAGCTCCGCCCGCATCTGCATCCGGTGTATTTCCATAAAGGGAGATTTTCCCAAAACCATAGTCGTAGCGGATATCTTTAGGCACAATGAAAGAAAACTCGAACTTCCCATTGGTAACGGAGCATTTTCCTTTATAGAGGATATTTTTCTGGGTTTCAAAAGGGATTATCGGTGAATCTTCGTTTTGACCGAGGGTTTGCACCGTTTTCTTCTTATCGTAGATCGTTGGGTTAACCTGCCCGTTGAAATTACTGATCAGGTTGCCATTAAAATCTTCCACGTGCCCTTTAATTACAACCCTGGACAAAGCCGAAAGCGTATCCGTATAAATCTCAGGTGAAAAAGAGTTGATACTATCAGTCACAATGCGGTACTGAGGTAAAGCCAGCCTCAGCGCCGGGTCTCCGATCAGGTTAAAGCTGCGCTTGTTCGAGCTTGAATTCGCCTGGTTTTTGCTTAGCCTCATAATTTCACCAAAGGTTTTTGGCTTGAAGTCCGCATCCCGCTGATATATGTTTTCAAACACTTTTTTGCCCACAGAGGTGTTAACATTAAAATACACCGAACGCGTCGTTGTCATCAGTGCAATAGCGCCGCCTTTGGCATTCAGGTAAAGCCATTCTCCCGCTGAAACACGGGAAGGGTCATCAAATTTTGTAAACTCACACGTTGCGGAAACAAAGAGGTTCAAATGACAGAGGTTGCTCCATTCCTGGATCTGGGGAATTGTTATTACCCGTTCTTCCGCTACGCCTTTCTCACCGCCATGACCTACGTAATTGATCACCAGAGCACCGCGCTGCACCCGGTCCGTAATCGCATCAAACACATCGGGAAAACGCTCCCCTCCTGCTGTTGTTACCTGCTGATAAGCATCGAGGTAAATTTTATCAACGTTCATAAACGGAAAAGTGCTTTCAACGCCTGTATACTGGGGTTCAGTATCTTTATTGATAAAATAACCACCTTCCTCATCATCCGCAATCTGGATGTATTTCTGGCGCCAGTCACCGAAAGAGCTGCAATTTGATGCCTGGTCATCCGAACAAATACCTGTTTCGGAAGTTACCATGCCCTCGCGGAGGTACTGCACCACTTTATCCACCATTTCCCTGGCCTGGTCGTTATTTGAAACGATCATCCGGCCAACCCCGATATCCATCATGTCGCTGTTGCTGATAGATTCGTTATCATCGAGCATCCCGAAATAATCGTCGGTTACAAGCGCATTGATGTGATCCTCCGAGCTATCCACCTGGTAAGTCGGAACAAAGTAATTATTATCGGAAACGCGGTTTTTAGGATCATATGTTCCATCACCGAAAAGCAGCAGGTTTTCCGGCATCAGGCTCACGTCACCATTGGCGCGGTCGTAGAACATCTTAGCAAACCACTTGATAGCAGTCGGGTCCAGCATACCGCTCGAAAACTCGTTGTATACCTGCTCCGTCGTAACCACATGCGTTGAAGTCCCGTCATTCTCATGAATTTGTGCCAGGCGCTGCGCTTCACCCAAAAAGTCAGGATGCGTAACAATCAATAAATCCGCATACGGCAGGCCGTGGAGATTTTGAGAAGAAACCTGCTTCGTGAAAACCGGCGTCAAAAACCCGGAATTATTAGAGCAAACGTATTCACGCAAACTATCGGCAGTAGCATTGAAGCTGAAAGTTGTCCCCACATAATCACCGTTGATAATTTTCGGCTCCTGCTTGTCCGTGACATCCCAGACGAAACCCGAAGCAGGGAAACCTGTAAGCTCGTAACGGGCAATATTTCCCGCGCCGACACTCCGGACGTCCCGGAAACGGAATTGGGAACCGCTCATTACCAACTGGCGGCGGGCATTGAGCTCAACCTTATCGAGATACGTCAAAATAGCCGGGCTTGAGCGGTTTACAGTAATCGTCAGCGGAACACTTGATGCTGAAGTTTTGAATTCAAATTCAACTTCTTTGCGGCCGTAATCTTCCGGTGTGGTTGGAAGAGAAGTATTTTTCAGCACCTGGCTCCCGGACGAGTAAACAATTGTACTGCCACCGGATGACCCGTTGCTGGCAAAGGATGAAATAAACTTTACGCTGTCTCCTGGCACAAGGTTAGGAGTGGTGAAACTGATCGACTTCGTCAATTCGGTATCAAACAAATCCCCGTACCAGCGCTTTCCGCCGCCGATCAGGTTTTTAAGCTCTGCCTCGTAAATATCATAATAGTTGTAGCTTCCAACGATTTCCGTATGGCCCAAAGCAGTAGACCCCACCTGCTGAATCCGCTTCGGCGCTTCTGTAGAGCTGATCCGGATAAAATAGTAGGAATCGTCTGAGTAAATATTCAAATCGCGGCGAAAGGTTTCCCCAATATTATCCCAGGAGCTCGGCCCCCAGCCGTAAAAAAGGAAATATTCATTATCCTCAAAGCTGTTATCGGCATCGCCCACAAACAAGATGGCATTTTTGCCCAGATCATCCACGCGGTATTCGTTATTGGCTTCCGGCAAGCGCCCGCTACCGTTTCCATATACATTCAGATGGTTTGGGTTCAGCGAAGAGACCGAAATGCCGGCTGACTCCAGGAAGTTCCGGTCAAGCTTATAAACGCCGTCCGAACGTACCGAGATTTTATACCAGGCGCTCGAAGCATCATTCAGCACTGATTCCGTTACAAAGGTTTTTTCAAAATTGTGCTGCACGGCATATCCGTCCATATCCAGCTGAAAATCCAGGATCCGGTAAATCTGACCGTTCTTTTTCAGGAAAGGGAAAAGCTCCAGGCTAAGGTAACGCTCATTCCGGGACCTGCTATTTGCAAACTGATAGGCTGGCTGCTCCGGTATTTCGAGCTTGAATTTGGTGAGATAGTTTACATCCGCCTGCTTTGCAAGCTCCAGGGAACCAACGATGAGCCTTGCTTTGAATTCAATATTTTTCTGGCTGTTTTTTTTCCTCCAGCTGAAAACCGGCTTGCTGCCGTCATATTCCTGTCCTTCAATGCGTGGAATTTCTAACATTTCTTCCTGGAAACGAATTTTTTCATTCTCAAGCCAGGGAAGGGAAATTTTTTCAGACAGCGATTGTGAAAAACCAATATTTATTCCCAGAAATAAAATAAAACTGATAATCAAAGCCTTAATCCTGCCCGCCTTTTCCTTTTCCATTACATGCATCATAATAAGTGGTGTAAAAATACAACAATCCGCGATAAAAAACGTTTAGAATATTTGATTATTGCATTTTGATTTGCATATTTGTAACCAATTTGTAATAATTTCGTAATATTGTGAGATTTTTACACTCACCAGTTGCTTGTAAATTATAAAAACACAAGGTAAACATGAATAAATTAAAATACTTATTTATCGCGGTTTTAGGGCTAAGTATTTCCGGACAACTCTTCGCACAGGATCCTACCTTCACTCAGTTTTATGCCAACCCGCTCTACCTGAACCCTGCATTTGCCGGGTCTCACGGATGCCCGCGGTTTAACCTGAACTACAGGAACGAGTGGCCGAGCTTATCCAGCAACTATGTTACCTACAGCGCTTCTTATGACACATACATAAAAGGAATTTCGGGCGGTTTAGGACTCCTTGCAACCCACGACAGACAGGGAAGCGGAACAATAAATACTTCCAACCTGGGCCTAATTTATTCATTTCACTTAAAATTCAACCGTAAATTCTCTATGCTCTTCGGCGCCAAAGCTGCCTGGACACAGAAATTCCTGGATTGGGACAAGCTGACTTTCGGTGATATGATCGATCCGCGCAAAGGTTTTATTTACGAAACCAAGGATGTCCGCAATGACGGATCACGCGGATTTTTTGATGCCTCTGCCGGTATGGTAGGTTTTTCCAAGCGTTTTTTCTTCGGTTTTGCGGCACACCACCTCAACCGTCCCAACGAATCAATGATCGAGCAGGAATCGCCGATGCCAATCCGCTACACTTTCCACGCGGGGGCTGATATCGAGATCGGCAAGCGTTCACGCTTTGAAACCAAAACTTCCATTATGCCAAATGTTATTTTCCAATACCAGCGTGGTTTTATGGAAATGAACATTGGTACATATATCAAACACGGTGCTTTCCAGGCAGGTGTCTGGTTCCGTAACCGCGATGCATTTATTCTTACTATCGGCTTAAATACCGGCACAATGCGGATCGGTTACAGCTATGATATTACGGTGTCCAAATTAAATAACGGTGTTTCCGGCGGTTCACATGAAGTATCCCTCGGGCTGAACCTCAAATGCCGTGACAAGCAGGTAGCTTTCAAAACCTTATCCTGCCCGTCCTTTTAATTTTAATTTAAAAAAAATGTAACTTTTTTAATCATATCCGTTAAAAGAGTAAATTTGCAAACGAAAAAATGAAAACACAACACAAACATATGAAAATGCTTCGATTCATTGCAGTTGCGATTTTAGGCTCAGCCCTGATCTCATCCTGCTCAAACGAAACATCCTCTTCTACCGGTTGGGACTACAACAACATGAAGCAGGGCGGTTTTCAAAAAATCCCTTTTGTTGACCAGGAAACAGGTCCGGGGCTTATCCTTGTTGAAGGTGGTACTTTCACTATGGGCCAGGCCGAGCAGGACATCATGTACGACTGGAACAACAGACCGGCACGTGTAACCGTATCCTCTTTCTACATGGACCAGACGGAAGTAACTAACTTTCACTGGTTAGAATACCTTTACTGGTTAGGAAGAGCTTACCAGACTTACCCGATGGTTTACCGCAACGCGCTTCCTGATACGCTTGCATGGAGATCCCCGCTTGGGTTCAATGAGAAATATGTTGATTATTACCTGCGCCACCCGGCATACAGGGATTATCCTGTTGTTGGTGTTTCCTGGCTCCAGGCATCTGACTACTGTAAGTGGAGAACTGACAGGGTGAATGAATACATCCTCATCCGTGAAGGCGTTTTGCGTTTCGCACCGGAGCAGGCAAACGAAGAGACATTTAACACTGAATCATATCTTGCTAACCAATACCGTTTGAGCGAAATCGTTCCTGAAGGTGGTATGCAGGATTATGACCCATCCAAAGTGAACGGTAAAAAACCGGGACAGCGGATCGTAAGAATGGAGGACGGTCTCCTTCTGCCACGCTACCGCCTCCCAACTGAAGCTGAATGGGAATACGCATCATACGGTTTGATCGGTAACCTCGAGCCGCATACAGAAAACGTTTCTGACAGAAGACAATATCCATGGGACGGACACTGGGTTCGTAACGAAGACGATCAGTTCAAAGGATCCATCCGTGCCAACTTCGTCAGAGGACGAGGTGACTATATGGGGGTTGCAGGCCAGCTGAATGATAATGCCGACGTAACTGCTCCTGTTGAGTCTTACTGGCCGAACGATTACGGTTTATACAACATGGCAGGTAACGTTTCCGAATGGGTACTTGACACTTACAGACCGTTATCATCCGAAGATTTTGATGAATTCCGTCCGTTCCGCGGTAACGTGTTCACCACTAAACTGCTCGATAACCAGGGTGTGATCTCTACCAAGAACGCACAGGTACAATTCGATGTTCACGGGATGAAAGAATACCTGAACGAATTTGAGCGCGTACGCTACCAGCGTGTGTCAGCAAGCAAGCACGACCCGAATGACTCCCTGATTTCAGGACTTGAGAAAAACATCGGTTCCCGCAACCCTGTTAAGCTCGGTTATTCACCGGATCCTTACTATGTATCCCACAGCAAGAAGAAAGATACTATTGAGCTCGGTTTGCTCAGACGTATCAACGATATCCTTGACCAGGCGATCAAGTACAAAAACGAAAAATACGATATCGACGCGAACCAGCTGATCCAGGATCAAATCTTCGAAGGCTTATTTGTAGATGAAATCCGTACAAGTGCTGACGGTGAGGAATACGCTCACGAAGTTATTACTTTACTGCGCCAGGGCTTCTCCGAGTTTATCCTGAACACTCCTGGTAAACTGAAGTACCGCAATGTAACCGAGGAAGAAAATATCGGCCGTCTCAACTACCGCCGTGATGACTATGTCGACTACCTTGACGGTGATATCGAAAGCTCCATCTACTATGCCAACGATGACCGCAAAAATGCGATCAACCAGGCTAGCAGGGACCCGAACCTGATCATGTACCAAAGCCAGCACGAGGAATACAACCTGGAAGGTTCCGACCTGAAACCAAGTGACAGAACTTCCTGGCCGACAACCCTGATCTCCGACAAGTCCAAAGTTTACAAAGGAGGATCCTGGAAAGACCGTGCTTACTGGCTGGTTGGCGCAAACAGAAGATTCCTTGACGAAGACAAATCTATGAGCACACTTGGTTTCCGATGCGCAATGGATAGAGTTGGAAGTCCAATGGGACTCAGCGGCAAGAAATCCAAGAGAGTTCAGAAAAAAGAACAAAAAAGAAGATAATATTTAAATACTTCCAAAAACCCATTCGTCTTCAGGCGGATGGGTTTTTTATTTCATTATGAAACAGCTTTTTGACTTATTTTACCAAAGTACGGGAGTTTGTACAGATACCCGTAAAATCCAGCCTGACTGCCTTTTCATCTGTCTTTCAGGAGCAAACTTCAACGGGAACACCTTTGCTTCCCAAGCCCTTGAGCTCGGCGCGAAATATGTTATTTCAGACGATGCAGCTTTTTGTACAGATGAGCGTATACACCTGGTGGACGACACGCTTATTTACCTGCAGCAGCTTGCACTCCAGCACCGGAACAAATTTGACATTCCTGTCATAGGGATTACCGGCAGCAACGGCAAAACCAGCTCGAAAGAACTGATCCGGGAAGTGCTTTCACAAAAATATACGGTGCTGGCAACGGAGGGAAACCTCAACAACCACATTGGAGTTCCACTCACCCTGCTTCAGTTGAACAAGCAGCATGAAATCGCTATCATTGAAATGGGAGCGAATAAATTCAAAGACATTGAAGAACTGTGCGAGATCGCCGAACCCAATTATGGTATTATTACAAATATCGGGAAAGCGCACCTGCAAGGCTTCCTGAATTTTGAAGGTGTCCTGAAAACCAAAAAAGAACTATATACTTCTGTCAGTAAAAACGGGGGCACTTTGTTTTACAACAACGACGATGAAACGCTGAAAAACAATTTACCGGCCGGAACAAAAATATTCAGCTTCGGCACGCAAGGAAATACGGATGTAAGCGGTGAACTGTGCTCTCTCACGCCTTACGTCAACATGAAATGGCGGACAGCGACTTACGAATCGGGAGAAATTGAAACCTCCATGATTGGCAAATATAACTTTTACAATTTCCTGGCAGCGATTTCTTTTGGAGTATATTTCAAAGTCGAAAACGAGCTCATCAGCAAGGCTATCAGCAGCTATCAGCCGGCCAATAACCGTTCGCAGGTTCAAAAAACAGAACGGAACACACTGATCCTGGACGCTTACAACGCCAACCCGACAAGCATGCGATCAGCCCTCGAAAGCTTTGCCCTGATTGAAAACAACAGGAAGCTGGCGATCCTCGGTGATATGTTTGAGCTGGGAAATGAATCTTCAGCGGAGCACAAAAACATTATTTCCATGCTGGATGAGCTTGGCCTGTCAAGCTTTTTAGTAGGCGACCGCTTTTATGAGCACAAGAACGGGGCAGGCGAAAAACTGGCTTTCTTCCGGAACAAAGACGAAATGAAGCAATTCCTGGACAGCGAAAGCCCGCAGGGAAGCTTAATTTTACTCAAAGGTTCCCGTGGAATAGGCCTCGAAGACCTTGTTGAAAAACTTTAGGTAAATTTTGTACGTATGTTCATTCAAATCAATTAATTTTACGCTTTTAAACCAAATTTTCAATGTCGTCAGGTCACAGTTCACACCATAAGGTAACCTTAGCCGGAATCATCATTACAATAGGTATTGTTTTCGGGGATATCGGTACTTCCCCGCTGTATGTATTCCAGGCTATCACGCACCAGGGAAAAAACATTTCTCCCGACCTGATCCTCGGAGGCTTGTCCTGTGTGATCTGGACACTCATCCTGCTGGCAACGATCAAGTATATTTACTTTGCGCTCAATGCTGATAACCGTGGTGAGGGTGGTATTTTCGCCCTGTTCGCCTTACTAAAAGCCAAGAAGGTCAAGTGGATCATCATTCCGGCGCTGATCGGCTGTGCTACGCTGATGGCGGACGGTTTTATCACCCCGGCAATTTCCATTTCCTCGGCTGTGGAAGGGATTGAGAACATCAACTCAGACTTCCCTACCCTGCCCGTCGTCTGCTGCATTATCTTCATTTTATTCGTCGTCCAGCAATTCGGAACCGCAGTTATCGGAAAGGCTTTCGGGCCAATTATGATCCTCTGGTTTGGTTTCCTGGCTTACCTCGGTTTCATGAACCTGCAGCACAACCCGGAAGTCCTGAAAGCTTTTAACCCGTATTACGCCTATAACCTGATTGTAAACGTAGAAGGCGGTTTCTGGGTACTGGGAGCTGTTTTCCTCTGTACAACGGGAGCTGAAGCCCTCTATTCCGATCTCGGCCACTGCGGCAAGAACAATATCCGGATTTCATGGGCCTTTATGTCGAGCATTCTCGTGCTGAACTACCTGGGACAAGCTGCTTTGTGCCTTTCTCCGGGCTTTCGCCTGGAAGAAGATCAGACTGTTTTCTACAAAATGGTTACAACCGTTTCTTCCGACTTGCTTCCCTGGGCCATTGGAATTGCCACAGCTGCTGCCATTATTGCTTCCCAGGCTTTGATCACAGGTGTATTCACCCTAATGAACGAAGCGATCAAACTAAAGCTCTGGACGAACCTCAAGGTAAAATATCCGTCCGACCACCAGGGACAAATTTATATCCCGTTTATCAACTGGTTCCTGATGTGCGGCTGTTTCCTCGTAATTGCCGTTTTCCAGCGCTCAACCAAAATGGAAGCCACTTACGGACTCGCTATTACGATTGACATGGTAATGACATCGATCCTGATGCTCATGCTCCTGATGATGAAACATCCTAAGGCCAAAGTATTTTATATCCTGATCTTTACTTTATTTTTCGCTATTGAAGGCAGCTTCCTCTTTTCTAATCTCGGAAAAATCGTTGACGGCGCCTGGTTTACGCTCATTCTGGCAATCGGTTTCTTTGTGATGCTGTTTTTCTTTTACAAAGCCCGCCAGCTGCGTAAGAGCATCACTGAATATGTTCCGATGGAAAAAGTTATTCCTTTGCTCAACAAAGTGCGCGCTGACGAAGCGATTGCCTATGAAGCGACAAACCTTGTTTTCCCGACACGCAGTGATTCACCGAAGAAACTGGACGCCACGATCTTTTATTCGCTTTTCCGCAAAAAACCGCGTAAATCCAAAATTTACTGGTTCCTGCATATTGATATCAAACCGGAGCCCTGGGGCGTGAATTACTCTGTCAACGAAATCATCGATAAGCATTGCTATTTTGTTTCCCTGCAACTGGGCTTCAAGGAAGAACACCGCATTGAGTACATGCTTTACAAAATTCAGAAGCACATGGTGGAAAAAGGTGAGATCACGAACGAAAGCGTGTTTGATTGCGTGAAAAATGAGTTCTCCCGCCCGGATTTCAAGTTCATCATGCTCAACTCCCGTGTTGCAACTGATAACAAGCTGACGGCTTTCCAGATTATGAGTATCAAAGTGTACCGTTTCATCAAATCCATTGGTTTAACGCCGGCAGAAGATTTCGGGCTTGACAAAACAAATGTTGTGGTGGAATATGTACCAATTAACATCACGAAGCGTTTCAATAAAAAGATGGTTGAGGATTACGAAGATTACTCTTTGCCGAAATGTTGATTTTTGGAACAAAATTCGCTTGTTGATCATAAAAGCTCCTATGAAAAGCTGTTTTATTCTTGTATTCACCTTGTTTTCCTTCATCCTGGCGGCACAGGCCAATTTTAAGGGGGTATGGCAGGGAATCATCCTGAAAGACGGTTTCAAGGAAAAAGAATCAGCTATTTTTTATGTGAACTTTTTACCGGACGGCACAACGCTTACCGGAAAAACACGCGAGGAAGTTTACACCACAGATCTTTACGCCATTCAGAAAATTAAGGGTACGATCAAAAACAATACGGTTGAATTTAAACAGTTTGTGGTCGAAGCTAAAAAAACCAGCTCGAAAATTACGTGGTGCTCTGCCGATTTCACAGGCGAATACAATGATTCCACCGGCTACCTGAAGGGTACATTTAAAAGCTCCACCTGCAAACGCTATTCCGGCACTTTTATCCTTTACCGGTCGAAAGCGCCCTTTTCAGAAACTGAAACACCGGCCTTAGGCCACAGCTGGAGGGATGAGTTCCTGCTTGATCTCAAATACAAACGCAATGCCCCTGAAATCCGCGACAAGGAACGGGCGAGCTTTAAGTTTCAGCCAATTTATTTTGACCACGATCAAACAGAGATTAAAGCCGAGTTTCAGCCTTACCTCATCGAAATGATCCGCGTTGTGAACGGCCACTCGGATTTGCGGATCCAGGTAACAGGGCACACGGATGCTGTTGGCTCCGATCTGTACAACCAGGATTTATCACGCCGCCGGGCAGAATCGATCAAGAAATTTTTCAAGGATAACGGCTTTGAGATCAAAAAGCTCGTCATCGATTTCAAGGGCGAAAGCGAACCGATCGACAATAATAATACCGAAGAAGGAAAGCAGCGCAACCGCAGGGTGGATTTTAAATTTATTTAATGGATAAATATGCTAATCGATTAATGTATTAGATAGATACAACCGATCAGCTCATTAGCATATTCAATTTAGCACATTAAAAAAACCGTCCCAAAACATGAAACGGTTTCCGTATTTTTAGTGATATTACGCTATCATTAGCCTATTAACACATTAAATTATCAGCACATTAATTTCTGTACAAAGTCGATTTAACCGCATCGATCAAACGCTTCACATTTGGCAAAGCTTCATCGATCAACGTTGGTGAAAATGCGAACGGCGTATCAGTTTGAGTAACGCGTTTTACCGGGGCATCGAGGTAATCGAAAGCATAATTCTGCAAATGGTAAGCAATTTCGGAAGAAATGGAAGCCAGCGGCCAGGATTCTTCTAAAACTACACAGCGATTTGTTTTCTTAACGGATTCAACAACAGCGCCGTAATCAATCGGGCGAATGGTGCGTAAATCGATAATTTCGATGGAAATCCCTTCTTTTTCGAGTTGTTCCGCAGCTTCGTAAGCCACTTTGAGGATTTTCCCGAAGGAAACAACTGTTACGTCAGTTCCCTTGCGTTTTACGTCAGCAACACCGATCGGGATAATGTATTCCCCTTCCGGAATTTCGCCTTTGTCCCCGTACATTTTTTCGGATTCCAGGAAAACAACAGGGTCATTGTCACGAATAGCAGCTTTCAGCAAACCTTTCGCGTCGTATGGGTTAGATGGTGTAATAACTTTTAACCCCGGAACGTGGGCGTAAAATGCTTCGAAGCTCTGAGAATGCGTTGCAGCAAGCTGGCCTGCTGTTCCGTTACCTCCGCGGAAAACGATCGGGCAATGATACTGACCACCGGACATTTGCAGCATTTTCGCAGCACTGTTGATGATCTGGTCAGCTGCTAAAATCGCGAAATTCCAGGTCATGAACTCAACAATCGGGCGAAGACCGTTCATCGAAGCCCCAACAGCGATCCCGGCGAAGCCCAGCTCAGCGATTGGCGTATCGATCACACGCTTCGGACCAAACTCGTCCAGCATTCCCTGGGAAACTTTGTAAGCACCATTGTATTCGGCTACTTCCTCTCCCATCAGGAACACGCTCTGGTCGCGGCGCATTTCCTCTGACATTGCTTCTCTTAACGCTTCTCTAAACTGTACTGTCTTCATATCATTCACATTAACCCATAAGGGACGCCAAAAATAAGAAATTTTGACATAAAAACATAACGAAAGTGATAAAATGAAGAATGGAAAATTGAGAATTGAGAATTTGGCTGTTTTATTCGACAGTAATAAGAAGATCACTGGCAAAAATTGCCGCAGGAGAGATTACTGTTTCCTCAACCGGGATTTTTTCGCCATAACGCTCTTTTACAATGCGCTGCACCACCGGGTGTGACAAATCAAAATCCCCGAGATGCTGCAATTGACCGACTTCCAAACCACAAGCCCGCTTGTAAAGCTTCCAAACGAATTCGGAGCAATAAATCCGGTCATCACTCCACTCAAAGGTCATATCGTAGTTTTTGCCCAGCATTCCTTTTATCAGGCCTTTCATTTCTTTTACGGAAGCATCAGTGAGGTACTTATCCGCTTCTTTGAGCCGTTTTACAACGTATTTCTTCTCATCACCATAAGTTACCCATTCTTCCAAAGGCGTTCTTTTAACAGGCTGAACCGCTTCATACACGTAGTATCTGCCGTTTTCAATAAACACCATCCCGCAGTGTGAATAAGGAGATTTTGTAGCCAATTGAATGGCCAGGCTTTGCCCCGATTTAGAGCTCTGAAAAACAATATCGCCATTCCGCAGCTGAGCCGACGAGTCCGCCGGGGCAAGTGTCGATTTTACTTTTAGAAGATTGACCGTTTTCGCGTTACCGGCAACTATAAAGCCGCAAAAAAACAAAATAATCAGCAGGATGAGATATACCGTATTTTTTTTCATATCATGAGCAGTACAAGAATTATACCGAAGGAAACTTCTTCGCTGAAACTACGAAATTTGAAATGTAAAATTGAGAATGGATTGTCAGATAACCGGATTATTAGATGATTGGACGCTTTCTCAAAAAAAGAACCACATCAGTTCCGCCACGACGGATTAATTCATTGGCACATTTTCCTACATAAAATAAAGCTCCGCGTCACCTGAAATGTAAAAATTAATTCCTACTTTTGCGGTGTTTTTTAAGAATAAGATAATGAAAATACTTGTTTGTATTAGTAAATCCCCGGACACTACGTCAAAAATTGCGTTTACGGACGGCAATACCAAATTTGATGAGAACGGTGTTCAATATATCGTAAACCCTTACGATGAGTGGTACGCCCTCGTAAGAGCGCTTGAAATCAAGGAAGCTCAGGGTGGCAATGTTACCATCATCACTGTTGGAAACGCGGCTGATGAAGCTGTGATCCGTAAGGCTTTGGCGATTGGCGCTGACGATGCTGTACGTATCGATGCTGATCCGACGGATGCTTATTTCACGGCTTTCCAGATTGCGGAATACGCAAAAAATAACCAGTTCGACCTCGTTCTGACAGGTAAGGAAACCATTAACTACAACGGTTCACAAGTAGGTGGAATGATCGCTGAAGCAATGGACATCCCTTTTATTTCCCTGGCTACGAAACTCGACATCAACGGTTCTACGCTGAAGCTTGAGCAGGAAATCCTCGGAGGAATCCAGGTTGTTGAAGTGAACGCACCGGCTGTAGTAAGCTGCGCAAAAGGAATGGCTGAACAGCGAATCCCGAATATGCGCGGAATCATGGCTGCCCGTACAAAGCCTTTGCAAGTAGTTGCACCGGTTGCCTGCGACGTTATGACGGCTTACACTTCGTACTCCCTTCCGGAAGCGAAAAAAGCATGCCGCATGATCGATCCGAACAACATGGACGAGTTGGTGAATTTATTACACACAGAAGCGAAAGTTATTTAAATTAAGACTTAAAGACAGAAGAAACAAGACGAAAGACCAGTCTTATGTCTAATGTCTCCAGGTCTAAAATCTAAGAAAATGAAAACATTAGTTTATATTCATAGCGATAACGGGATCTCCAAAGCATCATTGGAAGCTGTTACTTACGCAAAAAAAATCGGAAGTGAAGTAATCGCTGTTTCAGGCGGAAGCTCTTCAGACCTCGCTAAACTAGGCGAATACGGCGCTTCTAAAGTATTGGTTGACCGCGCAGTTGTTAACGGCGACGCACAGCAAATCACACGCATGGTAGCCGCAGCAGCTGAAAGCACAGGAGCTGAAATCATTGTTTTTTCACATGAGATCACTGCGAAAGCCGTTGCACCGCGTTTATCCGTTCGCTTGAAAGCGGGATTGATCTCCGGGGCAATTGCGCTGCCAGACCTTTCCAACGGTTTTTCCTGCAAAGTGAACGTATTTTCCGGGAAAGCTTTCGGAAACGTGACTGTAAAAACAGACAAAAAAATCATTTCCCTTTTACCTAACTCGCTTCAGCCGGAAGTTACAGGTGCTGCCTGTGCAGTGGAAGAATTCAACTCCAACGCCGGAAGCGCTGCGATTAAAGTAGTAGAAACTAAAAAACCGGAAGGAAACATTCCATTGCCGGAAGCTGAATTGGTTGTTTCTGCAGGACGTGGCTTGAAAGGACCTGAAAACTGGGGGATCGTTGAAGACCTCGCTAACGCTTTGGGCGCTGCAACTGCTTGTTCCCGTCCGGTAGCTGATATCGGCTGGAGACCTCACCACGAGCACGTAGGGCAAACAGGTGTTGCTATCCGTCCGAACCTCTACATTGCTGCCGGGATTTCCGGTGCTATCCAGCATTTAGCGGGTGTAAACGGTTCAAAAGTGATCGTTGTTATCAATACGGATTCTGAAGCACCGTTCTTCAAAGCTGCCGATTACGGAGTTGTAGGGGACGTTTTCGAAATTTTACCGAAACTGACGGAAGCCGTAAAAAAATTCCACGCTGCTAATTAATATTGTAAAAAACAATTTAGTATATTTACGAGAATTTTAATGGGGAAGTCGCAAGCTTCCCTATTAAATTTTACAAACTTTTGGAAACGAATGGATAAAATTAAACTCGAAATTGCAGGATTATCTTACAGCCAGACCCAATCAGGCGCTTATGCGCTTGTGTTGACCGAATCGGGAGGAAAAAGAAGTTTACCTATCATCATCGGTGGCTTCGAAGCCCAGGCTATTGCAATCGAGCTGGAGAAAATGACGCCAACACGCCCTTTGACCCACGATTTATTCAAAAGTTTCGCCCTTTCCTTCGGGATTTCCGTTCGTGAAGTCGTGATTTATAACCTGAACGAAGGGATTTTTTACGCCAAGCTGATCTGCGAACGCGACGGACAACTGAGCGAAATTGACGCACGAACTTCCGATGCCATTGCTTTAGGCGTACGTTTCAAATGCCCGATCTTTACTTTTGAAAATATCCTTGCTTCCGCCGGGATCATTTACGATGAAAATTCAGATACTACAGAAGAAAAAAGTACCGGAACTACAGAAAAGCAAGAAAACCCGATGAGCTCCATGAGCCTGGAGGAGCTGAAAATTATCCTGGAAGAAGCGGTTAACGAAGAAGATTACGAAAAAGCTTCCAAGATCCGCGACGAGATCAACAAACGCAAATAACTACTAAAAAACACCATCTCCATGGGACTGAAAATGCGCTTAATCACTATGAGTTTCCTACAGTTCTTCGTGTGGGGTGCCTGGCTGATCACAATTGCAAATTACTGGTTTGCGACCAAACAATGGGGACCGGCTGAGTTCGGCAGTATTTTCATGACTTTGGGACTTTCTTCCCTGTTTATGCCTGCCATTACCGGGATCATTGCCGATCGCTGGATCAACGCGGAACGTCTTTACGGGGTTTTGCATATCCTGAGCGGGATCAGCATCTTTTACCTCGCCCAGGTCGACAATCCACAAGACTTTTTCTGGGTGATGTTCGTGGCCATGATCTTTTACATGCCAACCATTGCGCTTTCCAATTCCATTGCTTACAACGTACTGAAATCCAATAATTTTGACGTAATCAAGGTCTTCCCTCCTATCCGGGTTTGGGGAACGGTCGGTTTCATTGCGGCGATGTGGACCACCAACCTGACAGGACACAAAGCGACTGAATATCAATTTTATATCTCGGCAATCGGCTCTTTGATCCTGGGAATCTATTCCTTCACCCTGCCAGCCTGCCGCCCGGACAAATCGGGTAAAGCCAAAGGTTTTGCGGAATCCATGGGACTGAATGCTTTCAAGCTGTTCGCTAACTCCAAAATGGCGCTGTTTTTCCTCTTTGCGATGCTTCTTGGGGCAGCCCTGCAGTTGACAAATATGTACGGCGACCGTTTTGTAGACAATTTCAAAGATGTTCCCAAATATGCAGATTTATTCGTTGTGAAATATTCCACGATCATCATGTCTATTTCGCAGGTTTCCGAAACTTTGTTTATCCTCGCCATTCCTTTCTTCCTGAAGCGCTTCGGGATCAAAAAAGTGATGCTCATCAGTATGGTGGCCTGGGTTTTACGTTTCGGGCTTTTGGCATTCGCTAACCCGGCCGACGGACTTTGGATGATCATCCTTTCCTGCATCGTTTACGGAATGGCCTTCGATTTTTTCAACGTTTCCGGCTCTCTTTTCGTGGAAACACAAACCAGCGCTAAAATCCGTTCCAGCGCGCAGGGCCTGTTTATGATGATGGTCAACGGCATCGGGGCAATCATTGGAAGTATTACCAGCGGATACATCATTGAAAGCTATTACACCAACGCTGACGGATCTTTCCAGTGGAAGGGGATCTGGATTGCTTTTGCGATTTACGCTGCCATTGTAGCCGTTTTGTTTGCCGTGCTTTTCCGCCACAAACATGATCCGAACGTGGAACTGGATGTGAAGCATTGATCAAATCAGCTGTTGCCACGAATTTTTCTAAAAAGAATTTCACACATAATTCAAAAGTGAATTATTTGAATTTGTGATATTATTTCAAATACCAAAATCCATGAATCAGTTAAAAATTCGTGGCAAAAAACGAAAAACGTCAGCACATCACAATTTTCAGGAAAGCAATTGATGGTTAACAACTTTTGAAAACTCAATTTGACCATTTAGGCCTTAATTCTTAATTTCGTTGTCGCAATTCAAGGACGATGAAACAATATCACGATTTATTACAGCACATTTTAGATAATGGCACGCAGAAAGGCGATCGCACGGGAACGGGAACTTTATCTGTTTTCGGTTACCAGATGCGTTTTGACCTGAGTGAAGGCTTTCCGGCGGTGACAACGAAAAAACTGCATTTACGCTCCATTATTATTGAATTGCTGTGGTTTTTGCGTGGTGATACCAACATCAAGTACCTGAAAGACAATAACGTGAGCATCTGGGACGAATGGGCGGATGAAAACGGGAACCTGGGGCCTGTTTACGGTCACCAGTGGCGTTCCTGGCCGGCAAAAGACGGTGGAACAATCGACCAGATCACAAACCTCATCCAGCAAATTAAAAACAACCCGAATTCGCGCCGTCTGCTCGTTTCTGCCTGGAATGTAGCCGATGTCGACCATATGGCCTTGCCGCCGTGCCATACGATGTTCCAGTTTTATGTTGCTGACGGCAAACTGAGCTGCCAGCTCTACCAGCGCAGCGCGGACACTTTTCTCGGCGTTCCTTTCAACATCGCGTCTTACGCTTTGTTAACGATGATGATCGCCCAGGTGTGTGACCTTGAGCCGGGTGAATTCATCCACACTTTCGGTGATGCGCATTTGTACAACAATCACATCGAACAGGCGCAATTGCAGTTATCCCGCGATTTACGTCCTTTGCCAACGATGAAGATCAACCCGGAAGTGAAAGATATTTTTTCCTTCACGTATGAAGATTTCGAGCTGCTGAACTACGATCCGCACCCACACATTAAAGCCGTAGTAGCGGTTTGATTTCTTTATAATCTAACCACATAGGAACCTAGAATAATTTAGAAGTGCTTCTCTATACAAAGTGCACATGAGTAATCCCATGTTTTCCAATCTGCTATAGCTGATTCAGAGGCTATTGTTCCCTGAATACAACTCACATACAACCTGAACCTATGTGGGTATGTGATTGAAAAAAACTACTTTTGAAATCTATCCGGGAGAATTTGGAGTTTGAAACTTTATACACAAAGTACAATAAAATGGTTTTCAACCTCGTGCTTCAGTATGTTCAAAACCAGGAAGATGCACAGGAAATTACGCAGGATATTTTCCTGAAGGTCCACCAAAATCTACCCGGTTTCAATGAAAATTCAGCTGTATCCACCTGGATTTACCGCATCAGTATCAATACTTCGCTCGATTTTATTAAATCACGTCAGCGCAAAAAACGCTGGGCAAAACTGACTTCGCTTTTTCATGCGGACAGCAGTGAAATCCGCCACGAAGCGCAACATTTCGACCATCCCGGCGTGGAACTCGAGCAGAAAGAAGCCACCCAACGGATTTTTGAGGCAATCAATGCTTTGCCGGACAAGCAGAAAACGGCTTTGATCCTGAGTAAGATCGAGCACAAAAGCCAGGCGGAAACCGCGCAAATCATGGACCTGAGCCCCAAAGCTGTGGAATCACTGATCCAGCGGGCCAAAAGTAATTTAGCGCAGAATATCAAACCAAACGAAGGATAAAACAAAAAACGTCGTCTAAAAGAAAAGAGCTATGAAAGATCCATTGGAAATCATCGGGAAAATCAAGCAGGTAGAAACACCGCCGTTTTTATACAGCCGGATATTGCAGCAGATCGAAAATTCTGCGCTGAACAAAGTTTCGCGTCCACTCGCCTGGTCGCTCGGAAGCGCTTGCGTTGCCCTATGCATTTTCAGCCTCGTAATTAGCTTCAAAGCCCGTCAAACAGATACTGCAAGCGACTTAGGACAAGGTATGAATTTAATCCCTGAAAATTCCCTCTACTATGAATAAAGCTAAATTTTACGGGTTTCTTTGCATTGTTTTGCTGCTCTCCAACGGGTTTTTGCTTTACTTCGTGCTGCAGCCCCCGAACAGACCGGAAGGCCCGAAAAAGCTCATCATTGAAAAGCTTCACCTGGATGAAAAACAAACGGCAGCCTATGAAAAATTAATTCATGAGCACCGGAATTCCATCAAAAAGACCGAAAAACAGATCGGACAGCTTAAGCAAAAATTGTATTCCGGATTATCTTCGGAAAATACAGCCGAAACTGATTCGCTCGTTGGCTTGCTTGGAAAAAAACAAATGCAAATCGAGAAAATCCACTGTGAGCATTTCCGTGACATCAAAGAATTATGCCGCCCCGATCAGCAAATTTATTTCGGGGGCCTGAGCAAAGAACTGGCACGCTTATTTGATCACCGTCCACCTCATCACCGCAAATGAAAAACGCGTTCCTGTTTTGCTTTTTAATCTGTTATACGGCTTTCGGGCAGGCCAATCTTCCTGTTGAAGTCAGCTTATTTTTCAAAGGTGAAAAACTGGAGCTGGAAAAATGGTACATATACGAGAGCGAGAAACAGAATGAGAAGGATGAAAATGTGGATAGTGTGTTATTTGAAAGCCTGCGGTTTTACCTTTCCGGTTTTGAGCTGACTAAAAAAGGAAAAAGTGTTTGGAAAGAAAAAGAAAGTTACCATTTAATTGATGCCGAAAATCCCGCTTCCTGCCAAATCAACTTGAATTTTGCGAAAAACACTGATTTTGACGGCCTGAAATTCAATTTAGGCATTGACAGCATTACCAATTCAGGCGGAGTGAAAGGCGGTGATCTTGACCCCGTAAAAGGCATGTACTGGACCTGGCAAACGGGCTATATCCATTTTAAGCTGGAAGGTAAAAGCAATCTCTGTCCTACCCGGGACAATCAATTCAGTTTGCACCTCGGAGGTTACAGCTTTTCGCAAAACACCATGCAATCGTTAAGCTTCGATTTGAAAAATCCTGAAAAAGCTGTACTTGAGCTTGATCTCTCTGATTTTCTCCGGGGAATTGATTTCAAAAACCTCAATCACGTCATGTCTCCAGGCGCGGAAGCTGTCCGGCTTTCTCAGCAAGCTGCCGCTTTATTCCTGCTCCGATGAAACAGCTTTTGTATCTTTTTGTGCTCGTTTCTGCGGCTTTGCTGGCTTTCAGGAACCCCAAAGAAAAATTGTTCACCATTCCTAAAAAATGGCCAAAACCGTTGTATGATTTTTCACAGAATAAGCTGAGTGAAGCCAAAATCAAGTTGGGACGGGCCTTGTTTTACGATCCGCTTTTATCTGCCGACAACACTATTTCCTGCGCTTCCTGCCATTCGCCGTATAACGCTTTTACACATGTTGACCACGACCTGAGCCACGGGATCAATGACCGCATCGGGACGCGCAACTCCCCTGCCCTGATGAACCTCGCCTGGAAAAGCAGTTTTATGTGGGACGGAGCAATTGCGAACCTTGATATGCAATCTTTAGCGCCTATTTCCCACCCCGACGAAATGGGAAGCTCCATCGAAAAAGTTGTTTCAGAGCTGAATCGCTCGGCGCTTTATCGCAAAGCTTTTTACCAGGCTTACGGAGATTCTCTTATCACCGGGGAAAAAACGCTCAAAGCCCTGAGCCAGTTTATGCTTTCCCTGGTCAGCTCGGATTCGAAATACGACCGCGTGATGTTGAAGCAAGAACAATTTACTGAACAGGAAGCCAGAGGTTACTCCTTATTCAGGCAAAACTGCGCTGCGTGTCACCGCGAACCCTTATTTACCAACGATGCTTTTGCCAACAACGGGCTTCCGGTTGACCCAAGTCTGAATGACTGCGGAAAAATGAAAATTTCCAAAAAAAGCGCAGATTCCCTCCTGTTCAAAGTGCCGACTTTACGTAACCTGGAATATTCATTTCCTTACATGCATGATGGCCGTTTTAAAAAGCTCAGCCAGGTGATCAACCATTACGTTTCGGGCATTCAGCACAGTAAAACGCTCGCCCCGGAATTGCAAAAACCAATTATTTTGTCGTCCAATGAAAAAGTCGATTTGCTGGCTTTCCTGCTGACGCTCAGTGACAAAAACTTCGTTTTCAATCCTGATTTTGCCTACCCGAAAGATTTTTTCACACCGGCAGCGAAGGATTAAACCAAAGCTGTCGTCTAACTGAACAACGAAAACTTTAAACGCTTCAATCTATGAAAAAAAACACGGTAATATTAGCCCTGGCCTTAGGCTCAACTTTGGCTTTCGGGCAAACAAACCCGGCAATAACCCAATGGCTGCAAAATACCACCGGAATCCTCGGCAGGCATTATGTGAGCGGCAACTCTACCCCTATCCAGGATAATGTGGAGGCCAATGTGCAAACCGTTCAATATTCAGGCACTTCTGTTTACGTGAGCACAAACGGGATCCCGGCGTATATTACCGGGCCGTTTCTCGACGGAAATCCTTCCCAGGCTACGGATCAGAATGCGATTTTTAAATTTCCGCTGAACCCGGTGGAAAATACAGGAACACCAACCGCTACAACGATGGGTAATATCGGTGTTTTCATTAATGGCGTTGCCTTATTTGATTACCGCGACGGTGTTTCCTGGCAAAGCTCGTCCAGCTCACTGAAAGGCGGCCCTCTTGGCGGTCAGGGCGATAATATCTGGAACAGGGATGCTATTGTTGCTGAGCGTGCCGGATTTGATTGTTCCAAAGGCCACCCGGCGATGGGAAATTACCACCACCACCAAAACCCTTCGGCTTTCAATCTTGACCTGGCAGTTATTTCTAATGTTTGCGATCTCTACACTGCTGACGGCTTGTATGCCATTGATGACCATGCACATTCTCCATTGATCGGTTTCGCCTACGACGGCTTTCCTATTTACGGGGCTTACGGTTATGCAAATACGGACGGAACAGGAGGAATTGTACGCATCAAATCCGGATATTCGTTACGCAACATCAGCGTTCGCACACATTATTCTGACGGAACGGATGTATCCGATGGCCCGGCTGTCAGTACAACGTATCCTTTGGGCCTTTTCAGGGAAGACTACGAATTTATTTCCAACGCTTCCCAGGATTACCTCGACGAGCATAACGGCCGTTTTTGCGTAACACCGGAATACCCGAATGGAACGTATGCGTATTTCTGTACGGTTGATGCAAACTGGAACTCTGCTTACCCGTATGCTGTTGGCCCGACTTTTTACGGAATCAAAACTGCTGCTAAAGTGACAAGCATTACAGAAACCGTTACCACGTATGAAGCAACTTCAGTTGTCGGTGAGCTCGCGCTTGAAAACCTCGATGTAACGGTTTACCCGAACCCGGCAAGTGATTTGGTCGCTATCCAGGTACCGAAAGCCATGCAGGAAAATTACATCATGACGCTTTTTGACCTGAACGGCAAAAAAGTCATGGAAACCACCCTTTTTCAAGGGAGCACTATAGCACATTTCGATACACGTACGTTGTACAGCGGCGAATACAACCTGGAGATCCGGAGCGGGGACAATCCCGATAGCTATCGGAACGTGAAAAAGATCATTCTTGAAAAATAAGTAACCACTATTTTCGATCACAGTAAAAGCATGGCCCGCAAGCCGTGCTTTTTTTGCTTTTGAATTCCAACTAAATCCCGTAATTTTGCCGCATGAAAGTCAAATTGATCGTAGCAATGGATGCCAGTTCCGGAATCGGGAAAAACAATGATTTGCTCTGGCATTTGCCGGCCGATATGAAATTTTTCAGGGAAACTACCACAGGCCACATTGTTGTTATGGGACGCAAAAACTACGAATCAATCCCGGAACGCTTTCGGCCGCTGCCAAACCGGGAAAATGCCGTGCTGACCCGCCAGGCTGATTTCGAAGCGCCGGGCTGCGTTGTTTTCAATTCACTGACAGCCTGCCTGGAACATTACCGCAATGAAAGCGAGCGGATTGTTTTTATCATTGGCGGCGGTCAAATCTACAACGAAGCTTTGCGCCTGGACTGCGTGGACGAAATGTTCATCACCCATGTGGAAACCAGCCTCGATGCCGATACTTTTTTCCCTGCCTGCGATCCTGCCGACTGGGAAGCGGAAATCATCCTGGAACACCCTGCTGATGAAAAAAATCCGTATGCGTTTACCGTGAAAAAATACACCCGGACCAGATCATAATCCGCTTAGGTTTTTCTTACACATTTTACACCTTTTAACAGATTTATCTCCTGTCAAGGCATTTTTTTAAGTAGTTTTAGGCATTAAACTTTTAGAAGATGTCTGAGAAAAAAGTAGTCACATTCGGCCGTGTTTTCTGGCCCAGCCTGCTCGCTGTATTTATTGTTTCGCTGATTGGTATGCTGATCTTCCTGATCGTCATCGGTGGCTTGATCAGCGGGTTCAGTGAACAGCAGCCCATGAACGTGACCCAAAATACCGTGCTTCACCTTACACTCGAAGGCGATTTGGCTGAAAAATCCAGCTCCAGGCTTGATCCGGCGAGTATGAGTGTACAAAGCGTGACGGGCCTGTGCGATATCCTGTATGGCTTTGAACGGGCAGAAAAAGACGATCGTATCAAAGGCGTTTTCTTAGAAATCAAAGGTGCACGCTGCGGCATGGCAACGGCCAAAGAAATCCGGAACGCAATCAACCGCTTTGAGAAAAAAGGCAAATTTGTTGTCGCTTACCTGAGCGGTGAAGTGATTACCCAAAAACAATATTATATTGCCAGTGCGGCCAATGAGATTTACGCTTTTCCTACTTCCATGATGGAGTTTGTTGGTTTGGGCGCTGAACTGACTTTTTTCAAACGGACACTGGATAAGCTGGGAGTTGAAATCCAGGTAATCCGCGGGCGTGACAACGATTTCAAAAGTGCCGTCGAACCCTTTTTCCTGGAAAAAATGAGTGATTCAAGCCGCGTGCAGGTTCAGCGTTACCTCACCAGTATTTGGTCGGATATGCGCGCCGATATTGCAAACGACCGGAAAACTTCGTCTGAGAGGTTGTTCCAGGCCGCTGAGAACATGGAAATCAAGCGCGCGCAGGATGCTGTTGGCCTGAAGCTTGTTGACGGCGTAAAATACCGGGACGAAGTGGTTGCGATGCTCGTTAAAAAAACCGGGCAAAAGAAAAACGAGCTGCGCCTGCGTTCTTTTGAGAAATACGCCAAACGTAAGTTCAAGGACAACCAGTCTATCGTGAAAATGAACAATCCAAACATTGCCGTTTTGATCGCAGAAGGCGATATTTCCGTGAACGGCGAAGGATTAAGCTCTGAAAGAATCTGTGAATCCCTGCGTGAAATCAGACAGAATAAAGACATCAAAATTTTGGTGCTCCGCATCAACAGCCCGGGAGGAAGCGCTTTAGCCAGCGACGAAATCTGGCGGGAAGTCAAGCTCCTGAAGGAACGCATGAAAGTAATCGTTTCGATGGGTGACGTAGCGGCTTCGGGAGGTTATTACATCGCAGCACCGGCAAACTACATCTTTGCAGAAAACACAACCATCACCGGTTCCATCGGCGTATTTGGCGTAATTCCTTATACCGGGAAATTCCTCGAAGATAAGCTTGGGCTTACGTTTGACCGCGTTTCAACGAATAAGCACGCCGTCGTTTCTCCCAACCGCCGTTTAACCCCCGAAGAAACGGGAATGGTACAGACCGAAGTGGACGAAATTTATGCGGAATTCATTCAGCGTGTTGCTGATGGGCGCGGTTTGAGCACTGAACGTGTTCACCAACTTGCCCGCGGACGTGTATGGACAGGAACAGATGCTTTAAAAATCGGGCTCGTAGACAAACTGGGCGGCCTGGATGATGCCATCAAATACGCACAAAAAACGGCTAAACTGAAAGATGCCCGGGTTATGTACTATCCGAAGCATAAGGAAGAGCCTTTTGATGCCATACTCGAAATCCTGGAAGAACAGGACGGCGCTGAAATGCTGGTGAAAGATAAGCAAATCCCGTCAGAATTTATGGTGTATTACCGACAATTGATGAAACTGGAGCAAGTAAAAGGAATCCAAATGCGATTGCCTTATGAGATCAAAATCGATTAATTTCAGAAGTCGCAGATTTTAAGCGCGGAGAGACGCAGATTTATTTCTTGGATGTTTTTGGGGTAATGCGAAGTTTACAAAAATTTTCGCGAAGCAGACAAAGCTTTAATAAATCAAAGAAAACATAAAATAACACTCTGCAAACTCTGCGCAAACATAGCGTAATGCGATCCGTTACTTAAATTACGTTTACTTCACGCTCCAGCTCAACGCCGAATTTAGTGTTGATGTCTTCCAGGATCATGGAAGAGAGGTCCCAGATTTGACGGCCGGTGGCTCCGCCGTAATTCACCAGAACTAAAGCCTGGTTTTTGTGTACCCCGTAATTCTCAAAAGTTTTTCCTTTCCAGCCCGCTTGTTCGATCAGCCAGCCAGCCGGGATTTTCACCTTACCCGTTTCCGCCGGATAGCTCGGAACATCCGGATGATTAGCCCGGATCCTTTCAAAAACAGATTGTTCCACCACCGGATTTTTGAAAAAGCTTCCCGCATTCCCGATTTCCTTCGGATCAGGCAGCTTGCTCTGGCGAATGGCGATCACAGCATCGCTTACATCTTTAATCGTTGGTTCACTGATCCCGCGGGTTTTGAGCTCACTTTCAATCGCACCGTAAGAAGTATTGATTTTCGGATTAGCCGACAGCTTAAATGTTACATGCGTAATAACATATTTTCCTTTTAAGGCTCGTTTGAACACGCTTTCACGGTAACCAAATTCACACTCTTCGTTAGAGAATACCTGAACGGCTTTATTTTCGAGGTTAAAAGCTTCTACCTCGAAAATCACGTCTTTCACCTCAACACCATACGCGCCGATATTCTGCATCGGGCTTGCGCCTACATTTCCGGGAATAAGCGAGAGGTTCTCAACGCCCGCATAACCATGCTCAACGCAGTAAAGCACAAACTCATGCCATACTTCGCCGGCGCCAACGCGAACAAGCACGGAATCGTCGTCTTTTTCAACCAGCTCCATGCCTTTGATTTCATTTTTCAGCACCAGGGCATCAATATCCTGCGTGAGGAGAATGTTGCTTCCGCCGCCCAAGATAAAAAGCGCCTGACCCTCAGCAGCAGCCAGTATTTCATTGAGCTCATCAACTGAGCCGAAACGCGTAAATTGAGCTGCTTTGGCTGCTACACCAAACGTATTGAAGGGTTTTAAATCTACATTCTCGGAAATCATAGCGCAAAAGTATTCATTTTTCATGAAATGTGATGTTTTTTTGGATCGAGATGGGCGCTAAGGTTCGCAGAAGATGCAAAGTTTAAGTTAAGCAAAGAACCAAAGGAAGATGAACCACATAGCACACAATAGGAAACATAGGGCACATGAGTTATGGATCGCAGAGGACGCTAAGTGTTCGCAAAGGGTACAAAGCTTGAGTTGAGAAAAGTATATGATGTTCTAAATTGTCGATTGAAGAATGGGGTATAGCGCAAAACATTTTTGGATCGCAGGGGATACAAGTTACTACTGCGATTATGCAAGAGCGGGATCACCTATCAGGGCTTATTTTTAACTTCGATGAGCTGCAGCCACGGGTCGAGGTACACATCAAAACGCTTCAGCACCAAGTCACCATCCGTATCTTTCATACTGCATTCATAATCGATGTAATAATACAACAGCTCTTTTTCTTCATTGAAAAATTCCTCCATTTTCAGGAAATTCTCATCGAGCATATTGCGGGCGGTACCCTGTACATATTGCCGGGTAAATTCCTGGATCAGGAAGGCCTTGTCGAGCGATTCATACCGGCTGGCAGTGCGCATCACAGAAAGCATAAAGTCAAGGAAATCCTGCTTCTCTTTTCCTGAAAGGCCCTGCAGTTTTGAATTATACAACGCATAAAACTCAACTTCAGCTGCGTCGGGATAGGAATGCGGATAAAGAAATGATTCCTGCAAGACATAACAGGAATACATATTGGCATCTTTTCGCTGGACTTTTGCGGATTCACGGATTTCAACGCTTTCGATCTTATTGCTGTTGTTCACATACAAATCGGCGTAAAAGACCTCAAAATTCGTCGAATCTTCAACACTGAATACATGCTTTTCCAGGAAATAAGACGGTGTTGTGTCGCTGCTGACAACCAATTGCTGTACCTTGATCTGCTCTTCAATTCTAGCGCTGACCTGGTTCATTTTTTCAAGCTCGTATTTGATTGCGTAAAGCGAATCGAGCGTAAAATGTGAAGGCGATTTAACCACGCTCGGCATTCCAAAAGTTATGGGAGCGTATTTCATCCCGGTTTTCCGGAAATCCTCACGCAATTGCTGCACAACGGCTTCGCGGCGCTCTACCTCGAATTCAGCGGGTGTTTTTACGGGAACATAAGTCAGTCCGCCACAGGAAACGAGCAGGAAAAGAATACCGGAATATGTCAGAACCGCCGTGCGACCCATGTGAATTTAGTTGATTGCCCCGATTGATTTTTCGAGGTCTTTTACATAAACATTGACTACTTGCTTAAGAATATTTTCATCCGGGTTTTTGCCGGTGATAATCATTTGTGAGCCGTTGTTATCAACAGTGACCATGATATGACGGAAAGCATAAAGCGCCTTGCCTTCATTGCGCAGGCCTAGAGACTCCATGTCCATTCCATCAAAGTTTATGAAAGCCGTCACACCCTTTTTGCCGAATTCAGCAGCAAAGGCAGGAATACTAAGCTCTTTGGCATCAGAACCGCCGGAAGCGATATACACTTCTTTGTCGTTAACATTTACATGCATCCCATACAAACCGTCTTTTGGCAGGAAAGCGGCTAAAGCTTCGCTGACGTCCTTGCCTTTGTTTCCGAGGCCAATGTAAATATTTGCATCCGGAACGAGGCTTCCGTCACGCATCATATCCCCCACCATAACGAGACCAAGCTGGCCGTTCAACAGGTTTGTCAGCGGTTTATCTCCCAGGCTGGACATAATGAGCTGCATCTGGAAGCTCAGGCGTGAAAGACTGCGTTTAAAGTCGGGTGCAAAATCATCCACGAAGCTTTCCATTTTATTCATATCCATGTTCATTGTCACACCAAGGCGCGCATTTCCTTTTCCTAATTTGGCAAGGATTGCTGCTCCCGGGTCTTCCTGGAAGAACATGCGGTCCATCAGCTCTTTGGAAAATAGGTTTTGTGATTCAAAAACCGCCTGGCCTTTCTCAAAAGAAATGCGGGACTGGATGTAAGAATCGTTTACCAAAGCTTCGAACTGTTTCTTTTTTGCCGGCGGCAGTTCTTCCAGGCTTGTATTCGATGTCGCATACAAATTCTGGAAGCTCACCCCCATCAGGATATCGCCTTTCTGGCTGAGTATTTTCTCGATTTTTCCTTCGGAAGGGTCCTGCTCCGTTTTTTCAAACGCTTCTTTCAGGGCAACTTTTCCGTCGTAGTTTCCTTTTTTGGTGATAAAAATAGCGAGGTGCTCTTTCACACCGATTGAAACATCATTGTCCTGCGTAAATTTCATATCGCCTTCTTCTTCCATCATCAGGCCGAGTGAAGTGATTTTACTTGTCAGTGAATCCATGCTTTTCACCTTCACAAAAGCCAGGAATTTGGATGGTGCGGCATCTTTTGCAAAAGGGCCTTCCAGGGCAAAGCAAATACCCTGGGATAAATCCAGCGCAGCTTCGTATTGCTGCATTTCGCTTTTCAGCAGCACGGCAGCTTTTGGGATATTTTTATAATCCGCTTTCTCGAGGATCTGTTTGGCGTCAATTTTTCCGAACAATACAACCTGTTTGTTATCCTTCATATAAGCAGAAAGATACTCTTGCGCCGTTCTGTCTGACAAATCGCCTGAGCAGGACAGCATAAAAAATGCAGCTACAATTGTGATTAAAAATGTGTATTTTCTCATGTGACAATTTATTTATCCAAATCTAACAAAAATAATTCAATCCCTTCGGGCAGGTAATATAAAATTGTAATTAATTCCTGGTTATTACAAAAAATACGCCATTTATATAAGTAAGTTTGATTCTACAGATCACACAGATTAGCGCAGATTTTTATATAGCAACGTTAGCCTTCGAAACAGGCTTTCAATTTCTGACCAAGAGAATAAACCAATATTCACCGGATTAAATAAATTAACCCTTATTTTATATCGATAAAAAACAAAATTAACCCTTATTTCAATCTAAATTATCCAAAATCTGGTCGTCAACGATCTCCGGAAGCGTTACTTTTAAACGCGGTTCCTGTTCCATAGCGCGTTTGATAGCAAACATCGCCCCTTCATTGCGTGCCCAGGAACGGCGGGAAATCCCGTTATTCACGTCCCAATGCAGCATCATTTTCAGGCGGCGGTCAGCTTCAGTACTGCCATCGAGCAGCATCCCGAAACCACCATTGATGACTTCGCCCCAACCAACGCCGCCGCCATTATGGATTGAAATCCAGGTAGCGCCACGGAAACCGTCACCAATCACATTGTGGATCGCCATATCGGATGTGAAGCGCGAACCGTCATAAATATTGGACGTTTCACGGTACGGAGAATCGGTTCCGGAAACGTCATGATGATCGCGGCCCAAAACTACCGGCCCGATTTCACCGTTGGCAATAGCGTTATTAAACGCTTCCGCAATGCGCATGCGCCCTTCGGCATCAGCGTATAAAATCCGGGCCTGGGAGCCAACAACCAGCTTATTCTGCTGCGCGCCTTTGATCCACTGGATATTATCGGCCATTTGCTGCCGGATTTCAGCCGGACTGTTTTCCATCATTGTTTCCAGTACCTGGCACGCAATCGTATCGGTTTTCTGCAAATCTTCTGCTTTGCCTGAAGCGCACACCCAGCGGAAAGGCCCAAAACCATAATCGAAGCACATCGGCCCCATGATATCCTGAACGTAAGACGGATACCTGAATTCCCGGCCTAAAGTTGGTTTCGCAGCCATCACATCAGCGCCGGCGCGGGAAGCTTCCAGCAGAAAGGCATTTCCATAATCAAAGAAATAAGTTCCTTTAGCTGTGTGCTTGTTTATTGCAGCTGCATGGCGAATCAGCGTTTGCTGTACTTTTTCCTTAAATAATTCCGGGTTTTCAGCCATCATTTTGTTGGACTCCCCGAAAGACTGACCCACAGGATAATAACCGCCAGCCCACGGATTATGCAAAGATGTCTGATCGGAACCCAGGTCAATGTGCAGGTTTTCAGCATCGAACTTCTCCCAGACGTCCACTACGTTACCAAGATAAGCGATAGAAACGATTTCTTTTCCTTCCAAAGCTTCACGCACGCGCTTCACCAATTCATCCTTGTCTTCGATCACTTCGTTGATCCAGCCTTGTTCGTGACGGATTTTCGTAATTTTCGGGTTTACTTCAGCACACACCGTTACGCAGCCCGCAATATTTCCTGCTTTCGGCTGTGCGCCGCTCATTCCTCCCAAACCGGAAGTGACGAAAAGCGAGCCTGAAGGTGATTTTTTAATTTTCCGGAAACCATTCAGAACTGTGATTGTTGTTCCGTGAACGATTCCCTGCGGCCCGATGTACATGTACGAGCCGGCAGTCATCTGACCGTATTGTGTGACGCCAAGTGCATTGAATTTTTCCCAATCGTCCGGTTTCGAATAATTCGGGATCATCATGCCATTTGTTACCACCACGCGCGGTGCATCTTTGTGGGACGGGAACAAGCCCATCGGGTGGCCGGAATACATCACGAGCGTTTGCTCATCAGTCATTTCCGACAAATATTTCATCGTAAGGCGGTACTGCACCCAATTCTGGAAAACAGCGCCATTTCCTCCATAAGTTATCAATTCGTGCGGATGCTGCGCCACGGCATAATCCAGGTTATTCTGGATCATCAGCATAATCGCTTTTGCCTGCTGGCAATTGCCCGGATATTCTTCAATCGGGCGGGCATACATCCGGTAATCCGGGCGGTAACGGTACATGTAAATCCGTCCGTAAGTATTCAGTTCCTGCATGAACTCAGGCGCGAGCGCCGGGTGCAGATCCTTCGGGAAATAACGTAAAGCATTGCGGACAGCCAGCTTTTTCTCTTCAGCGGTTAAAATTTCTTTCCGTTTCGGAGCGTGGTTGATGTTCTGTTCGTATTCTTTTTTCGCCGGTAAAACAGCCGGGATACCTTGCCTGATATCGTCCTGGAATTCTTGGAGGGTCATCTGAATAATTTTTGGGCAAAGTTACATTTTTGATTCCTTTTCCTCCTCATCAAAGAGGATATTTTTGTATTTATTATACAAGAAAGAAATCACCAGCAGGATCACACCCAAAATGATAAACAGGACCGTTTTCCCCAGGGTTGAAAGCCTGTCGAGATCGTAGAGGAATAATTTCACGAGTGTAACGCCAAACAACGAAATCGCCCCAATCCGCAGGTAAGCTTTCTTGTCCCGGATACCGATCACAATTAAAAAGAGTGAATAAACACCCCACAAAATGCTCAGCCACAATTTATAAGCCTGTTTGGAATTGAAGACATACATCCAGTTCACCAATTCGGCGCTCAGTATCCAAATGATCACCACATGAAGGAAATATTCGGAAAAAATCCTGAAAAAACGGTCTGTAAACTGCTTTTTCATGAACGTAAAATACGTGTACACATAAGCCGCCACGAGAGCGTACATCGCATAACGGATTAATACAAGCGAGGAAGGTGCGTAATACGTTTCGGTTTTATACAGATGCTGGAGCTGCAGGAAGCTGAGCCAATAAAGGCCAAGCGTAAGAAAAACGAGTAAAACAAACCCACAGGTGATCACGGCAAAAACATTGAATTCGGAAGAGTTTTGCTTTGTACGGCGAACAAAAAGGATTACCCCGGTGAAAAGCAATGAAAATGCAATTTTGGATAGCGCTTCAAAGGCATGCACAATATCGGAAATATTGTAAAACAGGACGTTTTTGTCTTTTTGGAGAGTGATTATTTTAATATCCCAATACTGGTGGATTTCCAGGGAAATCCCGCTGAAAGGCACTACAATGAGCAGGATCACAAGCAATACCCGGAAAAACTGCAGTAAATCGGGGTTGACATCGTAGCTAGCTACGCTGCTGCCTTCGGTGGTTTCAAGGTGTTTCTTAATCCCGTTCACGTAATAAGCAATCCCTAAAGCCGCAATAAAGCAGAAAGACGTGAGGAAACGGTAATTCAGCAAAAACGAGTTATCTGCCGTGATCTCAGCTTTTCTCCAGTCCTGAACCGCGCTGAACAAATCCAAACCTCCGTAAGTCCTTCCCCAAAACAGAACCAGGTTCAGGAAGGCGAGCAGTAAAACCGGGTAGGACATTTCTTCGAACAGGCTGATTTTACGTGTTCTGCCGAAAAGGAAAAGTACGAGAAACTCCAGCGTCCAGGTGAGCGTAACGGCATTTCCATCGAGGAGCAGCGGAACAGTAAGTGTAATAAACAGCAGGGCCATTGCACAGCTGAAATAATATATGGCACGGTCGGCCAGTTTATCACGGCACAAAAGAAGCGCAACAACCAGATGGACGAGGGCGTTTATCACAGAGAACAAGGCTAATTTGGTTTCAGAGCCATCCGTATACGTTCCGATTAAACTGAAACCCAAACCAGAGAAAATAAAGCTGTTGGCGATAAGAACCACCATGTCGCTGGCGTGGAACTTTTCGTGCTTTTTGACTTTATAGACAAGTCCAATCGCATAAAACACCAGGAAAAACAGGGAAAGAAAAAAGAGTGCAGCGCTAAAATGAATTTCTGCTTTATAAGCTGAAGCATACCAGGCGAAAAATATTGCCCAAGTGAGCCCGAAAGCTGAGTATATCAGCGATTTCCAGTTTTTAAAATATGAAACCGCGAGAATCCCGATGTTGATAATTGCTACGTAGGAAAAGAAAAACAGGATTTTTCCCGAGCCATCCGAAAGCAGGAACGGGATCCCGTAAGCGCCGACAAAACCCAGGTGCGCAATGATCTGCCGGTCGTATTTGACCGCAGCGAAAACCGTTCCGACGGTGAACAAAACCATCAGCAGGAAGGTGAGCTGTAAAGGGAAAAAATGATAAAAGCTGAACGAAATATAAGTCAGGAAATAAAAGATCGCCAGCGAACCGCTCAGTAAAACAGCACTGAAATCCAGGTAATTTTTCTTGAGCCTGAGCGCAAAAAACAACAATCCTCCGCCGAGTAGGTAGCCGAGCATAATCCGCATCACGGGACTGAGCAGCTGGTGGTCGATGGCGTATTTCGTACCGATACCGACACCAATAACCGTAATCAGGATCCCGATTTTGTTGATCAGGTTTTCGCCCACAAAGCGCTCCCAATCCTTTTTCTTTTGGGGCTGAGAAACTTTAGCTTGCGGTTGAAGCGGAACAGCTTCTTTCTGAACCTGAACCGGCGCGGCCTGAACAGGGACAGGAATGACTTCAGGCTGCTGATCTGCAACCGGCTGCCCTCCAGGACTTTTTATTTCCGCCCGGTTTTGCGCCACGCGGTCAATCTGTATTTTGAGGGATTGTATCTCCTGATACATCGCTGAGTTTTTGACTTCCAGCTCTTTCAACAACGCTTTGAGCCTGTCGATTTCAGTATTTTCCGGGTTATCCATAAGTGTTTATCTTGAATCAAATCTACATTATTTTTTGACATACCGATTTATTTCACTGGGGATTCTTTTTTACAGAAAAACAAAAAAGGGGCCGAAGCCCCTTAACCTTTAAATTAATCGTCAATTTATTCCGGATTACATTTTCGGCATTACAATTTTATCCAATACGTGGATCACTCCGTTGGACTGGTAAACGTCATATGTTGTGATATTCGCTACAGCTCCTGTTTCGTCCATCAGAACAATATTGTGGCTTCCGTTCATCATAGCAGTCAGCTTGCCTCCGCTTACGGTTGTCAGGACAGCTTTGCCTTTGCCTTTTTCGATGGCCATTTTGATCGCATCGAAATCCATTTTACCGGAAACTACGTGGTAAGTTAACACTTTAGCGAGCGTTGCTTTATTTTCTGGCTTCAGCAAAGTTTCAACTGTTCCGGCCGGCAGGTTTTCAAAAGCGTCGTTCACCGGTGCAAATACTGTAAACGGACCAGCTCCCTGCAAAGTTGAAACCAGTTCCGCAGCTTTTACAGCAGCTACAAGCGTTGTATGATCTTTGGAATTCACAGCGTTGTCGATGATATTTTTCTTCGGGTACATTTTTTCACCCCCTACCCAAACTTCCTGGGCGGATGCACTTGTTGCCATGATTGTCCCTAAAACAAATGTTGCGAGTGTTACTTTGAATGTTTTCATTTTTTTGGTTTTTAAATTGTTATAACCCACTTACGACGCGTTTTGTTTTTTGGATTTAAAAGATGTATTTTTATTTCCTCAACCAATCGAAATTTGAACCGTTATTTATCTGTAAATTCACTGAACATGAGGTTATTTGCTGCATTTTTATTTTCTTTTTCTTTCTGCATTATCTTGAGCCAGCAGGATTCCCTTCCCGCAAAAAAGCTTCTTATAGGCACGCACATTATGAAATCCATCTATCAATTCAAGAACAATGGTCATGTTTTAATCCCCGGTAGCAATCCGTATGAATTTGTGTCTGATCCTATTAATTCACCTATTACATCCCAAGGCTTCGGTCTCAACCTGACTTTTATCAAAAAACGTTTACTTGTTCTGGTTGAGTTGCAGGGTTCGAAAACCAATCTAACTTACCAGGGAAGAGCCAGCCGTTATGTCTGGCCCGGCCATGTTGACATGATGTATCCCGGAACGGTCATCATAGACAAAGATAATTATACCTTAGATTATGTAGCCAACCCGATTGACATGGGCATCTCCGTGGGCGCAGGTTACAGGCTATTGAAAAACAAAATCTTTCATATTACCCCCATTCTAAGCCTGTATTACCGGGATGTCATCAAAAAAGGGACTGTTACAGATTACTACAGTCACTACGAATATCACCATTACAGCACGCCTGGGAATCCGGGCGCAACGACAACAACAGAGCAAACTACTTACGGAAAAGCTACGGAATTTATCCCTATATCTACTGAAGCGGAGCTTAAAGCGAAAATCACACTGTCTTTTGCTGCGACTTTATTTTCAAATGTAGAGCTGAAACTGGACCTTGCTTATCTTTTTCCAAGAATGAATTACTTTTATGACAACAAGTCGTTCGATCGTCGTTTCTACCAATACGGTTTAGGATTGGCCTACCATCTTCAATAATCAGCCGGTTAAAATTGATGTTCGTTTACTCCGAAAGCATCGGAACGAAATCAGGTGTAAAGCCTATTTTTCCATCTACCGGTTTTGGGTTTCCGGGAATGACAAGACCTTTGATTTTGGAAGTTTTGCCCTTGGAAAGCAATTCGTACACTTGCTTATCCGTCAGTTTTTTGCCTAAGATCTCAAACGGGATTTTGAAGCCGCAGGTCGCGAAATCACTGCAGCCGTAAGCCGTTTTGCCTTTTTTCAGAATTGCAGTTTTACATTTCGGGCAGCTCATGCTTTCGATGTTGATTTCTGCCTTTTCTTTCGGCTCGCGGGCTTTTTTGGGCTTTTCCTCTTTCACCGGCACTGCATTTTCAGGTGTGATCGTAATGATGCGCCGCGTATTGAAAATCACTTCGTTACAGAGGTTAACCACCATTTCGATCAGCTCTTTTTTGAATACTTCGATGGAATAATCGCCTTTTTCGATCATGCGGAGCTTGCGTTCCCAATCACCGGTGAGCTCGGCGCTTTTCAGCAATTCATTCTGGATCGTGTCAATGAGGTCCATCCCGGTTTGCGTAGCAACGAGGTTTTTCTTGACTTTAGTAATGTAGCGGCGGCGGAAAAGCGTTTCAATGATATTCGCCCGGGTAGACGGACGTCCAATCCCGTTATCTTTGAGTAATTCACGCATTTCTTCGTCTTCCACCTGGCGGCCGGCGGTTTCCATAGCGCGGAGCAAAGTCGCTTCCGTAAATGCTTTCGGCGGTGACGTTTTGCCTTTGTGAACGCGCGGCTCATGCGGGCCTTTTTCGCCCTCCGTAAAGAGCGGCATTACTTTTTCTTCCTCCGGATTTTTCGTTGCAGCTTCCTCGTTCGCATACACAACGCGCCATCCCGGATCGAGGATCTGCTTGCCGCTTGCTTTGAACTCAATTTGCCCGACCTTGCCTAAAACCGTTGTCGTGAAAATTTTACATTCCGGGTAAAACACTGAAATAAAGCGGCGCGCTACCAAATCGTAAATATGCTGCTCCTGCGGCGTGATGCCTGAAGGAACAATCCCCGTCGGGATAATCGCGTGGTGATCAGTCACTTTCTTATCATCGAACACCGTTTTGGATTTCGGGATCGGCTGTGCTAAAAGCGGCGCTGTCAGCTGGGAATAGTATTTCATCCCGTTCAGAATGCCCGGGATTTTCGGGTGCAAATCTTCCGAAAGGTAAGTCGTATCTACACGTGGGTAGGTCACGAGCTTTTTTTCGTATAAATTCTGGATCAGCTTCAGGGATTCATCCGCCGAATAACCGTATTTTTTGTTGGCATCCACCTGCAAGGCCGTGAGGTCGAACAAGCGCGGATTGCCTTCTTTTCCTTCTTTCTGCTCAAAGGAAGTCACTTCAAACTCATGCTGTTTGAGATATTCCAGTCCTTTTCCCGCCTTTTCTTCAGAAGTCAGCCGGTCGATTGTGGCGTTGAACTCCGTTTCGCGGTACAGTGTTTTTAATTCCCAATAATCCTCCGATTTGAAGGCATCGATTTCTTTTTGCCGCTGCACGATCATTGCGAGGGTCGGGGTTTGCACCCGCCCGATAGACAAAGTTGCTTTTCCCTGGCCGAACTTTTTAGTAAACAAACGCGTCGCGTTCATTCCCAGGAGCCAGTCGCCGATTGCCCGGGCGCTTCCGGCAGCGTATAAATTGTCGTATTGTTTGCCTTCCCGCAGGTGCAGAAATCCTTCTTTGATCGCTTCTTCCGTCAGGGAAGAAATCCACAGGCGCTTGACAGGAACGCTGCATTTTGCCTTAAGCAGCACCCAGCGCTGGATGAGCTCTCCCTCCTGCCCGGCATCCCCGCAGTTGATGACTTCATCCGCCTGCTCCACCAAGCGGCGGATCACGTGAAATTGTTTCTGTACACCGCTGTCCTCCATCACCTTCACACCAAAGCTCGAAGGGATCATCGGAAGCTCTTCGAGCCGCCAGGGTTTCCATTTTTCGGTATAATCGTGGGGCTCCTTGAGCGTACATAAATGCCCGAAAGTCCAGGTCACCTGGTAGCCATTGCCTTCCATGTAGCCATCTTTGGCCTGGGTGGCACCGATCACTTTCGCGATGTCGCGCGCTACACTTGGTTTCTCAGCTATACAGACTTTCATCGTTTTTTTTGAAGAAGACAAAATTACTCATAAGCGGATCATAAGTCAAGAAGAAAACCTATTAGTTATCCCCATTTTTACCGGATTGTGGATAACTTCGGCAAAAGCGGCGGCAGTTCCCTTATAATTCCTTATTGCTCAGCAATTAATGCTTTACCTTGTACCATTCCCTGTTCATCTATCAAAAGCATTCGCTGAAACATGATTTATCAACATTTACCTAATTTCTGTGCGAAGTGTATAACTATCTTTGTACTTTTGCATTATAGGTAAAACAACATATGAAGCAAGAGGCAAGGCTAACAACAGAAGAAAAAGCTTTAAAAATAAATTTAACGGGGGATATTTACGGATGTTTTGCTGAAATCGGCGCGGGACAAGAAGTTGCGGCTAATTTTTTCAAGGCGGGCGGAAGCTCCGGGACTATCGCATATACCCAATCTGCATATGACATGAAGGTTTCCGACGCCATGTATGGCCCGGCTAACCGCTATGTCTGTGAGGAACGTTTATTGACCATGCTCAACACGGAGTTTGAGACAATGAAATACCGCTTGCCGGAGAAATACAAATCTTCGCGCTTTTTCGCGTTTTGCAACACCGTTGAATCGCTGAATTATCATAAAACCAACCAGGGACAAGGCTGGGTTGGCGTCCGCTTCCAGAATAACCTGGGCGAAGCGCCGAACGACGTGATCCTGCACCTCAAAATGCACGACAACAGCCACAAAGCACAGCAGGAAGCTATTGGGATCCTGGGTGTTAACCTGCTGCACGCCTGTTATTTCCTGACGGATTCGATTGACGCTTTTTTTACCGGTTTGGTGCAGCGTTTACCGCGCGAGCGCATGGAAATCGATATGATCCGTGTTTCCGGCCCGACTTTCGCCAATATTGACAACCGGATCATTGCCCTGCACCTCGTAAAACGCGGCCTGACAGACGCAACGATGTTTGACCTTTGCGGCAACGTCCTCCAGCCAACAGCAGCTTTATACAAGAAAAATATCCTCCTCATGCGCGGCCGTTTCCGCCCGGTGACGAAAGTACACATCGATATGATCGAGCGCGGCCGTGAACAGTTTTCGAAAGAAAACGGCGTGAAAGAAGACAATGTACAGGTGATTTTCGAGCTTACACTGAAAGATTTGACGGCCGACGGCAAAATTTCCGTACGTGACTTTGTTGACCGTGCCGAATTGCTGGGATCGCTGGGCTACACCGTGATGATCTCCAATTACCTGAAACATTACAAAATGGTCGATTACCTGGCAACGATTGCCCGCGGCCAGCTTTTAGGAGTAATCCTCGGTGTTTACAACCTGCATACAATTTTCGACGAACGTTATTACGATAACCTTCCGGGCGGCTTGCTAGAAGCTTTCGGGCGCGGCTTCGGACACAACATCAAAATGTTCGTTTACCCTGCTAACGATGTAGAAACAGGCGAGCTATATGCGCTTGACAATTTCCGGATCCCAAGTCATTTGAGCGGCCTGAAAACGTACCTGATTGACAACAACAAGCTGGAGGCTATCACCAATTACGACAGCAGGCTGCTCCACATCCTTTCAGATGACGTACTTTCAAAAATCAAGGCCGGCGTTACAGCCTGGGAAGACGATGTACCATACGAAGTGGTGAAAGCTATCAAGTTCCTCGGTTTGTTTGGCTACGTGAAAAAGGAGGATTCGGTTTCCTGTTAACAACAGAATTGTTCTAATCTAATTGAATGGCTACGCTCTGACGCAAAAACGATTGAAAAACGGTTATTCCGTACCCTAAATTAAAGCTTGATCAGTTTTTCGCTCAGGATCATCTAAAAAACTCCCTCAAGTGGATTAGGTGAAACTGAGAATCCCGGATCCGAATTGAATTCTTCTAATACGCATGCTGAGTATTCAGCGTATTTATCATCAAGATTAGACAAGGAACGTAATAGCCTATTATTTCTTCTTTAAAATCAATGTTTCGGTATCTCCGCCTGAAAACCCATTTGTAGATTTAAGATCTAATTTATCTTTCTCCCACATCAGATAATAAACAATGGAAGGATAATCAACCTCGCCCGTTTCCTGATCTATCACATTTGTCAATTTTAGCTGACTTTCCGTATTCTCGTATTTCATTTTATACGTGTAAATGTCACCTGCGTCACCGTTTATAACAACTATTGCTTCTTTTTCTTTATTAAAAGTAAAAACAGCCGATTGCACATCTGTTCCAATATGTTCTGCTTCTATTCCATCATTCCAGCTTTTCCATGAAGTAACACTCCATTCCCCACCTTTTTTCCAAAGGTTTTTTTCAATTTTCGTTTCTTTTTTACAGGCAGTTATCATAATTACTGCGAATAATACAAATAATATTTTTTTCATAATTACATGTTTTGTGACTACCATTTACAGGCAATCAATGATTAATAATAACTGTCGTACCTGAACGTTTTCGATCTTCCGAAAACTTGCCGCAAAGATAATATTTTTTCCAACTCTCTAAACTTCTTATTTTTTTCATCCCGTCAAATCCCTTTTAAATAACTAATAATTATAGGATCAGAAGCTATTTCCAATGCTGTTTACCGTCAGCGCCCTTTAGCTTTGGTATCAACACCAATTGATATTAAGTATTTTAAACATTCAACAGCGCAATCACCATCCGATTTTCTTTGCCCATTCTTTATATGACATCAATCCAGTCAACACCGCATCGTTGATTTTACAAAAACTGAATGAATTGGTCGTAAGGATGTCAAGATGACTTATCTGGCAGAAGCCTGGAAAAATAAACTTCTAAGAAAAAAGAGGAATAGTGATTTTTTTGCCCATAATCTATTATGATATGAATTCCCAAATATATTAATTTTGAATTATATGGCCAACACGTTTTCATACCTGTTCCAAAAACATTGAAAAAACTGCTTTCCACACGTCAGTGCGGCTTACACCGGAGCTCATTGCACAAAACGTCTGTTGTTGAATGAAGTCTGTTTTTTTAATCTTAGATGAAAGCCCGGATGAAAAAAATCGAAAAATTGCTTAAATTTATCCAAATTTAAAGTATGCCACACATTAAAAATGCGCTCATCCGCTTCCGGGTAATTGACCGGTGCATCCGCAATACATACAAGCCTTACCCAAGCAAGGAAGAGCTGCGAAAGGCATGCGAAGAAGCGCTCTTTGGCAGTGACGACGGCGCCAATATCTGCGATTCAACGATCGAAAAGGACATTTTCGCCATGCGCATGGAACACGATGCGCCGATCAAATATAGCAAAAGACATCACGGCTATTATTACGAAGATCCTGATTTTACGATCAACGATATCCCGCTGACCGAAAACGACCTGGAAGCTATCAAATTTGCAGCGAATACGCTGATGCAGTTCAAGGATGTTGAAATGTTCCGCCAGTTTGGCTTTGCGATTGACAAGATCTTCGACCGGGTAAATATTTCCAGTGACCCGCGCGAAAAAGACATTGCGCACCTCGTCCAGTTTGAAACCGCAACTTCAGCCAATGGCAACGAGTTTCTTGCCCCTTTGCTGGATGGCATCCGTACGAAAAAAATCATGCAGTTCGACTATGAGAGCTACCAGAGCGGTAAACGCAAACCCCGCCGGGTTGTTCCTCTGCTGCTGAAAGAATACCGCAACCGCTGGTACCTGATCTCCTACGATTGCATCAAGGAAAGCGTGATCACATACGCGCTCGAACGCATGGAAAACCTGGAGGATACTTCCGAGTTCTTCAACCAGCGGATCGATTTTGACGCCCAGAAGTTTTTTAAAAATGCGATCGGAATTACAGCCAACGATTCCGCACCGGAAAAAATCCTCTTCAAAGCCGATAATATTGCTGCCAAATACATTATTTCACAGCCTTTTCATCAGAGCCAGCAAGTCATCAAAGAAGGCAAAAACAAAACAACTTTCAGCATTGAAGTCATCGTTTCGGAAGAGCTGATCCGCAGCTTCCTGAGCTTTGGCGGAGAAATTGAGATCGTTGAACCGGAATCACTGCGCAGCACGATGATCAAGCGGATTGCAGCAATGCGGGAAAGTTACGATATTTAACTAATATGGTAATATGCTAATAGGTTAATGGGATGATTATTTAATGTGATAATGAATGTACGGTTCAATCGGCACATTAGCATAGTAAACCATTAACACATTTATTTCGAGTATTTCATATTGAGCCGCTTTACACCTTCATAAAACAAAATGATACAAGCCAGCATCAGAACATGGCTCAGGTCATCCCGGTTCAGGTAACGGTGGAGGTTGATATTCATAAGAAAGATAAACATCGACGGGAAGAGGATAATAATCCCGTAAACAAAGAACCTCATTTCAATTTTATTCTTCATCCACAGACGGAAGGCAATATAGCCTGAATACATAATGTAGGTGATAATCACATCTACAGCTACGTAAATGAATTTCAGGAAGACAAGGCTTAAGATCAGCAATACAATCGATTTCACTACCAGGAAAATGTTAAAAAAGCGGTAGGACGGATGATCTTTCCAATAGTATAAAACACCCTTTCCGATGTAGTAACCGGCCAGCGTTCCCAGGATCCAGGAAGGAATTTTACCATAAAGGCCGAAATATTGAAAAAGCAAATGTCCCAATCCTCCAAAAATCATGGAAATACCGAGGACAAGGTAAAACATCCGAAAATATTTTACAGGATAAGCGTTTGACCATTTAATCCGGAGCAAAGCAAAAAAACAGAAAAAAGCAATGAGCCAATTTGTTAGTAGCGCCATAGGTTCTTGCAGTTTCAATCCCCACAAGGAAAAATGAATGATCTCAAAGTCGTTCATGGGTCAAAATTATAAAAAAAATACGTTCTACAAGCCAAATGAAACTAATTTCCGTAATTTTGCAAGGTGAGAATCCCGTCAAAATACCTGGAGCAAGCCGTTGATCAGCTGGCAATTTTACCCGGCGTCGGGAAACGTACCGCCCTGCGGCTGGCAATCCATCTCCTGAAACAAAAACCGGAAGTTATCGAACAATTTGCCCAGGTTTTCCTGGACCTGAAAAATAACATCAAGAAATGTAAATCCTGCGGGAATATTTCCGATGTGGAATTGTGTTCCATTTGTTCCAACCCGGCCCGGAACCACGGCATGATCTGCGTAGTGGAGGATATCCGCGACGTGATCGCTATTGAAGAAACCGGATCTTTTCATGGCATTTATCACATTCTCGGCGGCATCATTTCTCCCATGGAAGGTATCGGCCCGAACGACCTCAATATCCCGTCTTTGCTCGTTAAAATCGAAAGCGGGACAGTCAAAGAAGTGATTTTTGCCCTCAGCGCAACGATGGAAGGCGATACGACCAATTATTACCTCTACAAAAAAATCCAGCCTTTCCATGTTGACGTCACCTGTCTTTCCCGCGGGGTTTCGATCGGAACGGAACTGCAATATGCTGATGGGATCACGCTCGGCAAATCGATTATACACAGGCTGCCATTTAAGGTTTAATGTGGCAAAATGCCAAATGAGTCAAATGCGCTAAGGGATGGATCAATAACTCAAAAAAATTAGCATATTAGCGACCGCGAAGCAGCACGAAATGAATTAATTCATCAAACAATCAGCACATCAGTATATTAAAAAATTAGCATATAGATGAAACCCTTACAAATATTAAGTGCATCGGCAGGAAGCGGGAAAACCTACAACCTGGTGCTCACGTATTTGAAGCTGGTTTTGAAAGATGACGAATACCCCGATATTTTCAGTGCGATCATTGCCATGACCTTTACCAATAAGGCGGCCAGCGAAATGAAGTCGCGGATTATTGACGCTTTAAACCTGCTGAGCACAACCGATCCCAACAACGAAAAAGCGCAAAAATACCTCGCTGACATCAGCAGTAAACTGGAGCTTCCAAAGGAGAAAATCCAGCAGAAAGCGAAGCTCGTACTGAAGCAGATTCTCCACCAGTATGAGAATTTTGCCGTGCTGACGATCGATAAGTTCAATCTCAGGCTGATCCGTTCTTTTGCACGCGACCTGAATATTAACAATGATTTCCAGACAACGACGAACGAGCAGGAAATCCTGAGCAGGCTCGTTGACCAGGTTTACAGTGAAATTAACAGTGGCGAGCAGCGCAAAACCTTGACGGAAATCGCCCTTAAGCTTTCCCGCGAACGCTTCGAAAGTGAAGGAAAATGGGATTTTAAACAAGACCTGAACGAATTCGTGTCGATCCTGCTGAAGGAACAAAACATGGCAATTATTGAAGCGATTACCCTGCAGGACTACAGCATGGACCGCTACAAAGGGCTGAAAGCCGAAGCCGCACGCCTGAAACAGCACATTCAGCAGAAAGCAACGGAATTGCATACCTTATTTTTCGCCGGCGATTACGATTCTTATCCCGGAGGAAGCACAACCATCAAAGCATTTGAAAAACTGAAGGATGTTTTTGCGGCGAAAAGCGATTATGAGCTCTTTTTTTCACCCAGTCTTTACAGTAATTTCACCGCCGACCCGAAAACCAAAGCTTTCCCGGAAGATCTCAAGCAAAAAGCACTGGAATTTACCGCATATTATGAAAAACATTCGCTGGAATACCTGAAAATTACCAAATTTCTTGATCAGTATTTTTTTATCGCCCTGCTGAAAATCATTGCGCGTGAGCTTCAGAATTTCAAAAGAACGGAAAACATTGTCCTCATTTCCGAGTTCAATAAGCTGATTTCGGATTTGCTCAAGGACGAATATGCGCCTTACATTTACGAGCGCATCGGCAACCGCTACAAGCATTTCCTGCTTGATGAATTCCAGGATACTTCCCGGCTGCAATGGATCAACCTCATCCCGCTGATCCACGAATCGCTGGGAAAAGGCCAGGACAACCTGATCGTTGGCGATCCGAAACAATCGATTTACCGCTTCAAAAACGGTTTGGCCGAGCAATTTGTGGCTTTACCGGCAATTTACAACCCGGAAGAGGATTTGAAGCTGAACGAAAGCTCGCTTTTTTTCACGCAAATGGGCGAATTGAAACCCTTGGCGCAAAACTGGCGTTCCAAAAAGGAGATTGTTGAATTCAACAACGATTTCTTCAATTGTTTCCGGACGCTTTTCCCTGAAATAATCGGCAATTTTTATACGGACATTGTTCAAAGCCCGCAATCAGGCGACGGTGGTTATGTTTATATTGAATCTGAGCTGGACGTAAAACAGGACCTCTCCGCTTCATTTGATGAAGAAAACCCTGAAGGTGAAGAAAGCACGGAAGAAGAATTTCCTTTCCTGCTGCAATGGATCAGCGAATGCCTGGCTGCCGGTTATGATTACGGCGATATCTGCGTGCTCGATTACCAGAAAAGAAGCTGCAACGCTTACGCTTCTTACCTCAACCGGCAGGGAATTACGGTAGTTTCGACAGACAGCCTTTTGCTTGGCGCCGACAGGCAGGTGAAATTGCTGGTGCAGTATATCAAATGGCGCAACAATCCTTCGGCCGACAATGAAGCGCGCCGTTTTGCGGAAATGTACCTCGATTACAAAACCGAAAATGCCATCCGCCAGTTTGAAAAATACTGGACAAAACGCGAACGCGAAGGCAATGAATACTATATTTTCGATTCGGATGAATTTGTACAGCAGGAATTTGGCGGCGGGGAAAATTTCTTTTTTCACTTCGAAAACCTCTATCAATTGGTTCAGAAAGCCTATACTTTACTGGGTTTCGAAGAATTCAACTCTCCCTACCTGAACCAGTTTTCAGATTATGTTTTTCTCTTCGACCAGAATTTCGGGCCGGAGCTCAAGCTTTTTATCGATTATTTTGAGAAAGAGGGACAAAACACGCCGGTAGCTATCCCGGAAAACAGAGATGCGGTCAAAATCATGACCGGCCACAAATCCAAAGGGCTTGAATTCCCCGTCGTAATGATGCCGTCGATGCGTTGGGAAATTCTCCGGAACCAAAGTAAATTCCTGATCCGGGAAGGAGAATATATTTTTTACACACCGCTTTCCAAAAGCTCCCGCATTGCTGCCATCCGCCAGAAATACGAAGAGGAATTCAACCAGGCCACGCTCGATAAAGTCAACCTGAACTACGTGATGTTTACCCGCGCGCAGGACAGGCTGTATGTGCGCAACGTCAGCCCGAAAGCCCGCAAATACGAAGCCATCACACACCGCGTCTTGCAGGAATATGCCGTTTCGGAAGATGCGAAAATCGTTCTGGAGCGGGGCGAAAAGCGACCAAAATTCCGTGAAGAGGACTACGCAGAAAGTGAACACGGGAAGTTTTACCCGCAAACGGGCGGCGAACAGCTGTGGTTTCCTGAAATTTCGCTGCAGGACCGGGAATTGCTGACGGCCGATGCTATCAGTGAACAGCGCCGTTTCGGGAACCAGCTGCACGAAGCCCTATCGCTGGCCAATGAAGCGGAACAGCTTGACAAAGTGATCGCTGAGCTCATTCTGAAAGGTAAGGTGGAGCTTGAATTAAGCGAACGCATCCGGCGACAGGCGCAAACTATCCTGGATTTCCCGGATTACAGGAGCTTGTTTGACGATGCAGTTGAAATCCTGCGGGAACAAAGTATTTTGCTGTCGGAAAACGAAACCAAGCGGCCGGATATCATCATTCGCAAGGCGGCCGAAACAATCATCCTGGATTACAAAACAGGGTTGGAAGAAACCAGGCATATCCGGCAGGTGAAAACGTATTGCAATACGCTTGCAGCCATGCAGTTCCCGAATGTGAAAGGCATGATCTTTTATACTTCAACCCTGAAATTGGTGGCGGTGAATTGATTACTGAAGTTTTTTGGATCGCGAAGAGCGTAAAGTGAAGCAGAGTTTGCAAAGAGACCATGAGGTAAGCCAAATCGTAAATAATTCCTGCATATTATTTACCTTCCCGAACTTTGTACAACTTCGAGCTTCGCGACCTTCGTGTTTTTCTTTTTCGACTTTGCGATCCAAAAAACTTTTGCTTCGTGTTACTAAAAAAACACTATTTTCGTAGGGTATGAATCACGAACATCCGGACATATCCCTAAGCTGCCAGTTGTATGACTACAACAACGACGAATACAAGCTGACGCGCAATTCACCGAAGCATTACGCTGATAATTTTGTTAAGGAAAAGCTGCTTGACAGCCACGACGATAAAAACCACTGGCTGAATTACCATGATTTATCGGACCGTGAAAGTGTTGAAAAACTTTGCGAACAGCTGGGCATCGACAAACTGACCGTTGAAGATATTTACAGTGACCTGAAACGTCCCAAGCTGGAAGAATATACTAACTACGTGTTTTTTTCCGTGAGCTCGGCGCTGACGAAAGACGCCTATTCCGCCAGCCTGAAAAAAGAGAAGATTTCGTTTATCATCGGTAAGGACTTTTTGGTTTCTTTCCAGGCAAAAAGCTCAGACCATTTTACCGACGTGCGCGACCGGATTGAAAAACGCCGGGGAAAAATCCGTATGAAAGGCCCCGATTTCCTTTTATTCCGCATGCTGGAAGCCATTACAGACAATTACTTCGAAGTATTGGACGATATCGTTGAGAATATTGAAAAAATCGAGCATAAAATAACCATCAACCCGAACAGTGAATTGCTGCGCCGCATTGAAATCGAAAAACGGAAGCTGATCGAGCTGCGCAAAGTCGTTTTCCCGCTGAAGGAGATCACTTCCCAGCTGGATAAATCAGAAAGCTCTTTTATACAAAAAGAAAACCACTATTATTTTTCTAACCTGAAAGACAATTGCCTGACCGTACTGGAAGAAATCGACGCCAACAAGCAAATCCTGGAAGGTATGGCGAATTTATATTACGCTGTTCAGGGCCAGAAAATGAACCAGATCATGAAAGTGTTGACCATTATGAGCTCGATCTTCATTCCGCTGACGTTCATCGTGGGCGTTTATGGTATGAATTTCGAATACATGCCTGAGCTGAACAGTCCGTACGGTTACCCGGCTGTGATGGCGTTTATGGCGCTTGTATCCATTATATTATTGCTTTATTTCAAAAAACGGGGATGGTTTAAGAAATAATGTGTTAATGTGTTAATGTGTTAATGTGTTAATGTGTTAATGTGTTAATGTGTTAATGTGTTAATGTGTTAATGTGTTAATTGAACGAATTTATTAGCATATTAATTTGTCAGCATAATAGCACATTAAACAATCCTTCTTACCTTTGCAAAAACAGACGACTTATGGGGCTTTTCAAAAAAATGTTCGGAAAAGAAGAAAAACAAACTAACGTTACTACAACAAAAAAACATAAGGGTTATCATGATTTAAACATTCAATCCGTTGAAAAAGTGACGCCTGAAGCGGTACGTGTAACCTTTGACATCCCGGAAGAATTGCGTTCTGCATATCACTTTACCCCGGGACAATACGTCAACATCTGCGTGATGATGAACGGCCAGGAAGAGCGCCGCTCCTACTCCATCTGTTCAGATGCATCCGATAACAGCACGATTGCGATTGCGATCAAAGCCATTCACAAAGGAAACGTTTCCCAATGGGCCAACGAAGAGCTGAAAGCCGGGGCAACACTCCAGGTTTCCGAGCCGGAAGGACATTTCAAACTGGCTTCCGAAGAACAGCAGGTTGTTGCATTTGCTGCCGGAAGCGGGATCACACCCATTTTATCCATTGCAAAGAAACTCCAGGAAAAAGGTGGAAAACTGCACTTATTTTACGGGAACAAAAACTTCGAGAGCATTATTTTCAGACAGGAATTCGATCAGCTTTCAAACACAACGGTAAAACATTTCCTTTCGCAGGAAGAGCGTGAAGGCTTTAATCACGGACGACTTTCCAAAGAGCAGATCTCAGAGCAGATTAAAAACGATCTCAACCTCCTCAAAGCGGATGCTTTTTTCCTCTGCGGACCGGAAGCAATGATTTCAGCAGCGAAAGAAGTACTGGCTTTATTCGGTGTTCCGAAAGAAAAAGTACACTTTGAATTATACACAACCCCGGTTAACATGAAGCCGGAAACCCCTGCCGAGGAAAACAATTTTACGGGCAAAAGCAAGGTTTCCGTGATCCTCGACGATGAGCGCATCAATTTTGAGCTGGATTCCAAAGGAAAAACCATCCTCGAAACCGTGAGCAACGCCGGTTATGATGCACCTTATTCCTGCCGCGGAGGTGTTTGCTGTACCTGTAAAGCCAAAGTACTCGAAGGAAAGGCTACTATGACGCTGAATTATTCGCTTACGGACGAGGAAGTTGCCGAAGGCTTCATCCTGACCTGCCAGGCGCGCCCTGCAAGCGAAAAACTGGTAATCAGCTACGATGAGTAAAACGATCGTCATTGTCGGTGCCAGCCGCGGAATCGGCCGGGAGCTTGCTATCCGTTTTTCCAGTGACAGCAACAACCGCGTTTATGCCCTTTCCCGCTACCGGGAAGCACCCGAGCCGGATGAGTTTTCGTTATACCCGAATATCACCCCGGTGGTTTTTGACCTGGCCCAGGACGATACACGCATCAAGGCCGAACGCTTTTTCGATTCGCTTTCCAATATCGACATTCTGATCAACAACGCCGGCAAGCTGGTGAACAGGCCTTTCACGGAACTGACGCGTGAAGACTTCGTTTCGAGCTACCAGGTCAATATCATTGGCGTAATGGAGCTCATCCAGGCTGCCGTTCCGAAAATGCTCCCGAAAGGCGGCCACATCGTTAATATCAGCTCGATGGGCGGTTTCCAGGGCACGGTCAAATTCCCGGGACTGGCAGCGTATTCCACTTCAAAAGCAGCGCTCGCAAGCTTTACAGAGCTTTTCGCCGAAGAATACAAAGAAACGCGTATTAAAATGAATTGCCTCTGCCTGGGCGCAGTTCAGACAGAAATGCTGGAAGAAGCGTTCCCTGGCTACGAAGCCCCGATAGATGCCCCGGAAATGGCGGAATATATTCATGAGTTTGCCGAAAATGCCCATCGCTTTATGAACGGGAAAATCATTCCGGTTTCGCTGTCGACACCTTGAGGTAATTTTCTATTTCGGATTAACGCAAGAGTTCTCCCCTTTAATTCCCTCCTGCGCCTATGCTGAAACTACGGTGTGAGCATTGGGGGAATCCCAAAAAAGAAAAACCCGGCCCCATCAGTGACGGAACCGGGTCTTTCAAAAAGGCTGGTTATTAGTTGAACTTCATTCTAAAACACCATTTCCTTTTCGAATGCCTGCTCAGGGCATTATCTGGTTTAAAAATTATTTTACGGAAACAATTCTAAATTCCACACGGCGGTTAACTGCGCGGCCTTCTGCCGTATCATTGGTTGTAGCCGGGGATGATTCACCAAAACCTTTGGAAGTTAATCGTTTCGCATCAATCCCTTTGCTAACCAGGTAATCTACAACTGATTTAGCGCGGTTTTCAGATAAGGTCTGGTTCAAAGCAGTTCCTCCCTGGTTGTCCGTATGTCCGCGGATTTCAATCACCATTCCTGAGTTGTCGTTCAGGATTGCTACCAAACGGTCTAATTCATTCTGGGATGTTGGCAATAAAGTCGCTTTCCCTGTTTCGAAGAAGATGTTGTTCAGTCGGATAACCGCTTCAGCCTTGATTGGTCTCAGCAAAATGTCTTTTTTGATTACTGCAAACTCCCCTACCGTTGATAAATCAAGGTTGACGTTTTCAGAATAGTAACCCTGGAGCTTTGCACCGAGGGAGTAATTCGAACCGTAAGGCAATACAACTTTGTAACCACCATCGATTACGGATGAACGGGCTACACCTTCCACTGTGTTATTCCCAAGGTTGATGTAATCAATTGTAGCTCCCAGCGGCTGGTTTGTTTCAGCATCTTTTACCACACCTTCCACGATAATTACCGGGTCAGGCTTGGCAGCTTCAACGATAACAGCGTCTTTTTTATCATCTTTTGCAAACAAAGGAATGCGGTACACGTCACTGCTTCCGTTGGAAGAGTTCACGATAAAAGCATAACGGCCGGTCGGTGAAACAGAGAAGTATGCGTCAAAATTCGGTGTGTTGATCCCTGTACCGAGGTTTTCAGGCTTGGACCAGTTCATCCAGGTGTCATCAAGGCGCTTGCTCACGAAGATATCGTTGCTTCCTGAACCTCCGCGCCCATCAGATGTGAAGTACATAGTTTTATTATCCGCAGCGATAAAAGGTGCATAATCCCCTTCTACTGTTCCGGTCATTTTTTTCGGCTGTGTCCATTTTTTATCCGTAATACGCTTGCAAACATACAGCTCGGTTGTTTCGGAGCCCTTGTTTTCAGAGAAAGAAAGGATAATTACGTTACCGCTCGGCGCCATACAGAAGTGTACGTAACGGCCCTTTGCCATTTTATCGTATTTCTTGATGTTCATCGCAATCGGGTCAGACCAGCCTTCCGGCGTCAAAGTCGTGTAGGAGTACCCTTTTTTCTTGTATTGTCCGAATTTATCGTATACCCCTTTGATGATCCGGAGGTTACCATCGGCGCTCTGGAACTCAATACTGTTGTATTCGATCGTGTTGAACGGGAAACCTAAGTGTTTTGCTTCCGTTACAACGCTGTCGTCCTGCAGGCGGACCCACCAAACATCCTGTGTTTCACCAACGAGGTTGTTTTGAGGGTGATTGGAACGGATAAAGAACATTTTACTTCCATCCGGTGTGATATAGGGTGAGAAGTCACTGTAAGAAGAATTGATCAGCGGACCTAAATTCTCTAACTGGCTATTTACAATCGGATTCAGTCCTAACAAACATAAAATCCCTAATGCTAACTTTTTCATAATTAATTTTTTTATTGCTGTTTTAGTACTGAGATTATTCTTTTTCGCGGATTACCGTGAAGGAGCTCATTGATTTCACCCTGCGCTTGAAGTTGAAGCCCATTGTGTAAGTTCCGTAATAACCATCAATCGGCCTTGAACCGATCTCCAGCTTGTGATAAAATGCTGAACCGGCTAATTTTTTCGGCTCGGCCTTCAGGAATTGTACACCCAAACGGAAACCGATCACCCCTTTTTTGATGGTGCCTGTATAAGCATTTCCACTAAGGTCAGTAACCTGGTTTACCGGGTTGATCATTACATCAAGGTAATTTCTGCGCACAAACCCTGCGCTTTTAATTCCATATTCCTGGGTGTGGCATCTTGCATTCAAAGAAGAAGTCATCAATACACCGGCATAAATACCAATCGTTTTAACAAGCAGGTGCTCTTCAGCAGCAGTACCGTGCGCTTCAGGAGTTGTAGCCAACCCTCCGCTCAGCATAGTTAAGCCTGCGCGCAGACCGAAAGAGCGCTGGATCGTAGCAGGAACTTTGATGGAAACCTCTGAATTTCCGTTCTTTTTTTCCGCCAGGATTACTTTCTGGCTTTTTGTTTTGGATTTGGAAGCAAAATGGTAAAAGCCACCAATCTCAAACTGCCTGCTCGTTTTTGTAGTATCCAGGCTGAAAAAATTGTGCTTATAGAAAAGCTCGCCACCAAATTTGTTTTTGTAGTGTACAACGCCACCCAAACTTGAGCCTAAAAGTCCAAAGCCGGCATTGTCTGATGCATAGCCCAGCTCTACCACTCCAACATTGATCCAGTAATTGGCAATGTCATCCGGTGTGTCCTTAATTACCTTATACGTAATCGTTTGCCCTTGGGCAAAGAACGAAAATAAGGTAAAAACTGTAATCTGTTTCCAATATTTCATAAGTTTTCTTTTTGGCAAAATTAGAATCTTATTTTAATACTGGCGTACGACATATTACGTAATTCCTAATTTAAACCGATTAAAAATAAAGACTAATGGAATTTTTGAATTTAAAACGGAACATATAGAATCCAGAATTGGAAAGCCTCCCCCGATATGGCAGTAATTTTCTATTCCCTTGTTTTCCATTTCCCATTAAATTTCCTATTTTTGCTGACTTTTAAACATATTGACGTGCTACAAAAAGCCATTATTTTCGTCTTAATCACGATTTGCATCGATTCAATCGGGATCGGTATTATCATCCCAAGCTTTCCGGCCTTGATTGCAGAAACGACAAACGTTCCGGTCAACAAGGCTACCGTGTACTACGGGCTTGTTATGATGGTCTACGCCCTGATGCAGTTTTTGTTTTCACCGATGGTCGGCAACCTGAGCGACCGCTACGGAAGACGCCCGATACTATTGATGTCCGTATTGGGCATGGGACTGGACTACATCGTGATGTATTTCGCGCCAAGCTTATTCTGGCTCGTGCTCGGAAGGGCGATTGCAGGTATGTTCGGAGCTAGTTTTACAACAGCTGCGGCGTATATTGCCGACGTTTCTACGGATGAAGACCGCGCCAAAAACTTTGGTATGATCGGCGCCGCTTTCGGGATCGGTTTTATTATCGGACCGGCTATCGGCGGCTTGCTGAGTGATTTTGGCTCACGTGCGCCTTTCCTGGCAGCGGCGGCATTTTCCCTTTTAAATTTCCTCTACGGGCTTTTTGTACTGAAAGAATCGCTCCCGGCGGATAAGCGCCGTAAATTTGAATTGAAGCGGGCCAATCCGTTAGGCGCTTTCAAGCAATTGAAGAAATTTGGGAAAAGCAAATACCTGTTTGTTGTTACTTTCCTGGTGATGTTCGCCAACTTTGCCATTCATTCCCTGTGGAATTTCTACACGATGCACCGTTTTGAGTGGACTCCGAAAGATATCGGGATTTCACTGGCTGTGGTCGGTGTTTCCTTTGGTGTTGTACAGGGCGGCTTATCGGGTGTTCTTGTTAAAAAACTGGGAGAGCGCGGCACTTCAAGCCTGGGGATTATCGCTTTGATTGTTACAACTATTATTATCGGGATCATTCCTTACGGCTGGATGATGTACGCGATTATCGTTCCTTATGCACTTTGCGGTGTGATCGACCCGGCAATCCGTTCAATTGTCACCCGGCAAACCGCCCAGAATGAACAGGGAGAATTACAGGGGATTTTTTCCAGCCTGATGAGCCTGGCCGAAATCCTCAGCCCGCTTTTCTTCGGGTGGATCTATTTTATGAGCACCCAGGTGAAACCAACTCCGGCGCTCAACTACGGAATTGCATTTTTCGTTTGCGCTTTCATTTCCCTGCTGGCTTTTCTGCTTCTCCGCTGGACGCTCAGCAAGAAACATTCAGCACTTTTGGATGAGCCGGAAGAACCGCTCAAAGAAGAGATATCAACAATGACGGAAAATAACAATTTTTAATATTCTTTTCAGGAATAAGATCGTATTTTTGCAATTATGGAGAATAATGGGGGGGAAAACAAAAAAGCTCCGGCGCAACGTTTAAGAAGTACTACTTCCGGTTTAATCGGTGAATACGGCAAAGTTCCGCCGCAGGCAGTTGATTTGGAACAGGCTGTGCTGGGTGCGATGATGCTGGAGAAAAATGCGGTCAACGAAACGATCGATATTCTCACAGCCAACAGTTTTTACGATCCCAAACATTATTACATTTTCAAAGCCATCGTGGAGCTTTTCGGAAGCTCGAGCCCGATCGACCTGCTTACCGTTGTGAGCAAGCTCAAAAAAGACGGTGAGCTCGAACTGGCTGGCGGGGCGGTTTACGTTTCCCAGCTTACCAACCGGATTGCATCAGCGGCCCACGTTGAATATTACGCCCGCGTCATTTCCCAGAAACATATCCAGCGCGAAATCATCCGGATGTGCTCCGAAGTGCTGAAAGATGCCTTCGAAGAAACAACCGACGTTTTCGAATTGCTGAATAAAGCGGAATCCGACCTGTTCAAAATCGCTGAAAACAACATGAAAAAAAGTGTTGACAGCATGCAGAACGTCGTAAAGCAAGCCATCGATGAAATTGTGATCGCGAGCAAAAACAGCGACGGTATTTCCGGTGTCCCTACCGGTTTCCGTGAGCTTGACAAACTGACTTCAGGCTGGCAGCGCTCCGACATGATCGTGATCGCAGCCCGTCCCGCAATGGGAAAAACCGCCTTCGTTCTTTCGATGGCGCGCAACACCGCGGTAGATTATGGCATGGGAGTTGCAGTCTTCTCTCTTGAGATGTCCTCTGTACAATTAGTAAAACGTTTAATATCCAGCGAATCGCGCATCAGTGCGGAAAAACTGCGTAAGGGTGATCTGCGGGAAGATGAGTTCATCCAGCTCCACGCACGCATCAACAAGCTTTCCACCGCACCGATTTTTATCGACGACACGCCCGGGATCAGTGTTTTTGACTTACGTGCCAAATGCCGCAGGCTGAAAATGCTCCACAATATTGAGCTCATCATCATCGATTACCTTCAGCTGATGACCGCCGGGGGAACCAAAGGCGCAGGAAACAGGGAACAGGAAATTTCAACTATTTCCCGCTCCATCAAGGAAATTGCCAAGGAGCTGAACGTTCCCGTAATTGCGCTTTCCCAGCTGAGCCGTTCCGTAGAATCCCGCGGTGGGGACAAACGTCCGCTGCTATCCGACTTACGTGAATCCGGTGCCATCGAGCAGGATGCCGATATCGTGTCCTTCATTTACCGCCCGGAATATTACGGCCTGATCGAAAGTGAAACCGGGGAATCCAATGCCGGCGTAGGTGAAATTATCGTAGCGAAACACCGGAACGGTGCGCTGGACACCGTGCGGCTTAAGTTTATCGGCCAGTATGCCCGCTTCGACAACCTCGATTCTTACGGTGATGAAGAATTTACGACGATCAGCTCTTCGATGAACGCCAACCAGAACTTTGATGCGCCGTCCCCCGGCATGGTGACTATCGGAAGCAGGATTAACCAGGGCAACGATTTTGATAATTTTGAAAAAGACTATAACGATGATACGCCTTTTTAAGCTTCAATTCAGGCTTGCTCTGCTTTTCTTCTGTTTTGCTTTCTTCGGACGCAGCTCACAGATCCTGATCCCCATGGACGAAACGCAGACGAACCACCTGAAATCCTACGGGATAGCTTACTGGATCCTTGAAAACGATGTGGTGATCGAATGGCTGCTGAATTACCGCGGCGGTTCTTTCCTATGCCCAAACCTCCAAAAAATTGAAGAAGAGCTGATTATCCGCGGAGTGAAGTATGAAGTGATTTCCGACGGGCAGGCCAATACCATAAAAAACGAAATCGCCAACCCGGAAGTTAACCAGGAACTGGTGCAATTGGAAAAAGCGCCGAAAATTGCTGTGTATACACCCAAAGGAAGTCTTCCCTGGGATGACGCCGTAACGATGGTGCTTGAATATGCCGAGATCCCTTACGAAAAAATCTACGATTCGGCCATTATCATGGGCGTTTTGCCGAAATACGACTGGCTGCACCTGCACCACGAGGATTTCACCGGGCAATACGGTAAATTTTATTCTTCCTATAAAGATTTTCCCTGGTATAAAGAACAGGTAGCCCAGGCAGAAGCCGACGCTCAAATGCTTGGTTTCAAAAAGGTTTCCCAGCTCAAGCTGGCTGTTGCCAACAATATAAAGAATTTCGTTGTAGGCGGTGGTTTTCTCTTCACGATGTGCAGCGGCACCGATAGCTTCGACATTGGGCTTGCAGCCCACAACACGGACATCTGCGAACGCATGTACGACGGCGATGCCATGAACCCGAATTGCCAGGAACAGCTTGATTTCGGCAATACACTCGCCTTTGAGGATTTTAAGCTCGTTAAAGACCCTTATGTTTACGAATATTCCAACATTGACGGAACGGAGCTGCACCGTATGCCCGAAAACACCGATAAATTCACCTTATTTGAGTTTTCCGCCAAATGGGACATTGTTCCTACGATGCTGACACAGTGCCACACGGATGTGATCAACGGTTTCATGGGCCAAACGACTGATTTCAAGAAAGACCTCATCAAGCCGAACGTACTTATCCTGGGTGAAAACAAAGCTTTGGGGACAGCCAAATACCTGCACGGCGAATACGGCCAGGGCACCTGGACTTTTTATGGCGGCCACGACCCTGAAGATTTCCAGCACCGCGTAGGCGATCCTCCAACAGACCTGAACCTGCACCCGAACTCACCGGGATATCGTTTGATCCTCAACAACATCTTGTTCCCGGCGGCGAAAAAGAAAAAACGCAAGACTTAGTTTCCCGCGGATTAGCGCAAATTTGAACGCAAATAAGCGCTGATTTTTTTATATTTTCTTTATTCTAGAAAGTATTTTTTCGCGGATCAACGTGGATTTGGGCGCGGATAATTGCTGATTTCATCTTTCAGGCCATTTACTTTTCTGAATATATTTTCGGAAATATTGCTGGAATTAAAATTGACAAGTAAGCCCAGTTTTAAACCGGATAATTTCAGATAAGTGATTAATTGCTTGTGATGTACTTCCGCGAGGTTCTCAACGGATTTGATTTCTATAACAACTTTATCTTCGACCAATAGATCAAGCCGGTATCCTACTGCCAAATGAATCGCCCGGTAAACCAAAGGTTGGGGAACTTGTGATTTAACACGCAAATCAATTTCATTTAATTCATAAATCAATGCTTGCTCATAAGCGGATTCCAATAAACCGGGGCCAAGTTCATTGTACACTTTAAAAATAACGCCCCGAATCAGGTAGGAAAGGTGGTTTTCAGTCATGCTCTAAAATTTAGGTAATTGAAGTTAAGCATTTTATTTGATATGAAAACAATTCAACGTAAAAAACCGGCGCTTATCCGCGTAAATAATCCGCGATCATTTGCGGGAAACATCTCATTCCGATTTTAGAATCTTCGAATCCTATTTTCCCATTTTCAATTCTAAATTCTCCATTTAATTCGTATCTTTGCACCAAATTTCAAGCAAGTACGATGATTTCAGTTAACAATCTTTCCCTTCAATTCGGAAAAAGAACACTTTTTGACGATGTGAACCTCAAATTCCTCAATGGCAACTGTTATGGTGTTATTGGCGCTAACGGAGCGGGAAAATCCACTTTCCTCAAGATCCTTACCGGTGACCAGGACCCGACAAAGGGCCGCATTGAGCTGGAGCCGGGAAAGCGGATGGCTGTATTGAAGCAGGACCACTTTGAATTTGACGGGATTCAGGTATTGCAAACCGTGATTATGGGCCACAAGCGCCTGTTTGATATCATGGTTGAGAAGGATGCGCTTTACATGAAGGAAGATTTTTCTGAAGCGGACGGTATGAAAGCCTCCGAGCTGGAAGGTGAATTTGCGGACATGGAAGGCTGGAATGCTGAAACCGATGCTGCGAGCTTGCTCAGTAACCTCGGAATCGACGAATCAAAGCACTACCTAACGATGGCCGAGCTTTCGAATGAGCTGAAAGTACGCGTTTTGCTTGCACAGGCGCTTTTCGGCAACCCTGATGTACTGATCCTCGATGAGCCGACGAATGACCTTGACCTGAAAACAGTTGGCTGGCTGGAAGACTTTTTACTCGATTTTAAAAACACCGTGATTGTTGTGTCCCACGACCGTCACTTCCTGGATACGGTGTGTACACATATTTGCGATATTGATTACGGAAAGATTAACCTGTTTACGGGTAACTACTCGTTCTGGTATCAATCATCCCAGCTTGCTGCGCGTCAGCGTTCCGACAAAAACAAAAAAGCGGAAGACAAGAAAAAAGAATTACAGGAATTTATCTCCCGTTTCTCGGCAAATGCTTCCAAATCCAAGCAGGCAACCAGCCGCCGGAAATTACTCGACAAGCTTGACCTGGACGAAATCCAGCCGTCATCCAGAAGATACCCGGGAATTACGTTTCATTCGGAGCGTGATGCAGGAAACCAGATTTTAACAGTGGATGGATTGAACAAATCCCTGGAAGGCGTTCAGCTTATCAAGGATTTATCGTTTACGATGAACAAAGGCGACAAAATCGTACTGGTTTCCAAAAACTCAGTGGCGGTAAGTGCGTTTTTCGAAATCCTGAACGGGAATATGAAAGCGGATTCCGGGACTTTTACTTTCGGGACGACGATCTCCACTTCTTATTTGCCAAACGAAAACCATTCTTATTTTACAGATAAATTGCCTTTGATGGATTGGCTGCGTCAATACGCCCAAACCGATGAGGAAAAAGAAGAGGTAAATATCCGTGGCTTCCTCGGCCGTATGCTTTTCTCCGGTGAAGAAGCCCTGAAAAGTGCAAGCGTATTATCCGGAGGTGAAAAAGTGCGCTGTATGCTCTCCCGCATGATGCTGGCGAAAGCTAACTTACTGCTGATGGATGAGCCAACCAATCACCTTGACCTCGAATCCATTACAGCGCTCAACAACGCAATGACGGATTTTCCGGGCAATATCATCTTCTCTTCCCATGACCACGAATTGGTGAACACGGTAGCGAACCGCATTATTGAGCTTACGCCAAACGGTGTTATCGACAAAATGATGCCTTATGATGATTACCTGGCAGATACAAAGATCGCGCAGATGCAGCAGGAAATGTATTCTTAAAGGAATGATGAATTATGAGTGATGAATATTCTTCATTCAATATTCATCATTTTATTCCTTAACCAGCTGCAGGTTCATTTCCTTGCCGTTCAGCTTGAATTTCAGCAAGTAGAAGCCTGAAGCGCCGTTAACAGTAATTTCTTTCGCTGATCCGAGGTCTTTCACTTCGAAATCAACTGCTTTTCCTGAAATATCAAACAAGCGGATTTCTTCAGCACCTGCTTTCAGCGTAAAGCTATTTTCAAAAGGGTTCGGATAGATTTTCAAACCTTCATTATCCTGCTCATCCAAACCAACTTCACAGCCTAATGCATTCATCAGGTAAGCATTTCGCGCACTGACAAAGGACTTGATCCCGTAAATTGTCTGGTTACCCATACCTCCGCTGACAACAATTGAATTTTCAACATTATCGATGAAATTCTGGGTGGTGTACATTTTGTTGTTATCTGCCGTAACATGCGGCTGGATCAAGGCTTTGAGCGCATCAGCCCGGGCGTTGATATACGTGGAATTGAAATGGCTGTTCAGAATTTCGCACATGTAATCCGTATATTCTTCATACAAAGCGGTGTTGGCGAACATGCGGCTTACCAGCGGACGGTTGCTGCCTACGTAATTGGGTGCGAGCTGTACCAGGTTGCCCAAACCGGGGCCACTGTACATTCCAAAAGCTTCGTTCCCGTCCCATTTGATCCATTCCCATTTCCCGGTGGTCAGGTTTTGATAGAGGTAATAATTCCTCCCGCTGTTCAGGTAGCTGTCGAGGTTCGAAAAGAGGTTATCGAGCGCAATGGAATGAATAAAAGTCGTTTGGTTAATATTTGTACCGAAATTGTTGCCAAAATCAGCTGCCGAAGAGTTGTTGATGAAATTAATCAGGGAAATCAAGCCGCTCCAGTCGTTCAGGTCCTCATTCGTTTTGAGCTCGTAGCGCGTATAATAGCTGGTTGCCGTTTGACCGTAATACATCAGGTCAGCCGGTGTTGTCCCTCCGGTATTATCGCCTGCTTTGTAGAGGTTACCGAGATCGTCCAGGATAGCCCAATCCAGGAACTGGTCGTCCACTTGTTCCACGATTGTATAAAAACCCCAGAAAGTTCCGTTCATATACACGTTGGCGTAATTAATGCGCGGAGCAGGGATTCCCAGCGTTCTGCACAGGTCAAAAAACACTTTTTCACGCATGAAGGTCGGGTCTTTGAAGCCGTTGTTGAAATTCAGCTTTTTCAGGCCGTCATAATCCTGGCCCTGTACCCACTGATTGATATCGACCTTAAATGATTTCTTGTTGCCCGGGTGCCCGTAGCTCGAATTTCCTTTCAAACGGATAGCGATGGAATCCATTTCATGAACGCCCTGGTTGTCCGTAATTTGAAAACCGGCGGCCATCATGTCTTCCTCAAGGGGATAATTAGCTACAAGACTGTCCCAAAAACCTGTTTGGTTAAACGTAATATCCACGCGGACAACCTGGTCGGTACCATAAAAATTTTCGCCGGGAATTTGTGAGAAGCTTAGGAATGGCGCAAAAGCAGCCAGAAAAATCAGTTTTTTCATGAAGTGTGTTTCCTTATTGACAGCTAAAGTTAATAAAAGTTTAAGCGCACAGGCGAAAAAATCTGCCTGACATGCTAAAAACGCGGATTAAGGCGGAAAGGTTGGGGATTAATGAGAATGAAGAATGAAGAATGAGGAATGGAGAATTGAGACTGGAGCATTATACTTTCGTTTCGATTTATAATACAAATGACTTATTCGCTAAACCAGATTTTAGAGCTTACTTTGCTTCAAATTAATTTCCATGAAAGGTTTAACACTTCTTCTCATCATCGCCGGGGCTTACAGCTTAAAAGCCCATGGCCAGCAAGCCGACACCAGTTTCTGCACGTATTTCCGTGATTTCATCGTATTCAATGAAACACAAAACAACGCCACCATCCTTGACCTGGAGGAAATGGGCATGGACACCCTGCCGCGGGATGGCGAAGATGACATGGATTTTGTCCTGCGACATACACGCGCTTCAATTTCCCGCATGATCTATGAAGATTTTGATATCTACAAGGTTCAGTATCATCTGTACAGCAATGAAAATGCCCATATTTTTCACAACAAAAGCAAAAACCTCGCTTATTACAAAGAAGATATCCCAATGAGCGGCCTTGCCCCCGATTATACCGGCGCACGCAAGCAATTGCTCCAGTTGTTCACCAATTGTGGTGATTACGAAAAAGCAGGCTTCGTACGGGAAGAATTCAATAAAAATGATTATTTGCTTGATGATATCAAAGACCTGTACAAAGATCTGTATATGGATGTTTTCAAAGTGAAAAACAGCAGCTCGGATTTCCGTTACGTGATCCATACAAATACCAGCGCCGCAACGGGACACCTGGAGATTTACATCATACATAAGAACTTTTTGCAGTACATCGTTACGAAGTAATTGAAAACATAGGATTCATTCTACATTTTCAATTCTTCATTTTCCATTCTATTTGGTATGATCCGGTGGAAGTGTCGTTGGGATTTTACAAACCCGGTCGTGGGCTACAATTGCGCCCGTAACGCCGACATTGAGCGATGAATTGCCGGGAAGGCGCACCAGGAAATGACATTTTTCACGCACTTCGGGCGGTAAGCCATTGTCTTCCGAGCCTAAAAGGTAAATCGCGCGTTTCGGATGCCTGAACTCATGCAGCGGAACGGCATTATCATCGATTTCAATGCCTACCAAACGGCAATCGTAAGGAATATTGCTGAGCAAATCCTCGAATTCCTTGTAATAGAACATGGGAATCCGCGCCCAGGCTTTCACCACGTCGGACGTTTGCTTTTTGTAGCGCTGCCCCACTGTAAAAATGTAGCTTGCCCCCATAATATAGGCTGAACGCCAGAGCGTACCGACATTGTGCTCCGTTTTAGGCTTAAATACGCCAATCGCATAAAAGCCTTCTTCCGTTTTAGTTTTCATTCGTGGTTTACCGGCTTTAAGTCTTTCAAAAAACCTGTTACATTTTTTTCAATGCGCGAACGCATATCCGAGTTATCGGCTTTGATAAAGGTTCTTCCTGAAATTTTTTCGTAAAGCTCAATGTAGCGCTCCGTGATGGTATTCACAAATTCGTCCGGCATAAATGGCATCGTTTGGCCTTCCAATCCCTGGAAACCGTTTTCGATCAGCCACTGGCGCACAAACTCTTTGGATAATTGCTTTTGCTGCTCGCCATTCGCCTGTCTTTCTTCGTAACCATCTGCATAGAAATAGCGCGAAGAATCAGGGGTATGAATTTCATCGATGAGGTACACTTTTCCGTTGTACAAGCCAAATTCGTATTTCGTATCCACGAGGATCAGTCCTTGTTTGGCCGCCATTTCCGTTCCGCGCTGAAAGAGGGCACGTGTATACTTCTCGAGCTGCACGTAAATTTCCTCCGGAACAATGTTTTGCGCAATGATCTCCTCGCGGGAAATGTCTTCGTCGTGGCCTTCTTCCGCCTTACTTGCCGGCGTGATGATCGGTTCGGGGAATTTGTCGTTCTCCCTCATTCCTTCCGGCAGGGAAACGCCGCATAAAACCCGTTTTCCGAGCTTATATTCGCGTGCGCTGTGTCCTGCAAGGTAACCGCGGATCACCATTTCAACCCGGATAGGCTCACATTTCAAACCAACTGCTACACTTGGATCGGGAGTTCCCAGCAGCCAGTTCGGCACAATATCTTTTGTAGCATCCAGGAAAAGCGTTGCCACCTGGTTCAAAACCTGCCCTTTGTAAGGAATACCCTTTGGTAAAACATGGTCAAAGGCTGAAATACGGTCGGAAGCCACCATCACAACAATGTCGTTTTCGATGAAATATACGTCGCGCACTTTGCCTTTGTAAACGCCTGTTTGGTTCGGGAACCGGAAATCTGTTTCTGTAATGCTGTTCATTGGTTTTAATTATGTATTTTGAAAAATGAAAAAGATTGAGCCGTAAGATCTTACGGCTCTTTTTATTTTTCATTTATATTGTTAAGTCGTTTGGCGGGGTGTTAATACCTTTCTTTTCTTCCCGTTCCGCCTTGTCTTTTTCCTCGGCCACCTCGAAAGCGTCAATGATGCGTTTTACGAGCGGGTGGCGGATGACGTCGTGCTGGTTGAGACGAACTATACCGATTCCTTCAATTCCGTTGAGGGCGTCAAGCGCATAGCTCAGTCCTGAACGCTGTTTTTTCGGTAAATCGACCTGCGACATATCCCCGGTGATGATAAAATTAGCCGTTTGCCCCATTCGCGTGAGGAACATTTTCATCTGCATCACGGTAGCATTCTGCGCCTCATCGAGGATCACGAAAGCTTTATCAAGCGTACGGCCGCGCATGAAAGCGAGCGGTGCGATTTCGATAATACCGTATTCGAGCATATCAGCCAGCTTTTCGGGCGGGATCATATCGCGCAGTGCATCGTAGAGCGGCATGAGGTACGGATCGAGCTTTTCTTTCAGGTCGCCGGGCAAAAAGCCGAGGTTTTCACCAGCTTCAACCGCCGGGCGCGTCAGGATTATGCGTTTAACCTCTTTGTTTTTCAGCGCGCGTACGGCGAGGGCAACCGCTGTGTAGGTTTTTCCTGTACCGGCAGGCCCAACGGCAAATACCATGTCATTTTCATTGACAGCCTGTACCAGTTTCCGCTGGTTGATGGTTTTGGCCTTAATTTTTACACCGCCATTGCCATGCACCAGGATTTCCGTACCGTCTTCCGAATTTTTGCTGTCAGCTTCTTCGATGAGGAGCTGTTCAATGATATTTTCGCTGATGGTATTGAAACGGTGGAAATAATCGGTTATCTGTTCGAATTTCTTCTCAAATAAATCCACGGTTTCCTCGTCTCCCAAAACCTTGAGCTTGTTCCCGCGGGCCACAATTTTTAAGGTCGGGTAGTAAAGGGTAAGCTTTTTCAAATAAAGGTTATTAACACCAAATATTTCAACCGGATTAATGCCTTTAATTTCGATCGTTTTTTCCAATAGAAAATGTAATTAATTGTTTATTTTATTCAAAAATATGAAGAATAAAGCTTAATTTTGAACAAAATTAGTAAATAATTTTGCAAATAACCGGAGAAAATGCAAATCATCACCCTTACATCTGATTTAGGAACAACTGACCATTATGTTGCCTCGATCAAAGGTGCTATTTTATCCCGGTTTTCCGAGGTTCACCTCGTTGATATCAGCCACCAGGTAAAAGCTTTCGATATTGCGCAGGCGGCCTACTTCGTTAAAAACTGTTTTGAGAATTTTCCGGCGGGGACGATCCACCTCATCGGGGTTGACTGCGAGCCGGTCATTAACTTCGGGGCGCAGCAGCACAGCAGCATTCCGGCGGTCCTGCTTTACAAAGGACAATATTTTGTATCGAACGACAACGGCGTTTTCAGCCTGATTGTGGGCGAGGAAGAATTTGAAGGTTTCTGGCATGTGGACGATATTTTATCCAATCCCGGCGCTTTCCAGTTCCCGATCCGCAACCTGCTGGTACCGATCGTATGTAAAATTGCACAGCAAACACCGGTGGATTCCTTCGCTTCGAAAGTGGAACGTTTCAACCGCCGCGTAACGATCAACCCGGTAATCGAAAACAACCTTATCATGGGGAATGTGATGCATATCGACCATTACGGCAACCTGATCACGAATATCGACCGCAAGCTGTTTGAACGCTTCGGGAAGGACATTCCGTTTACGATTTACTTCCGTCGCCGCGAATATTACATTGACCAGATCTCGAATACGTATTCTGAAGTTCCACACGGAGAAAAGCTTGCTTTGTTCAACTCCAACGGAATGCTTGAAATTGCCATTAACCGCGGCGCAACTTCCCAGCACGGCGGCGCCAACGCTTTGTTCGGCCTGGGAATTAACGACACCATCCGCATCGAATTCCTGCCAAAAGGCTCGAAGGAAACACTCGAATCGCTTTTTTGAGAGAGAAGGCACCAGGCGAAAGACAACAGACAGATTCAACGCTAATAATTCATCATTAAAGACATGATCACACGCATCGTAAAGCTTCACTTCCGGGAAGATAAAATTGACGAATTCCTTGCTTTTTTTGAAGGGATTAAATGGAAAGTCGCCAAACAGGAAGATTGCTTCGGCATGAAACTGATGCAGGACAAAAACTGCCCTGAAATCGTATTTACCTACAGTTTGTGGAAAGATGAAAAAGCATTGAATTCTTACCGTGATTCGGAGCTTTTCGGACAGCATGTGTGGCCGACAATCAAACCCTGGTTCAAGGAAAAGGCGGAAGCCTGGACAGTGAGCGAGTATTTTGATGGATTTGTGCGAATGGAAAATTGAAAAATTTAACATCACATGCTTCATTTTCCATTCTTAATTCTCAATTCTTATAAACTATTTTTTGGAACATGACGTTTATATCAGAAATGAAAGCGATGATCAGAATTACATTTCTGCTTCCCTTGCTGGCTTCCTGCATGTGCTGCGGAAAACTTAAAATTGCCAAAGGAACGCCGGACTGTGTTAAGGCTAAAATCAAAAGCTTTGACGCGGAATCCAATTGCGACAAGGACGTGAATGTGAAAGAATACCGTTTCCAGGGAAAGACCGTTTATGTATTTGACCCGGGAAGCTGCGGCGCTGACATGACTTCCGAAGTGATCAGCCCTGATTGCAAAACCCTCGGTTATCTTGGTGGTTTCATCGGCAATACGAAGATCAACGGAGAGGAATTTTCGAACGCCGTTCTTCAGGCTACCGTCTGGCACAAATAAAGGAAAGGACTTGCGGATTTTTGTATTTTTGTTCTAAAACCCGTACGATGAGCGCCAAATTTCTTCCCCTGATCCTTTTATCTTTCGCTTCCGCTTATGCCTATTGCTCAGGTCCCGGCCCAGACAGCCTGGCAACACACTTGCAGCTAAAAGCCGAATCTTTTGTGAAATCCGGTCAGCGTGACAGCGCCTTGCTTTATTACGCCAAAGCTGCGGAAGGATTTAAACAAACGGATGATTTTGAAAAACTCGTTGCCTGCTACAACCAGCAAGGTGTTATTCTTACCCGCCAGGACAAATACGATGAAGCGGCCGTTTTTCTCAATGAAGCCCTGGAAACCGGGACAAAAAAACTCGATCCGTCGAGCCTGGAGCTGGCAGTTACCTACATCAGCCTGGGCGTGCTTTACAACGCGCTGGAAAGATACCCGGAATCACTTGATTTTCATTACAAAGCCCTCAATATCCGCCTGGAAAAACTTGGGGAAATGAATGCGCAAACCGCTACAAGCTACGGCAATATCGGTAATGTATACCTGAATAATAAGGAATATGACAAAGCCGTTGAAACACACCTGAAAGCGCTGGCTATCCGGGAAAAACTGTTTGGCAAATCCAGCACGGAAATTAGCCAAAGCTACGTCAGCCTGGGAAATACTTACCGCGAAATGCAGCAATACCGGGAAGCGCTGGATTATTATGACCTTGCTTTACAGAATAAAATCGCGCAATCCGGCCCCAACAGCAAAGAATTAACACGGCTTTATACGGCCATGCGCGATATCTGCTATTTGATGCAGGATCAAAAACAAGGTGACTTGTATGATCAAAAGCTCAGGGAGTTGAAATAGTTCCCTGAAACATTATATATTTGCCTGGTTCATTACATGCTCCTATGTCAAGCCCCGTTGTAAACGATAGCTTCCAGCTCGAAAAATACCCCGGAAAAGGTGGCTGGACCTATGTTGTTATTCCCCGTTTTGAAGCCGTTCAAACCAAAAGCTTTGGCATGGTGACGGTCAAAGGGAAAATCGACAGCTATGAGCTAAAAGCCTATAATCTCATGCCCATGAAAGGCGGTGATCTCTTTTTGCCCGTAAAAGCTGAAATCAGGAAAAAGATCAGTAAACAGGAAGGTGATTGGGTACACGTCATTTTGTATGAAGACCAGGATCCTTTGGAAATCCCGCAAGAATTGGAATTGTGCCTGCTGGACGACCCGGCGGCGAAACAAACATTTTACGGTTTTCGGGAAAGTGACCAGAAACTGTATGTTGACTGGATCAACGCTGCCAAACGCGACGAAACGAAGGTCAAACGGATTGGAATAACGCTGGATCGCCTGGGTAAAGGAATGCGGTTTTATGATAAGGAAGATTAACTTTAATATATTACCAAATTAGCATATTAACTCATTAGCACATTAATAATGAAATTTCAGCTGCTCCCCGTTTTGGAAAAAATGCACCAACTGTATCAAAAACCACCGGGAAAGGAACGCTTTGAGGCTTATCTTTCTTTATTGCAGGGAGAAACCAAAGGTGATCTGATCCTCCCGATCGGCGGCTACAATCCCATGGCGAAAGAGCATGTTTTTCAAAAAATGGAACGTTTAATCCGCATGGGAGCTGAGTATCTTGTTTCGGAAAGTCTCGAAGATATCAACCGGAAAAACGAAGCCGGCGACAAGCTTTTCCAGGTAGCGGTTAACCTGGCCGATGACCTGAAAGGCGGATGGACGAACCGTTTTACGACAGATTATGACAGTAAATTTAAGATCAACGCATTGGTAAAACGCCGGTTTTGTACCGTTTTCTTATGGTCTTCGGAAGAATACAGCAAGGAGCTGATACAGCAGCGCACCCGCGAAGCCTGCTACCGGACAATGTATTATGCTTCGCAGCGAAAGCCCCAGTGCTTAACTGATTTTTTCCGGCAGGAACGTTTCACAGCCCTCAAAAGCGGCCGAAAGGTGAAGCTCGAAGCCGAAGATCGTGACAAGCTGGAAGCCTACCTGAAACAACACGGTGAAAGTGATGATTACCACACTATTTTCAATTTCTTTTACGGTGACCAGGCCTGCGAATCTTTAAGCTTCCCTTCTAAAAATTTAGGAACTGAAGCCACAGGTTTCGATTTGGCAGGATCGTAAGGAAATGTGTCCACGGACAGAGAAGTTAAATTGAGAATGAAAGTTGGAAAATTAACACATGAACTCATTAGCATATTAAGTTTATTGCCTAATTTTAAAGCCTGTCATGGAACAGCGCGATAAACAAAAAGAAATTACCCGCCTTACTTTTTCTGTCTTCTTCATTTCCCTGAGTTGCGGACTGCTCGTTTATGCCTTTGTTTACCTCACTGAACACCTGGAATCAGGGCTCTCAAAAATTGCACATACTTACTGGCCTTTACAATTGATCTTTCCTTTTATAGGTTTGTCACTGATCTTTTTCCTGAGACAGTATCTGTTCAAAAAGCGGGAGAATAAAGGCATTAAAGAAATTTACGACAGCCTGAAAACACGGCATAACGAATTGAAATTCTACAAAATTCCTTCTCACCTGATTAACGGCTTGCTCACGATTGGCTTTGGCGGATCAACCGGGATTGAAGTTTCTACGGTTGTTGCTTCGGCCAGCGTTGGGGCGGTAACCCATAAAGAACAAAAGATCCACCCGCTTTTCCGGCGGGAGCTGATTGCAGCAGGCGTTGCAGCGGGTGTTACTGCGCTTTTCGGAAGCCCATTGGCCGGGATGCTTTTTGCTTTTGAAGTGATCCTGAAAAAAGTAACGCAGCTTTCTTTCGTTCTGGTACTTGGGGCCGTTTTGCTCGTTTGGGGGCTGGATTTTGTGCTCAACACCAAACCTTTGTTTACATTGCAGGTCGATCACTGGAACTACAGCGCCCTGCCCTGGTTTTTGCTTCTCGGGGCTTTTTCCGCCCTGAATTCCGTTTATCTCACTAAATCCGTGCTTTTTTTCAAAGAGCGTTTTGCCCGCGTACGTCACGGCAGGCGCATTATTTTTTGCTCGCTGGCGATCAGCTGTTGTATCCTTACTTTCCCGGCTTTGTATGGCGACGGATACCATTACCTGCGTGAATTGCTTGCTGATGAAGGATCGCTCGTTTTTTCCTTAACGCTCCTCACTGCGCTGGGCGGTGTTTTGGTTTTAAAGCCTTTGGTTTGCTCTCTCACATTAGCTGGCGGCGGCGATGGTGGTGTTTTCGGTCCGAGCTTGTTTACCGGCGCTTTTGCCGGGTTATTCACAGCATTGATCCTGCAGCGTGTTTTCGGCGCTGAGCTGATCCCGCTCAACTTCATGCTCGTTGGGATGGCTGCTGTATTGAGCGCTTGCCTGCACGCCCCTTTGACAGCCATTTTTGTTGTTTGCGGAATTACGGGAAATTATACCTTGCTTATTCCATTAGCGGCAGCGAGCCTGGTATCCAAAATCATTGCACAGCAAATCGTTCCGTACACCGTTTACAGTTACAGCTCCTATAAATCCGGACCATGAAAAAGCAGCTCCACCGGAATTACCGGAAAATGAAATATATTGTTTACCGGGAAACGCTATTCGACAAGCGCGAGCACTTCATTACATTTCTGGGGGCGTTTTGCGGTATCGGGCTGATCGGCTTCCTTAACAGCAAATACCTTGTTCTGCACGACAACCTTTTTCTCATTGGCTCTTTCGGGGCATCAAGCGTTTTGGTCTACGGGGCAATCAACAGTCCGCTGGCACAACCGCGCAACTTAATCGGAGGCCATGTTATCTGCGCGCTGACAGGTGTAACGGTCCATAAATTCATCCCGGGCGAACCCTGGCTGACCGCAGCTTTGGCCGTTTCCCTTTCGATCGTACTGATGCAAATCACCAAAACCCTGCACCCACCGGGCGGCGCCACTGCTTTGATCGCCAATATCGGGAGCGCTAAAATCACGGGATTGGGTTATTTGTATGTGCTTTCTCCTGTATTGAGCGGCGCTTTGATCCTGTTGATTGTCGCTTTGATTTTTAATAATCTTACGCCACACCGTGCTTATCCAACGAAAAGACCGTTTAAGCTTTTTACGAGAAAAAAGTGATGATTTAAGAGACTTTGCCACGAATTACACGAAAGGTCACGAATTATTTTTCTTTTGATCTCTTAATTATTTACACGAATAGCTATTTATAAATCATTGGTATAATAATCAATGATAAATTACACCACTCATGAGTGAAAATTTACCTTCGGTGCTGCTTCGCGGTGTGCAATTCGTGGCTAAGAAAATGAGTTTTCCGTTGAACAAAAAAAACGCCTCCGTCAGCTGACGGAAGCGTTTCAAATTTTCGTTTTTTTGCAAGTTACTGGAACATATCTTTTACCCGCTGAAAAAAGCCTTTGGCATTCCCGTCAGGATTTGGTTTAAAATTTTCGCTGTCGCGGAGCTTTTCGAGGATTTCGCGTTCTTCTTTGGAAACTTTAGTTGGCGTCCATACGTTGATGTGCACCAGCAAATCTCCCTGGCCGTAACCCTGGAGAACAGGCAAGCCTTTCCCGCGCAGGCGCAGCATTTTGCCGCTTTGTGTCCCCGGATCAACCTTGATTTTGGCTTTGCCGTGGATTGTCGGTATTTCAATTGTTTCACCCAGGATAGCATCCACGATGTTCACAAAGGCTTCGTAATGTATGTTTTCAGCATCGCGGCGCAGCTCCGGGTGCGGGATTTCTTCGATCACAACGATGAGGTCACCCGGTACACCGTTGAAAGGCCCGGCGTTTCCTTTGCCGGTAACGCTCAGCTGCATGCCGTCTTCCACTCCCGCCGGAATATCGATCTCGATAACTTCTTCCTGGCGCTTGAGTCCCTGCCCATCTGCATCGGCCGGTTTTTTGTCAATCATTTTCCCGGCGCCGTGGCAGACATTACAAGCGGACTGCGTTTGCATTGCCCCGAGGAAAGTCTGGGTAACACGTGTAACACGGCCGCTTCCGTTACAGCTCGTACATGTTTTATACGTCACGCCGTCTGCGTTGACCAGTTTATTGACTTTGATTTTTTTCTTAACCCCGTCAGCGATTTCCTCGAGCGTCAGTTTCATTTTCACGCGCAGGTTGGTACCGCGTACTGTGCGGCTTCCGCCCCTGCTTCCTCCGAAAGAGCCACCGAATGACCCGCCGAAAGCTGAACCGAAAATATCACCGAACTGGCTGAAAATGTCATCCATGTTCATACCGCCGCCGCTAAAGCCCGCTCCGCCAACACCGGCATGGCCGAACTGGTCGTAACGTGAGCGCTTTTCAGCATTGCTCAGCACTTCGTAAGCTTCCGCCGCTTCTTTAAACTTTTCTTCCGCCTGTTTATCATCCGGGTTTTTATCGGGGTGATACTGCAGCGCGAGTTTACGATAAGCTTTTTTGATATCGGCTTCAGAAGCGTTTTTCGCAACGCCCAGTACTTCGTAATAATCTCTTTTCTGACTCATTTTCAATTAATGTGCTAATTGGTTAATCTGATAATGTGCTAACTTATTAATTGCTAATAAGTTGAATTTCCCAATTAACTCATTAGCATATCAGCACATTCTCACATTAAAACTATTGTCCTACCACAACTTTCGCGTAGCGGATCACTTTATCGTGAAGGAAATATCCTTTTTCAACATCTTCTATCACCTTGCCTTTTAAGGTATCTTCCGGTGCAGGAATATTTGCGATTGCTTCGTGCAGCTCACTGTCGAAAGCTTCGCCTTTGGCATTCATCATTTTCAGGCCCTTGGATTCAAGCGTTGTTTTGAACTTGTTATAAATCAGCTGGAAACCTTCTTTAAGCACCGCAACATCGTCTGAATTTTCATTGTTAACGATAGCACGCTCAAAATCATCGAGCACAGGGATCAAATCCTTCAAAATTCCCGCTCCGGCCGTGGCAATCAGGTCCACTTTTTCTTTGTTCGTCCGCTTGCGGTAATTATCAAATTCTGAATACAAACGAATGAAACGGTCGTTCAGCTCAGCGTATTTTTCTTCCTGCGTCTGCTCCTGGTTTTCAGCAGCTTCCCCAGTCTGGGTTTCCTGTGTTTCTTCTACGCCCGATTCTTCTTTTTCGTGTTTGTCCTTTTCTTCAGCCATCTTGTTGAATTTTCCAAAAAACCGGACAAAGATATTGCCAAAAGCCTATTTGTCGACAAGATGTCAGCATTTTTATGACAAGAATGTAATTTTGTCATAAAACCAGGTGTACGCGTGAATTCGGTTTTTTTAAATACATTTGTCTCAAATTCTTGCATTTTGACAAGCAGCAATCGACTCTATTACCTCGACGCCATTCGCGGGATCGCCTTGTTCATCATGGTTTTCGCCAATTGCGTCCCTTATCTGCCGGAACTCCCGGAAAGCTTTATTATCCGCGTCATTGATTCTATGGCTGCACCTGTCTTTATAGCCCTCGCCGGTTACGGGATCAGCCGGGCGGGCAAAGGTGAAAATTTACCGTGGGTCAATACCAGACTGCTATTTCGCGCCCTTCTTACGATCCTTGTTGCCGCCCTGATCGATGCGCTGATCTGGAAGATTATGCCTTTCACCGGCTACGATGTGCTTTATCTCATTGGCTTTTGCATCCTGGTTGCAGCTTTCCTCCCCAGATTGCATGATTTCTGGGTACTGGCCTTAACGCTTGCCGTAATCACTGCGGCTTATTATTTACAAAGCAAAGGCTACTACCACCGTGAGCTGAATGACTATCCGCTGACTGCCGGTTCGTGGACGGAAATTTACAAGAATGGCGGCGCCTGGCTCATTTTCGGCTGGTTCCCGGTATTTCCGTGGCTCGCGATTTTCCTTTTTGGATATCTCGGCGGCAGGAAATCCATCCGCTTCGGGCGCTACAAGCTCATTGTTTCTATACTGCTGGTTTTGGCCATCAGCTTTTCGCTCATTATTATGTACCACGATAATAAACTGGTGCGCTCAGGATATTCCGAGCTGTTTTACCCGGCCGATCTCCCTTTCCTGGTTTTTGCCCTCGGGCTGACGGCGCTCATTTGGGTAAACCGCACATTTTTCAGTCATAAAGCATTTTATATCTTCCGGATCCTGGGAAGATCGAGTTTGTTTGTCTACATTTTACACACCGTCCTGATCAGTTTCTCCCTGGCCTTCACCTATAAGCTAACCGAAGAAAACACGGTCCTTACGCTCCTTCTGATTTACGGTTTCATCTATGCTTTGAGTATCCTGCTCATCTACATCAAACGGGTCAGCAGCTGGAAAAAAACACCTTACCTGGTCCGCTTTATCTTCGGTTCGTAAAATACTTCCGGAAAGATAACCAGATATGATTTTTTTTCTTAGTTTTGTTGCTGATTTTGCAAAAATTACATGGAATTTCTTAGAAAATTAAAATCCTTCATCTGGTCCAAGCACTTCCTGAAACACTTTGTCATGATAATCGCGGCTTATATCGTTATTGTCGGGGGAACAATTTTCATACTGGACTTCACAACAAACCACGGTCAGAAGATCGAAGTTCCGAACCTGTATGGCAAAAATGTAAAAAACATCCAGGCACAGCTGGATGAGCTTGGTTTGACTTACGAAATCCTCGACTCCATTTATGATCCGAAAAAACCGGAAGGAACTATTGTTTCGCAAGATCCCGGCCCAACGGATTCTACAGACGTTTTTGTAAAAGAAGGCCGCATCCTCAAGCTGCGTGTTTCCAAGAAAACCAACCTGGTTGAAATGCCGAGCTTATTAGACAAATCCGAGCGTTTTGCGCAAAGCGTATTGAAGAACCGCGGGTTGAAATATAAAATTACCTACAAGCCGACTTCTGAAGCTAACGGTGCGGTACTGGACCAGAAATACAACGGCCACAGCATCAAGGAAGGGACACGCGTTCCTGTCGGGGCTACCATTCACCTGGTCGTAGGAAGAAATGAAGTTGGCGCACCGGTACAAATTCCAAATTTGAACGGACTGACAATAAGTGAAGTAAAAGTACGTTTATCGGGTATGTCTTCGCTTAACCTGTTCGAGACCTATATGAATTGTGCAAACGCAGCAGACAGCGCTTCGGCCCGTGTCAGCTCGCAATCACCCGAGTACATTGAAGGCGTGATGAGCCCTTCCAACACAACGGTAACAATTATTTTAGACAAAAACTATACGGGAGATTCCTCAACAGGCGGCGAATAAAAAACGGCTAAAAAGAATTTTTATGAAGCATTTTTTAGGGATTACCTGTTGTTTATTGAGTAGCTTTTTTGTTTTTTCCCAGGAAGAATTAAACCCGATTGTATCCCGGCAAGTCAAGACCGCAAAGCAATTTCCAACACGTGATGCCGGAAGCTTTGATTCTACGTTCATTTACACTGCCGACACGCTTGAGCTTCCATTCCTGGACGAATTCTCCAAAAACCATTTCCAGGAGTATGAAGATAATTTCAGCGATCCAACGATTACTTCGGAAGAATACTACAAGCTGCTTGATTTATCGAATAACCCGCTGCCTGTAACGAGCCGTTTCACATCCCAGCAAACGATCCGCAAGATTGTCAATACCACCGAGCTGACTGAAGTAGACGAAGTGTTGCCTTCCATCGAAATCAAAGTGGGCGATTTCAGCTCTTATCCCCCGGTTTATACACAAACGACGGTTTACCCGCCTTACATCATTTACGATACGGTTGATTTCCCGAACCCACCCGACACGATCTGGATGACGGAAGTGGAATTCGTACAGGATTCTGCCGTTCAGTTTTTCGCGCAGCTGAATGACAAAAATGCTTTCTGGCTCGACACTAAGGCTGAGCATTCCTATACCAATGCCAAAAATCCATGGACGCTCGGCGTTGTAACTTTTGACGGCCGCGACGAAAACGGGATGCCTTATCTTTTCGGATCCAACAGCATTGATTACAACGATTACCTGACCTCCAAGCCGATCGACATGAGTGGGCTGAGCGGCGGCGACTCCGTTTATTTCAGCTTTCTCTACCAACCGCAGGGATTTAATGATGAACCCGAATCGGTAGACTCGCTCAAACTGGAATTTTATGCCCCGGACCTGCAGCAATGGTTCCAGGTTTGGTCCGTTGGCGGCTCAGCGCTGCAGGATTTCAAAAAAGTGCATTTCCGGATTATCGACCCTAAGTATTTTAAACCGGTTTTCCAGTTCCGTTTCCGGAATTACTCCGGTGTTTCCGGTGGGATCGACCAATTTCATATTGATTATGTCCGCCTGCAAAAATCGTCCGGTTACCAGGATACGCTTTTCAAGGATTTTTCAATTTTGTACCCGCTGAATACGCTTTTAGACGATTATACACAGGTTCCCTGGGACCATTTCAGGAATAACCCTGGCGGAAAGGGCAACAAGAACCTCGAGATCACGGTGCGCAATAGCAGTAACGTAGATGAAAACTACCTCAACGGGAAAATTATCATTGAAAATCAAGGCGTTGAAGAAGGCACAATTACTCTCCTCGGACAGGATCTTGCCAACGGTGACATCAATTACGAATCCAACACGGTTTATACTTCCGTGCACGACATCAGCTCCGAGTTTGATTATGACGGGACATTGCCGGGCGAATTCCAGGAATTCCAGGTAACTTTTACGGCTTCAGCGCAATTCTCGAACCTGTCTCAAAACGACACAACAACCTTTACCCAGCGTTTTTACGATTGCTACGCTTACGACGACGGAAGCGCAGAAGCAGCGTATGGCCCGACAGGCGTGCAAGCCCGTTTAGCTTACAAATTCACACCATATGAAAACGATACACTCGTTGGTGTAAGGATGCGCTTTGTTCCTTCGGTGACGAATACTTCAAATGACCTTTTCCTGCTGACTGTCTGGAACGACAATAACGGGAAACCCGGCGATGTGATCTATGAGGACGATTTCCTCAACCCGCGCCAGCCTTCTTATACATACGATGATTCACTCGGATTTACTTCGTATTACTTTACGGACTTCGAACGCCTGCCTGTAACAGGAACTTTTTATGTTGGCTGGAGACAGCTTGAGCAGCAAGCACTCAATATCGGGTTTGACCGGAATACGCACCAATCCGATAAAATTTTCTACAGTACGAACAACGGCGTAACCTGGCTGAACACCACTTTTGACGGCTCTTTGATGATGCGCCCTGTGTTTTCTACGGATTTAAATTACGGAGTAGGCATTGAAGAAAAAGAAGCGTCAACCGGACAATTTAAAGCTTATCCGAACCCTTTTTCATCCCGTTTGGTCATCGAAAGCAGCAACCCGGATTTTGACGGCGTGCAGATCACAGACCTGAACGGGAAATCCGTTCTCGAATCCCGCGGAAACCAGCGCGAATTCAACCTCGGCCACCTGGAAAAAGGCATTTACTTTGTGCGTGATATCACCAGCGGCGCTGTTACCAAAATCATTAAAAACTAATGCGCGACGAACAGGAAGAGCCGGAAGAAGAATCCGAAGATGCTGAACTATTCGAGCATTACCGCATAAAAGCCGATCCGGGACAGGAAGTGCTCCGCATCGACAAATTCCTGCTGGACCGCTTACCGAACACATCCCGGAACAAGATCCAGAATGCGGCCAAAAACGGGAACATTCTCGTAAACGGAACGGCCGTCAAGCAAAATTACAAGATCAAGCCCCACGATGAAGTTTCGATCGTTCTGCCCTACCCGGTGCGCGAAATCGAGCTGATCCCGCAGGACATTCCAATCGATATTGTTTACGAAGACAACGAATTTGTCATTGTCAACAAGCCCGCTGACATGGTTGTTCACCCCGGATACGGAAACTATACAGGAACAATGGTGAATGCGCTTGTTTTCCACTTCAATAACCTGCCCCACAAAATCCACGATTATTTCGGGAGACCGGGTCTTGTTCACCGTTTAGACAAACACACGACAGGAATTATGGTGGTCGCCAAAACCGAAACAGCTTTGACCATCCTGGCAAAACAATTTTACGACCGCATTACCGAAAGAAGGTACCATGCTTTGGTTTGGGGCGATGTAGCAGAAGATTCCGGAACGGTGACAGGCCATATCGGTCGCTCACTGAAAAACCGGAAAGTAATGACCGTTTTCCCGTTAGGCGACCACGGAAAACATGCCGTGACCCACTATAAAGTACTGGAACGCTTCGGCCTGGTGACGCTTATCGAATGCAAGCTCGAAACGGGGCGGACACACCAGATCCGGACGCACATGAAACACATCGGCCACCCCTTGTTCCACGACCTGGAATATGGCGGCGACCAGCTGGTGAAAGGCACCCCTTCCCAAAAATACAAAGCCTTCGTTGAGAACTGCTTCGGTCTCATCCCCGGGCAAGCGCTTCACGCCAAAACATTAGGATTTAAGCACCCGGTTACCCAGGAATGGGTGAATTTTGATTCCGAGCTGCCGGAAGGCTTCCAAACGATCCTTGAAAAATGGCGCTCCTATACCGGTAATCCGGCCTAAGCTATCTGTCTCAATCTGACCATTTTTCCCTCCCCGATAACTAATTATTTATTTCCGCAAAAATGAATATTTTTTCATCAACTAAAACGAGAATAAATTATTGATTATCAACACAATAACTATCCTCATTTAATTTATCCCCACACGGCCGTTAATTTTTTTTACAAAGTTTTTTGGCTAAGTGAGAAATTATAGCTTAATTCGGGGTTGATTTTAGACTCTTAAAATGAAATTTATGAATTATAAACCACTCTTATCATTAGTGTTTGTTGGGGTTTCCTACCTTGCAAATGCACAAATGATTTTTGTACCCAAACAAGTAAAAAAAGCAAACATAGAATTCAGAAACGAAAACTATTGTGAGGGAGCTAAATTGGCTGAGGATGCTTTCAAGAAAATTGCCCGTAAAGGTAACAGAGCTTTAAAAGCAAAAGGTAACATGGCCTACAAAGTAGCCGAGTCTTACCGCCAGACAGAGAACTTCAAAGACGCATCCGAGTGGTATGATAAAGCGATTACGCTGAAATATTACGAAGAGAAACCTGAAATCTATTTCTACCAGGGCGAAATGTACCGCCAGATGGGTGAATTTGATAAAGCGAAGGACAACTACAACAAATACAAAGCGCTTGTTCCGGATGATAAACGTGCTGATGTAGGTCTGCGCTCTATTGAAATCCACAAAGATTTTAAAATCAACAAAACACGCCACGTTGTTACTAACGTAGCTTCCCTGAACAAAGAAGTGTTTGAAATGGCGCCAATGTTCGGTGACAAAAAAGAGTCTCAAATGTATTTCTCCTCAACACGTGAAGGCGGCGTTGACGGATCAATTGACCCGCGTTCTTGTGAAAACTACATGGACCTGTGGGTTTCTGAAATGGACAAAAAAGGAAACTGGGGCCAGCCTAAACTGGTTGCCGGCGAACTGATCAATACAGAAGATAACGAAGGTACGGTAGCATTCGACGGAAGAAACAAAACGATGTTCTTCACCCGCTGCCCGAACGAAAAGAAAATGAACCTCGGGTGCGATATCTGGGTTTCCGAGCTGAAAGGAAAAGAATGGGGCGAGCCTGTTAAATTAGCTTTGAAAGGCCACGACTCCATTTCAGTTGGTCACCCATGTGTAACTGAAGATGCTAAATTTTTGATCTTCGCTTCAGATGCCGACGGTGGTTTCGGTGGGAGAGATTTATACTACACAACTTACAACAAAAAAACGGATACCTGGGAAACTCCTGTAAACATGGGCCCTGAGATCAATACAGCCGGAAACGAGCTTTTCCCTACATTCGCTAAAAACGGTGACCTGTTCTACGCGACAGACGGTTTGCCTGGAATGGGTGGTTTGGATATGTTCCGTGCTGCTAAAGTAAAAGACAAAATGAAATGGGAAAAACCAACCAACCTTGGCTTCCCGTTGAACTCCGTATCTAACGACTATGCAATTATTGAAGTTTCCGACAAAAAAGGATACTTTACATCTGAGCGCGTTGGTAGCGTTGGTAAAAACTACAAGCCAGACATCTGGATGTACGAAATGCCGCCAAACTTGTTTGACTTACGTGTAAACACAGTTGAGGCCCTGAACCCTGCAATGCGTATCCCTGGTGTTACCGTTACAGTAAAAGCTGAATCCGGCGAAACATGGGAAGGCACAACAAACGCAGAAGGAACAGTATTCTGGGACAAAAAGCCAAATGCTGACCGCTACATCCTTGAGAACAACAATTACACGATCACAGTTGCCAAAGACAAATATCAAAGCGTGAAAAACGGTTCATTCTCAACTATGAATGTGAACTACGACCAGCACTTTGTTGTGGATATGCCATTATTCAAAGAAGAGCCGATCCGTTTACCGGAAGTACGCTACCCGTTGAACCAGTGGACTTTCGTAAACGACTCTACGATCAGCTCACATGATTCCCTGAACTATGTGTACGACCTGTTAGTGAAATACCCGAACATGAAACTGGAGCTTAGCTCACACACAGATAGCCGTTCAGGAGTAGTTTACAACCAGGTTCTTTCTGAAAACCGTGCTAAAGCGGTATTCAAGTACCTCGTAGACAAAGGCATCGATCCTAAGCGCCTTGTTCCTGTTGGTAAAGGAGAATCTACTCCAAAAACAGTTTACCTGAAAGACAATGTTTACATCACGGAAGTTGCTGACACAGCAGGTTACCAGACAATTGTACTGAAGGAAGCGTATATCAACGGCTTCAAGAAAGACAAAAAGAAATTCGAATTGCTGCACCAGTTCAACCGTCGTACGGAAGGACGTATCCTCGATATGAACTTCGATCCGGCAACAGCGCCTGCAGTTCCTGAAGAATACTTCAAGTTCAAGGACTTGCCGAAAAACACAAGAAAGTAATTACAAACTGAATATAGGAAAATCCCGGTCGAAAGATCGGGATTTTTTTTGTTCACTCTTTTTCAAAAAAAGAAAAGCCGGATTTAAAAAAAACTGTATTTTTGTGCTACACTATCACTCAAAATGAAGACTTATATAATCCTTTCCTTTTTATTTCCCGTCTTTTTATTTTCTCAGTCAGAGAGATTGTCCCTTTTAGATTCACAGGGAGAGATGCCTTTTTTCCTGGAAGAAATCCAACCCAGTAATTTCTTCATTCCGGAACCTGCAGAATCTGTACGCGGGGATTTTAAATACAATCGCAAAGAGCACCATCTGTACGAAATATACAGGTCAGGCATGGTAACCTACGGAGATTCTGTTTCGCAATACTGCAGTGATCTTTTAGAGAAAATGGGGTTTAAAAACCAGGTATATTGTGTCAAAAACAGGTACCCGGGCGTTTTCTCCAATTCCGAAGGCAGTATTTTCATTACAAGCGGGCTCTTCAGCCAGCTGACCAACGAAGCGGAGCTCGCCTTTTTTTTAACCCGGGAATTGCTGGCAAACGAAAAAGGCCTGCGCCAGTCTTTCGGATCAAAGAACAAGGAAGAAAAAACGCTGGATAATATCATTCAAAAGCTTTCATCCTATAGTTTCGAGCTGGAACAGCAACTGGACAGCCTCGCTTTCGATTTCCTGCTTAAACAGGCACCATACAGCAAGAATGAGCTGGCCGGCAGTTTCGATATCCTTTTGTACAGCGGACTTCCTTTTTATGAAGTTAAAGTTGATTGGAATTATTTCAATTCCGATTTGGTGTATGTTCCCGAAAGCGAATTGCTCTTTCTTTTTAAGAAAAAAAACTTCGATTATTATAAACCGGAAAGGTACAAGCCCAATATCGTAAGCCGCAAAAAGAAAATAACTGCTGCTTTTGGCGTGCAGCCCGCAGAAAATCCGGTTGAAAGCTACCAGCTGAACAGGGACTATTTTGATCAGGCCTCGCTTCTTGCCCGCAGGGATGATATTTTGAACGATATCATCCAGACCCATTTCCTGGAAGCGCTTTATGAAATTTACGCGCTGGAATCACTAGGGAAAAGCAGTTTTTACCTGGATTATCTCAAAGCCCAGGCCTGGCTTGGAAACCTGGAGCAAAAGCTCAACCTCATCCGGCAAAATCAATATAACGACTATGAATTTTCCGATAACGAAGGAGCCTTATTCTGCCGTTTTATCCGTTCTCAGCCGGTTACTTCACTGGCCGCGCTGACCATTCGTAAAATCACCGATATCCGGAATAAATACCCCGAAATCAAAAGCTTTGAAACGCTTTATGAAGAATGCCTGAAGCTCACCGCCAAAATTCCGGGGTTTAAAATCGAGGACTTCCGGAAAGAAACCTATCTGGCATACCTGAAAAAAAACGGGATGGAGGTCCAGAAAATCGATCCGTCCAATACAGACAACAGGAAGATCCAATTTGAAATTCAAAAAACCGATCCTTTTTACCTTTTTGTGCTGTCAGACCTGGTTTCAGACCCGGGATTCATCTCCCGCTATGATTCCCTGACCCGCAGCAGCTACATTGAAAACAAGCGGAAAACGAGCCAGCTTGCTATCAAAAGCTTTTACCTGCGCTCCTATACCATCGAAAGCAAAGCACAGCAATTGCTCGACCAGGAAAACATCGATGCCATTAGCAGCCTGGCGCAAATTCCCCTGCTGGAAGAAAAAATTAAAATGGACGCTACAACGGCCTACAACCGCAAATCAGTTTTCAACGCTACGATCATTCAAAGCTATGCCCACAATCGCTACAAAAAAACCATTCATCCGGTGCTTTCGGAAAAGCTTATTGATGCGGATGGAAACAAAGCGGAAAGCTTTTGTATCGGTAAATATGAAAACCAGTTTAAGCCCAGGGTGCGCGGAATTTACTTCACGGGGCTCTTTGTCGTGCCGCTGCCCTATCTTATCCCGGAATTCTTCTACAGCGGTCACCATTCGCTTTTTGCTTCCTTTTATTTTAATTCGAAAACCGGTCAGATGGAAGGCGTGAGCTACAGCCAGTTTAACGATCCCTGCAGTAAGCTCATTTTCAAAAATGTTTTTTTCCGATCCCTCCGTTCCGCTTATCCTGAAAAACCATGAAAAACGTAATACTTTTTGTCATTTTAAGCTCATCCACGGCCTTTTCGCAAAACGGCTTCCTGGGTAAAAAAAACGTAATTGACCTTACCGCAACAGGAAACATCCCGGTTATATCGGGGTCACTCCGCGAAAAGGAATACCGGCCGAAAGGCACTGAAATGGTACAGCGAAAAGATTGGCTGGACTACGGCTTATCACTAAACTACCTGCATTATACACGAAAAGGACGTTCTTTCGGACTGAAAAGCGCTGTTAAATATTCCAGTCTTTCCATGCCGGCATATTACCTGACGCCGCATTACATTGGCTACACACGATATAACGATACGACCCACCTGCGTTTTGAGCCTGTAAGATATGCGAAGTTCTATTTTGCACCAAGCTTTGAGTTCACTACAAAAAAAGGTTTTGCGGGCGTGGGGCTTTCTTATGATTTTGCGGCCGGGATCTGCCTTTCTTTCCTCGATAATGCTTCCTATGCATATTCAATCAATGAATTTGACGGAGCAAGCAATGCGAACTGGTCGGAAACCGATTACATCACAACCGATTATAAATGGCCTTACGTTTCCAGTTTATTTGTACAAACGGGATTTAAGCTCCGTTATCCCTTAAATGACCGCTTTCTTTTTTACTCGGGCTTTCATTACACCGCAATGTTAAGCATGAAGCCTGATCTTTTTGAGAAGAACTATAACCTGGAAGACATCTACCGAAACGAAGACCTTTATTATCAAATCCAGCGGGAAGACTTGTTCACTGTCAACCTGGACCTGGGGATCAGCTTTACATTTTAAGCTTACTTGAAATTGTCCTTGAAAGCCAGTAATTCTGCCGAAATGGACTCCAGCTCCGTTACGACTTCCTGTAACGAGCTTCTGTGGGCCGCTGTAGTAATCGCCGTTTGGTAATCAACAGTGATTCCGTCCAGGGAGCTTTCTATTTTAGATAACGAAGACCTGATTTTTTCCATTCTTCCCGGGTCAACCGTATCGAGAAGGTTTTCCAGGAAATAATGCTCCGTATCATCTGTATCCAGCAAAGTGCCGGCATTAAAAGCGTATTTCAAAGCCAGTAATTTGGCGTAGATCGCTTCCATGGAACGGTTTGAAAAATGGCTGATTTCCAGGCGTGGATCTTGTGTATCTAAAGATGCTTTGATCGTTTTGTTACAGAAATCCTCGGTAATAAACTCCCGCAGGCCATCAATCATACGCTGCATGAAATCATTTGTGCTTAACAAGAGAAGACTGTTTTCGTATTCCTGTGTATTAGCCAGTTTAGCGATGCTTGTTTGAAGGTTTAAGGCTGAAAACCACAAAAAATCACGTCTCCTTTGAGTAACCTCATTTCCCAAGAAATTAAAATCATTCATGGGACGGTTGCCGGTTTCCCCCCACAGGAAAAATTCAAGTACATGGAACCCATTGCTTATATTTTGCGGACTGCCCTGCTGGTTCCAGCTTCGGATGTTATCCGTGATAATGGAAGGATAAGTGGAAACATCATTGATTATACCGCTGTAAGGATCTGCCACCGTATAATCAATATAGGCAGGATTCAGGGGAAACAGGTCGAGGTAATTGTTTTCCGCGGCAAACGCCCCGGAAGCAATCGATCCATAGCGGTAAGGGCCTAATAGCAGGAATTGTTTATAGGCATTTCCCCAACGGGTTTTAGCCTGGTAAAAAGTAGGTGTCACAACCGTGTTTTTAAACAGCACTACCTGGTCGTACAAAGAATCATTGGACTCAACAAGATTGTTCAGCAATTGCTGCTGCGTATGCAGGTAAGAACGCCTGACCTTGGAAACCTCAAGGGTCCAGTGCGTTTCTTTTTTTTTGCACGCGCCGGATAATACAAGAATAACAGTGAGGAAAGCAATATAAATTTTCATGGTGAATAATAGCTTAAAGTGGTGTTACCGGCAAAAGTAGTAAATACTTTTTAAAATCCGGAAATTTATTCAGAAAGGTCAAACCTGCGGATGCAAAATTACTTAAATCGTATCTTTCGTATTCTCCATCAACACAGCGAGGTAGTCGCGGGCGCGAAATAACTGTGCTTTTACGGTCCCTAAGGGCAAATTAAGGCTTTCGGCAATCTCTTCGTAGCTGAGCTCCTCAAAATAGCGCAATTCGACCAATTCACGGTAGCGCGGCTTTAGTTTTTCCACCAGGTTGCGCATGTGCTTCACTTTTTGGTTGTAAACCATCGCCTCTTCCGGGTCTTGACCGTAGGATTTCGCGTCAAAATAAATGACTTCACCGGAGCTTGTCGTGTAGCCTGTATCCATGGAAGTCACTTTCACGCGCTTTTTACGCATGAAGTCGATACAGTTATTCGAAGCGATTTTAAAAAGCCAGGTACTAAAAGCAAAGCTGGGGGAATATTGCTCGAGCCGGCTGAAAGCTTTACCAAAGGCTTCGATAGTCAGGTCGTCCGCGTCATCCTGGTTTTTGACCATTTTGAACATCATGAAATAAATCGATTCGCGGTAGCGTTCCATCAATTCACCGAACGCAGCCTGGCTCCCGTTTTTAGCCTGTTCAACTAAAACAAAATCGTATTTGGCTTTATCGGATAAATTTTCGCTTACTTCCATTTCGTCTGGCTTGATTTTTCAGAGGTGTAATAAATCCACGGGATGAGAAGAGCGTAGAACAAATCCAGCAAGGGGAATAAAGCGATGAAGCTTTTCGCCTTGAGCTTTGCCATACATTTTCCCTGGATCCACCATTTTAAACTTATTACAAACACAAAAGCAGCCGCACTTAACAGACGGTACTCAGCATTGAATAACAAAATAACAAAGGAAATCCATGCCAAAAGCAGCGTAAGCGGATATATTCCTAACAATAACTTTTTAATAACCTGGTATTTGGGCGACGTGGTGTAATGCCGTGTTTTCTGAACCATCCAGGAAGACCAGGAATCCTTGCCTTTTGACACGCAATGCGCCTGCGGGTCGATCTGGATCGCATAATTGCCTTTGCGCGCCGTTTGCTGCACAAAAAGATCATCGTCGCCGGAAATGATGGCATAATGTGACTTAAACCCGTTTACAGAGTTGAACAGGCTTTTTGTGTAGGCCATATTCCGTCCTACTCCCATATACGGCAGGCGCGCCAAAGCATAGGAAAAATAATTCATAGCTATCATCACCGTATCCAGGCGGATGAGCTTATTGAGAAAGCCTTTCTCCATTTTGTAAGGCGCGTAGCCCAGAACAAGCTCTTTTTTATCGGAAAATTTCGAAACCATCAGCCGCAGCCACTGATCGCTGGACGGGGCGCAATCAGCATCGGTTACAACCAAATATTCATAGGAAGCCGCTTTGATCCCCAGCGAAAGCGGAAATTTTTTACCTGTTCCCAAATGCTTGCTCCGTTCTACCTCAACAATTTTCAAGCGCGTCGGATAATGCATTTTCAGGGCGTTGAGCACGTGATACGAATCATCGATCGACTGGTGGTTTACTACGAGTACTTCAAACTGGGGATAATTCTGGTTGAGGATCTTGGGCAGGAAATGATAGAGGTTATCCGATTCGTTCCTCGCGGCGATTACTACTGAAACCGGCGGCAGGTCCATCGGCTGTCCTTTGGGCTTTTCCTTGTAGAATGCGAAGCGGACGTACACCAGGAATACGTAGAGCAATTGAAAAAACAGCATCGCTGCCAGGAAGCAAAACACTATCAGGTGCAGATTTAATTCAAAGCCGGGTAAAAACTCCATGGAACGCAAATACTTTGGTGCAAAGATGAGAAGCATAAGCAAATACACTTATCTTTGCACGGATTTTTTATCAACAAAGATATGCACTTTGATTTACATAAAACGGACAGCTCAACAAAAGCACGCGCAGGAGTTTTACACACGGACCACGGAACGATCGAAACCCCTATTTTTATGCCTGTTGGCACAGCAGGAACAGTAAAGGGAGTGCACCAGCATGAGTTGCAGCAAGATGTCAAAGCGCAGATTATCCTCGGAAATACGTATCACCTGTATTTACGCCCGGGAACGGAAGTGCTCGAAGGCGCAGGTGGCTTGCACCGGTTTATCGGCTGGGACCGCCCGATCCTGACAGACAGCGGCGGCTACCAGGTATATTCGCTTTCCAGCTCGAATAAAATCACGGAAGAAGGCGTAAAATTCCAGTCGCACCTCGACGGGAGCTATCATTTTTTTACTCCGGAAAAAGCGATTGACATTCAGCGCTCTATCGGCGGCGATATCATCATGGCCTTTGACGAGTGCACGCCTTACCCGTGTGATTACCGGTATGCTAAAAACTCCATGCACATGACCCACCGCTGGCTCAAGCGCTGCATGGACCACTTCAAGGCTACCGAACCGAAATACGGTTACGAACAGGCGCTTTTCCCGATTGTACAGGGAAGCACCTACAAGGATTTACGCCAGGAATCTGCAGAAATGATCGCTTCTTTTGACGCGGTCGGAAATGCCATCGGCGGCCTGTCAGTGGGCGAACCGGACGTTGACATGTATGAAATGACCGATCTCGTTTGCTCCATTTTACCTAAAGAAAAGCCACGCTACCTGATGGGCGTAGGCACACCGATCAATATCCTGGAAAGTATCGCGCTTGGTGTAGACATGATGGATTGCGTCATGCCTTCGCGCAACGCCCGCCATGGCTTGCTGTTTACTTCCGAAGGAACGATCAATATCAAAAATGAAAAATGGGCGAAGGATTTTTCTCCACTCGACGAAAACGGAACTGCATACGTTGACAAGGTTTATACCAAAGCGTATTTGCGACACCTGATCAAAACGAAAGAATATCTGGGCATACAAATTGCAACCATACACAACCTGGCGTTTTACCTGGAGCTCGTGAGGGAAGCCCGCGAACGTATCCTGAACGGGACTTTCGGGCCATGGAAAAACGAAATGGTACAGAAACTGGGACGACGATTATGAATTGAAAATGGAGAATGGAGAATGGAGAATTTAATTAATGTGCTAATACATCAGCCCATTAGCATATTAACTCATTAGCAAACTAGCACATTAAAAAACATTGAATTTAATAGACAAATACATCATCAAAAAATTCCTTACGACATTTTTCTTTATGTTGGGGATAGTGATGCTGTTTTCTACGGTGTTTGATATTTCTTCGCGGCTGAGTGAGTTTATTGAGAACAAAGCGACGGTTTACGCGATCATTTTCCAATATTACGTCAATTTTATCGTTTATTACGGCAATACTTTTTCGGCGCTGATCATCTTTTTATCCGTGATCTGGTTTACAGCGAAAATGGCCCAGGATTCGGAGATAATCCCGCTTATGTTCAGCGGTAAGCCTTTTACCCGGATTTTACGCCCTTATTTCATCGCTGCAACAATTCTAGTTATCCTGTCACTGATCCTCAATCACCTGATCATTCCGAAATCAAACCAGGTGCGATTGGCTTTTGAAGAACAATATTACCGTGACCGGCTTTTTGTGGAGAATTACCACGCCGAATTTCCGGGCAACCAAATCGTTTATTTCAGCAGCTATGTCAGCGATTTGAATATCGTCAACGACCTTCGCATCGAAAAATGGGGAAAAGACGGCAAAATAATCTCCTTCCTGAATGCTAAAGCGGCAACCAATAAACTGGGAAGCAATAACTGGAAAATCGAAAATTACTACATCCGGGAAATCGGCTATCCGAACGACAAAATTGTGAGCGGTACGAAACTGGATACAAATTTCGTGTTCCGGATTGAAGAAATGGCGATCCGGGAAAACCGCCCGGAAACCATGACTTTTTCGGAGCTGAAGAATTTCATCGAAATGGAAAAGCGCAAAGGGAACCCCAAAATCCCGGATTACGAGATCACGCTGCACCAGCGGACATCACTGCCCTTTGCCACGTACGTGCTCACTTTGATGGGCGTTGCCGTTGCCAGCCGGAAAAAACGCGGCGGGATCGGGATCAACATTGCCATCGGCCTGCTTTTTGTGTTCATTTACATTTTCGCCATGCAAATTGCGACCGTAGCTGCAAAAAACGTGGGCTTTCCCCCGCTGCTTGCCACCTGGGTACCGAACATTCTTTTTGGGATCACAGGCTACATCATGTACAGGCTCGCGCCCAAATAGTTTACAAAGTTTCTGAGTTATGAGTTTGGAAGTTTATTTAAACCGGATTTTCCTTTTTTTTACCGTTTTTCTGTCAGTACAATTGGGTTCCGCTCAAATTGTAAATATTGAAAATAAACGCATTTACGAAGACACCAGCGGTTGGAGCGGTGCAATTGATGCTACTTTTTCCTTCCTGCGAAATAAAGATTTTCTCTATAACCTGAACGCCAAATCCAGGGTACAGTACAAAACCCGCAAGCATTACGTTTTCCTGCTCTCGGACTTCTTTTATTCAGGCGGTGAAAAAGTGTACGCAAACTATGGCATGGGCCACCTGCGCTATGCGCGACGGATTAAAAACAGCGGCTGGAAATGGGAAAGCTACACACAGGTGCAGTACAACCAGCTCCTTAACCAAAAGCTCCGCGCATTAGCCGGAACGGGGATCCGCTCGAAAATGACGGATACGGAGAAGCTCCGGTCTTTCATCGGTACATCCATTTTTTATGAATTCGAAGAAATCCAGCCGAACAACGAGTTTCACAGGGATTTCCGCTGGAGCTCGTATTTATCCTGGTTTATGAATTTCAAGTATTTTTCCTTCACCGGAACAACTTATTACCAGCCAAAACTGGAAGAAATCCGGGATTATCGCTTTTCGGGACAGTATTCATTCAATACACACATTCTGAAAAACCTGCGTTTCAAAATGGAATTGAACGTATTTTACGACAGCCGCCCACCGGAAGGAGTGCCGCCAAGCACCCTGAATTTTCTGCTGGGCTTTGGCTATGATTTTGGGAAATAACGTTAATATGCTAATACGATAATGAGATAAGATTTAACCCTACCATTAGCATATTAAACCATTCTGACATTAAAAAATTACATGCGTTCAGGAACTTCAACGCCAATCAGCTGCATGGAGCTTGCCACGACTTTTCCGACGTTATCGCAAATCATCAAACGCAGGTTACGCAAACCGGCATCAGGCTCGGAATTCACCTTGACAGTCTGGTAAAACTGGCTGAAGATCTTCACCAATTCGTATGTATAATTGATCAATACTGCCGGAGAATAGGAAGCCGCAGCTTCTTCAATGATCGCCGGGAAAAGCTCGAGCTGCTTGATGATTTCTTTTTCTTCAGCGCCTGGAACCGTATTTCCTACTTCACCGATCTCGCCGGCTTTCCGCAGCAAAGATTTGATCCGGGCGTAAGCGTACTGAATAAATGGCCCTGTGTTTCCCGTCAATTCAATGGATTCTTCCGGGTTGAACAGCATGCGTTTCTTCGGATCGACTTTCAGGAGGTAATATTTCAATCCGCCCATCCCGATCATGCGGTAAAGCTTTTCTTTCTCCTCTTCCGCCATGCCTTCGATATGCCCGCGTTCCTGCGTCATCGCTTTCGCACTGGCAACGACTTCATCCATCAGGTCATCGGCGTCAACTACTGTTCCTTCGCGGGATTTCATTTTGCCCGAAGGCAGGTCGACCATCCCGTAAGACAGGTGATAGCACGCTTCAGCCCAGCTGTAGCCGAGCTTTTGCAAAATCAGGAAAAGCACCTTAAAATGGTAATCCTGCTCATTTCCAACCGTATAAATAATTCCTTCCAGGTCCGGGTAATCGCGGAAACGGTCGATCGCCGTACCGACATCCTGCGTCATGTAAACCGCAGTACCGTTGGAGCGGAGCAGTAATTTTTCATCCAGGCCGTCTTTCGTCAGGTCGATCCAGACGGAGCTGTCTTCCTTGCGGTAAAAAACGCCTTTTTGCAAACCTTCGTCCACCACATCTTTCCCGATCAGGTACGTTTCGGATTCGTAATACAGCTTGTCGAAATCAACCCCCATTTTGCGGTAGGTTTCTTCAAATCCTTTGTAAACCCAACCGTTCATCGTTGACCAGAGCAAATAAACCTGCGGGTCCCGGCCTTCCCATTTGAGGAGCATTTCGTTGGCATCGCGCAGCAATTCCGTCTGGTTTTTAGCCAGGTCTTTGATTTTATCGTCGATAGCAGCAATGGCCTTTTCGTCTTTTCCTTCTTTAGCGGCAACAAACTTGTTGTATTCGTCAACCACTTTCTGATTATACCCGTCGAAATCGCCTTTTTCCCAGGCTGCAATAATTTCTTTTGCTTCCGCGTTAAAGCGCTTGTCGAATTCAACGTAATATTTACCGACAAGCTTATCGCCTTTCAAACCGGTATTTTCCGGACTTTCGCGCTCTCCTTTTTCATTCAGAGGGGAAAAACGCTCCCAGGCCAGCATGCTTTTACAAATATGGATCCCGCGGTCGTTGATAATCTGGGTTTTCACCACTTTATGACCGTTTGCCTTCAGGATTTCCGCTACGGAATAGCCCAGGAAATTATTGCGTAAATGCCCCAGGTGCAGCGGTTTGTTGGTGTTCGGTGAAGAATATTCCACCATAACCGTTCCTTTCGATCCGGCTTCTTTGAAACCGTACTGCTTTGTTTGAGCAATTTCCTGCAGCACCTGCATCCAGTACGCTTCGGTGAGCGACAAATTCAAAAATCCCTGTACAACCTGGAAGCTTTTGATATCCGGCATGTTTTCCACCAGGAAATCCCCGATTTTTTGCGCTGCCTGGTCGGGCGAAACCCGCAGTAACTTAACAAAAGGAAAAACAACCAAGGTCAGGTCGCCCTCAAAATCCTTGCGGGTCAGCTGAAACTGGACGGTTTTAGGGTCGATTTCCGTTCCGAAGAGGAACTCACTGTTTTTTACCAAAAGCTCACGAATCCGTGTTTCCATGTTGTAAATAGGTTTTATATTTTTTCAAGCAGCGACTCCAAAATCTTCAGGGCCGTTTCCGCCATTTTATTTGTTTTTTCATCGAGACAAGGGTTCACTTCTACAAATTCAAGGCAAACCACCTTCCCGCTTTCGAGTATTTTGAGCATTAAATGTTCCGCCTGGGAAGGAAGCAAGCCGTTTTCAACCGGTGTTCCCGTTCCATGTGAAGTCGCCAGCGGATCCATCGAATCGACATCGAAAGAAATATAGATCACGTCACAGTCCGACAGACGCTCCAGGATTTTTTCCGCAAGCAGGTCTTCGCCAACCATGTGCAGGTCTTCCACGCCATAATTTTTGATCCCAAGACGCTCCATGATCTTCACCTCTTCTTTCTCCACATCGCGAACAGCAACATAAATAAGATCCTGCGGCTGGATTTTAGGGGCGATTCCGCCTGTATTTTTCAGCTCCTCCCACAACGTGATCGTTTCGTAAGGAACATCGTTTTTCCTGCAAGGCAGGTTATCATCATTCAGGGCCGTAGCGAGCGGCATCCCGTGGATGTTGCCCGAAGGCGTTGTGTACGGCGAATGGATATCCGCGTGGGCATCGATCCAGACCACCCCAACACGCTTATCCGGAAAAGCAGATTTCACCCCGGCGATCGTTCCCCCGGCCGAACCGTGGTCCCCGGCCAGTATCAGCGGAAAATTACCCGCCACAAGGCTTTTCGAAACCACCTCGTTCAGCTCTTTGTAAATCCCAACCAAACCGTCGAGGCGTTTGGCAAAATTATGCCGTGTTTCGTGGTCCAGCAAATGGTTCGCATTGGCAATACGCGTGATGGGATGCTGCCCGAAAAGCATGCTTCCTTTGGCACGGGCCGCCGTTATGATTGCATCCGGGCCCATTGACGCACCGCGCGTTCCGGCCGTAATTTCAGAGGTATTGATGATTATATCTATGTTTTTTTTCATGTATCTGATTTTGCAACTAAATACGCAAAGCTGTTCGAAAACCGAATTGCAAATTTATCAATAAATAGGTAGAATGGAATCGAAATCAATAAAGAGATTATAAATGTGAGCACGACAATGACAATTTTAAAGCCGCCGCCCAGGTCAATCAGCATCAGGTAAGAAGAAAAAGAGCAAATAACGATCATGTGAAGCAAATAAAAGCTAAACGACAAGCTTCCGAAGCCGTAAACCCACTTCAGGCTTAAAAAGCGCACAAAAAGCTCATTACGAAGCGAAAAATAAAGGATTACAAAGCTTTGCGTCATATAAATCACGTGATTAGGCGCGCCAAACCAAATCCACAGCACTTTTGAACCCGCCAGGAGCACGAAAAAGAGTAAAAGCGTCAGCCATTTACGTGCAAAAAGCTGTTTTTCCAGCCGCTTCATCCGTTCAAAAAACCGGTGATGATTTTCTGAAAAATCGAGATCGCAGAGAGCATAACCTATAAGGAACGGAAAAAGCTCAAACAAGCCCAGGTAAATGAGCACCGGGATCAAAAGCAAATATACGTACAGGCGACCGGCATATTTACCCACAATCCCGAAAAGGGCGAAAATAAACAGCGAGCCGATGAATTCATTTTGAATGCTCCACAGCACCGGGTTGAAGGTCTGGTCAAAATTGTAATTGAAATAAACTTCAAAAAACAGGAAATTCAGCACTTTCGCCAGGCCGAAATCAAAATTAAAAAAACTGTTGAGCCAGGCCGGATCCTGGTTAATTGTCACCAATTCCCGGGCAGCTTCTTTGTTATAAAACCAGCCAACGCGGATAAAGAGCAAAACCAGCAGTACGGAAACCGTGATCGGGATAAACAAACGCAGGTAACGCTTCAGAAAGCTCAGGTAAAGGACAGGCTTGTTTTCTTTTCCTGGCCTGAACAAGCGAATGGAAAGCACGTAAGCGCTGAGGATCCAGAAAACCCAGACAAAGAGCGTTCCGTCAACAAAGGTGTTTTTGAGCTGAATTATAAAATCCTGCAAAAAAGCGGGAAGATGCCAGGAAATAACCGTGTCATCCATTGCTTCAAATGCATCTTTGTAGAACAGCAGCCGGATGTGATGCACAAACACCAACAAAGCGGCCAATCCTCTCAAACCTTCCAGGTGCTTTAGTTTTCCCACTGTTTTGCTGCATAAAAAAAGGGGCTCGCCTGCTGACGGACCCCTCTTCGGTCAAAATATATTATTGAATTGTCAATTTCTTTTCTAAATCTTCGAGGTACACCCTGAACTGCTTATCCGTTTCGGACAGGTTCAATACCGTACGACAGGCGTGCAATACCGTAGCATGATCTTTTCCGCCGCAGTGGGCGCCAATGCTTGCCAGGGAGGATTTCGTCATTTTCTTGGAGAAATACATGGAAATCTGGCGGGCCTGCACCACTTCACGCTTACGCGTTTTGGACTTCAGCATTTCGATCGGTAAATCGAAATAATCACACACCACTTTCTGAATGTAATCGATGGATACTTCGCGGGCCGTGTTTTTCACGAACTTGTCGATCATTTGCTTGGCCAGCTCCAGCGTGATTGCTTTTTTGTTCAGGGAAGCCTGCGCCAGCAAGGACGTCCACGCACCTTCCATCTCGCGGATGTTGGTATTGATGCTGTATGCGAGGTATTCCACCACTTCTTTCGGAAGCTCGATCCCGTTGCCGTACATCTTTTTCTCGAGGATTGCGATGCGGGTTTCCAGGTCCGGCGTACCTAAATCAGCTGACAAGCCCCACTTGAAGCGGGAAAGCAAGCGCTGCTCCATGCCCTGCATTTCTACCGGCGGCTTATCCGAAGTGAGGATAATCTGCTTGCCGTTTTGGTGCAAGTGATTGAAAATATGGAAGAAAACATCCTGTGTTTTGTCTTTACCGGAAAAGAACTGCACATCATCAATGATAAGCACGTCGATCATCTGGTAAAAATGGATAAAATCGTTGGTAGTCCCGTTTTTGATCGCATCGATAAACTGGTGCGCAAACTTCTCGGAACCTACATACAATACGGTTTTGTTAGGGAACTGGTTTTTGATCCCGATACCGATAGCATGCGCCAGGTGGGTTTTCCCCAAGCCTACGCCGCCGTAAATGAGCAACGGATTGAAAGCTGTTCCGCCAGGCTTGTTTGCCACAGCGTAACCGGCTGAACGCGCCAAACGGTTGCAGTCGCCTTCCACGAAGTTCTCGAAGGAGTAAGCCGGGTTCAGGTTTGAATCCACGTTTACTTTCTTCAGTCCCGGAATGATAAACGGATTGGTAATCTGCTTTTCGTTCAGGCTCAGGGGAACTGTCACCGGTGCGTTTTTCAGCGCCGACTTGTTGGATGTAGGTAATTTTACCGTGTACGGGGTAGCGTTACGCGAATTGTTTTCCATAACAATGCTGTATTCGAGCTGGCCTTCGTTACCAATCTCTTTTTTGATCACTTTACGCAGCAAAGTAATGTAGTGCTCCTCGAGCCATTCATAGAAAAAATGGGACGGTACCTGGATAGTCAGGATATTGTTCTCCAGTTTAACCGGAACGATTGGCTCAAACCACGTTTTGAAGGCCTGCAGGGGAATATTGTCCTTGATGACTTTCAAGCATTCGTTCCAAACTGTTTCACATTTAGCACTCATTAATTTTAGTTCTGTTAAAGTTATTAAAATATCGTGTTCAAAACTTTTTATCCGGCGGATCGGCTTTATAATAGCGGGTTTAAGTTTTGCGTTTTTTCCGAGGACAAATATTGCAATAAAAAAGTTTAAAAAAAAATGAATTTACTATTGATTTTTAAAAATATTTTACTTCGGAAAGTTTTTATTAGTTGAACAATTTAATTTGTTAAAAACCTTGTAAAATCAATATATTTATATAGATAGGAAGACTTATACTATGCAAACATAGCGAAAAAATCCCTAATATTATCGTAATATTGCAGCTTCAAAAAATAAAGCCGGAAATTCAATCAAAAAAGATGTTAACAAACTTCGAAAATAAGATCAAAATCAGGGTACGTTACGGAGAAACCGACCAGATGGGATATTGCTATTACGGAAACTACGCCCAATACTTTGAAGTAGGCCGGGTGGAAGCCCTCCGAAGCGCCGGAATGAGCTACCGCGATATGGAAAACCGGGGGATTATGCTGCCCGTTTCTGAATTTTCAGTAAAATACAAAGCCCCGGCGCTTTATGACGATGAATTAACGATCACCACCCTGATCCGTGAGATAAAAGGACCGCGCCTGGTCTTTGACTATGAAATCCACAAGGAAGACGGCTTATTGGTGGCAAGCGCACATACCACGCTCGTTTTTGTCAGTAAGGAAAATATGCGCCCGATCCCGGCACCGCAAGAATTGCTTGAGCTGATGAAAGCGTATGCAATTGAGAATGAAAAATGATTAGATTTTGGAACATCAATTCTACATCCTTAATTCTACATTTTACATTCTTAATTCTTAATTCTTAATTCTTAATTCTTAATTCCACCTCCAGGATTTCAGTCCAGAAAGATTTGATGTCATTTCCGTCGGAAGCAATCATCTGCGGCACGATGCTGGCCGGAGAGAAGCCCGGAGTTGTGTTCACCTCGATAACGTGCGGAACACCGTCCACAACCATAAAATCAATGCGCGCAATCGAACGCAGGTTCATCAGGCTGTAAATCCGTTTGGCGCAAGCCTGCACCTTGTCCCTGATCTCATCCGAAACCCGGGCCGGCGTAATTTCCTGTGATTTGCCGAGGTATTTGGCTTCGTAATCAAAAAACTCGTTTTCCGAAGCAATTTCCGTAAGCGGCAGGGCGTAAACTCCTTTTGCAGAGCGGTAAACACCGCATGTAACCTCCGTTCCGGCGAGGAAAGCCTCAATAACAACACTTTCGCCTTCTTTAAAAGCAAGCTCCAGCGCAGGAAGCAATTCATCCTGTGTTTTCACCTTCGAAATCCCGAAGCTTGAGCCTGAATCCGCCGGCTTCACAAAACAAGGCAGGCCGAGCTCAGCAACAACCGCCGCCGGATTACGCACGGAGTCGCGGCGCAGGAGCACGGATTTGGCCACGGGAATATCAAAGCTTTTCAGGAACTGGTTGCAGTACCATTTATCAAAAGACAATTCGGAAGCCAGGGCCCCGGAATTAATGAACGGAACACCTTTCATCTCCAGGAAAGCCTGCAGCTTGCCATTTTCACCCGGATTGCCGTGAATATAAATCAGGGCCCGGTCGAGACGGATTTCCTGACCTTCATATTCAAAAGAAAGCTGCCAGGGATCAAAGTCAAAATTCCCTCCTTTGTATAAAGCAGTCCACTTCTCCTGGCGCACCTCAATCAGGAAAGGGTTATAGTTGTCAGGAAAATGATTCAGGATCGTGTTGGCGCTCTTCACCGAAATTTCGAATTCGGAAGAAAAACCACCACAGAAAATTCCAATGTTCTGCATCTTTATTAGTTTACTGCTTATACCCGGCAAATATAATTTTTATTGGGCTGGAAATAGCATATGAGGGTATTTTTTCTAAAAAAAAGTAAATAATTTAAACTTTTTTTCGATTTTAGGATTCCAAGAATAAACAGCCATTTCACCGATCAATTAAGGGCTTTAAACGCTCAATAAATCAGACGCTAAGCTAAAACTGCCCTAACCCCTCAAAATGGTTGATAAAAGTTCCATGATAGTTGAAAACTTCTTAAAATTTATTTTGTATAAGAAGAAAAGATACGTAACTTTGTATCGTTATATATCTTTTTAAAAGATAAATAATCTTTTTCAGTGAATAGTGGTTAGGTTAGGTTTAAGAAGCGGTCTGTCTACGACAGATCGCTTTTTATTTGGAATAAACTTTCCCGGAACAAAGCTCCCCGCATAAATTACCCGACAGGGCTTATCTTCAAGCCACAACGCAAACAGTGTTATCACATGTTGTTAACAGCAATAAATCTTAAATAAGTAACCGGATATTAAAAAAACAGAGGACGTTTCTTCTTAACGGTTGGAACGGGAACGGCGTTTGTTCTTGTAAAAACGTCCGCGGACCTTTCCGTAAGACTTAAGCAGGTAATGCGCTTCCACATCCTTCAGGATCGGGTATTCCAGCCTGCCTTCGGCAAAGAGGTACTGCGCGCGCTTGCCTGATAAAAACTCCAGCAGCTTTTGGGCCTGCATCGGGTTTTTGGCGTAGCGGTATACTCCCCCGCCGGTGATCGTGAAGTAACAGCCGCGTTTGCGCTGGTTCGGGAAGATCACGGAAACATCCAGCCGCGAACGGTCAAAATGCTTTCCTCCGGGCAGCTGGTATTCCGCTACGGCCGAAAGCTTCACAAGGGCAAGCTGCGCTTCCTGCCGCTTAATCTTCTCCAGCAGGCGAAAATCATTCTCAACATAAGGAGCATTGCGCTGCCTGTAAAAACGGTACAGGAAAGTATCGGCATCGCTTTTCATCAACAGGCGGATATTCCGGTTGAAGGCCACCAAAGTCGGCGAAGCCGGTTGCTGAAAAGCAATTTTTCCTGCCCATTTCGGATGGATCAGATCGTAATACCCCGAAATCGTATCCTTTGTGAGTACTTTTTTGTTGTAGGCCAGCACCAGCGCCGATTTACTGAGCGCAAACCATTTTCCGTGGCGGGAGCGGTAAACCGGATCGATATTTTTTTCCAGTACTTCGGATTTGACATGCAAGAACAGGTTGCGCGAGGAAAACTGGTATATCTTGGCGTAATCGCCCAGTAATATAAGATCAACATCAGAATTGTATTTCCCGTTTTTGACAAGCTCAAGCAGGGAATCGGCCTGGACATGATGAACATGCACCTTTATTTTCTCTTCTCTGAAGAACTTTTTAAACAGCAGGGAGTCCTGGTGACTAAGATGATCGGTGAAGACATGTACATACTGCTTACGCGGCTCACGGGCATCATTGACCGTACAGGCATGTACTAAAACCCAAAGAAATATCCAAAAAAAGGCGCCACGTTTCATTGACACAAAACTAAGAAAATACTTCTTATTGATTACCTTTGCAAAAAAATTGAAGGTGACTGAACAGAAAAATACCCAAAAGAAAAAGCTAAGCCTCATCCTGGCCGATCTCAAGGCCGGACCATCAGCAAAAACAGCCAAGGCCCTGGATGCCCTGCAAGTATACGGCGATTACACTGCCATTGAGCCCTTATTCCTTTTCCTGCTGGAAAGCGGCGATGAAGCCTCAAAAGCGCTCGTGCTCGAATTTTTATGCAACCTCAAAGACAGCAAATCCAGCCTGATGGTGATGGACTGCCTGCAGCAAAGCCGCTTTACCCCGATCCGCAATAAAATCCTGACAACAATCTGGAATTCACCGCTTGATTACAGCATATACCTGCAGGATTTCGTAAAAATTGCCGTGGAAAACGATTACCTCACCACGCTTGAATGCCTTACCGTAATTGAAAACCTGGACGGGCCTTTCGAAGAAAAATCGTTTTTAGAGTCTTTGCTCTACCTCAAGGATTACCACGAAGGAAAATACCCGAAATCGAAGGAAAAAGACCACTTAATGAGCGAAATCGCACTTTTAGTAAAAGATTTTGAGCAAAACAGCTCAGATGATGATGATATCAGGGATTATGAATAAAATGATGAGTGATGGATGCTGAATGACTGTTTCATAACTCATCATTCTTAAGCTCGCTTCCTCCCCATTCGAGCACAGTAAAACCAGAGCGAACAAAAGGACGGAAGGCCTGCGGATCGTATTCAAACGTTTTCCCGTTTTGCACCTCCTGAAACAAAAGATAAACCCGGCGGATGTGATCAGGTTCCGGAGTAACGTCAAGCATCGCTATACGATCGCAATCCTGGTCGACAAGGAATTGTACAAAAAGTTGTTCGTGACGAATCATGCGCGGCGCCCAAAAGGTAATGAAATCTGCTTTTTCTCGATCATTGAACCCTAATTCAGTGAGGCTTCTCTCCAAAAACGGCACAACAGAATCTTTGAACACAAAATTGCCTTTCAGGCTTTTAGCATTGATTTTAAAATCGAGCTTATTCATTTCCCCTTCCCAAAACAAATAGGGGTACAAATTCCCTTTTTTGTCCTTCAGCATACCATTTTGCTGCGTGGTGACCTCCCAACCATTTTCGGGGATCTGCGGATAAGTAAACGTCAATTTCCCGTTCACTTTAAGCATAAAATTGACATCCAAAGCCTTATCACTGTAAGCGTAAATCACCGGCTTGTCCACTTCGATCATCATTTGCCGGGCTTTCAGGGGTAAATAAACCGCAAGCTCAATGCGATGACCGCTTTTAAACGGATAATGCTCCAGGTAGATCGTTTCAAACAGCTCAGCCTGGGAACCGGCAGCCATAAAAGACATATATTTCTGTACCGTATCGACCGTAACACTGAACGAACCGTTCTTTTTTACTTTCAGCTGTTCCCCCTCGCCTACCTTATAAAAAGCAGAAACCAGTGAATCACAGGGCCGGCTGACATAGGAATACGGGTCCATCTGCTCTTCATAATAGACGATTCCCGTAATCAGGCATTTCCCTTTGGGAACGGATTTATCCACGACATCAGAAATGACGTGTACAAAAGACAGGCTTTTCAAGCCCTCAAAATCACCGGCATAAGATTGTCCTGCAAACAACAGGAAGGCGAGGATTAAAATGTGTTTCATAATTATTCTTTTATAGTTCAATCAACGTATCTAATCATTTAGTGTCATGCGCTGATAAGGTAAACCATCCAGCTCTACACCGCCCCATTCGAGCAGGTGAAAACCGCTGCGCTCAAATGCCTTCAATTCCTGTGGGGAAGTTTCAATGTATTCCGGGAAGCGGTCGTAGCCTGAAAAAACGAGGTAAACGCGGTTAAAGTGATCCGGCTTGGGCTCAATAACATAATCAGCAAACTGGCCGCAGCTTTCCTGCACCTGGAACTGGATAAATGCATAATTCTTTTCTGTCAGACGCGGTCCCCAGTAGGTAATGAAATCTGTTTTTTCGGTAGCATTTAATCCAAGCCGGGTGAGTGAAGCTTCGAGGTAAGGCAGAATTTCTTTTTTACCCAAAACTGTTCCCGGAATCCCTCCCGGACCGTATTGCACATGTACATCTTTCATTTTGCTGTCCCAGAACAAATAAGGATATTCAATGCCATTTGCATCCACAAAACGGTCATTTTCGAGCTTCATTTTCCAGGTTTTGTTTTCAGGAAGCTGCGGGTACGTAAAATGCAGCTCACCGTGAGCATCCAGCGTAACTGCCAGTTCTAAATCTTCATCGGAATACCCGTAAATGACCGGTTTTTCTGCTGGCCTGAGGTATTTTTCATCCATTTTTTCCAGGTAAACCTTGATGGTAATGCGGTGGCGGTCAACGAGCTTATACTCTTCAAAATAACTGCTGTGATAACCCGCTTTAGCAAATTCCACATCGTCTTCTTCGAGCTTCACAGTGATTTCAAATTTATTTCCTTTCAGGGTGACAGGTTTAATTTTCGGGTCGCTCTCAAGTGTAACGCCGTAGACCGGTTTTTTAGACGGATAGCCTACAATTGTTCCCTGCAGCACGTAATAACCTTCCGGAATATTCACGTCGAAAACATCTTTAACCACGGTGAACGGAGGCACCAATTCGCCTTTTTCAGCGTAGGAAAAGCCGGTAAACAGAACAGCTAAAAGAAGCAGTATTTTTTTCATAGTATTACTCATGGCAGTATATACATTCAATTTCTAAAAAGGTTCAGTCAGTTGTCAGGTTGAGGTAGGCCGGGTAACAAACACCGCCCCATTCTAAAAGCTCAAAGCCCTTACGCTCAAAAGGCGGCAACACTTGCGGGACAATTTCAATAAAGCCCGGATAGCGGTCAAAACCGGCGTACACCATATAAAAACGGTTGAACACATCCGGTTGCGGGCTGATCCCGTATTCCGCAAAGCGGGCACATTGGTCCTGCACAACGAATTGCACCAGGCTGTATTTATTTTCAGTCAAACGCGGCCCCCAATAGGTGATGAAATCCGTTTTTTCCCGGGAATTGAAATTCATGTGGCTCAAAACGGAATCCAGGTAAGAAAGCACGTTTTCCTGTGCCAGGATTTTCCCGGAGATCTTTCCGTTCAGCTGGTCAAAAGCGAATTCGGGACTGTGGGACGCTTCCCAGAAAAGGTATGGAAAACTATTTCCTGCGGCATCTTTGAGAGACTGTCCGTCCACCGTCATGTGCCAGGTATTTGCATCCGGGAGCGGGTAAGTAAACAGCAACTTTCCTTTCGGCTTCAGCAGGAGATCAAAACTCAGTTTATTTTCGCTGTACGCATAAATTACCGGTTTTTCTTCCCGGATCTCAGGCTCTCTTTGTCCTTCTTTCTTGATGAAAATTTTCACTACGATGCGGTGCTGGTCCTGCAGTTCGTAGCTTTCAAAATAGCTCACCTGGTATTTCGTTTTCCGGAAAGCCACATAGCTTTGGGCCAGGGGAATTGTGAGCGTAAACGTGCCTGTTGCCGACATGACTTCTTTTGCAGATCCGACCTGCGAGCTGATGTTTTTCAGCTTTTTCATGGAGGGAACTTCATATACCTGCCCGGTCAGCACATAGTTTCCTTTGGGGATCGACGCATCAAATTTATCCGATACGACCTCGTAGCCCGGCATCACTTTAGTTTCCACGGCCAGCGTTTTTCCGGAGAGAAAAGCCAGCATCAAAATCAGGAGCAGTTTTTTCATAAAGCCTTGTACATTTGAATGTTAGAACGGTTCAATTTAGCAAAAAATTTTACATTTTCCCGCAATAAGGGGTAAAAATACTTAAAAATCAGACATATGCCGAAGGTCGGTAACGCGTCACTTAAAGACAATTATCTTTTCCTGAAACCAACATCCAAATAACTCATTATTCAGGTGATTGTTTTCAGTCGAATCTCGCTCCTTTTAAGCGATCTGACGAAATTTTTATTTCGAATTCAGTTAAATAAATCAGTAGCGGATTTTTAAACTTCAAAATTATTCCTAATTTCGTGGCGATGAGTTCTGTTGAAAAGTACAATAAAAAAGGGCTGCGCACCAGCTATATTTCCACGGTAATTGGTATTTCGCTGGTATTGTTCATGATTGGCCTGGTGATTGGCGGTGTTTTAGGCATTGATTCGATCCAGAAACAGGCGAAAGAAAACCTGCAGGGCGACCTTTTTTTCAAGGCTGAGATCAACGAAGCAGACATCAAGCAAATTGAGCAGGAGCTGAAAACCTGGCCGGAATTCAAGGAAGTATTTTTCGTTTCGCCGGAGCGCGCCATCGAGGAATTCAGCGGCTCGAACACCAACACCTCCGAAGTGCTTTCAATTTTCGACGGGGAAAACCCTTTGCCGCCGACTATCGGTTACAAGCCTAAAGTGAGCTTCGCCAACCGCAAAGGCATGGAGCAGATCAAAAACAAACTGCTGAAAGCTTATCCCGAAGAAATCGACGAAGTAAATTACGATAAAGCGAGCGTTGAAAACGTTAACCTGGGCTTCAAGCAGTTCGTTTACCTGATTTTACTGGTTGCCGGCCTGCTGATTGTTGTTGCTGTTGCAATGATTAACAACACGATCCGCCTGGCGCTTTATTCCAAGCGCTTTACCATCAAAACGATGCAGCTCGTGGGCGCCACATCCAGGTTTATCCGCAAGCCGTTTTTGGTGCAGTCCATTTTCCAGGGGCTTGTTTCCGCTATTATCGGGATGGCCCTGCTGATGAGCTTGTTTTACACCCTGAACAATATTCTCGACACGATCGAAATCCCTTTTGAATTCGTTACTTTCCTGATCCTTTTCGCTTCGATCCTCGTGATCGGCATGGTCATCAGCTTCATTTCCACCTGGTTTGCGCTTAACAAATATTTGCGAATGAAGTTAGACGACTTATACTAAATATTATTACATTTGCCTTTCTAATACACAGAACATGTTTGCATTTCAAAAAGAAAATTACAAGTGGCTCATCATCGGACTGGTGCTGAATGTAATCGGGTTCATCCTGATGATCGGCGGCGGGTCGGACGATCCGAACAAGTTTAATGCGGAAGAGCTTTTCAGCCCTGTACGCCTTACTGTTTCCCCGATCCTGATCATTTCCGGCTACGTTGTGATGATTTATGCAATCATGAAAAAACCAAAAAAAATGGAGAATGAAAAATGAAGAATTGAGACCACGCAGCAGCGACGGAGTCAATAACTCATTCTAACATTTTATTCTACATTCTCAATTTTTCAATTCTCAATTCCTAAAAGTGGATTCATTACAAGCTATCCTTATTGCTGTCGTTGAAGGCTTAACCGAGTATTTACCGGTTTCTTCCACGGCCCACATGATTTTTACCAGCTCGATCTTCGGCATCCAGGACGATGAGTTCGTGAAGATGTACCAGGTATCGATCCAGTTTGGCGCTATTCTCGCAGTTGTAGCCATCTACTGGCGCAAGTTTTTCGATTTCACCAACCTGAAATTTTACCTCAAGCTGGGATTAGCCGTTGTTCCGGCGCTGATCCTCGGAATGCTTTTCGACGATAAAATTGAAGCTGTACTGGAAAAACCTATTCCAATCGCCATCGTACTGATTCTCGGGGGGATCATCCTTTTATTTATTGACAAGCTCTTTAAAAAACCAAAAATCGACAAGGAAGAGAACGTTTCTTTCGGGAAATCCTTGATCATCGGTTTCTGGCAATGTATCGCCATGATGCCCGGGACTTCCCGTTCGGCGGCTTCGATCATCGGTGGGATGCAGCAGGGCCTTACCCGGAAAATGGCTGCTGAGTTCTCCTTTTTTCTCGCCGTACCGACCATGCTGGCTGTATGCGCTTATTCGGTTTTCGTAAAAGACTGGACGTATCTCGGCAAGGAGCAAAAGGGCTACGAAATGATTTTCGCCAATTCTTCCAATACATACAACTTCCTGCTGGGGAACGCTGTAGCCTTCGTAGTTGCTATCATCGCCATTAAATTCTTCATCGGGATTTTACAGAAATACGGCTTTAAGATTTGGGGCTGGTACCGGATCGCCGCGGGAATTGCGCTGATTGCATATTTTACACTTCGCTAATTAAGAAATGTGTTAATAAGTCAATATGCTAATGTGCTCATTGATTTATGAAACCCAATTAGTATATTATCACATTAACAATGAACTTTCAAGAAGGCGAAACTATATTAATCGATAAGCCCCTGAACTGGACTTCCTTCGATGTTGTCAATAAAATCCGCTGGAACCTCAAGCGCAAGCTGGGCGTAAAAAATATCAAGGTAGGACATGCGGGAACGCTCGATCCGTTAGCAACGGGCTTGCTGATTATCTGCACCGGAAAACATACGAAGCTGATCGAATCCATCCAGGCGGATGAAAAAACTTATACCGGGACGATCTTGCTGGGTAAAACAACGCCTTCCTACGATCTCGAAACGGAATACGACCAAACTTTCCCGACAGAACACATTACCGCAGAATTAATGGAGGAAGTGCGCCGGTCATTTTTAGGGGAGCAGCAGCAGGTACCGCCGATTTTTTCCGCCAAGCAAATTGACGGCAAACGCGCCTACGAGCTTGCCCGGGCCGGTAAAACCATTGAAATGAAGGCAAATACGATCCAGGTGAGCAATTTCACCATCGATGCAGCCCGTTTTCCTGAGGTAGATTTCGAAATTTCCTGCAGCAAAGGAACTTACATCCGCTCAATTGCACATGATTTCGGGGCGAAACTGAATTCCGGCGGGACACTCATTGCGCTTCGACGCACAAAATCAGGCACAAACGATATTCAGAACGCTTTTACCGTTGACGAAATGCTGGCAAAAATAAACGCGGACTGAGTTTCAAATCATAAAGATTTTGGATCGCAGAGTCTTCAAAGGACTTCGCTAAGAGCGCAAGGGAAGGACGCAAAGCTTTTGAATCATAACTTACACCCTTAATTTCTTGCTTCTATAATCTTTGTATACTTTGCGTAAACTTGGTGATCTTTGCGTTCCAAAAAATATTTGGAAAAGTATCAACTTTTTATGTAATTTTGTGCTTTTTTGTATTAAACAAAAGTTCCCACATGAGTAAAATGAAACTTTCGGAGTTTGACTTCGAATTACCTGAAGAGTTAATAGCAGAATACCCACACGATCACAGAGATGAAGCACGCCTGATGGTGGTGCACAGAAGCACAGGTAAAATAGAGCACAAACTATTCAAAGACGTTATCAATTACTTCGGCGACGGTGATGTTATGATCATGAACAACACCAAGGTTTTCCCTGCCCGTATGTACGGAAACAAAGAGAAAACCGGTGCTAAAATCGAAGTTTTTCTTCTCCGCGAATTGAACCGCGAAAGCTTACTTTGGGACGTATTGGTTGATCCGGCACGTAAAATCCGCATCGGGAACAAATTGTATTTTACAGACGATGATTCCCTGGTAGCAGAGGTTATCGACAACACAACTTCCCGCGGCCGTACCCTGCGCTTTTTGTTTGACGGTCCTTACGAAGATTTCAAGGCAAAAATCACTGAGCTGGGTGAAACGCCGCTTCCGAAATACATCAAACGCAAAGTGGAGCCGGAAGACGAAGAGCGTTACCAGACGATTTTCGCTAAGGTGGAAGGCGCTGTTGCCGCACCGACTGCCGGCCTGCATTTCTCTCGTGAGCTGATGAAGCGCCTGGAGCTGAAAGGCGTGAACTTTGCAGAATTAACCCTTCACACCGGCCTTGGAACTTTCCGTACCGTTGAGGTGGAAGATTTGACGAAGCACAAAATGGACTCCGAGCAGGTGATCATCAACCAGAAATGTGTTGATACGGTGAACAAAGCCAAAGCCAATAAGAAAAAAGTATGTGCCGTTGGGACAACAGCGATGCGCGCTATCGAAACTTCCGTTTCAACTGAAGGAACTTTGAAAACTTTCGACGGGTGGACGAACAAGTTCATTTACCCGCCTTACGATTTTTCGATTGCTGACTGCCTGATCACCAATTTCCACACCCCGCTCTCTACCCTGCTGATGATGATTTCAGCTTTTGCAGGCCACGAGCTGATGGTGGAAGCTTATCAAACGGCTATCAAAGAGAAATACAAATTCTACTCTTACGGTGACGCGATGCTGATCCTGTAAAAGTTAAAATTTTACAATATAGATCGAGCCAGTCCGTCAGCAGAAGGGTTGGCTCGTTTTTTGTGATACCATGCGTGTGAAAAAAATCCTTTGGGGGACCGGTAAAATTTTGCTGTTTGTAACACTCATCAGCACAGGGCTTCTCATTTCCGGATTTTACACGCACCCTTCTTTCATGGAAGAACAGATTTCCCAGGTTTGGCCTTCTTTCAAGAAAACGCAGTTCAACCGGAGTTTCCAGGAATTTAAAGAACAGCAATGCAGCGAATACCGTTCTTTAGCTTCGCAGCTCAACGACAAATACTTTGATTATATCTGGAATTCGGCTTACCAGAAATTCGGCGATGTAATTAAAACCAAGGACCAGATCCGGCCGTATTACCTGGAAAAAAAACTGATCCTTGTTGACAGCTCCGATGTGTATGTAGTAGACTCTCTTTTCCACAGCTACGCCTTTTTGACCAAAGACGCCAAAATCCTGCTGGATGATTTGGGCAAACGTTTCCAGGAAAAAATCCGCAATACTTCCTTCCGCAACGCCCGGATTTTGGTAACCTCGCTCTTGCGTACAGAAAGCACCGTAAAACGCCTGATGCGCCGCAACCGGAACTCCCTGCGGATCAGCTCACATCTTCACGGAACTACGTTTGATATTGCACACAATGAATTCGTTGCCGATCAAAGCCTGAACGAAGCCGAAATTGCTTACCTCCGGGAAATCCTGGCCGAAACCCTGAATGAATTCCGCGCCCAGGACCGCTGTTTTGTAACCTACGAAATGAACCAGGCCTGCTTCCACGTTGTCAATAAAAAATCGAACTCTTAATGTGATAATATGCGAATGAGTCCATGTGCTAATTAATTTATAATTTTAGCCCACAATTAGCACATTATCATATTAACCCATTAGCACATCATCACCCTTGTCTAAAGTCAAAACAGCCTATTTTTGCCAGAATTGCGGTTACCAAACGCCCAAATGGCTCGGAAAATGTCCGTCCTGCACGGAATGGAACACCTTTGTGGAAGAGATTGTCGAGAAGAACCTGTCGCAGGTGATCGCGTTTTCAACCAACACGACACGCACGGCCAAATCGCAGGCTTTGCAGGATATCCAGCAATCGGAGCAAACCCGGACCCAGCTGCAGGATGCGGAATTGAACCGTGTTTTAGGAGACGGCATGGTACCGGGATCACTGATTTTATTCGGCGGTGAACCGGGCATCGGGAAATCCACCCTCATGCTGCAATTGGCGATTCTCGAAACGAAGCTGCGTGTTTTATACGTTTCCGGGGAAGAAAGCGATCAGCAGATCAAAATGCGCGCTGACCGGATCGGGCATAAAAACGAAAACTGCTTCATTCTGACGGAAACGAACCTTCAAAATATCTTTTTACAAGCCGAAGAAATCCAGCCGGATTTATTGGTCATAGATTCCATTCAAACGTTATACAGCAACCAGATTGAAAGCTCGCCCGGCAGCATTTCGCAGGTGAGGGAATGTACGGCCCAGCTGCTGCGCTACGCCAAGCTCTCCGACGTCCCGGTTTTCCTCATCGGGCACATCACCAAAGAAGGTGCGCTGGCCGGGCCAAAGGTACTTGAACACATGGTAGACGTTGTTTTGCAGTTTGAAGGCGACCGCAACCATGTTTACCGCCTGCTGCGCACTATCAAAAACCGTTTTGGGAGCACCAATGAGCTTGGGATTTACGAAATGCAGGGCTCCGGTTTGCGCCAGGTAGAAAATCCTTCCGAAATCCTGATCACCAACACGGATTCGGAGCTGAGCGGAATTTCCATTGCTTCCACCCTCGAAGGCGCACGTCCCCTGCTGATCGAAGTGCAGGCGCTCGTAAGCTCAGCAGCCTACGGGACACCGCAAAGGTCCAGTACAGGTTTTGATGCCAAGCGCCTCAATATGCTGCTGGCCGTTCTTGAAAAGCGCTGCGGCTTCAAGCTCGGCGCAAAAGACGTTTTCCTCAATATTGCCGGCGGTATTAAAGTCGATGACCCGGCGATTGACCTGGCCGTTGTTTCAGCGATCATGTCCTCCAACGCCGATCTTCCAATCGCATCCAAAATTGCTTTTTCGGCAGAGGTCGGCCTTTCGGGTGAAATCCGCCCGGTGAACCGGATCGAGCAGCGTATTTCAGAAGCCGAAAAACTTGGTTTTGAAAGCATTGTTATTTCCAAATACAATAAGGGAATTGATCAAAAAAGCTATAAAATCAAAATCATTTCCTGCGGTGTGATCAACGAAGTCATTAAAGCACTTTTTGCGTGAATTTTCATTGGCAGCACATATCTGTCGACCAAAGGCGCAATTTTGAACATATAAACGCTTTTTTATTCAATCAATTCATTTTTTTGACTTAATTTTGGGGGAAGTACCTAAAAAACTACGTCTATATATTAAAATGCTATACTTATGAAACGAATTTTATTCCTGCTCTCGTTTTTTTATGCTTTTCAATTCCAGGCCCAGGAGGTAGACTGGTACAGGGTCAACCCGCCAATTGAAGCCTTGCCAAGCAGCAATTACAAATACCAGGTGGACGACCTCGGGATTATGTACTGCATCTTTGGTTATGGCGATACATTGCGCGTGAGCCAATATGATGCGCTTGCACAGACCTGGAACGTCATTTCAAATGAAACGCTGACGGCTTCTGCTGATAAAATCAAGGTCGACCAGAAAGGCGGAATAATTTACTTCACTTTCATTTCGGAGCAATTTCCAACGCCGCTGGTCAATATGTACACCATTGAAAACGGCGCTGTCAACCTGAAATTCAGGGAATATCACCCAAGCTTTTATTCTTACGGGCAGTATGACTTCAAAGTTTCCGGGCTGGATGAATATTATTGGTTTATGCCGCACAGCAACGGCAATGACTTTATGCTGTCCTCCTGGAATTCCGGAACAGGCGACATTGATTCCTACATCATCCCGCAATACAGCGGCACCTACATTACCAACCTGCAAATGCAGCAGCTCAATGATACGCTCTGGTTTTGCGGCGGAGGGAACCCGCTTCAGAAGCTGCAATTGATCAAAACACATAAGGACGCTGTTAATTTCCTGACTTACGATGGTTCTGCGAACGGTTATTTTATGACCGGCGGGGGCAATTACCTGCTCGCCAACCGCACCAACATGCTCAGCAACCGGATTGACAAGCTGACCCTGGCTTCCGTCGAAAGCAATAACAATAAGGTTGATTTCACCCTGACTTACGGGGTTGTTTCCGCCAACCCGATTGCCGGCTCGTATTTCCCCACGCCCATGGGTGCGGCGATTACCAGCAACAACGATGACAAAGCTTATATTCTCGGTAACTTTTCCCCGCTGGGAGACTCCACCAATCACCGGGCAATGGTGCTTGCCAAAAATTACAGCGCCAATAACTGGGATACAGTCGGGTCACCTTCAACACAAATCCTGCGCAGCAATAATCAATACGTAATGAATACGAGCCTGAGCCACAACCCGCTTTCACGGAGGTTCGTAGCGGCTTTTGATTCTGTGGGCTACAGCAAGCAGCTGCGTGTCCTGAATGCTTTCCCGGATCCGGATTCGACGCTTACCGTCTTACAAAACACCCTGTGTGTGAACCCGACTTCCAGCCCGAATTCACTTTTCTCCGATTTTTCCCTTTGGGACCCAAATCATGACATGCTGGAAATTATAGCGGTGAACTCTTCGGATGCTTCTGTCATTGCGGGTGCGGATGTCTCGTATACTTCCGGCTATTTTGTCGGGCAGCGCGTTGCCTTTGACGTTTTTTATCAAAATGCTTCATTAGGTACTGCAACGCTGGATTTCTTCGTAACGGACGGCTACGACACAATCGTTGTGAGCGAAAACGTTACTTTTTCCAATTATGCAATCAATTTCACTACCGACGGAAACCATTGCGGACCAGGACAGCCAACCGTTTCAGCCGATCTGACGAACGGAAATATTGATTGGTATGACTCACCGGCCGGCGGAACTTACCTTGGCAGCGGGGCAACTTTAACGACACCGCACATCACCTCTACAACTGTTTATTATGCCGAAGGGCTTGACAACAATTGTGTTACCGGCCGTATGAGCGTGAATGCTATTATTAATGCCATTCCTTCTGTCGACGCCGGACTTGACCAAACTTTATGTGACGGCGCAAGCCTGACATTGAACGCTACCGGTACGGCAGGGGCTATTTTCTCCTGGGACAACGGTGTAACGGACGGCGTGAGCTTTGTGCCACCAGTGGGCTGGACCCCGTATACGGTTACAGCTACCGATCCGAATGGCTGTACCAATACGGACGATATAGAAATTACTGTCCATGCTCTTCCTTCGGTGGATGCCGGCTTTGACCAGACAATCTGCTTTGGAGACAATGTTGTTATACACGGGGACGGAGCTTTCACTTACAGCTGGGACAACGGCGTAACAGACAGCATTCCTTTCAGTCCGACAGTAACAAAGACTTACCATGTAACCGGAACAGATATCAATGGCTGTATGAATACCGACAGCGTTGTAGTAACCGTAAACCCTGCTCCAACGGTTAGCGCAGGAACAGATCAAACAATTTGCGATGGAAGCGGCGTAACTTTAAGCGGAAGCGGTGCGGATTTTTATTCCTGGGACAACGGCGTTGCCGACGGCAATATGTTTTTCCCGACATCTACAGCTCTTTACGCGGTTACCGGAACCGATCTTAACGGATGCTCATCAAACGATACGGTTTTAGTAACTGTGCTCGCCTTACCAACAATAGATGCAGGAATTGACCAGACAGCATGTGAAAATACAACTGTTACGCTTTCTGCTTCCGGCGGTACAGGCTACAGCTGGGACAATGGCGTAACGGACGGTGTTCCTTTCACACCTGCAGGAACCGGTATTACAACTTATACTGTTACAGGAACAAATGCTAACGGGTGCCAGAACACGGATATGGTTGATGTCACTGTAAACGGGCTTCCAGCTGTTGATGCCGGATTTGACCAGACAATCTGCTTTGGTGACAATGTTGTTATACATGGGGACGGCGCTGCAACTTACAGCTGGGATAACGGCGTAACGGACAGTATTCCTTTTTCACCGGCGGCAACTGCAACTTATCATGTAACAGGAACGGATATCAACGGATGTGTTAATACTGACAGTGTCGTAGTAACCGTAAATGCTTTACCGGCAGTGAACGGCGGATCTGATCAAAGTGTTTGCGACGGCACTTCAATTACTTTAAGCGGAAGCGGAGCAGATAGCTACAGCTGGGACCACGGTGTTTCAGACGGTTTTAGCTTTGTACCGGGAGCAACAGATGTGTATGTCGTTACCGGCTATGACCTGAACGGCTGTTTTGCTACGGATAGCGTAAACGTAACAGTACTCGCCCTGCCGGTTGTTGACGCAGGATTTGACCAGTCTGTCTGTGACGGTTCCCCTGTAACACTTTCAGCATTAGGCGCGAACAGCTACAGCTGGGATAACGGGATTACGGATGGCGTAAGCTTTATGCAGCCGGTTGGTATAGTTACGTACACCGTTACAGGAACAGACGCCAACGGCTGTGAAAATACAGACCAGGTTGATGTTACAGTCAATTCAATGCCTGCCATTGACGCAGGAAGCGACCAAACAATATGCCAGGGATCTGATGTTACCTTAAGTGGTTCCGGAGGTGTCTCTTACATTTGGGACAACGGTGTAATTGACGGTGCAATCTTCAACCCGACAGCAACGCTCACATATACCGTAACAGGTACGGATGGAAACGGGTGCTCAGGCTCTGATGCGGTTACCGTAACAGTAAACACCCTGCCAGTGATTAATGCAGGATCAGACCAAACCGTATGTGAAAATAATGATGTTGTCCTCAATGGAAACGGTGGAATCTCCTATTTGTGGGACAATGGCGTATTTGACGGGGTAATTTTCAATCCGGCTTCAACTGCGCTATATGCCGTTACGGGATATGATGCCAACGGGTGCTCTGCCAATGACACCGTTCTTATAACAGTAAACCCACTACCAATTGTAGATGCCGGAGCTGATCTGACCGTTTGTGAAAATACATTGGTAATGCTGACTGCTTCAGGCGCTGATTCGTATGTGTGGAACAACGGAGTTACAGACGGTGTGGCCTTTACCGCGTTAGCAGCAACTTACACCGTTACAGGAACCGACCTGAACGGCTGTGAGAATACAGACCAGGTAGATATAAATGTAAACGCCCTGCCAATGGTAGATGCCGGACCGGACCAAAGCGCCTGTGAAAATACTTCTTTTGTCCTCAACGGAAGCGGCGCTGACAGCTACAGCTGGGATAACGGCGTAACGGATGGCCTGAGCTTTATCCCTCCGGTTGGCGTAACAACCTATAGCGTTACCGGAACAGATGCCAATGGCTGTGAGAATACAGACGACATAACCTTAACTGTTTTCTCATTACCAACTATTAATGCCACACCGGCAGTTGAAATTTGCCAGGAAGAAGAGCTTACGCTCAATGCAAGCTCATCCGCATCCATTGTTTTATGGTACACGCAAAGCAGCGGCGGCACTCCGATATTCAACGGAACTGATCTCCAGCTCTTTTCCCTGATGGCGGATGCGACTTATTATGTTGAAGCTTTTGAAAACGGATGTACATCAGCCCGGATCCCGGTAGATATCACTGTAAACCCGAAACCGCTTGCTTCACTTACTTCGACCAACTCGAACTGCGGAACAAGCAACGGTACAGCTGACGCAACAATCAGCTCCGGTACGGCTCCATTTACGTATTACTGGAGCAGCGGTGAGCAGCAAACATTAAGTGTTTCCAACCTCGGAACAGGATCTTATTATTTCAACGTGGAAGACAGCAAAGGCTGTAAAGCGATCGCTGTAACGGAAATTATTCCTACAGGTATTGCGATCACTCCTACTATTATCAACCCAACCTGCGCCGGGGCAACAAACGGCTCCATCAACCTGAATGTTTCAGGGATCAGCGAAGACCTTGTTTACCTCTGGAGCACCGGTCACCATACTACCAACCTCACCAATATGGGCGCTGGAACTTATGAAGTGACTATCACCAGCGAATCAGGCTGCGTATTGACATCCACCTTTACTTTAACAGAACCGGCAGTTATCATGAATGCGGTGAGCGAACAGCGCCCGACCTGCGGTGATAACGACGGACAATTGAGTGTTACTGCAACAACCGGAGGTACAGGCCCTTATTTCTACTCCTGGAGCAACGGCCAAACAGGAATGAACAACGTCAACCTGACTTATGGCTCTTACATTCTGACTACGAGCGACCAGGCGGGCTGCCAGGTGCAAAACACATACTATTTGTCTGAAAGCGGCGCACCACTCATCCGCGGCGCAGTAACGGAAACTACCTGCGGTAACCCTAACGGGGCGATTGACCTGGACATCACACCGGGCCCGGGAGATGCGATCGCTTCTATTTCATGGTCAAATGCCGCTACAACGGAAGATATTTCCAACCTGACACCGGGAAGCTACACCTGCTTCCTGAATACGACGAACAACTGTACGGCAGTAAACGCCTGGACCGTGAATGTTGCCAAACCAATGACACAGGAAATCTGTATCGTAAGTGTTGACAGCGTTACTACCAGTAACATTGTTGTTTGGGAAAAAGTTCAGACTTCCGGTATTTCTCATTACAATATTTACCGCGAAACAAACCAGGTTGACGAATACCTGCTGATCGATACGGTCCAGTTTTCCAATCTATCGGTATTCAATGACGTTGTGGCCTCACCAATGAGCCGTTCCTGGAGATACCGCATTTCAGCGGTTAACGCTTGCGGCGTTGAAGGAGAGCTTTCACAACCGAACAAAACCCTTCACCTGAATATTTTTGACCTGGGGACATCCGGTGTAGAAATCACCTGGGACGAATATGAAGGAAATGCTTTCTCCAACTATATCCTGTGGAGATATACCGAGCTTAATGGCTGGGAAGATATTGCTACTTTAGGAACTTCCACCCTGAATTATACAGATGGTACGGCTACTTATACGGAGAGCGGACTGGATTACATGGTGGAAATTGCCCTGGATGAAGCCTGTACAGCAACAACCTGGAGGGCGCAGGACTTTAACCGTTCCCGTTCGAACAAAGAAAAAGGCTTCTTCAAGGCCGGCGAAGGAACAGGAGATTACTCCAATAACGGGCTTGTTGAATTTGAGCAGGACAATATCAGCCTGAATGTGTACCCGAACCCGTTTAATGAGTCAATCAATATTGATCTCCAGGGAACAGACGAGCTTGATCTGCACATCTATAACATCCAGAACCAATTGGTGAAAAGCACCAGCTGCAAGAGCGGGGTTAGCAATCTCGACCTGGCAGAATTGAGTAAAGGGGTATATTACATACAGGTTAATAACAAACTGGAAAGTAAAATAATCAGGATTGTAAAGAACTAGAGATTTTATGTGTTCATAGGATTTGTCGATAAAAACAACGGCTTTGTTTATAAAAAACACGTCCTTATAAGGATATCGTTGTGATTTATAGTACCTTTGTTGGTTAAAACACTAAAGTCTTATGAAAAGATTTCTATTCTTTTTCACATTCTCTATTTGCCTTTTCACCAGTATTACTGCCCAGATGCAGGGTCGTTGGTATGGGAAATTTGCCCCGTATGGGAACGATCAGCGCTTTACCGTCGATGATGACGGAAAGGTTTACCGCCTTTATGCCGGTTGGGATGGTTCCAATTATAGTGTGAATGTTGAACGTTTTGAGCCTTACGGCGGCGGTTCATGGAATAGTATTTACAACGAAGTACTGCCTTCGCCAGGTAAAATTTTTATGGATACCAAAGGAGGGATTATATACTTTTCCCTGATGGCGGATGAGCCCAATAAATTGCTCAATCTCTATAAGCTTGAATCCGGTGCCGTCAGCCTTTTGGTCAGCGATTACGTTACTGATCATGAAAATTTCAGCGATTTTGACTTCAAAGTTGGTGACTCTCCGGGCGAGTATTATTGGTTCATGATGAAGGAAAGTACCGGTGAGCCGATGTTTGTAACTTATTCCGGCAGCTTCACTTCAACAGTAATTGACGATCTGGCCGGGGTGTATGTAATGGACGACAGGCTCCTGATGCAGCAAGTGGGCGATACGCTTTGGCTCGGCTGCGGTGAAGTTGAACAAAGCTTAAGATTATTTAAAACCCACAAGACCAACATTGATTTTTTGCCTGCAGATACGGATCCTAATGGTTATATCTATGATATAGGCGCTTTCAATATTGGTGAAGCTTTTTTATTAAGTGACCGGATTTCCAAGCTGACTGTTATTTCCCAGGATGGCAGTACGAACGACCGGGTTGAAATGATCTTTAACAACGGTATACCGGATCTTGCCCCTACGTTTCCGGATTACCTGACAGATGAAGGCGTTACGGTGACAAACAGCACAAATGACAAGGCTTATTTCATGACCAATTTTGCTGCAACCAGTGATCCGAATGATTACCGGGCCACCAAAGTTCTTTCAAAGGACTACAATACAAATGCCTGGGATACCGTTGGGACCGCCCCTAATATTTTTATTACCGGAAACCCTTCTGTTTCCCGTTACAGCATGGGGGTCAGCGACGCATCGAACCGAATTGCCGCAGGGGCATACAACGATGGTAATTATATACTGCGGATTCTCAATGACAAGCCTGATACCTCAACGGTTACAGCTACAGAAGCTACCATGCTCTGCACCAATTATAATATGAGCATCTATTCTGAGTTTTCACTCGAGGATATCAATAATGATTCCTTAAAGATAAATGATATTTCGTCATCCGATCAATCTGTTTTGGGAGATAACGCTATAAGCTTTAACACACTGAATAAAATCGGTAAACGAACGTATTTTGATATCCAGGGAGAAGCCTACAATCCAGGCACAACAGAATTAACGATTGAAATTTCTGATGGTTACGATACGATTCAGTACAAGATCAATATTACTTTTACTGAGTTTGCAATTACGACCATTAGTTCAGCAGATATTTGCGGGGATGATGTGGCTACACTTTCAGCTACACTTCCTTCCGGGACATTGGAATGGTCCGATCAGTCTTATGATGTAGCTCCTTTTCATACAGGCCTGAGTTACACAACGGGGATCAATACCGAAAGTGACACCTTATATATACAAGGTATCGATGGCGGTTGTGAGACCCAGAAAGAACCTATTTATGTTCACTACCATGTACCGCCGACAGTTGCCTCTACAACAGATGCAAATTCATGCGGAAGCAGCGTAGTAACCGTGAATGCTACAGCATCTACCGGTGATATTTACTGGTTCCCGCAAGCAAGCGGAGGCGCTTTACTTGGTTCAGGTGACGATTACACGACGCCATTGCTCAGTGATACTACTGTTTATTATGCGGAAGCAATCGACGGTATTTGCGGATCAACACGTGTACCTGTCTACGCCAATATTACTCCATGGCCAGTTTTTTCAAGTATTTATGACGCGAGCACTTGCGGGCCAGGATCCGTTCAGTTAAGCGCCACAGCAGCAGTCGGTGGAATGAACATCGAATGGTTTGATACGATTGCAGCGGGCGCTCCACTTGCAACAGGCGGAACTTTTAATACCCCGGTTTTAAGCGTTACAGAAACTTTCTATGTAAGGGTAACAGATCCTTCCGGTTGCAGCTCGCAAAGGTTCCCGGTAGATGCTACTGTATTGTCCCCACCAACTTTTACCTCTAAAACCGACGGCTCACGCTGTGGAAATGGTACAGTAAACCTGTCCGCAGCAGCTAGCTCCGGAACAATTAAATGGTATACAGCGGCCACCGGAGGGACACCAATCGCTACCGGAACAAGCTTCACAACCCCGGTAATTGGAACTACGACGAAATATTACATCGAAATTACTAACGGGCTTTGTACGATCCCACGGGATTCAGTCACAGCGACCGTGAATCCTATTCCTTCGGTAACATCAACAACCCCGGCTGCTAACTGCGGAACGGGTTCTGTAACTTTAGGAGCTACGGCTTCTTCCGGAACTCTGAATTGGTATGCAGCTTCTTCGGGTGGTGCTTCACTGGGAACAGGAACAACGTTTAACACTCCTTCTATTTCGTCTACAACTACGTATTACGTAGAAACTTCCGACGGAACATGTACTTCACCACGTTCGGCTGTTGTTGCGACAATCAATACGGCGCCAACCATTACGGGAACTTCTCCTTCAACTGTTTGCGGCACAAGCGCAGTGACAATCGGTGCAACGGCTTCGGCTGGTACTATTTCCTGGTATGCGGCTGCATCTGGCGGTACAAGTTTAGGAACCGGAACCAGCTTCACAACACCTGTCATTACTTCAACGACAACATATTATGCTGAAACGACTGCTGGGGCGTGTACTTCTGCCCGTTCGTCTGTGACAGCAACAATCAACTCCATTCCATCAATCACCTCCACCACTCCGGCC
>JAJTCM010000003.1 GCA_021325675.1 Crocinitomicaceae bacterium
TCCTGAAAAAGAACCTGTGATGTAATAATCCCCAAGGGCATCAACGGCAATGTCTTTCGGGTCCACCAGGCCTGTGGCTGCTTGCCTGGCCCAGAGAACAGCCCCCGTAGAATCGTATTTGACAACATAAACACCACTTCCGGCAAGCGTTGTAGAACCAAAAGTTACGTTCGAAGAGTGAAGCCCTACGACATAGCTGTTGCCAATAGAGTCCGAGGTCATACTTATGGCTGATCCGCCAACATTTTTAGCCCATGTCCACTGCGGCGGATCATTTTGCTGGGCTAAAGCTATTTTCCCGCTGATACATACGACCAGGAGGAAAATAAGATTTTTAATTATTTTCATATCGAAACTTGTTAAGGTGAATATTAATTAAAGTAAATTTCAGCGTGGAAATTACTTCTGTCCTTTGGCCTTAATATTTACATCTAAAGTTCCGTTTTGCGGAATAACTGAATTTTGAATATCCATGCTCACCATTTGTGGCATCGTGCAAACACCGCTCATGTTTGGCATCGGGAAGCTGCCGCCGTAAATTCCTACGTCTGTTCCGTCTGTTCCATAATCAGCGCCTATTGAGGAGCCGTTCAGCTGCCAGTTGTAAGACCTGGAGTCAGACAAGCTTACGTTTAAAGGAACGGTAGAGACAAACTGCCCGGCTGTCGTATTCAGGTTACCGACACCCGTATTGCCGGACAGCGGAAAGTTCTGGAAGTTGATCGGGTCTGCATAAATGAAGATATTCTTATTGTATGTATTCTGTGTACCGGTAAAGTAGCTGGATACAGGCTGTGGTACCTCAATAAACAAGTTGTTGGTAATATTCGCATAGCTCACGGAGCTGATATACGACCTTAAAAACACATTGTTCGAGATCACGACGCTTGGTTTGTCAGAGGTAGTGATATAAGACTGGACCACATTATTGCTCAGGATTACGTTGCTGAAATTGTTAATTCCTGCAAAACCGAGAAAATTGTTGCGGATAATCCACCCGTTGCCGCAAAAGCTCAGCCCGCCGACATAACAGCGCTCCAGGAGAATGTTGTTCACAGGAAGAGCGCCGCCCTGGCCTGTAAAATAGCTTGTAATATTAATTCCTTTAATCGTACTGCCCGCAGGAAGTGTGGTGGAATTTCCCTGGCTCAGGTAAACATTACCCAATGTTGTCGGAAGATTGTACTGCGTACCCTCAACCCTGTGCCCTGCGCCAATAAGAACTATCCGCTTGTTCAGGGTTACATCACCGTACGTTGTTGCCGACCCGTGAACATATACCGTATCTCCGGCAGCTGACGCATCAACCGCAGCCTGAACTGTGGTATACTGGCCTGCAGCGATTGTATTATTACTTACTGTTCTTACAGTTGCCTGAGCAGCAAGGCTTAAACCCGCCACTGCTAAAATTGAGAGTACTATTTTTTTCATAAGTTCTTTTTTTACAAAAATACGCCCTCCCTTTCTCGGAAAAAATACTCCTAAATGGGTATATTATCCGGAAGATTATTATATGTTTGTAACACAAAAGTTGAATTTTTACATATGAGCATCCCAAACGACAAGCTTCAAAAAATATATTCAACATGGGACGAATCCGATAAAAGAGCGAAAGCGAATACGGAAGTGAGTCCTTTTGACATTGAAAAAATGGTCGGGTCAATCGTCAGTACGGGACCTCTTTACTATTATGTAATCGACTTTTTTGATATGTCCCTTTCACACGTCAGCCCTTCGATCATGGAAATTCACGGCTTTGATCCCAAAAAGGTAACTTTCGATGATATTTTAGGAACGATTGATCCCAGGGACCTGAATTTCGTTGCCGAGGCGGAAAAATCTGCCATTGACTTCTTTTACAAGACAGTCGGGATAAACAAAATAACGCGCTATAAAACCAATTATTCTTTCAGAAGCCGGATGAAAAACGGGAAGTACGGCCTGCTTAACCATCAGTCGATCCAACTGACAGTGGACGAAAACGGTGGTTTTGGAAAATCGCTGAACATTCATACCCAGATCGATCACCTGAGCAATGAAAACACGTACCGTTATTCACTCATCAGCCTGGATAATGACGTTTCCTACATGAACCTCTGTTTTGACAGCCCGAACGATAGCCCTTGCATTTTTACACCGCGTGAGATTGAAATTTTGCAGCTGATTTCCGAAGGACTGGATAATGAGGCGATCGGCGAAAAATTGTTTATCAGCGCCAATACCGTTAAAAAGCACCGCAAAAATGTTTTAAGCAAAAGTGACTGTAAAAATACGGCGCAGCTGATTAAAATGTGCGTGCTGGAAGGACTTATCTGAGAAAAGGCTAAATCCGGGAACAATGCCTATATTTAAACCCTCAATTTTAAATATGCATACACTTTTATTTTGTTCGTTCCTCCTGTTTGCACAAAACGTATTCTCCCAACCCATCCCGGTCGAAACGCTCGTCGGCCACAAACGGGTGTATGGTTTCTCATTGATCAACCGGCAGTTTAGCGACAGCACGCGCTTCGGATTTTTCAGCCTGACGAGTTTTAACGGAACGTATGATAACAAAGGCAATGAATTGGTTACGTGCAACCAGCTGACTTTTGCCCTGACAAAAAGATTGAAAATCGCCGCCGGGACTTCTTTCAATGGCCTGCTGGAGTTTTTTCCCTCGGCGGGCTTGCAGTACACGTGGTTCAAAGGCCCTTTTTTAGTCGTTTTTAACCCGGGATTTGAATTCAACACACGGGTGGCAACACAGAATTTCGGCATTTTTCAATGGCAGCCGGAGTTAACGCCCAAATGGAATTTATACACCCGGATCCAGGGCTTGTTCATCCACAGCTTGGGTAAAACAGGCTCACATGAGCGCAGCTTTTATCACCTGAGAACCGGCCTGACAAACAATAATTACACATTCGGCGTGGGCTTAAACGCAGATTACTTCGGGCCCTTGTACACCGTGATTTACAATTTCGGTGGTTTCCTGCGCTACGAATTCCGTTAATTGTTTATTTTTGTCTAAAGCATTTACCTATGAAAAAACTGGTTTTACTTCTTTTCCTGTTGATTTCCGGCCTGAGTAGCGGTCAGCAGCTGCTCTCTCCTGCTAAATTCAAAAAAGGCATCGCTAAAAAAGACATTCAGCTGGTTGATGTGCGCACAAACAAAGAATTCGAAGCCGGCCACATTGGCGATGCGCAAAACATTAACTATTTCGCTGCCGGTTTCAAGGAACAAATCAATAAGCTCGACAAAGAAAAACCGGTTTACGTTTACTGCCAGGGAGGCGGACGAAGCGGCGCAGCAGCCAAAATGCTGGTTGAAATGGGCTTCAAAGAAGTCTTTGACCTCGAAGGCGGCTACGATGACTGGAAAGAATAAATTTCAAGAAATACACCCTAATATATCAATAATTAAATCCTCAGAATATGAAAAGAAAAGCAAACGCAGAATGGCTGGGAAGCGGCAAAGAAGGAAAAGGCCACCTGACTACACAAAGCACCGTACTAAACCAAACACAATATTCTTTTTCTTCCCGCTTTGAAGAAGGCATCGGAACTAACCCGGAAGAGCTGATCGCTGCGGCACACGCAGGCTGTTTTACCATGAAGCTGAGCTTCAACCTCGGGGCGGCAAACTTTACACCGGAAAAACTGGATACTACCTGTACCGTAAACTTCGAAGATGGCGCCGTGGTTGAGTCGCACTTGTACCTGATCGCACAGGTGAAAGGAATTTCTGAAGAAAAATTTGCCGAAGTGGTAAACGACGCAAAAGAAAACTGCCCGATCTCGAAATTATTGAACACCAAAATCACACTCGAATACAAATTGGAAAACTAAAATAATTCGAAGATTCGTCATACAACATAAATAGCCGGGGTTAGCGTCCCGGTTTTTTTGTTTCACAATCTATCCTTCCCTACTTGGCTCAACCTTCACTTTGCAGACTTTGCCTTTCTTTCCGTTCCATACAGATACTATCAAAACCGTGCAGCCCTGTGTCTTTGAGACTTCAAGGCAAGAACATGTTTTTGAAATTTATTGTGCGAACATACTATTTTAACTTTTTTTGCGTTTTTGAGTAAAATAGTGTAACCAATTCTATTTGTATACATTATAAGATGGCATAGAGTCTGCAAGCTCTTTGTAAAACCAAGCAAAAACATAAAACCAGAAAAGTATGAATGTTAACCCTTTGTATCACCACACGCCCGAGCGACTGAATGAAGAGAAGGTGTGGATACAGCGTGCCCAAAAAAGCCCGGAACATTTCGGGCCGCTGTATAAGAAATACCATGAGGCCATCTTCAGGTTTGTTTACCAACGGATGGATGACAAGGAAACGGCCTACGATGTTACGGCCCAGATCTTTGTGAAGGCCATGCACAACATCCACCGCTTTGAGGACCGGGGCGTGCCCTTTGCCTCCTGGCTCTACCGCATTGCGAAAAGTGAGGTTTACCAATGTTTCAGGGACCGCAAAGCCGATCGTTATGTAAATATTGAAACGGTTCAGCTCGTTGAATTTATCGATGATTTTGACCACGAGGAAAACCAGAATAAGATTAACAAAGTAACCAGGCTCATCAAAGAGCTGAAAGAAAAAGAAATCCAGCTGATTGAGATGCGTTTTTTCGAAAAAAGAAGCTTCAGAGAAATTGCCGAAATCCTGGATATGACGGAAAACAATGCGAAAGTGAAGACTTTCCGCGTCGTTGAGAAATTAAAAAAATTGTTCGAACAAAAAAATTGAATATGGAAAATTTTAAAGTGAAACTGGACAGGCCCAAAATCAGTTCTGAGGAAATTGCTTCAAGACAAAACTTTGACAACGTTCTTTCAACATTCAATCAGGCAAAACCGCCGGCATACAAGAACCCCTGGTTTTGGGGTTCTGCCGGCCTGGCAACGGTCGGGGTAACGACCATACTTACACTCAATGCTTTTACCTTAAAAAATGAAACGGATGACAAAAAAATTACTTTAAAAACTAACGCCTTACCTGAAGACACCAAATGCATCAAAGCTCCCGTAGCCGGCGAGGATATTGCCTTCAAAACCTACGAGGTAAACCCGCTGAAAGATGAAAAAATCGTGCTCGAAAGCGGGACAACGATTGAAATTGACAAAGGGACTTTACAGGCCGAAAAACCGAATGAAAAGGTAGAGATCAAAGTGCGTGAGTTTCACGACCAGGCTTCAGTTTTCATTTCAGGTATTCCAATGGATTATCAAAAGGATGCTTTTGAATCTGCCGGAATGATTGAAATCAAAGGCGAACAGGATGGTGAGGAAGTGAAAATCAACCCGGAAAAACCGATTGATATTGAGCTTAAAACCACTCAAAATCCCGAAACATTTGGTTTTTGGTTTTTGAACCAGGATAAAAAAGCGTGGGAAGAATATCCTGCTGAAACAAATAACACGGCAAAAGCAGCAACGCCCGTTTCCGACAAACAGGTGAAGCAGGCCGAGCAAAAAGTACAGCAAGCTGAGAACAAAATCACCGCTGTAGAACAACAGATTGCCCGCGTGGAAACACCCAAAAAGGAGGAATATAAAATCCCGGGCAAAAACACCCAGCTCTTTGACTTAGATTTTGACAAACATGATTACCCCGAGCTTTCAGCTTTCAGGAATATTGTTTTCGAAGTTGTCCATCCGAATGGCTACGACGCGGAGTTTGCTAAAAACAGCAAGAAAAACTGGAGCTCGGTTGACCTTTCGAAAAACCAGGAAAAATACACCGCTTTGTTCAAAAACAGCACAGAAAGCTACAAAGTACAGGTAAGACCGGTTGTTCAGGGCAGCGACCTTAAAAAAGCCGAAAAAGAATTCGACCAGGCCTTAGCTAGCGCGCAAAAAACAAAAACGGAGCTTGAAAACAAAAAACAGGAATTACTGGCCGAGAAAAAAGCCAGCCAGCAAGCGCTCAATGCATTGATCCAACAACAGATCGCTGCACAGGACCTCCAGAGCCGCAACCGCTACAACCAGCTGGCAGAAGCTTCGGAAGAGAACTACAAGAAGAGCTCCAACGCTGACATGGCAGCCGTTCAGGATTATTCCAATTCCGTATCTTTCCAGACAACGCGCTGGGGAGTGTTTAATTCCGACAAGCCTATCGCTTACCCTGAGCCTTTTAAAATCGGCGTTGCGCTCCTTTGGGTTGGCAACCAGGCCGCGAAATTCAAGCAGCTTTTCGTTTTCAATAAAGACAAAAACACCCGTTTTTCATACGGTGAGGGTTTCAGGAACATCGACTTGCTCGGCTTACAAAAAAATGACGACCTCGTACTTGTTGGTATAGATTTTGAAGGAAACATCGGGTATTGTGAGATAAAAAAAGATGATCCGGTGAAAAGTACCGAAAAAATTACCTTCACCCGGAAAGATAAATCCACAAAAACGCTAGATTTGCTCAAAAGTTTGATGGATGGCACGACTGATACTGTTTAATTTCCTTTTTTGCTGCAGCCTTGGATTCAGCCAGGAAGTTGAAACTATACACGTCACCAAAGAGCTCCGGGAACAGGATTTTTATCCCCAGATAGAAGGCATTTTCACCGGAGAAATCGATGTGCTCACGCTTGGCAGTCCTCAGGGGATTATAACCTCGGCCGGCTGGAAAATCACATCCTTCACGCTGGGTTATCCGTCGGGCCGCGATTACAATACGGTTACGGTTAATTCCAACGTTTTTCCCGATGATCTCATCCGCGAAATCGTGCGCAGCGCCCTCAAGGAGCAGATCTATCTGACAGACATCATGGCCGTTGACCCAGGCGGAACAAAACACCTGCTGAAAAGTATGGTTTTAACCCCTCTTCCCGGCGATGAAAAATAAACTACTTCTCCTGTTTTTACTGGCTTTCAGCTTCTCCGGGATGACGCAGCAGGATTCCGTGCAAACGATCGTCATTTCGAAAGCGGGCACAAAATTATACCGCGGTACCGACGACGAGATCCTCAACTGGTACTTTTACATTGATGAAACGGGCTACAGTTACCTTGCCAATCTCGAAATCGCAGAAGAAGAGCTTGAAAAATGGTTTGAAACCCGCAAAAACAGTGACAATATCTTCAAATCGAACACCCTGACTGAGGACGGGGCGCTTATTTTCCTCAGTAAGGTCAATGAACCGGATGTCGTATTGACTTTTCGGGTCTTGGTCGAACAAAATAAGCTGTTAATCTTCAACATGGATGATGAGAAGTATTACCATTTTGAAAAAATAAATATTCAGAGATAAGCGTATTATATTCATTGAAAAAGGGGTTTTGAAAAGTGAACACGCTTCGGAACACGCTACTATCAAAAGTTATTTTATATTTGCGCATAGTATACGTACAGTTAAACTAGAACTCAACAACATGAAATTAGGATTAAGTATATTTACCTTAACGACTCTTGCGGGAACCGCTTTTGCTCAGTTTACCAACTTCAACACACAGAAGAACTGGTCGATGAACAAAAAAGAGTTGTGCTTTGGCGGTGGAGCGACCCAGTTTTTGGGTGACTTAGGGGGCGGAAAAGGAATAGGTAAAGATTATTCCCTGGCAGATATGAACTTGCTGAGAACAACCAGCTTCAACATTACGCTGGCTTACAGGTACCGCTTTCACCCGACTTTCGCAACCAGTTCTTCCCTCAATGTCGGAAGATACCAGGCGAGTGATAAAATTGACGGTGTACACCCTGGAAGGTTTCAGCGCCAGATTGATATCAAGTCCACTTTAATCACGGCATACCAGCGAATTGAATACATCGTATATGCCAATGAAAAAGTAGGAAAGCGTAACAGCCTGCCGGGCCTGAAAGGGATGAAAGATAAAAACACCCAATTCTATATCTACACAGGTTTGGGCCTTGCTTATTACAATCCGCAGGGAGGTAACAAATCAAAATACCCGGGAGTTGCATTGCGCCCGCTTTCTACAGAAGGCCAGGGATACGCAGGTGGTGCGAAACCGTATAAGCTTATTACTGCAATAGTCCCTACCGGTTTGGGGTACCGCATGAGCATGGGCCGGATGTGGCGTGTGGCTTTCGAGGCTACTTACTTCAAAACATTTACGGATTACATGGATGATGTATCCACAACTTATTATAACCCGAAAGCAAACGGCGGATCTGCAGGGGCGGAAGCCATGTATTTCTCAAACCCGGCAGAATCAGGGGATTGGGTAATGTTCAAAAACGGCGAGAAACGCGGTGACAACGAACGTGATGCTTTCTTCTATTTTAACGTTACTTTCTCTAAAAACATTACATATAAAGCTTACCAGCGCGGAAAACCGATCAGATGGAAAGGTGTTCGTGCGAAATTTTAACTAATAATTGATCTATTAAAAAAGCGGGATTCTTTGCAAAAGTTTCCCGCTTTTTTTGTTACATTTGCCCTTAGTTATGTACCAGTTTACCAAAACATTCTTATTCCTTTTTGATCCCGAAAAAATCCATTATTTTTCTGCACGCTGGATCAAAAGAGCTTACAAAAACACACTCGTACGCAAAAAGATCGAACAGGCATTCCAGCTGGAGCATCCCGCTTTGGAACGGGAAGTTTTCGGGCTGAAATTCAAAAACCCGGTGGGGCTGGCGGCAGGCTTTGATAAAAACGCCGATATGTACCACGAGCTGGCCATGTTTGGTTTTGGTTTTATCGAAGTCGGGACTGTTACCCCAAAAGGCCAGGACGGCAACGAAAAACCCCGCCTTTTCCGACTGAAAAAAGACAGCGCGATCATCAACCGCATGGGATTCAATAATTATGGGGTTGATGCCATGGTTGAGCAACTGAAGAAAAGAAAGACGGATGTCATCATTGGCGGGAACATCGGGAAAAATAAAGTGACCCCGAACGAAAACGCGCTGGACGATTACCTGCTTTGCTTTCACAAGCTTTTTGACCACGTGGATTACTTCGTCGTGAACGTTTCTTCCCCCAACACTCCAAACCTGCGCGATCTGCAGGAAAAAGAGCCTTTGAAAAAGCTGCTCATCACTTTGATGGAAGAAAACAGGAAGAAAGCTAAAGTAAAACCAATCCTTTTAAAGATCGCACCGGATTTGAGCGAAAGCCAGCTGGATGATATCATAGAAATTGTACAGGAAAGCCGGATTGACGGTGTTATCGCTACCAATACGACCATATCACGCGACGGTTTGCAAACCAATGCCGCTGAAGTGGAAAAAACCGGTATGGGCGGCCTTTCCGGGAAACCATTGACCCAACGCTCAACGGAAGTGATCCGCTACCTTGCACAGAAATCAGGAAAAGCTTTCCCGATTATCGGGGTTGGCGGGATCCATTCGCCGGAAGACGCTCTTGAAAAAATCAAAGCGGGCGCCGACCTGGTGCAGCTCTACACGGGGTTTATTTACGAAGGCCCGGGCCTGGTCAAGCGGATCAATCAAAAATTAATTGCTTATTATTCATCATTGTAACGAAAAGCCATGTCAGCGTTAAAAGTAATAGAATGCCCCAGAGATGCCATGCAAGGAATCAAAGAGTTTATCCCGACAGAAACGAAGGTTGATTACCTGAACATGCTGCTGCAATGTAATTTTGATACCCTTGATTTCGGAAGCTTCGTTTCCCCGAAAGCCATTCCCCAGATGCAGGATACGAAAGAAGTTTTGGCAAAGCTCGATCTCAGTCAATCCAAAACAAAATTACTGGCGATCATTGCCAACGAACGCGGCGCTGACGAAGCCTGCAGCTTTGATGAAATCAGCTACCTCGGTTACCCTTTTTCAATTTCAGAGACTTTCCAGCAGCGCAACACGAATACTTCCACGGCTGATGCTTTTCAGAAAGTAGCTTATATTCAGAATGCCTGCCAAAAATCCGGGAAAGAGCTTGTTGTTTACCTTTCCATGGGCTTTGGAAATCCCTACGGCGATCCGTGGAATGCGGAAATCGTCACCCAATGGTCCGACAAGCTTTACCGCGAGCTCGGAATTTCGATCCTGGCGCTTTCAGACACGATCGGCTCGGCGAACCCCGAACTGGTTTCACAGCTTTTTTCGGAATTGATCCCAGGCCTGCCGCACGTGGAATTTGGCGCACATTTACATACGCGCCCGGAAAACGCAATTGCATTGCTGGACGCAGCCTATTTAGCCGGCTGCAGGCGCTTTGACGGAGCAATTAAAGGTTATGGCGGCTGCCCGATGGCAAAAGACGACCTGACGGGAAATATGCCTACGGAGAAAATCCTGGAATTTGCTAAAAAACATGCCATTCAACATAACATCAATACAGCTCAGTTTGACGCAGCTTACCTGCGGGCGGGCTCTGTTTTTCCAATACATTAAGATATGAAACAGTTTACATGGACTATTTTTTGTTTTAGCCTGCTCCTCTTTTCCTGCTCCGGCAATGATCCTGAAACGGACGAACCGGCAACAAAAGAACCGGCGGAAGCCGAAAAAGAACCGGAGAAGGAGCTTGAAATACTTTTTGACCAGACAACATTCACAGACGATCAGTCGCTGCCCTTGCTCCGGGAATTGGGCGAAGGTGTGTGTAACCCCGCAGAAAAAGACCTGGAAAACTATTTCCGTCCGGCATGCAATGCCAAATTCTTCAAATTATTCGCTTTCCGGGAAAACACGCCGATGAAAGACGCCTTTGTATTGCTTGTCAAAGCCCGCGTACACAATTTCCCGATCCGCCGGACTTTCATTTACCAGCGGGAAAAAGGCAAGCTTGTCAAAGTAAACGGCTTTGCTGCCAACCTGATCGGGATGCGCAAAACCGCTTCGGATTATAAAGACCTCGTGCTGCGCTTTAACGACGAAGACCAAAACCATTTCAACTGTGTGTATACCTGGAGGAGCATGCATTACGAGTTCGACCGTGTGGAGCAGATCAATGATGCCAATATCAAAAAAGAATTCCAGGATTCGATGAATGTTGAAATCCATAAGCTTATTGAGACCAAAGGCTTGCAAAACCTATGAAAAAAGCGTTGCTCGGCTGTTTGCTCCTGTTGACTGCCTGCGTGCACGATTCTCAATACAAAACGATTGAGCCTTATTATGTTTTGCACGACAATTCCTCCAAAGTATGGTTAATCGACCATGTTTATTCCGGTGGAAAGGATCACAGCCCGCTGTCACTGAATTATAAAAAGCTGTTTGTTTTTCACAATTCAGGCTACTGCTATGTACATGAAATAAAAAATCTGGGAGAAAAGCGGGGCAAACGGGGCATGTTTTACCTTGATATAGACAAACACCGGCTAGAAATCCTGTTTAAAAACGAAACCTGGGCTTTTACGATCAATTCCTTCAGCGAAAATAAAATTGTCCTGAGCCCGGCCGATGATTCTCCTTTTCGTTACAAGCTTGAGCTGATCGCTTTTCCTGAATATTAGCGCTGTACGCTAAAACGCTGCGTGCTGATGCCGGAAGCGGTAAATACTTTCAGGAAATAGATCCCCGGAACGAAAGCCGACGTGTTGATCTCTGAAGCAGAGCTTAACACTGTTTTATTTCCCAAAGCATCAAACACTTCCATTTTAGAAATTTCCTCTTCCGAGCTAACTGTCAGCTTCGTTGTACACGGGTTCGGGTACATGCGGAAAGCTGCCAGCTCTTTTTCTTCCACAGAAACCGGGTCCTGCGTGCGCACAGAGATATCATCCACATACAGTTTAAAACCGTCATTTGTGCGGAGGTTAAAGGCTACGTAAACCGTTTGATTATCGTAACCCAGCTCGCTCAGGTTGATGTCATATTCCTGCCAGAGGTAATTTTCTTCAAAAACAATGGCAATCGTATCTGTAAACGTCGATAAATCAGGTGAGGTGGAAATCATCACTTTGTAATCTTCCGCGTAGGAAGGATCGTGGGATTTCGCCTGCCAGGAAATGTAATTCCCGAATGCGCCCAGTGTAACCGCCGGGCTCACCATCCAGCGATTGGCTTCGGCAGCAGGTGTGAAATAAGACGTAGACGCCGCCACGCTATCAGCTGTGTTTTCCGGGTCGGCTGCAACAATCCAGGCGGAAGTGAATTCACTTACAGTCGTATCAGGTGTATTGTTATCATTATATAAAGTCCAGTCAGCCGGAAAACCCGATTGAAAATCTTCGTTCAAAACAATCGTCTGGGACATAGCCAGCACAGGAAACAGTGTGAAAAGCGTACAAATTAATTTCATGGGGTAAATTTAAGCTTTATATTTTTTTCAGCGGCAGAAAAAATGTTAATTGCGCGGTCAACATCTAAGTTATTTCGCAAGAAAGATCAGGATATCCTTAAATTCCTGGTAAAAAGCATCGAAAGCAATGAGCTTTTCTTTGAAAAATTCGAAAATTTCGGGCTGATCGCTTTCCTTCAGGTAGTTGAGGCCTTCGCGTTTCCACTGAATGCGGCAAAAATCGGGCACGGAATCCGACCAGCAATGCTCGATCCATTCGCCTTCCTCCCCCATTTCGTCGGTGAGCACTTTTTTGAGCTCGTTCATCTGTTCCCAGAAAACCGCCCGGACAGTGGCATCTTTGTATTGAATATCAAATTGAAGCGCTACTTCGCTTTTGGAGACATGCAGGCGCAGGTAAATGTGGCGGATATCCGTCGGATAGGAAATCCAGGCCATTTTCCGGCCGTTGGAAGACCGGATCGGGCGCATAAACTCCTTAAAATCATTCCAGAAAGCCGTATTTTTCTCCTTGAGGGCCTCTTTGCTTAACATTAGATTTTCTTGTAGATCAGGTGGTATTTTTTGCGGTTGAACGTGATCTTTTTGGGCAATGAGTTTTCGTTGTATAAAATATCAATATCCTTGATCTTCGTTCCGTGCATCCACTGGCTGAAATGGATCGGCTGATGGTATTTGTTGTATTCCCACTGCTTGGCGAGCTCCATTTGGTTCCAGTTCTCCCCGAGGTGGTAGCTTTCCACAGGATAGTTTTTTTCCGTGTAGGTCAACAGCTTTTCAGACAGGTCGAAATGGGACAAATCCGGGTCAACGGCGCTAATCTGGTCCATGATATGGGTCGCGCTGGAGCCTTTCGGAACGATGATTTCTATGTAATTGTAGAAATTACCGATTTTGTCAATAATCACTTTCGGCTGTTCAGTGTTCGGGTAAAAGAACAGGGAATCGTTTTTGCCATTCGATTTGGAGCGGTAAAAAACGGTTTTGTTTTCATCTGAATAGACTTTTACCGGCGGTAGGTTTCCTACTCCGTAATATTTAATAATATCTATTTTACTGATATTCTGCTTGCCGTACGTAATGTAGGTTTCGTTCAGTATTTCGCTTGATGTATTGTAAAAATAATACTGGAATGTATCGTTCTGTCCTCGCTGATTGAAGGTGTAAACAAACTTTTCGAGTACGTTATCCGGGTTGTTTCCGCCTTTCAGGATCACGGAAACTTTGTCTACATCGAGCTGCTTCATGTTGGAGCTGATCCAGATGGAACCCGAAGCATTCGGTGTGCTGAAAAGCTGATCGAGATAAAACGGGTTGAATAAATTTTTGCGAAAAGGATCGCTGTCATTCTCCGCAGATTCCCCGCTTTTCTCTCCGCACGACGCAAGCAAAACCCCTGCAATAGCGTAAGCAAACACTGATCGTATACCACGCATTTTTGTCGCTTTATCCATACTTTTGTTTTGGCAGTGAATATATTATTTCGGATATTTAAAAATCCAGCCTTTTATGCCTGCGCTTTTCAGGGCTGCATTCGCTTCTTCCTGTGTTGCATAAGCTTCGTAGCTTACGAGGTACAGCTCATTGAATTTACCCAGCACTGCAGCGTTTTTTCCATCGGCCTGGTATCTTTTTGCAAGACGCTCGGCATTAGCTTCAACACCAAAGCCACCGGCAATGATGTGGTAGCTTTTATCGCCTGAAACTACTGCTTTTGCCGGTTTTTCAACTACAGGGTCAGCCTTTGTTTGCTTTTCTGTTTCCGCTTGTTCTTCGGCAGCTTCCTGTTGCAGTGACTCCTGCTCCGTTTCGAGGGCTACCTGTTTTTCGATTTCGAGGAGGTTCTCGTCTGTCGTTTCCGTTTCAGCTTTCTCCTTCTCCTGGTGAGCTTCCTCCTTACCAAAAATTTCTTTCCAGAAAAAAGCGGTTGTTCCACCTCCGGCCACGAGCAGGAAAGCTACAATAATGATCACCCAGAAAAGTACGGATTTGTTCTCTTTTTCTGTCTTTTTCTTTTCAACCGGTACAGCGGCGGCAATTGGCTGGCTCGCTTTTTTAGCCACTTTTTTGACTTCGTCCGTTTTTTTAACTTCGTTGCTGCCTTTGGCACTCTCGCGGGCTTGCTTTGCCGCAATTTCTTTCACTTCTTCCTCCGGAATATAAACATTTTCCGTCGGCTTAATATCGCTCACGTCAAGCCTGGTTTCTTCGATCACATCTTCATTCAGCACTATAGGCGGATCTTTCGGTTCCGGAACAGCATCCAGCGGCTCTTCTTCCGGTTTCACCTGCTCGCCTGGCTCCTCATTTTCTTTACCTTCGGTTCCGGCTGTGACGGTCTCACCCTCTTTGTTCAGAATATCATCCAGATTGGAAGCAGCGGCTACCGGCTGTGAAGCCTGAAGCATATCGGCGATTACGTCATTGGCTTTAGCAGCTTCGTTTTCTTCTGCTTTTGCATCTTCTACCTTTTGTTCTTCAATCGCTTTTTCTTCTTTCCGGGCTTTCGCTTCCGGCTCTTTTTTTAGAGCTTCCGGTTCAATTGCTGCGGCCGGGTGATGTATTTCAGCTTCCACTTCGGTATCGGGAACGATCGTTTCGTCCTGCGCCGGGTGCTGATAAGTGTTCCAGGATTCAAAATCAATTTCACCGTTCTTTTTAATGAAACGGCCGAACTGGTACATATCGTAAGTATCGCCGGTATCCAGTTTTGCCTGGATATCACGTACATATTTTGCAATGAGGTTTTTGGCGTCATTTTCAGGGATGTTTTCCTTTTCTGAAATGTATTTCGCCAGGTTGCCGTCGTCGTGCTTGAGGAAGGACATAAACATGATTTCCCCCGAAGCTTTGTTGGTTACGGTAAGAGCGCCCAATCCGGGAATAATAATGGTGTTTACGTCGTGTAAAATTTGTAGCAAATATTTATCCATAGCTAATTTGTGCAGTACCTGACAAATATAAAATAATATTTATTATATCTCCCGGTTTATAAGAATTTAAGTTTAAAATACAAAAAAATAATCCCGTTTTATAAAGTGAAACAGATTAAAATTAGTACATTTGGTTCAAACTTTTAAATTGATTAGTTATGGCTTTTGAATTACCAAAATTAGGATATTCCTTCGACGCACTGGAACCACACATTGACGCTAAAACCATGGAAATCCATTACACCAAGCACCACCAGGCTTACATCACGAACCTGAACGCGGCCATCGCCGGAACAGACCTGGAGGATGCGGGTATTGACACCATTTTAACGAACTGTATTGACAAACCGGCTGTGCGCAACAACGCCGGCGGATACTGGAACCATAACCTTTACTGGGAAATTATGTCACCAAACGGCGGCGGTCTGCCTTCAGGCCAGCTGGCGGAAGCTATCAACAGCGCTTTTGGCTCATTTGAAGCTTTTAAAGAAGAATTTGCCAAAGCCGGTACAACGCGTTTCGGTTCAGGCTGGGCATGGCTGTGCGTTTCCAACGGGAAGCTTGTTGTTTGCTCTACGGCCAACCAGGACAACCCGCTGATGGGCGAAGGCTGCGACGGAACGCCAATTCTCGGAATGGATGTTTGGGAACACGCTTACTACCTGAATTACCAAAACCGCCGTCCGGAGTACATCCAGGCTTTCTTCAACGTAGTTGACTGGAACAAGGTGGCTGAAAAATATGCTGCTTTAGCGTAAAAAGGAAGAATATTATTTAGGAAAGGCTATCGTGAAAGCGGTAGCTTTTTTTTTTGCCACGATGGCCCCGAGACGGACGAAATTTTTGATTTTACGGAGCGTAAAGTTTTCCAAAATCCGCTTGTGGCGCTAAACTCAGCGGGGCTTTGCGACACAAATCTATTTCGCTCTATTATCAATACTGAAAGATCCAGATCCAGATGATCCTCGCGTAGCGGAAATTAAAAAAGCTCACAGCAACCAGCGCAAGTAAAATAATTGCCAAGATGTAGTTTACAGGTAAAAACGCAACTACAGCGAGGAAAAGCAAGAGCATTTCGACAACACCCAAAGCGTAGCTAACGTAAAGCGCACCGATAAAATAGCCCGGCTCTTTTTCAAAGCGATAGCCGCATTCGGCGCATTTGTGGTGCATTACCGGTGCTTTCATCAGCAAAATATTTCCTTTGTCCTTAAAAATATCCCCTGTTTCACATTTCGGACATTTTCCTTTTAGTAAGCTTTTCATGATGTGTGATTTTAACTTATACAAAGTTCCGGATAAAGGATTTGAAAAGCATTGAACAAAAGACACCAGTTCTTGCACAATACGGACATTTTTGTATATTTGTATGATGGAAAAAACACCCGTTCTTGCCCTTGATTCTTTCCTGGCAACCACCACTGAAGGTAAACAGCCGGCTTACTTTTACGCGAACCGCTTATCGGCGCACCTCGAAGAAAAGCAAGCGCTGATTTCCCATCCGCATAAACACGATTTTTACCTGACAGTCTTTTTTTCGGCGGGAAAAGGCATCCATGAAATTGATTTTCAAATGTATGAAGCTCAGCCAGGGTCGGTTTTCCTCCTGAAACCCGGGCAAACGCATTACTGGGAGCTGAGCCCGGATACCGAAGGCTACATTTTCTTTCATTCGGAATTCCCGGAGCTGGGAGGATTGCAGCGGTTCCCTTTTTATGCACACAGCAGCAGTCAGCCTGAAATCAAGCTGCCAAACGAAAGCATTTCTCTTTTTGAAAATAGTTTCCGGGGAATTTATGCCGAATTTCTTTCTGAATTGCCCTTCAGGGAACGCAAGCTGGCTAACCTGGCGGAAAATGTGTACATCGACCTCGCACGAATGTATGAACAGGGAAAAGCGTTTGCACCGCAACATAACCTGGAACGCATTCAAAACCTGGAAAAGCTGATTGAAATGCATTACAAAAGCGAAAAATCACCGGCCACTTACGCGGAATGGATGCATATCAGCCTCAAACATCTGAACAGGATTGTCCGTGAATTTTTGAATACAACAACAGGTGACCTTATTGCGCGGCGCGTGATCCTGGAAGCCAGACGGCTTGCCTCCCACTCTTCTTTAAACCTGGCGGAAATTGCACGCGAGCTTGGTTACGAGGAATACGCTTATTTTTCACGTTTTTTCAAAAAGGCAACGGGGGAAACGCTTTCGGAGTTCCGCGGGAAATATCTTTCTCCCTTAGATAAACGCTGATTGTGCCGGTTTTTTTGGGGGATTGAAAATTCGAAGATTCACTTTTAATCAATTTCTTTGTGGTAGCTGCGCTGCTGCCTTCGGCGGTTGAGATGTTGTGTAACGTGAATTTGGATCGCTAAGTGAGGAGTTAGCGCGGAGAGGACAAAGAAATTGATTAAAGTGCGCTGAGAAATTCAGTAAATTTTATTCTCCGTGTATCTTAGTGTCCTGAAGTCTTCGTGCCAAATCTTAAAATTTGATAAAATTGTTCCCGGTTTCCTCAGTGCGCACGCATTTTTCGTAACTTTAACTTTATTTTCCCAGTATTTCCGGATGCCCCAGCTTCATTTCAATAACAGGCGCGTTGCCGATTTGCCTTTACACTACGGACAAGTGCCGCCGTGGCTGGCGCAGCGTATGAGCTTACTGGGCGGTGCGATCATCGAGTCCATCGTCCTTGAATACGGAAAATCCGCTGTGATGTCCCGCCTGAGTGATCCGTTCTGGTTTCAGTCGCTGGGCTGCGTGATGGGCATGGACTGGCATTCCTCCGGGATCACCACGTCTGTGATGGGAGCTTTGAAACGGGCTGTCAACCCAAGGTTTAATGACCTGGGCATTTACATTTGCGGAGGGAAAGGCAAGCATTCAAAAGAAACACCGAATGAGCTGATTGCGCTGAGCAACAAAACGGGGCTTAACGGACACGAGCTGGTGCGCTCAAGCAAATTAACGGCTAAAGTTGACAATAACCTGATCCAGGATGGTTTCCAGATTTACCTGCACAGCTTCGTTGTTACAGCTGAGGGAGAATGGACTGTCGTGCAGCAAGGCATGAACGAAGCGACAGGAATGGCACGCAGATACCACTGGCATTCTGAGCAGGTGACGTCTTTTACAGAAGAGCCGCACACTTCGATTTTTGGAAAAAACCAGGGATTGATCCTGAACCTGTCCGATCAGCAGGCGCGTGACGCCAAAACCGGGATGCTCGAAATTATCCAGGAAGGGCCGCAGCGTATGCTTCCGGAGATCCGGAAAATCATTTTGCCTTCGCATCACGACGTTAGGGCAAAAGACGTGAACATGAAACGGCTTGGCAGCTTGCTGACTTTAGCCCACGAACGCGATCTCAGTGATTTCGAAAGCCTTGTTCTACTGGAAGGCGTTGGGCCGCGCACCATTCAATCGCTAGCTTTGGTAAGCGAGATTATTCACGGGGCGCCTTCCCGTTTTGAGGACCCGGCCCGTTTTTCTTTCGCACATGGGGGAAAAGACGGCCACCCCTTTCCTGTACCGACCAAAACATATGATGAAACGATCAGCGTTTTAAACACAGCCATCCAAAAAGCACGGCTGGGGAATTCCGATAAACAAACGGCTATCAAAAACCTTTCTTTCGTTTCCCAAATGCTGGAAGAAAGCTTTGAGCCCTCACCGGGAGCGTTTGAAAAAGCGCTGGCAAAAGAACGTGCTGAATCCTGGAAATATGGTGGCAGAACGATCTACGGCAAAGCAAAGCCACCCAAAGATATGGGGCAGCTGAGTCTTTTTGATTAACCTGTATTTTTTGTAAATTTCTTTCAAAACGGTGTAATAAACCGCATTTGAAAATATCTCATTTTTGCAATAGTTAATAATTTAAAAACTCAATCAAAATGGCAACTACACAAAAAAACAAGCAACAAGATGACAGATCATCTAAGAGCTCAAAACAAGGACAAGGATCCCAAGGTTTAGACAAAAAAAGAGACGACGACAAAATGGGTTCCAAAAGAAGCTAATTTAAGTTGACCTTATTCGAAAGCCCGCAAAAACGTCCCCCCGTTTTGCGGGCTTTCTTTTTTTCCAAAGATTTTTGACACGTCATGTATTTACCCGGGAAGAGACAATCATATAAATTTAAGACATAATCCTGTAAACGGCCTTTCTTCTATTTCGTTGATCTTTGCCATTATTAATCAATAAAACCAATCAGTTATGGCAACTACGCAAAAAGACAAGTCGCAGGATGACAAGAAATCCCAAGGCGGAAAAGAATCCCAAGGTCAAAATTCAGGAAGAAAAGAAGATGACCGTGGTGCTTCCAAAAAAAGCTAATTCATTCTTCTAAAAAAAATCCCGTAAGACATTGTTTTACGGGATTTTTTTTGTTAATATTTTTTAAAACTGGGAATAATGCAAGTTTAACAACAAGGTGTGTAAACCCCGTCTTTTGATTCTGTCCGATCTTTGTATTTAGATTAACCCCTTAAAACAAATCAAAATGGCAAATCCTCAAAAAGACAGACTACGCGAAGATGAGCGTATGCCGTCAAAAGATCAGAAACAAGGAAAATCTGAAGGCCTTTCCGAGAGAAAATCATCCGAAGACCTGAGAAAAGAAAGTTCTAACAAAGGACGATTATAGTCCTCCAAATTTTTACAAAGCCTGTAAACATATTTTGCCTATCCGGGCATTTATGCTTACAGGCTTTTTCATGACCAAATACCTGCAACAATGCCTGAAGGACCATCCATCGTTTTATTAAAAGAAGCCGCTATATCCTTTTCCGGGAAAGAAATCCTTTCCGTTGAAGGAAACAGTAAAATTGACATGCACCGTTTTCCCGGCAAGCGCGTCGAATCCATCCAAAGCTGGGGAAAACAGTTCTTGATTGTCTGCGATGATTTTATTATCCGCATCCATTTCCTGCTATTTGGCAGTTACCGGATCAACGAGCGTAAGGAGCAGCCCCCGCGCCTGAGCCTGCAGTTTGAAAACGGGGAGCTTAACTTTTATGCCTGTTCCGTAAAAATCCTGGAAGGCCGTCCTGAAGATCTTTTCGACCCGGAGGGAGATGTTATGAACGACCAATGGAACCCGGAAAAAGCCAAAAGCAAGCTCGAACAAACGCCGAACGCAGAAATCTGTGATGCGCTGCTCGAACAGGACATTTTTGCCGGCGTGGGAAATATCATCAAAAACGAAGTGCTTTACCGCGTCCAGGTCCACCCGGAATCGCTGGTGGGGAAAATTCCTCCTGCAAAACTAGATGAGATCATTTACGAGGCCCGCAATTACAGCTTCCAGTTTTTGGAATGGAAACGGAATTTTGAGCTGAAAAAGCACTGGCTTTGCCATAACCAGAAAACCTGCCGGCGCTGTGAGCTGCCTTTTTCGAGGAAACACACGGGCACTAAAAACAGGCGGAGCTTTATCTGTGTTAAATGCCAGGAATTGTATGTTTAATGATTCCGCCGCTGCGCGACATTCGAAGATTCGAAGTTTAATCAAATTGCGATGAAAATAAAATTTTACATAGGGTGTTCGGGCTTTTACAACAAGCATTGGAAAGGGATTTTTTACCCGGAAGATATGCCTTCGTCCGGATGGCTGGGCTTTTATGCGGATAAACTGAATTCCCTGGAGCTCAACAATACTTTCTATCGCTTTCCCGGCCTGAAAAGCATGCAAAACTGGTACGATAAAGTGCCCGACGATTTCCGGTTTTCAGTTAAAGCGCCGAAAATAATCACCCACCTGAAAAAACTAAACGATTGTGAAGAGCTCCTGAACGATTTTTACACCGTTTGCGAAACCGGGCTGCGCCACAAGCTCTCCTGTCTTCTGTTCCAGTTTCCGCCGGGCATAGCCTATTCCGAAGAATTTCTTGAAAAAGTGCTTCGTTCACTGAAACCCGGTTTTCTGAATGTGGTTGAATTTCGTCACGAAAGCTGGTGGAGAGAAGATGTATGTGACATTTTCCGGAAACGCAACATCATTTTTTGCAGTGTCAGTCACCCGAGCCTACCTGATAACCTGATCAACACAACAAAAACGGCATATATCCGCCTGCACGGAACCCCACGCATGTTTTATTCCGATTACAGCAAAGATTACCTGGAGGAATTAGCGCGGCAATTAATTGAAAATAAGGAGCTGGAAGAAGTTTTTGTCTATTTCAATAATACCGCCGGAAACGCAGGCATCCTCAACGCCCTGGACCTACAGTCCCTCGTATCCAAATAAACGCCGTAAGCAGCAAATTATACAATTTTTTGCCGGGATGGTGTAAAATCCTGCGGGGCATTTTTCCTTAATTTTATCTTAACCAACCTTTACGTAATGCAGGATTTCTTCAGAGATGTAGCTCATCAAATTGAAGGCTATTACAAAGCCCTTGTTGCGATTACGCCAAAATTTCTGCTGGCCGTTGCCGTTATTTTAATTTCCTGGATCATTGCTTCCCGGGTGCGCGCTTTTGCTGATGTACGGCTGAAAAAACGCATGAAGGACACGCTGCTGGCGAGCTTTATTGCCAATCTGATCAAAGCGGTACTTATCATCATTGGGGTTTTAATCATGTGCAGGATCATTGGTCTCAACGGCGTAGCAAAAAGCCTGCTTGCCGGAGCCGGGATTTCAGCTTTTATTATCGGTTTTGCCCTGAAAGATATCGGGGAGAATTTCCTGGCGGGGATCCTGCTCGCTTTCAAACGTCCGTTCACCGTCGGCGACATCATAGAGAGCAATGGTGTAAAGGGCAAAGTCGTGATGCTGAACCTGCGCGACACGCAAATCCGCAGCGACGGGAAAGATATTTTCATCCCGAACGCCCTCCTCATCAAAAATACGCTGATGAACTACAACCGCGGCGGGCGTTTGCTCCAGGAGTTTACCATCGGGCTTGAATACGGCTCGGATTACAACAGGGCCATGGAATTGATCCGGGAAATCCTGACGGACGATGAGCAGGTAACGGATAACAATTACCAGAATACCGCCGTTGTATCCAATGTTACCGGGCTTGTCGTTCAGCTCAATATCCGTTATTGGGTAAAAACAAGCGGCTTGTCTACGGACGGTAAAATCCGCTCGGGAATCATTGTTAAAATAATGGAAGCGCTGAAGAAGGAGGGCATTGTGTTGAAGTAACTTCTTCCCAACCTTGCTCTGCCGAAGTGAAGGCGATAGGCTACGAAGTTTGAAATGAGAATGAAAAATTAGCTACGCTGCTGCCTGCGGCGGTGAGAATTGAAATTCGAAGATTTGATGATTCCAGGATGAGGATTGAATTGGAAATATCCAGGGCTGTTCAACTGTTTTTTTAAGTTCATTTACCAGTAGCCCGAAAATCTTATTTTATACGATTTAGCTGAAAAATAAGGCTTAGAAGAGGAATTTGTCTATAAGTTCATCTTTTTTCTTGTTAAATGTGCTTACTTTAAGTAAAAACAGCTATTTTAGCTAAAAATTTAAGCGTTTCAACGTTATTTTTTAGCAATTCATCTCTAAACACACGTTACGTGAAGAAAGCCGTTCCTACATCCGAAGTTACCATTCTTCGTACAGAAATCTGTGAAGCCTTTACCCTTAAATGGCGAAGTGATGGAATCCTGCATTCCCATACCACGAGCAACCTGGATTTTAACGTGGAGTCACTCAAAAAGTTCAATGTTGTGATGGGAGAAATGGTAGGCCACAAAAAAGTGCCGCTGCTCATTACTTTTGACGAATTTGCCATTCCGCCGGTTGAAACCCGTGAATTCTGGGCAAAAAAAGATTCGTGTCCCTACGCTTCTGCCGATGGTTATGTTGCCGCAACTTTCGGACATAAGTTCATCGGTAGGTTTTACCTGAAATTTAACAAGCCGGGCCGCCCCACCAAAATTTTCTCCACCTTCGATGAAGCTGTGCAATGGCTGAGAACCTTTGTGAAGAATTGAGAATGAAGAATTGAAAGTGTAGCATGTAGAATGTAGAATTAAATGTCTTACCCAGTTTTCAATTCTACATTCTCAAAATTTAAGATCCGCTCATCGTGATGACATACTTCAGGATATCTTCTTCGCCGGAAGCATCCAGGACAGCACCTTTTTTATTCACCAGATTAGCCATATTCGGTACAATTTTCCGCCATTGATCTTCGTTGTGTGAAGCCGGGTGAAATAATTCGTGGCATTGCATGCAGTGCTGCTCATACAGGCCTTTGCCGCGCTCAAGGTCCGTTACTGTATAACCCGGGAATTTTGCCTGGACGCGATCAACCTCACTTTGATAAGGATGAGCTTGTGTTGTTGGTGTTTTTTCAATTTCGCCTTCAGTTTTCTTAACCGCTTTAGCAGTAAAACAACCTGCAAGTACAACGGTCAGTGAAATAATTAAAATCTTTTTCATGGGTCTAAATTACTAAACTTTCTATTTCCGGCATTTTATCAACGTAAAAATTAGTGTAAAATAGTGTAAATGTTTTAGTAGAAGATTAGATTGTTGGATTATCAGGTTTAAGAAAATCTCCGTCAATGATCAGCAATTTCACGCCATTTTCAGAAAGGGAGCGGTGTGAGCTGAGCTTATCCGAAACAACATAGCTCATTCCCGGTTTCATAGAAAACTCCTCCCCGCTTTCGAGCTCGCTGACAAACCCGCCTTCGAGACAATGCACGATGTGCCCTTTTTCGCACCAATGATCTGCCAGGTAACCGGGTGAATATTCCACTATTCTCATCCGTAATCCTTCCAATTGAACCGTTTGCCAGAATGAAGTTCCTTTTTCACCCGGATGCTCCGTTTTGGGAACCTGCTCCCAGTCAATGGTTTGGTATATAAAATTGCTCATAACCTTCATTTTAATCGTGTAAAACTAAAAGAAAAAGCAGTAATCTGCGGAAAATTGTAATATTTTACAAGCAGGATACAATGCTCAGTAAAAAGCTACCTCTTATTTTTGTTAATGTACTGCTATTGGTACTATAACTTAAAAATTCAACGCTATGTTAAAGTGGTCAGCAATTTTCTTCGTAATCGCAATCATTGCAGCGATTTTCGGATTTACAGATGTAGCATCCGGAGCTTCCTCCATAGCTCTCGTGATATTCTATATTTTTCTCGTATTAGTGATTATTTCGTTCATATTGGGTCTTACGATTTTCAAGCGGAAATAATCCGGGATTAACTTTCTTTTCCGCCAATAATCAACTGCACAGCATTAATTTGCTGGTCGGGGATTATTGGCGGATTTTACCTGATGGACACAGTACTTGCTCATATCACAGCATTTGCGGAAAAGGCCCACGGAGAGCAAAAACGGAAATACACGCCTGAAAAGTACATCGTTCACCCTATCCGGGTAATGAATACGTGCAAGCGTGTTACCAATGATATTTGCATCCTGGCAGCCGCAATTCTTCACGATGTACTGGAAGATACACCCGTTCAAAAAAACGAGCTGAGGGATTATTTACTATCTGTAATGTCTCCCCAGGATGCTCAGCGAACCTTAAAGCTGGTCGTGGAGCTCACTGATGTATTTATCAAAAAGGACTATCCGCAGCTCAACCGGAGGGCAAGAAAAGCAAAAGAGCTCCTGAGACTGGAGAAAACAAGCCCCGACTCCCAAACGATCAAATATGCGGATATCATAGATAATTCCGTAGAAATCGTAAAGTACGATCCTGACTTTGCACGCGTATTTCTATTCGAGTGCCGCACCAACCTCCGGAAACTGGGCAAAGGAAACCAGCAATTGTACCGGGAAGCCATAGAAATGGTGAATAAAGAGATTGAGGGCTTGAGGAGGTGAAAATTAACATGTTCTCTTTTTTTGTGGAGACTGCACAACGTGTTGCGTGGACAGACTAGGACGATTATCGAACTTTTGGCGAGCGAGATACGCGCATGTTTGCGATTATAATTTGTGATGTTTGAAAATGAACCAGCCTACTCTGAGTTACTAAATAGTTGCAAGGGTCAGCGGTGTTGTTAGGGTGACTTTCTTTTGAGCACTCAACGTTTTCATCTATAGGCCCCCCTTGTATTTTCCTTTATTAGAATTTATTGGGTTTTCTCTCGATATTCTTGTAATTTCATTTTGAAGGAAGGTGGGTCACCACACCGCGCAGCAGCCACGCAGTGAAAGTGAAAAAGCCACCCCTTGTGGGGATGGATTTTTCTACTTTCGTGGTGCCTCCAGGAATCGAATCCCTTGAATTCAGAAATTGGAAATTTCCATGAATTCAAGAGGACTCTCGAAAATCTAACAAATTAGAAATTTGTAGATTTTCGGAGCCAGGGACACATAGATTTTCAGTCATGTACTTTATTAACCTAACCCGGGATTTCAATCCTTTCAACTTTTGTTCTAATTTAAAAGCCTCACTTCTTGAAGCCATCTTACAAAACCAAACTAAATTCCAAGGAGAATTCTTAGCCGTAAAAGTTGATTTCCCAGAATTATGTTCAATGAATCTTTTTTCCAAGTCATGCGTGTGACCAATATAGAATTGGCCATTTTTAGAACTTTGTAATATATAAACGTAGTAAGTCATCCATAAAACAAAAAAGAGAGAACATTTGTTCTCTCTTTTTTTCTCGTGGTGCCTCCAGGAATCGAACCAGGGACACATAGATTTTCAGTCTATTGCTCTACCAACTGAGCTAAGGCACCATCTCAATTGCGAGTGCAAATATAATCACTTTTTTGTATTCGCCAAGCAAGTTGAGAAATTTTTGTTGATTTTATTTCTTCAATGGAATTGTGACGCTGATTTTCACCACTTCATCTTTGCTTTTGGAATCTTTCATGACACCGAATTCGTATGGAGAAACTTCCATTACGCCGTTCAGCTTGGCATCGCTTCCTTTTTCGTCGAATGAAAACCAAACCTGCTCATCAAGGGTTTTTCCTTTCATAGTCAGTTTTCCTTTCGCAGTAAAGCCTTTCTCAGACTTCACGATTTCGTTGGAAACAAAGGTAATTGTCGGGTATTTCTCAGCGTCGAAAAATTCTGCTGTCTGCAGGTGACCGTCACGCTTGGCACTGTCAGTTTTCAGGCTTTTCACTTTGATCGTCGCTTTGATGCTGGATTTTGACGGGTTGGCCTCATCGAAATCAATGGAAGCGTCAATACCGGTGAATGTTCCTTTCGTCCCCTCTTTTTTCAGGGCAAAATTTACCACAACCTTATCTGCGTCAACGACCTTCCAGATTGTAGCCAAAGTAAATGCTGTCGTTACAACAACCGCAAGAATTAAAGTAATAAAGGCTATTTTTTTCATATTTTTCTTTTTAACGTTTTCGTAAAAATACATTTTTTAGCGAGACAGCCTTCCTAAAAATTTGTTATTTTTTGCGTTGTCCCCGGGAACTGCTTTTCCTGCTCCGGAAAATGTTTTTCTTAACTTTTTTTTCTGGAAATATAAATACCGCGCCACAAAGAATACGTACTTTTGTCGCTTATGAGACGAAGCCTGGCATTCCCGATAGTACTGATTTCAATCCTGGTTTTTGCTGAGCTGGCTTCTTACCTGGCGATCCGCAATTTTTTCACCGAACAGCGCAACCAGCTCCGGATTTTCAACTGGACCTGGTGGATCAGCACCGTTTTGCTCTATGCTTCCGTGTTTTTGAGCCGTATTTCGGACAGCAATTTTCTGAAAAATGCACTCGTCAATGTTTTCATGATTATCCTGGTGCTGAAATTGGTCACCGGGCTCGCTTTTGTGATCACCATTCTCGTACAGTTTATCAAAAGCCTGGTCATCGCCAGCAAACTGACAGCTGCAGAACAGCTTGCCCGCCGGAAGCTCGCTTCCCAGATCGCATTGGGGATAGCGGCTGTTCCTTTCGTTTCACTTGTTTGGGGACTGGTCAAAACCGCTTATGATTTTAAAGTGCACCGCGTACGGATCAATTCCGCAAAAATCCCGGCGGCTTTCCAGGGCTTGAAAATTGTACAGATTTCCGATATCCATACCGGCAGCCTGCAGGGTTTCCGCCAGCTCCAGAAGGCCGTCGACCTGATTAACAGCCTGAAGCCCGACCTGATCGTTTTTACCGGTGATCTCGTTAATAACCAAAGTAACGAAGCCGGTCCTTATATACCGATCCTGAAACAGCTCCAGGCACCGATGGGAATTTACAGTGTGCTCGGGAACCACGATTACGGCGATTACAACAGCTGGAACAGTACTGAGGACAAGCAGCGGAACATGGAAGAAATGTACCAAATCCATCGGAACCTCAACTGGAAGCTGATGCTGAACGAGCATGTTGCGCTTGAAAAAGACAACGAACACATTGCACTGATCGGGATCGAAAACTGGAGCGCTAACCTGAATTTCAAAAAGTACGGCAAGCTAGACAGAGCCTATCAGGGAGCAGAAAATTATCCTTATAAAATCCTGCTTTCACACGATCCGAGCCATTGGTCCTACGAAGTGAAAGAGCTTTACAAAGACATTGACCTGACGCTTTCGGGCCATACACACGGTTTCCAGTTCGGAGTGGAAATCCCCGGCTTCAAATGGAGCCCTTCGCAATACATTTACCCGCAGTGGGCCGGCTTGTATAAAAAAGAAGATCAACTGCTCTACGTGAACCGCGGACTAGGCTGCCTGGGCTATATGGGAAGGATCGGGATCCGGCCGGAAATTACGCTGATCGAGCTGGGAAACTAATCGGGAACGGAAAATTGAGGGTGTAGAATTAGCTTTGTTTCATTCTTAATTCTTCATTTTCCATTCTTCATTCTACGAAATCCTTCCCCAGTTGGGTTTTTCGTTCAGGATTTTAACAACGCGCTGGCGTATTTGCGCATGTTCAGGCAAGCTGAGATTAGAATCTTTAGCGAGAATTTCACGGGCTTTTTCACGGGCAAGGGCTACAATCTGCCCGTCTTTGGTCAGATCGGCAATTTTAAGGTCCAGAATTCCGCTTTGCTGGGTTCCCATCAGGTCACCGGGGCCGCGCAGTTCCAGGTCAACTTCCGCAATTTCGAAGCCATCCTGTGTCCGCACCATCGTTTCAAGCCTTGTTTTGCTCTCTTTCGATAATTTTTGACCGGTCATCAGGATACAATAGGATTTCTCCGCGCCACGTCCTACCCTGCCGCGAAGCTGGTGCAGCTGCGATAAGCCGAAACGCTCGGCGCTTTCAATCACCATGACGGAAGCGTTCGGAACGTTTACGCCCACTTCGATCACCGTTGTTGCAACCATTATCTGTGTTTCTCCCTTCACAAAGCGCTGCATTTCGTAGTCTTTTACCTCCGGTTTGAGCTGTCCGTGCACAATGCTTACCTGATACTGCGGTAGAGGAAAAGCACGCGAAATTGACTCGAAGCCCGCCATCAGGTTGTGATAATCCAGGGTCTCGGATTCGGCGATGAGCGGAAAAACAACATAAATCTGCCGGCCAAGTGCAATTTCCTTGCGCATGAACTCAAACACCGCGAGCCGCGAAGCTTCAAAACGATGCTGTGTGGTGATCGGTTTTCGTCCCGGGGGCAGCTCATCAATAACAGAAACGTCGAGATCACCGTAAACTGTCATCGCCAGTGTTCTTGGGATCGGCGTGGCGGTCATGACTAAAATATGCGGCGGGCGCTCGTTTTTCTGCCAGAGCCTGGATCGCTGCGCCACACCAAAGCGGTGCTGCTCATCAATGACAACCAGTCCCAGGTTTTTGAACTGCACCGTATCTTCAATCAAGGCATGTGTACCGATCAAAATATGTATCTCGCCGTTTTCAAGCGCTTCGTGTAAATGTTTCCTGCTTGATTTTTTAGTCGATCCGGAAAGCTTTTCAACGCGCACGGGCAAGTTTTTACATAGTTCCGAAATAGACTCGAAATGCTGCTGGGCCAGAATTTCCGTTGGTGCCATCATCGCTGCCTGGAAACCATTTCCAATGGCAATCAGCATACATAAAAAAGCCACCATTGTTTTCCCGCTTCCCACATCACCCTGCACCAGCCGGTTCATGTGAAAGCCATTTTTGCAGTCCTGGCGGATCTCTTTAATCACGCGCTTCTGCGCATTCGTGAGCTCAAAAGGCAGGTGTTTTTCGTAAAACTCAAGGAAAGGCCCTCCTACTTCATCAAACACGAAGCCTTTGTTTTTTTGGAGGGAAATCTGGCGGCGGAGCAATAATTCAAGCTGCAGGAAGAACAATTCTTCAAATTTCAGGCGGAAAGATGCTTTTTTTGCCAGGTCTTCGGTCATCGGGTAATGCACTTGTTTCACAGCACTTTCCCTCTCTGGCAGGCGTAAATCCGAAATCAGCTGCCGCGGAAAAATTTCCGGGATATGACCGTTGATCTGCTGTACGAGCGTACTCGTTAATTTCTCAATTCCTTTGGAGTGTAAGCCTTTGGAGCTTAATTTTTCCGTGCTCCGGTAAACTGCTTTCAGGCCTTTCATCGGGTCAGCTTTGTCCAACTCCTGGATTTCGGGATGGGCAATCTGGAAGGATGAGCCGTAGATTTTCGCTTTGCCGTAAATAACGTAAGGTATGTTGAGCTTCAGCGTCGGCTTGATCCATTTGATGCCCTGGTACCAAACGAGATCGATTGTGCCGCTCGTGTCCTGGAATTTCGCTACAAGGCGTTTATTGCGCGGCGATCCGCTTTCTTCCACCTTTGTCAGCACACCACGTACCTGGGCAAAAGAATCCAGGTAAGGCAGATCGGCCACTTTGTTGAAGTAAGACCGGTCGACATAACGGAAAGGAAAATATTCCAGCAGATCGCTGTAGGTAAACACGCCAATTTCCTTACGAAGCAGCTCCGCTCTCTGCGGGCCGACCCCTTTCAAAAACTCGATGGGCGTGTTCAAAAATTCGGACATCGCAACAAAAGTAAGGATTTTTGCTAATTCTGGCTTCGCAGTCTGATTTGCTAATGTATTTTTTCAGCGAAAGCTGCTTTAGTTTTTCGGTTTGATATACGCCCATTCCACAAAATTGAATTTGCTGTCGTGGGCCGGGTTTTCGAAATCAAAAAGATCATTTGCACGGAGAATTGCCACGATCGGGTATTTGTCGGCAATCATCGTCTGGCTGGTTTTTTTAGGCTTCAGTAAATAAGTATCGTGGTTCGTCCGGGCTTCATCATGGTAAATGCGTGTTACAAAATAGCTTTCGTCGTTTTTGAGGAACAATTTGCGCTCAATATAGCTTGTTTTGACCATTCCTAAATACGTTGCACGCCTCGAAACCGGCACCAGGTCGAAGTATTCTTCGTAAAAAGCGGTTATATGGACTTCGTTGAAAGATTCGCCTTTCACACGGAGACTCCTCCGGCTCCTTGCCGAACCATAATCGGCATCGTAGCCAAAATAAAACGGCAATTCGAAACGGATTTTATGCCAGCGCTCACGGATCAGCTTAAAACGGCTCAGTCGCACAACGGTAACCACCACAATGAATCCGGTGATCCAGAAAGAACCCAACAAGCCTCTGACCGCATTCTCAATGTTGTATTTGAAGGCCACAAATACAAACTGCGCCGCAAAAACGATTCCGTAATACAATAACAAACGTCCGCTGACTTTGTGGGAATCCACCACTCTTTTGTAGGTGAAAAAGCTCGAATTATTGAGACAATTATTGAGAATTGTAGCGTAAATCGAAATGGTTAACAGGAAATAAAGGATCGTGATGATCCAGCCGTAACTTTCCGCGCCTTTATACAGCAGCCAGAAATCATAAATTCCGTGAGAAAGGGCGGCTAGCAGCAAAAACAGGAATACAACGGCTATGTTTTGTTTTTTGTAGCGGTACAAGATAATTCCGTATGCCACCAGCGATGTATCGAACATGTGGCCCACAGATGCCAGGATTGCCCGCCCGTTAATGATCTCGGGGCCTTTCATGTAGAAATACATCACATTTTCTACCGCTGAAAACCCGAGCGCACTCACGGAAATGTAGAACAGGAAATCCACCGGCTCATTGAATTGCTTGCGGAAAAAACCCAGTACCAGGAGGAAAGGAATGGTTTTGGCAATTTCTTCAAGCAGGCCGATCTGGAAAGTGGACATCAGGAAATCGTTCAGCGGATCGGCGTTAAAATCAAAGCCGAGATCATTAATAAACAATTCATGCGCCCCCAATACAATCAGCACGGAAGCACCGCCCAACACGAACGTTGGAATAACATACCGGAGCTTGTCGCGCTCGTAAATATCGATCAGGCGGTAATAATCCACCCAGATCCAGGCGATAAACAGTGAGATGAGAATGTAGAGATAGAGCATGGGAGTGGAGAATTGAGAATGAAAAATGGAGAATGGAGGATGGAGGATGGAAAATGAAAGTGGAGTCCTGATAGTTATCGGGGAAAGAAAGAGGATGAGGAATTTAGAGCTTATCGTCGAGAACTTCCGGGTTAATGGGCTCTTGTTTTTCTTTTTTCCAGTTGTGCTTCAAAATAGCATACAATCCCCAGCAGGAACCTACTCCGAAGGGAATAACCAACAAAGCCAATGCATCAGTTGTATCGCCAAAGCTGGTATAGATGAACAGCATTACAAAGCCGCTCAGCACCATTCCGCCGTAATAGCTGGCAATTCCTAGGATGGGGTACAGCCAGGCGTTTTTACGTTCATAATCAAATGCCAGCTTATAGTACGAACGTCCAATAACAATAAGGATTAGAATTCCAATGATCATAGTGCTTAAATTTTAAACAAACATACTATTTAAAACCGAAAAATTACAATTTAAGAAATTTTTGTCCGGACCGGCCCTGCTAGTCTTTACTGCGCATCCAGCTGAAGAAACCGCTGTACCTGTCTTTCCTTACATGCCCGCATTTTTTGCATTTGAACGCATGCGTCGTATCGTGGTGCATGCTTGCAGAGAGCGGACTGGGATCATAATCTTTGTAATTACCTGTGCTGACCGATGTCCATTCCATGTTAAATGTCTTGCAGCGCTTGCAGTAGCTCGTTATAAGCTTTGCGAAGAGCCAGTTGAGAACAAATAAGCCGACAATGGTAATAATGATGTAGAAAAGTACCCCGTGCAATAAATCGGAAAAGTGAAATTCCTTTTGCGTATCATCCGAAAAGCTCAGGACCAGGCCAGTGCTTAATGCATAAAGGCTGACCGTTTCTTTGCCTTTCATCCAGTTTCCTGATTTGGCGGCCGTATCAACCGACGAGGGCTGTCCGTATTTCCGGTTGAGTTCCGCTGAGAGGTCATCCCAGCTTTCGACCGGAAGGGTAAGATTAACCTGGTAGAGACGCTTGTTCCAGAAAACCAGCTCGGTTTGAGAAGATGTTTTCCCAAAAACTGTCCTGTTTTCCGGCAGCACAAAACGGGTTTCCTCCCAGCTTTGGGGATTGGAAATATCTTTCATTTTCTGAGGGAAATCTTCCCGGGCAGCGCCATAGCTGATCCCTTCGAGCGGAAGTGCTGGTTTTTCCTGTGAATAAACCTGGATAATAGAAACAGAAAATACTAAAATAAGGAGTTGACGCATTGTTCAGCGGTTAAAAAATCTTGCCAAACATACGTTTTTTTTATGAAATTATCCTATCCCGGAATTTGCGTTTAAATGAGCTGCCAGCTTTTTCGGGGCCGTTTCGCAATAAGACGTACGCAGGGCTTCGCGGAACAAATCGGGCTGTACTTTCTCAATCCGTACTAAAGTCCATCCTTGTTTTCCCCATTTGTTGGGCACAGGGTAAATAACCGCAGGATCGAGGGTCACGAAAACACTTTGATCAACTTCGGAAAATTTCAGGCAAGCCAGCCGTTTTTCAACATCCAGGGTGAGAAAGATTTTTTTTCGGACACGGAAAGATGTTTTTTCAAAATGCGGCTCCTCCGTCGTTTCCGGGAAGGAAAGCGCCCATTCTCTCAATGTCTCGATGCTCACCATTTAATTCATAAAAGAAATTAACCAATCGAAAGCTTCTTCTTTTGTGCCAAATGTTTTTGTCGGTGTGCCGGGCTTGTTGACGCGGAGATAAAAATTAAACACCAGTTTTTTAGCCAGGTTATCTACCAGAACAGCGTTGGCCAGCGTAAGATCTTCACACTCTTTACTCGCAGCATAGCTCAATGCGTCCATCGTAATGGTCACAAATTCATTGACTGACATGTAAAGGCACACTTTTTCGCCTTTCCCAACTTTCCGGACACACTCCATCAGCTGCTGCATGCTTTTCAGGTCGATTTCATCGAGACCATCATACCACTGAACCTCCAGGATACCTGTTTTGTAAACGTGTACCTTGACGATGCCGGTAATTTCTTCTGTATAACTAATACTGTATTTATCTGTGGCAGATACCATAGAGGAGTTCATGTTTCCTCAAAAATATGGATTTTCGGGCACATTATTGTTAAATTTTTAAGCTTATGTGAAAATTATTTTCTACCCCCCTGTTTCATAACGTTTTACGTATAAATACTTATAAAGAAAGTATAAACCACATAATTAACGATGAGTGATGAATAATGAATGTTGAATGATGGATATTGAATAAACTTAGACTAACAAACTCATCGCTCAACATGCACACACATTTTAATTAAAAATCTCCTCTTCGTGGGTAATCGGCTTGCGGAAAACAATTTTACCGTCAAATACATCCATGACTACTGTCTGTGAAGTATCGATCGTATCGGACAGCAGCGCTTTGGAAAGCTCGTTCAGCACTTGTTTCTGGATCACCCGTTTCACCGGGCGCGCACCGAAATGCGGATCGTAGCCCGTTTTGCAGATCCAGTCAAAAGCATCGTCTGTTACATGCAGCCTGATATCCTTGGTTTCCAGCAAATCCCGGAGGTTGTTGAGCTGAATACGCACAATATCTTTCAAATGGCTTTTCGAAAGCGGCGTGAACAGGATCGTTTCGTCAATCCGGTTGAGGAATTCCGGACGGATCGTCTGGCGAAGCAGCTCCATCACCCTGAATTTCGCTTTTTCACCGGCAGCTTCATATTCGCTTTCTTTCACGTTTTCAAACGCTTCCTGGATCAAAGATGAACCCATATTCGAAGTCATGATGATGATCGTGTTTTTGAAATTCACCACGCGGCCCTTGTTATCTGTCAAACGTCCGTCATCGAGCACCTGCAGCAAAATATTGAAGGTATCCGGGTGGGCTTTTTCGATCTCATCCAGCAAAATGATCGAATAAGGCTTGCGGCGCACAGCTTCGGTCAATTGTCCGCCTTCATCATAGCCCACATATCCGGGAGGCGCGCCCACCAAACGGCTTACGGCGTGTTTCTCGGAATATTCGCTCATATCGATCCGCGTCATCGCGTTTTCATCGTTGAAGAGGTATTCCGCGAGGGCTTTTGCCAGCTCGGTTTTCCCGACGCCGGTTGTCCCCAGGAAAATGAAAGACCCGATCGGTCGTTTGGCGTCCTGCAATCCGGCCCTGCTGCGGCGCACGGCATCCGAAAGGGCAGCAATCGCTTCTTCCTGGCCTACGACGCGTTTGCCCAGCTCATCTTCCAGGCGCAGCAGCTTCGATTTTTCGGATTCCACCATTTTCGAAACCGGGATTCCCGTCCATTTGGAAACAACTTCCGCAATTTCTTCCACGTTGACTTCTTCCTTGATCATTTTGGAAGTTGCCTGCATTTCAGCAAGCTTAGCCTTCGAGGCTTCAAGCCTGTTTTCCGTTTCCTTGATTTTCCCGTAGCGGATTTCGGCCACTTTTCCGTAATCTCCCTGGCGTTCCGCATTGTCGGCTTCCAGCTTGAGGTTTTCAATCTCTTCCTTCGCTTTCTGGATCGTGTCAACCACATCGCGCTCAGCCTGCCATTTGGCGCTGAATGCATCCCGCTGCTGGGAAAGGTTCGCCAGCTCTTCGGCAATTTGCGCGAGCTTTTTATCGTCTTTCTCCCGTGAAATAGCTGCTTTTTCGATCTCAAGCTGCATAATTTTGCGTTCAAGCTCGTCCAGCTCCTCCGGCTTGGAGTTGATTTCCATGCGGAGCTTGGAAGCCGCTTCGTCAATCAGGTCGATCGCCTTATCCGGCAAATGTCTTTCGGTGATATAACGCTGCGACAGCTCTACCGCTGCAATAATCGCGGCATCCTTGATGATTACTTTGTGGTGGTTCTCGTATTTGTCCTTGATCCCGCGGAGAATGGAAATCGCATCTTCCGTTGAAGGCTCATCGACCATCACCGTCTGGAAACGGCGCACGAGGGCCTTGTCTTTTTCAAAGTATTTCTGGTATTCATTCAGTGTTGTCGCGCCTACCGCACGCAATTCGCCGCGGGCAAGCGCAGGCTTCAGGATATTGGCGGCATCCATCGCTCCTTCACCACCACCGGCGCCAATCAGCGTGTGGATCTCATCAATAAACAAAATGATTTCGCCATCGGCCTGGATCACTTCTTTCACCACTGATTTCAGTCGCTCTTCAAATTCTCCCTTGTATTTAGCGCCGGCAACCAAAGCTCCCATATCCAGTGAATAAACGAGCTTTGTTTTCAGGTTTTCCGGCACGTCACCGTTAATGATCCGATGGGCCAAACCTTCTGCAATCGCTGTTTTACCAACGCCCGGCTCACCAATCAGGATCGGGTTATTTTTCGTGCGGCGGGTCAGGATTTGCAATACCCTGCGGATTTCGTCGTCGCGGCCGATCACCGGGTCCAGCTTTCCGGCCGAAGCCAGCTCGTTGAGGTTTTTCGCATATTTTTCAAGGGATTGATACGTTCCTTCCTGGCTGTTGGAGGTTACGTTTTGTCCGTTTCTTAAATTCATAATCGCTTCTTTTAAGTTTTTTTGGTTCAGGCCATTGTCTTTCAGCAGCTGGCCCGCCGCATCACTGGACTGCAGTAAAGCATACAGCAGCACTTCAATTGATACAAATTCGTCGTTAAACTCCTTCATAACAGAAAGCGCCGTGTTCAGCGTTTTGTTTGCCTGTTGTGAAAGATATAATTGTCCCCCGGAAACTTTCGGATAACTGTCGAGGATGCGTTCAAGCACCTGCTCCATTTGTTTCGGGTTAACTTGCAATTTATTCAATAAATAAGGGCTAACATCCTGGTCGGTCAAAAAGATGCCTTTCAGCAGGTGGCCGTTTTCAATCGCTCCGTGCCCGCTGGATTCAGCCAGCGCCTGAGCCTGTTGGATGGCTTCCTGCGCTTTTAAGGTAAATTTATTAAAATCCATTTTTTTATCGTATTTAGGTTTAATTTTGTCGCAATCGGACGTTTTGCTTGTTTCAATTTATATTCCAAATCAAATAATCAGACAATTTGTCCGTTAAACACAAAGATTTATGCCAAAATTTCAGTCTTTTCTACACCCTTTTCCCTGGAAAAAACTTTCGTTAACGCTCATCGTAGTCATTTTTGCGTACCTGGTTTCCCGTATATTTTCCTTCCAGGTGCCTGTGGTTTATTCCTGGGATTTGTTCGGAAGCTACGTTTACCTGCCGATGATTTTTGACAAACACCAGCTTGCGTTCACTGATCTGAGCTATTTTGAGGCCATTAACCAGCAGCACCAACTTACAGACACGTTGTACCAATTTGTACAGAACCCCGACGGAACGGTCATGACGAAATATACGCTCGGATGGTCAGTCCTCATGCTTCCTTTCTATTTACTGGCTGAGCTTTGGGCGTGGCTGGGCGGATACCCTACCGACGGTTTCAGCTACCCGTATAAAATGATGATCATTTACGGCAACCTGCTCTACGGACTACTGAGCCTGCTCCTGCTCCGGAAACTATTACTGAAGTTTTTCAGTGAAAAGCTGGGCCTTGTGCTGATACTAATTCTTGTTTTCGGGACAAATTACCTGTTTACGCAATCCTCGATGCTTGGGTCAACGCACCTGATTGAGTTTTTCCTGGTGACCTGCATGCTGCTGCAGACTTTTCGCTTTTATGAAAAAATAACGGTCGCTAACGGAGCTTTGCTCGGAGCAATCCTGGCGCTTATTTTCCTCGTCAGGCCGCCGGACCTGGTTTTTGCGCTGATCCCTGTTTTTTGGGTCAACGAACAATTCCCCGGCTTCAAAAGCAAGCTGAAATTCTTTTTCGGGAGCGGACGCAAAGTTTTGATTTTCACCCTGCTTGCTTTCCTGCTGCTTGCGTTCCTGCAATTCGGCTACTGGAAACTAACTGCGGGCTCCTGGCTGATTGACAGCTATGCAAACAACGCCGGTGAAGGCTTCGACTGGTTCCATCCCTATATATGGGAGGTGCTTTTTAGCTTCCGTAAGGGCTGGCTGCTGTACACGCCCATCATGGCTTTTGCATTGATCGGTTTTTTCTTCTGGGTCCGGAAAGATCCTTCCCAACGGATTATTGCCCTGACTTTCCTGCTGTTTTTTTACATCATCAGCAGCTGGACGACGTGGTGGTATGCGTCGAGCTTCAGCCAGCGCGCCGTGATTGAAGCTTACCCGATCCTGCTCATTGCGATGGGATATTTCCTGCTCTTTCTCCGGGATTCCAAACTCAAGCTGGTGTTTTACCCGCTGCTTTTCGTGCTCGTTTTGTTTAACCTCTTCCAGACTTACCAGGCTGATAAGGGTATCATTCACAATCACCGGATGACGAAAGCCTATTATTTATCCGTTTTCGGGCAAACCACTCCCCCGACACCAAAACAAATGGATTTGCTTTATTTTGACGAGAACCGCCCTTTTATCGGACAGGACGAGCTGGAGCGGGATTTCCGGGAAACCAAAACTTTTTATAAGCATTTCAAGCCCGCTTTTAAGCTGAATGCAGAGACTTTGTATTCTCCAACTTTTGATATGGAAGTTGACAAGCTGAGCCAAAAAGAATATTTCATTGTTCATGCTACCTGGACTTACGAAGGCGACACATCAGCGCTCCCGGGCAAAGTCTTTTACGCTTCTCTTTTTCATGGAAATAAAACCAATCCTTACGGCTGGCTGGGGAAAGGCATTGAAAACCCGCTCTGGGTCCACAACAAAGAAAAAAAGACGATCTGTTTCGGCTACATCAGCCCGCATATCCGTTCGCGTGACGATATCCTGCGCCTGGGCGCCTGGTGCCAGGCCGGAACTGAAGTCAAGCTTAAAAGCCTGATGGTGGAAGTTTACGAACCGATCGTGGAGAAAAAATGATTTCGCGCTGACGCATCTGAAAGATTAATCTGCTGGCGAATTCGAGGATTCGAATATTTTTTGTTAATAAGTGTAACTTTTGTTAATAACTTCCGTATTCTGTTAACAAATCTGAAAAATGATGAAAGTTAACTTTTTGATCCCGGCACTTTGCATCGTTCATTTCTCTTTCGCAGCGACAGAGAAAAAATACACCCAGCAAGAATACGTTTCCATGTGGAAGGAAACGGCAATCAAGCAAATGAACCTGCACAAAATCCCTGCAAGTATCACGCTCGCGCAAGGCATTCTGGAAAGCGGCAACGGCAATTCCGATCTCGCCCAGCAAGCCAATAACCATTTCGGTATCAAATGTGCCGGATGGAACGGAGAAACTTTTCATAAAGATGATGACCAAAAAGGCGAATGTTTCCGCAAATACAAAAATGCAGGAGAATCCTACGAAGACCACAGTCTCTTTTTAAAAGGAAAAACACGCTATGCAGCGCTTTTCAATTTTGAGCTGACAGATTATAAATCCTGGGCACAAGGGCTGAAAGATGCCGGTTATGCAACCAACCCGAAATACCCGCAGCTCCTGACGGAAATTATCGAGCGCCTGAAGCTGGATGAATTCGACAAAGGTTCTTCCCTTGTTGTTTCCACAACCAAAACTGAGGTAGAAAAAAACGCGGTCAAAACGATCATGATGAATACCCACACGGTTGAAAAACACGCGAACGGGAATATCCAGTATATCACAGCAAAAAAAGGCGATACCTATTACCGTATTTCCAAAGAGTTTCAGCTGGGTATGTGGCAATTGTACAAATACAATGAATTCGGCGATAAAAAAGACTACCTTGAAGAAGGCGATATCATTTACCTGCAGCCGAAAAAACGGAAATCGAAGTACAAAGCTTTCTATGAAGCAAAACAAGATATAAGTCTAAGGAATATCTCTCAAAAGGAAGGAATAAAAGTCCAACGCCTGATGAAAATAAATAATATTTCCTCCCCGGACGAAATGGTTCAGAAAGGGAAGAAAATCGCGCTTAAATAACAAGACAATTGGTTTTAAATCAATTTTATTTTGTTTTTTAGTTTGTTGGTTTATAAGGCTCCTGTTCATAGCGGGGGCCTTTTTTTTATTGTAAAGCATTATTAGAAACCACTTATATTTCTTTCCACGCATGTTATAACCAATGAGCTTGCACGTCTTATATGGTTCAAATCATCCGGCATTCATCATGTTATAGCAGTTCAAGAATAGATTCTAAATTTCTCCATTTAGGATTACAATAGTCTAAGAAAAAATCTTATTTTAGCGATATCAAAACCAACATACTGCTGCAATACATTTGGATTGTTAAATTTGGATTACTATGAAGCCATCAACAGAGCTATTTAAGCTGGTTAAATCCCTCACCAAATCAGAAAAACGTTTTTTCAAGATGTCCTCTTCGCTCCAGGCCGGAGATAAAAACTACCTGAAGATTTTTGACGTCATCGAAAAACAGGATGAGTACGACGAAGATGCCCTGAAAAAGGAATTCAAGCAGGAAACCTTCATCAAGCACCTTCCTTCGGAGAAAAACCACCTTTACAGGCTGATCCTGAAAAGCCTGCGTTCTTTTTACAGCGAACAATCCATCAGCAGCATCCTCAAGCAGGAAATCAAAAACGTAGAAGTGCTCTACAACAAGGCTTTATACAAAGAATGCGAAAAATTCGTGGCCCGCGCCAAGGTGCTTGCAGCGGATTATGAAAAATTTTATTATTGGTTTGAGCTCATCTCCTGGCAGAAAAAATTACTCGAAGAAGCTTTTGAAGAAGGGGAATTTTCCACCAACCTGGATGCCCTGGTAGAAGAAGAAGAGCTCGTGATTGCCAAGCTCCGTAACCTCGCCGAATACCAGGTCATTTATTCCAAAATAAACCTGATTTTCCGGAGCGGGGGCTTTACGCGCAATGAAAAAGAACGCAAAATTGTGGAAGATATCGCCGATTACCACCTGATAAAAGGCAAAAACACAGCTATTTCAACGCGGGCCGCTTCCATGTGCTATTACATCAAAGGCTTATGCGCAGCCACTAACCGCAATTTCGAGGACAGTTTCCAGTTCTTCAACCGGGTGCGCGAAATCCTGGATAACAATCCGAAGATTAAGGAAGATTCACCGCAGCGCTACGTAATGAGCATGTTCCACTTGCTGCGCTGCTACATCGACAACCATGATTTTGAACAGGCCCGTAATTTGCTCACGGAGCTGCGCTCGCTTCCGGAAACGAAAGGCTTCAATTCCACGGATATTTCCATCAAGATTTTTGCCAATACTTATAACCAGGAGCTCAACCTCCTGCACCAGATGGGGGAATTCCGCAAATCGATTGAGCTGATCGATGAAATTGACAAAAAAGCGCAGGCAATCGGTGATAAGCTGAGTAAGGAACAAGAGCTGCTTTTCCTCTATCACAAGGCTTACAGCTTCTTCGGCGTTGGCGAATACAAAAAAGCCCTCTCCTACCTGATCGAAGTTTTGAATGACAATGAGCAGAACCTGCGCCAGGATATTTACAGCTTCAGCCGTTTATTGAACCTCATTATTCATTTTGAGCTGGAAAATTACGATTACCTGGAATACGTGATCAAATCAACCAACCGGTATTTATCCAAATATGAAAAAGATTATAAGATCGAGGACGTTTTGATCAAAAATATCCGCCGCCTGGCAAAAGCGCCAAACAATATCGCTCAGCTGGAAATCTTCGAAAACATGAAAAAAGAGGTGGAAAAACTTTTGCAGGACCACCAGGAACAGGTTTTACTGGAATACTTCAATATCAGCGCCTGGATCAACTCCAAACTGAATAAAAGTAATTTCGGAAAAGAAGTTATTGCAAGCCTCGGGCAAAAAGCCTAGTGCTCTTCTTCTTCGTGCTCCTCGTGTGCCGGAACTTTAAAGTCTTTGCGTACTTCCGGGTGGGAAATTGCTCCTCCTGTGGCCCCGACTTCCTGAACGAAATAAATCGCCGTTACAGACAATGCCAGCGTTAAAAGCGAAGTATATACCCAGAATTTCTTCTTTTTCCATTCTACAAAGAGAGAAATAAGGCTCAGGAACATCAATCCCCAGGCAAAAGGCATAAAACCTTCTGCTTTTTCTTCATGCTCATGGATCAAATGATGCTTTTGCTCTTCAAGGCTCTCCATCATTTCCGGAGTACAGATACAGCCTTTTTCACACACGTTCATGTGCTCAACAATCTCTTCGGCATCTTCTCCTGAACTAAAAGTCGGAAGGGCGGAAACACCGGCCAGCAGCAAAACGCTGAAAGCGACCTTACGGGTAACGGTTGAGCGCAGGACAATTCCCGCAAGCAGGATTAAAGTCCCGAAAATAAACCCCATAATAGGAAGATGGTTGATCAGAATGTGATAGTGTGCGTCGTTCATAGTTAAGAAATTTTTCGGTAAAAATAATGGAAATTTTTGATTCACCCGCAAGAGCAGGTTCGAAGATTCATCCGCCAAAGCGGAATCTGAACGTTTGAAGGTTCTCTGCCAGCGCAGAATTTGAAAATTCTAAATCACTTACCAGGAGCCGCCCGAACCGCCACCACCAAAGGAACCGCCGCCAAAGCCGCCAAAACCGCCGCTGCTTCCGCCACCGAAACCGCCGCTGCTGCGACCAGCGCCAAAACCGCTCATGAAACCTGCTGCACCGTAAGTCCAGCCACCCCCGCCACGGCCGCCGCGGTTATTGCCTTTCGGCCCGAAACGAATGAGCAGGAAGATGATAGCGATCACTGCAATGACTATAGCCATGCCGGTAACGCCTTTCCCTTTTTTACTGTAATCTTTGTGGTTGTATTCGCCTTTTGCAAGCGCCATAATGACATTGCAGGCATCATCAATTCCTTTATAAAAATTGCCGTCCTTAAAATTCGGGATCAGCTCTTTGTTGACAATATCATTGGCTGTTAAATCCGGGATAGCGCCTTCAAGACCCCGTCCGACAGCGATATGCGTTTTCCGGTCACCTTGTCCGCCTGTCGGCTTGATGAGGATCACTACACCGTTGTCTTCCTTTGCCTGGCCTACCTGCCACTGGTAACCGATTTCTGTTGCAAAATCCCAGGGCTCGTAGCCGTTCAGGTCATCCACGATCACTACTACGATCTGGTTGGACGTTTCGTTTGAAAAAGCTTCCAGTTTTGCCTCAAGCTCAGCTTCTTCACTGTCAGTAATGAAATCAGGGAATTCTTTGGAGAGATTATTTACCAAACGCGGAGGATTGGGTTTTTCAGGGATTCCGGGACGCTGTGCGAAAACAGCAAACTGCAGGATCAGGAAACAAGCGGATAGTAGAAATGCCTTCATGGGTTATTCAAAAGAAATGTCGTTGGATAATTCGTTTTTGTCTTCATCACTGAAAGGGAAATGGGCTTTCAGCTTTTCACCCACATGGGAAATGCCTTGTCTGAGGCCACGAAGGTAATCGCCTTGCTTAAAGTTCGACAGGATTTCATCGCGGATCGAGTCCCAGAAATCTGCCGGCACTGCTTCGTTGATGCCTTTGTCGCCGATGATCGCAAACTTTTTGTCCTGTACCGCCAGGAAAATCAGTACGCCGTTCCGTAATTCCGTTGCAGTCATGCCCAGTTTTTCAAATACGGCTATTGCTTCCTCTTTCGGGTCGCCGGCACACGAATCAACCAAATGCAGGCGGATCTCACCGGAAGTATTGAGCTCGGCGGCAGAAATCGCAGCGATCACTTCCTGCTGCTGCGCTTCTGTAAAAAAGTCTTTTGCGTTCATTTTATAGGGAATGATGAATTATAATGTTGAATTATGAATATGAGTGATAAATATTGAAGTATTCCATTCAACATCTATCACTCCTAATTCATCATTTTTTACTCTCTCATGCTTTTAATATCCGGGGCAGTTTCAGCGCCTTCAGCTGACTGGAAGTACGCTTTTTTCTCAAAGCCAAACAGACCGGCCCAGATGTTGCGCGGGAAACGGCGGATGTAGGTATTGTAATCGCGGCCGCCTTCGTTGAAGCGTACACGCTCTGTAGCAATCCGGTTTTCCATACCTTCGTACTGCGCCTGGAAGCCCTGGAAAGCTTCGTTGGCACGCAATTGCGGGTAGTTTTCAGAAATCGCCATCAAACGTCCCAAAGACTGGCCGAACTGGTCCTGTGCTTTTTGGTATTTCGCCAGGTTTTCTTCCGTCAGGTTTTCTACGTTGAGCTGAATTTTAGTAGCGTTGCTTCTCGCTTCGATAATTTCTTTCAGCGTTCCTTTTTCGTAATCAGCATTCGCCAAAACGATTTCAAAGAGGTTTTTGGTTTTATCCATCCGGGCCTGGTAAGCCACTTCAACCTGCTGCCATTGAGCTGTTACCCCTTCTTCTTTTGTTACCATCGAGTTGTAGGAGCTGCACCCGTTAAAAAATATCAGCAGCAAAATACCACCGATAATCAGATAGGAGTTTTTTGGTCTTTTCATTTTCTATTTTTTGTTTAAATATAGCAAAAGTTGAGTCAAATACAATACCAAAGCTAAAAAAGTGACAAAATGTCAAAACTTGCTTTTTTGCCACCAGGGCTCCAAGGCACGAAGATTCACCAAGTTTATTTCACTGACTCATAGCGTGCAGTCAAATCAACTTTTTCCAGCGGCAAGCTCTTTCCTGAATTTAGCTGGCAACTTAGATAAAATGAGCTCATACGCAAGTGTCATCAGCTCTTTCCATTCTTTCAGGTCCAGGCGGCTGATGTCGTCTACGTGCACCCACATATTGCGCGCCATATACGGAGCAGGAATAATTCCTTCACGGGTTGTCAGCTCTTCGAACAGCTCGGGCGTTGTTTTAAACGAAGCTGAAACAGGAACACTGTCGGGACTGGTGACAAGATACATTTTCCCGCCGATATTGAAACAGAGGTGATTTTCCCATTTGATGTCTTCCGTCGTTCCGGGAAGCTTTAACGCGATTTTTCTGAGGTCTTCGATCATATTTTTAATGTGCTAATATGTTAATGAGTTAATGTGCTAATATGCTAATTTTCCATTCATCATTTCCTTTTCCGCTGGATCATATACACTGCCGCAATTCCGAGCAAACCGCCGGCCAAAGTGTGAATTTCCAGTTTTTCGCCCAGGAGCAGCCACGAGGAAACCGCCGCCGCAAAGGGAACGAGAAAAATAAAGCTGCTGGCCTTATCCGAACCGATTTTGGAAGTAGCGTAAAAATAAATTGTCGTTGCCAGGCTGGTTACAATGGCGCCGCCAAAAAACAGGTTGGCCCAGAACGAAAAATCTGTGATCGTCAGGGTGTGCTGAAAATCTTTCCAGTCCATAAACGGGATGAGCACCAGCAATGTGACCAGGTACATCCACAGACTGAAGCTGAAAGGCGATCCGTAATTGTGTGATTTGGCTGTAAAGCGGCTCATGGCGGCCCACAGGAAAGCCGAACCGAGGAAAAACAGGTTTCCGCTTTGGAAAACAGCGTCGGTATTGTCCCAGATTTTCAGTAAAACGCAGCCTGCGATCAATCCCAGCAGCAAACCGATACCTTCGTTCCGGGAAGGTTTTTTCCACTGGATCAGCAAGCTGAGTGAATACGCCATGATCGGGTTGAGCGTAGTTACCAGGACCCCGCCCGCACCGGCAAAACCGTGGGTCAAGCCCTGGAACATAAGGTAACTGTACAAAGCCAGCAATGAACCCGCAATCAGCACAAAGGGAATCCCGCGCCGGCTGATCTTCATGGGGATCTTAAAAATAATCAGCAGGGGAAGCAAGGTGATGAACACTACCGCATAGCGATAAACAGTGAGGTTAACCGGTGTACTGTAAGCCGTAATCACCTTTGCCGAAGGCCAGCTCAGACCCCAGAAAACCATGCTGATGATCATGGCGATGAATAAGGTGGATTTTGAATTCAATTGTTTATTTACCGTTTAATATAAATCACAAATTTACAGCAATGAGCTGACAATTTCCTTGACGGGACGAACAGCGTGCACGTGCTCAATCGAAGGGCCGGCGCACCACACCGTTTTGTATGTATGCCCGAAAGCGGCTTGCTGCAGGCTTTTCATTCCGCGGATAAAGGTCAGCGCTTTGATCCATTTTTTAATCCGCTTGTTTTTGTTCAGGAAAGCTTCGATCCAGGTTTGTTCCGTCCCGATTTCCTGCACGTAAGGCGTATTGATTACCGTGCAGGGCGTTCCCGACAGCTTAGTGGTCATAACGATATCTTTCGCGCCGAAATCAATGCAGGCCTGTTTGTATTCGGCTGTTACCGGGCTTTCTTCCGATGCGATAAAAATAGATCCGACTGAAACACCCGAAACCCCCAGGCTCATGCGTTCTTCGTAAGTGGCTTTGTTTCCTACACCGCCAGCAGAAATGACGGGAATGGAACAATTTGCTTTCAAATCAGCGATCAGGTCACGAAAACTTGCTGTTCCTGCGTGTCCGCCGGCTTCCCTGCTGACTGCGATCACGCCGTCGGCGCCCTGGCTTTCCACTTTTTTGGCATATTTCACGTCGGTAACGTCACAAAAAACCTTGATCCCGCTGGCGTGTGCCTTATTGATCGTTTCTTTCGGTGAACCGAGTGAAGTAATGATAAAAGCCACTTTTTCCTCGCAGCAAACCTGCAGTTGCTCGTGCAGCCTGAAATTGGATTTATTTACGATCAGGTTGATCCCAAACGGTCCTTCAGCAGCAGCTTTGATCTCCCGGATTGCAGCCCGGAGCTCGTCCGTTGTACGGTAATTCAGCGCAGGGATCGCCGCCGTTATCCCCGATTGGATCGCAGCAATTGTCATCCTGGCATTCGAGATCAAAAACATCGGCGCAAGGATGATCGGGTGTTTGATCCCAAGGATTTCCGTGAGTTGTTTCATGGACGTAAAGTTATGGTTTTAATTATTTGAAGATTCGAAAATTCAAAGATTCTATACCTGATCCGCATATAAAATTCATCACTCATAATTAAATTACTATTTTTATCAAAATCAAACTGCAAAACATGGCATCAAACCTGGAAAAGACTACAAACGCTTTCGAGCGGATCAATAAAGCACAGAGCATCAGCTCCATTGCAGAAAAAATCAAGCTAAAAAAAGATATCGAAATCACCGGAAAAAGCCGGCTGAAGGTAGATTTGGAAGTGAACGCAGAAGGAATTGCCAGCCGCCTGGATTTTTTACAGGAAGAAACGGGAATTGCACCGGATTTCCTGAGCGGCAAAAAGCTGCTGAACGATTTTTCGGTCATGGAGGGCAACATCGAAAACTACATCGGCATGTCGCAAGTCCCAACGGGGATTATGGGACCGGTGAAAGTATTGGGAACTCATGCTGAAGGGGATTTTTATGTTCCGCTGGCAACGAGCGAAGGTGCCCTGGTGGCTTCGTATCATCGCGGGGCGAAAGCCTGCTACCTGGCCGGGGGCGCAACGTCTGTCTGCCTCGTGGAAGGCGTTCAGCGCAGTCCTTTGTTTAAATTTGAGCACATCGGCGAGCTGGGACTTTTCCTGGCGTGGGTATTGAACAACATCGATGAATACAAGCGGATCACTTCCGAAAGCAGCCGTTTTGCGCAACTATTGGATATCCGTTCGAACATCGAGGGAAATCACCTCATCCTGACCTTTGAATTTCATACGGGCGATGCTTCCGGGCAAAACATGGTAACGATCTGTACGGACGCTATTTGCCAGTATATCATCAAAAATGTTCCGGTAAAACCAAAAATGTGGTTCATCGAAGGCAATTATTCGGGCGACAAGAAAGCAACGGCTTTGTCCTTTACGACCGTGCGCGGCAAAAAAGTTACCACGGAAGTGAAATTGTCTGAAAAGATCGTGAACGAAGTCCTGAAAACGACACCGAAAGCCATGCACGAATACTGGCGTTCTTCTACGATCGGCGTGATCCAGAGCGGCGCAGTCGGTGCGCAGGGACATTATGCCAATGGCTTAACCGCTTTATTTATCGCTACAGGCCAGGACGCAGCCTGTGTGGCAGAAGCCGCCACCGGGATTACGCGCATGGAATTGTGCGACGACGGCTCACTCTACGCTGCCGTAACGCTTCCCAACCTGATCGTTGGAACGGTTGGCGGCGGCACTTCCCTCCCAACCCAGCGCGAATGCCTGGAATTGATGGGCTGCTACGGCGCTGGAAAAGCCCGGAAATTTGCCGAAATCTGCGGAGCGGTTGTCCTTGCGGGTGAATTGAGCATTGCCGCAGCGCTTTCTGCCGGACATTTTGCCAGTGCCCATCAAAATCTCGGACGAAAAAAGAAATAGTAATGGCGCGCTCTTTCGTTATACGCAATATCCCGAATTTTCTCTCGGGCTACCGGATCCTGGCTTTGCCTTTCCTGGCCTGGTCAGTTTGGGCGCATAACGACAAGCTGTTCATTATTTTACTCTCCGTCAACCTCATTACGGATATTCTAGACGGCCTGATTGCCCGTTCGTTTAAGCTCGAAACGGAATTTGGCGCCAAGCTCGACAGCATCGCCGATATAGGAACCTACATCATGGCTTTTGCGGGCATGTTTGTGCTCCATCCGGAATTTGTGCGCAACCACCGCCCTGAGTTTATCCTGATTTTGACGTTGTATATTATTCCGCAAGTTGTTTCTTTGATCAAATTTAAGCGAAGTCCGAGCCTACATCTGTATTCGAATAAAATCACGGGCTACATCCAGGGAATTTTCATTTTTACTTTTTTCAATTTCGGGTATTGGGCGCCGTATTTCTATTTTATGATCGCAGCGAGCTGTCTGGCTTATTTGGAAGAACTGGTTTGTGTGCTTTACCTCAAAAGGATGCGCTCAAACGTAAAAACGGTGTATCACGTTGTAAAACAAAGGAAAAATGCTGCCTGAAATATATTCCATACTAAGCGCTTATTTCCTGTTTGGTGCATTGGGGATTTTACTCATCAACCGCAGGGATCAGGGCCCGGCACAAAAAAAGGAACGGTGGGTGAAATATATTGTTTATCTTATATTAGTAAATGCAGTCATATTCATCATTCATTCCGGATATTTTTTATACCTGTCACTTATCCTCGTACTACTTGGTTTGTATGAAATGATTAGCGTTGGAAAAACCAATATAAAACGTTTGATTTTTTCGGTTTTTATCTACTCTTTTTTTGCTGTGTTTTTTGTGTTATCGTCAAAAAATGAACCTGAATTTCTGTTAACCGTTTATTTGTTGATCCTGACATTTGATGGTTTTTCTCAAATTATCGGTCAATTATTCGGAAAAAATAAATTGGCTCCCAGCACAAGCCCAAACAAAACAAATGAAGGATTTTTAGGAGGAATGTTATCAGTCATGCTAACTTTATTTATTCTGTTCCCTTCTTTTGACCTGACGAGTATCCTGTTTTTTATTCTTGGCGGTATGCTTTTCAGCCTGGCAGCACTTGGTGGTGATCTACTTGCTTCGTATTATAAACGAATGAATAAGGTGAAGGATTTTAGTAAGCTGATTCCCGGACATGGCGGTGTGTTAGACCGTTTCGACAGCTTTATTTTCACATTAGGTATAATCACATTTTTTGCACTCACGATATATGGCACAACCTGATAACGAATACAGCAAACCCGAAGAGAACTCCGCTTCTTTTCTCAAGCGTTTCTACATTTACCAGAAAGAGCGCTTTCCTTTCCTGGCGCATGGCGTTTTGGTCGCATCGTTTACTTTTTCGGCTATTGCTTATTCCCTGATCTGCCGCGGTGAAACGGATTTTGTACATTGGAAAAATTACGCTGTAGCTGCTTTTACAACCATTACACTTTTTTTCCTCGTGCGGATTTTTGACGAATTCAAAGATGCCGAAGACGATGCCGCTTTCCGGAAGGAACTGCCTGTTCCGCGCGGTTTGATCAGCCTGAGAGAATTATTCTGGATTGGCGTTGTTGTCGTGATCGCGCAAATTACCGTTAATCTTCTCTTTTTCCCTAAGTTGCTGCTGATTTATGGAGTTGTCGTACTTTACCTTTCACTGATGGGCAAGGAGTTTTTCATCCCGGAATGGCTCAAAAAACACCAATTCTGGTACGTTACTTCCCACATGTTCATCATTCCGCTGATCGACATTTACGCGAGCGGCTTCGATTGGCTGTATGAAGGTGTTTCCGCGCCGAAAGGCTTGCTTTTCTTCTTTTGTGTTTCCTACATGAATGGTATCGTGCTTGAAATCGGTCGGAAAATCAAAGTCAGCGAAGACGAAAAAACCGGGGTGCTCACTTATAGCTCCTTGTTTGGCGCCCAAAAAGCAACCTGGCTCTGGATCGGGATTTTGCTCGTAACCTTAGGTTTCAGCATCGCCGCCTCACTTTTCGCCGGACAAAGTTTAACAACACATTTGGTTTTGGGTAGCTTCTTCCTGCTTTGCGCTTTGCCTGCTTTCTTGTTTTTAGCCAAACAAAGCCGCAAACGGGCCAAATTCATTGAGTACAGCTCCGCATTGTGGACGATTTTGATGTACTTATCACTTGGGGGTTGGCCGATGTTAAGGGAAATGTTGAATTTGAATTGAAAATTTAGAATGGACAATTAGCTTATTTTCATTCTCCATTCTAAATTTTTAGTCCCATCACCAAAATATCATCCACCTGCTCCAGATCACCCTTCCAGTCGTTATAACTGGCAACAATCCTGCTGCGCTGCTCTTCCATCGGGAGGTGCTGGATTTCCAGTAAAAGTGACTTGAAACGCTTGTATTTGTATTTTTTGCCGCCGCGGAAGCTTTCCGGCCCACCGAACTGATCGGCGTAACCATCCGAGAAAAGATAGAGAGCATCGCCTTTTTGAAGCTGATGCGCCTGGTTAGTAAAAGTTTTGTTCTCCGCATCACCGTGATCGGCGCCTATTGCTTTTTTATCCGGCTTGATCTCGGTCAGCTCCCCGTTCCGCACAATGTACATCGGGTTGTTCGCCCCGGCATACTGCATTTTGAGCGTGCTTTTGTTGATGGCACAAAAAGAAATATCCATCCCGTCGTTGATCGAATTGAGGTTTTTCACCAGCTGGGTGTTCAGGAAAGCAAGCGCTTCTGCCGGTGAGTTCACTTCTTTCTGGCTCAGGCTCTGGTTTAAGATCGCGTTGCCCATGATACTCATCAAAGCGCCGGGTACGCCGTGGCCTGTGCAATCCACCGCCGCAATCGCGATTACTTCTTCGGACGGGCTGCCGTCAACAGGTGTTGTACGAACAGATGAAAACCAGTAAAAATCGCCGCTGATAATATCTTTCGGCTGATAGAGTATGAAATAATCCTCAAATACGTTTTCGATCTTTTCAGTAGGCGGCAAAATTGCCTGCTGGATCCGCTGGGCATAGGTAATACTTGCTTTAATGTCCTGGTTCTGCAGTTCAATGATCTCGTTTTTCTCCTTAAACTGCGCAATGACCTTTTCCATGACGAGCCGCGCGATCAATTCCCGTTTCATGAGCCGGGTACGGGTATAAATCAGCATAATTGTAAACAAAGCTACGCTCGCTGTCAGCAAACCGCCGTTTACCATCACTTCATCAAGCTTCGGCTTGCCGTTCACCGAAAAGAAAATTACATTCGCTGCAAAAGTCAGCAAAACGACATACACCGAATACTGGATTTTCCACAAAACAAACATGCCCGCGCCGATAAACAAAGCAATGTAGGCGAACGTATGCTTCTGGATCTCGTCCATATCCATCACGCTGTACATGTACGCATTCTGGATAGCAATCCCCGCGAAAGGCACCAGGGCGAACAATTCAGGGAAATCGGAAAGCTTATTGCGGAATAAAACTACTCCCAGCGTCAACACAGAAACAGCGATGCGAAAAATAAAAAAATCGTTGAAATGCTCCGGGATATTAAGGTAATCCCCGATCGCCCAGATTGGGTTCAGGACCACCGCCACCCAGGCAATAATCACGTGATATTTGAGCGCCGTTTTTTTAAACTCGCCCTCCCACTCAACGGTTATAATTTCTTCTTGTTTTGACATCGGTCGATTGTGCTGTCCAAATGTAATTATTTTTATTTAATGTGCTAACGGGTTAATATGCTAATGAGTTAATTAGTTCTGACCTGGTATCCTTGCTCAACTTTACCTTGTTTACTTCGCAAATCCACTTTATCTACTTTACGATACTGAATAACTCCTAACTCAATATTTTTTTTTACTTTTAGCTCGACACCTAATTTCGGATAGCGGACATGAAACTAATTTTCGACACGGAACACACTATTGCTGAGCAATTTACCATCGGTGGAAAAGCCCGGAACCTGTTTCGTTTGAAACACAAACATTTTCCTGTACCCCGCTTTTTAGTTATTCCGCAGGAAACAATGATTGAAACCCTGAAGCTGAAGGCAGGCAAAGAGCTTTCCCGGGGCGAAATTGAATCCAAAATCAAAGAAATTAAGCTTGATCCTGCCGTTTTAGACAATATCCGCACTTATTTCCCTTCAGAGACGTTATTTGCCGTGCGTTCCTCCGCCATTGACGAGGATGGCAGCGAATTTTCCTTCGCAGGCCAGTTTGAAAGCTATTTGTTTGTACCCGCACATCAGCTGGAAGCGAAAATCAAGGAAGTCTGGCTTTCCTCCTGTTCAGAGCGCGTTCTGGAATACCGCAAACATCACGGATTGAACAGTCAAACGGGAATTGCAGTCGTTGTGCAGCAAATGATCGATGCCGACACAGCCGGCGTAGCTTTCAGCATTAACCCGATTTCTGGAAACAGGCGTGAAAAGCTCATCAGCTCCGTCTACGGCCTGGGTGAAGGATTGGTTTCCGGGGAGCTGGACGCCGACAATTTCATTGTTTCAGGAACAGGATACCAGTCAGAAATTGCTAAAAAAACGCATCGTTTTGTGCTCGACAAGGAGAATTTCGGTACTAAACAACTTGAAGTCGAAAGCTATTTACAGGAAAAACCAAGTCTCGGCAAAAACCAGGTTGAAGCGCTTGGTCACCTGCTCGATAATTGTGCACTGTATTTCGGAAAACCCCAGGACATTGAATTTGCGTTCTACAAAGGCGAGCTCTTTATCCTCCAGGCGCGACCGATCACCAATCTTCACAAAATTCCTGATATTTCGGCGGATTATATTCTCTGGGACAACAGCAACATCATCGAATCGTACCCGGGCGTTACAACCCCGCTCACTTTTTCCTTCATCAGCAAATCCTACGAAGATGCCTACCGCCTTTTTTGTGCTTACATGGGCGTGGAAGAAAAGGTGATCCGGGAAAATCAGCGCGTTTTTCAAAATACGCTTGGCCTGATCAACGGGCGTGTATATTACAATCTCAAAACCTGGTACCACATGCTCGCCATGCTTCCGGGATACAGCATCAATGCGCGTTTCATGGAAAACATGATGGGTGTGAAAGAACGCTTTGACATCCCCGAAAGTTACCGCCTTTCAAAAACGAAAGCCTGGTGGAGCATTGTCAAAATGGCTGTCAGTATGCTGATTAACCTGGGCGCTCTCCCGAAGAAACGCCGGAAATTCAAGCTCTTGCTGGATCGCATGATCGCAGAATACAAAGCGGTTGACATGGGACGCAAAAACTCCAACGAGCTGATGGAATTGTATATCCGTTTTGAACGCGAGCTGATTAGCGAATGGAAAGCGCCCTTACTGAACGATTTTTTTGCTATGATCTACTTTGGCAGGCTGCAAAAAACATGTCAGAAATACCAGGTCAGCGACAATCCGAATATTCACAACGATTTGCTCTGCGGGAGCGCCGATATTATTTCTACGCAGCCGATCCACCGGAGTATCAGGCTCGCCACGCACATTTCCGCGAACCCGGAGCTGAAACAGCTTTTCCTGCAAAAAAGCGCCGAAGAAACCTGGGAAAAGCTGCAAACGACTTACGCTTTCGAAACCATATACAAGGAAATACAAGCTTATATCCATGATTTCGGTGAGCGCTGCATCGGCGAACTGAAGCTCGAAACACGTTCCTACAACCAGGAACCGGCGCAATTTATCCGTATGCTCCAATCTTACGTGGAAACCGGGATTAACCAATCGATCACTTCCGGTAAAGTCGAAGAAGAAATCCGCCGCAAAGCCGAAGCCGAAGTGAACAGCAAACTAAAGAATTCCTTTTTCAAAAAATGGAAACTGCGGCGTCTCACGAACAAAACGCGCATCCTTGTGAGCTCACGTGAAAACCTGCGTTACGAGCGGACCCGTGCTTTCGGGATCGTGCGAGAAATCTTTTCCCACATCGGGGAGAATTTTTATGCAGAAGGAATTATTGAAAACGACCGGGATATTTTTTACCTGACCAAGGAAGAAATTTTTGCTTACATCGAAGGCCGTTCTGTCAGCCAGGACCTCAAACAGCTGATTGCCCTGCGCAAAGCCGAATTTGCCGCCTACGAAGAACAATTGCCGCCGTCCGAACGTTTTGCCAGCTACGGCCCTGTTTACCATGGGAACGATTTTTACAGCACAACAAAGCTCGAAGCCCTGAGCGGTGATCTGAAAGGCATCGGCTGCTGTCCCGGACGAGTGAAAGCACAGGTCCAGGTTGTCCTTAACCCCAAAGAAATCACCTCACTGAAAGGGCGGATTCTTGTAACTTCCAGCACCGATCCCGGTTGGGTGACTTTGTTCCCGAGCGCTTCGGCCATCATCGTGGAACGCGGCAGCCTGCTCAGTCATTCGGCTATCGTGTCCCGCGAAATGGGAATTCCGTGCATTGTTGGCGTTACCGGCTTGCTCCGAACGCTTAAAACCGGCGATTGGGTGGAAATGGACGGGAGCACCGGCGAAATCAAAATACTGGAACAGGAAAATACCGCAGAAGCATGAAAGCAGAATTAAAAGAAAAAGTATCCTTTGATTTCATTCGTTATGCGAATTGCTGGGAAGATGCCGATATTTTACTGGAAGCATTGTCGGACAGGAAACACACCCGGATTTTATCCGTCGGATCGGCAGGCGATAATAGTTTTTCGCTGCTGACGCTCAACCCGGAGCAAGTTGTCGCTGTGGACGTCAGCCAGCCGCAATTGTACCTGGTCGAGCTCAAAAAAGCAGCCATCCAGGCATTTGACCGCGAAACATGCTGTGCTTTTTTAGGATTTTCAGCTTGTGAAACCCGCCCGGAGCTTTTTGAGCGCTTACGTCCGCTGCTCAAACCTGAAACACTCGATTTCTGGCAAAAACACCTGGATCCGCTTAATAAAGGAATCATCCACGAAGGAAAATTTGAGCGTTATTTTGCTTACTTCGCCCATAAAATCCTGCCGTGGATCCATAACAAAAAACACGTCAGCGAGCTTTTCCGTCCCAAAAGCGCTGAAGAGCAAAAAGCGTTCTACGAAAAAACCTGGAACAGCTGGAGATGGCGGCTTTTATTCAAAATTTTCTTCAGCAAATATGTGATGGGGAAATACGGGCGCGATCCCGAATTTTTGAACGAGGTAAAAGTCCCGGTTGGAACCTTCATATTCGGTAAGGCCGAACAGCAACTATCTTCCGCAGCGGCGCAAAACAATTTTATACTGCGCTACAACCTGACAGGGAGCTTTGGCGATTTGCTTCCTCATTACTTGCGGGCTGAAAACTACGACCTGATTAAGCAAAACATACACAAGCTCGACATTTTCTGCGGCTACGCCCAGGATGCAGCTTCGGTTTACGGCACCTTCAGCGGAATGAACCTTTCCAATATTTTCGAATACATGCCGCCTGAGCTTTTCCGGAAAACCGCCGAAGAGCTGGTTGCGATGCTTGAAACAAATGGAAAAATCGCTTACTGGAACTTAATGGTGCCGCGGCGGATCTCTGAAATTCTCCCGGAAAAAATGCAATATGAAGAACAAAAATCCCAGGCTTTGAGCGCCAAAGACCAGGGCTTCTTCTATAATAAATTCATCGTTGAACATAAAATATGAATACAGACCTGATCCATGCTTTGATCCTGGCGGGAAGCTTTCTCGCGCTCTTCGGTTTGGCCGAAATTTTGTATCATTTGCTGAAAGTCCAGGCGGAATATACCCGCAAGCTCGTTCATATCGGGACAGGTTTACTGACCTTGCTTTTCCCGCTTTTACTTTCGAGCCACTGGTGGGTGCTTGCTTTGTGCAGCAGCTTCGCCTTGATTTTGATCCTCAGCATGCGCTTTTCGCTCCTGAAATCCATCAACGCCATCGACCGTGAATCCGTGGGAAGCTTGTGTTACCCGGTTTCCGTTTATTGCTGTTTCCTCGCTTTTATACATTACGGAGAAATCGCTTTTTTCTATATCCCGATCCTCATCCTTGCCATTTGTGACCCGGTTGCAGCACTGACAGGAAAAAAATGGCCTTTGGGTAAATTTACAATCGGCAAAAACAGTAAAAGCCTGATGGGAACGGCTATGTTCTTTGTAAGCGCGATTTTAGTCATTATCGGGATTTACCTTATCCTGGGCGGTGAAACGGTGTCTTTCAAAGGCATCTTCGAATTACTGATAATTGCCAGTGTATCCGCTTTCGTGGAAGCGTTATCGGGGCGCGGTTATGACAATTTAACCATTCCGCTGAGCGTTTTGTTGTGTTTAACCGCTTTTCAATAAATTATGGAAATTCAGCGCATTACAGATCTCACCCTGCTCCGGGAAGCTTACCGGGATTTGAAAACCAGGCTTTACGGCAAGTTTGTTCCGGAACAGTTTAACGCTGATTTTTTCGAATGCGGGTATGTCGTTTCCGAAGATAATAACGTTCTTTCTGCCTTGGCGTTATACAACAACCCGAAGCTTAAATTAAAAGGAAAACACGCATACTGTTTCGGTCATTTTGAAGCGGAGAACAATCCCGAAGCCATTTTCCTGCTTTTCGGGGAATTATTGAAAGACCTGGAACAAAAAAGGGATTCTTATCTCATCGGGCCAATGAACGGCTCCACCTGGGACACGTACCGCCTGAATGATTTTGAAAATACACAGCCTTTTTTGCTGGAACAGGTTCATCCATTTTATTACAATGAGCTGCTTGAACTGGCCGATTTCGATGTGCTCGTTCGTTACCAATCGCGGATTGATTATGAAATTCCGTGCAACAAGCCTGAGACGCTCGAACTGGAAAAACGCTTCGGGGAAAACGGTGTTATTTTCCGGAAGATCGACCTGGAGAATTATGACAAAGAGCTCGAAAAGCTATTTCCTTTTATCTCCAAAGCTTTCGAAACCAATTTTTTATATACGCCTATTTCAAGCGCCCATTTTACCGAAAAATATTTGCAGGCCAAGCAGATCATTCAACCGGATTATGTGCGGATTGCCGAAAACGCAAACGGGGAAACCATCGGCTTTGTATTCTGCTACCCTAACTTACTGGAAACAAAAGAAAAACAGCTCGTCGTTAAAACCATTGCCCGAAACCCGGACCCGGAATGGAAAGGCCTGGGAAATGTGCTCGTGAACCAGGTTTTTTCGCTCATTAAGCAGCAAGGCTTTCAATCGGTGATCCATGCTTATATGATTGACCAGGGAACATCTACCGGGATTTCAAATGCCTACCTGGGACAGGATTACAAGAGCTATAAACTCTATTTCAAGGAATTATGAGCGCGCCTTTCAATATCGTTTCGCACTTCCTGGAACAGGCAGATAAGTTTCCGGACAAGATCGCTATTCAATATCAGGATCAAGCGATTAGCTACGCGCGTTTAAAGTCAGAAGTGATCCAAACAGCGGCCTGTTTTCATAGCAAAGGAATTAAAAAAGGAGATCGTGTATTGGTTTTCGTGCCGATGTCTATCGATTTGTATCGCAATGTATTAGCTCTATTTCACCTTGGCGCAACAGCTGTTTTCCTGGACGAATGGGTAAGCAAAAAACGTTTGGAAGCCTGCTGCGATGTGGCGCAATGCAATGCTTTTATCGGTGTATTTAAAATTCGCCTGCTTTCCATATTTTCACCCGGTTTACGCAAAATCCCGATCAAGCTAGGCTCAAAACTCAAAGGAAGCGCGAATACCGCTTTTCAGCCGGAAAACACCTTTCGGGGAGATACGGCACTGATCACGTTTACAACCGGGAGCACGGGAACTCCGAAAGCCGCCAAACGCACCCACGGTTTTCTCAACGAGCAGTTCAAGGCTTTGATTGACAAAATCCAGCCCAGGCCCGACGATATTGATCTAACAACGCTCCCGGTTGTTTTGCTCATCAACCTGGGGGTTGGCTCAACTTCCGTGATTTCGGCTTTTAAGGCCGCGAAACCGCAAAAGACGGATTTTTCAGCCATTTCGGCAATCATAGACCGTTTCCGGGTCAACCGCATTATTGCCTCGCCTTATTTTATGCTTGAATTAGCCAAGTACACACAGCAAAATAAAAGAACGCTAAATACTTTAAAACAACTATTTACCGGCGGCGCGCCCGTTTTCCAGCGGGAAGCCACGCTGATCATGGACGGAATTCCAAGCTGTAAACTGGAAATTGTTTATGGATCAACGGAAGCAGAACCGATCAGCTCCATCAGCGGCCAGGAATTAAGCGGCAAAAGTATCCACGAAAAAGGATTGTGCGTCGGAATTCCATATCATGGCACGCAAGTCAGGATCATTTCCATTTCAGAAGAAAGTATAACTTGCAGTTCAACGGAAGAGCTGGATCAAATCACGCTGACAAATGGCGTGATCGGGGAAATTATCGTCACCGGCGCACATGTGCTGGATGCTTATTTCAACAACGAACAAGCGCTGAAACGCAACAAAATTTTTATCGGGGATCAATGCTGGCACCGCACCGGCGACAGTGGTTTTATCAATCCAGCAGGTGAATTGTACCTCACGGGCCGCTGCAATACGCTCATTCCTTACGACGGAACAATTATCGCCCCTTTTGTCTACGAAAACAAGCTGCACAGCCTGCCGGGAGTCAATATGGCAACCGTCCTGGAAAAAGAAGGAAAAATTATTCTTTGTATCGAATTGAAGACCCGGCTTACTCCGGAAATGCTTGAAACAGAAATTAAGAATTTAGAGCTGGTTTACGACGAAATCCGATACATCAATCCTATTCCGCGCGATCCACGCCATCACTCGAAAATTGATTACGAAAAGCTCAAAAAACTGTTGTAAATCCGCTTAAACCGGAATTTATTCTATATTTGATTCAATAATATTCTAAATTTAGGTGATGAGCGAAATGTATTTTTGCCACGAATTGTTTACCCTAAATTTTGGAGCACTACATTGATTAATTAAAGCTGCTAAAAATGACTATTATCCGTTTCGCGACTACACCCGAATCTTATTCGTTTGAATTATGGATGGAAGAAAGACCGTATACCGAAACAATTTTACCCGCTTTCGATCAGCTGTTTCCGGACAAATTCCCGACCCGGTTTAGCAAACAGCAACTGGAACAATTCCGCGAAATTCTAAAACAGGATATACAGAAACGAGCCGATAATTATAAACCACCCACAATCGGTAACCGCTTTCCCGTAGAAATATTCGGTAAGCACTATTTGCTGGCCGTACTTATGAATAAGGACCACGCTACTCTATATAAATTGTATATGTTATACGAATGCATAGAGGAATCACTCCAAAAAGAACACACCGTTCATATCGTCTATCCGTACCAGGATAAGTAAAGAACATTTGATACGAAAAAGCTCAGAAAAACTGTTGTAATTTTTGCCGTTTCTACGTAATTTTACCCCATGTCAAATGCAAAAGCCTGGATTGGCGCCTTTCGTCTTCGCACCCTTCCCCTGTCCGTTTCGGGGATCATCATGGGTTCATTCATTGCCAAATTAAACGGTTTTTGGGACAGCACTATTTTCACGCTGGCGCTCAGCACTACCCTGCTTTTCCAGGTTGTTTCGAACCTTGCCAATGACCTGGGCGACAGTCAGAAAGGAACGGATAACGAGCAGCGCGTCGGCCCGGTACGAGCGGTGCAATCCGGTGTGATTTCACAGGCCCAAATGAAGGCTGCCGTGATCCTGTTTGCTATTCTCTCCCTCATTTCCGCGGGCGTTTTGATCTACTTCGGGACACAAAACCTGCCGCAGCAAATCCTGATCCTTTACGCTGTTTTGGCGCTGCTGTGCGTTGCCGCCGCGATTATGTACACCGTTGGGAAAAAAGCTTACGGCTATCATGGCTTCGGGGACGTTTTTGTGTTTATCTTCTTCGGTTTGGTAAGCGTTTTAGGCGTTTATACGTTTTATTCCAAGAATTTCGACTGGACAAACCTGCTGCCTGCCGCCACGATCGGTTTGCTGAGCACGGCCGTTCTCAACCTCAATAATATGCGCGACCGGGTGAACGATGCCCATTCCGGGAAAAATACGCTGGTAGTCAAAATGGGCGGCAACTGGGCGAAATTATACCATGCTTTGCTGATCCTCGGTGGAATCGCCTGCCTGCTGGCCTTTGTATTCCCATTGAAACAGGAATGGCTCTTCCTCGCTTTTATTCCTTGTCTTGTATTGCTGATCCACTTGAAAATCGTCATGAATACCAGAATTGAAAAAGATTTCGATCCCCAGCTGAAAGTCGTTGCCCTGTCAACTTTTGCAATCTCGCTCTTTTTCATGGCCGGGGTTTTAATTATTTCCTGATATGCTACAGTATTCAGTCGAAAAAAGAACTTTTGTTTTCAAAACGCCCGGCGGTACCAGCCGCGGTGTGCTGACTGAAAAACAGGCCTGGTTCATCCGTTTGTGGGACGAAAACAACCCGGAAGCGATTGGTTTGGGTGAATGCAGCATAATCCCGGGCTTGTCCCCTGATTTTAAAGATGAAGCCGGTTACGAAGCCGACATTCACAGCGCTTGCGGCGAATTGCTTTCTTTTCACGATTATAGCACGCTTGAAGAGCAGGATTTACTGAATTTCTGGTTTTTCGATAAGCTGCGCAGCAAACCGTCCATTCTTTTTGGGCTGGAATGCGCGATCCTGGATTTATTACAGGGCGGCAAAGCTTTTTTTTACAACACCGCTTTTACCCGGGGCGAAAAAGCCATTCCTATCAACGGTTTGATCTGGATGGGCAGCGAAAGCTTCATGCAGGAGCAAATTCAACAGAAAATTGCCGAGGGCTTCAATTGCATTAAGCTGAAAATCGGGGCGATCGATTTCGAAACGGAATTTGCTTTGCTTGCTCAAATCCGGGAACGCTTTTCGGCCGCTGAGCTCATTTTGCGGGTTGATGCCAACGGCGCTTTCGGTTACGAAGAAGGCTTGCAAAACATGCAGCGCCTGGCGGAGCTTGACATTCATTCCATCGAGCAGCCGATCCGCGCCGGAAATTGGGTCAAAATGGCTTCACTTTGCCGCGAAACGCCTTTACCTATTGCCTTGGACGAAGAATTGATCGGGGTTTATCAGCCGGAAGAGAAAAAACGTTTGCTGGACATGGTCCGCCCGCAGTTTATTATCCTGAAGCCAAGCCTGCACGGCGGGATTTGCGGCACCTCGGAATGGATAAAATTAGCTGAAGAACGTGAAATTCCCTGGTGGATGACTTCAGCTCTCGAATCAAACGTTGGCCTGAACGCCATTGCACAATTCACCTCCACCTTTGATAACCCGCTGCACCAGGGATTGGGAACAGGCAGTTTGTACATCGAAAACACACCCACCGATTTAGTTGTAGAAAAAGGTTTCCTCAAAAAAATACCTGTGTAATTTCTTGTCTATGTGATTTTTAAAGTCTACCTTTAATCAAAATTACTACACATGAAACAGACTTTTACCTTCTTCGCCTTATTGCTTTCAAGCCTGTCGTTTGCCCAGAATTACCAGCCTTTTACTGCCGGACGGGAATACCATTATTCACGTACAATCGGCGACCGGGATTATATTTTTTCCATGAAGCTGAATTTTGATTACGAAGAATTCGGTGACTCTGTTTTTGCGAATTATCTGCAGGTAAATGTATTACCTTCCCAACTGCCAAACTTTTCTTTAGACGGACAGTGCATCGGTAACGATTCCTGGATCGGTAAACGGGGAATCAAAACAGCAGGCGGCGATATTGATTTCATGACGGAATACGACCTCCCGGTCCACATCAGAAGCAATGCGGTCCTGAATGAAAGCTGGAATTTTCACCAGCTGAGCTCCAATACGCATTTTATAGCTACGGTTACCGATATTTACGAAGACAATGTGCTCGGAACACTGGACAGTATCAAGGAAATTACGCTCGAGCTTTTCAACGAAGACAATAACAACATCATGCCGCATGCCTTTAACGGCAAAAAGATCCTGCTTTCGAAAAACAAAGGTTTCGTCCAGGTATACAACTTTTTCCGTTTCCCCCAGGAAACACAGACTTTTACCTTAATTGGAAATGGCACCGAAGGCGAACATCCTTTGGCAGAGGAAGATCTCTACCGGTTTGAAATCGGCGACTACCTCGTGTATTCTGCCGATACCTATAAAGATTTTCTTATTGTAACACACAAAACCCAGGCTCCCGACAACTATGTCTATCACTTTAAGCGGGTTATACGAAACAGCAACAATGTGTATAACTATGTCGATGATGAAATCCTCCAGCTTGAGTTTGTCCCGGGAGCATACCGCCTGATGGGACAATACGATTCTCCTTCTGCGGATTATTATGAACCGTACAGTGGAGTTACCGTCAACTACAAGGAAAATAACCTGGCCTATATTGCCGGTTATTCCTTCCTGGATTTTTTAGATCCGTGCTGGTACTACAACAGCACATACGGCAGTCAGCGCTCGAATACCTACATGGAAGGCCTGGGCTTCATTCACCAGGATTACAGCGAATGGTACGAAGATTACGACGAATGGGGCAACCCCGTGAATGTCTCATTCAGCTCGAGCCGGAATTTAAACTACTACAACGGAAGCTTCGAATACGGCGCTTACGAGCATCCTTATCTGCAGGCCATGCTCAACTCGAATAAAACGGAAAGCTGCGACGGTGTGATTGCATTTAATACGCCTGTTGCCGGGATAAATTCCCTTTTATGGCATTTTGGTGACGGACAGCAGTCTTCGTTGCCGGATCCCGGGCATAACTATACAGCAGCGGGTTCCTATACGGTAAGTGTTGACTTGTTTTCTGATTTCGGCGATACCACCTTAACAATGGCAAACCAGATCATCGTGGGCAATAACAATTCCGACCATGTTGCAAACCCCGTAAAAATGTTGGGAGGCAACTGCAACAGCTTTATTTTTACCGATCAGACTGATGTTGTAACAAGCCGCACCTGGACTTTCCCCGGCGGTGAAACATTTACAGACAGCCTGGTAAATTACACTTTCTCCGACACGGGAACTTATGTGATTTACCTCGAAAACGCCCATGGTTACTGCGCGGACGATGACAGTTTAGAATTGACAATCCGTACAATCCAAAATCCTGTTGCAGCCATTTGCCCGGTCCAGTCGCCGGGATATTCGCTCTTTGGTTTTGAGCTGGACGATGTTGCCATTGAAGGATCATATTATTACCAGCCAATTGAAAGCCCGGCGTATGATGGCTTTATGAACGGCTGCAACGTTTTTGAGCTGGAAGCCGGCGATGAAGTCAACCTGCGCCTGTATGTCGGTTACTACGAGCTTATTGATGTCGGCATGGGTAATTACGATCCGTGGTATAACGGTTTCCAGTTCGACGTCTGGATCGATTACAACAACGATGGCGGTTTTGATGTTTCCGAGCAGGTTGCAAGCAGTTACTGCGGCTCGAATTTAGACATCGGGGCTTATAACATTTATGGTTATGGGCTGTTTACTGTTCCCCTGGAAGCTGTTCGCGGCGTGCCGCTTCGCATGCGCCTGGGAGCAAATTCCGAAAACAATCCCTGCCAGGGCGACATGTATGACTTCTCCGTTTTAATTCCATATACCCTAGGCCAGGATGAAAAAACACTTTCCGCTACGGCGGGCATGTTCCCCAACCCGGGTAAAGGTGATTTCCAGCTGAAGCTGAACAATGAAACAGCGATTTCAAAACTGGATGTTAAAGTGCTTGATATTTCGGGACAGGAAGTGCTGTCTTTCAACCACAAAAACCTCGCGCCGCAAGCGACAAGCGAAATCAACCTGGAAAAATTTACCAGCGGGGTTTACTTTGTAGAAATCCGGATTGACGGGCAAGCTGCACAGACAATTAAAGTGGTGAAGGAGTAGTTTTAATTGAACGTATCTGGCGAATGAACGAACGGACAATTAAAGTAATGAAAAAATTGGCGTGTTAGCTGAAACCTGCGGGAGAAACAAAAATCACTGTTTCCCCAGCGCATAACACGCAAAGCTCGCCAGCCAGTGCTCACCCATGTAATCGCCGTCCACGATGTTTGGAAGCGAATAATTCAAATGCGTCTCAGCCAGCTTTGTGAGGTGGGCCAATTTTTCATCAGACTTTGCGAGGTCATACAAACACCAGGCGCGGCTGAAATTCAGTCCGTCAAGGTGAACGAGCTTGCCGTCCGTGCGGTCGAGGATTTTTCCGGGTTCAAGATCAAATTCCGGGTCAAAAATCATCGGATGGAACTTCTTCAGCCAGGACATGAATTCTCCTTTCGGGAGCACTTTGCGCATCAGATCGATTTCCTGCAGCCCGGGCGATAAAAAGTCGTAGCCGCCTGGTTCGTAGGCAAAGGCATAATTGATATCCTTTTCGTAAAACCTCTTGGCCGCTTCCCGAATGGCCGTTTTGAATTTCTCGTCTTTTTTCTGCCCGGCATAATCGTAAGCCAGTGACAGGCCAAAAGCCGTATTCGGATGCTCACCCGTGCGGATCGGGTAAACGAGCTTCGGCAGGAAAACCATGTATTTTTCAATCAGCAGATCGCTCAGCGGACTTAGGTTTTCTGCCCAGCGCCTGGCTTTCGGGTCATCCCAGCTTTCAAGCTCTTCCTGTAGCTTGAGTATCCAGGCCCAGCCGTAAGTGCGTTCAAAAGATTCGTTGTTCTTCACTTTGAAAAAAGCCATTTCCTGCCGGATCTTCGCAGCGTCAAATTGTTCGTCCAGTAAAGCAATGATCTGTTCCCTGTTTTCTAGCGCCGGGAATTTCTTCACCAGGTTCACCAGCAGCCAATGCCCGTGCACGGACGAATGCCAGTCAAAACAACCGTAAAAAACCGGGTGCAGCGTTTGCGGGCGCAATAATTCCGTGGAATCGTTCAGGACTTGTCCTAATTTGTTGGGGAATTCCTGCTGAAGGCATTTACAAGGCAATTTCGACAGGCGATTTGCTTGCTCTAAAGTCAGGCGGTGCGTTTTTTCTTTCATTTTATTTTCAGTTTTGCCGGTACAGGATGAGAGGAATACCCCAAGGAAAAGCGGGAGACAAAAGACGTACATTTTGAACATAAGCGGGAATTGACAATATGCTCAAAATTAATATAAATTCCTTTCCATTTTCAGCTTCACGGATTGATTTTTCATTAGTTTTACAGTCAAATTTCACGCATGAAAATCGCAGCTTCACTTCTTATCCTGTTGCTCACGGGCAGCGTTTCCGCTCTTGCACAAAACAATACGCAAACCATCAAAGGGACAGTTATCGACAAGGAATCACAGATGACCATCCCGGGCGCAGTTGTGAGTATCCTGAACAGCGATCCGCCTGTGCGAACGATTACAGATGCGCAGGGAAATTACAAGCTGGCGAACGTTATTCCGGGCCGTTATGACATCCAGGCCAAATTCATGGGCTACAAAGAAGTCGTGATCCCGAACGTAACAGTGACTTCCGGAAAAGAAGTCGTGATCGACATTGCGCTGGAAGAAACGGTCAACGAAATCAAGGAAGTGACAGTCAGCGGAACCAAGAAAAACGAAACGATCAACGAATTGAGTACCGTCAGCGCGCGCTCGTTCAGTACGGAAGAAGTGAACCGTTTTGCAGGCGGAAGATCAGATCCTGCCCGTATGGCAGCGAATTTTGCAGGTGTGAGCGCACCGGACGACTCCCGCAACGATATTGTGATCCGCGGAAATTCACCGGCTGGCGTTTTATGGCGCATTGAAGGCTTGAATATCCCGAACCCGAACCACTTTTCAACCATCGGGACAACCGGCGGACCGGTGAGCGGGATCAACACGAATTTACTGAAGAATTCCGACTTTTTTACCTCAGCCTTCCCGGCGGAATACGGCAATGCCAACGCAGGCGTTTTTGACCTGGGCTTTCGCAGCGGAAATACGGATAAACGCGAACATACATTGCAATTCGGGATGCTTACCGGGATCGAAGCCATGACCGAAGGCCCGATCAAAAAAGGAAACGGCTCATCCTACCTGCTCGCCTACCGCTATTCTTTCACCGGGATTGCGCAGGCTATGGGCCTCAACATCGGAACAACCGCTACGCCTTTTTACCAGGATTTATCGTTTAAGGTCAACAGCGGAACAACCAAGCTCGGGAAATTTACCTTGTTCGGCCTGGCAGGAATCAGCACCATTGAGTTCATGCACGATAAAGTCGACACCACCGATTTGTTTGCCATCCCGAACCGTGATTCTTACTTTACAAGTAAAATCGGGTTGATCGGACTAAGCCACTTTGCGCGGGTAAACGACCGTTCGTACTTTAAAACGATTATCGGGGCAACGGCCTGGACTTCCAGCTACGACGAAGACAGCATAAACAGCGTTACAAGCGAGATCACCCGCGTGGTGGAAAACAGCACGGAACAGCTGCGTTATTCAGCCAATATTTCCTACAACACTAAAGTAAGCTCGCGGCTTTTCCTGAAATTCGGGATCCTGGAAGAATTGTTTCACCTGAACCTCTATTACCGCAACCGGAATTTCACACCGGACTGGGTACAAATCTGGGATTTTAACGATTATACGTCGCTTGTCCAGGGATACGCCCACATGAAATATAATTTTTCGGAAAAGCTCACAATGAATGCGGGATTGCGCTCCCAATACCTGACATTGAACGGGTCCAGCTCTGTTGAGCCGCGCCTTGGATTTAAATTCCAGGTAAACCAAAAAAACGTGCTGAGCCTGGGTTACGGAATGCACAGCCAGATGCAGCCGACAGACATTTATTTCTACCGTTCACTCGACAGCACAGGAAATTATGTACAAACGAACAAAGACCTTGATTTTACGCGCAGCCAGCATTTTGTTTTGGGCTACGATCTTTACCCGGTGAAAGACTGGCGCGTGAAAACGGAAGTGTATTACCAGTATATTTCCAATGTGCCTGTGACGCTGGATTCCAGCAGCTACTCCATGCTCAACACCGGTGCCGGTTTCCTGCCGAATGAAGAAGGTAATCTTCTGAACACAGGGACGGGGGAAAACTACGGATTTGAGCTCACGATCGAAAAGTTTTTCAGTAAAGGCTACTACGCTTTGCTCACGGGGACAATTTATGAATCAAATTACAAAGGAAGCGACGGCGTGCGCCATAACACGGCTTTCAATGGGAAATACGTTTACAATATCCTGGTCGGGAAAGAATTTAAAATCGGGGCGGAAAAGCGCAATACTTTTTCCATCGACGTCAAATTTACCCAGGCCGGCGGACGTTATTTCACCCCGGTTGATCTTGCGGCTTCACAAGCTTTGCAGCGCCAGGTGTTGATGGGCGACGCTTACGCTTATTCCCAGCGAAACCCGGATTTCATGCGTCTCGACCTGAAAATGGGCTTTACTTTCAACAGTAAAACGAAAAAATTGTCGCAATCCGTCTTTTTCGACATTCAGAATGTGACCAACAATAAAAACGTGTTTGCCCAGCGCTATAACCCGAACACCAATTCGATCAATACGGCTTACCAGATAGGTTTCTTCCCCAACTTTGTGTACAGACTGCAGTTTTGACAGATTTATTCAAAAGGAAACGTCTACCTTTCGGTTTGATTTGATTTTTAGTATATTTGCTAGAACGCAAAATCACAGGAGATGAGAACGAATTATGTACTGAACCCGCTTTTTGTACTCGCGCTGGCAATATTGCTGCTCAATGATTTTGTTCTGAAAAGCGCTTTTTCTAACTTTCTTACGGGCAAGTTGTCTGACCTCGCCGGAGTTGTAGTTTTAGCTTTGTTTCTTTCCGCGTTTTTCCCGAAACGGAAATTTGGCGTGTATGTTTTCGTGATCCTTTTGTTTACCTTTTGGAAAAGTCCGCTTAGCTCTTCGTTCATTGCGTTCCTGAATCAGCAATTTTCTGCCGGGTACAGCCGTGTTGTTGATTTTACGGATATCTTCTGTTTACTCGTTTTGATCCCGCTTTACCGCTTCGAACCGATAAAAAAACAAGCTGATTTAAAATGGGCATTCGTCCCGCTCTCCGCTCTCACTCTCTTCTCGGTTATAGCCACTTCCCGCGCCCAGCCGGAGCAGTACGGCTACGTGTATATCGGGAAAGAAATCAAGTTTGAAACGGATAAGCAGAATTTTTTAAATGTGCTCACTGCCCACGGTGTTGAGTATAAAATGATCCACAAATACGAATACAAAGGCGATTCCATCGAAAACTACGAATTGCAGAAATTCCTCATCAATTCGGATACGATCTACAGGGCCATACTTTCTTTACAGCAGCCCTCAGCCAGGCAATTGATCGTCAGCGTTCGCAGTATCCATTTTACCGAGGTAAGCTGGCCCCACCCCGATGTCACCTATGCGAACCAGGATTCTGTGGCGGAAGCTTACAAAACGCGCACTATTCATTATTTCGAAAACTTAAAACCGAAAAACTAAACCCGTGCAATTCGAAAAACTCAGGCGTCTCAAACCGGAACACCGGCAGCAGCTTTTCGGGCTGTGGAACTCCGAGTTTCCTGTTACTTTCCTGCACAAGCACGCTGACGATTTTGAGAATTATTTATTTAAGCTCGATAATCCACACCATTATCTTGTGAGCCTGAGCGATAAAACCATTATTGCCTGGGCTTACCGTTTTGAGCGCTATAATGAAACCTGGTTCGGCTTGCTTGTTCACCCGAATTACCAGCGCAAAGGACATGGCTCGCGCCTGCTCGATATCCTGAAGCAGGAAAACGAAGAGCTCAACGGCTGGGTGATCGACCACCGGGCAGATATGAAACAAAACGGCGAACGCTATTTTTCTCCCCTGGAATTCTACCTCAAGAACAAATTTTCCCCTATTCCGGATGTCAGGCTTGAGCTTGACCTTCTTTCCGCTGTCAAAATGCACTGGGAAAAGTAATTTTATCCGTTTCAACAATCCAAAAAAGGAATCAAATCGTAAGTTTCAGCAGTAATGTAAGCCGCTGTAAATAATTAACTTATGATTTTTGTGTGTTTTTTTGTTCAATTAAATTTGGATTTTGTTTAAACTTTATTTTAATTTGTTAAACAAAATAACCCCGGTATCCATTAAAATTACTGAGATGTCAACACTTGAATTTAACGACGCCCTGATCAGCCTGGAACAGTATCTCCGGTCTTTTGCCTATAATTACACGCGAAATAATGAAGATGCAGAAGACCTGACACAGGAAACAATACTCAAGGCGCTAAAATACCGCACCCAGTATACTCCAAAGACCAATTTTAAAGCCTGGGTTTTTACCATCATGCGCAATGTGTTCATCAACCAATACCGCAGAAAATTAAAGGCCGCAACGATTTTTGATTCTTCCAAAGAGTTATATTTGTTACAAAAATCCGACGATAATTACGGCAATCCGATGAATTACATGCTGGGAAAAGACCTCAACAGTCAGCTCGATAAGCTGGAGGACGAATATAAAAAGCCTTTCTCGATGCATTTTGACGGGTACAAATATCAGGAAATTGCAGAAAGCCTGAATATTCCTATCGGAACGGTTAAAAGCCGGATTTTCGTTGCCCGCAAGAAGCTGATGGATTATTTACCGGATTACAGGTACCAGATTTGAAAACAAAGAAAATAAATATCCTCGGCTCAGGCGTCGCAGGCTTGTCGTGTGCAAGCTTCCTGGCGCAGCAGGGCCACCAGGTGACCATTTTTGAGAAAAACCCGACAACCGGCGGCAGGGCACGCACTTTCGAAGAAAACGGCTTCCGCTTCGATATGGGGCCGAGCTGGTACTGGATGCCGGAGGTTTTTGAAAAGTTCTACCAGAAATTCAACCACACAAGCTCTGATTTTTACGAATTGGTGCGCCTGGATCCTTCCTACCGCGTTTTCTGGCAGGACGGTGAAAGCAGCGATATCCCCGCCAGCATGGACGAGCTGATGAGCTGGTTTGAATTCCTCGAGCCTGGAAGCTCTGCCAAACTCAGGAAGTTCCTTCAGGAAGCAGCCTACAAATACGATGTCGGGATGAACGACCTGGTTCACCGTCCTTCACTCAGCTGGCTCGAATTCGCAGATATGCGCGTCATCAAGGGCTTGTTTAAGCTCCACATAACTTCCTCCTTTTCAAGCTATATCCGGAAATACTTTAAGCATCCCAAAATTCTTTCCCTGCTGGAATTCCCGGTACTTTTCCTAGGTGCACAGCCGAAAGACACACCGGCGCTGTATTCCCTGATGAATTATGCCGATATGGAATTGGGAACGTGGTACCCCATGGGTGGAATGCATAAAATAATCGAGGCGTTTGAAGAGATTGCCCGCGAACAAGGCGTTCAGATCAAAACCGGCAGCGAGGTAAACGGCTTTGAAGTGATGAACACCCATGTTTCCCGCCTGAACACACACTATGAAAGCTTTGCCGGCGATTATTTCGTATCCGGGGCGGATTATCACCATACAGATAATGATTTATTAAAAGGATCATCAAATTACAGCGAAAAATACTGGGACAGCCGCAAACTGGCGCCTTCCTGCCTGATTTTCTACCTGGGAACCGATAAAAAAATCCCGGGATTACTGCACCACAACCTGTTTTTTGACGAAGACTTCGGAAAACATGCCGCAGAGATCTACGAAACGCCGCAATGGCCGGAATCTCCCCTGTTTTATGTGTGCTGTCCTTCCAAAACCGATCCTTCTGTTGCCCCGGAGAACATGGAAAACCTCTTTCTTTTGGTACCGATCGCCCCTAACCTGAAAGATTCGGAAGAAAAACGCAGCCAATACCTCGACTTACTGCTGGGGCGCATGGAAAAACAGTGCAAAGTGACTTTCAGGGAGAATATCGTTTTTCAGAAAAGCTACTGCATAGACGATTTTAAAAAGGATTACAACGCATACAAAGGAAACGCTTACGGACTGGCAAATACACTGATGCAAACCGCTAAGCTGAAGCCCGCGATCCGTCATAAATCGCTTAAAAACTTTTATTATACGGGCCAGCTCACAGTTCCGGGGCCTGGCGTTCCTCCTTCCATTATTTCCGGGGAAGTGGTAGCCCGGGAAATTTTAAAACAAATTAAAAAGGAAAGCTTATGAAAGATCTATTTGACAGCTTATCGCACGAAATGAGCGTGCTGACAACACGTAAGTACAGCACGTCATTTTCCACCGGAATTGCTTTCCTGCACAAAGATATGCAGCGGCCAATCCACGCGATTTACGGCTTCGTGCGCTTTGCCGACGAAATCGTTGATTCTTTCCACGGCTTTGACAAAGCGGCATTATTATCAGACTTCAAAAAAGAAACATATAAAGCGATCGATCAGCGGATTTCGCTAAATCCGATCCTCAATTCCTTTCAATGGGTAGTGAATAATTACCAGGTACCGCTCGAGCTGGTGGAAACCTTCCTGCAATCCATGGAAATGGACCTCGAGCTTAAGGAGTATGACAAAAAGGGCTACGACACTTACATTCTCGGCTCAGCTGAAGTTGTCGGATTGATGTGCCTGCGGGTTTTCGTGCGCGGAAACGAAGAAGAATACCAGCGGCTCAAAGCCCCGGCGATGAAGCTTGGCTCAGCTTTTCAGAAAATCAATTTCCTGCGCGACCTCAAAGCGGATTACCACGAGCTTGGGCGCACTTATTTCCCGGGAATTGACCTGAGGGAATTCAATTCCGTTGTCAAAAAAGAGATCGAGGCCGATATCGAAGCTGATTTCGCGGCCGGCTACGAAGGAATTAAGCAATTGCCGAAAGACGCCCGTTTCGGAGTGTATGTCGCTTACATTTATTATTTCAAGCTTTTCCAGAAAATCAAGGGCTCAAAACCCGAAGTTATCCTCCAGGAACGCGTGCGGATCACGAACAATAAAAAATATTCCTTGTTTTTATTTTCGTATCTTCGCCACAATTTAAACTTGTTGTGAAAATGCAGGCTGAAGAGCAGTTAATTCTAGTGGATGAGCAGGATAAAGAGGTAGGTTTCCTGCCCAAGCTCGAAGTGCACCAAAAAGGCCTGCTCCACCGTGCTTTTTCCATTCTCATCTTCAATTCCCGGGGCGAATTCCTGATCCACCAGCGGGCACACGGAAAATACCATTCGCCGGGCCTTTGGACAAACACCTGCTGTTCGCACCCTAACAAAGGCGAAAGCACGGAAGCTGCAGCACACCGCCGCCTGCAGGAAGAAATGGGCTTTGACTGCAAGCTGGTTTTCGTCTACAAGTTTATCTACAAAACGGAGCTGGAGAACAATTTAACCGAACACGAGCTCGACCATGTTTTCATCGGCGAATTCAACGGGGAATTCAAGCCCAACCCGGAAGAAGTTTTCGCTTCCCGCTGGATCAGCCTGAACGAGCTGCGCGAAGACATCAGGCTTCACCCGGAAAACTATACGTTCTGGTTCAAAAAAATTGTCAGCGAGCACCTCGGATCCTTCCGTTTTCCTATGAAATAATCCAACAATCCCAAACTCAATTCAACATGAAAGTTTGCCGCAGAGAAACATTTAACGCCGCACACCGCCTGAATAATCCCGCCTGGAGCGAAGAAAAAAATGCACAGGTTTTCGGTTTATGCAACAATCCCAATTATCACGGCCATAATTACGTTTTGGAGACCTGGGTAGAAGGCGACATTGATCCTGAAACCGGTTACGTGATCGACCTCAAAATCCTGAGCGATATTATCAGCCGGGAAGTGAAAGACCCGTTCGATCACCGCAACCTGAACCTTGATTGCCCCGAATTTGCCGGGCTTAATCCTTCCGCGGAAAATATTGCCCACGTGATCTGGCATAAATTGCGCAAGCAGATCGACCCGAAATACAAGCTCGAGATCCGCTTATGGGAAACCGACCGGAACAGCGTATTTTTTGACGGAAATTAATTTGACAATATGTTGTAGGGATGAGCGACCCATCCCTACAACATATTGTCAAATTACACATTACACACATCAAACAGATGAAAGCACTTTTCTGGCACCGGCGCGACCTACGGATCAGCGATAATGCGGCTTTGTATTACGCCTTAAAAGAAAATGCAGCGGTACAGCCGGTATTTGTGTTCGACCAAACGATTTTAGCACAGCTTGCGGCCGATGATCAGCGCGTTATCTTCATTTACCGCCAGGTAGAGTCTTTGAAACAAGCTTACCGCGATGCAGGTTCCGATCTGCTGGTTTTGCACGGTGACCCGCGCGAACTGATCCCGGGGCTTTGTCTTCAAACGGGCGTAAGCCGGGTTTATGCCAATAAGGATTATGAGCCGCAGGCTATTGAGCGCGACCGCTTCGTTTTTGAAACATTAAACAAAGCAGGGATCACGTTCATTGCTAAAAAAGACCAGGTGATTTTTGAGAAAAATGAAATCCTGAAAGCGGACGGCTGCCCTTACACCGTTTTTACGCCTTACATGCGGCGCTGGAAAGAAAAACTGAACGCTTTTTACCTGGAAAGCTATCCTGTAGAAAAATACCTGCATTCTTTGGCCCAAAGTGCAAAAACAAGCTCATTCCCTTCCCTGGAAGAATTAGGTTTCGGCAGCGGGCAAAAAGTAGATTTTCCGGCACAGGATTTTCCGGAGGATATTATAAAGAAATATTCCGAACAGCGTGACTTCCCGGCCCTGAATGCAACGAGCAGGCTGAGTGTTCACCTGCGCTTCGGCACGGTAAGCATTCGTCAACTGGTACGCAAAGCGAAGGAAACAAATGAAACTTTTCTCAATGAATTGATCTGGCGCGATTTTTACCAGGCAATCCTCTATCATTTTCCACATTCGGCTAACGCATCCTTTAAGAAACAATACGATTTTATCCCCTGGGAAAACAACGAAGCTTATTTCAGGCGCTGGTGCGAAGGTAAAACCGGTTATCCGCTCGTGGACGCAGGAATGCGCGAGCTGAACGCAACAGGCTTTATGCATAACCGCGTGCGCATGGTCGTGGCAAGCTTTCTCTGCAAGCATTTGCTGATCGACTGGCGCTGGGGCGAGCGGTATTTTGCTGAAAAGCTGCTCGACTATGAGCTGGCTAGCAACACCGGCGGATGGCAGTGGGCAGCAGGCTGCGGTTGTGATGCAGCGCCCTATTTCCGGGTATTTAATCCCGAAGCCCAGCAGCAAAAGTTTGATCCCAAATTGGAATACATCCGCCGCTGGGTACCTGAATATGGTACAGAACAATATCCTGGCCCAATTGTTGAGCATAAAGAAGCGCGTGAAAAAGCGATACACACCTACAAAAAAGCATTAAACCCATGACACTTCAGCCCGGAAAATATTGTCCTGCTTTCGTAATGGAAAACCAGCACGGCGAGCTCATCGACATGGAAGATTATCTCCATTACAACAATATTGTACTTTATTTTTACCCGAAGGACGAAACAGGCGGCTGTACGCGTCAGGCCTGCGCTTTCCGTGACCAGCTGGAGGAATTCAATGCGCTGGACGCTGTTGTTTTAGGGATCAGCCCCGACAGCGTTTCTTCCCACAAGGATTTTGCCGAAAAGCACCGTCTTAACTTTCATATTTTATCTGATCCGGGAAGAAAAGTTGCGCGAATGTTTGGCATTGTTTACCCTTTAATCCCCTTTTTTCCGCGCCGGGTTACTTTTGTCATCGACCGCAAGGGAAAAATCGTTAATTCCTTTGAAAAACTGCAGAATTCGAAGGAGCATCTTGAATTTGCCCGCCAGGAACTGGAAAAGCTCCGGTCATCTTATTAACTTTTCATTTTTAATAAGATTTTCAGAACCTTACGGGAGCATTGTTTTTTTTCCTTATTTTTGGTATGTTAAAAATTATTCGGCACATTCTAAATTGAATCAGGCACATGAATTTTGAAGTATCACAACACAGCTCTTATGTTTTAGTTAAGTCCAAAGTAGAAAAACTGGACGTTAATACGGCATCGGATTTAAAATCGGAACTGGTTTTACTGAACAAAAAGGGCAATAATTCAATCGTGCTGGATTTGTCCGAAACAAAATACTGCGATTCTTCCGGTTTGAGCGCTATCCTGATGGCAAACAGGCTGTGCAAAGATTCCAGCGGGGAATTTGTTCTTGCCGGACTGAACAGCACAATCCTGAAACTGATCCAGATCGCACAGCTGGATAAAGTATTGACAATCAAAAGCACGCCAGAGGAAGTTTCCGAAATTAAAAAATGAGTTTTGAACTGACGATTTTAGGCTCAGGGGCTGCTTTGCCAACCGGGAAGCGAAATCCCGCCGCCCAATACGTCAACTGCAATGAACGCCACATCTTAATCGACTGCGGCGAAGGCACTCAAAACCAGCTCCGGCGCTTCGGCATCAAAATCCAGAAAATAAGGCACATTCTCATTTCCCACCTCCACGGGGACCATTTTTTCGGGCTCGCCGGTTTGCTCAGTACCATGAACCTGCTCGGCCGCACGCAAGGCGTTACGCTCTATGCACCTCCCCTGCTGAAAGACATTATTGAGCTGCAGTTGAAAGCTTCGGGTTTTTATTACCAGTTTAAGGTAGATTTCGTGCCGCTGGAAATGACTTCGATGCAAAAGATCATGGAAGACAAACTGATCGAAATCCACGCCTTCCCAATGAAACACCGCATTCCGACTTATGGCTTTGTGATCCGTGAAAAACCGAGAGAGCGCCCTATCCTGGGTGAAGAGCTGCGCCAGGACGGAGTTTCGCTGCAAGCCGTTCCTTTTTTCCGCAAGGGAATTGATTACAAGGACGAAAAAGGAAAACTGTTCCGCGCGGAAGATTACACTTTAGCACCCAAAAAAGCACGCTCTTATGCCTACTGCTCCGATACGGCCTACTATGAGCCGCTGATCGAATGCGTGAAGGAAAGCGATTTGCTGTATCACGAAGCAACCTTCATTGAACGCCACAAGGACCGCGCAAAAAGTACCCTGCACAGCACAGCCATGGAAGCTGCACACATCGCTCAAAAAGCCGGTGTTGGAAAACTGATCCTGGGGCATATCAGCTCCCGCTACGAAAACACGGACCCGCATCTTTCCGAGGCCAAAAGTGTTTTTGAAAATACACTTGTTGTGGAAGATGGGATGAGCTTTGAGATTTGAGAATTCTCCACAAAACAGTGAAAGTTTAACCCCATAATCCTTTATTTTTTGGATCGCTAAGAAAGCAAAGTTGACGCGAAGAAAACAAAGTTTAACTTCGCTGCTGCTATGTGTTAAGTCAGGCTAAGGTACAAAGTTTCTGAACTAATAAATCGGATTTAAAGTCAAATCCCTCACTTTCCCCCTCAAAAATAACAGGTAAGAAAACAGGTATTAATACGCTTTTTTATACGTAAAAGCTGAAATATTAAATTTGGCTTTATGTAAAATATTATATTTGACAGATCACCACTAAAGTCACTGATTATGAAAACTTTAATCCCCTTAGTTATTTGTTTACTTATTTCTTTTTCCTGTACAAAAGAAAGTATTCGTTCACAATCCAAAAATGCTTTAAGCTCCACGCAAAAAGAGGAATTATCTGAACTAAAGCTTGAACTTAAATCTGAGAAAAATCAAAATGAGAAATCCTCAACGGGTATTCAACCCAACTCTGACGAGAATTACATGGATGCTTATGGACAGAATTTTGAGAACGCACTATTACTAGCCAATGAACTCAATAGTACTTATGACAATAATATTACCTCAGAAGATGCTTTTGAAAAATGGAAGAATGATTTAACAAATAAATACCAGGAAGGTTTAAGTACTTTGACCAACAAACCTAATGAAAATGTACTTTTTTCATTATACGCAGAAACTATACATGATTTATATCTTACAAATTTTGAAACTGCGAATAATCAGAACCAGTTGATTGCCCACACTAAAATATTTGAGCGTTATATTTGTAAAAGCGATTTTTTGACAACAGAAGAAAAAGACGCTCTATTAATGGAAATATCTATTTTAAAATATAACATATATAGTATTTATGAACACGGGATAGTCGTTAATGGAACTAATTTTAATGATCAAATTAATGCTGTTCCCCTTTGGGATTGTGTAGGTCAGCAAGTTAGAAACGTCTATAAAAAGTTTGGTAGTAAAGCAGGATATTTAATTTGTATATCTTTAGGAGATAGTTTCATTGCGTATTGTCTCGCATACATTTTGTTTCATGGATAAATAAAATATTATGTCTCAAAAATCCTCCGTAACCCATTCATTTATTATTTTCTTTCTCGTCTGTTTGAAGGTCTATTTGATTTTGAATAACTCGAATAATTACCTTTTCTACCTGGATGTGTTTTCCACATCGGTTTTGGTTATCTTATACGTGTTGTTCAACCAGGTGGAGCTGCGGAGAAATGAGCTCAAAATGGAGCGCGTATTTTACATCTATCATCTCGTAATGATAAGCGTTTTACTTCCCGGCTATGTGGGAAAAGAGTTTATTCCTATTCCATATCTGGCAGAAATAGCCCTGGCAGGATCAGCCCTTCTTTTGATTATTTGTTTGCTGGTAATCAAAACCCGGAGAGTTTACCTGATTAACCTGGGCCTGTTCCTTTTTTTGAATGTAAACCTGCTGATCAGTTTAATCCCGGGATAAATCGCAAATTAAAACCTCAAATGCTTCACGGTATCTCCTTTGTTGATCAATTGCTTGAGGGACTGGATGCCGATTTCAAGGTGTTTGTCAACGTAGTTTGAAGTTACTTTATCGTCGCTGGCAGATGTTTTTACGCCTTCCGGGGTCATTGGCTGATCGGAAACGAGCAGTAAAGCGCCTGTTGGGATACTGTTGGCAAAACCTACGGTAAAAATCGTGGCTGTTTCCATATCAATCGCCATGGCGCGGATTTTATTGAGGTATTCCTTGAATTCTTCGTCGTGTTCCCAAACGCGTCGGTTTGTGGTATAACAGGTTCCCGTCCAGTAATCGCAGTTGAAGTCGCGGATGGTTGTAGAAATCGCTTTTTGAAGGGCGAAGGCAGGCAAAGCCGGTACTTCAGCAGGGAAATAGTCATTACTTGTTCCTTCGCCGCGGATAGCTGCAATCGGAAGCACGAAATCCCCTACTTCATTTTTCTTTTTCAAACCGCCGCATTTCCCTAAAAAGAGTACAGCTTTGGGCTTGATAGCTGACAATAAATCCATACAGGTTGCCGCCGAAGCGCTTCCCATACCAAAATTGATAATCGTAATGTTATTGGACGTCGCGCATTGCATCGGCTTCCCGATCCCGATCACCGGAACGTTATGCTGATCAGCAAATTTCTCGATGTAATTGTAAAAATTGCAAATGAGGATATATTCGCCAAAATTCTCCAGTTTTTCGCCTGTGTAACGCGGCAGCCAATTGTCTACGATCTCTTTTTTTGTCTTCATGCTAATATCGATTTAGTGGGAATAATTTTTTTTGACGGATGAACAAATATAGTCAGAATATTAGAATTCAGGTATTAATTCTGTGTTACGGGTGAGATTTTTTCGCCACCAGGACGCCAGGACACAGGGAAGCACCCCGTTTTTTTGTGGATCGTAAAATTTATCTCATTAGTGTACAAAGCAGCAACGAAGTTAAACCCGCTAACTAGAGATAGTAACGCTTTCCGTCTGATTTGATACGTTCTTCGAGGACGAGCCATTGGACCGTTTTCAGGAGCTCCTGCTGTTTCAGGAAAGGCAAGGCTTTTTTGATTTCGTCCAGTGTTAACGGGTTTTCGAGTGTTTTTTCGATTATCTCCACCAATTCCTGGAAGGTGTAGTTTGCTTTTTGCTCCTGGCGGCAGGTATCACATTTCCCGCAGACCGGCACTTGCCGTCCGAAATAAGCGATCAGGGCTTGTGCGCGGCAAACCGGCCGGGTCAGGAAATGACGCATGGCTTTCCAGCGCTCTTCAGCTATTTCACGGCGGTGACGGTAAACTTCCGGGCTCAGCTGCAGGTAATCGTCGGGCAGGCGTTCATGGAGCAGCGTCACGATTGGTAAATCCGTTTTCCAGTCAATATCGAGGATCCCGCTTTTTTCAAGATAAAGCAGCTGTCTTTCCAGCTCTTTGGCGTTTATTTTCAGGCGCTTGCAAAACTCGGTCTCGCTGAGCTCACAGTACTGGTCGAAAATGCCGGGATACGAACGCGCCAGCAAAGTCGTCAGGGCTGTCGTTTGTTCGTGATTGACCTGGAAACCGTACAAAGCAGCGTTCCCGACGTTGAACTTTACTTTAGTCGGGTGGAAAAAGCTCTCGGAAAACAGAAGATCGCCATTCATTTCGAGGATTTTTAAGGCCTTGTAAGTTTCAAGGATATCCAGGCGAAACTGCGTGCAAAAGGTTTTGATATTGAGCGGATAACTTTCGCCGTCACCTGAGCCAATTGCTATCTTCAGGTGATTGCACATCGCTCGGTAGGTGTTTTTCACGACGTCGACCGGTGGAAAAAGGCCGGCAATGAGCTCATCCATTTCTGCCAGGTCTTTTTGCTCATAATAAATGAAGGTACGTGATTCGAGCCCGTCCCTGCCCGCCCGCCCGGCTTCCTGGAAATAGGCTTCGGGATTGTTCGGGAACTCGTAATGGATCACGAAACGCACGTCCGGCTTATCAATTCCCATTCCGAAGGCGTTGGTTGCAATCATGATCCGGAACTGGTCCCTGAGCCAGGCCTGCATCATTTGTTCCCGTGATTCCTTATCCAGCCCGCCGTGGTAAATACCGACCTTGTAGCCGTTATTCACCAGGTATTGTGCTAATTCCTTGACACTTTTGCGTTTCTGGCAATAAATGATCCCGGTGAGCCCCTGAAAATTATCCAGGGTTTTGCTGATCGCTTTCAGCTTATTTTCTACGGGATATACTTCATAGCTGATGTTCGGCCGGGAGAAATCCGCTTCGAAACGTTCCGGGTTTTTGAGCTTCAGCTGTTCGATGATGTCTTCCTTTACCCGCTCAGTAGCCGTGGCCGTGAGCGCAATAAAAGGAACCTCGGGATGATACGTCCGAAGCTCGGCTATCTTGCGGTAGGGAGGTCGAAAATCGTGTCCCCACTCAGAAATGCAATGGGCTTCATCAACCACGATCAGCGCAATGTTCATGAGCTTAAAACGCTCAATAAACAAGCGCGTTTGCAGCCTTTCGGGCGAGATGTACAAAAAATCCAGCCCACCGAAACGCGCATTATCGAGCGTAATATCAATTTCTTTGTAAGACATGCCGCTCGTGATCGCCCGCGCACGGATCCCCACTTTTTGCAGCTGCCCAACCTGGTCCTGCATCAAGGCGATCAGGGGAGAAACCACTAAACACAAGCCTTCACGCGCCATCCCGGGAACCTGGAAACAAACAGATTTACCTCCGCCGGTTGGCAACAACGCCAGCACATCCCGGCCATAAATGACCGCGTCCACAATCTCCTCCTGCATGGGCCGGAAGGCATCGTAACCCCAGTAACGCTTTAGTATTTCCCTGCTTTGCTGCATGCGGGGATAAAGGTAATGATTTATTAAATGATGCGCGATGAATTATGAATGATGGAATATATGCTATGGGTTAATCTACTAAAGTGAAATCAGAGCAGGATGGTGCTTTGACCTGAATCTTCGCTTGCGTATTTAATCGCAACTTTTGTCCCTACCCGGATATTCTTACGGATTACAAAATCGCTGGGAATTGTTTCAACGCGCCGGGTGTGTTGCTGACCTGAAAGGTCCTGGTAAGTATACTCAACGATGGAGTAAACAGGTTTTTTGTTCACAAGAAGACTGTAATTCTTATCGGTATAAGTAACAACACCCTCTGTAGCAATGCCTGTTTGAATTATGTGCGCAATTTGTTTTTGCTGTTTTGCTGTGCGCCCGCGGCCAACGAACCCCAACACAGCAAATAAAAGTCCCAGGCATGCAAGTCCGCCGCCTAAGCTATACTGTAAAATTGTTTGCGTTTCTTCCGAGTTGTCCCGCACACCGTTCACGACAATATTGGCATTTCCCTGTCCCAGGACATAATATACTATTGTTCCGACACCTAAGAGCACAAGTCCGGCAACTAATAAGGCTACATTTTTCATACGCTTTCGTTTGAAATACAATAATATAACATTTTTTTGAATTACAAATTATGAATTGAGCCGGTTATCCCGCAGCAGCGCCCATTGATACAAATGTGTGAAGCCATATCAACAAAGGTTTGCGCTAATCGGGAAGAAATAAGATGACTCGAAAAAAAATAGAAGTTCAAGCTGAAAACACTGATTATTCAGAAACACATACTTGTTTTTGGAAAAACAGGGCTGAAAGAGATTTTCAGGAATGCAAGCTGACGGCTTTGTATTTAACATAACGCATATATACATTAACTATACTCTAAGTATGCTTTAAGTATGGAGTTACTATACAGTAAGTATGGGAAAGGGCTTTTTGACGAGGAAGTGGGTAACAGATGTGTAACATTCATGGAGAATGGAGAGTGGAGAGTGGAGAGTGGAGAGTGGAGAATTGAGAACGGAGAATGGAGAATGGAGAATGGAGAATGGAGAATGGAGAATGGAGAAGAATAGGATAAAACAAAAAGCCCCCATCAAACTGACGGAGGCCTTTTTATAAATTTAGAATTTATTATTTCGGGTTGCGTACGAGGATTTCGTCCACCATTCCGTATTCTTTAGCTTCTTCGGCAGTCATCCAGTAGTCGCGGTCTGAATCGCTCCAAACTTTTTCGTAAGTCTGCTTGGAGTGGTATGCAATGATATCGTAAAGCTCTTTTTTCAGCTTCTGGATCTCACGCGCTGTGATCTCGATATCGGAAGCCTGGCCTTGCGCACCGCCTAATGGCTGGTGGATCATCACACGGGAATGCTTAAGCGCTGAACGCTTGCCTTCAGCTCCTGCACACATTAATACGGCGCCCATGGAAGCAGCCATACCTGTACAGATCGTAGCTACATCCGGTTTGATATACTGCATCGTATCATAAATTCCGAGACCTGCATAAACCGAACCTCCGGGAGAATTCAAATAAATCTGGATATCTTTTTTCGGGTCAACCGACTCGAGGAACAGTAATTGTGCGTTGATAATATTCGCTATCTGGTCGTTGATACCGGTACCCAGAAAAATAATCCGGTCCATCATCAAACGGGAAAATACGTCCATTTGGGTCATGTTCAGGTGACGTTCCTCAATGATATATGGTGTTAAAGATGACTCAATATAGCTTTCCAGGTGCATGCTGCTGATACCCTGATGTTTGGTAGCATATTTTCTAAATTCGTCTTGTGGGATCATGTATGTAAAATTTTATGTGTTTTAAGATGTTAAAATTAAAAGCAATTCTGAAACAAAAATCAAAATTGACATTTTTTTTGAAAAAAAGGTAAAATTTTCTAAAAAGATGATCGAATTAAAAAAAAGTCGTATATTTGCAGTGCGTTTGAACAACGGTTCAGGCGAATGGATTGCGGGGTGGAGCAGTTGGTAGCTCGTCGGGCTCATAACCCGAAGGTCGCACGTTCGAGTCGTGTCCCCGCTACTACAGATGACGGCAGCTTAGAAATAGGTTGCCGTTTTTTATTTGCCCTCTCCGAAACACGTGTTATATCACGACTTATAGAGAAAATCACATTTACTTTCTCGGTTAGATAAACCCTGTTTTTCAGGTCTAACGACAAGCCTGCGCAAAATACTAATTCCTGAATTCTCTTTTTCGTTTCCACATCTTCTGAATCCCAGTAATTACTGATGTTTGAAACTATCTCTTCTGAAATTTTAATGTAATTATCCGGGTTAGATATTTTTGAATCAGTCATTTCGAGTTTTTGCTTGAAGTCATTAATTTTCTCTTCATACTCTGATTTTAACTCAGAAAAAATGTCTTTATCATCTATCTCGCCAAGTGCATATCTTCTTTTAAGTTTTTTCAAATCTTCTTCTAATCTCAATAGTTCTTTAGATAGAATTTGATTATCGCTTTTACTTTCGTCATTCAGCATTGAGTAAGTTAACTTTAATTGTGCGTTGAATGCAGCTTTTAAGGCTTCATTTAATTCATATTGTTGAAGTAATTCAAAAAATAAATCATTAGCACCTTCTTGTTTAGATTTTGATGTTGTGTCCGCGTTGATACTTCCACCTTTACACCCTTGGCACTTGTAATAATGTAAGTTCTTCGCTTTTACTTCATAGCCTGTAAGTTTGTTACCGCATTCGTGGCATTTTACAAAGCCGTTTAAAGGTCGATTGGGATTAGATTTGTCTTGTTTATAGCCAAATTTATTTTCTTTCAAAATTTCCTGTACCATTAAAAAATCTTGTTCGCTTACCATCTTTTCCCAGTTTCCTACCCTAACTTCGCCTTTTAACATTTTATGTGATGAAATACCACAATAGAAGGTATTGCGCCAAACATCGCTTAATGACTGCTTACTGATTTTAAGTCCCAAGTCTTTTAACCTTTGAATAATCATGTAATCCTTTTCACCTTGAAGTTTCCATTGCCATGCTTTTTGCAGTAATTTACCTTCATCATTCAGAACTATTTTCTGACAACTGTGATGCAGCTTGAAATTCTTGACCTTTGTTCCGTACAGGTCATATCCTCGTGGAGCTTTACCCAGCCAGTTACCTGCATCAATTAATTTTTCCATACCGGGAATAGTGTTTTTCATCCTATCCAAATTTTCTTGGTTAGATTTGATTAATTCCAAGTAAATTTCATTTCTTCCGTCTGCGGTAATGGTATTCTTTCCTGTTGTTACATCAATTAAATGCACACCATACTTTTCCACTAATTCGTGAGCCAGTGTAACACTAGTAGCCCCGGTTCTGGAAAAACGGTTAATTGTGTTCAATAGAATTGCAAACGGCTTATTTTTAGTTGTTCTGATTTCGTTAATGAGCTTCATAAACTCTTTTCTAGTAACATCACCGCTAGCACTTTCATAAGTACCACCAAATTTTGAGGTGATAATATAACCGTGTTGTTCCGCATATTTTGTTGCCTGCTCTAATTGTGTCTTCAAGCTTTTATTGTTTTCTTGGTCTTTGGAACTAACACGCGTATAAATCATCACGTTTTTGTTTGTTTCTTCTTTTTTTTCTCCACCTTTTGCGAATGCCTTAAATTGTTCTAATCCCATTTTTATTAATTTAGATTTTTAATTATTTATTGTAATTGCTTTTCTTTAAGCAAAGTTATACATCTGATACCGTAAGCTATTTACGCTATCAGATGAAGTTATTTAACACGATTGTAAATCTTATAAGTTATAATCGAAAGTTTGTATAGTTCATCAATGATATTTGAAGCATCATCATCACTAATATTTTCAAATCCTTTTAAATCCTTTAATTGTTGGATATTTAATTTTTTAGGAATAAGATTATTGGTGTAATGAAAAAATAGGTCATCAATGATGCTATTACCAGCACCTGAATTTTCCACAGCATGTTGAAATTATTCATACCCTTCTACGAGGGCTTATGCACTTTGTGAAAACATTTTAATGCTTCTTCTCAATAGGCTTTATGAGAAATATCCTGTTTGATACCAAACGTGAAATTTAACTTCACATTTGCAAAATACGGATGTGATGGCGATAGCTGCAAGGAAAAGTGTGTTAATAAAAGTTAAAGCGCATCAAATTTGCGCTTTGAGATAATTATATATTTTATTTGCTAATCTTCGCTTTTCACCATCCTTTTCCAAATCCAGATATAAAACTTGTCTTATCAAATTAAAATACTCTTCATATAAATCATCAGTGCGGTTTTGCTCTTTATAACCCATTTGGGCTAATACCACAATAGAAATATCTGTATTGTATTTATCTGCATCAATATGGATGCTATCGAGGGTGAGAACTAATTTTGAAATTATAATGTCACTTTCGATTAATGTTATTATCTGTTCAGCCTTTTTCATTTGCCTTTGTATTTAAATTCGATACTAAAGTATAGATAATCTATATAAAAAACTAATTTATTTGAACTTTTGAATGTTTTATTTAAACTTGTACCATGACGAAACTCGGATTATACCTTGCAAAGAAGGCAATTAACAAAGCTGAGGTTGCACGTAGAACTGGACTTACTAAGTCCAGGATGAATGAACTTACCATGAATGAAAAAGCTATTTTGAAATCGAAAGAATTATATTTAATAGCTTTAGCTATTGAAGTTAATCCATGTGATTTATTGGAAGAATTGCATAGTGATTTGAAGCTGGTAGATTGATTCCAATAGAAGATTAACCTTCTGATTCAACATTAATCAAATCATGTAATTCAATTCCAAGTGAATTAGCAATTTTCCTGAGAATAATAATTGTTGGGTTTTGTTCACACTTGATTATCCTTCTAATTGTTCGTGAATCGATATTAGATGCTGCTGAAAAATCCATTTGGGTGCGAAATTTTTCATTAGAAAGTCTTTCGATTTTCTGCCCCAATTTTTGTAAAAATTTTTCATCTGTCAACATCGGGCGTAAAAGTCCCAATTTTGACCTAAAATCATTTGGCGTATACGCCCGAATTTGAATACTATTTTTATATTTGTGGGTAATAATAATTTTAAAACCAACAAATTATGAAAACCTTTATATTGATACTTTCTATTGGAATATTATCATGCTCTGATTACCCAAATAAAGATTTACCAAATAGTCCAATACATAATAATCAAGGGTTTAAAGATGTTATTACAAAACAGTTTTCATTAACGTCAGATGGTAATACTTTAATGGGAACACGAAAGCAACATTATAACGAAGCAGGGTATTTAGAATCTTACGAAATTATTTCGGAGGGCGGTTCTTCACATATTCAAGGGCTGTTCTACAATGACAATAACCTGATTGTAAAATTTGTTGAAGAGATTCATGAAATACATAAAACTACCATAACAACGAACGAATTTGTATATGACCAGAATAGCAATTTGCGTGAATATACTTCCTTGGTTGAGGATGGGATTAATAAACAAATAATTCATAATTATACCGTAAATTGTGAATTAGATAGTGTGGGTAGAATCACTACCCAATTTATTGAGCGAGGGAAAAATAGGTTTACGTGGCATTTCAAGTACGATGCAAATTCAAATATATTAGAAGTAACCCATAAGTCCACAAATGGTACTGCTAAAGAACGTGAATCAAAAATAGAATACGTTTACAATTTAAAAAATCAACTGGTTAAAAGTACGGGAGCAATTTATAGACCTCTTTATTTATACCCTCAATTACCTTATGACGGTAATTCTTGTTCCAAAAAAGGAATTAATTCAACTACTGAATTTAATGAGAAGGGTGACATTATTAAAATGTGTGAAACAGAATGTATATACGCAGGGTTTGATAAAAATAACAATTGGGTAAGTAAAACAATTACTGTAGCTGGTGATATACCTCTTTTTATTGAACGACAAATAACGTATTATTAATAATTATATTTGCATTAATAACCAGAACTTAGACACTATATGAAAAATATTGGAAGCCTTCTTTTATTGATTTTCCTTATCTTGACTGGTATTTGGTTTTATCAAAAAAATGAAGAAAAAAAACGAGTGCAAAAACAATTACTTAGTTTTTTAAATTCAAGAATTGACCCCATTAAAGCTGCCGAAAATGAGTTTTTAGAATTGATTAAACTCAAAACAGGATATTTTAGCAACTCTCAGCTACAATCTTGGCTACACACTTATGAAACACTTTTTGACGAAATCAAAAGCATTCACATTGATAATTTACCTATAGAGCATTACAAAGTTGAATCAATAAGGAACTTTCAAAAATTTTACGTTTATGCAGAATCCTTAAGAAACGACTTTAACAAGAAATTTATTAAAGAAGAGCTTAAAAGTTACAGTAACTTCTTTGACAACATTGAGGGACGACAACTTGACCTTCAACAAAGAACAGCGGTCGTGACCAATGAAGATAATAATATTATTATTGCTGGTGCAGGGTCAGGAAAAACAACAACTATAGTAGGAAAAATTAACTATATTATAAATAGATACAAAACCAACCCAGACGAAATTTTGTTGATTTCTTTTACTAGAGAATCGGCATCCACATTAGCAAAAAGGATAAATATAAAAGGGATAGAAGCAAAAACGTTTCATAAATTTGGGATAGATGTAATTTGTCAGGTGGAAAATAAACAACCCTCTATTTTTGATGAAAACCAATTTAAACCTTTTATTATTAAAATATTTAAAGAATTATTAAAAAATGAAACTTACATTCAAAAGGTAACTAGCTATTTTACAGATTTTTTAAAACCTGTAAAATCGCAAGAAGAATTTGATAGTCAAGGTGATTATTTCCAGTATTTAAAAGACCAAAATTTTAAAACATACCAACAAAAAGAAATTCTAATTAATGGAAAAACTACTTATAAAATGGAAGTAGTGAAAAGTATAGAGGAATGTAAAATTGCAAATTTTCTTTTGTTTAATAATGTTAACTATGAGTATGAACTGCCTTATGAACACGACACAGCTACACAATCCTATAGACAATACAAGCCGGACTTCACAATTAACCCGACAGAAAACCGGATTTATCTGGAACATTTCGCAATAAATAAAAATGGTACTGTACCCGAATTTTTTGCAAAAAAAGAAATTGGTGAAACTCTTGCTGATGCTACAAAAAAATATAATGATGGTATGATATGGAAAAGAAAGGAACATGATAAATACTCCACAACACTTATTGAAACCTATAGCCATGAAATGTTTGATGGTGTTTTATTCGAACATCTTACTAAAAAGTTAGCTGAAGTTGGGGTAGTTCTGAAGCCTAAAACACCACAAGAAATTTGGGAAATAATATCTGATGCAGCTAAAGATGAGGTTGATAGTATGATAACTCTATTTCAAACCTTTATCACCTTGATGAAATCAAATAACTATAAAATTGATGATTTAATACACAAAAATAACAATACAAAAGACCCATTTTTAAAAGAACGAAATTACTTGTTCATTAGCATAATTGAGCCCATTTATGAAAAATATGAAAATTATTTAGCGGAAAGACAAGAGATTGATTTTGCTGATATGATTAACAAGTCTTCTATTTATTTAGCTTCTGGACAATATAAAAGGAAATTCAGTTACATTATCATTGATGAATTTCAAGATATTTCAATTGGTAGATATCAGCTTGTAAAAGCAATTAAATCTAATCACCCGGAATGCAAGCTATTTGCAGTAGGTGACGATTGGCAATCGATTTATCGTTTTAGTGGCAGTGATATTTCACTATTTAAAGAGTTTGAAAATTATTTTGGATATACGGTTAAATCAAAAATTGAAACTACTTATAGGTTTAATAACCCCTTAATAGATTTATCTAGTGAATTTATTCTAAAAAATCCAAATCAAGCAAAAAAAGATTTAAAAGGAACTAACAATCATAAATCAACCGATTATAAAATTGTGTACTCATATGGAGAAAATCAAGATGATACTTTAGCCTTAAAGCAAGTATTTGATGACCTAATTTTGAATACCAAAGAAATTGAAAAAAAAGAAATACACATTTTAGGTAGATACTCTTTTGATATTGATAGATTAAAAAATGAACAATCCTTTTTTCAAATAGATAAAACAAAAAATGAAATTAAATATAAGCCTGAAGCCGAAGAAAATAAAACTATAGAAATCAAAGCACAATTTTTAACTGTTCATAAAGCTAAAGGGCTTGAAGCTGATATTGTAATTGTTATTAATTGCAATTCAGGTAAACATGGTTTCCCTTCCCAAATGTCTGACGATTCAGTTTTAAATCTTTTGTTGAGTGAAGCAGACCAATTCGAAAATGGTGAAGAACGACGTTTATTTTATGTTGCTATGACCAGAGCGAAGGAAAGCCTTATTTTTATAGCAGATAGTTCATATAAATCAAAGTTTATTTCCGAATTAGAAATTGATAATGGTGATGACACTATAAAAAAATGTCCACGCTGTAAAACATCTGACTTAAGATTAAAAAGCGGAATTAAAAACGGTAACCCGTGGGGATTTTATAGCTGCACAAATTATATTTATGGCTGCGATTATCAAAAATGGATATAACCTAAAAATTCCTTAGTTTTCATTTCACAGTTATCGGTTCTGTATCAAAATTCAAACTGTATCAAAATAAATCTATAACCAACTAAAATTGATACAATTTTCTGTATCAAAAATATTCTTTGATTTATTTTGTAGCTTAATTTATTCCAGGTACTTTGGCTTCATGGAAAAAGCAATTATAATATCACGGTGTTCAACCAACGAAACAAAACAGGATGTTACCCGCCAATCTGAAACTTTAATAAGTACTTACGGTAAACAATATGAAATCGTAAAAGAATTTTCTTATTACAAATCAGGAACAAAGAATGATGAGGTAAATGCAGAAATTTTAGATTTTGCAATCAAAAACAATGTAAAACATATCATTGCTTTAGAAATCTCACGTATTTCCAGAAAAATATCTTCATTCGCATTATTTCTGGAAAAATGTAATGACCACAAAATAAATATTATCATAGATAATTTCAAACTTCATACACTCCTACCAACTGGCGAAAAGAATGCGATGGTTCAGACAATGCTGTCTATTGCTTCAACATTCGCATCCATGGAATTATCTTTAATTCAAGAACGTTTAAATTCTGGTCGTGAAAAATATATCAGGAATGGAGGGACGTTAGGGAGAAATAAAGGTTCTGTTAAAGATTCTAACCAGATTCTAAAAGAACATGCTGATGTTGTAAAGTATTTGAAGCAAGGGCAATCAGTTCGAAATATTATGAAACTATGCGATAAATCGAGCGGTACAGTTCAAAAGGTTAAGAAACTTATAAATGAATTATAAATAACAAAGGGGCGTGATCACGCCCCTTTGTTATTTTAATCTTAAAATTTTATTCAGTAATCCAGTACGAGCAACAATCGCTTTATTATCTGGAAGCCCTACCTTATCAAGTAGCATTTTCATTTGACTATAAGTCAATTTTATTCTCATGATTTAATTATTTAAATTTTTATCATTTTTGAATGTGTGTTCACGCATCACATTAATGTTATTTAAGTTTTAAGGCTGTTTTAGCTGTTTTCAATAACTAGAGGGCACTATCCCAGGGGCTAATGGAGTGAAAAATGGTACAGATTTTCTGTAAAATTTTTTCAGCACTTAATGAGGCTAAAAAAAGCAATTATTATTTTACCATATATAAGAGAGTTTACATATCTATGCCTTAAATTGTTTTAAAGGGGGAAGGAAGGAGTTAGTTAAATCTTCCTCTTCAAACAGTACATCAAGCATGTTATTGTCCTTTAAATATGTATATTCTTGGTACAAATGCCAATCGTCAGTTATTGCTTCCTGTTCATACATTCTTAGGCAGTAGTTTTTTAATAAGCTCCTCAAAATTGGATTGTATTCTAAGTTTTTAATTTCAATCATTTTTTCGATTTTTCAAAGTCGTTATCGTTTTGTTCTCTTTGGTAATATAATTCTTCCATCCTTGTAAGTCAAAAACACCGCTTTGATGATAGCTAACCTGCGAAAACGCTAAACGAATGCAACGGATTAATTTTTGTTTATTCTGGCATTTGACAAAGCAATGTAGGTGATTTTGTCCGTTAGCTATTTTGGATTCAACGACATAATTTAATTCAATATCTGTTTCCTTCATTTGAGCAATTACAAATTTCATTATATCGTCAATTTCTTTTACAGAATAATTTGTACATGGGTCAAAACTAAGTGCATAATATTTGTTTTCATGTATTCTTTGTGGCTTGAATTTATTTAGGATGAGGTGGTGAACTTCCCATTGTCCATTTTGATTTTTATATAGCAGTTCCTTATTTACTTCATCTTCTAACTTTGTAATTATTCTTCTAACATTTCTAGTAGATTGTTGGGTTTTGATACTTACTTCTTTAACATTTAAGTACTCTTTTTCATTCATTTTATTCGTTGATTAATACTTCAAATCCATTAGGACAATGGCTTATGTCCTTAAAGAATTTGTTATTTTATATATAAATATTCTTGTACCAGCAGAAAGACCGACAGGACATAAAATATTTTTTTACAACTATATGCAAGTCGTAATAATTAGTCAATAGGATTTGACTTTTTCTTTTTGGACAATAGATTTGGTTTAGTTATTTTCGTGCTTCTGATGAACTTTAAATAGTGGTAGAAACGATAAATCGCGAGCAAATCTCTTTCGAATTCATGGTTAGATATTGGCGTGCTTCTTCCTACTAAAGAAAAGAGGAATTCAGAAATGGGTTCCTCTTTTTTGTTTTCGATAGATTATGTGTTATAAAGACAAGTAATTTATATAGCATAAGCTCAACTTCGTGCCCCCTTTCCGTCTTCGTGCCTTCGTGGCCGTCCCTTTAAAACCATTTACCGCTAATTTATTATGCTTGCCAAATAATTTTGGCGTAAAACACTTCGGTAAATACCGCTTTTTATACGTATAAATACGTGATTTTGAATTCTTTTTAACCGGGGTTATTTTCTGTGCCTATATTTAACACTGAAAAACAAAAAACAAAAACCAAAGTTAAACTACTTAAAACAACAAGTCATGAAAAGAAACCGTTCACGGTCGAAAACACATGAGCTGCCTGATTTAATGAGAAGAGTGACATTATTTATTTCGCTCTTTGCGGTGATAGGCCTCATATCCTATTTTCTGCTTAGCCTCGTAATTGATGCAGGAACACTTTTAGATTAACAACATTACAACGGCCTCCTTTTACAATTTACACATAGTGCATGTTTTCAGAAAGGCTGCGTTTTAAGACGCAGCCTTTTTGCTTGTTACAAGTCCTGACAATTCTCCAGGTCAATTGTTTATCCTATTTTCCCTGCTAACTTTAGTCCGGCTATCTAACACTTGCGCGTAATTAGCGTATAAACCTGCGTGCAGAAGCGTGAAGCCTACAGTTCGAACTTCTGTCCGTCGCTGTAAACTACAAATGATTTATTGAAGAGCTCCACGAGGACCGTGTTTCCGTAAATTTCGTAACTGCTTTGGGTTTGCGTGGTTACCTGCTCGAGCTTCCCCTGGGAGAAAACGCTCACGCCACCCATGGAGTTGCGGAAAGCAATGGTTGAATTTTTGATCTTATAATCCGCAGGGGTGTAGTTCGCCAGCTGTTTTTTCTCCCCTTCGTAGAAAGCGTATACGATGCTGTTTTCGCCCCAAACAAGCAAGTCGTCCTTTACTTCCCAAAAGGATGGGAAATTACTGATCTGCTGCTTTTCGCCGTTTTTGTAATACCACAGGTTTCCTTGCTGGTCTTCGTAGGCAACAAAACCGCGGCCTGCCTTGTATTTTTTGACGAACATCGATTCGAGGTCGAGGATCTGGCCTTTATCAAATACGGCAAAGCTCTGGTTGAGCGGATCATTGAAGCAAATCACGTCCATACCGCATTCAAAATTGATAGCTTTGGTGTAAACGTTGTAATCATAGCTCGTGCCGCGCCAGAGGAATTTGATGAAATCGCCGTTGTCTTTGTAAACAATCGTGTTATCCCCCAGCTTCAGCGGAAACTGCAGGTCGCCGGTTGATTGCACAAGCTGATGGTTTTCCCCCTTGTAGCGGTAGTTCAGTGAATTGAAACGGGTATCTTCGTAGACAATCAAGCTGTCCGTTACCTCGAAACGGTCGGCAAATACAGTGAGCATGATTTTTTCATCCCCGGAAAGGCAAAAAAGCCCCGTTCCGATTGTCCAGGCCAGCTGACCGTCGGAAAGCTTGTAAGTAATGCTCTGGTTGCTGATCGTCTGGACCTTTTCCCCGTCGTAGTACTTGAAATCACCGCGGTAGTCCAGGTAAACCGTATAGGTATCGCTTCCCTCAAAAGAACGGATGGGCTGAAATTCAAGCTGCCGGAACGAGTTTTTGTAAAATGTACGGAAGTAGCGGTTGAAGTCTATAAACGGGGCGTGCTGGGCCTGGGCGCCAAACACAATCAACAATACCAGTAAGCTTAAAATTTTCATCACAGGTTCACCTCACAAAAAAGATACCAATTAATGGATCACCGTAAATTTAAAGCGGCTTAGCTCCCCGTTCTGTTCCATTTCGAGGAAATATACGCCGTTTGGCAAACCTGCCGTTTCAACTTCCTGGCTTTTCAAACTGGAATTTACGTCAATGCTGCGCAGTTTTTTCCCTTGCAGGTCAACAATCCTAAGCTGGGTATGCTGAAAACCTTCCGGGTTGGAAAGCGTCAGCGCGGAGCTTACCGGGTTCGGGAATAGTTTGAGCACAGGCAATGCCGTTTCCGTCAAGCCAACATTATCCACATCGTACAGCACTTTGAAATCATCGAAATAAAAGCCGTCTTCCCGAAGCCCCATATCGGATTCGAGGATAAAACGAACGCGGATCACTTCACCGAGGTAAGCGCCCAGGGAAATTTCTTCGAGCACCCAATCCGTCTGAAAACCGTCGTAAACAGGCTCGCCTTCGGGCTGAACACCGCCGTTTCCGCCAACGCCTGTATTCGAGTATTTCCCGCATTGCCCGATCCAGTTTTGACCGCCGTTAGTTGATACTTCCAAGCGGGCATAATCGAAATTGTCTTCAATTTCCCAGCGGGCAAAAAACTCAATTTTAGCCTGGGTTGCGTGTGTCAGGTCGATTGTTTCATCAAAGGTATATACTTCCGTATTGAAATTCTGGTATTCATCGTTCGGGCTGTCGGTAAAGGAAGTTGAAGGCGAATAATAAGCTTCACCTGTAGTAGACCAGCCGCCTGTCCAGTTAACCGCATTGTTGGCCTGGTCAAGGAATTGCACCGTTGGGTTACCGAATACTTTGTAGACCGTATCGCGCTGTGTGTACGTCCCGAAATCAGAGATGAGCACAAAAGAAATTTCATCGCCCACCTGGATGGCAGGCTGTAAAACAAAGGAAATGGAATCTTCCGTCAATACATTTTGTGCTCCTGAAACCGGACCAGCCGTACCAACGGACAAAATCCCCGTGAGCGGCTGAATGCTGACAGATACCGGGGCATCCACAATTCCAAGGCGGTTCAGGTTGTAATGAAAGTAGCCGTTCATAGCCGTTACAGCAGTGGGATCGGTTTCTTTAACTACCCAATAATTGTGGGCGGCATGCGATAAGGCGAGATTAGTGAACACCATACCCTGGCAAATCGGGATAATATCGGCCTGCGCCGGCCAGAAGCCATCGGAATCCGGGCCAATTTCAGGCGTGTAAGCAAAGATTTCAGGCTTAATATCGAGATCACTGAGATACATGTAATCGTCGGAATCCCCTGAAGCCGGGTATAAAGCAGAAGATTTCTGTGCGATAAAACCGCTGTACTGCACCATGTGTGAGCCAAGCGCCTGTAAATAATCGTGGTCTTCGGCAAAAACATCGGTTTGGGAACCAATCGGGAAAAGCATCAGGTTACCATAAGTATGCGCATTGAAGGCAAAAACAAAATCACGGTTTTCACAGAACCACTTCATGGCTTGTGTTTCCGGCTCGGAAAATGGCTCCGTTCCGGGATAAACGTCGGAAGCGGGGTCAAAGTCGATACCAGTCGTTCCCCAATCGTAGGAATAATTCCTGTTGAGGTCGACACCTTCAGTCCCATCACCGTTGTTGCGCTTATTTTTACGCCACATTCCTCCCCCATCCGGCTCGTTTGTTTGGTTTTCGATATAACCGTCGGGATTGATCACCGGCACAAAATACATCTCCGTATCGTTTACCAAATGCTGAATTTCGGGGCTGCCAGCGTAATTTTCCAGCAAATACCACATATAAAACAAGGTGCTCGACAAAGATGCGGGCTCACGCGCATGGTGAATGGCTGTGTACAACACTTCCGGCTCTGTTTCGTCGGTATTTGCAAAATCAGAAATTTTCACCCAATAGATCGGACGGCCTTCGTGGGTCATAAAATTATCTATCGGCGCTTTTATGGTAATCAAATCCGGGTAAAGCTGCTGCATTTCGTCCAGCTCGCCAAGAAATTCCTGGTAGGTGAAATAACCGCCCATGGAACCCAGCTCAAAATGCTGGGGAAGCTGCGGGTCGAAGCCGGAAGAAGCCTGGTTACAGCTGGCGTCGCGGGTCATTGTTTTTTTAGCTGAACGCTCTTTGTAGAATGAAACCACATCTTCCACGAGGATTTCCACCTGGAAGCCACGCTCTTTCATCTTGCGGATTTCGGTTTCTGAAAAATCACTGATGATGTACATGCCCTGCTTGACAGTGCCGTGATCGACGGGAATCCCCAGGTCAGTGAGCGTTTTCAGGCCTTTTTGATCCGTAAATACCTTGCATTTGGAATATTGCTGCCCGAAAGCCGTCAAACCAAGTAAAAGAAAGAGAATGCTTAATTTAGATTTCATATTTTAGTTTTTCATGGCTAAATTTACAACTAAATCCTTTATGGTGTACTTTGTGCATTCGAAAATATAACTTCGCTGCTACCTGCGGTGGTCGCACTGCGTGCATTCGTAGATTCGTAGTATTCGTAAATTCGAGGATGATTTTATTTCTCCCCTGGAGGATCCCGATAGCTGTCAGAAAGGGGGTGATTATCATTCTGCAATCCAATCTTTGAATCACGTGTAGCGTGGAAAACTTCGAATTTTCGAATATTTCAAATTAAATAGTAGTTTTGCGTATGCGCTTTTTTACGCTTTTAATAATTCTGATTTCTTTACGGGCATTTTCGCAGGGTTTCCAGGTGGGAATTGGGAGCGCTTATTCTGTTTCGGCGCCGAACAGTTTTGCGGGACAGGATGAAAAGGACATGTTCCTGGATGAAATGTCAATTTCGAATATGCGCGGGAATTTTGGCGCGGGCCTGAACTACTCGCTTGAGCTGGATTTCCGTTTGAAAAACACGATTAAGGTCGGGGTTGATTTCAGCTACTTCAAAAGCAATGAGCTGGTCATCAGAAGTTATAACCGCGACAGCATTTCGCAGCTTATCACTGCCCAAACCCAACAAATCCGGATGATGCCGCATGTTACGCTGAACGTTCCGCTGAGTAAAATCAGCTTTGAAGCAGAAGCCGGTGTGATCCTTCCTGTAACATCTTATTCTGATTTCCATTTGCTTGAAAGTAATTCGAATTCGGGCGTAAAACAAAGCGCCACCCAGCATTACACCTATAATTTCAGCTTTGGCTTTTACCAGTCCATCGGCTTTGAAAAGCGCTTCCAGGAGCATTTTCTGCTAAAATCACAGCTGGGAATCAATCTTTTTGCACAAACAACGCGTTACAGGACAACAACGGGCTACCAGGTAAATGACGCAGACCAGCTCAGCCAACTCAGCTTATATGAGCAGGAAACGCAATATTATCCGAACCTGAATAATTTTTCAAATAACGCAGATTATAACCCGGAATACATTACTACCAAGCCCAAAGATGAGCTGACGGTCTCACATTCGTTCAGCAGCTTGTTTTTTGGGATAAGCCTGGCGTATGAGTTCAATAAGGCGAAGTGATTGGTGTGTTTTGGAGCACCAGGTTAGGCTAAGTGCCCGCAGAGCTCGCAAAGCAAAGTTGAGAGAGGGATTAAAGGAAAGATACCTATAACACGGGAGTGTTTTGGCACGGTTTTTACAAAAAACGCGCGCCAAAACCTTTTCATTACACTATTCTTGCAACAGATACCTGATACCTACGCGTCCATTCTCATATTATAGCCCATAACTATTCGTGTCAACCAACTAACAATTAAACACTTACTCTATTTTTACATTTTTTAACAAAAAATTAGGCGTGTTTTGTTTGGTTTATCAAAATTCCACTCTATCTTTGTAGCACAAATACAGTTTTTTTCATAGAAAATTGATTTGGGTTTTATAGTTTTAGCATGGTTTAGTGAAAAGAGGAGTAAATCTAATTGGTGTACTCCTCTTTTTATTTTCAGTCCTTTGGATAATTCAGATTTTGTTTCTACTTTCGGGCGAAATAATCTGAGTTCATGAAAAAAATCGCTTCCACTCTCCTGCTCCTTTGTTCCTTTTCTTTTTTAAATGCCCAAACGCAGGGAATCGCCTATACCACTGTCGGTAAAGGAGTTGCCACAACTTTTGTGACGGATTATCACTGCCTGGGGATCAACACTTCAGCTTTGGGCTGGGGATCCGGTTATGAGAAATACAAAATAACAACCGGGGGTTTTGAAATGAACGGCGGATTGTATTCCGATGCGTTTAACAGCACGAAGCTCAAGAATTTAGCCCGTACCATGTACCAGCAGGTAAAAAAAGATTCTTCCACAGCTAAGATCGACTGGGCAGCACAGCGCGATGCCGCAGCGGAATATGCAACAGCCGGGTTATACATTGACGGCCAGTACAACTGGGGAGGATTTGCTTTTCAAGGACCGCGGTTCGGCGGAATTGCTTTCAACGTTACCGAAAGCTATAACTATTATTCCAAGCTGAACAGCACAATGACGGACATTATTTTCCGCGGAAAGTTTTCTTCTTATTTCGATTCCCTGACTGTCGTTGTTGATATGGATACTTCCGTAATCGCCAACTCGGATACACTCAGTGAAGAAACGCTTAACAATGTTGTTTTGGGGAAAATCTCCGTTCCGCTTAAACTTAGCCAAATGACGGAAGGCTCAGAAATCCGGATGGTCTGGAACCGTTCTTACAACTTTGGTTACGGCCGTAAGATTTTTGGCAAGGATTCCGTATTCGTCATTTACGGTGGAATCGGCGGACGTTTGATCCAATCGATGGCGATGTTCGAAATGCGCTCCGACGGCCAGAATGTTACACTTTTTTCTTCGATTACACCTGCATTCAAAATCAATTACGGCGATGTTGCGACCATGAATTCTTCTTCGTTCCTCAACTATTCCGGCGGTATCCCCCCTTCAGTTGGAATGGGCTACGGACTGGATTTTTCTGCCAGCGCGATCTTATTCAATAAGCTGAAGGTTGCCCTTTCTGTCAACAACATCGGAAGCGTAGAGTACAAACGCAATGTCTATACTGTAAAAGATACGCTCGTTGGTAATATCAGCCTGGCGGGACTTAACCCGAACAGCGATAACCTGACTGACGGGATCAAGCAATTGCTGCAAGCCGGCGGGATCCTCACCCTGGTCGGTGAAGAGAAATACAAGATGCAAAACCCGTCTACCCTGCGGATCGGGGCAAGCTTCCATCCGTTCAGGCAGCTTTCCGTGGGCTTTGATTTCGTAGCACCGTTCAACAAGGACAATCCGGGCGGGATAGAAAACGCTGTTATTTCCTTCGGCGGCGATATCAAACCCGTAAAATGGCTGCAGCTGAGCATTGGCTTCCTGGGCGGCGGGATTTACAAAACGAACATGCCGATGGGAATTAATTTCATCCTCAGGGAAGGAAAATATGAATTCGGGATTGCTTCACGCGATGCCCTGACTTTCTTCACTACGAATTCCAATACGGTCTCCGGTGCGATGGGGATTGCCCGCGTGAGGTTTTAGTGGAAAACTATTTTCTTCTCATACTTTTTGTCTTGACACAAAAAGTATCAAAAAGGTCAAGGCCCAAGTGAAGCCGTTCGGGAAAAAAGCATTTACGGGGCAACCGTTCCGGTGCGATGGGATTGCCCGCGTGAGGTTTTAACCAGGAAGTGTTCTAACAAAGTCAGGTGATAAATCACCCCTATTTTTGCCACGAATTACTAATTTTGATGATACTATGTGATTAAGAGCTTGTAATAATGTGAACAATTACACTGATTAATAATTCACGTTGTTATTTATTAAGTTGCTCATTAATTAATCAAATACAAATTCGTTGAATTCGTGGCAACTATTAGCACCTATTTGAGGACAAAACCTAATTTTTAAATTTAAAAGCTAGTCTTTTTTAATCCGGGAAAGGATTTCTTTCAGCTCACTCAGGATTAAAGCCGTAGCGCCCCAGATTACTTTGTTTTCGAGATCAAAATAAGGCACGTCTTCCAATTCCATTTCTTCGCTGACAGCGATATTGGTTTTCTGAACACGGTTTTCGTCAAGGAGCTCTTCAATGCGGATACTGAAAATGGCTTCCACCTCGCGTTCATCTTTCTGGAATTGCGGAACATAGTCGAGGTAGAACAGGTAAGCTTCGACATGGAAGTTGCTCACGGGGATAAAAACGGGCGTGAGATTGCCCACATATTGTTCGATGCTGAGCCGGATGCCGGTTTCTTCGTAACATTCGCGCATGGCGGTTTGCAGCAGGTCGAGGTCGCCTTCTTCCCATTTTCCGCCGGGAAAACTCACTTGTCCGCTGTGCTTTCCATTATACTTCGGCCGCTGGGTCAGCAAAATACGCTGCTCGCCGGCATCCTCAAAAATGATAATTGTTACCGCTGATTCCCGGAAAACTTTTGCGCTTTGTTTGGCCAAACTCGATACCGGCCTTGACAGCGGCGCCATGCGAACATGGGCATCTTCCCCGGGCAAACCGGCTTCAAGCTGGGCTTTTAGATTAAGTGCAAACATTTTATTTTAAAGCAAGAAGCAAACGGCGAAAATCATCCACCAGGTATTTTGAAAAATCTTCCTGGGCAATCAGGTTCACGACAAAGTATTTTTTTTCGCCTTTGACCTTTTTTTCGACTGTAGCGAAAAGATAAACCATTTTCACATAATCATACGAATTACGGCTGCCTTTGATTACCTGGTAAAAACCTTTCAGCTGTGATTTTTTGGGAATATCCTGCGTAATCGAAATTTTGGGGTTATCGAGTGAATTGGCCCGCAGGTCAGCATAATGCGTATTCAAAGCTTCAAGCGGCGTTGTTCCTTCCTCGAAAGCAAACTGAATATCCGTCGCTTCGTCTTCCGTATAGGCTTCGATGGAGAAATAGATGCTCGTTTCGGGATCAAAAAGGGAAAGCCCGTCCTGTTTATGCATATGGGTTTTGCTGTATTCCTGGATGAAATAAGCCGGCAGCTGCACCGTAAGCCCTTTGTGGTAAAATTTACGGAAACCCGAAAAATCGTAGTTATTCTCCATGAAAGATTGGGGATCCTTTTTCCCCGGGCAAGCAGTCAGCAGCGCAATAAGCGGCAAAGCCATGCATATATGAAACAATTTCATGACGCTAAGATAGGGAAAAAATATGCTAATGTGATAATGAGTTAATGAATGTTCGGGAGAATGATTTTACATGCAACATTCAACACTGGCATTCACAATTCAGTTAAACCCGGTTTGCTTTAAAAATCAACTTTTCGGAACGGCCTTTTTTGAAAATCTTGTTGCTTTCCATGTTGTTTTGGCGCAGGGCTTTTTGTTCTTCGATCGGTAAATGGATCGTGTCCTGGCATTCCTGGGAACAGCAGTTTTCATATTTCGCCTTGCAGGAATCACATTGAATGAACAGCAGGTGGCAACCGTCATTGACGCAATTCGTGTGGGTATCGAAAGGCTCACCGCATTGGTGGCACTGGGCAATTATATCGTCGGAAATCCGTTCGCCGCGGCGGTCATCGAACACGAAGTTTTTACCGATAAACTTATTTTCGAGCCCCTGTTCTTTGCAGTCATTGGCGTATTTAATGATCCCGCCTTCGAGCTGGTGCACATTTTTAAAGCCGCGGTGTTTGTACCAGGCTGAAGCTTTTTCACAGCGGATCCCGCCTGTACAGTACATCACGATGTTTTTATCTTCGTTTCCTTTCAGGTAGCTTTCTTCAATTTCCGGCAGGGAATCGCGGAAAGTATCCACATCCGGCGTAATCGCGCCTTTGAAATACCCCACTTCGCTCTCGTAATGGTTCCGGAAATCAATCAGGATGGTGTTTGGATCGTCCGTCAGCTTGTTGAATTCTTCCGCTGAAAGATGGATTCCCCGGTTGCGCACATCAAATGTCTCGTCGTTGAGGCCATCCGCAAGGATTTTATCCCTCACCTTGATTTTCAGCTTTAAGAACGGGAAAGGAACCCCGGCATCTTCGACAGCGACGTTCAGGCGGATATTCTCCAGGAAATCAATCTGGTACAATTCATCACGAAAACGCTCAAAGTTAACTACAGGAACCGAAACCTGGGCGTTGATCCCTTCATGGGCAACATACGTTCTTCCAACGATTTCGAGATTGGACCACATCTGGAATAAATGGTCACGGAACAGGCGAGGATTTGCAATTTTTGCATACTGGTAAAAGGAAATCGTCACAAATTCGTGGCCGCTTTCGCTCAAACGCTTTACCAGCTCCTCTTTACTAAATGTATTCCACAGTTGCATGCTATGTATCTATTTATTAAAAAAAGTGCTGCAAAGATAGGCCGATTAATTGAGACCACCAAAGGTAGCAGCAAGCTAATTTAAAAATGGAAATAAACTTCTTCGCCCAAGCTGCGAAGTTTGAAAAAAAACTACATTTGTCCCTGGACTTAAACACGAAGAGATGAACCGCAGATTAACCGAAAAAAAACAAAGGATTGAGATCACTTTGAAAACTCCGGCCAGGTACTTGCTCCCGACGTCCTTGATGCTAATCTCTAAATATCAATACTTGTGACGGACCTCAAAACCATTTTAGAAGACAAAACCCTCGCGTCAAAAGCCAGGACGGAAGCTTTGGGCAACCTGATCCTTGAAGGAAAACTGGGCGTTGACGAATTTGTTTCCGGTGCAGGCCACATGAAGGATAGCTTCAGGGGCACGTTGATCGAAGCGCTGGAGCTTGCCAGTAAAGCACAGCCGGAGATCATTACTCTGGATGCTTTTCATTTTGCGGTGGAAAACCTCGGCCACAAAGCGCCGCGCGTACGCAGGGAAAGCGCTAAAGTGATCGGTAACGTCGCTCATTTGTTCAGCAATAAGCTCGACGAGGCTATCAAACAACTACTGATTAATACCGAAGACAGCGGAACTGTTGTACGCTGGAGCGCTGCCTACGCTTTGGGACAGATCATCCAGACTGCGGTCCCCAACCGGGACGAGCTGATCGAAGCCGTCCGGGCGATTTCGGAGCGCGACGAAAAAAACAGCATCAAAAAAGTGTACCAGGCCGCCTTGAAAAAGGTTCAACAATAAAACCATGCCCACAGCCATTCAACAGCTCATCGAAGCGGAAAGCAAAGCCGCGCAGCTTTTTTCAGAAATTGAAAAACAAGGCCTGATCCGTGTCGGAAAAACGGAAAAAGAGCTCAACACAGAAGTCTACGGGCTTGCTTTTGAATTATTCGGCATCCGGAAATACTGGCACAAACGCATCGTACGTTCCGGCGCTAATACGCTTTTTCCCTACCGCGAAAACCCACCGGATTTAACTTTCGGTGAGGAGGATATCATTTTCCTGGATTTCGGGCCTGTATTTGATGCCTGGGAAGCCGATTTCGGTAGAACGTTCGTCATCGGTAAAAACCCGGCTATGCTTAAACTGAAGGAAGACGTGGAAAAAGTATGGCAGAAAGGAAGGGATTTTTTCCTGCAGCACAAAGAAAATATCACCGGAGCGGAATTATATGCGTACACACGGCAAATCGCACAGGAAGCTGGCTGGGAATACGGCAACGAGCATTGCGGCCACCTGATCGGGGAATTTCCACACGAGAAAATCATCGGGGAGGAAACAATCAATTACATTCACCCGGAAAATGTGCTTCGGATGTCGGAGGCAGACAAGAATGGACGGGAGCGGCATTGGATCTACGAAATTCATTTGGTTGACCGGGAGCTGGGGATCGGCGGGTTCTTCGAGCAGCTGCTGGTTTAGGTTCCCGCGGATCAGCGCAGATTTTAAGCGCTGATAATGCTGATTTTGTGGTTGGAGATATTGGGTCGCGAAGGATGCAAAGGGTTCGCTAAGAGCGCAAAGGGGTTTCCCGCAGATGACGCAGATGGACACAGATTTTTTTTGGAGCGCGAAGTGTGCAAAGTGTGATCAAAGGGCGCAAAGGATCACAAAGGACGCAAAGAGTTTTTCCCGGAAGATATAAGTTGAGTAAAAAGTATAAGGAAAACAGCCAGGCAATAATAACTTTGTAAACCCTGCGGTAACTTCGTGGACTTTGGCCCCAAAAAACTAATTCTTCGGGGTGCGCAGCTCGGCTATGGAATAGAAGAATACGAGACCGTATCCGCAAGACAGCATCAAATGGAAAGGCATCATTCCTAAGTCACCGTAAATAGCGCGGTTGACTGCCGTGAAGCCAAAAAGAAGCATCAGGGCCCCTTCGCCGATGGTCAGCAGGGAAATCTTCTTCTTGTCGTATTTGTTGCCTTTGAATTCGGATTTGGAAGATACGTTGAATTTCGGTGTACGTACGAAGGAGCTTTTGATCCCCATGTAGCCTTCAAGCACCGCTACCGTGTTGTTGAGCGACAATCCCATGGAAACGATGAGGAACTGGAAGAAGCGTCCTGCAAAACGGAAGAATGAAGTAAAGCCATTCGCCGTTTTATCGCGGTACGACATCCAGTAGTAATACATCAGGAAGATGGTACTGAGGATGAAAATGGAACCGAACTGGATAAAGAAGTTCAGGTCGGAAAAGCTGTCTTTGATGTGCAAAATCGGCAAGCTCAGCAACGAAAGCAATAAGATGAAAAAGAACACGGAAGAATTGAAGAGGTGCGATAAACCGTGGATTTTATCCATTTTTTTCACGCCTTTGGCAGAAACAATCCTCCAGGCCATTTTACGGAAACATTCCGCGCCGCCTTTCATCCAGCGGTGCTGCTGGTTTTTGAGCGCCGACATGGTGATTGGTAATTCAGCCGGTGCAATAACGTCTTCGCGGTAAACGAACTTCCAGCCTTTGATCTGCGCACGGTAGCTCAAATCGAGGTCTTCCGTCAAGGTATCGTGTTCCCATCCGCCGGCGTCTTCGATGCATTTTTTGCGCCAAACGCCACCGGTTCCGTTGAAGTTGATGTAATGTCCTGCAGCATTTCTTCCGCCCTGCTCAATGGCAAAGTGGCCGTTCAGACCGAAAGCCTGCAATTCAGTCAGGATGGAATAATCTTTATTGATATGTCCCCAGCGGGTTTGCACCACACCTACATTCGACTCAGCGAAATACGGGATTGTTTTTTGTAAAAAGTCTTTCTCCGGAACGAAGTCACTGTCGAAAATAGCAATAAACTCGCCTTTCACACGGTCCATCGCAGCATCAAGCGCACCGGCTTTGTAACCTGTACGGTCAACGCGGTGAATATGAACGATATCTACGCCGCGGGCAGCTACTTCGGCTACTTTTTTAGCGATCAGCTCAACTGTTTCGTCCGTTGAATCATCAAGTACCTGGATTTCAAAGCGGTCACGCGGATAGTCGAATTCGGCTACTTTGTCAATGATACGCTCAGCTACATACATTTCGTTGAACATCGGCAGCTGAACAGTTACAAAGGGAACGAAATCAGGGTTTAAAGGCCTTACTTCTACTTTCTTTTTGCGGTTTTTCGCATAAACAATGGCGAGGGAAAGCTGCAACACACTGTAGAAAAATACGAGGATGAGACAAAATCCGTAAGCAATGAGGATAATTTTCCCTACAAAATGTGACCAGTAATGCTCAATCCCGAAGGCATCGCCCCAGTTGAACATCCAGGAAACTTTGCGGGCAATAAAAAAAGGCTGCGCTGTATATAATTCCGTGTGGTCCTCATTCAGGGTGATTTCAAAGCTCTTTTTAGTGTAATCGCGGTCGGAAATTACGAGGATATATTTCCCAAGCGGGACATTACGGAATTTAAATACCCCGTCACCGTCTGTTTCCGTCTCGATAATCTGCGTCGAATCCGCGCTGATGATCTTCAATTCAACTTCGTCAGCCGATCTTTCGGTTTTTTCGTCTAAAAGTGTTCCTGTCAACAATCTGCACGTTTGACCAAAGCCGAAACTTGTTGCAAAAACAAGTAATAATACAAGAGAAATTCTTGTCATAGACATCTGAAAATTGAATTTTAAAGTGACAAAGATATAATTTATTTTTAAGTAAACTGTTTATTTCACCGGGGGCCGGATATTATTTATCCACAGAGAAAACACAGCTTTCGGGGCACTTTTTTTTTCATTTGCACGAAGCCTTTGCAAAGCTTGTAAACAGGCTGTTTTTAACACCCCTGTTTTCTCCGAAACGGACTAAGTCATTTGTCTTATTTTCATTGTTCTGCTGCTGACATATTATTTTTTTACTTTACATTAGCACAAAAAAAGAAAACTATGAAAAATTTATTTTTAATTCTCTTTGTGCTGGCAGGAACTGTTGCTGTTGCACAAAAACCTGCCAAGCTGAAAGTAACGTACAACTTTGAAAACATTGTTGAGGGTTACGACCACCAGACAAAAACAGAAGTGTATGTTGACAACAAACTGGTTGCCACTTCCAAAGAGCACAAACAGTCGGAGCCTACAACAATCAGCGTGGCTACAACCCGCGGCATGCACAATATCAAAGTTGTTAATTACGCTTATTATAATGGTCAGTGGGAAGCGCGTTCAACCGACAACGGATACTCAACGGACGGAACTGTAACAAAAGACTGGCTCCTGAAGAAAAAGAACGCTTTATCTGTAACGTATGACCTGAACCAGCCTGATCCGGTGGTTAAATAACAGCCGTATGAGAAATTTTCTTATCCTGGCCTGCTTCTTTACCTGCTTAACCTCTTTCGGCCAGAAACAAATCCCGGTGACCATTGAATGGCAATTCCGGAACCTGGTGGAAGGCTACGAGCACGACAACAAGCTGCTGGTTTACCTGGACGGGAACCTGCTGGGCGAATCTTCCGTTAAGAACGAAGTGGAAACCAACAGCATGGATTTTACCGTTCCGAAAGGAAAACATACCATCAAAATTGTCAGCTACAGCCTCTACGAAGGAAACTGGGAAATCCGCTCGGTTGAGAACGAATATTCAACGAACGGAACAATAGAACGGCAGCATAAATTCAAGAAAAAAACGAAAATTTTCCTTATATTTGACATGGATAAGACAGAACCTGTTGTCGACATCCGGTCATTGTAGTTGAAAATTATATGAAAAAAAATGTATGCCTTTTCCTGGCGCTGATCCCTTTCCTGGCACAAAGCCAGATTGCAGCTAAACCGAAGCTTGTAGTCGGTATTGTTGTTGACCAGATGTGTTACGATTATTTGTACCGCTACCAGGACAAGTTCAGCGAAAACGGCTTTAAAAAACTGATGAAAGGCGGCACGAACTGCCAGAACACACAGTATATTTATGTACCGACTTACACCGGGCCGGGCCATGCATCGATTTACACCGGGACAACTCCAAGCAATCACGGCATCGTAGCCAACGAGTGGTTTGTCCGTTCCTCCAAAAAAGAAACCAACTGTGTAGACGACTCCCTCGTAAAACCGGTGGGAAGCGCTTCCGGAGACGGGAAAAAATCGCCCCGTAACCTGCTCGCCAATACCATTACGGACCAGCTCCGCCTGACATACACCGGCTCAAAGGTGATTTCCGTTTCGATCAAAGACAGGAGCGCTATTTTACCGGGCGGCCATTTATCCAGCGGATCGTATTGGTTTGATTATTCCACAGGCGGTTTTCTCACCAGCAGTTTTTTCAAACAGGAGTTGCCGGCCTGGGTGCAGGAATTCAACCAGGAAAAGCGTGCGGACCAATACATGGTGCAAAGCTGGAATACCCTCTACCCGATCACTTCTTATACAGAAAGCGGTGCGGACAACTCCAAATACGAGCATTTGCTTGGGAACAAAAAAACACCTGAATTTCCATACGATTTTAAAGTATTAAATAAAGGCGCCAGGAACTATGAGCTGTTTACCATTACGCCTTTCGCCAATACTTACCTCGCGGATTTCGCCTTAAAAGCATTGAAAAATGAACAGCTGGGCACGGACGATATTCCTGATGTACTGGCGATCAGCTTTTCAACACCGGACATCGCTGGCCACAGCTTTGGGCCGTATTCCATAGAAATCGAAGACATTTACCTGCGCCTTGACCTGGAAATTGAAAAAATCCTCGATCAGCTGGAATCTACCATCGGTAAGGACAATTTTGTGCTTTTCCTCACTGCCGACCACGCCGTTGTTCCCGTTCCGCAATACCTGGCTGACAAACAGCTTCCGGGCGGCTATGTCTTCATGAAGCCTTTGCAGGAAAAGCTTAATCAGGCGCTCGCCGAGAAATACGGCACAGGGATCATTGAAGAGATCACCAACGACAATATTTACCTCAACCGCAGCCTGATCGCTGAAAAGCAGTTTGATAAAGAGGAAATAGAAGAGCTGATCTCCCGCATGCTGCTCGAAGAAAAAGGCATCAAAAAAGCTTACGTGACCGAACAATTGCTCGAAGATGGTGGTGACGAGTGGCTTGCGCTGGTACAAAAAGGCTACCGCTACGATTTGAGCGGCGACGTGATCTTTATCCTCGAGCCGGGCTATCTCCCAAAAACCGAGCTGAATGACAACACCCACAAAGGAACGAGCCACGGTTCAGCTTTCAATTATGATACGCAAGTGCCGCTTTTATGGTACGGAAAGGATATTCCTGTTAAAAATATATATAGAAAGGTCCAGATCACTGATATTACGGCTACTTTGGCACTTATTTTGCAGGTTCAGCGACCGAATGCCTGTACAGGGCAGCCCATCATCGAAATACTTGAAAAATGAAACTGTTAGCATCATTCCTCTTAGTCCTGACAAGCCTGAGCGCTTTCGGACAAAAACAGCCTGCGGTAAAGATCCCGGAGCTGAACCAAAAAATTATTGATTTCGTTAACCTGAACATCGGCAAGAAAGTCGGGCGCGGCGAATGCTGGGATTTAGTCCAGATTCCACTGACGGAAAACAACGCCAAGTGGGACGGTAAATACGACTTCGGTAAAAAAATCGATTACAAGAAAGACGTCGTTTATCCGGGTGACATCATCCAGTTTGAAAACGTCGTGATCGACTACGAAGACGAAGTAAAAATGTATACGATTACACTTGACCACCACACGGCTGTTGTATATGAAGTGATTGCCCCGGGAGTGTACAAAGTTGCGGAGCAAAACACAAACATGCATGGCCGCAAGGTAGCAATTGACGATCTCGACCTGAAGTTTGTTACGAAAGGTACTGTCCAGTTCTTCAGACCGCAGAAATAGGCATATTTAGATCGCAAAGGCTTCAAAGTGAGTGCAAAGGCCGCGAAATTTTTTGAATAAGGGTGTGTATTAAGGAAGCAAGGATATTGAAAAAAAGACGTTTACATCTTTGCTATCCAGGCTTTACTCGCGTTCCCGGCGAGTACTTTGCCAAGTTTGCGATCCCAACCTTACCGGTTTCCACCTAAATGGTATGCAACCAGGGCATCAACCGGTTTTTGAATGATTGTACCGATTGTAATTTCCAATTCTGTAGCAGCGCGTTTCAACTCAGCTTCGAAAACATAGGCAATCGATCCCACAAAATGAACTTCTGTTTCGCGGTAGCCCGGGTAGCAGCACACGTGGATTTCCATGAATTTTTTCATCCCGGCATACACCATTTCTTTCAGGTAAGGCTCTGAAGCGTGCCCGGCAATGAAGGTTGTAAATGATGCGAGGTAAACGTTGGCGCTGCCCTGCCTGTAAATGCGTTCCACCAGCTCATCGCGGGTCAATGCAAATTCTTTCGTGAAAGCATCTGCCAGGTTTTGCGGCAGCTGACCATAGAAATAAGCCGCCAGCAGCTGCTTGCCAAAGTAGCTTCCACTGCCTTCATCCCCTAAAATATAGCCCAGTGACGGGCTTTTTTTGTGGAGTGTTTTTCCGTCAAAAAAACAGGAATTGGAGCCAGTTCCAATGATACAGGAAATAGCGGGTTTCCCCGAATAAGTTGCATGGGCGCAAGCCATTAAATCCTGGTCTACGGCAATGTTGGCGTTTACAAAAATCCCTTTTAGCGCATTCGCTACAATTTCCTGCATGGCGGGATCAGCACAGCCTGCACCGTAAAAATATACCGCCTGAATTTCAGCTGCGTGCTGCATAATTCCCGGGTGTTTACGCACCGTTTCGGAAATAACCGCCTCCGGGTGAAAATATGGATTGAAACCCACCGTGGAAAATAAAGCCTGGTGACCGGTTTTATCCACCAGAACCCAATCACTTTTGGTAGAACCGCTGTCGACTATAAAAAACATGGTGCAAATAAACAAATTTTAATGCAGAATTGAGAATGAAGAATTGAGAATGAAGAATGGAGAATGGAATTTGAAGATCTGAAAATGAAGAACCCAGAAATTCCCTCTAACTAATTTTCCATTCTTCATTTTCAATTAGCTACGCTGCTACCTTTGGTGATCTCAATTATAATAACTAATTTAGTATGAGTTTCACTTTTACAGGAACAAATATACATGAGTAAAAAAACAAAACACAGCGAAAAATTCGACCCTTTTAATATCATTGTCTTTGGCGGCGATGGCGACCTGGCTTTACGCAAGATCTACCCGGCACTTTTTCACCGCTTCCTGGACGGACAGTTTCACGATAATTTCAACATTGCAGCGATCACCCGGAAAGAGCCGGAAAGCCTGGAGTTTTATGAGCAGCTTGAACGCTTTATTGCCAATTCGATCAACGGTGTGGAAAAACATGCGCTTGAGATCCGTCAGTTTATGGATAAAGTGTGCCTGATTAAAATCAAGGAACATTCCGAAAAAGGCTATAGCGGCCTGAGTGAATTTACAGCCCAATTTCCGGATTACCGGAATATTTATTATTTCTCGACACCATCAGCGGCTTTTGGCGAAATTGCCCGCACGCTGAAAGCTGCCAACCTGATTGATGAATACAGCAAAGTTGTTCTGGAAAAGCCGCTGGGATACAGTCTCGAATCATCGAACGCCATCAACGCTTCCATCAGCACGGCTTTCCAGGAAAACCAGATTTACCGGATCGACCATTACCTGGGGAAAGAAACCGTACAAAACCTGATGGTGCTCCGCTTTACCAATAATCTTTTTGAGAAAGCCTGGAACGGTGAAAACATTGACAATGTGCAGATTACCGTTTCAGAAAACCTGGGCGTTGAAAACCGCGGTGATTATTACGACAATGCGGGCGCTTTGCTCGACATGGTACAAAACCACCTGCTTCAGCTTTTATGCCTTGTTGCGATGGAGCCCCCGTATATCCTCGACGCTGACCAGGTGAGAAACGAAAAGCTCAAAGTACTCCATTCCCTGCGCCATTTCACAAAAAAAACGGTGCTTACGGATACAGCGAAAGGACAATATACCCGCGGGAGCATCAACGGGCAAGAAGTAAGCTCCTATCTCGAAGACATTCAAAAATATAGTTCCAAAACGGAAACTTTTGTTGCCATTAAAGCTTTTGTTGATAATTGGCGCTGGAAAGACGTGCCTTTTTACCTCAGGACGGGCAAACGGATGAAAAAACGCTATTCTGAGATTGTAATCAACTTCAAAACGGTGAAGCACAACATTTTCCCTTCCCAGGAAAAACTGTCGAACAACAAGCTGATTATCCGCCTGCAGCCCGAAGAACGGATTGAGCTCGTGCAAATGACAAAAATCCCCGGTCCGGGCGGTTACCGCTACAAGCCGATTTCCCTGAAGCTCGATTATGTTGACTCCTTCAAGGAACGCTTCCCGGACGCTTACGAACGCCTGATTATTGACGTAATCCGCGGGAACCAGACGCTTTTCATGCGCCAGGATGAGCTGGAAGCCGCCTGGAAGTGGACCGAATCCATTTCAAACAACTGGAAAGCGGCGAACATGCCCAATGCGCTCTACGAAGCCGGAAGCTGGGGCCCGGGTGACAGCGTGATGGAAGGCGAAGACAGCTGGATAACCAAAGCATAAAACCATGAAAGTGATCCATTTTGACGAACCTGCAGCCCTGGAGCTGAGCCTTTCCCGCAAAATCGGGGAAGACCTCGAAGCCCTTGTTTTTGAATACGGACAGGCCACGTTGCTGGTTTCCGGCGGCAGCAGTCCCATTGGCTTATTCAGGCAGCTCGCCCAAACAAAGCTTTCCTGGAAACGGATCCGGGTTGCCCTGATTGATGAGCGTTTCGTTCCGGCAGACAATGAGCATAGCAACGAACGGACCGTCAGAGCAAATTTAATACAAGGGTTAGCCTCAAAAGCTGCTTTTACGGGCATGATATACGATTCATATTCTTTGGAAAACAACCTGGAGCTTACGCGTAAGGCTTACGGAGAAATTATAGGGTCAGGAAATTACATTTCCCTCTTAGGCATGGGAACAGACGGCCACACGGCTTCCCTCTTCCCGGGCGATCCTGCTTCCGAAAGAAATTTGGAAGGCGAACATGCAGCCGGGATCATCAATACCCTGGCACCGGATTTCCCGCACGAACGCATCAGCTGCAACAAACAAATGATCCTGAAAAGTAAAAAGATTTACCTCCTGATCAGCGGAAAACCCAAGCTCGACGTTTTAAATGAAGCTGTTGAAAAAGACCTGCCAGTTTCCCGTTTTATGGAGCACAAACACATTGAAACCTATTTTAGCGAACAGAAATTATGAACAAGCAAATCTTACAGGTAACCGAACGCATTATTAAACGCAGCCAGGCTACCCGGCAAAAATACATGGAGCAGATGCAGTCCGCTTTTAGCGAAGGCCTTTCCCGCGAAGTGCTCAGCTGCGGCAACCTCGCCCACGGCTTCGCGGGATGCGTGACTTCCGAAAAACTGGAGCTGGCCGATATGACAACACCCAATTTCGGGATCGTGACAGCTTACAATGATATGTTGTCTGCGCACAAGCCTTACGAACATTACCCTGAAAAACTGAGGGAATATGCCCACAAATACCAGGCTGTTGCCCAGGTTGCCGGCGGTGTTCCCGCGATGTGCGACGGTGTTACGCAGGGACGCCCCGGAATGGACCTTTCCCTTTTCAGCCGCGACGTGATTGCGCTTTCCACTGCCATTGCGCTTTCCCACAATATGTTTGACGGAACGCTTTGCCTGGGGATCTGCGATAAAATTGTGCCCGGGCTTGTGATCGGAACATTGAAATTCGGTCACCTGCCTACGATTTTTGTACCCGGCGGCCCCATGCCTTCGGGAATCAGCAACGATGAAAAAGCTAAAATACGCCAGGACTTTGCAGAAGGTAAAATCGACAGAAAAGAGCTCCTGAAAGGTGAGGCCGCTTCTTATCATTCGCCCGGAACATGCACGTTTTACGGTACGGCAAACAGTAACCAGATGCTGATGGAGATCATGGGCCTGCAGCTTCCCGGCTCGAGCTTTGTGAACCCGGGCACGCAACTGCGCGACTTACTGAATGAACACGCCGTAAAAATCCTTGCCGAAACAGTTCGGGAACGCTCTTTTGAACGCGCACTCTGCCATATTTATGATGAAAAAGCTGTTGTTAACGGCATCATCGGTTTGCTCGCTACGGGCGGCTCGACCAATCACACGCTTCACCTCATCGCCATGGCCCGTTCAGCCGGAATCCATATCAACTGGGAGGATTTTTCAGATTTATCGGAAGTTATCCCTTTGCTGGCGCGTGTTTACCCGAACGGCGCGGCTGATGTGAACCATTTCCATGCGAGCGGAGGCATGGCTTTCGTCATTCGTACCCTGCTGGATAACGGTATGCTGCATGAAGACGTTCGTACCATACTTGGTAAAGGACTGCGTGAATTTACACGTGAGCCCAAAATATCCGAAAGCGGACAGCTCATTTGGGTTGACGGGCCTGAAGCGAGCCTGAACAACGCTATTCTCAGACCGGCAAACGATGCTTTTTCCAAACACGGCGGCCTGGTTATGGTCCAGGGAAACATGGGCCGGTCGGTGATCAAAACTGCGGCTGTAAGCGATGAAAACCTTGTAATCGAAGCTCCTGCTATGGTCTTCGATGAACAGGAAGATTTGATCCGGGCATTTAAAGCCGGAGAACTTGATAAGGATTTTATTGCCGTTTTACCCTTCCAGGGACCAAAACACAACGGAATGCCTGAACTGCACCAGCTCACCCCTGCCCTTACGGTTTTGCAGAAGCGCGGCTTTAAAATCGCGATGGTGACTGACGGGCGTATGTCGGGGGCATCAGGCAGGGTTCCTGCAGCCATTCACCTCACCCCGGAGGCGAAAGACGGCGGCCTGATCTCCAAAATCCAGAACGGTGACATGCTGCTGCTTGATGCCGTAAACGGAGAACTGACCTGCATTGATTTTGAAACGGTGAACGCGCGCCCTGCAAGAATTAAGGACAACTCCGGAACTTTCGGCATGGGAAGGGAATTGTTTGTTAACATGCGCCAGATTGTACGCTCAAGCGAAGAAGGCGCGAGCTTTATCTTTTAAACCAAAATTTTATGACAACTAAACAAAATAATATCCGCGGCATTTTAAGCGACCACCCGATTATCCCGGTTGTAACATTCAACGACCTGCGGGAAATAGACCCCTTAATTGAGAAACTGCTCGCCATGGGTATTCATTGCATCGAAATCACTCTCCGGACCAAAATCGCTTTTGACGCGGTAAGGGCTGCGAAAGAGCTTCATGGAAATAAAATTGCCATTGGCGTTGGAACAATCACCCACCCGGACCATATTCTGACAGCAGAAGAAATCGGGGTGGATTTTATGGTTAGTCCGGGCCTGAGCGATGAGCTGATCCAGGCATTTGATGCATGCAGCACTGCTTTTATTCCCGGGGTGGCCACACCCAGTGAAATTATCCGGGCTTCGCAGCATGGCTGGGACACGTTCAAATTTTTCCCGGCGCACCTTTTCGGCGGAGCAGAAGCCCTGAAAGCTTACGGGCAGCTCTTTCCGCATGTCAAATTCTGTCCTACCGGTGGGATCAATGAAAGTACATATACCGCTTATTCGGAATTGAACAACGTGATTTCCGTCGGGGGATCGTGGATGGTGAAATAACCTCTACGCCGGGGCTAAGACGTTAGCAGCGCTAAGGGTAAAAATTTAGTATAAAACACAAAAGGCGGCCATTTCTGACCGCCTTTGTATATTTTTATGAAGACTTGACCTGCGCTAACGCCAGGTTATCAATCCCGGCAGCTACCAGGACTACGCTCTTCTTATTTTGCTGTGAAAACGTGATCGATGTTTGACAGGTTCATCACCATCAGCTTATCATCCACTTTCGTTATAGTAAATATCTTTGATTTTTTCTGTCCCGGTCCGTAGAACAGGAATAAGTCCACTTTATCTCCGTATTTCGTTGTTAACCATTTTCCGCTCAGATCTTCATAATCAGTACTGTCTTTGTACCAGCGCGCATCGAATGTTTCATCATCACGCAAATCAAAAAAGACATTGTTTATACCCAGGATTTCGTCCTTTTCAGGCCCAAAACCAACAACTTTAGTTAAAGTCCAGCGTTTCACAAAACGTTCATCCACATCAGAACCACACGCGGTTACTATAAGAAAAAGTGCACTGAAGAGTAAAAGCGTAATTTTTGTTTTCATAAGCATTTATATTTTAGTTTTATCCGTACAAAAATAGGATTTCTTTAGATACAAAAATAAAGCCGTATGATAAAATCTATCTTACCAGTTAAAATAAATGCCCGATGAATGAACTAAACTGTTTTACTTGTGAACGACAGACACCCTTTCGGTCTTTTTGGTAAACGCGTTCTCGATCACTAAATAGTAGATACCATTTTTCAGCTCTGAAAAGTCGAAGCTGAGCTTATCGCCGAATAATACTGAATTCACATTTACAACATCACCTACGCTGTTGATCACTTTTATGTTTGATTCTTCCAGGTAGGCGCCTTCGAGGAACATGGTCTTGTTTACAGGAACCGGGTAAAGTAAATACTTAACCGCTGTATAATTTCCAACGAGGACATTCAGCTCCATGTTTACACCATTGACATCGACCTCGCTCAGGCGATAATAGCTCACCCCATTGAAAGGGGATTTATCCGTAAACCTGTAAGAAGTTTCTGTCGTCGTGGTTCCGGTTGCATCAACAGTTCCCAGCTCCTGCCAGTAGCTTCCGTCACGTGAAACTTCAATGACGAAATAATCCAGCTCGCGTTCCGAAGCGGTTGTAAAAACAATCTCAGCGGCATCGTTAATATATTCTATGGAATAATCTACCAGCTCTACGGGAAGCGCCACACCACAGCCCAGGAATACACCTGTCAAAGTTCCGTTCAGCACGCCGTCGGCTGCCTGCCACCAGTCCTGTCCGTTAATCTCGATAAGCTCGGAATTACCGCCCCCGGCCCCGCTTGGATTAATTTGTCCTGTGAGGGAAATCTGCATACAGCCTCCTGCAGACAAACGGATTTTACGCCCGTTGGCAAACGTGAGCCTTCCTGCTACCTGGATTGTTACCGGGGCACAACCGCCAGCGTCAAGGCTGACATTAGCAGCAACGTGTACAGTAACCCCTGCAGGAATTACAATAGTATCACCACAGATTGGCACTCTTCCGAGGTTCCAGGTACCGGCTGCGTTCCAGTTTCCTCCTCCGGCTTTGGCCGTGATGATAGTTGCCTTTGAGTTAAAAGCAAGCAATACAAATACAATAGCAAAAAATACCTGGGTAAAGTTTCTCATAGTGCGATGTTGTGTGCCGGTTGTTTTACTTCCGGAGTGTTTTGGCATGATAAACTTAGAAAACATTTTTCACCCGAACAAACAGAAAGGGAAGTGCTTTTTCATAGGTAAAGCTTCTGTGAATATTCACTATGCTTTAATGAATATTCTACCCGTTTATGTTAAAAATTGTACTTTTTGTTTTTTGATTTTCGTTAAATAGTAACTTTTTAACGATAAATGATCAAAATAAAGCCGGTGGCTTGCGCAATTCCATTTTTGCATCCTGGAACAAGCTGGAAGTTGCATTAATCCTGAACAGGAAGCTTTGGTTAAGCCCTACGGGTGTCCAGTAAAAAGCGAGGTTCCAGCAGTGCATGTTGCGTGTGATCGTCAAACGGGTGTTGATCACCTTGTTTGTCCTGATATCGTAATAACTGTCACACAAAAGCTTCCAGCGCTTCGTAATTGAGATGTCGGCATTCATGGAAATTGTCTGCGTTTCTTTAAACTGGCGCTTATCGCTCAAGGGCGAAGTTGACCGGTTCAAATCAAGGATGTGCCCCAGGCTGATGCGCCAGGGAATTTCGAAATCGATCCACTGATCGGGATGCAGGGCGTAATACTGAAAATCAGCGTTCCAGTTTTCGTTGATGTTAAAGCTGTTCTGCCTGATCCTTTCCCTGCCCTTGCGTGTAGTGAGCACAAAAGAAGTATTGATCGAAGCGGAATAAATCCGGGCCAGTTGCCCGCGGCTGCTCAGCAAGTATTCATCTACTTCCAGGTTCGTGGAATCGTTGTAATTATAGGGACTGAAATTAGCGTTTGCTACAACATTAAAGAAATCCGCCGGGCTGATCCGCAGGTTGGATGAAATGCGGCTCAGCTTCAGGGAATCTTTCAGCAGGTCATAAGAACCGCTGAACGAAAGGGCTTCAATGATCTTTGTTTTCCTGAAGCCGGTGATCGTGTCTTTCTCGGATTTGCGCTTCATCTCAAACGTATTGTTGAAGCCAAAAGAAAGAAAGGCGCTGTTTGCAGTACTTCCTTCGGGATAAACGCTGCGTTCGAACGGTGAATAAGTGACAGGCGCTTTGTTAAAGCCGATTGAATCCGTAATTGTTTTATTTAAAAGCGGCACATACCGGAAACTGAAGCTCGGTGTCAGGATGTGGCGCAGCAAAGGCTTGTTTTTTCCCACAAAACGGTAATAGCTGTATAATACGGTCGTCAGCTGCACGTTTGCCGAAAAGCTTTGCGCCACTCCCGTCCTGTTCACCGTATCCGTCAGGGTGGTATTGTTTACCGGATCAAACGATTTCTCCACCTGCTGGAAATTGACTTTGTTGGAATAAGAAAGCGAAGGGTTAAGCTTCCAGGTGTTCCGGAACAGCCCGATTGTCGTTTGCATGGTTGAGCTCTGTGAAACACCGTTTAAAAAGCTCTGGCGGATCAGGTCATAGCGCTGCTGCTTAACGAGCGTATCCTGGAAAGTGGCCCGGTTTTGCGCCTCGAGATTATATGTCATCACGATTTGCTCGTACCATTTTTTGGAACCCAGCTTATCCCGCCTGAAGATCGAAAAGGGGGAAAAACGGGTGACGTTCATATTATATACCGGCGCCGTGACTGCAAAATTGTGGCTGAATGAGTTCTGCCGTGCGGAAATCTTCAATCCCATCGTGATCGGTTTTCCGGGGAATAAACGCGAAATATTGATGTCGGAATTTAAACTGTTCTGGAAGTAATTCTGGTTCAGCGGATCGAGGTTGGCTTTCGGGTTATTATCCGAAATGAAGTTCACTCCGGCCGAAAAATTCCACAGCGGATTGGCTTTGGGATCCTGGCGATGGGTCCAGATAAAAGTCACTTTTTTGATCGGGAGCGTATCCAGGAAGCCGGATTTGAGCCGCTGAAATCCTACGTTAAGGTCGCCCTGGAACCTGTAGCGGATTTTGTAGCCCGTCTGGTTGCGCAAGCCCCAGGTCCCGCGGGTATATAAATCGGCGTAAAAAGTCGTGTGGAGACTGTCATTCACAGGCAGGTAATAACCGAGGTTCTGAAAACCCATTCCGTAAGGCGACTGCACGCTGACCTGCGGGAACAAAAATCCCCGTTTCTGCTCCTTCACTTTTTTCTGGGGAATGAAAATAAACGGAAGCCCCAGGGGTGTCGGAACGCCTTTGATCCACAGGTTCATCGGCCCGGAAACAATCCGTTTTTCAGGAATCATGATCGCTTTGGATAAATGGAAATGGTAATGCGGCTCATCCAAATCACAGGTGGTAAACTTCCCGTTCCTGAAATGCACTTCTTCGTTCGCATGGCGTTTGGCAACTTCCATGTACAGGTAATTTTCTTCCTGCTTGATCTTTACTTCCTGGATGAAGCCTTTTTTCGTATCGAAATTGTAGCGGATCTTTGCAGCAATGATTTCTTCCGTACCATCTGTAAATTTGGGCAAGCCGACGCGGTTGCTGTCTTTATCATACGTGTAACTGGCGAATACTTCGTTTTTATTGAAATCCACCAAAATATAGTCTGCGCTGAGTATAATGTCCTCGTAAAAAACGACAGCTTCGCCATACAAATGCAGCTGGTTAGCCTTCCTGTCCTGGATCATGGAATCTTTTGACGAGGCCTTGATGATATTTTCAATGGAATGATCGGTCGTGTAAACGGTATCTTTCTGTGTGTAACCAAAGAACGGAAGCAACATTATTAACAATGCGCAGAAGATAACTCGATTTATGGACCGTTTTTTGAACACTAAGAAAAGCTAATTTTGTCTAAGTTAAAGTGATAACAATGAAAATACGAGTGCAAAGCTATAAAATTACCCACTTCTTTTCATCAAAAATGAAATTATTGTGCATATTTTGTGCCACGATTCTGCTTTTATCGTTTAGCCTTGACCAATTCCCGACGAAAGCGCCTGTTCAGGCAAAAAGCTCTTTGGGAACAATCAAAACCGTATGTATCGATGCCGGGCACGGCGGAAAAGACCCCGGATGCCACGGCGCTTCGGCGAATGAAAAAACGGTTTGTCTCAACATTGCCCTGAAGTTGGGCGCTAAAATCAAGGAAAGCTACCCGGATGTTAAAGTGATCTACACCCGAGACAAAGACGTTTTCGTGGAATTGAGCGAGCGCGCTGCTTTTGCGAACCGGAACAAAGCGGATTTATTCATTTGTATCCACGCTAACTCGGCTTCTCCGGCGGCTTTCGGCTCGGAAACTTACGTCCTGGGGCTTCACCGCACACTCTCACAGCAAAACGTGGCCGACCGGGAGAACAGCGCCATTTCCCTCGAAGATGATAAAGGCGAAAAATACAAGGATTTTGAAATGACGCCGGACGCCATTATCGCCCGCCAGATCCAGCTTGCCGTTTACCTCGACCAATCGATTTTATTCGCTACCAAGGTACAGGATGAGCTCAAAAAGCTCGGACGCTACGACCGCGGTGTGAAACAGGCGGGCTTTCTCGTGCTCTGGAAAACCACCATGCCGTCGGTGCTGATCGAAACCGGCTTCCTGACGAACAGCCAGGAGGAAATCTTTCTTGCAAACCCGGATAACCAGGATAAAATGGCGGGCAGCATGTTCGAAGCATTTAAAAAGTATAAAACCCAGCTGGAAGGTGTCAATACTTCCAAAGAACCGGTTAAAACCGAGGTGCTTACCGAATCCATTGAGAAGAAGGAAAAAGAGCCTGAAAAATCAAACAACGCGATCACCTTCATGGTGCAGGTGGAAACGTCAGAGAAAAAAATATCGCTTACTTCTTCCCGATTCAAAGGGCTGGAAGTATTTGAATACCAGCAGGATGGATTTTACAAATACGCTGTCGGGAATTTTGAAAATGACTTCAATACCGCGAATTCCTACAAAAACGAAATGCGCGAAAAAGGCTTCCAGCACGCCTTTGTTATTGCCTTTAAAAACGGGTCCCGCATGGATTTGAACACGGCCCTGAAGGAAATCAAAAAATAATCCGTTTTTTGACCGAAAAATAATCTTAATCCGCAAAAATGTTTATTTTTGGAACTTAGTAAATCATTCTTATCCGATTTAGTTCATGAAAATATCAAAAGAAGTCAAAAGTGGATTTATCGCAATTATCGCTATTGCATTATTAATCACCGGGGTTAACTTTTTAAAGGGTTACAGCTTTTTCGGAGGGGATGATACTTACTACGCTTATTTCCCCAATTCGGGAGGGATTATGCCCGCCAGCTCCGTTACGCTGAACGGCGTTCCGATCGGGAAAATCATTGCCGTCGACTACGTTGTCAACAACCCACCTGATAAACGCGTAAAAATCACCTTCAATATCCAGGACAAAAACATCAAAATTCCTGTTGGATCAGAGATCAAAGTCGGATCGCTGGACCTTTTCAACAAGGGAATTATCATCACGATGGCCGAAGACCTTTCGAAAGGCTTTTACAAGCCCGGATCGAAGCTTGACGGGGTTGTTGCCCAGGATATGCTCCAGCAGGTACAGGCTTACGCCGACCCGATCACACAGAAGCTGCAATCCCTGATGAGCAATGTTGACAAAGTCGTTACTTCACTTTCGTCGTTCTGGGATGATACCGCTACTTCTGAGCTGGAAGAAAGTATGAAGGAAGTAAAAATCGCCATCAAGCGTCTCGGAAATGTGGCTATTGAGGTTGAATCCTTCGTTCAGACGGAAAAAGTGCACCTCGACCGGATTTTCGACAACGTGGAATCCATCACGAATAACCTGAAACGCAGCAACGAAGAAATCCGCGCAATTGTCGGCAATACGAAAAAAATCACGGATGATATGGTAACGGCAGATTTCAAAGCGGTTATTACCGAAGCCCGTGAAACGATCCAGTCCCTGAATACAATTTTGACGGATGCTTCCAACGGAAAAGGAACACTGGGCAAGCTGGTGAAAGACGAAACATTCTACAACGAGCTGGTGAAGACCAACGTTGAGCTCCAGGATTTGGTAGCTGACCTCAAGCTTCACCCGGAAAGATACATTCATTTCTCTGTACTTGGCGCAAGGTCCAAAGGAGTAACACTGACACCGAACGAAGAGAAAAAATTACGTAATTTATTAGACACCCTTCAATAATCAAACATGGTATCCATTATCTTATTTGCATTACTCGCCGTTCTCGGCATTGGCTTTTTCACCTGGAACATACTGAAAGTCCGCCAGAATATCCTGTTTGGCCGTGACGTCAACCGTTCCGACAACAAAGCCGAGCGCTGGAGGGTGATGATGCTTGTTGCCCTGGGGCAGAAAAAAATGTTTACCCGCCCGATCCCGGCAATCCTGCATTTATTCATCTACGTGGCATTTGTGATCACACAGATTGAGCTCATCGAGATCTTCGTGGACGGGCTCAGCGGTCACCACCGTATTTTCAGGGAATCACTGGGAGGCTTTTACACCTTTATCATCAGCTTCATTGAAACGCTTTCCGTACTTGCGCTTGTTGCCACCGTTATTTTCCTCACCCGGCGGAATATTCTCCATATCGCCCGTTTCAAGAAAATAGAGATGAAAGGCTTTCCAACGCGGGATGCCAACACGATCCTGGTGATGGAAATCATTCTCGTGACTTGTATTTTCACCATGAACGGCGCTGATGAAGCTTTGTACTTACAAGGAGCTTCCCATGCATCGGAAGCCAGCGGCAGTTTTGGCTTTTTATTCTCTTCCTGGCTGGGTCAGTCCGTTTTCAGCGGCTTTGACGCAGAAACCCTGCACACGCTGGAGCGCATCGGCTGGTGGGGACACATTTTCATGGTATTTGCTTTCCTGAACTATTTGCCTTACTCCAAGCATTTTCATATTTTGCTGGCATTCCCGAATACGTATTACTCGAACCTCGAGAAAAAAGGAAAGTTCACCAATATGGCTTCCGTTACTGCTGAAGTTCAGCTGATGCTTGACCCGAACGCCGATCCGTATGCTGCACCGCCGGTTGATGCCGAGCCACAGCGTTTCGGGGCGAAAGATGTTACCGACCTGACCTGGAAAAATTTACTGGATGCTTACACCTGCACCGAGTGCGGCCGCTGTACTGCAGCTTGTCCTGCCAATCAGACAGGGAAATTGCTTTCCCCGCGTAAAATCATGATGGATACGCGTGACCGTTTGATGGAATACGGCGACAATTACCGCAAGCACGGCAAAGATTACCAGGATGGCAAAAGCCTGATCGGCGATTACATCAAGGAAGAGGAAGTGTGGGCCTGTACTTCATGCAACGCCTGCGTGCAGGAATGCCCGGTAAATATCGACCCGCTGGCGATTATTGTTGACCTGCGCCGTTACCTCGTGATGGAAGAATCCAAAATGCCTGTGGAGCTCACCGGGATGCTTACCAATATTGAAAATAATGGCGCTCCGTGGCAATTCTCCCCGGCTGACCGCCTGAACTGGAAAGACGAAAATTAAACCCAAAACCAACGGATATGAGGTTCGCATGGATTTTTTGCCTGTTCTTAGCTTTTCCCGCCTTCTCCCAGAAAAAGGTGAAAGTGAAAAACAATATCAAACTGGAATTTCCCGTTTTCAAGGATACTCTGTTCCGCGGCTATCCGAATGTTGTTACCGTAAAAGGAATTGACGATTTGGGCAAGTACAATTTTGAAGCGGAAGGCTGCAGCGTCAAGCTCACGGAAGGAACAACAAACTCACTGACAATTATCGCCCAAAAGCCTGCAAAGCAAACCGAGCTAATCATCCGACAGGCGAGCGACAATAAAGAAATTTACCGCCACACACTCACGATCGCGGTTTTTAAAAAGGAATATACTGATAGAATCAAACGAAATGGAAAATAGACTGAACGTACCGACTATGGCCGAAATGATGGCTAAAGGTGAAACACCTGATATCCTGTTTTGGGTAGGCTGTTCGGGAAGTTTTGACGACCGCGCCAAAAAGATCACCAAAGCGGTTGTGAAAATCTTAAACGCCTGTAATGTTAAATTTGCCGTTTTGGGCACAGAGGAAAGCTGTAACGGTGATCCTGCCAAGCGCGCCGGAAACGAGTTTACCTTCCAGATGCAGGCTATGATGAACATCCAGGTGCTGAACGGCTACGAAGTGAAAAGAATCGTGACCGCCTGCCCGCACTGTTTCAACACCCTGAAGAACGAGTATCCTGAATTGGGCGGAAATTACGAGGTAATCCACCACACCCAGCTGATCCAGGACCTGATCAATACCGGAAAGCTTGGTTTGGAAGGCGGCGGTACTTTCAAAGGCAAAAAAATCACTTTCCATGATCCGTGCTATCTCGGCCGCGGAAACGATATTTACGAAGCACCGCGTTTCCTGGTTGAAAAACTGGATGCGGAGCTCGTTGAAATGAAACGCTGCAAAACAAATGGCCTTTGCTGCGGTGCCGGTGGTGCACAGATGTTTAAAGAAGCTGAGCCGGGCAACAAGGAAGTCAACGTGGAGCGCACGGAAGACGCCCTTGAAACACAGGCAACGATCATTGCTACGGGCTGCCCGTTCTGCAACACGATGATGACTGACGGCGTGAAAAATTTCAACAAAGAAGGTGAAATCCAGGTACTGGACGTGGCCGAATTAATTGCAACAGCTGCTGATTTATAAGATGAATTTAAGCTCTTTTCCACCGGATACACGGGTTTGGGTTTACCAGGCCGACAGACTGCTCACAGCAACCGAAAAAGCGTGGCTGCAGGAGCAGATCGATCTTTTTACAGACCAATGGGCTTCGCACGGAAACCAATTGACTGCTCAGGGCTTCCTGTACAACGATTTTACCGTTGTTCTGGGCGTTGATACTTCCCAGGCCAATTCTTCGGGCTGCTCAATCGATAAATCGGTGCATTTCATGAAGGAAGCCGGAAAAGCCCTGCAAGTTGATTTTTTCAACCGCCTGAAAGTCTGGATCAAACAACCTGACGGGAAGCTGGAGCGCATCCCGTTCAAGTCCCTCTCTGAGTACGAAAACGCAACTTTTTATAACGGCATGGTGCAAAGCCTGACCGAATTCAACAGTAAATACGAAGTAAAAGCCGGTGATATATTACAGCAAATGAATACATAAACCGCGGGCAGTTGCCCTGAAACTAAAACCTTTGACATGAAACTACATCTACTCCGCCACGCCAAAACCGATCCTAAAAGTGAGACCGGGCGTGATTTTGACCGCAAATTATTACCCAAGGGCACGCAGCAGTCCCTGGAAATTTCCGATTATCTCGAAAAATTAGAGAATTTCGAAGTTCATTGCTCCTCGAGCATGCGCACACGTCAAACCTATGAGCTGGTATCCCCGAAAATAGCGACAGCGAATGTACATTTCTGGGACGATCTGTACCACGCTTCCCACATGGATTTGCTGAGCTTCCTTAATTCGCTGGAGACTGGGAAGGACATTTTACTGATCGGTCACAATGAAGGAATTTCCGACCTTGCCACTTATTTGTCTGATCATCATGTAGCGTTAAAAACCTGCGGTTACATTTGCCTCGAAGCGGATATCAGCTCCTGGGCCGAGCTATCGAAAGGAATAGCGCGGATTACGGATTCTTACCGCCCGGAAGTTGGTGTGGAAGACTGATCCTCTTCATTAGCTGCGCTGCTGCCTTTGTCGGTCTCATTCTCATTTCCACTTTCTTTCCTCTTATATTCGTAGCTGATTTTCGGCTCCTGTCCCAGGAAAATATCCACGTGATTGCTTTCCCGGCGCATTTGTTCTTCCTGGCGCATCCGTTCCAAGAATTCCTGCTGCTCCTGCGCCATGCGCACATTCTCTCGCCACATTCCTTCCAGGTCGGGTGGTTCGATACCGAGCTCCTGTTCGATCTCAAACTGGTATTTGGGCGCCTGCGGGCCTTTTTTCCGGTAAATAAAAGCCAGCAATACGCCAATCATCAGGCCGGATAAATGCCCTTCCCAGGAAATGCGTTCCTGCGTCGGGAAAATCCCCCAGATCATACTGCCGTAAATAAACGCAACAAAGAGTGAAATCCCCTGCAAAGGCCTGAATTTACGGATCGTTCCGCTCGTAAACAGGAAACCCGCCAGGGCGTAGATCATCCCGCTGAAGCCAATATGATAGCTGCCGTTGTTTTGTGCAAAAAACCAAACAAAAAGCCCCGTCAGGATCCAGGACAGGAAAAACACCTGTGCGGCAACCTGCCTGTAAAAATAGACAAGCGCCCCGAAGAGAACGGCTCCCGGGAGCGAATTGTTAACCAGGTGCATTACATCGGAAGGACTGTGGATTAAAGGTGAGAACACAATACCTTTGAGCCCGCTTACCTGCTGCGGTAAAATCCCCAGCTGGATAAACTCGCCGGGATAAAAACCCTCCAGCAGGAAAATGCTCCACAGCAGCGCCAATAGTAAAAAGGGATACATGACCGCTTCAATGGCCGATCCGAAAAGATATGTCCGGGCTTGTTTCATACGGAGCACAAGTCAAAGATTGTACCCCAACAAAATTACTGACAGGCTGTCAGTTAACTAGTCTTTGAGGAAGGTCATTTCCATTTTCCCAAAACCGGGCTGGTTCATTTCCATGACGAGCTCTCCGCTTGTAAGCTTCAGGATCCGGTGCACTTCCTTATCCGAAGTTTTGGGTTTCAGGGTGAGTTTTTTGCCATTCAGGCTCAATTTCCATGTTCCGCTTTCGGATTTCATGTCACCGTTGATCAAAGGTGTTTCTATTTTATATTTTCCGTCTTCCACGAAAGAGATTTTCATTTTGCCTTTTACATTTTTAAATGCTTCTTCCATCATCATCCGGGCAAAGTTTTTTTGCTCTTTATCAAAAATTGAGATCGCTTTTTCAATATCAATTTCTTCCAGCTTCCAGCTACCAACCAGGGCACTTTTATTCGTACAGGCCCCTAAAACAAAAAGAAGCGAAAAAAGGGAAAGTAGAAAGACTTTGTTCATTGCAATAAATTTTTCCGAATTTAAAAATTAAAACGGATTGACGAATCTGTTCCACTGAAAAATTAAAGAAAATGTTTGACTGAAAGCCTGAAATGTTGTAATTTTATTCTCTGTTTCCAGGAGCTTAATTTTAGCTGCCGGACAATCAAAAAACATGGAAGAAATCAGGAACAAAGTTGCGGAAAGCGGTCTCATCTCACTCGATTTAGCCGATTTTAAGCCCCGTCAGGGTACGATCAAAGAAATAGATATCGCTGAATACCTTTGGCAGGGATTGGCGCTGCGTGAAAAGGATTTCCGCGAAGCCGTCAAGCAAAAAGACTGGAACGAATACAAAGACCAGAACGTATACATTCACTGCACGGCTGACGCCATCGTTCCCACCTGGGCTTACATGCTCATTGCGTCGCAGCTGGAAGGCGTTGTGAAACATTACGTCGTTGGCAGCAAAGCCGATCTTGAAAAAAACCTGATCCGCGAGAATATTGCGGCTTTCAATCCCGAACTGCCTGAATACGAATCCAAACGCTATATCATCAAAGGCTGCGCTGATATTTCCAGCCCGGAATACGCGATGACAGAGCTGATGAAAAAAATCCAGCCAACAGCTAAAAGCATTATGTATGGTGAACCGTGCTCGACGGTGCCGATTTTTAAGCGGAAAGCTTGATTAATGGGATAATGTGCTAATTAAATTCCCGGCTACTTGCATATTAGCACATTAATTTTAGCGTATTATTCGAAACTGAAAATCTCTCTTTTGGAGTAAATCCAGCAGTTTCGGTAACAATTCCTTCTGTTTTTCGGCGATTTTCGGGTTATCGTGCAGAACGATGATATCCCCGCCCCTGATTTGTTTTTCGGCTTTAAAGAGAATTTCCGTAACGCAGGTTTTCGGGTCAAAATCATAAGAGAGCCATGTCCACATGACGATTTTATAGTCTTTTGCCAATATGCGTGCTAAACGGGGAGATAAACGTCCGTACGGCGGCCTAAACAGCCTGCTTTGAATTAGCCCGTCAGCTTCGGTAACAGATTCCAGGTAACGCTCCGGGCTCGTTTTAGAAGCGTTTTCGTGTTGTTGTGTATGGTTTCCTACCTGGTGGCCTTCGGCTTTGATCCGGGCAAAGATTTCCGGGTAGCGCTTCACATTTTCCCCCACACAGAAGAAAGTCGCTTTGACGCCTGATTCTTTTAAGGTATCGAGTACAAAAGGCGTGATGTCCGGGTGCGGGCCATCATCAAAGGTCAGGTAAACGGATTTCTCATCCAAAAAAAATCCCCAAATCCGCCTGGGAAATGCAACCGAAGCTAATTTGGGGATCCTGAATAATCTCATTTTGTTTTTTCTATTGTCCGCCCTGCTGTTGCTGCATCAACATCTGGATCTGCTCAGGAGTCAGTTGATTTGCTCCTCCTCCGTTACCAGGCATTGTTTGCTGAGCAGGCTTCTCAATAACACCAAATCTCATTCCTACGGCGTCCAGGTGGCCTTTCAGGTCTTTTGCACGCTCGTTCATTCCATCGCTTTTCAGATCAGAATAGAAACGCGGGAAGACAGTTTTATACAACTTGTTGACTTTTGCTGAAGTCCGTTTCGCCAGGCTGCCCATAGGGGAACCAAACTCCTCGTCAGCTGAGATGGTAGCCAGCATCAGGTAATTATTGAGCGCTGATACTAAATCCGGCTTATTATCGGAAGCAAAAATGGCATCACTGTTTTCGAAGTAATTAAATATGCTTTCGATGTGGTCAGCTACCTGCATACCCAGCTTCTCAGCGGCAGCTTTATCACCTGCACGGTAAAGAATGCTCACATAATCATGCAATGAGCCATCGGAATAGCTTTCGTAGCTTACACCCGGTGAAACTTCATAATCTTCACGGCCAGGCTGAGGCTCACCGTAATCGATCACAAGGTCGACAGGCATTACCTCCAGTGATCTTTTAATCAGCTGAATTGCCATCTTCTTATTGTTGACCGTGCGTTTCTCAGCATCTGTCACTACTTTTTGCAAAGAATCGGCAGTTTGCTGACGTCCGGCGGATGCAAGCGACTTGATTTGCGGCCCGTAAACCATTTTTTGTCTTTCGGCATTGTCTACTTCACGCAGCAAAGCGTCTGCCAGGCGGGAGAAATGATCCCTGAACTGGCTTGTATGTCTTCTTGTATAGTAATCAGTCAATACGCCTTCCTGGTTCATTTTACCGTAGCTGTAAACTTCCATCAGGTTTTTGAACATTTTGTCCGTATCGAGGATTTGCTGGTCACGCAGCGGCGTCAGTGCGAACACCATTCCGTTTTGCTTTACATAACCGCTTGTATACAACGCAATCGAAACATCCGAACCTCCCACGGAAGAGAAGTATATATTACGTTTCCAGTCGTTGTTGGCAATTACATCGAGCATCATTACCTGCTCGCGGGTGATCGCCTGCTTGTCTATACGGAATTTTACATCTTTCTGAACCTTGTCAGCATCTTTTTCGCTCACCAGTCCGGATTTGAGTACATTGTCCTTATTTACCGGTACGATAAAGCCTTTGGATGGGAATACGCGAAGCATTCTTCCTTCGTAGTTCACCTGGTTTTCGTCGTTGCGAACAAATTCCATGGCGAAATCTATCGGGAGGAAATCCCAGGAACCTTCCCAGCTTCTCATGGATTGCTGTAATTGGTTCAAAGCATCAACCGAACCTTCGATATTTCCTGACTGGTAAGCCTGCAGTAATTCAATACAGTCATCAAGAAGCACGTTTACGTCTTTTACACCAGCATTGAGAACCGGCTGGGACATGCGTGCCTGGATAGCAGACAGCGTCGGACCGTAAGTTGGGTTCTTGGCTTTCATTGACTGTGCTACGGCTGCACATCCTGTACGGAATGAGTCAAAAGCCATTTTGAACTCGTTCGGGTTATTTTTGATTTTTATCTCAATGATCTTGTTGATCAGGTCGGGGTTTAAGCCGAAATTTTTCAATTCGAAAGTTGAGAAAAGGTAAACCATATCCGTGTTACCGGCATACATCATAATCTGGTCTTCACGGAATTTAATCGGCAAAGGATCAGAATCGTATGCTTTCATCATCATCTGATCGGTATACCAGTCTGTTTGCATGAGGCTCAGGTTACACACGCGGACATCCGTGCGTCTTTCCTCTACTTCCTGCAAATACCATAACGGGAAGGTATCGTTGTCCCCATTGGTAAAGAGAATGGAATTTTTAGAACAGGATTCCAGGTAATTGATTGCCAGGTCGCGAGCGGAAGTCTTTTCACTGCGGTCGTGATCGTCCCATCCCTGGAAAGCAAGGATCAAAGGAACACACAAGGTCAGCAGGACAGCGATGGCAGCTCCGCCGGTTTCGTTTTTCATGCTCTTGCCCAGCAGGTTCATTCCGAAAACGAACACCGCCCCTATCGCGCTAATGAGGATCCAGCATAAAGTTGCGGCGTAATTTCCTGCAAAAATAATATCGAGCAGCAGGCACAGAGCCAGACCGGCACCAATGATGATGAGGATCCCGCGGTATTCTTTTTTACTGAAGGAGATAAAAGCCTGGTACAGCGCGTAAACCCCGAGACCAATCCACATCGCAAAGGCGTAGAACGAGGCTGCATAGGCATAATCACGCTCACGCGGCTCGTAAGGCTTCTGGTTCAGGTAAACGACAATCGCGAGACCGGTAAAAATAAAGGTCAGCAAGACAATAAAGGCATCCTTCGGCGCTTTGTAAAAATGAAAGACCATACCAATCAAACCGAGGATCAAAGGCAGGAAAAAGAAGGTATTGTGGGAAGGATTATCCGTTGTAAATGTTGGTGCAGCTGACTGGTCACCCAAACGGCGGTCATCTATTGATGAGAAACCTGAAATCCAGTTTCCGCGCATCGCATCGCCGTGTCCCTGGATATCATTTTGCCTTCCGGCGAAGTTCCACATAAAATATCTCCAGTACATCCAATTTACCTGGTAATGGGTAAAATACGTCAGGTTTTCCCCAAAAGTAGGCAAACGCTTACCGTCGCTTCCTTTTTCCATTGAACCATCGTCACCGTTGTCATTGTAGCCGGACCATGATTTGTAGGCATCGACTTTAACGGCATCCTGGCTCCAGTACATTCGTGGAAAGAAAGTCGTTTGCGTGTATGCCGGCTCCTGGTTTTCATAGCTTCCTTCGTTGCTGAGGAAGTATTTTTCAACCACGTCATACCCTCCCCCGAGGGATTTGGCATATTTACGGGCAATATTTTCATGCTTGAAAGCTTTCAGCTCCTTCTCGGCGCGCATAACTACAAAACGACGGGCATAGAACGGTGAGCGGTCACCCCAGTTGTCCTGGTTTTCGTCCATCGTTGAGTTCCAGTAAGGACCGGAAAGGATCGGCCAGGAACCGTACTGCTCACGCTTGAGGTAAGCATGCAGTGTTACAAGGTTTTCCGGGTCATTTTCATCCAAAGGCGTGTTGGCATTGGAACGGATCACGATGGTAGCAAAAGAGCCGTAACCGATCATAAATACAATCAGGCCTAAAGCTGCTGCATTCCATACCGGCTTGTTTTTACGCTTGCTCCATCTTAATACATATACGAGGGCAATAACGAGCAAAACGAAAAAGAAAATTGTTCCGGAATAGAACGGAAGCCCCATGTTATTTACGAAGGAAACTTCAAATTTGGATGCGATGGAAACAGTTCCCGGGATAATTCCTTCCTGGATAAAACCGAGGATGAAGATGGACAAGATCCCTGTGAGGAAAAAGCCTTTCCAGGAGAACTTTTCCCAGCGGTTGAAATAAATAACGTAAGCAATTGCCGGAATAGCCAATAATCCGAGTAAGTGGACCCCGATCGCGAGACCGAAGAGGAACATAATCAGGATCATCCAGCGCATCGGCACGTGGGTATTGTCTAATTCGCCATGTTTGATAGCGTCCATTTCCTCGTCCCATTTAAGCATGGCCCAGAAGATAATCGCTGTAAACAGGGAAGACATGGCGTAAACCTCGCCTTCAACTGCTGAGAACCAGAAAGATTCGGTGAATGTATAAGCGAGGGAGCCGATGAAACCGCTTCCCAGGATGGCAATCATTTGTGAATTAGTGAGTGTACGCGCATTTTTAAACGCCATTTTCTTAGCCAGGATAGTGATCGACCAGAACGTGAAAAGGATCGTAAACGAGCTGGAAAGCGCCGACATCCGGTTGATCCATACCGCTACATTTTCAGGGGCGGCGAAGAAGGAAAATAAACGCCCGAGGAGCATGAATAAAGGTGCACCCGGAGGGTGACCAACTTCTAATTTGTAAGCTGCCGTGATGTACTCGCCGCAGTCCCACAAACTTACTGTGTCTTCGATTGTTATGAAATAAACCGCTGTTGCAATCAAAAAGACCAGCCAGCCAAGGTAGACGTTTAATTTTTTATAATTCATCCAATTTAAATTTATTAACCCGCGTATGAATCGTGATTAATGATTTAGAGTGCGAATTTAAAAATATATCGCAAAGTAATGTTGTTAATTTTCTTAAAAAATGAAAAATTACCCCAACAAACCCAGTATGTGATTTACATTGTGATTTTTGCCGCTCAGGATAAAATCGGCCTTTTGGTAGAAGTCGCTGCGCCGGATCAGCATTTCTTTGACGTAGAAGTAAAGCTCCTCCCCTGTTTTGCCGGCAACGAGCGGGCGCGGTGTTTTGGATTTCTGGAGACGGTGAGCCAGCTCATAAGGGCTTAGCTTGAGATAAAAGCTTGTTCCGAACTGTTTGATCAGGTCCATGTTATCATTGAAGCAGGGCATTCCGCCGCCGGTTGAGAGCACGACCCCCTCCTGTCCGAGCAGGCTTTTGAGGTATTCTTTTTCCAGCTCCCGGAAATGGGTTTCGCCAAATTCTTCGAATAATCCTGAGATGGTGCGGCCGCTGATGCGTTCAATTTCCTCATCGGAGTCCAGGAAGCGGTAATTCAGTTTCCGGGCAAGCTTTCTGCCCAATGTAGATTTACCGCATCCCATAAAGCCGACCAGGACAATGTTTTTCATTTGCTTTTGACAAATTTAGCTATTGCTTCAACATGGCTTGTGTGCGGAAACTGGTCCGCGAGTGAAATTTTTTCGAGCTGGTACCCTGCCTGGCGGAGCAAGTCCGTATCGCGTGCCTGTGTAGCAGGATTGCAGGAAATATAGACAATGCGCTCCGATCCGAGGTCGATGACTTTCTGCAAAGTTTTCGGTGCAATCCCGGCGCGTGGCGGATCCAATACGATCGTACCAATTTTACCGGCATAATGCGGGAATTCTTTGAGGAATTTGCCCACATCGGCCGCGAAAAACTCTACGCCGGAGATGTTGTTGCGCTTAGCGTTCTTCCTGGCATCTTCAATCGCTTCAGGAACGATATCCACGCCGATAATTTGTGTATTTTCCGAACGGCGCGATAAAATCTGGCCGATAGTTCCCGTTCCGCAGAACAAGTCCATCACCACTTTGCCCCGCAGGTCGTTGTCTTCAAAAACGTAGTCGAGCGCTTTGTTATAGAGCAATTCGGCGCAGGACGGGTTCGTCTGGAAAAAGCTTTCCATGCTGATCTCGAATTTCAGCCCGAGCAATTCTTCAACGATCTTTTCTTCGCCGTAGAGCAGCTGGTTCTGCCCGTTTTCAATTTTGGCGCGATCGGCCACGTTGTCATTGATCGTATGCTGGAAACCGGCCAGGCGCTTGCCCAGAAATTGCTGTAAAAACGCAGAAAAAGCCTGTACATCGAATTCCTCCAGGCCTTCGGAAGAAGTTACGAGGTTGATCAGTAATTTATCCTCAAAAAAGGATTTACGCACTACAATGTGACGGAAAAACCCCGTTTTCTTAGGTGGGTGCCAGGCGGTGAGCCCGGTTTTCTGTAAAAAGTCACGCACTTCGATCAGCCCGTCTTCCCATTGTTTATCAAACAAACCGCTTTCCTTGTTCAGGTTTTCGACCTTCCACCAGGTTCCGCGGCGTTTGAAGCCCAAAGCAAAAGCTTCGTCTTTTTCTTCTCCTGTATGTACGTCGTGTTCGATACAGGAAAAGCTGTATTCCATTTTATTGCGGTAATTGAAGTGCTGCGGGGAAGAAATAAAAGTATCCAGTTTGTCCGGTATATCCTGGATATTCGCCAGTTTCCGGTACAAATCCAGGGTTGTTTCAAGCTTGTATTTTTCCTGGATTTCAACGGGAACAAAAATGTAGGGCGCACCGGAAATTTCCTGGTAAGGCAAGCTGATTTCCGAATCAGAACGGCGGATCACTTCCAGGAGCTTACATTCAGCGTGACGCTTGCGCTTGGTTTCCACCCTCGCTTTGACGCGCTGTCCCGGAAAGGTATTTTCCACGAAAACAACATAATCGCCGTCATCCGTGGGGATTTTAGCAATGCCTTTTCCACCGAAAGCAAAAGCGGTAATTTCCAGTTCGATGATATCTCCCCTGTTAAACATATTTTATGAAAAAATTATCAGATAAGGCCGCGGATAATTCCTTTATCCGAAGTTTCAATAAAGTTCAGGATCCCGTTGCGGATTTCGGATTCGGGAATGGTTTCTTTGATGGATTCCAGTCCCTTGGAAATATTACTGTTCAAAACGTAAAGCAGGCGGTAAATGTCTTCTATTTCACGCACCTGCTCATCGGAAAATCCTCTTCTGCGGATGCCGATCGCGTTCACCCCTGCATAAGTCAGCGGTTCGCGGGCAGCTTTGATGTAAGGCGGAATATCCTTGCGTACCAATGACGCTCCCCCAATGAAAGCGTGGGCGCCAATGTGTACAAATTGCTGCGCAACAACCGTCCCCTCGAGGATGGCGTAATCATCGATGATGACGTGACCCGAAAGACCGACATAGGAAGCCAGGATCACGTTGTTGCCGATCTGGCAGTCGTGGGCAACATGTACATACGTCATCAGCAGGCAGTTAGACCCGATTTTAGTGCACAATTTATCGTTTGTACCGCGATGGATCGTTACGCATTCGCGGATTTTGGTATTATCGCCAATTTCCACGGTCGTGTATTCCCCGTTGAATTTCAAATCCTGTGGAATAACTCCAATAACTGCGCCGGGGAAAATTTCGCAGTTTTTACCGATGCGCGTACCGGGATAAATTGTCACATTCGGATGAATCCGGGTGCCTTCGCCGATAATCACATCTTCAAAAATCGTTGAGAATGAATCAACAATGACATTTGCGCCCAACTGAGCCCCCGGATCTATTTGTGCAAATTTGCTGATCATTTATACTTTGTCTTTTATTACCTGGGCGAGCATTTCCGCTTCCATAACAGGTTTTCCGTTTACATACGCCACACCGCCCATATTGACCAAACCGCGGCGCATCGGTGAAAGCAGCTTCAGGTCGAAAATAATGGTATCTCCCGGAACAACTTTCTGCTTGAATTTCACGTTGTCGATCTTCATGAAATAAGTGGAATACAAATGCGGGTCTTCCACTTTACTCAAAGCGAAAATCCCTCCTACCTGCGCCATGGCTTCGATTTGCAGTACGCCCGGGAAAATCGGGTTGCCCGGGAAATGCCCGGTAAACTGCGGCTCATTCATGGTAATGTTTTTCACACCAACGATGTTTTCTTCCCCGATCTCCATGATCTTATCCACGAGCAGGAAAGGATAGCGGTGCGGCAGCATTTTTTCGATGTCGCAAATAGTATATAAAGGCTCTTTTGTCAGGTCAAACTGGCGGCCTTGCTTTTCTTGTTTTTTGATTTGTTCTTTCAGCACTTTGGCGAAACGCACATTTCCGGAATGCCCGGGACGCGCACCTAAAATGTGGGCTTTGATCGGTCTTCCAACGAGCGCCAGGTCACCAACGATATCCAAGAGCTTGTGGCGTGCCGGCTCGTTTTCAAATTTCAGCTTGGAGGAATTGAGAACGCCGATGCCCTGCACCTGGATTTTCAGCTCTTCTTTTCCAAGTAACTTTGCCAGGCGGTCCAGCTCTTCGCGGCTCACGTCGTCGCGGTCAACCAACACGATCGCATTATCGAGGTCGCCCCCTTTGATCAGGTTGTTTTTCGCCAGGAACTCAAGCTCACGCAGGAACACGAACGTACGGCAGCGGGAAATCTCTTCCTTAAACTCGGAAACGTTGTACATCGACGCGTGCTGCGTACCCAATACCGGTGACTTGTAATCCACCATCACCGTAATCCGGAAATGATTGTCAGGGATCGCCAGGAACTCAATTCCTTTGTCAAGGTCTTCCCAGGGAATATTTTCAGAAAGCTCAAAATAATCACGCTCACTCTGCTGCTCTTCGTAACCCACTTTTTCAATCGCTTCAACGAATGGCCAGGAGCTTCCGTCCATAATGGGGATTTCAGGCCCGTCAATTTTGATCAGGGCGTTGTCCACCTGCATACCGTAAAGCGCCGCCAACACGTGTTCCGTTGTATACACACGCGCACCATTCTGCTCAAGCGTTGTGCCGCGGTCCGTTGCCACTACCAGGTCAGCGTCAGCCTTTACGATCGGCTGGCCTTCCATGTCGATACGCTGGAATTTGTATCCGTGGTTGTCCGGTGCGGGACAGAGCTCCAGGTTTACTTTTTCGCCGGTGTGTAAACCGACGCCTGACAATTTGATGGATGCTTTAAGTGTGCGTTGCTTTTCAGCCATGTATGCTTATTTTTTGGTTAATTCTTTCAGTTTCTGGTCGAATTCCTGGATTTTATTCAGGATAAACGGCAGCTTTCGGAAGCCGAAATAGGATTTTTTGAAATCTTCGATGTTGATGCCCGGCGATCCCATAAGCGTATCTGCTTTTTTGACCGATCCCGGGATCCCGGACTGGGCTACGATTTTGGTTTCGTCGGCAATATGCAAATGCCCTGCAATCCCGGCTTGTCCGCCGATCATGACGCGCTCGCCGATCTTAGCTGAGCCTGCAATCCCAACCTGGGCTGCCATAGCTGTATTTTTACCGATTTCCACGTTGTGGGCTACCTGGCAGAGGTTGTCGATTTTCACCCCGCGGCGGATAATCGTCGATCCCAAAGTTGCGCGGTCGATCGTTGAGTTGGACCCGATTTCCACGAAATCCTCGAGGATCACGTTTCCAATCTGCGGAACTTTCTGGTATTCACCTGCTTCATTCGGCGCAAAACCGAAGCCGTCAGCCCCGATAATCACCCCGGAATGAATGATGCAGTTTTGCCCGATCACGCAATCCGCATAGATCGCTGCTCCCGGGTAAATAATCGTATTGTCGCCGATAGTCACATTGTCACCAATATAAACATTCGGATAAATTTTAACGTTTGTGCCGATTTTAGCCTGCTCCCCGATGTAGGCAAAAGCCCCGAGATACAAACCTTCGCCCGCTGTGGACGATTCCGCCATAAAGGAAGGCTGCTCGATTTTAGGAGCTTTCTGGCGCATTTGATTGTAAAAATCCAGTAATTTGGCAAAACAGGCGTAGGCATCTTCGACTTTGACAAGGGTCAATCCTTCGGGAAGCTCTTTGGCCGGCGTGAAGCTTTTGTTAACAATACAAATAGAAGCACCTGTTGTATAGATATGCTCTTCGTATTTTGGGTTAGCTAAAAAAGAGAGTGTACCTTCTTTTCCCTCCTCGATTTTAGAAAGTGAATTCACCTTAATACCAGGATTCCCTACAACTTCACCTGAAAGGATACCCGCAATTTGCTCCGCAGAAAATTCCATTGCTCAAAATTAGAAATAAAAATTAAATGTGTATTAAGAACGTTAAAAAATTAAGAAGGTTAGTTCTTATTTACAATTTGTTTCAAAGGGGATATCAAACGATTTGATGGTGATCTTGTTTTTATACCAGATTGTGTTGGAACCGATCGTGTTTTTTTTGCTGTCGGGATACGTCAGGTACACCGTCGGACGTGGCTTTTTGAAATAAAATGTCTTCGCAAAATCTATCTTCCCTGCTTTTTTGAGATTTTTCAGGATCAGCTGCTGGTTGATAAAGCCTAGCGCTTCCTGCTGACAGGTCAGGATTTTGGAAGAATCCACGTGTATGAGGTTTTTATCGTTCGGGAAATGCACTAGCGTACCGAAGCCCTCCGTTGAATTGGTGATTTTAGAAACGTCTTTGTTCGCCAGCTTTACTTCAGAAATGTAATTGTCCTGCGGCAGGGTAAAAAACAGGCGGTGCTTATCGTTGTACAACAGGTAAATTTTGGTTTTTCCTTCTTTCACGCTTTTGTCATATTCCACGCTCCCTGTGTTGAGCAGCTCGATAATTGCGTCTTCGTTCACGCCTTTCGATTTCAAAGCCTGCTGCTCGCTGTCAGCAATGACGATCACCCGGTCTAAAATGGAGTTTTTCACCCTGTTTGACGGCAGCCAGCTGCATCCGCGGTTCTGGAAAAAGAAAAATACGAAAACCAGTCCCATGCCGAAACCGATGCCATAATATTTTAAACGGTTGATGAATTTGTTCATGTATGCATTAATTTTGAGCGCAAAGATACAATTTAACTCTTCGCTAAGGCTACGAAGTTTGAAAATTGAGAATGGAAATTAGCTACGCTGCTGCCTGCGGCGGTGAAATAGATTAGTTAGATGATTCACTTCGTGTCTGCTTCGCTGTGGATTTGTTTACCCGGGCCAGTATCTAAAAATCCAGCCATCTACACCTATTGAACAAAAAAGCGCAACCCTTATCCAGGATTACGCTTTGAGTATTTGAAAATGCTGTTTTTAAATCAATGCATCCAATTTGCTTGTTAACTGCGCTTTAGGGGCTGCACCCACTAATTTATCAGCTACTTCGCCATTTTTGATGTATAAAATTGTCGGGATGTTACGTACGCCAAATTGAGCGGATACACCCGGGTTTTCGTCTACGTTCACTTTTCCGATCACTGCTTTGCCATCGTACTCTTTAGACATTTCTTCAATTACCGGTCCAATCATTCTGCAAGGTCCGCACCATTCTGCCCAAAAGTCTACTACTACCGGTTTGTCTGATTTCAATACAAGCTCTTCAAAGTTTGCATCTGTGATTTCTAATGCCATATTTGTTTATTTTTAAATTTGTTATCCTTAACCGGGATAAAATTACATTTACATTTTGAGCTACACAACTATTTTGCCAGCTTTTTTTCCTGACAAATTGACATTTAATCTCCCACTCTTGGAATTTTAAATTTTTTAGCTATCTTTCGGAATCACTAAAAAAATCAATATGAAAAAATTAATCCTACTTATTCCCGCTGTCCTTTTGTTTATGGCTTGCGGAGGCAATGCAGAACAGGGAAAACCGGGAGGCGGAGAAGAAAAAATCGCCAGCAATGCCACCGACGGAACCTGGGTAATCAATAAAGCGGAAGGCATGATGGCCGACGTAAATAAAGGAACTGAATATATTTTTGACGGCGAAAACCTGACATTAAGCGGCGGCGGTATCAAAAACAAAGGGACCTGGTCCATGAAAGGCGATACGCTTGTTTTTGCCATGAAAACCTTCGAAGGCGAAATGCTGTATCTCAAAGAAATGAAAGGCGATCAAATGGTATTGAAAGTAGTTAACTCCGACCAGGTGTTTTATCTGGATAGGAAGTGATGGAAAATTCTTCGCTAAAGCTGCGAAGTTTGAATGGATAATTTAGAATTTGAGCTTAATTAATATGGAAGGCTGTCTGACAAAGGACAGTCTTTTTTTGTTCCCGTCTCTTGTTTTCTAATCTGTGCAGAAATCAGAACTTAACCCGTAATTGCAGCGTGATGTCGCCTTTTGAATTTCCCTGGATCTCTTCGCCACCTGAGCTTAAGCTAGTCCTGTTGGAGTAAATGAAAACCCCATAACGCACCCATAAATCAACTTTGCGGAACATCGTCGTGCGAAGCGTGAAATAAGCGCGGCTTCCCTGGTAGTAATACGCCGGGACGGAAAAAACATACAAAGCGTTTGTTTCAAAAGTATAAATCCGGGTGTCGTACGAATCGGTGTCGAAGAGCGCGTAACGCAGCGCCAGGTCGAACGGGGCGCTTTTCGGGCGGATCAGCACATCTTGCGTGAAAATCATTCCCTGTTCCGGATCATTGCTCGGGCGGTTGATCGTTACATATTCCAAACGGCTTTTGATCTGGATGGCTTCGCTGACCTGGTAGGAAAAATTAATCCTGTAATTGCGCTGGTACACATCTTCAACGGCAGTTACAAACTCGTCCGCATTCCGGCTGTTTTTCTGGCGCAGCTGCTGACGGTAACGCGCATAAAACTCCATTTGCTTGTTGGGCTTGTAGCTCAATTGTCCCAGGAATTCATGACCGATCGTCGGGGCGTCCACCTGGTATTTCAGCCACGGGGCCTGGAAAAAATCCATGTAGCTTGAAAAAGTCCAGGAAGAGCTCAGCTTGGTGCGCAAACCAAAATACAGGCCTTTTTCGTTTTGGGTAAGACTTCCTTCTGCAAAAGCATTGTTGTAAAACGTCTGGTAAGCCCTGCCATAATTGCGGTACAGAACACTCAGCGTCGCCTTGCTGTCGATTGCGATAATCAAGCCTTGCAGGAAGGCATAATCTTTTGAGTGCGAGGAGCGGGAAACTTCCCCGAACAGGTTGATGTTTTTCCAGACGTAGCTGTAATCCCCGCTGAGACTAAATGTTTTTGTGCCGCGGAAATCAAACTGGTTGTAAATCTGCATCGTTTTGGAATACGCTTTGTCGTAGCCCTGGTGAACCCCGGCAACTCCCAGGCTCAGGCTGCGTACCTTATAACGCAGGTTTGCCCCGGCAATTTGTTCCTGCAGCAGGTCTTTTTTGGCAATTTCCCTGTACGTGCGGTGAAACCCGGTTAAATCAATCGTTGAAACAAATTCCAGGTCATCCGAAAGCGAATCTTCAATAATGGAAGCGTCCACATTTTTCACAGAACCGAAAACCGTCAGCCCGAAATTCTTGTAGGCCAGATCAGCCGCTGCTCCCCGCATAAAACGGTTTTCATCCACGGAAGTGTAAGGCCGCAAAGGCTGGGCGTTCTTTTTGATATTGCTGACATCGGCCGTTTTACCGAAAGCATAACCCGACCAAAAATTCAGGGCCTGACCGATTTGCACCTGGTAATCGCCTAAAGCAACTGCCTTGAGGTATTTTCCACCCTGGTAAAAAGCGTGGGCTGAGTAAAAATCAAAACCTTTCTGTGTTCCTTTAAAGAATTGCTCCCCCGGGTCTTTCTCAGCGGTGACGCCAATGCTCAGGTTGGTGCGGTATGAAAAACGAAACCTGGAATAATACCGGTCGGGATTCCCATAGTAATATGTACTGCTTGTTTCCCGGATGGAATCGCTCACCTCATCGTAGCCCTTTTTGTGCTGCGGGGTGCGCTGGTAACGCAGGAAAAGCTCAAAATTCCCGTATTTTAATGCTTCTTTTAAGCTAACGTGCAGTTGATCGAGCTTGTCATCCACCCGGATAAAGGGCAAAACAAGGTCAATTGTCTGTAGATCCCAGTAACGCAAGGCCTGCAGCTCATATTTACTGATGAACCTGCCGTGCTGCTTCACATGGAGCAAAACATCGTTTATTTGCACATCTGTCAGCAATTGCAAAGCTTCCAGCTCTTCAAAATTCGTATTGTTGAGGTTAATCGGGTTGTCATAGTAATAATTCAATTGTTCCAGCAAGTTCGTCAAATCAAGCTCTTCCGTTTCCAACTGCTCGGAAATCAGCTCGATACGCTGCTGAATGATCTCCGAACGCGTTTGTGAAACAGCGCCGAAAGCTACCAGCATAAAAACGAACAACAGGAACTGCTTACTCATCATTTGCGCCGTTTAAGTCAAAAGTAAAGCCCAGGTGCGGACTCCAGCCCAAACGCTGGTCCCATCCCGTTCCGAGATCCATTTTTAAGACTTTATTGAAAACCAGCCCTGTGCCGAAAGTAAGCTCCACCGGGTTGGCAGCGACGCCGATCCGCAGGAAAAACTTATCGGAAAACTTGTATTCCATCGCCCCTTTCGGACGAAGCTTACTGGTGACTTCTTTTTCTGCTTCGGCGAGCAAAATGACTTTGGAAGAAACGTTATAGGCCAGTCCAAGGCGCAAATAGGTTGAAAAGCGGTCATTTTGAGCAGGAACCAATTTCGCCTGGTTGAGATTGAGCACGGAGAAGCCAAAACTTACCTGGTCGTTGATTTTAGCCAGGATCCCGGCTTCACCACTAACTGTTCCTTTTTGTCCGTAACCGGCAATTTTGAGGCCCTGGTAATTGAGCTGAACGCCTGCAAAAATTTTCTCTGAGAGCTGAAGTGAATAGCCTAAGCCAACACGGGTTGTCCGGTAAGCCGAATAACCGTAAAACTGCGCACCTAAGGACACAACGCCTTTTTTGAGCGGATGGGCCACAACCAAAGCCTGAGACTGTAATTCTTTTAAGCTGAAACGGTCTTCATAGGAAACCCCAAAGGACGTTTTTTTTAAAGTTGCCAGCGCGCCGGGATTGTGGTGATAGCTCCAGACGTCACCTAAGGCTACCGAAGCGTTTGCCAGGGACATAGAGCGCGCCCCGGCAGGTGACCAGCCCTGGGCCTGCGCGCCGGTTAAACATAAAATGGTGAACGTGAATACGAAAAGTAACAGTTTAAGCATAGGCTAATGTAATATTTATTTTAATAAGCGGGGAATATCGCGGCAAATTTTTTTGTTGGCATAAGTTGCATGATCGAGGAAGTACCACGTTTTTCCCTCATCATCAGATAAAGCTACGAAGCGGGATGAATTCCGGTGGTTTTCACCGTTCTGGATGTATTCTTTTTCGACTTCGTACAAAACCTGCAAATGGTCGCCTTTGCTTTCAATTTTTCGGATCATCGGGTTGATAAATACGAGCTCTTCACCGGCTTCATTCTCAAAAACGTTTTTGAAATAGCTCTCCCCTTTTGATTTGGCGTAGCGCACAAAGGAAGGATGGGTTTTGGAAACAACAACTAAAAGTGCATTGCGTTCCTGAGCATCGAGGTAAATGCCGGTCTGTTTGTTGAGCTCCTGTTCCTGGGAAGCGGAAAGCGAGCAAGCCCCGAGTAAAATGAGTGATAAGAGACAGATCAGTGTTTTTTTCATCTCTTTTTGTGCTTTTATTGGATCATAATTCCTTTCACCCCAAGCTGCGGGATGAGCTTCATATTTTTTTCCTGGATGGTTTCGGGCAGGAAGATGAATTTTTTATCATACATCTGGTCATTGACCCAAAAGCTCACCCAATATTCGTTCGTCAGTCCGAAAACCTCTTCCATGATCGGCTCAATGCGTGCAGCTTCGTTTGGCAGCAGGATTTCGAGACAATGGCGCAGCATGGACGTTTTTACCTTTTCGCCGGTATTGACATTTTCGCCGTAGCCTTTGGAAGTTATGATAATGCCTTCCATGATTTCATCTTCGCGCAGGTTGATGAGATACGTATTGTAAATTGGCTGGTTGTCTTCCCCTTTTTCCTGCACAACGGCAACAGCAACATTTTCCACTTTAGGGCCGAGCAATTCTTCGCGCATGTATATTAATTTTTGTTAGCGATTCTTTTAGCGGCCGAAATATACAAAAAAAGATCGGCAGGATGGCCTACCTTATACTTATTTTCCGACTGTTCGATGTTGTGCATGCGCGCTTCGCCTGTCCTGACGATGATGATGTTTTCCGCCGGAATGCTGATGATATACTGCCCCAGGATGCCGCGGCAATAGTAAACCGGGTGCTTATAACCTAAATAAGTCCAGATGTGCAGCCCGTAGCGGTAATTCGGCACTTTTTCTTCCGTCGTCATTTGCGGGTTGGCGAACATTTCATCCATGTATTTTTCAGAAACGACCTGTTTTCCTTCCCAGGCACCGCGCTGCAGGATCAGTTTCCCCAGCCGGGCAAAATCGCGGCTTGTGCCGTACAGGCAGCAAAAGGATTTTTCAGCGCCTTTTTCTTTATCCAGACTCCAGTAAGCATCGTGCTCGGTACCGATCTTCGACCAGATTTTTTTGTAGGCGTAATCAGACAAATCTTCTCCCGTGGCTTTCTCGATAATAAAACCCAGCAGCTGCGAGTTCCCGCTTTGATAATTGAACGCTTTCCCGGGTTTGGCAACGGCTTTCTGGCGGTTAACCAATCCCCAGAGATCACTTCCGTAATACGATTCTGCGTTTTCCGACAGCGGGTCTTTGCTGCTTTCTTCCCAATCCAGCCCGGAAGCCATCATGAGCAAATGACGGATTGTTATGGCGTTTTTTCCTTTCTCTTTAAATGCAGGAAGATAATCGCCAACGGCATCGTCCAGTGATTTTATTTTACCTTCTTCGAGCGCAATGCCGATCAGCAGGGAAACAAAGGTTTTAGTGGCCGAAAAACTATTGGATACCGTATTTTTCGTATGGTCGTTCCAATATTTTTCATACACCAGCGTATCGTTTTTGATAATGAGAAGAGAAGATGTTTTAAGCTTGGTCATCAGTTTTTCTTCCTTTGTTGTCAACTGTTTCCCGGAAGGCTTTTCGTTCCAGGTAAATACATTGTCCGCTTTTTTGATGGTGGAAGAATAAAAAATATCCTTGTCATAAATGCTTGGCCCGGTCCGGCCGTGAAGATAGGTGTGATAAATTCCGCGGTAGAGGTAAAACCTGCCGGAAAGGATCACAAACAGGTTGGCGCAAATCACCAGGAGAAGCAGAACCTGTAAAAAACGTTTAATGAATTTTTTGAAAACTCTCATCTGTATTATATTCATATACAAAGAGTTCAGCCATTTTAGCTTTCAGTATTCCGATCACTTCCGTGAGATCCACTTCCCTGCCCAACTCTTTCTGCAATGAAGATACAGATTTATCTTCAATACCGCAAGGGATGATATGAGAAAAATAATTTAAATCGCTGTTGATGTTAAAGCCGATCCCGTGCATCGTAACCCAGCGCGAGCATTTCACGCCCATTGCGCAGATTTTGCGTGCATTCGGGGTATTCGGCTCGAGCCAAACGCCCGTATATCCCGGGTAGCGATCGCCCACAACACCGTAATGCGCCAAGGTTTGGATCACGGCTTCCTCCAGGAAACGCATGTATTTGTGAATATCGGTAAAGAAATAATCGAGGTCGAAAATCGGGTAAACTACCAGCTGGCCGGGACCGTGATAGGTAATATCGCCACCGCGGTTGATTTCGTAATACGTCGCGTTTTTTTCCTTCAGGCTTTCTTCGTTCAAAAGCAAATGGCTCGCTTCGCCGCTTTTACCCAAAGTGTATACATGCGGGTGCTGGCAAAAAAGCAGGTAATTGTTCGTTTTTTCGGCTGCAGGGTCATTGCGCAGCGCTATTTTTTGTGCGATCGTGCGATTGAATATTTTTTCCTGGAAATCCCAGGCTTCTTTGTAATCAATTAAGCCCAGGTCGATCGGTATGACTTTGTTCATGAAGGTCCTTTCGTTTGAAATACAAAATTACGAATTTATTCTGTTGCCACGAAGACGCTCAGATATGAAGAATTTATTTGGAACGCAAAGGAGGCAAAGTTTACGCAAAAGGCGCAAAGGATTAAGTAAGTGAAGAAAGCAAGGGCAATCAGAAGCGATACTCGATGTACCCGCCCCGCCGAAAGAGGGAAGTGTTACCTGCATTTTCCATTAGCTGTGCTGCCTTCGGCGGTCTTCATTCTTAATTTTTCAAGTAATTCTCACCCCCACCACGCACACATCATCGATTTGCTCGGCGTTTCCTTCTTTGAGCCATTGTTCAAACTCTTTTACAAGCAAGGCTTTCAGCTCCTCCATGTTTTGTGTTTGCTGCATCAGGAGGAAAGTTTTGAAGCGTTTGATCATGTATTTTTTGCCGTCCGCGCCGCCAAACTGGTCGGGGAAGCCGTCGGAGAAAGAAAAAATCACATCACCCGGATCAAGGGTAAATTCCGTTTCGGTAAAAGAACGTTCGTCGTTGACGTATTTTCCAACCGGCATTTTATCCGCAGAAATTGTAACGAGGAAACGCCCGTTGTGGGCCATCATTTTTTCGTCGCCGAAATTTTTGGCTTTTTCTTCATTCGCCGTGACCAGGATCAGCGGATTATTCGCACCGGAAAACCTGACGGTATTGTTTTTCTTGTCCCAGCAGCACAAAGCGATATCCATTCCGTCCTTGCGCTCTTCTGAGCTTCCTTTCTGCTGTAAAGCCTTGATGATCTTGGAGCGGAGCTGGTTGAGGATTTGCGCCGGGCTGAAGTTTTTGCCCTCAATCACAATCTCATTGAGGAAGCCGATCCCGAGCATGCTCATGAAAGCGCCCGGCACACCGTGGCCTGTGCAATCGGCTGCGGTCCAGACAGCATAATTTTCGTTCTGGTAGGCCCAGTAAAAATCACCGCTCACGACATCCCGCGGACGGAACAGGATAAAATGGTCTTCCGCCAGCGCATCCCAATGTTCATCGCTCATCATCAGCGCGGTCTGGATGCGCTCAGCGTAGTTGATGGAATCCGTAATTTCCTTGTGCTTTTCTTCAATTTCGTGTTTCTGGCGCACCACTTCCTGTGTCCGTTCCTGCACAATGTTTTCCAGCTCTTTGTTTTTCTGCTCCAAACGGCGGCGGCTGACCTTGATGGCAAACCAGAAGCTCAGAATGAGAATCAGAATATAGAGCAGGTATGCAAAGCTCGTTCTATACCACGGCGGCGTGATCGTAAAGGTATATTCCAGGATATTCGACTGCTCGCCCAGGGAATTTTCGGCCTGGATATAAATCGTATAACTTCCTTCGTAAAGCTTGGAGAAATTAATCGTCCTGCTGCCTGATAACGTTGACCAGCTGTCTTGCTCCCCGCTCATCTTATAGCGGAATTTCACTTGTGAGCTGTGGAAAAAAGACGGCGCTTTCAGTTTAAAAACAAGCGTATTTTTATAGAAATCCAGCTCCGGTGCAGCGTTTAATGCTAATGGGTGTTCTTTGTATAGAATTTGCTCAAAGCTCAGCTTGAAATTGCTTTTGTAAGGTTTCAGATGATCGCTGATGATTGTTAGACCATCCGAAGTGCAGATATACAAATCCTTACCAATGACTTTCACCTGGTTGATCCGCCCGAAATCGAGAAAGCTGTAGGGAGAATTGTATAAGCTTTTGTCCTTCGTGATTTTAATTTCGTTGAGGATCACGGCCATACGCGTTTGCCGGAAAACAAACAATTCGGAAATTTCGTCTGCTGTACCGAAGGGCTCAAAAATCCCGCGGCTGTAATTCGGGTCATTTTTCAGTGAATCCGGGAGCGACTGGCGCACTTCTTCTTCGTAAATAAAGCGTTGCAGGCCGTCTTTGGTGGCAAAAACAATTTCCTTATCGGCTGTCAGGAGCGGCTTGATCCAGGCTGTATTCAGCCCATCGATCGTGCTTTCGTAGATTTCCATGGACAAATCCGCTTTGATGCGCACCAGCCCGACGCCGATCGTTCCGATCCACAGTTCTTTACGGGCAGGATCTCCGAGCATTTTCAAGGTCCGGTTGAGCGGCAGGTCGTAGGAAGAAACCCGGCCGAACTGCGGTGTACAAAACTCAATCCCATTGCCGCCGCTGAGCACAAAATTGCCCTGGAAAAAGCAGAGATTGTTGTAATTTCCTACTTTTTTCAGCGATACGGAATTTCCGCTGATTAGCACAATCCCGCCGGAAGTTGCAGCGTAAAGCTGGCCGTTATGACTATAAAGCTCCCAGCTCGGGAAATTTATGTTTAGCTTTTGCAGCTTTCCCCCGGATTTGAGGTAAATGCCTTTCGTTGTTGCAATATATAAAGCGTCCGCAGACTGGCGAAAAACGTCCTGTACATCGCCTTCCAGCCCATGAATATCTGAATAAAAGTCCAGATCGGTCCGGTATTCGATGTAAGACAAACCGTTATTTGTTGCCAGCCAGAGATTTCCGTCTGATCCCTGGTAAACCTGCTTCACATCATTGTCCGTCAGCCCGTTCGACTGGTTGTAATGATACAAAGGCTTAAAATTTTTATCCAGGATATAGACACCGTCACTCAATGTATTGAGTGCATAATTCCCGTCCTTCAGCCTGATCCCGCCGTAGATGGAAGATTCTATCGGGTTGGCGCTGAAATCATCCCTGAAAAAGTATTTGCGTGAAGCCCCGGATTTGAACAAGGCGAATAAACCCTCGTTTTTCATTTTACCGGAAGCATCAATGATTTTGAGACCGTGATCTTTGTAAACAAATAATCCTTTCTGACGCTGGCGTACATAAAAACGGCCGTTCAATTCAAAGGAAAGGTGAAAGCTTGTTTGCGCTTTTAATACTTGCCTGCGTTTGTTACCCTCATAAACATATACGGCAGATTCCGTTTGAAAAAAAGTCTCGTTTCCAATGCTGTGCACGCGCCAGACAGTTTCATTCAGCTGGTCTTTTTGAGAAAGGGAACGGTAAACATAGGCTCCTTTGGCATTTTTTTTCAGCTCACCGAATTCTGCCAAACCGCCCACCATAATCCGGCCGTCACTAGTTTTAGACAAAGCCGTCACATGCGAGCCGTTGCGCACACCCACAAATTTCCAGGAAGAGCCGTTGTAAACGAGGACACCATTCGAAGTTCCGGCCAGGATTACGTTTTCATTATCCTGCACTACGGCGTAAATCTCCGGGTTGGAGTTTTTGCCATATACCTTGTTGGTGAAATTTTGTATGTAGGGCGACTCAACCTGGGCTGAGCTTAAAACGGTAGCAGCTAAGAAAAAAACGAGGGTTAAAAAACGCATTTAGATCCCCAGGTTTTGTTTCAGCCACATTTCCCAGTTTTGCTGGTGAGGTTTTCCGTAATTTTCAGTCACATACGCCAGCAGCTGCTCTTTTTGGGATTCAACGCTTTGACCGCTCAATTCGTTCAGGATCAGCTTGCATTCCAAAGCGAGGTTTTTCTCATCGGCAAATACCGGCTGGAAAACAGAAAGGCTGTGGGAAGTTTTGTCCGCTGAGCTGCGGTAAACGAGCTCCATTTTGCTGCCTTCTTTCAGCTCAATGCTTTTCCCGTCAATTTTGAGCACTTCAGCGCCATCAATCATCAGCTTGTTTCCTTTGTAAGGCAGCTTTTTGGAAATAGTTTCGCCTTTGTAGTCATAGCGCAGGAAAAAGAAGTGGTCCGCATCCATTGGGAAAGCCGCCGGGCTGATTTCGATTTCGTAACCGCTCAAAACGAGGTAGGTATCGGAAAAATGCTTTTCGAGATCAATTGCGTTCAGCATCGCGCCAGCCCTGGAGCTTACGTTGTTCATTGCCGGCAGCAAACCTTCCGTTACCATCCCTGAAGGGGAAGAATTAAGCATAAAGCGGCCTTTTTCCTTACTGATCAAGGCCGCTTTGGATGTATTTTGCGCAAATGTGAGCTTCTCGTTGGAAAGGACCTTATCACCTGTATACAAAGCTTTGTTGTTCTTGCTGTGCTTGATGCCTCCGATCACTTTAATGACACTGTATTCATCAACTACCAGGATCCCGAAAGAAGAGGTAATGTAAAATACGACTGAAAAGAATATAACGTGTTTCATAACTTTATTTTTTATCCTTACACTATCAAAGATAATGCAAAGATATCAAAGTTAAAATTCTTCCGTTAAAAATAAGTCATTTGCCCTATATCCGCTAAAATTTCTGGAAACGGATCCGCTGCACGAGGTCTTCCCTATCGCGTAAATCCAGGAAATAAATCCCGTCAGCCATGCCCGTCAGCAGGATTGTATGAGAATCCAGGTTGCCGGTCTGGATCACTTGCCCCAGGTTGTTCCGGATTTCAAAATGGCTGACTTTGGCAGTTCCCGCGCTCACATTGATCAAGCTTTTGGCCGGGTTCGGATACACCGTAAAAGGGTTGAGTACGGATTCCTGCAGGGAGCTTAACTGCACATTACGGTAGAAGAAAATAACCCATTTGGCTACTTCCGGGTTAAACACGCCCACAGCCGGTGTGTACATCAGCATAGCCGTTTTAAAACCATTTTCTGAAGCCGTTTTCACGATTTCCAGCTGGTTCACTTCGTACCAGGCATTTTCAGCGGCATTCACAAACTGGGGATCACTGATGGGCCTGCCCTGCATATCGAAATAAGATACATTTTCAGGCATGCCGATTATGTCATCCTGCATGATGAACGGGCTTTCCATGTTAAAGGCTGAAGGCTGATTGATCTGACCCTGCCCCATCCAGATGATACTTCCGTTAAAGAGTGTGTCCCCCGTAGGTTCCAGGCGGAAAGTTATCCCACCGACATCACCGGGCTCCTGGTAATCGATCAGCAAGGGAACGGAGTCATTGGAACAGGAAGGACAATCGTAGTAAGAGATATTCCCGCCTTCAAACTGCGGGTTGTCATAGTCAACAAGGAGCGTAAACACATTAACTTTGTTTAACTCCATTTGGGCGTAGCTCCCGCTTATCAGCAGGAAGGAAACATAAAGTAAAATTGCTTTCATGGCACATTGGTTTTAAGTCTGGTCAAATTGCAGAACTCATAACCTGGCCGGGGTTGCAATTCATGCAATCTAACCAGAGTTTTTCAGAACTAAATTTACTTTGTTTTTCCGATAAAAGCAAAAAAAGCCCCCATCTTTTAACGATTTTTGGGGCTTAATTACACAAATGGAAAAAATGTTCCTATGAACGGAGATATATACATTTGATATATCAAATATTAAACTCGGTTGTTATAGTTAATGAGTGATCTTAGCGGCCACGAATTGCACTAATTTGCACTAATCCATAATTGGATAAAACATTGGAATAATTTCACTAATGTAAATTCACTATGTGAATTAATTAGCATAATTTTTTAATTAAAGATAAAGCAATGATAAGCGATCAGCTGAAATCCGCCTTCAGGCTCATGTCGAGGCTTTTGAAGCTGTGTGTCAGGGCGCCGATGGAAATGAAATCCACGCCGGTTTTGGCATATGCAACGATATTATCGCGGGTGATCCCGCCGGACGCTTCAATTTCATACGCTGCAGGAATCCGTTCCCTGGCTGCAATGATCCGCTCGGGTGAAAAGTTATCGAGCATAATGCGCTGCACACCGCCAACGGCCAATACCTCATCCAGCTCGGTTTCGTCGCGCACTTCCACTTCAATCGCCAGGTTTTTGCCTGTGCTTTTCAAGTATTCATGCGTCTGGGAAATCGCTTTGCTGATCCCGCCGGCGTAATCGATGTGATTGTCCTTGAGCATGATCATGTCATAGAGACCGATCCTGTGGTTATGACCGCCGCCAATCCTTACCGCCCATTTTTCAATCAAGCGCAATCCCGGCGTTGTCTTACGTGTATCGAGGATTTTTACGGGATAATCTTTCACCAGGGCAACAATACGGTTGGTTTGTGTTGCAATGCCGCTCATGCGCTGCATAAAGTTCAGTACGAGACGCTCTGTTGCGAGAATTGAACGGGACGATCCGCTCACGTGCAGGGCAATATCACCGGGTTTTACCTGTGCGCCATCGCGTATGAAGATTTCTACTTCCAGCTTGGGATCGTAATGATGAAAAATTTGCTCTGCGAGCTCTATTCCGGCCAAAATACCTTCATCCTTGATGATTAAACGGGCTTTTGCCTGCGCATTTTCCGGGACACATGCCAGGGAGGAATGGTCGCCGTCGCCAATGTCTTCACTGAAAGCAAGCCTGATGATTTCTTCGTACATGCTGCAAATTTAATGGAAAATTGAGAATGGAAAATGGAAAACGGAGAATTGAGAGCCGGAAAATTAGCTGCGAAGCCCGGATCAGAATTTCAGCTCCGTCAGCGGAATCGTATATTCCAGGCGCTGGTTGTCGGTTTTGTCCCAGATTTCCATTTTAATGAGTGGAATTTCGGACGCCCAATTGAGCGTAATCAATCCGAAATTGTGGTCCATCACCGGGCCTTCGATGCGGTTGGTATTAGGTGCGGCGAATTTCCAGTTTTCAGACAAGCCGCTGGAAGTGACATCGTAGATGGGATACGTGTCAGGCACCTTGAGGCGGGAAATTTCGGCGTAATGTACATCGCCTGAAATGAAAAGCACACCTTCTGCGCGGGTTTTGCGGATCAAGGCGAGCATCCGTTCCTGCTCCAGGGGAAAATTAGCCCAGGCTTCGTAGCCATTATAGGAAATCCCGAACTGGGTACCGGAGCAAATAATGCGTACGTCTGCCTTTTTCATCAGCTCTTTTTCGAGCCACAGCCATTGCTCCTCCCCTAACATGGTTGAATCGGGATGCGTGCTCAGGTTGTAATCGAGGAAATAAAAAAAGCGTCCGTCGGTATTGAGCTGGCCCATATCTTCTTCTTTCACCAAGGGCAGATCGCTTCGAAAAGTACGCTCGTCCAGCAGGATAAACTGGATGGTTTTTCCATGTTCAGCATACATATAAGACGTGTAAATCCCTTCCCGGTCCCAGCGCGACGAAGTTGTCGGCTCTTCAAAAAATTTGAGGAAAATATCCTTGGAATCGCGTTTGCAGTCGTAATGACAGCCGACATCGTTCCAGCCAAAATCGTGGTCGTCCCAGGTAGCCATAATTTTCGTGCTTTGCTTCAGCGCCTGGAAAGTCGGCTTGCTGGCCAGCTTATCGTATTTGGCCTGCAAGGTATCCATGTCCTGGGTATCACCGTAAATGTTATCACCGAGAAAGACAAAATAATCGGGTTTATGGGACACCACGCGGTTAAAAATCAACAGGGAATCGTCCTGGTGAGCACAGGAACCGAAAGCAATGCGGGTTTGCTGACCGAAAAGCGGAAACGAAAATAAAATGACGAAAATGCAAAAATGAGGTTTCATACCCGTGAAATTACAAATTTGAATGGAGAATTGAGAATGGAAAATTGAAAATTTCTTGTTTTGAAAGCAAAAATCCATTTCCCTCGTTCGGAGAGCTTGTACCGAACTTCGGGGTGGATTAAAGGACGGATTAGAGGACGGATTTTTAAAATAATTCTTAATTCTTCACTCTCAATTAAAACCGTTCGTATTTCCGCAGGAACTTCCGGCACACCGGGTATTTCCGCATGTTTTTCGTCAGGGCGTCGACTTTGGATCTCGGGACAACATCAAGCAGGTTGTGCTCTTCGGCAGGGTCGTATTTGAGATTATACAGTTCTTCGCGGTTCGGAACGACATTCACCCGCCACAGGTAGTGATAATTGCCTTTAACAAGCGAAACACCTACGCGGAACCGGGCAATGTCGTTGTTGTTCATGCTGATCACTTCCCGTCCGGCAGGGATTTTCCGGAAAAGACTGTAACCCGTAAAATTAGGCAGAATGGATTTGACCTGCGGATGGGTTTGCAGCTGCAGCAAATCGATAATCGTTGGGGCGATGTCAATATTGGAGGTTATTTTCGTTTTGTTTTCAATAAAAGCACGCATATCGTGGCCCTTTGCAATTTTTTCAGGCAAATAAACCATCAGTGGAATGGAAACCGTTTCGTTGTAGTAGCTGTCGACGTGACCAATATTATTGTGGTCTTTCAGGGATTCCCCGTGATCGCTTACAAAGAAAATGACCGTATTATCGATTTTTCCCGATTTTTCAAGACCTTCGAACAATTCTTTGAGCGCCAGGTCCTGGTAAAGCACCGCATTGTCGTAGCCATCCGAAAAAGAAGGTGACCAGCGCCCGAAGCCTTCCGGAATGTGATACGGATAATGGGTTGCATTCAGTTGAAGCACACCGAAAAACGGCTGCTTTCCTGATTTCCTGACCTGGCTTACTGCCTGCCTGACCGTATATTTGTCATCGATCCCCAAATCGTTGAAAAACTCCTTGCCGCTGTCTTCACTGCTCCAGAAACTATTGAGCTTTTCACTGGCATAAAAATTATTGAAGCGGTACCACTGCATCGTATGCGAAGACGCGAAAAATGTACGGTAAGGCATCATTTTGGCGTAATCCCAGATCATAGGCTGCGTATACAGGATCTCTTTTTCCTGGTAAGGCCCGATCCCCGTCAGAATAGCCGGCACAGCTAACATCGTTGTTGTTGAAACCGTATACGGCCGGTCGAACACGTAAAAATCGTCAGCGTGCTCCAGGCGGAACTTTTCAAAATTAGGCGTTGTTTCCCGCTGGTAACCGTAGGCCTGCATCCGGTCTTTGCGCATGCTTTCGAAAATAACAACAAGGACATTGAATTTCGGCTGGCGCTTGCTTTTTCCTAAAACGAAAGGACTGCGTAAACCGTGTCCCTCGCCTTGATAGGTTTTATAATCGCGCTTGTCGAGTATGTGGCGCTGAAGCGAAATTGCCAGGTTAGCGTCCACAATCAGGCATTGATCAAACTTTTTGTGGTAGATCCACAGGAAAAAATAAAGAACCAGTAAACGCCCCGAAGCAAGCAAAAGCTTTGAACCGCTCAATTTGTATTCCTGCAAGCTCAGACGGCGCACCCACCAGAATACGGGAACCCCAACCGCTAAAAAAAGAAGGATATCACGCAGATGCATGGAATCTTTCAGCAAAACAAAGGCGCTGGCGGGCTCTGTCCGGAAATACAATAAGGTATAGTAATTGGGAAAAAAACCGTTGATGAAATAAAACAAAAAGGAACCGACAAAGCTGATGAGCAGGAAAAGCACAAACAATAAAATCAGCGTGTTGAACAGGAATTTCCGGGCTTTCAGCTTGCTGAACAAAATGACGCAGAGAACGAAAAAAGACAGCGAAACAACAACGGAAAGCAGGTAAAAAAAGAGCTGCCAGCCGGTGTATAGATAAAACAGCGGGGCGCGTACCGAAACATCAATACCGATGCAGATCAACGGAATGAGAAGGAGCTTCAGGTATTTGAGCATTGGCTGGCTAACATAAATTTGATGTAAAGGTAGCGTTTATTTTATATTGGGTTGAGGAATTTGCCCCGGAAGCGCTAAACACAGGATACACGAAGGTTTTCAGACCATAAAGGTCGCGGAGCAAAGTAAGCAAAAGCCGGGTGCAAAGTTTTGAAGGAGAATTGACGCAAAAGCGCATTTAAGAACAGTAATTAAATTCAAAAAACAAAAAAAGAAAGCCCTTGAGCTTTCCTTTTCGCAAAAAATTTAATTCAATCCTGTTTTAGTCCCAATGTCCTGTGATCGCGAGGGCAAACACGAGACTCATCCATAATCCTGCGCAGTACACCAGGAAACTGATGATGTGGGCCACCACTTTTTGCCAGGAGCCAAATTGCCTGAAGTATCCCATCAGGTAATAAAATACCCCGCCGCAAGCGCCACCAATCGCCACAGTTAAAAAAGGCAGGAAAATCATATTTCCAAGTCCCAGCTCAGCTTGGAGCATAATAAAGCCAAAAAAGGCACCCAGCAGCGCAACACCTATCCCCGCGCCCAGCAAAGCATTTTTTGCCAGCAAGGCCGGGTTGTAAATTCTCCATGTTTCATTTTGTCCGGTCATAACTTTTAGTTTTAAATTAATACAAATTAGTTTCAATTAAAAAGAACTTTGAATTACAAAGTAAAATAAAAAAAAGAAATGATGCAAGTTTTTCAGGCTATATTTTTTTAAAAAATAAAATTTAAGTACTTTAAACGTTTCTGTCCGATGTCAATGAACCACCATTTTAATGTCCCCAAGCCCATACAGATCATAGTATTTTTTGATAAGCCCGTTAATGAATCTTTTCAAATAATTTTCATTCAAAAAAGAATTTGACCAGTTATCGTAACGCTGACATTGAACACCTAAATAGAAAAAATATAAGCTCACACCGAGCATGGGAATAAGTCGTTTTTCCTCCGGACTTATTGCTGTTACCGATTCGTACCCTTTGATAAAACTTTCAATTTTAGCCTGGTATTCCTTTGCTTCATACTTTTCCAGGTTATGAAGCTGTAAAATATAGTAGGCAATGTCCAGGCAAAGCCAGCCGTTACCACAAAAGTCAAAATCAAAAAGTGTTACTTTATTGTCTGGTGTGATATTCAAATTATCAAACCAAATGTCAAGATGGACAATTCCCCGCCGGATCCGGGAGCTGTCTGCCTGCCGAAACACTTCTAACAAACGGCTTTGGGCCGATTTCATAAAGTCCATTTCTTCCGATCCATCCGACAAAAAGCAGGATACTTTTTTCAAGGAATCAACCAGGATAGCTTCTGGTGTGTAATCCGTCCGGTTTAACGTTTGATTATGGCTTATCTTATGGAATTGAGCCATCAGCTGTCCTACCTGAAAATGCGTTTCTTCTGAGACCTGGTGCAGTTTTTCACCGCTTGCAAATGTGAAAAGTACCGCAAAACGGTCGCCTTCCGGGGCATTTAATGTTTGTATGTACTTGTTTTCGCGGTCGGGTATGGGATAGGAAATTGAAACGCCATTTTGTTTCAGTTGATTTAAAAGCCTGATTTCTTCCTCAATTTCTGCCTTCGTCCGCCAGTTGAAGCTATACACCCTGAAAACAAATTTACCTGCATGGGTTGTTACCAGGTACGTATCATTGATGCCAGCCTTAATTAACTGACATTTCGCGTCTTTATCCAAAGCATATTTTTCCTGCAAAAATAACCCGAGATGTGCCGCAGAAAGGTTAGAATTTGTTACCGGAAAGTGTGCCATTGATCTGTTTAAGCGTGACGTCAAATATAAGGAAAATAAGCTCAGAATGTTTTACGCTCCGGCTAATGCCCACCCTACTTCTTCAGCTTCGCAACCTGTATAGCTATCAATTCAGGCAAATAGTCCGGTGTACATCCTCTTGGGACGATATCATCCTTGTAAAGTCCCACCCTTTCACCAAGGGAGATACACCTGGAACGAAATTCAGGTTGAAAAATGCCGATTTGCGCCGCCGTAAAATTCATGGCCCACTGCACTTCCGGCTGCTCGCCTTCTATGCCTTTTTCAATATTAGAAAGCAAATATTCAGTATTGGGAGGAGGTGTCTGTCCAACCCAGCGCAAACGGCCCTGGTAATACCAAAAAGTTCTTCTTTGAAGCGCTGAAGAGCTATTTTCCCAGGATTCCATGAGCGCAATTGTCTTCTTGTCTTTGGAAAGCTGGTTAGCCAGCAGCCAATCCATGAGTTGTAGCTTCTCATCCTGCCCGTGAGCCTGCATATCCTGATCCAACTGGTCAATTACTTCCTGCGAAAGCTGCTTTGCGTCCATGATCAGGATTGCCAGCTGCCTCGGGAAAAATTCTCCTGTAGACCATAATTCCATGGCTAATGCGTGATCTTTTTTGATTTCCTTCGCGATAGTGCGCAAGTCGCCCAGCTTGGTGTTCTCACCCTTGATCCGGGCGTAGATGGTTGATGCTTTCGGGGAGAGTTTCATGTTCGGTTTTTTCTTTCAAAGAAACAAAAAAAGGAGAACACTTTCGCATTCTCCTTCAATTCACAGTACTCAGCCCGGGACAATTATCGAACTTTTTGGAGGATATGGAGTTGTGTTTGATGACGTTTTTTATTATTTACGTTAAAGTATAAACTTCAAGTTTACACGCCAGACAGTAAAAACCAAATTGCATGATATACTTTCACTTATTAAATTTTTCGTCAATTTCTGTCAACATTTCTTCGAGTTCCTCTAGCTGTTTCTTTAAACTATCAAGGAAAATTTCCGCATCAGCATTTCCTAAAAGAGTATTTTCGTTCCACCATTGATTGAGTCTATATATGATATAATCAATTATTCTAAGCGATTCTGATATGCCAATTGGTAAATTCTCATTATATCTTAAATTTAACTCGTGCCGTATCTTATCAATATTATCTTTCACGCTCGAAATACCCCACTCTCCTTGAAAACTTCTCTCATTATCTCTAATTCCACGATAAATTAATTGTATATTTCTATCTAAACCAACGATCATTTCTTTGAGTTTTATATCTCTATGTTCGGTCTTTTTCATTTCAATTTTTTTATTAATGTCATCCTGTATTGTTTGTTGGACTCTGTATGTAAAATCAAATTGTTTGGAAATAAATGCCTTTAAATCAACTTCAACTTTTCGAAAATTTGGTGTGTATCCTGCATAAGTAAATCTATATTTTGATATTGTACCTTTTGCGATAAAATAAAATTCAGTTTTATTTCTATCAGTTGGATGGCCTGCAATGTCGTTTCTAACTTCTCTCACTTCCTTGTCAAAAGAAAACAAGTCGAAAAACTCGATTAGTTTTATTTTATCATTTATTACACATTTATATAAATGATACAAGGCGTCCTGTTGAAGAAAAAATGATTGAAGTAATCCGTAAATTAATAAAGTGCTCCTTCCATCCTTTCCATCTGACTTGGCATTTTCAAATTCTTCTATTGCAATTTGGCTATCTTCAATTAAATCGATTGAAGTAAATGTTTGGTTATATTTTAATTCATCTGGTATATTATAAAAATTATGATACAATGGCTCGTGAATTGCCCTATTCAAGCTATCACATAAATTTATAATGGTATTCTGCATTCAATTACTTTTTCATTCAAATATACTAATTAAGGTTTCTTGTTTTAATAAAACATTAACTGGTTCCTAAAACTTAAAAATCGATGTTTACTTCTTGAGTCCTAAATTAAGAATAGCAAAAACGCAAAAACCCTCCCGAATTTCTTCAAGAGGGCTTTAATAATTTTCACAGTACTCGGAGCGGGACTTGAACCCGCACGACCAAACGGTCACAGGATTTTAAGTCCGGCGTGTCTACCAATTCCACCATCCGAGCGGACTTACATTTAAAAGAAAAAGGGATCACGAGAATCCCTTTTTTCTTTTGAGCGGGAGACGGGATTCGAACCCGCGACCCCGACCTTGGCAAGGTCGTGCTCTACCAACTGAGCTACTCTCGCAATTTCAATGCTGCTCTTTTCGCTTAAAGAACATCGCTTTTGTATTGAAAGCGGTTGCAAATATAAAGGTTTTTTTTGATTTGCAAAGTCTTTTTTGAAAAATTTTCGTCAAAAAATTAAGTCCCTGATCCTGAGTTCTGCCGGACCAGGCAATCCAGTAAAAAGTTGGGGCCGCTTTCTTGAAAATTCCTATTTTTGGGATATGAATAATATTCCGCTTGTAATTTTTTCAATAAGATACGGAGGTCATGGAGAGGGGTTAAGCACTCCACATGATGCTTCCAGCGGATTGCCTGAAATTGTTTCGCTGCCTTTAGTAACTATTTTTCTTTTATTCCTTGCTTATATTGTTTTCAGAGTATGGAAAAGCCTGAAAAAAGATGAAAAAAAGGAAACGGGCAGGAAATAAAAAATCAGGCTTTGTTGCGGATCCGGTTGTACTCGCCCGCAAGTACTTTCACAAACTTATTGTTATCTTTTATCCGGCTGTAGATCATCAGGAAATCCACTAAAAAATCGTATTTGCTGTACCTGAACATTTTTAGCTGCACATACTTGGAAAAATTGTAATTATCCAGGAAACGCTTGCTCCAATCGGATTCGTATTTTTTGAGCAGCGAATTGTCATTTTGCTTTAAAGCTTCATCAATCGCCTTCACAGCCATCACAGCCGATTCAAGGATGAATTTATAGCCCTCGCCCACCACCGGGTTGACCTGTGAAACGCTGTCGCCGATACACACCAGGTTGTTTTTCACAAAACGCGTGTGGACCTCACTCACCGGGATAGTTCCTCCTTCGCATTTTTCATTGTCTTTCGCAACAAGATTTTTAAATGCCGGCATTGCAAGGATCCGGTCGAGCCTGCTTTTTAATTCCTTGATGATTTTTTCGTCGTTTGAGCCAAAACCTACAATCGCCCGGTCATTCTCAAGAGGGAAAATCCAGCCGTACCCGCCTTCAAATTCGCGGCCGATGAACAAATGGGCCTCATCCGGTTTTCCAAGGTAACGAACATTGTACTCAACTCCAGTAGCATACTCCAGCTTTTGGGGCTGCAGGCCCAGCTTACGGCTTAAAAATCCGATAGTACCGCTGGCGTCAATCACAATCTTGCCGGAATATTCATTTTTGTTCTGGTCGATCAGCTTAACAAGGTCCCCATTTTCATTCTGAACGAACTCTTTGATGTAAACTCCCGTTAATGTTTTCACGTTATTTGTATCCAGGGCGTTATAAAGCTCCAGATGGACTTTCTTCTTATTTAAAATCTTAACCGGGTAAGTGAACTTACGCTCAAATCGCCTGGAATACATCCTGATAACCCCGATTTCACGGGCAACCACATCCTGGCTGAGATCAAAGTCTTCCAGCCGGATAAAGCTTCCAAGCGTGTTGAAACTGAAGGAAAAAAGATCGGTTTTCCGGTCAAGCAATAAGACCTTATGCCCCATTCTTCCTAATTCCCTGGCCGACATGAGACCCGCCGAACCAGCCCCAACAATAATAACATCGTAATTTTCCACCTGTGATTTTTGGGGCAAAGTTAGCTTTTTTGCTGAAATACAGTTTTTCTCCCACGGAAAACGCAGATTTTAGGCGCAGATTAATATGTGTACGTATTTTCTCAAACTCAGATAATGGATTGAAAGTGTTTTAGCCACGAATTACACTAATTTTCACTAATCAATATTTGATTGATTATTAGTTGTTTTATATGAATTTAATTGCGTCACTATTGGCGCGGTCACGAATAGAACAGGATGAATTATATTCGTGTTATTGCCCAGCGGTCAACCTTAATTATATTCAAAATTTGTGTAATTGGTGAAATTCGTGCCTAAGAATTTTTATCACTTATATATGAACAAAGCCATACGTATTTTACCTTCATTTAAAAGCAAATTTGCGTGCACCTGCGGGGAAAAATTACTTCCGCTTCAGGTGGATGAAGCCCTGGACTGTTTTGCTTTCCGTTGCCAGGTCTTCCCGGTACGTACACATGTAAAAGTAAACGCCTTCAGCCGCTTCTTTGCCGTCTACCCTGCCGTCCCACTTCAACACCTGGTCTTTGCTTTGGTAAACGATATTTCCCCAGCGGTTGACAATCGTAAAATCTTCGTTTTTAACCCCGGCAAAAGCTACCGGCTCGTAGAAATCGTTATCCAGGTCATTATTTGGCGTGAAAATGTTCGGAAAGCTGATCGCAACAACTACTGTATCCGGGATAATCACGGTACAATTCTGTACTAAAACAGTATACGAAGCAGAAACATCACAACCGTTAATCTGGCTGTCAACCGTAATAAGTTCATCGGACAAAGCTATAATTTCAATTGAAGTGCCTGTTTCACCCGTTGACCAGGAATAGTTCGTTCCGCCACCTGCAGTCACGATTACTGTATCGCCTATACATACAGGATTATCTGAATCAGCTGTGATTATCATTGGTACGATAGCCGTAATGGTAAAAGAAACATTTTCGTCAATTTTCATATTTCCACAAGGGTCAAAAGCTTTCAGGTTAAGCGTCACCTGTCCGTTTTCATTTGTTGACGGGGTATAAGTTATCGTATCATTGTTCGTAGACGAAAAACTCCCGGTGCCTCCCGACCAAACCAAAGTTGAATAAGTCCCGCTTACGTTCGCTATGATTTCGATGGCCTCATTGGGACAAACCTGACCCGGAGCGTCAAATGCGACTGAAGAAGGAACTAAAGGCGCCTGACAGCCATTATTGAAATATTCAGCATTTCCATTCCAATTGAAGCCAACTGATCCGCCATCTTCAGCACCTGTTGTCCCGTCTCCCTGCTCAAGTAAAGACCGATCATAAATAACCTGATCAAAGCAGTTTGTAGAAGTATTGACCAGCTTTAAGGTCCGCTCGGAGGAAGTTGCATTGAAATTGGCAAAATGGCCCTCCGAATTCCCGGCACACTGAAAAATAACATATAATGTATCCGAGAGATTTTCAAAATAACCCGGAATCGGTGTAAATTCCGTACTGGTCATGATCAAAGTACGTGCCCCCGCTGGAATAATTCCATTTGAAGGCTCCTTTAAAAACCCACATTGTGTAATTCCCTGATTAAGGATATTCAAATTGGCGCTTGCAGCGGCATCCGTACAAAAGCCTAAAAAGTCGTTGTTTGAATTAGGCCATTTAGCGGTTTGCATCGTTCCATTCGCACCAGCTCCATCAACCCTTAAATCATCGACATGTAAAGCAGAAGGCCCATTTTGAAAAATAACCATTTCATTTTTTCCCTCGTTACTACCATCACAGCCATCTACCAGGATACTTTCGATTTCGAAGCAGTTGGTTGGAATTTGAGAAAAAGAGTAAGAAGAAACAAAAAAGAGGAAAAACAATTGAACTGTTTTAAACATCTGATCTTATAGTAAAAATTCTGTGAACCGCCTGGTTTCGGCAAAGGAAATGCCTCAAGGATATCAAGCGATTTTAGCGCAAAGTTAGGGAAATCTTCCCGGGTATCCAATGACTCTCTGTTAACTTTAGGTTAAACAATGTTAACCACCAACGAGTTTTTTGATCTCATTCAGTTTAATAAGCGCTTCCACCGGGGTGAGCGTGTTGATGTCGATAGAAACCAATTCTTCCCTAATATTCTCTAAAACAGGGTCATTTAACTGGAAAAAGCTGAGCTGCATATCTTTTTCAACGAGCGCTTCCCTGACTTTTTTAGTCTCCCCGTCAACGTGCTTCTGCTCCAGCTTTGTTAATAATTTTGTAGCCCGGTTAATAACTTGAACAGGCATTCCCGCCAGTTTCGCCACATGGATCCCGAAGGAATGCTCGCTTCCGCCGGGGACTAACTTGCGGAGAAAGAGGATTTTATTCCCGGTTTCTTTCACGGAAACATTGAAATTTTTAATGCGCGGAAATTGCTCCGTCATCTCGTTCAGCTCGTGGTAATGCGTCGCAAAAAGTGTTTTTCCCTTGAATTTCGGGTGCTCGTGCAAAAACTCGGCAATCGCCCAGGCAATGGAAATTCCGTCGTACGTGCTCGTTCCACGCCCGATTTCGTCGAGCAGGATCAGGCTCCGTTCAGAGAGGTTGTTGAGAATACTTGACGTTTCGTTCATCTCCACCATGAAAGTTGATTCGCCGGAGGAAATATTGTCCGAAGCCCCAACGCGCGTAAAAACCTTGTCGATCAGGCCTAAGGACGCACGGGAAGCCGGCACGAACGAGCCCATTTGCGCCATCAGTGAAATCAGCGCTGTTTGCCGCAGCAAGGCGCTTTTACCTGACATGTTCGGCCCGGTGATCATGATGATCTGCTGAGTTTCGTTGTCGAGGTAAACATCGTTTGCAACATACTCCTCCCCCGCTTTGAGCTGTTTTTCAATCACCGGGTGGCGGCCGTTTTTGATGTCGATCACATAACCGGCATTCAATTCGGGACGCACATAGTCGTTCGCGAAAGCTGTTTCAGCAAAAGATAGCAGGCAATCGAGACGGGCCAGCAAAACGGCATTTCCCTGGATCACACGGATATGCTCAGCCATTCCCAGTACAAATTCCTGGAAAAGGCGACTTTCAATGGCATGGATTTTATCTTCCGCGCCTAAAATTTTATGTTCGTATTCCTTCAGCTCTTCCGTGATGTAACGCTCGGCATTTACCAGCGTTTGCTTGCGGATCCAGGTTTCAGGAACTTTATCTTTGTGCGTATTCGTCACTTCCAGGTAATAGCCAAACACGTTGTTGAACGAGATTTTCAGGCTCGGGATCCCTGTCAGCTCCGATTCACGGATCTGGACGCCATCGAGGTAATCTTTCCCTGAAAAAGCGATCTGGCGCAATTCGTCAAGCTCGGCGTGAATTCCTTCAGCAATGATATATCCTTTTCCAACCTGAACGGCCGGTTCTTCCACAAAAGTTTTGGAAATCGATTCGATCAAAGCGAGGCACGGATCCAGTTTTTCCGCAATTGTCCTTAATGATTCGCTTTCGGTGGCGGCCAGTAATTCTTTGATCGGTTGCACCTGGCGAAGCGTACTTTCGAGCTGCTTGATTTCTTTGGGGTTTACCCGGCCAACAGCCACTTTGGAGATCAAACGCTCCAGATCACCGATTTCTTTCAGGCGCTGTCCCAAAGCATAATTCGGCTCGTCGTTTTTATACAAATAATTCACCGCTTCAAGACGCTCGTTGATCGCTTTCAAATCCTTGAGCGGAAGCACGATCCAGCGTTTCAGCATCCGGCCGCCCATCGGGGTTTTCGTGCGGTCAATGATATCCAGCAAAGTGGTGGCGTCTTCGTTCACGGAATGGATCAGCTCCAGGTTGCGGATCGTAAAGCGGTCGAGCCACACGTAACGGTCTTCTTCAATACGTGAAATACCGGTGATGTGCCCCAGTTTTTCGTGCTGCGTTTCTGACAGGTAATGGAAAATCGCACCGGCGGCAATAATTCCTTCGTTCAGCGTATCAACGCCAAAACCTTTGAGGTTTTTCGTGCCGAAATGCTTATTGAGCGATTCGCTTGCGAAATCAGGCCCGAAAGCCCAGTCTTCCAGCTTGAACGTATAATATTTATCACCGAATTCCTCCTTGAAGAAAGCGGCATGTCTTTTCTGGAAAATAATTTCACTCGGATCAAAGCCCTGGATCAGTTTTTCAATATAGCTGAGCGGGCCCTGTGCCACCAAAAATTCGCCGGTGGAAACATCCAGGAAAGCAATTCCGTGGGTTTCTTTTGCAAAATGGACTGCACAGAGAAAATTGTTTTTGTTTGAATCCAGTACCTGGTCGTTGTAGGAAATCCCCGGCGTTACCAATTCCGTTACACCGCGCTTCACGATGGTTTTCGTCATCTTCGGGTCTTCCAGCTGATCGCAGACTGCAACGCGGAAACCGGCACGGACGAGTTTTGGCAGGTAATTCTCCAAAGAATGGTGCGGAAACCCGGCCAGCTCAATGTGAGAATCCCCGTTGCGGCGTTTTGTCAGCACGATCCCCAGGGTTTTAGCCGCCGTGATGGCATCTTCCCCGAAAGTTTCGTAAAAATCACCGACGCGGAAAAGCAGCAAGGCCTGCGGGTGCTTCGCCTTGATCTGGTTGTATTGTTTCATCAACGGGGTTTCAGCAACCTCCTTTACAGCTTTTTCCTTTATCAACTCCTTCAAAATTTTGGAAATACGTCAGCAAAAATAGGATTAAAATGCCTTAAGCATGGAGCAAGTTTTTAATTGTTTTCAACAGGTTTTTTATGTCTCATTACATTGATCAATGTTTTTTGAACCAAACAAGACTTCTTAAATTTCTCCTATACCTTCCCTTCGGTCTTCAAAAGCCGTTCACTTTTTCTTATGGTTCAAATAATTACTTAATTTTGTACACTTTTTAATCGGCGGATAATGAACAAAAAACTCAAACTCTGGGAACTGAACCGGGTCAGCGAAGAAGAATTCCGTCAGCAGGAAAAATTCCCGCTGATACTGATCCTGGACGATATCCGCAGCCTGAACAACATTGGTTCTTTCTTCCGTTCGGCCGATGCGTTTAATGTTGAAAAGATTTACCTCTGCGGTATTACGGCCCGGCCTCCTCACAAAGAAATCCATAAAACGGCGCTTGGCGCGAGCGAAACCGTTGCCTGGGAATACCGGTCTTCCATCGTTGACCTCATCCGGGAGCTGCAAAGCCAGGGAACGCTGGTTGCCAGTATCGAACAAAGTGAAAAAACCGTTTTACTGCAAAACATCAATCAATTGCCTGAACAACGCACCGCCCTCATTTTCGGCAACGAAGTGGACGGCGTCAACCAGGAAGCGATCAACCTCAGCGATTGTGTGATCGAAATCCCGCAGTTCGGCACAAAACACAGCCTGAATGTTTCTGTTTGCGCCGGCGTTGTGCTCTGGGAATTTGCGAAACGGTATATTTAAGGGTTTGAAAATCGGGAATGGTGACCACCGGAGGTAATTGAGAAAATAGAATATGTTTTCTAATGAGTAATAGCTGGAAGGGAAATTCCTATCTCTAAATAAATTCGCAATAATTTCCCAACACAACATAATTCACTTTTAATCAGTTAATTATAATTTTAACAAAAAATTTAACATTATTTTTCATGGAATTATTTACCATGGTAATTATTTTTATATATCTTTGCATCAACAAACATTAAAAAGAAACAGAACATGGAAACAACAGCCGTAAAAACAAACTGGTCGGTAGACCCAACGCATTCAGAAGTACAGTTTAAAGTAAAGCACCTTGTGATCTCAACCGTTACGGGACAATTCAAAGAATTCAGCGCAACACTGGAATCAGAAGGTGAAAATTTTGAACATGCGAAAGCAACTTTCAGCGCGCAGATAGACAGTATCACAACGAACAACAATGACCGCGACGGACATTTGAAATCAGCGGATTTCTTCGACGCGGCGAACCACCCGAGCCTGGATTTCGTATCGGAAAAATTTCTCAAAACCGGAGATTCAACGTATGATATCATCGGTAATTTGTCTATCCGCGGGGTAAGCAAAGAAATTGTCCTGAAAGCTGAGTTTGGCGGAATAATGACAGATCCATACGGCAATACCAAAGCTGGTTTTGAAATTGCAGGAAAAATCAACCGCAAAGATTACGGCCTGAACTGGAGCGCAGTTACTGAGGCAGGAGGTGTAGTAGTAAGCGACGAAGTGCGTTTGCTTTTGAACCTTCAGTTTGTTAAACAAGCTTAATAGCAATATTTTTTTGCCACGAATTACACGAAGGGACACGAATTTATTCTTTTAGCATACTTCAATTATTGACACCCAATCAACACGTTCCATTCGTGACAATTCAAAAAACAATTTAATATATCACACAACATTCGTGTAAATTGGTGTAATTCGTGGCTAAACTTATTCTTCAATAACAGACAATCCGGGAGTCCAGCGCTTTCCGGATTTTTTATTGCGGCAATCCAGGTCGTTTATTTTTCAGGGCATTGATTTTCAAATAAATAATTTTATATATTTGTTAAAACTGTCTGCCTCTTGGAAACAAAAGAACTAAGAACCCTGCGATTCCTGCTGCTCGTTTTCGCCATTTTAAGTCCTATGACGGCCAGCAACCTGGTCAAGGTAAATCCTGATATTTACGAACCAATGTGGGTCAGGGTTATGCTTTCGGGTCTTTATCTCGCCTTCCTGGTCGGAACTTTTTATGTTGAATTTGTAAAAAAGCACTACCGCAATATTGTCGCCGTATTTGCTTATGCCCTGACAGTTTACCAGGCGCACCTGCTGATCCGCAACAATTTTGACAAAACTTACATCAGCGGCTACATTTTCCTGGCTTTCCTCGTGATTCTTTATCTCAAGACGTATTTTCACGTGATCTCCTACTCCATTTTCAGCCTGCTGCTTTTTACCGGGATTTATATCGCTTATCGGGACAGCACGGAAAACCTGAGCCTGGCGCACGTCAAGTTTTTATTTATTCTCAACCTGGTATTTACGATTATCCGTGTTTACGGAATCCGGAAGGATGATCGCCTGGCGAAATATTCACGTGATCTGAATACCAGCGAAGAAAAATTCAGGAACCTGCTCAATTCGGCGCCCGACGCTATTTTTACACTCGATAAAGAAGGAATAATCAAAGGCGTGAACAAAAGCTCCTCGAAGATATTCCAGTTTGGGGACAAGGAGCTGCTTGGCAAAAATATCGCTTCACTGGTGCACGATGTTGAGGGTGAATCGCCCGTTAGTATCAGCGATGCTTTGCTGCAAGGGCGCGAAGTTGAATTTGGAACGGCCTTGCGTGCTGTGCGGAAAAACGGCGGCGAGTTCTTTGTCGAAATGAGCCTCAGTCCCGTGATTGACAGCGAGAACAAAGAAATCATTGCCGTAATCCGCGATATCACTAAACGCATCAACGACGAAAAGGAAATGAGCGCCATGCGCCTGAAACTGCAGGAAAAAGAGTTTGCAGAGAAGATTTCCCGGGCTAAATCGGAATTTATTTCTAAAATGAGCCATGAAATACGGACGCCGCTCAACGGGATTTACGGCTTCACGAATATTTTACTGAAAGAAAATCTCAATCCCGACCATAAAAAATACCTCGATAACATTAAATTCTCCAGCGAATTGCTCAGTATTTTAATCAACGATATTCTCGATAACACGAACCTTGAAACAGGAAAAATTTCATTGGAACAGCATGAGATCGACATTAAGCTGCTGATAAACAGCCTCACCAACGTATTCAAAATCCCGCTCACAGAAAAGAACATCCAGCTGAAGCTCAATTTTGACGAGCTGATTGAGCATTCTGAAATGAAAATCACCGGCGATTCACTGCGCCTGAGCCAAATCCTCATGAACCTGCTTTCAAACGCCATCAAATTCAGTGAGATCAGTGGGGAGATCGTCATTGATGCCAGTATGGAAAAACTCAATTCCGAACAGGTACAGGTAAAAATCAGCGTGACCGATACGGGAATTGGCATCCCGGAGGATAAAATCAACGATATTTTTCAGCCTTATGTCCAGGTGAGCAACGAAATTTCCAAAAAATTCGGCGGAACGGGGCTCGGGCTAAGCATCGTGAAAAACATCATCGACCTGATGAAGGGAAAAATCAGCGTTGTTTCGGATGAAAAAACCGTTTTCACCATCGAAATCCCTTTCGAAATCAGTCAGCCGCATAACAAAAAGCAGGAACGCGAAAAGATCAGTTTCAAGCTCAGCCAGGACATCAAAGTACTTGTTGCTGAAGACAATATGATGAACCAGTTCCTGATCCGGACGATCCTCGAAAACAACCGGATCCAGCACAAAATTGTTGAAAACGGCGTGCTCGCCCTCAGGGAAGTGCAGCAGGAAAATTACGACATCGTTCTGATGGACCTGATGATGCCTGAAATGGACGGGATTGAAAGCGCCAAACGCATCCGGACAGACTGCAGGCTCAATATTCCGATCGTTGCCCTGACAGCCGACGTCAAGCCGGGAAACAGCCAGGAAATCGAAAAATTGTTTGACGGCTATATCAAAAAACCTTTTGAAGAAGAAGAATTACTGGAATTGATTATGAAACTAGCGGGTTAATGTGAGAATATGCTAATTAATTACCGTATTCAGGATCCGCGCGCGGTATTCAGACAGGATTTTTGATTTGGAAATAAAGCCTTCGAAATTTTCACCGTCGAGGAGCGGCAACACCCAAACTCCCTGCTCATCGAATTTCTCCAAAACTTTTTCCATGCTGTCTTCCGTATAGACTACCTGCTTTGGGTTGACCATCAAATCACTGACTGTCGTTTTGCTGTATTGCCCGGCAGAAAAGAGGATTTCCTTGATCTCATCCACATGGACCACCCCTTTGAATTTCCCTTCATCATCCAGCACAGGAAAAATATTCCGTTCTGATTTCTTCACTGTTTCGATCAGCCGGGGCACGGAGAATCCAGGTCGCAGCACATCAAAATTCCGGTCGGTAACCAAATCCATGTGAATGCTCAGCAAAATCGCCTGGTCTTTGTCAAAAGAGAGGTTTTCGTCTCCTTCCACCAATTTCCGGATATCCATGGATTGAGGATTGAAGTAACGTGAAATTGCAAAACTGATGGAAGAAACGATCATCAGCGGGATCATCAGCGTGTAGCCGCCCGTAATCTCAGCGATAAGGAATATGGAGGTCAAAGGTGCGTGGTACAGTCCGCTCAGGATCCCCGCCATCCCGACAAGCGTAAAATTGCTTTCCGGCAGCTTGAAGATCGTCAGCGAGTTCAACAGCCGCGACATGAAAAAACCCAGGTATGCGCCAACAAAAAGGGATGGTGCGAAATTCCCGCCGTTTCCTCCGCTGGCTAATGTCAGTCCTGTAGCAATCGATTTCAGGAAAATAATTGCGCCAACCACCGATAAAATAATCCATTCGTTGGAGCTATACGCTTCCAGTACACTGTTTTTCAGCAGCAGGTTTTCCTTGCCGGAAGAGAGCCATTTGATGCTTTCATAGCCTTCACCGAATAAGCTCGGAAACACGAGGATCAAAGCTGCCAGGATGGTTCCACCGAGGAAAACACGAAAATAAACCGGGTAACGCTTTTTGCCCAGCAGATCTTCCAGGCGCAGGAACGTCCGGGAATGGTAGACCGAAATCAGCCCGCATAGCACGCCAAGCAGCGAATAAAACAACACATTATGGTAATCAAAAGCCGTTGTCTCATGGAAGGACAACAAAATCTGCGTTCCGAGGATCACTTTGGAAATAATTGCACCGGAAGCAGCAGCTATGATTAATGGAATAAAGGCCGTAATACTGACATCCAGCAGCAAAACTTCGAGGGCAAACAACACCCCGGCAATCGGCGCGCTGAAAGCTGCAGCAATACCCGCGGCCACACCACAAGCCAGCAGCAAGGTCCGGTCATTTTTATTCAGGCGGTAAGTTTTCGCGTAATTCGAGCCGTAAGCTGCGCCTGTGAGCACAATCGGTGCTTCCAAACCAGCCGAGCCGCCGAAACCAACGGTAACGGAGCTTGTAAGGATCTGGGCATACATTTGCTCTTTTGGTACAAAGCCCGATTTTTTCCGGATTTGCAGGTGCAGGCTGGTCAGGCCTTTATCGAGCCGCCCTTTCAGTAAAAAGCGGATAATCAGCACCGTGAGCAAAATCCCGATGATGGGCAGCGTAACGTAAAACAACTGGGATTTTACGTAAGGTGTTGATGAAATGAAATCAAAAATATAGTGAACGAACAGTTTCAGTACCACTGCCGCCAAACCGGCCGAAATGCCGACCAATACACTCGAAAAAAACAGGAATTGTCTTGGAGTAAGCTTATCCCTGATCCAATCGATGATATGTTTGACGTAGTTTACGAGAAACATTTTAATGTGTTAATGGATTAATAGGCTAATGTGCTAATACTTTAACAAAGTATCCAATTAGCATATTCGCACATTAAATAATTAGCTTATTATTTATTTAGCGACTTTCTTCACATCAACGGCGTTCAGTCCTTTGTGGCCGCGTTCAACACGGTAAGTAACCGTATCGCGCTCGCCAATAGCTTCCAGGTGGCTGTTTACGTGTGTAAAAATGCTGTCTTGTGTATCGTTGTCCTTGATAAAGCCAAAGCCTTTTGAAGTATCGAAAAAAGTAACGACACCGGTGTGGAAAGGGTTCACTTCTTCTTCTGTTCTTGCAGGAATCCCGATTTCGATGTCAGTAGCTTTAATTTTCTGCTTTTTGGTTGGATCCGGCGGTGTATCGCTCAGGTTCCCGTTTTCATCCACATAGGCAATCATATCGTCAAAGCTGCTGGAACCGAGTGTTTTGCGCTCTTCTTTTTTCTTCAGCTTTTCCTCCTTCTTTTTCTGACGAAGCTTTTCTTTTTCTTTTTTGTTAAACGATTCTTGTGATTTTGACATGTATGCTTAATAATTTTGAGTATTGAAACACCCGGTTTGGGCATTTTTTACAAATATATAAAAATTATCTGAGCTTTGCAATATCTGTCAGAAGCGCGGCCTTTCGCGCTTTGTAGATAAGATCCCCTGCCCTATCAAAATTATTTGTATTTTCGTTCCGTTCTATCCAAAACACAATTCATGAGCACAGACATCCAGGAAAAGCTTATTGACGCCATTAAAGACAAAATCCAGGGGGAAGACAGCCTGGGAAAAGCCCTCGCCGATGTGCTCAACCTGAGTTTGGATGCTGTTTACCGCAGGTGCCGGGGCGAAACTGCCTTTACTATTTTTGAAGTACGCAAGTTGTGTTCCCACTACGGGATTTCATTTGACGCTTTAATGGATGTGCGCAGCGATCATGTCGTGTTCAGCTACAATTCGCTTTCCGAATACGATTTCAGCCTGGACCGCTACCTGGAAAGTATCCTCGAAGGCGTAAAAGCTGTCAAAAACCTGCCAGGGGCAACGCTTACGCTGACCGTAAAAGACACGCCGCTTTTCCAGTTTCTGAACTTTCCCCACCTGCTTCGTTTCAAGCTGTATTTCTGGGCCAAATCCTTCCTGAATGTGGAAGAATATAAAAACGCGCAGTTCGGCTATGAAAAAATTTCGGAGAAAACCTTTCAAACCGGCAAGGAAATCCTGCAGGTATACAATATGATCCCTTCGAAGGAAATTTATGATTTCGACTTCCTGCGTGGCTTCATCCGGCAAATCCAGTATTATTTTGACGCCTACCTGTTTAAAGACCCGAATTATGCTTTGAAGCTGCTGAATGAAATGCAGGAATTACTGAACCACATGAAAGCGCAGATCAGCATTGGCAAAAAATTCATGTACGGGACGCATCCGCCGGCCAGCGGGAACGAATACGAGGTTTATCTCAACCAGACGATCATCACCGACAGCACGTATTGTTTTCATTCGGAAGCCGGCAGCGGACTTTACCTGACGCATAATATGATGAATTTCCTGCACACGAAGGACCTCAACTATGTAGGTGAATCCGAGCAGATCCTGCACAAGCTCCTCGAAAACTCCAGCCTGATCAGTAAAGTCAATGAAAAGGAGAGAAACGCTTTCTTCTACAAGCTGGAACGTTCTATCCAGCTCTGCAAACAAAAAATCGAAGCGGAACTGACAATCTAGCAAAAAGCATCATTTTCAGCTGCTCTTTTTGCGGATTTTCACAAACAAACCATCACCGATTTGCGATCTGCGCAAAAACACTCCGCCAATTCAGTTTCTAAGTTGATTTAACTTGCTTTTTTCGCCAATTTCTGGAATATACTTTCGTAATTCAATTTCTATGCACGCATAGCATGTTTTACATTTGTCCCAACGATAAATGATAAAATTATGAAAACGAAAATTTACACCTTACTCTTAATTACCGGAAGCTTTTTCGGAATCCATGCCCAGGAAAACAACAACCCGACGATCGCAGTAGCGCTGCCTTCCGTACAGAATCTTGAAATACCGCAGAAAACGGCCGCCAAAATGATCAACCTTGAGCTCATTAAACTGAAAAAGTTCAATGTATATGATGAATTTGATGTTACGGAAGTAATGAACTCCAATCCTGCTTTCAGTAAAGATTGCTTCGGCTTAAACTGTTTGAGCACATTTGGAAAAGCCCTGAAAGTAGATTATGTCATTTCAGGCGGAATTGACAGGATCGGCAACAAAATCATTATTTCACTCAAAATCATTGACATCAAGCGGGGAGCAATTTACAAATCCTCTTTTAAAGAATTCGGCGACCAGGAAGAAGAGCTGCAGCGCATGATCGAGCTGACACTTCGCGAAATGCTGGGATTCGATGTTCAGCCGGAAGTAGAAAGCCAGCTGAGCTTCAAAAATGACGTCATTGTTGCCAGCAACGTTGGGAGGATCAACAATTCCGGTCCACGCGTAGGGTACGCCATAGTCGGCGGATCACTGGCTGAATTTGCCACCCGCAGCCAGGATGAAGGCGGACTGGACGTTGTTCCTGCTTTCAGTATGATTGGTTACCAGGTGGAAAAACAATACATCGGGACTGAAAATTTCTCCGCCCTGATCGAATCATTTGTGAACGTTTCCGGTCTTGAACAGGGCTTGTTCATTCCTTCCGTTTCGCTGATGAATGGCTTCCGCTTCGGAAAATCAGGCTTTGAATTTGCCTTCGGGCCGAGCTTTGGGCTGCAAAACACCTCTGAAGGATTTTATGATACGGACAATACGTATGGAAAAGGCGCCGGCTACTACTGGAGAAAAGAAGATTACCGCAGCTACGCCAACGAGTTAATCGACCCGAACAACCCACAGCCCGTTGCAGATCCCAAATACAAATACTCCATCAACCTCGACAGAAGGGGAACAACTTCCATCAGCGCACGCTGGGTAATGGGAATCGGCCGGACTTTTAAATCAGGCGCTTTGAACATTCCTGTCAACGTTTTTTACTCTTCGACCCGGAAAGGCGGAATGCTCGGACTCAGTGTCGGGTTCAACGTCTTCAAAAAGAAAGAAACGGTCAACTATAAAAACTAAAGATGCGATAGCTAACCACAGCACCGCTGAAAAAGAAAAGCCACCCAGTCTGAGGACGGGTGGCTTTTGCATTATGTTTTCCGCATTTTCAGATCGCTTTCAGCTTAGGCAGATTTAATCACATTCAGATCTGCGGGTTCTGTGCCATCAGCGGGAAAAAAATTATCCTAAAAACGGGTAACGGTAATCTGTCGGTGTAACAAAGGTTTCTTTGATCGTACGCGCAGATACCCAGCGGAGCAAATTCATAGAAGCGCCTGCTTTATCGTTCGTTCCTGAACCGCGGGCACCGCCAAATGGCTGCTGGCCTACAACTGCACCTGTCGGCTTGTCGTTGATATAGAAGTTACCTGCGGCATTCTCGAGCTTTTTCATCGCCAGGTTGATCGCATAACGGTCTTTAGCCATGATAGCGCCTGTCAATGCATAATCTGAAGTACTGTCGAGAATTTCCATCGTTTTTTCGTAGTCTTTCGGCTCGTACACATAAATTGTCAGGACAGGCCCGAAAATTTCTTCACACATCGTTTTAAAGTGCGGATTAGTTGTTACAACGAGCGTTGGCTCAATGAAATAACCTTTCGATTTGTCATAACCGCCGCCTGCAATGATTTCCGCATCGGAAGCATTTTTGATATGATCGATGTATCCTGAAATCTTATCGAATGAGCGTTCGTCGATCACCGCATTGATGAAGTTGGACGTATCTTCCGGCGATCCCATTTTCATTGATTTCACCTGTTCCACAGCGATACGCTTCACTTCCGGCCAAAGGTTTGACGGTACATAAACACGGGAAGCCGCTGAACATTTTTGTCCCTGGAACTCGAATGCGCCGCGCGTCATTGCTGTTGCTACTTCAGCAGCGTCAGCCGACTCGTGCACCATGATAAAATCTTTTCCGCCGGTTTCACCTACGATGCGCGGGTAAGAACGGTATGTTTCAATATTCTGGGCGATGTTTTTCCACAATTGACGGAAAACACCTGTTGAGCCTGTAAAATGAAGGCCTGCAAAATCACGGTGCCTGAAGATCACGTCACCTGCAACCGGTCCGTCAACGGTTACCATGTTCACAACACCGTCCGGCAAACCGGCTTCGCGGAAAATTTCCATGATGATCTCAGCGGAGTAAACCTGGCTGTCGGCCGGTTTCCATACAATTACGTTCCCCATCATAGCCGGTGCAGCACATAAATTAGCCGCAATGGATGTAAAGTTGAACGGTGTCAATGCAAAAATAAAACCTTCGAGCGGGCGGTATTCCAAACGGTTCCACATGCCAGGCAATGATTCCGGCTGATCCTTGTAGATCTGAGTCATGTACTGCACGTTGAAACGGAAAAAATCGATCAGCTCGCAAGCCGCGTCGATTTCCGCCTGGAAAACATTTTTAGACTGTGCCAGCATCGTTGCTGCGTTCATTTTTGCGCGGTAAGGCCCGGCAAGCAGGTCAGCAGCACGCAGGAAAACGGAAGCCCGCTGTTCCCAGGGCAAATTCGCCCAGGCTTCTTTCGCCTGTAAAGCTGCGTCAATCGCCTGGGAAACGTGCTCCGCAGTTCCGCGGTTGAAGCTTCCAAGCACTTTTTTATGATCGTGGGGTGGCGACATAGTCACCTTATCTTCGGTATAAACAGCTTTTCCGCCGATGTACATAGGTACTTCAATCGGGTCCTGGTTATACATTTTTTTATAAACCGAAAGTAATTCTTCGCGTTCTGCCGAACCCGGCGCGTAAGCCTTAACCGGTTCGTTTTTCGCTACCGGAACGGTTGAAATGGATAATGACATAGTTGAAATTTTGGTGCAAAGTTAGCAAAAGATACGGATTTAACCCAACTATTTTCTGTCCTTTCCTGCAATCCTGAAGCGCTTTTAAAAGGCGTAACTGGCCCCCACATTGAACATAACGACAGAGCTGGTCTGCTGCTTATTCAACAAGGCGTAAACGTGGTCGTGGAAATTGCTGGTGTAATATTCCTCTACCCGGTTATTTGTCAGGTTGAGGGCATAGCGAAAATTAATATTCAGCAACAGCTTCTCAGAAAGCGGTTTCCTGAAATTCAAGGTATAATTAAAGGATTTATACACAAAACGGTTGGGATGCATATTCGTGAAATTTTCCGCATAATTTCTTTCCTCCAGTGAATAAGTTGTGCCCCAGCCGCTCGAAACATAAACCTCGTTCAGGTATTCCTTTTCCACCAGGGAAATCACTTTGATGCCGAAACCAAACTGGTGGCTGATCCCCACAGGAAGTAAACCGCCCTTCGTTGTAAACTCGATTTTCGGGTTGATATGCAGGCTTCTGAATTGCAGGTTCTCCCCGCTGAACCCATCATAATAATCGAACCCGTCGGTCTTATTAAAATCATAAAAGCGCATGATGGTGTTGACAGCATCATAATTTATGTCCATCCCGACGCCAAAACGGTTATTCACCAGGCGTAAATACCCCAAACGTAAACCCGGGTTAAGACGATCTTTGCCGAGCTCCAGGGAATTTCCGCTCCGTTTGTAAAACTGATCAGTATATGTTTTTATGTAAAAAAGATCATATAGTAAAGGAACATGCACATTCATTCCCAGCTCAACCAGGTTCTTTTTCCCCAGATAGCCAGAAAACTGTGCGGAAAGAGAAGATACCATCAAAACGGACAAAACCGCTGCTGCTATTTTTTTCATAAGGCTATTTGTGTTTTTTGATGGTGTAAAAAATGTTATAAACCCTGTTTTTCACCGAATATTTATTAACGGGCGCTTTATCTTCGTATGTGCTCCGGACAATCAAATCGCCGTTGTCGAGGTCAAGCACAAGGAAGGTCAGCTCCGTATGGTTGGCTTTCATAAAAGTGGCCGGGAAATAAATCATCCCGATGGGGAAAAGGACAATGGAAAGGTAAACCATCGATCCGGAGATTTCCACGTGGCGCTGGTGCTCAAAGACAGAAAGCATCACTTTGCCCGTCCCGTTTTTTTCTTTGATATCCAGCAAAAGGTTATAGTCCGTCGGGAACACATCGATTTCATCGTTTTCCGTCAGCTCCGAGAGATAAGACATCAGCACGGAGCGCTGGTTGAAGGCTTCCGTACCGGAATTCACAAGGTTGGATGTACTCAGAACCTTTACATTCATGTCGAGATCGGCCGCAACTTCCTCAACCGATTTGGTGTAATCAACCTGCAGCTTTTCAGATTTGATCCGGTTGATCCCTTTGCGGTTGTAACTGAAAATAACCGGTTCGAGATAAATCATAGATGTAATTCCCAGCTTATTTTCGTCCCGCTCCAATTTCCGTTTTTCCCGCGCAGAAAGTTTATTATAAGCTTCCTCGTCAGCTTCTTCCTGCTCGAACTGCTCTTTGAAAGCGTTATATTTTTCATTGAACAATTTGGAGCCCGGCAAATCCGAAATCGCGTATAAATGAAAGGCGCTCGTATCAAAAGCTTCCACATGATCCGGGTTGCTCTGTTTTTTGATCTTCTCGTATTTGCTCAGGTTTTCCGCAGCTGCCTCCGTTTTCTGTACGGTATCTTTTTTAATCAGTGCGGCAGCCATAAATTCGCTGTACGAAACTGCATACGTTTTTGTCGCATATTTTTCCAGCTTGAACTTTTCGCTTTCCGCCAGGGTTTTAACCATTTTATCCCAGATAGCCTGGATAATCACATCGTCCGGTTTTTCCCTGCGCAAATCTTCAATCATCCGCATGGAAACGGTCATCGCCTGGATTTTACTCAATTCTTTCAGCATCGACTGGAGCGTAGCTATTTCGCCCTCCATTTTCGTTGATGCCGGGATTTTTTTGCTGAAATCACCGGTCGACTTGTACTGCGCATACCCCAGCCATGCTTTGGCTTTCATCCGTTTCAGGTAAATTGATTCCGGGTATTGCTTTTCAAGGATGTAAATCGAATAGAGGGCGTCATCGAACTCCGCATCCACGATATCCGTGCGGATACTTTCGAAACGGCATAAAGTCCGGATATATTCAAAACGCTCCTTCCCGAAAAGATACACGTGATTTCCCCATTCCTTATAGTTTTCCAGTTCTTTCAAAGCCGCTTCCTTCCGCTTTTTGATGTTCGGGTGCGAGCTTTTGCTGTCATCTGCATCTTCCGACGCTTTGATCGGGTATTTTTCTTTCGGGTAAAAACCTTCCGGGATTGTCAGCAGGGAACTGTTCAGCGCTGTTTTCGGAAAATCAATTTCTTCGAAAGGCAGGTAGGAATACAACAATACATCAAATGTTGACAGCAGCTCATCTTTCGAATAACCGGCATCACAGTACAATTTGATCCCCATTTTATCCGCCTGGAACTCTTTTTCTTTGGAGAAATTGCTCAGTGCCAGGATCTTTTCTTTGTTGCGCTTGCTTTTACTTTTGTAATCAAAGGTTTCAACAACGTGCTCTTCTTTGTAATGCACAATTTCGTGCGACAAAACATAAGCCAGCTGCGCTTCATTTGTCAGTTGGGAAAGCAGTCCGGTGGTTACGAAAATAATTCCCTGGTAGGTTGAGAAAGCATTTGTTTCATTGGATTTGATGGTGTAAAAACGCAGCTTTTTCCGTAAAGGCTCATCTTTTACAAGCAGCTTATCCGCAATTTCATTGACATACGCCGAAACTTCATCGCCGTAGACCACAATCCCGGAATGGAGCAGATCGTTGATCGCATAGTGAACGCCTTCCAGGAAAACCTTCTCTTTTTCCCCCTTCAGCTTGAGATCGCCGGTTTGCAGATCGTCTTCAATTTTATGGAAAGCATTGGTGGTAAAATCAACCGGGATATCACCCGATGCCTCCAGGTTTTTAAAATTATTGAAATCCTGCTGTGCGTGAAACGCCGATGTAAACAGGAGAACAGCGAGGAGTGAACGGGTTATTTTCATGCTAATGTTTTGTCAAAATTACGCAATATTTTTTTTCATGAGCCAGGGGCGGTCCAAAAATCTCCGGCACATAAAAAAGCGCTTCGTCTAAAATCCCCGATTTAAATCCGGATTGAATTGGTCTTTCGGTAAGAAAATTTAACTTTGTACAAATTATACTTCATGTTAAAGATCGGAGTTTTAGGCGCAGGTCATTTAGGGAAAATTCACATACGGCTGATCCGGGAACTGGGGGAACATTATCAACTCCTTGGTTTTCATGATCCTCACGAAGAAACGGCACAGGAAGCCGCAGCACTTTTTAATACCCGGGCCTACGCTACGGCGGAAGAATTGATCGCTGAAGCTGACTGCATCGATATTGTTACCCCTACCTTATATCATTTTGAGCTCGCTGCCCTGGCCCTAAAAGCCGGAAAGCACGTTTTCATTGAAAAACCAATCACGCAGACTTTGGACGAAGCCTACGAGCTGATCCGGATCGCACAAGAAACCAAAGCTACTGTGCAGGTGGGCCATGTAGAGCGCTTCAATCCCGCTTTCCAGGCGGCGCTTCCTTTTTTCAGGGAGCCGATGTTTATCGAAACGCACCGTTTGGCGCAGTTTAACCCGCGCGGAACAGATGTGCCGGTGGTTCTCGACCTGATGATCCACGACATTGATGTGATCCTGAGCGTCGTTAAATCGGAAGTGCGTTCTATTTCTGCTTCCGGGGTAGCTGTGATCAGTGAATCCGACGATATCACCAATGCCCGCATTGAATTCGAAAACGGCTGTGTAGCCAACCTGACTTCGTCACGGATCTCACTCAAGAATATGCGTAAATCGCGCTTTTTCCAGAAAGATGCCTACATCAGCGTGGATTTCCTGACCAAAGAACTGGAAGTTTTCCGGATGCAAACAATTGAAGGTGAGGCGGATCCTTTTGATATTGTCTTCGACCCGGGGAACAACGCCCCTAAAAAGAAAGTCCTTTTTGATAAACCTGATATCGAAGAAAGCAATGCCATCAGAGAAGAGCTCAGTTCCTTCCATCATGCGATCACAACGCAAAGCAGGCCTGTTGTGAGCATCGAAGACGGAACAAAAGCGCTCGAAGTTGCGACCCTTGTTTTAGAGAAGCTGAACCAGGCAAAATTTTCGCTCTGAACAATATTCGCAGTGCTTTTTCGTTAATGAATAAAACTATTTATGAAATTTTTTACCAAAATAGGTCTGATCTCCTTTTTGTTTTTAAGCTCATGTATCAAGAACAATCCTGATCCTTCGTGGATTAAGATTGAGAAATGGGTGCTGAACGAAAACCTCGATGTGGAGGAAGGAGAGCTCACTGAGAATTTTTCCGACGTATACATAACAATAGATGATAAAATTATCGGGATTTTTGAATTGCCGGTAAAGCTGCCGATCCTTGACGAAGGCAGCCATAAAATCTCACTTTACCCTGTGATCCGCAACAACGGGATCTCTGCCACGAAAAAAATCTATCCTTTTTGCGAGCCGCATATCCTGACGCTCAACCTCGTTAAAAATGAAACCCAAACGATTGTCCCGCAAACACGTTATTACGACGGAACGAGCTTCTGGATCGAAGATTTTGAGAATACCGTATTCAATATTGACGATGACGGGAATTTCAGTCTTGCAAAGCTCGTTAAGGGAAATGATCCTGCGATTTTGAAATACGGCAATTATTACGGCCACGTTCCATTGACGGCAGCGGATTCTATCTGGCACGGAGAAACAACCCCGAACATGTTCCTCCCGAAAAGCGCAGCCGAAGTTTACCTCGAAATCGATTATATCACAACAAATACCGTGCTTACAGGCTTGTACGCCATTTCGGATACAGGTGTTAAGGACAACCCGAATATCCAGCTCAATCCCCAGGATGAAACCGACCTGGAATGGCGAAAAATTTACATCGATCTGAAGGAGCTTGTTTCTTCATCGATAAGCGCCACTTCTTTTTCGCATTATTTCCTGGCAATGCTGGACGCAGGCAAAACGAGCTCAAATATTTACCTTGACAACATCAAAGTTGTACATTTTTAAACCGTGATCACAAAAAAATCATACATACTTTTCCTGCTTGATTTCCTCTCGGCGATCATTTCCTGGTTTACTTTTTACTATTTCAGGAAAGTAACGATTGAAAACGCGGAATTCAGCACCAGCGAGGCTTTTTTCTGGGGAATTGCGGTCATCCCTTTCTTCTGGACGACTTTGTACATGCTGCAGGGAACATACGTGGACGTGAAACGCATTTACCGTCTCCGGGTACTGAACATTACAACGCAGGCCACTTTTATCGGCTCCGTTATTCTCTTTTTCGCCCTGATCCTCGATGATTCCATTCAAAGCTACCAGCTGTATTACAAATCGTTCTTTTCCCTGATCGTCATTCATTTTTGCTGTGTTTTCCTGCCGCGGATCATTTTCACCAGCATCCAGGTATACCGCATTCAAAACCGGAAAGAGGGGTTTAAAACCATTCTCCTCGGCGGAAGTGAAAAAGCCCTGAATATTTACCGGGAAATTACTTCCATGCCGAAAAGCATCGGGAACGAGTTCATTGGTTTTGTGAACCTGAACGGGATCGACAAGCTGCTCGAAGATGAAATCCCTTACCTCGGGCATGTATCCGAGCTCGAAAGCATCCTCTCAAAACACGAAGTCGAGGAAATTATCATTGCACTGGAAAGTACCGAACACGAGCGCCTGAAATCGCTGATCTCGAAAATTTCCAAAAAAGAAATCAAAATCAAGATCCTGCCGGACATGTACGACATTCTTGCCGGTTCGGTGAAACTGAATAACATTTTCGGCGCCCTGCTGATCGAAGTGAACACAGACAAAATGCCTGTATGGCAAAAAGTCACCAAGCGTTTCCTCGATATTACGTTTTCGCTCATCGCGTTGATTACACTGATCCCGTTATATATAGGCCTGGCGATTGCCGTGAAAACGTCTTCCAAAGGCCCGGTTTTCTTCACCCAGGACCGCATTGGGCGCAGCGGGAAAAAGTTTAAGATCATCAAGTTCCGGACAATGTACGTTGGCGCTGAGAAAAACGGCCCGCAACTGTCGCGCGTGGATGATCCGCGGATCACGCCGGTTGGGCGTTTCCTGCGCAAAACCCGTTTGGATGAATTCCCGCAGTTCCTCAACGTGATCAAAGGCGATATGTCGCTTGTTGGCCCGCGCCCGGAACGCCAGTTCTATATTGACCAGATTGCAGCCATTGAGCCGCAGTTCCTCGAGCTGAATTCCGTGAGACCGGGGATTACCTCCTGGGGACAGGTAAAATACGGCTATGCAGAAAACGTCGACCAGATGCTCCAGCGCATGAAATACGACCTGCTTTACCTCAAAAACATTTCCCTCGCGGTGGATTTTAAAATCATGCTCTATACGATTTTAATTATCTTTAAGGGCAAAGGAAAATAAATGGCTCACACATTAGCGTATCTCTGCGGTTCCAAAAGCTGGGGCGGACTTGAAATGAACCAGCTCCGCAATGCCCTATGGATGAAGGAACGCGGCCACGAAGTTATTTTTTTCTGCCGGAAGGATACACCGCTTGCCACCGAAGTTGAAAAAGCCGGTCTCTCAGCAGTTTATTTATCTCCTTACCGCAAATACTACGATTTCAAAGCCGGGAAAATGCTCTGCAACAAGCTCCGCGAAAAAGCAATCACACACCTTATTATACGCTCAACCTATGATATGAGCATCGCGGCTTACTGCAAAAGCAAGCTGGGCGATAAAATCCATCTTTCCTATTTTATGGAAATGCAGCTGGGCGTAAAAAAAACCAACCTGCTGCACACGCTGCGCTTCCGGAAAATCGATCTCTGGAGCTGTCCGCTGCCTTTCCTGGCAAAGCAGGTTGAAACGATGACCCGTTTTCCCAAAGAGCGCATCCGCATCATTCCTTCCGGGATTGATCTTAACGCTTTAAGCATTTCCGATTCTCAGGCGGAAGCGCGGGAAAAACTGGAGTTACCAGCCAATATGTTCCTGTTTGGCCTGATCGGGCGTTTCGACCCGCAAAAAGGACAATTGCTGCTGCTCGAAGCTGCTATGAAAGCTCAAAATACGGATTTCGGCATTGTTTTCCTGGGTGAGCCCACCAAAAACGAAGGAGCAGCTTATTACCGGGAATTGCAGGGTTTCATTACACAAAACCAGCTTGAGAAACGCGTCTTTATCCGCGGTTTCCGAAAAGATATTGCCACATTTTACCGGGCAATCGATTGGTTTGTGATGGCTTCCAAAGCGGAAACTTTCGGCATGGTTACCATCGAAGCTATGGCCTGCGGAACGCCAACACTGGGAAGTAACGCCGGCGGAACGCCTGAAATCCTGGAACACGGTAAGCTGGGCGCTTTATTTCAAACGCTTGACGCTGCGGACCTTGCCGTCAAACTGGACGAAATTGTTTCCGGAAAACAGGCTGTGAGCCCAGGGCTTTTGCTTGAAAAAGCACGGCAATACGACCATCGGCTTGTTTGTGAGCTCGTCGGGAAAAATTTAGGGCTTACAACGCTTTAAAACGCACGACGCAAAATCTTTTTTTATATTTGCACCAACTAAAACAGAATTATGAAAGTAAATCCGGCATATAATACACGGGAGAAATTATTGGAACTTTACAACAAGCCTTTGTTGGAGCTCGTTTTTGAAGCAGCGACGGTTCACCGTCAGTATCACAATCCGAGAGAAGTCCAGATGTCTTCCCTGCTGAGTATTAAAACCGGTGGCTGCCCTGAAGATTGCGGTTATTGTCCGCAGGCCGCCCGTTATCATACCGATGTTGAGGCCCACAAGCTCATGACCGTGGAATCCGTGGTTGAGCAGGCGCAAAATGCTAAAGCCAACGGCTCTTCCCGCTTATGCATGGGCGCAGCCTGGAGAGAAGTTCGCGACAACCGGGATTTTGACTCTGTTGTTGAAATGGTACAAGCTGTAAACGACCTCGACATGGAAGTATGCTGCACACTGGGAATGCTGAACGAAGACCAGGCGCTCAGGCTCAAAAAAGCTGGTTTATTTGCTTACAACCACAACCTGGATTCATCCCGTGATTTTTATAAAGATATTATTTCCACCCGCGAATACGACGACCGCCTTAATACCATTGAAAATGCACGCAAAGCAGGCATTACGGTTTGCTCAGGCGGGATCATCGGAATGGGTGAAGCTGTTGAAGACCGGATCGGCTTGCTCCTGAGCTACATGGAAATGGAAACCCCGCCGGATTCAATTCCGATCAATGCCCTCGTGGCCGTTGAAGGTACACCGCTGGAAGACCAGAAACCTGTTGAACAATGGGAGATGATCCGCATGGTGGCAACGACGCGCATTGCTTTCCCGCAATCCGTTGTACGCCTTTCCGCCGGAAGAACGAAAATGAACATGGAAGGCCAGGCTTTGTGCTTCATGGCAGGCGCCGGGTCGATTTTTGCCGGGGATAAACTGCTTACTACGCCAAACCCGGAATTCAACGAGGATAAAGCCATGTTCGAAATCCTGGGGCTTGTACCGAAAGAAGCGTTTGCTGACGGTGAAAAACCGGTTTCAGAGCCAGACCCGATTATCGAGGCCCGCAAGGAAAAAGACCGTTTACGCGCTATTCAGCTGGAAGAAGCTAAGGCTAAAGGCTTTGAGCCGCGCAAGATAACCGTTCAATAAGATTTTGCAGCCCGGAAGTTTTGATAAGCTCGAACAGCGCAAGGATGACGGTAGCTACCGCAAGCTGAATTCCGCCGCTTTTGCTTTCGATTTCTGGTCTAATGATTATTTAGGGATCAGCCGTTTATTATCAGAACAGCAGCATACAGCATCCGGCAGTACCGGTTCCCGCCTGATTTCGGGCAATTCATCCGAAGCTGAAGCTTGTGAATCTTTCCTGGCCGATTTTTTTGAAGCCGGAGCCGCGCTTGTTTTCAATTCCGGATACGATGCCAACCTGGGCTTGTTTTCTTCCCTCACAGGCCGCAATGACATTGTACTTTATGACGAGTTCGTCCACGCTTCCGTGCGCGACGGCATCCGCCTGGGACTGGGAAAATCTTTTTCTTTTCACCACAACGACCCGGCTGACCTTGAAAAGAAACTGAAACAATTCTCTGACGGGAAGGTTTCTGTGTTTATCGCCGTAGAATCACTTTATTCCATGGACGGGGATTTCGCCCCTTTGCAGGAACTGGCCGCGCTCGCTGAACAATACGGGGCTTTCCTGATTGTTGACGAAGCCCATTCCTGCGGCGTTTTCGGCCCTGAGGGAAAAGGATTGTGTATTGAACAAAAATTGCATGACCGCATTTTTGCCCGCGTTGTTACTTTTGGAAAAGCTTACGGCACCCACGGGGCTTGTGTTTTAGGCTCACAGAAGCTTAAAGATTTCCTCGTCAATTTTGCCCGCTCCTTTATATATACGACAGCTTTGCCCCCGCAGCACTATCAGCTGATCCGGAAAGCGATTGAAAAGAGCCTTAATCCGGAGCTAAGACAGCAGCTTTTCACGAACATTTCTTCCTTTGTACAGCAAAACAAAGAGCTGATCCGTTATTCTGACCCCGTCTCCCCTATCCAGGTTTTATTTCCCGGTGATGTGACCAGGCTCCGCCAGCTTTGTTCCGGATTGCAAAAACAAGGATTTGGGGTGAAAGTTATCCAAAGCCCGACTGTACCAAAAGGTAAGGAACGGATCCGGATTTGTCTCCACGCCTTCAATTCACCAGAAGAAATCACGCTTTTCGGCAATCTGCTACAAGCAGCTCGCTAACAGCTCCGATTTTCAGTTTATCTTGCATTCCCAAACTTTTTTTTCGGGAAAATAAACGCTGTTTTTCGCTGAAAAAGATTATGCATACATATAAACAACTGCTAAAACCACTGAAAATCTCTTATACAAAAACTACCGATTATTGTAAAAATCAGTATAAATACCTACGATTTTATGTCAAATACTCGTTGGAAATCATTTTTTGATAAATCAAACAAGGGAAATATTCATCGCACATTATTGTGCGTGCATAGGTATTGTTTTTTTTGTAAATTAGAATCATAAACCAATTAAAACGAGTAGCTATGAAACGAATCCTTACACTCTTGAGTTTTTTGCTTACCATGTTTGCAATGAACTCTAACCTGAATGCTGCTATTATTACTGCCATCAGCAACGGTGGAACATGGAGCGCTGCTACCTCCTGGAATCTTGCACGTGCACCGATCTGCGGTGATACGATTATCGTACCTTCAGGAATTGAGATCAAAGTAACTGATAATGTGGAGCTGGACGGCGCTTCTGCTGCATGTGCCGCAGTAAGAATTACGATCATCGGTTCCCTTCGTTTTTCTAATGGTAAAAAAATCAGGTTAGCATCCGGCGCCTGCATGAATGTTGAAAGCGGCGGATCGATCAACCCAAGCGGAAAAGGCGGCGGTGCATCTGAAAACATCTCCATTGACGGTGACCGGGTTTGGGAAGCAGGAGAAGGCCCGCTGACAGGCCCTTACACTATGGGCTGCCTGGTTGTTTTGCCGGTATCGCTTGTTTCTTTTGAAGTAAGTAATGATGTCGCCAATAACTTCAATGTGGACTGGTATGTGAACTCAGAAAATGAATTGGCTTATTATGAGGTGTCTGTTTCCAAAAATGGCTACGACTGGGAATTGATCCACATGCAAATGGCTAGAAATACAGACGAAGAAACCCATTATGCTTTGCGCTACCAACTGATGGATGTTACTACGGATTATATTTACTTTAAGCTCTCTTCAACCAACTTTAACGGCGTAAGACAAATGCTTGCCATGAGCACAACTCCATACGAATTCAAGCTGGAAGATACGGATCAGCTGGTTATGATCCCTAACCCGGTTCAGACAAACAGCTTGACGATCATAGCATTTGAATTGGAAAACGCCCAGGAATATGAAATCACCGCAGTCGATAACTTCGGTAAAGTGGTGGTACAGGATAAAATGAGCGGTAACAAGGGTGCGAATACCTTCGTTATTGAAAACGATCGCTTGAAAGCCGGAATCTACACTATCCAATTGAAAAATGCGGAGAGAATGACTTCCAGCAAGCTTATCGTGCTATAAACGACCAAATAAGATGAAAAAAAGCCGCTTCTGTAACCCGGGAGCGGTTTTTTTATTTCAGGTCGGAAGCGAAAAGAAATTTGTTGGGGCTTACCAGGTTTGTTTTTACGGCGTACATCACGATCCCTGCCGTGTTTTTAACGCCCAGCTTGGACATAATGTTCTTCCGGTGGGTATTGACCGTGTGATTACTTAAAAACAGCCCGTCAGCTATCTGCTGGTTCGTTTGTCCTTCAGCGATCAGCTTAATGATTTCGTTTTCGCGCTCGGAAATCAGAACCGGCTCGCAGGTAAAGCTTTCAAATTCGAGATCGTCTACATTAATTGAAGCAGCATGGATCGTTTCGAGGATCTGACCGCAGAAAAATTTATTTCCCCTGGCAGTCTCTTTGATGGAATCAACGATTTCGGCAATGTCACAATCCTTTTTGACGTAGCTTTTCACTCCTCCGCGCAAGGCATTGACCAAGGTCTGGGCGCTTTGCTCCGGTGTAATCGCTACAATACCTATTTTGGGATTTTTAAGCATAACAGCCGGGATCACATCAATATCAAAGCCGCCTGTTGTATAATCGATCAGGATCACATCCGTTTCGAAGCCGGAAACCAGCTCCAGCAACTCGGAATTGTTCCTGGCTTCACCCACGATCTGGATTTTATGCAGGTTGAGCACAGTCCGGAGGCCGATCCGGATCAATTCATTGCTGTCTGCTAAAATAACTTTCATGTGAACTTATTGACGGCAAAGATACGAAAAAAGTTAGGAGTTGGTTTTAGTAATGTTGAATTCCGCCGCAGCAGAGAGCATTGGCTGATGAATGACGATAATAGATGTTGAACCGGATTCCTGCCTGCCGGCAGGCACGGCGCAAAGGGAACGCTATTGTTCACGCGAAGTAAGCAGAGTTTTTCCCTGCGCCTTCATGGCAATCAAAAAAAAAGCCCTGCTCCGGAGAACAAGGCTTTTAATATGGGTTTGTGTGAGAATTATTCTCCTACAACTTCAAATTTGAATGTTGGCTTAACGCCTTTGTGCAGGTTAGCTTCTGCTTCGAAAGTACCAACTTCTTTGATCGGCTCGTCTTTGATTTTCAAAGATTTGCGGTCGATATCAAAACCGGCAGCTTTCAGGGCTTCAGCCAACTGAACTGTGTTCACAGAACCAAAGATTTTACCGTTCTCACCAACTTTGGTAGAGATCGTTACAGTGATTTCAGTCAGTTTCGCTGCGATAGCTTCTGCTTCTGCTGTAATTTTGGATTCTTTGTGTGATTTTTGCTTCATGATCTCAGCGTGTGCTTTCTTAGCGGAAGCCGTAGCCAAATCTGCGTATCCTTGCGGGATAAGGAAGTTACGTCCGTAACCTGGTTTTACTGTAACCAACTCGTCCTTATATCCCAACTTATCTACGTTTTTCTTTAAGATAATTTCCATTTTCTTTAATTTTAAATGTTTGACAAGTCGTTATTTCAACATATCCCCTACGTAAGGAAGGATAGATAAATGACGAGCTCTTTTAATTGCTTTGTTTACTTTTTTCTGGTATTTTGCAGAAGTACCTGTGATACGTCTAGGCAAAATTTTACCTTGCTCATTAACCAATTTCAACAGGAAGTTAGGATCTTTGTAATCGATGAACTTGATCCCGCTTTTCTTGAAACGGCAGTATTTTTGTTTTTTAATGTCGATGTTAATCGGGGTTAAATAACGAATATCGTTTGACATGTCTTTAATTTTTAAGTGTTAAACAATTAAGCTTCAGCGCTTACTACAGGTTTTGCCTCGCCCATTTTAGCTCTTCTTTTCTCTGCGTAGGTTACGTGGTCCGCATCCATTTTCACAGTTAAGAAACGCATTACGCGCTCGTCACGCTTGAAAGCAATTTCGAGGTCATTAATAATGTTACCTGACCCTTCAAATTGCAACAGGTAGTAAAAACCAGTTGTTTTTTTCTGGATCGGGTAAGCCAGTTTTTTCAATCCCCATGCTTCGCTGTGCTTAAGTGTCCCACCATTAGAGGTGATTTCACTTTCGAATTTTTGCACTGCTTCCTTTGCCTGGTCATCAGACAAAACGGGAGTTAAGATGAAAACAGTTTCGTAAGAATTCATAAAATTTATAAATTAATTATTAAAATAAGGGTGCAAAGATACAGTTTTATTGGAGAAAATCAAATTATTACCAAAAAAAAATCCGGCGCCGCAACGGGTACCGGAAAACAGGATTGCATTTTTTCGTTTTTTATTCCGATTTCACAATCCGGCGTGTTTCCACGACGTTGCTGTTTTCTTTGATCACGTAAAAATAAACGCCTTTTTTGAGCTCGGACAAATCCAGCTGCGTGCTCTTGTCGTTTAACGGGATATGAACCGTGCGGACAACTTCGCCTAAAAGCGTGCAAATCTCAATTTTATCGCAGCTTCCGTGATTAATTGTAATCTTTCCTTTAAACGGGTTCGGAAAAGCTTTTGGCTCGTCCCCGCTTTCAAGACAGGTATAGTCTTCACTTGCTGCAAAAACCAGGTCCTTCGCCGAAACAGAAGGGGCAAAAGCCAGGAGGAGGGCAAAGAGAGTAATGTATCTGCTCATAGTGCGGGGTTATTTATAACAAATATACACCTTTTTTTGAAAAAAGCAAATTTCCGGGCAACTATTTGATTTTTCGCGGGTAATTAATGAAAGTTTACCGGTTATGCACGAAAATAAGCTCAACAGAAAAGTAGAAAGTTAACCCGGACCAGGTTTTCCGGCACTTATAATTGTATACATTTGATCCAGATTTAAAGGTGTGATTACCGAAGCAGTTTTACAGGATTTCCGTTCAGGAAAAAAAGAAGCTTACGACCTCGTTTATAAGTCGTACGCTCCCGGTATGTTCGGAATCTGCCTGCGCTACACACGATGCAAAGATGATGCGCAGGACGTTTTGCAGGAAAGCTTCATCAAAGTATACATCAACCGGGAGAAGTTCCTGTCAGGCCAGTCAATCGGCGCCTGGATCAAAACCATCACCATTAACACGGCTTTAACATACATCAAACAAAATTACAGGCTGCAGCTGACCGACAATGAGCTGAAACTGGATGAAATGCATTTTGACAGCGAGGAAACACCCGATTATGCGTCGATGCAGCAAAAACTGCTGGCAATCCTCAACCGTCTGCCGGATGGCTACCGCACTGTTTTCAACCTCTATACCGTTGACAACCTGACCCATAAAGAAATTGCAGAATACCTCGATATATCTGAAAATACATCGAAAACCCAATTATTCAAAGCCAAAAAGATGATCCAGGCAATCATCGAACAAGAAAAAATCAGCTATGGAACATGAAAACGACATAGACAACTTGTTTCAAAAAAGTTTTGAGAGCTTCGAAGTTCTTCCCCCGGATGAGCTTAAACAGAAGATTGACGAACAATTGAATTTCAAGGAAAAGAAGCGCCGTTTCTTCGGATTACCTTCGGTACTGCCGTTGGCGGCCTGGCTTTTAGGGGGAATTTCTCTTATGGGAGGTGTCATCCTCGCTATTCTTTTGCTTTATACGCCGGGAAGCAAACACCATGATAAGTTCCTTGATAAGAATGGAAAATTAGCTACGCTGCCTGCGGCGGTGAGAACAGAAAAGGGAAAACCGGATGAGAAGCAGAATGCAAGCGGGAAACAGAATGAGACCACCGCAGGCAGCACCGAAGGTAAACAGAGCGGGGAACAGAGTGGGAAACAGGATGAAAATGAGGAACTGAAATCAAATAAGAATACGCAGTTAAGCTCTTCTAGCAGCAATTTCAATCAAAGCGAAACACAAGATTCTTCAAACAAAAAAAGCGCTGGTAAGCAGAGAAATCGCAAAAAGAAACATAAATCGGGAAACCCGGAGAACACTTTGAGTCATAAGGAGAAGGAAAAGGAGAACGAGAAGGAGAAGGAACGTGAGAATGAGGGAGGAAAACAAAATGAGGAAAAGCAGCCGGAACAGGATCCGAACAAGCCTGACAAGGAAGATGCTGCTGCGAATACTGCCGATTCACTGACTGCTGCGAAAGAAGCTGCTGCACTCGCTAAAAAAGATGACAGCTCGGCAAATGACAGCCTGGCGGAAAATTACGTAAAACCGGAACGCAAAAAACCGGAGCCGATTCCCCTGTCGCCTTTCCTCGTCGGCGTTCAGTTCGGGCTTACGAAAGCGGTCAACAGCTCGGATGAAACCGTTTCTTTCGGAGAGCATAATCCTTTGTATATCAATTTTGACGCCAGCTACAGGCGCCGGAAAATCGGTATTGCGAGCGGCTTCAACTACTTCAGTACCGGCGAAAGCGTTAGTTATACGTACACCCAGTCTGATTCTACCCTCGTAACAACGTATGAATACATTACGGACGATACCATTCAATATATCTATGACACGAACCAAATGATCATCGACTCGATTTATCATACGATAATTGTGGATTCCACAGCCGTTGAGGGCTACCAGGTGAACACGAACAGCTTTACGGAAAGCAGCGTTTACCGCGTTTCCTATTTTTCCATTCCTTTTATGCTCTCTTACCAGCAGCGGCTTTTCTCCAAATTTTACCTGGATTTAATGGCGGGCGGGGTAATTTCTTATCAAAAGCTGAGGTTTACGGAAAACAATAATCCCGCGAATGACAACGTGACCCTCAGCGAGCTGGGCTTCAGGCTCTGCGTAAAAACCAACCTGCGCTACCAGTTCAGTAAATTCGGGGTGAGTATCAACAGTAACTTCAATTACGACCTGAAACCGGTGCAATACCTGCAAACAAGCCGTAAACGGCAGGCCCTGGACTTCGGTGTGGGAATCTGGTATAATTTCTAGATTACAAATAACAACTTTTGGATCGCAAAGGGAGCAAGCTTTCGCAAAGGACGCCAGGTTTTAAGTAAGAAAAGAGAAAGAAATTCAATAAAACTTAGCGTTGTTCGCCACCTGATATTCTTTGCAAACTCCGCGTGATACTTTGTGAACTTTGCGATCCAGAGCCTGATCTTTGAACCTGGTGTAATTTTTAAGATTATTGAGTAATGAATTAATTAGCACATTAATCAATTAGCATATTAACCCATTAATAAGCAGCTTTTTCCTTGGGGTAAGCATTGAACGTGCCTGACGCTACAGCAACCAGCTCGTTTTTCTGGTTAAAAACCTTAGCTTCGGAAAACAGCAGGCGTTTCCCCGCTTTTATGACTTCCGAATATGCGGTCACGACATCTTTTATCAGCACCGGGCGAATGTATTTGATGTTCATTTCAACCGTTGCTACAATCCTTTCTTCTTCCACAACGCATGAAAGCGCGGCGATCCCAAGCACACTGTCACACAAGGTTGCAACCAATCCGCCGTGAGCTGCAAAAGGTGTCGCGAGGTGTTTTTCTTCAATGGAAACGTTGTATTTCACCTTGCCTTTTTCTGTAATGATATAGGAAATACCCAGCAAATCGCCAAATTTATTGGACGCGTTGTATTGCTGTATTAAAGGATGTGAGTTAAGAGGATGCATTTTTCAGATGGGAATCGTTGATGTCTTTTTCCTGGAAGTGCAGGTACACATATTCATTCATGGCGTGAAGAATGGATTTATTATCAGAAGTTTTTGCCCAGACATTTACCGCAAGATCAATGTTTTCGTGCGTAATGGCTGCAATGCCGATAACAGGTTTAGGGTCTTTTAAAATGCGTTTTTCCTGCTTGATATAGGCTTCGATCACTTCTTTCGCATGGGCCAGGTTGGTGCCGTTATTGAGCTTAAAAGCCACGTCAACCCGGCGTTTGTCCTCACGTGTAAAATTGATCACCATTCCATTCGCAACGGGGCCGTTTGGCAGGATAATCACTTTATTATCAGCTGTATTGAGATACGTATTAAAAATCTGTATTTCTTTCACTACACCTTCTTCCCCCATGGCCTTGATCGTATCGCCTACCTTGAAAGGCTTAAAAGCGAGGATCATCACACCACCGGCAAAATTCGAAAGCGTGCCCGAAAAAGCCATACCGACAGCTAAACCTGCCGCTCCGAGGATCGCTACAAAAGAAGTCATTTCGATCCCAAGCTGGTTAATCCCCGTAATGATCACCAAAACTTTGAGGGCAATGGACGTGAGGCTTGTCAGGAAGGAAATCAGTCCTGCGTCCGTTCTGCTGCGCGTCAGTACTTTTCGCACCGTGCGGGAAGCAAACTTTGCCAGCCAGAAACCAATAATAAAAATAGCGGCTGCAATCAATACATTGGTACCGATCCTAATCAATAGCTGATTAATATCCTGGTAATTGTATCCGAATAATTTTTCGAGCTGTTTCATGAAGTTTTATTTTTTCCGGGTAAGCATAATCCCGTCGCGGATTGGCAGGAGGATCGTTTCAGCCCTCGGATCGTTTTTCACAAATTCGTTGAATTCAAGTATGATTTTCGTTTCCTTATCGTTTGCCTTGACTTCCCGGATGACTTTCCCTGACCACAAAACATTGTCTGTCAGGATCAAACCGCCGGGTTTTACTTTATCAAAAACGAGGGTATAATAATTCAGGTAATTCTGCTTATCGGCATCGATGAACACGATATCAAAGCTTTCCTCCAGTTCGGGAATGAGCTCCATCGCGTTGCCTATGCGGTAATCGATCCGGTCTTTGAAATCCGATTTGCTGATATAGCGGCGAACCATAGGCTCAAGCTCTTCGTTCACATCGATGGTAATGAGCTTTCCGTTTTCCGTCAGGCCTTCCGCCAGGCAAAGCGCTGAATAACCGGTATATGTGCCAATTTCGAGAATCCGTTCCGGGCGCGCCATTTTAGAGATCATGCTCAGCAAACGCCCCTGGAAGTGGCCGCTCAGCATACGCGGCTGCAAAACCTTCAGGTGGGTCTCGCGGTTCAGTTCCTGCAGGATCGCCGGCTCATCGGAGCTATGTTTACAGACATAGTCGTCTAATTCAGCAGCAATAAATTCCATTCTTAGGCTTTAACGGACGAAAAAACACCGAATTCCTGGATAATCAGCTCAGCAAGCTCCAAACCAATGCGGTCCTGCGCTTCAAGCGTAGCGGCACCAATATGGGGCGTAGCGGCAATTTTCGGGTGGGAAAGCAAATCTTTTCTCGGGTTTGGCTCGTTCTCAAATACGTCAAGCGCAGCAAAAGCTACCTGTCCGGAGTTGAGAGCGGCAATCAAAGCTGTTTCGTCTATCACACCACCGCGCGCAGCATTAACGATCCGCACGCCTTTTTTCATTTGGCTGAATTCTTTTTCACCTAAAACAGCGCTTCCGTCGGCTTGTTTCGGGATATGCAGGGAAATAAAATCGCATTGCGGCAGCACGTCATCCATGATTGTGGTCGTATGCAATGTTACCTTAACTTGCGTTCCATTGCCGATAATCACAGGGATTTCCACATCACGCTCTTTGTGGTCAAGCGCAACAACGTTCATTCCACAGCCTAAAGCATACGAAGCCAAAGATTGCCCGATCCGTCCAAAACCAACGATTCCGAGCGTTTTACCGCGCAGCTCGATGCCTTTGGCGTAATTTTTCTTGAGCGTATTGAAATCGCCGCTTTCCATGTTTTTATAAGCATCATGCAGGAAACGGGAAACGGTGAACAGTTGTCCCATCACCAATTCAGCAACCGATTGTGAAGAGGAAGCCGGTGTATTAATGACTTTCAGGCCTTTTTCAAGTGCGTAAGCAACGTCAATGTTATCCATTCCAACGCCACCGCGGCCAATCAGCTTCAGTCCGGGGCAGGCATCAATCACCTCCTGGCGGACAGTCGTTGCGCTGCGCACCAATACAACTTCGTAATTGTGCTCGTTTACAGCTTTTGCAAGATCTTCCTGGGCTACTTTTTCGGTCACCACCAGGTAACCTGCGTTCTCCAGGGCTTTTTTTCCTTCATCGGAAATTCCGTCGTTTGCTAATATTTTCATTTTTTTCACTTTTAATCTTTGGTTGTTACTTTGTATAGGTGAAAGATCTTCGCCTTTGCAACAACTTTATTTTACCCGTTTACCCGTGTAAACTCTTTCATCACGTCCACTAAAACCTGAACACTGGAGAGCGGTAAGGCATTGTACATTGATGCGCGGTAGCCACCAACGGAACGGTGTCCCGGTAAGCCAACAATTCCGGCGCCTTTCCAGGCTGCATCAAATTTGTCACCGAGTGATTCATCGTGCAGCTTGAAGCAAATGTTCATTTTAGAGCGATCTTCTGTGTTTACTGTCCCGAAAAACAGCGGATTGGAATCAATTTCATTGTATAGCAGCTCAGCTTTCGCATTGTTCTCCGCTTCTTTTGCTTTTACGCCGCCGTTAGCCAGCAAATTGCGCAGGTTAAGCATAGCTACGTATACCGAAAATACCGGTGGTGTGTTGAGCATGGATTCTTTTTCAACGTGCTGCTTCAGATCGAGGTAAGTCGGCATGAACGGTGAAGTTGATTTCCCGAGGATTTCATCTTTAACGATATAAAGCGTTGCACCGGCAGGCCCGAGGTTTTTCTGCGCCCCGGCGTAAATCAGGTCAAAGTCCGCGACATTGATTTCTTTGGAGAAAATATCGGAGGACATATCGCAAACGAGCGGCAGGTCCGTTTTCGGAAATTCATGGTACTGCGTTCCGTAAATCGTATTATTGGAAGTGAAATGCAGGTAATCCATACCGGAAGGGATCTCCAGGTTTTTCGGGATGTACGTAAAGCCTTTGTCTTCGGATGAAGCGATCACATTCACATCTATCCCGGCTTTTTTGGCTTCTTTGATCGCCCCGGAAGCCCATGTCCCTGTGTTGATGTAAGCCGCTTTTTTGTTTTCGCGCATCATGTTCAGGGCAACAATCGTAAACCCGAGCGTTGCGCCGCCCTGCAGGTAAGCTACGGAGTAACCCGCCGGCACGTTGAGTGCTTTTTTCACCAGGTCGAGCGCTTCGTCCATGACGGCAACATAGTCTTTGTGACGGTGAGAGACTTCGAGAATTGAGAGTCCGTTAAAATCCAATACGGCATCCGCCGCCTGTTTAAATACTTCCTGGGGTAAAATGCAAGGACCCGCGCCAAAATTGTGTTTCATGTTCAAAATTTATTTATCTGATTTTGTATCAGCCCGATAAGCGGGATATGTTTAAAAAATATGTATAAAAAAAGCCCCGTGTTGTGCGGAGCTTTTCGTATTAATCTTCTTTTTTTGCCGGGGCTTTTTTAGCGGGAGCTTTCTTAGGAGCTGCTTCAGCTTTTGGCTTAGTTTCTTTTTTTGGTGCCGCTTTCTTCGGAGTTTCTGTTTTTTCAGCTGCAACTTTCGGTTTTTCCGTTTTGGCTACTACCGTTGAAGCCGGTTTTGACTTTTTGCGAGTGTTCCCGTAAGAACCCATCACTCTTTTGCCTTTTGCAGTTTTTTTATCTCCTTTACCCATAAAGTCTAAATATTAGTTAGTAGAAATCGTACACATCACAAAGATATAATACAATTTCGGGATGGCAATACAAAATTTAAGATTTATTTGATTTTTTCGTAAAAGTGTTTTTCAAGCGCCTCTCCCCCATTCAGTATTTTCTTACACCATTTGATTTTCAAGTCAATAACTTCTTCTTCCGAGAGTTTCCACTGTAAAGCGCTTTGCTCAAGGCGGGTCCTGATGGTGTTCAAAACCAAAGCTACGGAAACCGAAATATTGAAGCTTTCCGTGAAGCCGTACATCGGGATTTTCACCAGCTCATCGGATAGCTCAGCCGCTTCAGGACTGATCCCGCGGCGTTCCGTACCGAAGACAAAAGCCATTGGCCGGGACAAATCGAGATCGTGCAGTGTTTTTTCAGCGTGCGGTGATGTGGCAACAATTTTATAGCCTTTTCCGCGGAGCTTCGACACGCAATCCTGTGTAACCTCACTTCCCAGGTTGTAATTGTACATATCGACCCAACGGCCTGCACCCAGGGCAATATCGCGCTGGACCTTATACTGGTTGTCTTTTTCAATGACGTGCAGCTCCTGGATCCCGAAACAGTCGCAGGAACGCAGCACAGCGCTCGCATTGTGCTCCTGGAAGACGTTTTCAAGCACGACGGTCAGGTGACGCGTACGCTGGGCGGCAATCCGGTCAAACATTTCCTGCTTGTTAGGCGTAATGATTTTGTAAAATTCTTCTAAAACGGCTTTTTTCATCTGGGATCGCAAAGGTAACAAAGTTAGCGCGAAATGTATAAAGGTTAGGGATATTTAAGGGTTCAAAAGCTAAGCGTTTCATCTTTTTCTTGCTCACTTTGCATAACTCAGCGGGCTTTGCGATCCAAAAACTGATTCCCTAAAACAAAGAAAGGCATCCGTTGAACGGACACCTTTCAATACAATGCTTTAAAGCAGTGATTAGTTAACTTTGTCAGTTAAATCAGCTCCAGCTTTGAAACGTACAACGTTTTTAGCTGCGATTTTGATTTCTTTCCCTGTTTGTGGGTTACGACCAGTTCTAGCTTCTCTTTTAGAAACGGAGAAAGATCCGAAACCTACTAAAGAAATTCTATCACCTGTTTTCAATGCTGAAGAAGTTGCATCTACAAATCCGTCAAGAGCTCTTTTAGCATCAGCTTTTGTTAAGCCAGATGCAGATGCGATAGCATCAATCAATTCTGCTTTGTTCATAGTTATTGGTTTTTAAATAATTAAAAATTTTATTGGGACAAATATATGCTAAAAACCAAGCCCATTGCGGTTTTCAGAAAAAAAAATGATAATTTGTTGATAAAACAGGCAAAATGTTAATAACCAAAAAACAGCGATTCGTCGATACAAAACTGAAAATCAACACCTTACATAACACCACTTTAAGGAGTAAAAAAACAGCTTTTTTTTCAAAAAAAACCCGGATATAGGCTGTTTTAGTCCTTTCAAAGGGCGTTTTCAGGCATTAATCGGCAACTATTTTTCAAAAAAAACAACACCCTTATGGAGATATATGAGTAAATTTGTCGTGGAATGAAAGAATTAGAATCCTTTTTTCAAGGCATTGACCCGGTTTGGGCAGCATTGATAGCAACAACCTTTACCTGGCTGGTTACTGCTGCGGGCGCATCCCTGGTTTTCTTTTTTAAAACACTGCACCGTGGCTTACTGGACGGTATGCTCGGGTTTACAGGCGGTGTGATGGTGGCTGCCAGCTTCTGGTCGCTGCTTAACCCCGCGATTGAAATGTCGGAGCACATGTATCCCGGCATGTCCTGGATGCCCGCTTCGGTTGGTTTCCTGCTCGGCGCGCTTTTCCTCTTCGCACTTGACAAAAAGCTTCCCCATTTGCACATCAACTTTCGTGAGGACGAATCCGAAGGGGTGAAAACACAGCTGCATAAAACTACCTTACTTGTACTTGCGATCACCTTACACAATATTCCTGAAGGTCTGGCAGTAGGCGTTTTATTCGGCGCCGCATCGCTCGGACTGGAAGACGCGAGCTTCAGCTCAGCAATCGCCCTCGCTATCGGGATCGGGATCCAGAATTTCCCGGAAGGTTTCGCTGTTGCCATGCCTTTGCGCAGGGCCGGTGCAAGCCGCTGGAGAAGCTTTAATTACGGACAGCTTTCCGCTATCGTGGAACCTGTTGCCGGTGTACTCGGAGCGCTCACGGTAATCTACATTCAGCCAATCCTTCCTTTTGCACTCGCTTTTGCTGCCGGCGCCATGATTTATGTTGTTGTTGAGGAGGTAATCCCCGAAACGCAGCGTGATAAATATACTGACGTGGCCGTTCTCGGCTTTATCGGCGGTTTTCTCGTGATGATGATGCTCGACGTAGCTTTGGGATAGCTGTAAGTCATAACTCAATAACTTAAATTTGCTTTTCATGTAAACATTGTTTAGCTTTGTTTTTTTAATCAGACATAACACTAACATGGACAAATTAATTACTGCTTTTACACACAACATCGACGAAGCAATTGCTATTGCGAAAACATCACACATTCACCCGGCAGACCGGGAAATCAGGAACATTGTAATCTGCGGCATGGGCGGGTCCGGGATCGGAGGAAAGCTCGTTTCACAATGGATAGCCGGGGAAATTACCCTTCCGGTATCGCTTTGCCAGGATTATACACTTCCAAATTTTGTAGACAAACACACGCTGGTGATCGGCTCTTCCTATTCCGGAAATACGGAGGAAACGCTGGCCGCTTTGGATATCGCCCATCAAAAAGGCGCTTTGATCAAATGCATTTCATCCGGCGGTACCCTGCAGCAATTCTGCAAGGACAATAAATATGACGTTATTATTGTTCCCGGTGGAAACCAGCCACGGGCCGCGATTGCATATTCATTGGTCCAGCTGCTGCATATTTTCCGCTCTATGGGCATGATCTCCGGCAAATCGCTGGAAGAAATCAACCTCGGAAAAGAAGCTATCAACGCCAATCTTGAAGCTAATAAAGCCGAAGGGAAAAAAATTGCGGATTTCCTTTTTGGAAAAGTGGGCATTATTTACAGTGAAGCAAGCTACGAAGGAGTTGCTGTACGCGCACGTCAGCAGCTGAATGAAAACAGCAAGTTTTTAGGCTGGACACATGCCATTCCGGAAATGAACCACAACGAGCTTGTTGGCTGGGGCGGCGGAAGCGATAAATTTGCCGTGATTTTCATCCGCACGGAAGACATGAACCCGCGCAACGCAGCCCGCATGGACCTCACTCATGAAATTATCTCCAAAAAAACGCCTCATATTTACGAGCTGAAGGCTAAGGGTGAATCTCTCATTGAGCGCTCGCTGCACCTCATCAACGTGATGGACTGGGCTTCGTATTACCTCGTTGACCTGAACAAAGTCGATGTATTCGACATCAAAGTGATCAATCATTTGAAAGATTCTTTAGCAAAAATCTAAAGTATAGCAAGGGTGGGTTTCGGTCCACCCTTTTTATTTAACCACACACTGAAAACCATGAATAAAACCTGGAAAGGAAAAAAAACAGATTTCATTCTCGTAATGCTCTATTTCCTGATCTTTGCACTTGTTGCCCACACAGGCTCCTCCATTAAATCTGCCTTAAAACATCATGAAAATATTTGGGACGAGCTTTTTAGCTTTCCCCACTTTTTGTTGGTACTCTGTATTTTCATCGTGTTCCTTTCCCCCGTTTGGATTTATTTCAGGAAAATTCCGCGAAGTGTCAGCATTGATCCGGCTTCCAATAAATTTTCAATTGACAAGCGCAAAAAGAAATCTTTTAATCTCAACCTGGACGCTATTTCGTGTTTCCAGCGCACTTTCCAGTTTTCCTGGAAATTTATGCTGAGTTTGAAGGTTCACGCGGACAGTTGATTCAAAAACGGGTTTACACCTTTGTCGTTCCGAACCGTGGTTTATCCTGGAACAAAAAAACGATCGGCGAAATCGAAGAAGCACTGCGCGAAGCTAATGTCCCCATTAACCCGACTTTTAAAACAAAAGGCTTTTGAGAGTATATTTATGATTGAATAATTTTTATATTTTTGGTCTATGAGCAAGTGTTTCGTCCTGGCATTGATTTTACTGGTCCGATCAGCAGGATTATTTTCCCAGGAGAGCACTCTTTACCAGCAGCTTGTGAAACTCCCGGAGCTGAACATATTGGTCAAAAACAATCCAAATTTCAGGGAATATTACGAAATCAGCATTTTACAACCGCTTAAGCACAATGGGCCGTCCCAAAAATTCAAACAGCGCTTTTTCCTTGGCGTGCAGGCCCCGGGAGCACCAACGGTTATGGTAACCGACGGCTACACAGCTGACTACGCTTCTCAGCAAGAATATTCCAATGAGCTGGCGAAAGAGCTTCATGCCAATATTTTGGTTGTGGAGCACCGTTTTGCCGGAAAATCGCTTCCGGACAGCTTGGACTGGAGCTCACTTACACTGAAACAAGCTGCCCATGATTATCACCGGATCAAACAGCTGCTGGATACTATTTTAACCGGAAACTGGATCACAACCGGGATTAGCAAAGGCGGTCAGGCAGCTTTGGCTTATAAGCTTTATTTCCCTAACGACAGCAAAGCAACAGTGGTTTACGGAACAGCCGTAAAAAATAAAATGAGCGTGATTAGTGACAGCTTATTGAGAGACAAGGACCTTACCCCTTGCGGGCAAAATATCCGTGACATCCAAAGCTTTGCCTTCCGGCACAAGGATCAATTTTTGCCCCCCTTCAAGCAGCTAAGCATAGTAGAAGGTTTAAATTACAGGTTCAACACTGAAACGGTATTCGATTATATCCTGCTGGAATTCCCCTTTTCATTCTGGCAAAACGGCCACGCTTGTTCTGAAATGCCCGATACGACCAACTCCGTTCCTGAATTACTGAATTATATCACACATGTTTCTTCCCCGGTCTTTTTAACTGTAGATTATAAAAAGAGGCTGGCCCCGTCATTTTACATGTTTTACCACGAATTAGGCTATTACGAATTTGGAACGGAACAATTCAAACAATGGCTGAGGGACAGCACTTATTCCAACCACCGTTTTGCGCCTGCAATTCCTTTTCATTTTGACGATTCGTATCAAGTCAAGCTACATGAATTCCTAAAAAGCAATGCATCTTCAGAGATCTTTTTTATCTACGGAGAAAATGACCCCTGGGCATTTCAAAATGGTTTTACCGGAAATAATTTTATCATTCCTGCGGGAAGCCATAAAAGCCGGGTTTCAGATTTATCGCCAGAAAACCGGGCGTTATTCTATCAGCAGCTCAAAAGCCTGGCAGGAATAAAGTGAAATAAATGAAAGGTCTGTATATAATTAAAAACCAGCTTGTTACCTGGATCTGACATTCACTTCTTCTTTTTATAGAATACAACTACTACAACCGGCACGATTGCGCATACTCCTACGACTATCATTAAGGTAATATTATCCATATACATTCGAATTATTCAAATATACGATAATTTCCAATAAGATCATAGCTGATTAGCTGCGCATCAGCTTCCAGGCTCCGTGTACCGGGCGGGAAGTAAACTCCTTACGCTTGTTGATCTCAATCTGGTTCCAGATCTGGTCAACCGAAGCTAAAAGAGCGTCTTTTTCTTCTTCCATCGCCGTTCTGATCACCTGCGGGTCGCTGAAGTATTGTTTCACGAAATTCGTATCGAAATCGCCGGAAACAAAAGCTTCGTGCTTCAAAACATATTTCCCGAAATCAAGCGTTGTTTTCAACCCGGAAATCTGGTATTCATCAATCGCTTTGATTGTATTGGCAATTGCCGCGGCACGATCTTCGCCCCAAACAACCAGCTTAGCGATCATCGGGTCATAATAGATCGGAATATCCATACCTTCCTCAAAAGCGTCGTCTACGCGCACGTGTTCGCCCTGCGGAATACGGTAGCGCTTCAGGTTACCGATGTCTGGTGTAAACCCGTTGAGCGCGTCTTCCGCATACACCCGGATTTCGATCGCATGGCCGTTGATGGAAAGTTCGTCCTGCAATTTCGGCAAACGCTCACCGCGGGCAACGCGTACCTGCCATTCAACGAGGTCAAGACCGGTGATTTCTTCCGTTACCGGGTGCTCCACCTGCAAACGCGTATTCATTTCCAGGAAATAGAATTTTAAATCGGCATCGATCAGGAATTCAACAGTTCCGGCGCCTACATAGTCGCACGCTTTACAAACCGCAACGGCAGCTTCACCCATTTGTTTCCTGATCTCAGGCGTCAAAACGGCACTTGGCGCTTCTTCCACCACTTTTTGGTGGCGGCGCTGCACAGAACATTCTCGTTCGAAAAGGTAAACGTAATTGCCTTGTGTATCGGCGAAAACCTGGATTTCAATGTGGCGCGGCTTGGTTACGAATTTTTCAATAAAAACGGCATCGTCACCAAATGAAGAACGTGCCTCGCTTTGGGCCATTTTCATTTGTTCAGGCAATTCTTCTATGTTTTGCACCAGGCGCATTCCTTTTCCACCTCCTCCGGCAGAAGCTTTGATCAACACGGGAAAACCGACCATTTTGGCAATTTCCTGTGCTTCGCCGACGTCTGAGATAGCGCGGTCAATTCCCGGTACGAGCGGAACATCATAGCTTTTTACGGCCTGCTTGGCGGATAATTTGTCACCCATCAATTCCATTGCTTCAGGAGAAGGGCCGATGAACGTGATGCCGGCTTCTTTTACTTTACGGGCAAAAGCTGCGTTTTCGGAAAGGAAGCCGTAGCCCGGGTGGATTCCGTCAACTCCCAGCTCTTTACAATACCTCAAAATCTCATCCTGCCTGAGGTAACTTTCGGAAGACGGGGATTTTCCAAGATAAACCGCTTCATCTGCTTCGATCACGTGCGGCGCGTCTTTATCGGCATCCGAATAAACAGCTACCGTCTGAATTCCCATTTTCTTCATTGTTCGGATAACCCGGCGGGCAATCTCACCTCTGTTGGCGATCAGGACTTTTTTCATTCAATCTATTTTTTGCAAATGTATCAATATTCTTTACGAAATGTTCTAAAAATTACTGATGTTTTTTTCAACCACATAGGCACATAAGAGCATTTAAGATGCGAGCTGCTGAAAGAACACATAAGTTTCCAACATTGTTGGAAATTCTATCAACTATTTTTCTTAAAGTATCTTTATTCCTCTTCCGGCTTTTTCACCTCCTGTGCATTCAGCGGCGGAACTTTTGTTTGCTTCCGTTTCTTCTTGATCGGGAACTTCTTCTTTTTCCGGAAGATGTCCAGGAAATACTGTACGATCTTGAAATCATTAAAGGTGTTGAATTCTTCCTGGTAGTTCAAACCGGCGCCCTGCGTGAACGGCCCGAGGTTTTTCTCCTGGATCACCGTATTATCATTGGATTCGTTGAAAATGCTGACGCGGAAATTGCCGTCTTCACTGATCAGGTATTCCACGTTTACGTCACCCACGAACGAGTTGGTCGAACGGTCTTCATTGGAAGAATTCTCTACCCCGAGGTTCGTTTTCACGACAATCCTGTTACCGATTTCTTTTTCGAAGCCGATTTTCGCTCCTTTCGTCGTTTCTCCTTTATTGATATCGACGTTGAATTTTACATCGTTGGAAAGCGTGTTCAAAGCGTCCTCGAGCTGTGTACTTGCCAGGCTGAGCAAGCTTCCTGCACCGCCGCTAACTCCTCCCTGGATCGGCTGGAATTTCTTCACGAGCAGCAACGAGAAGAATTGCTTATTGAGCTCGTCCTTATCGGATTTAATACGGTTCAGCGCTGCATTATCACTCTCCGTAGCATTTGGAACTACGATATCAAAGGTAATCAATGGCTCAGCCAGTGTTTGAGTCAGAAGCAGGTAACATTCCACTTCCTTCGGTACAGCGGAGTTCGTTTGCTCGATGTTCGGCATGATTTCCGCGAGGCTGGTTACCACCGTCGTATACGTTTCGAGGTCAAGGCGCGCATTGATCGGATCACCCGTCCAGGTAATCGTTCCTCCTTTTTTGATGATAAAGGTTTCTTTCACCGGCGGATAAACGAAATTGTAGTAGCTTCCATCGCCAACCGTGTACACACCCGTCATTTCCACATCACCGAAAGTTCCTACGCCGATCGAAATATCCCCGTAACCGCGGGCCACAATTTCATCACCCAGGCTTTCATCGAAAATAACTTTCATTTCAGCGTCGGTCGTCACGTCGAAGTTGAGGTCCATGTTGATGCCCGAGAAGTCGATTTTTCCGGCAGCCGGGTCTTTTTCAAGATCGCTTTTAAACTTAATGAATTTATTTTCCTCGATCTCTCCTACGCCGTACATCGGGAAGTTGATCACCGTTCCGCGGCGGGTACGCATGTCTACGTCGATCTGTAGATTATCCGCATAACCAAAAATATTCGCTGTACCGGTCGCATACGCTTTTCCGTAATAAATATCGCCTTCCTTGTATTTCGTATCCATCACCAGGAAGCGCTCCAGGCGTTCGTTCACACCTCTTTTCATCGCGTAGGCATCATCTTCGAGGTTGAAGAACAAATCCATGTTCCAGTTGGTGAACTGATCGTGGAAAACCGTACCGACAAGCGATCCTGTGTTTCCTTCTTCATCCATCACCGGCATATTATCGATGTAGAAACCGTCCTTATCTGCTTTTACCTCGCCGCTAAATCCGAAATTCACACCAAACATTTCCACTTTAGCATTTCCGCCCACGAGGTTGATCTCTCCCTCCACTATCGGAACATCCGGCGTACCGTGAACTTTCAGCTTACCGTCGATCAGGCCGCGGATCCCTGAAACGACTTTCGGATCCATGAAAACGTTAGCAAACTGGATGTCCGTATTATCAAACACGAGGTTGAAGTCGAGGTTTTCAGCCGTGCGGTCGATGAAATATTTCCCGTCGAAATTGAAGGTTTTGTTTTTCTTATAAAACAGCTCACCGCTCAGGTCAAGGCTTTCGGATTTTTTGCCCCAGGTACTTGTCAGGTTAATGTCACCGATTTCCTGGTTGTTGATGTGCAGGTCGCGTACGGTTGCGTTACCGTTTAAATTAACATTACCAAATGGATCCGATACCGTGGCTACAGCATTCAGCTCGCCTTTAATCCCAACCGGAAGACTGAATAAGGTTGCGAAATCCTCCAGCTCCAGGTCGTGGATATCCAGTTTCAGGAAATCGCAGTTTTTATCCGAGATACAGCCGTCAATGGTGACATATTGCTGGTTTCGTTCCATTTTGAAATTCTGGATCTGGATATCTTTCGGCGCCAGTAATATCTGTGAATTATCGACAATATTCCATTTGTGGTTCCGGATTACAAAATACGAAGGGTTGAGGTTGAAGAAATAACTGTCAATATCATTCACGACAGTTTTCCAGGAGAAGAAAGTTTCATTTTCCGTTCCCGGGTTCCATTTCAATTCGCTGTTGATCTCATCCTTCGTTCCCCTTGCCGTAAAAGTAGCCTGTGAAACAGCCATCGAATCACTCAGGGCAAAACGGTCGGCAGAATATTGGGCAATCAATGCATTGTCATTTACCTGCTGGTGCACTTTGAGGTTCGTAACCACGAAATTGTCGTAAGAAATCCGGGACGAGCTTACATTCATAACGAAATCCTGCTCGTGGCTGTCGAAGCTTCCGTCAATAACCGAACCGCGGGCAATTTTAAGTCCCGGCACAAAAACCGTCAGGAATTCATCAGCATTCAGGATTTCAACCTGGTAAGTGAACTTACTTTTAGCATGTTTTCCATTGATCGGTTTATACGTGAAAATCGCCGGCAAGATACTGCTGAACTGGTTGTTGATATCTGCCGCTATCGTGCCGTAATCTACTTTTCCGCGCACATAAGCGTTTCCGATGGCGCTCGTCATAGAAAGCACATCCATTTGCGGGCTGCGGTCCATTTTGATGAGCATCGACGGAATATCAAAAGATTTCGGACCTTCGCTGTAAGTCAGTCCGTTCATATCGATCGTACCGGAATAGTTGTTGAGGTTCGTGCCCGAAATATCCACCCTGAAGGAGGAAGCAAGCTGTGTGCTGTCCTTACTCACGAGATGCAGCTTGTCAAGCATCGCCTTGTCAATATCCACGCTGAATTTGAAATGCTGCTTCGTATTCAGATCGAGCATCCCATCGTAGGTCAACGCCAGGTTATTGTCGTTAATTTTGATTTTCCCATCAAATACATTGTCCTTAAATGAGCCGTCTTCCAAAGCAATGTTATGATAAGGATAGCCCATAAAATCAAAGCGCTTCACATCGCCCTTCATGTAATTGAAATCGATTTTGCCGCCCGCAAAGATCTCGCCTTCGAGGAAAAACTGCCCTGAGACACTGCCGATATCTTTGTAGTCAACGAATTTACCGAGCAGGAAGGAATCAACTTTTACGTCAAATTTACTTTCGGGAACCTTGCGGAAAGTGAAGGAATTGTTTTTCTTGTTTTCGGCGAAGATCAAGCCTTTGTCCATCGTTACAGAACCGAGGTCCGTGCGGATCGATTTTGAGCGGACGATGAATTTCGCATACGGGCCTTTCATTCTAAAGTCCGTGATCTTTACCTTGTTCAGCTTTTTGATGGAAGCATCAAGCGCGAGGTATTTATCCGGGCTGGATTTCGGCAGGCGGATTTTTTCAATGTCATTTACATCAATCAGTGCGTATTTGATGTATTCGTCGAAATACGACTGCTCCAAGTTAGCAAAATCCGGCAGGTTGAACGTACCCTCCAGGCGGGTATTCTTCCCAATCCGCACTTCCAGGTCGGCAATCTGTAAATCTTTGATCCGCTTTGTGAGCTTGCCCTCGATGAGCACTTTGTCTTTCATGCCTTCCATGGCCGTTGCAAACATCGAAACATCGTAGAGGGAAACGAGACTTTTCCTGATATCAATGTCAAATTCAACCTTATCGGTAAATTCCGAAAACTGGGGAAGCGAGTCCACTTTCAGGTTGAGGTGTGCCACATTCAGCTTAGTTTTCGGGGTTACGACCCGCAGGTATTTCATCCGCAGGCCTTTTTTTCCAAACGCCACGCGGGACGAAAAGTTTTTGATGCTGAAACCTGATTTCTCAGCAAAGGACAAATGCCTGATATAAGTTGCGATGCCCCCGTTTTTACCGATTTTGACATTCGAAGTCGTCAGGTACATATTTTTCAGGTGCAGGTGATCGTAATCCAGGCCAAAAGGCGAATATTCCTTGCGGCGGTCATCATAGCGGAAATCAATCTGCTTCAGCATGATCCGGTCCATATTGATTTCGTAGGGCTCTGATTCCGGTTTAGGATCCGGTGACGAAAAATAATCCGCCAGGAACTGGTAGTTAAACTCGCCGTTCTTTTTGGAGCGGTAAAGCTTGATCTTCCCTTGTTCTATCCTGATATCGTTGATATTTATGATTTTTTTATCCAGGTTCACAGCACCGATGGTGACGTAAACCGAGGTAATATCCGCAAGGGTGTCTTGTTCGAGGTCTTCAATGAAAATTCCGTCGAGGACAATTTTATCAAAGGAAATGATGTCTACTTTCCTGACATCTATTTTGGCCTTCATCTCATCGGAAAGGTAAGCCGTAACTTTTTTCGCCAGGAAAGTTTGGAAAGCACTGGTACGAATGGCAAATAAAACAAATATCAAAAGTATCAGCAACCACTCTAAAATGATGCCTATCGACCTTCCAAGTATTTTCAGTAATTTTGACATTCGTTTACAAAAATAGCATAAAGTGTTCAACAAACAAACTATAATATTAGGAATCGAATCATCCTGTGACGACACCTCTGCAGCTATACTCAAAAATAACGCCGTTTTGTCTAATGTTATTGCGGGCCAGAAAGTACACGAAAGCTTTGGCGGCGTTGTTCCGGAGCTGGCTTCGCGTGCACACCAGCAAAATATTGTCCCGGTTGTGCATGAAGCTTTAAAACAGGCAGGGATTACACTCCGGGAACTGGATGCGATTGCTTTTACCGCCGGACCGGGCTTACTCGGCTCTCTTTTGGTTGGCACTTCTTTTGCGAAAGGACTTGCTTTAGGACTGCAAATCCCGTTGATTGACGTAAACCACATGCATGGCCACATTTTAGCTCATTTTATTGACGAAGGAAAGCCGATACCTGCGTTTCCCTTCATTTGCCTTACGGTTTCGGGCGGACATACGCAGCTTGTGCTTGTGAAAGATTTTCTCGATATGGAAATCATCGGCTCAACGATTGACGATGCTGCGGGCGAAGCTTTTGACAAAACAGCGAAAATCTTGGGGCTTCCTTATCCCGGTGGCCCATTGATCGATAAATACGCGCAGGAAGGTGACCCGCACAAATTCCAGTTTGCAAAACCACAGATCCCCGAGTTAAATTTCAGCTTCAGCGGCCTCAAAACCTCAATTCTGTATTTCATCCAGAAAGCTGTTAAGGAGAACCCTGATTTTATCGCACAAGAATTGCCAAACATCTGCGCTTCGGTGCAACAAGCCATCCTGGATATCTTGTTCCACAAGCTCGAAAAAGCGGCGCGGGAAAATAATATTACCGAAATCGCAATTGCAGGTGGAGTTTCGGCCAATTCGGGCTTACGCAAACGCTTGCAGGAAACAGGCGAAAAACTGGGCTGGAAAACCTACATCCCAAAGTTTGAATATTGCACAGACAACGCTGCGATGATTGGAATTACGGGTTATTACATGTACCAAAAACAATTATTCGCAGAGCAAAGCGTGAGTGCAAAGGCGAGGATGAATTTTTGAATGAAAATGGAGAATTAAGAATGGAAAATGAATTGTTTCCGGCTGATTTTGAAAAACGCGTCAAAAACGATGCTTTTTTAGGGGAGGAATTGCTCAGGGCCTTAAACACTGCCGCGCCGGTGAGTATTCGTTTGAATCCGCTGAAGAATTTTGAACTGGACTCCGGTTTTCAAGCTATTTCATGGTGTGAAAATGCTTTTTACCTGAAAGAGCGACCAATTTTCACACTCGACCCTTTGTTTCATGCCGGCGCATATTATTCGCAGGAAGCCGGTTCCATGATGCTGGAAAAAGTATTAAAGCAGCTGGAGTTGCCCGAAAATCCCGTTATTCTTGATTTATGTGCTGCTCCGGGCGGTAAATCGACTTTAATTGCTTCTTTTTTAGATCAACATGGTTTATTGGTAAGTAATGAAGTCATCCAGGCGCGGGCTAAGATACTGAAGGAAAATCTGGCGAAATGGGGCTATGGAAATACGGTTGTCAGCAACAGCGACCCGAAGGATTTTCAGCGTTTACCTAATTTTTTTGATTGTATTGTAATCGACGCGCCCTGTTCCGGCGAAGGCATGTTCCGCAAAGATCCCGCAGCCCGCGGTGAGTGGAGCGAAGCGAACGTGGATTTATGCGCCGGACGCCAAAAACGCATTGTAATGGATGTGTGGGAAAGCCTGCGTCCGGGCGGCTTTTTGATTTATTCCACCTGCACTTTCAACACGCAGGAAAATGAAGAAAACGTGCGCTGGTTTACCGAACAGCTCGACTGCGAAATTGTTCCCCTTGATTTTTCACCTTTCAAAAACGACCGCGAAGAAACGGGCGCTTATGCCCTGCCGAACCTCGTTGACACGGAAGGTTTTTATATTGCCGTTCTGCAAAAATCACCGGATAGTTTCCGCCCGGCGAAGTTCAAAGCCGGCAACCAGCTCAAAACCGTCAGGGACATTTCCTTCCTGGAGAATTATACAGACACACGAGACAAAACAATCCTCGAATGGAATAACATTCTTTTTTCTGTTCCGCAGCGGTTTACAGCCGAAATCCGCGAAATTCACCAGCAGCTGCGCATCCAAAAACTCGGAACAGAGCTTGGAACGGCGATCCGCGGTGAGCTGCAGCCCGACCAGGCGCTTGCTTTATCAGTAGACTGCCGTTATCCCCAGCGGATTGAGCTTAGCAAAGACCAGGCGCTCCACTACCTGAAAGGCGAAACATTTGACCTGGAAGGCGAACGCGGCTACCAGCTTGTTACGTATCAAAATGTTCCCCTGGGCTGGATCAAGCATCTTGGAAACCGGTTCAATAACCTGTACCCGAAGGAATGGCGCATCCGGATGCGGATTGAGTGATTTATGGGAACGCAGAGTCTTCAAAGTATCCGTAAAGAACGCAAAAAATTTTAACGTTATTTAAGAGACATAAGAGCATATGTGAAAAATTCTTTGCCCTTCGCCTAACTAAACTTCGCGCTCTCTGCGGGAACTTTGCGTCTCTTCGCGTTACAAATTTTTGTATCTTTGAACAAAGGACTGAATATGAATTTCCGCATAGAAAAAGATACCATGGGCGAGGTCAAAGTACCTGCCGATAAATACTGGGGAGCCCAGACCGAACGCTCACGCAACAATTTCAAAATCGGGCCGGAAGCGAGCATGCCGCAAGAAATTATCACCGCTTTTGCCTACCTGAAAAAAGCCGCTGCCTACGCGAATTGTGACCTGGGGGTTTTAAACGCTGAAAAACGGGACCTAATCTCCAAAGTATGCGACGAAATCCTGGCAGGAAAGCTCAAAGACGAATTTCCGCTCGTGATCTGGCAAACCGGTTCGGGCACACAATCCAATATGAACGTCAATGAAGTGATCGCTTACCGTGCTCATGTGCTGAAGGGCGGACAGCTCAGCGACGAACCGAAAATCCTGCACCCGAACGACGATGTCAATAAATCCCAATCTTCCAACGATACTTTCCCCACGGCGATGCACATTGCGGCTTACAAGCTTGTGCATGAAAAAACCCTGCCCGGGGTTACTAAGCTGCGGGACGTTTTGCTCCAAAAATCCGAAGAATTCAAAGAGATCGTTAAAACCGGCCGCACGCATTTCATGGACGCAACTCCGCTCACCCTCGGACAGGAATTTTCTGGTTATGCTCAGCAACTAACCAACGGGATCCGGGCCATCAACTATGCGCTTGAAATGGTGAGCGAGCTGGCTTTGGGCGGAACGGCAGTCGGAACGGGATTAAATACGCCAAAAGGTTACGATGTCCTCGTTGCACAAAAAATAGCGGAATTCACCGGCCTGCCATTCGTGACAGCGCCCAACAAATTTGAAGCTTTAGCAGCCCACGACGCCATGGTTGAATTATCCGGTGCATTGAAGCGTGTTGCTGTGTCGCTGATGAAAATCGCTAATGACATCCGCATGCTTTCTTCCGGCCCGCGCTCCGGGATCGGCGAAATCCTGATTCCCGACAACGAACCGGGATCGTCCATCATGCCCGGCAAAGTGAACCCAACCCAGGTGGAAGCTCTCACGATGGTTTGCGCGCAAATAATTGGAAATGACGTAACTGTTTCTATCGGCGGCTCGAACGGACATTTTGAGCTGAATGTGTTCAAACCGCTCATCGCGGCGAACGTTTTGCAATCTGCCAATTTACTGGGAGATGCCTGCGTTTCATTTACAGAACATTGCGCCACAGGAATTGAACCCAATCACGCTACGATCCAAAAACACCTGGAAAATTCGCTCATGCTCGTCACAGCGCTCAATACGCATATCGGTTATGAAAAAGCAGCCAAAATTGCCAAAGCAGCACATCAAAACGGTACAACACTCAAAGAAGAGGCGGTAAAGCTGGGTTTTGTCAGCCCGGAAGATTTTGATGCATGGGTCGATCCAGGGAAGATGGTGTGAAATGAATGTTGAATGTGAATCTCCTCAGTGGCGAAAAGTGAGAATTAAACTTTTTTAAATCATTTCAGCATAAAAAGCAAGCTTGTTAAAAACTATTTACAAACTCTGCTACTAAATCAATTTTTTTATATCTAAATTTGCGCTCAATTTGTAGTTAAGGTAAGTACAAAGGATAATTATAAATTGATCTTCAAGCGCAAATGCCAAAAAACAACTCCATTCAATCAGTATTAATTATCGGAAGCGGCCCTATTGTTATCGGTCAGGCCTGCGAATTCGATTATTCAGGATCCCAGGCAGCCCGTTCTTTACGGGAAGAAGGCATCGAGGTAACGCTCATCAACTCCAACCCGGCAACGATCATGACGGACAAAGTAGTGGCTGATAATGTCTATCTCGAACCACTTGAACCTGAAAGTATTGTCAAAATCCTTCAGCAGCACAAAATTGATGCAGTTCTCCCGACAATGGGCGGACAAACGGCCTTGAACCTCGCTATTAAATGCGACGACATGGGGATTTGGGAGGAATATGGCGTTGAAATTATTGGGGTTGATATCGCTGCAATTGAAATTACTGAAAACCGCGAAGCTTTCCGCAACCTGATGGAAGAAATCGGGATTCCGATGGCGCCACAGCAAACGGCCAAATCTTTCCTCGAAGGAAAAGAAATTGCACAGAAATTCGGTTTTCCTTTATGTATCCGGGCTTCGTATACACTTGGTGGCGCTGGTGCATCAGTTGTGTTTGACCCGAAAGAATTTGACGATTTACTGGAGCGTGGCTTGCAGCTTTCGCCGATCCACGAAGTCATGATCGACAAAGCGCTGATGGGCTGGAAAGAATTTGAGCTGGAGCTTTTGCGTGACGCCAATGACAATGTGGTGATCATTTGCTCGATTGAAAACTTCGACCCGATGGGAATCCACACCGGGGATTCGATCACTGTTGCGCCGGCGATGACGCTTTCTGATACAACTTACCAGAGAATGCGTGACATGGCGATCAAAATGATGCGTTCTATCGGTAATTTTGCCGGCGGATGCAACGTCCAGTTTGCCGTTTCTCCCGACAACCAGGAAGAAATCATTGCCATTGAGATCAACCCGCGTGTTTCCCGCTCTTCCGCCCTGGCTTCCAAAGCGACCGGTTACCCGATTGCAAAAATCGCCGCTAAACTGGCTATCGGCTACCATTTGGATGAGCTGAACAACCAGATTACTAAAACAACTTCAGCGCTTTTCGAGCCTACACTGGATTATGTCATCGTGAAAATCCCGCGCTGGAACTTCAATAAATTCCCGGGAACCGACCGTCGTCTTGGCTTACAGATGAAATCAGTAGGCGAAGTGATGGGAATCGGACGTTCTTTCCAGGAAGCCCTGCAAAAAGCCTGTCAATCGCTGGAAATCAACCGGAACGGACTCGGCGCTGACGGACGTGAGCTCACCAACCAGGCTGAAATCCTGCATAGCTTGGAATTTGCCAGCTGGAACCGCTTGTTCCACATTTATGATGCAATTAAACTTGGGATTCCGTTTAAAACCATTGTTGAAAAAACAAAAATTGATATCTGGTTCCTCAAGCAAATCGAGGACCTCATCAAGCTGGAGCGCAAAATTGAGCGTTACCACCTGGACAATATCCCGAAAGAGCTTTTATTTGAAGCCAAACAAAAAGGCTACGCCGACCGCCAGGTTGCACATTTGCTGCGCTGCCTTGAGTCTGAAGTTTATAAAAAACGTCACGAATTCAATATCAGGCGTGTTTACAAGCTCGTTGATACCTGCGCCGCAGAATTTGAAGCAAAAACACCTTATTATTACTCCACTTTCGAGGAAGAAAACGAAAGCATTGTTTCCGACCGCAAAAAAGTGGTGGTCCTCGGCTCCGGCCCAAACCGGATCGGCCAGGGGATTGAATTCGATTACAGCTGTGTACACGGCGTGCTCGCGGCCAAGGAATGTGGCTACGAAACGATTATGATCAACTGTAACCCGGAAACTGTTTCCACCGATTTCGACACGGCAGACAAGCTCTATTTTGAGCCGGTATTCTGGGAACATATTTATGATATCATCCTGCACGAAAACCCGGTTGGTGTGATCGTTCAGCTTGGCGGGCAAACCGCTTTGAAACTGGCTGAAAAACTGAACCGCTACGGGATCAGGATCATGGGAACCAGCTTCGATGCGCTTGACCTGGCTGAAGACCGCGGGCGCTTTTCCAAATTGCTGGAAGCCAACAACATTCCTTTCCCGCAATACGGTGTGGTGCAGGATGCCGAGCAGGCATTGGAATTATCCGACGATTTGGGCTTCCCGCTGCTGGTCCGTCCTTCCTATGTTTTAGGCGGACAAAAAATGAAAATCGTGATCAACAAGGAAGAATTGGAACACCACGTTGTAGACATCATCGGTGAAATGGGAAGCAACCAGATTTTGCTGGATCACTTCCTCGGCGGGGCAATCGAAGCTGAAGCTGACGCCATCTGTGACGGTGAAGACGTGTATATCATCGGTGTTATGCAGCACATTGAGCCTGCCGGGATCCACTCCGGGGATTCTTACGCCTTGCTCCCGCCATACAATTTAGGCGATTTCGTGATGACCCAGATCGAGGACATTACCAAAAAAGTAGCCCTTGAGCTCCGTACGGTAGGTTTGATCAACATCCAATTCGCCATTAAAGATGATAAAGTATACGTAATTGAAGCTAACCCACGTGCTTCACGAACGGTTCCTTTCATCGCGAAAGCTTATGACGAGCCTTATGTGAATTATGCGACCAAAATCATGCTGGGCGAAGCAAAAGTGAAAGATTTTACTTTCAACCCGCGCAAAGAAGGCTACGCGATCAAAATCCCGGTTTTTTCTTACGAGAAATTCCCGGACGTTAAAAAAGAATTAGGCCCTGAAATGAAATCCACCGGTGAAGGTATCCGTTTTATCAAAAACCTGAAAGACCCGTTTTTCACCAAAATCTATTCAGAGCGGAATATGCATTTATCCAAATAAATCCCGGAGAGGTGGCAATTATTCCTTATCTTTGCCACCTCTTTCAAATTTGACGCTTTATGTCTGTTGTTCTTAGTGTAACCGGTTTATTCAAAACGATCCTCTACATTATCGGGGCGCTTGTTTTGCTGCGTTTTATCGGCCAGATCATGATCGCCAAAAGAAACATAAACGAGCAGAATGCCATGAAGGAACAGCAAAGCCGCATGGATAAAGAACGTCGTTTTGTAGAACAAAATAAAGGGAAAATCTCCATTTCCAGGAACAAAAGCCATTCCGCCGTTGACGTAGACTACGAGGAAGTGAAATAAAACTGTGAAATTTGCAATTTTTTTCGCTTTTCCTTACCGGATTAATTCCGTAACTTTATGTTTATGAAACCAACATTAGTCATCGGAGCAACGGAAAACCCGTCCCGTTACGCCTATATTGCGGCAGAACGCCTGATGCAGCACCAGCATCCGGTTATTCTTTTCGGAAAGGAAGGCGGCAACATTAATGGCCGGCCTATCGAAACTGTCTGGAACCCTAACTGGGAGGTCGACACCATCACTTTATATGTAAACCCAAGAAACCAGGAATCACTTCTGGATAAAATCGTAGCCCTTAAACCTGAACGTGTCATTTTCAACCCGGGAACAGAAAACCCTGTTTTGATCGAAATGCTTAATGAAAATGGAATCGAAGCAGAAATTGCCTGCACACTGGTTTTGCTGTCGTTGAATGAATATTGATTCATAATAACTTCGTCCTGCGGCGGTGCGCAAAAATTTACAACGTAGTTAAATCCACAGGAGATTTTATTTTTTTGAAACCATTTTTTATGTGTTCCCGTATATAGCCAAAAACACACAAAGATGATCTACAATTTTCAAAGTCAGCAAATCGCCAACCCGATTGAACAAGCACAGTTAAAATTAAAGATGCACCAGGAAAAAGGGACTTCGAGCCAATTATCCATTTTTGAAGTTGCCAGCCTGATGGATACCATTGTTTTCAAACAAGCGATTAACAATTCCTCCAACGGAACTTTCCAGATCTGTTTCAATTAAATTCAAGTAATTTTCAGGCAATGACGCCGGAGCCAACGAGCTCTTCCCCGTCATACCAGGCAGCAAACTGTCCGGGAGTGATCCCGCGCTGCAAAGTAGAAAACAGCATATACAAACCGTCTTCCTTGAGCAAAAGCTGCGCTTCGCGTAAGCTTTGGCGGTAACGGATCCGCACGAGATAAGTCCGGGTTTCCCCCACTTTCATTTCGTGTGCCGGGTTAATGTAATGAATATCTTTGGCAGCAATAAACAACGCCCATTTGTTAAGCCCGGGGTGTTCATCCGTTTGTCCCGTAAAAATCAGGTTCTGTTCCACATCGGTTTGGATCACAAACGAAGGCTCGGGACGTCCCCCGATATGCAGGCCTTTGCGCTGGCCAATAGTGTAAAAATGCGCGCCCTGGTGCTCTGCAACTTCCAGTCCGTCTGATTCTTCAAAAGAAAAAGGCTCTACCAGAGATTCGATGTTCTCAAAAACCGGCTGCAGCTCGTGGTAAGCCTGCAATTGCGGATGATTAACAGGAACTTCGATGACCTTGCCTTTTTTCGTTTTCAATTGCTGCTGCAAAAAAGTCGGTAAGCTTATTTTTCCTACAAAGCATAAGCCCTGTGAATCTTTTTTCTTAGCTGTGACCAAACCAATTTTCTCAGCGATTTCACGCACTTCGGATTTGAGGTAATCCCCAATCGGGAAAAGCGCTTTGGACAGCTGCTCCTGGCTTACCTGGCACAAAAAATAGGATTGGTCTTTGGAAGGATCTTTTCCCGACAGTAAACCGAACGTCCCGTCAGCGTGCTCCACACGGCGACAATAATGACCGGTTGCCACATAATCCGCACCGAGCTCAAGCGCAGCTTTCAGGAAAACATCAAATTTGATTTCGCGGTTGCACAAAACGTCCGGGTTTGGCGTCCGGCCGGCTTCGTATTCGGCAAACATGTAATCAACGATCCGGTTTTTATATTCTTCGCTGAGATCAATCACCTGGAAAGGAATTCCGAGCTGATCCGCTACCAGCAAAGCGTCGTTCGAATCATCAATCCACGGGCAATCGTTGCTGAGCGTAACGCTTTCATCGTGCCAGTTGCGCATGAACATGCCGATCACTTCATAGCCTTGCTCCTGGAGCAGGTATGCAGCGACAGAAGAGTCCACACCACCGGAAAGCCCGACAACAACGCGTTTTTTCATGCTGCAAAATTACGAAATATCGCAGGAAAGAAAAAACTTCCCGGGTAATTATTTTTTCTTGCTTTTCAGGATGCCTTTTTCGCCGAACTCAAGGCCGTAATTAATGAAGCGTTCCAAAGCCGGATCAGTTTCAAAAGCTTCCTGGTCGATAAAGAGAAATCCGCGCATTGTTTTGCCCGTAAATTGCATGGAATGCACGTGGTTTTCTTCAAGAAGCCCATCGTAATGCTCATCCATCACACGGAGCATCATTTGCTCTTTGGTAACGCCCGCACACATTTTATCATTTACCATGAAGGCGATGCCGCCAAACATCTTTTTTTCTGCAAAATCAACCTGGAACTCAGCCAGCCTGCGGGCTATCCTGAGCGCCAGGGTTTCGTTATATGCCATCTTAGTTATTCGAATGCAATCCGATCACATTTCCTTCAGAATCTTCGAGAAAAGCCATGTAACCGTTTTCACCACCGATATTTGTTTTCGGTAAAATGGTTTTCGCCCCAAGGTGGTTAATCCTGTCAAGCACTAATTGTAAATCCGGGTTGGCATTGAGGTAAACAATCGAACCTTCTTTGCTCGGTTTGTGCATGTTGCTTTTCACGAGTGCACCTCCCACTTTTCCATCCTCGCCCATTGGAGGGAACATCGCCATTTCCATGCCTTCCATATCCATTTTGTGCATGTGCATGTCAAAGGCTGATTCATAAAACTGCTGTGCACGGTTTAGGTCTGTTACCGCGATCTCAAACCAATTTAACGCATTGGTATCTGCGCCCATTTTTGCTCCCATATTTTTGAATTTAAGTTTGAACGAATTTAATAAAAAATCTTTACGGTTTTCTGCTTTTCATTAAAACTTAACATGAGGAAAGACAGCTGCGGCGCCTGGCGTTTGGAAAGTGTAATTGCTTTGTCGGCCGATGTACCTTCAAGCAATACTTTTCCTTCCGGGCTGATGAGCTGGTACTTAAAACCGGCAGATGAGCTGATCTTTATTGCTTCACTGGTTTCGGAAATCATAAAAGGCAGTTTTTCTTCCATAACTCCCAGCTCATTTGAATGGATAGCCCCTATTCCATCAAGGTCAAAACCACCGGATTCAAAGGATGAAGGCCAGGGATCGTTGATGATATTTCCCTGCGAATCATAGCTTCCATATTGCGGGTTAATGCTCCCGATCACATCGATGATTTTCACATGCGTGATCCGGTCCAGGTCTATCCCCGATCCGGTAAGTTCTTCGAGGTCAAAAGGTGTGCCGTAGCCCTGGCGGTATTTTCCGGCGAGGTTGTGTACATAGCCGCAATCCCAGAATTCGTAGTTTCCCATTTGTGCTGTTACGGGTAATTCTGAAATGGCCGGAAAACGCACATAATTGATTCCATCCGAGCTTACTTCCACGAAAGCCAGCTCCAGGTAGTTGTCTACGAAACCATTTTCGAAAACGGCAAAATCGTGCCCTTCCCCATTTGATATCGGGTACGGAAAGGTTAAAACGGCAACCCCGCTGTCGCCCAGGGAAACAACATCGAAAGGGTTTCCTTCCGCTTCGTACATTCCGTTACCCGGTGAGCCGTAACTGGCGTATCCCAGGCTTTTATCGGAAATATCCAGGTAACCGCGCTGCAAATCAATTCCCCAGGCCCAAAACGCGATTGCCGGGCTGTCTTTGTGAATCGCTGTTGTCCCGGGATTTCCCGGTGCGGGTGCAAAACTTTGTGCTCCCAGCTGAAAGGCGAATAAACTGCTTAAACCAATTATAAAAATTTCTCTCATCTTTTCTATCAATAACCGATCTGCTTGCGATCGTTTTGTTTTTCAATTGTTTTATCCTTTTTCAATAAATCATTAATCACCTCATATACATCGGAATAATTCCCTTCCAATTCGGTGATCCGTTTGGCTAATTCGTCATAATTGAGCGCGTATTTACGCATCATTACAAACGTGCGCATAATATGGATGTTTACTTCTACCGCATTATCGCTGTTTAACACGCTGGAAAGCATTAAAATCCCATGTTCCGTGAAAGCAAAAGTACCGTAACGGTTTCCTCCCCAACTTGAGGTCGCAAATTGCGTCCTCAAGATTTCTACCTCATTTTTAGTGAGTTCCATCATGAAATCAGGAGGAAAACGTCTCAGGTTTCTTTTAACGGCTTCTTTCAAACGCTTGGTTTCAATGCCGTACAACCCGGCCAGGTCGCTGTCTAGCATTACGTTTTGTCCGCGGACAACGTAAATTTTTGTCTGTAGATGTTGAATTTCCATCAGTAAGTCAGGTTTGGTTTCTTACCTGAAATTAAATAAAAAATCTGACACAGGAACATCTTATTCAAAAAAAAGTAAAGCGCAGGGATTCAAACCAACCGTAAATTCGCGCAGCTTATTTCCACTCGCATTATACTCCAAAATTTCGCCTGAAACCGTGTATCCGTGGGCATCAAACAAATAAATGCGATCGTTTTTGCTTTCGTAATGAATGCTGTATAATGTTTCGATATTGCTTACATCAAACAGGTTTGGATTTGACCAGGTATTTGCTGCAACATCAAATAAACCGAGGCGGATTGTACCGTTATCATCGTATGCAATCAGCAGGTTTGAATTCATTTTTTCAAGGATCACCGGCTGAAAAGAATAGCTGTCTATTATTTGGTAAGTCAGCGGGTTGATTTTTTTCATCACAGCCGGAACACTGCCGTAATTGCCGCGAACCTGCACGAAAAGCGATCCATTGACAACCTTGAGCTGTCCGGGATTTTTGCCGACTGTAATCCTTGTTTCTTCACTCAAAGCAATCGGATCAATCACCGATAAGGTCGAATCCATGAGCGGGGCATTCAAGCCACCGGAATTAGACACGAAAATCCGCGTATCGGAAGCAATAAGCTGATCGGGGTTCAAACCAACAGGAATACGCTTTTCAATGGTGAGCAGCGCGGTATCGATCACGTCAACGTAACCATCAAAGCAGGAAACAAAGGCTTTTGAGCCGAAAAATGCAATGGAACGCGGCTGCTTGCTCTGGCTGCCATTTACAAAACTGATCTGCTTGATGGGATTACCGGTTACGGCGTCTAAAACTTCAAGCGTGCCGGAAACATTGACTACGATGTAGATTTTATTCCCGTAACGCTTCATGTCGTTGCCTGTATCACCTAGTTTTCGGCCGGTTTTTGTTTCAAAAAAAGAATTACTGACACTTAAATCAGGGTTTGAAACCCAGCTGATGCCGGAATTATTCATTTGGAACAGGCCTTCATTCAAAATGAGAAAGCCGTTTTCCAGTTTATCTACCGGGATTTCCGGATCGCCAGGCTTGGCCTTTTTACAAGAAAAAAGAAGCACAGCGACAAGTAAAATGGTGTATTTAATGAAGTGCATAACTTAAAGAGATTAAATAATTTCTGCCGGGCATGACGTAATTGCGAATGTATTCATACACGGTTCCGGTCAAGTTTTTAACAGTAAATGAGAGCCTGAAGCTGTGATCCTTCCAATTTTTACGGGTATACAGCGAAGCATCCAGCGTATAAAACCCGGGAACTTCATTCCAGGCAACATTTTCATTCAGCGCATAACGCAGGGAAGTGTAATTTCCAGAAACATAGAAGCCTGATCCTTTGTAATCACAGCTGAAAGCAGCATTCAGCAAATGAACCGGCATATATGCAACCTGATTTTTGAATGTACCTGAATTGCGCTCAGAATAATCCAACACGCGCTGAAAAGTATAATTCCCCGAAGTTTTGAAGGTAAAATCGCCCAGCTTCCGTTCATGCTCCGCCAGGAAGTCCAGGCCGTAAATCCATACTTTTCCAACATTCTGAATGGACCAGACGAACAGGTTCTTTGTTGGGATAGCGACAATTTTATTTTCTATGTAATTTCCAAAAATATTATATGAGATTTTAAAATTATTCTTATGAATATTAAAATTAATATCTGAACCGAAATTGCTTTGATTTGCGATTTCCGGCTTCAGGCTAAGATTGCCAACCTGGCTGTAATACAATTCATTGAAAGCAGGCATACGCATTGTCCGCTTGAGATTAAAGCGGATCAGCTGCAGAATTGGCAGCGGCTTCTTACTGTAAAGGGAAAACGACGGGTTATAGCTCCATTTTTCTGTAATTTGCTGCTGATTTTTATCTGAATTATACACATGCTGTACACCTGAAGCTAATTCAATCAGCCAGAAAGAACGGTGAATGCTCAGCTCAACAATAGCTTTGCTGTGATATCGGTAAACCTGGTCTTCAAAGGAATTGGACTTCAAATAAGCGAATTGCTCTTCCACACCATAAACCAGGCTTTTGTTTTTCCAGGAATGCCTGAGAATGACACCGCCCAGGACACTTGTGTTATAGTACAAACTATTGAGATAGCCCTGTGAATTCAGGTAAGACGAGTCTACGTAACTGAGCTCATCGTAGCGGCTGCCGAGATAAGCGCGGGCGAAGTGCTTTTTCAGGCGGAAACGATAATCCAGATTGACCGCTGCATTTGAATTCGTTAAACGCTGCGCACTGACGGGATTATACAAAATCACAGCGCCAGGCAAACCTTTATCTGAAGAATTATAGCCAATATTGAATTTTAAACGGGAATCATTCTTAAATACTTTTCCAAAGCTGAGCCCGGCAAATGCTTCCTGCAAATCATTGTTGAAGCGTTTACCGCTTACCGTTTCGTTGAAATTCTGCACTGTAAAAGGAAAGTCACCGTTTGCCCGGCGGTAACGCCCGAATAAGGAAACGTAGGACCGCTTCCTGTTCCATTTGGCGCTTAAATAATTATCCAGCTGACCGTATGAACCGTATTTGGACGTAAAACGCAGCTGCAGCGTATCTTCGGAAAACTGGTTTTCAAAGGTCTCAATCCACAGGTTCGAAGCGTTAAAATAGGCCGAAACAGGCTGAAGCTTTTGCTCGCCGATTGAATAGGAAAATTTGACTTCCGTACTGTTTTCTACCTGCACATTTCCCAAATCGATCTGCCCCGTTTGCACATTCTGCATTAAAAATCCATCGAGGATAATACCCGTATGTGTGCCGTTGATCCCCCGGGCGGAAATTGTTTTGAGGCCACCCAAACCGCCGTAGTTTTTCAGGGTAATGCCGGGGAAAGATTTCAATAAATCCCCCAAGTCTTCGGGCTGGCGCCTGAGAATTTCTTCCCGGTCCATTTTACAGGCTGTTTTTGGCAATACCCGCAACAGGTCCATAACATTCACCTCTTCCAGGTTTTGTTCTTTTACCTGGGAAAGCGCTGCCACCGGGACAAAACAAATCAATATGACAAGAATCCTGAACATAAAAAAGCCCCCGAAAATCACGAGGGCATTCTATTATTGTTTCACAATCTTATGGATAGTCACTTCTTCGTTATGGTTTACCCGTACGAAGTAAATTCCGGGATTAAACCCTGAAAAATCGAGTGTACTTTGCTGCTTGTGAGCCGTTTTAAGAAGCTCTTTTCCTTCCACGTCCAGTAACGTGATTTCTCCTTCCGGGCCAACAATCTTTAAAATATCGCTTACCGGGTTCGGATAGATGGAAACACCGCCTGCAGCAATTTCTTCCACATTCAGAACATTTGTAAAATGCAGGTCATCCAACGCGAAATAGGTCGGGGTATTGATGTAGCCGAAAGACATATCCGAAGATTCAAAGCGGAAAGTAAGACCGGATACAAAACCGAAGGACGACAAATCTACGTTCACCCAATTGTTTACGATATAATCCTGGCTATTGTCAGCAAAACGGTAATCTGCAAGATAAAACTCAACGGAGTCCGTATGCGCCATCGCGCCATCCAGCGCAATGATCCACACTCTTAAAAAGTCTTCCCCGTTTGTTCCGTCAGGCGTTCCCTGGGCATCGTTCGGTGAACCGAAAACCTTGCTGAAAGCGTTGCCATTCAACATCGTCAGCGCGGCATACGTTGTGTTGGTAATTTTGATGGAATCCATTTGCGCCGGGCCCTGTAAAGTAATCACGCCTTCCGGGTAAAAAACGCCGTAGACAGCACTCCCGTTGGCGCCGCTTCCTGCGTAAGCCGAATACTGGTTTTCAAAACCGGCTGTTACTACGTCGGTCATATTGGAATACGAAAAGCCGTTCCAGTAATCGCCCCACTGGGAAGTTGTGAAGGTGTTGGAAAAAGTAGCAGCATTCAGTCCGCCATTGCTGAGAGTAAAATCACCTCCCAGGTCCGCGCCATTGTAAAAAGTATCAATCTGCGGCAGCACCAGGCTTTCGAAATCGATGTTGAATTGTTGCCCGAAGGACAGCGCCGTTGTTCCGGCAAAAACAAAAGAAAATAATAATTTCTTCATACGTAAAAATTTAAAAAATTAATAAACGCTGAAAAAAACAGATAAGAGAAATAACTCAGATGCCGTGCACAGCATCCGGACTAAATCCGACTTTGATCTGAAGTCTTCATTAAAATTGCAGATTTTTAGCAGGTATTCTGACTTGTCCCAACTTGGTTTCGCCTTCCCGCCCCGATGTGTTGAGGCAGTGACATTGTGAAACCAATTTCACAGGACTTACAGCTGCAGATACAGTTCCTGATTTTCACAGGATTCCCTTTTAACTACCAGCGTTTGACTGATTACTAAAAACCGGCACAAAGATATTGTTTTTCCTGTCGCGGCAAGCATGAAAGCTTTTATTTTTTTCAAATTATTGATCCTAAGCGGCTTTACAAGCTTAAAACCCACTGCAGCTACTTGTCTGTGACCAGGAATAACATAAGTCTTTTCCTTTGGAATGCTTTTTGAATGAAATGTTTATCTTTGAACAAAATTAATATTTCATGAAGAAATTATACTTTACTTTCCTTACGCTTTTAACTGCTGTTTGCGCCGGTGCACAAACTCTCCAAACTTACAAGGGAGTTTTCGAAAGCGGAACGGCAACTTATCAATATTTTGAAAACGAACAATCCGACCGGATTTACGACGGAACCTTTAATTATGCAGGGAACCCGTATACAATTACCGGGAAATTCAGCAAAAACCAGCGCATCGGCAAATGGAAAATTGCAGCGGTAAACAAAGTATATAAAAACGAAAAAAGCAAAGTGCAGCTGAATACAACTGTTGCCGGACAATATAAAAACGGTTCGATGGACAGCACCTGGACGTATTCCAATGCAATCAAGACCTTCAATCCGAAAACTAAAAAATTTGCTGCGAAACCGGAAAAAACAATTTCCGTAGCGAATTTCGCGGACAACCATTTTGTTGGAAAAATTACTTATGAAAAAGGGGTTACAGCCAAAACAACAGTGAGCGGGCAATTCAACTCCGCCGGTTTTCCTGATGGATTGTGGACGATCAAATCTGCCAAAGAAGTCGAAGAGCTGCGTTACAAAGACGGCGTTCTTCTTTCGCGCATTGTGAAAGACCCCGCAACCGGTGATAAAAAAGTAAACGAAGACTTCAATGTGTTTGTTAGTGATTTCGCCAAAAATTACGATGCGGTCAACATGTTTGCAACGATCAACGGTAAAATGTATTTTGCTGACACGGTTGATTTCCAGAATATGGCTACGCAGGTGTGGCAGAACGACGTGATCGTACTTGACGGTTTCGGAAACCTTATCAATCCTTTGTACGCCTACAAAAGAAGCCAGATGGCACCGCTTGCGCGCTATGTAAAGTTCATCGAATGCGACGGCAACACGGATTGTTTTTCCAATTACATGAAAAAGAAAAAGGCTGAAGAAGAGCGCATCAACAAGGAAAAAGCTGCTGAAGCTGAGCGTTTGCGTACGGAAGCTTTGGCAAAAGAAGAGCTGGAGCGCATCGAGCGTGAAAAAGAGCTGGAGCGCCAGCGCCTGGAACAACTGGCAAATGCCGAGCGGATCGGGGACGAATTTTTCAACCAGAGAAAATTCAAAAGTGCCTTGAACCAATACACGGAAGTCAGCAAAATGGGCCATAACGATAAACTGGCAACCAAAATCATGCAGACCGAACGTGAAATCATTAAAATCGATTCCCTGCACAGTCTCAAAAAGGCAAATTTCGAAAGCCTGAACGCCCGTGTTGCAAGTACGTTTGAAAGCGCTTACGCCCTCGAACCGGCTGTTAAGGCCAAGAAAAAAGTGTACGGCGTTAACTACAAAGCTGCGATCGATTACCTGAAAACGAATTTTATGCCGCAGTTTGAAACTCTGAAGGCCAGCATGACTGAGCAAAACAACACCGTCCTTGAATCCTGGACGAATGACGACCAGCGGATGGTGGACGAGATCAACATCCTCAAAAAGCAGCTCGATGAAGTAAGCAGGTTTTATGACGCTGTCAATGACGCCGTAACGAATAACAACAAGGCAAAATTACGCGTGCTGAATTCTTCCCTGAACCCGAAGAACATCATCTACGACATGATCAATTATAAGGCGATCTAAAACCGGATTTGCCGCTTTTTAACTATATTTACCCGTTTCTTGCAAGAGAAGCGGGTTTTTTATTTCAAGTATGAATTTATCAGATCAAATCAAACGAACAAAACGGCCTTATCTCATTTCCGGGCCTTGCAGCGCTGAAACGGAAGAACAGGTTCACCGGGTTTGCGCAGACATTGCGCAGCTGACGGACACCTCCCTGCTCCGGGCAGGAATCTGGAAACCGCGCACCCGTCCTGATTCGTTTGAAGGCATTGGAGAAAAAGGCCTGCAATGGTATGTTGAAGCCGGAAAAAAAGCCGGTTTGCCGACCAGTACGGAAGTTGCTAATTCCAAACACGTGGAGCTAGCCCTCAAAGCAGGAATAGATGTGCTGTGGGTGGGTGCCCGGACAACAGTAAACCCTTTTGCAGTGCAGGAAATCGTGGATGCATTGAGAGGAACCCAAACTCCTGTGATGATCAAAAACCCGGTCAATCCGGACCTGAGCTTATGGCTCGGCGCTTTTGAGCGTTTTCAGAAAGCCGGGCTCACGGATTTGACGGCCATTCACCGGGGCTTCTCAATTTACAAGCATCCGAAATACCGTAACGTTCCCAGCTGGGAAATCCCCATTTCATTCAAGCAGAATTTACCTGAAATCCCGATGATCTGCGATCCAAGCCATATCACGGGGAAACGCGATTTACTGGCCGAAGTTTCACAGAAAGCGATGGACCTCAACTTCGACGGGCTTATCATTGAAACACACCCAACACCGGACCAGGCATGGTCGGACGCAGAACAGCAAATTACCCCGGAGCGGCTGAAAGAGCTGATGTCGAACCTCGTTTTACGGGAAAAGATCATTACCGGCTCGCTGACAGAAGAGCTGGATGATTTCAGGCAGAAAATCGCCGTTCTGGACGACCGGATTTTCGAAATTCTTTCCGCACGGATGAAGCTGAGCGAGGAAGTCGGGATTTTTAAGCAGAAAAACAACATTACGATTCTCCAGGAAGAACACTGGAAAACAGTGATCGAATCGCGCCTGGCAAAAGCCGATGAATACTTCCTGACGCAAATTTTCGTCAAAAACCTGATGGACAACATTCACCAGGAATCCATCCGCCACCAGGTAAAAGTCATGAACCCGGATTTGAAAAAACCATGATCCGCACGGTACAAAAAAGCAAAATCAGCGGAGCTGTCCGTGTTCCCTCCTCCAAAAGCGATACGCAGCGGGCCTTGCTCCTGGCAGCTTTAACGCAAGGAAAAAGTATCCTTCAAAATCCCGGGAAAAGCGGCGATGAGCTAGCTATGATGCAGGCCGTTCAGCAGCTTGGGGCAAAAATAACGCAGCTGAACGAACGGGAAATCCAAATTGAGGGCATTACCCAAATTCCGGAGATCAACCAAATTTCGATGGAGGAAAGCGGTCTCGGCTTCAGGCTCATGGCTTCCGTACTGGCTTTATTTGACAAAAAAACCACCTTGCTGGCCAGCGGTTCTTTGTTGCAGCGGCCGATGGGCTTCTTTGAAGAAATTTTGCCCCGGCTGGGCGCTCAGGTGAATTCAAATAACGGCTTTCCTCCCCTGGAAATACGCGGCCCTATCCACGGGAATGAAATCACGGTTGACGGCAGCCTGAGCTCTCAGTTTTTATCCGGGCTCCTGATCGCTTTGCCTTTTGCAGAAGGAGATTCCCTCATTCATGTCCGGGAACTGAAAAGCATTCCTTACATTGACATGACGCTGCGGACACTTGAGAAATTCGGGATTAAAATCGAACATACAGATTACGGGAAATTCACTATAAAAGGCGGACAGCAGTCACGGGCTTGTCATTACGCAATTGAAGGCGACTGGAGCTCTGCGTCTTACTGGCTGACAGCTGCTGCGCTCGGAATGGACATTACTGTTCAAAACCTGGATATGGAAAGCTTGCAGGCCGATCGCATGATCACCGAAGTTTTCCGGCAGGCAAACTGCACTATTTTGAACGATGTTAATGGAATCCGGGTGAATGGAACACAACGCCGCGCATTTGAAGCTGATTTAACCCATGCTCCCGATCTTTTCCCTGCCCTGGCGGCCTTTGCTTCACTTACTCCCGGAAAAAGCATTTTATACGGCACTGAGCGGCTTTTACACAAAGAAAGTAACCGCGCAGCTTCGATCCTGGAAGAATTCAGTAAACTGGGATGCAAAATTCAGCTCCGGGAAAATACGATGCATATTGAAGGTATTTCACATATCAATGGCTGCGGCGTTGACTCGCACCACGATCACCGGATCGCGATGTCACTTGCCGTTTTGGGCTTGTTTTCAGAAAATCCCGTTACAATTCACAACGCCGAAAGCGTAGCAAAAAGCTATCCTTCTTTCTGGGAAGATTTATCTTTGCTGGAAGGCTGATCTTTTTTCGGAGCCTGCGGGCCGCGCATGTGAATAATCAAACCATTCAAAAAATTACGTAAAAACTGGTCCCCGCAATTTTTGTATTTCGGGTGGTCTTCGCTCCGAAACAAAGCGCCTAATTCGCTTTCTGACACTTTAAAATCCACAAGCTTCATGATCTCAATAATTTCATCGTTCCGGAGGTGCAGGGCTACCCGCAGTTTTTTCAAAATATCGTTGTTCGTCATGGCTTGTTTTTTGACAAATATAACAACAAAAAAGGCCGCTATCGAAATAACGGCCTTTCATTTTATTTAGTTTCAATTTACTTTACTAACTGAACCTTGCTGATTTTCTCGAAACCATCACCTTTGATGATTACCGTGTATAAACCGTCAGCAAAGTCGTACATGCTCACCGGAGCTGCAAGATCTGACGCGTTCAAAAGCAGCACCAATCTGCCCAGCTCATCGCGCAGCTCAACACTTTGGATCAAATGCATTGATTCGCCCTGGATATTCAGCTGACCGTTTGAAGGGTTCGGGAAGAGCGTAAATTCAATGATCTGCTCCTCTTCTACCCCAACGCAATCGAGTACATTAATAATACCGCTTGTTGAGCCTGAACAGCCATTGATATCGGTTAAGGTATAAACAACATTATTCGCACCTAAGAGGGACTGGCCCGGGTTGAAGGTCGTTGTCTCGATACCGTTCACGGTGTAGTTTCCTCCGGAAGGAATTCCGTTTGTAAGAACAAACATTCCTGAAGTGTTACATACATCATTGAACGGTGCAAGCGTAACAACAGGATTTGCATGCTCAACTACGTTCACTACCGCCGAAGTTGCAGTACATCCGTTCACTGTAACAGAAACCGTGATATTCTCCGTATTATCTACGTTGATTGTCTGGGCAGTCTCGCCGGTTGACCATTGGAAGTTTGATGTTGCCGATGTTGTCAGGTTTACTGATCCTCCTTCACAGAAAGTGAAAGAAGTTTGTGATGTAATCAACGGAACATTCGGAGTTTGGTTCACCGTTACCACGAATGGCGCAGATGTAGCAGTACAGCCTAATTGATCAACAGTTACACTGAAACTACCGGAGTTTGTAACTGTAATATCCTGTGTAGTCGCTCCCGTAGTCCAGGTGTTTCCTGCCGTTGCAGAAGAGCTCAGTGTTAACGTTGTGCCTGAACAAAGCGTTGCAGGTCCGTCAGCTGTAATCACCGGTGTTGCCGGGATCGGGTTAACAGTTACGTCAACAGCTGCCGATGCGTTTTCAATACATCCTCCAAAATTAACGAAGAGATCGTACGTTCCGCTGGTTGTTACTGTGATTGACTGCGTCGTTGCACCATTTGACCAGTGGTTGTTCGTAGCTGAAGACGAAGTCAGTACCACGTTACCTCCTGCACAGAAAGTTGTAGCACCGTCCGCAGTAATAGTTGGTACCGGCGGAGGCGTTGTATTCACGTTTACGATCACGTCAGCTGAAACAGCAGAACAGAAAGCATTGGAAACAGTTACATTATACGTACCGCTTGTTGAAACAGTAATGGCCTGAACCGTTTCACCGCCTGACCATAAGTTATCCGTTAGTGAAGAAGAAGTCAGGACAACATTGTCACCGATACAGATATCAGTTGGGCCGCTGGCAGTAATTGTCGGCGTTGCAGGAACAGGATTAACCGTTACCACTTCATCAACTGAAACGGAAGCACAACCTGCCTGCTCAACAGTCACACCGTAGTTACCGGAAGCTGTTACAGTAATTGACTGCGTTGTTTCACCTGTAGACCAGATATTGTCTGTCGGAGAGGACGAAGTCAATACAACGGAACCGCCGTCACAGAAAGTTGTTACGCCACCCGCGGTAATTGTTGGAACTGCAGGCATTGGGTTTACTGTTACTATCTCGTCCAGGGACGTTTCCGAACATGATCCTTCGGTTACCGTTACCGTGTAAGTTCCGCTGGTTGTTACTGTAATAGACTGGGTTGTTTCGCCGGTAGACCAAACAATGTTGGAAGCAGCAGACGAAGTCAGTATTACGTCGTCACCATCACAGAAAGTTGTTACCCCGTCAGCCGTAATTGTTGGAACTGCCGGAGGCAATACCGGGTTAAGGGTTACGGAAAGCGTATTGGATGCACATCCGTCGTTGAAAGTAATATCATACGTACCGGCAGCCAGGCTTGTCAATGTGAAAGGTAAAGTCACACCAACTTCTGTTCCTGTTGCGGTACCTGTGTAAGATACATCACCTGTTGCTGTTCCGATCACTTCAATCGTACCGTCGGACACACCGCATAAAGTAGGATCTGTTGTTACACCGGCCGTAATTGTTTCAACCGGGTTCACTGTTACTATTTCATCAAGTGAAACAGCTGAACAGATTCCCATAGCAACAGTTACATTGTATGTTCCGCTTGTTGTTACCGTAATAGACTGCGTAGTTTCGCCGGTAGACCAAACGTTATCTGTTGCAGAAGATGAAGTCAGGATAACCGAGCCACCGTCGCAGAAAGTTGTAGCGCCGCCCGCCGTAATTGTCGGCACAGCAGGCTGAGGAAGAACTTCTACATTCTCAACCGCTGCCGCTGAAGTACAACCGCCTGCGTTCAGAACGAGTGTTACGACGCTGGTTGTTGAAACGGTAATGCTTTGTGTTGTTTCACCGGTCGACCAAACGTTGTCAACTGCTGAGGACGAAGTCAGGATGACAGAACCGCCATCGCAGAAAGTTGTTCCGCCGCCAGGAATGATTGTCGGTGCAGCAGGTGCTCCCGGATCACTCAGGCTGACGCTTACTGAATTAGAAGTACAGCCATTGCTGTCGAATGTAAAGTTATATGTTCCGGCAGTCAATCCGCTGAAAGCATAAGGAAGTGTAATTCCAAGGTTTGACCCGGCCATTGTTCCCGTCCAGTTCAGGTTACCTGTTCCGACACCTGAAATTTCAAGTGCACCGTCAGTACCGCCGCAGGTTGAAGGATTCACAACATTGATCGCTGAAATCGTTACCAGAGGAGTTACCGTTACAATCTCGCTTGTTGTAGCAGAGCTGCACCCGGCTGTTGAAGCGTAAACGGAGTAAGTTCCGGAAGTTGTCACGGTAATAGACTGGGTTGTTTCACCCGTGGACCATACATTATCAACAGCGGAGGAAGAAGTCAATGTTAACGATTCGCCGTCACAAATTGTTAACGGGCCGCTGGCAGTAATTGTTGGCGTTGCAGGAGCCCCCGGATCGATGAGCATCACATTTACGCTATTGGAATTACATCCGTCGTTGAAGACGAAATCATAAGTTCCGGCACCAAGACCAGTTACAATGAACGGCAAAGTAACACCGGCTTCCATTCCTGAAGCTGTTCCTGTATACGTCAGGTCTCCCGTTCCGGTTCCTGTAATCTGAATTGTTCCGTCCGTAGCACCGCAGCTTGATGGGTCGCTAAGGAAACCTTGTGCAATCGCAGCACCGGAGTTAACCGTTACCACCTCATCCAGGGAAGTCGCGGTACATCCGGCCATGTCAACGGTTACATTATAGTTTCCGCCCGCCATCACGGTGATGCTTTGAGTTGTTTCACCCGTTGACCAGGTGTTGTTTACTGCTGAAGAAGATGTCAGTACAACTGATCCGCCTACGCAGAAAGTAGTCGTGCCGCCCGCCATGATCGTTGGAATTGCAGGTACAGGGTTTACTGTTACCACTTCATCCAAAGAAGCCGGTGAGTTACAGCCCGCCGTTGAAACGAATACGGAGTAAGTTCCGGAAGTTGAAACCGTAATGCTCTGTGTAGTTTCACCTGTTGACCAGATGTTATCCACTGCAGAAGAAGAAGTCAGCACAACAGAACCGCCGTCACAGAAAGTAGTCGGGCCACCGGCAGTAATTGTCGGCGTGGCAGGCGCTCCCGGATCGGAAAGCGTTATTGTTAATGTATTTGAAAGACATCCGTCATCAAAAGTAAAATCATACGTTCCTGCCCCAAGGCCTGTTAAAGTATAAGGCAAAGTAATTCCTGCATCAGTTCCGGTAATCGTTCCGGTATAATTCAGGTCACCTGTACCAACTCCGATGATTTCGATGCTTCCATCCAATGCTGAGCATACGGAAGGATCGATCGTCGTTCCCTGGGCGATTACTGCTCCAGGAGTTACGGTTACCACCTCATCCAGGGAAGTTGCCGTACATCCGGCCACATCAACTGTCACGTTGTAATTTCCGCCGGTAGTTACGGTAATGGACTGTGTCGTTTCGCCTGTTGACCAAACGTTATCTGTTGCAGAAGAAGATGTCAGCATAACTGATCCGCCGTTGCAGAAAGTAGTTGTTCCGCCCGCAGTAATTGTTGGCGTAGCAGGAACAGGATTCACAGTTACTACTTCATCCGGAGAAGTTGGTGATGTACATCCCGCCGTTGAAACGAATACGGAATAGGTACCGCTTGTTGACACCGTGATACTTTGAGTTGTTTCACCAGTCGACCAAACATTATCTGATGCTGAAGAAGAAGTGAGCACAACAGAGCCACCGTCACAGAAAGTAGTCGGGCCACCAGCTGTAATTGTTGGCATTGCAGGCGCTCCCGGATCGGAAAGCGTCACGGAAACTGTATTGGAGTTACATCCGTCGTTGAACGTAAAATCGTAAGTTCCTGCGCCCAGGCCCGTCAATGTATAAGGTAACGTAATACCAACATCTGTTCCTGTCAGCGTACCGATGTAAGAAAGGTCACCTGTTCCGGCCCCTGTAATTTCAATGCTTCCATCGGCAGCGAGACAAGCAGAAGGATCCACTGTTATTCCCTGTGCGATAGCCTGACCGAAGTTCACCGTTACTACTTCATCCATGGAAGTATTTGAACATGTTCCGTTCGTTACGCTCACATTGTAATTGCCTGAAGCAGTTACAGTAATAGATTGTGTTGTTTCGCCTGTTGACCAAACGTTATCTGTTGCAGAAGAAGATGTCAGCATAACTGAACCGCCATTGCAGAATGTTGTTGCCCCTCCTGCTGTGATTGTCGGCAGGGCAGGCATCATATCAACTGTTACGACTTCACTTGCACTTGCTGAATTACATCCGGCAGTAGAAACGAATACGGAATAAGTTCCGCCAGCAGTTACAGTAATGCTTTGTGTTGTTTCGCCTGTAGACCATACATTGTCAACGGCAGAGGAAGATGTCAGCATAACTGATGCTCCGTTGCAGAAAGTTGTAGGTCCGCCCGGTGTAATGGTTGGAGCTGCCGGTGCACCCGGATCAGAAACAGATACTGTTACTGTATTGGAGTTACATCCGTCATTAAAGGTAAAATCATAGCTTCCGGCACCCAGTCCCATCAATGTATAAGGTAAAGTTACCCCAACATCTGTTCCCGTGGCTGTGCCTGTATAAGAAAGGTCACCTGTTCCGGCGCCGGTAATTTCAATGCTTCCGTCCATCGCCCCGCAAGAAGATGGATTTGTTGCTGCACCTTGTGCAATTACAGCGCCCATGTTTACAGTCACCATTTCGTTAGCCGAAGTTGCTGAACATGCGCCAAGGGAAACCGTTACGTTGTAATTTCCTCCTGCTGTAACAGTAATTGACTGTGTCGTTTCGCCTGTTGACCAAACGTTATCTGTTGCAGAAGAAGATGTCAGCATAACTGAACCGCCGTTGCAGAATGTTGTGGCTCCACCCGCTGTGATTGTCGGCATAGCCGGAACAGGGTCAACGGTTACAACTTCGCTCACCGTACCTGAAGTACAACCAGCCGTTGAAACATGCACAGAATAAGTTCCGCCTGTAGTTACAGTAATTGATTGTGTAGTTTCGCCTGTAGACCAAACATTGTCAACTGCAGAAGATGAAGTCAGCATAACTGAGCCGCCGTCACAGAAGGTAGTTGGCCCGCCTGCTGTAATTACCGGATCAGCCGGAGCTCCCGGATCAGAAATAGATACTGTTACCGTGTTGGAGTTACATCCGTCATTAAAGGTAAAATCATAGCTTCCGGCGCCCAGTCCCGTCAATGTATAAGGTAAAGTTACCCCAACATCTGTTCCCGTGGCTGTGCCGGTATAAGAAAGGTCACCGGTTCCGGCGCCGGTAATTTCAATGCTTCCGTCCATCGCACCACAGGCAGATGGATTTGTTGCAGTTCCCTGAGCAATTGCAGCTCCCATGTTTACAGTCACCATTTCGTTAGCCGAAGTTGCTGAACATGCGCCAAGGGAAACCGTTACGTTGTAATTTCCTCCTGCCGTCACAGTAATTGACTGTGTCGTTTCACCAGTTGACCAGGTATTGTTTACCGCGGAAGACGAGGTCAGCATAACTGAACCGCCGTTGCAGAAAGTGGTTGCTCCACCCGCTGTGATTGTCGGCATAGCCGGAACAGGATCAACGGTTACAGCTTCACCCAGGGAAACCGGCGAATCACAACCTGCTGTTGAAACATGCACAGAATAAGTTCCGCCTGTAGTTACAGTAATTGATTGGGTAGTTTCGCCTGTAGACCAAACATTGTCAACTGCAGAAGAAGAAGTCAGTGTAACCGAACCACCGTCACAGAAAGTTGTAGCCCCGCCCGCAGTAATAGTTGGCATAGCCGGTGTTGCAGGATCATTCAGGGTTACGTTGATTGTGTTAGAAGTACATCCATCATCAAAAGTAAAATTGTATGTTCCGGCAGCAAGTCCCATCAATGTGTAAGGTAAAGTAACCCCAACATCTGTTCCTGTTGCTGTTCCTGTGTAAGAAAGATCACCTGTTCCTGAACCGGTAATTTCAATGCTTCCGTCAGTACCCAGGCAAGTAGTAGGGTGGCTCAAAGCTCCGGCAGCAATTGTTGGAGACGCAACAGTCAGCAGAGCTGAAGCCGAGTTATCCGTACCGCAGGAATTGGTCACTTCACAGTAATACAGGTTACCGTTCATCGCAGCGCCGGCACCCGTGATCGTTAATGTGCTTGTTGTTGCACCGGAGTAAACAACGCCGTCAGTAATGGGCGTAAAACCGCTTCCGCTGTCTTCCATCCACTGGTAGTTCAATGTGGCATCACCCGTTGCTGTCACCGTGAATGTTGTATTGTCGCCATTGCAAATTGAGCTGGCCATGGGATCAGCTGTAACATCCGCAGGAACACAGGCGCTTTGGATCAAAACACCATAATCTTCCACATCGGCAATAAACATGTTTGCGCCACAGGTTCTTTCAGCCGCCGTAATGGAAGTTGTTTCACCAATAATACGCATTCTGAGCAGCGTATTCTGAACAGCTGTTGCCGGGATGAGAACGTTTCCGCTAATTGTGTTGGTTGAGCTTGCCGGAGTAGAGCCTGTCAAAACCTGCTCACCTGCATCTGCAAAATCCCCGTCATTATTGTAATCGATATATGCTTCGAAAACTTCAGCGCCTGATCCGCCGGCACGAACTGAAACGGAAAGGCTGTATGTCTGGCCTTCCTCAACAATCGTGTTCTGGTCGCAGGAGTAATTTGTGTATTCTACGTTCGTCAGTGTTGAAGTTGAATTATTAATCGTATTGAATGTTACGTTATTGATCGTCTGAGCGAAATTTCCTTCGTTCGTCGAGTTTGGTGTACATGCAGCTGTAGGTGCAGCGCTCACTACGAGGTAATCGCTCTTTGTGAGCACATCTGTTCCTGCACCGCTTGTAACCGTCAGTGTAATGTCATAGGTTCCGGCATCGTTGAATGTGATGCGCGGGTTTTGATCTGTAGAGTTATACGTTGTTGTTCCGTTAGTAAATGTCCAGTTAAACGTAATTCCTGTCCAGGCAGATGAAGGCAGGTAGGAATTCGGAACGCAGGAAGACAAATCATAAAACTGTACGGTCTGTCCTGTTCCGCATAAAATTGAGCTAGCAGCACTAAAATCTACACCCGGTGCTGAAACAGGAACCAAAGCGTTATTTCCGTTCGTCATCAGGAAGGAAGCCCGGGTACCGGTTACTGCCGCCTGCATACGTGTTTTTTGGTTGGCTGTAAACTCATTCTGGCAGGCATCGTTGGAGTAATCCATATAATTGTGGATGAACAAATTGCTCGATGAACCGCCATCGCAGCCATTTGCCGCAACAACGCAGTCACTGCTGCTCTGAACATGCGGAGGCGTATCTGCACAGCAATCACCTACATCAGAGCCGCAGCCGTTTCCTACCGGGCAGGTACCATTATCAAGGTCACCTTCGAATGTATGGAATAAGTTCAGGGAATGGCCGATTTCGTGCACGCCTGTTGAGCTGTATGGATCTTCAAAATTATTGGCGAGGATTACCGCACCGTCACTGGCAGTACCGTGGCTGCTGGCAAAAAAAGCATAGCCCTGGATCCCGGAGCCACCACCATTATTATCGATTTCTGACACAAGCCAGATGTTGTAGTATTTGTTTTTGTCCCAGGAGATCAAAGCCTTGAGGGCAGCATCCGTAATACCGGCCGTGCTGCGTCTAACGCCTGAAGCCATATAAGTTGCGTTCCCGGTCATATCAAAACGGTTGATCCCGTTTGTACAGTTCCCTAAAGGATCGCGGACTGCAAGCACATATTCCACTTCCGTATCAACACCATTGCCATCTCCGGGAGAACCGGCTTCCTTGCGCATCATTTCGTTCAATCCGCGGATTGCATCTTTGATTTGCTGGTCAGTGATATCGGTCAGCGATGTTCCCGTAGTCATTACGTGAACTACAACCGGGATCTGGTAAATTGTACCCGCTTTCGGCTGATAACCACCATTCCTTAACAAATTATTGAACTGTTCTGTTTTAAGCTTATACGCAGGATCAGAATTTTCAAGTTCTTTGTGGATACTGTTGAATCCACATTTTGGGACGCGGTCCCGGAGAGTAGTCTGAGAGTTAATTTCCTCCACTTGTGACCGAAGAACACCGGTAAGAAAAGTTAATCCAAAAGTTAGTAATAGAATTTTTTTCATCTGCTTGAGTTTAAATCGACCATGAAGATAAAAAAACAGAGTCACATATTCCCGTTTTTTTTGTTATTTTTTTCAATACCTGCGTTTTATCGAATATTTAAAGCAATTTATCCTGACATTTTAAGTATTTCAGCTATGGCTTAAAAATCAAACGGCACAAAAAAAGGGCAGCGTTTGAGCTGCCCTTCTGGTTTTATTAGAATCCTTAAGCTTATTTCAGAATATGGATTTTTACTTTTTCGCTAAAGTTGTCACCTGCAAGCACGAGGGTATAAACGCCATTTGAATAAGCGTTCAGCTCAACCGGCTTTCCAGCTTCAGGATTCGTAACGATCAGAACTTCTCTTCCTGTTGCATCATACAGAACAACTGATTTCACCTGTGCAATCTTATCGCCTGAAATCACAACAGATGAGCTGGCTGGGTTCGGATAAACGAGGAACATGCTCATTGCGCTTTCAGCGATACCGGAACAATCGTTTACTGTGATTGTCTGCGTTGCTGAAGCAGAGCAGCTGTTGTTGTCCGTAAAAGTATAGTCAATTGTGAACGTTCCTGAGCCCGCATCAGCTGGATCGAAATCCGTGGCTGTAGTTCCATCAACAGTATAAGTACCTCCGGCCGGCGAACCACCTGTTAAAGTGAAGGCAGCGCCCGTGTTGCAAATATCGTTGAACGCTGACAATGTTACTGCAGGGACCGGATTCTCCGTTACAGTTGTCGCTGCTGATGTTGCCGTACAGTTCCCTGAACCGATTGATACCGTATAAACACCGGATTGGTCCACTGTAATGGATTGCGTAGTCTCACCCGTAGACCATGTATTTCCTGCTGTTTCGGAAGAAGTCAGGGTAACCGAACCGCCTTCACAGAAAGTTACAGGTCCGCCTGCGCTAACCGTTGGAGTAGCCGGTGCAGAAGTGTTCACTGTGATTGTAATATCAGATGAAGTTGCTGAACAAGAACCGTTTGATACTGTTACATTGTAGTCACCGCCTGTAGCAACAGTGATCGTTTGCGTAGTTTCGCCCGTCGACCAGGTATTCCCTGTAGAAGAAGAAGATACCAGGTCAATTGTTTCACCGATACAAATTGTAGTGAAGGCAGACGGGGTGATCGTTGGTGTTGCCGGTAAAGAGTTCACCGTTACTATTTCGGAAGCAGCTGCAGAAGAACATCCTGACTCAACAACCGTTAATATAATAGTATTGCCTGAGCTCACTGTAATTGACTGGGTTGTCTCACCCGTTGACCAAACATTATTCGTCAAAGAAGAAGACATCAATGTTACCGAACCACCGTCACAGAAAGTAGTTGGACCAACAGGAGTGATTGTAGGCGCGGACGGAACCGGGTTCACCGTGACTACCGTTGAAGCGGAAGTTGATGAACAACCGGACTGTGTTACGGTTACAAAATAAGAACCAGCCGTTGAAACACTGATTGACTGGGTAGTTTCACCTGTTGACCATGTATTATTTGCTGATGATGAAGAAGTAAGTGTCACCGCGTCACCCTGGCAAATTGTTGTTGAACCGCCGGCTGTAATAGTTGGTGTTGCAGGAGCTCCCGGTTCGGTCAAAGTTGCCGAAACCGTATTGGAAGTACAGGCATTCGTGAGCGTGAAGCTATAAGTGCCTGCACCCAAGCCTGAAACTGTTGCCGGCAAGGTTACGCCACTCATCATTCCTGATGCCGTTCCTGTCCAGGATAAATCACCTGTTCCTGAACCGCCAACCTGGATAGAGCCATCGGTTGCGGAGCAAGCTGTCGGGTTGGATTGAGAAGCTATGTTTACAGACGGGGTAGGATTAACGGTAACGTTTGTTGTTAATGACGATCCTGAAGTACACCCGTTAACCGTCGCAGTAACCGTAACAGCGACCGTATTTATTACCGTGATGGATTGCGTTACAGCTCCCGTTGACCAGGTATTTCCTGTTGCAGAAGATGAAGTCAGCACAACGTCTCCGCCGGAGCAGAATGTTGTAGCGCCATCCGCAGTGATTGTTGGCGTCGCAGGAATTGCATTAACTGTCAGTGTAGCCTGGCCTGAGTTAGCAAATCCGCAACCATTCGTTACAACCGCACGGTACTTGTATCCATTCAAACCGGTAGTAACACCTGTCAGGTTTAATGTATTTGTTGTCGCGCCGGAGTAAATCCCGCCGTCGTTAATGTTTACGAAGCCTCCTCCGGCATCTTCCTGCCAGCGGTAAGTTCCGCCATTTGTATTTGCAGCCGTGAAGCTTGCATTGGCGCCCGAACATCTTGTTACGTTTGTCGGGTTGGTTGTAATTACCGGTGTAGCACAGTTGTCCGCTACATTGATTTTATCGATATACAAATTGTTACCGTAATTACTGAATGTCTCGAACTTGAATTTCACAACATCGCCTGCGTAAGCAGAAAGGTCAATTGTTTCCTGTCTCCAGTGACCAACAGCTGTCGGGGCCCATGGATTGCTGTTTTGTCCTGCCGTTGCGAGGGCAGCAGCTGATTTGTCGTAAATCACTGTATAGTTTACACCGCAATCTGTGGAAATATAAACTTTAAGCCCTTCGTAATTCGGAGTTATATTGTAATAAGCATGGGAAACCTGGAAAGTCAGCTGCGGCGAACCGGCAGAAGACATGTCTATTGACGGTGAAGTCATTTCATCGTAGCGGTTACCTGTCGAAGACTGGTAAGCATACCCGTTAATGGCCATGGCGTTACCGGCAGTTCCTGAGCTCTGGACAGCCACCGCTCTTTTTTCGAGCTGTTTTGTACCGTCAACATCCCAGCCGGTTCCGTCAGTCCCGTCATTGGAAAGGTTAGACCAGCCTGCAGGAGGAAAAGCACCTTCAAAATCCTGAACGAAGGGCAGTGAAGAAGATGTTGTGATCGTAAATGATACGCTTGAAGCATCATTTGCAGCATATTGGTCCGCTCCACCGTTCGGCAGGGAAGTCGATGCAAAGAATGTGTGCGCACCCACTGCTGCTGTTACCGGGTCCAATGTTACGATTTCGGAAGCGCCTGTCAAAAGCGATCCCGTCCAGTTGTAAACCTGGCTTGTACCGCCGTCAACATTGTAAGTGATTGTTACGCTTGTCAGTGTGTTTGTTCCGAAGTTGCGCAAAGTAACCTGCGGTGAAAAAGTTGTCTGACAATAAGAAGATACCGGGGCAACGATGGACGTAATACTTGCATCACGCGGGTTGTTTACCGGGTTGCAGCCATCTGAGCTCGTTAAGCTGGCACGCAGTCCTCCACCTGTTAACGTGGCATTCATACGTGTTGTCTGGTTGGCTGTAAATTCAGTCTGGCAGTCATCGGATGAGTAATCCATGAAATTGTGCTGGTAATCACCTGCTGTTGTTCCAGCCTGGCAAGCGTTGGCAGTAGCGTCGCTGACACATCCGCTGTTGGAGTTCCTGTGTGGAGGTGTATCTGCACAGCAGTCACCCAAATCACTTCCGCAAAGATTTCCTGTAGGGCACTGGGCACCGCCGTCATCCCCTTCAAAGGTGTGGTACAGGTTCAGCGCGTGGCCCATTTCGTGCACCGCGGTTACGTTCATGTTGGTATAGCTTTTCAGGTTATACCCCAAAACACCTGTCGGATCGTACCCAAAGGCATTGTAGAGCATAACTGCACCGTCAACTGCTGGTCCGGCACCCGGGAAATAAGCATATCCCTGTGTTCCTGAACCACCGCCGTTATTATCAATTTCAGTAACGATCCAAAAGTTGTAGTATCTTGTATTGTCCCATTTACTCAGGTTTTTAACAGCCTGCTCGTTGGAAGAAATAATTCCTTGTGTAGAATAGTTGGTTACGCCTGTCCCGCTTACACGTACGATCCCGGTGCTCGGGTTACCGTTCGGGTCGCGCTGCGCCAGGCAAAATTCGATTTCCGTATCAACACCTGTATAAGGCGCCATGTTCCGGTAAGCGTCATTCATATTGTCAATCGCACTCTGGATTTGCGCATCGCTGATGTTTGCGCCTGTTCCTACAGACTGACCGGTATGGATTACGTGTACAACAATCGGAATGGTTTTCACTGCTTTTTCAACAAGTGGGTTGCGCATAAAATTGTCAATATGCGCCTCTTCCTGCTGTCTTTTCGCAGCATAATCCGCATCTGTCTGCAACAAATTACGGTGACGGGAATTAAACCCGCATTCCTCATGATTTTCCGTATTAATCAACAGAGGAATTTTAGGTTGCTGCGCCTGAACGAACGCAAAAAACCCCATAACAAAAACCAAACAGATCTTGAAAGGTAACAATGATTTCATAAATATAATTTAGCGATTTAAGTGGCCAAGATACAAAAAAATCAACATTATTTCTTAAATTAGCGAAAAATATCAATGGCGTTCCCGGCATGAAACACTTTACGCTTTTAGTTTTCCTTTTTACCGGTTATTTTCTTTTCTCCCAAAAATCAATTTGCGGTGATTGGGTCGGCCATCTTGAAACCCAGGGAAGCCGGCTGAAAATTGTTTTTCATATCACCTCCCAAAAAAATGTGCTTTCCGGAACGATGGACAGCCCCGACCAGGGCGCTTACGGGCTCAATATGAACTCCGTCACTTTCACGGATCCTTCCGTCCTGTTTGACTTAAGCGTTTTCGGTATCAAATACCAGGGATCGCTTGTTCAGCAAGACAGTATCAGCGGGGAGTTTTTCCAGGGAGAATTTACGACAACGCTTAACCTGAAAAAAAGCGCTACGTCTATTGCTTCCAGGCCAAACCGGCCGCAGGAGCCAAAAACCCCTTTTCCATACGGCGTTAAAGAAGTGAAATTCACGAATGAAACTGCCGGAATCACGCTGGCCGGAACGCTTACCATGCCCAAAGGAAAAGGACCTTTCCCGGCTGTTATCCTGATCACCGGATCAGGCGCGCAAAACCGGGACGAAGAAATCCTGAATCACAAGCCTTTTCTTGTACTTTCAGACTACCTGACGCGCAATGGCGTGGCTGTGCTTCGCTACGATGACCGGGGCGTTGGCCAGTCGGGGGGGAAATTTGACGGGGCCACAACTTCCGATTTTGCTTACGACGCACAGGCCGCCTACAACTTTTTGAGTAAAACTAAAAAAATCAATAAACAAAGGATCGGTATTATCGGTCACAGCGAAGGCGCTATGGTTGCCAATATGGTTGCCGCAGCGGATTCCACTGTTAAATTCATCGTGCTCCTCGCCGGCCCGGGAATCCCGATAGATCAGCTTATGCTGAAACAAACGGAGGTTACCTCGCGCTTTGCGGGGATCAGTGAGGAAGAAATTGCCATCAGTCTTGAGCTGAACCGTAAATTTTACGATATCCTGCTTAACGAACAGGACGATGACCGTGCCAGGGAACAAATCGAACAAATTGTACGGGAACACCAAAATTCCATGCCTGTGGAGATTTCCAAACAAATTTCTGATGAGCTCCCGCAGCTTACACGAACAATGCTCTCGCCATGGTTCAGGTATTTTATCAACTTCAACCCGGAACACTTTCTGAGACAGATCAACTGCCCGGTATTAGCCATAAACGGAAGCAAGGACTGCCAGGTTTCTGCGATCGAAAACCTTGACGGAATCCGTAAATCGGTGAAGGAAACCAACAATAAAAACGTGTATACGTATATCATGCCGGACCTCAATCACCTGATGCAGCATTGTGAAACAGGATCGGTGAACGAATATATTAAAATTGAGGAGACTTTTTCGGAAGAAGTGATGAAAATCATGACTGACTGGATCAAAAATTTTGAAATTATCCGCTAAACTACTATGAGACATTTGCTTTCCGGACTTTGCCTGGCTTTTGCTTTTTATGCCTTTCCACAGAGTAAGGGAATCATTCTTATGACAGGCGCTACGTTTGAGGAACTGGGACTTTCCTTCTCCGATATCCGCTTTGAGATTGACGGACAAAACTGGATCAGCAACAAGCTTCCAATGGGAAAAAATGTGAAAATCACCGTGTTTGAGCCTAAAGGCTTTTTCATTGAAAACGGCTATTGCCAGCCGGGTATTTCCATTCTCGTTAAACGGCTTAACGGTGATACACTTGGTTATTCTCCCAATATTTTCAACCCTTACGAGCAAATGGAAGCCTCCCGCCTGTCACAGCTTGTATTGAATTTCGGGCTGAAAGACCGGGTTTCCGCCGGCGAAAGCTGCCTGCTCGAAGCCGTGTTTTTTGATGCCCGGGGAACGAACAAAATCATCCTGGACTTACATTTCACCTTAACTGAAAGCCAGGACCAGTTGCAAACCGCATCGACTTATTCCTTTGCTGAATCAGGCTGCCAGGCAATTACGACCCTTCCCATCGATAAAATCCATTCAAAAGATACCCTGATCGGGCAGGAAAATTATCGCGAAGTGCTGCTGGAAGGTGTTTTACTTTCAAAAAAAGAAGCAGAAAGCCTCAGCAACAGCTTTACATTTTACAAAACGGATTTCCGGAAAGGAACAACACTTCCGGTTGACCCTCTAAAAGCAATCAGCGTACTTTATCATCCCGAAAGCAAACTGTGTAATATCCGTATACTCGTACCTAAAAATTTAAGCACCGAAGCTTTTTATTACTGGCGCTTAAGACTGGAAAACGAAGACAAAAAACAAGTTATTGACCTTTTAAATTCTTTGTAATGAAATATCATTTTTTACTTCTGTCCTTTTCAATCACCACTTATTTCACTGCACAAACTAAAATGCTCCAGCCATGGACCGGCGCTGTTTATGAAAAATCCGGCATCAGCTGTGAAGAAGTGGAAATGGAGATTGAAGGCCAGAACTGGATCAGCAACGTCCTCCCCATCGGCAAAGAGTTGGAAGTCAAAATCAAGGAACCGAAAGGCTTTGTGGTTGAAAACGGTGTTTGCTTTCCGGGAGTTTCTATTCTTGTTACCAAGCTGAACGGCGATACACTTGGTTATGCGCCCAATATTTTCCCGCAGGAAGATGGTTTGGATGTGAGCACGCTGCGCAACCTAAGCTTTTCTTTTGCCCTCGCAGAAAAAGTAAATGCAGGTGACCAATGCCGCCTCGATGCCCGTTTTTTCGACACGAAAAGCAGCAATTACCTGCGTTTGAAAATGGACCTGGTCCTGGAAGCTGAAGACGTAAAACCGGTTTCCGACATGAGCTACAGCTTCAGCTCAAGCCGCGGCTACAAGGTCAATTCAACTGTAAACCTGGACGATGTCGGTGTGAAAGACACGCTTGTAAAACAGAAAAGCTATACGCTTGTCCGTTTGAGCGGGATTGCCATTTCCTGGGACGATCTGAACAGCCTGGAAGAAACAATGTTGCTTTATGACCCTAATTTTTACCCGTTGGATTCCCGTAAAATCCTGGCAGACGTATCCATCAGCAAAAAAGAAAACCCGGCAACAAAAAAATACGACCTGGAGCTTTTTGTGCCGAAAAATAACGATATTGGCGCTGCTTACTGGACTTACAGGCTGGAAAACAAGTCCGGGCAAGTAATAGAAATCTTTAATCCGTTTTAATATGAAATACAGCTGTGAAATTAAGATCAACAAGCCGATTGACGAAGTGATCGCTAAATTCGACAACATTGAGAACATGAAAACACTGGATGGAAGGCCTGCAAAGCTTCGAGCATTTGTCCGGCACGCCCGGTGAAGTGGGTTCCAAAGCCAGAATGCAGTTCCAGATGGGAAAACGCAATATCGAAATGATCGAAACCGTTACGGTGCGTAATCTCCCCCACGAATTTTCCGGAACGTATGATGCGAAAGGAGTGCACAATATCGTTAAAAACTATTTCAAGGCCATTGATGATAAGACGACACTATATACCACTGACCAGGAATTCCAGTTCAAAGGCTTCATGAAGCTGATCGGCGCTTTGATGCCAGGCGCTTTCAAAAAGCAATCCATGAAATACCTGCATGATTTCAAGAATTTCGCAGAGAAAAACTAAGGGAAAATTTACAAAAGAAAACAGCATACATATAAAAAAGGCGCCGGAACTTTGATTTACTTTTGAGTTCCGAGCCTTATGTATGAAACACCTTTTCCGGACCAGTACAAACAACATTTTCTCCAGGATTAAATTTCCGGCGGTCTTATTTCTGCTTTTTCCTTTTATATCCATCAGTCAGCAGGACAGCGTTGTGCAGGCTTTCCGGGATAAAGCGATCCCGTATATTGATCTTGGCGGCAACACAACGCCGTTCACTTTTATGTTTAACGACAGCCTGGGAGAACGTACCCGGCTGGAATACCGGAATAATGTGCGCGCTATTTTCGGTGTTGGGTTTGCCTATAAATGGTTTTCGCTTCGGGTAGCGGCCAACCTCCCTACACACCTGGAACCGGTGACTACTTCGGGCAAAACGACCTACCGCGATATTGTGCTGGAATTTAAAATCAGGCGCTTGTTTTTCGATGCCGGCGTGCACAATTACAAAGGATTTTTCATTAAAAACGCCTACAATTGGGACACCACTTTAAACAACTCCACTCCTAACCTCATCCTGCCGCGGATCAACACCCTGAGCCTTTCGCTCAATAACTGGTGGTTCAGCAATCCCAACATCGACATGTCGGCCCTAAAGGGAAAACGCGCCATGTACCTGGAAAAACAGACTTCATTCTTTTTAAAGTCGATGGTGAACTTCCAGGGCGTATCCAATGATGGCGGCCCGCTCATCCCTGAAGTGAAACAGAATACCGGCTTTCCGATTACTGCCGCCACAACGCTTTCCTCTCTTGACCTGGGCGTGCTTCCCGGACTTTTATACGTGAACCGTTTTATGAAACACTGGCAGTATTCGGCGATGGTCAGCGCAGGACCGGTGTTCCAGTCGCAGTTTTTTTTCACGGACGGACTGCGTAAAAACACTCCCGGTCTGGCCGGACGTTATGATCTACGCGTGTACGTCGGCTACAACGTCCCGAAATGGTTCCTGATCTTTACTTCCGAATTCGAAAATAAATCCATAAGCTTTAAGGAGCTGAATTACAGGCAAACGATTTATATTGTTAAGCTTGTTACCGGGATACGGTTTGGGGTAGATAAATGATGAATACTCAATTCGTCATTCATCATTTCCTTTCAATTTCCCGCAGGTTTTCCATCTTCTTCAAACGCAGGAAACCGGCAATATCTTCAAAGTGCTCCTTCACGCGTTTGTGACCGAATTCAAATACTTTGGTTGCCAGTCCGTCCAAAAAGTCACGGTCGTGGGAAACGAGGATCAACGTTCCGTCAAAATCCTTGAGCGCATCTTTGATGATGTCCTTCGTTTTCATGTCGAGGTGGTTCGTCGGCTCATCGAGGATCAGTAAATTAACCGGCTGAAGCAGCAATTTAATCATCGCGAGGCGTGTTTTTTCACCTCCGGAAAGCACTTTTACTTTTTTGGTAATATCGTCACCGCTGAACATGAAAGCACCGAGCAAATCCTTGATCTTGGTTCGAACATCACCCTCGGCTACCATATCGATTGTATCAAAAATCGTCAGGTTTTCGTCCAGCATCGAAGCCTGGTTCTGGGCAAAATAACCGATCTGAACATTGTGGCCCAGCTCAATGCTGCCCTCTGTTTCGATTTCACCCATAATCGCCTTGATCATCGTGGACTTTCCTTCTCCGTTCCGGCCAACAAAAGCTACTTTTTGCCCGCGCTCAATCGTTAAGGAAGCGTTTTTGAAAACTTGATGGTCACCGTAACTTTTGCTGACTTCCGTTACAATCACGGGGTAGGAACCGGAACGTGGCGCCGGCGGAAATTTCAGCCTTAAAGCGGAAGTATCCAGCTCGTCAACTTCAACGAGCACTAATTTTTCAAGCATTTTCACGCGGGACTGCACCTGGTGCGTTTTTGAGTATGTTCCTTTGAAACGCTCGATAAACTCCTGGTTTTCGGCAATCATTTTCTGCTGCTCGTCAAAATGCTTCTGCTGCTGTGCACGGCGGTCTTTACGCAGTTCCAGGTAGTGGGAATATTTCGCTTTGTAATCATAAATACGTCCCATTGTCACCTCGATCGTGCGGTTGGTAATGTTATCCACGAAAGCGCGGTCATGCGAAATCACGACAACGGCTTTGGCCTGGTTGATCAAAAATTCTTCCAGCCATTGGATCGATTCGATATCCATGTGGTTTGTCGGCTCATCCAGCAGGATCAGATCCGGTTTTTGGAGCAGGATTTTTCCTAATTCGATGCGCATTCTCCAGCCACCGCTAAACTCGGAAGTGGGGCGTGTAAAATCTTCCCTTTCAAAGCCCAGTCCAAGCAGCACTTTCTCCACATCTGCCTCGAAATTCGTTTCTTCGATCGAATAGTATTTTTCGCTCAGCTCGGAAACGCGCTCAATGATTTTGTAATAATCATCCGAATCATAATCCGTTCGTACGGTCAGCTCATGGTTCAGCTGTTCGATCTCTTCCTTCATGGCGAAAAGCCCAGCAAAAGCTTTGGATGCTTCTTCAAAAACCGTGTTTTCGTCTTTGGTAAGCAAATGCTGCGGAAGGTAAGCAATGACGAAGTCTTTCGGCGCAGAGATACTTCCACGCGTCGGCTTGTTGACACCCGCCAAAATCTTCAGCAGGGTTGATTTTCCCGCACCGTTTTTACCCATCAGGGCTATTTTGTCCGTTTCATTAATTGAAAACGAAACGTCACTGAACAAGGTAGAGCCGTTAAACTCAACCGCCAAAGCATCAATTGAAATCATAATCCGGTATAAAAAAATCCATCCGCCGGTGACGAATGGATCTGTATGCTAAAATTTGAATTTTCTTAAAGTAAGCCTGATAAAATCTGGTCTCTTTTAACACCTGATTTTACTTTTTCAACAATCACTTTGAATTTTTCGGAGATTGTATCCTGAGAAAAACCGAGGGAAACGCCCAGTTGTTTGATGAGCTTTTCTTCTTCAGCAGTCATCACGCCATCAATCAGCGCCATTTCTGTCAGCTGGATGAAACGCTCGTAACGCTCTTCACGGGAATACGGCGGGATCACAGGGTATTGCTCCGGGTGGTCGATGATTTCCGACACCTGCTCTTCTGTGAGCGACAGCCTGTTGGCAATTGTCTGCAATAATTTTTTCTCCGAATCCATCACTTTTCCATCAAAGCGTGCAATGAGGATGAGGTTGCGGAAATGCCCTTTCTGGCTTGTTTGTTCGCCTGTTTCAAATAATTGTGCTAACGTTCCCATGCTTGATCTCTAAAATTTTTCGACAAAATTACACATTTTGAATTAAAAATGGAGAATGGAAAATGTAGAATGGAAAATAATTCTTCATCTCAATTCCCAATTCTGGAATTAATCTACGTGTGTTTCGATGTAATCGATCATGGAATGGATGACCTTGATGTGGATTTCCTGGGCACGGTCCGCGTATTGTGAATGTGGGGCGCGGATTTCAACATCACACAAACCCGCCATTTTTCCGCCGTCTTTTCCCGTTAATCCGACCACTTTTACGCCCCGTGATTTTGCTGTTTCGATGGCACGCAAAATATTGCCGGAATTGCCGGAAGTAGAGATCGCCAGGAGCACGTCGCCTTCTTTGGCAAAAGCCTCCAGGAAGCGGGAAAACACAAACTCGTAGCCGTAGTCATTGGAAACGCAGGAAAGGTAGCTGGCATCAGAGATTGCGACTGCCGGGAGCGCTTTCCGGTCATCGCGGTAACGACCGGTCAATTCCTCTGCAAAATGCATTGCATCGCACATAGATCCACCATTTCCGCAGCTAAAAACCTTACCTCCTGAATTAATAGCATTTACCATGATATCAGCGGCCTGCACGATCTTTTCGAAGGAAGCTTGTGTGTTAAATTTTTGCAAAATTTCGAGAGATTCGGAAAAATGGTCTGCTATTTGTTTTGTGCTCATCAGAAATGATTTTCTCCAAAATTAAATTATTTTAGTGAATGGCGAATCATAATTTAAACAAACTTAGTATATTTGAAACCGAGGAAACTCATTAAACCATCAAAAAATGAAAAAATATTTATTCTTAACTCTATCATTCTTAGCGGTTTTAGGAAGTCAGGCCCAGGAAGAGGACTGCTTTAAAAAGCTCGAGGATGCTTTCACAAAAAGAGGCGCTTACACCATTGCTGATGATATGCACCGGAACGTAATTATCAGTTTTTTTGATGCAAATGGTTCCTCTTGTGTTGCGGGTAAAGCAAGAGTTGAAAACGGCCTGATCGTTTCGATTTTCTTGCAATATAAGGATGATACTTATGAACTGCTCGACAAAAAATTCTATAACGCTAAAAAAACTGCCCCGGCAATTACCAATGGAATCTCTGAAATGGTCTTTACCGCTGACGGTGAGAAGTTTCGCGTTGTTTTCATTGACAAATTGAAACCAAAAGCAAAATCATATAAAAATGCAAATCTGCCTGATGATTTGTAAAAACAACAATTTTCAAAAAAGCGTGCCTGACCGGTGCGCTTTTTTTTATTCTAAGATTTCAGGCTTCCAGGAAATTCAGAATGATTTGCTTGCCGTTTTCTGTCAAGATGGATTCCGGGTGGAACTGAACACCGAATAAAGGCAAGTCTTTATGCTCAATCGCCATCAGCACTCCTGATTCACTTCTCGCAAGCCCCAGCCACGGGCTTTCCGGCTGTAAATTCACTGCCCAGCTGTGGTAAAGCCCCACCTGCATTTCGGAAGGAAGGTTTAAAAAGAGCTTACCCGGATCGCTTACGGTCATTTTCTCCGAAACCCCATGTTTAACGTGGTTCAGGTTGATCAGCTCAGCCCCCGTAAATTCCGCCAGGGCCTGCATACCCAAACAAACCCCCAGGATTGGCTTTTTGTCGTAATAATCGCTGATCAACGACATCAACCCACCTGATTCACGCGGCAGGCCGGGACCGGGGGACAATACGATCTTATCAAAGCTGCCGGCGTCCGCCTTCTCCAGTTCATTATTCCTGAAAACGCTTACTTCACAGTCGAAAGCTTCCAGGTAATGGACCAGGTTAAAGGTAAAGGAGTCAAAATTATCAACAACTAAAATCTTCACGTGTTTTTTGCGTTAAAATTACTAAACTTGCAACAGCAAAGCGGAAAATCATGAAGAAAATTATTCAGATCCCGGGCGCTCCGGCACCTATCGGACCTTACAGCCAGGCCATTCTACAAAACGGGACGCTCTACGTCAGCGGACAGATCCACCTGGATCCGAAAACCGGCGAGCTGGTGGGCGATACCATTGAAGCATGCTGCAAGCAGGTCCTTGAAAATATCGGCGCTCTCCTGCGTGAAGCCGGAATGGGCTATGAAAACGTTGTGAAATGTTCGATTTTCCTACAGGATTTTAACGATTTCGCCCGCATGAACGCTGTTTACAGCGAGTATTTCCAACACGAGCCGCCTGCCCGGGAAACTGTTGAGGTGAGCCGCCTGCCGAAAGATGCGATGATTGAGATTTCGTGTGTGGCTGCGCTGTAAGATGGAGAATAAAAATAAAGATTGTTAGATTTCCGGATTATTTAGATATGACATTCCAAATCTAATTATCTAAAGTCTAAATATCTCACTCAATTAACACATTAAATAATCAGCACATTACCCAAAATATCGGTTATCATCGTCAACTACAATGTTGAGTATTTCCTGGAGCAGTGCCTGAATTCCTGTATCAGGGCTTTGCGCAATGTTCCCGGGGAGATTTTCGTGGTGGACAACAACTCCATCGACGGCTCGAACGACATGGTGAAAGCGAAATTCCCCACGGTAAAGCTGATCGAAAATAAAAAGAATCTCGGTTTTTCCACGGCTAACAACCAGGCGATCAAGCTGTCGCAGGGCAAATACGTTTTACTGCTCAACCCGGACACGGTTGTGGAGGAAGATACGTTTGAGAAAGTAGTGGATTTCATGGATGCCCACCCTGATGCCGGAGGATTAGGCGTGCGGATGCTGGACGGAAAAGGACGTTTCCTGCCGGAATCCAAACGCGGGCTCCCTACCCCGCTGGTTGCTTTCTATAAGATTTTCGGCTTGTCGGCGCTTTTTCCCAAGTCGAAGCTTTTTGGTAAATACCACCTGGGTTTTCTTTCCGAATTTAAAACGCACGAAGTGGAAGTCCTGAGCGGCGCTTTCATGCTGCTCCGTAAAGAAACACTGGATAAAACCGGTTTACTGGACGAGCAGTTTTTTATGTACGGGGAAGACATTGACCTTTCGTACCGGATTACGCTCGGCGGCTACAAAAACTATTATTTCCCGGAAACCCGGATCATCCATTACAAAGGGGAAAGTACCAAAAAAAGCTCTGTAAACTACGTTTTCGTATTCTACCGCGCGATGGTAATCTTTGCACAAAAACATTTCAGCAAAAACAACGCCCAGCTTTTTTCATTCCTGATAAACATCGCGATTTATTTTCGCGCGGGAATCGCCATCCTGGCCCGTTTCATCAAAAAAGCAACGCTTCCGGTAGTTGATCTCGGATTTATTCTCGGCGGCTTATTTCTCCTGACGCGTTACTGGCACCAAAGCAACATCGAGTTCCCGCAGGAAATCATCCGTTACGCGATCCCGTCCTACGCCCTGATCTGGCTGCTGTTCAATTTTTATTGCGGAAGCTACGATTTCCCGCAAAAGATCAAGCGCTTTTTCTTCGGCACCTTCCTCGGAACGCTGTTTATCCTGGTCAATTATGCGCTTTTGCCTAAAGATTACCAGTTTTCACGGCTATACACCCTGATCGGCACATGCTGGGTCATCACATACTACCTGATTTCACGGATTTACCTGCATTTTACAGTGGGCAAAAAATTCAGGCTGGACGCTAAAACCAATGCGAATTTCATTATTGTTGGTTCTTACGAGGAATCAGAGCGCGTTTCCACCATGCTGCGCCAGATCAACCCGCGGATCGAAAGCATTTACCTGGTTTCTTCTACAGATGAAAAAAACGACAAGCAAATCGGGATATCATCTCAGCTCGATCAATTGACGCACAACCTGCAGGTCGATGAAATAATTTTTTGCGCCAAGGATGTCAGCGCCCAGGAAATTATCCGCTGGATGAGTGATTTAGGCCACAAAAACCTGGATTTTAAAATCGCTCAGCCCGACAGTTTGTACCTCATCGGGAGCAACTCGATCAATTCCGCCGGGGATCTGTACATTATCAACATCAATGAGATCAGTAAAAAATCCAAGCAGCGCATGAAACGGACGCTTGACCTGCTGTTTTCTTTTTTAGCAATAGTGACCATTCCACTCAATATCTGGTTTTTCCAGTCCAAATGGCAATTTATCAAAAACATGCTTGCTTGTCTTGTGGGAAGAAAAACGCTCGTTGGTTACTACATCGATGATACAACTGAAGGCTCCAAGCTCCCGACCCTGAAAAAAGGCATCCTCACTCCTTTTGATGCGCTCAAATTCATGGATGACAGCCTGATGGGCAAGCTTAACCTTATCTATGCCCGCGATTACAATATTTTCAAGGACCTGGAAATTATCCAAAAAGCCTGGAGAAGACTGGATCGGTGATTATGCTTTTGACATAAAGCCAGCTCAAAAAGCCAGGAACGTTTTTCAGGAATTTCGCAGCAGATGTGAATTAAATGTTCTCAATTCATCACTTATAACTCATAAAGCGCTTTCATCAAACTTAATTTCATCTGAATCATCCCGGTATACAGGCTTGTCGATCGGTAAGGTAAAATAGAACGAAGAACCGATCCCTTCCGTGCTTTCAACCCAGATCTCACCGCCGTTTTTCTCCAGGAAACCTTTTACCAGCAGTAAGCCGATGCCCGCACCTTTGTTTGCTTTCCGGGTATTGGAGAGCGCTTTTACCTGGGGTGTAAAAAGTGTTTCGCGGATTTCATCTGACATTCCCTCCCCTGTATCTGTGATCTCAACAATGAGCTTGTCTTCCTTTCTTTTGGCTGAAATCGTGACTTTCCCCCCGGGTTTGGTATGTTTAATGGCATTTGAAACAATATTCTGCAATACGGAGAGCAGCATTTTTACATCTGCGAAAACCTGTTCGTTCTCTTCAATTTCATGGTGCAGGTTAATCGTATGCAGTGTTGCCGTTTCGTGCAAGGAATCAAAAACCTGCTGAACATACCCGGCAAGCTCGACTTTTACAGGCGAAAAGGCTTCAGAAGCATATTTGATCCGGGCCCATTCAACCAGGTAATCGAGCATATTCAGCTCATCCATCGAAGATTTGTAAAGATGTCCGAGAATATCCGTCACATCCGCAGGATCCATTTTTTCGAAATTCGATTTCAGGTATTTGGTCGTTCCGATAATCCCCGTTAAAGGGCTCCGTAAATCGTGTGAAAGAATGGCGAGTACACTTTCTTTGTGTGCATTCAGTTCCTCCAGGTCTTTGATGTACTTTTTGATGGCATCTTCGGCTTTTTTACGCTCGGTCAGGTCACGGAGTATTTTAACATATCCCAGCATTTCGCCATTCATTCCTATCAAAGGGAAAACCAGGCCATAGGCATAAAACAGGCTTCCGTCCTTGCAAATATGCCAGCGGTTATCCGTTGCTCTTCCATCTTTCAGCGCGGTTTCAATTTCTTTGAGCGGGATTCCGCTATCAATATCTTCTTCTGTAAAAATTATGGAGAAATGTTTCCCGATGATCTCATCTGTTTCATAACCGAAAATATTGGATGAGCCTGAGCTCCAGCTGTTAATAATATACTCGTTATCAAGGGTAAAGATGGAATAATCCTGCAGACTGTCAATAATCTGGCTGTAGAACTCAGCAGTAGGAACATACAGGTTTCTCAGGATTTTTGGATTACCGGGTTCGTTTTTCATGCAATTGATTTTAAGAATAAATTTTGAGAATGCACCTTAAATCAACCTGCTAAATAAAAAAAAGGATAGTTGAAAAACGGGTCAGGAATACACAACATTCTAATTTTTATCTGTAATCCATTGGGTAAATATAATCAAAAAAGTAAACAAAACAAACTGAGATTAAAATTCCGGCAGGTATCAATTTTTTTCAGAGGGTATTATCTGCGAGGCGAAAACCTTTGCCATGCAGGCTGATGATCTCCAGGCCCGGGTCTTGTTTGAGGTATTTGCGAAGCTTTGCAATGTAAACATCCATGCTGCGCCCGCTGAAATAATCGTCGTTCTCCCAGATGTTTTTCAGGGCGAGCTCACGCGGAAGGACATCGTTTTTGTAGAGACACAGGTATTTCAGCAATTCGGCTTCCTTTGGGGAAAGCTGCATACAGGAATCGTTGAGGCACAGTTGGCGGATGCTGTAATCAAAGGTCAGCTTTCCGAGCTCAAACTTATTGGTATCGCGCTGCGGGACGCGGTTTCCAGAGCGGCGGCTGAGGGTTGCATTGATTTTATACTGCAAAACTTCCGCATCGAACGGTTTGATGATATAATCGTCAGCGCCGCATTTATAACCCGTCAGCACATCATCTTTTAACGATTTTGCCGTGAGAAAAAACAAAGGAATTTCGCTGTTGAGCTTTCGGATTTCACCGGCCAGGGTAAACCCGTCCATTTCCGGCATCATCACGTCCAGCAGGCAAATATCCCAATCGGAGCGTAAATGAAAGCTCTTGAATGCCTCGATCCCGTTTTTGCACCAGCAGACGCTGTAATCGCTCAGCTCCAGGTAATTTTTGAGCACTTCACCGAAGTTAAGGTCGTCTTCTGCCAGTAAAATATTCACTCGCTCCTTCATCGTTTTTGCGGTATTGTTAATTTCACTTCAGTTCCCTGCCCGGGCCCTGACTTAATTTCGGCCTTGCCGCCATGCAGCTCCACAATTTTCCGAACGAAGCTCAGCCCCAGGCCGTATCCTTTGTTGTAATGGATATTTCCCTGGCCGGCGCGGTAAAACCGGTCAAAAACATAAGGCAAATCTTCTTTGGCGATCCCGCTACCGGAATCCTTCACTGTAATTTCAACTGAAGCGCCTGAATTTTGGGCTTCCAGGATGATCCGGCCGTTTTGCGGTGAATATTTAATCGCGTTATCCAGCAGGTTATTCAGCGCTTTGCCCAACAGGTCTTTGTCGGCTTCAACAGGCAAATTTTCCCTGCATAAAATTTCAACTTCCACTTCTTTTTGAGCGGCCAGCAAATGAAAAGCCCGGCGTGTTTCTTCCATCGCTTCGCCCAGGTTAAAATGCGAATAATGCAGCTCCATGCTGCCGGAACTTTCCAGCAAAGCCGATTGCAGCATATTTTTCACGTCTTCATCAATGCGTTTTCCCTGCTCTTTGATTGCCCGCGCCATTTGATGAACCTGGCTTCCGGGATCAGCGCTTTGCTTCAGGATAATGTCTGATGCCACCTGGATCGTAGCCAAAGGCGTTTTGAATTCGTGCGTCATGTTATTGATGAAATCAGACTTGATGGCATTCAGCTTTTTCTGCTTTTTGTAATTGGATAAGGTCGCATAGAACATAAAAATGAGTGAAGCCGTAAAAAGCACAAGAACGAGCAGCAGCCAGAGAATATTAGAGAAAATATAAGCATTTTTGCCAGGAAAATCAACATACAACCGGCCTTCGCGCTTCAGTACGTCGTCCGGGAAAATCTCTGTACTGTAAGCCGAGCTGAACAACGCCGCAGAATCCGCTTCCGGGCTTTGGTAGCCTGTTTGTTCATGCAACTTCATTCCCAGTGAAAAAGGGAGCTTCACATTGTGCTTGCGCAGCCTGGAAGCCAGGAGTTGTTCCACTTCCTTTCCTTCCGGGATTTTCAGCAAAAAATCACTTTCGTCCGTCGCCATTTTATGGATCAGTACATTGATTTTGGATAATTTCGCATCCAGCGTTGCCAGTTTATGATCCTCTTCCCGCAGCCTGACATGCATCATCGTATCGGAAGACAGGACAATTGTTTTCAGTTCTTTTTGCCGCTGGCTTTCATGTAACAAGGAATCTGAATCCAGTTGGTATTCAAAACGGTGCTCTTGATCAGAGGTGTTTGATTTCCGGATGATCTGGATTTTCTCTGTCCGGAAAGCTCCCGGATTGTGTCCTTTCACTATGCTGTCGGTCTCAAGATGCTTGATGAAAGTTATATTTTCGCGTTGCTCCAGCGCTTCAACCGTAGATTGTAAAGCATTAAAAACGGCATCATCAAACTGCTTGTTTTTGATCTCGATGACTGAAAAGATCCAATAAGCCTGGATTGCCAGCGTACCGATCAGCACCAGAGCGAAGGAAACTGCAAGAAGCTTGTACCTGTTCATTTTCACCAAACAAAAATAGCAGGAAAGAAACGCAATTCAAATAACTTTAACTTTTCTTTAACCGGCTTTAACCTTTGTTTAACCTCCCCGTGAAAACCCGCGGCTTACCTTTGTCTCATAAACAATTCAAAAAACCGAAATCATGAAAACAATAACAGTAGCTTTTGTACTTTTAATCAGTACCTCTTTGATGGCCCAGGACAAAAAATCACGGGTTTGCATCAAAATCAACGAGAATAAAAACGGTGAAACCACCCTGGTGGATACATGCTTTGAAAGCGCTGACCATGCCGAAATCGAAGCTTTCATCCAGCGTATGGGCATGGACGGACATGTGAAAATGCTGCATGAAGGTGACGCCGGTCCCGGGAACGGTGAAAAAATCGTGATCCGCCACCAGGAAATCATCAAAGGCGACGGCGAAGCGCAGGAATTTAACATTGAAATCCCTGAAGGAGAGCTGCGCCAGCATGCATTGGAAGACCACATGATCATCCGCATGGACGAAAACGGTAAAATCATCCACCACGAAGGTGAGCCGCACATCATCATCAGACAGCTTGAAGGTGACGGAGAGCAGCTTGAAATGGAAATCCATGAGCTGATGAAAAATGCTGAGATGGACCTTAAAAACGGGGAGCCGGGAACAAAAAAGGAAATCCGGGTGCTGATGATCTCCCGTACAGTGGAAATCAATTCCCTGACGAGCGAAGACAAAAAAAGCCTTCCCGAAAGTATCCGTACCCGCAAAGGGAAATCCTTCGAAAGCCTGAACATCTCACCAAACCCGGCGAAAGATGTCGTGAACATCAGCTACAAAAGCAATTCACCTGAGCCGCTGAAGCTGAGATTGTATGACGCTGCCGGACAGTTGATCCTGGAAGAAGAAAGCATCAGCCCGGACAAAGAAATGAACAAGCGCTTAGACCTTTCGCCGCTGCAAAAAGGGATTTATTTCCTTCACCTGGAACAAGGCAAAAAAACGGAAGTGAAGAAAATCGTTGTCAGCGAATAAACCCGTACATTTTTAAACATAAGTTATAGTTTAGGTTGGGTTCGCTCGTTTTCCGGGCGGGCCCTTTTTATTCGGGATCGTTAAGTCTGCAAAGTTTACACACAAAGGGCTCAAAGGCAAAGGACGCGAAATCCTGAACTCTCCAGGTTCAAAAAATCCTCCCCTTCAATTCCTTTCACTAACGTCCAGTGTTAGCTGCGCTGCTGCCTTCGGCGGTCAAAACCCAGGCTTTTTCTCCTCTGAAGGGGGAAGTCCTGTTACTTGGATAATTATATGATCCTAAGCGAGTACTTCCTCCTCCGCTTCTTCGCACAACTTAAAACTTTGCTATCTCTGCGAACCCTTAGCGTACCTTGTGATCCAAAAAAACTCTGTTCCCTATATAGTTCAAAAAAAACCTCCTCTTTCCCCGATAGCTATTAGGAACTGGGGGCGAAGTCGTAGAATCGACAAACACCGGAATATCTTCGCATCAAATTCGTTTTAGTGGCTTCGGTTTGAATTTTTTTAATTAAATTCGCACAAAATTTTTCAAATTACAAAGCACAATGGCACAAATTGAGATCAGGCTTCCTAAAATGGGAGAAAGTGTAACAGAAGCTACAATCACGAATTGGTTAAAAAACATCGGCGAAACGGTTAAAATGGACGAGCCTTTAGTTGAAGTTGCAACCGATAAAGTAGACAATGAACTTCCTTCTGAAGCTGAGGGCGTGCTCATCCAGCGCTTTTTTGAAAAAGACCAGGTAGCACAGGTAGGTGACGTTATTGCTGTTATCTCTACCGATGGCTCAGGCACTTCGCCAATCGTTGAAGCAGAAGCTTCTCCGGCCGCTGCTGAAGCGAAAGTAGAAGTTTCCACCCCGGCACCATCCAGCAACGGAAACGCGCCGAAAACGGTTTCTTCTTCGAGCAAATTTTACTCCCCGCTGGTGAGAAGCATCGCGGACAAGGAAGGCATTTCTTCCAGTGAATTAGATACAATAAGCGGTACAGGCCAGGAAGGCCGTGTAACCAAAAAAGATATTCTCGCTTTCGTTGAAAACCGTGGACAAGGTGGCTCAACGGCAGCTGTTTCTGCTCCGGCGGCCCCTGCTCCTGCCCAAACGGCAAGCGTATCCGCTCCGGCTGCACCGGCCCCGAAAAATGAGCCTGTGATTGTCCCGGGACCAGGCGACGAGCTCATCGAAATGGACCGCATGCGCAAGCTGATCTCCGACCACATGGTGATGTCGAAGCACACTTCACCGCACGTAACTTCTTTCGTTGAAGCTGACGTGACCAATATCGTGAACTGGAGAAACAAAGTAAAGAAAGACTTCGAAAAGCGTGAAGGCGAAAGCATCACCTTTACCCCGATTTTCATGGAAGCGATTGCCAAGGCGATCAAGGATTTCCCGATGATCAACGTTTCCGTTTCCGGGACAACGATTATCAAAAAGAGAGATATCAACCTCGGAATGGCAACAGCATTACCAAGCGGTAACCTGATCGTTCCTGTAATCAAGAATGCCGACCGCCTGAACCTCACCGGTTTGACAAAAGCAGTTAACGAACTGGCACGCAACGCCCGTAACAATAAGCTCAAACCGGAAGATATCCAGGGCGGAACATATACCGTTACCAACGTCGGAACTTTCGGAAACGTAATGGGAACACCGATCATCAATCAGCCGCAGGTAGCTATCCTCGCATTGGGCGCTATCCGCAAATTGCCGGCAGTGATCGAAACACCTGAGGGCGACTTCATCGGGATCCGCCACAAAATGTTCCTCTCCCATTCCTACGACCACCGCGTGGTTGACGGTTCCCTGGGCGGACAGTTTGTAAGACGCGTTGCCGATTACCTCGAACAGTTTGACACTAACAGAGAAATATAACAGCTTTTTTAGATTTTACACTATGAAACACATAAACTACTTCTTGTTTCTGATGCTGGCGCTTCCTTTCACCGGGATGGCCCAATATGACGAAGCAGAGCTTAAAAAGATCATCAGTACGGCTTCCGAGCAGGACCTCGTTGTAGAAAATTCCCGGATGCTCCAGGAAGGCTACCTTTACCACGCAAGCCTTGTAGCCGACAAGCTCCTGCAGTTTGATCCCGAAAGCCCGAACTACAACTATCGCCGCGGGTATATTTACCTCGATATGAACTCGGATTTCATTAAAGCTCTGCCTTTACTGGAAAAAGCAGCAACTGATATCGACAAGAACTACGATATGTACTCTTCTAACGAGAAAAGTGCACCGACAGATGCCTATTTTCACCTGGCGCGCTGCTATCACCTGATGGAACAGCCGGATAAAGCTATTGAGTATTTCAACAGGTTCATCAATGAATCTTTGAAAGGCTCCCCGCTGATCCCGTACGCCAAAATGAACATCAAGCAGTGTGAAAATGCGAAGAAAATGATCGCAAATGCACGCAACTACAAAGTGAAAAACCTCGGAAACGTAGTCAACACATCGCTTCCTGAATATTCTCCGGTGATTTCCCTCGACGGTTCCGCCCTGTACTATACTTCCCGCAGAAAATGGGAAGATACGCTTACAGCAGCGAATGTTAAACCTGATCCGCGCTACAACATCTACCCGGAAGATATTTACGTAAGCTACCTCGATTTTGACAGCACCTGGATGGATCCGATCAAGCTCGAATTCTGTGATCCGGAACAAAACGAAGCAACAATTGCCGTGAGTTCCGATGAGCGTAAAATCTATGTTTACCAGGATATTACCGGAGCCGGTGACATTTACTATTCAGATTTCTCTTCCAACAAATTTAACGAGCTGAACCAGTTCAAAGCGAGAGGGGTTAACACCAAATACTGGGAAACGCACTGTACAGTTACCCCGGACGGGATGCACATGTACTTTGTTTCCGATCGCTCCGGCGGTTTTGGAGGACGCGATATCTACAAAGTCAGCAAATTACCTGACGGTGAATGGAGCGCACCGCAAAACCTCGGCCCGAAGATCAATACCGAATTTGACGAAGAATCACCGTTTATTGCCATCGATAACAAAACGCTCTACTTCTCCAGCAACGGGGCAAACAGTATGGGTGGTTTTGACGTGTTCCTGACAGTGCGCGATGAAGACAACGTATGGTCCGACCCGATTAACCTCGGCTACCCGCTCAACTCCTGCAACGATGACTTGTTCTACACCACAACTGTGAACGGACTGAAAGGTTACCTGACTTCTTTCCGCAAGGACGGTTATGGGGAAAAAGATATCTACGAGATCGAGAACGATTTCCTCGGCCTGAACCAACTGGCTGTATTCAAAGGGAAAATCAAAACGGTTGACAACAAGCCTTTCCCGGAAGATATGGGGATCACGGTTAAATGTCTTGACTGCGGAGAAGAACTGACCCGCGGCGTTTACCCGAACATGCGCAACGGATTGTTCTACAGCGCCCTTGAGCCTTGCCGCCAGTATGAGCTGATCTTCCACTACAACAATGGCCAGACGGAATTTTACAAGGAGCTCGTAAGTACTTCCTGTGAGAAAAAATACGATGAAATTTACCGGGAAGTCCTTCTCGACGTAGACAAGATGGAAATCGTCAAATACGACACTACCCGCGTTGTGATCAACGATGTGGAAGTGAAAGTAGGCGACGAGATCGGAAAAGTAATCAACATCAACCCGATTTACTTCGACTTCGACAAGTTTGAGATCCGTCCGGATGCAGCTGTTGAGCTTGATAAGATCGTAGCGATCCTGAATGAGCACCCGACGATGGAAATCGAGCTGGGCTCACATACCGACTGTAAAGGTAAAATGGTCTACAACGACTGGCTTTCCCAGCAGCGTGCCAACTCATCGGCAGCTTATGTTAAGGCCCGTATCACCAACCCGCAGCGTATTTTCGGTAAAGGTTACGGTGAACGCAAGCTCCAGGCAGCTTGTCCGTGTGAAGGAAAAACGGAGAAAAAGCAGTATGCTAAATGCCCTGCCGATCAGCACCAGCTGAACCGCCGTACCGAATTTGTGATTGTCAAACTGAAATAAAAAGATGAAGCTCCAACTGGAAAAACCAATTGCATTTTTGGACATTGAAGCAACCGGGCTGAATGTATCCAAAGACCGTATCGTTGAAATTGCAATTGTCAAGGTTAATCCTGATGGAAGCGAAAGCGAATTTGTAAGCCTTGTTAACCCCGAAATGCCCATACCGCAGGAAGTGATCGCTATTCACGGGATCACGGACGAGAAAGTGAAAGACGCTCCTACTTTCGGGGAACTGGCGCCGCAGCTGATTGCTTTTATTGAAGATGCGGACCTGGCGGGATACAATTCCAATAAGTTTGACATCCCGATGCTGGCGGAAGAATTGCTGCGCGTAGGGAACACAGTCGATTTATCCAAAAAGAAATTCGTCGACGTGCAGAACATTTTCCACAAGATGGAACAACGCACCCTGGCAGCTGCATACCAGTTTTACTGTAAAAAAGAGATCCATAACGCCCATTCGGCGCTGGCGGATACGAAAGCCACCTGGGAAGTGTTCCAGGCACAGCTGGAGAAATACGAAGAGCTGAAAACAGATGTCGCTTTTCTTTCTGATTTTTCCAAAGGAGGACAGCTTGACCTCGTCGATTATGCCGGAAGACTGGCTAAAAATGCGGAAGGTGAAGTAGTTTACAATTTCGGCAAGCACAAAGGAAAATCCGTGGAAGAAGTCGGTAAAATTGAACCGGGCTACTACGGCTGGTTTGTTTCCGACGGTACTGATTTCCCTAAATTCACCAAGCAAAAGCTCAAGGAAGAAATGGACCGGATCAAGGCCAAACAGCGTTCAGACAAGAATGAGATCACGCCAAATAAACTGGAAGAATTAAAGAATAAATTCGGCGGAAAATGAAAATCATCTGTATTGGCAGAAATTACAGCGACCACGCGAAAGAAATGAACGCCCCCACACCGGAAAAACCTGTTTTTTTCCTCAAGCCGGACGTTGCGCTACTCACAAAAAATGCACCTTTTTATTACCCGGATTTTACCAAAGACCTGCATTACGAATGTGAGCTGGTAGTTCGCATTACACGCATGGGAAAAAATATCGACGAGCAGTTTGCACATAAATATTACGACGAAATCGGCCTGGGCATTGACTTCACGGCGCGTGACCTGCAGCAGCAATGCAAAGAACAGGGACTTCCCTGGGAAATAGCCAAGTCATTTGAGCACAGCGCACCTGTTTCTGAGCATTTTATTCCTAAAAGCGGGCTTGACCTTGCAAACATTTCCTTTTACCTCGAAAAGAACGGGCAGGAAGTTCAGCGCGGCAGCTCAGCGGATATGATTTTTAATATTGATAAGATCATTGCTTATATCTCACAGTTCTTTACCCTCAAAACGGGCGACCTTATTTACACCGGTACCCCCGCCGGTGTTGGCCCGGTCACTATCGGAGATCAGCTAAAAGGATATATTAACGGAACTTTACTTTTTGACTTCGGAGTTAAATAATTGGTTCCACTTCCGACGGAAACCAAAAAAAAGCAGATAAATAATTGTTTTTTTAAGATTTATTCGTTTAATTTATGGTCAAATTTCACTCGAGCAATGGCTAAATTAATTATAAGGCCCTTCCCGATCGCTATCCTGAGCTTTGTCATTTTACTCATGACGTCCTCCTCGCTGATTTTTTTGGCATACCATACTAATACCATAAACCAGGAAAAAATTGCGGAAGAACGCCTGAATTCTGTTACACAGCTGATTGCCGCCAACCTGGAATCCAAAAAGCAGCTTGCCAACGTGCTCGCAGGTTTTGTTTCTTACAAAGGCTCCATTGACTCCGTTGAATTTGACAATTTTGCCAGGCATCTCATCAACCGCGAAGAAAGCCTGATCTTATCCCTTCAGTGGGCCCCGAAAGGCGTCATCACGTATTTATACCCGCTTGAAAGCAACCGCGAAGCCAAAGGCCTGAAACTGATGGAATACAAGACTACGCGGGATGACACACGCCGATCGCTGCTGAGCCGTAAACCGCACGTCAACGGGCCAATCCCGCTCGTACAGGGCGGCACAGGTATTGTTTACCGCGTACCCGTTTTCAGTATTGACAGTCTTGACCGCAAAGGAAAGGATGCTTTCCTGGGCTTTGTCGCTGTAGTTGTCCGCCTGAATGAATTCCTGCAGGAAAGCGGTATTGATAAAACAGATACGAACCTCATTGCGTTTAAATTTGCTTCGGATGCCAAGGAAAGAAAGTACTTCAATGATGAGATTTTCTTTGGAAATAAAGATCTTTTTAAGCAAACGGTACTCCAGGACACCCTGCATGTTTCTTCCGATAAATGGATTGTAGCCACACGGGTGCTAAACCTTTGGAGCCAGGGCTCATTTCTTCTTTTTCTGGGCATCGCATTCCTTCTTTGCCTTCTCTCTGCGTATTTTGTCTATAATTACGTAGGCAACATTTTGCTCCTCAAACATAAAAACCGTTTGTTAATCGGTAAAAACGTAGAAATCGGCAAACAGGTGAAGGAAAAAATGCTCCTGATCAACGAAATCCACCACCGGGTGAAAAACAACTTCCAGCTTGTCAGCAGTCTCGCCCGCCTGCAGTCATACGAGCTCAAAGACCCGGAATCCGTGGAAGCCCTCCAGGAATTCAGCAACCGGGTTTCATCACTGGCCCTCACCCATGAACAACTGCTCAAAAAAGGCGGACAGAAAAACGAAACTTCCATCCGGGAATACATCAGCTCACTCTGCGATAATTTACTCGACAAAACGGATAGCCCGAAAATCAGTATCGAGCAGGACGTCGAAGAGCTCGAGCTTCCGATCAAAGAAGTGATTCTCATTGGAATTATTATCAACGAGCTGATTACCAATTCTGTAAAATATGCCTTTACTGGCCAGGACAACGGCCGGATCTATATTTCTTTCCACAAAAAAGACGGGGTTTTGGAGTTCAACTACAGTGACAATGGCGTCGGCATGGAGAAAAACGTGCTCGAAAACCAACGCGAATCTTTTGGGATCGACCTAATCAAAAGCATTACGGAACAGCTGGAAGGGAAGATCAGTTATTATGTTGAGGGTGACCGCTCCGGGTTCAGGATTTTATTCAAATCCAACCCCAATTAATTCAGCGACCTTACCTTTCTGCTGGATCTGCAGGAAAGCTTCTGTGTATCAATTCAGCTGGTTGAGATCGATCTGGCTGTAATAGCCCGTTTCTTTATTCGTAAACCACTTTGTTAACGTTGTTATTTGCCCGGTGTGGTAGGAAAAATGCTCAATTACATGGATGATCGCCGAAAAATTACTGGTGGAAAATCCCTGGATCCGTTTGATCCGGAACAATTCTTCTTCGTCCATTTCCTGTAGTGTCAGGATAATATTCATGCGCAGGTTCTCCAGCAGGAAAATCAGCTCGGATTTACGAATATTATGCTGGATTTCGAATTCCTGCGGGCGGTTGCGGTTATCAGGCTCACCACCAATGCCGGAAAGGATCCACTGGCGGGCGTTTCCACACAGATGGAGCACCAGGTTTCCGATCGTTGGAATGTTTTTATGGGGCGAGTGCCAGACTTGTTTTTCATCTATCAGGGTCAGGCATTTAAAAATCCGGGCATAGCTTTCTTTAAACACGCGGGTTTCGAACTCTTTTATCAAAGTGTGTTTGACTTTCATAATCAAGCAGTTTAGTTTTTATGTTCTAAAAATATAAAAAAAAATGAAAGTTAAGTTTCTTAACTTATAAAAAAACTTTATATTTGCACTCACAAATTAACATGGTGGTTGTAGCTCAGTTGGTTAGAGCATCGGTTTGTGGTACCGAGGGTCGTGGGTTCGAGCCCCATCTTCCACCCCAAAAAACAGAAAGAGAAACAGGGCGAGAGCGAGTTTCTCTTTTTTGTTTTACTTCATTCTTACACTCATTCTCATAGCTGATTAAGCGCGAATTTTAGCCAGGTGAAGAGAAACCTCATTCATCACCATTACATCAGCACATTCATCAATTAGCATATTAAAATGAAGCAGTATTTATCGAACCTCGGAATTGAAGAATTAAACGCTATGCAGCAGGCTTACCTGGCTGACAGCTCACCGTTTTCGATCCTGCTTTCCAATACCGGATCCGGTAAAACGCTGGCTTTTGTATTGAAAACCCTGCAAATCCTGGAACAGGAAAAGGACCAGGGCACCGTTCTGATCCTCAGCCCTACGCGCGAGCTGGCGAAGCAAATCCAGCAAGTGATCCAGAATATGCGCCTGCCTTACAGCTCGCTTGTTTGCTACGGAGGCCACTCTTTCAAAAATGAACAGCTTCAATTCACGCAGCAGCCCCGGATCATTGTGGCAACCCCAGGCAGGATCCTGGATCATTTCCAGCGCGGCACGCCCGGCTTGGCGGCTTTTTCACACCTGGTGATCGATGAATACGATAAAACGCTTGCGCTGGGCTTCCTCTCCGAATTATCCGACATTATGAAATTCAGCGCGGCAATCCGTTCGGTACAGCTGATCTCAGCGACAGTTATCGACCGCCTGCCGGATTTCCTGGAAGACCACCCGTACACAACGCATCGCTTTCTTTCCGAAAACCTGCCGGAAATTACATATTACACCGTTGGCGCAACTGAAAACGACAAGCTCAAAGCCCTTGCGCTGCTCCTTGTTGCCCTTGGAAGCGAGCCTGCCTTGATTTTTTGCACCCACCGCGAAGCCTGCGAACGGATTGCACAGCATTTGAGCGAATACGGCAAAGTTACAGCTGTTTTTCACGGCGGACTGGAACAGGATGACCGGCAGCTGGCCTTATTCAAATTCAAAAGCGAAGCCGTCGATTGCCTGGTTTGCTCCGATCTCGCTTCCCGCGGACTTGATATTCCTGAAATCAAACACATTATCCACTACCAGTTCCCCCACACGCTGGAAGATTTTACCCACCGAAACGGCCGCACGGCGCGTATGTCTGCGAGCGGAAAAGTGTACCTCGTTCACTCGGAAAACGAGCCGCTGCCGGAATACACGAAAGTATTGCCGCTTCAGCATTTTGCCCTTCCTCCAGAATTTACGGATTACCCGGAACCACAATACATTACACTTTTCACGAATATCGGCCGCAAAGACAAAATCAGGAAAACGGACCTCATCGGATTTTTGACAAAGGAATTGCACATCGGCTTTGAAAACATCGGGACAATTGAGATTTTCGACACCTTTTGTTACCTTGCTGTCAAACAGGATTTTTTCCGGAAAAATGCATCAATTTTTAACGAATCGTTCAAATTAAAGAAGAATCGTTTTAAGATCAGGCCAAGCCGCTAAATATCTGAAAATTTGGGCGGTTTGAAAATTAATAACATAATTTTGTTCATTAGTAAACCGATTTTACACATTCGTTGTAATCTTTTTTTGTATTTTTGGAAAAAACCAAGCCATGAGTAAAAATTTGTACATTGTTCCTCACGATTTTACCGAAGTTGGGGACGCTGCCTTAAGATACGCAATGAACCTGGGCCAGAAGGTCCGTACAGAAATCCAGCTCGTTCACGTGGTTGGCGATAAAGCTAAACTCATTTCCTGCAAACAAAAATTAGAAAAAATCGTCCAGTCGAATACGGCCGGCCCAAATATTGAGCTATCAACCAAAGTTGTTGTCGGGAGCATTTTCGAAGACATCGGCAAGCTTGCAAAGAAAGAAGGCGCCCAGCTGATTATTATGGGAACACATGGCGTTGTCGGCATGCAGAAAATTTTCGGAAGCAACGTTATCAAGGTCGTGAGCAGCTCAGAAGTGCCTTTCCTGGTAGTCCAGAAAAACACGAAGATCACCGAAGTAAAACGGATTATTGTCCCGATTGACATGACGAAAGAAAGTCTCCAGATCACCAACCTGGCGGGCGATTTGTCCAATATTTTCGGAGCTGAGATCCACGTTATCGCTGAAAAAGAATCCGATGAAATCCTTTCCCGCAAACTGGCAAACCGGATTTCACTGGTAAAAGACCAATACGATGAGCGCAGTATCAAAGCGCACGTTTCTTTGCTGAGCTCCAGCGGATCATACCAGAAAAAAGTGATCGATTACGCCAAAAACAACCAGGGTGATTTTATTGCTTTGGCTTATCACTCCGAAAGCTTGCTTCCGATGTTCGATACTTTTGCACAAAACCTCGTGGTTAACGAGCTAAATATTCCCTGCCTGATTATTAACTCCAAATCAGCTTCTAAACTTTATTTTTAACAATGCTTTATTTAGGACAGTACAATGAGCTTCAGATCCTGAGGTTTACCAGCGTTGGCGCGTACCTTGGTGATGAAGAAGGAAACGACGTACTTCTTCCCAACAAATATTTGGAACCCTCCTTCGAAATCGATCAGAAACTAACCGTTTTTTTATATCTCGATCACGATGAGCGCATCGTTGCCACAACGGAAAAACCTTTGCTGGAGCTGAATACCTTTGCTTACCTGAAAGCCGTTGAAACAACCCATATTGGCGCTTTCCTCGACTGGGGACTGATCAAGCACCTTTTTTGCCCTTTCAAGGAGCAGCTTGTAAAAATGGAGGAAGGCAAATATTACCTGGTATATCTTTATATTGATGATTCCACGCAGCGGCTCGTTGCTTCCGCCAGGGTGAAAAGGTTTCTCGAAAAAGACCACATTGTCGTACAGGAAGGTGAAGAAGTTGACCTGCTGATCTGCGACCAAACAGATTTGGGACAGAACGTCATTGTCAACGACACCTACAGCGGCCTGATCTTCTCCAATCATATTTCGCGTCTTCTGCGCCGCGGTGAACGCTGCAAAGGCTATGTGAAGCAAGTGCGCCCGGATGGAAAGCTCGATATTTCACTTGAAAAACCCGGCTTCCAGAAAATTGAGCCCGCCGCGGAAACGTTGTACAAGCTTCTCCAGGAACATGAAGGAAAATTGTATTTAACCGACAAAAGCGATCCTGAAAAAATCCGTGAAATTGTCGGAATGAGCAAAAAAACGTTTAAGCAAGCCGTCGGGAATTTGTACAAAAACAAGTTAATCACGCTGAACGATGACTCCATCGAAATGATTATCTGATCCCGCAACTAAAGTCTCCCGTAAATTTGCACGGATTAATACGCAGGTAACGGGTATTAAAAAAAGCGGGACATTAAAGCTCCTGAAGCATTATACAACAAAATCCGCATCATCCGCGAACTGATCTGCCGGAAACAATCTGGTGAAAATCTTACTTCTTCAACGATATTTCCGTATCCATAATCAAGGACGCATCGCTGATCCTATCCACCAGAACGGCATGGATACTAAGCTTTTTGCCTTGCGTTAAAGCTTTGCTCCCCAGTCCGAAATAAATCTTTTCTTCAACGGCATCTTTCGAAACCCCGTCTTCATAATAAGCTTGCAGGATATTGTCCTGGTGGAGGATGATTTCACCCTTTTCGTTTTTCACATCCAGCATCAGGCAGGGGTAAATAACGCCGTTTTGTTCATTAAAGCCTTTCAGTCCTTCCAGGATAAAATACAGCATATCATCGTTATCGTATTGATTATCCGTTATGACGCGCCCGGTTTTCTCTGAAAAAATGTAGATTTCGTTGTATTCAATTTTTTGGGATTTGACCGTTATATTGTCGTTTGATTTCGTGCTAAACTCAAAATCCACGTGCATTTTGCCTTTGCCTTTTTTATCCCAGAAATCCAGTTTCGCCCGCAGGATTTCACCGGTACGCATAGGTTTCGCTGCGATCATGCTTGCCGTCAGTGTAACAGGGTTTTTCCCAACCGGATCCTGGTCTGCGTACATATCATCGTAATACAGGAGCGAATCACCCTGCTTGTTTAAAACCAACAATTTCAGCCCGGGATAAATTTTACCTTTTTCGCGGATGAAGCCTTCCACGTTTACAAAATTCAGCGTAATCTCATCGCCGTAATCGAAAACTTTCAGTTCGGATTTTTTACCGTTCACCTCAATTTCAACGTCTTTATAGCTCAAGCCTTCGCTCTGTACCTTAATTTGTGCGCCTGATTCCGGATCAATCTGAATTTCGTTCTGGCAGGAAAAGGCAAGCAGCGCTATGCTGAAATAAAAGATGTATTTTTTCATGTAAGGATATTTGCTTAAAAATACGCAAAATTACCGGAAGCGAGCTGCTTTTTGAATTACTTTTGACAGCAAAATAACGCGGATGGATTTTAAAACATACCTGGAGCTTTTCGACGACATTCTTAACGGCAGCGCGCAAGCCAGTCCTTACGACCAGCAATCATACCTGGATTATACGGAATTAAACCGTTCCCGCATGAAACGCTGGCTGAAAAACGGCAATTTGTTGCCCGAAGCAATTGAAGCGGTCCAAAAAATCGGCGTTGAGCAGCATTGGATCCTAATCACCGAGCCCTGGTGCGGTGACGCTTCCCATTCCGTACCTTTTATTGTCCGCCTGGCGGAAATCAATCCGCTGATCACCCTGGAAATCCAGCTGCGGGACTCCGGTTCGGAAATTGACAACTACCTGACGAACGGCGGCCGGGCGATCCCTTACCTGATTATCCGGAATACGCATGGAGAAGATTTAGCCGTTTGGGGACCGCGGCCAAAAGCCTGCCAGGAATTCTATTACGAAATGCGGAACAGCGACATGCCTGCAGGTGAACAGAAAATTGCCCTGCAGAACTGGTACAACAAAGATAGGGGTGAAACTATACAGCTGGAGCTTATTGAGAAAATGGAGAATTAATTGCCATTTTTAATGCACAAAAAAGGGCGGAACTTTCGATCCACCCCAATATTAAGTATTTTCAGACTTCTATTTGCTGTTCCCCTTCGCGTAATCAGCGAGGAATTTCTCCAGGCCGATATCTGTCAGCGGGTGTTTTGCCAAAGCCATAATCGCGCTCAGCGGCCCTGTCATTACATCTGCACCGATTTCAGCGCATTGAATGATATGTATCGGGTGACGGACAGAAGCCGCCAGGATTTCGGTTTCGAAGCCGTAATTGTCAAAAATCAGTCGGATTTGTGCAATCAGCTCGATTCCATTCGTAGAAACATCATCCAAACGGCCTACGAAAGGTGAAATGTAGGAAGCTCCGGCTTTCGCAGCCAGCAACGCTTGTCCCGGTGAAAAAATCAGGGTACAGTTGGTACGGATCCCTTTGGAAGAAAAATATTTGATCGCTTTGATACCTTCCGGGATCATCGGTACTTTTACAACGATGTTCGGGTGCAGCTCAGCAAGCATTTCGCCTTCACGTACCATTCCGTCAAAATCAGTAGAGATCACTTCAGCGCTCACGTCACCGTCAACGATGTTGCAAATATCCACGTAATGCTTCAAAATACGGTCATGACCTGTAATTCCTTCCTTAGCCATCAAAGACGGGTTGGTCGTTACACCATCGAGAATCCCCAAATCGTTCGCTTCCCTGATTTCCTGTAAATTAGCTGTATCGATAAAAAATTTCATCTATATGAACTTTAAAATTTATGCAAATAAAAAAGGGTAAGCTACTTTTATCGCACCGCTCAACTTCATACCTTTGCTACGTTCCCGTCCTGGAGGAGTCTGAAGGAGCTGGTCGTAAAAGACTTACCCCGTGCAAAAGTACGAAGTTTTTTAAATATATCAAGCGAATACTGCATTTTTGCTGAATTTATTTGTAATTTTGCAGTGAAATTGATTGATGGTACTCTTTTTAAGTGACATAGCCGGTTCTGAGGTTTTATTAATCCTTGCTTTTATTTTGATGTTTTTCGGATCTAAGAGCATACCGGGTATTGCCCGAACTTTTGGCCGCACCATCCGCCAGATCAAAGACGCTTCCCAGGACTTACAGGACGAAATCCGCAAGTCCACCCAGGACATGAAAGGTGACCTGAACCTGACGGGAATTATGCAGGAAACGGTACAGGATATCGAACAGCCGTTTGAAGAGTACGCCAACGACCTGGATGAATCGATTAAATTTGATTCTACGCAAACACAGCGCAACAATTACTTCGTTCAGAAGCAGCTGGAAGAACAGAAAAAAAAGGGTGAAAGCTCCGTTCCGCTCGATCAGCAGCACCTCGAAGAATAAGCCCCGGATTTTTCTCCCTCAGATTACGCTACGCGAAAGCAAGTGGGCGCATACTGATGCGAGAATTAAACGCAGATTTTTTTTGGAACGCAAAGTATACAAAGGTTACGCAAAGAGTGCGAAGTTTGAGTTGAAGGATGCTAAGTGTTGGATGGAGTGAAGTACAGATCCAAGCTAATTAGCACATTAACTTGTTAGCATATACCACATCAACAGCTACTAACCCCACATTCAACATTCATAGCTCTTCACTACAAACCGTATTTCTTACTGTATTTCTTATACAAATCGGATTGCACGTTATCCAGCTCCACGAAATTGCCGTCAACGAGGATAAGGCTCACGCTGTTCGTTTTCATGTCGAGGGCGCTGCCTTTGGAAACAAATAAAGTCGCTTGTTTGCCAACTTCAACGGAACCGTGTGTTTTTTCAATTCCCAGGATCTCACAGGTGCTGAGCGAGATCGCCCTGACAGCTTCTTCGTCCGGTAAACCGTGGGCCATTGCTGTTCCCGCCAGGAAAGGCAGGTTACGTACGTTCATAGCTTCCATATCGCCTTCGTTTTGCAGGCAGAATTTTACCTGGCCTTTGTGCAGTAAAGACGGTAGCTGGTAAGGCAAATCTACCGGGTCATCTTCGTTTTGCGGCAGGCTGTGGATCCGCGGAAGCATCACCGGGATTTTGGAATCACGCAAACGCTCCGTAATCAGGTAAGCATCATAGCCGCCTACAATTACCGGGAATTTAATGCCAACAGCACGGGAGAAATCAATAATATCGAGTAATTGCTGTACTTCATTGGCATGAATGTACAAGCGCTTTGTGCCGCTGAACAAATCTTTCATGGCTTCGTAGCGCAGCTCCGGTCCTTTTTCTGTGTCCGTTTTTTCCGCATAAGCTTTCGCCGACTCGAAAAACAGCATGATTTTGCGCTTATTTTCTTCATATTGGTCACTGCGCTTGGTATCGGATGGTTTCGACCTCCAGCCGCCTCCCTGAACGCTTGAAGGCCAGTTCAGGTGAATTCCGTCGTCCACCTTCACAACCGCATCTTCCCAGTTCCAGCCGGCGAGGTTCATCACGCTGGAGGTACCGGAAATCACACCTCCCCGGGGCGTTGCCTGTGAAAGCAAAACGCCGTTTGTGCGGACGGTTGCAATAACCTTTGATTCGACGTTAAAGGCGATGAGCGAGCGCACATGGGGGTTGTACTCCCCAACTTCGTTGAAATCGTTGGTAGCGCGCACGGCATCGATTTCGGTCAGGCCCAACGTAGTGTTCGGCGCTACAAATCCCGGGTAAACATGCTGGTTTTTCAAATCAATAATCGTGTCCCAATCCGAATTTTTAATCGTCGTTGCGAGGGCGTTTTTTACAAATTTGATTTTTCCCCCTTCGATACCGATCGCCGCCGAGTTGACGATTTCGCCGTTTCCTACATGCAGGATCCCGTTCGTGAGCAGGATGCGCTTCGGGTTCTGGGCAAACAAAACCAAAGCCGAAAGGCTGAAAATTACACTGAATGCTGTTCTCATATCTTAATGTTCATTTGCACCATCGCTTGCTTCTTCACCAAAAGTGTTGCAATGGAAATGTTTTGCTTTTTTCTTATTGAATGGCTTTGTATCGCCGCCTTTTTCGTTGCTTTCGAGCATTCTACCGATAATACGGGAACGCTCTGCCGCTACTTTTTTCCGTAGTTCGAGGTCGTTTTTCGCATTGAAAAGCACTTCGCCGTCTACCACTGTCATTTCTACTTTCGCTTCAATGCTGAGCGGATTGGCCGTCCAAAGTACCAGATCGGCGTCTTTCCCTACTTTCACGCTTCCCATGTGATCATCGAGGTGGAGCAGTTTCGCGGGGTTCAGCGTAACCATTTTCCAGGCGTCTTCTTCGCTTACACCACCGTATTTCACCACTTTTCCTGCTTCCTGGTTCAACCTGCGGCCCATTTCAGCATCGTCGGAATTAATCGCCGTTACAACTCCCATTTTGTGCATCAGTGCCGCATTATACGGGATCGCATCGGTAACCTCAAATTTGTAGGCCCACCAGTCAGCGAAAGTTGAACCTCCGGCGCCGTGTGCTTTCATTTTATCGGCCACTTTATAGCCCTCGAGAATGTGTGTAAACGTGTTTATTTTGAAATTCATGGAATCGGCTACGTGCATAAGCATGTTGATTTCCGACTGCACATACGAGTGACAGGTAATGTTGCGCTCACCTTTCAGTATTTCGCTGAGCACTTCAAGCTCGAGATCTTTGCGGTAAGCATTCGGACGGGCAGCTTTGTCTTTTTCGTAAGCACGGGCACGCTCAAACGCATCGTACATTACCTGCTCAACACCCATGCGGGTTTGCGGGAAACGTACTGTATTGAATTCGCCCCAGTTGGCTTGCTTCACGTTTTCACCCAAGGCAAATTTGATGAATTTCGGTGCATTCGGGATCAGCATTTCTTCCGGTGTGTGGCCCCATTTGAGCTTCACCAGCGCCGATTGTCCGCCGATCGGGTTGGCAGAGCCATGCAAAAGCTGCGCTGCTGTCACTCCACCGCTCAGCTGGCGGTAAATATCAATATCATCAGCCTGAACGACATCACCGATGCTTACTTCCGCGGAAACAGCCTGGCCGCCTTCGTTTACGCCTTTGTTGATCGCAATATGCGAATGTTCATCAATGATCCCGGAAGTCAGGTGCATTCCTTTTCCGTCCACCACGCGGGCGTTTTTCGGGAGCGGGCCTGAACCTGCGCCTACATGCCTGATTTTTCCGTTTTCAACAACAACGGTCCCGTTATCGATCCTTCCCTCTTTTTCGTTGGTCCATATCGTCACGTTCTGGAATACGATACTTTCCTGGGCGGGCTTTTTCTCAAAACCGTAAGCCATGTTGGGGAACCAAACATTTATTTCGTCTTTTTCCTCCTCTTTCTTCTCTTCCGGTTTTTTGTCCTTATCACCGGTTTCGTTGCGGATAGCGCTCCATCTTACCCAGCTTCCGTCAGTCAGGATACCGTCGCCTTCAAAAATCCCGAATTTGGAATTAAATTTAGCGTGCAGGCTCACATTTCCAGCCCATTTCAGGTCTTCGCTGTTGAATTGCAGCGTGATGTCATTTCCGACTAAAGCTAAATGGCAGGAAACTTCCAGTGTGTCGGATTTTGGCTTGTCGTCCGTTTTCTTTTTCTTCAGGTTTACACGCGGCTTGGTTTGCGATGCAGCCTGGCGGATTTTGATTTTTGCTGTCGGTTTTTCCTTCGTTCCGGCGATTTCCAGCGTCAGGTATTCTTCATCCAGGATCATGTTGTATTTTCCGCGGATATCAACCGATTGTGTTGCCTGGTAAACTTTTTGCTCACCCAGCAACCAGGATTCGAGCACTTGTGCTTCTTTTTCAAACGGGTTGTTGTCGTAGACCATGAACGAAGCCTTTTTGCCTTCATCGAGCGTTCCGAAATCTTTTTCGATCCCGAGAATCGTTGCCGGTGTCAGCGTTAAAGCATCCAACGCCTGCGAAGCCGTTAAACCGCGCTCCATTGCCAGACGGACATTTTTCCAGAACGTAGCGCCGCTCACTCCCTGTGAAGTAAAGGCAACCGGGATCCCCGCGGATTTCAGCAAATAAGCGTTCGAAGGCGCTGCTTCCCATTCTTTCAGGTCGCTCAGTGCAATTTCTTTGGCGATATACGGGTCTTTCACATCAAAAGCCAGCGGAAAATTCAGCGGCAAAATGATTGTTGTATTGATTTTCTTTAACTCGGAAATAATTTCATATTCTGTTCCCGAACCCAGGTAAACCGGCTTGAGGTTGAATTCGTCAGCGATCTTCTGGGCACGGAGGATTTCGTATTTTCCGTTCGACTGAAAGATCAGGCGCCCTTTCAGCTGGCTGTTCAGGGCTTCCAGGGACAAATTGGCGTCCTTGTCGTCTGCTTTTTCATACCACATCGCATCATACAGCGCCTGGCGCAGCAAAGCAATCGAACCCATCTGCGAGGAAGGATAAGTCTGCCCGGAAACACCTTTTTGAAAGCTGAAATAAGCTCCGCCTTCGGATTTGATCAAATGCCTGTTGTAAGAAGAAGTTCCGAGGGAATAAACAACCGATGTTCCCTGTGCTATTCCATCATTCTGGCGGGTAGAAACAATCCCGAAGCCCATTTTGATGTAGTCTTCCATCGCTTTTTCGTCAAAACTGTACAGATCAACGGCTTTCACTTCCGGGTGAATGGCTTCATTCCAGTAATAGGCGCCGTTTTTATTGGATTCCAGCTGCGGAAAAAAGGAATGTCTTCCCTCGACTTTCGGCAAACCGATCGAGCTGTTTGTTTCGATAAATACCGGGATAATCGTTTTACCTGCATAATCCAGCACCACGGCTTCTTTCGGGATCATGGTCAGCAGACCGATATTGATGATTTTATCGTCCTCTATGATAATCGTTCCTTTCTCAATAGTTTTATCGGGTGAAACGATGATAGTGGCATTTTTAATGGCAATCAGCCCGGGCCTGGAGGTTTTTACCCCGTTGACAGGATTTATTTCCTGCGCAAACACAAAGCTGCTGATCAACAAGAAAAAAAGAGGTGCAAGTTTCATAATTTTCGTTTGGACGCGTAAAGCTACAGATTTTTAAGGAAAAAATCGCTACGCTATTCGAAAATTCATCCGCTGCGCGGAATTTGAAGATTTGAAAATTAATTCGCAATCTTCGAATCTAATGAATCTTCGAATTTTTCTTATTTTTGTAAAAAAATGAAAAGCTATGTATGAAATCTTAGTAAGCTCACATTCCGGTTTAAGATGGGTAGCGCTGGCACTGCTGGTTTACGCAATCATCAATGCCATGATTTCCCGTCACCGCGGCGAATACCTGAAAAAAGACAAGATGATCAACCTGTTTGCGATGGTCTTTCTTCATGTACAGCTGCTCCTGGGATTAATCCTTTATTTTATCAGCCCGAAAGTTGTTTTCGTTGAAGGCTGGATGAAAGTTCCTCAAGCGCGTTTTTTCGGCATGGAACACATCGCCCTAATGATCCTGGCAATCGTATTGGTTACTGTTGGACGCAGAAAAGCGGAAAACGAGCCTGTTCCGGCTAAAAAGCACAGTAAGATCATGTTGTGGTATATCATCGGGCTGATCCTGATTTTTGCAGCAATTCCATGGCCGTTCAGAAATTTAGGAGTGACAACATGGTTTTAAAAACACTTGCCTTCAGCTCAGCCATCTTCCTGTTTTTTGCCTGCTCCGGGACTTCCGAAAGCGGCAGCTATGTGGAAGAAGAAACAAGTGAACCGATGGACGCCAAGTCCCTGTATGTTTTGCATTGCGAATCCTGCCACGGCCTGGACGGCGATAAGGGAACATCAGACGCAGCCAAACTGAGTGAAAGCACGCTCGATGACGGCGCAATCAGGCACATGATCCTGAATGGCAATGACAAAGGAATGATGCCGTACAAAGATATTATTACCGGCAAGGGAGAAGTCAATTCCCTCGTCGATTACGTTAAAAGCTTACGCGAGAAAAAATAATGCAGGAAGGACACGTTACAGTTGATGCGGTAGAAGAGAATTGCGTACTAGTCGGCGTGATTACCCAAGACATTACCGAAGAGCAGGCCCACGAATACCTGGATGAGCTTGAGTTCCTCGCGGAAACAGCGGGTGCAACAACCATGCGTAAATTTCTGCAAAAACTGCCGATGGCCAACCCGAAAACCTTTGTCGGAACGGGGAAAATCGAAGAAATCCGCGAATACATCAAGGAAAATGACATTGAGCTGGCCATTTTTGACGACGAGCTCTCCCCTTCCCAGCTGCGGAACATCGAACGCATCCTGGAATGCAAGGTACTCGACCGCAACATTTTAATCCTGGATATTTTTGCTTCCCGCGCCCGCACTTCCCACGCGAAAACGCAGGTAGAGCTCGCACAACTGCAATACATGCTTCCGCGCCTGACGCGTATGTGGACCCACCTCGAACGTCAGAAAGGGGGAATCGGTCTGCGGGGTCCGGGTGAATCCCAGATCGAGACCGACCGCCGGATCATCCAGACGCGGATCGCCCTGATGAAAGAAAAGCTCAAGGACATAGACAAGCAAATGGCCGTGCAGCGCAGCAACCGTGGTGAGCTTGTGCGCGTAGCCCTTGTCGGTTACACGAACGTCGGCAAAAGCACGCTGATGAACCTCCTGAGCAAATCCGAAGTGTTCGCCGAAAACAAATTGTTTGCAACACTGGATACCACTGTCCGCAAGGTCGTGATTGAAAACCTCCCTTTCCTGCTCACCGACACCGTTGGGTTTATCCGCAAGCTCCCGCACCAGCTGGTGGAATCGTTCAAATCAACACTCGACGAAGTGCGCGAAGCCGACCTGCTGATCCACGTATTGGATATTTCCCACCCCAATTTCGAAGACCACTACCTGGTCGTAAACGAAACCCTGGCGGAAATCACCGCGAAAGACGCTGCCAATAAAGAGAACATCGAAAAACCGGTGATTCTTGTTTTCAATAAAATTGACGCTTACCAGCCCGAAGAAGGCGATATGAGCCTCGAAGAGCTGAAAAAAACCTGGATGAGCAAGATGAACAACACTCAATGCGTGTTTATCTCCGCCGAAAACAAAGACAACATTGAAGAGCTGAAAAGCGTTATCTACGAGGAAGTGAAACGCATCTTCCAAGTGAGGTACCCGTATCATCATTTTCTGTTTTAGTTCGTTCCCGCAGATTATCGCTAATTTTTTTCGCAGATTCCGCAAAGTTCATACATCGCGATTTCAATTCTTTATTAGCTGCGCTGCCTTCGGCGGTCTTCATTTTCAATTGAATACCTGTTATTTTCTATAGGAGTATAAACACGTGATTTCGCAGGGGTTAACACGTGATTATGGCCGTGTATTAGCTTTTTATTTGGAAATCAGGAAGATAGTTTTAAGATTTGGCTTGAACTTAAAAACTACTGTTATGAAAAATTTTTATTTGTTAGCAACAATTTTAATTCTTATTCCATGTAAAATTACCTTAAGCCAAAGATCTGTAAGGGTAAGACTTACTGAACAATCTTCTTCCTTAAATGTCAATTTCCCTTTAGATTATAGTGATAGAACTTTTATCAAAGGACTTGCTATGTTTAGAAATGAAATTGAAAAATTAGCTGGATCTTTGATTATTTTAGAAGATAACGGAAAAGCAAAAATTATCGGCCAGTATATTAAACACGATCAAGGTCCCTTAGAAAAAAAGGAACTATCAGATGTACTATACAGCTCAAAAATCAACTTCGAATCATCAGTCAATGGAAGCTATATGATTGCTTCAATTTCTGCCTCCTCCAAATCAATTATTGAATTAATTATTACAGATATAAATGGTGTTTTGGTTCCTGAAGAATCAATTCCTTATTTGGAAATTTGTAGCGCTGCACAAAATATGGACAAAGAAATTAAAAAGAAAATTTATTATGTCCGAAGTGCAAAATTGACAAGTGTTCATAGTAAAGCATATAGCCAAATTGATGCTTCTACAGCTATAAGTGGAACTGTTTTTAGTATTGGAGGAAAGGTTTATAACTCTTCGGATCAATTTAAAAACGATTATGTTGTTTCTGTAGACCTTATAGACCTTAATAATCTTTTGATGACTAAAAATTGTGAAGAATTAATTACTTCAAATGAATTAGCTATAAGACAACTAAGTGAAAAAGCGAAACAAGACGCTGAGAAAGCTGAAACAGAACGAAAAATCAAAGAAAATGAATTTAATATGGCTCTTGCTGAAGTTAATTCATTAAAAAATAAACTTTCAAGTATCCAAGACTCATTAAAAAATCAAAAAAATGCTAATCATAAATATAAAAGTTTAGTAGACAGTCTTACCAGTAATTTAAATCTTGCTCAAGAATCATTAGAATTATCTCAAGAACAATTAACAAAAGCCAATGATAAATCAAAAGAAATAACTCAGATAGCTATGCAACAAGAAACTAAATCAGAGGGCGAAAATAAACTAATTCAAAAATCTGATATTTCTGTAATCACAGAAGTTCAAAAATTATCTGAAGAAGAAATTAAAGGTTTAGGATTTGAACAAATACAACCTTAGATAGTTCCATGTCATTCTTCCAAGACACAATTATAATTGGAGAAAATCAGACCTGAACACTCCATAAAAAGAAGTAAGGCAAATTTAAAATCACTAATCATGAAAAAGTTAATTTATTCGTTAATCGCTGTGGTATTATTTACTTCAATACCATTAGAAAGCTATGCAGATGCAAATGCTCACGCAAGGAACAATTGTAGATTTGGCAAAAGATATAAATCCAAGGCTAAAGTAAATGGCCCAAATGGATGCGCCAGAACCGTTTTAAGAGATAATAATTGTACAGGTGTAGTTTCTCAAGCAGTCTTATACAGAAGTATGGATTGTGTCTGTCAAGGAAGCACATGGGGCCCAACTTATGCAGAAGGAGCATATGCTTACGGAAGAGCTGATGGAAGTGGATTGGAAACACATAGCTTTAAATCAACTGCGTGCTCAGGATATAGGGCTGGGGGCAGTTTAATTAATTCAGATCCAATCAAAAAACCAACAAAATTTGATGGTGTAGTTCGCTCTGAATTGTCATTGACAAGATATCGAGTATGACTATATCAACAATAAAATCTCGCTCAAGAATGTTAAAGGTGCTTTAACTATAAATTCTGATGATTTTTTGAATGAGTACAGCATATTTCAATTAAGTGTTTCTATAATTGATGAAAATTCTACAGAAGAAAATGAATTATCAGAAACTATCTTTTTTGTGCAGGTCGGATTTAAAAATGGCAAGTTATTTGTCACTGGGGATCAAAATTGGTTTTCTGAATCAGATTTCGAATTAAGACACTTACAATTCGGCCAAACCTATCAATTACATCCATCAAATCGGGATATTATTTTGGATCGAGATATTACTGAAGATATGATTATTGATGTGGCAGTTGTATCAGATGCAGGTAATTTATCGGACGGTAGATCTGAAATTGAACAAGTAAGTACTGAATTATCTTCTGCTTTAAATATAAGTCTGAATAATATTGAAGTTAGATTAAAAGCTCATCATAACGATCATGGTAAAATCGAAATTCGTAACATGAATGGCTTACCTGTTAAAAACATTGATCCAATTGATTTAGAAGAAGAGATAGAGCAAGTTTTCACTATTCCAAGAGAAGAGCTTATGAATCATGGTAGATACTTCATTATTCTCTACATAAGTGACACTGGAGAAGTCGTAACAGACAACGTCATTTTACCTGATTAAACTTTTCAAACCCCAATTAACTCTTTAATTGGGGTTTTTATTTTAGATTTGGAAAAGCGACAATGAAAAATTTGATCATATCTTTATTTCTAACATCATCTTTGTATGGTCAAAACTTCATTTCCATTGACTTCATTCCAAAACTCATTTTCTTCAATTACAAAGGGGACAATCCAGTTCCGCCGGAATACGAATTCAAAAAAATTAATCCTTCACCTTCATTTGCTTTAAACTATAAACAGCAAGTATATCGTAGAATTCACCTCAACATCGGCGCACATTACCATATCAACAATTATTATTCACGTTATTATTACACAACTGAAAATAATGACGATTTCAACAGATCAAAACTGCAATTTTCCTTTTTTGAACCCAATGCCTTACTGGAAATAAATCAGATAAGCATTTTTAACCTCGAAGGTTTTTATTTGCAGGCAGGAGCTGCTTATTCAATTTCAAAAGCCACTCCAATTACATTTATTTCAACTTTAAATCATTCAGATACCGTGATCATTACAAATTCAATCACCCCGTTAACAAACCCAAAATTCAAATTCTTGCTGAACATCGGGAAAACGTTTAGGTTGGGAGAATCACATTTCCTCCTAAATATCGGCTTTAATCTACGTTTATCAGCAGATGAAGAATTTATTGTAACTAAAATCCAGGAATCAACAGAAAGTCACCAATTTTCTTATAACCGCAATTCTTCTTATGTTGGACTGAATTTAGGACTGAGCTACCGTTTTAAGAAGAAAATCCCCGAAATCAATTAACTTCCCTCTTTTTCGAAACCCAAACTCCCAACACCACCAATCCCAACGGCAAAACCGGCGTCAAATAACGTTCTTCGTTCATGCGCTGCACGTAAGCCAGGTAAAAAAGTGAAATTACTATCCCAAGCGAAATGATCAATACTTCGTTCACTTGCTTGTTTTTAAAAAAGCGGACTGGATAAATAAAACACGCGAGGTAAGTGGCAAAAAGCAGCAGGAAACAAGTCCAGCGCAGGGCTTCATTCCACCAAACGCCGCGGAAATCCACTTGGTGGATGCGCAGGTTGAGGTGCGAGCTTACGACGAGCTTTTTCAGGCTCCGGAAAGGCGTCAGCAGGTAAAAATCGGCTTTGTTTTCTGAGATCAGGCGGCTGCGCAGGGAACGGATATCTTGTTGAAAGGCTTTTTCGCCGGGCAAAGCGTGTTTGATTTTAGCCTTTTCGGTAAAATGGCTGCGGCGGTAAAACTCGATCTGTTGGTAACGTTGAAAGATCGGGCTTACTTCGGCGCGGTATTTTGCGGGCACATTTTGCAGCACATCGTTTAAGGTCCGGCTGCTGGTATCAATCGACAAAGCGGCAACAGAAGCGTGAAAACGGTCGCCTTGGTGTTCCCAGATCCGGTACAGATCGGTCATTTCAGCGTGCGGCGGACGGTAAAGTGAATTGTTCGTTTCCGAATAGATCGGGTGCATGCCCATCCATTTCCCGGCGATGCTTACAGAGCGCAGGTTCCACAGTAAAAACGGCAGAAAAGCGAGCAAACTGTACAATGCCAATTGGCGGCGTTTTTTCAGGGTGTAAAAAGCGATGAAAAGCAGCACAAAAACCAGCAGCTGCGGCCGGATGAGAATTAAAAAACCGCCGCTGAGGATAAACCCAAGTGGAAAACGCTCTTCGCCGCGATAGCTTTTGATCCAGAAAAACGTGGTCAGCAGCATAAAGAAAGGGGAAATACTTTCCGTGATCGTGAAGTACATGAAACCGCTGTAGCACGGCATAAAAGCATAAAGTGACGTGAAAATCAGCTTGCGGCGTTCATTCAGCTTAAAAAAGCCCAAAATCCGGGTAAAAAGCAATACACTGAAAAAGAAAAAGCCGATTTGCGCTATTTTCATGGCCAGCCACACATACGAGCCGAAGAGCAATTTTAGGATCAGGAAATACAAACCAAACCCGGGGGGGCGCATAAAATGGGATGCTACGCCGGTAGAGCTGTCCTTCCACTCGCCTATTTCGAGTAAATTCTGGGGCGGGCGCAGATAACTGGCTTCATCAGCCGAAGTGATCAGTCCGTTTGATTCGGGAAAAAAATGATTGAGGTGGGCGAGATTTAGCTCCTGCCAGAAAACGGCAAGCAAAGTTCCCGCAAAAGCTATGAGAAGATAGTATTTATTGCGTTTAAGCAAATGAAGGCACGTTAATGGCTTCCACGGACTTGATTTCCGGGGCCACCTTTTTCACGGCTTCCTCCAGGCCCGCTTTCAGCGTCATCATACTCATGGAACAATCGCTGCAGGCGCCAAGCAAACGAACTTTCGCTATTCCTTCCTGCGTGATCTCAATCAGCTCCATATCCCCGCCGTCAGCAACCAGGAAAGGTCGCAGCTGATCCAGGGATTCATTTACTTTGATCGTCAGTTCCGCTATATTTAACATACTTTTTATTAATGTGACAATATGCTAATGAGTTAATGTGCTAATTCGTTCCATTTAAAATAATCAGCATATTAGCACATTAAAGTATTAGCATATTAATCCTGTTTTGCTAATTTCTTATATTTCAAGCTTTTCACTTCCTCTACAAACTTCGCCGTTAAATCTTCAAAGGCTTTGGATGTGATTGTATTTTCCTGGAACACCGCCGGACGCCCAACGTCGCCGGATTCGCGCACGCTTTGTACCAGTGGGATATGCCCGAGGAACGTTTCGCCCATTCCTTCAGCGAGGTTTTTCGCCCCGTCGCGTCCAAAAATGTAATACCTGTTGTCAGGCAGCTCTTCCGGCGTAAACCAGGCCATATTTTCTACCAGGCCGATCACCGGAACATTGATGTTTTCCAGCTTGAACATGTTCACCCCTTTGCGGGCATCGGCCAGCGCAACTTCCTGTGGCGTGCTGACAATTACAGCCCCGTCCAAAGGAACGGTTTGCACCAGTGAGAGGTGAATATCGCCGGTTCCAGGGGGAAGGTCGACCAATAAATAGTCCAGCTCGCCCCAATAAGTATCGGTAAACATTTGTGTGAGTGCCTTGGCAGCCATCGGTCCGCGCCAAACAACTGCGTTGTCCTGCTCTGTGAAAAAGCCGATCGACATAATTTTAATGCCGTAGCTCATCACCGGGTTCATCAGTGGCTTGCCTTCAACGTCGAGCATAGTCGGGCGTTCACCAACGACATCGAACATTGTCGGCATGGATGGCCCGTAAATATCGGCGTCCACTACCCCGACCTTATAACCCGCTTTGGCTAAGCCGCCGGCGAGATTGGCCGTGACTGTAGATTTTCCAACACCGCCTTTCCCGGAGGCAATCGCGATGATATGCTTCACTTCCGGCAGGATCTTGCGTTTTGCATTTGCCTGGTCGGCCGGTAAAGCTTTTACGATCGTCGTCAGCTGGATATCTTTTCCGAAAGCGTTTTTCAGCTGGAACTCCACGAGCTCCTGCATACGCTTGCGGGCATGAAGCGCCGGGTTGGTAATTAAAATCGTGGTGGCAATATGTTCTTCCGAAAACCCGATGTTTTCAACGAGGTTTTGGGAAACAATGTCTTTTTTGAGCTCCGGTTCGAGGACCTGGCCCAGAACCGATAAAATATTTTCTCTGTTAATTTCCATTCAGGCTTATGCTGACTTTTTAACCGGTTTAACGGATTTGATTGATTTAGCCATAAAGTCGATAATTACCTTTTCGAAGCCTTCGTCGCGGCTGCGGAATACATAGGTAATGCCATCGATTACTTTCTGGCCGTAAACATGGTAAGATTTGTGTTCCAGACCAACGCTTTTCGGCGCTGATTTTTCGCCCTCTACTTTCAGGATTCGTTCGTAGAAAATGAAATCAGGCTTATTCTCAATGTATTTGATTTTATAAAAATTCAATCCTTCGAGACGTTTTTTCTCAGCGGAAACCATTTCGCGGTCATCGCCCCAATCGTCAATAATCATGTGGAAATTCGGCCCAACGATCAGCTCCCATTTGAAATCGTCTTCTGCGTGAATGATCTCCGGCGTGGTGGAAGCACCGATATTGGCCGTTTCGTCCGGCAGCATGATGGTTGCAGGAATATCGTATTCTTTCAGTGAAAACCCTTTGAATTCATACAGCTCTTCATCTTCGATTACTTCGTCTTCCCCATTTTCACCGCCCCCGCAGCTGAACAGAAAAAAGGCTCCTAAAATCAATAAACTAGTATAAAAAAAGTTCTTCATAGCTGTATATTTTCACTTAACCACGCAAATTTACGGTTTTTTTTTCACATGAAAACCATATTGTTCATCAAACAAATTTATTTTTGCATTGTTGTTATTGCTAATGGGAGTTTACAAAATCAAGGACTTGGAGAATCTAACCGGGATTAAAGCCCATACGATCCGTATTTGGGAAAAACGCTATGGAATCCTGAAGCCCGGGCGCACTGAAACCCAGATCCGGACATACGACGATACCGAGCTTAATATCCTGCTGAATGTTTCTTTACTGAACAAACATGGCCTGAAGATTTCGAAAATCGCCCATCTTTCTTACCCTGAAATACAGGTGCTTGTACGCAAACAGCTCGACGCCGACGCTGAAGCGGGTTTCCATGAGAACCTCCTGCTCGCCCTGCTCAACCTGGACGAAAACCTCTTCGGGCAGACTTTTGATAAATTACAGCAGGAAACCGGGCTCGAAAAACTGTTCGCTGAGCACCTCCTCCCCTTCCTGGAACGAATCGGCGTCATGTGGCAGGTTAATTCCATCACCCCGGCGCAGGAACATTTTATGTCGAACCTGGTCCGCCAGAAACTGCTCGTTGAAATCAATAAACTGGAGAGCAGCGCTTCCCGCTCAAGCGTGATCCTTTACCTGCCGGAGCATGAAATGCATGAGATAGGCTTGCTGTTTTACCATTATTTCCTGAAAAAGGCCGGGCTAAAAACTTATTACCTGGGCCAGATGCTGCCTTTGGATGCCCTTTTATATTCCATTCAAAAAATCAAGCCGCGTGCATTGGTCACGTCCTGGGTAACACACACCGGAGCAGAGAACCCCGCTGCTTATTTTAAAGAGCTTGGCGAAAATACCGGCATTCCTGTTTTTGGCGGAGGAAACCTGCTGAAAACGAATTATCAGTCCTTACAAAAACACCTGCACCTCATCGATTCCCTGAAAGATTTAGAACTTCTCGTTGCCCGCTGTCAATCGATGCAGTAAACTATTTCCCGCAAAAATCAAAGAAATTTCAACTTTTCACCAACCTTTTAGTGCCGGCCTGCGTTTTTGATTTAAATGTATGAACAAAGAAATAAAGTGTAACTGGTAAACCACTAATAAAGCGTATCTTGCAAATAATTTCGATACATAGTAAATACGGACCGAAAATGCACATTGATTTAGACTTATTGCAAAATTGTATAAACAATGATCGCAGGGCACAAAAAAAGCTTTATGAGCTGTGTTACCGTATTTTTATGCCCCTTTGCATGCGTTACAACAGGAATGAAGAGGATGCGCGCTTTGCGTTTAATAACTCTTACATGAAAATCCTGGCGGGACTTGAGAATGTGAACTTAAAAGAGATCATATTCTTCCCCTGGGCCAAACGAATTGTAACAAATGCCTTAATCGATGAGTACAGAAAGCAAAAGTTACACCAGGCGCACTTTATTAACAAAGAAACCGACCGGGAATTAGAATTGCATTCAGCGAATTCAAACAACGAGGCGGAAAGTAACTTCGGATACGCCGCCCTGCTGAAAATGATTAGCGAAATCCCTGAAATGCACGCCCTCGTTTTCAAACTATATGTCATGGAGGACATGAGCCACAAAGAAATAGCCGAACAGCTGGGTATTTCCGAAGGCACATCCAAATGGCATTTATCGATCGCACGCAAAATGCTGCGGGAGAAACTGGAAAAAATAGATGCGTTAACTGATAAAAAAATGGTAATATGAGCTGGACGGACGATGAAATTGATGCACTTTTCAAAGAAATCCCTACGCAACATAAACCTTCACCTTTCCAAGACTCATTCTTTGATGAGATTGAGCATTTATTGCCTAAAAAGAGGAGAAAAACAGGTTTATTCTGGGTATTGGGCTCTGCGCTCGTTGCCCTGATGACGACTTTTATATACAGCGACGCTTTACCGGGCAAAACACAACTTGCTGACAGCAAGCTAACGGGCACCCTTAACCCGGGGCAAAAACTGACCGCTTCGTTGAATACATTAAGCCCGCTGAATGAGAATGAGAATCAAAATGAGACCGCAGGCAGCACCGCAGGTAAACAGGGTGCGGATGCCGGTCAGAATGAATTTACTTACACCAAACAAACCCGCAAGGCAAACAAACCGGCAACAGCAAATACAAACAATACACAGCCGGTAAGCAGATCTTCACAGCAAAGCTCCGGTGAACAACCGGCAGAAGCAACGGACGATCTTTCTTTGAGCGGCTCACATGAAACTGCAGCTTTGGAAAGCAGGAACGAAGATGAGGGCGTGCATGTAAATCCGGACGAGTCCAGTAAGCTTTCAGAAGAAAATGAAGGTGTAAACGGGAGAACTGATGACACTCAGCAAAGACCGGAATTTATTTCACCTCTGATTACTTCCCGCCTGAGCTTGCTTGCCCCGCAATATTTCAATACCGACAGCGAAAAACAAATCCAGGCGCTTTATTTGCCGATGCTGCACAGGAAACATTTCCTGACAGTTGAAGCGGGCGCAGGCTTTACCGAGAATTTCATCAAAATGGAGAATTCTTCTCAAAGACCGATGCCAACAGCCAGCCTGGGCTTGTCCTATCAATACCGTACGAAAGGCCTGTACTACTCAGCTGGTTTCAACTGGATGAATTTCAGTCCGAACAGCCTTAACCTGACCCGCGAATCCAAAGTTTACGGTTTCGAAGCTAACCAGTACAGCCAAAACATCGATTACAAATGGATTACTATGATGGAAATGCCGCTCACCGTTGGAAAACGTTTCCGGAACAGCGGTGTCAGCCTGGGAATTTCTCCGTCCCTCGTCCTTGGCAGCATGGTTGACTTCACCAAAACACAAAACGGGAACGTGACCGAAAGATCAACTATTTACGGTAACATGCTCGGCCTGAAGCAATATGCGGCTTCCGTTAACATCGCCTACGATTTACAAATTGCACGCAACCTGGACTTCGGCGTGAAAATTTCCAATATGCTGCTTAACCCGCTGGATGAGACGCGTTTCATCGGCCAGCTCAACAAAAATCCTTTCCAGGCACAGGTAACACTTAAAAAACACTTCAGAATCAAATGATGAAACTTAAGCACATATCGTATTTACTGTTAGCGGGTATTTTATTCACTGCCTGCAAGAAAAAGATTGTCGAAATCCCCGAATCCAACTCCCCTGTTTTCGTAACCACAGGGCAGCTCGGGGAAGACAACATCAGTATCGTTGCCGGCGACGATGACGCCCAGTTCAGCAACAGCATTTCTACAATTAACGGCGTCAGCTATTACAGCGGAACGCTGATCCAGGGCTCTACGGAAATTGAGCTCGGCATGTACAAAGGCGATAACGAGCTTCCGCAGCTGAACATCGACAACATCACGAGCCTGAGCAGCATGGGCTTTGCTTCTTTACCGCTTGGGCCTTTATTCGAAGTAAAACGCGAAAATTTCGAGAACAACAGCAACATCAAGGAAATCAAATGGTATGTAGACGATGTGTACGCCGGAACGAACTCCGTTAAAATTTTTGAGCCGGGCAAATACCGCGTGTGTGCCAAAATCCTCTATGCCAACAAATATGAATCCGAAGTATGCAACGATATTATTGTCGGCTACACCCGCAGCAACGAGCTTGAGCTGGATTTTTCGCTTGAAGGCAACAACCAATTCACCTCCTGGATCGAATCCACGGGAACCGTTTCGCATGTTAAATGGTACCTCAACGAACAGCTGATCTCGGAAGAAACAAGCCTGTCAACCGTTTTACCGGCTACTTTCAATAAGCTGAAGGCCGAAGTCACTTTTGCCGATGGTTCTAAGCGGGTCCGGAGCGTAATGGTGGACGGAACACATTCAGATTGTTCTATCGAAGATTTTGCCCGCCAGGAACAAAACGATAACCTGTCCTGGGATTATAAGCTGCGCCTGAATATCAAGTATGAGGGCAACGAATATTCTTCCATGGATGTTGACAACAGCGAAAGCTCCCTGAAAATCAGCTCTATTGATTATTTTGGGATCGACAGCAAAGGAAACCCGGTTTACCTGGTGAAAGGCCTTTTGAAATCCAAAGTGAAATCCAAAGCAACCAACGACATCCTGGATGTAAATTTAAACATCTCCTGGGGTCTCGGTTTAAAATAATTTCGTATATTTGTTAAAGTATAAAAAAGCCTATGAAAAAATTATTACTCTCTCTTACTGTATTTGTCTCATTAAGCCTTCAGGCACAAAACCCCATTACAATTACAACGGGTGATCTTCCTTCAATCGGGACCGGTTTCATTAATATCCAGGAACTGAACCTGCAGGGGATTTATCCGGGTGATCCGGGAGCTAACCAGGCTTACGATATTTCGGGTTTTCAAAACAGCGGCGAAGATTCGATTTTCTTCCTCGACCCGGCACAAACGATGTACGCAGACGAGTTTGAAAATGCTACCATTACCCGTTACCTCGCAACAGATACAAGCTATGCTTTTATGATCGAAGGCGAAACCAAAGTGGAAATTGAAGGACTTGTTATGAATGTTCCCGGAATTGCCGAGAAAGCAGTAGCAAAAGCTTCAGATCCGCTTACGCAGTTTACTTTCCCGATGACTTACGAGACAGCTTTCGATGACCTGGCAGCTTTCAGTACCAACAGCGTTTATTTCCACCAGGTAATTTCAGAGGACCCGTATACTTATTTTGATTCGGCCCGCCTGAACATCACCTACGACCGCAGCTCTGTAGTTGACGGCTGGGGAACGCTCGCAACGCCTTTCGGCACAACTTTCAGCGTATTGCGTCAAAGAGTAGAAGATATCACAGTTTACGCACCTGAGTTTTATCTCTTTTATGTAGACACACTTTTTGGCACTCCTGTAACCATTCCCCTTGGATGGCAAACTATCCCGGGTGCAGAAATGAACGACACCACAACGACTTACTATTACCTCGCGAATACGGATTCCGGCAACCCGCTGATCCTGGCTGAGCTCCAGGAAAACACAAGCGGTTCCATCATCAGCGCACAATATGCCAAACTGCCGATGGCGGCCATTGATGAACTGAGTCTTTCCAATGTTTTTGTATTCCCTAATCCGGCAGCAGATTACGTAGAGCTTAAATCACCGGTTCGCCTGAACAGTGTACGCATGCTCGGAAGCGACGGAAAAACAGTTTTCACAACTGAAGTGAACAACAACACAGCAACAATTGACCTTACGGCTCTCGCCACAGGAATTTATACCCTGATCATTGATACAGAAAAGGGACAAGAAATTAAACGCGTAAGCAAATTATAAGTTTAATAACTCGAACAACTACTTTCGAAAACAGGCCCCGGATTTATCCGGGGCTTTTTTATTTCCCAATCTTATTTGCCACGAACCATACGAATTCACGATTAATTATTTGTGTAATTCGTGCAATTCGTGGCCACACAAACCAAAGATTTTCCTTAATTTTGCGGGTAAATTTTTTGCTATGTCTAAAATCACCACCCTGAACGAATTTATCCTTGACCGCCAAGCGGAATTTCCTTTTGCAACGGGCGAATTGTCCCGCTTGCTGAGCGATGTTGCCGTTGCGTCTAAAATCGTGTCGAACGATGTGCGCCGTGCCGGTTTGGTAGACCACATTCTCGGAGCGCAGGGAGAAACCAATATCCAGGGTGAAGAACAGCAAAAGCTCGATGTAGTGGCCGATGAGCAATTCATCAAAATGTTCCGTTTCGGCGGAGAGGTTTGCGGCATTGCATCCGAGGAAAATGATGATTTTATGGCATTCGAGGACGAACAGTCCAAAAAAGGAAACTACGTTGTCCTCTTTGATCCTTTGGACGGATCTTCCAATATTGATGTGAATGTCTCCATTGGGACAATCTTCTCCATTTACCGCCGTGTTTCTCCTGCCGGAAGCTCCGCCACTATTGCGGATATGCTCCAGGAAGGCGTGAAACAAGTGGCAGCCGGCTATGTTCTATACGGCTCCTCCACCATGCTGGTTTATACTACAGGCCACGGTGTAAACGGCTTTACGCTTGATCCCGCGATCGGGGAATACTGCCTTTCGCACCCGAATATGAAAATGCCTGAAACCAGCCGCTTGTATTCCATGAACGAAGGAAACATCGATATTTCACACCCTGGAATCCAGGAATACATCAAATATTGCCAGGGCGAAGAAAAAGCTACCGGAAGACCATACTCCGGGCGTTATATCGGCTCTCTTGTAGCGGATTTCCACCGCAGCCTGATCAAAGGAGGAATTTACATTTACCCGGCCGTGCCTTCTTCACCAAAAGGGAAACTGCGCCTGCTGTACGAATGCAACCCGCTGGCTTTCATCGCTGAACAAGCCGGAGGGCTCGCAACGACAGGCTACGAGCGCATTATGGAAATCAAACCGACTGAGCTGCACCAGCGCGTGCCTTACATCGTCGGCTCCAAAAAAATGGTCCAACAAGTATTAAACTGCATACAGCAAGCCGACTCCCGCAACTAAAATGGATTTAAAAGTATTCAAAAGCTTATTTTCCCAACTTAAACAAATTGACCAAAGCGCTGATCAACTGCAATTCAGCGGAACAAAAATTCATTGGAAAGGCATCGCATTTTCAGCCAGGGCGCTCGCAGCTTCCCAACTGGCGAAACAGGTTCCCGGAAACCATTTGTTCATCCTCACCGATAAGGAAGAAGCGGCTTATTTCCTGAATGACCTGCAAAACCTTTTCCCGGATGAAAAAAACGTGCTTTTTTACCCGGCTTCGTACCGCACGCCTTACCAATTCGAAGAAACCGACAATGCGAACGTAGTTTCCCGTGCCGAAGTGCTTGAAAAGGTCAATAACGGCTCCAATGCCTGGATCATCACTTATCCGCAGGCTTTGTTTGAAAAGGTACCGACCCAGCGCAAGCTCACCAAAAATACGCTTCGGGTTGAAAAAGGCAAAAGCTATTCCCTCGATTTCATGAACGAGCTGCTGCAGGAATACCATTTTGAGCGCGTTGATTTTGTGTACGAGCCCGGACAGTTTGCCATTCGCGGCGGTATTGTCGACGTATTTTCCTATTCCAATGATTTGCCCTTCCGCATCGAGTTTTTCGGGGATGAAGTGGATTCGATCCGGACTTTCGACCCCGTTGACCAGCTTTCGCAGAAAACACACGATTTTTTCAATATAATCCCCAATGTGCAGGGCAGCTTCCTGCAAGACGATTTCACTTCTTTCCTGAGCTTTTTGGGCCAAAATGCTACCGTTTGGCTTTCATCCCACAACCTGACGAGCAGCGTTTTGGGCAAGGAATATGAAAAAGCCGTTAAAGCATATGAGGGCTTGAACCATACGGTAAAACAAACGATTCCGGACACGCTTTACCTTCATAAAAAAGAATGGGAAAAGGAAGTCAAAGAGCTGAATGTCATCGAATGGGGACCGGATTACGCTTTTAAAGCTGATTTGACCTTACAGTTTACCGTGCAGTCCCAGCCGGTTTTCAACAAAAACTTCGAGTTGTTCCGCGATGATCTTAATGCCCGGAAAAAAGCAGGCTTTACGAACTTGTTTTTCTCCAATCAGCCTAAGCAGGTGGAGCGTTTGTATACCATTTTTGAAGATATTTCGAAAGAATCGGATTCCAGGGACTTTGACTTTATTCCGATGCCGCTGGCTTTGCACGAAGGGTTTATTATCCCGGAGCTGAAACTGGCCTGCTATACCGACCACCAGGTTTTTGAACGTTATCACCGCTTTAAGCTCAAAGACGGCTTTTCCCAGGCTAAGCAAGCGCTTACGCTCAAGGAAATTTATAACCTGCAAAAAGGCGATTATGTGACTCACATTGATCATGGAGTAGGACAATTTTCCGGTTTGCAGACAATTGACGTGAACGGCAAGCCGCAGGAAGCAATCCGCTTGATTTACAAAGATGGGGACGTACTTTATGTGAGCATTCACTCGCTGCACCGCATTTCGAAATTTACCGGCAAAGAAGGCAGCGTCCCGAAAATGAACAAGCTCGGTACGCAAGCCTGGACAACGCTTAAGAACAAGACCAAAACAAAGATCAAGGAAATTGCATTCGATTTGATCCAGCTATACGCCAAACGCAAGAGCCAGCCCGGTTTTGCGTTTTCACCCGATACTTACCTGCAGGATGAGCTGGAAGCTTCGTTTATGTATGAAGACACGCCCGACCAGGTAAAATCAACGCAGGCCATCAAGGAAGACATGGAATCCTCCACACCGATGGACCGCCTCGTTTGCGGTGACGTTGGTTTCGGGAAAACTGAATTGGCGATCCGCGCGGCGTTTAAGGCCGTGGCCGACAATAAACAGGTGGCAATCCTTGTCCCGACGACTATTTTGTGTCACCAGCATTTCCGCAGCTTCAGCGAACGTTTGAAAGATTTCCCGGTGACAGTGGATTACATCAATCGCTTTAAATCAGCCAAACAAGTAACGGAAACACTGAAAAGAGTTGCTGCCGGCCAGGTCGATATTCTTGTAGGCACACACAAAATCGTGGGAGAAAAAGTCAAATTCAAAGACCTTGGCCTGATGATTATTGACGAAGAGCAAAAATTCGGTGTGGCAGTAAAAGATAAGCTCAAAACGCTGAAAACAACCGTGGATACCCTGACGCTGACAGCAACGCCAATCCCGCGGACTTTGCAGTTTTCACTTATGGGCGCGCGTGACCTCAGCATTATCAACACACCGCCACCCAACCGCCAGCCTGTATTGACGGAAATTATCCAGTTCAATGAAGAAACGATCCGGGATGCTATCGCGTATGAAGTTTCCCGCGGCGGTCAGGTATTTTTTGTGCACAACCGTTTGCAGAATATCAAGGAAGTTTCAGGAATGATCCAGCGTTTGTGTCCCGGTGTACGCGTTGCCATCGGTCACGGACAAATGGATGGCGCTGACCTGGAAAAAATCATGATGGACTTCATCCAGGGCGAATACGACGTACTGCTTGCAACAACAATTATTGAATCCGGGATTGATATCTCGAACGCGAATACGATGATCATCAACAACGCCAACAACTTCGGTTTGAGCGACCTGCATCAGCTGCGCGGCCGTGTTGGACGTTCCAATAAAAAAGGGTTTTGTTACCTCATCGCACCGAAATTCCACGAAATGACTTCGGAAGCGCGCAAGCGGCTTGAAGCGTTGGTGCAATTCTCTGATTTGGGCTCCGGTTTTAACATCGCCATGAAAGACCTTGATATCCGCGGCGCCGGGAACCTATTGGGTGGTGAGCAAAGCGGTTTCATTGCCGATATCGGTTTTGAAATGTACCAGAAAATCCTCAACGAGGCGATGGAAGAATTGCGCGAAACTGAATTCAAAGATTTGTTTGCAGAGCGCAATACCGACCAGTTTACGCAGTTTGTGAAAGATTGCGTAATCGAAACCGACCTCGAAATCCGGATCCCGGACGATTACGTGAACAACGTGGCCGAACGTCTGAGCCTTTACCAGCAACTGGATAACCTTGAAAGCAAGGAAGCGCTGGATAAATTTTCGCTGTCGCTAATTGACCGTTTCGGGCCTTTGCCGCGTTCCGTAAAAGAATTGTTCAAATCCTTCGAATTGCGCTGGCTGGCAGAAGAAGCAGGGATCGAGAAGCTCGTGATCAAATCGTCATCAATGGTTTGTTATTTCGTTTCCAACCCGCAATCCCATTTTTACGATTCGGAAGCTTTCCAGCAGGTTTTAAGCTACATCAAAAGCAACCCGAAAGATTGTAAGCTCAGTGAGAAAAACGATAAATTACGCTTACTCTATTCGAATATTACAACGATTGACCAGGCTTATAAGAGATTGGAAGAATTGAAAATGGAGAATTAGAAATTATCGAGTTCAAGACATGAAATTTCTGTATATTCTTCTTTTTCAATAAAATCCAAAATTTCTTTTTCATACTTTACAAGTAATTTTACTAATCCATTGCTGGTCATATTACCCGTTTTCAACCAAATGATTTTTGGAGGTTGTCCTTCAATCAAGCTAATATCGTAGAAATCTGAATCGAATGTAACGATAGTAAAGTCATTTTTGCGGCTAAACTCCCATATTTTGGGATCTTCTGCATTCAATAGACCTACATCAGAAACATGTTTACACTCTTTAAAAGATGAAGGAAGTTTTTTAGTTATACGAAATGAAATATTTTGATCGAACAGCAATTTCATCACGCACGGAGCAATTTATGTTCCCTGTCAGCAGCATAAGCCAAACAAGCTTGGATATCTTCTTTCGTCAATTCCGGAAAATCATAAATAATTTCATCTACCGACATACCAGATGCAAGCCAATACAAAACATCATAAACCGAAATACGGGTTTCGCGAACACATGGCTTTCCAAAGCGCTTGTTTGGATTCCTTTGAATAATCTGCTTGTAATCAATCATTTTTAAGCTCTAATACATACAAATATAAGAAATTACTTCAAGAGTTTCCTAAATTTAGAATTGAAAATGGAGAATATGCTGACAAACAACAATTAGCACATTATCACATTAAGTAATTAGCATATTAATCTCACATCTCAGTACAAATCTCTACCAAAAACCCATCCAAATCCCGGACGTAAGCCACGACTTGTCCCCAGGGTTTTGTTTTGGCTTCTTCAACGAGGGTTGCACCGGCAGAAATAGCTTGTTTTACAGTAGCTTCGACATCTACAGCTGTGAAACCGATCTCTATTCCAAAAGGCTTGTGCTTCAGATCGCTTTCAAGAAAACCGTTGGTGAGGTTTGATCCTGCCAGCTCAAGTGAAGCGAAGGAAAGCGTTGTTTCACCCGAAAGCAGCTCGGCGTAAACATTTTCAGGGGCAACGAACTTGCGCTGCATACCAAAAGCTTTTTCGTAAAACTCTACGGTTTTCACAACGTCTTTGACGTAAAGGATGGTGTATTTGAATTTGATCATAAAATCAGTTTAATGCTGTTGTTTGCGGCTTTTTTTTGAGGATCAAAGCGCTTACCAAAGCTACAAGCAATGCGAGCGGCAAAACTTCAGAATACGTAATCATAATCACAAAAAACGGGCTTTTGTACATTTCCCTGAAGTTGCTCATTTCGAGCATTGTTTGGTTTAATTCAGCGGCTGTGGCACCGTTGCGCGAAATCTCGTTCAACACATGCTGAATGTATTTATCCAGGAAATCGGGAACGAAATTGTAATATAGGATCAGCCACACTATGACGTAAATCGTGCTGGCTGTTAAGGCTGTGAGCGCACCGATTGCCAGGGCTTTGCCAAAAGTAATCGTTCCCCCGTGGTGCTTGCGGTAATTCCTGATCCCGAAAAAAATCAGGGAGAGAATGAGCAGCATCACTGCATATCCGAGGAAATCATTGCTGTGAAAATTAGGATCGTTGTAGCAAAGCCAAAGCATGTAGAGCAAATTGGCAGTGAGGATTGCAGCCATAATTGACCCGTAAAGGAGGATATTTTTGAGCATAAGCAGCGTTTTATTCTCCCAAATATAGGTTTATTGCACTTCTTTTCCAAGGATCAGACTCAAAATGACCGGGAAATTGTCAAGTTTCTTACAGCAGGATAATCCAGTAATAAGGAAGGATCAAGCCGAGAAGCATGGCAATCTTCAGGACGGAATCGTAGAATTTCAAGGATTTCCGGGTGTGGCTGATCAGCATCACTAAAGCCACGAAGCTCGACAGGACAATTGACAGGACAAAGGGAATAAAAAAGAGCAGATCGTTAAAAATAAAGCTGACATTGAAGAAATACATCATCGCGGCGGTAACCGGCAATCCAAGTAAAAACAAGGCCGCAATAGCGCAGGATTTCCTGATTCCGATCATCATAGGAAGGGTTTTGGCGTGGATCATTTCGTCTCCTTTGATATCCTGCATATCCTTGATAATCTCGCGGGAAAGATTGAGAATAAAGGCAAAAAAAGCCATCCCGAACACAAAACGTCCGTGCTCAGCCAGGAAATATACCCAGGCCGGGTAATGCGTCAGCAAATTCCCGCTTTCTTCCAAACGCAGGTCGGACAAGCTTCCCACGAGGTAAAAATGGATCCCGCATAAAATCGGAACGAGCGCTGTCAGCATGGCGATCAAAACGTTCCCGATCAAGGCTTTCCGCTTGAAATACATGGAATAGAACCACAAGGTATTGATCGAAATCAGGTGCACAAAAACATACCAGAACGTATGATAGCGGATACTGAGATATATTGCGATGGAAAAGGCCAGGCCGTTGAGCATCCAGTGGCTCATAATCGCCCAGCGCTGCTTGATATGACGGGAAATAATCAAACGTTCCGGCCGGTTGACGCGGTCTGCTTTGACATCAAAATAATCGTTTATGATGTTCCCTGCCGCCCCGATCATCACGGTAGAAATCACCAGCAGGAAAAAATCGATTTGCTCGTGTAAACCGGCAAAAGAATCATGGACCTTATAATTGGAAAGGCCGACATAAAAGAAACGAACGCTGTACATCGTCAGGGCGATAATCAGCAAATTCAGCGGTCGGACCAGTCTTAGAAAATGGATCATCTGGAAATGAATTTATACTCCGTACGACGGTTTTTCTGATGGGCCGCTTCTTTTTCCTTTTCAGTTTTCAATAAGGCAATTTGTGCATCTGAAATCACAGTCTGTGTTTCGCCGTAGCCTTTAGAGCTTAACCTCGAAGCTGCAATCCCCTGCTGAATGAGGTAATTCATCACTGATTTGGCACGCCCTTCAGACAAAACCTGGTTGCCTTTGTCATCTCCGCGTGTATCGGTATGCCCGCCAATTTCAATTTTCAAAGTCGGGTTGGCATTCAGGAAGTCGCGCAGCTTGTTTAATTCTACAAATGATTCAGGACGCAGATCGGTTTTTCCGTAATCAAAGAATACATTCGCCAGGAGAACAGGTGTCGCATTTCCTACCGGGATGAGCGGAACGTCCATGTGGATCGATTCCAGGCTGTCCGGATTGGTCATATTGAAATTCTGTGAGAAGAAGTTATAGTTCGGGTATTCCACGTTCAAAGCATATTCGCGGTTTAAAGGCAGTGAAACCATAAATTCCCCGGTTACCTTGTCCGCTTCCGAACGAATGACTTCCTTCCCTGTTTTGAGATCGATCAGCTGGAATTTACCCGGGATTGGCGCCTTAGTTGTGGCATCGTACACAATTCCTTCAAAATAAAGCGTTTTTGTCGGCCGCAGGTGCTCCGGCATGACGAAGTAATAAATATCCAGGTCGCCAAAGCCACCTTCGCGGTTGGAAGCAAAAAAACCGATTTCCCCATCCGGGCTTACCATCAGGGAATTTTCATCGTACTGGCTGTTGATCGGATAGCCCAGGTTTTCAGGTTTTGACCAGTTCCCGTTATCGTCCATCCGGGTAACAAAAAGATCGAGCCCGCCCAATCCCTGGTGTCCGCGGGAAGCAAAATACAAAGTGCGCCCATCGGGATGGATCAAAACAGATTCTTCCTCCTGCGGCGTGTTCACATGATCCGGCAGTTTTTTCGCCGTGCTCCAGGAACCGTCATCCAGTAAGGTCGAAGTGTAAATATCGGAAGAACGCGTACCGCCCTGGCCGCGGATCCCGCGAATGAAATAGATCGTTTTTCCGTCAGAAGACAGTGAAGGCTGGGTTTCCCAATTGCCCGTATTGAGCGCCCCGGGAATATTAATTGGGTTTTGCCAGCGTGAGCCGATGCGCTTGGTGATAAACAAATCGCAGCTTCCGCGTCCCGTCCGCCCGGTTCCGTAATCTGTTCCGGAAGCGTCAGGACAACCTACAAAAATTAAAGTACGGCCATCGGCAGCAATTGTCGGCGCGCCTTCGTTGTTTACCGTATTGATATTTTCCGGCATGGCTTCCGCCTTGATCCAGATATTGTTGTCGCTTAAATGTGAAATGTAAAAATCTTCCTGTTCCTTGAACGTTCCTGCCACGCGCGAGTCGTTGATCCTGCGGGTAAATAAAATCGTTTTTCCATCAACGGTAATTGTCGGGAAATACTCCGGATCAGCGGTGTTGATGCCCGGACCGATGTTGATCGGCTTGAAATTGCTCGGGTTTTTCATCGCCTTGACAGCAAATTCGCTGGAAGCATAAATTTCGTTGGCTGTTTTGAGCAATTCGGGGTTCGCATTCTTGTTTCTCATAAACAAATCCATCATTTTCAGCGCACCTTCGTAATCGCCTTTGGCATATTTGAGGTTTCCCAGGAAAAAAATCGTTCCCCCGGAAGGACTGTGGTTCGGGTTGATGCGCAGCGCTTCTTCGTAATGATGAATTGCCTCGTCAATTTTCCCTGAATATTCATAAAATTCCCCGATTACAACATGCGCTTCCCAGAACTCCGGGTCTTTCTCAATGGCTTTTTTGAGCAATGCAATTCCGGCAGCATAATCCGGCCTTCCTCCTACCGAAGCTGCATTGGGCGCCTGCTGGCCTTCTTCAAAAAGGGAAATGGCTTTTTTATTTGTCGTGGAATAACGCGGCTGGGCCGTTGCGCAGGAGATTTGCACCAAAAACAGCGCAAGTATGATTGTAAATCTGAACATTAATTTCTTCATGCTATTAAGGTATATTCATGTATTTATGAGTCTGCAAGGAGATTTTCCACGATGGGTTTTCTTTCACATATTCAATGATCATCGGCAAAAACCGTTCCTGTTTTGACCATTCGGTTTGCAGGTATTTAACCGCTCCGGGATTTACGCGTTCCGCATGTCCCTCCGCCCAGGCAAAATCCGAAGGGTGGGCAATAATGATTTTGATTTCACTGGCCTTTTCGTAAGCTTCGTCACAAGGCTGCTTAAACTTTTTCGGGGAAAAGCAATACCAGTCGATGTGGCCATTCAACGGATAGCAGCCCGATGTTTCCATCGCTATTTCAACACGCAGGGCTTTGAGCTTTGCCGTTAAAGCTGTTAAATCGTACATTGCCGGCTCACCGCCAGTAATCACGACGAAATCCGTTCCGGAATTTTTAACTTCAGCAACCAGGTCATCGATTTTCACCAGCGGATGCTCTTCCCTGTTCCAGCTTTCTTTGACGTCACACCACACACAGCCCACATCGCAGCCCGCCAAACGGATAAAATAGGCAGCCCGGCCGGAGTTCTTTCCTTCGCCCTGGATGGTGTAAAACTGCTCCATTACGGGGAGCTCAAGCGCTGTGTTTACTTCACTGATGGTCATTACCCACAAAGATAGTAAAGTTCAGTGAGTTTGAAACGGAAGTAAGGAAGATTTCTAAAACCTGGATTTATTCATGTTCAACTGCAATTTTTTGCACATTGCCGTTATTGATTTTCAGAAAATAAACCCCTTCGGACAGCTCGGAAACATCAAACCCGCTTTTGCCCATAATACCTTGCCGGACGACAATTCCCGACGAATTGAAGAGAACGTAGCTACTTTCTTCTTCCGATTCAATAAAAACAAAATCGCTTGCGGGATTGGGATGAATGGGCGGATCGTCTTTTTGGGCATAAACAAGGATCGTTTCGTAATAAACCTGCCTGCCATCAAAGTCGGTCTGGCTCAACCTGTAATAGGTGATTTCTGCCGGTTTGGGATCTACGACGCTGTATTTCAAAAGCTGATCGCTGTTTCCTGCCCCATTTATTTGCACCAGGTCAAAAAACTCCGTTCCATCCGTAGATTTTTCCACGGTAAAGAAATTGTTTTTGCTTTCACTGGCCGTTTTCCATTCTACCCGGTTTTGGCAGCCCCTATTTTTCCCGCTGAACGAAAGCAGGTCGACGGGAAGCACGCCGCAATTGGGTGTCCAGCGATATATTTGACCCGTAGCAGGGCGCGTTGTAAGATTGGTTGTATTCGTTGCTTTGGAAGCTGCCGGTGCTGCGCCGGTCCCGTTCAAGGTATAATAATCGCCGGTAGCCAATCCACCAAGACCAATGGAAGCGCCACGAGAAGCGCCACCCGGTGCTGTGGCTTCCTGCCTGTAAATAAATTCAATTACATTAGTTCCTTCGTAGAGCTTGGCCTGGAAAGAAAGCGTTGAGCCCGTATTGGACCAATACCAAACCATGTTCCTCCATTCAACCGTGAGAATACGTGATCCTACAGCTCCTGTCAGCTTGTAATTGACACTACTTCCGGCCGTCCAGCTTACGGAAAGATCATCCCAAAACGGAGCTATAATAGGCCGGCCGGCACTGAAGCCGTTGCTGCTTGTAGCAGTGCTCAGGTTGTTCACTGTATGAAAATCCGTACAATCCGGGTCCAGGCTCATCCAGCCGTTTTGTGATACCGAAAAACCGGTGTAGGGCGCACAGCCAAAATAAAAGGTAAAGCCAATATCCAGGTAAGGAATCGCAGCTTCATCATCCCCGCCCCCAATGACAACGGTCGGTGTGGCATTCGCCGTATAAGCCCCTCCAACTGCCTGAAATGTATAATTAATGGGTGCAGCGAGAAGCTGTTTTCCCGGGAGAAAAAAACTCAACACAAACAAAATAAAAAGCACGTAACCTTTTTTCATAGCTTTCTGTGTTAGTTACAAATCAATGTTGTTAAGAAGATCTGTCAGGGAATAATGAGTTGCGCAGACTAAACAATAATACACATAAAATACTGAAAATCCAAATTTTAGCTCACAACTTCTTACCCGTTTTTTATATAAAATCCCCGCTATCCTATGCTGTTTCGGGCATACCGGATTTTAGGACTAATTTCTTAATTTTCAATCCTTTCCCTGTTTCATGCGATAACGCAGAAAAAACTCAAGCCCGCCATTCCCGTTAGATGCCAGACTAAGGCCGGAAGTGTTCAGATCATAGGAAACCCCAGCACTGAAACTTTTGATGTCGCACATCAGGTTAGCAATCAGCGCGTCTCCGCTGCGGTAATATATCCCGAGGGAAACAGCCGTTTGTTCTGAAAAATCATCCGAAGTTGTCCCTTTCACCAAATACCTGAAATTAGAACCCAGTGTGATTTCCCGGTTCGGTCCCTGGAAAAAAGTGTAAAATGCAGGAACAAGCGAAAACTCCTTGCTGGTATTGTAAACAAACTGCCCGTGGAAAATCAGCTTGCGGTAAAGACTGTTGTCGATTTCTGTGAAATTAACTTTCTGCCCGGTGATGTGTGCAAGCGATAATCCCAGCGAAACGCGATTGTTCTTCGATAATTCCGCGTTGAAGTAAGCTCCGGCAGACATATCGAAGCGGTTCACTGTCCTGTTATCCGCCATGATATTTTCATTATTCGCCAGGCTTGTATTAAATTCCGTCCCCGTCCATTGATTGTCCCAGCTCGTGTTTTCGTTTTGGATACTGCGCTGGTACCAACCCGGCTGTAAACCAAAGGCCAGGAACTGATTTTTGGATAATTTTACCGCGTAGCTGACCGGCACGGAAACTTCGTTGACTTTGTACCTGCTGTCGCCGGCCACATCATTCATAAAATAAACCCCTGCCCCGAGAAAGCCTTCGTTTTCCATCACACGCATATCTGCGCCAACCGTTGTTGTTGTATACGGGTTATCGGAGACACTGCCCCACTGCGTCCTGTAATTTGAGAAAAGCTGCATGCCTGAAAAACCTGCAGCAGCCGGGTTCATATATACCGGAGATTCGGCAAACATCGAAAAATGCTTGTCTTGCTGTGCCAATCCAAAGGCAGCAGCCCCAACCATAAATGCTAAAAATACTATTCTTTTTTCCATCGTGCTTCGTATTTGCTTTATCTGACAAGTGTTGTATTTCCTTTGAGAATCCCTCCCGTTCCGCTTTCGAAGGTGTATTCCAGTACCCAGACAAAAACACCCGGGTTCTCTTCTTTCCCGTTGAATTTCCCATCCCATCCTACAGCCTGGTCATCCGTTTCGAAGACTTTTTGCCCGTAACGGTTGTAGACCATAAAATTGAGGGTCTGGATATTGTTCCCTTTCACGAAAAGCAGGTCGTTGTTTGCATCACCGTCCGGTGAAAAAGCTTCCGGTACGCCAATACTTTCCTGGTCACAATCCTGGACAGTGATAAGAACTGTAGCCGAGCCATCGCACCCGTTCGCATCCGTTCCCGTCACCGTATATGTTAAGCTTGCCGCGGGAAGGAAAGGCACTCCGTCGCTCACACCGTTGTTCCAGGCATAGTTTCCGGCGCCGCCCGCCACTAGCGTTACGGAATCCCCTTCGCATACTGAAGCGGAAGGAGAAGCGTTTATTGTAAGCATCGGAAGCGCGTTTACTGTGATAACGATTGTTGTGTCGTCGGAAAGTGTTCCGTCTGTCACTGTCAATGTTACATTCTGGGCGCCAATCGTGTTGAAGCAAACCTGCCCGGGGTTTTGTGAGCCGGAGCCTGCCGGGGAAGCGCCTGCAAACTGCCAGCTCCAGCCGGTAATCGCACTGCCTCCTGCCGAGCTGTTGTCTGTAAACGTAATACATTCGCCGAGACAAATTTCCAGGTCTGAAGGTGTAAACGACGCTTCCAGCTCAGCCGGGCCGCAAGGATTAAAGAATTTGTAGGTGTTGGGGAGGCCCAATCCCGTGCTCGTAATAAAAGCCCCGCCGTTGGTAACGTCAATTCCCAGCGGGTTAAAATCACATCCGTTGCCCGGTATATCGGGAGAATTGATTACCCCCAGGTAAGCAACCCAGGAAGTGGAAACGTAAATTTTTTCGCCCGGCCCCATGCGGATTGCCCTGATCTGGGCCCCTTCGTTGAAATCGGTGTATATTGTCTGTTCGGAAGCTTCGATCAAAGCAGCACTGGCTTGTGTAAGGTCGTATTGCAGCAGCTTGTTGTCCGATGAAACATACAAGAGCTCGTCGTTGGGTGAAAATTCCGTTCCGTAAGGCTGAAACACGTTTATAATCTGTGCGTTTGAAACCGCCCCCGTGGCATTGTCAAAATCAACAATATCAAAGACGCTGAGACCATAGCTTGCCATTACCATTTTTTGTCCGTCATTGGACGCTGTTAAATATCCATAACCGCGGTTTACGATCGGGCTGCTTGTTGTTACCGCTGTTCCTGTAGTTGATATAACGGGCGTTGCACCGACACCTGCTGCGCTGAAGAGCCAAACCCGGTAATCTGAGCTTCCGGCAGCCGACTGATCGTGGGTTATGATCCACCAATCTACATCGTTGCAATGCCTGACAGCCGTTATTTTCTCGCAGGTGATATTTGCCCGGTTCGGCATCGGCGTATTTTTACTGGCAGAAACGACGTCCCCCAATCCACCGTTCAATGACATGTCAACAATGGAGTAGCTCAGGTCACCTCCCTCGTCAGGCGGCACTGTAAACAGGTAGTATAAACCGGTGCTTCCGGGCTGCTGTACGATCAGCGCCGACTGGGTGGTACTGACATTTCCTGTCAAACCTGTCCCGTTTGGCATCAGGGTGTTATTCCTGTCCCAAACGTTTACTCCCTCCGTGTAAAAAAGCAGGTTCCCGCTGGCGTCACACATGGAAGCCGTTCCTTCGCTCGTATTCAGCTGGCTGCCATCCAAAGCAGTGGGCACACCGTTGAAATCAATGGCCGCGTTTTGACCGAAATGCCAGACGTTGAACACATTTCCCTGCGCACAAGCAAGACCGGCAGAGATTAACAAGAAACATAAAATCCGAATTCTCATAGACCTGTTTTTTTATATTATTTTTTGTTTTACGCCAATAAGCTCCACAGCCGGCGTTTGTTTAAACCGATTTAGCTGATCAAGAATAAAAAAAGGCTTTCCCGCTTGTGAATATTACAAGACATAAAAACCGTCTGAAACGGGAAAAATAAAGAGATGTGAGCGTTTATAAAATTCCTCATGCAGTAGTTCATTTTTACATGGAGGTCGTTTTAGCAAAACAATACTAACTATAAAATATTGAAAATCCAAATTTTAAATGAAAAAATATTATTCACAGCATAATAAATTCAAAGTAAAAGTGAGTTTCCTACAGTTGCCGGGGGAAATGGACAAGCGTGAGCCGAAAGAAAATAAGAATGAGAAAAAGCAGTTTCTGCCGGATATTATTGCGGATCCTTTTCTCCTGTAAAGCCTTGAAGCAGTTCATCAACTCCGGGCAAACGTTCCAGGTGACCGTTCAGCTTTCCATACAAGTCCTCAAAGCTTGACTCATGATTGAGTACTTTTAAAGCATATTCAACAGGGTAAAGTGACAGAACGACCCCGTTTTTATTATATTTCAGTGTCATATCCCTTAGTGAAAATTCAGGCTCATTGTCTTTATATAACCTGAAATCATATTGTCCCATGAGGAACTCACTGAAAGCATAAGCGAGGAACAGGATAACCTGGCCATCTTCCAAGCCAAATGATTTACAATACGTATGAAACCCCACTCCTTCAGTAACAGCCTGGTCCAGGTTTACAGGATGATTGACCGGTTTTTTCACCTTGCTTTCGATTTTATTGTCCATGAAAAAGCTTTCCACCATCTTCATACAGCCATCTATTATTCCGGGCTTTTCATCCAGTTTTTGTTCAGTAAACCTTTCATCAAAGTATTTTTCGGTGAAAACAGCGCTCACCTTTGTCTCTTGTTTATTGGCATCGTTCCCCTTTCCGGAGAATATTTTTTTAAAGAAGCCCATGTTGTTCTGTATTAAACTTTACAACGAAACTAAGAAAAAAAAGAATGAGAAACGAATGAGCCCGCCAAAATGTATGAGGTAAACAGAATGAGAGCGAAAACGTCATCCATTTTTGTTTAAACGGCAAAAACGCTGGCAATGACCGATGAGATTTAGCCTGATTCCTCACAATAGTTCCCAATTAATCCCATTATACCGGCAATTTGCACTATCTTACAGCTAAAATATTGAACCTGGACTTATGAAAACGATTCTCCTTCCCTGCGATTTTTCTTCTCTTGCCCTGAATGCAATTGAATACGGCGCTGAAATTGCCCGCCATACGCATGCAAAGCTTATTTTATTTCACGTATACACCGGATCAGTGGACGATGGGGTAAAAAAACAATGCCTGGAAAATTTGAAAAAGATCGAAGCTGATCTCACTACGCGGCATGGCGAAGGCCTTGAGGTCCAAAGCCGCTGTAAAAATGGCGTTTTCCTGAATGAAATCAACAATTTTTGTGAAAACCAACAGGTTGACCTCATCGTCATGGGAATGAAAGGATCCGGGTACCTGAGGGAGAAATTCATGGGAAATACCACTACTTCAGTGATTGACAAAGTGAACTGTTCCGTGATGATCATCGGTGAAGATGTCAAATACCGGGGCATCACAAAAATTGCATTTGCCTGTGATTATGAGGACCAGAGCTATAAAACAATCCTGACGGACCTGATAGATTTTGCCCACCTGTTCCATTCGCCGGTATACATCCTGAATGTTGTCCCTGAAACCGAAGCGCCGGTATTATTGAGCAAGCAAGTCGAAAATTACAAGTTTGACCGCATCCTGGAAGGCATCGAACATAGCTTTCACCAGGTACAAAACGAGGACCTGATTGACGGAATCAATGAATTTGTGGAAGATCACGCAATCGACCTCGTCGTTATGATCCCCAAAATGCACAGCATGATTGAGAATATATTCAACGATTCAAACACCAAGCGCATGGCTTTCCACGCTAAAGTGCCCTTACTGTCGCTGCATGAGACGAGGGAGGACTTTTAATTAACCGGTCGGAAACTTTCTGATATAATAATGTCAAAACGGGCCACGATTTTTTCCCGGTGACGTATATAACAGGTTTTATGCTGACAGGTAATCTGCGTACATATACTTCAAAGGCGGGTATTAATACTTGTTTCAAAATTATATACTAAGATATCAGGGATAATATATGTATATTGTAAAACACTGTAGGTTGGATTTCAGAATTATGAAACGCAACATTATAGTATTGACATATTTAAATGGAAGTAAAAGAAGTTTTTCAAGCATTATTTTTACATTCCACTGAAGGGATTTTAGTCGTTGACAGCAAAGGGAAGATCATCCGGATAAACCCCAGCGCAGAAAAAATGTTCGGCTATGACAAAGATGAATTATTGGGACAAGGAATCGAAACCGGTATTCCCTTGCTGCCCGCCAGTCAGCCGGGTGAAAATTTTTTCTATACAAACCCTTTACCCCGGAGCATGGGGACAGAAACCGATTTATCAGGAAAAAGAAAAGACGGCTCCGAATTCTCGATTGAAATCAGCTTAAGCCCGTATTTGAAAGATGATGCAGCCTTTGTTGTAGTGTTTGTGTTTGACATCACTATCCGGAAAAAAAACGAGCAGGACGTCATACAAAAGAAAAAAGAGCTGGAGCTACTGACCGAACACCTGAAAGAATCCAACCTGGAGCTGGAGAACTTTGCTTATATTTCTTCGCACGACCTGCAGGAGCCACTCAGGAAAATTCAATCATTCGGTGACCGTCTGAAATCCATGGAGCGGGAAAATTTTTCAGAGAAAGGAAAAGACTACCTGGACCGGATCCTGAATGCAGCGTCCCGGATGCAGAACCTGATTAACGACTTGCTTGAATTTTCACGCTTGTCCAATCCTGTTCCCGAATTTTCAAGGATCGATTCCAATATGATTCTGAACGAAGTTATTTCTGATATGGAAATTACCATTGAAAGGACAGGGGCCAACATTATCCAGGGAAAGCTGCCTTTTATTTCAGGCAATCCCACCCAGATCCGGCAGCTCTTTCAAAACCTGATCTCAAACGCCATAAAATTCGTAAAAGAAGAGGAAACTCCTAGCCTGAAAATTTATGCAAAATCCTCTGGAAAAATCACTCATATTTTTTTTGAGGACAACGGGATCGGCTTCGATGAAAAATACGTTGACCGGATATTCACCATTTTCCAGCGCCTTGAAAACCGCAAATATGCCGGTACGGGCATCGGGCTTGCCATCTGCAAAAAAATCGCGCTTTTTCATCATGGGAATATTGAAGTGAGCAGCAAGCCCGGACAGGGCTCTATATTTAAGGTTACTTTGCCCCTGTGGACAAGTAAGTAATCATCCGGACGGACGAGGCCGTAACATTCGTTAATCCATTTATGTTTAATTAAAAAAGTAAAATGAAAATCTCCAAATCCATCGAAATATTAATCGCCGATGATGATCATGAAGACCAGATGCTGATCCTTGACGCACTCAAAGAAAGCAATTTAAAAAACCGGATCCGGTGTGTTGACAACGGCGAAGAGCTTCTGGCCTACCTGCGAAATGAGGGTAAATATGCTGACAGGCAGGAATACCCCACTCCCGGTATTGTGCTCCTCGACCTCAATATGCCCAAAAAAGACGGACGTGAAGCGCTTAAGGAAATCAAGGCTGATCCGAATCTAAAAAATATCCCGATCATTATCCTCACTACATCCGGTGCGGAATCAGATATTTTAAAAACTTACGATCTCGGGGCCAACTCATTCATCACCAAACCGGTTACATTTTCGGCTATGGTGGAAACCATGAGCGCTCTCAAAAAATACTGGTTTGAAATCGTAGAACTCCCCTTTGAAAATGACAAATAGCATTAAAGTACTGGTGATTGATGATGATAAGGAGGATTTTGCCATCATCCAGGATCTTTTTTCCAGGATTAAATCCAGCAGGTTCACTCTCACGTGGTCACCGAACTATACCGATGCCCTTGAACAGATTGCCCGGAAGGAACACGACATCTATCTTATAGATTACCGTCTCGGTTCGGAGAATGGCCTCGGACTGATTAAAGAAGCCGTAAAAATAGGCATCGACGTTCCTTTAATCCTGCTAACAGGACTAAATGATATCGAAATAGACAAGCAGGCCATGAGTGCAGGCGCTTTCGATTACCTGGAGAAAGATTTACTGACACCCAGCCTTCTGGAAAGAACTATCCGCTATAGCATTGAGCATGCAAAAGACAGCAAGCGGATCAAGCAATTAAATCTTCACCTCGTTAAAATCGGCAAGGAAAAATACCGGAATTTATTTCAAAACTCGCTGGTAGCCATGCATACAAAAGATGCAAAAACCTTAAAAGTGATCGAAGTGAATGATTTCAGCATCCGGATGTTTGGCTACAAGTCAAAAAAAGAGTACCTGGATAATTTTGACACGAGCACTCATTTTGTAAACCCCGCGGAAAGGGATGATATTGTAAAGCTTCTGAAGAAAGAAGGAGGTACTATCAACCAGAGCATACATGAAATGAAGAAGCTGGACGGATCCCACTTTTGGGCAAATATCTTTATGAAACTGAATTCCGAAAGAAGCCTTTTCCAGGTCGTTATCGTTGATGTAACCGAGCAGGTCCATTCCCAGGAAGAGCTTGAAAACAAAGTCAAAATCCGGACCCTGGAACTGACCGAATCTCTCGCGCGTGAAAAAGCATTAAATGAATCTACCTCACGCTTCATTGCCGCCGCGTCCCATGAATTCCGCACCCCCTTAACCACTATTCTTTCCAGCGCAACCCTGATCGAAAAATACTCAGGTGCACAGCAGGAACAAAACCGCTTAAAACACACACAACGGATCTCCGCTTCTGTCAGGAACCTTACCGTGATCCTGGATGATTGCCTTTCTCTTTCACAATTTGACAAAGGAAGCATTCAAGCCCACTCTGAAATTTTCAATTTGCCCGAATTCTTAAAAAGCATCAGGGAAGAAACGGAAGGCATGCTCTCTAAAAAAAATCAGTATCTCCAATACCGGCACGAAGGTGACCTGATGACAAAGCATGCTAAAAAAATATTGAAAAACATACTTTTCAACCTCATTTCAAACGCCAGTAAATACTCTCCTGAAAATAGTGAAATAGCGCTTTACTCCTCTATAATCAAGGAAAAAGTAACGATCATAGTTCAGGATAAAGGCATCGGAATCCCGAAAGCTGATCAAAAAAACCTGTTCCAGGAATTCTTCCGGGCGGGCAATGTCGGCAATATCCAGGGTACCGGCCTGGGACTGTGTCTCGTCGGAAAATACGTGGAGCTCATTCACGGAACGATTAAATTTTCCAGTAAACCAAACAAAGGCACCAGCTTCACCCTCAATTTACCAAAAAGTATTGAGGAACCGTTGTAAACGGTTTTTCACACAGTACAGAATTCCTTTCATTTACGGGGCAAACCTATACGGTGAAAAAGCCACTCCCCAAGGAATGGCTTTTTCTACTTTCGTGGCCTTGAGCGGGGAAATGTCGAACTTTTTAGCGGAGGATATACAGCGGATTTTGGATTTTACAGATCAGGCATTGTTGCATCATATTAAAGACAGAGTTAGAAGTTCAATTAAGCGCTCCGTTTATATTCAGTTTTGTTGGTCCTGCTACAGGAACAGGTCCATTTATTTCCTAATTATTAACTGTGATGTTTGGTTGATTCCAGACTTATCGAATAAACGCAAAACATAAGCCCCGGAATTAACATTAAGGTTAATCGTTTCGTTGACATCTGATTCAAATATCAATTTTCCTAACAGGTCGTATACTTGTACGAAACTTATATTTTCCAAAGCTTCGAGGTGTAAAACATCAGTAAATGGATTCGGGAACACTTTTACATGACCCAGAGTAAGATCGTCCACATATACATAATTGAGACCTATTTTGACCAGCCAAATATCATTGTTCCCATAATGAGAAGCTGAACTTCCGCCGTTATTGTGTTTATGACCTACAATCAAGTATCCTCCATCTGGTGTTTCAATGGCCCCGGTGGCATAGTCTGATTCAGGTGTGCCAATCCGTGTTTCCCATGTTATAGTGTCAGCGTTAAGTTTTGTGATCCAGAAATCTGTACTATACATTATTCCACCTGAAACATCACCTTCCCAGGACTGCGAATCACCGGCTAAAATATAACCGTTATCACTCGTTCTTCTTATCGATTTTGCAAAATCAAGGCTATTTCCCCCAAAGGTGTAATCATTTTCTATATTTCCGGCCAGGTCTAATTCTATCAAGCGGTAATCGTTATTCGAAAACCCAATAACAGCTATTCCCCCGGACGGGCTCTGACAGACTGAAGTGGCACAATCACCAAAGGAAGTTCCAATGGAGCGGTCCCATTCCCATGTTCCTAAACTGTCCATTTTGATTATCCAATAGTCCCGGCTATTTAAATCACTAAAATTTCCACCTGGTTCAATGGTAGAACCAACTACGACGAAACCATTATCGGAAGTTTGTTCGATAGAATAACTTATGTCCCGGAAGGATTTACGATAGGTTTTTTGCCATTCAAGATTTCCATTGGCACTTAACTTTATTATCCAGTATTTCGTTCCTTCTTCCGTTACATTTTGCACATCGCCATCCATGGAATTTGTCCAGCCCGTTACGATAAAACCGCCGTCACTTGTTTGACGGACATCTTGTGCAGCTTCATCATGTGACCCCCCAAAAGATTTCTTCCATATAATATTACCGAGAGCATTTAATTTGATTACCCAAAAATCGGAATAGGATACTGTACCATGATGTCCGCTCACATTTCCATCATCTGAATTCGAAGACCCGACAACGATAAAAGAGCCATCCGGGTTTGCCCGTACTGCTGAGGCTGCCTCATCTTGAGATCCCCCGTAGTTTTTATTCCAAATCAAATTTCCTGCAGCATTGACTTTAATAATCCAAAAATCTGTTTGACTCGGAGTACCCGAAACATCATGGTCATCTGACCTTGTCGACCCGACAACAATATAGCCATTGCCAGCTGTTGTGTCTACATCACTGGCATAATCGTCATTGGAACCACCATAATTATTTTCCCATAAAATAAAAGGGACAGCTTGGGCAAGTGATTGATAATGAAATGATAAGAATAAGAATACTAAAAGAATCTTCATAATGGTTTGGGTTATTTAGGCAAACATAATCAAGCATTTACCTGGCCTGTTCTCTTTGCAATAACAAAGGTAAACTTTTTTATAAAACCACTATTCTTTTCTTGAGTATAACAAAGAAAAAACAACATGAAGGACTTGTAGTCAATTGATTAAGGAAATAAAACTACGATCTACTCTTTTTTAAGCGGAAACGAGATGTATCCTTAGCAATTTCTTTATCTTCGGAATTCAGACGTTTGAGCAGATCGGTCAGGTCAGGGTTTCGGGATGCTTTTTCAGCAATGACTTCGTAGCTGAATTCACGTAAAAAAGGCTTTAGCTCATTTTGTTTGCGGTGTTCCTTTTCAATGACCTCGAGGAATTTTTTCAGATTTTTATCATTGGTTTTATGAGCATAAACCTGATTAACCGCTGCTTTTTTTTCCTCCGAATCACCAATTGCACTAAAATAATTTCCCAAACAACTTTCTGCTTCGTGTCCAGATTCCCAGCCTTCCAGCAAAGTATCTTGCGATTTTTGTGGGTTATTCATTTTTTGGCGATAAATAGAAGAGGCATTGAGGTATTTTTTCTTTGATTTTTCTTCTGCGACGGATTGTTCATAAAACTGGTAGGCCAGTTCCTTCTTGCTCAATTTTAAGTAAAGGTCTCCCGCCTTTTCGTATTTTTTTAGCTCTACATAAAGCTTGACAGCTTCATCGGTCATATTCCCCTTTTCATAGCATTCGGCAGCTTTTTGTGTGTTTTTAAGGTGTTTGAGATAGAGTGCCGCTGCTTCTTTGTAATAGTGCCCTTCTTCTAAAGTGCTGGCTGCTTTATAATTGTTTTTGAGCAACTTCATGTAAACAAAGGCCGCTTTTTCATATTCGCCCTTATCAACCAATTCCTGCGCTGTTTTCAGGTATTGATTGGTCAAATGCGTGCCGTAATCACCGATATCTACCACTCTCCCGTTTCCTGAATTCGGGCTTTGAAATAAAGAAAGGTTATTCCAGCGAACATTCAGATCAAGAAAGCCACCTTCTTTTCCGCGCGCCGCACCACTGTTATCAATCGGAATTGCATACTTAAGCGCTTCTTCCGGGTTGTCTTTCAGCAACTTTAGCAATTTATCGATCTGCTTTTGGTTTCGCTCTTCCAGGTTTTCAAGGTCCCGCTGCATTTTTTCCAGCATGGGACCGCTTTTTGAACTAAGCCCGAGAATTAGTTTACCAAGCCAGGACGGTTTTTTCGTTTCATCTGCTGAGCCTGTAGTTTTGGTTCCGGAATTTGCCGGACGGAAAAGTAATCTGTAAAAACCAAGCTTGATTTTTTCCAGGAAATTCAAGGGATTGGAAGGAAGCTTTTCCTGTTTTGGAACAACGCTCTTTTCCAGTGCTTTTAACGGATCTTCCGTTTCATCCACTTGCACCCGAAAAGTTTTGATCCGCTCAGGAATGAAGTTTGTATCTTCAGGAGAAAAGACAAACCTGAACTTCTCTTCCGGCATAACAAACAAATTCCCGATCATTAAAGTTTCCTCAAGAATTACAAAGCCCGTTTCCGGATGAAAAACATGAATTTTGTTGTTAAAAAGTCTTTCATGATCTTCCTGGGAAATCCGGGGGCTGACCTCACATTTTTCAGGAATATAAAAATCCGGGAACACGCGTTGGCAATATTCGTGCCTGCCGGCGTTAAAATTGCCTTCACTTTCATCAACGAGAACGATGCAACCCCAAATGCTATTTGCAGTTGAACCGGGAAGAGGAAAAATCCGGATATCATGCAAACTCATTCCCAGCGATTGGATTTCGATCAGCCAATTCCTGGCGGAAGCGCCCCGGATAAAAAAGCCACCCACGCTAAACATATTTCGCGGTGAAGGTTTAATTTTGAGTTCCATAAGCTGCTCGTATCGTGTGAATAAATGGAGTAATAAACTGTTCAAAAAACAGACTCGTACTTATTTTTTCGAGTTGTTCAAATCCGGAATCCTTCGCTTTCGTTTCAACAACCGTCCCGCAATCTTCCAATTGAGCCGTTAGTTCCGAGATTTCTTTTTCGTTGAAGTAATGTGCAATGGTGGTTGGTGTGTTGTCCACATATGTTTTAGCTGCTTTGAGACCGCAGTTTGTTGCATTGGCAATTAGTTTGGTTTGCTGAAGCCTGTCACCCGCATTCGGAAGCAACGTCATTTCAAATAAAGGTTCACGGTAATAAACATGATTACCCGCAAAAAAATCAGCTGTGGAAACACCTAAAGAAGCATCCAGAGCTGAAGGAATATAGATTTTAGGAATTTCCAGATTACTGCTGCTTAGGATAAAAAGCCCGGACCGGTTAATTTCGATTGTACTGCCGTCTTCAAATTCAAAGAGATTGTGATTGATTTCAGCTGCAGTAATCAGCAAACTTTCCTGGTTTTTAGCAGTCGGGTTCAGTTTGATGTGGTGTCCGGCGTTTAGCACGAGTTCATGAATGTTGAACATCAGTCTGCCATGACGATTAATTCCAACCGTTTTTACGTTTTTGAAAACCGGGGACGAATACCCGAAGTTTGTTTGTAATTCTTTTTCCCGCTTGTTAAATTCAGCGTAGAGGTTCTTATAATTTTCCTGGATAGGACTTACTTTTCCGTCACAATCGATGCACCAGCAGCCTCTGCTATTCCGGTGAAAAAAGCAGTCTTCATAAAAGACAAAAGTTGGTCCTATTACTTGCTTCCAATCGCTGAAATGTGACTTAATTTCCGCTTTTGTAGTCAGGTTCAAAAGCATAAACTCATTCATTTGTTTGTTCAGGCAAAGTAAAATGTATTCTCCATTTTTCAGTAAGCCGATTTGGTAATCAGTTATAGAGGAAGGGAGGTTTTCATGTAAAAGTTCCCAGCCCACCTCGTGGTTCCGGGCCGTTTTTCGGTAAAACCGGAACAGAACCTTTTCTTTGCTCACCTGGAAGATTTCGCCGTTTGCTGTCGACATAAAAATGGCGTTTTCGTAATATGGTCTGAAGAGTATGGGATAGCCACCGGAATCTTTTTTTACAAGAACCGGAAGATGTTTTGCTTTTTGTGTCCAGAGTCTATGCAGATCTAATTCCAGGTGCTGAATGTGCTTTTTACTGTTTTTAAAATTCCGAAAAAGATCAATATATCCTTGAGAATCACTATAAACCCAATAATTTATCTTCTCGGCAAATTCAGACATCGTCCGCTGCATATCAGCGCGCTCCACGGCCGTTTTTTCGGTCAGGATAAACACTTCGCGCTTCTTGTCATGCGGATTGTCCCGGAAATAGTTTGCCAGGCCCTTTGAACTGTCTATGGAAACATCCACCTGCTGAATTGCATCAATAACACCATCGATGGAGTCCATCACCAGGGCATGATAATCAGTCCCGATCGCAAAAAGCTCACAGGGAATATCCGTTTTCGGATGACGGGCAATGGCAAGCGCTCCTGCAAAAGCAAGCGTTTTGGGCGTACCCCAGGTTTTGATTGAAATATCGATCAGCAGCACCCGCTTCAGCTCATTGCGTACCGGTGGGGCTTCACGACTTAAGTATAGTGCTTCATTATTAGCAAGCCGGGAGAGAAAAACAACGTCCTCGTTGGCGTATTCAGAAATCAATAATTGGTCAACATTGCCTTTGTTGGAAAGGTCAGCAACTCCTCCGCTCGTTTGCTGACTCACGGCTGAGCTATGAAAAGGCAGGTTAAAACCCGACCAAAGACTTGGGATTAATGCTGCGATGTTAAATGTCCTCTGGTCCGTTAACAATTGTTCAATAAAATCGTCGCTGTTATTCCCGCTTTCCTGTTCCGGTAAGATTTCTTCCTCAACCAGCGGCAGATGGGCAATCTTCTCCAGGATTTTTTCTGGTGAAGGCATTTTGCGCCCAAGCAGGCAAAGCGTTTTCAGGTCTTTGTGAACAATTTCATCGTTGAATTCAAAAAGCAGCTGGTTTTGTGGTAAAATCTCCGAAGAATGCAAAACACGCTGGGAGTCTTTTAAGGAAAGGGCTCCATGACTTCCTTCAAAAATAGCTTTTAACAAGAGGTTTTTGTTGGGGCCACTTTTATAACGTTCCGGCACTTCGGCCAGGGTCCGGAGAAAGCGAAAGGCTTCCGGAATTTCAGTTTCAGCATAATACTTATTGGCTGAAAAGGAATGAAAGACTTGCTCCGCTTCAGAAAGCAGGTTTTTTGCCTGCGGATTAAGGGCTATGATCACCAAAAGAAAAGACCCGAAGCGCGGTAAACCTTGTTCTGCAAGTGAACTGAGATTTTGTTGGAGCATTTCGGTATAAGCAATCGTGCTGCCTTTTGGAATGGCGACAACACGGGCGTTGTCCTCCCAGCACCAGAAGTAATTGACATATGATTGAAAATAGCGTTCGTTCATAACAGAGTGGTTTCCCGGATGGAGCGGATGGTTTTTTGCAGCGAACTGCGTGTTAAAGGGTTCAGCATGCTTTTTTCTACGCGGAAATAGCTCGAATCTTCATTCCAGACAATCCAGGAAGTTTGTTCCGGATCAATTGACTTATAAAGCAAATCGCCGACACTAAAAAGATCTAAATCAAATCCTGCGGGAAACAAAAAATTGCCGGTAATCCGGAATGCTTTTCCCTCGATTGGAAGAAGCGGTTTTCCGAAAACAAGGGCATCCATATTATTGATAATTGTCCACTGGAGTGGCTCCAAACGGAACTCCGGTAATTGGAGGGCGATTTGTTCCAATTTTTCAAGGGAGCAATATAAAGCGCCCGCTTCTTTTTCTTCTCCGCCGGTAATAATTTTTGGATGAAGTTCCTCGCTGACGCCAAAATAATTGTGGTTCAAAGCCGGAATACTCAAAGGAAAAGCGCGCTGAATCGGAGTCCAAAGCAAAGCCGGTTCCCTGCGGTCGGGCAAAAGACTGTTCAGGGGGAATAATTTCCCTGCTTTGCTATAGAAAAGTTGTTTGCGGGGAATACTTTTCACGTTTACGGCTCCCAGTTCGTCTTCCCGAAACTGGCTGACCCAGATCCATTCGCCTTCCGTAGCAACTTTCAAATGTTCCCAATGGCGCAGCTCCGCAAGATGCTCTTTATCCTGTTCAGGAACAAGCAGGTAATAAATCAGACGGTTTGCAGCATCTTGTGCCATAAGGATTCAATTTCAGCCGTTAAATGTTCTTTGTGTTCCGGGTTTTTAATCCAGCCTGAGCGCGTCTGTACATAACGGAGTTTATCTTTGATCACGTTTTGTTCTTCAAAGGATAATTGCTGCGATTCCCATTTGCTTACCAGGAGCTGCACTTCTTTCATCAATTCTTCCGCATTCGGGACTTTATTAAAAAAAGCCTGCGGATGGGCATCTTCCGGGTTTTCATTTTCGATCACCCGGTCAACTAGTCCGGCCAGGATTTCAATCTGCTCTTCCGTGTCCCAGATGTATTTCAAAACCCATAAATCCGTCAGCCTGGCTTCATTCCGGCCGCACATAACTGCGCTGGCAGAAATCAGGTTCTGAATTTTTACAGCCCTCCGGTCAGAAACTTTGATACCTGTATTCCGCAGATTGTGTACGAGGTCCACGTAAGGCTTACGAATAGCTTCCAGGTTAACCTGGCGGGCATGTTGTTGCAATTGTATGATGTCTTTCGGTTCAATGAGCGGTTTTTCTTCCTGCTCCCGGTTTTCCAGTTTACGGCCCGCGAGAAGCACGTGTTCCAATTCGTCCGGATCAACATAGTCACAGCGCATCCGGATGAGAAAGCGGTCCAATAAGGCGTTGAGGGCTTCATCCTCCGGAAGCAGGTTACTTGCTCCCACAAACATCAGGGCCGGGATTTTACGCGTTTCCTTCCCTCGTCTGAAAATCCGCTCATTCAAGGCCATCAGCAAACTGTTCAGGATGGCGCTATTGGCATTGAAAATCTCATCCAGGAAAACCATCGAAGCTTCAGGAAGCATGCCTTCAGTGTTGGTGGCCAACTCTCCTTCTTTCAGTTTACGGATATCGAAAGGTCCGAAAATTTCATTCGGCTCGGTAAACCGCGTGAGTAAATATTCAAAATTTTTACCGTTTTCAATGCAATCGGACAAAGCCCGGATGATGGCGCTTTTGGCTGTTCCCGGCGGGCCTAACAAAAACGCATTTTCCCTTGCTACCAGGCTGATAGCTAATAAATCAATGATTTCATCTTTCCCCACAAAAGACGATTTAAGGTGTGTTAGCACCTGGTTTAATTTTTCAATTTCATTCATGTGAAGCGATTAAATTAAATTCTTTCCAATAAAAGGTTTCATACATTCCCATATAAGACCGGATCAAGGTCTGTATTTCGGCTTTTTGAGCCAATCGGATATTTTTGTTTCGCACAACCCGTTCACAGTAAAGTTGACGCAAACAGGGATCGTCCAGGTACACCTGCATTTCCAATTTATCGTTTTCCAGCTCATAGCGCATCCCCGAATAATGCCATTGACGGAGCTGTTCCTCAAATACAGGAAGCAATGGATCTTCGCTGTCGATCACATGTAGTTGCTCCATTATGTCAGGCATAAACCTGAAACAGAGATCTACGGACAAGATGGTTCCTGGATTGATTTCAGGGCCCGGTGTTTTGAGAAAAGTTTCAGTTTCAGGGGCCAGGGCTTTCCTAAAAAGGATTACCTGGGCCGCCGTGTAAAGATAACGGGCTGCCCATAAAGCTGCTTGCGGGTTAAAAGCAGGAACCGTGTGCGGCCACGAAAGACTTTCATTTTGATATTCAAGTTCGAGAAAAGCTAGTGTTTGTTCTTCGTCTTCCGGTAAGATGTTTAACAAGTTTTCATGTAGAATGATTTCCTCTTCGAGCCGAAGAGTCCGTATCATTTCGTATAAGTGATTTTTTGTGCTCACGTGAATAGAATCGGGTTTTGCTTTCTTTGGTGCAGGAAATAAACCCCGAATTTAATAAAAAAGTAATTAAATCCTTGATTTTATAAAAGGATATCATTGAAAATTTAACGAATATTCCCAAACCAGAAAGTCTCTCCCGATTCGGTTTTGACCTGGTAAGCCCAGTTGTTTCTTTCCCCACCATAATTGATAGGATCAGAAACCGTATCTCCCGGATGGATCCAAAAATCCGGCTTATCCATATACCAGTTGTTGAAATCGATTGCGTTGAAGAAATCCCCGGTAGAATTATTTATTTCATAACAATTTACGGCTGTCTTTTTGAACCCGGCGAATTTTATGACCTTGGCTCTTTCGGTGCTGAGATTGGTAATTTTTGTCTCATAATAAGCCGGATCATCACTCATGATAACGGATTTTGAAAAATTAATCTGAAACAAATGATTGCCCGATGTTAATTCTTCTTTCGTAAAGCATTCATCATTCGTTCTTCCTTCCGTCATCCAGCTGATTTCTTTCGGGTAATTTTCGAATTCAGCCGATTCATACGCAATCTGACCATCCCTGTAAGTAACAATGAAATGTTTCAGATCCGTAATTTTCTGATGCCCTGCTTTTGTAAAGAAATCCGGGGTACTAAAAACACCTTCCCGCCAGGATTTATCTATTAAAAGAAAATACCGGAACCTGTTTTCATATTCGGTGAACTTTAAGATTTTTTGTTCAGGTGGTTCACTTCTTGAACTTCCTGGAATAAAAAGTGAAACGACACGTAATAATTTATTGAACATCTGATTTTTTAAGCTGCTAACATAGTTATAATTCCCTATATTTGAAATGTGAATTACTGCCCTAAAAATGAACTCGTATGCTGGTTCAATAACACAAACTCAAAAATCAGATAAGTCAAATTTCCCCCTAAAAAACAACAGGTAAATTACACGTATTTATACGTGTTTTTGAGTCAAATCAGTAAAAATAAGCGAATTGTAAAATTAGTTTTTTAGATTTGGGTAATTCTAACGCTTATTTCCGCTATTATGAAAACAGGAATCTTATTTGTTGCTTTTATTGTAAGTGCAACGTACTCATTTTCCCAGATTTTAATCGATGTCACCGAACAAACAATCCTACTTCCCGGTCATAGTGAGAAGGAAGTATATTTTGCCTTTGCTGCAGGGGACCAGGTTGTCTTGAACCTAAAATCAAAGAAAAAGACGATAGGTCAGGTCGAAATCATCGAATATCCATCCAATTCAAAATTTTCAGATGTAGATGTTAAGGCAGTTAACAAAACCATGCAGGTAAGCCAAAATACGGTATTCATCTACAAGTTTAAAAACACCTCCCGTAAGAAACGACTATGCAAAATCAAGATCCAGCGGATCCCGGCTAACGAGTCTACCAAAAATTACAACTCAGCCGTACGATGGATTACCAAACAGGACACGACCTGGAACGTGTATACGAAAGAAGTGTTGGTCGGACACGATACCACTTACCAGCAAAAATCAAAAAAAGTATTGCTGAAAACGGAAATTAAGGAGTCTCTTATCCTGGATAAAACACCGCGGGTCCACACCAGTTTAAATTCCAAGGGCAATAAAACGGAAGTTTCTTTCACCATACCCGAAAATGAAACAAGTGATCTGAAAACCAAAGAGCTTGTATCCTGGGGATATTGGATTGGGGTAAACGATGAAGGAAGCAAAGCCTGGAATGATAATATGAAAACGGTTGTCAGCCTGGCATCGAAGGTAACCAGCATTGTGATTTCTCCTTTAGGCGGGGCAGCCCTTGGACTTGTTGGAAACCTCGCTATCCCTGCAGGCGGCGACGAAGTGTTTTATCGTTTGGCAAACAAAGAAAACCGGGATTTGTTTTGGAAAGATGTCGATTTTAAGGCTTATGACAAAGGCAATGGAACTGCTGCTTATAAACTTTACGAAAAGAACTTCCTGGATAAGTATTTTATTGAGAAATGAAAATTATGTCACTCCAATTGATGTCCAGGTAAAGGTTACTGCCGTATTTGAAACCAAAACGTATGAATATCAAAAGTATACGAATATGCAAATCAAACCCCGTTACGAAAAGCAGATTTTCAAAGATCCGAGTATTTCTTCGAAGACTATTCCGGTGAATTATTGATGGTATATAGCTCATGAGTATGATCGTAAGTGACCTAATAGCGACCTTTTAACATCTGTCCTCTAAAAACTTTCCTGATTAATGATTCTCGACCTTTTCTGAATTTTTATATTTACGACACAAAATAACATCCATGTCAGAAGAACAAAGAAAGATTTTAGAAGGTAAGTTATGGGAAATAGCCAATTTATTACGTGGCAAAATTAACCCTGACGATTACCGTGATTACATTTTAGGTTTCATATTTTACAAATACCTTTCTGAAAAACAATTACTTTATGCGAACGAATTATTGGAAAGTGAGCCAGTAAAAGATTTTAAATTAGTTACAGATAAAGAAACCTTAGAGGCAATTAAAGAAGAGTCTTTATTAAAATTGGGATATTACCTAGAGCCTTCTCAATTGTTCTCCGTAATTGCTCACAAAGGAAGTAATTCAACTTCAGAAGATAGTGATGAGGATATTGAACAATTGGAAGAAGACAACTACATCATTGATGATTTAAAAGAAATCTTAAATCACATTGAGCAAAGTACCATGGGTACAGATTCCGAGGAAGATTTTAATGCCTTGTTTGAAGATTTAGATTTGAATTCAACTAAATTAGGTCGAACGGTAAGTGCTCGTAACACGATCATTGTTAAAATCTTAAGAAAACTTGACAAGATCGATTTTAGATTAGAAGACATCGAATCTGATGTGTTAGGCGATGCGTATGAATATTTGATTGGAAAATTTGCTGCAGGTGCTGGTAAAGGCGCCGGAGAATTTTACACACCTCAACAAGTTTCTAAAATTTTGTCCAAAATTGTTACCACCGGAAAAGAGAAAATAAAATCCGTTTATGATCCAACATGTGGTTCAGGTTCCTTGTTATTGCGAGTTAAAAAAGAAGCTGATGTAAGTGAGTTTTACGGTCAAGAGTTGAACAGAACAACCTACAACTTGGCTCGTATGAACATGATTTTGCACAATGTTCATTTCAGTGATTTCAATATCATTCATGAAGATACGTTGGAAAACCCCAAGCACTCTGAATTACGCTTTGAGGCAATTGTGGCAAATCCTCCATTTTCTGCTCATTGGAAGGGTGCAGATAATCCTTTGAATTACACGGACCCGAGATTTAGCCAGTTTGGGAAACTTGCACCAAAAACCAAAGCAGATTTTGCCTTTTTACAGCACATGCTGTATCAATTATCTGATAATGGAATTTTGGCAAGTATTTTTCCCCATGGTGTTTTGTTTAGAGGTTCTTCTGAAGGTGAAATTAGAAAATACATCATTTCCAATATGAATGCCTTAGATGCAGTTATTGGTTTACCTGCTAATATCTTTTTCGGAACTTCCATTCCAACCTGTATTTTGGTCTTAAAAAAATGTCGTAAAGCAGACGATAATATTGTTTTCATTGATGCTAGTGGTGAGGGGAATTTCAAAAAAGAAGGCAATCAAAATGTGTTGGAAGACAAAGATGTTGTTAAAATTGTAAATACCTACAGAAATCGTGAAACACATGAGAAATACAGTCGTGCTGTATCCTTGAAAGAAATTGAGGAGAATGATTATAACTTAAACATCCCACGTTATGTAGATACGTTTCAAGAAGAGGAAAATATTGATATTAGTCTTTTGTCTCAGGAATTGAAACAAATTGAAAAAGATTTAACAGCATCAAAATCTGTGATAGGATCTTTTTGCGAAGAATTAAAAATTGATACACCGTTTTGAATATGAAATTGAAAGAAAATAAACCACTATTACGTTTTCCTGAATTTGATTCAGAATGGTTTGAAAAGTCCTTCTCCGATTTATTCACATTTAAGAATGGTGTTAATGCTACTAAAGAACAATATGGGTCAGGTTATAAGTTTATCAATGTGCTTGATATAATTAGAAATGATTTTATAACTCATGATAAAATTATTGGTGAGGTTAGCATATCGGAAGATGAGTTTCAAAATAATATTGTTGAATATGGTGATATATTATTTCAAAGAAGTTCCGAGACACGCGAAGAGGTTGGCCAATCAAATGTATATTTAGATTCACAAAAACCTGCAACCTTTGGGGGCTTTGTTATTAGAGGTAAAAAGAAAGATGATTATCATCCCGAATTTATCAATTACCTCTTAAAAACAAGTTCAGTAAGAAAGGACATAACATCGAAAAGTGGCGGTAGTACTAGATATAATATCGGTCAAGAAACGCTAAGTACTATAGTGATTCATTCAACCCAAATTGAAGAACAAATAAAAATAGCTTCTTTTCTCACAGCAATCGAAAATCATTTGAACATACTTGAGAAAAAGAAAAAAGCCTTAGAAAAATACAAAAAGGGAGTGATGAAAAAAATCTTTGATCGTGAAATACGTTTTAAAGATGAAAATGGGAATGAGTTTCCGGAGTGGGAGGAGAAAAGTTTGTTTGATATATGCACAAAAAAATCATCAAATATATCAGCTAACTCATTATCAGTTACAAGTGGTGATTATAAAATATATGGAGCAAATGGATTTCTTCAATATGTAGATTTTTATGAGGAAAATGATGCTTATATCTCAATTGTTAAAGATGGTGCTGGAGTTGGAAGAATATTGCTTTGTGAAGCAAAATCATCTGTACTTGGCACTTTAGAGATCTTAAAAATTAAAGAGAATACTAATCTACCTTTTTTATATTACTTAATTTCAAATATTAATTTTAGTAAGTACGTAACAGGTAGTACTATTCCACATATTTATTTTAAGGATTATTCAACAGAAAAAATTAATATTCCAAGTCTTCCCGAACAAGAAAAAATAGGAGCATTTTTGCTGTTTTTGGATAATGATTTAGCGCAAATTCAAAATCAAATTGAAAAAATGATTTTTTGGAAAAAGGGTTTATTACAAAATATGTTTGTTTAAAAAATGGAAAAAACTAAAGCAATAATATTAGGAAACCGTTCAAAGCATTCTCATTTTGAAGAGTATTTCAAGATTATTGATATCATTGAGCAACACGAAAATACAAACCCAGATATATGTATAGAAAGTTGTAAAGCATTGATTGAAGGTGTATCAAAGACAATATTAGTTAACCTAGATTCTACAAGAACTAAAGAAATTATTGATAAAGAAGATTTACCTAAACTTTTCAGTTCACTCTCCACTATTTTAGGTGAAAAATGTGAAGATATAGAAGGGGATTTTATTTCCAGATTTGGACAGATTGTTAAAACTATTGGGGAAATACGAAACAAAAGGAGTGATATTTCTCATGGACGCATGGCGCCTAAATTTGTATATAGTTCAGCTAAATTTTCTTCCACTGTCAAACAAATGACAGATTCGATTTTAGAATATATTTTAACCCATTATTTTAGTTTAGAATTTCCTGCAGAAGAATCAAATTTAAAATATTATTTAGAAGATTTAGAGGACTACAATAATTGGTTGGATGAAAGTGTTGACTTTCCAATCAAAAAGGCACGTTATAGCAAGGTTTTATATGACACGGATTATGATGAATATGAAACTCGATATTATGATGACTTTTTGAAAGAAAAAGAAGTTGGGGAGGAAGTGGAAGGTAAGGAAGACGTCGCAATTGAAGGTGAAAATGGATTAACTATTCAAGAAAAAATCAAGCAAATTATTCTTGACGGAGCAGAAAAATTAAGCAAGACAAATTTTGATGCAGAGCAAAGAGTTGGAGAGCTCTTAAAAGAATTTGCTCAAAAATGGAAATTAGATTTTGACGATTTGGAAGAATTATACAACGACTATTATTTCTCTGAAAAGCCACCATTACGTGATGAAATTGTTAACATCATGGTTACAAAACCTGAAAATTTAAAAGAACGAATTGAAATTGTTCCAATAATAATTAAAGAATTTCTGGAATTAGCGGAAAGATTAAATATTCTTAGAATTAAATGACGAAAGAACAACTCAAACATATACTGCTTGATAATATACCTTTGCTGGAAAATGACAAGCTTTGGCTAAAAGAGGTATGGAATTTTGTTGCTTTGGAATGTACTTTTCCTGTGTATGCTGATATTCGAAAAATAACTGTTCCACAAACGACAGCAGCATACAATCCCAGGATAGTTGACAAACGTTATTTTATTAATCAGGATCAGGTGAGTATCAGTTTTTTGGGTGTTTTTGTTGTTGATCCTTACAATATCATTTTTGAATACGGTAGAAGACTCATTTTAGAGGTCAAAAAACAACTTTTAGAGGATGCTGATAAAGTAGAATTTGAGATCAAAGATTTGGCTTTGAGTTTAAATGTTGATTATCATCAGTTGAGACTGACCTTTCACCTTTTTTCTGACTTTTTTAGTATGCGGAGCGCTTCATCTTCAAGAACTATAGATAACAAAATAGGAATGGAGTATTTTACCGTTGATTCTGATTCATCTAAAGACTTTTATTTCCATTTCAATTCTCTGGAAGAAAGTATAGGAAATCTGTTCAAAACTATGTTTGAGGAACCTAAACAAATGGCTATTTTAGGGATGTCAACCAAATTAAATATTCAAACTTCAGGTTTCATCGACCCGGTCCGCTTTCAGTCTTTAAATAGTTTAAGTCATCCTGAATATGATCTGATTAAGTTGATTCAATTGTGCAGGGAAATTGAATTTTCATTCGTCAATAGCAATTATTACGCAACTGCTTTACTACTGCGGGCAGCCATTGATCATATACCACCTATTTTTAATTGCAGAACATTTAACGAAGTTACAAATAATTATACGGCAACAGGCAATGAACGAAGTTTCAAAAAGGCGATGCAACATCTGAATGAAAGCCTGCGTTCCGTTGGTGACAGTTCAATTCACTCCCAAGTTCGAAAAAAAGAAATTTTGCCAACTGCAACTCAGGTCAATTTCAGCCAGGATTTTGATACTTTATTATCTGAAATTGTCCGAATTCTAAAATGAAAAATTAATTTAAGTAAAGCATAAATAAATGACCTCTCAACCTGAACAAATATTAGAAAATAATTTGCAAAAAAGCTTAGTAAACAAAGGCTTTGAAGCGCTACGACTGTTAAAAACAGAAAAAGAATGTTAATAACTTTGTATATGTATCAAAATAATTTTACCTTTGCGCCGTTCTTTAAGAGAATGCAGGAAGAAAAATCCTGTTCATACGTAGCCAGTTCTTCAACTCATCATAATACACCTCCCATGCCTCTCTCTGAAGCACACTTGGGAGGTCTTTTCTTTTTAGGGCTATGAGTAAGAAAAATTACAACAAAACGCCCCTCTCTTTTACAGACCAATTGCTTTTACTTAAAAGCAGAGGTTTAAAGGTAGAAGATGAACCCAAAGCAGAGACTTATCTGAAAGAAATCAGCTATTATCGTTTAAGTGCTTATTTTTTACCTTATCAGCAAACAAAAGACGTTTTTAATCCCGGAACAACCTTCAAGCAAATCATTAGCACCTATTCATTTGATAGGGAACTAAGATTGTTAGTTTTTGATTGCATCGAACGTATTGAAATAGCCATTCGTACACAAATAGTTTACTCTATGGCCTTGCATTACAATGATTCACATTGGCAAGATAACAAAAGTTTATTCGTAACTCCTTACTACAATAAAATAGGAACTTTAGTTGACCCTTTTTCAGATCTACAGGGGATCATTTCAAGAGCAAAAACGGCACGTACACCTGAAGTATTTATCAAACATTATACAGAGAATTACAATTCACCGGCAAATCCACCTTCCTGGATGTGTCTGGAACTTTTTACAATTGGTGAATTGTCACATTTATATCGTGGCTTAAAGGAAAAGCCTGATAAAAAAAGGATTGCAGATTTTTTTGATGTCCATCCAACAGTCTTTGCCTCTTGGCTGCATACGCTTACTTATGTAAGGAATATTTGTGCGCATCATTCCCGTCTCTGGAACCGTGATTTAGCCATTGAACCGGAAAAGCTTTTAAAACCAAAAGGAAAATGGGTTTCAAACTCTTTTGAAAACAACAAAAGAATGTTCTATTTCATTTGTATTCTCAAGTACTTGCTGTTAAGAGCAAATCCAAATAATAGTTTGAAAGACAAGTTAGAAAACTTATTCAATAAATATCCATCCATTCCAATTCAATTTATTGGCATTCCCTCCGACGGAAAAGGCAATATGCTTGATTGGAAATCTGAACCACTATGGAATTAATATGACCACACAGCCTGAACAAATATTAGAAAATAATTTAGTAATTCAATTGCAACAATTGGGTTATGAAAAAGTTGTTATCCAGGATGAAAACGCATTATTGGGAAATCTCAAAACCCAACTGGAGAAGCATAACAAAGTTTCTCTTTCAGCTAACGAGTTTAAGCAAATTTTAAATTTTATCAATAAAGGGAATATTTACGAACGAGCTAAAATATTAAGGGATAGGGTTCCCTACACAAATGATAAAGGAGTAGGTAAAACTATAGAATTGATCAACCAAACGCATTGGTGTCAAAATGAATTCCAGGTCACCCAGCAGATCTCCATGGATGGTTCCTACAAAAACCGCTATGACGTCACTATTTTAATCAATGGTTTACCCTTAGTGCAAATTGAATTGAAGCGCAGGGGTCTGGAACTCAAAGAAGCATTTAATCAAACCAATCGCTACGAACGTCATTCATATGGGACTGGTCATGGACTTTTTCAATTCATACAGGTTTTTGTTATCAGCAATGGAGTTAACACCAAATATTATGCAAACAGTCCCATCAAAGCACGTTCCTTTAAACAAACTTTTTACTGGACGGATATTAAGAACAAACTCATTACCCAGCTTTCTGATTTTTCCCAGGTATTCCTGGAACCCTGCCATATCTCCAAAATGATCACAAAATATGTCGTGATCAATGAATCACAAAAAATATTGATGGTACTTCGTCCGTATCAATTTTATGCCACCGAAGCCATTATTGAACGTGTCAAAACAACCACAAAATTTGGTTACATCTGGCACACCACAGGTTCAGGGAAAACATTAACCTCTTTTAAAACGGCTCAAATCTTATGTAATTTACCGAAAGTTCATAAAGTTGTTTTTGTTGTTGACAGGAAAGACCTGGATTACCAAACTACCAAAGAGTTCAACAGTTTTAGCAAAGGAAGTATTGACGGCACAAACAATACCAATACCTTAGTTAAACAGTTAGCCGGAGACAATCCTTTAGTGGTCACGACCATTCAAAAATTAAATACGGCAATTAGTAAAGCTCGTTATTTGAATGAAATGTCTGGTTTACAAAACAAACGGATCATCTTTATTTTTGACGAATGCCACCGGAGCCAGTTCGGGAAAACGCATGATGGGATTAAAAAATTCTTTCCTAATTCTCAGATGTTTGGTTTCACCGGAACACCGATATTTGAACAAAATGCAGGGTCCAACGAATATGGCAAACGAACAACTTCCATGTTATTCGAAGAATGTTTGCACAAATATGTTATTACCGATGCTATTAGGGATGAAAATGTTTTAAAATTCTCTATCGAATACATCAGCACATTCAAGAAAAAAGACCATATCATTGATATCAATGTGGAGGATATTGACGAAATGGAAGTCATGAATGCTCCGCAAAGATTAAACAGCATTGTGGATTACATCATTGCAAATCATGGTCGAAAAACTCATAACAGAGAATTTACATCTATTTTTTGCGTTTCAAGTGTTCAAACACTCATTGAATATTATAAGCTATTTCAACAAGCAAAAAAAGACGGCCGTCATCATTTAAATATTGCAACAATCTTTTCTTATCAAGCAAACGAAGACGACCAGGATGCCCTGGGTTTTGTTGATGATGAATTCCTCGAGGAGGACGAAGAGGTTTTAGGTTTAGCTGCTGAACAACCTGCGGAAATTTATGGTTCTTTGCATTCAAGAGATCATTTAGAAAATTTCATTGGAGATTATAATAAAACATTTTCCACGAATTTCACAACGAAGGATAGCCAATCTTTTTACAATTATTACAATGATATTGCCTCCCGTGTAAAGCATAAACAAATTGATGTTTTGTTAGTTGTGAATATGTTTCTGACTGGATTTGATAGTAAATACCTCAATACACTTTACGTTGATAAAAACCTGAAACACCATGGTTTAATTCAAGCTTTTTCCCGTACAAACCGGATCTTAAATGAATTAAAATCCCAGGGAAATATTGTTTGCTTCAGAAACCTGAAAGAGGCAACTGATAAGGCAATTGAATTGTTTGCTAATATTTCAGCTACAGAAGAAATCATCTTAAAGCCTTATGATGACTATGTAAACCAATTCAATCAGGCTTTTATTCAACTCATTCAGTTGACGCCTACGGTAAATAGTGTCAATGATTTACGAAACGAGGAAGAAGAATTTAAATTCATTCAATTTTTTCGTGCACTAATGCGTATCAAGAATGTCTTGTCCACTTTTACAGAATTTAAGTTTGAGGATCTTTCCATGAGTGAGCAATCTTTTGAAGACTATAAAAGCAAGTATTTAGATCTCTACGATAAAACAAAAACATACAATCAAAAAGAAAAAGTTTCCATTTTAAATGATATTGATTTTGAATTGGAACTTATTCACCGTGATGAAATTAATGTAAGTTATATTCTGAAATTGCTGGCCAAATTGAAAGATTCAGCTATCGAGGAACAGGAGAAACAAAAAAAGAAAATTGCAGATATCCTGACCGGAGATACACGTTTGAGAAGTAAAAAAGAGTTGATTGAAAAATTTATCCGGGAGAATTTACCTGCTATTGAGGATTCAGATAATATACCTGAAGCATTTGAGCTTTTTTGGATCAACGAACGTATTGCTGCCTTGAAACAAATAAGCCTGGAAGAAAATCTTGATCTTGAAAAACTGGAATCAGCTATCGGAAATTTTATGTTCTCAGGCAAAATTCCCCTTCGCGACGAAATTATTGCAATGATGAATGTACGCCCCAGTTTGAAAGAAAGAGCAAGCTCTGCAGAGCGGATAACAAACCGAATCCTCTCATTTATAGAAACATTCATTAATGGAATCAGCAAATAAATTACCATGACTATAGCATCATTCGGCAAAACTATTCGTTTGTTCCTGGTTGACGGAACCACCAATGGCCTTACCACGGCTGAACTAAGTAACTGGACGGGAATTGGGATTAAAGTACCCCGCATTAAGTTCAAAGAATACAGCAGTCGTCCGGAATTTCAAAAGCCCGGCGTATATGTTCTCATCGGAAAGGGTGAAAACAATGAAGATGCGGCCTATATTGGAGAAGCAGAAGTAATTGCTGAACGCTTGGCACAACATATTGTTAACAAAGATTTTTGGAACGAAGTTATTTTCTTTGGCAGCAAAGACAAATACCTCAATAAAGCAAGTGTCAAATACCTCGAAAATCGTTTACATGAACTGGCTTCCAAAGCCGGTCGTTATGCAATAAACCAAAATACCCCTACCCGATCTGAATTATCGGAAGCAGAACAAGCGGAACTGGAAGAATTTCTTGCACACATTAAAGTTCTCACCGCAACTTTAGGACATAAACTATTTGAAAGCCTGGAGGAAACCGTTGAAAACAAAGAAATGACCAGAGAATTGTTCTACTGTAAAAACGGAGCAGGCGCCAACAGTTCAGGATCACCTTCCACAGAAGGTTTTATTGTTTACAAAAATTCGATCTTTATGTTACAGGAACAGCCATCATTAGGGGAAGGAGTTCGCCTTGAACGACGAAAAATGTTGGATCAGGGTTTACTAAATGTAGAAGGCAAATATTATCGGCTTACCAAAGACTATCTTTTTACTTCTTCTTCACGAGCGGCTTCAGTTACTTTAGGTCGACCAGCAAGTGGTCCGATCGAGTGGAAAACTTCTAAAGGGATTACTTTAAAACATTTTGAGATCTAAAATTTAAATTTTCCAATCAATTCTTTTTCAAGAAGTTTACTGGATTAAATGAAATCCATTTTTAGTAAGCCTACAGATATGAAAATAGAATGAAATTTTCTGAGCTGAAAACTACCTTAGCCTTCCAATTCTACACCAAATTCTGACCTTTAAAAATCAAAACCCTTGTAAATCAATATTTATACGGGTTTCAAAATTTATCAGGGGTCTTGAGCGAAATATCGAACTTTTTAGCGGAGGACATTCAGTTGATTTTGGATTTTAGAGATCGGGAACGAACGTAATTTTTTGCAAAATTTAAACCATTTACAGATTGTCAATGATATGATCTAATAATTCAATAAAGACAGACTTATCAAACAGGTTGTTTAAATAGGAACTGCAAATTACATTTTCATTAATCCCAAGCATTTTATTCCTTAGATCAATAAATTCTTTTTTGATATTTGGATTACCGAGTAATGTATTCGCCTTTTTTATATCATCCGGCCACAATGCATATGCGTCAATACCGCAACACGCCCGAACACATTCTGCTTCTAAATATTCCCAAAGTTGTTCCGTTGATTTGATCTCAGCATCTATGTGAAACAACGTTGCATTTTGGTCTATGTCAATCCACTTTATCCATTTGTCTTGACCTATGCTTATATCTTTCGTAATTTCCACTGTTGGTCTATGTCTGTTAAAATTAACGTTTTGGCACTAGGCGAAGTGGCGCTTTCTAAGGATAGTAATTGTTGCGCCATCTTGCTAGAGCATGTTATGTATTTATTCAATTGTCAAGTTAATCATTCTTTTAATATGTTTTATAAAACTCTTACTTTCCAACACGAAAGCAATTGTCCAACCCAAAGCTATGAAAAAAAACAGCGATGAACCAATTAAAAACTGTGTGTTTTCAATTAGTCCCCTGTAAGTTAAAAACGCTATAACCATTACAGCAAAGACCATAACAATCCAGTACAAATTACCTGGGACAACTTCTATTCTTAAGTCTCCTTTATCACGGTCATATTGCCCTCTTATTTTCACATAACCGATAATCATACCATTAATCAAAGCAAGGTTTGTATAAAACCCATCCAAAAATCCGTTTTTCGCTGATCCTTCAAAAGTCTTTGCAAAATGGGCATCCTTTCGAAGTGAAGTCAGAATTTTATCTACTTGCTCTGGTTTATTTAATATTTCAAGTGTCCTTTTCAAACTATGGTTTTGGGTTCTGGTTTATTACACATAACGAAAACTGTCTGCCAGCGCCGAACTTGAATAGAAGCACAAATCTCCAAGTTTGCACATCATCCCGCCTGACGCAAAACCCGTGTTAGGCATAGTAGTTTGATAAATAATCTTTCGCTTTTAATTTCATTTGTTCATATTCCGCTGTAACTTTTTCACACTTTTCACTTGAATTTTTCGCAGATATACTTCTCATTCCTTTTCCAAGAAAGTCAATTTGACCATTTTTATCTTCATAGAAAAGTTTTACAGGACTATCATCAAAATAGACAATATTTTCTTTTCCTAAGAGCACTTCAACGAAAGCATAATCCTCTAAACTGCAAAATGCTCTGCCAATTCTTAATTTCTTGATCACTTTGTTGTTAATTAATGAATTGAAAATTGGATATTTTGGTTGTGTTATTTTAACCCCAAAACCTAAAGCAATAATTTCCAAATTCGGAATTTCGCTTAAAAAATTGAAATTCTCAACAGGTTGGCTCCAATCGAAAGTGCCATTTATGTAAATGTATCTTAAGCTTTCTATGCCTGCTAATGCACCAAAATCAGTTACGCGTCTTAAATTTTCAAAATGAACAGATTTCAGTCGTTTTAATTTTCTCAACGGAGTCAAATCCGAAAAACCTGAAACATATTCTAGAATTAGTTCTTCTAAATTTTTCAAGTCACCAATAAATTCTATGTCTGTCGCTCTGAAAAAAGTTACTCTTAATCGCTTAATATTTATTAGTTCACGAATAGCTTGAACTTGTTCTTTGCTTGGGTCGTGAAGTGTTATTTCTTCAAGGTTCGGACAGTCAAAAATTTGTTCCCAATGATTTTTGTCTTGGGTTTTGCTGATTGTCAATATTTTTACTTCCTCCTTGTTTGCGATTTCAAAGTCGGCTATAAATGCAAATCTTTCTCTATTTGGAATTGTCGTCCAATAGTCGCCTGTTCTGTCTAAAAAATCTCCAAAGTGATGTTTCATTGTCTATGTTTGGTATCGCTCTGCTGTTGTGGCTAACTTGTTAATTGACGAAATTACGCAAATTTCCTTCAAAAGCAAACACATGATTTAACTCAATGATTCCTGGAAAATTTGCAACTTACAAAAAGAAAGAGTGAGACCAGAATTAGATTAATTAAATTCTATTATATAGGATAAAACCTTTTAGAAGACCTACTACGTCAATCGCTGTGGGTCCGCGATGAAGTGAAAAAGCCACTCCCCAAGGAATGGCTTTTTCTACTTCTGTCGTGGCCCCGACGGGAATCGAACCCATATCTAAAGTTTAGGAAACTTCTATTCTATCCGTTGAACTACGGCGCCAATTGTTTCGCAAATTTAAGTTTTGTTTCGGGTCAATGCAAATACCTGCGCATTTTTTCCTACGCAGTGTTCTAAAAATGGTTGATGATTCCAGATTTTCAACACTCAGGCACATAGATCAAAGAGATAAAAAAAGTAAGAAATAGGGCCCATAAGTGTTTCAACGTCGCTGGAGCACTCTATTTGAACACGTTTTGTTGTTAGGCGCAGATTAACTATGTGTGCTTTACGCTCTTATAATCAATCTTATCTATGTGTCTATGTGGTTAAATAAACTTCATGGCTGCTTTGGCAGAATCATCTGTTTTTTAGAACAGAACCTTTCCTTAAAGTGCAATTAATTCATCAATGCGGTCAACGTAAAGCTCCACCTGGCCTTCGTCGTTGGTGATGAAATTGGTGGCAAATTTTACGTTTTCCTTCCACTGCTCCTGGGCGTAAGAATGCTTTTTGAGCAGCGACTGGGAATACGTTTCGTCAAAAGTCTGGACTAAAATCACCACTTCCGCATTCCGCTCGATGAGGTCTTGCAGGCCCAATCCGTTGAGGGGTGATTCTTCCGTGATCTTGTGCACAAGTGTCCAGGTCAGGGGGAAAAAATACACTTCATCGTTTTCCAGCTCCAGGTCGAAATAAAGCTTGTTGTAGCGGTCTTCCCCCACGCCCCGGTCCATGATGAGCATGACGTTTACGCGGGTATTGAGCAGCACATTGTTTCGCATGTTCACCATTTTGAACATCACGGCCATGCTGTCCTGGAACGGGGTCAGGATGATATTGTTGGAAAAAGCGATTTTAACTTCGGCATGGGAAAAACGGCCGTAGAGCAAACCCGTAGCCAGGGCAAAAGAGAGCACGCCAACAAAGGCTTCAACCATCGCAATGATGTTCGCCCCGAAACCGATCGGCGACATAGCCCCGTACCCCACTGTTGTCAGTGTTTGTACAGAGAAGAAAAATACGGCGAAAAATTCGTTTTGGGTTTTGTTGATCCCCTGGAGCTCTTCGATCCCGACACCGAGAAAAAGAAAGGTGAAAATGAAATTGAGCACCACGTAAAATCCCGTGATGTACAGCAGGAACTTAGGCCAGGAACATTCAATGAGGTGCTTGTAAAAATCCCTGAATTTGGAAATCCCTCCTACCCTGCGGATGTTGTAGCTTCCATCCTGGTTGAGGATCCGTTTGAGCGGTTTTTTATATTTTGAGCCCAGTCCGGGATCTTTTGCAGCTTTCGTTTTCATGCTGCTAAAATAAAAGTCTTTTGGCAATTAAACTTGTTTACAGCTTTTTTTAATCGCTCTAAACGAAAAATGCAGGACCACCATCCTGCACACACAAATACTGCCACAGCTTAGCGCTATGGAAGAGCTTTATTTCCTGTTTTCTTAATCAGTTCGCCTCAATGCGTTTCCAGATTTTCTTCAGTTTCCAGTACTCATTCAGGAAAAGGTTTAATGCTTCCTGCTTTTCATGGAGCACGGTCTGGTCGCTTTGGATAACGAAATAAGCATGCTGAATGTAATCAAGTATGTCGGAACCCAGCAGGATGCGCGAAGCGGTTACATCAAAATTATAGTTATCGAATACCATATTGATCTTGGCGATATCGCTTTTATCGTTAAAAGTTTTGCTTTTTTTGATGTTCAGCTCGAAATAAATCGGCAATAATTTATGGTTTAGCTCGAAAAAATGCTTCATGACGATCAGTCCGTCGTTAATCTGCTGGATGGACTCCAGTTTGATTGCATTGTTGTGATAGGAATTGAAACGCATAAAAATGAATTTAGGCTTACTATAATAATAGACGTTCAAAATGTTATTTTGGTTTGTGGAAAAGGAATAAAATGAACAAATACTGCCCTTCAGCGAACATTACTCCCATCCGGACTAACAATTTCAGTTTTAGTTGATAACTCGCAAATTTGTTAATTAAAAATACCCGCAAATAGTTGCCAGTTAATTTTGATCCTTTATATTTGCGCTTCCTTGATTTATAATAAAGCTAACAGTATTACAACATGGCACAAGAAAAAACAAGATATACAGATTCTGAATTACAAGAGTTCAGGGAATTGATCTTAGATAAACTCAAAGAAGCAAACGAAGATCTTAAATTGCTGAAAGGTACATTATCCCTCAGCGATGATCATGGTACGGATGATACCGGGCGCACTTTCAACATGATGGAAGACGGTTCCGAAACACTTTCCCGCGAAGAAGTAGCCCAATTGGCTGCCCGCCAGGAAAAATTCATCCAAAGCCTTCAAAGCGCTTTGCTCCGCATCGAAAATAAAACTTACGGTATTTGCCGTGAAACAGGAAAACTGATCCCGAAAGAAAGACTGAGACTTGTGCCGCACGCTACGTTAAGCATTGAAGCCAAAAACTCTCAAAAATAATTGTGAAAAAAAAGCTCCTGATTGCCGGCTTAATTGTTTTGCTGGTCCTGGTCCTGGATCAGGTCCTCAAAATCTGGGTTAAGTCGACCTTTACCGTTTACGATGAACCGATCAACCTGTTGGGTGACTGGTTCCGCCTGATCTATATTGAAAACCAGGGAATGGCTTTCGGTACAACCTTCGGATCGAGCCAGTGGGCCAAGCTTGCCCTGAGCATTTTCAGGATCGGCGCCATCATCGGGATCGGCTATTATTGGTACAAACAGGCCAAAGCCGGTGTACGCACGGAGTTTTTAATTGCCTTAGGCTTTATTTTCGCAGGAGCTACCGGGAACCTGATTGATTCGATGTTTTACGATTTCGTTTTCAATTACGATCCCTGCATCTCTTTCAACCACCTGCCGGGCTCGGGCATCAAATCCGACTGCGGTATCTTCGGGGAGATCGAAACGCGCCACACGGGCTTCCTGCAAGGCAATGTCGTTGATATGTTCCAGTTCAATTTCACCTGGCCTTCCTGGGTTCCCGGACTGGGCGGAAATGAAGTGTTCCCGGCGATCTGGAACATTGCGGATGCATCCATTAGTCTGGGTGTGATCATGATCCTCATCCGTCAGCGGAAATACTTCCCCAAAAAGAAGAAAAACGAGGAGCTCCCGGTTGACGAAAGCGTGCAGGAATAGAAAGTTCCCGCAGATCTCGCTGACTTCCGCAGAAGATTTTTGAGTCATATCCCATTTACTTTCCGGAAAATATTTTTAGCAATATCGTCTGAGTTGAAATTAACCAATAAACCTACTCTATAAGAAGATAATTTCAGATACGTGATCAATTGCTTGTGATGAACATCCAACAAAGTTGCAACAGATTTAATTTCTACAATTACTTTACGTTCCACAAGTAAATCTAGTCTATATCTTGATTCCAGGTAAACACCCTCATAATACAAAGGCACTTCAACCTGTGACTCAACATGAAGATTTCTTTTGATTAGTTCATAATGCAGGGCTTTTTCGTAAGCAGATTCAAGCAAGCCTGGACCAAGATTTTTGTATACGTTAAAGATGGCCCCTCTCAGCGAATAAGTGATTTCGTTTTCAGACATGTGTAAAGGTTTAAGTATTAAAAATACAAAAAAAACTTAACTCTTGTAAAGAAAATGAAATAAAAAATTCTGCGAAATCTATGAGAAACTATCATCACTATACAACCATTCTGCAGGTCTCTGCGAAGTCTGCGGGCAACAAACACCAGCATTAACATCAGCGAGTCTCTGCGAGGTCTGCGAGGAAAACCTACGTAGTGACCGTTTCTTCCTGTGCTTCCGTCCCAGGCTTGTTTCTTAAGCTTCTCACGAGGATAAACACCCCGATCAGCATCAGCGGGATACTCAGCCACTGCCCGGTGTTCAAAGCGCCATGGAAATCGCGTTCCGTTTGTCCTTCTTTAAGGAATTCAACCAGGAACCTGCCCGTCCATAAAACAATCATAAATACGCCGAAAAGCATGCCTTCACGCAGGTAAGCCTTGCGTTTCCAGTACAAATACATAAGCAAAAGGAAAGTCACGAGGTAAAATAAGGCTTCATAAATCTGTGTCGGGTGGCGCAGCGGAATCTGGTCCCAGCTGCAGTCCATGGCCGGAGAATGGCAATCGTGTTTCATGAAGCGGAATCCCCAGGAGACAGTCGTTTCTTTTCCTACGATTTCAGAATTGACGAGGTTGCCGAGACGGATAAAACAGCCTGCAATGGCGATTGGCGCAGCAACACGGTCCAGGATCCAGAGCATCGGCTTTTTGCTGACGCGTTTGGAGAAAATATACAAAGCGATCAGGATAGCTACCGCCGCTCCATGTGAAGCAAGCCCGCCTTCCCAGATTTTAAAAATATCCAGTAAGTTGTGCTTGTACTGGTCCCAGTCGTAAAAAAACACGTGGCCGAGACGCGCACCGATTACCGTGGAAATAACCATGTACATCAGGAGCTTGTCGAGCAAATCTTCCCGCACTTTTTCTTCTTTGAACATGCGCTTGATCACAAAAAATCCAATGATAATACCGGAAACAAAAAGCAATCCGTATTTATTTGGCGTTGACCAACCGTTAATTAATTCGGGGCTGATGTCCCAGTTTACTCCTAAAATCATGATCCAAACTTACATATTTTTTTATTTAAATCGAATACTGTTCTATAAAACAGATGATAATTCAACCGCATAGGCACATAGGAACAGTCCATAAATGTTCAGGATAAAACGTTCCAGGGTCATTGGAACACTCTTGTGTCCTGATACTTCTGACTTTTCATCTCCAAGCCCTATTGTGTCTATGTGGTTAAAATTAACCGTCAATTATCAACCGTTTTTTTCAGAATATTATTTCATAAAAAAAGCCACAAGTATAAACTCATGGCTTCATTTTTTATCTGGCTGTAGGTTTTACTCCCAAACACCCATTTTGCAGAATTTATCAATGCGCTCGTTAATGCGGTCTTCTGCCTTAATGCTTTTCAATTCGCCTATTGTCGTTTTCAGATACGATTTTACGGATTGGAATATTTCTTCCTGGCTTCTGTGGGCGCCGTTTAAAGGTTCGGTGATCACATCGTCCACGAGCTTATTCTTTTTCATATCGACGGAAGTCAGCTTGAGGGCATCTGCCGCTATTTCCTTGTAGTCCCATGATCTCCAGAGAATAGAAGAGCAGGATTCCGGTGAAATAACCGAATACCAGGTATTTTCCAGCATCACAACGCGGTCGCCCACGCCGATCCCCAAAGCTCCGCCCGAAGCCCCTTCACCGATGATGATACAGATTACCGGCACTTTCAAGCGCATCATTTCGTAAATATTGCGTGCGATTGCCTCACCTTGTCCGCGTTCTTCAGCTTCCAGGCCCGGAAAAGCTCCCGGCGTATCAATAAAGGTAACGATAGGCTTATCAAATTTCTCAGCGAGCTTCATCAAACGCAGCGCTTTGCGGTATCCTTCCGGGTTTGGCATCCCGAAATTACGGTATTGGCGCATTTTCGTGTTGATCCCTTTCTGCTGACCGATAAACATCACTGTTTCACCATCCAGCAAGCCGAAGCCACCCACCATTGCTTTGTCGTCTTTCACATTCCGGTCACCGTGAAGCTCCTGGAACGTATTATCTGAAACGGCATTGATATATGCTAAAGTATAAGGTCTGTCCGGATGACGGGACAACTGCACCCGCTGCCATGGGGTCAGGCTGGAGAAAATCTCTTTGGTTTTTTCCTGTAATTTTTTCTCCAGGGCTTTGATCTTATCAGCCATATCGACGCCCGTGTTTTCACCGATTTCCTTGGTTTGGACAATCTGTTCTTCGAGCGCTTTCAACGGTTCTTCAAAATCTAAATATACTGACATAAATCTATAAATTTGAGCCGTAAAATTACAAAAATTGTTTAGTTCTGCTAACTTTGAAGCATGATATTATTTCCACCGGCTAAAATTAACCTGGGTTTACGTGTAAGCGGCAAACGGACAGACGGTTATCACGAGCTTGAAAGCCTGATGCTCCAGCTTCCGTGGTGTGATATTTTAGAAATTGTGCCGCAGGAAAAATTTGCTTTTACCTGCTCAGGCATTGAAATTCCCGGTGATCCGGACTCCAATTTGTGTACCCGGGCTTACCGCTTGCTGCAGCAACAATACAAGCTCCCCCCCGTTTCCATACACCTGCATAAAAACATACCGATGGGCGCGGGCTTAGGCGGCGGATCGGCTGACGGGACCTACACTTTGCTCATCCTTAACCGCTTGTTTGATTTAGGCTTAAGCGCGGATAAGCTGCGCAGTTACGCCCTGGAATTAGGCAGCGATTGCCCGCTTTTTGTGGAGAACATGCCCCAGCTGGCAACCGGCCGCGGTGAAATCCTGGAACCTTTTCCCATCAAAACGGACGGTTTATATATCCATTTGCTCAATCCGGGGATCCACGTGAGTACAAAAGATGCTTTTGACGCGCTGGAATTAGGACAGCAGCCCTTTTCCATCCGGGAAATACTTCAAAAACCCATTCCCCAATGGAAAGATCAGCTCAAAAATGATTTTGAAACGACTGTTTTTGTCAAACACCCTGAAATCAAAGACCTTAAAGCAAAGATTTATGAAAATGGCGCACTCTATGCAGCCATGTCCGGAAGCGGTTCTACTTTGTTTGGGATTTATGACCAAAAACCGGTGCCGCTCTTCCCGGAAAGTGCAAAAATTATGGAAAAAATTGTCCTGCTCTGATTTTTTTGCTATTTTTGATACATTAATTATTCCCCAATGAAGAAAATTTTTCTTTTCGCCCTGATTGGATTGTCAATTGCGGCTTGTAAAAAAGATGATGACAAGGACGATGACCCGGCAGAGCCTGAAACTGTTCCTATTGCAACAGAAGGCGGCGGTGTTTACGATATTGACAGTAATTACTACGCTACAACGGTAATCACTCATTCCGGTGAATGGATGGCGGCCAACCTGAAGGCTTATCATTACAGCAACGGAGATTCGATTATGAGCGGGCGCAACCTCGATGATATTACCGGCATGTCCGAACCCAAATATTTCTTTTACCCGGGCGGCGACTCCCTGAAAGCGAATACTTACGGGCGCTTGTATACTTACTACGTAGTGGATGATCCGCGCGGCCTCTGCCCTACCGGGTGGCACGTAGCAACGAAGCCGGAATGGGACACCCTGAAAAAATACCTAGGCGGGCAGGAAGTTGCCGGCGGAAAATTGAAAGGTACAACTCTCTGGTCTTCACCGAACGACGGCGCTGACAACTCAACCTTGTTTAACGCCCTCCCTGCAGGTTTCCGTGAGCCGGACGAAACGTATATTGATTTGACCAAAACAGCTATTTTCTGGACTTCTACCGGTGAAGAACTGGGCTGGTCGATGTACATAAAATACAATTACCCGACATTGTTCCAGGCAACCAACGATAAAAACGAAGCTTTTTCCGTGAGGTGCAAGAGGAATTAAAAATGTAAAATTAAGAATTGAAAATGGAGAGTTAAATATTGATTCTCCATTTTTTTGTTTTAAGCAGTACAGTTAATTCTACATTCTCCATTTTCAATTCTACATTTTACATTCAAATAATTCTATTAACTTCGTCCCGAAATTTTTAGACACATGAAAAAAGTAGCTGTAATCGGTGCGGGAACCATGGGAAATGGGATTGCACACACATTTGCACAATTCGGATACCAGGTTTCCCTGATTGATGTTGCCCAGGCTTCCCTGGATAAAGGACTCGCAACCATTGGTAAAAACCTGGATCGCCAGGTTTCGAAAGGAGCGTTGACGGAAGAGCAGAAAACAGCTACCCTGGGAAATATTACGTCGTTCACTTCGATGGCAGACGGCGTTAAAGGCGTTGAGCTGGTGGTTGAAGCGGCTACGGAAAATGTGGACCTGAAACTGAAAATCTTCAAAGACCTCAGCGAGCTGACGGATGAAAATGTCATTTTGGCTTCTAATACGTCTTCGATTTCCATCACGAAAATTGCTTCGGTAACCAACCGTCCGGAAAAAGTGATCGGAATGCATTTCATGAACCCGGTACCGGTGATGAAGCTCGTTGAAATTATCCGCGGATATTCTACAACGGACGAAGTGACCAACCTGATCATGGAAATTTCCCGCAGCCTGGGCAAAGTTCCTGTTGAAGTGAACGATTATCCCGGCTTTGTGGCGAACCGCATCCTGATGCCGATGATCAACGAAGCGATTTGTACTTTGTTTGAAGGCGTTGCCGGCGTTGAAGAAATCGATACCGTGATGAAACTGGGGATGGCTCACCCGATGGGGCCATTGCAGCTCGCCGATTTCATTGGCCTGGACGTTTGCCTGGCAATCCTGGAAGTGCTCCACGACGGTTTCGGAAACCCGAAATATGCTCCTTGCCCGCTGTTGGTAAACATGGTTACTGCCGGTAAAAAAGGAGTTAAAAGCGGCGAAGGTTTTTATTCCTGGACGCACGGGACGAAAGATCTCGTTGTTGCCAATAATTTCAAAAAATAAGCTTTAGTACCAGCCTTATTCTATGGCGAAACGGAAACATCCGCTCAAAGCCGTAAACAGCAAACGGAAAGTTCGTAAGCAACGGACAAAAAAACGGCTTCCCCTGTGGATAGGCGCCGGCGTTGTTTTGATGCTGGGGATCGCTCTTTTTCTTTATTATAACCAGGAAATCAAGCCGATGAACCCGGCGCGCTTCCGTAAGATAATCCCGGAGGGCTTTCCTACGATCGGTATTGACGTTTCCCACCATCAGGGAGAAATGGACTGGGAAAAGCTGTTCGATAAATCGGGCTTTGACTCGCTGATCCACTTTGTTTACTGCAAATCGACCGAAGGAAATACGCACATCGATACGCAGTGGAAACGCAACCGCAAAATCCTCAACAATATGGGGATCCCGAACGGCGCGTATCATTTTTTCATCCCGACAGACCCGCCGCTCCCACAGGCCGTTCATTTCCTGAACCACTGGAAAAAACGCGACATCGACCTGCCGCCGGTACTCGACGTGGAAACCGAAGGGATTTCGGACGAAGACCTCGTTGCCAAAATGAAGATCTGGCTGCGCGAAGTTGAAAAGCAAACCGGTATGCGCCCCGTTATTTACACTTCACTGAACTTTTACGAAACGAAGTTCCAGGACGATTTCAAGGATTATAAATTCTGGATTGCCGCCTATTCCCGGAAACCGCCGTGCATCAACGACGAACGCATAATCCACTGGCAATTCTCCGAATCGGGCCGCATCCCCGGAACGCGCGAGAAAGTAGATTTGAATGTTTCGAAACTGGTGTATTAAGTCATTACATTTTACTGGTTCCATAAAAAGAATGTATTGAAAATACTTTAGCCGGGTTAAGCTTATAAATAAATAGAAAAATTTAAACTTTTTGATATAATGCCGCGGATTTTTCTATTTTCGTAAAAACTTTGCAATATGAAAAAGAACTATGTGATTTTGGCCGCTTTTGCATTAAGCTTTTCAATGATGGGCTGCTCCGGCGCTGATGATAAAAAAGATGCTAAAACCGAAGCGGAAGAAGAAATGACGATCGACGAAAAAGAGCTCGAAGAAGAATTCGAGAAACTGGACGAAGACGTTGAGAAAATGGATACTGTGAAGTAATGTGCTAATACTTTAATATGATAATATGCTAATTGATTTCGAACCTAATCAGCATATTCCACATTAGCACATTAAACAGGTTATTTTACAAAAGAAAGCTTATTGCGCTCTACTTTCATGCGAAGAAAACCGAAGGCGACAGTAAGCATGTTTCCATTGATTTCCTCAACGGTACCGCTTTGTTTGGTTTCAATCAGCTTGACAGTTGAGCCGACCTGGATTTTATCACGCTGGTGAATATCCTGCTCGGGTTTCGGCGCTTTTTTCTTTTTGCTGTTTTCTTTCTGCGGAACAGCGTTTTTTAGCTTTTCTTTCAGCCTGGATTCTTCTATTTTGGATTTTTCAACCAGCAGGTATTTGCGCACTTCTTCCATCAAAGGCTGATTGATGTCTTTTTTACGCGATTTGACCTGGAAACGGTCGATGAAAGTCTTTAGTTTTTTACCGCCGTTGATGAATTTGCTGTTGGTTTCCATAAACTCGGCCTGCTGCTGAAGCTTCGCATCGATTTTACGTTTGCTTTCCTGGTGTTTCAACCGCGCTTCTTCGGCCATCTGCTGGGCTTCAACATGTTCTTTGTTGAGCCGCTCGAGATACGTTTTTTCACGCTGTAATTCGCTCAGGAGCTGGTCCATGTTGACTTTTTGCTCATCGACCTTCGTTTTGGCTTCTTCAATCAGCTCAATCGGAATGCCATTGATTTGTGCCACTTCGAACGTAAAGGAGCTTCCGGGCTGCCCGATCGAAAAGCGGAAAAGCGGTTCGAGTGTCTCCGTATCGAAAAGCATGCACCCGTTGATGGCATTTTGCAGACGGTCGGCTTTCAGCTTGATATTTCCGTAATGGGTCGTGATGACGCCAAAGCTCTTTTTATTGTACAGGTGCTCGAAGAAAACTTCCGCCAGCGCGCCACCCAGATCAGGGTCGGAACCGGTACCAAATTCGTCGAGCAGCAACAGCGTGCGGCGATTGGCAATTTCAAGGAAATATTTCATCCGTTTCAGGCGGTAGGAATACGTGCTCAGCTCGTTTTCAATCGATTGGTTGTCGCCGATATCCGACAGGATATACTGGAAAAACGAAAGCTTGCTGTTCGGGTCACAGGGAACGAGCAAACCGGACTGCAGCATAATCTGGATCAGGCCGATTGTCTTGAGCGTAATGCTTTTTCCCCCGGCATTCGGCCCGGAAATAACGAGAAAGCGGGAGAATTTATTTAAAGTCACGCTTTGCGGCAGTGTCTTTTTGCCAGAGATTTTATTGTTTTTCCATAAAATAGGATGGAAAGCGTGGATCAGTTCAATGTGCGGCTCATCAGAAATAGAAGGCAAATTGCAATTCAAATCCAGCGCGAGCTTCGTTTTAGCGGAAATAAAGTCGAATTCGCAAAGCAGGTCCTGGTAAGCGTAAATCAAAGGAAAAAAACCGGCAATATCGCGCGTCAGGGCTTGCAAAATGCGGTAAATCTCCTTGCGCTCGTCATCGATCAGCATTTCGAGCTCATTGTTCAGCTCTATGTTGATTTGCGGCTCGATGAAGGTCAGGCTCCCGGTTTTGGAAGAACCGCTCACAGTTCCGCTGATTTTGCGCTTGTGGGTCGAAACAACGGCCAGTACGCGGCGCTCATTGATGAAAGCTTCCTTCGTGTCAGCCAAAACGCCTTCCTTCAGCAAACGGCGCATTTCTTTGTCAAAATTGCGGTTCACCTGGTTGCGGACAACGGAGATTTTTTGCCTGATCAGGAACAATTCCGGTGAAGCATCGTCTTTGATGGCGCCTTTCCGGTCAAAAACCTTGTCGATAGCGTCTACAATTTCTTTGGTAAAATAAACTTCAGACAGCAGTCCGCTGAGCATGGGGTACTCTTTTTCCCGCTTATCAAAAAAATGAAGAATAGCGTTCACCAAAAGCGAAGCCCGGGAAATGCGCACAAAACCTTCCTGTTCCAGCACGGCATTTTTAACCGGCAGGATTTTCAGCTCTTTCTTTAATTCATCGAAATCCAGGGCAGGAAAAGGCTCGCCTTCGGTTTTGATGTTATGGAATTCCTGCAGGCGGTCAAGCTCCGCGCGGATATAATCAAATTTACTGTTGGGTGTGAGCTGTCGGATGCGCTCTCTGGCTGTCTCACCAATGGCAAACGCCTCCAGCCAATTCAGGATGGTATTAAATTCAAGGTCTTTTAAGCTTTGCTCGTCAAATAACATTTAAGCCTGCTTGCTTTTAGTGCTGCCTTCAGCGGTGTTCTTTTCGTTGAGGTACTCCATGTGGCGGTGCATCCGTTTTATCATCCATTTTTTGAAAAAATACATAATCAGCGCTACAACGGGCACAGCGTAGTAATAAACCCAGCGGTTGAAGCCCTCTGTGAAGCCGAAATACGTAATTACGATAGCCGAGCCGATCGAAAGCAGCAGCCAGAAAAAAGTCATGATTTTGTTATAAAACTCCATTTTGTGTGTTTTTAAGCGCAATTTTACCTTGCGGTTTTATGAATTCGTAACTGGAAAAATCCTGCCTGGTGCGAACGCCTTTTCCGAAGAATAAAGCTTCCGGTGTGCGGATTGTTACCTGTTTATCTGTAAAAATAGTACTATCTTTTTGATTCCAGAACAATTGCTCTGTTTCCAGGCGCTGTTTTTTCTTTTCGTTGAACAGCTGAACGGAGTCGCGCACGAACATTGTTCCCTTTGTCTGGTGGATTTCCCCGTAAAGCGCTGTCAGTACGGAAACAACCTCGCCTTTCTCATCGAAGAACTTCACTTCAATGCCATCTTTCAGCTTGATGACCGGTTCGGGCTTCGAATACGTTTCGGCGAGCTTAGCGTAAACCTCCACCTTGGCGTAGCCGCTGTCTGTATAAAATACGTGCAGGTCCTTTGTGCGCTCGTCCGGGTCACCGGATTTGTAAGAAACTTTTTTAATTGTTTCCAAATCATTGACACAAGCCGAAAGTGTTCCCAGCAGGACAAAGAAAAACAGGATGGCGCTATGTCTGTATCTTAAAATCACAGTATGAAATGCGCTGCCTTGAAAGCCACGCTTAGTCGATCTTGTATTTACGGAACCATTTGTCGTAAGCTCCCGGGGCAAGGATCACCCCGAAATTGATGCCCACAAAGCGTTCGTTGAGTGAATTGCTTTGACCGTTGCCCCTGCTTCCCAGGCTAACACCGAGGTTGAGTGAAGAAACGGAACGCTGGCTGATAATCGGGAAGCTCAGGCCGAAAGTAACAGCTGAATTCGTCAATTGTGTGCCGCCGCGCTCTATCGGCAAGGTACCCGTCTGGAAACCTGCGCGGTAACGGATCCGGCTCAGGTAACCGATCGATTTGGTGCGGTCGAGGTAATTGTAATGCGGTATAAATTCAATTCCAAAGGAGATCCGGGAAGTGTTGAGCATGGAACGTGCGGCTGTATCGTTACTGAAATGCGCCGTGTATTCGCTCCAGTTCTGAACCTGGTAAGACCCGAAAACGCTCAGCTGGAAAATTCGTTCTTTGTTGTAAGATGAATCAACTTTTGGCCTGAAACGGTAAGAAAAGCCGATGTCGTAGATCGTTGGCATGGTAATTTTGCTCTTTTCGGAGAAAGCGGAAATGGTATCTGAGACAGAATTCCTGTCGGAAACATCGCCCATGAAATAGAGGTCATCCGTTTTATATGCCGTCAGCTCCTGCGCCGGGTTGTAAGTCAATCCCAGTGAGAAAAACTGGTTTTTGCTTAATTCGACGTTATAGTTCAGGCCGATATTGTAATACACTGATTTTACGCGGTAATTGAGGTAATCCAGGCCGCCGATTTCCTGGGAGCTCAGGCTGGAATAACGCTCATTTGTCGTACTTCCGAAGAGGTAAGAAAGGTTGCTTCCAACACCTATGCGATGCTTTTTATAATCCAGCACTTTCAGTGAAAACCCAACAAAAGCATCGTTGATGGCCCCGCTTCCTTCGTAGCGGTATTTCAAGGTGTCTTCCCCGATAATTTCGTTTTCTGCAATGCTGTAGCCCACTCTCGAAAAAGGCTTCAATCCGAAAGCAATCCCGCACACTTTAGCAAAGGGAATTCCCATAGCAAAATGGTTAACTCCCGTCAGGTTAGCCGAAAAATTGGCGCCGTTTTCAGTAAATTCGGAACGTTTGTAAGAAATCCCTGTTGAAAATAACGGTTGACCATGGCCCAGGAAAGCATAAGTCGAAGGGTTGAAATAATTTAAGCTCAGGGAATCGACAACCCCGGCCGAAGCGTTCCCGTATCCCACAAAAATAGCATTGTCAAAGCTCCCGAATTCACCTAAACCGTAGGAAGAGAAAGGGGAAGTAGCAAATTTTTGTCCAAAAAGTGAACCGGATAAAACACATGTGAAAACTAACAAAAACTTACTGTACATTCGCTTTTAAAATTTGTAGGAGACCGAAAAGGGTCAGATTATCGTCTGCAAAGATGCCGTTTTTTGCAGAATAATCAAAATATAAATAATCGCCGCCGGTCACAAAAATTGTTAAGCCCTCGTATTTGTCTTCATAATAGCGTATGAAGCCATTGATCTCTTCCTGCGCGCCCTGCAATGCACCGGCATGCATGCAGCTTTCTGTGGTGCTTCCGAGGTGATTTCCAGGCTTTTCGGGTTCAAGCAAAGGAAGCCTGCCCGTAAAATGGTGCATAGCCTCGTAGCGCATCCGCAAGCCGGGAGAAATTGAACCGCCGAGGTAAGTATCGGCAGCATCCACAAAATCAAATTTAATGCAGGTCCCCACATCGATTACCAACCGGTTTCCGCGGGCTTTAAACATTGCTGCAACAGCGTTCGCCAGGCGGTCTGCACCAAGGGTTTCCGGGCTTCCGTAGTTGTTTTGAACGGGGATTTTTGCTTTGTCAAGTGTGAGGCAATTATGCGTAAGTGCGAGGATTTCAGCCGTTTTATCGCTCTCCAAAACCGAGGAGAGAATAGCAAAATCATATGTAGCTTCTTTCAGAAAGGAAAAAAAGGCGGCTTCATCGTTTTGAGAGAAATGATGTACCGACACATAGTCTTCAGCTGTGTATAAAGCTGTTTTCACACGTGTATTTCCGGCGTCAATTACCAGGTAAGTATGGTTGTTTTCTGACATTTAGAATGTTTTAATATGCTAATATGCTAATAGATTTAATGTGCTAATACGACAACTAATTAGCATATTGTCCCGTCAGCAGATTAATTACAAGTCTCTTTTCTTCAGGCTGATATACGAAACAAAATAAAGAATGAGCACAAATGCTGCGGACAGACCGATCAATTGCCACAATTCCAGCTCCAGGATTTTTTGTTTGCTCTGGCTTTCTTCGAGCTGAAGGATTTCTTTCCTGATCGGGCTTGGCGTCAGGGTGGAGAAAATATTGAGGGGGAAGAAAACGTAAATCATTGGAGGAACGATTTTACCGGCAATAAAGTCTACGACCGGGAAAACGATCACTGTAACCAGCGACATGGCCGTGTGGCGGATTACCGTAACAAAAAACAGGGCTATTGAGAAATAGCAGAAAGACTGGAAGAAAAACACGAAAATGTAGTGCGAATTTTCATACAGGTTCACCGTATCCGAATTGATTAGGCCTAAAACCAGCGCCAGCAAACAATTGTATAAAGTCACAAAAACGGAAAGAAAGAGAAGAATGGCAAGCTTGCTGAAGATCAGCTGTTTTTTAGTCATTCCGTCGATGATATTCTGTTTGGCTGTCCGGAAGCTGAATTCATTGCTGACAATAATGACGAGGATCAGGCTCACCAGCACATGAAAATAGCTCGCGCAGTAAAACGTATATTTCAGCATTTCCGGGAACTCCCAGATTTGCGGATAATTAAACACAAAAGTCCCGGGCTCAACCCCTGGCTGCGGCTGCTTGAGGGCAGGAAAAAGAATTCCGTATAAAAACTCGGAAGCCACATACATAAATAGTGGCACGATGATCATGTAAATGATCAGGATGATCTTGATCGCGTTGAGGCTTTTTAATTTGCTGTATTCGATGCTCAGTAACTGTCTCATACTTAATTGTCTTTAATGATTTCGAGAAAGGTGGACTCCAGGTTTTTGCGGTGCTCTTTGATCCCGGAGAGGTAAATTCCCTGTGAGCTGAGTTTTTTATTGATCTCAGACGGATCAACATTTTCGTTCAGGGAAACGAGGAGCTCACCGCCTTCTTCTTTCACAAACCCGCATTCGGGGAAATTCTTAAGCGCTTCGGCCAAAGCCCGTAAATCCGGAGCTTTCAGCATCACAAGGCGTTCCTGCGTGAGAATTTCGCGGATACTTCCTGTTTGCAGCAATTCTCCTTTTCGCAGGATAGCCGCGTGTGTACACACTTTTTCGATTTCGTCCAGGATATGCGACGCAATGATGATCGTTTTGCCCTCTTTGGCGATTTCCAGTATAATTGTGCGGATTTCGGCAATTCCTTCCGGGTCGAGACCGTTAGTCGGCTCATCCAGCACGTAAATATCCGGGTCATTGATCATTGTGGAAGCCAGCGCCAAGCGCTGTTTCATCCCCAGGGAAAATGTTTTGAATTTTGATTTGCGGCGCTCATAGAGGTTGACCCGTTTCAGGATTTCTTCAATCCGTCCGTCATACTCCGTCATCCCTTTGATCTTGGCTACAACAACGAGGTTGTCCCAGGCGCTCAGGTACGGGTAAAAGTTCGGGGTTTCCAGCAAGGCGCCGATGCGTTTGCGGTTTTCGTCCTTGTCGCCGTTGCCAAACCACGAAAATGAGCCCGACGTTTGCCGCAAAACTCCCAGGATAATTCCCAAAGTAGTTGTTTTACCGCTCCCGTTTGGACCGAGAAGCCCGAAAACCTGGCCTTTTTGAACAGAAATACTCAGGTTACGCACAGCAGTCGTATCCTTGTATACTTTTTTCAAGTTGCTGATTTCTAAAATTGTTTCTTCCATGCGATCAGAAAATTGGTCTAATTTAAGGATTTCCATCTAGCTGTAAAAAAGAAAATGGTAAAAAGTCAGAAATTTGTGTTCCGGGATCAATCCGGAGGATGGTTCAACCTGTTTCGAAGAAATTTACCTTCTCCTCATTTCGAAAAATTCCTTCATTAACCGGCCGCATTCTTCCGCCATGATGCCGTTTTGAACAAGCGTTTTTGGATGATACAGCGGTGTTCCAACGTGTCCTGCCCCCCGTTTTTCGTCCCGGGCACCAAAGAAAATCTTGTCGATTTGTGACCAGTACAAAGCCCCGGCGCACATCACACAGGGTTCCAAAGTGACATAAAGCGTGCAGCCATGCAGGTATTTTGATCCGAGGTAATTCGACGCGGCCGTGAGTGCCTGGATTTCAGCATGGGCGGTAACATCCGTCAGCTGCTCCGTCAGGTTGTGTGAACGTGCGATAATCTGCTGGTTGGCAACAATCACCGCTCCAACAGGGATTTCACCCACTTCAAAAGCCTTGAGCGCTTCCTGGTACGCCTGTTTCATGAAATATTCGTCGTTGTAAGGACTTATCATTTTTAATGTGCTGATTATTTAATGTGCTAATATGCTAAATTTTATACTGTGTCGATGTTCTCATGTGATAAGTTAAATCAGAAATTAAACTTCATGTTCCTGTCATCGAGGACGGCAAATGAAAATTTCCAGGTATAGGAACCTTTCGTGCTTCCGGGAAACGGGTTTTCAGGCGTCACGCTGTAAGCATTCCCTACAGAATAAACGCTGTAAATCCCGAGTCTTAAACGGCGTTTGGAAAACTTGAAGTTTCGCTCAATCCCACCAAAAATTTCCGAATGATAGCAGTTAAACTCTCTCACGTACAAAATCCCGCCGCCAAATACAATCCCGATATTGAGCTTTTTCATATACGGGACCTTGTTGATAATCGCGCCATTATCGTGATGGACGAAATGACCTTCGTAGAAAATTTTACGCGACGGCAGTGAAACCTTTAAATCCTGGAAGGAATAAAGCGGGTTGGAGAACCAATACGGATCGCTGCGGCGGTGATATTTGAAATCTGCGTCGTAGAGCCGGTTCGTGTTCAGGAACTGCCCCGTTTTGATGTGGTAATTCGTTGTTCCGAAGGTTTTCACCTGGAAGCTCTGGTACAAACCGAACAAAATATAGGCGTGATCGACGTCGCTTTTGAAAATATTGGGGAAACCCCGCTCGTAGCGCACGTAAACAGTCGGCCACTTCGAACCGAGGATCACTTTCCGGTAAGGCTCGCGCATGTATTTTTGCTGGGGTGTATAGCTCAGGGTAAAATTCCCGATAAAAGCCTGGTAAGTTTCAAAGTCAGGAAAATCATTGGCATTGCTGCCTAATTCCGTTGAATCGAGGAAACCCAGGAATTTAGAGCCTACGAGGCTGCGCCGCTCCGTAAAACTAAATTCGGAATTGAAAAATAAGCCGTTGAAGACCTCAAAGTCGTGACCAGCATTCATGGAAGTTACCCCGATGAAGTTGCTCGGGTTGAAGATCTGTGAAATGGCATCGTAATTCCGGATCACGTCGACATCATTGCGGAACGAGGCGCTTACATCACTGTATCTAAACGGATTATAGCGATAGCGGAACCAGTTTTGAGTGAATACCGTGTGATCGACCAGCCCGTATGAAACTTCGTTGTACATGTCGATAAACTTCTGGTTTTTCCACTTGCGGTAATAGCTGAAACCCGGGGCAACCCGCGGACCTGTCACGTAAAATGGACGGGCAGTCCCTGCAATAGAATTGATGGTCCACTGCACCTGTTTCGGGCGGTTCCGGTGATCGACGCCAAACCACAGCACTTTCAGGGCAGTTACTTTATTGAAGATCGCATCGATCGAATCCAGGTATTCTTTCCGGTTCAGGCGCTCGTGGATGCTGTCTTTGATGATAATAAAACGCTTTTCTTCCTCCGTCAGGCTGATAACGCGGTTTTCTTTCCAATAGGTTGAATCCCGTTCATAAGCTTCCTGTTCCGTAACGGCGAGCTCGTTGGAGAAGAATTTCGGGGAAAAACGCACGCTGTAATCGTAGTCTTTAAAAACGGCTTCCGTCCGGAAATCCGACTTTTTATCGCCGTAAGTCATCCCATAAATGAGGTTTTGTGTTTTGAGCACACACATCGAATCGCCGGGATGGTCAAACTCTTGCTGGATCGTGAAATAATCGTATTTGAGCAGGTTTCCTTTTTCCATGGAAAGCTCCAGTTTCTGAACCAGCCAAAGGGAATCGATCACGTAAATATAGCCGGTGAGCGTTGAGGTGGAAGTGATGCGCGGGATAATTTTGATCTTGTGGATTTTCTTCCCGTTTTCCATGTACTGGGCTTCCAAACGGTATTTGTAGGACAAGATGCCCGGTGTTGAAATCGGCGAGCTTACCGGCGACTGGTGCAAATCGTCGAGGTGCAGCAGGTTTTCGAAAAAATTAAAATTGGTTTTAACGGTGGTCGTGTAATACAAATCCCGGTCGCTTCCCCTTTTGGTATAAGCATTCCTGATTTCCCTGACTTTATTTTTCGGGGAAAAATTGCGATCGATCTGGATTTCAACGAGGTTCAGGCTGTTGGCTTCCGCCATGATCTTTTTGCGCTCTTCTTCGAAGGGGTCTTCCACATCTTTTGTGCTTTTCGGATTGGCTTCAGCCTCGTTGTTTTTCTTCTTTTTCTTCGCGTCCTCTTCTTTCTTTTCCGTTTTTTTCTTTTTGCCGGGATCATCCCCGATCTTTTCAGCGGCCTTGATGTATACTTTTACGCTGTGGGGATAATTCCAGGGGTTGATCTGCTCGCGTTTTTCCACTACTTTGAGCATGATTTCGCGGCCCGGATTGGATTTTTTGGCGCTGACTTCCACGTCCCCCAGGTCTTTCATGGCTATCGGGAAAAGCTGGATGTCTTTTTTGACTTCCTTGTCCGTAACAATTACGTAGGCTTCCCGCTCTTCATAGCCCTGGGCTGCATAAATCAGGTAATATTCACCCGGCATAAGACGGATCTCGTAACGTCCGTTGGGATCGGCTACCGCGCGTTGTTCCGTACTGTTTTTAATGTAAACCCGGGAAGCCGGGATGGAGACCTGGTTTTCGTCACGGATTACACCGGATACCAGGAATTGCCCAAAAAGATTTTGACATACAAGTAGTGTAGTAAATAAAATCAAGACCTTTTTAAACATGGTTTACCGGTGATTTTTGTCCGCAAAAAGAATAACAAAATTAGAAATAAATGTTACACCAAAGTCACAATTTTTGATAAAATCACTGACCTTTCAGGGACATCAGCAAATACCTGCCGGTAATTGACCTTTAATTGAGGATGATCTGCTTAAAACAGTGGCTCATCACACTGTCCGGATGGGTAAGGTACTGCATGGCATTGAGGGCTTTGCTGAGGTGATCGGAATGAAAGCCTTCCTTACCAAAAAAGATCGTGGGATCAAGCGGAGGAAGCTGAACCGCCGTTGAAAAACAGCTGGAGCTCACTTTTTTCATCCACAAACCGCGCACTTTATCCAAATCGGCGCCAATGCCCAGGCGGAACATTTCAATATCGGCATCCGACCAGGTAAACAATTCAGGGGTGTAACGCCAAACTGACGGAAGGGCTTTCTGAACTTCCAAACGCATGTTTTCATCATTGCAGGCCGAATTCATCCAGCGTGAGCTGTTGCTGAGATGTCCTGTTACCTGCAGGAAAAACTTACCGGCAATCATCGCCAGGAAACGGTCGCTGGAACGGCTCAGCTCCATGAAAAAATAATAGTTAAAATTATCGATCAGGAAGCGCTTCAGCATCAGCTGCGTGAAATTTTCGTTTTCCTGCTCCGCAACGATACAATTGCAGAACTCATTCTCAGCACGATAATATACAAAGTAATTACTGCCTGTGCCGCGCGTATCAACCTCCCCTTTTTCAGCCAGGTAGCGGTAAATTGTTTCAGCGAGCGAAGTTAGTTCCAATGCGATGTTGGTATTGATCGGGTCCTGGTCGAGAAACAACGCTTTTCCGCCGTATTTGTTCAGGCGATGACTCATAATCAGCGCGTTGTCGGCGATTTGCAGGTAATATTTGATCTTTGCTTCCATGAGATTAAACTTTATATCTTTTTTGATGATACAAAGGTCCTGCAATACACTTACAAACTGACTGATAGCGGTAGGAACGGAACATGATCTTCGTCAGCTCCGGGTATGACTTTTGTGGGTTATGGATTCCGCTGCGGCGTAGGCTGTTGAATTGCAGAGACGCCTATTTAACATAACGTATGCATACACTCGCCATACACCAGCCATACAGTTACTATACACCAGCTATACATTTACTATACACGTGTGGAGAATTGAGAATGGAGAATGAAGAATTGAGAATGAAGAATTGAGAATGGAGAATTAGCTACGCTGCTGCCTGCGGCGGTGAGAAAGATTCAACCAGCATTATTTAAGCGCAGACCAATCGGCGTAAATGAATTTTCCGGCGTCTTTTTGGGGAAATTGCGGCTCGAAGCGAACGCCTGCTACATCGTGGTAAACACGGGATAAAGTGAGCATCCATTCATCGGCGCGGTAACCGACATAGATCAAATGGAAAGCATCCAGGTTCGTTTTGGCGGCCTTGTAATATAAATCGCGGCGAATGCCTTTGCAGAAAGCTTCAAAGCCGGCTTCGAGGTTTTTGTATTTGCGGTTTCTTTTGCCGGGCATCGCTTCGTAAACAGGCAATCCTTTGACCATCAGTTTGTTTTGCCAGTGGTAAGCCATCGGGTTATTGAACCAGCGCGGAAAGGAAACTGTTCCGAAGCCGCTTTCGGAAATCATAATGGAAGCCAGGAACAAGGGATTTACGTTGTTGCGCCTGCACACGTTGATCATCAGCTCAGCCATTTCCTGCGGGCCAATAATTTCCTGTTCGTCGACCTTCATCCTGAAATTGATGCAATCCGGGAAATTATCTGCCAGGAAAGCGGTTAAACGCCATTTGAAATCTTCGCCGTAAAAATCCGACAGCGCTGTTTTTTGAAGTGAAACGTAGCCTTTGTAAAACGCATAGGCGGCCAGCGTATCTCTTTTGATTTCCGCAGGTGAGCCGTTTACCGGCCTTACACAGCGAAAACCGATGTCGTAATTGTAAGATCCGGGCGAACACTGCGAACCGTAGGCTGAAGACAGGTAAACGGAATCAATAGCGCCCCAGCTTCCGCCCCGTAGACGCATTGTCCGGTTGGCACGGTTCCAGTCGCTGCACCAATGCCAGTTGTTGCCGCAGATGTTGTATAAACCGAACTCATTTTTGTACTGCGATTTTACCGGTGCGAGCCTCCACCACTCCGTTTGCTGGTGGCCGCGATCGGAATCCATGTTGGTGAGCGCTTCGTTGAACACCTTCCCCCAGGGATAAGAATTGCCCATTTTGCCCGCCAGTGCGGCATACGTGAATTCGGAACTGAGCGGCAGGCGGTAGCCGGAAACACCTGGTTTCAGCCTGTAAACGGGATAGCCCCAGTAATCTGTTTCCGCAGTTATTTCGTAAGCCGTTTCAAGCCCTTCGCATACGCTGCGCCAGTTGCAGTAATCCACCGCATGGTGCCAGGAAACACCGGTTACGGGCTGATCGGGCTTGTGGTACGAATCGTAATACCAATAAGCATTTTTCATTCCGCCGGCACGTACATAAATTTCAAAATCCGTGTAAGTTACCGGTGTTTCGTCCATCCAGATATCAGCTTGCGCCGAATCACGAAAATGCACAAGACGAAGCGGTTTCAGTCCGTCATTTTGCTGTGAAAATCCTGTAAAGGCCAGCAAAAGAGAAACTGCTACGCGGATTGTTCTGATATTCATCGCTTATTTATTTGTCCGACCGGGTTGTATCCGTCATTTTACTGTTGATCCTGCCATTTTGTTTCACAGGGCAGGCATTTTCTCTTTCATGAAGCCTGAAGAAAATCAGCGTTCTTCTTTATAGGCAATTGAATGGTAAATGTCGTTCCTTCGCCTTCCACGCTCACAAAATCAATCGTTCCGCTGAGCAGCTCCATATAATGGCTGACAATATTCATCCCCAGCCCTATTCCCTGGATTTCCGTCGTATTCGATGCCCTGAAAAATTTACTAAACATTTGTTGATGCTGGTCTTGCGGAATTCCTATACCGTGGTCCTCCACCGCGATTATAATTTCCCCGTTTGCTGACCGGGCCCTCAGCTCGATGTCTTTATGAGAATACTTGATGGCATTGGAAAGTAAATTGATCAGGATGTTCTTCAGGATTTTTTTATCCAGGAAAATCTCCGCTTCTCCCTCAAAGCTATAGCGAATGCCCTGACCGTTTTTTTTAATTCCCTCAAACTCGTCCACCAGGTCCTGAAGAAAACTGTCCAGGTCGAACATTTCATTTTTAATCTCCATCTTTCCTTCTTCCAGCTTTTCCAGTACCAGGAAGTCATTCAACAGGCCGGTCAGGTTATTGACAGATGAACGGATTCGTTCGAAGTGCTTTTCGCTTTTTTCGGGCTGGTTGGTCTCAATATATTTTTCTACCAGCAGGGTACTGGAAAGAATCGTTGTCAGCGGGGTACGGAACTCATGGGAAGCCATGGAAACAAGGGCGCTTTTCATCTTATTCAGCTTTTTTTCCCTGGTGAGCGATTCGGCCAGTTCCGCAGCTTCCTGCTTCAGCTTGTTTATCAGCTTTACATTCTCAATCGAACAGGATACAGCGTCAGCTAAAGCCCGGACCCAGGTCAGCTTCTCTTTCGAAGGCGCATGAGGCTTCGCCCAGTAATTGCCAATAGCTGCAATGGAATCCTCCCTCCGGACAGGAACTGACATCATGCTTTTCACAAAAGTTCCCTGATAGTCCTCAGGACTGATCCGTTCATCCTGGTAAATATCTTCAATCATTACAGGCTCACTGTTAAGCATAGCCCATCCGTCTACCGAGTTTTGCAGGGTGAAATAGCTTCCTTTCCATAACGGACTGACGGCATCTTCATTCATAAAATAACATTGGTTTTCTTCCCTGAGAACGAAGGCAGCACCTTCCGCGCCGGTCAGTTTCCTCGCTGCGGTACAAGCTATACGGGCAATTGATTCCAAATCTTTTGCAAGATATAATTCCTGCACGGCACACATAAACACCTCCATGTGTACCAGGTCAAATTTTGTGTCAGCGGTTTTCATGTTTTAGTTTTAGGTTTCCAAATTTAGAAAAAAAAAAATAGGAATAACAGAAGCTTAATAAATTAGACAAATGGTTAATTTTATCACATAAATAATATAAAAAAAACGCCGAGACGCATCATTTAACACCTCAGCATCATTTGAGCTACCTTACTATTTAACGAAATTTTTAAGAAATGACGAACAATTAAGCCATTCGTTTGTATTTGCCCTCCACAAAAGTAACCGATTCGTTTGCCAGCTCCGCGATTACTGCTTCATTCACATCGCTGAGCTTTTTGACATAAATACAGCTTTTTCCCATGGTAAACTTTCCGAGCTGAGGCAGGATTTTCCGTGAATGTTCCGTATCAACGTATACGTAAAGCGAAATAGCGGCTTTGCGCGGCGAAAAACCGAGCACCGGGGCAGTACCTTCGTGACCGCTGTCATACTTGTAATGATAACTTCCAAAACCGATAATGCTGGGTCCCCACATTTTGGGCTCGCAGCCGGTAAGCTCCCGCATCAGCTCGATTAAGCGGTAACTGTCTTTGCGTTTCTGCTCGTTGTCGACCGCAGCGATAAAATCGTTTACGCTTTCAATGGTTTCGTGCGTTTTGTTTTTTGCCATCTTTTTTGGAATGATGAATAGATTCAAAAATAGTAAAAGATCAGATTTCAGCTTCGTTCCTGGCTTCGGGATTTTTGGTCTTGCGCGAATGATCCGGTAATTCAAGGATAAACGTTGTACCGACACCTTCTTTGCTGTCAAAAGAAATCGTGCCACCCATCAGATCTACGTAATGTTTCACGATGTTGAGCCCGAGTCCCGTTCCCTGTACGCCGGACGCGTTGGATGCCCGGAAAAATTTGCCAAACATTTCCTGCTGCTGTTCCTCCGGGATCCCGATCCCCTGGTCGCGCACAGTCACCTTGATTTTCCCCGGGTTTACCTCCACCGTGAAATCAATGTCTTTGCCGGAATACTTGATAGCATTCGAAAGCAGGTTGAACATGACGTTCCGCATGATTTTCTTATCCAGCAATACCTGTTCTTCCCCGCTGTAGGAAAAACGGATTTCCTGCTCTTCCTTGCACAGCTCGTTGAGCCCTTCCGCAATCTCCTTCAGGAATTCCTGCAAATTAAAGCTGGTGGCATCTGTTTCCATTTTGCCTTGCTCGAGCTTTTCAATCGAAAGGAAATCGTCCAGGATATCAATCAGCGTCCGAACGGAATATTTAATGCGGTGAAAATGCTTTTCGCGCTTGTCCTGCTCTTCATCCCCGCTGTATTTTTCTACCAGCGCAATACTGGATAAAATCGTGGTGAGCGGCGTGCGGAATTCATGCGAAGCCATCGAAACAAAAGCGCTTTTCATAATGTTGAGCTGCTTTTCCCGGTCGAGCGAATCGGCCAGCTCGTTGTTTTTGCTGACCAGGTCTTTGTTTAATTCCGAAAGCGTAATCTCCTGCTGGTATTTCTCGATGAAAAATTTCACCTTATTGATTAGGATCTCCGGCTGAAAAGGTTTGGTAATAAAGCTGAAAGCCCCTTTTTCATAGCCCTTAAAAACGTTTAAGTTATCCGTATAGACGGCCGAAATAAAAATAAAGGGCAAATGCATCGTTTTTTCTTCTTCCCTCAAGATCCCCGCCAGCTCAAAACCATCCATATCCGGCATTTGAATGTCGAGCAAAGCCAAGGCAAAATCGTGATGCAGGGTCGCTTTTAAGGCTTCATTACCACTGGAAGCTTCCACGAGCTCTATTTCGAGGTCTTTTAAGACCACTTTCAAAGCAAGCAGGTTTTCCGGCCTGTCATCAACGATCAGTATTTTGGGTTTTTTATTCATAATCTCTATGTTGTCCATTCTGTTTACTTACTTAACCACACGCGCATCAAGGTAAGCAAACGATCTACCTCTACCGGTTTCGTAATGTAATCGCTGGCGCCCGCATCGATGCATTTTTGCTTGTCGTCTTTCATGGCTTTTGCCGTCAGTGAAATAATGGGCAGGTCTTTGTATTTTTTCTGTTTCCTGATTTTTTGCATGGCTTCGTAACCGTCCATTTCAGGCATCATAATATCCATCAGCACGAGGTCAATCCCTTCATGGGCAGCCAGCATTTCCAGGGCATTTTTGCCGTTGTCAGCTTTAATGATCTCCATTCCCTGGTCTTTGAGGACTTTGGATAAGGCGAATACATTTCTCATATCGTCGTCCACTAAAAGAATTTTCTTGTTTTGAAACACAGTTTCTTTATCATACAGGTTCTGGATCATCAATTGTTTGGGCTCGGGCAGATTGCTGATCGTCCTGTGGAGAAAGAGCGCGGTTTCATCCAGCAGCCTGTCTTCTGATTTCACACCTTTTATGATGATGCTGTCAGAATATTTTTGCAGCTCGCTGTTCTCTTCCCTTGTGAGCTCCCTTCCCGTATAAATAATAATCGGCGGCATTCCTGCTCCTTTCAGGGCTTCCAGCTTGTAGATAAAATCGAAGCCGCTCATATCCGGCAAACCGATATCCAGGACAATGCAATCGATGTGGGTATCCTCGCTGATTTTGAGCCCTTCTTTCCCGGTCCCGGCCTCAAAGCATTTTACATCTCCGTTCCCGATGAGCTTCCGCATGGCTTTTCTCGCATTCGAATCGTCTTCAATGATCAGCAAATGCTTCATTTTCCGGTTGATGAATGTTTCGATCCGGGAAAATGCGCTGTCGAGCTCTTTTTTATCGACCGGCTTCATCAGGTATTCGATAGCGCCGCCTTTTAAAGCATCCATCGTAGGCTCATCCCCTGATATAATATGTACCGGGATATGTCTTACAGCAGGGTTTGCTTTTAGCTCCGCCAGTACCTGGTGACCATTCATTCCCGGTAAGCCGATGTCCAGCATGATCGCCAGCGGCTTGTATTTCAGGGCGAGCTGCAAGCCGTCTTCCCCGGTTGATGCACACAGGCAGAGGAAACCTTTTTTATTGGCCTGCTTCCGGAGGACATACGCAAATTTGAGGTCATCTTCAATAATGAGCACGACCCTGTCTGCCGGCTTAATGGTATCCCTGTCGTCTTTCACGGAAGGATAATTCAGGTACCTGGCGCTTTCATCAGAAGAAAGCGGCATAACCGGCGCATTTTGTGGTTTTGCAGGCAGGTATTCCGGCTTTTTTTCATTTTCAGCTTCGGCTCCGGCTTCTATTTTCAAAGGAATGATCAGAGAGAAAACAGCGCCTTCACCCGGCTTGCTTTCCAGGGTAATCCTGCCGCCCAACAAATTGGCAAGCTCCCGTGAAATGGAGAGCCCGAGTCCCGTGCCGCCGTATTTGCGGGAAGTACCGCCATCGGCCTGCTGGAAAGCTTCAAAAACGGCATTTTGCTTATCGGGCGCTATCCCGATCCCGGTATCCCTCACGGAAATCATGAGCTTATCATGGGAATGATTTTGAAGCTCAATAGTAACAGTTCCCGTTTCGGTGAATTTGATGGAATTGGACAAGAGATTTTTCAAAATCTGTTTCAGGCGCTGGGCATCGCTTTGGATCACGTCCGGCAGCCCGTTTCCTAATTTGCTGTTCAGCTCAAGCCCTTTTTCTTCGGCCTGGTGCCTGAAATCACGCAGCAGCTCGTCGGTGAAATCCCGGAGTGAGATGCGCTCCACGTTCAGGGACATTTTCCCGGCCTCGATCTTCGACAGGTCCAGCACTTCATTGATGAGCGTCAAAAGGTCCTGCCCGCTTTTATAAATAATCCCGGCGCTTTCAACCTGGTCTTCGTCGAGGTTCATTTTTTTGTTTTCGGCCAGGTCTTTGGAAAGGATCAGCAAGCTGTTCAAAGGTGTGCGCAGCTCATGGGACATATTGGCAAGGAACTCTGATTTGTATTTGGTACTGATTTCCAGCTGCTTCGTTTTCTCCTCGATATCGCTCCGGGCGGCTTCGACCTCCTTGTTTTTCATTTCGAGCGACTGGGTTTGCTCTTCCAGCTCTTCGTTGGTCATTTGCAATTCTTCCTGCTGCTGCCTGAGGTTTTGGGTTTGTTCTTCCAGCTCCTCATTCATTTGTTTGAGCTCTTCCTGCTGGGTCTGCAGCTCTTCCGACTGGCGCTGTGTTTCTTCGAGCAATTCTTTCAGGCGCTCTCTTGACTCGGAAGAGTTGATCCCGATCCCAATATTTTCTGAAACCAGCTCGAGAAGCTTCATGTCGGTTTCTGAAAACTCATGCAGGGACCCGATTTCAATCACACCTTTGACCTGACCGGCATAGACGAAAGGAAATACGAGCATATTTTTGGGCTTTGTATTCCCGAGACTTGAATTTATTTTAAGATAATCGTCCGGAACGTTATTGAGTAAAACAGGCTTTTTATCCAAAGCAGCCTGACCGGTGATCCCCTGCCCGATCTTAATTGAAGAGCTTGTGTTTTTTGCATCAAAAGCATAGCTTCCAATGAGGTTAAGCCCTTCGTTTTCTACCACATAAATAGTACCGATCTGAGCGTTGAGGTAAGTTGTAAGCTGATGGATAATATCGCGCCCCAGCTGGTCGACAGATTTTTCCCCTTGCAGCTCATTGTTCAGCTCCCGGTTTCCTGTAAGCAGCCAGTTTTTAGTACCGGTTTCTTCTTCCGCTTTTCTCAGCGCCTTTAAATTGCTCGTAATAATCGCATAAACAAAAACAAGAACGATAACAATAAGGACCAGCAAGGAAATAAAAACAAAATTAAAGCTGCGGGTGTCTTTTTCGTTGGATGCTTTTCTTTCTGCAAGCAGCTTCTTTTCTATTCCCTGCGCAACGGCGACCCTTCTTCTTATTTCATCGTGGATCCGCTTGCCTTCGCCTGATTCAGCCAGCTCTACTGCTTTACTGAAGTTCCCTTTCCTGAAATCAATTAATTTTTCCAGGTAAGCTGAGTGCTCATCTATCTTTTCTTCTATTCCATGAATGTTCTTTTGCTGCTCAGGATTGTCCCCGGTTAGTTTTTTTACTTCCGTGAGATGATCAATTACCCTGATTTTTGAATCGTAGAAAGGTTCGAGAAAGTCTTCATTCCCGGTAATGACATAGCCCCTTGCACCGGTTTCTGCATCTACCGACGCCATCATCAGCTGGTTGAATTCAAACAGCACCTGGTGTGTGTGGGTTACCCAGGCATTGGAATCTAAAAGCTTTGCGCTGTTCCTGAAGGAAAAAATAGCAACACCCAAAAGTACAAGTGCACAAGCAATAAACCCGGTTAATATTTTTCTGCTAAGTGTCATTTTCATGCGTTTTAATTTATGTTAGGAATGGCCTGGTTTGGACAGCTGAACAAGTAAATCACTGATCTTTTCCAGGGACAAAATATGATGGGGCTGCACCAGTTTAACGGCCGCAGCGGGCATAGAGCGTGTTTCTGCTGTTTCGGGGTCCTGCACAATGGTTAAGCCGCCCAATTCTTTGATGCGTGCCAGGCCTTTCGCGCCGTCGTAATTGGCCCCTGTCAGGATTATGCCGATCAGCTTGTCTTTGTATGCTTCGGCTGCCGATTCAAAAAGCACATCGATGGAGGGCCGGGCGTAATTTACCCGTTCGTCTATCGTCAGTGAAAAAGTTTTGTTTCTCTCGATCAGCAGGTGATAATTGGCCGGAGCGAAGTAAATCACCCCGTTTTCAATCTCTTCTTTTTCATCAGCTTCTTTTATATGGAGCCGGTTTTTGTCTTCCAGCAACCTGAGCCAGTCGTTATCCGAACGCGCACCGATATGCTGCACGATGATCACCGGAATACTGAAATCCGCCGGAAGCCCGGAGAACATGATTTTCATCGCGTTCATGCCGCCGGAAGATACCCCGATTACTATTGCGTCATAATGCTTCAGATCCATACCCTGTTCTTTTTAAAAATCCGCTGCTTTTTATCCAGCTCGGTATAGAATTCGTACATTTCCGAGAAGCGCAGGCCTTCTTTGGAACCCAGGGCTAAAATACCGCCATTGGTGAGACTGTCGTAAAAAAGACGCTGCACTTTGTTTTGCAGGTCACGTTCGAAATAGATCAGTACATTCCGGCAAAGAATCAAATGAACTTCTGCAAATACGCTGTCCGTAACGAGGTTATGATTGGCCCAAACGATGTTTTTCTTCAGGCTTTGGTCCATGATCACATTGTCGTAATGGGACGTGTAATAATCCGAAAAGGATTTTTTTCCTCCGGACAGCTGGTAATTAAGCGTGTATTCTTTGATCAGGGCGTTGGAAAAAATCCCTTCTTTTGCCTCGTTCAATGCCCGCTGATTGAAATCGGTGGCATAAATCGTTGTGCGCTCTGCAAGCTCTTCTTCCTTCAGTAAAATTGCCATGGAATAAGCTTCTTCACCAGTTGCACAGCCGGCATGCCATATTTTAATAAATGGATATGTTCTCAGGATCGGGATGACATTTTCTCTCAGGGACCTGTAAAAATCGGGATCACGGAACATTTCGGTTACGGTAATGGATAAATCCTGTAAAAATTTAGCTGCGAAGGCCTCGTCTTCCAGGATCCGGGACTGCATTTGAGACAATTCTTTAAAACCGGATAACACCATCCTGTTCGTGATCCTCCGCTGAATGTGAGCGGGTGAATACTGCCTGAAATCGTAGCCATAGGCTTTGTAAACCGCGTCTAACAGTGATGATATCTCAAGTTCCGTTACGATTCTATTATCCATGTTCCGAATTACAGTTTCATTTCTCCGTTTATGCTAATTCCAAATATAACAAACTAATTTATACATAGCATGGACCGGGACTTTAAGTACTGAAATTGAACGCTTTGAAGCAAGCGATTTAAACTGTGAGCTGATCGTATTTTCACCGGCATAGCAAGCGCCGGGTGTTCCATGTTCAAAAGCTCTTGCGTAGCATTAGATTCATTCATTGATTTACGGTTTGTATAAGGCAACAGGGCACAACACTGGGCTGCGGCCGGTCAGCTGAGACAAATATAAAGTAAAAAAGTTAATAATGCGAACAAAAAAACTGCTTTTTTGCTGCCAGCAAGTCCCCTTTGTTGAAAACTAAGCTTTTAGTCTCATGATTTAGCGTATTTCCGGATCCACTGCTCTTTGATCTCATTGACCATCTCCCCGGTTTTGTTGTAAAAGTCAAGGAGCATCTGCCCTGTTTCACCGGTATAGGTGCTGTTTGTCAAATCTGCGGCCACCGCCATTTGCACGAGGTTCATGTCATCCAGCGTACCGGTTTGAAAAAGCTCATCCTTCGCTGTACCTTCAAGGATAGCAAGCGCCTGCTCAAAGCCCGGGCTTGCCGGCTCAAGCGTAATTTCGACCGCTGCGAGGCTCAGGATACTGAAACTGTGCACGGCCTTGCGCGGAATTTTGATGCTTTCACCGGCCGAAACGATTTGCTGTTTTCCGTCGAGTGTCACAAGCATTTCGCCGCCTGTAATATGAAAAGTTTCTTCAAATTTAGTGTGATAATGCGGATGAACGGAAGCGCCGGTATGGAAAAAACAGCGGATCACGGTGCGTTTACCGCCATTGCTCTCCCCGCTTTCAATAATGTGTGGTGCTTTTCCTGACATGACTATTGGTTTTCGATTGTTTCTTTCATTAACTGAAGGGATGAATCCCAGTTTTTACCGGAATGTTCACACATTTCTTCCGTAGCAAAATTGCGCTGGGTCAATGAAAGATCAGTGCCGTCGTTCGTTTCCTGCAACTCGAACGTGATGATGGAATAATTTTCGGGCTCATCAGCTAAACCTGAGAAACCGCTCCAATAGGTGTATTCGAGGATTTTTTCGGTTTCGCACTGCAAAATACGGCCTTTATCTTCATAATCCCGGCCTTCCCAGCTTCCTGAAAAACGGATTTCACTGCCAGGCTTCCAATCGGTTTCCGTCTTCGTACCGAAAAGCCATTTGCTGATTTGCCCAGGGTTAGTGAGTGCATCCCAGACTTTCGCCGCGCCTGCGTTTATGCTGACCGTTCTTTGGAGAATTTTATCAATTGCCATAGCTTATGTGTTGATCCTAACAAAGATAGCAAAAACACGAAGGAGGAAATTGCGGAATTTCGGCTTGTTTTTACAGATTTTTGGGCTTGTGGTTTTTTTTGTTTCCAGCTGATCTCACCGATTGCTTGTAGCCGAAATATTACATAGGGAACAGGAACTGCATGTTATTTTTTTGTTTCCCGCTCAAACACGGACAGGAAGAAAAGCGGCTTGCCCTGCGTATCAAAATTTTCGGGATAAGTGTCCCCCGCGAGGTTGTAGCAAATCGTTAGCTGATCGTTTTCGTATTTGTAAACTGCTGTAAAATGCTTGCCTTTATTGACACCTTCTTTTCCGTAAATATCCATTTTGCTGCCGTCATATTTCACCTCTCCTTTGTCTGTACTTTCGGCCTGCATGGTGTACGAGCTGCCATCAAGTGTGAGTTTCTGGCTTTTAAATACGCTTTCCGGAAGTGCGGTACCGCCGATTTCCTGTTTAACGGGAACCCAAACGCCGTCAATTTCGTGTGTCAGCAAGCCCGTACGCTTAATCCCGATGCAGGAAACAAATACGAGCAGGATTGGAAGCCAAAATATATGTAAACGTTTCATAGTGTGATTTTAAGATAAAAAAAGACTTAAGATTCAGAATCGTCTTAATAACTTAACGCCTGAAACCTTACTATCCATATCTATTATTGTTCTTTGTAAATATCAAATTGCCCGAAAGGTATTTTTCCAAAATCCTTGCTTGTCCGTAGGGTAGTCTCAACCTTATCAGGATCGGAGGTATGGTAGCTTTCAGTGCCATCTTTGTGCAGGAACCAGTCGTTTTCCCATTTATCGTATTTGTAGGTGATGATCCGGGTCCAGCGCCAGGCACTTCCGCCGTAATGTTCCACTGAAAAATAGCCGTCTTTGATGGTGAGTGACTGGTAAGGCTCGCCCATCATGCCGCCGCAGTTGACGCAGAGTACCGAATTGTCGTTGCGGCTAGCCAGGGAATAGCTTTTATCCGCATTTCCCGTTAAAATCAGCAGCGGACGCTTTTCCGGGTTGTCGATCACATCGGACGTTTTTTCTTCGTCATTTTTCTTCAGCACCAGGAGCATGTCCGGGTACTTGTCAAAGTTCAGGCTGCCGGAAGCGCTGTCGAGCAAGCTGTAGCCTTTCGGGATAAAATCAGTAATTTTTTGTACAGCGCTTCCGCCTTTTGAGCTCCCGGTTTCATCGGTTTTCGCATCGCTTTCCTGCGTACCGGAATATATTTCGTCTTTGTCGTTTTCCTGTGTTGCTGCTCCAGGTCCGCAGGCAGCGAGCAGAACGATCAGCGCTGGAAAGAGTAAGTTTTTCATATTTTTTGTGTTTGAGCAAATATAATGAGAATTAAGAATGGAAAATGGAAAAAATGGAGATTTACCTTTGATGGTATTTTACGGTGAGGATTAAGCATGAGCTGCTATAAAGCTGAAATTAGCTTTGCCTGTAAACAAAATAAAGCACAAAACCAGACGCAGCCCCCTGGACCAGGAGGATTACGCTATCCGTGATCAAAAAGCGGACAGGATCGCTTAATTGAAAATAAAAAGCGCCAAGGATTAAATACAAAGATCCGATGAGCGCGCTGTAAAGCAAGCCATGCTTAAGCCCGTGAGCCAGGGAAGCCCCTTTCCCGGCAGTGAGCGTATAGAGATAAACCGTAATCAGCGCACGGATGCTTTCACTGCTTATGCCAGCCAAAAGCTGTTTCGCAGAGATTTCCGCTCCGGGGCTTGTTTTCACCGGGTAAAAAAAAGATACCGCCCAATCACACAGCGGAACTGCGGGAATAAATACAGCTGCCAGCAAAAATACGGCGATCATGAACCGCCCCGCTTTAGTTTTCATTTTTTGAAGGATAAGCAATTAAATAGGAAGCACGGATCCCGAAACGGTTCTTCGTCTTGCCGGATTTCCAGGTAAAATCATTGGGAGGAAGCGAAGCTGCAATCTGCATTAAGTCCCCAGGCCGGTACATTCTCAGGATGGAAACAATGCCGTCCCAAATCGTGTAGAGCGGGATCAGCGGAAGAATATAGGTAAACAAAAGCCTTGAAAATTTAAAGGGCTTAAAAAAAGGCGTACACAGTAAAAATGCGACCGGATGAATAAGCAGCAAACCAAAAATGGCCGCAATCCCTTTTTCACCGCCGTCAAAAACACCGATGGGCTGACCGGAATCTACGGCATTTTGTAAAATCTTTTTTACTTCATCCGGCTTAAAATGATGTACAGCTGAAAATAGTACGCGAAAGCCTTTCAATTCACGGGGAATATTAAAAACATCAACCGGAGCGGGAATGTAATCAATTCCCCCCTGTGTTTTTTCTTCCAGGAAAGCATAAGCTTCGACATTTGGGAACTTATCTGTTAGTGTGATGGTGATTTTATTGCCGGGAATTGCATTTAATTCCCGGTAAACCTGCTCAATGTATCCACCACCGCCGGAGCACAGATCGATCACGCGGGATTCACCGGTTTTCCGGAGCATTTCTGACAGCAGCGGAATGACGGGGCGGTACAATTCAGTACGGATCAGGAAATAGCGCAAATAATCCGTTCCACCCGTTCGGATAATATCCGGGAACCAGGATAAATCTTCAAATTCGAATAAATGTACCCGTTTTATGCCTGTATTTTCAGCAGCCATGTTTCCTGCGACTTTACTGGTTTTTGAGCCTTTTTTCCAGCTCGGGCAAGTCTTTTTTGTATTGTTCAACGTCCCATTTAATCTGCCACTGGCCTGCATATTCCGCCAAAGGGCCAAGACCGGCTTCTGCCCTTCTTTTGTCCACATTGTCCGGGTCTTCGAGCGGAGAAACAAAATACGCTTTGGTTTCGGTGTCGCGCCCGATCTGGCTGCCATAAATCTGCCGTTTTCCCTGTCCCAGGGCAACCCTGTCTTCCAGTAACGCGAGGCTGCTTGCCTGGGCTTTACCATTTTTTACGGCTTCACGCATCATCGGTAAATATTTCTCCTGGGTTTCCTGGTCCGAATGCTGAATGACGAGAAACAGGGTCGAATTTCCCTGCGCCCCGACAACATCTGCGCCCAGCCAGCCATATTCATCCAGGATAGCTTTTACGACAACCAGGTTCAGCGAATCTTTTTGGCCAATAATCTTCCAATGAGCTTGCATCTCCGGGGAATCCCAGCCGTATTTTTTTTCAATTTCATTAACCTGTAAGCGGTACTCCTGGTCTTCAACATAAATGCTGTCGAGCTTTGCAGCCAGCGGCTTGTTGAGGTTTATTTCTGCTTTTTCTTTGTTTTTCCGCACTTTTTCCAGTACGGGTTCCCAGCGTTTGTCGCCGTGTAATGAATTCAGGTCCGGATCAGTCGTTATATGCCCGTAATTGGTGTAATTCGAAAGCGAAGCAATCCTGTCCAACTGGAAAAAAGCGCTGTCCGGAACCCCGGCCAAAGCCCAGGAGCACGCAGCGTTGTACCGGTCAGCCGATAAACCTTTCCAGCCCAGGGACCGGAAGGCAGCCGAGTAAGTATCCGCAGAAGACCTGAAGCTTTTCGCCCGGTACAGAGAGTCAGCTGTTTTCGTCAGCCTGGAATATTCAGGGGAAACGCCCTGCCCCAAAAGCTTACCGGCCGGCAGGAGCAGGATAAAAATAAGGCTTGCCCTTTTCATAGTCAGTACCAGGATTTTGAATGATGAATGTTTTACTGGTTTTCTGCTGTTTCTTTCAGGACTTCCAGGGCTTTCGGATACGTATTTTTGAAATAATCTACGTATTCATCAATCGTATCCAGGTCAACCCGCACAGTTGTTACGCCGTTATTTTCGCTGAAGGAATAATTTTCATGACCCCCGGCCCATTTTTCAACTTCTTCACCCTCAGTGATTTCCGTTTCTCCGTCAAGGTAACCGTAGTGCTGGACTGAAACAAATTCCGCCGGTTTGTTCTCCACAACCTTCGAAACCATGCCGCCTTTTTTACCGTTTTCGTCCACGCCGACGAACTTTATTTTGGAGCCTTTGTCCCAGCTGCCTTCCCAGCTTGAAGTTGGATTAAACGGCGCCGTCCATTTTTTATACGTACCGATATCTTCCAAACCGAGCATTGTTTTGTAAACTCTTTCTGCCGGTGCATTGATGTCTGTGCTGAATTGTAATTTTTCCATTGTCTTGTTGTTTATGGTTCGTGAGTAAAGATAGGAAATTATTTTTTTGCTTCAGCTTAGTGAAGTGTTCTTTCAACGGGAATAATGAAAACTTCTCTCAGAATCAAGGGATTTAAAGGCCACGAATGCACGATTTTTTTTTTATAATATTTGATTATCAATAACTCAATCTACATTATTTCACAAACGCGAATTAATATTCGTGCATTTAGCGGCAGTGTGGCAAATACATTTAGCTGACCAGCGAAGCCCGAAGCACTTTTACGCGGCTTTCAAAATCATCGCCTTCCACCGGGCAAACGACTTTCGCGAAAAAATCCATGAATTCTTCCGAATGGGCGCGGCTTTTTTGCTGGCGTAAATCTACGTGCACGTATTTTGTCCATAAAACTGCCTTCAGGATCGTTTTTTCTTCGTTCCACATCAGCACTTCAGCCAACAGGCTTTTTTCATCGTAGCGGAGCAGGCGGCTTTCCAGGGTAACGGTTTCCATGAGATTGGCCGAGCTCAGGTAAGCAACCTGGTTTTGCCCCACAACCCAGCTGATGCCTTCTTTCAGGGCAAGACGGTGAACATCCAGCTCATAATCTTCCAGCAAATGATCCTCCCGGGCGTTGATCATATAGTCGATGTACTTCGAATTGTTCAGGTGGTTGAAGGGATCACAGTCCGGGAACCTTACTTTTGCTTTGCTTTCCAATACTTTTTTCGTTGCTTTCATTGTTATTTCAGTTTAAAATCTATACTATTATTTTGAACCACTTACTGCAATATACCAATCGGTATTATTTAGCTCAAATTTTTTTACTTTTTCAAATCCCGGATCAATGTTTCCAGGTAGTCCATCGTTATTTCCAGCTCTGCGGAAGAATTCTTCAGTTTAGCCTGCATCACAGCGCCTTCAATTAAAGACATCAGAATCACAGCAAAATGTGCCACGTTGGTTTTCGCTTTGATTTCCTTACGCTCAATGCCCGAAGTGATGATCCGCTCAACGGAAGCTTTCCAGAAATTGAGGGCATTCACTGCTTTTTCCCGCAGCAACGGATGCGTATCGTCGGCTTCAACAGAGGTATTCAAGAGCGGGCAACCGGCTTTCAGGAAGGACAGCTGCAAAAAATTACGGTATGTTCCGGGATACACCAGCAGCCTGTCAATAGCGTTGCTGCACGTTTCCATCCTGCTTCTGATATAAGTTACCACCTGGCCGAAATTATGATCGAAAGCCGCCAGCGCCACCTCATCTTTGTTTTCAAAATTGCCGTAAATACTGCCTTTTGTCAGGCCGGTGGCTTCCACCAGGTCGTTCATGGACGTACCCGCATAACCCTTTTCGTTAAAAACAGGCGCCGTTTTTTCGATGATGAATTGTTTGGTACGTTCCGCTTTTGTCGGCATGAATTTGTTTTTTATTTTACAAAGATATAAAAATATACCGATTGGTATAATTATAGAAATATTTTTTCACCTTACTTTTTGGCTTGATCCAAAAGGTAAGCAAGATCAAGTGTTCGTATGCCGGAAAACGTCCGGGACACCAACTTACCAAGTTCAAAAACAATTACGGCGTTAGCGCCACAGGCAATTCATGCTGCGGGCTGCCGTCCATGGCGCTGGCTTCGAATAAAATGAGCGTCAGGGTGGAATTCGGTCGTTTTTTGCTGACATCGATCTTGAAATCAAAATTCCCCCACTCCGGTGCACCGGCATCCGTCATTTCAAAGCCCTTTTTGAGCTGGTCATGCCCGTCTTCCACCACCCAGCTGAAAGTCGCTTCAAAAACCTGGGCTTGTCCCCTGATCCGGAAGCTCTGCTCACTTAAACGTTCAACGGTTACATTCCGGAAACGCTTATTGGCAAATTTTTCATTTGAAAGCCCCGGATTTTCTTCACCCGGCAGTGAATCATGTTTCGGAAGAATCGTGTCTTCTGAACTTTCATTTTTCCCGGTATTGGCCGGCACTTCCGAATTGCAGGAAAACAGCAGCAAGGCTGCAGACAGGTAGATTGCTTGTTTCATAGTAGATTTTTTAGCGTGATTTATTCTTTCGGCTGGCTTGCTTTGATCGCCATCACGTATTTGTGAACAGCATCTTTTTCATCGGCCGTTATTTTAGCTTTTTCCGCCATCCGGTCAATGATCCCGGGCCATTCGCTGACCTCGCGCTTGTAAATGTTCTTCGGCGTGTGACATTTGGTGCAGGCGCCCTGGGCATACAGCGCATAACCCTCCTTGAGCTCGGCCATTGTGGCGTCTTTAAACTGCGACTTGACTGCCTTAAGCTCTTCCTGGCCGGGCTCATACACCCCGTTTTCGGGTTTTGTCGTCGTCGTGACTGTGCCCTTATCTTTTCTGAAAATACCACAGGATGCGGCAAAAATGAGCGCAAAAACGCATAGGAATAATTTAGCTGTGTTCATCAGGCTGTAAATTTTAGATTCAGCTAAAGGTAAGGAAAATAAATGAGAAAACATTAGTTTATTGGGTATTCTGTTTTTGCCACGAATTCACGAATTATGTTTAATCGATTGGAAAAAAATATTTCACTAATTAATAATTCATAAATAAATTATTTTCGTGTAATTTCATTTTAACTAAGTTAGACCGAAGAAAATTCGTGAATTCGTGGCCGTTATTATCGCCTATTATCCTAAAAACATCCACAAAAATTATTTGGCGGCCTTATTCTCTCTCAAAAACTTCAGCTATATAAGAAGCTATTGTTCCAGGCCCAACCTGGTCGATCGGGTGAAGTACACCGGGCAGCTCAACAAAGCGGGAATCAGGCAATAATTCCGCTAAAAGCAAGCTTTCTTCCCGGCCCACCATCCTGTCTTTATCTCCCCAGCCAACAATTACTTCGCTGCTTACTTTCCGCAAATCAGCGTGGGCAATTGTTTCGCCATTTCCCATGCGCAGCATCATCTCCGCCGTTTTGCGCACAAGATCTTTCCAGTCTTTGGAAGCATGTTCCTGTTCCAGTTTTTGGGCAAAGGCCGGTACTTTTTCTTCGATCACCTCCGGAACGAGCATTCCTGCTTCTTTTTTGGCTGATTCCGGGTTCCAGTCGAATTTCGTGCCCAGGGTCACAATTTTGCCCACCAGTTCCGGGTTCTGAACAGCCAGGTTTAAGGCAACATAACCGCCCATGCTGTAGCCGAATATGTTCACTGCTTTCAATCCGTTTTCAATTATAAAAGCGCGGACATTCTCCGTAAACAAAGCGATGGAGAATTGTTCTGCTTCGTTTCCGGAACCGTGGCCGTCGAAATCCAGTTCGAAGATTTCAAATTCGGTTTCCAAGAGCGGTTTAAGCGCTGAAAATTGCTTTGTGCTGCCGAGGGCACCGTGGAGGAGGAGGATGGGGGGATTTCGTTTCATATTCTAGTCTTTGCTGATTTTTAGTTTTACCAACTGATTTATTAACTTCTTGAGTGTGACTTTCAAGCCTGAATTTTAATTATGGCAAATTCGCCATAATTAAAATTTGGATTATAAACTGTTTCCCAATTCCAAGATATTCAACTGTATTTCGGAGCCAATCAGGATAGTTCTATTTTACTCGTTTCCATAATTCGTCTTTAATAATGACCGCTAACGGTTTGGCGCTTGTCGCCGTTTCTGTGTTGCGCCCGCGGCAGAAAAATGGAGCTAAGCGTACCCCCGGTATTTATATCTCAATATGCTGAACGTTTTCAGTTAGTTCATTTTCATTCTCCCAAGCCAATTCAATATCATTTTTTTCTGATCTTGATGGTTGTTTTAGCCAGTGCACTCTTAAGCTCCCTTTGTGATCGTGTAATTCATCAAAATTTACAATCTCGTTTTTATCTGAATATGAGTTTAATACTCTTTTTAATCTTTCAATTCTCCAAGGCTCTTCATCACCTCTATTCGCTGAAAGTTCGACATCAAATACTTTATGTGTTCTTGTTAAATAAAGATCTTTTATTAAGCTGTTTTGAATCCATTTATTAACTTCCAAGAGTGTATCTTTTTCAACCTTATTTTTGTTCTTTTCTAAAAACTGAGAAGAAGTATACATCCAAAAACTTAAGTTGTTTATCTCTTTAAACTCTTCAATGAGCTCAACTCTTGGCAGAATAGGATTATTATTTTTATCTAAATGCCACCAATCTTCTTTTAAATCATCCATAATAAAGACAATTGGTTTATTTGAAGAAATGGATTTATCAATAATCTGTTTCCATATAATTAGGTCACCATATTTTGCAAATCCTTTTTTTTCATGTTCATCTTTGTAACCTGGAGGAATTGAGTTGCGATAACGAAATTCTCCCTCTTTGATTATGTCAATAGTTTTTGAATATGGGTATTCATCTCCGATTTGAAAATTTTCATTAAAAAATTTAAGAATACTATCATTCGAACTGAAAGTGGACAGCTCTTCTTTTTTAGTTTTAATTATTTCAGTTAATGTAATCTTAAAATCATGTATATTTTTTCCAAAAGTCGATATGATACTTGATTCAATGAAAGGATGTTTGTCTTTAGATTTGGTTTTATTTTTTATTTGTTCAAATTGAGCTTCAATGTTCTTTAAACTATTAGACAATTCATCATATTTTAAAATTGTAGCTCTAATGGGTTTGGATTTATTTTTTAGAAATTCAAAATGGACATTGAATGGAATCCATTTATCATTTTCAAATGATTTAATTAATTTAAAAATATCCTCTCTTGAATTTGCTGAATATTCATAAAGATTTAGAATTGATGAAGCGTCAAATACGATTATAGCTTCCTTCCACAATTTGCTTTCATCTTTATCATTTATTCCAAATCTATTATTCATAGTTCTTCCGTTTATATTCGGTGCTAACTTATTTATTGACGAATATATACATTTTATCCATGATTCAAAAACACTATTACAACCACGTGATTTTAGGTGCTTTTCAATGCAATCATATTCGCATTTCAAATATCTCAAAAGGTAAAGATATTCGCTTAACATCTTTTACCGGTCTCAAGGAGTAAAATTCTCCATTCTTCAATTAATATTAAAAAAATGTTAATAATTCATCGTCTTTAGTTGATAACTCAACGAATTTAAAACTTTATTGCTGCCAAATCCTACTAAATTTAGCACTTTTTGTCGGAGCAGCGAAAATACGTCGTATCTTTGCAGCCGCTTACCATGGGGGTAAGTCGAATTTTTATTTTATTATTATATATGACCTTTAGCGAATTAGGGCTGAGGGGTGAGGTACTGAAGTCGATTAACGATTTAGGGTTTGATGTACCAACTCCTATCCAACAAAAGGCAATTCCGCACTTGTTACAAAGTGAAAGTGATTTTGTTGGTTTAGCGCAAACAGGAACGGGAAAAACGGCAGCATTCGGATTGCCGTTAGTGAACAATGTGAAACCAGGAATCAATCAACCACAAGGATTGATTATTTGCCCGACAAGAGAACTTTGTCTGCAAATCACCAAAGACCTGGAAAATTACTCCAAATACGATAAGGCAACTTCTATCGTAGCAGTGTACGGAGGATCAGATATCAGAAGACAAATGACACAAGTAAAGAGCGCGACGATTATCGTTGCTACTCCCGGTCGTTTGAATGATTTGATCAATCGCCGTGCTGTCAATTTAAGTGAAGTTGAGTGTGTAGTGCTGGATGAAGCAGACGAAATGCTAAACATGGGGTTCAAGGAAGACATTGACACCATTTTGGAAAAAACGCCTGAGCACAAAAACGTTTGGTTGTTTTCTGCAACAATGCCCAAAGAAGTGGCTGCGATTGCAAAAAACTATATGGAAAACCCGCTGGAAGTATCCATCGGCCATAAAAACCAGGGCAATGAGAACATCGAGCACATTTACTATTCTGTAAAAGAAACAAACCGTTATTCAGCGCTCAAGCGTTTGATTGACGTCAATCCCGATATTTTTGGAGTTGTTTTTTGCAGAACAAGGCAAGAAACGCAATCTGTGGCTGAGAAGCTGAGCAAGGACGGTTACAATGCCGAGCCTTTGCACGGTGACTTATCACAGGCACAGCGTGATAACGTTATGAAACGTTTCCGCGACAAAACTTTGCAGCTTTTAGTTGCAACGGACGTTGCCGCACGTGGAATCGATGTAGATTCTATTTCCCACGTGATCAACTACAATTTACCGGATGATATCGAAAACTATACGCACCGTTCAGGTCGTACAGCCCGCGCCGGTAAAAAAGGACAATCCATTGTTCTGATCAACACGAGAGAAAATTTCAAGATCAGGGCAATTGAAAAACAGATCAACACCACGTTCATCGTTGGCAAGATCCCTAGTCCGGAAGAGATTTGCTCTATCCAGCTGACAAGCCTGATCAGCAAGATCAAGGAAACAGATGTAAAAGAAGACAAAATCGAGAAATTCATGATCTCCATTATGTCCGACTTCGCTGACCTTTCCAAAGAAGAAGTGATCAAGAAATTCATTTCAGCTGAATTCAACCGTTTCATCGAGTATTACGAACGTGCCGGCGACCTGAATGCAGATTCAGACCGTAAGGACCGTGGCGAGCGCGCTGAAAGGGGCGAACGATCAGATCGTTTTGAAAGAAGCGACCGCGGTGACAGACGTGACCGTAACGACGAAAACAAGACACGTTTCTTCGTGAGCCTTGGAAAACGCGACGGTTTGAACCCGGGCGGATTGCTGCGCGTGATCTGTGACGAAACAGGCCTGACATCTTCCAACATCGGTAAGATCGATATCCTGCCTTCGTTCTCTTTCTTTGAAGCAGACGATGCGCATGCACAAAACATCCTGAACAAGCTGAACGGCGCCGATTACGAAGGCAATACCGTAAGCATCGAGATCACCAAGAAAAAAGCCGAGCCGAGAGGCGGTAACAGCGGGGGCAGAAGCTTCAGCGGAAACAAAGGCGGTTTTGGCGGCGGTAACCGTGACAGAAGCTACGGAGGTGGCGGCGGAAGCCGTTCCGAAGGCGGTTTCAGAAGCGGCGGTGGGTTCAAAAGCGGGGGCGATCGCAAGAGCGGTTCCGGTGGAGGATTCAAGAAATCAGGCGGTTTTAATTCAGACAGAAGTTATAAAAAGAGTTATTAAGATTGGTGGATTGGTGGGAGCGCCTTAAGCGGCGCCTCCCCAACCATCAAATTTGATTTAGAATAAATATGGAAATCAGAAACATTGCAATTATTGCTCACGTTGACCACGGTAAGACAACTTTGGTTGATAAGATGATTGAAGCAGGAAGTATGGAAAATGAAAGAGAGCGTTTAACAGGCGATCTTATCATGGACAACAACGACCTGGAAAGAGAAAGAGGGATCACGATCGTTTCCAAAAACGTATCTGTACTCTACAAAAACACGAAGATCAACATCATTGATACCCCGGGTCACGCCGACTTTGGAGGTGAGGTAGAACGCGTATTGAACATGGCCGACGGTGTTTGCCTGTTGGTGGATGCTTTCGAAGGACCGATGCCGCAAACGCGCTTCGTACTTGGTAAAGCTTTATCTTTAGGTTTAAAGCCTTTGGTAGTTATCAATAAAGTTGACAAAGAAAACTGTACGCCGGAAGAAGTGCACGAAAAAGTATTCGACCTGATGTTCGAACTGGACGCCAACGAAGAGCAGCTGGATTTTGCTACCGTTTACGGTTCAGCGAAAAACGGGTGGATGTCTGACGACTGGAGAAGCCCGAAAGCAGACATTTCTACGTTGCTTGATACGATCCTGGAATATTTCCCGCCGATCACCATTCCGGAAGGAAATACCCAGTTGTTGATTACTTCTTTGGATTATTCTTCCTACGTTGGACGGATAGCGATCGGTCGTTTGACACGTGGTGAGCTGAAAGAAAACCAGCCGATCATTTTGTCTAAAGCGGACGGAACACAGCAGAAACACCGTATCAAGGAAGTTTTTGTATTCGAAGGAATTGAAAAGCGCAAGGTAGATTCAGTTCAGGCCGGAGATATTTGTGCATTCACAGGTATTGAAGGATTTGAAATCGGCGATTCTGTGTGTGATTTCGAAAACCCGGAGCCGATGGCAACCATTAAAATGGACGAACCGACGATGAGCATGATGTTCTCGATCAACGATTCCCCGTTTTTTGGTAAAGAAGGTAAGTTTGTGACTTCGCGTCATATTTCAGACCGTTTGCAAAAAGAATTGGAGAAAAACCTCGCTTTACGCGTTCAGGATACTGATAAGGCGGACAAATGGATCGTTTTTGGCCGTGGTGTACTGCACTTATCGGTTTTGATCGAAACAATGCGCCGCGAAGGCTACGAATTACAGGTTGGCCAGCCGCAGGTAATCATCAAGGAAATCGACGGCGTGAAATGCGAGCCGGTTGAAGAGCTGACGATCGACTTGCCGGAAGAGCACTCCGGTGTTGCTGTGGAAGCGGTTACAAAACGCAGAGGTGAAATGAAAAATATGGTCCCGAAAGGCGAGCGTATGATCATCACTTTCGAAATCCCTTCCCGCGGAATTATCGGTTTGCGTAACTATTTGCTGACACAAACTGCAGGTGAAGCGATCATGAACCACCGTTTCCTCGAATACCAGCCTTACAAAGGTGAAATTCCGGGACGTCAGAACGGTTCTATGATTTCGTTGGAGCAGGGGATTTCCATTCCTTTCTCATTGAACAACCTGCAGGAAAGAGGTAAATTCTTTGTAGCGCCAAACGAAAACATCTACGAAGGCCAGGTAATCGGTGAAAATTCCCGCGCAGGTGACCTGTGTGTGAATGTGACCAAAACGAAAAAAATGTCGAACATGCGTTCTTCGGGCGCTGACGAAAAAGTACGTTTGGCCCCGCCGAAAATCTTTTCCCTCGAAGAGTGCCTCGAGTACATCCAGGGTGACGAATACGTAGAAGTAACACCGCAAAACTTACGCATCCGTAAAATCTTATTGAAAGAAACGGACCGTAAGCGTTCAGGAAACAAATAAAATTAGCAGGATGACCCCTGCAATATATGTTAATAAAAGCCGTTCATTTTTGAGCGGCTTTTTTTGTCCCGTGTTTGAACATTTTTACACTTTTATTAAAACATGTCCTCATGAAAGCAACATATATCCTTCCTCTCCTTTTAACCGGCGTGATTTTTTCCTGTAAAAAGAAAGAACCCCTCTTTTTCCCTCTTGTAAACAAAGTGCCTGAAGTTGTCCAGGGGCCAGCCGATTACAGGGATAATTACCTGGAAACTTTCATTTGCATGAGGTCACAGGACCACACATCCGGAAATACAACAACTTATACCGAGTGGGCAGATACGGTGATGATCCAAAAAGACTCCTCCTCCAACCGCCACATTTTGATAAATGAAACTCAATATTTTCTATCCGTGAATTACCAGATAGGAGATACCACTTTCCCCTATTATCAAAATCCTCACGGAAACTTTTATTGGGAACATGATACCCTGAAATTTATTATCACGCAGCAATACGACGGGATAAACCAGCATTCCACAAACAGGCTGACAGGTTACCGCATGTAAAAATTGCTTATTTATCTTTCAATGTGTATTTTGTATACGAGCTGCCCATCGTTTTTATCCAGTCTCAGGTAATAAATCCCGTTTGCGAAAGCTGAAACATCAACACTCATAAACACATCCGGATTTTCAATCAGCCTGACTTCGCGTCCTAAATTATCCTGAAGGGAGATTTTATCTATATCATCCGTGTTTAAGCGGATATATAAAACGGATGAAGCAGGGTTCGGGTAAATTGAAATGAGCTGATCAGTAAGTATCTCCGTATTTCCCGCAAGAATGCATTCCACAACGTTTAAAGTATCCAAGACAGTTGTTGAACAGCTGTTTAAATCCACATACGTGTAACTGTATTCGTGTTCTCCAACACCGGCAATACCGGGATGAAATTCTGAGCCCGTAATCCCTTCACCCGTATATGTACCTCCCAGAGGATCTGCTGCAGGAAATAAGTACACTTCTAATGTATCGCAGATATCCGACAATGCAGGAAGATTTACCTCAGGCAGGGCATTAACCGTTATTTGCACCGTATCCGAAGGCGGCGAGCTGCACCCGTTACTGCTGACCGAGAGTGAATACATTCCTGAAGCTTGCACATACAATTGCGGAGCAACCGATCCGTCAGACCACACATAGCTCAGGGCAGGTTCAGCGCTTGTAAGAAGAACGCTGTCACCCTCACAAAAAGCCAGGGGACCATCAGCAACAATTACAGGTGTTTCCGGATAAGGCGTCACAACAACATTCACAATATTGGAAGGGAGGGATTCACAGCCACCGAGACTTATCGTCAGGAAAAAATAACCACTTGAATCTACAATGAGGTCCTGGCCGGTTTCACCATTCGGATACCAATGATAGCTTTCCGCTGCAACAGATGTTGAAAGCGTAACACTATCTCCTGCACAAAAATTCAGGTTACCGTCAGCAGCAATTACCGGGGCCTCCAACCCATTGGATACAACAGCAATTACATTGGATGGAGCTGATTCACAGCCGTTGACAGTAGCCACGAGGAAATAGTAACCACTTGTATCTACAACCAGCACTGCGCCAGTTTCTTCATACGGATACCAAAGATATGTATCGGCTGTCACTGACGATGAGAGTGATACACTGCCCCCTTCACAAAAACTTGTACTGCCATCAGCTGTAATCACAGGGGTTTCTGCTACGTTAGACACAGTAACCAATTGGCTCACCCCGTAACTGACAAGTCCGTTGAGGTATACTTTCATAACGACGATATAGGTTCCCGGATTTTCATAATAATGCGTTATATCGCCATTCCTTCCGAAACAATAGGTTCCGTCACCGAATTCCCACAATACATCCCTTGTTCCCAGGCTATTGGCAACAAAACGAACATTGGAGCATTGGTTTTCCTGGTAAACTGTCATTCCTCCGAGGTTATTGGTCACAATTATATCCGTTGCAAAAACTACCTCTCCGCAAGGTGTTTGTGCAGTCCCGACTGGCGTAAAAACACCTGATGTCGTGTAGGCATGGGATGGGTTTAAATCCGTGGATGTATTTCCATCGCCAAAATCCCACACGATGGATTCAATATTGCCTTCAGACAAGAAATAGACTAATTGGTTCCTGCGGATATGCTGCGTAGAAACCTCCATTTTTGCCTTGCCCACATACATTTGACCGATATAGGTTCCAGCGAAATTTCCGCCTGTGTCAAAAAACCGGACCTCCAGGGTATATTGACCATTTGCAGGATAGGTGAAATTTACAACCGGGTCGGTTGTATTCAGAACTGTTCCTTCACCAAAATGGATTGTATAGCTTTCCATACCGGGGTTTCCGCTCAAATCAAGGGTCAGCTCTTCTCCTGAACAAATAGAATCCGGTGAAAACCCGACCTGGAAATCTGTGATCTGTATTGGAAGGCTCAATGTCATTTCACCGCAGTAATTATCGCTTATTGCGGCCTGGATCAGGTAAGAACCCGGTTCGGTATAAATATGATAAGGCTCAAAAACCGTTGTCCCGTTTTCATCACCAAAATTCCACACAACATCTGCTCCGCTACCACCCTCAATATCAAACAAAACAATATCCCCGACATTGCTGATATACGGCTGTCCATTATCGTAATTGCTTAAAGTGGATAAAGAAATGGAAATACTCCTGACGTCAATGCTGCGTGATTCTGATCCAAGTAGTGTTGTGTCTGCATTATATACAGATAGAGAAACCGTATAAATACCTGCACTTGCATAGGCATGGGGCATCTCTGCCGAATCACTGAAAATAATTGTGCCGTCACCAAAATCCCAGCGGAAATATCTTTGATTCTGCTGATAACCGTCAAAAAAGAATAAATTGCTGTCATTTGCACAAATAACCGGTGCTTCAAAACCAACATCAAAATTTTGCACATGGATCATTATTGTGTCGGTCAATATCCCGCAATCCGTATTTTCGTAACTGACCACTACAGTATGAGGCCCGTATTGATTAAAGGTATGACCGGGACTTGTAGCAGCCGATGTCCCCCCATCATCAAAATTCCATTGTGTAACATCATTGTTATTTCCGCTCAAAGAAAAGTTAACACTGCTTCCACGATTGATTACTGTATTGTTTGCCTGGGCGTTTCCTCCGTGAATCGTAAAGTTTACAGGTATGATAATTAGCAGGTTATCATTTTCATCATACACAAAAAGGTTCCTGTAATATTGGCCTGCATTACCAAACGCAACGGTAATCGTTGTATCCTGGCTCCTGACCGTATCCTGCCCGGCTATTAAGTTCCAGGAATAATAAAATTCTCCCGGGGTAGCGTTGTTAATTGTAAAAGTAAGCGGATCATATGGACAGGCACTGGCAGGCCCGTTAACTGTAATATCGAGGATACTTACATTCAGGGTTTGCTGAATAATCCCGCAGCCTTTAACATCCATGGTAACGATCGCTTCGTAATTTCCCGGATTGGTATAAAAATGCTCTGCATTGGCTGTATGTGATATAAACCCATCCCCGAAATCCCAGGTAATGGAATTCAGGTTAGCAAAAGTATGAAAGTGAACTGCGCTGTTGACCAGCTCAATTGATTCGTTTACGTGTACATTATTATCCGGAACGTCAATATAGATCACGTGCCCCCCGATGGTAAACTGCAAACTATTAAAAAGCCCCACCTGGACAGGGAATTGACCGCTGTAAGAATATTCCGTTAAGACATTGTCCGCTTCAAAAGAAGCCAGTAAGCTATCAGCCGGGAAAAAAGACCAGGATACATAGCTGACATCAGGATCGGCGCCTGTATACATAAAGCGTACAGTACCGGTATCACATATCTGGGCAGGATCGTGCTCAAGCCCTGGATCTGAGACATAAAGCCTTGCAGTACGCTCCATTGTTCCGCATTCATCAGTCGAAAATGTGGCGATTATAGTAAAATATCCCCGTTCCGCATATACCAGGGAAAGTTGTGACTGCGTTGAGCTTTGTCCGAGTCCTAAAGACCAGCTTACAGAATTAAAAGATCCATGAGCAGCAAAATCCACCTCATCACCTGACTTTACATTTAGTGTGGGATCATCATAGAATATATCAGTTACTGCTTCGTTGCTCCCTGAGACCAGGCTAATGGAAGCTCCGCTTATCGTAATCGTGTCCGTATCTTCTCCCAGATAAACATTAAAACGGTCGTAAACTACGCCTTTCACATAATACGTCCCGGGAGACTCGTACTTGTGACCGGTAACTTTATCATTATCCCTCGCAACAGTGGTATCACCGAAATCCCATGCTACGTTGATAGCATTCCCTACCCCAAGGCAATTAAATTCAATAACCCTTCCGGCACAAAGCTGTCCGGCCTCGACCTGAATATCTACTTGTGCGAAATAAGAAAAATTGATGGCGAATAATACAATGAAAGTAATCAGTGTTTTCATGGAAAAGGATTATAATGATCATCAAATATAACACTTATATTTTAGATAAAACTAAAATATTCACCGCTTCCTGAGCAGGGAAATTCAGTTAGCCTTAAAATCAAAAAACGAATAATAATTCATCCCGAGGGAATATTCATCACATCCTGCCGAATGAAAAACTCGGTCATATTTATAACTTGTTCTGTGTTATCTTAATGGCACCAAAAACATACAACATGATACTACGCCTACTTTTATTTCTTATCGCATTTCCTTTATTGTCCCACGCGCAGCCGGCTGAAACTAACCCGGATGCAGCCGGACATGCTGCTATCAGGAAGCATTACCCGGAAACCGAATTGAACGAAATTGCCGCTCAAAACCCGGCTAAGATGGAGGCAATCCGGTATTATTATACGCGATCATTTATCCTTGAGCCACTGAAATGCGAAGAATGCGCGCATTTTGACATAGCGCATTTTGACGTCAGCAAATATGAGCACCTGCGCAAAAAAGACAGCCGCTTTGTGAAAGAAGACCCTAAATACGGCTTCCGGATCACTTTGCTTTCAACTGATGAGCTGGAACATAAATTAACTATACACGCCCCACAAATACCTGCAGAAAATGAAGACTAACGCTTTAACATTTTTGTTCGCCTTTTTTCTAGCCCTGGGGTTAACTGCACAAACATACACTATCACCACGCAGGGATCGGTATCCACCTGTAGCGGGACTTTCTTCGACAGCGGCGGGGCAGGAGGAAATTACGGCAATGATGAAAATTACAATATGACTTTTTGCTCCAATTCCACCAACTGCCTGCGGCTTACGTTTACGGCCCTGGATTTAGGCGCAACCAACGCCGACAAGATCCGGATCTACGATGGACCAACTACGGCTTATGCCCTTATTGAAAACATCAACGGAAATAATGAACCGGCTTTGCCTTATACGATCACTTCCACTTCCGGGTGCCTGACAGTACGTTTTACTTCCGATAACGCCGGTGTTGCCGCCGGGTGGGCTGCAACTGTTTCCTGCGTGGCCTGTCCTGCAACCCCGTCTTATGACAACCCGAACGGTTTTATTTATACATGCAGCGCCCTTTTTTATGACAATAACGGACCTGCAACGACTTACGGAAATAACCAGAACCGGACCACTAAAATCTGTTCAAGCGGCACCGATTGTGTCCGGGCAACGTTCAGCTCTTTTCAAACCGAAGCCGGGATTGACATTTTAACTGTTTATGACGGGCCGAACGCCTCATCTCCCGTTCTCGGAACATATTCCGGGAACTCATCTCCGGGTGTTGTTACATCAACTACGGGCTGCCTTACTTTTAATTTCCAATCGGACGCGTCTATCCGGCGGGACGGCTGGCAGGCGGCGATCAGTTGTGTCCCCTGCGGCACACCTCCGGCGCCTTCCCCTCAGAATTGCCTGGGGGCAACGCTCGTCTGCAGTGACCAGGCTTTCCAGGGAAACAGTGACGGCAGCGGAAGCATAAATGACCTTTCGGGATCCAATGACGGGTGCCTGGCCGGTGAAAATCAGTCGTCCTGGTATTACTTCAGGGCTGCAACCGCCGGAACAATACAGCTCAACATCTCCCCCCAAAACGGATCAGATGATTACGACTTTGCGATCTGGGGACCTATGGCTGCACTCACCTGTCCCCCTGCGGCCGGGCCTTTGCGTTGTTCTTATGCGGCAGGCGGAGGAAATACAGGCTTGCAGGCCGGCGCAGCTGACCTCACCGAAGGCGCGGGAGGAAACCGCTTTGTAAGCCCTCTCAACGTAGCGGCCAATGACGTATACCTGCTTGTAGTTGACAACTTTTCCGAATCAACCCAGCCATTTACGCTCGACTGGACGCTCACCGGGGGATGTACGCTCGGCTGTACGGTTTTGCCTACCGAGCTGCTTGATTTTTCCATTGAAAATGACGGCGGGACTATTTCTTTCATCACAGCTTCCGAGCGGGATGTTGACTTCTTTACTATCGAGAATTCCCGGGACGGGATTTCCTGGCAGGAACTAGGCAAAGTCAAGTCGGAAGGAAACTCTACAGAAATCCGCCATTATAGTTTACAGGAAGAAAAGCCATTTTACGGCACTTCCTACTACCGTTTGTCTGAAACCGATATCCACGGCAAAAAAGATCACCTGAAAACCATCAGCAGGGAATTTTTCGGAGAGCAGTACCTTTTGTACCCTGTTCCGGCTGATAAAATCCTCTGCCTGGAAGGTAAAGACCTGGCGTCAACACAATTTACCCTGCACAGCAGCATCGGTGAAATCCTGGATTTAAGCTACAGCATCGCAGGCCACAAAGCCGTATTCGATATCGAAAAGCTCAAAAACGGCGTGTATTTCCTGACGATTGATAATCAAGGCGTAAGAACCACGGAACGCATCGTAATCAATCATTGATCCATAAAAAAAGCGTCCCTGTCAGCAGACAGAAACGCTTTTACAAAACTTATATTTTTTTCTTACCCGTTAACCGTGTAAGTAATGCCATTGATGGTAACTGTAAACGTTGCATCACAGGTTCCGTCGCCGTAATCAATTGTACGGAGCGGCTTTCCTGTTGGTGTAAATTCCAGTACCCCCGACATGATATACGGACAGCCGACTTTTACGTGCAGCGCGCTTGTTACATTTGCCGTATAGCCGTTTCCTCCCGTTGAAGAAGCTTCAGCCGTACCGGTAATGTCGTATTCATCATCGAAGAAGTTCAATACTGTTCCGGAACCTGCAGTCCACGTGCGCACACGGTTTGACGTATATGTAAACACTTCACCTCCGCTCATGGTTACCGTACCGTTTACCGAGATATTGAAGAAAGGCTTTCCATTGCTGTTGGTGCCCATGTTGGTTACCGTTTTTGTGCCTTCGATCTTGTTGTCGTTCACATAATAATCAACCGGCGTATGCGTGATCACTGTTCCTGAATCACGGTACTGGCCGGTAAATGTCGTTACGATCATCCCGCGGCGCTGCTTGCCGTCGTTGCAGTCACAATTGGAAGTTCCCCAGTCGATCGTAATGCTTTTCGTCACACCGGTCGTATCCAGCGTCACCACTACGTTACAATCTGTTTTTGCGGCAAAGGAAGCATCGTGCTTTTCAGCATAAACAACCGTTATCTGCGGGCTTTTGTAATACACCAGGCTCCCTTTGATGGCCTGATCGGTCATGTTTGTCATTTCATCAAATGCATTTTCAATGATTGCATTGCTTTTAGGCGCCGAGCTGTTGTCGTAATCTTCCTTCTCCTTCTTTTTACAGGCATCGAGCGAAGACATCAGCGCTGCAGCCACGAGGGATAATACCAGGTACTTTTTCATAATCTTACAGTTTTTTATTGATTTAGAGTCTATTCAGACAAATTTATAAAAAAAAGGTTTAAAAATCATGCCGGGATTTCATAAAAAAATTCGTCCTCCAAAAACGGACTTATCCGTACCTGCCATTTCCCAGCACTCCCTTCCGTAATACCAGGAATAAAAAAAGGCTGTCCTTATTCAGAACAGCCTTCACAAAATATGATTGTTTATTTATTTTCGCTCGAGAATCCAAAGATCGTTGTCAGAATCGCTGAACTCCAGGTCATCCTTTTCGTACTTGGTTACATTGAGTACTTCCGTTTCGCCATCAAGGGTCAACGTGATTTTCTGGTCTTGTACAGAATACGAAAACGCTGATACTTCAGTTCCAAATTCATTTGTCCAGGAAAGGGAACCATCACCTGTTTTACGTTTCTCTTTATCAAATGACATAATGATAATATCCGGATCAACCGAAAAGCCGCCGATAGAGATTACGCGCCAATCGCCGTCAATTCTCCTGTTTATTTTTGCATCTTTGGAGCAAGACACCATTACCACGGCAACTAAGGCCAGCATAAGAAATAATCCTTTTTTCATTTTCATCAGTTTATCTGTTTTGAGCAAAAGTATCTTATTTTCACCTGAACGATTTATACTTTATTACCCCTTCTTTTACATAATTCTCACTTTATTTTCCGGAAGAGTAAAGTTATGTAACAGTTATGCGGGCTGCAGGAGGTATTTCGTACTGGTGCTTATGGGCTTAATAACTCATTTTTCAGGGCAAAAAGTAAAGCTTCCGGCTAAAGAAACGCCGGAATTATGACACAATTAAACTTTCTCGTCTAATTTTTGGCTAAAAATACCCGATAAATGCCTTTTTTCCAGTAATTTTGAAGTATTGCATTATGTTGTTGTAGATATTGAAACTACTGGGGGAAGCCCAAAGTCGAGTAAGATCACGGAAATTGCCATGTACAAAACAGATGGCCACACGATCCTAGATGAATATGTTACCCTGCTGGACCCGGAATGTCCTATTCCCGAGTTTATCGTCCGTCTCACCGGTATTTCAGATAAGATGGTAGAAAATGCGCCCAAATTTTTTCAGGTTGCCAAAAACATCATTGAATTCTGTAAAGACTGCATTTTTGTGGCCCACAACGTCAGCTTCGATTATAACGTGATCCGCCATGAATTCAGGAGCCTGGGATTTGACTTCCGTTTGCCGCACCTGTGCACCGTACGCGCTTCGAAGTATATTCTTCCCGGTCACGCTTCCTACAGCCTGGGCAAGCTCGCCCGTTCGCTGGATATCGAGATCAACGGCCGGCACCGTGCAGGAGGCGATGCGCTGGCAACAACGCTGATTTTCAATATGCTGTTCCAGAAAAGCGAAAAAAACCTCGAAAAGTTCATCAACCAGGAAATCAACCCAAAAACCCTGCACCCGAACCTCGATTTGGATTTCGTTGACAATATCCCTAACAAAACCGGGGTGTATAAATTTTACAATGATGCCAACAGCCTGATCTATATCGGCAAAAGCAAGCACATCAAAAAACGCATCGACCAGCACCTGAAAAACAATTCCACCAAAAAAGGGATTGAGATGCAGCAGGAAATATACCGCATTGAATTTGAGCTGACCGGCTCCGAGCTGATCGCCCTCCTGCTGGAATCACAGCTGATCAAGCAGCATAAACCGATTTACAACCGCATGCTCCGGAAATCATTGTTCCCTTTCGGCTTGTTTTATTACGAAAATGAATCGGGTTATATCCAGTTTTACATCGAGCGGACAAGCAAAAGAACGGAAATGCCGCTTACCAGCTTTACAACCAAAGCCGAGGCCGTAAACTACCTTGAAACGCAATGCAAGCTATTTACCCTTTGCCAGAAATACTGCAACCTCTATCAAAGTAAAACTTCCTGTTTTGATTACCAGGTAAAACAATGCTTTGGCGCCTGCGTTGAAAAAGAAACACCTGAGCTTTATAACCAGCGTGTTTCCCTCCTGATGGAAAAGCTGCAATTCGAGCACACCAATTTTTACATCCTTGAAAACGGCCCGCAGCGCAGTGAAAAAGTGGCTGTCCTCGTAGAAAACGGAAGCTTCAAAGGCTATGGAAAAATCCCGTATTATGCTTTGAGCAAAAGCAAAAGCTCCTGGTCGCGCTTCATCGATGTTTACCCGGAAGACAAGGATTCAAGAACGATTATCCGGAATTACCTCCGTATGAGACCGGACGCGAATATCATCGTATTTTAATGTGCTGATGTGCTAATTAGTACACAATCAGGATGAACACATTTATCCATATTAACACATTAGCACATTAACAAAATAATTCCGTTCTTTGCAGCGTTATAGGCTTATGAAAAAAACGGTCCTCTCTTCTTGCTTCACTATCCTTTGTTTTGCGATCCTGTTTATAGCGGGCGGATGCAAAAAAGATGCGATCGCTTCGAAAGGCCATCTTAATTTCTCCGTTGATACGCTGATTTTTGACACCGTTTTTACCACGATTGGCTCCACGACACAGCAATTCAAAATTTACAACCCGGACAAGCGCACCATTACCATTGATGAAATTGAGCTCGTGGGCGGCAGCTCCTCTCCTTTCCGGATCAATGTGGACGGTGTCAACGGTGACTCGCACAGCAATATTGAAATTGAAGGCGAAGACAGTCTTTTCGTTTTCGTGGAAGTTACGCTTTCCGTCAACGGCCAGAGCCTCCCGATGATTGTCGAAGATTCGATCCGTTTCCGCACCAATGGCCAGGACCAATATGTGAACCTCGCTGTTTGGGGACAGGACGCTTATTTTCATTACCACGACACTAACGAAGGCACCTGGGCCAGCGACAAGCCCCATGTGATTTATGATTACACCCTTGTCGATTCTGCCAAAAGCCTGACAATACCGGCCGGGACACAGGTTCATTTGCATAAGAACAGCATTTTATACGTCTACAAAGGCTCGCTGCATGTTGAAGGAGAAAAGGACAACGAAGCCGTCTTCCAGGGTGACCGACTGGAAAGCTTTTACGATGATGTGGCGGGCCAGTGGTACGGAATTTATTTCCACGAAGCTTTGCCTTCTGATATCAATTATGCCATTATCAAAAACGGTACTGCCGGCGTCCACACTTATTCAGCCAACGTAAATAATCCCGGCTACACCGTTGAAATCACCAATACCCAAATCCTGAACAATGCCAGTTACGGCGTTTTCCTCTATTCCGGCTCCAAAATCAAAATGGAAAACTCCCTGCTTGCGAAAAACGGCCGTAACGCCTTCTTTGTGCTCGTTGGCGGAAGCTTCAACATCAATCATTGCGATTTGCTGGGTTACGGACAATCCGACGAGCAAAATATCGCTTTTGCCGTGAAGAACTATTTCACGCAGGACGGCACCAAGACAGTAGGGCATATCGAAGAGGGCAAAATTTACAACTCCGTGATTTACGGCAGCCAGGAGGATGAATTTGCGCTCGACACCACCAACCTTGACGGTGTCATTACCCTTAATTTTGATTTCCGCAACTGCCTGGTCCGGAAAAGCGCACCGTCAACGCACAGCATGTTCCAAAACATCACCTGGAACGAAGACCCGGAATTTATAAACATCGAAGAATACGATTTTCATTTTGCGGCCACTTCTCCCCTCAATGGCGGCGCCAGCGCAGGGATCAGCCTTCCTTTCGACCTCGAAGGGCATACACGCTCCGGATCAACCCCGGATATCGGGTGTTATGAGAATTGAGATTTAATGTGCTAATTCATTACTCATTACTATTCCCCGCCGGGATCCCGCTTTCTTTCACCGAAGGACGTTCGTAGCGGCCGAATGAGCGGGAGATCTTGATCCAGACCGAACGGGTGTCTTGTTTGTAATACGATGTGATCAGCAAAGGATTGTAGGACGTTTGTCCGTAAGAAGCGTTGGAATTGAATACATCCTGGACCGTCAGCGCCACACGCCATTTATCGTCGCTAAACTCGCGGCTCAGCACCAGTTCAAGCTCGTGAATCGGGCGCGTGTTTTCGGAAAGCTGGAACATGCCTTTTGCTGTAAAATTGTAATCCACGTTCAGGCGGATTTTCCACGGCAGGATGATCTGCGAATAGGTTCCGAAAGTCCACTGCGACCGGTTTCCGTTCACGTAATCGTAGCCCGGGATAAGCGTTTTGTTATTGTTGGCGTAGAGATACATGAACGAAACCGCGTCGACATCAATTGCTTCCTGGAAAAACTTCAAGCCTTTTGTGAAGAGCCCGAAAGGCAGCGGCAGTGAAAAGAAATATGAGAAGGACTGTACGTTTTCATACGTCCGGAAAGTCTGGTTGATGACGTATGAGTTACTGTCGGCAGTAACCTCGCCCAGGTTGATGGAATTGGAAAGCGAATAGTCAACGCTCAGCTGCATGTACTCGAAAATGGCCAGGCGGGCATTGCTGCGGTGCACAAAATTCGGTTTCAGCTGGGTATTTCCGGTGCTTTGTGTGTAAGAATCGTAATAACCGCTCACATTCGGATCGAACTGGCTGTAAGACGGCAGGTTGATTTTCCGGGAATAGCTTGCCGTGAAGACAATTTCAGGAATAATCCGGTACAGTGTATGAACGGACGGAAACAAATTAAAATAATGCCTGTTGATCAGGGAAACGTCCTCCACTTTTCCCTCCAGGCTGTAATCTTCGGCGCGCAAGCCTGCCGTTACGGAAAACTTTTTGCCAAAATTCTTTTTGAGTTCGGTATAGGCCGCCATGTTTTGTTCTTCATAGAAAAAAGGCAGGTTGAAACCGGAAGCTTCATCGTCCAGCTCAAGCTCTGTGGTATCGTTGATCCGGTATGACCCTTCACTCAACACACCGGAATAGCTCCATTTCAGGCCCAGGTTCAGTTGTGCCTTCCATTTCGGGAACGGGAGCTCAAAATCATTCCTGGCAGTCAGGTAATCGCTTTTCGTGAGGCTTTTCAGCAGGGAATATGTTGTTTCATCCTGTCGCTGTTCCACCAGTCGCACGTTGTTATAGCTATAGCGGTAATAATTCAGCCCGATTTCCATTTTCCGGTTCAGCGTATCCAGGAACAAGCGGTATTTGACCCCGGTATTGATGGATTTCCCTCTTCCTTCACGCTCAAAAAATGTAAGAAGCGGCGTTTCCGAAGGCGCAGCTGACCCCGAATTGCCGTCCCCGTCATTCCTGAAAACCGTTGTTCCACCGTACAGCTGCAAAAAGCTTTTTTTGTTGAAGCGGTAGGTAAAAGAAGGCCGGAAATAGACATTGCGGTCGTTAGAAAATTCGCGCCGGTCGGAATTCAAAACCGCTGCGGTATCAAAATAACGGTAAAAACGCTCGCCACTGCTGCGGTTATCCCTGCCGTAGCTTGAATATCCCGTTTGCATTTGCCAGGTATATTTTTTCCCTTTTCCGCTCAGCAGCAGCGACGGGGCATATTTCTGGTTGCGGTTAAAGCCGGCGTTCAGGGTAATTGTCCCCGAAATCCATTTGCTCACGCGTCCCTGGCTGATGATATCGATAATTGCGCCGCTGTAATTCGCATCGTAAGACGCGCCGGGATTGTAGATCAAATCAATTTTCTGCACGGAAGTCGCCGGCAGGCTTTTCAGTAAATTCTCAAGGTCGGTAGCCGAAAGCGGGCTGGGAATCCCGTCGAAGTACACGCCGGCCGCTTGCCCGCCCATGGCAAAGCCGCCTCCCGGATACGGAATAATGCCCGGAATTTTCAGGATGGCGTCGTACACGGAAGAAACTTCCAGGATCGCGTTGCCTTCAACCGTAACGCTTGTTTTCTCGGCGTCAACCTGGATGAACTTTTTCGGGACACCGGTAATTGTCACCCCTTCAAGCTCCGAAGCTTTTGCTCCCAGCTGCATGGTTCCCAAATCAATTGTTCCGCCGCCTGTTTTGATCTCAAATGTTTGTTCTGCTTCACCGGATTCCAGGCTTCTGGCCTTCAGGCGATATTTCCCGGCAGGCAAATCCAACGGAAAGCTGAGCTGGCAAAGGCTGTCCTGATGACTCCACACCAGCGAATCCTCTCCCTTAATTTCATAAACCCGGAACAATTTCAAATCCTTGTCACATCCCGAGCCGGGGTTTGATACCTTCAGGTTTAGCTGTGTTGTTTGCGCCGATACCGCATGTAAAATTAAAAGGAAAACAAAAAAAATAAAATTCCGGCGCATTCAAGTCAGTTTGAAGTTTAAGTACTGCAATAACAAAATTACGGCTTTTTGTTACACTTAATATTTGTAATGCAAAGTTTCGCAAAGCTTTGGGAACACAAAGTTATGGAAGTTCTAACTTTCTTGCTGCTGCGCGGTGCTGCAGGGATTAGTTTAGCAAAGACGCAAAGCGCAGCTATTCTCCATTTTCATTTTTTAATTTTCCTTAGCTATCTTTGCAGCTGCTAACTGATAAACGTACATTAAATCATAAGCACAGTAACCCATTAGCATATTATCACATTAACATGAAATACAATCTTTCGGAAATCACCGCCCTCATCAAGGACAGAAGGACTATTTACCCCGAACAGTTCTCTTCCCGCAAAGTTCAGCGCGAACAGGTGGAAACCATATTAAATGCCGCAATCTGGGCGCCTACGCACGGCAATACACAGCCCTGGAGGTTCCAGGTTTTCATGGAGGGAGACAAAGAATTGCTGTCTGATTTCCTGGCGGAGACGTACCTGAAGGTGACCCCGAAAGAGAAGCAAAACGACCAGAAACTGGCTAAAATGATCAACCGCCCGAAGCTCGCATCCGTTGTGATCGGCGTGTGGATGAAGCGTGATGAAACAGGAAAGATCAGTGAGCTGGAAGAAATTGAGGCCGTTTCATGTGCGATCCAGAACATGCACCTCACAGCTACGGCTTACGGGATCGGCGCTTTCTGGTCTACGCCCAGGCTCATCGATTCTGCAGAAATGAACGCTTTCCTGAAGATCGGCGAAAAAGACAAATGCATTGGCTTGTTCTACCTCGGTTATCCGGCGATCGAATGGCCGAAAAGTCACCGCAAACCGATCGAATACCTCACCCGCTGGAGCCTGGAAGGTTGAATCTTCAATCAACAGCAGTTACCGATGGCTCAATTTGCTTGACTATTCGGAATTAATTGCTTTTCTTTGTATTCCGATGAGATTTCTCCTGATTGTTGCTTCCGTTTTTTTGCTCAGCCCAACTGCGCTTGCCCAAAAAAAAGACCGTTTTCCTTCATATTTTGGCTTCCAGTTCAAGCCGCTGATCCCCGGGGATTTTCTCGCCAAGTCGCAAATTACGGTTTCTAATGGCACTTTTTCAGGTGTTTTCACCCAAAAATACGGTTATTCTTTCGGTGCCATGACCCGTATCGGGATCACGAAGCTCATCAGCTTTGAAACGGGGATCAACCAGGTGAAGCGCAATTACGATATCGATTTCGCCTATCCTGATTCGAGCCTTTACGGAAGCGCTGATTTTGGGGTGATCAGCTACGATATCCCGATCAATGCGATGATCTACATCCAGCTTTCCGAGAAATTTTTCACCAATGCCTCGCTTGGGACTTCCTTTGTTTATTACCCCTCTAATGTGGGCGTAATTCTACCGGTCAATAACAAAGTTGCCTTTACCGGGGAAGGAAAACGCAATCGCTTGTTTGATTTCGAGATCAATGCTAATTTCGGTTTCGAGCTCCGCAGTGAAAAAAACGGCTTTTTCTACCTGGGTGCTTCTGCCAAATTGCCGCTCGCCCCGATTTTTAAAGTTGCCGCCGCGTATGAATTTCCCGGCAACACACCCGTTGCTGCGGTTGGCGAAGTTAACGGCGCTTACCTTTCGCTGGATTTACGCTACTTCTTCCCGAACGTGAAAAACAAAGGGAAAAATACAACCGAAGGCCCGATCACGAATTAATTTTATCCAGCTAAACAACACAAACTACATCTCTGCGATAATCTGCGCTAAAAAATCTGCTCACATCTGCGGGAAATAATTAATCCCAAAAATCGATTTACCTCAGAAAAAATAATTAAATTTGCAGGAATTTATTTAAAAAAAGGAATAAGTTCATGTCGCTTACAAATCTCCAAAACACCCAGGAAGGCCTAACATTTGATGACGTATTGTTAGTACCCGCTTTTTCACAAGTTCTCCCCCGCAACGTTCAGCTTAACAGCAAATTAACCCGCAACATCAGTGTCAATACGCCCGTAGTTTCCGCCGCAATGGATACCGTTACGGAAGCAAACCTGGCTATTGCTATGGCGCAGCAGGGAGGCATCGGGGTGATCCACAAAAGCATGAGCATTGCCGAGCAGGCCCTGGAAGTGAGAAAAGTAAAGCGTTCCGAAAGCGGGATGATCCTTGATCCGGTAACCTTGTCTGAAAATGCCCTCGTGGAAGACGCGCTTACCTTGATGAAAGAGAACAAAATCGGCGGGATCCCGGTGGTTGACGAGCAAAATATCCTGAAAGGGATTGTAACCAACCGCGACCTGCGCTTTGAAAAAAATTACCTTCGCCCGATCCGGGAAATCATGACTTCAGAAAATATCATCACGACATCGGATGGTACCGATCTGAGCACGGCGGAAGGCATTTTACAGGAAAATAAAATTGAGAAGCTCCCGGTTGTGGATGCTAACAGAAAGCTGATCGGGCTGATTACTTACCGCGATATCATCAAAGTAAAAGAACACCCGAATTCCTGCAAGGACAGCTTCGGACGCTTGCGCGTAGCAGCCGGCGTGGGAGTAACGCATGATACGCTCGAGCGCGTGAAAGCGCTCGTGGATGCAGGCGTGGACGCTATCGTAATCGACACTGCACACGGACACTCGCAGGGCGTTGTTGAAAAATTGAAAGAAGTAAAAGCCGCTTACCCGAAACTGGAGGTAATCGTTGGAAATATTGCAACGGCGGAAGCCGCGAAATACCTGGCTGATGCAGGCGCAGATGCGGTGAAAGTGGGGATCGGGCCGGGCTCGATTTGTACCACGCGGATCATTGCCGGTGTTGGCGTACCGCAGCTTTCAGCAATCAATGATGTTGCGAAAGCCCTGGAAGGAACCGGTGTTCCGGTGATTGCCGACGGCGGGATCCGTTATACGGGCGATATCGTCAAAGCTATAGCAGCAGGCGCAGATACCGTGATGATCGGCTCGATGTTCGCCGGTGTGGAAGAATCCCCGGGAGAAACAATTATTTTCGAAGGGCGGAAATTCAAGGCTTACCGCGGAATGGGCTCACTCGAAGCGATGCAGAAAGGCTCCAAAGACCGTTATTTCCAGGACGCTGAGGACGATATCAAAAAGCTTGTTCCTGAAGGTATTTCCGGGCGTGTTCCTTACAAAGGCAAGCTCGTGGAAGTGGTTTACCAGATTATCGGCGGTTTAAGGGCCGGAATGGGCTACTGCGGCGCACCGACAATTGCTGACCTGAAAGGCGCTAAATTCGTGCGGATTACGAACGCCGGGATGCGTGAATCACACCCGCATGACGTAACGATCACACGGGAAGCGCCGAATTATAGCATTAAATAATTTCCTTTTTCAGCAAATCAAGATAAAAATGAATGCCAGGCTAAGTTTGGCAGGCTTTTCGCATGCTGTTAAAAACACGTTAATTTCCGTGTTATTTAAAACATTTCATTATTTTTGAGCAAAAAATTGATAAACACGTTAAACCATGAAATCTCTTTTAGTTAGTGTTACCTGTATTTTATCTTTAAATTTATCCTTGGCGCAAAGCGACCCAACCGTTATGGAAATTAACGGCAAGCAGGTTACCAAAAGTGAATTTTTACAAATTTATCTGAAAAACAACCCTGATCCTAAGTACGATAAGGCTGCCCTGGATGAATACATGGAGCTTTTCAAGAAATTCAAGCTGAAAGTAGCGGAGGCGGAAGCTTTGGGATACGATACTATTCCGAAACTGAAGCGTGAACTGGAAGGTTACCGCAAATCACTGGCTACACCTTACCTCGTTGACAGTGAGAAAAATGAAGAAATGATCAAGCAGGCTTACGAACGCCTCAAGAAAGAAGTACGCGCTTCGCATATCCTCATCCGTGTAGACGAAAACGCTTCGTCCGCCGATACACTTGCTGCCTGGAATAAGCTCATGGCACTCAAAAAACGCATTGAAAACGGGGAAGATTTCGCGAAAGTTGCGCAAGGCCCCGGTGGATCTGATGACCCTTCGGTTGCACAAAACGGCGGCGACCTCGGCTACTTCACTGCTTTCCAGATGGTTTACCCTTTCGAAGAAGCAGCTTATACAACAGCTATCGGCAAAGTTTCCATGCCTGTAAGAACACGTTTCGGCTACCACATCCTGAAAGTTGTTGGTGAAAGACCGGCCCGCGGAACAATGACCGTTGCACACATTATGATTTCCTCCGGGAAAGACGATACACCTGAGCAAGCTGGCGATGCCGCTAAAAAAGCACAGGAAATTTACGATAAAATCCAGAAAGGTGAAAACTTTGAACAGCTCGCTTCCATGTTTTCCGATGACTTTAACTCCGCTGAAAAAGGCGGTGTTTTGCCTCCGTTCGGTTCAGGAACAACAACACGTATGCTCCCTGAATTCGAAGAAGCGGCTTTTGCTTTGAAAAACGACGGCGAAGTTTCCAAACCTGTTAAAACACTTTACGGTTACCACATCATCAAGCGCATCAGCTGGAAAGACATTGCGTCATTTGAAGTGATGAAGAAAGACCTGCAAAACAAAGTGAAACGCGACGACCGTGCGAAAAAAACACAGGATTATTTTGTACAGAAACTGAAAAAAGAGTACAACTATTCCAGCAAGCTTTCGAAAACAATCGCACCGTTCTACAAAACTGTTGACACGACATACGTTAAAGGCGGATGGAGTGCAGATAAAATCACTTCCGACAAGCCTATGTTTGTCCTCAACGGTAAAAGCTTCACCCAGAAGCAATTTGCTGATTACCTGGCAAAAAACTATGCGACCGTTCCGAATACCACTCCGAAAGACATTGTTAACATGCAGTTCAACAACTGGGAAAAAGCGTCCATTCTCGCTTACGAAGAAACCCAGCTTGAAAGAAAGCACCCGGAATTTAAAGCTTTGATGCAGGAATATCACGATGGGATTTTACTTTACGAAGTGATGTCTGACAAAGTATGGAACAAAGCCAGCAAAGACACCAGCGGCCTGAAAGACTTCTACCGTCAGAACATGAGCAAATACCAGTGGAAAGAAAGAACAGACGCTGTTGTTTACGAATGCCTGAACAAAGAAATCGCTGCTAAAGTTTACAAAATGCTGCAAAACGACACGATCAACTCCAAGCACGTACTGGATAAGATCAACGCTGATTCGGAGCTGAACCTGCGCGTACGCACCAACAAATTTGAAATCAGCGAAACGCCGTACCTCAAAGGTCAAACCCTGAAAAAAGGCTTAAACGGACCGTATGAAGCGGAAGGTAAATTCTACGTTGTAGAAGTAGAAAGCATGATCCCTGCCGGACCGAAAAGCTTTGACGAGGCGAAAGGCGCCATCACAGCCGACTACCAGTCTTACCTGGAAAAAAACTGGCTGGACGAGCTCGCTAAAAAGCACCCGATCAAAGTGAACGAAGCCGTGCTTTACAAGCTCCAGGAGAACTAAGAAAAACATCTGTTAATATTTCCTAAACTTTAAATCCCGATTGCGGTCGGGATTGATTTTTTTTACAACTTTACAACACTTAAGAATACAATAAATGAAGTTAATTTTCTCCTTTTTCCTGATCACACTTACCGCCCAGCTTTCTTTTTCACAGGAAACGCCAAAGTCCGTTATTGATAAAGTGATCGCCCAGATCGGAGACAACATCATTTTGAAATCAGACGTTGAAGCCCAAAAACTCCAGGCCGCTCAATCCGGTATGGAAGTGAGCAAGGAAACTGACTGTCTCATCCTTGAGCAGCTCATGTTCCAGAACCTGCTGCTTAACCAGGCTGAAATCGATAGTATTACAATCACTGATGCCCAGGTTGACGCAGAAATGGAGAACCGGATCCGTGTGATTGAAACCCAGATCGGCGGACGGGAAAAAATGGAAAAGTTTTACGGAAAAAGCATTACCGAGATTAAAAACGAATTCCGCGACCTGATCCGTAAACGTTTGATGAGCGAAGAAATGGAGCGCCAGATCACACAGAATGTCAGCGTTACCCCAAAAGAAATTGAAGCTTTTTACAAAACAATCCCCAAGGACAGTATTCCGCTGATCAACTCCAAGCTGAGCTTCCAGCAAATTGTTGTTTTCCCTGAAATCACGAAAGAAGATAAAGAACTGGCCCGCCAGAAACTGGAAGAAATCCGTCAGAATATCCTGGGCGGCAAAAGCTTCGAAACACAGGCAAGGATACATTCACAGGATCCCGGGAGTGCAGCCCAGGGCGGTAAGCTTGAAGCTACACGCGGTATGATGGTGCCGGCTTTCGAATCTGTTGTTTTTTCCCTGAAAGAAAATGAAGTCAGCCAGGTATTTGAAACGGAATTTGGTTACCACATCATTCAACTGGTCCAGCGTATGGGCGACGATTACGTTTGCCGTCACATCCTGATCACACCGGAATTCAGCCGCGAAAGCCTTGACAAATCCAGCAAGCTGATTGAAGAATGCTACCAGGCATTGAGACAAAATACAATTACCTGGGAAAATGCTGTGTTGAAATATTCCAACGATGCGAACACAAAGCAAAACCGCGGGATCATCACCAATCCTATTACGGGTGAACAAACATGGAGCATGGAAGACCTCAACCAGGTTGACCAGCAGATTTATTTGCTGACAGACGCTTTGAATAAAGGCGATGTTTCCAGCCCGTCCTTTTATTTCGATTACATTGAGCGCAAACAGGGGCTTCGTATTGTACGCCTGATGGAACGCACCAGCCCGCATTACGCCAACCTGACAGACGATTACGCCCTGATCCAGAAAGCAACGGAAAACAAGAAAAAAGAAGATACTTTAAACAAATGGGTGAGCTCCAAGCTAAGCAATGCTTACATACGGATCGACCAGGATTATTCTTCCTGCAAATTCAGGCACAATTGGGTCACCACCCCCTAAAAGATTCATACTATGTCGGATGTAGAAGCTGTAAACCAGTTAGTCAAAGATTACGCAAGCCTTAAAAAAGAAATCCACCAGGTTATTGTTGGCCAGGATGAAGTAGTAGACCAGGTACTGATCTCTGTTTTTTCCCGCGGTCACGCCTTGCTTGTCGGGGTTCCCGGATTGGCAAAAACCTTGCTGGTAAACACAATTGCCCAAACACTGGGATTAAGCTTCAACCGGATCCAGTTTACGCCGGATTTGATGCCTTCCGATATCATCGGTTCAGAAATCCTGGACGAAAACCGCCAGTTTAAATTCATCAAAGGGCCTTTGTTCAACAACATTGTACTCGCCGATGAGATTAACCGGACACCGCCAAAAACACAGTCTGCGCTTCTTGAAGCAATGCAGGAAAAATCGGTAACTGCCGCCGGACATACGTACAAGCTGCCCGCGCCTTTTTTCGTTTTGGCTACCCAAAACCCCATCGAGCAGGAAGGAACCTATCCCCTGCCGGAAGCACAGCTTGACCGCTTTATGTTCAATATCTGGGTAGATTACCCGGCATACAACGAAGAACTCGCCATTGTAAAAGCAACAACTTCCGATACCGAAATTAAGCTCAACCGGATCCTTACCGGGGAGCAAATCCTGAAATACCAGGAGCTGATCCGTAAAATCCCCGTAGCTGACAATGTACTTGAATACGCCGTGAAGCTGGTTTCAAAAACACGTCACGCGAACGAGCTTGCGCCGCAGCTTACGAAAGATTTCATTAGCTGGGGAGCCGGACCGAGAGCTTCGCAGTACCTCATCATCGGGGCGAAATGCCACGCTGCCATCCGCGGAAAATACTCACCGGATATCGACGACGTAAAAGCTGTCGCAAAACCGATCCTCCGTCACCGGATTGTGCGCAACTACCGCGCCGAAGCAGAAGGATATTCCATGGACCGCATTATCGAAGAATTAATGAAGTAATCGAAAAAATATACGATAAAAAAGGGGAGCTGACTTAGATTAGCTCCCCTTGTTATTTCACAGTAAATTTGACTCAGAAAACCGTGAAATAAATCATTAACAGGATATCAATTAGTAAGGCCGTCACTGCGGACCCTAAAATCCACTTCATTGGGGCTACCCCCAAAATCAGGCTTAAGGTCAACATCGTAGGCACAACAACCGCAACCAATGTTGCCGTGTACTGAATAGCCCCGAAACCAACCGTGATCCCTCCCATACAACCGATAATCAGGATGAGCATGCTAATTACGCCATAGCGGTTGAATTCCGTAGTTTTCATTAAATCTGTTTTCATTGCATTTGCTTCCATAGCTTCTAATTTTATAATACAAAGTTCCGGAAACATTCCCGCCTGAAAAATGAGAAAAACGGGTTAAAAAAGTTGATTTTTATCAACTTTTGAAGATTTATAGATTATCGGATGGTTAGATTTCCATTTTTTTTCTTAACTTCATATAACTTAACTTAAAAAAACACCTTTTATGCTTGTTAAAACCTATAGCAGTGCCGTTTTTGGCATTGACGCAACCACTATCACCATTGAAGTCAACGTTGGGCAGGGAATCAATTTCTTTTTAGTCGGTTTACCCGACAACGCAGTGAAAGAAAGCCAGCAGCGGATCAAAGCGGCTTTGAAGAACAACAATCTTAATTTTCCGGGCAAGGAAATCACCATTAACATGGCGCCGGCGGATATCCGCAAGGAAGGATCGGTTTATGACCTGCCGATTGCCCTTGGAATCCTTGCAGCGAGCGAGCAGCTTGTTACCCAGCGGTTACAGGATTTCATCATTCTCGGGGAATTGTCCCTTGACGGGCAAATCCAGCCGATGAAGGGCGTACTTCCGATTGCTGTCCAGGCTAGGAAAGAAGGATTTAAAGGAATGATCCTGCCTGCGGCTAACGCGAATGAAGCAGCTATTGTCGGTGAGCTGGAAGTTTACGGTGTGGAAACGCTCAGGGAAGTCATTGACTTTTTAAGCGGGAAAACCGAATTGCAAGCCGTAACAACCGATATCGAAGCGGGGTTCAGCCAGCATTTCACAAAAGAATCGGCTGATTTCCGGGACGTAAAAGGACAGGAAAACATCAAGCGCGCTTTTGAAATTTCGGCTTCCGGCGGCCACAATGTGATCCTGATCGGTCCTCCCGGGGCAGGGAAATCCATGCTGGCCAAGCGGCTTCCCACCATTTTACCGCCCATGACCCTGGAAGAAGCATTGGAAACAACTAAAATCCATAGTGTTGCCGGCAAAACAAAACGCCAGCCCGGGCTCATGACAGAGCGGCCTTTCCGCAAACCGCACCACACCGTTTCTGATGTTGCTTTGATTGGCGGCGGAAGTTACCCGCAGCCAGGAGAAATTTCGCTGGCCCACAACGGTGTGCTTTTCCTCGATGAGCTTCCCGAATACAAGCGCCAGGTACTGGAAGTTATGCGCCAGCCGCTGGAAGACCGCACCGTTACTATTTCGCGGGCCAAATTCACCGTGGATTACCCGGCCAGCATTATGCTTGTTGCTGCGATGAACCCTTGCCCCTGCGGATATTACAACCATCCGGAGAAAGATTGTTCCTGCGGATCGGGCGTCGTACAAAAATACCTTAACCGGGTTTCCGGGCCGCTGCTCGACCGCATTGACCTGCATGTTGAAGTTGTCCCGGTCAGTTACCACGAGCTAACAGGTGAAACGGCAATTGAAGGCAGCAGGGAAATCCGTGAGCGGGTAATTGCAACGCGGCTGATCCAGGAAAAACGTTTTGGCGATGATCTGGCCGTTCATTGCAATGCGCAAATGAGCAGCAAGCAGATCCGGGAGTTTTGTACTATCGACGAAGCCGGAAGCTCCATCCTGAAACGCGCCATGGACCAGCTTGGCTTATCAGCCAGGGCTTACGACCGTATTTTGAAAGTGGCGCGCACCATAGCCGACATTGACCGCTCAGTAAATATAGAAGCGATGCACCTCGCGGAAGCAATTCAATACCGGAGTTTGGACAGATCTGCGTGGGCGGGATAAATCTAATAATATGCTAATGTGACAATGTGCTAATTAATCCATCAAAATATCTGCATATTATCACCTTAAAGTATTAGCACATTAATCAGTCCCATTCATCCTCCGTGCCGTCTTCTTTACTGGCGTCGCGGAGCAGTTTCTGCCAGTCATAACTGCCGTCTTCGGAGCCGGAGATAATCTCGTTGTATTCACCCCTGGAAATTTCATAGTGTTCGATCTCTGCGCCGGTATATTCTTCGATTGAAGCCAGCAGCTCACGTTCTTCAGGGCTGCAGAAAGCCAGCGCTTGTCCGCGTTTTCCGCCGCGGCCGGTCCTTCCGACACGGTGGACATAATTTTCGGGTAAATCCGGTAAATCGTAGTTGATGACATAATCCACATCCGGGATATCAATTCCGCGGGAAGCAACGTCAGTTGTTATTAATACGCGGTTTTCACCTTTCCGGAAACGGTCAAGGATACCGATACGCTCATTCTGGTCAACGCCCCCGTGCAAAAACTCCGTTTCCAGCTCAACGCGTTTCATGGCCGCCATAACACGCTCCGCCCGGACTTTCGTACGTACGAAAACAACGAAACGGTTTTCCGGGAACTCTTTGAGCATATTTTCCAGGAAGAAGCGCTTGTCGTCCATTTCAATGAAGGCAACCGCATGATCGATCGTTTTAGCTACCGGGTTTTTCGGTGAAACCTGGATCCGGATGGCGTCCCGCACAATATCATAAGCAAAAGACTTGATTTTTTTGGTAATCGTTGCTGAGAAAAATAAAGTCTGGCGTTTTTTCGGGATATGACGCATCAGGTCAAGAATGTCTTTTTTGAAGCCTAAATCGAGCATGAGGTCAGCTTCATCCAATATCAAAAAACGAACTTTGGAAATATCCAAATGTCCCTGCGAAACAAGGTCAAACATCCGGCCCGGCGTGGCTACAAGCACATCAACGCCGTCATTAAGCTGCTTGATTTGCGGATCCTGCTCTACCCCACCGTGAATACAGGCGGTTTTCACAGGAAGCAATTTACCGATCTGCTGAAAAACATCTGTAATCTGGAGGGCAAGCTCACGTGTCGGCACAAGCACCAGCGCTTTGACGCCTTTCGCCGCTTTGTTGCGCTTCTCGGAATCAATCCTGTCGAGCACCGGAATCACAAATGCCCCCGTTTTACCGGTTCCCGTGTAAGCGATTGCAAACACATCTTCCCCATTCAAAATAGGCGTGATGGCTTTAAACTGGATATCAGTCGGCCTGGTAAAGCCCAACGTTTCCAGCTGCTCTTTGATCTTGGGGGAAATACGGTAATCGGAGAATTTCATGGTGCAAAGATAGTCAAAGGAAAATTAATGCCTGTGAATGAAGAATGTGATACTATTTTAATGACGCGCAGCAGCGACGAAGTCAGTTAATGTACCAATAAGTTAAGTCCCCTTAATAATCACTCAACATTTAATATTCAGCATTCAATTACACCGTAATAAAGCTATACTGTGAGCTAATGTGGGTCAGCGCTTCAGCGTTCACGCAAAGTACCGGGATATTTTTGGTGTTCACGATCAGGTTTTGTACAAATTTGGCAAAAATCGGGAGTGTATTTCCGGTGTAATAGCTTGCTGCGAGCAGATCAGCGCCATTTTTCTCACTGTACTCCAGGAGATAATCCATAAATTCAGATTTCGGGATATCAACCACTTCGAAGGAATGTTTCACCTTGTTTTCATCCATAAATTTCTTGGCAACAATGATATTGACGTTTACCTTGGTTTGGGCAAATTCATCTTCCTGGTGGCGGCCAATCAGATGGATTTCCGCATCAAACAGCTTGGAAAGGTGGGCCGCAGCACGCAGCACCTGGATACTTTCCGATTCAAACGAAACCGGCATCACAATTTTGTGGATTCCCTGCATTTGGCTGTTTTCCTGTACTACTACAAAAGGCACAACGGAATGCGTAATAATTTTAACGGAACGGCTGCCGAATATTTTCTGCAAGGCGTCAACACCGTGTGTTCCCATAACAACGAGATCAGCGCCGTGATACTCAGCAATTTTACCGATATCCGTAAAAATATCACCTACAACAACATGACCGGAAACATCAATTCCCTGGGGAATATCAAGGCCGGAAATATAGCTGTTCAGTTCCTTTTCCTTGTCTTTATAGTCGTTCTTATTTTTTACGATATGCAGCAGGAACAAATTACCCCCGCTTACTTTGCAAAGGCGTAAAGCATGCTGAACGGCATTCTGGCTAATCGTTGTAAAATCATAGGGAACCAAATATTTCATCGTTATAATTTTAAGGCTTTAGACAAATATAATAAAAAAACTGAAAAACATCACGGTACATTATTTTCACCGGTCGAACTTAAAAAGCTCCAGGTCTTTGTTCGTTTTTCCCCGGATCAGGTCACGGATCAGCTCAGCGGCAATCAGGCTGAAAGTTATCCCGTTTCCTCCAAAACCCAAAGCATAAAAGGTATGAGGTGTTTTATCGTAAGTGCCGATATAAGGCAAAGCATCTTTCGTTATACCAAAAGTACCTGTCCAGCTGAATTCCATTTTAAAATCAGTTTCGGGGAACAGTTTTTTAAAGTCCTGCTCCAGTTGGATGGATTTTGGCCGGATAAGCCTATCCCTTTTTTGCGGGTTGTAAAACTCTTCGTCCCTGCCCCCGACGATAACCCGCTTGTCATTTGTCATCCGCATGTAGAGATAGGGATCGGCTGTATTCCAAAGCAATGTATTTTCCAGGAAGGACGATTTTTCCAGCGGTTCGGATGCAATGGCGTAGGTTGAGACGAGGCTCACAATCTTTTTGTCGATAAACTCAGTGATCTCGTAACCCGTTGCATTCACCACGAACCTGGATTTGATGTTGATCTCCGGCCCGATTCCAAGTTCAACGCTCTTTTTGAAATACGTAATTTTTGTTACCGAAGTGCGGTCAAAAACCTGTAAGCCCTTTTTTATGGAAAACTGCAGCAAGGCATGCGTAAACCGGTAAACGTCAGTTATCGCGGCTTGTTTGGAAAGAATGGCGGCCGGGGATGAAAACCCATACATTTCTGCGATTTGTTTTTCATCCAGCAAAGACACTTCAAACCCGGCTTTTTGCCGTGCTTCAAATTCTCTGCCAATGAGATTTTTGTCTTTTTTATAGGCTGCAAAAAGTAAGCTCTGCTGTCTTTGAAAAGATTTAAAATCCAGCTGCCGGGAAATTCTTTCCAGCGTATTGATAGCTTCTGAAGAAAGTATGTAAGCCCTTTCGGCGTTTTTCCCGCCGATTTGAAGTGAAAGCTCACACAAAGGCGTATCCAGCTCATACTGGAGTAAGGAGGTGCTGGCGCAAGTGCTCCCCAGACCGATTGAGCGCTCATCCAGCAAAACGCATGGAATCCCGGATTCAGTCAGATTAAAGGCTGTTAAAGCGCCGGAAATCCCACCGCCGATAATTACTACTTCTGTACTGAGTGAACCGCGCAGTTTCGGGTAGGCATACGGCAAACCGCTCTGGATCAGAAAATATGGATATCCGGTGGTCAGGTTCATACAAATAGTGAAAGGTTTATAAATACAAAAGTGGGGAAGAAAAACACTTAAAAATCTCCCCCACCTGACTCTACTGTTATGAGTGTAACTTTAAATTATACTTTCAGGGCATCCCGGAGACTTTTTACAGCGTCGTGGTCTGCTTTGATAGCCGAATACTGGTTAGAGATCATATTGTGCAGCTCCGGTGAAATTTCACCTGCATGCTCGAGGGCTTCCTGGTAAGTTTTTACCGCAAAATCTTCCCCGAATTCGCAAGAGCTGAGGATTGCTTTACGGTCTTTACCTGTCAGCGCAGCTTTAACGTCCATCCAGATCCGGTAAAACTTACCGCTTGTGGTTGTTCCTTCTTCCGGCTCACCGCCCAATTTTCTCACTTCAGCAATCAATTCAGATTTACATTTCTGACTGGTGCTGCTCATTTTTGAAAAAAGCGTTTTTAAATCCGCTTCATCCGTTTCTTTGTAAGCTCTTTCATAGCCTTCGATACGGTCGTTATTGATCACAACCAGGCTGTTCAATACTTCAATTGCTTTCTCGTTATCCATGTCTTGTTGTTTTAAGGTGATAGTTATGTGTCAACCAATTTATATAGGACAAAAATGAGTTTATTCCCCCGAAAATGTATTACATAATTTTAACGCTGTGTTATAAAAATCTTAGGTGGAAAGCATCGACAGCCCTCTCTTATCCTTTACTGGCATGGGATTAACGAAATTTGAAGTCGCAAAATCCAGACGATTTGCACCCGGTTTTACCAGGATTCGGGAAAAAGAATTGTCAGCCGATCCATCCGTTGTTGTCCTGTGTCCGGAGAAAACGCACAAAAAAGATCAGCAGGAAAACGTAATTAATGACCGTTAAAACGTAAAATCCCCATTTCCCAAGCGTGGTATTCTCTGATTTTACCAGCAGGAACAGGAGAATGTAGCACGACAAAGCGAAGAATTTCAGGGCAGTAGTAACGTGCAGAAAAGACCCGAAAAGGAGCCAGTACATACATATACAAACCAGCGCCCCGGAAAGTTGCCGCACCGAAAACGCAATATTCAGCTTCAGGTAATAATCGAGTGCCACAACAATAAATGGAACGGAAAAAACAAAACGGTTGAGACTGAAAAGGCTTCCTCCCCGGAATAAAAGTACTGCAAGCGTTATCCCCGCCAGGTAAGCCAGGGACAGAACAACTTCGCGGGGCAGCTTCAGCTTACCGAAAGGCCCTATTCTCAAAAAACAAGCTACCAGTATAAAAGCGGCCATTCCCCCAAATAACAAAGCAGTTCCGTCTAAGCGGATAATTGTATCCCCTCCCCAGGTCCTCAGGGGAAAAGTCGGCAGCTGTAAATAATTTCCCCAAAGCCGCTGGGCCGCAAAAAAGCCAAACCATTTCCCGGTGCAGCAAAACTGGATCCAGGCCACGGTCAGTGTACCCGATAAAGCAACCAGCAAATAAGCCCCGATATCGGCGAGAATGACTTTTATATTTTTGCCTTCGCTCATTATTTCCATCAGGATCAGCGCCGGGAGAAGTACCGTAAAGGCCGGGCGCGCCAGTGAGCACAGGAACAAAGCCACCAGGGTGAGAATGAAGCGGTTTGTTTTCACACCCACGATCAGCAGGACAGCGCCAACATAAAAACAGGACTCGGAATAAGGCAGAAAGAAAAAGAGAGAACTTGGAATGCAGAGGTAAAACAGCATTTCGCGCCGGTTTAAGCTGAAGCTCTTTGCCAGGAAATAAAACGATCCCAGGTAGAGCAATGCATTTACCAGTACAATTCCACGCGCATTCACGGAAAGCAGCTTCCAGAAAAACGGGAACAAGGGAAAAAACGCCTGCTGGTATTCTTCATAGCCTTTGGTGCTGATCGAAAAGTAATGCCAGGCATCGTAATTTAAGAAGCTTTTTTCACTAAGCAAACCCGGATAAAAGGCACTTTGAAGTAATAAAAGAATGAGTAAAAGCCCGGGGGCAAACAAGCATAAAATACTGATTTTACTGCGCAACAGGGAACGGCCAATGGAGGCCCATTTTGGACGATACTTTTTCATGAATAGTGGATAAGTGTGTTACTTTAAATAACGCACCCACCTTCAAAAAGGTTTGAGAAAAGTTAGCAGGTTTTTGAATTCTGAAAACAGAAAAGGATTATTTCATGAGCGTTAGCGGGAATTCCAGATAGGAGGATTATTTCATGAACCTTAACCCGGGGCGCTTCTACCCAAGCATGGAATACGCCCGGCTTCGCAGCGCCGGTTTTTTTTATTTTTAAGCTTTTGTAACTTAGTTTCCAACGCTTTAAAATAAAAAACCCTGATCCGTTTACGGATCAGGGTTCCTTTTGTGCGCATGAGAGGATTTGAACCTCCACACCCGAAGGCACCGCCTTCTGAGGACGGCGTGTCTACCAGTTTCACCACATGCGCATTATCTGTCGTCGTTTCGAACAGCGATGCAAATTTAGCACTTTTTTTCTATTGCAAATGTTTCTTGCTGTTTTTTTTGACGGATTTCATGAAAATTAGTGGAATAAAGTTGATCCGCACTCCCTGTTTTCAGTTTTGCCTATTCCATTCAGAGCTGAATTCAACAAATCAGCAGTAACCTGTTCTGCCCGGGCTTTTCCTTCGGTGCACGGTGAACACAGGGAAGAACCTGGCTTCCGGGATGATCAACTGCCAACCGCCACAAGTGCCCCAGACCTAAGCTTATGGGCCGGGCACCGGGTTTGGCTTGATAGTGCAAATCAAAAAAATGTTCACTTAAGAAGGCTTCAAAACCTGCATCTGCCCCGCCGTATAGTTTCCTGAGCTCAGCACGTATTTCCGGGATAAGGACTTTTTGTTCCGCCTGTGAATCAGGCAGTATCTCACTCGGCTCGCCATAGTAAGTACACAAAAACGTATCGACCGGTACAGGCGAGCGATCCACATGAAAAGAATACACGTCGGTTGGGAAAAAAGGGTAAGCATCGTCCCTGTCATAGTACCGGATCACGTTCAGGGCAGGCGATGCGCCGTGAGCTTTCAACATTTCCAGGTCATTTAAAAGGATTTCACGGGCAAGCTGTCCCTGTTCACTCAACTGAAGCTCAAGGAGCTCCTCTTCTTCAATTGCCGTTATATTTCCGTTCAGCTCTACCTTTTTAACAATCTCGGAAAAATCACCGCTTAGTTTCCGGGTCCAGCAAATCGCATTTATTTCATGCTGAAAGGGGGTAGAAACGAAGTCCTGAAAATTCGTAACCCTGTGAATTTGCTTTTCAATAGAAGATAAACCTGTCATAAAAAATGGCGCTTTAAGTATGCCTAAAAAAGCCTTATTCCAACTGGAACAAGGCTTCCGGATTTTGGTGGTCCCACACGGGCTCGAACCGTGGACCCACAGATTATGAGTCTGTTGCTCTAACCAACTGAGCTATAGGACCCGAAAAGCGATAGTTTTGATCAAAGGCCAGCGTTAGCGAAGCCATAAGCCAGGAGAATCACCCTTATCCAAAAAAATTGGAATGCAAATATAGCAAAGCCTTTTTAAATTAGCAAAATGCAGGTAAAATTTAAATTCTGCCGTTAAGCAGGCTTGCCGATCAGGAAAAGCGCCGGGATCTTACTGAGATCATAATCGTTTTCACGCCAGTCCCGGATACTCATCATCCGCACCGTTTCAATAGGCAAAGTCAGTCCTGAAGCGATGCATACCATCGTTTCATCATTCAGGTCATTCAACATGTCTTCCATTACGTGCATGTTACGGAAAGGCGTATCCATAAAAATATGCGTCACTCCTGCCCTGCGCGTGCTTTGTTCCATTTCTTTCAATTTCCGGATACGGTCCTTGCGTTCTTTCGGCAGGTAGCCGTGAAAGGAAAATTCCTGGCCGTTAAACCCACTGGAGATCAGCGCCAGCAAAATTGAAGACGGCCCAACCATCGGGGCAACCTGGTATCCTTTTTCGTGTGCCAGCGCAACGAGGTTAGCCCCCGGATCAGCGATCCCCGGACAGCCGGCTTCAGAAATGATCCCGACATCAAAGCCTTTCTTCAAAGGCGACAGCATTCCGTATAATTCATCCGGCGGCGTTTTCTTGTTTAATATAAAAAAGGTACTGTCGTCAATCGGGAATTCGCGGTCCATCTTGCGCAGCAGCCTGCGGGCAGATTTCAGGTCTTCCACGGCAAAAAAACGCATGTGGCGCGCTGCTTCGCTTACTCCCCCCGGAATGATGTTTTCCAGTGTTTCCCCTCCAAGGGTATTCGGTATTAATATTAATTTTCCGTTCATCTCTTAGAATGGAAAATGAAGAATGAAAATGGAGAATAACCCCTCATTTTCCCTTCCGCATTCTCAATTTTTAATTTTTAATATAATTTTATCTGTTACCTGGTCCATCAGCTCATACACGTGGTCAAAACCATCTTGTCCGCCGTAATAAGGATCGGGAACTTCCTGTTCTTCGCCGGGAAATAATTCATCCAGGGCCAAACGTACTTTATTGCGCTGAGCTTCATTTTCCGCCAGCCGGATTACATTGCTGTAATTGCTTTTGTCCATGACATATATGAGGTCAAAATCACGAAAGTCCTTTGCAGAAAATTGCCTGGCGCGTAAAAAAGCGATATCCGTTCCCCGCTTTTTAGCCGTAGCAACCATTCGCTCATCAGGTCCTTTTCCGATATGATAGTTTGCCGTGCCGGCAGAATCAACTGTCAGCTGAAGGCCCCGCTCTTTAATTTTCCGGCGCAAAATCCCATCCCCAAGCGGAGAACGGCAGATGTTGCCAAGGCAAACGAATAAAACACTTTTGATTTCCATTACCAGGTTTAGCTGCAAAAGTAGTTAAAATCGGGGGATCAGAGTCAAAAAAATACAAGTTAAGCTGTTTTAAATGTAACTTTTAAGGGAAATTTTCATTCATATTAGCGGTTTAAATAATTGAATGAATAATATACACATTTTTAACATATTTTATAGTGAAATGTCCTAACAAATTATTACCTTCAATCGTTATATACAATTAGAACTAAAACCGATATCATGAGACAACTAAAAATCACCAAACAAGTCACCAACAGGGAAACTGCCTCCCTGGACAAGTACTTGCAGGAAATCAGCCGGGAGGACATGATTACTGCTGATGAAGAAGTAGCTTTGGCGCTCAAAATCCGCCAGGGGGATCAAAAAGCACTGGAAAGATTAACCCGCGCCAACCTGCGTTTCGTAGTTTCTGTTGCCAAGCAGTACCAGAACCAGGGGCTCACCCTACCCGATCTGATTAACGAAGGAAACGTCGGCCTGATTAAAGCCGCCCAGCGTTTTGATGAAACCCGTGGTTTTAAATTCATTTCTTACGCCGTATGGTGGATCCGCCAGTCGATCCTGCAGGCTTTGGCCGAGCAGGCACGGATTGTGCGCTTGCCTTTAAATAAAATTGGTACGATCAACAAGATCAACCGCGCATACTCCGAGCTGGAGCAAAAATTCGAGCGTCCGCCGTCTTCCGATGAGCTGGCCGAATTCCTGGACGTTTCCATCGAAGACATCAAACAATCACTTTCCAACAGCGGCCGCCACGTTTCAATGGATGCACCTCTCAACGAAAGCGAGGAAAACTCTTCCAGCATGTACGACGTACTGCCAAACGACTTTATGAACAGCCCTGAAAACGAGCTTGTGCGTGAATCACTGCGCAAAGACATTGAACGTTCGCTTTCCACGCTTACTTTGCGGGAAGGGGAAGTCGTGCGGCTCTACTACGGGCTCAACGGAAAATACCCGCTTACTCTGGAAGAAATCGGGGAACAATTCGATCTCACACGCGAACGCGTAAGACAAATTAAAGAAAAGGCCATCCGACGCCTGAAACATACTTCAAGAAGCCGGATGCTGAAATCATATTTAGGTTAAGCCGGGTCAACGTCTGTCACCAGGCGGACCGATTTATTGGAAGGAGTGCTAAAGAAGATATCAATCAATTCTTCGAGGCGCTCCTTCACTTTTTGGGGCGATACCTCCCGCTCAATTTTCAGGGTAACCTGCTTCAGGTAGAAATTGTTGATTTTTTGGATTACCGGGAATTCCGGGCCCAGAACGCGCTCCTTGAATACACCGTAAAGCAATTCTGCAAATATTTTGGCGGCTGCGTTGAGCTCATTTTCATTTTTGGCTTTCAGCGTAAAGCGGATCACTTTGTAAAAAGGCGGATAAAAGAAGTTTTTACGCTCCAATATCTCGTTTTCGTAAAAATCAGTGTAATTGTGTTCAATCACTTTCTGAATGATCCAGTTTTCCGGTTCACGGGTCTGGATAATTACTTTTCCGCGCTTAAGCTTTCGTCCGGCCCTGCCCGCAACCTGTGTCATTAGCTGGAAACTGCGCTCAAAAGCCCTGAAATCAGGCCGCCGGAGCATCATATCCGCGTCCAGCACACCAACCAGGCTCACATTGTCAAAATCGAGGCCTTTGGTAACCATCTGCGTCCCGATCAGGATATTGATCTTTTTATTCTCAAAATCGGAAATAATATTCTGGTAGGCATTTTTCGAACGCGTTGAATCCAGGTCCATCCGTGCAATCGTTATTCCCGGGAAAAGCAGTGAAAGGTCGTCCTCCACCTTTTCCGTCCCGAAACCCAGCATTTTCAAACGGTTGCTTCCGCAGGAGTGACACGTTCCAACCGGGGGACTGGTGTAGCCGCAGTAATGGCATTTCAGGGAATTGGAATGTTTATGGTAAGTCAGCGAAACATCGCAGCTTTTGCATTTAGGCACCCAGGCACAGACTTCACAGGTCCACAGCGGGGTAAAGCCACGGCGGTTCTGAAAAAGGATTACCTGCTCGTCTTTTTCAAGCGCTTCTTTGATGGATTCAATCAGCATCGAGCTGAAATGTTCCTGCATGGTTTTTTGCTTCGTTTCTTTTTTGACGTCGGCAACAAGGACCTCAGGCAGCATAATCCCGCCGAAACGCTTCGTCATTTCCACCAGGCCAAACTTGCCGCTTTTAGCATTGTAATAACTTTCGATTGCCGGTGTTGCCGATCCCAGCAGGACTTTCGCCCCAAAGGATTTCGCAAGCACTAAAGATGCATCCCGGGCATTGTAGCGCGGTGACGGATCGTATTGCTTGAAGGAAGATTCATGCTCTTCATCTATAATCACAAGGCCTAAATCCTGGTAAGGCAGAAAGATCGAGGAACGCGCCCCCAAAATGATGCGAAAACGCTCCGGGTGGTTTGTCAGCACGTGGTTCCAGATTTCCACACGTTCATTTTGGTTAAAACGGGAATGGTAAACACCGATCAGATCGCCGAAATAAGCCGAAAGACGCTGGATCAGCTGGGTTGTGAGTGCAATCTCCGGAAGCAGGAACAAAACCTGTTTTCCCTGGCGGATCTGCTCTTCGATGAGCTCAACATATACTTCTGTTTTCCCCGATCCGGTAATCCCATGCAGTAAACAATGGTCTTTTTCCCGGAAAACCGCCCTGATTTCATCCAAAGCGGCCTGTTGAAAATCCGAAAGGCTCTTACGCTCCTGCAGGTCTTTGCCCGAATCCTGGAAACGGTCTATCTGCAAGCGCTGTGCTTCAATGATGCCGCCTTTCTCCAGTGAGTTCAGCGCCGATTGGGAGATTTCCAGCTCCACCAGGGCTTTTTTAGCAACAAAGCTTCCGGCAAAATCTGTCGTTTTTGTATGTTGAAGCAGGGCCATGATGGCGGCAAACTGTTTTTCCTTCTGTTTTTGCTTTTCAAACCTGTCGATCAGCTCGTTGAGTGTTTCCTCGTCCTGGTAAGCTTCTGAAAAACGGTAAAAAATGCCGGTTTTGGCAACATATTTATAGCTGAGCTCTTCCTGTGAAATGATGACGTGCAGATCGATCAGCTCTTTAATGAGCGGCTGCACCGTTTTGATCCCAATGATATCGGAAATTTCCTTCAGGTCAAGCACGTCGTTTACTTCCAGCGCTTCAACGACCTGGAACTGGCGGTCTGAGAGCTTTTCCGTATTCCCGTCAAAATCCGGGTGAAGGGCAACTTTCGTTTCCGAAGCCAGCTTAAAGTTTGAAGGCAGGGCCGCGTTCATTACATCACCGATCGGGGCCATGTAATAAGAGGAAATCCACTTCCAGAACTGGTATTGTTTCCCGGTTACAATCGGGTAATCGTCCAGCAAATATTCGATGTATTTAGCCTGGTAAGCTGATGGCGCCTGCTCGTGAACTTTCGTTACGATGGCCGTATACAGCTTGGATTTTCCGAAGGGAACAACAACGCGCATACCGGATTTGATGAAGTCATTCATCTCGAAGGGCACACGATAAGAAAATTCATTTTTTACGGCCAGGGGCACAATAACGTCAACAAATAACGTTTTGCGTTCATTCATGCCGTAAAGTTAAGCACTTGGGCCCGTAATTGAAAGCTTGTTGAAAACTTAATTGCAGAAATAATTTTTGTTTACGTCCACGGGATTATCGCTGCAAAACAGCAGGTGGCCCGTGATCTGACCATTACACAATTCTTTCATGGAAGGGTTGTTGATGCAGCCTACATAGCTAATCCCGACACCGCTTGGATCGGTATATTTCGGCTTGTAGCGGGCAACGCCGTCACGGGAGGCAAAAATACCAATAACACGCATATCGTTGGTTACCGTGAGGTTGGTGTAAGAAGGCTTGTTTTGCGCTAGGCTCGAAGATGGCTCGCTCAAAAGCATATACTTCTGCAACTCGTTACTTGCGCCGTTTACGCGGATATTGATGCCTTTCAGCAAACGTCTTGTAATTTGCGGATTAGTAGAAGCATTTTCTGCTATCAGCTCATAAAAAGTCTGTCCATTCGCGCCCGCCGACATGGAAGATTTAATATCATCTTCAAATTCTGCCACTTTCCAGGTAAATTTCTGGGTATTAAGCAAGGATGAATTAACATACTCTTCAAATTCAATATCGAGGAAAACTTCGATCTTTTTGGCATTTCCTGTTGCAATGTTGACCAGGCCGGTTGCATAACCGTATTCTGCGATGTTATCCGTAGCAAAAGTAAAAGGGATATTTTCTCCCGGGCTTGAAATTGCCAGTCCGCCAACGAGTGAAGTTTCCCCGTTAACCGTAAATTCACCGTCATTGATTACGGCCTTCAGCTTATATTTTGTGTTCTCAGTTGAGCTCAGCGGTGAAAAAGCATCGGTTTTAAAATAGTATAATTTTTGTTCCGGGGCGTAAAAAGCTCCGGGTTCTTTATTCGCAATGATCGTATCCATCAGCTCCCAGCTGCGGCCCGCCGTACTTCCAATGTATTCCGTGATGGTGATATCTACTTTTTCAAAATAAGAGGAATCCGCGATGAGGGCAGTTTGGGTCATGTTGCCACCACCGTAAAACGCTTTGTTGATCTTCACATAGTGAATGGAATCTTTCGCATTGAGGATGCAATAAACGACTGCTGTTTCCCGGCCATCTGTGCTCGGTTTAATCTCTTCTGAACAGGAAGACATGATAAGAAGGACAGTAGCTGTGAGTATAAATGCGATCGATTTGAATAATTTCATAAAAATGTCGTTTAATTTTGTCAAAATTAGCAATAAATTCCCAATAGCCGCTTACCGTTAAATCAAGTTATGAAGCCTTTTAGTCAAAAGTTACGGGTATTCCGGAAAACTTACTTCACCCGGTTTAACCCCATGGTTTTGAGCATCCATTTCGGAAGGTGTTTTTCGGGGTTACGCTGCTTGAGATTAATATACCATCCCAGTTTTTTCAGGATCGGGACTTTATGCGTTTCCACAAATTCAATCAGGGTTCCATCGCAGTCTTCAATGTAACTGAAACGCCCGCCTGCTTCGCCCATATCAAAGGTATCCCCGGAATCCACCGTAAATGGATAACCCAAAGCTTCGGACTCTTTTTTCAGCTCTTCCATTCCCTGGATATCGAAGCACAAATGAATGAAGCCCCAATCTCCCCAAAAGCGGTTTTCCAGAATTTTACGGCAATCAGTACGTTCCAGCGCCTGAACAAGCTCAATTTCCGTTGGCCCGAGCAATTGTGCAAAAGGGCCTCTCCGTTCATCTTTATGGCGCAGTAAAACGCGGCGCACTTGCTTCTCCCCGGATTTTAAGCCTGAGTATACCGGAAAAACGGCGGACTCATCGTATACAACTTCGGTATAACCAAGCAATTGCTGATAAACCGGTAATGCCTTTTCGATATCCGAAACACCGATCACAGCGCCGGAAACACCTCCTGTTTGCGCCGGATGGCCTGTATTTCCAAACCAGCCAAGACCTTCCACGATCTCAAAAATATTGCCGTTCGGATCTTCCACCAGGAAATGCTCTTTCCCTTCCGGGCTTTTTTCAATAGAGCTAAGAAGCTTTACGCCGTTGGATTTGAGATAATTGTATGTTTTGGAAACATTGCGCGATTTGATTTTGCAGATATACAATCCGTAATCGCCCAAAGCAATATCAAAGGCTGCTTTTTCCGTATTGCGGGAAGTGTACTGCCAGATTTCAAAACCTCCTCCCCCGTTCATGCTGAGGGCAAGAGTAGCCGTACGTTTCTGCACTTCATCACCTGTGTAGCGGACCATCAACGGCGCTTCGGCAGCGTCCTCAAATACTTTGATGTCGATCCCGAAATTTTTCCTGTACCATTGCCAGATTTGCTCTACGTTCGGAACGCCGATCCCCATTTGCTGGATCCCACAGATAATTTTTGCCATAATATTGAAATTATGGGGTCAAAAATAACAAAATTAGATAATGTTCTAAAAAATTAGGTGATCAGCTACGTATATTTTATCACCTCAACTTTAGAATACGGACTAAAATTAATGAAATGTCCGGCTTACCTCAGAAGGGTCACGTGACCGATTTTGACAAACTCTTCTTCGTTTGGCTCACGGTAGCGAACCCTGTAAGTATACACGCCATCCTGGACCGGTTTCCCTTTATAAGTCCCGTCCCAGCTGAAACGGCCTTCCGTGGTGGAGAAAAATATAAGCTCTCCCCAGCGGTCATAAATTTCGAAGCTGATGATCCTTACATTATATCCAACAGGCTCAAACTCATTGTTGAAACGGTTTCCATCCGGGGTAAAGGTGTTCGGGATATAGAGCGCCGTTCCTATCATAATCGTCCTCGAAACCGTATCAATACAACCAACTGCATCTACCGCTATCAGGGTAACCACGTATTCTCCCATATCGGGGTAAGTCGTTACAGGATTGGGCAGTATTGAGCTTTCCCCGTTGCCCAGGTCCCACACGAAGCTGACACCTCCAGGTGTTGTGCTCACAAACTGGATCGGTGAATTCACTTCCATTGCCGAGCTGTTGTATGTAAAGCTGGCGTTAGGCGTATGTACCGGAACTGTTGTTGCAATTGGCACTGAATAAGTATTGCATTCGTCAGAAACAAAGACCCTGTAAGTAGTGGTGACTGCAGGTTTTACCCATACATTCGGTGAAGTGTCATTGGTATGCACCCACACATAGCTGTATTCGCCGAAGCCCAGCGTTGCGGAAGCCCTCAGCTCAACGGAATCTCCCGGGCAAATGATTTCCGGTGTATTGATGGCAGGAACCAGCAAGGCGGTCAAGACGGTGTACGTAAACGAAACAGTTGTTTCCACCCCGCATCTATCCCTTACCGTCAAATCATATACTGCGGTAGAAGACGGTGAAATATCGATAACAGAAGAAGTACCCAGAACTTCGCCGGCCCTTTCCCAGGAATACGTGTAAGGCGCTCCTCCGCCCCCGGAAGCAAAAGCTTCAAAGGAACGTACCACATAAGGACAATTCTCTGTTACGTCAGCAATAGGATCAACTATCAGCGGGATAACCGCCGGAATAGTAACCACGGCATCGTCCGTACCCGTTGAGCCGGTACAAAAATCAGTGACCGTGACGGAATACGTTGTCGTTGCGCTTGGGGACACAGTGATGGAAGGAGAAGTTTCCCCGGTGCTCCAGGAAAAAGTATAAGGCTGAAGCCCGCCCGTAACTTGCGGGATCAAGGTGACGAAATTGGGATCTTCACAGTTGATCGTATGATCGGAAAGGGTCACAACAACAGGTTGAACGTCCCTGATTTGCAGGTTAAATTCTTCCTCAATGATATCCCCGCAGGGATCTGTTATGAAAAAAGTGATATTCAGCGATTCTGATCCTTCCGCCAGTGCGTCGGCAATGGTATTGAAATCAAAGCTAGCAGAAGTTTGCCCGACAGCAAAGCTCAGGCTGGAAGGAATGGTATTTGAAAAATCCACACCGGCTGTTGACGTCCCTGATACTGTAATAGGAACATTGACTGCTGTTGTGGCATCTACCCGGTTGACAGTAAATGTACCCGTTGTACAGCCTTCGGCAAAAACTGACGGGTCGCCGAAATAGTTGCCTGAACTCTCAAATTCCACCTCCACCGGGGGAATGGACGTTAAACTCTGTGCCTCAAGAAAAACGCCTGAGTCTACAATCTTATCGCCCACATCGGCTATGGCAATTGTCAGGTGGTACATTTGTCCGCACTGCACCGGTGAGGTAGCAGTCAGCACTTTCGTGTAACCGTCATATTGAATGAACTGCGGGTTGGAATTGTATGGAGAATCGTTTCCATCACCATTATCTACATAATAGGCGCTGTTTTGCTGACTGTTAACGTTATCGATCATAACAACAGTCTGATTCGGAAGCTTGGCAATATTCTGATTACCAATGATCCCCGGGCCTGAGATGAACAACCCAAATACATCATTGTAATCTTCATCAACGAATTCGAGGTATTCTTCCGATCCGAAAATATACCTGAAAGAAACTTCATCACCGACTGCCGTAAAATCAAACTGGAGGATCGCTGCATTATACGTATCCAGGTTTGAACCGATCAAACTTTCCAGGATCGCAGCCCCACCGGCAGAATTATCTATACCCGAAGCATCTTCGTCATTTGGACCCTGCGGACCCTGGCCTGTATTAAATACTGTTCCAGTAGTAAGGACGATCCCGTCCGCAATACCGAACACAGACCCTGTATAATTAAACCTTCCTATCGCCTGCGGCGAGCCCGTAAACTGAACATTACTAACCTCAACGCCAGGGCCTAACATCACATTTTGAACAAGAGCTGAAGGAGAAAGGGTAGTACTTGTCGTCAGCTGCCCAAAAGAAAGCTGAACCGCTAATAAAAACGCAATATGCAACAAGTATCTCATGACTACTAATTTAACGTTTTATTTTATACGAAGTTGCCCGTATTGGAAAATTTTAACAAAAAATGATTTTTTTTCTGGGGAGCTTCCTGCTTAGTTACTGAGTAGCATAGAATACATACTTGCATAATATCCCTGGTGGGCCAGTAATTCTTCGTGCTTACCCATTTCGACTACCTTTCCTTTCTGCAAAACAAGGATCATATCTGCATTTTTAATCGTAGACAAACGGTGGGCGATTACCAGTGAAGTCCTGTTTTTCATTAGAGATTCCAGGGCTTCATGTACATTTTTTTCGCTTTCGGAGTCCAGTGCGGAAGTTGCTTCGTCCAGGATCAGAATGGATGGATCGCGCAAAATGGCCCGGGCAATGGAAATCCGCTGTTTCTGTCCGCCGGAAAGCTTGTTCCCCCGTTCACCGATCCGGGTATCATAGCCATTTTCAAGGTTCATGATAAAATCGTGGGCATGGGCTACCTTCGCTGCTTCGATGATTTTTTCCTCGCTGCAGTCTTCCAGGCCGAAAGCGATGTTATTCCGTACGGAGTCGTTGAAAAGAATGGACTCCTGGTTAACGACGCTTACCTGGCGGCGCAAATCGCTGTCGCTGATGTTCCGGATATCGATATCGTCAAACATCACTGCTCCTTCATTGACTTTGTAGAATTTCAGGATCAGGTCGGCAATCGTTGATTTACCGCTGCCGGATTCTCCTACGAGCGCCAGCATTTTCCCTTTCGGGATTTCAAAAGAAAGGTTTTCGAGCACCCAGTCATCGCTGTATTTAAAGCCTACATTTTGGAAAGAAATCCCTTTGTGGATCCCGTCAAAAGGCACCGGATCGGGTGTTTCGTGAATTTCTTCGTCCATTTGCATCACTTCCTCGTAGCGCGCATAAGAAACCTGTGCTTTCTGAATAGTAGAAGCGGAAGTGGCAATTCCCTGGATCGGGCGCAAAAGCTGGGAAAAAAGAATGATAAAGGTTACAAACTGCGGGCCGTCCAGCTCGGATTTCCCGTTGCCGTCAAGGATCATCGAACCGCCAAACCACACGAGACCGATCATCACCATCGAGCCCAACACTTCGTTGAGCGGTGAAGACAAATCTTTTTTCCGGTAGGTTTTAGTCAGCAGGTAACGATGGCGCTCATTAATGCCTTCGAAGGTTTTTTTGATGTAAGCCGAAGCGTCAAAAGCTTTGATTACGCGCATTCCGCCGAAATTTTCTTCCAGGGTTGAGAGTAAAACGCCCATTTGTTCCTGGCCTTGTTTTGCAGTGCGTTTCAGGCTTTTACCGATCCGTGAGATAATAAACGCGGAAACAGGCAGTAAGATCAGTGAAAAAAGTGTCAGCTGCGGACTGATGTAGATCAGGGTAACCAGGCTCAGGATAATCGCAATCGGCTCGCGGAAAACCAGCTCCAGCATCGCTTGTGAGGCAAATTCAAATTCACCGATATCGTTATTGATCCGGGCCATGAGGTCACCTTTACGCTCTTCCGTATAAAAAGACATCGGCAGGCGCAGGGATTTTTCGAAGAGCTTGCGACGCAGGTCTTTCACAACGGCTACTTTGATGAAGGAATGGTTGTAAATCGCCAGGTAACGGAACAAGCCTTTGAGAAAAAACGCTACAAGTACCGAGATACACACGAAAAACAGGGCGAATTTCGGATCGTTTTTTACCATTTGCTGCATTTCATACTGGTACATGTCGGAGCACCAGCCAAAGAAATTCGACCAGTTGTTTTTCAAAACCGGGCGCGCCATCATTTCCATTTTGGCATCTTTATCCGGGAAAATCAGCTGTAAAAACGGAATGAACAGTACCAGCGACAAGAGGTTGAAAATCACGAAAAGCAGGTTGTAGAACACAACAAGGAAGGCCGTCCATTTGTAGGAAACCGAAATACTGTAAATTTTCCAAAAACCTTTCATCTGAGCGCAAAAATACTTATTATAATGGAAAATTGAGAATGTAGAATGTAGAATTATTCCGCTGCGCGGATTTATAGATTCGTGGATTCGAAGATTGCCACCCCTTCCTCCTGATAGCTATCGGGACTCAGGGAAGAAGCACACTTTCAACTTTCAATTTTCAATTCTTCATTCTCCATTCTTCATTTTTCCTTATCTTTGCAGCATGGCATCAATCAGACAAAATAAAATCGAGGGCGTTATCCAGGAAGAACTTTCTGTTTTTTTTCAGCGGAATGCCCGTGAAATTTGCCTGGGGGCGATGGTGACCGTTACGATTGTACGGGTGACACCTGATCTTTCGCTGGCCCGTGTTTTCCTGAGTATTTTTGCCGGACCGGACAAGAAGGAAGTGTTGGAATCCATCCAGCAGAATACCGGAAAAATCCGCGGTGAAGTAGGCAAACGCCTTAAAAACATGCGCAAAATCCCGGAGCTGATCTTCAAAATCGACGACTCATTGGATTATGCCATTGAGATTGACAAACTGTTATCCAAAAAATAACCCATCAACGTTCCGTTTTACATAGCGAGGAGATACCTGTCTTCTAAGCGAAAGAAGAATGTTATCCACCTGATTACGCGGATCTCCGTTATCGGGATCATGGTTACGACTGCTGCGCTGATCATCCTGATTGCAGCTTTCAACGGCATCGAATCCATGGTAGAGCGCCTTTACAGCTCGTTTGACTCCAACCTGACAATTCATCCGAAAACCGGTAAAACCTTTGACGAAAAAACCCTTGACCTGGGAAAAATCAGGCAAACGGAAGGAGTTGCGTACGTTTCCAAAGCGATCGAAGAAATCGTTATTCTCAAGCACGAAAAAAAATGGGTGAACGCCAAGCTTTTTGCCGTTGAGAAAGATTTCCTGAAACTGGCGGCAGTTCAGCAGCACATGGTGGATGGAAATGCCGTTTTGGAAAGCCGCGGTGAAAACTTCGGGCTGATCGGCGCTACCTTGCTGGATAAGCTGCAGGGTTTTATCCCGGAACACGGCTACGAAAGTATTTTTGTTTATTTCCCGAAGCGGAACGCTAAAGTGAATGCGCTTTCCAGTCCTTTCCGGACGGAGCTCCTCAAAATTTCGGGGCGCATCAATTACAACAAAGAAGTGAACGAGGAAGCTTTGCTGATCCCGCTGAAAATGGGGCAGGAAATGCTCGATTACGAAGGGAAAATTTCTGCCGTTTTCGTCAACTGCAAACAAAAAGACCAGCTATACGATGTGAAAGAAAGGCTCGAAGCGCAATTGGGCGGCAATTTTGAAGTGAAAACCCATTTCGAGAAAAACGCGCTGATCTACCAGACGAGCAAGACCGAAAAGGTGATCGTTATCTGCATCCTGGTTTTCATTTTCATCCTGGCAATTTTCAACCTGATTGCTTCCCTGACGATGCTTTACATTGAAAAAAAGGACAATATCTTGACGCTGAAAAGTATGGGGGCGGGCCCGGGCTTTATTTTCCGGATCTTTTTCTTCGAAGGCCTGCTGATTTCTTTCAAAGGGATCTTTTTAGGGCTGATCCTCGGCCTGGTAATCGCCTTCTGCCAATACTATTTTAAAATCCTCATCCTACCGAATTCGGGCGGACAAGCCTTTCCGATGTGGATCACGCTGGATGATAGTTTATTAGTATTTGGAATTGTTTCAATTATTTCTATATTAGCATCGTATTTCACGATTTCATTTCTAATCAAAAACCAGTTGCAGCATGAGCAATAAAAAACTTTCACTGTCCGATTTAGCGAACATTTTAGGCATTTCGAAATCGACTGTTTCCTTTGTTTTAAATAACAAGGGCGACAAATACAATATCAGCAAGGAAACGCAAAAGCTCATTCTCGAAAAAGCGAAAGAGCTCAATTTCGTACCGAACTTTTTTGCCAAAAGCCTGCGTGAAGGAAAAACCAAAACCATTGGACTCGTTGTTGCCGATATTTCGAACGCATTTTACGGCGAGCTCAGCAAGATGATCCAGGAAGAGCTTTATCACCACGATTACAAGCTTTTTATCGTTAATACGAATGATAACAAGGAAATTGAGCTGCAACTGATCCGCGATTTGATCAACCGTTCGATCGACGGACTGATCGTTGCCCCGTGCAACCCGGTGGAGAACCTCAAAGATTTGTTCAACAGCACGCCAATTCCAATCGTTTTCGTGGACCGTTACGGAGACAATAAAGCCGATTTCGTTGGCGTAAATAATTATACGGAATCGTTTAACCTGATCCAAAAATTCAGCAAAAAACCGGATTACCTGGGGGTATTTTACTACGAAAAGGATAAAATTTCAACGATCCAGCTGCGAATCAACGGGATCAAGGATTCCTGTGCAAAACAAAATATCAAAATGGAATTGATTAATGTGCACGATTACCCGGACAACCTCACTAAAAAAGTGGAGGACCTGCGCAAGAAAAAAATGGATGCCGGTATCGCGCTCAACAACAAGGTGGCATTGCAGGTGCTCTCATCCATCAATGATTTGAAGGTAAACATCCCGAAAGAAATGGCGTTTATTTCTTTTGACGATTCGGAAGCTTTCCCTTATCTTACGACACCGGTTTCAGCGCTTAAACAGCCCATCAAGGAAATCGGAAAGGAAACGGTGAACCAACTGATCCGCAGGCTTTCTGAAGAGCAAATTCCCGGTAAGTGTGTTGAGTTTTCCTGCCAGTTTGTAGCGCGGAATTCTCATTAAGCTGCACAAAAATATAGGATACAAGTTTTTTTCTTTGGATCGCAAAAAGTCGCGAAGTAAGCGCAAAGTCCGCCAAAGCAGACAATGTACCTCTGTGTGATTTTACGAGACCTTTATCACAAAAAAAGAGAATGATTAAGCTGTCGCCAGTTAAAACATTCTCTCTTCTCAGTTTAACGTGCTGTTCAAAAACCTAACAACATCTAATACCCTTGCACGTTAAACCCTGTATTTATCTGTATTTATTCTTTGTAGAATTTGCGGGTCACTTTTTGCTCACCTGAAAACAAGTGCACCATATACATTCCTGCGCTCAGGCTTCCCACCTGGATCTTTTCTGCGTTTAAGCCTTTCTCCGGTGAAAGATCTTTTTCCATTACAATTCTTCCTGTATAATCATAAATTCCCAGGCGGTGACCGGCTTCCCCGGCTGTATTGTATTCCAGGTGAAGCTCGTTTCCGTGCTGTGACAAATTTTCGATACCCAGCTGGAGGTTTTTCTCCTGGCAGGAAGATGCAATTACGTCAAAGGTTTGGGAAATCCCGTTATGATCGGTTTGGGAAAGACGGTAATAAACTGTTCCCGAAAGCTGTTCCTGGTCGAGCACTTCGTAATCTGCATGAGACGTTTTAATTCCCGGGGGGGCGATCACTTCCAGCACTTCAAAGTGGATCCCGTCGACAGATCTTTCCAGCGTGAAAAAAGCGTTGTCATTTTCGCTGGCCGTTGACCAGTAAATTTTACGGTAATTTTCATAACAATAGGTATTGAAGCTCATCAGCTCAACCGGCAGCAAAATAGCAGGATTACAAAAGGACTGGCTGTTGTTCAAACCGCCCGTTGAAGCCGTGAAGCCAAAGTATGGCGTATTCGTCCCAAAAACAGTCAGGGGATTGAAAGTACTGGAAATCGTACCGTAAGTGGTTGTCAGCGCAGTATTCATAATCGCTGCTGTCAGCGTATTTGTCCCTGAAGTCCAGGAAATCCGTAAAATATGGTTTAAGCCATTTTCAATGTTGTAATTCGAGCCGCCGTTTTGAAGCCTGACCGCTACAGGTGTTGCCGGACGCTCACCTGCTCCTGTGGCATCACAGCTGAAATCCAGGTTCGGGTTAATTGTTCCGCCAAGCCAGATATCAAGATGGTCCGGGTCTTCCGCTCCTGAACAGCCGATGAAATTGGTGCTGAAATCATCCCTGTCTTCGTAATTCAGGTAAGTATCTATTTCCACAATAACGGAATTGAGTATCCCTCCTGCTCCAAGCGATCCTCCCGCCGTTCCGCATTTACACCGGCCCTGCGGATCATTTTGCATCACAAAAGCCATTCCATCTGCACCTGCGTCAGAGCTTCCGAGGTTCACTGTAAAGTCATAGCTGAAATTAGCCCCGAAATTCAGGACAGAGTTCATATCCCAGGCGCAGCCCCGCTGATCGTTTGTATTCGTTGTAAGGCTCACACAGTTATAAGGCGAAGGAGAAGCAGCATCATCCACCATCGTATACTGCGGGTTGCCTGACGCGGCGCTTGTAAAAGAGCGCACTGTGCAGCCGGCCGCTGACCCGGATGAGTTTTTCGGGCGGATTTGCCAGTAATACACCGTTGAGGCATTGGTGCTTACCGCCAGGCTTGTTGCCGTGGTGTTGCTGTAAAAGGGAGGTGGATTAACTGTTCCGAAATAAACATCGTAGCTATCGACTGAAGTACAACCGGAAGTGGCCGGGGCTGTCCAGGTCAGCGATCCGCACTGTGCTACCCCTGTTGCCCCGTCGGCCGGGGAATTGAGCGTTGCACAGGCAGGAACGCCGGGTGTACAACAGGTAATTCCGAGTGAAAAGGTTCCTGTTGCACTGCTGAACCCGTTGACTAATATGTAATAATTTGTACCGACTGCAGTAACAAAAGTAACCGTTGATTGTACTCCGCAGCCATCATCATTGCTTGTTACACAGCTTGCCAGGGAAGCGCCGCAGCCAGAACCGGAGTATACATTAATTTTTGTATCATAAGAAGTGCCTGAGCACAAAGCCGCTGTTACCGTTGAACCGTTCCCCGTATACACATACCAGACACCTCCCGCTGTAGGCGCTGTACCACAGGCAGGCAAGGTAGTTTCACCGGTTGTTGTTGAATTCACTGTTGTTCCGCTGTATGAATTGCCGCATGTTACCGCAACTGCGTTTGAGCAAGCATCATTTGCCGGCGTACCACCTCCACCACCGGCGTAAGCCATGCATGTGATCGTAAGGAAAAGTATAGCGAGTAAGAGTGTCTTCATGGCAGTTTTTTGAAATCTTAGCAGCAAATATACACTAAAACGATTTAGTCAAAAATTTAATTAATACATCTTTTTGTCATAATTGCACTTCCAAGCACTTCAAATATAGGGAAGATGCTGAAAAACTAAATCAATTTACTAAATGCATTTAGGGTAAAGATTGTAATCCTAAATTTTTTTTGCTCAAAAAAAAGCGCTTTGGAAATAGTTTTTTACCTTTGCCAACGTATGGCGAGAGTTCTCATCCTGTTATTTATCGCGTGTGGCGGCATCCTGGTTGCCTATTATATGATGAAACCGGACGGAAGGCATTCTCCCAAGGTGGTCAACCCCGTTGATGTGAACCCCGAAATGGTTGATTCCACCATGCAGCGCAAGGGCTACGGCCATAAGATCGGGGAGTTCTCTTTCCTGAATCAGGATGGCAAAACGATTACAGAGGCAGACGTTAAAGGAAAGGTTTTTGTGGCCGAATATTTTTTTACGACCTGCGGAACGATCTGCCCGAAGATGAATGTGCAGATGCAGCGCGTGCAGAAAGCTTACCTGAATGATGACCGTTTAAAAATCCTGAGCTTTACTGTTGACCCGGAAGTTGATACTGTTGCCCAAATGAAGCTTTATGCCGATGGGCACGGCGCAAAAAAAGGCAAATGGCACTTCCTGACGGGAGACAAAGCAAAGCTTTATGAACTGGCGCGCAAATCATTTTTTGTGCTGAAGCCGGCCGAAGCCCAAAACCTGGGTGACGCAGGCAACGACTTTATACACACGAACAATTTTGTTTTGGTTGACCAAAAGCTCCGAATCCGCGGTTATTATGACGGTACATCGGAGAAAGACGTGAACCATTTGATTGGAGATATTGGATTGCTGCTGGAGGAGAATGATGTTGAGTGATAAATGAAAAATTGAGAATTGAGAATTAAGAATTGTCATTTCCCATAATCCTCCAGGAAGGAAACAGTTTATCTCCCTGGGGTGAAATCCATCACTCACAACCGCGGCGGGATTTATCATTCAATAATTATAAAAATAAACTATGGAAAACACAAAAACTAACTACGGAGCGCTGACTACCCTGATCACCGTTTTCTTTTTCTGGGGATTTATTGCTGCCGGAAACAGTATTTTCATTCCTTTTTGCAAAACGTATTTTAAGCTGGACCAGTTTCAGAGCCTGCTGATTGATTTCGCATTTTACTTTGCGTATTATGTTGGGGCTCTGATCTTGTTTATTGTCGGGACACAGCGCGGAACAGATCCTGTAGGAAAATGGGGCTATAAAAACTCAATTGTTTACGGCCTTGTGTTTTCAGCGCTGGGAGCAGCTGCCATGATCTTCTCCGTTTATATGGATGTGTTTGTGGGCATGCTTTTCGGCTTGTTTATCGTTGCCCTTGGCTTTTCATTGCAGCAAACGGCCGCCAACCCGTTTATGATTTCCCTGGGGGATGAAAAAACCGGGTCCAACAGGATCAGCCTTGGCGGTGGGATCAACAGTCTGGGAACAACGATCGCCCCGCTGATTGTAGGCTTTGCGCTTTTCGGATCGGTTGTCGTGACGGAAGACATGAAAAAAACGCTCAGTACGGACAAGGTTTCCATTTTATACGTTTGCGTCGGGCTTTTATTCTTAAGCGTAGCCGCTTTGTTTCATTTCTCCAAAAAACTGCCCCAGGCCAAAACGATTGAAAAAACGGAAAAAGCGAATAAAGCGCTGGCTTCCCTTTTGATCATGACCGGTTTGCTGATTACCTGCTTCACCCCTGTTTTTAACAGCTACCGGACCAAAGAAGCGAAGGAGATCGTCAAGCTCGAAGAACAGAAATCAGTTTATGTAGAACAAAACAATGTAGAGAAGCTTAAACATTTTTCGGACGAAGAAACCGTCCAAATGGACGCTGAAATCCATACCTTGAAAAAACCACTGGAGCAGCAGCGCATGCTTTGGCTTAGCGCCGGTTTGATAGTCGTAATCGGTGGAATCCTCTCATCATTCAGCTTTGCGCGCAAAGACAAAAACGGCTGGGGAGCTATGCAATACCCGCAATTGGTCCTCGGGATGCTGGCGATCTTCGTGTATGTCGGCGTGGAAGTAGCGATTGGCAGTAATTTAAGTGAATTGCTTTCCAAAAAGGAATTCGGCGACCACACTTCGATCGAAACAGCGCCTTACATCGGCTTATTCTGGGGAAGCCTGATGATCGGGCGCTGGGCAAGTGCGATCCACGCGTTTGAATTGTCGAAAATGACCAAAAATATTCTTACGATTATCATTCCGATTATTGCCTTTGGCATCGTGCTGGGCTTTTCGGCGCTCATGGGCCACGAGGTGAAAGACCTGTATTTTTACATTATTTGTGTTCTGATTTTAATTGTCGGGTTCTTTTTCACGCAGAACAAGCCGGCCAAAACGCTTTTTGTTTTCAGTGTCCTGGGAGTAGCCGCTACACTGACGGGAGTTTTATCTACCGGCCTGGTTTCGGTTTATGCTTTCCTTTCTGCGGGCTTATTTTGCTCGATCATGTGGCCTTGCATCTTTTCCCTTTCCCTTGCAGGACTTGGTAAATACAAATCCCAGGGCTCAGCTTTCCTGGTGATGATGATCCTCGGCGGGGCGATTATTCCGCTCATCCAGGGGAAGCTTGTAGACATTACGGGGGTGCAAAAATCCTTCCTTGTCGGGACCGCTTGTTTCGTGTATCTCATGCTTTTCGCTTTCTGGGTGAACCGGATCCTGAAAAAACAAGGTGTTTCACTCGACTAATCGCGTAATTTTTAATCCCAAAAAATAGCAATCTAAAATGAATCTAAATAAGCTGCGGAATACACCTGATATGCTTTTTGCTATTAAATTTGTGGAGAATTTTTTCATACAAAACCGTTAAAATGAGTAAATCAGTTTTATTAAAATCCTCGCTGGCTAAAAAGTATTGGATGGCCTTAACAGGATTGTTTTTGTGCCTCTTTCTCGTCGGGCACCTATTAGGTAACCTGCAGCTGTTTATGAGCGGCGAAGAAGGCAAGCGCGCTTTCAACGAGTACGCATATTTCATGCAGCACAATCCATTTATCAAAATCCTGTCGTACCTCACGTATGCTTCCATTATTTTCCACGCCATTGACGGTTATTTGCTGGCTGTGCAGAATAAAAAAGCAAGACCGGTGGGTTATGCAGCGAACAAGCCAAGTGCGAATTCTTCCGCAGCATCGCGCAACATGGCGGTACTGGGAACAGTAATCCTGGTTTTCATTGTGACTCACATGGCGAACTTCTGGGCGAAAATGCACTTTGACAAGATGCCTTTGCATTCCATGACCAAAACGGTTGAAGTTCCTGTAGGCCAAGACCCGATGACCGGTGAAGTGATCAAAAAACCGATTGAGATCACCTATTACCTGACTACAAAAGGGGAATATAAGGAACAGGTTTACAAAGATCCGTCTTCCGGACAGAAACAGGAAGTGTTTGATGTGAAAGACGAAACTTTCTTTATTGACAAAAACTCCGGCCTGAAACTCGGCGAAGGTTACAAGGATTTACATTCCCTGACGTATGCTTTCTTCGGACAGGATAGGTCGGAAGTTGGTTACAAAGCGAATGAATATGCTTTAATTGCCGTCATCGCTTATGTAATTTCGATGCTGGTGCTTGCTTTCCACCTGAGCCACGGTTTTGCTTCGGCATTCCAGTCTTTAGGATTGAGACACCCGGCTTACACCCGCCTGATCAAAGGCTTCGGGCAGGCATTTTCGATTGTTATCCCGTTGGCGTTTGCTGCGATTCCAGTTTACATTTATTTGACTAAATAAAAATCTTCTTATGTCAGTTTTAGATTCAAAAATACCGGAAGGCCACATCTCGCAAAAGTGGACCGATTATAAAAACCATTTGAAGCTTGTTGCACCGAACAACCGTCCGAAGATCGACGTGATTGTTGTTGGAACAGGATTAGCCGGGGCTTCAGCAGCTGCATCACTCGGCGAAATGGGATACAATGTGAAAGCATTTTGTTTCCAGGATTCACCGCGCCGTGCGCACTCGATTGCGGCACAAGGCGGGATCAACGCAGCGAAAAACTACCAGAATGACGGCGACAGTATTTTCAGGCTGTTTTACGATACAATTAAAGGAGGTGACTACCGTGCACGTGAAGCAAACGTTCACCGTTTGGCGGAAGTTTCCGGGAATATCATCGACCAGTGTGTTGCACAAGGCGTTCCTTTCGCCCGCGAATACGGAGGCTTGCTTGACAACCGTTCTTTCGGCGGTACACAGGTACAGCGGACGTTCTACGCAGCCGGACAAACCGGACAACAGTTATTGCTAGGCGCTTATTCCGCTATTTCCCGCCAGATCGGCTTGGGACGTGTGAAAATGTACAACCGCCACGAAATGCTTGACATCGTAAAAGTAGACGGTAAGGCCCGCGGGATTATTGCCCGTAACCTCATCACCGGTGCAATCGAGCGTCATTCAGGCCACGCGGTAATTATCGCAACCGGCGGATATGGAAACGTTTACTTCCTCTCCACAAATGCGATGGGAAGCAACGTAACCGCTGCCTGGAAAATCCACAAACAGGGAGCGTATTTCGCCAACCCATGCTATGTACAGATCCACCCGACCTGTATCCCGGTTCACGGAACAAACCAGTCGAAACTGACCCTGATGTCGGAATCGCTGCGTAACTCCGGAAGAATCTGGGTCCCTAAGAAAAAAGAAGATGCTGAAGCAATCCGTGCAGGTAAAATGAAACCAACGCAGATCGCTGAAGAAGACCGCGATTATTACCTCGAAAGAAGATATCCTGCATTCGGTAACCTCGTTCCGCGCGACGTAGCTTCGAGAGCTGCCAAAGAGCGCTGTGACGCCGGTTTCGGAATTGAAGCAAACGACACCAACGAAGGTGTTTACCTGGATTTCTCTTCGGAAATTAAAAGCAAAGGAAAACAAGCGGCTTATGCCCAGGGAATCCACAATGCTACCGAAGAGCAGATCATTGCTTTAGGAAAAAAATGGGTTGAGGAAAAATACGGTAACCTCTTCCAGATGTATGAAAAAATTACAGACGAAAACCCGTATGAATTGCCGATGAAAATTTACCCGGCTGTTCACTACACGATGGGCGGCGTTTGGGTTGATTATAACTTACAATCCACTATCCCGGGATGTTTCGTGGCCGGTGAAGCTAATTTCTCCGATCACGGTGCGAACCGTTTGGGTGCTTCGGCGCTGATGCAGGGATTGGCTGACGGATACTTCGTATTGCCTTACACGGTTTCCGACTACCTTGCGAATGAAATCCGTACGGGTCAGATCCCAACAAATACGCCGGAATTTGACGAAGCGGAAAAACGCGTAAAAGATACGATCAACCAGTTCCTGAATAACAACGGTTCGAGGTCAGTTGACCACTTCCATAAAAAACTGGGATTGATCATGTGGAACAAAGTCGGAATGGGACGCAACGAACAAGGCTTGAAAGAAGCAATTGCTGAAATCGACCAGCTCCGTGCAGAATTCTACAAAGACGTTTACGTTCCCGGCAGCGCCGACGAGCTTAACCCTGAGCTGGAAAAAGCGCTCCGCGTAGCTGATTTCATGGAATTGGGCCAATTGATGGCAATGGACGCCCTGCAGCGCAAGGAATCCTGCGGCGGTCACTTCCGCGAGGAATACCAGGATGCTGAAGGTGAAACCCTGCGTGATGACGAAAACTTCAAATTCGTTGGCGCATGGGAATACAAAGGTTCAGACATCAACCAATCGCAGCTGCACAAAGAAGAGCTCAATTATGAGTTTATTAAGATCGCTGCACGTAATTACAAATAACGAATTAAATAAGCAACTATGGCTTCGAAATACATTAATATCAACCTGAAAATCTGGCGTCAGAAAAATGCCAATTCCAAAGGTGAAATGAAAACGTACAAACTGGACCAGGTTTCAACGGATAGCTCTTTCCTTGAAATGCTTGACCAATTGAACGAACAGTTAATTAACAACCGTGAAGAACCGGTCGCTTTCGACCACGACTGCCGTGAGGGAATCTGCGGGATGTGCTCGCTTTACATCAATGGACGTGCGCACGGACCGGACAACGCCATTACGACTTGTCAGCTCCACATGCGTAAGTTCAAGGACGGCGACACGATCTACGTTGAGCCATGGAGAGCGAAAGCTTTCCCGGTGATAAAGGATTTAGTGGTTGACCGCAGCGCTTTTGACCGCATCCAGCAGGCAGGAGGATTTGTTTCCGTAAACACTTCCGGCCGCACAATGGACGCGAATGCTATTCCAATTGCAAAAATTGACGCAGACAAAGCATTTGAAGCTGCGATTTGTATCGGATGCGGGGCTTGTGTAGCGAGCTGTAAAAATGCTTCCGCGATGCTCTTCGTATCTGCGAAAGTTTCCCAGCTGGCTTTATTGCCGCAAGGAAAAGTGGAAGCTAAGGAACGTGTCATGAACATGGTACGCCAGATGGACGAGGAAGGATTCGGGAACTGTACGAATACCGGCGCTTGCTCCGTTGAATGCCCGAAAGAGATTTCCCTGGACAATATCGCCCGCATGAACCGCGAGTACATGAAAGCGATGGTAACAGCTGAATAAAAAAATATACTTTTTGAAATCCCGCTTTGGTACACCCGGAGCGGGATTTTTTTGTTATTGACAATAAGCTGTTCTTTATTTTTCCCTACCCGGGTAAAAACTTCGCCCGCCCTGCCCTATCTTTGATGTCCCACTTATTAAAATACACACCATGACAGAACAAGAGATCAAAGCCAAAATTGAGGAGCTGAAGCAGAAATTAACAGGAAACATTTTCGAGGACGGGGAAACCCAACAGGAGATTTACGAGCTGAAAAAAGTGTTAAACCCACGGATCGAGACGCACCCGGAAGAGGATGATGATGAGTGTTTGAGCTGCGGAAGCTAGTATAAAGGTCTCCCGCAGATTGCGCTCATTTACGCAGAGTTTTGGGTTACGCACATTCGTAAAACTTTCATCTTCCTTAAAATCTTTGCGAACTTCGCGCAGTACTTTGTATACTTAACGTTTCAAAAAAGACTTCTTGCAACTTAGTTTCTTCGTGACTTGATGCCCAAAAAAGAAAAAAGGCCGCCCCTTTCGGAACGGCCCTTGTAGTAGTACAAACCAAATTATTAATTATAAATTCCTGAACCAGCTTCCGGTTACCCATGTCTGGTCGGAAGTAGCAGAGCCATTAACCTGCGCATTGGAAGAAGCAGAAGCATCCGTTACCAATTGCGGGTTAATCACGTTACCCCCGGAATCCTTAGAGCCTTTGTAAACGATTGCAGTTGTGCAGCCGGTAGTTGTGGCCGAGTTGATCATGAAGCTTCCGTTTACAACGTTAGTCAAGGTCTGGTCATGCTCAATATCAATTCCTGTAGCGAAATCTGTCACTACGAGATTTGTGATGTTTGCTTTCGTACCTTCGCGGAACTTAGCGCCCACCGTTGCAGCAGCAGTACCGCGGCCAACCAGCTCGATGTTTGTTAAAGTAGGGTTAGAGAACGGTGCAGCTGAGTTGTTGGCAGCATTGTTGTCTGCTTCGATTCCGCGGTCACCTTCCGATGCACTTTGAACTCCTCTCCAGTAGTTTCCTGTTCCTGACCAGCCGTACGTGTAGTCGAAAGAATCGTCACCTGAACCGTAGGATAAAGCGTAAGATAAGTTTACTGTTCCACCGAAAAATTCAAAACCGTCATCGGAGTTTTTGTAAGCCTGCAGGTGATTGAGGGTTGTTCCGCTACCTACTGCGTAGAAAGCAAAACCGTTCAATTCCTTATCAGCTGTAAATTGTTTTCCTGCGTATTCAACACGTACATACGTCATAACACCTGAGTTATCAGCAGCGTTTGTACCTCCGTATAAACCTGTGTTACCTTCACCCATCGGGTCAACACCGTTGTTTACAGGCGCATATCCGTTGATGATGATCCCGCCCCAGTCACCTGGCATTGGGTTGGATTTAATCGTTGTGAATACAATCGGGCTGGAAGCTGTTCCGCTTGCCATGATTTTTGAGCCTCTCTGGATCGCCAGGAAAGGAATTGTATTATCATCAGCTGCATAGATCGTTGTTCCTGCTTCAATCGTCAAAGTAGAATTATTGTCTACAAAAACACCTCCGGACAGCAAATATTTTTTGGAAGCTGAGAGTGTAACGCTTTCTGTGATTGTACCGGAAATCTTGGTGTAAGTCTGGCCGTTAACAGTAACTTCTTCGAAATCACTTTCATCGTATGTGCAGGAACCGTCGTCTTTTTTCGCTTCTTCGCTGTAGTTGGTAGCGTTAGGATCTGTACAACCTTCTTTTTTGCAGGATACCATTGAGAGTACTCCGGCAACTAAAAGAATACTGAATTTCATGTTTTTTGTTTTCATTTTTTTACGTTTATTTTTCTGATACAAAATTGGTTTAGTTATCTTATCCTATGATAATGGAAAACTTACCATTCAATTAATGTTGTGTTAAGCGAAGGTTAATCTTCCTTAACATGCTTGTGCTTTTTCACTTTGAAAGCATAGGTCAGCGAGCATTGAAAATCAATTCCTTTGCGGTAAGCGCTCACCGTTTGCCATTTTCCTTCATTCACCATGTCCTGCTGCATCACCTGGTATTTGTTGTTCAGGATGTTGCGGAAGGTAAAGGCAATCACCATGTCGTTGCTAAAGCTCAGGCGGTTTGTCCAGTTCAAATGATAAGACGGGAATAAATACTGATCACCGATTCCCTGGATCCCTACAACATACAAGGTTTTGGAAGCGTAAGAGAAGCTCATTCCTGACATCAGCTTCACCCAGCGTCTGTCCTCTTTTTCTTCGCTGCCCTCCACTTTCGGTTTTTTGTCAAACTTGCGCTCGTATTTCAGGGTAAAATTTGCCAGGTAAGGAGAAGCGCCTTGTAAGGGGCGGATCGAGTTGGTTGTAAAACCTGTCGTATCATCCACGTCGATGCGGGAATAAATGTAAGCGAAGTTACCTGCGATGGAATAATTCTTCAAACGGGATTCTTTTCTTTTTTCTTTGGAAACCAGGAAGGTCAGCTCTTTCGCATATTCGATCTCAGCACCGGCAACCGTACCGTTTTTCGTATTGTCGAAGGAAATGATCTGTCCGCTGGCAGCCGGGCGCTGAACCTGTTCGATCGGGTTTACCAGTTGCTTGCCGAACACACCGAAAATCAACATATCAGCGCTTTTTCGGGTATATAATTCATAGCGCAGGTCGAGGTTGTAGTTCGTTCCGTTTTGCAATTCCGGGTTTCCGACCTGTACCATCCCGACAACTTGCGCCAGGTATTCAAACGGCGCTACTTCGAAGAATTTCGGGCGGATAATCGTGCGGCTGGCACCAAAGCGAAGCATCCTGTTCGGTTTCATTTCATATTTCAGGGTAAAAGCCGGCATCAGGTTGAGACCTTCCACGATGTTTACTTCTTTGATATTTGCCTGGGTCTGCTTGCGGTTGATCACCGACTGGAAACCGTTTTCGACGCGCAGGGAAGGGATCAGCTCCAAACGGCGGCCGGTTTTCCAGCTCAAACCGAGATTTCCTCCCATCACACTTTGCGTTGCCTGGTAACCGTTCCCCGGGTTAGCGGATTCTTCGATGCGGAACAAGGCTGAATCGTGGTTTGCATCGTTCAGGTAATTATCCGGCCGGGAAATATCAAATGTACCGGAATATTCATCCGCCAAAGGCTTGGCCAGGTAGTTAAACTGGCGGAATTCAAAATTTCTGTCCTTAGCCCGGTAATCCAGGCCTGCGAGTAATTCCAGTTTCCGGGTTGTTGTGTCATTTTCTTTCGTTTCAGACAAGGTCCAGCTCAGGTCGACGTGGGCAGCGGCTTCTTTTTCATCCAGCGTTGAGAAAAAACGGTGTGTGTGGTTCGCATCAAGCGCCAGCAGGCTGTAACGCGTTGTTTTTTCGCGGTCACTGTACAAAGCTGTGATCTGGCGACGGTCCGGAACGAGATTTTCCGTTAAGCTGTAGCTCGTTCCCCAGTTAATTTTTAAGCGTTTATCCAATAATTTCTGCTCTCCTAATAACTGGAAAACGTTGATCTTATTCTGGCTGAACGTATACCTCCGTCCGTAAAGCTCCTGTCCGCCATCGTTGTAATCGCGGTGGTAGCCCCAGGATTGCGCCACCTGGTCGTCGGAATTGTTGATCATCAGGTAATTGAAATGCACAGATGATTTTTTGGAGAGATCGAACAACACGGAAGCCATCCCGACCGTTGATGTTGAAAACACATCGGATTTCGTATCAAAATTGTATTCCAGTTTATTCTGTGCATTGATGTAGCGGGACTGCCCCAGCAATTGCTGGTAAGAAACACTGTGCGCGAGCATCGCCAGGAAACCGAAACCGCGGTCGGCGTGCCCTTCTTTCTGTGAACGGAAATAATTCCCACCCTCAATCCTGAAATTGCTGCCCGGCATGGCCGTTTTCAACAGCGGGTTCATGTTGTTGCTAAAGCCCGTTCCTTGGTTTACATCTGCAGAATTGTATAACCCCTGCTTAAAAATCTCATCCGCGCGCTGCATGGAAGCTTTTTTCACGGCTTCAGGTATGGCGCGTGTTCCGTTGTCGAAACCGAAATAGTCAGATTTGGCACCGGCGTAACTGTTGAATTCCCTGCCCGTCACCTGGGAATTGGTGCTTGTTCCTACCGTAAAATTGATTTTCGGGCTTTTAAAGATTTTCTTTGTGCGGATATTGATCGCCCCGCCGGCAAAATCACCATACATGTTGGGGGCCATCATTTTGGAAACGTCGAGCACGTCGATAATGGAAGTCGGGATGAGATCCATCGGCATCACACGCAATTCGGGATTTGGGGAAACCAGCGGCAGTCCGTTCAGGTAAGCCGTGTTGTACCGGTCGCCCATTCCGCGGACAAAAATAATCCCGCCGGACTGGGACGAAGTTACGCCTGACATTTTGGAGAGCACTTCTTTCGTGTCCGCCGATCCTGTGGAAGCAATCTGCTCGGAACCCATGGACGATTTTACACCCTGGTCTTTTTTGATTTCTTCTACAACGGCCGCTTCCGATGTTTTGGCGCGGATCCCCGTAACGGTCACTTCTTTCTGGTTTTTGGCAACGGATTCCATGCTGGCGTCAACCGTTACCGTTTGTCCGGCTTCGATTTTCACATCAAGCAGCTGCTCTTCGAGACCTACGTAAGAGAAACGCACTTTATAGGTTCCCGCTTCGAACTTCAGGGAATATTTTCCGTCGAAATCCGTACGCGCCCCTTTGAGCACCGTTCCATCGGCTTTTACCAACACTACATTAACGGAATATAAAGCTTCTGTTTTGTCACCGTTTTTCTGAATGACCGTACCTTCAACTGTACCTGTTTGCGCATACACAAACAACAGCATGAAAACGAACACATTAAGCAAGGCAATTTTTTTCATTTTTGGCTTTTAAAATTTTTTACAAAATTAGTTTAGCTGCACGGCATGACCTTTAAAAAGAGTTTATGCTTTTGTTATGCTTTCTTAACACCCACATAACATTCACCGCTTTTTATTTAACACAAACATAAAGCCTGCTTAAAGCCTGAATCCCATTGCCGGCCTACTTTTGTAAGCAAAGAATTGGCTATGCAGACGAAAGTAAATTACACAGTGCTGGTGGTGGATGATGAGCCCGCGATTATCGATTTCCTCAAATACAACATTCAAAAAGAAGGCTACAAGGTTTATACAGCGATGAACGGGCAGGAAGGGGTTGATACCGCCTTAAAGATGAAGCCGGATTTAATTTTACTTGACTTAATGATGCCGGTGATGGACGGGATTGAAGCCTGTCACCTGATCCGCGGCAACGACAGCTCTTATCAGCCGGTTATTGCTTTCCTGACTTCCCGGAGCGAAGATTATTCGCAGGTAGCAGGTTTTGAAGCCGGAGCAGATGATTATATCACGAAGCCAATCCGCCCACGACTCCTGATGAGCAAAATTGAAGCTTTGCTGCGCCGTCTCAGCTACGGAACATCTCAAATGCCGCAGGAAGAAATCCGGGGGATCGCCATCAACCGCGAAAAATTCATTGTGCAGCGCGAAAATGAGCAGATCATTTTGCCTAAAAAAGAATTTGAGCTGCTGGAATTCCTCATTTCGAAGCCTGGAAAAGTTTTCAACCGCGACGAAATTTTAAGCCGCGTTTGGGGCAATGAAACGATTGTCGGCGAACGCACCATTGATGTTCATATCAGAAAATTACGGGAAAAGCTCGGAGATGATTATATTCGCACTATAAAAGGCGTCGGATATACATTTGTGAACAGTGAAAAATAACAAGCCCGTTTATCTCATTTTTGGAGGAAGTGCCATCATCGTGGCGCTAACGAGCCTGATTACGTTCATAATCGACAGGCAGGTCGTGAACTTTCCATTGTGGGTTTTGATCACACTACCAATTGTACTGGGATTGGCTTCCTTCGGGATTTTTTACTTTTTCGTGGAACGTTTCATCAACGAAAGGCTGCGGATTTTGTACCGGTCGATCCGGAAAGGGAAATTCGTGAATGCCAAGATGGAAGATTTTAAGCTGACGGACGATGTGTTTGAACAAGCGGAAAAAGAGGCCAGCACCTGGGTGGAAGAGCAAAACCGCGAAATTTCGAAATTAAAGGAACAGGAAGAATTCCGCCGGGAGTTTCTGGGAAATCTTGCACACGAGCTAAAAACACCCGTTTTTTCGATCCAGGGTTATATCCTGACTTTGCTGGACGGCGGATTGGAAGACGAAAATGTCAACCGGCTTTTCCTAGAGCGGGCAACTTCTTCCATCGACCGGATGGTGAGCCTGCTGGAAGACCTCGATGCGATCACTAAGATGGAGGTGAACGGGCTGAAGCTGGAGCTGGAAAATTTCGATATCCGTAAGCTGGTGCAGGAAATCTACGATTCGCTCGAGCTGCAGGCCCGGGAAAAGCAAATTACACTTAAATTTTCCAAGGAATACCAGGCGATGCCCGTTCATGCAGACAAAGCTAAAATTGCGCAGGTGCTCACTAACCTGATCGCCAACTCCATTTATTACGGAAACGCAAGTGGCACGACAACAGCCCGTTTTTTTGAAATGAACGACCTGATCCTGATCGAGATCTCGGATGACGGGCCGGGAATCGATGAGCAAAACCTGCCGCGCATCTTTGAGCGTTTTTACCGCGTTGAAAAAAGCCGGACGCGTAACGAAGGCGGATCGGGGCTTGGCCTCGCAATTGCCAAACATGCCATCGAAGCCCACAACCAACGGCTTACAGTACGCAGTACCCTCGGCTTGGGCAGTACCTTTGCGTTCACCCTTGACAAAGCCAAGGAAAAGCAGGAAAATTTCGTTACCAGCCGGGGATTGAAGGTGAGGTGAAATGAAAATTGAGTGTCGCTTCGCGGTGCTATCCGGAGAGAATCCGAAGACTCCCATAATGATCTTATAATTTAATATTTATTATATTTGCGTATCATTAAACCACTGGTATGAACAAGATTATACTTTTTTTTCTTTTCTCATTCTTTTACTTTTATTCGCAGGCTGACTGGGTAAACCTGAATACAGGAATCCAGGATGACCTTACAGGCATTGTATTCAAAGGGGATAAAGCAATGGTATCCGGTAAAAAAGGGCTTTATTATACTTTTGACGGAGGAATAAACGGCGCTTCGAGCTGGAACAGGTTTAACATTACAACAAATGCTGCCGATTCCCTGATTTACAATAACTCAACCTTTACATCCTGTTTTTCAAAACCGGATAATTACCTGAGTGATGTCAGCTATTATGCCTGCGGACAGGATACCGTGAACCATAAAGCCGTTCTTTTTAAAATTAATTGTAATGATTTGAGCTACACGATCCTTTATTACGGAGAAACAGGCTCTAAATTGAATGACATTGACCTTGGAAGCTATGCCACAAAATATGTTGCCGTTGGAGATAATGGGCTAATCGTTTCTTTTAGTGCATCAGCAAGTACGGCAAGCGTTGTAAACCTTAGTTTAACTGCTAACCTGGAAGCAATTGACTTTCATGAGGGTTATTTTTGCATACTCGGGGAAAATTTCTACTACAGGGGAACCATCACTTCTGATATTTTAGCCCTCACCCATTCGGTGGCTATAACCCCGGACCTGAAAGACCTGATCATATATAATTCTTCCAACGCCAGCCTTGTTGGCGAAAAATTATATTCTTCGAACTTCATTACGCTTAACGATGAATCTTCCCGTTATGATTTTGGCAATTTAAACGGACAGGCGATCACTTTTTTAAGCAGTCGTTTTTTCATTGGCACCGATCACGGTATTTTCAAAAGCACTACAGCCCAGGCTTACGAATTACAACCAAGCTCAGCTGGGTATTCCATCCGGAAATTCTGGTTTACGATTTACAATACGACCAATTTTTACGCTTGCGGTGACAACGGAACTATTTTGACAACAACCGATCTTGGCGGGGCAACGAAACCTTTTGCCAACATCCTGTTTAACGGAGGCTGTTATATAAACGGATCTTATGCGCTTACCTGCACACAGGGATCATCCACTTATTGTTCCTGGTATAAAAACGGATCTTACATCGGATCGGGTTGCACCGGATATTATCACAATTTTGGCCCTGCAGGAAGCTACGAGCTGAAATTGATCTGTTCCAATGGCATTTATATGGATACTGCTGTCAAAATAGTCCATATCGTTACCCCTCCAGAAAAAAACCTGCCGGTTACACTGACTGATTCTATTTTATGTAAATCCGAACAACTTTTTATGCAGATTGATTCCAGCCAGGTAAATGTTTATTATACGCTTAAAAAGTTCGGATCTCCTGTCTCATATGGCGTTTCACAAATCGGGAACAACGGTGTGTTAAATTTCACCTCCCAATTATTAAACACCAGCGGTAACTATTTCCTTACGGCAGTTCATACCCAGGCAAATTGTACGAGCGCTTTTACGGATACCATTAAAATAACAGTTGAACACCCCAAAGCCGCTTTACACTGCAATAAAATCAATGCATATCCCGGTGAAGAAGTTCGTTTTTACGAACATTGCCGGGAAGCTGCCAATTTCAAGTGGGTATTCACTAACCAGGCCCAGGATAGTATCAGTAATCTCCCCGACCCGGTCAACCATTTTGCTGCGTATGGAAATGTTGACGTAAAACTGGTCAGCTGGACGGATAATTTCTGTTACGATTCCGTTGAACAAAGTACCGTGCGGATCTATCCGGACGATAATAATAATGATTCTATCTGGACGAGCATCAACCAGGGATTAGATCCTGACTGGCCTGGGTTTTACACTCCGGATATTTCGGAATTAAGCCAGGCCAGGGACGGTTACCTGGCAACAGGCTTCTTTCAGAACTGCACGTTTAAAAGCCGTGCCGGAGATAGCCTTTATCTTGATGGCCGGGGTGGATACCTGATTAAATATAATGATAAAGGTGTTATCAAATGGCTTGTCAAAACAATTCAATCAACCGACTACACAACATATCAAAATTTAATCAGCAATGTGGTCGAAGACCATGACGGGAATATTTATATCAGTGGTCACACGCTCAAAGAAGTGGTTGTTAACACCGGCGACAGCCTGGATATGGAATATTATTTCCTGCTTAAACTGGATTCATTAGGTAATTTAATCTGGCATCGTTCCAGCCGCTATCTTGTATTCCATGAATTGAAAATCGATCCCTCAAACAACCTGGTAGCTGTGGCCGGCTATCTCAATGAGCAGACCTATGTCCCTTTTTATTTTAACGGGGTTCCTGTTGATACGATCCGTTCACAGGCGTCACTTTATGAATGGGACGGTAACCAGATTTTTTTTAAAATTGCACCCGGGGGCAACCTCATATCCCGTTTTGAGATAGAAAGACATACAATCAATACAAGCGGTACTTTTGAAGTAGGTTTCGATAATTTGAACAACATATATGTTTCAGGAACCTACCAGGATTATGCCCGGTTTTATTCTGCCGGACAAACAAGCTATGAAGAGGTAGAAGGCCAGGTTGACTCGTATGGTGGAAATATATTTGTAGTGAAATTTAACAGTGCAGGTATCCTGCAGTGGAAATTGAGGAGCTATACCCTGATAAACGGCAGCATATCCGGAGATACGGAAGCGCGTTGCATGGTAACAGACAGCGCCGGAAACTGTTATATTTCAGGGAGAAATGACGCAGGACGTTATTACAGCAGCCCGGTCCATAAAATCGAAAATACAGACGGAACTGTCACCAACTGTTATGAGGGGCGCTTCTTTATCATGAAAATTAACCCGGAAGGCGTGTGTCAATGGATTCATGGTACACACAAAGTATTTTACGGTTCGGGTTACAAGATTATAAAAACAGCCGATGAGATTGCTGTCGTAGGGAAAATGCAGAACAATGGTGTCTCTATTCCGTGTAATTCCCTTTTTTCAGGTTCCGACAGCCTTTCTATCTACCTGAGTATAGAATATGATGATTATTTTATTGCTTACTATGATTTTGACGGCAACCTGAAACGCATCCAAATGAATGACAGTACCAGGAATTTTGTCCGTACAGAAAACTTCAATGGCTTCTTTGAGGATGAAAGCGGCAACTTTATTTTAGGTCAAAACATTCATTTTTACGATCCTACCATGCCTTATCCAAACTTTGGCGACACCATTTACGGCGGACTTACGGATGATGAGAACAATACAGGGTATGAAGGCCTGGTTACCCGTTTTACCAAAACTTCCGGGATCGTAAAATATCCTGTGCAGCCAGTTTATGCAGACCTGGTAATTTGCGGCGGAGACAGCTACACATTCCCTGACGGGTATGAAGAAGTTAACATTGTTTCACCCCGTGAATACGCCTGTCTTTTGAGCAGTGTCAACAATACCGACAGCGTGGTGATTTACCGTATATTGCCGGTCTATTTCCCGGATACTCACGAATATGTAACTATTTGCGCAGGTGAAGACTATACTTTTCCGGACGGTACAACAGCTACAAATATTACAGCTGCCCTAAACCATAACAATGAATTTCAATCGCAAAATGGCTGTGACAGTACGTTCATTACGCACCTCAGCGTATCTCCCGAATATAACTATACACAAAACGTTACCGTTTGCATGGGGGCAAGCTATGTTTTCCCGGACGGCACGGAAGTACAAAACGTGAGTGCAACGATTTCGAATACCAGTTCGCTGCAAAATATCCATGGCTGTGACAGTACCATTGTTACAACCCTTCATGCACAGGCAGCCCTCAGCATTAACGTAACGGATTCCGTTTGCCGCGGTTCGGATTACACCTTCCCGGACGGGACACTGGCAGAAGATATACAAGGGCCACTTACGCATGACAACCTGCTTGAAACGATCTACGGCTGCGACAGTGTTGTTCACATGAACCTGACCTTAAAAACAATCAACGATTTACTCACTGTAAACACGAACAGTATTTTCTCCCACGAAAACAATGCTGTATACCAGTGGCTGGATTGTGATAATTCGTTGGCCCCTATACCGGGTGCTTCCGCTATTTCTTATGTTCCTTCCCTCGATGGCAGTTACGCCGTAGCGATCACAAAAAACAGCTGCACGGATACTTCCCAATGCGTTGATTTTACGCTTTCAGGGCTGGAAGAGGATATTTTAACTTATATTTCCATCTATCCAAATCCAACGGAAGGAACACTTTATATCACGCCAGTCTATGGAGATGAAAAATACAGCTTCAGGATACTCAATGTAATCGGGCAGGAAATCGTATTCCGTGAGCTTCACACTTCAAGCAACATAGAAATCAGCTTTGACGCCGCGCCCGGTTGTTATTATCTCGAGATTATTTTACCAGACGGCAGAAAATCAGTTTATGATATTATCAGGAACTAAGGATTGGAGTTAGAAACTTTTTAAAAGAAAGGCTGATAATTGTTCCAATTTAAAATTCTTACAACTTATTTCCCGAATCTTATAAGCCCGGATTTCCTTTAATTCCAGTACTTTGCAGGTAAAGATCAGTATTATGAAGAACCGGGAAACGAACCTGTATATTGTCAACCCAAATGAGCAAATGGCTGTCAGATTGAAGCAATACCTCACGGGAAAATTCGGCAGCAACCTGCACACGTCTACTTTTCATGACGGAAGGGAATGTGTGAACAAAGTTGACAAAAAAACGGATATCGTGATCCTCTCGGACTTACCTAAGGACCAGCAAAGCCTGGGTTTCCTGAAACTGATCAAAAGTATCAATCACCGGACTGAAGTGATCATCCTCTCTAAGAATGAGGACGTTGCGCAGGCGCTTGAGTCTTTCATAGCCGGTGCAAAAGATTATGTGCTGATCAGCAAGGGGGCATGGTCGCGCGTGGCAAAACAGGTATTCAGAATTGCGGGAAGCCCTGCCCGGATAATTGCGGAAGAATTTCAGATTTCACTTTTTTTGGCGATTTTTTTACTTACATTCGCAGTTGTTGGTGCCATCTTCTCATTCTTCTGGATTTTCCCGAATTAACTGATGTGTGTGAATTATGTAACTTTTCAAAAAAAAAATATAATGGCCCGGCTTATAAAAACAGATATATTCGCAATTATCTAATACATTGAGCCTTGAAAATTTTCATTAAAAACATGGTAAGCAACCGCTGCAAGCTAGTAGTAAAGGAAGAGCTCCGCAAGTTGGGATTGCATTTTATTGTTGTGGATTTAGGTGAAGTGGAGATTATGGAAGACCTCACCGCCGAGCAACGTGAACAATTAAGAGAAGCCCTCCAGGTCTCGGGCCTGGAACTTATGGATGATAAACGGGCTGTTCTCATCGAAAAAATTAAAACGGTAATCATCGAGATGGTCCATCATTCAGACGAAATGATAAAAGTGAACTTCTCTGATTACCTGAGTGAAAAACTAAAGCATGATTATACCTACATGGCAAACCTTTTTTCGGAGATCCAGGGTATGACAATCGCCCAGTTTATTATCTCGCATAAAATCGAGCGGATTAAAGAGCTTATCATTTACGATGAGCTGAATATCACGGAGATTGCCTGGAAAATGAATTACAGCAGTGTAGCGCATTTATCCAACCAGTTTAAAAAAGTTACCGGCCTTTCGCCTTCACACTTCAAGCAATTGAAGGAAAGAAGGAGAAGCCCGCTGGAAGAAATAGGGATGGTCCCGCAAAACCAACAACAAATTTAATAACAGAAACAAAATTCAGCCTGGGATAACCCACCTTTTACCCAAGACCATCCTGAAAACTTGAAGTATAAATATGAACGATGCCACCACTTATATCGATCTTTCTAACCTGAAACGGCTAACCAAATCAGACCCCAGTCTTATGATGGAGCTGATTACAGTTTACCTGGAACAAACACCAACTATGATCCAGGTGATCCGGCAAAGCCTTGCGGACAAGAACGGCGAGCTGCTTAAAGCAACTATCCACAAAATGATCCCATCCCTGAATATTATGGGTGTTGACCCGGGATATGAGCGTTTAGCGCGCAAAGTCCAGGAATATGACTACTCGAAAGGATTTACGTCCGAAGTGGAGGATATGGCGCTTAAGCTGGAACAGATTTTTACGGGAATCTGTGTCGAACTTCAGCAGGTTTTCGAAGAATTGCAAAAAGAACACAAATAATAAAACCAAAAACAATTTTAAAACTGAAGCTATTACCGAGTAAGTAAAGTAGTAAACAGCACAAAGTAAAACAACCAAAAAATGAGCAGCACTAGTAAAATTAAGCTTTTCCTTGTCGATGATGATCCGATTTTTTTGAAATCCCTAGAAATTGAATTTCTTCAACATGGAGATTTTGCGATCGAAACATACCCGACGGGTGAGCTATGTGTACAAAACCTGGAGAACCAACCGGATGTAATTATCCTGGATTTCCACCTCAACGGGATTGAGCAAGATGCTATGAACGGACTGGAGACCCTTGACAAAATCAAGGCCTTTAACGAAGGAATCCCTGTCATCATGCTTTCATCACAAGACAAGATTGAGGTAGCCGTTGAATGTATGCACCACAAAGCACTGGACTATGTCGTAAAAAGCGAAACCGCCTTTTTCCGATTGCAAAAAATGATTAACTCTGCCTTCGAAATGAAGAAAATGGCGAAGGAGCTGAATTGGTACGTAAGCCGCATGTAATAAGGCTTTCCAACTAAGAATGATGTAATAAATCGATCAATAAATGTAATACCTGAAGCTTCCCTCCGTCTTAAATTTGTTTCCAAGGATCTACCTGGAATAATTCAAGACCTATGAGAAGAAACGATGATTTACAATACGATGTTTCTGAAGCGATACGCTGGGAACCTCTTTTGAAAGATGCCGATATTCACGTGAGTGCTCAGGATGGGGTTGTTACCTTAACCGGCACCGTCAACAGCTATATCAAAAAGCTCGAGGCTGAAGATGCTGCAAAACGCATCGCCGGGGTGAAAGCAGTTGTTGATAACATAGAAATCAAATTACATAACACCGAGAATGAGGATGAAGCCCTTACAGGACGCGTACAGCAGGCCTTGGGGCTCAATTCCTCTGTACCCCACGCCCATCTCACGGTCCATGTACAGGACGGCTGGGTAAACCTTCACGGCGACCTTCCTTCCCATTTCGAGAAAGAAGCTACACTGAAAACAGTGAAAGGCATTTCCGGCGTCCGGGGTGTTATCAACCATATTAAAATCATTTCTGATCAAACCGACCAGATTGAAAAGGACGAAATCGAACGCGCCCTGAAACGCAACTGGGCTGTCAATGAGAAAGACATTGAAGTACAGGTGATCGGAAATGTAGTGAAGCTCCGCGGCACAGTCGGATCCATCTTCCAGCGTGAAGAAGCGGAAAAAATTGCCCGCAACGCCCCGGGAATCCTGGGGGTAAGCAATGAATTACTAATCGAATACCGATTTTAACAGAAGCGGATCCGCCAGGCTGGCAGGTCCCCTTTTTATTTATATACCGGTGATCTTTTTGGTTTGCCGGTAAAAACTAAACCAATTACACACGTCATGGTGAATGTGACCAAACATGGTATCCTGCTTGAAAAAACAAAGCTGGGCTTTGAGAATGAAGGCGTTTTGAACCCGGCCGCAATCCGGGACGGGGAATACGTGCACCTGTATTACCGGGCGGTAAGCAAAGGCAATTACTCAACAGTTGGGTACTGCAAGCTGAAGGGCCCGTTGACTGTGGAAGAGCGAATGGACAGCCCGATCATTTTTCCGCAGGCCAAAAACGAGATCCACGGGGTGGAAGATCCCCGCATTTGTAAAATAGACGACCAGTATTACCTCACTTATACAGCTTACGACGGTGAGAATGCACTGGGCGCCCTGGCCCTCTCGGAAGACGCGAAAAATTTCCGGAAATGGGGGATTATCACAGCGCAGATCAGCTATATGGAATTCATCCACCTGGCGAAACTGCGCAAGAAGATCAACCCGAAATATGAACGGATGAACGAGCAGGTGAGGATCCATGAGCACATGCATGACAAATTGTTTCTTTGGGACAAAAACGTGATGTTTTTCCCGAGACGCATTGACGGAAAATTGTGCATGCTCCACCGTATCAAGCCCGATATCCAGGTAGTACGCTTCGACAAGCTCGAAGACCTGACCGACCAGTTCTGGCAAAACTACTTCATTCACCTGAGAGAAAATATTGTTATTGACTGCAGATACGATCATGAGTCCAGTTACGTTGGCGGAGGTGCTCCGCCGATTGAAACAGAACAAGGATGGCTGATCATCTACCATAGTGTGAGGGATACAGTAAAAGGTTACGTGTATTCGGCTTGTGCCGCCCTGCTCGACCTCGAAACCCTACACGAAATTGCCCGCCTGCCCTACCCCCTGTTCCAGCCTGATCTTGATTGGGAATTAAAGGGATACGTGAACAATGTTTGTTTCCCGTCGGGCACTGTAATTTTTGATAACACCCTGTATATCTATTACGGGGCAGCTGATAAACGTGTTGCATGCGCTTCTGTGGACCTGACAGAATTATTAAATGAATTAATGCTAAATGTAAAACATCATGACAAGGAACAGTTTATTTAAATTGAGAGAAAAAGTCTTAAAAATGAAACCGCAAACGACTGTTGGTGAACAAAACCTCGCGCCCCTGAGACGGGAAAAAACTGGCATTCTGCTGATCAGCTCTTTTCCGCCGAGAGAATGCGGAATTGCAACCTATTCACAGGATCTCGTCGGTGCAATCCGAAATAAATTCCGCGGGTCTTTCCGTATCGGGATTTGTGCCCTCGAAGCTGCCGGCGTTAAACATACATATCCCAATGAAGTTGACCTGACCTGGGATACCAGCCGCGACGCATCTTATACCGAAATGGCTGAGCAAATCAACAATGACCCGGAAATCCACGTGATCCTCGTTCAGCATGAATTCGGCCTGTTTGAAGGTAAAAAGGAACAATTGAACCACTTTTTCGATCTGCTCAACAAACCGGCCGTGATTGTATTTCACACCGTTTTGAAAAATCCGGATGAAAATTTGAAAGCACATGTGTGCAGACTGGAAAGCAGAGCGAAAGAAATCATTGTTATGACGGATAATTCCGCATCAATCCTACACACGGATTATGGAATTTCACAATCAAAAATTTCCGTTATACCGCATGGAACGCACTTGATCGAGAATGAAGAAAAATCCGTTCTTAAAGATAAATATGGTGTTGGCGGACGTAAAATATTATCCACTTTCGGCTTGCTAAGCTCCGGCAAAAGCATCGAAACAACCCTGGATGCGCTCCCTTCAATTATAGAGCAACATCCTGATGTGCTTTTCTTGATCCTGGGGAAAACCCATCCGACCATCGTTCAGCGCGAAGGCGAAGCTTACCGTGATATGCTGAAAGCTAAAATCAACGAGCTTGGAATTAATAATCACGTGCACTTTGTAAACGAGTTCCTGCCGCTTGCCGACTTATTGGAATACCTGCAGCTGACCGATATTTACCTGTTCACTTCGAAAGATCCGAACCAGGCTGTCAGCGGGACTTTTTCCTATGCTATCAGCTGCGGCTGTCCGGTAATCTCCACGCCGATCCCGCATGTACGTGAAGTGCTGCAAAATAACGTAGGCTACATCATTGATTTCGGCAATCCTGTGCAGCTGGCGGAAAAAGTCAACCATTTGCTTGGTAACGAAGAACTAATGAAAGCCATGAGCAACAACTGCCTGCACCATATGGCTTCTACAGCCTGGGAAAACTCTGCTATTGCACATGCACGCATCTTTCACAAGCACAGCCCGCAAAAAGAGCCTTTGCGTTACTATTTGCCGGAAATCAAGCTCAATCACGTCAAAAAAATGACAACAGATTTCGGCATCATCCAGTTTTCAAAAATCAACCATCCTGACCTCGACTCCGGCTATACGCTGGATGACAATGCCCGGGCGATGGTAGCGCTGTGCCAGTATTATGAGCTGAAGCGTGACGCAAACGATTTGGAATATATCCGCATTTACCTGGACTTCATTCGTTATTGCCAGCAGCAGGAGGGCTATTTTTTAAATTACGTAGACGAGGACAAAGCTTTTACAGCACAAAATAACGAAACAAACCTCGCAGATTCCAACGGACGTGCGATCTGGGCTTTGGGCTACCTGATTTCCCTGGGAAATATCCTGCCGGAAGACCTGGTATCAGATGCAGAGGAAATCCTGCAAAAGGCCCTCGTAAATATCAAAAAAATCCATTCAACCCGTGCAATGGCTTTTGCTGTCAAAGGTTTGTATTACAGGAACACTTACCAGCAATCTGCTTACGATCTCGACCTGATCCGGGCATTGGCCGATCGCATGGTTCAAATGTATAAACATGAGAAAGACCAGGATTGGCTTTGGTTTGAGAGCTACCTGACCTATGCCAACAGTATTTTGCCCGAAGCTTTGCTTTGCGCCTGGATGGCTACAGGTGATCCGGTTTACAAGGAAATCGCCAAAACAACATTTGACTTTTTAATCTCCAAAATATTCAGCGGAAATACGATCCGTGTCGTTTCCAACAAAGGCTGGATGCACAAAAAACAGGAGGTGGAAAAATTCGAAAGGCCGCTTGGCGGTGAACAGCCGATTGACGTTGCTTACTCAATCCTTGCCCTGAACAAATTCTATGCAATTTTCCATGATACTGATTATCGCGCTAAAATGGAAAATGCACTCAATTGGTTTCTCGGAAACAACCATCTCAACCAGGTGATTTACAATCCATGCACCGGCGGATGTTATGACGGCCTGGAAGAAAATTATGTCAACCTGAACCAGGGCGCCGAATCTACTGTGAGCTACCTGATGGCCCGCTTATGCCTCGAAAAGCTAAACCGCGTCCAAACGAACATGGAGATCTCAACGGATTTCCACAGCAAAGCTGATTTCAAACTGATTTCCGCATAAAAGTAAATTCACTTTTGGAAAGTATAGCCGGTCGACCTCACTCGACCGGCTATTTTTTTTAAATCTTCCGAAACACTTGTCAGACCTAAGAAATCTGTAAACAAAACTGCTAATCCTGTAAGCAAAAACAAGGCATTCTACCCCATCTTTGTAAAAAAGAAAAACCTTTACAAGACAAAAACCGACAGAAAAAACAACAACTAAATTACCCTGGGAAAAAAACTTACAACGGACAACACCTGCACTATGGGGAATTTTTATATGCGATTGCGATTATCCTGCTATTCATTTGGGCGAAAGGATTTATCGGCTATCAACAGGACGGGATAATACACCTTCTGTTATCAGTAGCAATTATCGCAGTCGCAATACGGTTAATACCCTGGAAAGGAATCTTTGAATAAATAATTTGTAACTCAAATAAAAACCAAAATAAGATGGAAAATTCAACAGGCAAAATGGTTGGCGCACTTTTAGTAGGCGCTGCAATCGGAGGAATAATCGGTATGCTTTTCGCACCTGACAAAGGAAGTGAAACTCGTAAAAGACTGCTTGCAAAAGGCGGTGATCTGACCGATACGCTTAAAAACAAGTTCAACGGATTTATGGAAGATTCTGAAGATGCGTATGATAATGTAAAGCAAAAAGTGAAGGATACAGTTGACAATGTTCAAAAATCAGCTGAGAACGTTTCAAAAGCTTATAATAAAGCTTAACCTTAAGTTACCTTTTAAACAAACCGGAGTCGGAATGCTTGTCATTCCGGCTTTACTTAAAATGCAATAACATGGAAATCCAGGAAACCATTCAGGAATCAATTCATCCCCTGTTTGATAAATTCGAAGACTATACCAAAACGAGTGTCGAGCTGGCGAAGCTGAAAACTATCAGCAAAACCGGTGACATCGTTTCAATTATGGCATTTCAGTTGCTTGCTTTTATATTCCTGACCTTGTTTGTGCTGGTAGGATCTTTTGCCCTGGCACTTTACCTCGGCACTTTGTTCGGCCATGCATATTACGGTTTTCTGATCGTAACAGGGTTTTACGCCTTTACCTGCATAGTTTTATACCTCTTGAAAAAGCCGGTCAAATCTATGATCAAGAAAACATTTGTTGTTCACTACCTAGACTGATTCCAGATGTACGAAATTAAAAACTTAAAAGACCTTGAAAATGCAATCACCGAGCTGGAAGCAAAACGCGACCAGGACTGGATGGCATTGAAAACACAGCTTTCCGAGACACTCGAAGAGCTCCGTCCTTCCAACCTGCTTAAAAATGCCGTACATGACATCATTGATTCGCCTGATATCCAAAACAGCCTGATCGACAACGCCATTGGTATTTCAACCGGATTTCTGGCTAAAAAACTGGTGTTCGGAGGAACAGGCAACCCAATCAGCCGGATTTTGGGCACAATTCTCGAAACCGCAGTTTCAAACCGCGTTTCAAAACATCCGGAAGGCATCAAATCCCTTGGAAAAACTTTATTCAATAAATTTTTCAGCAACAATGGCCGGCACAATGAAAATGGTCATTCCGCATACAACAAAGGATTAAATGAAGATAAATAATCAACCCGAAATGTACATATTTTAAACATGACATTAACAGTAAAATGAACTAAAAATTACATCCAACATATAAGTTACTTCCTAAATTGAATCCTTGTTATGTTCCACCCGGGACATGGCAAGGATTTTATCTTTTATAAAGCTAACAATCTGAACCTGTGAATGTTATAATTTTATAAAAAAACGATGTAACATATTACGCGACCATACTTTTCAACTTTGTAGTGTAAAATTTCATTCACTTAAACTACGTAACATGAAAGTAAAACAACTTTACCAATTCATCGTACTTTTACTGTTAATGGTTTCGACAGGCGTTATTGCCCAACCGAATTTAGGTACCACAGCTGAGTTTTCATTCTTCACCTCATCAGGTGACGTGAGCAACTCAGGATCTTCCCAGGTTATCGGGAATATTGGTACCGATTTCGGCAGCATTACCGGTTTCGGGAACATTAACGGTACTACGCACGATACCGACGGGGCCAGCGCCCAGGGGGCACTGGACTTAACAGTTCTGTACAACGACCTGAACTCATCCGTCGCGACATTTTTTCCTGCTGCTGCCCTGGGCAACGGCCAGGTACTTACCCCGGGTGTTTATTCAATCGCCACCGGGGCAACTTTAACTGCAGACCTAACGCTTGACGCGCAGGGTGACCCGAATGCAGTTTTCATTATCCGGACCAACGGAGGATTGACCACCGCGGCGAACTCCGAGGTTATCCTTGTTAACGGAGCCATTGCCTGTAATGTATTCTGGCAAATCGAAGGCGACGTTGCACTGGGGTCCAACTCGGTGATGAAGGGGACTATTCTTGCCAACAACTCCGACATTGACGCGGATGCTTCCGTATCACTGGAAGGAAGATTGCTGACAAATGCAGGGACCATTACTATGGATGACATCCTGACTTACACGCCTGCAGGCTGTGGCGCGCCACTGCTTAACGGGCCTGCTGCACCAAACCTGCTCTCGGCAGCGTGTTATGCGCTCCTCGCAGTGGATGCCAACATGAGTAATACCGGTGTGAGTATCATTACCGGTGAAGTAGGCAGCGACAACGGCACTTCAATTGGTTTCGACCCGCTCTTTATCAGCGGTACTCTACACCTCGCTTCGGATGCCTCGACTTCGCAGGCTGCTGCAGATTTTATGAATGCTTATACTTATGCCAGCTCTGTTAGCCCGGACCTTACTATTACATTCCCGGCTCAATTTGGAAATGGCCTCATTTTAACACCACATACCTATATACTCAATGCAAACACCACGTTAAGCGACACGCTTTTCCTGGATGCACAGAATAACTCAAGCGCTGTTTTCCTGATCCAGGTTAACGGAGATTTGACCACCATGATGAATTCACAGATCGTTTTATTAAACGGTGCTGACGCAGACAACATCTACTGGGAAGTTGACGGTAACGTCACGCTCGGTGATAACTCTATGTTCATCGGAACGATCATGGCAAACAACGGAGATGTTACAATTGGTTCAGGAGCAGAGGTCGAAGGGCACGTCCTTGCAACCAATGGTGAAATCAATATCACTTCTGCAACGATCACCATTCCAACTTTATGCTCACCTGAAATTGCGATCCAGCCGATCGATCAAACCGTATGCGAAGGCGCTACGGTAAATTTCAGCGTTACGGCTACCGGTGCCGGACTGACTTACCAGTGGAGACGGGGAACTGTTGACCTGGTAGACGGCGGAAATATTTCCGGTGCTACAACCTCTACTTTAACAATTACCGGCGTAACTACTGCCGATGATGCTACGGACTACAATGTTGTGGTTACAGGTGATTATGAGCCTGCTGCAACTTCAGATAATACGGCTTTGGTCGTAAATACTGCACCTAATATTACTATTCAGCCAATTAACGCGGCTGTTTGTGCCGGTGACGCTGCTACTTTTACAGTAACAGCTACAGGTACTGCTTTGACTTACCAATGGATGAAAGGTGGTATGCCGCTGACAGATGCGGGAAGTATTTCCGGTACAACAACGGCAACCCTGACAATTGACCCGGTAGATGTCCTTGATGCAGCTTCAGATTACAGCGTATTAGTTGCGGGTACTTGCCCTGCAAGTATGGCTTCTGTAGATGTTGCACTGACAATCAACGCACCGGTTGCAATCACTACACAGCCAACAGACGAAACTGTTTGTGAAGGCGGTTCAGTTACTTTTTCAGTAATTGCCACCGGAGCAGGCTTAACCTATCAATGGACCAGAGGAGGTGTAAACTTAGTGGACGGCGGATCAGTTTCCGGCGCTACTTCAGCTAGCCTTACTATCGATCCTGCTGTACAGGCAGACGAAGCAACTGACTACAACGTAATTGTTTCAGGCACTTGCCCGGGCAGTATGACTTCAGTTGATGTTGAACTGACTGTGGACGAAGTCCCTGTTATTACAGTAGAACCTGTAGATCAAATGGCTTGCGACGGTGATGCTGTAAGCTTCAACGTTACTGCAACAGGAACAGGCTTAACTTATCAATGGAGACAAGGCACCAACAACATGGTTGACGGTGGACGCATTTCCGGAGCTATGACAAGCACATTAACTATCGACCCTACACTGGCAGCTGACGCCGCACCTGACTACAACGTTATTGTTACGGGATCTTGCGGAACAAGTGTCACTTCAGTAAATGCCGAACTTATCATCAACACATCTCCGGTAATTACCGTTCAGCCAGTTGATGAAAGTGTTTGTGAATCAAATATTGTAAATATCGCCGTTACTGCAACAGGAAGCGGCTTGACTTACCAATGGAGAAGAGGTGCAGTTAACCTCACTGACGGCGGAACTATAACCGGTTCTACTTCTTCTGTTCTGACAATCAGCCCGGTTGTGGCAGGTGATGCAGGAACAGACTACAACGTGGTTGTTTCCGGTGCCTGCGGTTCTAGCGTAACTTCGATAGACATGGAATTAACTGTCAACGCTGTTCCTCAGATCACGATGGAGCCTGTTGATATGGCTGTTTGTGAAGGTACTTCTGTTTCATTCACAGTTGCCGCTACCGGAGAAGGTATTACTTATCAATGGTACAAAGGCGGGCTTGGCCTGGCTGACGCAGGAAGCGTAAGCGGGGTGACAACTCCTACATTAACAATTAACCCGGTAAACAGTATTGACACCGGAACAGACTATTATGTTGTCGTATCAGGAATTTGTCCTGTGGAAGATACTTCCGTAAACGTTTCCCTGTCAATCAATACACCTCCGGTAATTACACTCCAGCCAGTTAACGAAAGCGTTTGCCCGGGCGGATCTGTAAGCTTTACAGTTGGTACAACAGGCAATGGCCTTACTTACCAGTGGACGCGCGGCGGTGTAAACCTCCTTGACGGCGGAAACATTTCCGGCGCTACAACGTCTACTTTAACAATTGACCCTGCAGCCGGCGCTGATGTCGCTACAGATTACAACGTGATTGTATCCGGATCTTGTCCTGCTCCTGTAACATCAGTAGATGTTTCCCTGAGCCTTGACGCTGTTCCGGTTATTACCGTTCAACCGGCAGATGATGCTGTTTGTGACGGCGGACCTGCAAGCTTTACGGTTACTGCAACAGGAACCGGATTGACTTATCAATGGATGCGCGGTGGCGTTGCCCTGACGGACGGCGGAAATATTTCCGGTGCTACAAGTGCAACTTTAACCATCAACCCGGCAACAGCTGCTGACGAAGCAACTGATTACAGTGTTATGGTTTCCGGGGCTTGCCCTGCACCTGTTACATCCGTAGATGTAGAATTAACGGTTAACGATCTGACAAGCATTACCATTCAGCCTACAGACCAGCAGGTATGTGAAGGAAATGCCGTAAGTTTCACAGTTACTGCTGTTGGAAACGGTCTTTCATACCAATGGACACGCGGCGGTGTAAACCTTGTTGACGGAGGAAATATCTCCGGTGCAACAAGCGCTACTTTAACAATCGATCCGGCAATGAGTGCAGATGCCTTCCCTGATTACAATGTGATTGTATCCGGTGTATGTCCTGCAACAACTTCAGCCGATGTCGAATTAACTATCAATACGGCCCCGGTAATTACTGTCCAGCCAACAGACGAGACTTTCTGTGAAGGAAGTTCAGCTGTCCTGAGCGTAACTGCAACCGGAACAGGCTTAACTTATCAGTGGATGCGCGGTGGTGTGGCACTGGTGGACGGCGGAGCAATTTCCGGCGCTACATCAGCTTCTTTAAACATCAACCCGGTAACAACTGCAGATGCGGGAACAGACTACAGCGTGATGATCACGGGAACCTGTCCTTCAGCTGTAACTTCCGTTGATGCTGAATTAATTATCAATACTGCCCCTGTTATTACTGTACAACCGGTGGATGTGACTGTGTGCGAAGGCTCATCAGCAACTCTTTCCGTAACAGCAACAGGATCAGGTTTAACATACCAATGGATGAAAGGCGGGGTTGGCCTGACTGATAACGGAACAATTTCCGGGTCTACAACTTCTTCCCTGACTATCGATCCAACAACGACGGCAGACGGTGCACCAGACTATACAGTAGTGGTAACCGGAGCTTGTCCTTTCCCTGTAACTTCCCTGGATGCGATGCTGGTAATCAACACCGCTCCTACAATTACCGTTCAGCCAACTGACCGCACAGTATGTGAAGGCAGCCCGGCTACGTTTACCGTAACGGCTACAGGAGGAAACCTGAACTACCAATGGAGAAGAGGTGCAATTAACCTCGTTGACGGAGTAAATATCTCCGGTGCAACAACTTCTACACTGACAATTGACCCGGCGATGATGGCGGATGCTGACAATGACTACAACGTTGTGATTACGGGTTCTTGTCCGGGCACAGCAACATCTGTCAACGTTTCTTTAAACATCGAAACAACTCCTGTTATTCTTGTTCAGCCAATTGACCGCACAGTATGTGAGGGAACTTCTGTAAGCTTTAGCGTTACAACTTCTGCTTCAGGTTTAACTTACCAGTGGAGACAGGGAACAAACAACATGGTTGACGGGGCACGCGTTTCCGGTTCAACAACTTCTACCCTGACTATCAACCCGGTAAACAGCGGAGATGCAGCACCTGACTACAACGTAGTGATTTCAGGTACATGTCCTTCAAGCACGACTTCCGTGAGCGTTTCCTTAACAGTGAACACTGCTCCGGTAATTACCATGCAGCCAACAGATCAGAATGCATGTCCTGGTGAAGCAGTAAGCTTTACTGTAGGGGCAACAGGAACCGGTCTGACTTACCAATGGATGCTTGGTGGTGCTATCCTCGTTGACGGCGGAAACATGTCCGGCACGAACACGGCTACCCTGACTATTGACCCTGTGAATGCAGGCAATGGAGCAGTTGATTACCACGTAGTAGTTTCAGGTACCTGCCCTGCACCGGTTAACTCCGATGATGCAGCGCTGAATATCAATAACTCACCGGTAATTACTGTACAGCCAATCGACATGAGTGTTTGTGACGGCGGATCAGTAAGCTTTAACGTAACTTCTCCGGGAGCTGGTTTAACTTACCAGTGGAGAAGAGGAACAACTGACCTCGTTGACGGAGGCAACATTTCCGGTGCAACTACGGCAACGTTAACAATCAACCCGGCCAGCGCTGCTGATGTTGCGGGAGATTATAACGTGGTCATTACCGGTGCATGTCCTACAAGCACAACTTCTGTGGATGTTTCTTTAACGCTCAATGCCGATCCTGTAGTTACCGTGCAGCCTGTAGACCAGACTGTATGTGAAGGTAGCGCAGTAAGCTTTACCGTTGGAGCAACAGGATCAGGATTAACATATCAATGGAGACAAGGTACCAACAACATGGTTGACGGTGCACGGGTTTCCGGAGTTACAACAAGTACATTAACTATTGACCCTACAATGGCAGCTGACGATGCACCTGACTACAACGTTGTTGTTACAGGAGTATGCGGAACAAGCGTTACATCTGTCAATGCCGATCTGACTATCAATACAGCACCGGTAATTACAGCTCAGCCTGTTGACGTTACAGCTTGTGAGGGAAGCTCTGTTTCCTTCAGTGTAGGTGCAACCGGTTCCGGACTGACTTACCAGTGGATGTTAGGCGGGGTGATGTTGGTTAACGGAGGTAATATCTCCGGCGCAACATCTTCAACGCTGACTATCGACCCTGTAACGCTCCTTAACGCGGCTGCAGATTACAGTGTTGTAATCACGGGCACTTGTCCTTCATCAGTAACTTCAGCTGATGCTGAATTAATTATCAATACTGCTCCTGTAATTGCGCTTCAGCCGACAGACGAAACCGTTTGTGAAGGTTCAGCTGCAACTTTCAGTGTAACAGCAGTAGGAGTAGGATTAACTTACCAGTGGATGGTTGGTGGTACAAACCTTGTTGACGGCGGAAACATTTCCGGCGCTACAACTTCCACCCTGACTATCGATCCTGCTATGACAACAGATGCAGCTACAGACTACAGCGTAGTTGTTATGATGGGAAGCTGTCCTGCAACTTCAGTTGACGCAGAATTAACGGTAAACGTTGGTCCTTCAATCACGGCACAGCCGGTTGACGCAACTGTATGCCCGGGCGGAACAGCAACTTTCAGTGTAACGGCAACGAACCCTGTATTGGTTTACCAATGGATGCGCGGTGGTGCGATGCTCGTTAACGGCGGAAACATTTCCGGTGCAACATCTTCTACCCTCACAATTGATCCGGTAGGACCAGGTGATGCAGGAACTGACTACAGCGTAGTTGTTTCAGGCGGAGCTTGCTCTACACAGTCTGTAGATGTAGCGCTCATCATCAATGATGCCCCTGCAATTACTGTACAACCAACTGACCAGACCGTATGTGAAGGCTCTGCCGCTACACTTTCTGTAACAGCAACCGGTACAGGTCTTACTTACCAGTGGATGCGCGGCGGTGTGAATATCGTTAACGGCGGAAACATTTCAGGAGCTAATACAGCAACCCTGACAATTGACCCGGCTACAACGGCTGATGATGATTCTGATTATAGTGTAATGGTTTCAGGAGCTTGTCCTTCCGCGGTAACGTCCGTAGATGTTGACCTGACAGTGACACCTGCTACTGTAATCACTGTTCAGCCTGTGAACCAGACTGTCTGCGAAGGCAACCCGGTAAGCTTCAGTGTTACCGCAACAGGTACAGCACCGCTTACTTACCAATGGATGCGCGGAGGTGTTAACCTCGCTAACGGTGGAAACATTTCAGGAGCTAACACAGCTACTTTAACCATCGATCCGGCAATGACAGCCGATGCAGGAACAGATTATACAGTAATGATTTCAGGAGCATGCCCAAGTGTAACTTCGGCTAACGTTTCCCTGACGATCAACACTGCCCCTGTAATTACTGTCCTCCCTGCCGATCAAAGTGTTTGTGAAGGAAGCTCTGTAACTTTCACTGTAGTTGCTACGGGTACTGGTCTCAGCTACCAATGGAGAAGAGGTATTGTGAACATGACGGATAACGCCACAGTTTCAGGTACAACGACTTCAAGCATGACAATCGCACCGGTAGCCCTGACAGATCAGGGAACTAACTATAACGTGGTTATCACGGGAACATGTCCTTCCGCGGTAACTTCAGCAGATATTGCCTTAACTATCCAGCCGTCCCCAATCATTACCGTACAGCCTTTAGCTCAAACGGTGTGTGAAGGCGGAGCAGCGACATTCACTGTCACAGCTATCGGAGCAGGCTTAACATATCAATGGAGACAAGGCAGCAACAACATGGTTGACGGCGCACGGATTTCCGGAGCTACTACAACTACATTGACAATCGATCCTGTATTGGCAGCTGATGCCGCCCTGGATTACAATGTTGTAGTAACCGGTACTTGCCCTGCTACTTCAGTTGACGTTGCCCTCAACGTAAATACTGCACCAGTAATTACAGTACAACCGGTTAACCAGACAGTTTGTCCTGGAGATGCTGCAACTTTTGCAGTAACTGCAACCGGTTCTAACTTAACATACCAGTGGAGAACGGGTACAACCAACCTGGTGAACGGAGGAAATATCTCCGGTGCTACGACTTCAACCCTGGTGATTGATCCTGTAGATGCTTCCGATGCGGCGGCAAACTACAATGTGGTTGTTACCGGATCTTGTCCGACAGCAGCTACTTCTGCCAATGCATCCTTAATCCTGAATACCCCTGCTGCAATTACTGTACAGGCGGTTAACCAGTCAGTGTGTGAAGGCAGCGCGGTAACCTTTAATGTTACTGCTACAGGTACAGGATTAACTTACCAGTGGAGAAGAGGCACAACCAACCTGGTTAACGGAGGAACAATTTCCGGGGCCACAACTGCCAGCTTAACGATCAATCCGGTTGACAATACCGATGCAGGCAACAACTACAACGTAGTCGTTTCCGGAACCTGTCCGGGAAGTGTTACATCTGTCAACTATACGTTGGATGTAAACGGTGTTCCTGTTGCAGTTGCTTCGGCTAACACTGACCTTTGTGTCGGTACGGCTATCGCCCTGAATGCTGAAAGCGTTTCAGGTGCAACTTACAGCTGGTCAGGACCGAACGGTTATACATCTGACGCGCAGAACCCGGTAATCGGCTCAGCAGCTACAAGCAATTCAGGTACGTACACACTCGTTGTTACACGCAACGGATGTACTGCAACGGATGACGTAGCCGTACTTGTTCTTGATGACTGTGACATTGTAGCGATTTCAATTCCCGAAGGTTTCTCACCTAACGGCGATAACATCAACGACATCCTGGTGATTAATGGAATTGAAAACTATACTGATAACAAATTCATGATCTTCAACCGTTGGGGTGATGAGGTATTCGAAGGTGACTCTTACGCAAATACCTGGGATGGAAAAGGACCGAATGGCGAAATACTGCCTGTAGGTGTTTACTTCTACATTCTTGAGCTCGGTGACGGTTCTGAAGATAAGAAGGGAACCATTTACTTAAACAGATAATCGATTCAATGTCACATAAAAAGTCAATCTTATGAAAACACATAAAAAAATAATCGCAGGGATCCTCTTAGGACTGGGCAGCTTTAGCGCCCAGGCCCAACAGGTCCCGATGTACACACACTATATGTACAACACGCTTTCGGTAAACCCCGCTTATGCGGGGAGCCGCGAGGCGCTTAGCATAACAGCGCTGCACCGCTCTCAGTGGGTAGGCTTTGACGGCGCCCCGATGACCCAAACGCTCACCATGCACTCCCCGATTGCAAGTGAGCACATCGGACTGGGGCTCTCCTTTGCCAACGACAAGATCGGGCCGATCAACACGACCTCGATTTTCGGGAGCTTCGCCTATATTATGAACTTAACCGAGCGCTCTAAACTGGCGCTTGGTTTAAGCGGCGGGGCAAACATCCTGCAGGCTGATCTTGAAGCCCTGGACCTCGAGACTGAAAGCGACCCTGTTTTCGTGAACGTTAACAACCGCGCTACTCCAAACTTTGGTTTTGGCGCGTATTACTCCATGAAACGTTTCTATGCGGGTATTTCCGTACCGAACCTGCTCGAAAATAGTTTTTCGACGGTTGTCATGAATAACGGAAACGAATCCCTTGCGAAAGAAGAACGTCATTATTTCTTCATAGCAGGCGCGATGCTTGACATCACTCCAAATGTGGCCTTCAAGCCTACAACGCTCATCAAGTATACCCCGAAGGCACCAGGCCAGATTGACCTGACTGCATCTTTTGTATTCCGTCAGAGACTCCTCCTGGGTGCAATGTACCGTTCCGGGGATGCCGTTGGTGCATTAGTTGGACTTGATTTATCACCACAATTCCACATAGGCTACTCTTTCGATTGGTCTTATGGGGTGAGAACGTTCAAATATAACCAGGGAAGCCACGAGATCATGCTCCGCTACGACTTCATCTTCCCGGGTAAAAAACAGATTGATTCACCGCGTTATTTTTAAGAGCGCCCATAAATTAAATGATCATGAAAAATCTACTTACAACTCTGATTATCTTTGGGTTCGCCCTGGTTGCATTCAGCCAGGAACAATCCAAACGCGAGCAGAAAGGTGATAAATATTATTTTTTGTATGATTACGAAAAAGCAATTAAATTTTACACCGAAACCGAGCAGTTAACGGAATCAGGTATGCGTCGACTGGCAGAAAGCTATCAGAAGACGAACCGGAACGATGAAGCGGAACAGGCCTACGCAAAATTGGTAAATACTACCAACGGGCGGGTTCCCGAAGACTACTACAGCTATGCTGCCCTTCTCCGTGCAAACGGCAAATACGATGAATCCGCATTCTGGATGGATAAATACCAGGCTTTGAAACCGGACGACCTGCGTGTAAAAAGCTTTAACGCACACCGCAATGAGCTCAGCACATTGATGACCGATCCGGGAACATTTAAAGTACACGAGCAGGAAATCAATTCACATGACCAGGATTTCGGTACTGCTTTCCTTGGAACAGACCGCGTTGTGTTTGCATCTACCCGTGCGAAGCCTTCGCTGATCAAACGGAAATACAACTGGAACGGCAAGCCTTACCTCAATCTCTACGTAGCTGAGGTAGAAAACGGCCAGTTGAAAAAACCGAAAAAGTTGGATAAGCGCTTAAACGGCAAATGGCATGATGGCCCGGCCAGCTTCAACAAAGCAGGTAATTTTATGGCCTTCACCCGTAATAACCCGAAAGACAAATCCAAAGATAAGGTGCTTGAGCTCCAGATCTGGTTCAGCAGCCTCGATGGCGACAAATGGACAAAACCTGAGCCTTTCGTTTACAACAATGAAAGCTACTCAGTAGGACATGCTGCGCTTGCAGGCGACGGACAAACGATGTATTTCGTATCCGATATGCCCGGAGGCTACGGTGGAACGGATATCTACAAAACGACACGCACCGGCAACGGGGCCTGGTCACAGCCTGTAAACATGGGCCCGGGTATCAATACTGAAGGTGACGAAATGTTCCCTTTCATTGAAGACCAGAACCAGGTGCTGTTCTTTTCATCCGACGGCCATTTCGGCCTGGGCGGGCAGGATATCTTTTACGTCTCTCTTGGCGGAAATGTCCCTGGACAATCCAACGTGATCAACACCGGTTCACCGGTAAACACACGTCACGATGATTTCGCGATGATCATGAACTCAACTACCAATAAGGGTTACTTCTCCTCCAACCGTATGGGCGCCGAAAATTCGGACGATATCTATGGAATGGATTTCTTCGGAACACTGAAGTCAACCAAGCGGATTGCCGGTTTAACCAAAGACCAGGACAACAACCTGCTGGGTAATGTCGACCTTACTTTATACGAGGAAGACAGCGATGGCGACGGTGAAGGTGCCGGAAATATGATTGCAAAAATGAGGAGTGACAGCGAAGGCGGTTTCAGCTTCATGGTGGAAGGCAATAAAAACTACCGGATTGTAGGTACGAAAGAAGACTATACAGACGGAAGAACGCTGGTGAATACCTTCGGTCGTGATTCTGTTTTGTATGCAGACGTTGTACTCACCAAAATCATAAAAGAAACACCGATTGAAGTAAACACCGACCTGGCTGTTGCAGTCAATATGAACAACATTTACTTCGATTTCGACATGTCAAACATTCGTCCTGACGCAGCCAGGGAGCTGGATAAAATCGTCAAGGCGATGAATGATAATCCATCTATGGAAGTGCGCCTTTCTTCCCACGCTGACTGCCGCGGAAAAAAAGCATACAACCAGGACTTGTCCGACCAGCGCGCGAGAGCTTCCCTGGAATATATCAAGGCAAGAATCTCCAATCCCGGACGGATTTCAGGAAAAGGTTACGGTGAAACCCGCCTGGTGAACGATTGCTCTTGTGATACCGGTGACACATCCGGTTGTTCGGAAGATCAGCACCAGCTTAACCGTAGAACAGAATTCACGGTAACCAAAAAATAAAATAGTTTTTTGATTTGGAAAAGCGCTGTCTGAAAAGGCAGCGCTTTTTTTAGTTATAAAAATTTCAACTTTCATCACACTCCCCGCGGCGGAATTCATCATTCTCAATTAAGTAGGATTTATATAATTTTTGTTGGGGTGAATGTAAAACACAAGACACCCGACTTGCTTACCTTTATTCTCAGATAACGGCATCTTGCTGTTGCTTTGTTTCACCTAATTTACATGATTATGAAAAATTTATTTACAATTATCACCTTTACAATTTTAGGAAGTGTTTTATTTTCCTGTGGAAGCAGTCTCACCGTTACAAAGCGTAGGGTGAACAAAGGCTTTTATATTGCCAGCAATAACAACAAAGGCATTAGCAAGCATGTGAAAGAAAATGAGGCCGACAAGCCTTACCACAAGCCGATCAGCGAAATTGCAATCGCTCCGGAAGAAATGCCGCAAGAAACAGTTATTGCCAGAAATGAAACGCCTGTGGCTCAGGCTGAACAGGAACTACAGGCAGACGGAACTGTAACTGAAAGCACTCCTCAGCCGGCTTCTGTGAAGCACAAAATCATTCAAAAGAAAATGGCTGCAGCAGAAAGTACCAAACGCATCATCGAAAAAGTGTCTTACCAGCCTAAAAAGCATTTGCAAAAAATGAAGCAGAGCGCCAGCCCTCAGCCTATTGTAGGCGCAGTGCTGAGCTTGTTCTGGATCGTGATCCTGATCATCTTCCTGCTCTACCTCGTAGGCTTGCTCGCCGGCGGTTTCGGTTTGGGCGGATTGATCCACCTCTTGCTGGTGATCACGCTTATCCTCTTGATCCTCTGGCTCCTGGGAATTGTCTGACACCTGTAAAACATATAACATTGCGGGCAATTCGTGTAACAAGCGATTGCCCGTTTTGCTACATATTTGCATTTAGACCGAGCTGAGCTTTTTGAAAGACTAACTGCAAAAACGTGTCAACAATCAAAATTTATTTGCCATGAAAAAGATCATTTTAAGCGTTCTGCCAGCAGCTTTCCTGGGAAGCGTTCTGCTCACAGCCTGCAATACGCCTGCTGAAAAAGTAGAAACTGCGGAAGAAAAGGTAGAAAGGGCCAACAAAGAGCTGGACGAAGCACAGGAAGATTACCAGGAAGAAATCGAAATTTACCGTCGTGAAAACGCCAAAAAAATCGAAGCCAACCGGAAGAGCATCGAGGAGTTTAAAGCCCGTAAAGATGCCCAGAAAAAAGAAGCCCGCGAAGATTACGAACGCAGGATCGCTGAGCTGGAAGCTAAGAACACGGATATCCAGCGCGACCTCGATACGTACAAAGCCGAAAGCCGCGAACAATGGGAAATCTTCAAAGAAGCTTATAACCGGAACATGGAAAAGCTCATGCGTGATATCCTTGAATTCAAATAAAGCCGCGTAAAAATTTAAACTGTATCAGCATGGAAGAACAATTTTCAGGAAACAATCAACGCAAAAAGTATTGTTTCAGCAAAAAGTCCCCTTACCGGGAAATGAAAATCAAAAAGCATATCGCGCGCATTTTCTTCTGCGACCCGTTGAATGACCGCGATAGAGAAACCTTCTTCAGCTACGATACAGATGCCGGCTTTGCCAGATAAATGTTAAGTTTTAAACTAAAATAGAAAAAACCGTTCCAGGAAATATCCCGGGCGGTTTTTTTAATTTACATCGTTGGATAAATGTTAGATGGCTGGATTATCAGATATTGGACAGATCGTTTCTAATAATCTAAAAATTCAATAATCCAACAATCTTGTTCCATTCTCAATTCTTTTTCTATATTTGAAGAAAGCTAAAACCATGGCAAAAGAATATCAGAAAGAAGACCTGACCATTTTGTGGGACAGCGCCAAATGCACCCATTCCGCTGTATGCGCCAAAGGGTTGCCGAACGTTTTCAAGCCGCGCGAAAGACCGTGGATCCAGGTAGAAAACGACACGAAAGAAACCATCCGCCAGCAGGTGCTGAAATGTCCTTCCGGGGCGCTTAGCATAAAGCAGGTACTCTAAACATATTATTTGAGCTTGGCATAATAGCTGGTAAAAGTCTGGCAATTACTGATCAATGGTTCATAATGATCCGGGTACTCCTGCTTCAGCTTCTGGTAATACTTATTCTTTCCGAAAATAAAGCCTTCGTAATCATCGCCTTCATAATCGCGGTTGAGATCGTAGAGCCTGTATTTTTCACATCTTCCCGCCATTCGCAGCGCCAGGGCTGATATTTCCTCATTTTTTGTCGCAAAAGACGCTTCCAGGTAATATTTCTGGGCCAATTTGCACTGGAAATATTCATCATCGTCCTCGAGTCCCGTATGCGTCGCCTGCGAAGTCCAGAAATAACGGCGCATCATCCAGGAATTCCCGTATTGCGTCATGTTAAAGTAACAATTGCCTGCCTGGAAAGCATAATACGCTTTCTCTTTGCCCGTTTTATGGTCCGCCTGGTCCAGGTAGTAAATCAGCTGGCGTACAATTTCCGGCTTTGTATACCGCACCGTATCGCCTTTCGTTGGGGCGTGCTCTGAATAAAAATCCGTGTAGAACGGGTTGGCGTCGATATAATCCCGGTAATAAAAATGACGTGATTTCCACAGCGAGTCGTTGACCTGTTCAAAAGCCTTCAGCGAAGCCTCGAGCTTGTTTTGACGCAGGTATTTCGTTCCCAGCAAATCATACAGGCGCGCCAGGTCTTTTTTCACGCCTTGTTTTTTCCATTGGTCAAAATCCGACGTTGTGTTCATTTTACTGTCTTTGATGAGCGCCGCAACTTGCTCAGGAGTATACTGTGCATCGAGGTAAAAGAAATAATGCTCGTAAAAATCCAGGAAAAGCGTGTTATGAAGCTCCTTCGAACGCCAAAAAGTGTAATTCTCCCAATCTGCGCCTTTATTGATTTTTGAGAAAAGATAGGCCGCATCCGTGGTGTTTCCTTTGTATTCCAGCTCACGTCCCAGGGCAAACAAGAACTTATCGTTCCCTAAATCGGATTCCGAACGCACAATTTGCTGCAATTGTTCATTTTCCAGGTTCGCTTTGTCGTTTTGCTGGGCAGAGATTAAAGCGCCAAGCATCTTGTTGAAACGCAGCAAAGCCGGGTCATCGCTTTTCTGTACCAGCAGATCTTTCGCTGTTTCAAGCTTTTCATCGCCCGCCATGAAATACAGGTAGGCAGTCATACTTTTCCACCAGGCTTTTTTGGAAGCATCCTTAATTTCCTGTTTTCCTGCCCAGTCAGCCAGCTCAGCCGCGCATTTGCGATCACCGGCAATTCGCTTGCGGAACGAAAAATAATCTTCCCGCTCGTAATATTCCTGGTTCAGGGCAGGGGCAAACTCCGAATAATACGGCGTCAAAATCCAGTCTTCCAGCTTGTTCGTTTCGCGCAGCAGTAAAAAACAAAGCAGGTTTTCGTCCGTATTTCCGGCAGCGAAACGCTTGATTTCCGGTAAAGCACGGTCTACTTTGCGGCTCGTCAGGAAAAACTCAACAGCTGACTTTTCTTCTTCATTTCTGCAAGCTTTCAGAACGGCGCTTTTATCAATTTCAAAATCATACATGAAATGCACCGGGAAACGCTTTTCGTGGGAATAGCGGAACACCTGCGCCACTTCCGCGTTGCGGCGGGCAGAGCTTTCTTCGGCATTTACCTTGAAGTGCAGCGCCCAGTAGTGAACTACGTCCTTCGGGGTTTGTCCTTCAAAATAAGCGGCATACAATTTTTTGATCTGCTCATAATCGTTGTTATAGAAAGCCAAACGTACAGCCAGGTAAGCATAACGGCGTTTCAGGTTCTCGTCTTTGGCCGCTTCCGCCGATTGGATTGCCTTCGTAATTTGCTTACTGCGCAGGGATTTACCGGAATTGCGGTCACGTTCCCACGGGTCACCGGACCAGGCATTCAGATCTGAGATTTTTTTCGCAAAAACGATATAATCCAATACAGCTTTGTAACGGTCAGAATACAACGCTTTTACAAACGCATTGTTCTTTTTCATCCGGCCAAGCTGTTTTACTTTCACTTTGTAAATGACTTCGTAAATGTCCTTGTGACTGAATTCCCCTTTGAAATAGCTGTGCCAGGCCGCGATATTCTCATCGCTTTTTTCAAATTCATCCTTCTCGAAAGCCGTGTAGGAATCGCTGAAAGCAAAGGCTGTGTAATGAAAGCGCCCCATCCCGTAAACCGGCACGTAATTCGGTTTCAGCAGGGAAAAGCGCACCTCATCTCCGTATGGATAAAAAGGCCCGCAGGCCAGCGCCTGCAATACACTAAAAAAGCTGATAATAAGAAGCCAGTTTTTCATCACTATGTTGTTTTAATTCGTATTCGTTCAATTGGAAAAAGCTCAGGGTAAAATCACGTTCAAGCGATACCCGCGAACGGATCAGGCGAATAGCGCGTTCCAGCATTTCAGGGCTGACTTTTTCGTATTTCACTTTATCTCCTTCACGCAGGAAAAGCGTTTGCAGGGGAACATCTGTATTTACGCGGTACCAGAGGCCTTTTGTATGACTGAGCACTTTTGCGTCCAGCTGTCCGTCGTTGTACAAAGTCGTTGTGTATGAATTGTTGCGGTACACATGCATCGCAGAATACACCGGGAGCGCAACATCGAGCGGAACAGGATATTTCCCGGCGCCGACAAGGTATTTTTCCAGTTCTTCCAGGTCAAGGATCGAGTTTTTATTTTCCTGCTGGTGCACGCTCAGTAAATTGTAGCACATCAGCATCGCGCGGTCTACCGGCAAAACACCCATTTTATCGGGGAATTTATACGCATACAAACGCAGCGTAGCCGATATTTTCAAATCAGTATGCTTTTTCAGCAAGCGCAGGAACTTAAAGTAATTTTTTTGCGTGCTTTCCGTCCAGTCGCAATCGATCTGGATTTCCTGCAGCTGCTTGCCCGGGAATTTCTCCGACATCTTTTTCCGGATCAGGAAACCGAGGTTCGATGCAAATTCTTCCAGCTCATTTTTACCGGGCTTTTTGAACACTTCATTGCGCACGTAAATCGTTGGTACGATCTCAAAATTTTCCTTTTCAATCCCATATTCGCCGAGCTGGCTTTTCGCAGTCGGGTAAATTCCGTAAACGTCATTTTTCTCCACTTCGAAGAATTTCAGGTAAAGCTTTGTAACTTCCAGCTTTTCCAGACTTTTTTGCTCGTATTCCGTCAGCTCCGTTTTGGTATTTTCCCACACATAAAATGCGCGCTCCACTTCCCTGTCTGCCGGCTGAAAAACCCAAAACAGGAAAAACAGCAGGGCAACTGCGAGACCAATAAAATGTGAAGGAATACGGGGACTTTTCATGGGTAAACAAAAGTATTAAAAAAAATGAGAATGAAAAATGCAGAATGAAAAATTGGGCCTCAAATACGATAACTGCCGGAGAAGAATTCATTGAGCTGAGCGCATTCCTGATCCGAAGGTTAAAATCCCATAATTTGAGCTCAGAATCCCACTTAAAATTTTCACTTTGAATTAAGCTTTTTATTTCTTAAATTTGTGATTATGCGAAAAGAAAAGCTAATCCAGTACACGATCTCCAATATCAAAAAGCTTCCTGAAAATAAAATCAGTGAAGTCAATGACTATATTGAATTCCTTTTATCCAAAATCGAAAATCAACTTTTATCCGAAGAAGTTCAAAAAACCGTTTCTACTTCCAAAAGCTATGATTTCCTCGAACAGGATCCTGAGCTTTATTCTCTGAGCGATATTAAAAGTAAATACAAGTGAAAAAAGGAGATCTCATCCTGATTCCTTTTCCGTTTACGAATCTCAAAGGCAATAAAATTCGTCCTGCTTTAATCCTGCTTACCACAGAATTAGACGTCACCGTTGCATTTATCACTTCCGAATCAAAATGGAAAGACGAATTTGACCTGGAAGTCACGCCCAATGATATGAATGGTTTAAAAGCTGATTCCATCATCCGTTTAAGCAAACTGGCTACAATTGAAAAAGATCTTGTATTAGGAAAACTAGGAGAATTAAACAGAAAAGAAATGCGTCATATGAATTCAAACCTGAAAGCTTTATTCCAGCTTTAAATACCTGCTCAGATATTCCTGCTCCTTCTGTCCCTTCGTCGGGATTAAAATTGCTTTTTTACCGAGTACCCGGATATCCATAATAGTCGAATAGCCCGAACGCGAAATAATGCAGTCACTTTGAAAGAATAGCTCATCATTTTTTTTCAGCTGCTTCGCCGGGAAATAGTTGAAATTTTTATTCTTGTTTTTGATTTTCAAAGAAGCCGGGTGCAGCACTGCCACTTTTTTATCCCTGAAGTCAATTTTCCGGGAAATTTCGGCGAATAATTGCAGCGAATAAGGCTCCGGCCCCGAAAGCACAATCAAATAATCATAATGCTGCGTTTTTTTCAACGGAACCTTTAAATTTTCCGGCTTTTTAAGCTCAAACCTGCTGTACCAGCCAATGTAATTCAAATCCGGGTGCTTTAGCGGCTTGCTGAGCTTTCCTGCGAGCGTATTTTTTTCATCATCCAAAACCCAGAGCGATGTAAACTTCCGCAGCCGTTTTTCATGCCAGCGCTGTACCAAAAAAGCAATTTTCGGGATGGGCAAATGCAGCTGGTGCGTCACAAAAACCGAAGGAATCCCCTCCACCCGGAAGCCGTAACGATGATCGGAAACAACCAGCTCAATATCCTGTTTACGGCACAAATCTTTTGCACTTTGCGCTTCTTTCTTCACGGCTCCCAAAAAGCGGCTTCGCTGTTTCCATAAATCCCAGCCCCAGTTTCCTTTGCCGGAAAAACGAAAGTTGTAGCCCTCCAGTTCCTCGTAAATCAATTCCGGCAGATAACTGACGAAAACCTGCTTTTGCTCTTTGTTGCAAGCAATAATAACCGTATTTCCCTGGTCTTCCAGTTGCCGGATAATCCCGATGGAACGCGTCACATGCCCAAGCCCCCAATCCAGGACTGCATATAAAATTCGTTTATCGTGAACTTCGGAAATCTGCATATCGTAAAAATACAAAGAATGGAGAATTTAGAATTGAAAATGTAGAATTAGTTAGGGGCAATATCCATGGTTTCTATGTTAACTACGTGCACTATGTGGTCAAAAGTAGCTATATTTGCCGCTTCAAATGGCAAAAAACAAATTACGCAGGTTTAGGGAAATGAAAGAATGGCCGAATTGCTTCGAGCCTACCCTTGATGCTGACACCCGGGAGGAATTTGACCTCAAAGGCAAGTGGAACGAGGATTACTTCGGCAACGAAAACCCGATTGTCCTGGAACTGGGTTGCGGAAAAGGCGAATATACCATCGGACTGGCGAACCATTTTCCGGGCAAAAACTTCATTGGCCTGGACATCAAAGGTGCACGGATCTGGGTTGGCGCGGGCGAAGCTATGGAGAAAGAAATGAAGAATGTTGCTTTCCTGCGGACAAAAATCGATTTCATCACGGATTATTTCGGGCAAGGTGAAATTGACGAAATCTGGCTGACATTTTCCGATCCGCAGCCTAAAAAACCGCGCAAACGCCTGACTTCAAAGCTATTCGTTGACCGTTACCGCCAAATCCTGAAACCGGGAGGAATTATCCACATGAAAACGGACAGCGATTTGTTGTTCGAATCGACCTTGGAAGAAATTAAGGAAAATAACTATCACCTGCTGGAATCAACCTGGGATTTATACAATGATATCAGCCAGGATCTCGATCCGGTTACCAAAGACATTTTCCACATCAAAACGCATTACGAAAAGCTCTTCACCGCAAAAGGATCGGTTATCAAATACTGTAAATTCAAATTATGAGTGATAAACTATTCGTCACTCAACATTCATAATTCATCATTTCAAATTGAAGTGTTTCTCCGCTTCTTCAGCAATATATCCGCCAATCGCGAGTGACGCAGTTGCAGCCGGTGACGGTGCGTTCAGTACGTGAATGGAATTGCCGTGGTACTCGATCCGGAAATCATCGCGGGTGTCGCCGTCATCACGAAGAAGCAAAGCCCTCACTCCTGCCCTTCCCGGTTTGATATCGTCCATCGTGAGATCTGGAATTAAGCCCTGTAACGTTTTAAGGAATAATTTTTTGGAGAAAGCCCGGCGGTATTCGTCGATGCCGTATTTCATATTTTTAAAGAACAGTTTCCAGGTTCCTTTGTAAGTCAGTGCATCCCACGAATCACGGAAAGAGAAATCCGTTTTTCCGTAGCCTTCGCGCTTGAATGTAAACACGGCGTTTGGCCCGCATTCCGTATCTCCGTTGGTCATACGCGTAAAATGCACGCCCAGGAAAGGGAATTCCGGGTTAGGGACCGGGTAGATCAGGTTTTTTACTTTATGTTTGGCCTGGTCGGTCAATTCGTAGTAATCACCGCGGAAACCGACAACCTTTTCTTTCAGCTTCACGCCGTCTTTGCGCGCCAGGCGGTCGGCCTGTAAACCGGCACAAAAAACAACATACGAAGCCTCTACGTTTCCTTTATTGGTGATGATCGTGGAATGATCGGCGTGTTTTTCAACTCCCGTCACTTCATGCTCCAGCATCAGCTTGCTGTTGGGGTTGGTAGCCAGGGCAAGCTCCACCATTTTTTCCGTAGCGCCGCGAAAATCGATAATTCCCGTGCATGGAACCCAAATCCCGGCGATGCCGCGTACATGCGGCTCAATTTCCTGGATCCGCTTAGCATCGATTTTTTCAATTCCTTCGATCCCGTTCGCAATCCCGTTGTTGAAGATTTTTTCCATGAAGGGCAATTCGCTCTCTTTTGTAGCAACAACAACCTTTCCGCAAATATCGTGTGCAATATTGTGCTCTTTCGCAAAAGCAACCAGCTCATGACGGCCGGCCACGCAGTTTTTAGCTTTCAGTGAACCGGGCGTGTAATACAAACCGGAGTGGATCACACCCGAGTTATGTCCCGTTTGGTGATCAGCCAGCAGCTTTTCTTTTTCAATCAAAACCAGGTTCAATGCCGGGTATTTCGCCTGAAGCTTGTAAAGTGTTGCTGCACCTACGATCCCTCCACCAATGATTGCAACGTCGTATCTCATAATCTTAATTTCGCTGCAAAGATAAGAAGAAGTGATGAATGTTGAACGATGAATCATGAATCAGCGTTCAACATTCATCACTCCTCATTCTCAGATAACAAAAGTTATTTTTTTGCTAAAATGCTATGCGAGCGTAACTATTTGCCGTAACTTGCGTTAAACTGGAACCAACAAATGTGATATGAAAGCGAAATTGTTCTTCTTATTTTTAGTATTTGCAAGTTGTTCATTCGCACAGGATTTACCTGAAGTGGCTATTTCCGGCGTAGGCATTTATCCAAATCCTTTCAATGAGCAAATCTTTGTTCAGAATAAAAACCAGTCCGATACGGATAAGATTGATAAAATCGAAATTTACACAGAGCAGTACCAAAAATTGCTTTCTGTCACGCGTACCAATGTCATTGACGCCAATCAGCTTCAAAAAGGGACTTATTTCCTGAAAATCTATTACCCAGACCAGGTAATTATCCGCAAAGTGGTTAAAAAATAATATTAATGTGATAATATGCTACTTATTGTGAATCCCAATTAGCACATTAGCATATGAAACCATTAGCACATTAACTTTCATCGGGCGTCCTGTATTTTCCTTACAACCTTCACTGTCCATGAGCGCGGGAAAAAGCGTGCAGCATTCGCCATCAGGTAATTCATAAAGCCGTGGACTGCAACCGCTTTCCCATTCATCATCGCTTTATGGCCGTAAGCTGCCACCTCCTGTGAAGCCGGTAATTTTTTCCCTTTCACCAGCTTGCTGTTTTCCATCGCTGCAGCGGCCTGGAACCCACTTTCAGTTGCACCGGGACACAAAGCTGTTACCGTAATCCCATAAGGTTTTACTTCGTTGCCGATCGCTTCCGAAAAATGAAGCACATAAGCTTTTGTCGCATAATAAACTGCCATCGTCGGGCCGGGCTGGAACGCTGCTGTTGAAGCCACATTCATAATCTTCCCTTTTTTGGCTTTGATCATATCCCGGATATACACATGTGTCAGGTGAGTCAATATCGTTATATTCAGCTGGATCATCGCATTTGTTTTGTCCCAGTCTGCTTCATGGAAAAAACCAAAATCACCGAAACCGGCGTTGTTGACGAGGTAATCCACAAAAATGCCTTTCTCCTGCGTAAACGCGTAGACTTTTTCAGGGCTGCTTATTTCCGATAAATCCAGCGGCAGAACATGAACATCAATTCCGTACTGCTTTTCCAGGTGGTTTTTCAATTCGTTGAGCTTGTCTTCACTGCGGGCCACAAGAACCAGATTGTCCCCTGCTTTCGCGTGAATTAGTGCCAGTTCATAACCAATTCCGCCCGAAGCGCCTGTAATTAATGCTGTTTTTCCTGTCGTCATTTGCTTTGATTTTATGCTGCAAAGTTAGGTGAAAGCTTTCGCCAGGCAGCTAACATTTGTTAGGAAATCCCAAAATCGGGTTGCTTTGGATTCAGTTTTTATTTCGTAACTTCGCACTTCAATCGAGTAACATGTCCATAGAAGTTAAAAATCTGACCAAATTTTACGGGGAACAGGCAGCTGTTCACGATATTTCCTTTACGATTAACAAAGGTGAAATCGTTGGATTTTTAGGGCCGAACGGTGCGGGAAAATCAACCACGATGAAAATCATTACGGGTTTTATTCCTTCTTCCGCAGGCGAAGTGAAAGTGTGCGGTATGACCGTCGATCTCGACAGCCTGGAAACACGCCGTAAAATCGGGTATCTGCCGGAAAACAACCCGCTGTATCTTGATATGTACGTTCGTGAATACCTCGAATTTGTCGGTAAAATCTATAAAGTTCCCAACCTGAAACAGCGCGTGGATGAAATGATCCTGCAAGTTGGGCTTGAAGTGGAACAAAACAAACAGATCGGGATGCTTTCCAAGGGCTACCGCCAGCGTGTGGGACTTGCCCAGGCGATTATCCACGATCCGGAAGTGCTGATCCTCGATGAGCCAACCTCCGGGCTTGACCCGAATCAATTGGTTGAAATCCGCGAGCTGATCAAAAAAATCGGGAAACAGAAAACCGTGATGCTCTCCACGCACATCATGCAGGAGGTAGAAGCGATTTGTGACCGCGTCATCATCATCAAGCGCGGACAGATCGTAGCCGACGACATCGCAGAAAACCTGCAGCACGAAGTGAACATGCAGGTCGTTTATGTTGAGTTCGACCGCGCCATCACTAAAAATCAGCTGAGCAAAATCCCCGGCGTATCGAAAGTCCAGGCGCTCGAAAGCGAAAATACCTGGCTGATCGAATCCACCGACCCGGATGATCTCCGTAAAGCAATTGCAGCTTTTGCCCAGAAAAATGACTTGCTCGCGTTAACGATCCGTAAGGAAGAACGCTCGCTGGAAGAGGTGTTTAAGGCACTGACGAAATAATGTGATAATATGCTAATGTGCTAATTAGTTAATTCACTTCGTGGCTGCTCCCACGCTAGATTTTCGCAAATAAATTCGTTATTCTCCTGGTATTGACATTTTAAGCATTTACCATTAGCACATTAAATTATTAGCATATTAGCAATTAATGAAAGCGTATTCTTCCAATTTCTGGCTGGCATGTGTATCCATGTTCCTGTTCATCACCAGCTTCAATCTCATTCTTCCGGAGCTGAACGCTTTTATTACAAGCCTGGGAGGTGAACACCAGAAAGGGCTCATCATTACTATTTTTACTATTTCCGCGGCACTTTCGCGGCCTTTTTCAGGGAAATTATCCGACTATATCGGGCGCAAGCGTGTTATGTATTTCGGTATTTTCGTTTGCGCTGCCGTCAGTCTCCTCTACCCGCTTTCGACTTCCATCTGGTTTTTCCTGCTGCTTCGGTTTTTGCACGGTTTCAGCGCCGGTTTTACGCCTACGGGGGCTACGGCACTGATCACCGATTTGCTGCCTGCCGACCGGCGCGGGGCCGGAATGGGACTTTGGGGAACGTTTATTTCCCTGGGGATCGGCGCAGGACAGGCAGGAAGCTTTCTTGTGGTTCGCCACCTCGGTATGGAAGGCCTTTTTTTCACCGCTTGCGGACTCGCGCTGCTTTCGAGTATCTTGCTTTTTTCAGTGCAGGAAACCCTGCAAAACCAGGTCCCTTTTGAGCGCCGGCAATTACTGGTCAACTGGGGCGACGTTTTCGAGCGGAATGTGCTTCCTTCAGCCATAGTAATGTTCCTCTCGGCGATTTGCTCAGGGATTATTTTCGTAATGTCGGCTGAAATGTCTTCTTTTCTTAAAATCCCAAATAAAGGCTGGTTTTTCCTGTTTTACGTTTTGTCTACGATTATATTGCGGCTATTTACGGCACGTGTATCCGACATTATCGGTCGCCGGCAAACGCTCCTGCTGGGCATGTCCATTTTAATTATCAGCATGTTCCTGATCGCTACTTCAAGCGGCTTGCTTTCCTATACAATCGGCGCCATTGTTTTCGGGCTGGCTACCGGGGTTTCAAGCCCTACGCTTTTCGCCTGGACGGCTGACCTTTCACCGGAATCGCGGCGCGGCGTTGGGGCCGGAACAATGTTCATCGCTATGGAATTAGGCGTGATGCTCGGCTCGTTTTGCACCACTTTTTTATATGATAACACTTTTAAAAGTGTGATCCCGACTTTCTTTTTCGGGATGTTTTCGGCTGCCGTGGCCTGCATCTATCTTCTCTGGCATTTAAAGTTCAAAAAATCAGTCACCTGAGATCATACTAAACCGTGTAAGTATGTAAAAAATGTGTATCTTTGGTACAAATTTCACACTGTATTACCCTTTAAAACCGACATAAAAAAAACATGAAATCGCTCAAATCCATCTTATTTATCAGCATCCTGAGTTTCCTTATGCTCGAGCTTGGTTTTTTCCTTGAAGGCTTTTTACAATACATTCTTTTTTCGCTGGTGGCCATCATATATTTCGTGCTGCTGTTCCTCTTTTACGGGTACCTGAAAGACAAAGAACGTGACAAAGGCAAAACTTTCGTTTTCATTATCCTGGTATTGCTACCTCTGATTTCAGCGCTTTTCAACCCGACTTTTTACCTGCACGGCGTTTCAGATAAGCAAATTATGCTTGTAGCAACACAGAACGGCGGCGAAAACATCAAACGTCCTTCTACGCTTACCTTACTGAAAGACAGCACTTACAGGCTGAAAGAATACGGTTTTTGGATGAATTCCGAAGAAGAAGGCAAATTCGAAATCCGCAACAACAAAATCATCCTGGAGCTGCCGAAATACAAATATTACCTCAAAATCAAGAATATCCGGATGCAGAAAAAAATCTGCTCGCTCAAGCCGGACCGTAAAACGGATTATTCGAACTGTTTCGTGATCGATAAAGTGGACAACGAGTTCGTGAAAGAACTGACTAAGAAGAAGAATTAAGTTCTATTCCTTACCTTTGCGGCAAAAAACGTATGTCACTCTCCATCCTGTCTGAAGATTTTCGCCTGAAACTGGCTAAAAACGGTATCCCGGAAATTTCCGAAGAGCAGCTAGCTTTATTGAAGGCCCTCAAAAGCGGGCAGGATTTTTTGTTCGAAGCTTTTGAGCCGGCCGAGATCATTGCTTTAAACACGCTTTACCTCATCGATAAGATCCAGGCAGACGAAACTGAATTGCTTCCCCGGGCGCTTGTATTTTGCAGCGATATTGATACCTGCTTCGAGCTCGAAGCCATCATTAATTCCCTGGCGAAATTTTCCGGTTTGGTAACGCTTGTGACCCACGACAAAGGAAAAAAAATACAGCAGCGCAACGATCTCTACAGCGGCTGCGACATCGTAATCGGTAATGCCAGGAGGATTTGTGAGCTTTATTTTCAAAACGGGATCAACCTCAAAAACCTGAAGCTGATTTCTATCATTGATGCTAATACAATTGTTGCCGGCGGCGGCCTCACGCCTATTATGCGCCTGAAGGAAAGTATTATCAAATGCCAGAAGCTCGTGTTTTACAGCGAGGATAATGCTAAGATCGAAACTTTGCTGCAGGATTTCCCGGTGAACCCAAGGGTTGTTTCTAAAAACTAGTTCTTAATACTTTTGGCTTGATCCAAAACACACGCCAAAACTCACTATAGCTCCGCGAGTCTCTCGGGAAACTCATTGCAGCAACTGGATCAATTGCCGTGTAGCCGTGCGGTTGCTTTCGCTCTTCAGGGCTTTTTCAATCTTGTGCTTTTCATTCGAGGTCAAATGCCAGGAAAGTGAAATCCGGTCTTTTTTGCTTTCGCGTAGGTTGAAGATCACGAGATCAACCGGGAAATCGAAGCCTTTTACTCCGAGCTTGAACAATTCATCCTGGTCAAAATCCTGCGTGCGGGGAAAATTATCGTACATATTTCCAAAAGGCAGCGTAAAGCGGTTGAACAGCGATACTTTGTGCAACGTTTCCCCTTTCAGGATTTTTTTGGTGTCCCGGATTTTAACAATAATTACGCCCGATGTGTTTTGCCTGATCCAGTCTTCCAGCGCATAAATGTACTCCATGGTCAGCTTACCGCCGTAATTATCGCGGATCCCGGCGTCCATGACGTGCATTTCAGGTTTGGTTGGCAGTGAAACCATCGGGAGAACCAGCGGGAAAGTGGCGCTCATGCGGAGCACAGATAAAAAGCGTACGTCAGAATTGCGGCGGAACAGGCTCCTAAAATCCACATTCTCATACATATTCGTCAGGTTGCCGGATGCATTGTTCCCTGAACAGAGGAAAGTGAGACGCTGTGTACTGATGAGCAGTCTCCGGCCATCGTTCACTACCGTCGGGCTGAAAATCATAAACGGAATGGACGCGTTTTCTTCGTATGGCCTGAAATAATTCAGCGGCCGGTTCATGATTCCTTCCGTATTTTCATTCAGGTCTTGCTCAAAAGAATAGCCGCGGTCTTTGGTATACACCTGGTTGTTGTACCGGAAGCTTTTCACCCGGAAAAACATATCGTTGGATGAAGCGCTGAAAGCCAGCTTATTGAGCAAATCTTCGGCAATGAACGTATTGTACTTGCGGTGACTGAGTGAAATACTGTTTCTTTTCAGCTTTTCGAGGTAAAGGGAGCGGTAGTAAGAAGCGCCGATCATTCCCCCCGAAGCGCCGGTAATCAGTTGGATATGCTTTGTGAATCCACCGTAAATAGATTCGTCAAGATGCTGCAGCACCTGGAAAGTCCACAGAGCGCTCCGGGAGCCACCTCCCGACGTCATAACGATCACAAGCTTTGGTTTTTCCTCGTTCAGCCTGCCTTTCCAGTTTTCGAGGATCTGGATGTAATTCCGGCGCGACTGGTTGATCCCGACATCATTGCCGGAAAGGCTTTCAAGCACGTTCAGGTTGTACGGAACGCAGCTTTTTTCGTCGTATTTCAGGCCGTAAGCGTAATTTTTATACTGAAATAAAGGCGTGTGCTTGCTTAAAACGTTCATCACGACCATTATGATGATCAAAACAGGATAAGTCCAGTAATAGAGCCAGGAAGTCATCACGCTGATAATCATCATGACGATCGTAATCAGCATCACCATACTCATTCCCGCAGGCAGGTCAAGGAAGGGATGCTCCCGGAAAACACCGATAATGAAAAAGCTGAAAATGGTAATGAACTCAAAAAAGGAAGAGCTGATTTTACTTTGGCGGAATACCTTTTCAAGCGATTCTTTGTCGTAATGACGGGAGCTCCGGCTCGTGCGCAATTTGTACAGGCCCGCAAGGTACACGTAAGTCCTGTCTTTTTTATAACGGAAATAGTTCTGCCAGTTGATTTTCTTATGGAAAAAGGAATTGACCGGCTCCGGCTCATCGTTGTCCGTCGGCTGCAGCCCGATTTTCTGGAACACGTTTTTACTCCGCGGGAAAAAGTAAAAAAACGAGAGCAGCAGGAAAATCACGAAACCAAAAAGAAATGAACCGACATACGTAACACAGGTACCCACGCTGGCATATTCTTCCACTGCCTGGAAATAGACGAATTTGTAGCAGTAATAAAAAAGAAATATCACCGGGAGCACCGAATTATTGAGGCAAAATTTGATAAACGGATTGGAAATCGTAGCAATAAAAGGATAACGTTTCCCGAGCTTCATATAGCTGTAGGTATGGAAAGCCATCGTAAACCCACCTATGGCAAAGCCGATCAGCATAAAGGAAATTTCATTCGTTTCACCCTGACATTCAGGCGAATAAAACAAATATGACAAACCGTAGGCAGAACCAATAGAATCGGAAACAATTGAAAAAAGCAGAATCCAGAAAATAAGGGCTAACAGATTGTATTTCAGGTGGCCAACAAGCAGCTGCAAAGGGAAAAATGCCCTTAAGAAGTGGAGAATACCTTGCCTGAATGTGTTAGCCGTCATGTAGCCTTGCTCTTTCTACAAAAGAACGAAAAAAAACACATTTAGTTTGTGTCCGGCTAAATAAAAATAAACCACCCTGAAGTTTAAGAAATAATTCAATGCTCTTTTGCCACGAATTCACGAATGTAAAGTTAGACGTGTGTTATTTTTGAGAATTTGGGGAGATCGGAATTACACTGAAATAATTCACTTAGTGAATTTATCTAATTTGTGCAATTTAAATTTTAAGTTATTGATTTTCAAAATAATTCGTGACCGCGGAGCAGAAACAATTCGTGGCCGTTAACAGAACTTTAGCTCTAGATCAAAGCATACAAATTAAGCTGACTATACTTTTTGCCTACCCTTGATGAAATCACACACGAGATAAGCCAAAGCCTTTCCGACCAAAGTTTTTTCACTGTCCGTAGCCGGCGCTGCTTCCGGTAAATGCAGGTAAAGCGCATTCTTCAACCCGGCAAAAAACGAAACGTAGCGGCGGGCTTCCAATAAGGTTATCCCGCTTGGCGAAAGCGCGCTCGACGGCATATAAGCGATGGAATCCATATCCAGCTCCACCCCGAAAGGATCGTCCTGGATATAAATCCGTACGTCTTCAAAAGCGGAATCGAAGTTCTGTTCACCATCCAGTAACTGATCGTACCAGGTACAGTAAAAGTAATGCTTTTCGATCTCGTCGATAATATATTGGTTATTGTAGGACTCGTGCAAGCCCAACATTGCATATTTTCCGAGGTACCCGTCGCGGTGGGCAAAGGAAAACGGGTTTCCGCTGTGACGAAAATCGCAAGCGCGAAAATCAGCATGGGCATCACAATTCACGGCAGTAATTTTTCTCCGGAGCTTCTCTGAAAAAGATTTTAATATAGGATAAGCGTTATTGTGGCCTCCGCCAATGATAACCGGTGTTAAGCTTTTACCGACAAAAGGTTCTAATATGGCAACAACAAAATCGTCGAGCTCAGTGATAACTTCACGCACATTGAGCTCAGCAAAAGGTTTGTTTTGAACAATATACCCCGGAAGAACGAGATTTTTTCCGCTTAAAAACGAGTTGGATTGAACGGAAAGGAATTTGGGTAAAAAACTTTCAAAAGCAGCGTTGGCGCCCGCATTTCCTTTGTTGGCCTGCGGACCGATGTCTTCGCAAATCCCCAAAACAACAAAAGCCGATTCCGCTGTGGCTTCGCAGGAAATTTCTTGCCCGATCTTCGTTTCACCGTCCCGGACAGCGGTTTTCGCCAGCAAATCCCCGCGGCTGAAGCGCACAAATGAAAAATTTCCGTTTTTTGAGCTTTCCATGTTTAGTATTTTGCCATTGCGTTTAGAAGCTTCTCGATCCGCTCGATCATGCCTTTCGTAGTACAGCCGTAATTATTTACGATGATTGAAAAAGCCAGTTCCTTGCCGTTTATCGTTTCCACGTAGCCCGCGTAGGCTTTGATTTTATTCATTGTACCGCTTTTTCCTTTCACACGCCCATGGGCAGTTTGTCCGTAGCATAATTCCGAGAATGTGCCCGATTCACCTGTAACGGCCAGTGTTTCCTTAAATAGTGACGCATTTTTCGATTGGTGCATGTATTCAAGCAGCGAACAGAAATTTTCAGCTGTAACCGCGTTGCTCCGCGACAATCCGCTGCCATCTTTGAGGTTCAGACCGCCGTCCTTGATGCGTGAAGACCAATAGCGCTCGATCCAGTAAATCCCGCTTTTCGTATCACCAAAACCGCCTTTTTCTTTCGCGATCCAGCAAACGAGCTGCTCGGCAAAAACGTTCACGCTCTTTTTATTCGTCCACCAGGCAATTGAATTTACGCTCCGGCCTTCGTGGTCCAGCGCTTTAATCTTAGCTTCATATCGCAGGGAAGCCGGGCCAAGTCCCATATTCCGCACTCCTTTCGCTTCTCCGGTAATGATGATCCCGCGCAGGGTGAAGATCCGCTTCAGCTCCTGCACAAACTGCAATTCCGGATCAGGAAGCGTTCCCCTGACCGTAAATGATGCATTCCGCTGCAAATAACCTGTCCCGAAGCGATCGTAAGAATATGGCGCACCATAGATGTACGAATTATCGCCTTTAGCCGTAGAAGCTTCGATGTAATTATTGAAATTCAGGTCCTTGATTTCCGGAAAAATGCGCAGCAAGGTCGCTTTCGTTCCTACCTTTCCTCCTACCTTGATGTAAAAACGCAGCACATTATCATAAATCGGCAATCCCGCCGGCCCTGCACCGTAATAATTGCCCATATCCGCCCAGTTCCAGCCATCGGGAATTCCCTGGTAACCGAACTCCGAGCCATCTCCGATCACGTTTCCTTCAATCCGGCGCAATCCCATTTGATACAAGGTATCCGCCCATTGTTCGAGGAAAGAATCTTCCGTTCCTTCCGCATTGTAGAATTTACTTCCGAGTGAGATATCCCCGCCGCCGCGCACCCACAAATTGCCTTTCAGCGTTCCGTTTTCATCCAGCTTATTGTCGTAGTAAACCCGTGTTTTGGGCTTGTAATTCGCTCCCAGCATTTCAAAAGCAGATGCTGTTGCAAATAATTTCACCGTAGACGCCGGTGGGAGTGCGATCCTTTCGTTGTGGGAAATGACCTTTTGATTTGTTTTCAAATCTACGATACAGATCGCCAGGGAAGCATTTTGCAGCCATGGATCCTGAACAAACTGATTTTTAGCTTCTTCCAGAGGGGTCAAAACGGGCTGCACCACTTCTTGTGCAAAAAGCGGAACAAAAATAAAATTGAGACTAAAAACGATATATACCAACAAACTTTGTATCTTCATCCCCAAATTTTTCATAAAAATCGTTATTATTTATTGTGTGTGGAATTGCGGGCATAAAACTTTTTAACAATTTACCTTCAAAAACCGATGAAGACAGCCTGTGGCATGCCCTTCAAACGCAGGAACATCGCGGCCCGGACAATACGACTGTAAAAATCCACGGCAAAAGCGCGCTGGGGCATAACCGCCTATCCATTATCGATACGAATGCCCGTTCGAACCAGCCTTTTGTGGACGAAAGCGGGCGTTACTCCCTGATTTTCAATGGTGAAATCTATAACTTCCATGAGCTTAAAACTGCTTTGGAGGCGAAAGGTTACAGCTTCAAAACCACTTCTGACACGGAAGTGCTGTTTTTTTTGCTGATGGAGAAAAAAGCGGCCGCCCTGGACGATCTGCGCGGGTGTTTTGCCTTTGCTTTTTACGATGAACAGGAAGATTACATGCTTTTAGCGCGTGATCGGATGGGGATCAACCCTTTGCTTTACAGCCGCCAGGGTGACCGCGTGCTTTTCGGCTCAGAGCTTTTTGCTTTCAAAAACCTGGGGATCAAAGGCACAATTTCGGACGAAGCGCTGAACGATTATTTTCGATACACCTATATCCCTGCGCCCAAAACAATTTACAAAGAAGTGCAAAAATTGCCTGCGGGACATTATATTGAGATCCAGGGATCTGATTTTTCCCTGAAAAGCTACTGGGACCCGAAAAGTGAAAGCGATTTCACCGGGACTTTTGAGGAAGCTAAGCAGCAATTGCGTGAGAAAGTAGAATTTGCCGTTCATTCCCAGCTTGAAGCCGACGTGCCGGTCGGGACTTTTCTCAGCGGCGGCGTTGACAGCTCGCTTGTTTCGGCCATTGCCAAGCGCCATAAACCGGATTTACATACTTTTTCCGTTTCTTTCGGTGACCAGCAGCAATACGACGAAAGCTCCTACGCGCTGATGGTGGCGAAACATATTCAATCGGAGCACCACGTGATCCGGCTGACGGAAAGCGATTTCAAGCAGCATTTCCAGGAAATCCTCGATTCGTTCGACGAGCCTTTTGCAGATTCCTCGGCGATCGCCATGTGGTTTTTATCCCGTGAAACGGCCAAACATCTGAAAGTGGCGCTTTCCGGCGACGGCGCGGACGAATTGCTGGCAGGCTACAACAAGCACAAAGCTTTCCTGCAGTCCCAAAAAATCAATCTGGCTAAAAAAACGAGCTACCGCCTGGCGGAAAAATTATTGAACCCGCTGCTGGCAAAACGCGACCCTAAAAAACTCCACCGCCTGCAGAAGTTCAACACGTTAACGCATTTGAGCTGGCCGGAAAACTATTGGTTCCTGGCTTCCAATATCGGCGAAAAATCTAAAAACGAGCTGCTTGTCAATTCCTTCAAAACGCCGTACGAATACACAACACATTCGGACGGGCTGAACGATTTCCTGTGGCTGGACCAAAAATTTGTGCTCGCCGGGGACATGCTCAAAAAAGTCGATTTGATGAGCATGCGCCACAGCCTGGAAGTGCGCACGCCGTTCATGGATAAAGATTTAGTCAAATTTACCAATTCCCTGCCCGCCGGGTGGAAGCTCAGGGACGGAACTGGAAAATATATTCTAAAAGAAAGTTTCCGCGGGGTTTTGCCGGAAGAAATATTCAACCGCTCCAAGCAAGGCTTCGAAGTGCCTGTAAACGCATGGATCCGGGCTTCCTGGGACGAGCTCATCCCTGCGCTTTGGTTTGAGACGGATTTCCTGGAAGAGCAGCGTATTTTTCATCCCGCGGCCGTTCACTCACTCAAAGCCCGTTTTTTCAATAAATCGGGAACTGCCAGCCAGGAAATGTGGGCTTACCTCGTTTTCCAGAACTGGTACCAAAAAATTCATCAAGATGCCTAAAGTTTTACGGATTATCAACCGCTTCAATATTGGCGGGCCAACATACAATGCCACTTTTCTCACCCGTTTCCTGGATGATGATTTTGAGACTTTGCTGATTGGCGGACTGCCCGAAAAAGACGAGGCAGATTCACTTCACATCCCGCAGGAATATGGCGTTGAGCCGATGATCCTCAAAGAAATGAAGCGGATCCCGGACTTTAAAAGCGACCGGGAAGCTTATCGCAAAATTAAAGATATTATCCGCGAATTCAAGCCGGATATCGTACACACCCATGCTTCGAAAGCGGGTGCACTGGGCAGGAAAGCAGCTTTTGCCTGTAAAGTCCCTGTCGTTGTGCACACGTTCCACGGACATGTATTTCATTCTTATTTCGGAAAGCTGAAAACGTTTGTCTACAAGTTCATCGAGCGGCGTCTCGCCAGTAAATCCAGCGGAATTATTGCCATCAGCGACATTCAGAAAAAAGAGCTGACAGAAATCCATAAAATCTGTTCACCGGAAAAAGTGCGCGTTATTCCTTTGGGCTTCGACCTCACGAAATTCAATTCGAAAATTGCGACGCACCGGCAGGAAGTCCGGGATAAGTACAACATCACTGAAAATGAGATTGCTATCGCCATCATTGGCCGTCTCACAGCGATTAAAAACCATGCTTTTTTCTTCCAGGTAGCTGAAAAAGTGATGGAGCAAAGCAAGCGGCCGGTTAAATTTTTCATTGTAGGCGACGGTGACATGCGTGATTTTGTGACTGCCCGGACCAAAGAGCTCAATGAACGTTTCGGTGAGAAAATCTTCATGACGTCCTGGATTAAGGATATTGCTACTTTCAATGCCGGCATGGATATTATCTGCCTGACGTCGGATAACGAAGGAACTCCTGTGAGCCTTATTGAAGCGCAAGCGAGTGAAGTTGCTGTAATTACCACAGAAACCGGCGGTGTGCGCGACATTATGTTAGACGGTGAAACGGGTTTTATCGTTCAAAAAGGGGATTTGAAAGAATACACCAAAAAATTGGTTTTTTTGATAGAAAATGACGAAATTCGCAGAAAAATGTCACAAAATGGTTGGACTTACGTAAAAGATAAATTTCACTATACAAGACTAGTGCGTGACATGGAAATTTTTTACAGGGAATTATTAGCTAAAACTACAAAATGAAATTATACAGGCTTTTTCTTTTCACTCTATCCCTGCTGCTTCTCGGCTTGGGCGCTACGAGCTGTGGCGTCAACAGCAACATCATGTTTAAGACCCCGAAAGGCGTTGATTATAAATATGATTCCATCCCGATGCACCCGAAAGAGGAATACCGTATTTCCAAGGATGATAAGATCGCCTTCACCATCAGCAACAACCTGGGCCACAAGATCATCGACAACCAAACCGGTGTCGGCGGAGTGAACCAAACAGCGATGAACAGCCGCGAAATGGAATACATCGTGAAAGCTGACGGAAACGTGGAGCTGCCGGTAATCGGAAATGTACATGTGGAAGGCTTAACAATCACAGCTTGCGAAGACACATTGGCCGAACGCTATTCCAAAGAGCACCAGAAACCGTTTGTACAGGTCCGCGTTACAAACCAGCGCGTGATCGTTTTCCCGGGCGACGGAAGCGATGCCAAGGTAATCCCGCTTGTCAACAGCAACACAACCCTGATGGAAGCAATCGCACAGGCCGGAGGGATTACAGACCGCGGAAAAGCAAATACGATCAAGCTCATGCGCAAGATCAACGGGAAACGGGAAATTTACCTGATCGACCTTTCTAAGATCGAAGGGCTGCAATACACGGATATGATTGTTCAGTCAAATGATTACATTTACGTTGAGCCAAACCCGAGATTAGCACGTGAAGTTGTTGCCCAGATTACACCTTTTGTTACTGTCTTATCCAGCTTTGTTATAGTATTAACCGTTTTAAACAGACTCCAGTAAGGTGAATTCAATCCAGAAAAGCTTAATCATCAACAAGGGTTACAACCCTCACCTGTTACGGTCAGTACTAAGAAAATACTGGTTTTTTCCGCTTCTGTTCATTGCGCTTTTCATCACGATGGCCTTTTTGTACCTGCGGTATACCAAAATGGTCTATCGCTCAAGTTCGGTGATCCAGATTGAGAAAAAAGACCAGGGAAAGGAAATCCTCGACATTGATGAAGCGCTTGCGCAGGAACCGAATATTTCCTCCGAGATTGAGCTCCTCCGCTCAGAATTCCTCTTTGAAAGCGCCGTTGAACGCCTGAATATGAATGTCAGCCTTTTTTCGAAAGGAAACCTGCTGACGGAAGAGCTTTACCACTTAAGCGCTTTTAATGTGACACCCTTTGAGCTGAAAGATTCCAGTCTCTGCAACGTTCCGATCTACATTACTGCCATGACCGGCAAAAACGTAACGCTCGAATATACTTTGCATGGCGCCAAATCTATTGTGAAGGGCAAAACCGACAGCCACATTGTCACCAAGCATTTTGACATTGTGATGAAAATGGTGGACCAGAAGGCCTTCGATGACCTGAAGGATGAAAACGAGCTCTACTTTACTTTCAATGAAAAAAACTCGCTCAATAAGCGTTTGATCAGCGGACTGGAAGTTATCCCTGCCGACGAACAGGCACAAACAATTACGATCAATTACAAAGGTAACAACCCGCTTTTGTGCCACGATATCATTACCGCGCTTACAGAATCGTTTTTTGATTATGATGATGAAATCCAGAAAAAATCTTCCGAAAACATCCTCAACTTCATTAACCTGCAGCTGGATTCGATCGCAACCGAGCTGAAGGATTCCAAGGACAGCCTGACGCGTTATCTCAAAGTTTCAAACCTCTCCGACCCGGATAACATGGGAACGACGATTAACGAAAACATCGATGAATTGTCGGACAAGCTGTATGAGATGGAAGAAGAGATCAGCACCTTGCGCCTTGTAAACAGTAAATTAAAAGCTGATCCGAACCGCCTTGAAATTTACAAGCTGATCCCTGAAATGCTTGGTAAAAGCTACGAAAACTCTTTGTCCAAACAAATCCAGGATTTATACAACCTGCTTGAAAAGAAGGAAGACCTGCTTTTTGAGCTGACGGAGGAAAACACGGTGATCAAGGATCTGGACGCCAAAATTGCCAACAAGATCAACTCGATCAAAAAGAGCGTTACAACGATCCTCGACCGCCTGATCTCCAACCAGCGCCAGCTGCAAGGCAAGCTTTCCGGTTATGAAAGCGAATATTTCAGCCTTCCGGACAAAAAAATGGAATATAACCGTCTCAAGTCCATGCAGGACCTGAACGAAAAATACTATACGCTCCTGGCAGAGAAAAAAGTGCTTTACTCGATTTCAAAAGCAGGTTTCGCCAGCAACAACCGCGTACTGACCCAGCCGGAAATTTCAGAAGTGCCGATCAGCCCGAATAAAAAAATGATTTACGGAGGTTTCCTTTTCGTAGGCTTACTGCTAGGCCTGACTTACCTCGCTTTTAAATACTTTACGTTCAATGAGATCAATAACGCGGATGAGCTGAAGCTGCTCCTCCCTGAAAAAGCCAATATTTTGGGTAGCGTGCCGGTAACGAAACGCGACATGGACTTCTCGCAGATCATTGTCCATGATTCTCCGAAATCCATGCTTTCCGAAGCTTTGCGGAATATCCGGGCAAATATGAGCTTCATCAACAAGAATGCGCAGACAATTGCGATTTCCTCTTCTATTTCCGGGGAAGGAAAAACGTTTGTGGCGCTGAACCTTGCTGCAATCCTCGCCATGTCCGGAAAACGCACAATTGTGATTGACCTCGATTTACGCAAGCCGAAAATCCACCTTGGTTTCAACACCAACAACGATAACGGGATGAGCAACCTGATTGTGAACCAGATTTCCCTGATGGAATGTATTCACAAATCGGAGATCCACAACCTGGATTACATCACAGCCGGGCCTATCCCGCCAAACCCGTCAGAGTTGATCCTCAGCAAGGATTTCCAAAATATCCTGGAGAAAATCAAGTCTATGTATGAAATTATCATCATTGACAACCCGCCGGTTGGATTGGTTTCCGATGGTGTACAAATCCTGGCTTCAGCCGATATTCCGATTTACGTATTCAAGGCGCATTACTCCAAACGTGTATTCGCAGAGCGTGTACGGGAATTGTTTGATGTACAGCAAATCAAGTCACTCAATGTGATCCTCAACGGTGTGATCCCGGGCAGGGGCGGCTACGGTTACGATTACGGCTACAATTATGGCTACGGCTACGGTTACGGCGGTGGATATTATTACGAAGAGAAAGATTCTAAAAAGATGAACCTCCTGCACAGGATCCTGGTTTTCTTAAGGATCAGAAAAAATTAATATGGGAATTAAAATCTTACAGCTGGCGGCTTTTTGCGCAACGGGCATCATTGCATCCATGGTGATCAACCTGCTTTTGCTCCGTTTTTCCAAATCGCTGGGGATCCGGAACAATAACGATGTGATTATCCGCTGGAGCAACCAATCCAAGCCTTCGCTGGGCGGTGTAAGCTTTTACATTGTATTTCTTTTTACCGCTATCGGCTTTAGCATTGTCTTCAGTGAAGATGAATCTATTTTTAAGAATACACAGTATATCGGCCTGCTCACGGCGGGAACACTGGCTTTTATTATGGGATTGGCAGACGATGCTTACAATACGCAGCCTATGGCTAAGCTCACAATCCAGATCCTCTGCGGCGTTATCCTGGCCTTTACGGACACAAATATAGAGCTCACCCATGTTTTCTGGATAGATGCCACATTAACCGTAATCTGGGTCGTAACACTCATGAACTCGCTCAATATGCTGGATAATATGGACGGGATCACGGGTACTACGGTTTTGTTCATTCTGGCGTCCTGCCTGATCGCGTCTTTCCTGATCTATGACATCAACCGGAACATCTGGTCCGTTTTCCTGATTTCCGTGATGGGCTCCCTGATCGGTTTCCTGTTCTATAACGTGAACCCTTCCAAGCTTTTTATGGGGGATGCGGGCAGCCAGTTTATCGGTCTTTTTGTTGCTTTCTTTTCCATCAAATGCCTGTGGAATATCGGCGACCTGACCAACAATCCGTCCTGGATCGGCGGGATTATCTGCCTGATCGCTTTCACACCGGCTGCCGTTGACTCGCTGAGTGTCACGATCAACCGCCTTAAAAAAGGGAAATCGCCTATGGTTGGCGGCAAGGACCACACGACACACCATTTGGTTTATGCCGGTTTGAGCGACAAGCAAGTGTGGTACGTATTTACTTTTATCTCGGTTTTTTCAACTGCGTTAAGTATTTTTATGGTTTACCTGAGCATTATGAAAATCCTCATTCCGCTGATCTGCTTTTTGCTTTTCTTCCTGGCGGTGTTCATTTTCCTGTACCGTTTCACACTTACTCATCATCCGCCTGAAAAAAAATAACAATGCATTACCTTTTTAAGCCTTATGGACGAACAAAAAAATACAGCGCAGGATTTCATCGAAATATTCGGCGCCCGTGAGCATAACCTCAAAAACATTGACTTAAAAATTCCGCGCAACAAGCTGGTTGTTTTTACCGGTTTGTCCGGATCGGGAAAATCTTCCCTGGCGTTTGACACGATTTTTGCCGAAGGACAGCGCCGTTATATTGAAACTTTTTCTTCTTACGCGCGCCAGTTCCTTGGTGGATTGGAACGCCCGGATGTAGACAAAATCGAAGGCCTGAGCCCCGTTATTTCCATTGAACAAAAAACCGTTTCGCGTTCTCCCCGCTCAACCGTGGGAACGATCACAGAAATTTACGATTTCCTTCGTCTTCTTTACGCACGCGCTTCCACAGCTTATTCGTACGTGAGCGGCGAAAAAATGGTGAAATATTCGGATGACCAGATCGTAGACATCATCCTCGAGCAGTTTGACGGCAAAAAAATCATTATCCTCGCACCGAAAATCAAAGGACGGAAAGGACACTACCGCGAGCTTTTCGATCAGCTGCGCAAATCGGGCTTTTCAAAAGTACGCATCGACGGCGAGCTGCGGGAAATCGAAAGCGGAATGCGCCTCGACCGTTACAAGATACATGATATTGAACTGGTGATCGACCGCCTGAAAGTGGATGCAAAAGACCGCAAACGCTTATACGACACGGTAATCCTCGCTATGAAACACGGCACGAAAGCCATGATGGTGATGGATTTCGACACAAACGAGGTTAAACATTTCAGCCGTTCCCTCATGTGCCCAACTTCCGGGATCAGTTACCCGGAACCGGAGCCCAACCTTTTTTCCTTCAACTCGCCTTACGGGGCCTGCCCGAGCTGCAATGGTCTGGGTGAAGTATCGGAAGTCGATATGGATAAGATCATCCCGGATAAAAAGCTTAGCATCAAAAAGGGCGGTTTTGCTCCCTTAGGCGAATTCAAACGCAGCTGGATTTTTGACCGCATCGAAACGTACCTTCAGCAGGAAGGCTTCAGCGTCAACTCACCGATTGCAGATTTAACCGAGGATGTGCTCCAGGTTTTGCTCTACGGAAACGAAGGCATGGAACGCTCACCGCGCGACAAATCGATTATTTTTGAAGGAATTATCCAATATATTTCACGCCATTCGGAAGAAAGCTCGGCAGCCATTCAGCGCTGGGCACAAAGCTTCATGAACCGTGTCACCTGCCCGGAATGTAAAGGAACGCGACTTAAAAAAGAAGCCCATTTTTTCAAAATGGGTGAGAAACATATCGGTGAGCTGGCACAAATGGATGTCGGTGAGCTCGGTACCTGGTTTGGAACTGTAGAAAAAAAGCTCGGCACGCAAGAGCTACAAATCGCGACAGAAATCATCAAGGAAATCCGTACGCGGCTCAATTTTATACTCGAAGTTGGACTGGATTACCTATCGCTGCACCGTTCGGCCCGCTCCCTTTCCGGAGGTGAAGCCCAGCGTATCCGTTTGGCAACCCAGATTGGCTCGGAGCTGATGAATGTGCTGTATGTCCTCGACGAGCCGAGCATCGGTTTGCACCAGCGCGATAATACCCGTCTCATCAATTCCCTGAAACGTCTGCGCGACACCGGCAATTCGGTAATTGTTGTTGAGCATGACCGCGAAATGATCGAAGCAGCTGACTTTTTGGTTGATATCGGCCCCAAAGCGGGAATTCATGGCGGTGAAATAATCAATGCCGCACCTTTCAAAGACTTAAAAATAAATAATTCATTTACTACAAAATACCTGCGGGGCGAGCTTAAAATCGAAATCCCGAAAAAACGGCGAAAAGGCAATGGCAAGAAAATCAGTCTTCTCGGGGCTGACGGCCATAACCTGAAAAACGTGGATTTGCACATTCCACTGGGAACGCTTACCTGTGTTACGGGAGTTTCGGGCAGCGGGAAATCAACGCTGATCCACCACACCCTTTACCCGATCCTCAACGCCCATATTTACAACGGGGTGAAAAAACCGATGCCTTACAAGGAAATCAAAGGCCTGGAACACCTCGACAAAGTGATTGAAATCGACCAGGCGCCGATTGGCCGCACACCGCGTTCAAACCCGGCAACTTATACGAATGTTTTTACAGAAATCCGCAGCTTGTATGCTTCCCTTCCCGAAGCACAAATCCGGGGCTACAAGCCGGGGCGCTTTTCATTCAACGTGGCCGGCGGACGCTGTGAAACCTGTGGCGGCGGCGGCGTAAAAGTGATCGAAATGAACTTCCTGCCGGATGTTTACGTGCAATGTGAAACCTGCCAGGGCAAGCGTTACAACCGTGAAACGCTTGAAGTGCGCTACAAAGGAAAATCGATCAGCGACGTATTGGAAATGACGATTGAAGATGCTGTTCCTTTCTTTGAAAAAATCCCAAAGATCAACCGTGTGCTGCAAACGCTGGAATCCGTCGGGCTGGGCTATATTACACTCGGTCAGTCTTCCACAACGGTTTCGGGCGGCGAAGCGCAGCGGATCAAGCTGGCAACAGAGCTATCCAAACGGGGAACGGGAAGCACAATTTATATTCTTGATGAGCCGTCGACCGGCTTGCATTTCGAAGATATCCGCCTGCTGCTGGAAGTTTTGAACCGCCTGGTGGATGAAGGAAATACGGTCCTGGTGATCGAGCACAACCTCGATATCGTCAAAGTAGCGGATTATGTTGTTGATCTTGGGCTTGAAGGCGGAAAAGGCGGCGGAAGCATCTTGTTTTCAGGAACGCCCGAACAGCTGGTTAAGCAAAAGGAAAACGAAAGCCACACTGCGAAGTATTTGAAAATTGAAATGAACCTGTGAATTCATGTGCTGATAGGTTAATATGCTAATTATCATTCGACATTTATCCATTAGCATATCGATCAATTAGCACATTAGCATATTCATAATTAATCATTTTTTATTATCTTTACCGCCTGCGAAAACAACCAACAGCATTGATACGCATTTCAAGAGACACTTCACTTTTCGCCATACATCATCAAATTGTTATAACATGAACATGCAAAAAGACTGGACGGAAATCAAAACCAATGACAGCTGGGCTATTTTTAAAATTATGTCTGAGTTCGTTGAAGGATACGAGCGAATGGCAAAAATCGGCCCTTGTATCTCCGTTTTTGGTTCAGCCAGGACTAAAGAAGACAATAAATATTACCAAATGGCTATCGACGTGAGCGAAAAGCTCGCGAAAGCAGGTTACGGCGTTATTACCGGCGGTGGGCCAGGTGTAATGGAAGCAGGAAATAAAGGCGCACAGCAAGGCGGCGGGAAATCTGTCGGCTTGAACATCGACCTTCCTTTTGAGCAAAACCACAATCCATATATTGACCAGGAACACAATCTTGAATTTGATTATTTCTTCGTACGCAAAGTAATTTTCGTAAAATATTCACAGGGATTTGTTGTGTTGCCGGGCGGTTTCGGGACAATGGACGAAATGTTCGAAGCCCTGACGCTGATCCAGACTAAAAAGATCAACAAGCGTCCTGTGGTATTGATTGGCCGTGAATATTGGGCTGGTCTTTTCGAATGGGTTGAAAAAGTGATGCTGAACCTGGAAAATAACATTTCCGCAGCTGATCTTAACCTGTACCGCATTGTCGACACAGCGGAAGAAGCGGTTCAATACATCGAGGATTTCTACAAGAACCACGAGCTGTCACCCAACTTTTAAGCGATGTAAAAACGCAGCATGAGATCCCGGGACCTGACCAAAGGCAGAAGCGCAGTTAATCCAAGCTCCAGAATACTGGTTACTGTTTTCACGGGATTGATTATCTTATGCTCCTATTTCATCATCAGTACGTATTTCATCAACATTCGCGAAGCTGAAAAGCGGGAGCTGGATAAACTGTTTGCTATTGCGAATACGCTTGCTTTCCAGATTGACGGAGATGAGCATACATACCTGGTTGAAAAATACACGAAGCCCGGACAGCTGAAATCGAGCACGGCTGACAGTATTTACCACAAATGGTGGAAACTGCTTTACAAGGCGCAGCGGGTCAATCACCTCGGGACGGAAATCACCACCTTGAGCTACGACCCGGAGAGCCGCAAGTTTTCCTACATCCTGAATTCATTGGATAAGCCTTATATTGCTGATCCTTACATTGATTATGCCCGGGAATTTGTGGATTATTACGAAACAGGCTATAAAATCCCGGCTTATAAAGACGAGTTCGGGCAGTGGCTCACGGCGATCAGCCCGATCAGGAACAAGGCAGGAAAGGTAACCGGAATCGTTGAGGTGGATGAGAAATTTGATCACTTTATTGCAATCGAACGCAAAAAACTGGCCGGCAACCTGGCAGTTTCACTCGTCATTTTTGCCCTTGTAGCCTTTATTACGCTCCGCCTGGTAAAACAGATCTCCCGCAAGGAAGAAGAGCAAAAAAGGATCATCCGGGAATCAAACGAGATCATTTCGCAGAAAAACCGGGATATCCTTGACAGCATCAACTACGCCAAACGCATCCAGAATGCGATTTTAGTGCCCAAAGAAGAGATTTTCAGTGAGCTGGACGCTTTCATCCTTTACAAACCGAAAGACATCGTTTCCGGCGATTTTTATTATTTCTCGCACGTCGGTGAGCATATTATTCTCGCTGCGGTTGACTGTACCGGTCACGGCGTCCCGGGGGCCTTGATGAGCATGATCGGCAATGATCTGCTAAACCACATTACGAAAGACAGAAAAGCTTCCAAACCGGCTGAAATTCTCGATTTACTGCATTTTGGAGTGACCAATGTCCTGAAGCAGCACGAAAACTACGGTGAAACACGTGACGGTATGGATATCGCGCTTTTGTCCATTGATAAGAAAAACAGGAAGCTGCAATACGCCGGGGCATACCGCCCGCTGACACTTGTTCGCAACGGGGAGCTGATTACGTACAAAGCGGACAAATATCCAATCGGCAACGCCCAGCAGGACCGTGATCATTTCACAAACAATGAAATCCCTGTAGAAAAAGGCGATGTGCTGTATCTTTCGTCTGACGGTTATGCTGACCAGTTCGGAGGCGATAAAGGCAAGAAATTTATGGTCAAAAACTTCAATGAGCTGATCCTTGCAAACGCTCATCTTCCAATGGCTGAACAGGAAAAAATCCTGGATAAAACAATCACCGGCTGGATGGGCAGTGAACACGAGCAGGTAGATGACATGCTCGTGATCGGACTGCGAATTACTTAATTTTTAGACTTGTATGCTTTTCAACATAGCGATCAATCTCGGGCAAGGGTAAACATCCACTTTGTCTTTCCTTACGGAATTGTGTGAATACATGCCATTCTCCCCTTTCAAAGCTTTTGTGCTTACTTTGAACATCTGGTCATAATCAAATTTCAGGTTGATTTTATATGTTTTTCCCAGGTAAATAATCAACTTGCGCAGGGATTCGATCTGTGCATCCGAGTATTTGTGATAGTATTTGAAACCTTTGAATGGCTCGGTCAGCTCAGTTACAAATTCCGGCCTGACCTCCTTGTTGACGTAGTTGTAATACTTCCCGTTTTTCAAGGTCAGCTGGCCCCAGTTACACGTTTCAATCCCGACAGATGTTTTGTCCAAGACGCGGTAAGGTACATTATAGGCGCTGAAAACATCTGTTTTTACTCCCAGGTGGTATCCCCAGTGTCTGGAGGAAAAGCACTGTATAATCTCGCCATCCGCTGAATTCGTTGCACCCGGTCCGGAAATCACAAAAGCTGTAGCGATCCTGCCCCGGTCATCATTCGCCCAATCCTGCGCCACATTCACCCCGCTGGCATTTCCGGCAGTATGATGTAAATAAATCTGTGTTTTGGGGACTTCTTCTTCGAAATATTGGGTTGGCTTTAATTTTACCTGCTTAATTTTCGATACGTCTAACTCGCTCATTTTTCAAAAGTGTTTTAAGGTTAATAGGTTCCGAAATTATAAAAAAATCCGAACCAGAAAAAACTTAATCTTAAGAAAACAAATATTTAACGGGAGATATCAATGTTTTAACGAATTTGAAATCACAGCTAAATCTTAAGACAGGCGCTTATGAACATATTTTTTCACCTTATCATAAAATTGCTGCGGAAAGTAGGTCCTCCAGTCGATTTCGTCCAGCTCGCCCTTCATTACGAAATAATGGTCGATGCGGGCTTTTTCAAATTCGCGGGTAACATGCTCGTGAAAATTCACCAGCGCAATCCATCCGTCCTCCACTTCATCAAACCATTCTTCGTAGTAGGAATCGTCCGAATAATGGAAATTGAGTACATTTTCCCCGATCAGGATGAACTGGTTGATGCCATATTCCATAATCGGCTCGATAATGTCCCGTTTGAGCGTCATGATGTCGTTTTCAATGGCGTCGTTCCATTCACCGATAAACTCAATGATACAAAAAGCCTGGTCATAATCGACATACAAAATCTTCATGAAAAGCGTCGGTGAGCCAAAATTGTCCCATTGCGGATGGATCAGGTAATTGTAGACCCGGTCGGTAAATTCAAATTCACTGTATTCCCTGCCATAAAAAGGCGAGGACGGATCCTCCGAAGCAATGTACAAGTCCCTCCAGGCGTAATATGGCTCAATGAAATGCATAAGACAAAGATAGAAAAAGGAAGCAGACCGGTTTTATTTTAAATCCGTTTTGCCTTACATATTCCCTTGTTGTGACAGATTTTAATCTTCACGCTGATTGTAAACAAAAAACGCCCTCCCAAATGGAGAGCGTTTTCCTGATATAGCGTTTTGTACTTTGTTTATTTTTTTACTGCGTCAAATACTGCTTTGAACGCTTCCGGGTGATTCATTGCGAGGTCAGCCAATACCTTACGGTTTAACTGCATTCCGCTTTTGTTCATTGCACCCATGAATTGAGAATAGCTCATTCCGTGCTCACGTGCACCTGCGTTAATACGCTGGATCCACAGGGAACGGAAGTTTCTTTTCTTTTGTTTACGACCTTCGTAGGCGTATAACAAACCTTTTTCGACAGCGTTTTTAGCAACTGTCCATACATTTTTTCTTCTTCCAAAGTAACCTTTGGCAAGCTTCATAAAGTTCTTTCTGCGAGCTCTTGAAGCAACATGATTTACCGATCTTGGCATAATTTCTAAAGTTTTTTGATAAAGAGTGTCTGTCAGCTGACGGAACTTGTTGTACTCATTACCGGGTTAAACACTAAACCTGCTTGAACTTTTCAAGCGATTACTTCATGCACAACTGCAATTTGATATTTGACTCATCAGCTTTGTGAACCAAACCATCGTGCGTCAAATTACGCTTTTGCTTTGTTGTTTTTTTGGTGAGAATGTGGCTTTTAAAAGCGTGTTTTCTCTTAATTTTACCGCTTCCAGTGATTGTGAATCTCTTCTTTGCACTGGATTTAGTTTTCATTTTTGGCATCTTCTCTACTTTTTAAAAGTTAGCGCTATATCAAATTCTTTAGATTTTAAGACTTCCGGGCTTTAAGATTGTGACTTGTCTATAGTCATATCACCTGGTCTTAATATCCTTTTTATTTCTTTTTCGGGTTGAGCATGATTATCATCCGTTTCCCTTCGAGCTTCGGCATGGATTCGAGTGCTCCCAAATCAGCCAGCTCCTGGGCAAACTTCAATAACAAGATTTCTCCCCTGTCTTTAAATACAATCGTTCTTCCGCGGAAAAACACATAAGCTTTTACCTTACTTCCTTCTTCGAGGAACTTTTTAGCGTGGGCCAGCTTGAAGTTGAAATCGTGATCGTCCGTGTTGGGACCGAAGCGGATTTCCTTGATAACAATTTTACTTTGCTTGGCTTTCAGCTCTTTCGTTTTCTTCTTCTGGTTGTACATAAACTTACGGTAATCCATAATTTTACATACAGGAGGCACAGCGTTCGGGGAAATTTCCACTAAGTCCATTTCCTGCTCTTCCGCCAGCTTAATGGCGTCAAACGTAGACATCACACGCGGTTCCTCACCCTCAGTTACGAGACGGATCTCACGTGCAGTAATTTTACCGTTGATGCGGTGTACTTCCGTTTCTTCCTTCGGTTGAAATCTCTTTCTAGGTTCTTTTCTCATTTAAAAATTTAAGCATTATCCTGCCGCTACACGTTGGTAGCCAGTTCGTTTTCAACCGTTTGGTTCAATATCTTTGCGAAATCTTCCAGCGGCATCGAGCCCAGGTCGCCCTGTGATCTTTGTCGAACTGAAACTTCGTCGTTGGCTTCTTCTTTTTCACCGATAATTAACATAAACGGTGTTTTTTTGATTTCCGCCTCCCGGATTTTTTTACCTATCTTCTCGTTTCGGTCGTCTACGAATCCGCGAATATCGGAATTATTTAGCAAATTTAAAACTTTTTCTGCATAATCATTGTATTTTTCGCTGATCGGCAGTATGGCAACCTGCTCACTTGCAAGCCAAAGTGGGAAATCACCGGCGCAATGTTCGAGCAAAACAGCTACAAAACGCTCCATCGACCCGAAAGGTGCACGGTGGATCATCACCGGACGGTGTTTTTGGTTATCAGCACCGGTATACTCAAGCTCAAAACGCTCCGGGAGGTTATAATCCACCTGGATCGTTCCTAACTGCCATTCTCTTCCAAGTGCATCCTGCACCATGAAATCTAGCTTTGGCCCGTAGAATGCCGCCTCGCCGTATTCAACGAAAGTCGGCAGGCCTTTTTCAGCAGCCGCTTCGATGATCGCGTTTTCCGCTTTCACCCAGTTTTCATCCGATCCGATGTATTTGGACGGATTATCCGGGTCACGCAGGGAAATCTGTGCTTTGTAGTTCTGGAAATCGAGTGTTTTGAAAATATACAAAACGAGGTCGATTACTTTTTTAAATTCTTCCTTCACCTGGTCCTGCGTACAGAATATATGTGCATCGTCCTGCGTAAATCCGCGAACGCGTGTCAAACCATGTAATTCGCCCGATTGCTCGTAGCGGTAAACCGTACCGAATTCTGCAAAACGCGCCGGCAGGTCCTTATAGGAACGCGGCTTGGATTTGAAGATTTCGCAGTGGTGCGGGCAGTTCATCGGCTTGAGCAAGAATTCTTCTGTTGCATCCGGCGTTTTGATCGGCTGGAAAGAATCCGCGCCGTATTTTTCGTAGTGACCGGAAGTTACGTACAACTCCTTACTACCGATATGCGGAGTAATCACCTGCTCGTAACCTGATTTGCGCTGGGCCTTTTTGAGGAAGTTTTCCAGGCGCTCACGTAAAGCGGCACCTTTCGGCAGCCACAGCGGTAAACCCTGCCCTACTCTTTGTGAAAAAGTAAATAATTCAAGTTCTTTCCCCAATTTACGGTGGTCGCGTTTTTTCGCTTCCTCCAGTTTTTCAAGGTATTCCGTCAGCTCGGCCTGCTTTGGGAAAGTAATTCCATAAATACGGGTCAGCTGCTTATTTTTTTCGTCCCCGCGCCAATAAGCACCTGCAATTGAAGTAAGCTTCACAGCTTTAATCGGGCTTGTATCCGGAATGTGCGGTCCACGGCAAAGATCCGTGAAATTTCCCTGGGTATAGAAAGTAATGTTTCCGTCTTCCAGGTTTTCCAGCAGCTCCAGTTTGTACGGGTCTTGCTTTTCGGTGAAATAAGCAAGCGCTTCCGCCTTGGAGACTTCTTTGCGAACGTATGGGTTTTTGGCTTTCGCCAGCTCTTTCATTTTATTTTCGATCTTCTCCAGGTCTTCTTCTTTGATCCCATATTCCATGAAATCAACATCATAGTAAAAACCATTCGTTACCGGCGGACCGATTGCCAGTTTAATTCCCGGGTAATAAAACTCCAGGGCCTCCGCCATCAAATGCGCGGAAGAGTGCCACATGGTTGATTTTCCTTCCTCATCGTTCCAGGTCAATAAGCTCAGCGTGCAATCACCCGGTAAGGCCCGGTTTGCGTCCACGACTTCGTTATTCACTTTGGCGGCCAATACATTTCTGGCCAAACCTTCGGAAATGCTCAGGGCAACATCCATAGCTGATGCGCCTTCCGCGTATTCCCGCACTGATCCGTCAGGAAGAGTTACTTTTATCATGTGTTAAAAAAATTGAAGAGCAAAGATACTAAACTTCTTCGCTTGAGCTACGAAGTTTGAAAATTAGGATTCGAAAAAAATTGAAAAAATGTACTTTTGATTCATTTCTCCCCCTTCAGATGCAGTACACAAAAAAAGGACTGCAAACGCAGCCCTTCTTTCTCTTATTATTTAGTGTTTTTAATGACAATTGTTCGGCTCCGTTAAAAATAAAGCGGCAGAGCTTGCCCCAGTGTGCGGATCACAGCACTCCCAGCCGTAAACAACAGTACAGCAGCATGCGTTTGCCATTTGCTGAGCGCGGTTCCTTGCCTGGTTTTCCGCACCTTCACAAGGCATTAAGCCTGAGCCGGCGCACGGATTTGCTGAGCTCATAATTTCAACGGTTTGCAAGGACTCCAAATTCACATTGCCTTTAAGAATAATGTTTTCGCCATAGGTTTTCTTCAATTCTTCGAGCGTGTATTTTCTCACGGTTACGTCATTTTTTTCACCGTTGCCTGGAGTTGTAAAACCGAACACCACACATGCCAATGCCACAATTGCAGCCGAAAATAAAAATTTTGCTTTCATAGATATAGTTTTTATTGTGTTAATAATGAACCGAATATAAAAATAAATCTGAATACAAAACCACAAAATATGCATTCTTTTTTCAACAAAAAACACGTGCTTTATTCTGTACGTTTTAGCTGATTTTCCAAAAACCATGAAAAAATAAATTGCCGACATAAATCACTTTGCATTACATTTGTCCTGTAATCATTAAATTCTTTCCTGCGATGATCGAAAACAAAGAGCTTTTCACAACGGCCGACGGCTCCAAAACCTTTTTCCTTCCTGAGCTGAACGAATATTACCATTCGCATCACGGGGCGATCCAGGAAGCACGCCATGTGTTTCTGAAAAACGGTTTAGCGGAAAAATCGGCACAAAAACAACTGAGCATATTAGAAGTAGGCTTCGGCACGGGTTTAAACGCCTTTCTGACAGCCATTGAAGCAGCAAACAAACAACTTGAAATCAATTATACCGGGCTCGAAGCTTTTCCGCTCACGTCGCAGGAAGCGCAGGAAATGGCTTACACCAGCAACCCGGACCTGGAGCTCTTCGACGATCTTTTCAGTGAGATCCATGCAACGAATTGGGGAGAATTTTCGCAGATCAACTCCAATTTCAAGCTCAAAAAAATCAAAGAAACCCTGCAGCAAACCTCCTTCGAAAACGAGAGCTTTGATTTGGTTTATTTTGACGCTTTCGGTCCGCGCGTGCAGCCTGAGCTCTGGACTGAAGCTTTGTTTGCTAAAATTTACGCTGCCCTCAAACCCGGTGGAATCCTGGTGACTTATTGCGCCAAAGGACAAGTAAAACGCGATTTGAAATCCGCTGGCTTCAACGTAGAAACCCTGGACGGCCCTCCGGGAAAACGGGAGATGATCCGGGCGGGGAAGTAAAATCAAAATTCATAAATTAAAAGCTCAACGCAATAAATTCCGAGAGGTATCGCAAATTGCGATACCTCTTTAGCATAAATCAATTATTTTTCAACTCAAAGCCCCCTAACACATTGGTATAAAACAATTTAAATTGGAATAATGAATTCCGGGAGGTATCGCAAATTGCGATACCTCTTTTTGTTTAAAATTTGGTTTTAAAGTGGATTTTAATTATATTCACTCTTATTATCAACCTTTTATAATTAACAAACAATGACCAAACCCCTTATTCTACCTGATCAATTGATCATTGAAAAAATCCATTTTATTCGTAATCAGAAAGTAATGCTCGACAGGGACCTTGCCGATCTTTTTGATGTTAAACCGATTCGTTTACGCGAACAATTAAAACGAAACCTTTCCCGTTTCCCGTCACATTTCATGTTCCAGCTAAATGACGATGAAGCAAATTTTCTTGTTGCACAAAATATCATTCCCTCAAAACATTATTATGGTGGAACAATGCCGTATGTTTTCACGGAGCATGGCATATTACAGCTTTCCAATATTTTACGCAGCGATAAGGCGATTGCCATAAGCATTCAAATCATTGACGTATTTATTCAAATGCGTGAAATCCTGCTTACTGACAAAAATTTACTCACTGAATTAGACAAAATCAAGCAGACAATCCATGGTCATGAAGAACGAATGGACCTGATGTATAATTACCTTATGGAATTTGGGAAAGAACAGAAGATTGAGCGAACCCGTATTGGATATAAAAAGCAACAGCTCAACAGTTAATTGAAATTTAGTAAACGTTTAGCAAAACTTTTTTTGTTACTTTGTGCTATCAAAAAACAGGGGCATGCAAACAGTTTCAGGGAATATCGTTGATGTGATCGCTAAAACGATCCGGAAAGGCACTATTCATTTCGATACCGCAATTCGCAGGATTGAATATGGGGATACAGCTTCAGAACAATTTATTATTCCAGGCTTTGTTGATGCCCACGTACATGTGGAAAGCTCCATGCTGATCCCTTCTGAGTTTGCGCGGCTGGCCGTTTTGCATGGTACGGTTGCCACGATTTCAGATCCGCACGAAATCGGGAACGTATTGGGAAAACAAGGCGTACGTTTCATGATCGACAACGGAAAACAAACCCCGTTTAAATTTTATTTCGGCGCGCCTTCCTGTGTTCCTGCTACCAATTTCGAAACTGCCGGGGCAACCATTTCGCCTAAAGATATTGAAGAAATCCTATCCTGGCCGGAAGTCAATTACCTGGCGGAAATGATGAATTATCCGGGTGTGGTTTACGGCGATTCTGACGTAATGGAAAAAATCGCAATCGCCCACCGGATGGGTAAAGTTATCGACGGACATTTGCCGGGAATCCGGGGCGAAATGATGCAGAAATATGTTGCGGCCGGCATTTCAACCGATCACGAATGCTTTACACTCGAAGAAGCATTGGAAAAAATCGCAGAAGGCATGAAAATCATTATCCGGGAAGGAAGTGCTGCTAAAAATTTCGAGGCGCTCTGGACGCTTATCGATCAACACCCTGAAATGGTGATGTTCTGCTCAGACGACAAGCATCCGAATGACCTCGTTGTGAGCCACATTAACGAACTGGCCAAACGCGCCGTAGCCAAAGGCTGCGATCTGTTTAAGGTGCTGCGTGCCGCTTCTAAAAACGTTATCGAACACTATTCCATGGAAGTTGGTTTGCTGCAAAACGGTGATCCGGCCGATTTTTGTATTGTGAATGACCTGACTGATTTTAAAGTAAAAGCAACTGTCATCAATGGAGAATACGTTGCTGAAAACGGCAAATCGCATATTCAACCGGTGAGCGTTGAGCCTTTGAATAATTTTTCCTGTGACCGGATTGCAGCTGACGAGCTTAAAATTGCCGCCGAATCGGAACAGATTAAAGTGATTGTCGTTGAAGACGGCCAACTGATCACAAAACAGCAAAAAGCCAGCCTGATTGCCCAAAACGGCTACCTGGAAGCTGACATTGAGCAGGATATTTTAAAACTGGTTGTTGTAAACCGGTATACTACAGAAAAGCCTGCGATCGCTTTCATCAAAAATTTCGGCTTGAAATCCGGTGCGATTGCGAGCTGCGTTGCACACGACAGCCACAATATCATTGCCGTAGGAACGAATGATGAATCTCTGACTGAAGCCATCAACCTCATCATTGAGCATAAAGGCGGGGTTTCTCTCGCGTCAGAAGAACACAGCAGTATCGTTGCTCTGCCCGTTGCGGGGATTATGTCCCACCTGGATGCTTACGAAATTGCCGCAGCTTATGATAAAATCGACAAGGAAGCCAAAGCGCTTGGATCTACGTTGAAGGCGCCGTTTATGACCTTATCCTTCTGTGCTTTGCTCGTAATTCCTGAATTGAAATTAAGCGACAAAGGCTTATTTGACGGAAAGGAATTCAAATTTGTCCCGCTTTTCAATTAGTTACAACCCTATTTTTTTGAACCAAAAGAAAGGCGATAGCTTTTGACCGCCGAAGGGAGGAATTGAAGACATTTAGACAAATTTAGTTTACAGAACATGAAAGCTTGCTCACGTTTCAGCCTGATGTGGTCTTTAAAATACTTTTCTCTTCACCTTATCTGTTTCCAAATAACCCAAAAGCCTGTTCCAGGATTTCTTTCCGGGAAATTTCATGGGATTGATGCAGGAAAAGCAGTTTTTCTTCCGGGTTCACGATCAAAAATGCGTCTGAAAATTCAATACTCAAATCCAGATCGTGGGAAGACTGAATGATGCAGCATTGTTTTTCACGCGCGATCTCACGAAGCAGCTCCAGGATCTTCAGCTTATTCCGGTAATCCAGGAAGGCAGAAGGCTCGTCTAATAAAATCACGGGAGTTTCCTGCACCAAAGCGCGCGCGATGGAACAAATCTGGCGTTCACCGTCACTTAACAGGGAAGTATCTTTTTGGGCAAGATGCTCGATTTTCAATAAACGGATCGCTTCTTTCACCAATTCGTGGTCTTTCTCATGCAAAGTTCCCAGGAAATTCGTGTGGGGCATTCTTCCCAAGGCAATGTAATCGTACGCTTTCAGATGCTGAATTCCTTCAAACTTGCTGGGAACAAAAGCTATCTTTTGAGCAATTGCTTTAATTTGGGAAATGTCTTCAGCGGCAATCCATACTCTTCCTTCTTTCAGGGGAATAAAGCGGCAAAGCGTATTGAAAAAAGTCGTTTTCCCAATGCCATTCTGGCCGATGAGCGTATACAATTTCCCGGGTATCAAATCCATTTCGGGGATGCGAAAAAAGACCTCCGAATATCCAAAAGCGCTATGTTCAAACCGCAGCATCAGAATTTCTTTAAAATGATCCAAACCACCACCGGCGCACCGATAAGTGAAGTAATCCCGTTCAGCGGAACAGCGATTACCGGTTCAAGGTAAATAATCAGCAAATCACACAGCAATAAAACCAAAGCGCCCAAAAGCAGGCATCCCAGGATCAAAACACCGTGACTCTGGGTTTTGAAAAGCATTTTGGTAATGTTCGGTACAGCGAGGCCAATAAACGAAATAGGACCGCAAAAAGCCGTGATAACGCCTGCAAAAAGCGAGGAAAGCAAAATCACGAGAATCCGCACTGCTTTGACGTTCAAACCGAGCACCTGGGCATTTTTTTCGCCGAGAACCAGCATGTTCAAGGGCTTAATGATCCACACCAAAGCGGTTGTACCCACCAGGAAAAGCAGGAAAATAAAACCCAGTTGGGCGAAAGTTACCTGCTGCAGCGAGCCAAAGCTCCACAAAGTAAACGCTTTCAGCTGGTTTGCATGCGACGTCAGTTGTAAAACCTGTACCAGCGCACTCGTAAAAGCGCCGAGCATCATCCCGACAAGCAGCAGCGAAACCTGGGATTTAATGAAATAAGAGAAAAAAAGGATCAGCAAGCTGAAGCTCAAAGCGCCCAGCAAAGCGCTGAAAGTAACGCCTATTTCCGTTGTAAAAAATCCGATTCCGCTTAATAGAGAAAGGGCAACAAACAGGCTTGAACCGGAAGTGATCCCCAATACCGACGGCCCGGCCAGGGGATTGTTTAGAAAAGTTTGCAGCAGAAGCCCCGACAAAGCAAGCGAAGCCCCCGCAAGGACGGCAATTACCGTACGTGGAAACCGGATTTCGCGCAAGATCAGCTGCGATTGATCTTCGGGGTTAAAATTAAAGATAGCGGCAAAAAACTCACTGAACGAGTTCTCCCAGCGGCCGTTATTGAGGTGCAAAAAAATAATGCACGCTAATACGAGGAAAAGGACAAGGATGATAAGCCGGTAACTTTTTGACATTCCGATTATTCGCTGATTTTTTTGTAAAAATACAGTTTCTTCGGGGAAATTTCACCGGCATGAAAAATTTGGACCAGGTCAGAAAGCACTTTTTGCGGCTCAATAGCGCTCCGCTCCCAGAAATAATTGATATTATGCGAATAACAGTAAATCTCACCGCTTTCAAAAGCTTTGAAATACTTATATTTTTCGTTGCTCAGCAGCATTTCCGCTTTGGACTTAAATCCCGGGTTGACCCAAATACCGGCATCCTGGTAATTCCGGATTACTTCTTCAAGGGTGTACGCGTAGCTTCCCGTTCCTTTTTTTTCTTTACCGACATAATCGCATTTTGCTTTGTCAAATAAATACGCATTATAGCTATCAGCTCCAGGCATAAACCACTGATCACCGATCATTTGCCCGGAAATAACAGTGGGTTTTTGAGTCAATTTTGCGCCGGATTTTTCCAGGGCAAGGTATTCTTTTTCGATCTTGCTGAAATATGCCTGTGCTTCTTTTTCCTTTCCGAACAAAAGCCCGAATAATTTGATCCACTCTGCTTTTCCCAACGGATGTATTTCGCGCCAATCGTAGTTTGGAATGCAGATTACACCTAGCTTCGCAAGCTTGTCTTCGTTTGCCGGCGGCGTACCGAAACCCGAATAAGAAATCAATTTGGAAACAGCAACAACGCGCTCGGGGTTCATCTGGCTGAAATCAGGAACTTCTGCCACCTTCCCGGCTTTGTAGCCTTTTTTTACCACAGGGGAATGAATGTATTTCATATTCCCAACGCCTTTGATTTTATCTGCCAGCCCGATCATATCCAGCATCCCGATATCCGTTCCTCCCAACGCAATAATGGATGGCGCCGGGATCTGGATCTGCACCAGCTCTTTATCTAACCGGGGATTATTTTTAGAAACGAGGGCATAGCGTTTTTCAACAACTTTGGTATCGGGGTTTAGAATTACAATTTCCGTGTACCCGTTTTGTTCAATGATGTTGAAATTTTTGGCGTATTTGGTGCCATAGTCGATTTTTTCCGTGCTTTTCTGTTGGGTATTACACGAAAATAAAACCAGCAAGGCACAACTAAAAGAAAAGAAATATTTTAGGCACATGGGGTGTTGAAGGTTTATTTTATTATATCTAAAATATTCTATGTACCTGTTTTTAAAAAACTACTTCTCCAGGTAAGTCTGCAACGCCGAATCATAAATATCCTTCGCTTCGTGGCAGAAACCGTAATGCTCTTCGTCTACCATGAACTTGCCTTTGGTTACGTGGCCTAATAGCGTGAAGTTAGTTCCGGATTGCAGCATAAACTCAATAAAATCCTGCTCCTGGTCTTCGGTTACCGTCACCACCACCCTGCTCTGCGCTTCTCCGAAAAGAAAAGCGTCTTCGCGGATTTCGGAATCAGTTACGATATCGAAGCCCAAACCTCTCGGGAAGGCCATTTCAGCCAGGGCAATAAACAAGCCACCGTCAGAGCAATCGTGAGCAGCATTGATTAATTCATTGCGGATCAATCCTTTTACCGTTTGCTGTAGCTCGTACTCTTTTTCAAGGTCAAAATGAGGCGCCGGTGAAGCCTGGATATTGTGGAAAGAAGCGAGGTATTCGGAAGAAGCGATATCTTCCACGCTGTCGCCCAAAATAAAGATCAGGTCGCCTTTCTGCTTGAAGTCAAGCGTCATAATCTGGTTTTTGTCTTCTACCACACCGATCATACCGATTGTTGGAGTTGGGAAAACAGGAATTTCAACGCCGTTGATCACAGACTGGTTGTAGAACGAAACGTTTCCGCCGGTAACCGGGGTTTCGAACTTCAGGCAGGCCCTAGACATTCCTTTGATCGCACCGACAAACTGCCAGTAGGATTCCGGGTTGTAAGGGTTTCCGAAGTTGAGACAATTCGTGATTGCGCTTGGCTCACCGCCTGCACAAACGATATTCCGGGCTGCTTCCGAAACTGCGATTGCCGTTCCGATTTCCGGGTCTGCGTTCACATATCGGGAATTACAGTCAACTGTCATTGCCAGCGCCCTGTTCGATCCTTTAATATTTACGATCCCTGCATCAGCAGGCCTGTTTGTTGTCATTGTTTTTGTTCCTACCATGGAGTCGTATTGTTCATAGACCCATTTTTTGGAAGCAATATTCGGGTGCTGCAGTAAAAACAGCGCCACTTCTTTCAAATCCTCCGGCTGCTGCACGGAATTGATATCGAATTTTTTGTATTCCTGGTAATAAGCAGGCTCTTTGTATTCACGCTGGTATTGCGGCGCACCTCCACCCAAAACGAGGGATTCTGCAGGAACATCACCAACAATTTCACCGTCCATGAAATAACGTACGCGGCCTGTGTCCGTTACGACACCGATTTCTTCAGCATGCAGGTCCCACTTGTCGAAAATCGCTTTCACAACAGATTCTTCGCCTTTTTTCACCACTACAAGCATACGCTCCTGGGATTCGGAAAGCAAAATTTCGTATGGCAGCATGTTTTCCTGTCTCGTCGGTACGCGGTCAAGGTGGATATCCATTCCGACACCGCCACCGGCGCTCATTTCACAGGTTGAGCAAGTGATCCCTGCCGCTCCCATGTCCTGCATTCCGACAATCGCGTTTGTTTCGGATAATTCCATCGTTGCCTCCAACAGCAATTTTTCCTGGAACGGATCGCCCACCTGAACGGACGGTAAATCGTTTGCCGAATCTTCGGTCATATCTTTGGAAGCAAATGCCGCACCTGCAATCCCGTCTTTACCTGTAGCAGAACCTACAATGTAAACCGGGTTGCCCGGGCCTTTCGCTTTCGCGGAAATAACCTTTTTAGTATCTATAATCCCGGCTGAGAACGCATTCACCAGCGGGTTTTGGTTGTAAGATTTATCAAAAAACACTTCACCGCCTACGATCGGAATCCCGAAAGCATTTCCGTAGTCGCCAATGCCTTTTACGACGCCTTTCACGAGCCATTTGGTGCGGTCTTGCGTAATATCGCCGAAACGCAGGGAATTCAGCTGCGCTACCGGACGTGCGCCCATTGTGAAAATATCGCGGTTAATCCCCCCAACACCGGTGGCAGCACCCTGATAAGGCTCCAGCGCACTCGGGTGATTGTGTGACTCAATTTTGAAAACACAGCCGATCCCGTCGCCCAAATCCACCAAACCGGCGTTTTCTTCACCTGCTTTCACGAGCATGTGCGGCCCGTCCTTCGGTAATTGCTTCAACCAGTAAATGGAGTTTTTGTACGAACAGTGCTCAGACCACATAACGGAGTAAACACTTGTTTCAGTGAAATTCGGTGTCCGGCCGAGGATTGCTTTTATCATCTCAAATTCATCGGCGCGTAAGCCTAATTCCAATGCCTGTTCGAGTGTTGCTTCTTGATGCAGCGTGCTTTCCATGAAATATTTTTTTGGCAAAAATAGAGATTCTAATCGGTTTAGGCTTACAAAATATGGATAATATTTGCGAATTGTTAATTAAATTTTGATTTCCGCACAGGTATAAAAATTCAAAGCATTACCTTTGGGAAAAAGTTACTCAAAAAGCGAATGAAAGGATATAACCGGATTAAAAAAATGGCGCTGCGCCTTGTGCCCAAATCATTTTTAATTCGCAATGAAGCCTTTTTCCGTTCGATGCTGTCTGTTTTTTACCGGGGAACGAACTTCCAGTGCAATATCTGTGAAGCCAGGTTGAAATCCTTTGTTGAAAACGAAAACCGCAGCTGCCCGATGTGCGGAAGTATCGCCCGGGAACGCCGTTTGTGGGAAATCCTCAATCGCGATTACCTTCAACAGGCGACTTCCATCCTCGATTTTTCCCCTTCACGGGCAACGTACCGCAAATTAAAAGCCCGCTTCGGGAACCAGTACACCGGAACGGACCTTTCAGGCGATTTTCTTTCCGACCAGGCGTATGATATCACGAAAATTGAATGTGCCGCCGAAAGCTTTGACCTGATTTTGTGCTACCATATTCTCGAGCATATCGAAGACGACCGCCAGGCCATGCATGAATTGTACCGGATCCTGCAAAAAAACGGGACTTGTCTCATCCAGACGCCATTTAAGGAAGGTGAAATATATGAAGATTACACGATCCGCAAACCTGAAGAACGCCTGCTTGCTTTTGGCCAGGACGACCATGTTCGCGTTTACAGCCTGAACGGTCTCAAATCCCGTTTGGAAGAAAGCGGCTTTACCTGTGAAGTGCTCCATTTTGAGGAAAACTCCCCGCAGGAAAGCTACAACGGGTTAAAAGAAGAGGAATACATTTTAATCTGTAAAAAATGACTTTTCCCGACCTCTATGCCCTCCTTTTATTCCTCGGTGTGTGTTTTGCACTCGGTTATTTCCGTGTTTTCAGGGTAGAAGGATTGGGTAAGTGGGATTTATCCTTTGCTTTTGCCCTAAAAGGCCTTGCTTCCTTATTTTTCATATACATCTACACGTATTATTACGGCGTTGGCTTCCTTTATTTCGATTCCGGGTTTTACATCAACGACGCTAAGATCCTGAACCAGGTCATTTACAAATCGCCGCTGGATTATTTCAAGCTCCTGACAGGGATCGGTGAAACAAACGAGCTGATCCGGCAACATCTTTCCCTGACTGAAAAATGGTCCAGGCCATACAGTTTACTGACCGACGACGCGAAAAATGTAACCCGGATCAGCAGTATCATCCATTTCTTTTCTTTCAATTCAATTTACGTTCATTTCATCGTATTCAATCTGTTTGCTTTGAGCGGAATGAAAAACATTTATGTCTTTTTCCGGAAATACATCACTGTCAACGACCGGATTTTCTTCTTCGCACTGATCCTTCTGCCTTCGCTTTTGTTCTGGAGCAGCGGTGTACTCAAGGAACCTATGCTGATTTTTTCCATCGGCCTGTTCTTAAAATCCCTCCGGATCAGCAATGAGCGGAAAATTCTGAAGCTATTTTTGCTTGTGATTTCGTTAATCCTGATGCTGAATTTCAAAACGTATGTGTTGCTTGCCTGCATTATTCCTTTCATATTTGTCATTATTTCCACGCTTATATTTGGAAAAAAACCGCTTTGGGTGGGCTTGGTGACCGTTTTTGCTTTCCTGGTAATCTGTCTTGTTTCCCTGCCAAAGCAGCGGCAAAAAATCGTAGATTATATTTCCCTCAAACAATTTGATTTCAACAACATCAGTATGGGCGGAATTTATTTCCTGCAGGAAAACCAGCCGTATGCCTACAATATCCAGCCTGACGATTACAACAACCTGGAAATGGAGGGCGATTCCCTGAAGATCATCCACCGCACGAAAGCGTACATTTTTCACCGGACGGAAAAAAACGGCCTCCGGAAAATTTACCTCGAAGCCGATACAACCAAAAAAATCCCGGTACTTGGTGTTTACCACCGTTCCAATTCCTACATCGAAACGACCCTGATCTTTTCTTCTTTCCGGCAAATGATGTTCAACATCCCGGAAGCGCTGGTCAATTGTCTTTTCCGGCCTTTCTGGAACGACCCCAGCCCAAAATTCAAGTTCATCACGATTTTGGAGACCTGGCTTCTCTTCGGGTTCCTCGCTTTTGCACTTTTTAAGCGTAAAAAACTGACGCGCATGGAAAAGATCGTGATCGTTGCCCTGATCCTGTTTGCGATCAACCTCAGCTTAATTATTGGCTGGGCAACCCCGGTTTTAGGCGCAATCGTACGCTACCGCACGCCCGTCTATCTTGGCATTTTAATTATCGCATTTATTTTGCTTCAACCTTCATCAGATTTATGGAAAAAGAAAACAGATATATCCTGATTTCCGGGGCGACATCCGGCTTTGGTTATTATACGGCACGCATTTTTGCCCAAAACGGCTGGAACCTGGTTTTAACCGGCCGCCGAAATGACCGCCTGGAAGAAGCCAAACGGGAGCTCAGCTCAACATACAGCTGCGAAATTGAAACACTTTGTTTTGACGTTCGCAACAATGAGGAAGTAGAGCGCAGTATCGCTTCCCTGCCGCAGGAAATCCTGCAGAATATCCGCATTCTTGTGAATAATGCCGGTTTGGCGCTCGGCCGGAATTCTATTGATAACGGTGATATCAACGATTGGGAACAAATGATCGATACCAACCTGAAAGGCCTGCTCTACCTGAGCCGGCAGATCATCCCGCTTTTCAAGGCAAATAAAGCCGGGCATATCGTTAACATTTCCAGTATTGCCGGCAAAGAAGTTTACCCCGACGGAAACGTTTACTGCGCCAGCAAACACGGCGTGGACGCTTTATCGAAGGCCATGCGTATGGATTTACTTCCTTACAACATCAAGGTAACCAATATCGCTCCCGGGGCGGCTAATACTGAATTTTCGCTCGTTCGCTTCAAGGGCAGCCAGGAAACGGCAGATGCGGTGTACAACGGTTTTGAGCCGCTTGTAGCACAGGATATTGCAGAAACCATTTATTTCGCCTGTACCCGCCCGGCACATGTCGTGATTAACGACCTGACAATCATGCCCGCTGCCCAGGCTTCAGCTACTGTATTCCATAAAATCAAGAATAACAAATAAACAAATTTATACCACATAAAAACATAAGTTTAATGAATAAGGTTATCAAAGATGCTCATATACTTAATCTGCTAGCGGACTGAATCTTATGCGGCCTATTTTCTATGTTTGTTAACTTTATCCCTTATGTATCTATGTGATTAAAAAAACAACTTGTGAAGCATCATTAATCTTACAAAAAAACACATGAAAAAACTTATTTTTCTCTTTCTTGGAGCGTTCTTTTTGCAAGCCTGCATGAAAGGCCAGCGCGTTGACCTTGTTGTGCACAATGCTAAAATCCATACGGTGGATGAAAATTACAACGTTCACGAAGCGATGGCGATCAAAGACGGTGAAATTGTTGAGGTGGGACCGGAACGCCAGATCCTGAACAAGTATGCCTATGATGAGGAAATTGACGCCAACGGAAAAGATGTATATCCCGGTTTTACGGATGCACATGGACATATCCTGAGCCTGATCGACCAGCGTTTGAACCTCGATCTTTCGGGATCTAAATCTTTCGGGGAAGTCATTTTTAAGCTGGAAAAATACGCTTCCGGCCAAAAACGCAAATTTATCGTCGGGCGCGGCTGGGACCAGGCAGTTTGGGGAACGAAAGAATTCCCGGACAACGAAAAAATCAATGCCCTTTTCCCGGATATCCCGGTTTTGCTGATCCGCGTCGATGGCCATGCAGCGTTGATCAATGATTGCCTGTACAAAAAAGCTAAGCTGGAAGGAAAAAATATCGAAGGCGGAAAAATACTGCTAAAAAACGGAAAACCTACCGGGATTATCCTTGACAACACGATCACGGAAATCAGTAAACTGATCCCTCCGTTTACAAATCAGGAAAGACAAAAAGCTTTTCTCGAAATCCAGGAAGAATTGTTTCAATACGGGATCACAAGCGTGCACGAAGCCGGGATTGAGTTCAAAGACATTGCATTTTTTCAGTCGATGAACAAAAGCAAGCAGCTGAAATTACAGTTGAACGCAATGCTTTACCCGAGCAAGGAAAACATTGATTTTGCACAAAAAAATGGCGTTTATCACGAAAACAACCTGCTGATCCGCAGCTTTAAAGTGGTAGGTGACGGTTCACTCGGATCGCGCGGCGCATGCCTGAAACATCCGTATCACGACGATCCGCTGACACATGGTTTTTTAACGACGCCGGTGACCGAAATGCGCAAAGTGGCGGATGTTTGCCGGAAAACGGGTTACCAGATGAATACGCACGCCATCGGGGATTCTACGAACAAAGTGGTGATCGACCTGATTGCCGAAATGTATGCTTTCAAAAAAGACCACCGCTGGCGGATTGAGCACGCGCAGGTCCTGGATCCGGCGGATATTAAAAAAATGGGGGATTATGCCGTTTTTCCATCAGTTCAGCCAACGCATGCCGTGAGTGACCAGCGCTGGGCTGAAGACCGGCTTGGAAAAGAGCGTTTGAAAGGCGCTTACGCTTACCAGAGTATTTTGAACACAACAGGAATTTTTGCGCTGGGAACTGATTTCCCGGTGGAGTCTTTCGATCCTTTTGCGACGATCCATGCGGCTGTGAAACGCAAAAACAAAGAAAATTTTCCTTCCTCCGGTTTCCTGGCTTCAGAAGCTGTTTCCCTTGAAAACTGTATCCGCGGAATGACCATCTGGCCGGCCTTTGCCTGTTTCCGGGAAAAAAGCACCGGTTCACTGGAGAAAGGTAAAGAAGCGACTTTCATTATCCTGGATTATCCGCTTACAGTTTCCGGAAATTTCAAGGAAAACTTTGCTTACATGACGTATATAAAAGGAAAAAAGGTTTATTCAGCTGAATAAACCTTCCAAATCAAAACATACCTTTGTCGTTTAAAAACCAGATAAATTACGACCTAAGCATTTCGTCATTCCAGTTAAAATTCATCAAAAAAGCTGCAAGACATTCTTTAATGGATTTTAACTACATCTTTATAAACTCAAATTTCAGCTAAAAGTTACTTTGCTTTTCCCGGAAATGAATATTTGAGTATTTCTGACGAATATAACTCCCTGCTAAATGAATAATTCATCCGCAAAAAAATCATTTTATTTCTCCTGTCAGTACGAGCCGCAAGGGATCAGAGCTGCCCTTCACATGGACATAAACTGACTTCACCAGTTTTCCGGTGTAGCCTGCCGCGTTGAGTGTCACTTTCACCGTTCCTTTTTCTCCCTGATCAAAATGCATGTCAGATATTTCGGCGGTGTTGCAGTCGCAGGGAATTTCGAGCTTTTCAATGTCAAGGGGCGTTTTCCCGGAATTCTGAATTTCAAATATAAGCTCGTATTTCTTCGCAGGGTCAATTTTCCCTAAATCTTTCAGCTGTTCCGTAACCGTCAGGTAATTCACAGAATCACGGTTGAGAAAAGAAACGCTCTGGATCTCAATTTTCCGTTCGAGGGCCGCCACCCGGGAATAAATCGAGTTTTTGAGGTCGTTCGGGTTATCGCTGATCGTTTTGTCTGCCGTATATTCCCCGAAAGGAACTTCCTGGATCTGCAAACGTGTGCCGCTTGGATGCGTACCGTCGAGATACGGCTTGAATTTCCCTTTATCGTAGCGCGCCAGGTAATTCGCCAGGGAAGCAATCCTGCGCTTGGTAAGGTTGACGTTGTATTCGCTTTTCGCCAGCGGGCTCGCAAAACCTTTGACCGTCAGTACAATTGAATGGCCCTTCTCCAACTCCCCGAACAATAAATCCCGGAAAATTTCCAGCTCTTTGACGCCCTGCTCAACATATTCGGTAAAGAAGCTTTCGATATCTTCCTGCGCGTCTTCCGCTTTTTGGCCATTCAAGCCTTTGGAATATTCCTTTTTATATTGCGGGATCATTCCCATATAATCTTCGTAGCTGGCAATGTAATTGACATTCGTTGTCGTATCCTTGGATTTCGGATTGGGAATATCGTTGTGAAAATAAAGCGTAACCGGCAACTTTTTGTTGAGCTCCTCGAAGGTCATTTTAATTTGTTCCACAACAGCTACCGGGGTGGTATCCTGCACAGGCTCCGGAATCGTGTAGCTGAAAATATCCGTACAGCAAGTCGGGTTGCTGGTATAATTCACGCCCAGCCTGTTCGTGGAGAAATAAGAAGTGTCACGGTGAATGAAATAATAGAGATCGTTCGCCGGGCTGTTTACCGGTAAGCCCAGGTTTTCCGGCTTCTGGAAACGGTCATTTTCAAAATCTGATGAGAAAATATCGTAACCTCCAAATCCGTAGTGCCACGACGACGAGAAGTACAGCTTTTTGTCAATAGAATCGTAAAAAGGGCTGAGCTCGTTATCCGGGGAATTGATCGCCTCTACCGGCAAAGGCTTCGAAAACTGCGTGCCATCCGTGATGTAGGAATAAAATACATCGAGCCCTCCTTTGGTCCCAACCCTGTCCGAAGCAAAAAACAGGACTTCGTGCTTGTCGAATTTCGCAATGAAGGGCATTGTTGTGTTGGCGTCTTCTTCGTTGATAATTTCCCCGAGCGTATCAATGGAGCGCATATTCCCGTTGACGTACCAGGCCACCATGATTTTGCAGTGCATGCCTTCCTCCTTTTCGGTACACAAACTATAGTAAAAACGTTTTTTATCCAGCGAAAAAGTACCGTTGCCCAAATGAAACTTCCCGGTGTACAAATCCTGCTGTTTTTCTTCCTTTCCTTCAAAAGACCGGTCAATTTTGTAAATCGCATTTTTGTAATCGACGGAATAAATCTCATCAGCCAGGTTGGACGAATCGCCGCGCAGTGAAGAGAAGAAAAAGCGGTTGTCGAAAAAGCTGTGACCAAACTCCGAATCGACCGTATTCACTGTTCCAGGGAGCGGGTTTATTTGAAAATCTGCCGTGTCGCGCAATGCTTTTTTGGCCCAGAGACAGGCTTCTATCTCTTGCTTGGATTTCAGGTAAAGATACCCGCTTTTTTCTTTGGCATATTTCTTTTTGGCAGTCTTGAAAGTCTCAATCGCATCCTCGTATTTTCCGTTGTATTTTTGCATTTCACCGAGGTAAAACAAGCTCCTGAAATAGAGTGCGGTTTCTTCTTTGTCGTATACTTTCTGATAAATTTCTTCGGCTTTGCGGTAATCTTTATACAAACGCAGGCATTCGGCGTATTCCCACAAAACACTCACGGATTCGGGGTCGAGCGCGAGGGCTTTTTCGTAATAATCTATGGCCGCAATGTAATCCCCTTTCGCTTTCTGGTTTTGGGCAAAAGCAATATAGTCTTCCCTGGTTCCCTGTTGTGCAGCGAGATGGAAGGAAAACAACACAAATAATATCTTCAAATAAATTCGGGGCATATCCGGTGTTGAATTTGTTTGGGTTTAAAGCGATTAATAACGTATCGGGTTACAAGCTCAAATCCGCCTCTATTCCCGCTGGCAGGCGTCAGGGTAGAAATATTCACGTCGTAGCTCAGGCCAAAATACCAGGTGTTGTAATCCAGCCCAAGGTTGAGATAAAAAGCATCACTGGTCCTGAAAAACACGCCGCCATAAACTGCCTTGTAGCTCTTTTCCTCGCTTTTGAGCGTATACTTCACCCGGCTGCCAACGATTATTTCAGTGTATGAGCCTTGTTTCTGGAACAGTACCGACGGCAAAAGGCCCAGCTTGTCTTTCAGCTTCAGGTCGAAATTGAAGAAGAAGCATAAACGCAGGTCGCGCTTCACTTTATCACCGTAAAATCCCTGGTTCGGCTGATTGATATTGAAAGCCGACAAACCGGTTTCCAGGCTTTTTTTACGATCAAAGCGATGGCGGTACTTCGCGCCGAAACCCAAACTAAGGTTGGTACGCTTCTCCGTAACCAATTCCTCCGTTACCGGCAGGTTGGGATCAAAATTCACCCCGTTGTACTGCTCATCGAAATAAAAATTAGGAAACGTGAAATTACGGTGGTTCAATGCGATTTGCGCACCGAATGAAAGCACATCTGAGCTGTCGCGGTTAAGAATTTTCGTATAAGATGGCGCTGCCTGCATTTCCAGCGTTTTGAATTTTCCGTCACCGCTCACATCGTTCAGCACAAGAAACCCAAGCCCAAACTGCGGCTTATCCCTCAAACGTGTATCGTAAGAAAAGGAAAAGGTTTGAAAAGCTTTCGTAACGCTCCGCCACTGATCGCGGTACTGCAAATGAAAACGGGAAGTTCCTTTGAAATTGCCTGCACTCGCCGGGTTTAAAAATACGGGATTGTCGAAAAACTGCGACCAATGCACATCCTGGGCAAAAGTCAATCCACCGGAAAACAAGACCGAAACAAGTAGTATATTTTTCAACGTCGCAAGCATGCGCTGATGAAATTACATATTATTTTTGAATGTTGAATTATGAATGTAGAATTATGAATGTTTCAGATCAACACTCATCGTTCATCATTCATCACTCGTATAAAAGATATTTCGCGCGGACCTTACGGAATTCCTGGATTCCCGGTCTCCACGAATGACGGATTTCTTTGGCTGACCAACCTTCATACAATTGGCGGCGCAGCTCGGAAGTACCCGCAAGGCGATCGAAAAAATGCGGCTGGTTGATGAATTCCACCGTATCACCGAGGTATTTTTTAGCCGCGATCAGCCAGCTGAGGTTAATGTCAAACATGTGTTTTCCGGCGGCTTCCGTGAGATCAAGCCCGTTACACATGCGATTTTCCCACAAAGGATTTTTGGCGCCGATGTTTGGTGAAGGCATAAAATTAAAGCCCAGGTTTGTAGGGAAAAGCGGGTGACCGATGATTTCAAACGGACGTTCTGTTCCCCGGCCAACACTGACAGTTGTAGCTTCAAAAAAGCAAAGGCTAGGATAAAGCGCCACAGAAACATCCGATTTCAGGTTCGGGCTCGGCGGAACTTTCATTTTGTAAGGCATTTTACGGTTGTAGTTTTTACAGCTGACAACCTGCAGGTCGCAGTAAGCGCTGTCGCTCAGCCAGCATTCACCGTTGATCATCAAAGCGTATTCACCGATGGTCATCCCGTAAACAATCGGAACGGCATGCATCCCGATGAAGGATTTATAGCGCGGCTCACGTACAGGCCCGTCCACGTAATGCGTATTCGGGTTGGGCTTATCAAGCAGGATGAGCTTCTTTTTGTTTTCAGCGCAGGCCTCCATCACGTAATGCAAAGTGGAAATGTAAGTGTAGAAACGTACGCCTACATCCTGTACATCAAAGATAATCACGTCCACATCGGCAAGCTGCGAAGGCTTCGGTTTTTTATTGCTTCCGTAAAGAGAAATAAGCGGAACACCTGTTTTTGGATCAACGCCGCTGTAAACTTTTTCCCCGGCATCTGCATCCCCGCGGAAACCATGCTCCGGCGAAAAAACTTTCTGGATCCTGATCCCAAGTGAAATCAATGTATCAACCAAATGTGTATCCCCGACCATGGAAGTCTGGTTACCAACAATTGCCACGCGCTTATCCCGCAGGGAATCAATGTAAAGGTCGAGACGCTCGTTACCGAGAATAAGTGGCAGATGTTTGACACGCTCTACCGCTGCCTCTTCAATTTCAGGGTGGGCTTCGGTAATTTCCTGCTTTTCAACAACCGCTTCTTCCTTCTCTTTGTTGGAAAAAGGATTATTTACACCACAGGATGCGAGGAAAATCAATAAAAAACTTTTCAGGCACAAAAGCTTTGTGTACTTTCGCACTGTAAATATGTTCTGTTTGAAATTCGAGTTCTTCATAGCATCCAAAAACCTAAAAAACGAAGTCGGCGGTAAAACCATTTCCCGGCCCATCGTGAAAATATCCGTAATCAGTATCAGCCTGGCCGTCCTGGTCAACCTGATTACTATTGCTGTCGTTATCGGTTTTCAGCATGAAGTCAGTGACAAAGTACTTGGTTTCGGCTCCCACGCTTTTATAAGTTCCTCAGCTTCTACTTCTTTGTTCGAAAACGAGGCAATTTTAAAAGAGCAGACTTTCCTTCAAGACCTTAAAAATCAGACTTTTATTAAAAACATCCAACCTATAGCTTACAAGCCGGCTATTTTCCAGACCGACAAAAGTAAGTTTAAAAGCCAAGAAATACAAAGTATTTTAGTAAAAGGTGTAGATCAAAGTTACGATTTTAGTTTTTTCCGTCAAAATTTAATCGCCGGAAGACTCCCGGATTACGACAAAAGCCACAAATCGGATGAAATTCTCATTTCAAAGCGTATTGCGAAAGACCTGGATTACACATGCGGAGACACCGCCCGGACCTTTTTCGTTAAAAACCAGCCTGTGCGGCGGAACTTTAAAATCGTCGGGATTTTTGAAACCGGCATGGAGGATTTTGATAAAAAAATTGTGATCTCCGACATCCGCCACATCCAGGAACTGAACGATTGGGGGATCCAGGCTTCGGTTGATGTGCTCGACACCCTGGCAAACGGCTACCTCGTCATCAAAGCCAATGCCGTTGGCGGAAACGCGAATTACCGGTATGATTGGGGCAAAGGCTACGGAAATTACGCCGGTTTTACCTGGTACCCGGTGAAAGACACCGTTTTCCGCGTCATAGTTTCCGATTACTGGATGTTTATTGACGGAAAAGGTGAGCAAACTTCCATTCCCGACACTGCTTACCTGGAGGTAAAAGTAAAAGCTGCTTCGGAAAGCCATCTTCCAATTCCGCTTAACAGCGACGGAACTGTTAAAAAAGAATACGACGGAATGACTTTTTTTATCAGGATTCCCGAACGCAAGGTCAGCTTCCGGAAAACCGACGGGAAAGGGAGCTACCGCAATTATATCGGCGCTTACGAAATCAATTTTAAATCCTGGGACAATTTTGATCAGAACATCGATCTCCTCAAAAAGAAGGTCAACTTCGTCCAGGCCTCCGAAGAGGAAGATTTACGCGTTACGAGCCTGAAAGAAAACCAGGAAGAAATTTTCGTCTGGCTGTCTTTTCTTGATATCAACGTCTGGATCATTATCGTGCTGATGCTTGTCATCGGGATTATCAATATGGGATCAGCAATGCTGGTACTGATTCTTATCAAAACGCCGTTCATTGGCCTCATGAAAGCAATGGGCGCAAATAACTGGATGATCCGTAAAATTTTCCTCATCCAGGTCGGTTACCTCATTTTACGGGGTATGTTCTGGGGCAACCTCATCGGGATCAGTCTTTGCCTTTTACAGGATTATTTCAAAATTTTCAAGCTTAACCCCGAAGTGTATTACCTGAACGCCGTTCCGATCGAGCTGGGCCTTGTTTCCATTTTTTGGGTCAATGCGCTGACACTTATTGTTTGTCTTTCCGCTATGCTGATCCCGTCTTACGTTATTTCCCGCATCAACCCGGCGCGGTCTATTCGTTTTAATTAAGATCTGGCAATCTATCCAAAAAAAATCCTCATTCATTTGCTTTTCCTGAAAATAATTGTAATTTGGTGTCAAAATTAGAAAACCCGGAATCACATGATACCAGAAGAATACGTTGAAGCTCCCGTATCGCTGAGCCTCACACCTTATGCCGGACCGTGGACCCAGGCCCATGCTGCCCATCTGCTCCGCAGGACACTTTTCGGCCCGAAACTGGCACAAATCAACGCAGCAGTAACAAACGGAATGGATGCCACGGTAGCCCAGTTGCTTGTTGCACCGGCATTTGCCCAACCCCTGACGCACGATACCAATGACAGTATTGTTTCCCAGGGCTCGACCTGGATCGGCGCTGTTTGCCCGACCAACCCGATTGATATTGATACGACTGAAACTTCCCGCAGGCAATCACTTATTGGCTGGCAGTTTGAGCGGCTCAACATGGAAGGGGTCAGTATTTACGAAAAAATGTGCCTTTTCTGGCAAAACCATTTTGCAGCCGAATCAACGTTTGATTCCCGGGCGACATACAACTACCTGCACCTTATCCGGACACATGCGCTGGGCAATTTCAGGCAGTTTGTCAAAGATATAACGATTGATCCCTGCATGCTGATTTTCCTGAATGGCGCCCAGAACAACCAGTTCAGCCCGAATGAAAATTATGCGCGTGAGTTACTGGAGCTTTATACCATCGGGAAAGGCCCGCAAATCGGTGAAGGCGATTATACAAACTATACCGAGCAGGACGTCATGCAAGGAGCAAAAATCCTGACAGGCTGGAATGTCGAAGGCTTCCTGAGCAATACGGAAACTACCACTTCTTCGGTTTTTGTGCCGATCCTCCACGATACATCCAGCAAAACGCTTTCCGCACATTTCGGCAATGCTGTAATCAATGATGCAGGTGCCAGCGAATATGCGAACTACATTGATATTATTTTCCAGCAGCCGGAAACCGCAAAATTCATCTGCCGCAAAATTTACCGCTGGTTTGTGAATTATGATTTAACCAGTGAAGTCGAAACAACTGTCATCGCTGACCTGGCCGATATTTTGACCGCCAATAATTATGAAATCCTGCCGGTGATCGAAACCCTGCTGAAAAGCGAGCATTTCTATGATTCAAGTGTCCGTGGGGCCATTATCAAAAATCCGCTGGAATACATGTTCTCCATGTTGAACACAACATCCACGCAGCCTGCGTTCGACCTTAACATCAATTACCGCATGTACCTTTCCCTCTACTGGGCGAGCGCTTCGCTGGGCATGGCTTATCTTCAGCCACCGAGTGTTGGCGGTTGGCCGGCTTATTACCAGGCACCGAATTATACCAAATTATGGATCAATTCCAGCTACGTCAAGCTGCGTTTTGACTTTGCAAGCTATATCGCGCTTTGGGGCGGGATCAATGTGGATGGAAACCGTCTGCCGATCAATCACCTGGGTTTCCTGGATTCCTTATCACTTCCAAGTGATGCACCGCAAGTGATCGAAGATATGGTAACCGTTTTCTGCCCGAAAGGATTGACAAGCACGCAAAAGCTTTTGTTAAAAGCAGTATTGACAAATGGCCTGCCGGATTTCGAATGGACCCTGCAGTACAACGAATATCTCGCCAACCCGGGCAATACAACTTATTCCGACCCGGTGAAACAGCGTATTGGCCTGACTATTGACCAGATTTTTAAAATGCCCGAATTTCAAACGATTTAAATCAAGATAGATGAAAAGAAGAACCTTTGTCAAAAATTTGTCTCTTGCATCGGTAGCAGTACCGTTTATGTTCAAAGATTTAAAGTTTGAAGCCATTTCCAAAAAACTGTTCGAACATTCGCGCTTTGCTGAAGACCGCGTTTTGGTTATCGTGCGTCTCAACGGCGGAAACGACGGGCTCAACACGCTCATTCCGTTGGATCAGTATGATAATTTAATGCTCCAGCGGCAAAATGTTATTATACCCGAGTCATCCATTATCGGGCTGACGGCTACGAACGGTTTTCACCCGTCCATGACCGGGATGGCAAACATGTTCAACAGCGGTAATCTCGCAGTGATCCAGAATGTCGGCTACCCGGAGCAAAACCGCTCGCATTTCCGTTCGATGGATATCTGGTCTTACGCAAGCCTTGATCCGGCAACAAATACCGGCTGGATGGGACGCAATTTCGACGCGCACTTTCCGAATTTCCCGGATGAATACCCCAATACGGATTACCCGGACCCTTTTGCCATCAGCATGGGCTACGAAGTTTCGGCCACCTGCCAGGGATTGATGGGTAATTTCTCGCATACAGTCGACGACCCTTTCCAAACGGTAAATGTCGGTAACGGCTCAGCGGTTAATGACGGTACGTATTACGGCAGTCACATGGAATACCTGAGCACCATCATTGCGCAGACAAATGCTTACGGGGGACAGGTAAACGACGCAGCCAATAACGGAAGTACGGAATCTGCGTTATATGATGAGGACAACCCGCTGGCAGTTCACCTGCGTTATGTAGCGCAAATGATTTCCGGGGGATTGAAAACCAAGGTTTACATTGTGAATATCAACGGTTTTGACACCCACTCCGAACAGGTGGAAGAAGGCGCAACAACAACCGGTACGCACGCCAACCTGATGAAAATGGTTTCCGATGCAATTGCGGCTTTCCAGGACGATTTAAATTTGATGGGGCTCAACCAGCGTGTTGCAGGGATGACTTTCTCCGAATTCGGGCGCCAGGTTGCATCCAACGCGAGCCTCGGAACGGATCACGGTGATGCCGCTCCCCTTTTCCTCTTCGGTTCCTGCCTGAGCGGAACGATTATCGGACCAAACCCAATTATTTCCGACACGATTGAAGACCAGGCCGGCTTACCGATGCAGATCGATTTCCGTGATGTATACGCTTCCATTATCCGCGACTGGTTCCAGGTAGAGGAAGACTCCGTCCAGGCTATGTTTGAGCATACGGTTACTTTTTATCCTTTGCTGCGCGCATGCAACCTCGGGATCAGTGACCTGTCGAAAATCGCTTTTGAATCGCTGGTATACCCGAACCCTTGCGTGAGCCACGCCACACTTAAATTCCTCTGCAAAGACGAATGGGTGAAAGCGGATATCTACGATATGAACGGGCGTCTCATCCAAAACCTCGTTGACAGGCAGCTCGATCCGAATAAACATGAAATTCCATTCGATACAGATAAGCTTCCGCTGGGAACTTACCAGGTTTACATTCAGAAAAAGTCCGGGAACGAAACCGTGAAATTTGTGAAGCTGAAGACGAATTGATTTAACGCTCCATAAATAATTTTTGAAATTATTTGTTCCCAATACGGGAACATTATCTTATTTTTAGTACCTTTGTATTAAACCATGAAGAATATTGTTGCGTTAAGAACTTTAAAAGAACACTGGGAAAAACCCGGAAGAGAAGATTCCGAACAGCAATTGAAAGCATGGTACCATGAAGCCAAACAGGCGGAGTGGAGCAATCCGAATGAGGTGAAAGCCAAATATCACAGTGCAAGTATCGTAGGTGATAACCGCATTGTTTTTAATATTTGCGGCAATAAATATCGCCTGGTTGTTAAAATAAACTATGAGTCACAGTGGATTTTTATTCGCTTTGTTGGAACACATAAAGAATATGATAAAATCAATGTGACATTAATTTAGTATACAGATGGAAGCAAAATTAATTAAAACAGAAGCTGATTATAACCGTACATTAGCCCGTATCGATGAACTATTCGATGCTAAACCAGGCGATAAAAATTACGATGAGGCGGAGCTCCTGATGGTTCTTGTTGAATTATACGAACAGGAACATTACAAAATCGATGCCCCGGACCCGATTGAAGCGATTAAATTCAGAATGGAGCAGCTCAACATGAAACGGGTTGATCTGGCAAAATATTTCGGTACCCGCGGCAGGGTGTCTGAAATCCTGAACCGTCAACGAAAACTGACACTTGAGATGATCCGTAAGCTTCATAAGGAATTTGGAATTCCCGCAGAATCACTTTTAGCTTAAGACTTAAGTTTTATTTTTTCAAAGAAGCGTAATACCCCAGCTTATACAAATTAAACAAGATCAGCGAAACGTTTCCTTTTTCAAGGGAGCGGCGGATTGGGTTTTTAAAGATTTGGCAGAAGAAAAGCACTAATCCTAGTATTTTCCTTGCTTTTAAGCGTTTGTAAAAGGCCAGCAAAGCGACATTTTGCTGCAAACGGGCCGGATTTTCCATTTTTTGTTCAATAGAAACGAGGTTGCGAATGCCTTCTTCCGTTTTGCGCAGGAAATTTTCGTTGGTCTCAATATCGCCGTTCAGTACCGGGTTTTCGATTTGCGTTACCGGGATTTTGCGCTCCATCAGTTCCAGGCCGAAAAGCGTGTCTTCATGACCGTAACCGCTCAGGCTTTCGTCGAACGGGATTTGCTCAAACAAGGATTTCCGGATGACAAAATTGTTCGTCATAAAAGACCTTGCGGGGTTTTTCTGCCGTTCGGAAGCGGGCTTGCTTTCGCGGTAAACACCGTATTTCCAGCTTAGCATTTTTTCCTTTCCCGGTTGTTCTGCCGGATAAATGCGGCCGCCGGCAATTACAAAAGGATTGTTCTCCAGTTCCTGGATATAATTCACGAGGAAGTTCCTGGAAATTATGAGCGAGTCACAATCAAGGAATAATAAATAATCAAAGCGGGCAAATTCCAGAAACAGGTTACGAATTCGCGAACGCCCCCTGTTTTCTGTCAATTCCAGGTACGTATGTTTCTGACAGGCAGCAGCATTCTCTTCCCTGAAAAGAGAAGAGCCGTCATCCAGCAGGATCAGCTCGCTTTCAACCCCCAGTTCCGACATTTGGCGTGAAAGCTCTTCCACCAGTGGGGAGACAGGAAAATTATATACCGGGATGCAAATACTTATCATTACATTTATTCCTGACAAACTTATGAAAATCTTTCAATGACTGTTAAAAAAAGTTAAGCCCTTACGTCAGGTAAATACTTTCACCTACATTCGTTGAACCCAAAAATATGAAGAAAATACGGATCAATTTCATCGTTTTACTGGTGAGCATTGCTATGATAGCTTTGCTGATTATCCAGTTATTCCAGACTGCCCAGCTTTACGACAGGAAATCGACCCAATTCAAAAACCACGTACAAACGGTGCTTGACCGGATCGCCGTTCACCACGAAAAAGCGGAGGACATCCGCCGCTACCTGCAGGTGATGAACAAGGATTTCAGTGGGCGCTACAAGGATATCCTGAAAAAAGAATTCCAGAATTTGCTGGCGGCGCAAAAATCCATTTCCATTAAAGACACTTCAATTCTTGAAAACGGGGAAATTAAGAACTACCTTATTATTCAAGGAAAAGCTTACGATACGATTTCGGGCTTAACAGCCGAACACCGCGTCCTGGCCAGGGACGTGCGCCACCTCCGGGAATTGTTCAACAAAGAAACCGGCGCAATCCCAAACAGCGATTCGATGTCTGTTTCCATTCAGCTCGATCAGCGCGTGATGCAGCAGATTTTCCGGAAAGCGACTTTTGTCAACGAAATGATGGTGGAAGCCTTCCGCAGCAATGTTTACGGCGACCCTTCCAAGCGGATCGATGTGGAATTCCTTGATTCTGTAATTGCACACGAAATTACTTTAGAAAACCTGCCCAAAGATTACGAATTTGTTGTCGCGGACGAAAAAGGCAAACCAATCAGCTTTGATCCCAAAAAACAGCATATCCCGGTGTATTACCAGGTTGGGATGGATACCAGCGGCGTATTGAGCACAACGCTTTTCCCGCAGAACATGTTTGATGAAAAGCTGAACCTTTACCTGCGCTTTCCGGCGCAAAACAGTTTCGTACTCAAGGAAATGGGTTCCATGCTGATCGTAAACATCGGTTTGGTACTGCTTATTGTTGTCGCTTTTTCTTTTATGTTCAACACGATCCTCACACAGAAAAAGCTCAGCGAGATGAAAAACGATTTCATTTCCAACATGACGCATGAGTTCAAAACACCGATTTCTACAATATCACTCGCTTGCGAAGCATTAAATGACAAGGACATGGTGAAGGCCAGCTTTGAAACTTCCCCTTTCATCAAAATGATCGCCGACGAGAACAAACGCCTGGAAGTATTGGTAGAACGAATTCTCCAAAGCGCCGTGATCGACCGCGGGGAGCTGAAGCTCAAAACGGAAAAGCTGAACCTGAACGAGATCATCCACCAGATCTGCAACAATGCCCAATTCCGGATCTCAGGCTCCAAAGGCGAGATCAAAAAACATTTTCCGCTCGAGCCTGTTTATATTAACGCTGACCGGGTCCATACAACAAATATTATCTCAAACCTGATCGATAACGCTATCAAATACAGCAAAGACGCACCTAAAATCGATGTGACGCTCAGAAGGGAACACAACAAGATCCATATATCGATCCAGGACCAGGGCGTCGGGATTTCGAAAGAGCATTTGAGCAAAATCTTCGATAAGCTTTACCGCGTCCCGACAGGTAACCTGCATAATGTAAAAGGCTTCGGGCTGGGCTTAAGCTACGTGAAGGCGATTGTCAATTTAAATAACTGGAATATCCTTGTGAAAAGCAAGCCGAATGAAGGCTCCACTTTCACGCTGGTAATTCCGCAAGCATAACTTATTAAAACAAAACTCATGGAAAAAAAACTGAACATTTTACTTGCTGAAGACGACGACAACCTGGGCTTATTGCTCCATTCATTTCTCAAATCCAAAGGCTTCAACGTAGAGTTACTGCGCAACGGCAAGCTGGCTTTTGAACGTTTCAACCAGGCTGCTTTCGATTTCTGTATCTTTGATGTGATGATGCCCGAGATGGACGGTTTTACGCTTGCAAAGGAAATCCGTGAAATTGACAAAAAAGTGCCGATTCTTTTCCTGACAGCCAAATCCATGAAGGAAGACAAGCTGGAAGGATTTTCAATCGGCGCGGATGATTATATGACCAAACCTTTTTCCATGGAGGAATTGCTCGCCCGCATCGAAGCCATTATGCGCCGCTCGGAAACGACCCAAAATGTGGAAGATGACGTTTATATGATCGGCAATATCAAATTTGATTCGCAATCGCGTCTACTCTATACGCAAGGCGAGCCAACCAAGCTGACAACGAAAGAAAACCAGCTGCTCAAGCTGCTTTGCAAAAACAAAAACGAAATCCTCGACCGCCAGGCTACGCTGCGTGCTATCTGGGGCGACGACAATTATTTCAACGGCCGGAGCATGGATGTCTACATTGCCAAGCTGCGTAAATTGCTGCGCGAAGACGACCGCATTGAAATCATGAATATCCACGGGAAGGGCTTTCAGCTTTTAGTGAAGAACTGATTACAGAATATTCGAAAATTGAACCGGAAAAATCTTCGAATCTTTGAATTTCAGATCTTCGAATTATAAAAATTTTCCTATTTTTGCCTGCCTTAATTAATACAAACGATGGGAAGAGCATTTGAATACCGCAGAGCAGCCAAAGAAAAACGTTGGGACAAGATGTCCAAGTTGTTTCCGAAATTAGGAAAAGCCATCACGATGGCCGCTAAAGAAGGAGGAGTTGATCCTACAACCAACGCCAAGCTGCGTACAGCAATTCAGAATGCCAAGGCGGAGAATATGCCGAAGGACAACATCGAAAACGCAATTAAGCGCGCCAACCAGAAAGACATTGCTTCTTTCACGCAAGTGGATTATGAAGGAAAAGGCCCTCACGGCGTTTTGGTTTACGTGGAATGTGCAACGGACAACCCGACACGTACGGTAGCCAACGTAAAATCATACTTCAATAAAGCCGGCGGAGCAGTTGTGCCGAACGGTTCCCTCGAATTCATGTTCAATCGCAAATGCGTTTTTGAATTGGTAAAAACAGATGCTATCGACCCGGAAGAGCTCGAATTAAACCTCATCGATGCCGGCTGCGAAGAAATCGAAGTGACCGATGACCGCATTTTTGTTTACGGCGATTATACTTCCTTCGGAACGTTGGCGCAAGCCCTGGAAGATCTTCAACTGGAGGTAACAAAATCCAACCTGCAGCGCATCCCGACTTCCCCTGTGGAGCTTACGGAAGAGCAAATGGCGGATGTTGAGAAGATGCTCGACAAAATTGAGGACGACGACGATATCCAGCAGGTGTTTACGAATATCGCGTAATTTTCACAATTAAGATTTCCCGCTGATTTTGGCGCAGATTTTCGCCGATATGATTGTTTGACACGGTTTTCATCAAAAACACGCGCCAAAACTTTGATTCGCTTTCCTTTTGTAGGCGGGTTTTCATCCCCACAAATAATATTACATGCCTGCGGTATTTGATTCAAAAACACGTACTAACAAAAAATCTCGCCATCCGCGCTATTTATCTGCGCCAACCGGGAAACAATCGCTAGCAAACCTTCACTCGTAAAACGACTTATTCTCCTCGTAGATTAAACGGATCAGCTTCAAATCAAAAGGTGTGGTGATTTTCACATTAAACTCCTCCCCTTCCAGCAGCCTGATTTCGTAGCCCGCTTCTTCGGCCAGGGACGCATCGTCTGTGATCCCTTCGTGATATGGCAACTCGTATGATTTTTGGAGCACCTCCCGGCGAAAAACCTGCGGTGTTTGTACAATAAAATAGTTTTTGCGGTTCAACGCCCGGGTTTCGAGCTTTTCCACAAAGCGGACGGACTCTTTCACCGGGACAACCGGCAGCGCTGTTCCTGATTCTTCCGCCAGTTGAAAGGCTTCGAAGATCAGCTTGCGGCTAACCAGCGGACGAACGCCATCGTGTACGGCCACCAGCTCGCCCGTGACCAGTTTCAGGGCATTCCTGATTGAGTGAAAACGTTCTTTTCCCCCGTCAACGAGTGTATGTGGGATTTTAAAGCTGATTTTCCTGCATAAGCCTTCCCAGTAAGTGCGCCAGGTATCCGGCAAAGTAACAAGGATTTGAATTTCGGGGTCCACCCGGTGAAAACGCTCAATACTATGGGCCAAAACAGGAAGATCATCCAGCAGCAGGAACTGTTTGGGCAAATCGCTCCCCATTCGTTTTCCGATCCCTCCGGCAGTAATAATTACAGTTTTTGTCGCCATACGCATAAACAAAAAAAGGCTGCACGAGCAACCTAAATTTTTATATCAAATAACACGGATTACTTAAGCTGGTTCGGGTTATTGGCTGCTTTATCGTTGAATTTTTTCTGTGTATACATCCAGAAAGCGAAGCCAACAAAGCCCAATGCTAATAACAAATAGTTGAACTTGTTTCCAACCCAGTCAAAAAACTGGTAAGTCCACTGTAAAAAATCATTGATTGCATAAAAAACGTCTGTTGAGCTCATAATGTATCTAATTAATGAGGCAAAGAAACACATTTTTTTTGAAATAAAATGGATTCACCAAAAAATTTTTCAGGCTTAAAAATCAACTTTAAACTGTTTAAAAATTGTAACTTCGCAGCCTATGATCCGGATTTTTTTAGGAAACCAGGCTTATGTGCTTTTTTTGATGCCGCTTTTTGTGGTTGCTTACCTGTTCCTGAACCTTCACAGCTCTTATTTTGAGATCACGGAAGACATTGACCTGGGCTTCTGGGGATCGCTCTCTATTTCAAAATGGGTAGGCAATTTTGTGCCCTGGATCAGTGGTGTTTTTGTTTTAATCAACGCGTATTACATCAATTATTTCTTTAACTCCAACGGTTTTTACGACCGGAACAGCTACATCATTTCTTTGCTGTACATCATTTTGCTCAGCTACTACCGTTCTTTCTACTTCATGGACGGACTGCTGATTTCGCACACCTTTATATTAGCGGGATTTATGCAGCTTTATAAAATGGAGTATAATAACGACGGCCGTAAATACGCTTTTAATTCCGGGTTTTTCTTCGGTATCGCGGCTACTTTCCACCCCCCGCTGGCGCTGCTTCTGCCTTTCCTCTGGCTGATGATCACACGGATCCGTCCTTTCATTTTCCGCGAAACACTCCTGATTTCCATCGGTTTGCTCGTTCCGCTTATTTATGCTTTTTGTTCCAACCTGATCTTCAAGCATAAAATCAGCTTTAACTTTATTGAATCCACCCGGAGCTACACCCAAAAGGAGCTGATTTTCCTTTTTTCGCTCATCCTGTTTGTGTTCCTGGTGCTCACCAGCTTCTTCGGCATCCGGAACAAAGCGCTCAAAAGCTCGATCCGTTTCCGGAAAAACACCAACATCCTTTATTTGTTTCTTTTGTTTGGTTTATGTCTCGGTACGATCGATTGGTTTTTTTTTCAACAATACGAGTGGTTTTGTTTTGTTGTAATCCCGATTGCGCTTTTTCTCCCGTTCTCCTACCTGAATGTGCGTTTTAAATTTATTTCGAACGTTCTCTTTTATATTACTTTCCTTTTTTCTGTTATTAAGTTTTTCCTCTGAAGCGAGAAAAAAGCGCTTTTTTATGCTTATTTTTGTGGGCTTAAACTTAAAAAGCAAAAATACACATGAAATTCGGAGTTGTAAGCTTCCCGGGATCAAATTGCGACGAGGACATGGTTTATGTCCTGGAAGAAAAATTAGGTCAAAAAGTTGAAAAATTATGGCACAAGGATACCGACCTGAAAGGAGCGGATTTTATTGTTTTGCCGGGTGGGTTTTCCTACGGGGATTACCTGCGCTCCGGGGCGATTGCCAAGCTGTCACCGATCATGGGCGAAGTCATCAAACACGCTAATAAAGGCGGCTACGTGATGGGGATTTGCAACGGTTTCCAGATTCTCACCGAGTCCGGGCTGCTGGAAGGCGCTTTGCTTCACAACAACAATCAAAAATTTATCTGCAGGAATGTTTACCTGAAGCCGGGCAGCCAGAATACGCCGATTACTTCAGGACTTAAAGCAGATAAAGCTTATAAAATTCCGATTGCCCACGGCGAAGGACGTTTTTATGCCCCTGAGGAAACGATGGATTCCATTCTCCAGAATGACCAGGTTTTGTTCCGTTACGCTTCCGAAGAAGGAATTGTTTCCGACGAATTTAACCCGAACGGATCGCTTAACAACATTGCCGGGATCTGCAACAAAGGAAAAAATGTATTCGGCATGATGCCACACCCGGAGCGCGCTGCCGATTCCGAGCTAAACAATGAAGATGGAAAGCTGATGTTCGAATCACTCCTGAAATTCTGTTAATATGAGAGTATTATTACTTGGCTCAGGGGGACGGGAGCACGCTTTAGCCTGGAAAATCAGTCAAAGCTCCCAATTAGACAAATTATACATCGCACCGGGAAATGCCGGTACGAAAGAGCACGGAACCAACGTAAACCTCAACATCACGGACTTTCCGGCGATGAAGGAGTTTGTGCTCGAACACAAGATCAACATGGTCGTTGTTGGCCCTGAAGATCCGCTTGTGGAAGGAATCTATGACTTTTTCGTGAACGACAGCGAGCTGGCAAACGTTCCGGTGATCGGTCCGTCGAAGGCTGCCGCCCAGCTCGAGGGAAGCAAGGATTTCGCCAAGCAGTTCATGATGCGCCACAATATCCCAACGGCAAAATACGCTACTTTCACCAAAAATACGCTCAAGGAAGGATACGATTTCCTCGACAGCATGAAAGCGCCGTACGTGCTTAAAGCCGACGGATTGGCTGCCGGAAAGGGTGTCCTGATCATCGACGATGTGAAAGAAGCCAAAAAAGAGCTGAAATCCATGCTCTCCGACGGAAAATTTGGCAAAGCAGGAAAACAGGTCGTTATTGAGCAATTCCTCAAAGGCATTGAGCTGAGCATGTTCGTCATCACGGACGGGGATTCATATAAAATCTTACCTGAAGCCAAAGATTACAAACGGATTGGCGAAGGCGATACCGGCCTGAACACCGGAGGAATGGGCGCCGTTTCCCCGGTTCCATTTGCGGACAATACGTTTAAAGACAAAATCGAAAACCAGATCATTATCCCAACTGTCAAAGGTCTCAAGGCCGAAGGATTGGTTTACAAAGGTTTTATTTTCTTTGGTCTCATCCAGGTGAAAGGCGAGCCTTACGTAATTGAATACAATTGCCGTATGGGCGATCCGGAAACCGAAGTGGTAATTCCGCGCCTCAAATCAGATATTTTAGACCTTTTTGAAGGGGTTGCCAGCAATACGCTTTCCGAGCGCGACATCCAGTTTGACGACCGCAGCGCGGCCACGATCATGATGGTTTCAGGCGGCTACCCGGAAGAATACCAGAAAGGAAAAGTCATTTACGGGCTCAACGCCATCAACGGGAGCCTTGTTTTTCATGCAGGAACCCTTGCTGACGGGCCAACGGTGCTTTCTGCCGGCGGACGGGTGCTGGCCGTAACTTCCCTTGGAAAAACGCTTGACCTGGCACTGGAAAAATCATACGGGAATATTCAGAATATTGAGTTTGAGAATGCTTTTTACAGAAAAGATATTGGAAAAGATGTCCTCGTTTGATTTTTTTTGGTATCTTTAACTTGTTAATCATCCAATGGACCCTACCCAGCTTATCATCATTTCTTGCCTGATTTTTACCGCCTTCAGCTCGGGTATTGAGATTTCTTTTATTACTTCCAACCGTCTCAAAATCGAGCTGGACAGGAACAAAGGTTCCCTCAACGGCCGTATTTCTGCTTATTTCTATAAAAACGAAGGGCATTTCATTGCTACACTGCTTTTGGGCAACAACATTTCCCTGGTAATTTTCGGGATTTATTTTGCCCAGATGTTAAACCCCGTTATTGAAAACTGGGGCGTAGCGAATGATTTCCTCGTACTTTTTATCCAAACGATTTTATCAACTATTCTCGTCCTCACCTTAGGTGAATTTTTGCCAAAGGCTGTCTTCCAGCTCAACCCGAACGGCTTCCTGAAAACCTTTGCCATCCCGATGTGGCTCGTTTACTGGATTTTATATATCCCGACAAGTGTCATCATGTTCATCAGTACACAATTGCTCAAGCTTTTCAAAGTCGAGATGAAAAACAGTGAAAAAGTGTTTTCGAAGGTCGATCTTGAGCATTATGTGCAGGATCTCAACAAGCGGATCAAGGAAGAGGAAGATTTTGGGAATGAGATGCAGATCCTGCAAAACGCGCTTGATTTCTCCAAAATCAAAGCCCGCGACTGTATGGTGCCCCGCCCGGAACTGATTGCTATAAGTGTAGATATGGAAGTCCAGGAGCTGCATGGCCTTTTTGTTAAAACCGGTATTTCCAAAATCCTCATTTACCGCGACAATATTGACAACGTGATCGGTTACGTCCACTCTTTTGACATGTTCCGCAAGCCAACTGCAATTAACCAGGTGCTGCGCTCCATTTCTTTTGTTCCAGCTGCTATTCCCGCCAAGGAGCTCCTGGAAATTTTCACCCAGCGTAAATCCAATATCGCCATTGTAGTGGACGAATACGGTGGAACGGCCGGCGTAATCACCATCGAAGACATTATCGAGGAAATTTTCGGCGATATTGAAGATGAACATGATGTGGAAGATTGGCTTGAAGAGAAAATCAGTGAAACGGAATACCGCTTTTCAGGCCGCGTCGAGATCGATTACCTGAACGAAACCTATCACCTTAATTTTGACGAATCCGAAGAATACGAAACCCTCGGAGGGCTCATCATCCATCAGCTTGAAACTTTCCCTGAAGCCGGAACGGAAGTCGATTTAGGACATTACAAGCTTTTCATCGAGGAAGTCTCCGATCGCCGGATTGAAGTCGTGAAGCTGATGATTGAAGAATGATTAAAAAAGCCACGAATACACGATTGTGCGTGTGTTGGACATCCATTCAAAACCATTTCACAAATTAAATAATTCACAACGTGAATTATATTAGTGCAATTTTATCTTAATCCCGATATTAATTAAATTCGTGCATTCGTGGCAACTGTCCTCAGCCCATCTAATACACTATCCTTTTATACGTTAGGCTCGGATACAGAGAATTTTTAATTAAACAAATTATTTCTTACAGATATGATTAGAGAAATCATAGTATCCAAGGATAATTTCATAGTATCCATAAGGGTAATTTGTGGCTTCCCGAAATCAAACACCTTGTTTTATCATTTTTTATGATATGCGTGCAGAGCTTTTTTTTTGCATACTTCTCTCGAATTCATTATATTTGCGGGGTGAAAAGCTTGCTCATCTTTCTTTTAATTTCCGTTTTCATGCTGAATGGTTCTCTTCGTGAGCTGTTTAAAGTGCCGGTTATGATCACCCATTTCACAGAACATCAGAAAGTCAATGAGGATCTCAGCTTGCTGGAATTCTTGTCGATGCATTATGTTGGGGATGATATGAATGACAAAGACCAGGACAGGGATATGGAGCTTCCATTCAAGAAGATTGATATTTCTTTGTCCTTAGAGATCATCGCTGTGCCGCTGGCTAAGCTGGATTTTGAGAAAAAGCAGATTTTTCATACACCCAAAACAACGATTCCCGCATCCCGGGACTCCAACGTTTCAAGCCCTTTCCTGAACTGTCTTTTCAGGCCTCCGATTGCTTAGCATTTTTCCCTGAATTCATCGGGAACCATTTCCTGAATAAAGCAAGGATCAGCATTCATTTGCCGGTCGTTGCATCAACCTGTCGTATTCCACAGGTAAAAATTTGAATCATAAATTATTAAAAAAAACCATGAAAAAATTAAGCATTTTGCTGGTTTTGTGCAGCGCATTCTTTGTGTTGCCGGCCTGCAGCAAGAAAAAACAAATTAAAAACATTACGTCCGAAATCACGGAAGGAAGCTGGAGAATTTCAAGCTACATCGACGACAGCGAAGATGAAACCAGCGATTATTCCGGGGACACATTCACCTTCAAAAGCGATGGAACACTTATCGTAACGGGGACACATCAGGCAACGGGAAGCTGGGCTGTTACAAAAGAAGATAACAGCAACGACGACGATGTTTTTGATGACCGCCATGTTGAATTTATCATCAGCCTGCCGGCTTTGTTAGACGATTTGACCGACGACTGGGAAGTTGAATCGCATTCATCCTCCAGACTGGAGCTGAAAGACAAAAGCGGCGGTGATGGCAGCGAAGATTACCTGACCTTCGTGAAAATCTAAACCTGTCGCAACCCGGTCTTGTTTCCAAAACGAGGCAAGTTCCGGCGAGCGAAAATGAAAAAAACGGAGGCGAAAAGGTGGGCATGAGTAATTCATGTCCGCCTTTTTTTTATATTCGTACTACCATTTCAAAACGCATGACCTTTAAACGTATCTATATTCCCTTGCTTGTAATTGCAGTCGTGGGCCTGGCGGTATCAGCTTTTCAATTTAAAACGGAAAGCAAAGCACAAGGCAAATCCCTCCGGGAAATTGTCCAGGAGCGTAAAATACCGGGAAAGAGCCTGAAAATTTACGTGAAGAAAAAGAAGCGTACGCTTTCCGTCTTTTACAAAGATTCCTGCCTGATCACCTATCCCTGTGTATTGGGATTTGCACCCGACGGCGATAAAATGCAGGAAGGAGACGGGAAAACCCCGGAAGGAAAATTCGGGATCAAATCTATGTACCCGCACAAGAGCTGGACGTATTTCATTTGGTTTGATTACCCGAACGCCACTTCACGCGAACGTTTCGAGAAACGCAAAAAGGACGGCACCATCCCAAAAAATGCCCGGATCGGCGGCGAAGTCGGCATTCACGGTGTTCCGGAAGGTTCCGACAGCGCCATTGACGAAAAACAGGACTGGACGCTTGGGTGTATTTCTCTCAAAAATTCCGATATCACCGATTTATACAAGTCCATTTCCACCGAAACGAAAATAGAGATTGTCCCTTAATTTTCCTGCGTTAAAAAAGCCGAAAACAAATTTGTTTTCATTACTTTTGCTCCATTCTTTACACAAACAAACATGGATTTAAGTCAGGCATTGATTGAAAAACGGAAGCAGTCGCAATTGGGCGGCGGACAGGCACGGATTGACAAACAGCACCAACAGGGAAAATTGACAGCCCGCGAGCGTGTAACTCTTCTATTGGATGATAATTCTTTCCAGGAAATGGGTATGTTCATCCAGCACCGTTCCACTTCTTTCGGACTTGACAAGCAGCTCATCCCGGGCGATGGTGTAATCACCGGCTATGGAACGATCCACGGGCGCTTGGTATACGTTTTTTCACAGGATTTTACAGTTTTGGGTGGATCACTTTCTGAAACGCATGCAGAAAAGATTTGTAAGATCATGGACCTGGCAATGAAAAATGGCGCCCCGGTTATCGGTTTGAATGACTCTGGCGGTGCGCGGATCCAGGAAGGTGTTGTTTCCCTTGCAGGTTATGCCGATATTTTCTACCGCAATACGCGTTCATCCGGGGTTATCCCGCAAATCAGCGTAATCATGGGGCCATGTGCCGGTGGTGCGGTTTACAGCCCGGCGCTGACGGATTTTATTTTCATGGTGGAAGATACTTCCTACATGTTCGTTACTGGTCCAAACGTTGTGAAAACCGTAACGCACGAAGAAGTAACTTCGGAAGACCTGGGCGGGGCAAAGACACACGCTGAAAAATCCGGAGTGAACCATTTCACAGCTGCAAACGATGTTGCCTGTCTCAAAAAAGTGCGCGATTTCATGACTTACATGCCGCAAAACTACGGGGAACTGGCGCCAACAACCAAATTTGAATTCAGCAACTCCAAAACGGAGATGATCAAACATATTTTACCGGCTAACGCCACGCTGCCTTATGATATCCGCCAGGTGATCGACTGCGTAATCGACGACAATTCTTTCCGCGAAGTGCAGGAGGATTTTGCCAAAAATATCGTCGTAGGCTTCGGACGCCTCGAAGGTCGCACCATCGGGATCATCGCCAACCAACCGAACGCGCTTGCCGGCGTATTAGATATCGATTCTTCCCGCAAGGGTGGACGTTTTGTACGTTTCTGTGATTCCTTCAATATTCCGCTTTTGGTGTTCGAGGATGTCCCGGGCTTTTTACCGGGAACCGACCAGGAATGGCGCGGGATCATCACCCATGGGGCGAAGCTGCTCTACGCTTTTTCCGAAGCAACTGTGCCTAGAATCACTGTAATTACGCGTAAAGCTTACGGAGGTGCGTATGATGTCATGAACTCCAAGAATATTGGCGCCGATTTGAATTTTGCCTGGCCAACTGCCGAAATCGCCGTAATGGGTGCAAAAGGCGCGGCAGAAATTATCTTCAAAAAAGAAATCTCCGAAGCCGCAGATCCTGAAGCCAAATGGAAAGAAAAAGAAGCGGAATACGCTGAAATGTTCGCCAATCCTTACAAAGCTGCCGAGCGTGGTTTCGTGGACGACGTGATCCTGCCGGAAGAAACGCGTACCAAACTGATCGCCGCTTTCAAATCGCTCGAAAATAAAGCGGAATCTTTGCCAAAGAAAAAACACGGGAATATTCCGTTGTAAGCGTTTTTTTTGTAAATTAGTCCTATGAATAAGGAAATAGCAAAACTGGCTAACCTGGCTAAAGAAAGTGCCCGGATTGCAATCCGCGAATCCAAGGTCCTCGGATTAACCATCACCTCTGTTAAAGGTGGTTTCCTTGTTCGTCAGCATGCAGATGGAACAATTGAAAAACTTGAGCCTGTAGCGCGGAAAAACAGGTTTATTGGCAATCAAAAGATTAAAAAAGGCCTGGTGATCCATGCAAAAAAAGAAGCTTAGAGTATTTGCCGGACCTAACGGATCAGGAAAAAGCACTTTATTCAATCTTTTTAAAGAACGTTTTTCAACCGGTTTTTTTGTCAATGCAGATTTAATCGAAAGTGACCTGAGAACAAAGGGAATTTTTGATTTAAACCCTATGAATATAACTGTTTCACAGGAAGATTTAAACACCTTCAGTCAATTACCGGAAGCCCTTTCTTTACGTGAAAAATCGCTTATTGAAAAAACACCTGTTCAATTTGAATTAAAGGAAGGTTTTATTGTTGATAAAACAAAGAACCCGAATAGTTATCAAGCTGCGTATATCGCGGCCTTTATTCGATTTTTACTCGCGAAAAACAGGAAATCCTTTTCCATGGAACTGTTTTGAGCCATCCCTCAAAAATCGAAGAAATCAGGTCTTTTCGGGAACAGAACTACAAAGCATACTTGTATTATGTTTGTACGGATAATCCTGAAATTAATAAAAGCCGGATTGAAAACAGGCAGCAAAAAGGCGGACATTACGTTTCGCCGGAAAGAGTGGAGAAAAGATACCGGGATTCACTCAAAAATATTGTCCCTTTGTTATCCTATGTGGATCAGGCCTACTTTTTTGATAATTCCTCCCGCCAGGAGTTATTTGCCGAAATAAAAGAGGATAAGCTCGTTATACATAATGACGATATTCCCAACTGGTTTTTTGAATATGTAATTGATTTAATTTTTGAATAATGAAAAACAACCTTTACCCGCTTCAGCTTGAATTTAAGATAGGCACATTAGCCAATGATTTTTCGATTACGGATGCTTCCGGCCGCGGAATTGCTTATGTGCGACAAAAAATGTTCAAATTCATTGACGACATCAGTGTATTCAGTGATGAGAACAGGAACGATTTGATTTACCGGATCAAAGCCAACAAATGGATCGATTTTTCTGCCAGCTACCAGTTTACGGACAACGTGGATTACGAGATCGGTCGCGTGGCACGCAGGGGAATGGCTTCACTCTGGCGGGCAAAATACGAGGTTTTCAACAAGGAACAAGTGAATGATTTCCTGGTCCAGGAGGAAAACGCCTGGGCCAAAGTGGGCGATACACTTTTCGGAGAAATTCCAATTTTAGGCTTATTGACCGGGTACCTGTTTCACCCGAAATATGCCGTAAAACGCGTTTCAGATGGAACTATTGTGGCGCGCCTGAAGAAAGAACCTTCGTTTTTCGGACGGAAATTCAGCGTTGAAAAGCTGGCTGAAATCACGGAAAATGAAGAAGAGCGCATCCTGCTCAGCCTTATGATGATGATCTTGCTTGAAAGAAGACGCGGATAGAAAAATATAACTAAAGTCATACTGTCCGGCTGAATTTACTGCCGAAAATATAAGTATGTTTGCAGATATCAATCAGTTATGAAAAAAACTATTTTATTTTCAGGGCTTGTCTTGCTGACGGCCGCTTTCAAACCGCTTTCCGATGCTTGCGCAAGCCTCAGCTTTTTCAGTGAAGGTACGCAGTCGACGATGACCAACTTTGACGAGAAAGGAGAAATGACGGGAAAAACCGTAACGCTCTACAGCAAAATTACGGCCACCGATAAAGGCACGAACATCAGCGCTTCCCAGGAAAGCTTCGATCATAAAAACCGTTCGACCGGTAAAAACGAGTTCACAATCCGCTGTGAGAATTCCTCGCTCTATTTTGATATGCGCATGTTCATTCCGCAGGACCAGATGAAAGCTTACAAGGACATGGAAATGACCGTTGAGGGCAACGATATGGAATTTCCGGCTACCATTTCCGAAGGTTCGGTTCTCAAAGACGCATCCGTCAATATCAAAGTGAGCTCCAACGGGACCCCAATGCCGATGATGGGCTTTGCAATTAACGTTACCAACCGAAAGGTAGAGAAAAAAGAATCGGTAACAACTGCGGCCGGTACGTATGATTGCTTCAAAATTACAGACGATGTTGAAGTGAAATCCATCATGAAGATCCGGATGAAAACGATTTCCTGGTTCTCCCCTGTCGCCGGGATTGTAAAAACGGAAAGCTACAAAGAGAATGGTAAAATGGTCGGTAAATCCGAGCTGACCGAGCTTAAAAAGTAGCATTTTTAACCACACAGAAACATTAGGTGGCATAGTCTGTTGCTCTATTCACAGAGTAATTACTTCTTTTGCGGACTTTGAAAACGTAAGCATCTTGCGATCCAAAAATAACTTGTTATTTCCGGAATAAATAAGCTGTTGCCCCCAAAATCAACCCGGTAAGATTGGCGAAATAATCCTGCATGCTAAATTCACGATAAGGCAGGAAGTAATGCAATGTTTCACAGAGTGAGCAAAAGAAAATCCCGATGAAAAACGGAATAAAAAAGGTCGTTTTCGGGTAAAGCAGGCGGCAAAAAATCATAAAAGGCAAAAAAAGCGCCGTGTGGATATAATGGTCCGTCCGGATTCCCAGGAAATACTCGTTCAGCCTGATCCCTGTTCCGCTCAAAGGCGAAGCAAGCAAAAGGATTACCACAAGCAGGTAGAGCACAAAACCGGGGCCGATGATTTTTCGCATGGCTCAAAATTACTTTTTTTTGAAGACTTACAGACATAAGATTAAAACATTAGATTTTTTTAGATAAAAGACTGAAGACAGTAGACAACAGATTTTTATTTATACTCAGTTCTCTCGTCTTTTGTCTCCGATCTATTGTCTCCGTGTCTGTCTTTTTACTATTTTTGCCCAAAAATTCCCCATGCTCAAAATCGACATGCACACGCACATCATCCCGAAGAATTTGCCCGACTGGACAAGTAAATTCGGCTATGGTGATTTCATTTTTTTAGAACATAATGATGACCGGACTGCCGATATGATGCAGGGTGGGCGTTTTTTTCGCAGGATTAAGGAGAATTGCTGGGACGAAAACATCCGGATCGATGAATATGCGGATTTCAACACGCAGGTGCAGGTAGTTTGTACAATCCCGGTGCTTTTTTCGTATTGGGCCCAGCCGAAAGACGGGTTGGAAATCTCGATGTTCCTGAACGACCATATTTCTGACTTGGTGGCACGTTACCCGAAAAATTACATCGGCCTGGCAACGGTTCCGATGCAGGACACGGAGCTGGCGATCAAAGAATTGGAACGAATCAAAAAAAACGGGCATGTTGGCATCCAGATCGGGAGCAACATCAACAATAAAAACCTCAGCGAGCCCGAATTTTTCCCGATTTTCGAAGCTTGCGAAAAACTCGGCCTGGCGGTGATGATCCATCCCTGGCAAATGATGGGCGAAGACGATATGCGTAAATACTGGCTGCCGTGGCTCGTCGGGATGCCGGCCGAAACTTCCCGTGCTGCCTGCTCCATGATTTTTGGCGGAATTCTGGAACGTTTACCGAACCTCCGCGTTTGCTTTTCCCACGCCGGCGGATCATTTTTACCAACAATCGGGCGCATTGAGCACGGTTTCAACTGCCGTCCGGACCTCGTTGCCATTGATAACCCGGTGAACCCCCGCGATTACCTCGGCAAATTCTGGGTAGACAGCGTAACGCATGATCTTGATTTATTAAAATATATCCTCAAACTACAGGGAAGCGCCAAAGTCTGCTTCGGAACGGATTTTCCTTTCCCGCTCGGCGATCTCGAAATCGGGAAGTTCATCGAAGAAAGCGATATCCCGCAAGCTGACCAGCAAAATATTTTTCACCAGGCCACACTTGATTGGCTGAAGCTGGACAAAAAGCTCTTTCTGTAATCACAATATCCAAAAATATTAAAGCATTAATCTCCCGAAAATGAGCGAATTCAGAACAATATGGACTACAGCCGACCGCAACGTGGAAGTAATCGATCAGCGCAAGCTGCCGCACGAATATACCGTTGTGAAACTGACAACGTATAAGGAAGCGGAAATGGCAATCAAAGCGATGATCGTGCGCGGCGCACCTTTGATCGGGGCAACTGCGGCTTACGGTATTTATCTCGCTGTGCGTGAAATGATTGAAAAACAGCTGGACGGCACTTTCCTCGACCAGGCATTTTCTGACTTGCGGGCTTCGCGGCCAACAGCTGTCAACTTGTTCTGGGCCCTGGATAAAATGCGGGCAGCCATCGATAATTCTGATGATTTCCTGGAAACTTCCTGGAGAATGGCGGGTGAAATTGTAGAAGAAGATGTGGAAACCTGCCGCATGATCGGTGTGCACGGTTTGCCGCTGATTGAAGAAATAGCCAAACGCAAAGCAGGCGAAACCGTTAATATCCTTACACATTGTAACGCCGGAATGCTCGGTTGCGTGGAATGGGGAACGATTACCGCCCCGGTTTACCAGGCGATGAAAAAAGGCATCAAAGTTCATGTTTGGGTGGATGAGACCCGTCCGCGGAACCAGGGCTCAAACCTCACAGCTTACGAATTGACGCGCCATAACGTTCCGCATACGCTTATCGTTGACAACGCCGGCGGCCATCTCATGCAGCACGGCATGGTGGATTTGGTAATCGTTGGAACAGACCGCACGACGCGCCAGGGAGATGTTGCCAACAAAATCGGGACTTACCTCAAAGCGCTCGCCGCCCAGGACAATAAAATCCCGTTTTATGTAGCACTGCCTTCAACAACAATCGACTGGACGATCCGCGACGGACTGAAAGAAATTCCGATTGAGGAGCGCGACCAGGATGAAGTACGCTACATGATCGGGAAAAACCAGGAAAGCGGTAAAATCGAATCCGTTTTGATTTGCCCCGAAACAACCCCGGCGTCCAATTATGGTTTTGACGTTACTCCAGCCCGTTTCATTACCAAGCTGATCACTGAGCGTGGCGTTTGCGATGCATCTGAAGCAGGATTGACAACGCTTTTTCCTGAAATGAAAACGGAATAGAATGATGAGCGATGAATCTCTGAATTCTTAATTTTCAATTTTTCACTCTCAATTTTTCATTCTTAATTCTCAATTTTTCACTATATTGCTTGTCTAAATCCAAAACGCATGAAATTCACCGTATTTTTCGTTGCCGTCCTCAGCTGCGGTTTTTCCTATTCCCAAAAATGTTCCGATTGCCGGGAGCTTTACAACAATAAAAAGTACGAGGAAGTGATCGAAAGAGTGGCTGTTACGGCAGACAGCGCTGCAATTGACGATCTCGTCCTGCTGGCCAAAAGCTACCAGAACCTCGGTATGAAAAAAGATGCGATCGGCGCGTACAGCTACATTTTGATGGAAGACGAAAATAATGTAGACGCCCTTGTTTCCGTAGGTGCGCTTTTCATTGAAATGGAAGAATACGACAACGCTTTATTCGCCACGGACCGCGCTTTAAAGTTTGATGCCGGAAACCAGAATGCGCTTTACAACAAAGCCGTTGTTTTATATTACAAAGAAGATTCGCCAGCCCTGAACAAATTTGTGGAGGAAATCATCAAAAAGCATCCTTTAAACAGTGATTTTCTGTATGTAAAAGGCATGAGCGAAATTGAGAAGCAGCAATTTGAAGCAGCGGCCCAAACTTTTGGAAAAATCGAGCAGATCAATCCGAAAGCGCCCAACTTTACGTTTTACCAGGGATACGTGAATTACAAGCTTAACCGTATGGATCTAGCCAAGGAAAAACTCAAAAAATCCATTGAGATGAAGGACGAGCAAATCATCGACGCTTATTATTACCTGGCGCAAATTTATGTGCAGGAACAAAACAAGGTTGAAGCCTGTGAAGCATATACCAACGCAATCAACCTGGGTGACATCACCTTAAATAAAGAAGCCGACGATTACTGCCTGGAGAAAAAACCGAAAAAAATAAAGTTGAGGGACCGCGGCGTGCGCACTTCTTTTTAGCGTATTTTTGCAGCCTGAATTCGAAGATGGAAAAACAACTCACAATCACCTTAAAAACCCTATTTAGCGCTGAAGAAGTGCTTCGGGAAGAATTAAACGAACTGGGCTATCCCGATGTAAAAGTGCTCAACCGCGCTGTACAAATCACCGGGAGCTGGCGTGATGTTTATTTCCTGAACCTGCACACCCGCTGCGCTATTTCGATTGTAGTTGAAATCGCTACTTTCCGGATCCGGGACGAAAAAGACCTGTACAAGCAGGCAAAAAAAATCGACTGGACGCAGTATTTCTCCAGCGATAAAACCTTTGCTGTGAAAGGCTCCGTTTTTTCAACCTTGTTTTCGCACACGCAATACCCGTTTTTGCTGGTAAAAGATGCCATTGTTGATACTTTTCGCGATAAAGAAGGCATCCGCCCGGACGTAAACATCAAAAAGCCGCAGGTTTTATTCGATATCCACATCAAGGAGAACCTTGTTACTTTGTCGCTGAACACCAGCGGGCTTCCGTTGTATATGCGCGGTTACCGCGAAGAAGTTGGAATGGCGCCGCTTAATGAAGTTTTGGCAGCGGTGATGATCCGCATGTCGGGCTGGGACCGTAAATCAACTTTTTTAGATCCGTTCTGCGGATCGGGAACTTTGCTGATTGAAGCAGCCTTACTCGCCGCAAATATTCCGTCCTGCATTGAACGCCAGCATTTTGCTTTCAAGAATTTCAATGACTTTGATAATGAAGCCTGGGAGATCATTCAGGCCGAAGCCCGCAAGAATTTTAAAAAGATCGATTTTGAGCTCCTGGGTTCCGACATTGATTCCGAGATGATTTTTGCCGCCAAGCGCAATATCCGGCCTTTACAGATTGCCCGCAACATCAATCTTTCCGTTAAAAGCTTCGAAGAATGGAAAGACCTGGATATGAAACCCGGAACACTGATCTGCAACCCGCCGTACGGGGAAAGAATGGGAGAAGAAATCAACGAAATGTATGAAAACCTCGGTAACTGGTTCAAACAGGAATTAACCGGTTTTTCCTGCTGGATCATTTCATCCAATCTCGAAGCCATGAAATTCATCGGATTGAAGCCTTCCCGCAAAATCAAGCTGTATAATGGCGATCTGGAATGCTCTTTCCGCCAGTTTCAAATGTTCAGCGGATCGAAAAAAGATGAGGTAATGCGCAAATTAGAAGCTTAAGTTTTTTTACTTTGCCACGAATGCACGAATTTTTTTGAAAATCTAACTTGTTAAAGTATTACACTAATATAATTCACAATGTGGATTATAGATTTGTGAAATTTCCATAATAACTATTGAACTATATTAATTCGTGCATTCGTGGCCAAACTTATCATCAATATTAAGTAGAACAGACGCAGTAAATTAGTTCACTACTATTTTTTGCACAGATTGCCCCGCAATTTCCACGAAATACAATCCTTTCGCTAAATTTTCCACCTGCCCGTCTGTAGCAAGTGTAACGATCATTTGTCCAAGCTCGTTGAAAATGCGCACAGGATGCCCTTCCAGGACATTTTTAACGTAAAAACTCCCGTTGTTCGGGTTTGGATAAAGCTGTACCGTGTTTTCGGCTTCACAATTCACGTGAATCAATTCGGAATACAGCGATTTACCACTGTAATCCGTTTGCTTTAAGCGGAAATAAGTTCCTTTAACCTGATTGATTTTCAGCTCATAATCCAGCACCTGGTCCGAATTTCCTGCGCCTTTGATTGTTCCGGCATTCTCAAAAACAATTCCGTCCTCGGTCGTTTCGACGGTAAAAAAATTGTTATCCCGCTCCGAATAGGTTGACCAGCTGAACACTTTATCCCGGCCTTCGCAATGTCCGTTAAAAAAAGCCAGGTTAACCGGCAAAACAACATTTGCGGGAACATCCCATGGGGTCACTTCCAGGTCATCAATTTGCAGGTGATGGTCATTGGAAGAATTATCCGCGTCATACCAGCGAAGCATGATTTCCTCCCCGGGATTGAGCGTTACGTTAAAAACAGCATACCTAAAAACACGGTTGGCGGCATTGTTCCCGTCCAGCGCCAGGCATTGATTGGAAGTTCCCGTGCAAGCCGTTCCTCCTTTTGCTGAGCTTTGGCTGCTCGTCCAGATTTGCTGAAAATTCAGCGCACTTACTGCCGTCCAGCTCCCGGAATTCAAGCTGCTGATCGCTGAAGCACTTTTTTGATAATGGAACTGCAGGTTATTCACATTCGTTCCGTTTTCAGCAATCGTCCATTGTTCGCCGTAATAACCAACTTCCAGCGACTGGATCGTTGAACCGGTATTGTTTTTAAAACGGGCTCCGATGTATATGTTATTATTTGGCGAGCTGCCTGAAGCCCGGCTGCCAATGCTCATATCCGAACCGTTTTTGTAAATATACGGCTTCCCGGTGTTACTCATTGTGGTGTAGCTCGCTTCATACAGCATCGCATTGGGCAAAACATAAAAACCGGTCAGTGAAGTGTTGTCCGACCAGGTGATCGTACCACCATCCGAAGTTGTCGGCAGTCCATTGAAGTTCTGCGTGTAGGGCGTTCCTGTTGTTGCAAAGGAAATCTGGGCTTTTAAAGGAGAAAAGAAGAGTAATGATAAATACAGGCAGTATACATATTTCATGGCGATCATTTTTTGTACTGCAAAAGTACGCCTGCTTTATGAGGGCTATATTAAGAGAAAATTATACTTGTTTAAACAGCGAAAATTTAATATAGGAGCCTGTTTTCAATCACCTATGACTAAAAAGGCTTTGCTTTGAATTCATCGGATGTTTTTGTTATTTTTACCCCTTCAAAACTGGAAATCCATGAAAAAATTTATACTCTTTCTTTTGCTTTTTACCGCCGGTCATTTGTTTGCTCAAAGCGATTCAGCCTTCATCCGCAAAGTCTATGACATGGCCCTCAGCAAAGGAAACGCTTATGAAGACCTGCGCTCGCTCTGCAAAGATGTCGGTGCACGGCTCTCGGGGTCAGCCCAGGCGCAAATGGCGGTTGAATGGGGTGAACAAAAAATGAAAGGCTACGGTTTTGATAAAGTCTATTTGCAGGAAATCCAGGTTCCGAAATGGGTGCGCGGAAACAAAGAAGTATGCTGGATCCACGTTGGCCAAAAAGCCATTCCTGTTAAAATCCTGGCGCTCGGTGGCTCAGTTGGCACAAACGGCACAATTAAAGCCGAGCTGGTGATGTTCAATACGCTTGACGAGCTCAAAAAAGCCAAACGCAGCGAGGTGGAAGGCAAAATCGTTTTTCTCAACCAGGCGATGAATGAAAAGGACATCAATACCTTCAAAGCTTACGGAGGATGCTACGGGATCCGTGCCCACGGGGCAGCTGAAACAGCAAAACTGGGTGGAAAAGCCGTTGTGATCCGTTCACTCGCCATGCCGGTAGACGATCATCCGCACACGGGGTCGCTCCATTACGAAGACGGTATTGAAAAAATCCCGGCGGCGGCGCTTTCCACCAAAGACTGTGAGCTGATCGCTTCGCATTACGCCAAGGGCAAGCTTAAGCTGACACTTGATATGGACTGCAAAGACCTCGGGATGGTAACCAGCTACAACGTGATCGGCGAGCTGACAGGCAAAGAAAAACCGGAAGAAATCATCACTTTCGGCGGCCACCTGGATTCCTGGGACACTGGCGAAGGCGCCCACGACGACGGAGCGGGAATTGTACACAGCCTGGAAGCAATGCGGATCCTGAAAGAAAGCGGCTATAAACCCAAACATACTTTACGCGTGGTTTTCTTCATGAACGAGGAAAACGGCAACAAAGGCGGAATGAATTACGCGCGGATAGCAAAGGAAAAAGGCGAAAAGCACATTGCTGCACTCGAAAGTGACCGCGGCGGATTTTCCCCGAAAGGTTTCAGCTGTGACGGTGATCTTGCGAAATTCCAAAGCATGTTTGATTTTCATAAATTGTTCAAAGCTTACGAATTGAGTGAATTTGAACGCGGTTACGGCGGCGTGGACATCAACCCGCTAAAAGAACATTTTCCGGGAATTACGCTTTTTGGCTTTGTACCCGATTCACAGCGCTATTTCGATTTTCACCATGCGGAAAGCGATGTGTTTGAAGCCGTGAATAAACGTGAGCTGGAACTGGGCTGTGCAGCGATGGCTTCGTTCCTGTATTTGATTGATAAAGGCCTGTAGTTTAGTATCGCGAAGGGCCGCGAAGTTCTCGCTAAGTTTACAAAGTTTTTCTGGGCGTAACTTTGCGCGTAACCTTGTATAAGCTTCTAAAACATTTGCGTTCCAAATTTACTTACGCAGCACCCCGCGGCAAAACTCCGAGAGCAGCACCGCACCGGCAATTGCCACATTGAGTGATTCCGTTTCACCCGCTTTGGGGATTGTGAGCGCCGTTTGAACCTGTTTTTGCACCGTCTCCGAGATCCCGTTCCCTTCATTTCCAAGCACGAGGATCCCTTCGGGCTTCAATTCTTTTTGATACACATTTTCACCGTTCAGCAAGGCGCCGTATACCGGGATTTTGCTTTCGGAAAGATAGGCTGGTAAATCCGTATAAAAAATCTTCGCCCGGAAAACAGACCCCATGGCTGCCTGCACCACTTTTGGGCTGAAGTGGCTCACAGTATTCGGTGAACAAACGATTGCATCGACGCCATACCAGTCTGCCAGGCGGATCAGCGTTCCGAGGTTGCCGGGGTCCTGGATATCATCCAACGCCAGTACAAAACGAAAATCTTCCCATTCGCTTTCCCAGCGCTTGCAAACCACGAGGATTTTATTGGGTGTTTTTAATCCCGAAGCCTGTTTCAACTCGTTTTCACTGATCAGCTCAACGGACTTTCCCTGTTTTTCAAAACGCTCAAAAAGATGCTGGTCCGTGGTAAAAACCTGCTCAATAGCATGTGCCCTAAACTCCAGAACTTCGGCCGCGCTTTTCTCTCCTTCTACCACAAATAAGCCTTGTTCATCGCGTACTTTTTTGATTTGGAGCGATTTCAAAAATTTAAGTTTGTTTTTAGACAACATCGAAAAACTTTATTAGTTTTGTATAATTATAAATGAGAGCGTCCAAACTTACATATTTTAAAGCTATTTCCCTACTGTTGCTCTTATATTCCTGCAACGCTACGAAACTTGTTCCGGAAGGTAAATATCTCCTGGATAAAAATAAAATTGTTTATACGGACGAAAAGCTCAACACGGACGAGGTCAACACGATCATCCGCCAGCAGCCTAACCGGGAACTGCTCGGTATCAAGCTCAAGCTGCACACCTACAACCAGATTGATTCCACCAGGGTACTGAAAGCCCGCTCGAAGCAATACAACAAGGTAATTAAAAAAAATAAAAAGCGCAAAGCCCGTGAAAAAAGGATCAATGACCGGCGGATTGCCCGTGCACGCGCCAAGAACAAGGAAGAATATACACAACGGATCATTCCCCTGAAAGATACGGTAAACGTCCGGCTTTCCGTTTGGGAATGGATTAAGTATAAACGGGGCGAAAAACCTGTGATTTACGACTCAACGGCCATGAATAAATCCGTTGACCAGCTCAAAAAATACCTGCGGAAAAAAGGCTATTACTATGGCAATGTCAGCGCCGCGGTTGAAGACAGCAAAAGCAATCCTAAAAAACGCACCGTTACTTATACAATTTACTCCGGAAAACCTTATTACATTGATTCCGTAACTGTTGACTGCCCAAACCCGAGCGTACTCGGATCTTATAATACTTTCCTGAAGAAACAGCTTTTTGATCCCCTGATCGGGCATAAATTCGATGAGGATTACCTGAATTCTTACCGCAGCAAAGTTGCCAAATACATGCGTGATGACGGTCTTTATGGCTTCAGCCCCTCAAGCATCAACTATATTGCCGACACCAATAACATGAAGCTGGGCCTTACAATCATCTTCTCCGACCGGAAAATCATCCGGGGCGATTCCGCTTATCTTGTTCCTTACGCCAATACTTATGTGGAAAACGTATATTTCCACATCCCGGATACAACCTGGTACACAGGAAGCTTCACCCAGGATATGGATAAGCTCGGATTAAGCGTTATCGAAAAGGAAAGCGGCTTTTTAAGAACAGTTGATACCTTTTTTTACAACGATATCGTTTACACCAACAGGGAACGGAAGGCAATGGCAAAAAGGAATATCATCGTTGAGAAAAATACGCCCAATCCCCTGCGCTTTACTTACGTGCTTTACAACGGTAAATCCGTCATCCGGCCTTCCATGCTGGAATTGCAGAATTACCTGGAGAACAAAAATATTTACAAGGAATATTACATCGACCGGTCGTATAACCGCCTGGTGCAGCTCGATGTGTTCCAAACGATAAAGCCCGTCATTAAAGAGATTGGCAACAACAAGATTGAAGTCCATTATTATTTAGTTCCGGCCAAAAAGCAGGTGTTCAACATTGAGCAGCGTTTCACGAACTCCAACGGTTTCCTCGGTTCATCGGCATCCGTGAATTACAATAACAAAAACCTCTTCCGCGGCTCAGAAAAGATGACGATCAGCTTCGGGGGTGGTTTTGAATCCCAGCCAACGGTCTTTAACGACGACGCCACAGAAGAAGAAAACAAAAAAGCGGCGCGAAGCTTCAACACCTTTGAAATCGGGCCATCGATCAAATTCGATTTACCGGGTTTATTCCTCATTCGCCGGGCAACCAAGCTTTCCAAGCGCCATCGTCCGCGTACTATTCTTTCTGCAGCTTACAACTACCAGAAACGGAATGATTTTACACGGGAAATTTTCCAGCTCAACTACATGTGGAAATTCTACATGGGCAAAACCCAGGTAATCCAGGTTGGTTTCCCCGCAGCGGCGATTAAATACGTACGGATAGATCCGCAGCCTGCTTTTGAAGAGCGGCTCAACAAAAGCAATGACCTTTTCCTGAAAAATGCCTACAGCAACCAGTTTATCTGGGAAAACCTGAAAATAATGTTCGAATACAACAATAAAATGTCGGACAACAAGAAAAAGTACAACTTCGTTTATAACACTTCACTTGTCAGCGCAGGATGGATCCTTGCTCAGCTGAACCTGAAAGACACCAGCGCCACAGGGCAGCAACAGGTTTTCGGTGTGGCTTACTCCCGTTTCCTCCGTTTCGACAACGATGCCATTTTCGGTTACCCGATCAATAAAAAAACGTCTTTCCACGCCCGGGCTTTTGCCGGTGTCGGGATCCCGCGCGGAAACAAAACGACTTCCCTTCCGTTCGACTACAGCTTTTTTGCGGGCGGGGCCAACGACAACCGCGGCTGGCATGCACGTGCCCTCGGACCGGGATCGTACCAGTATTACAAAGATTCTTTACGCACCGCCACCCAAATTGGCGACGTGAAGCTCGGACTTTTCGGTGAATTGCGTTATTCTTTGTCCCCAACATTCAAAACAGCCCTTTTCATTGATGCGGATAACATCTGGACGTACGAAAATGACAAGCAGCGCCCCGGCGGACAATTCTCTAAAAATTTCTACAAAGAGATCGCACTGGCTGTCGGCGCCGGGATCCGGATCGACTTCACCTTCCTCGTTGTACGCTTTGACCTCGGTTTCCCGATCACCAACCCTTCCCTTCCATACGGACAGCGCTGGATTTTCCAGGACCAGGATGACGAGCTTAAACAGTATATTTCCAAGCCTTTCAAACCAGCCTTCCAGTTTGGTATCGGGTATCCGTTCTGATTTTTTTTAGATCGTTGGATTATCGGATTCTTAAGTTGTTGGAATCCGTAAAAAAAGTGCTCCTCTAAAAATCTAACAATCCAGCAATCTTATTACCTCCGTTTTCATTTTTTTACTATTTTTGTACGCTAAAAAAGTTGATCTATGGCTCATACTATCAAGCCGGGAGTTGCAACCGGTGACCAGGTACAGGAAATTTTCAGATATGCGAAGGAAAAAGGCTTTGCTTTGCCTGCAGTAAACGTAACCAGCTCCAGTACGGTGAATTCCGTGATGGAAACGGCTGCGAAACTGAAATCGCCCGTGATTATCCAATTTTCGAACGGAGGTGCGCATTTTAATGCCGGAAAAGGCTTATCCAATGAAGGCGAAAAAGCAGCGATTGCCGGTGGAATTGCCGGTGCAAAGCATATTCACGAGCTGGCTGAGCTTTATGGCGCGACTGTGATTTTACACACCGACCACTGCGCTAAAAAGTTATTGCCCTGGATCGACGGTTTGCTGGATGCAAGCGAAAAATTCTTTGCCGAAACAGGCAAGCCGCTTTACAGCTCCCACATGATCGACCTTTCCGAAGAGCCGATTGAAGAAAATATCGAAATCTGCAAGCAATACCTGGCACGCATGTCTAAAATGGGCATGACCCTCGAAATCGAGCTTGGGATTACAGGCGGTGAAGAAGACGGCGTTGACAATTCAGATGTTGACAGCTCCAAGCTCTATACCCAGCCGTCTGAAGTAGCTTATGCTTACGAAGAATTGATGAAAATAAGCCCGCGTTTTACAGTAGCGGCTGCTTTCGGTAACGTACACGGTGTTTACAAACCGGGAAATGTGAAGCTGACCCCGAAAATCCTGAAAAATTCCCAGGAATACGTTCAGGAGAAATTCAATACAGGAAAAAACCCGGTTGATTTCGTTTTCCACGGCGGTTCAGGCTCAACACTCGAAGAAATCCGCGAGGCGATCAGCTACGGGGTGATCAAAATGAACATCGATACGGATTTACAGTTTGCCTACACGGAAGGTGTGCGCGACTACGTGAGCTCCAAAATCGAATACCTGAGAACGCAGATCGGGAACCCGGAAGGTGACGATCAGCCGAATAAAAAGCATTACGATCCGCGCAAATGGGTACGCGAAGGCGAGTTAACCTTCATTAAGCGTCTCACCCAGGCTTTTGAGGATTTAAATAATGTGAATACTTTATAAGAATGTAAAATGGAGAATTGAAGTGGAAAATGAGTTTTAAATCCCAATTTTCCATTCTCGATTTTCAATTCTAAAATTTTAATATGAGTTGGTTTAAAAGAAATAAAGAGGGGATTACGACTTCCACCAAGGAGAAAAAAGAAACCCCGGAAGGCTTGTGGCACAAGTGTAACAACTGTAAAACGGTATTTACACAGGCTGATTTTGAGAAAAACGTATATGTTTGTGATCGCTGCTCTTACCATGAGCGCATCGGTTCTGAAGAATATTTCCAGATTATTTTTGACGGCGGCAAATACAAGGAGCTGGACAAAAATATGTCTTCCGGAGACCCGCTGAATTTCACGGATACTAAAAAATATACTGACAGGATCAAAGCTACCCAAAAAGCTTCAGGACTGAAAGATGCTATCCGCACCGCTCACGGAACGCTTAACGGCATGAACTTCGTGATCGCCTGTATGGATTTTAATTTCATCGGTGGATCGATGGGATCGGTTATGGGCGAGAAAATTTCCCGCGCCATTGACAAAGCTATCGAATTGAAAGCCCCGTTTATGATCATCTCCAAATCCGGGGGCGCGCGTATGATGGAAGCCGGATATTCCCTGATGCAAATGGCTAAAATCAGCGGAAAGCTCGGTGTTTTGTCTGAACACAAATTACCTTACATTTCTTACCTCACCGACCCGACGACAGGTGGAGTAACCGCTTCGTTTGCAATGCTGGGTGACCTCAACATTGCCGAGCCGAACGCACTGATCGGTTTTGCCGGGCCGCGCGTGGTAAAAGAAACAATCGGACGCGACTTGCCGGACGGTTTCCAGACTTCTGAGTTCGTACTGGAGCACGGCTTCCTGGATTATATCGTTGACCGTACTGAAATGCGTGATAAACTGGCGCATACGCTCAAACTCTTTTTAAGTTAAATTAACATTGGGCGACGCCTTTTTAACGTATTTTTGAACCCATGAAATTTGCTTTAACGCTTCTTGTTTTTACAGCCTTGATGACTTCCTGCTCGGAATATAACAGAGTGTTAAAAGGAGATGATTACACCCGTAAATTTGAACTTGCGAACGATAAGTTCGACAATAAAAAATGGCCGCAATCCATTGCTTTATACGAACAGGTTTACCAGCGCATGCCGAAATCCGGTGAGGGTGAGCTTTCATATTACCGCATAGGAAAGGCATATTACGCAGACGAAGATTATTACATGGCCGGGTACTATTTCGGTTCTTTTTTCGATAAATTTCCTTACAGCACAAAAACCGAGGAGGCATTTTTCCTGAAAGCCTTGTGCAGCGTGAAAAATTCGCCGTCATCCAGCCTGGACCAGCAGGAAACCGAGCTTGCCCTCAATGACGTTCAGCAATTCATCTATCTTTTCCCGAATTCAGACCGGGTTGATACCTGCAACCAGATCATGGATAAGCTGCGCGAAAAGCTGGAAAAAAAGGAATACGACAACATTCGCCTGTATGCCAAAACACTGAATTACAAATCAGCGGTGGTAACTGCAGAAACTTTCCTGGTGGACTATCCAACGTCCGGATTCAGGGAAGAAGTCATTTATATCAGCATCAAAAATTCTTATTTACTGTCTAAAAACAGTGTTGAAGAGAAAAAAAAGGAGCGAATTGAGAAATCAATTGAAACTTATCGTAACTTTGTAACCCAATTTCCTGAGAGTAAATACCGGAAGGAACTGGACGATCTGCACAATGAGCTGCAGCACGAACTTGTAACAGTAACTAATTCAAAGTAAAATACACGATGAATCTGAATTTAAAAAATAACACCTCCGAGCGTTCAACTATCACGCGTGATACGATCGAGTTTGAAGAACAAACCGGGAATATCTACGAATCGATCGTTGCGATGTCAAGACGTTCGAACCAGATTTCCAGCGAGCTGAAAGAAGAATTAACTTCTAAATTACAGGAGTTTGCTTCTTCAACTGACAACCTGGAAGAGGTTTTCGAAAACCGCGAGCAGATCGAAATTTCCAAGTATTACGAAAAGCTTCCTAAACCGGTTGCTATCGCGATGACGGAAATGCTGGACGACAAAATCTACATTCGTAAAGTCGAGGAGGAAAAAGACAAAGCGTAAGCTTTGATCCAACATGCGTTAGCGCAAGCCCTATGCTGTGCTATCAACATCAAAGAACATGAAAGGAAAACGCATCCTTCTCGGAATAACAGGAGGAATTGCAGCATATAAAATTGCGTTCCTTATCCGGATATTAAAGAAAAAAGGGGCAGAAGTCAAATGTATTATGACTCCTGCCTCTTGTGATTTTATAAGTCCGCTAACCCTCGCCACCCTTTCCGAAAACCCGGTATCCATCGATTTCTGGAACAGGCAAAACGGCGAATGGGTCAACCACGTTGATTTAGGAATGTGGCCCGATGTATTCGTGATCGCACCGTGCACAGCCAGCACACTGGCAAAAATGGCAAACGGCTTCTGCGACAACCTGCTCACAGCGACATATTTATCCGCCAAATCACCCGTAGTAATTGCCCCGGCAATGGATCTCGACATGTATGCACATTTTTCCACGCAAAAAAACCTGGACCTCCTGGCCGCAAACGGAAACCGCATCATTCCTGCTGAGGAAGGTGAGCTTGCCAGCGGTTTGATTGGGCAGGGAAGAATGGCAGAGCCGGAAAACATCGCCGCTTACCTCGAACAACTGTTTGAGAAGCAAACCGATTTCGCTGGCAAAAAAGTATTGCTGACTGCCGGGCCTACCTACGAAAAAATCGATCCTGTGCGCTTTATCGGGAACCATTCTTCCGGGAAAATGGGCTATCGCATTGCAGAAAGCTTTTTGCAGCGCGGCGCTTCCGTCGTTTTGATCAGTGGCCCGACACAGGAAAAACTAACGCATACCAGGCTTGAGCTGATTTCCGTGGAAAGCGCAGAAGAGATGCTCAAAGCCGTTCAGCAGCACTGGCCTGCAAGCGACATCGGAATTTTTGCCGCAGCCGTAGCGGATTACAGACCAAAACAAGTCGCCGGGCAAAAAATCAAGAAAAAGGAGGAGGAGCTCACCATTACTTTGGTAAAAAACCCGGATATTCTTTCCTGGGCCGGGCAAAACAAAACGGATCAGCAGCTCTTGGTCGGTTTTGCACTTGAAACAAATGACGCTATCGCCCATGCACAGGACAAGCTGAAACGCAAAAACCTCGACCTCATTGTTGTCAACACGCTGGAAGACGAGGGCGCCGGTTTTAAAAATGATACAAATCGTATCCAATTGTTGGATAAGCACAATAAAATAACTAGTTTTGAGTTAAAAAGCAAAGCTTTGGTCGCCGAAGACCTTGTCAATTACCTGAAACACGTATGAAATTTATATTTGCCTTCTTTGTTGTATTAAGCGCCTCATGGAGCTTCAGCCAGGAGTTAAACTGCCAGGTGACCGTTATCGTGGATAACCAGATCCCGGTGACCTCGGTGGAAAAAGAAGTGTTTGACCAGCTCAAGCAAACAGTTTACGATTTGATGAACAACACCAAGTGGACGAAAGACAAGTTCAAGCTGGAGGAACGCATCAACTGCAACATCCAGATCCAGATTTCTTCCATTCCAAGCTCGGGGACTTATTCCGGTTCGATCCAGGTGCAGTCTACGCGCCCCGCTTTCAACAGCAATTACAACTCAACGATCGTGAATTATCAGGACGAAAACGTGACCTTTAACTTTTCAAGGAACGCGATCCTGATTTATGCCCCGAACCAATACCGCGACGAGCTGACATCGATTTTAGCATTTTACGCGTATTTCATCATCGGCATGGACTACGATTCTTTTTCCCCGCAGGGTGGAACAGCTTATTTCAACGAAGCACAGCAAATCGTTTCACTCGCACAGTCTTCCGGAAACCCGGGCTGGCAGTCCTCAGACACGAAGAAACGCAACCGTTTTTACCTGATTGACAATGTGCTCCACCAGCTTTTTGAACCGCTGAGGGCGAGCAATTACATGTATCACCGCAAAGGCATCGATATGCTGTATGACGATCCTGAAGCAGCACGCAAAAACATGTTCCAGGCGCTGACCAATCTCAACAAAGTTGTTTCAACGCGTCCCAATTCGATCAACCTGCTGAATTTTGTGCAGGCCAAGCAAGTGGAGCTGAAAAATATTTTCGTGGATGCCGAAAGCGCTGAGAAAACCGAAGTCGTGAATCTCCTTAAGAAAATCGACCCGGCCAATTCTACAAAATACCAAACCATTTTAGAATAATGCTCCAGCACCTCAAAATTGAGAACTTCGCTTTAATCCCCAGCCTGGAACTGCATTTTTCACCGGGATTTACTGTTTTTACCGGGGAAACAGGTTCCGGAAAATCAATCCTTTTGGGCGCCCTGAACCTGATTTTGGGTGAACGCGCAGATTACACCGTGATCCGCGACCCGCAGCAAAAAACCATTGTTGAAGGCATTTTTACGATCAAAGAATACGATCTCCTCCCCTTTTTCGAGGCGAACGACCTGGATTATTCCGATGAAACATCTATCCGCCGCGAAATTACCGGGCAGGGAAAATCACGGGCCTTTATCAACGATACGCCGGTACAGCTCAGCATTTTGAAAGAGCTAAGCGAACAATTGGTCCACATTCATTCGCAGCATCATACGCTTGAACTGAAAAGCCAAAGCTTCCAGTTCGACGTGCTGGATTACCTCTGTGACACCATGCCGCTCCGCAAGGAATTTGCAGCAAAAAACACGGCTTGCAGGCAATTGGAACGCTCATTGGAAGAAAAGACCCGTGAGCTGCAAAAAATGCTTCAGGATGAGGATTACAACCGGTTTCAGCTCAGCGAGCTGGAAAAGCTGAACCTGCACAAAACGAATTACAGTATACTTGAACAGGAACAGGAACAAATGGATCATTTTGACGCCATTAAGCTGACTTTTGATTCAATGGGCGAACTGCTCGAAAACGAAAACCAGGTGCTCGAAAAGCTCAACCAGCTGAAAGCAATTATTGATAAAAACAAAAACCTCCACCCTTTTTTCGAATCGGCTTCGGAGCGTTTGAAAAGTATTTACCTCGAAGTCAAAGACCTCGCTTACGAAGCGCAAAACCAGCAGGGAAGCATCGAATTCAACCCGGCGAAAAAACAGGAGCTGGAAAACCAGCTTTCCCTTTACAATGCCGCTTTGTTTAAGCATGGCGTGAAAGAACAGGCTGAACTGATCGCAGTTTATGAAAATTTTGAACAGCAGCAATCGCGCTCCGGGCAGCTCCAGGAAGAAATAACGGAAATCAATTCCCGCATTATAAAGCTCAAACAGGAACTGACGGAAACAGGCGACAAGCTCCACAGCGAGCGCCTTTCTCAAAAAACCGGTATTGAACAAAACATTGAAACATTGCTCAGCGAGCTGAAAATGGAAAATTGCAAGGTCATTTTTGAGCTGGAAAAAACAGCCCAGGCCAACGCTTTCGGGTTTTCCACTTTAAGCCTGAATTTCAGCCCGAATGCCGGACTCGCTCCCAAAGCGATTGAGAAATCCGCCAGCGGTGGTGAATTATCCCGCCTGATGCTTGCGATCCAGACTTTACTGTCACAAAAGAAAAAATTGCCCGGCCTGATCTTCGATGAGATCGATACGGGCGTTTCCGGGGAAGTAGCCCAGAAATTAGGTGAATTGCTCAACAAAATGGGACAAAAGATGCAGCTGATGGCAATTACGCATTTACCACAAGTTGCCGCCAAAGGCCAAAGCCATTTCAAAGTGCAAAAATCCAGCAGCACGGGCAGCACCGTAACCGAAGTCCGGAAACTCAGCAGCGAAGAGCGCATCCAGGAAATCGCACGTTTGATGAGCGGGGAGGAAATCACAAATGCTGCAGTGGAGAACGCCAAGGCTTTAATGAATTAAATCTTAATGTGCTAATACGGTAATATGCTAATGAGTTAGTTAACTTCATTCTTGCATCAAATTCATTAGCATATTATCACATTAATAAATCAGCACATTTAAAAAGTGAACGTTTTGTATCCCGGCTTGTACAGCCCGGAAATTGATTGCTATGAAACGTTTGTCTTTTATTTTTGTGGCCTTGCTGTGGCTCAGCGTATCCGCCCAGTACCAGGGGAAAATCCAGATTGCTATTTTATTTGACACCTCCAACAGTATGGACGGTTTGATCGACCAGGCGAAATCGCGTATCTGGTCCATTGTCAACACCATGTCGAACCTGCGCTACCAGGGACAAACACCGGCGATCGAAATTGCATTGTACGATTACGGGAACGATAATATCCCGGCGGCCAACAACCACGTACGTCAAATCCTGCCTTTCACCGGTGACCTGGACCTTGTTTCCCAAAAACTGTTCGGTCTCACTACCCGCGGCGGACAGGAATATTGCGGGGCGGTTATCTCGAATTCACTCGCCGAGCTGAAATGGAACGGCAACCCGAACGATTTGAAAATGATTTATATTGCCGGGAATGAGCCCTTCAACCAGGGACCGGTTGCATATAAAGAAGTATGCGCACTGGCCGCCCAGCGAAGCATTTATGTCAATACCATATACTGCGGCGATTACCAGCAGGGGATCACGGAATTCTGGTACGACGGCGCACAGCAGGGAAAAGGCGAATATTCCAACATCAATCCCAACCTGCAGGTGAAACACTACGATACGCCTTACGATGAAAAAATCCGGGTTTATAACGATTCACTCAACCGCACCTATATGGGCTACGGCAGTACGGGAAAAAGCAAGAAAAACGCCCAGGCGGAGCAGGACAAAAATGCAGAAGAGCAATCCGTTCAGGTATTGACGGAACGCGCTGTTGTGAAATCCAAATCGGTTTATAAAAATGATTCCTGGGACCTGGTGGACGCCAATGTTTCGGATTCAACCCTGGTTAAGCGCCTGACGAAAGACGAGCTGCCCGATGAGCTGAAAGGCAAAAGTGAAGCTGAGATTAAGGTTTACCTGGACGAACAAAAAGTAAAACGCAGCACATACCAGAAAATGATCGGGGAATTATCTGTCGAGCGGGAAAAATACATCACAGAACAGAAAAAGAACGAGCCTGAAGGAACTGAAAGTGATTTCGGAAAGGAAGTGCAGAAAAACGTCCTGAAAGTTGCCAATGAAAAAGGCTTTGAGGTGGAAAAGAAATGATGAATTCATTATTATTTTCGATTTAGCTGAAGGCAAGCTCATCAATTCTGCATTTTCCATTTTCAATTCTCCCTTCAAAAAACCGCCTTTCATCCCAGTGAATCAACCTTTTATATTTTATGATTCCGCGATCATCTAAAAATAGCGAAAATTTAACCGCTTTCTAATTGCATTATTGATTTATTTGGTTACATTTATCCAAACTTGAAGCTGCGGGACTATGAAACGACTCTTTGATATTCCATACCACCAGTTGGATAACTACCCGAATAATACCATGTTCTCAACCAAAAGAGACGGAGAATGGACGGGAATTTCAACGCGGGAATTTTTATCATCTGTTAATGAATATTCGAGGGCACTTGTCGCTTACGGGATCAAGCCCGGTGACAAAGTATCCATCGTTTCAACCAACCGCTTTGAGTGGAATATGATCGATATCGCGGTCCTCCAGATTGGCGCGATCGTCGTTCCGGTTTATCCCAATATTTCGACCAAAGATTACCTCTATATTTTCAACGACGCGCAAATTAAGCTTTGCTTTACAGGCTCAGCCGATTTGTACACCAAAATTTCGGGGATCCAGGGTGAAATCCACTCGCTGGAAAAAGTGCTCTGCTTTGACCACGGACCGGCGATTGAGCATTTCTCTTCGCTCCTCGGGCTGAAAGAACATGTGGACCAGCGCACGGTGGAAGAATTAAAAGCGAATGTGCGCAACGAAAGCCTCGCTACGATCATCTACACTTCCGGAACAACCGGGAACCCGAAAGGCGTCATGCTTTCCCACAATAACATTATTTCAAACGTTGAGGCCTGCGTGGAGCGTATCCCTGCAGATCAGCATTCGCGTGTTTTGACCTTTTTACCGGTTTGCCACATTTATGAGCGCATGCTGCATTATTTGTATATGTACCTCGGCTGCTCGATTTATTTTGCCGAATCCATGGATACCATCGGCGACAATATCCGCGAAGTGAAACCGCATATTTTTACTGCCGTTCCGCGCCTGCTGGAAAAAGTTTTCGAAAAAATCATGGCGAAGGGCGACGAGCTCAAGGGCATCAAGCGTTTCCTGTTTTTCTGGGCGGTTGACCTGGCCGAAGAGTTTGAGTTCAAAGGAAAATCCTGGTGGTACCGTTTTAAGCTGAAAATTGCCCGCAAGCTTATCTTTTCCAAATGGATGGATGCCCTCGGCGGCGAAGTGAAAGCGATCGCTTCGGGAAGTGCCGCTTTACAGCCCCGTTTAGCGCGGATTTTCCTGGCGGCAGGCATTCCGATCCTCGAGGGCTACGGATTAACGGAAACTTCCCCGGTTATTTCGGTGAACTGCCTTAAAAAAGGAATTGGGATTGGTACCGTTGGCCCGCTGCTGAACAACGTAAAAGTAAAATTCGGACCGGACGGTGAAATCCTCGTAAAAGGCCCGAACGTGATGATGGGCTATTACAACCTGCCGGAAGTTACTGCGGACACATTAACACCGGAAGGCTGGCTTAAAACCGGCGATATCGGCGAAATGACAGATGACAAATTTCTTAAGATCACAGATCGTAAAAAAGAGATTTTCAAAACTTCGGGCGGAAAATTCATCATTCCGCAGGCGATGGAAAACAAATTCAAGGAATCGCGTTTCATTGAGCAGATAATGGTTATCGGTGAAAACCAAAAATTCCCGGCTGCGCTCATTGTTCCCAACTTTGCTTTCGTAAAAGAATGGGCGAAGCGCAAAAACACACCGCTTGACGGCCTTACAAACCAAGAAATCTGTGCAAACGAAGAAGTGTACAAACGCATCAAAGAAGAAGTGACCAACTTCAACAAGCTTTACGGAAACTGGGAGCAGATTAAAAAAATCAAGCTCCTTCCCCACGAATTCTCTATTGAAGGCGGTGAGCTCACCCCTACTTTAAAGCTCAAGCGTAAAATCATCATGGAGAAATACAAAGATATTGTCGCTGAGATTTACAAGGAAAGAGAAGAGCTGCACGAAGCGTGATCAGCTTCACTGAATTCGAAAATTTGTATCTATTTATCATACAATGAATCTTCCGGCTACGAAGTAAATTTTCGAATCCCTGATCTACGAATTAATAATTCCCCTAACTTTGCGGCATGAATTCCGTTGATTTAATCCGTACTTATTTCCCAGATTTGACGACCAGGCAGATTGAGCAGTTCGAACAGCTCGGGCCTTTGTATGAACATTGGAATGCCCAGATCAACGTTATTTCCCGCAAGGACATGGATTCTTTTTACGAACGCCACGTACTGCATTCCCTGGCGATTGCTAAAGTGATGTCCTTTAAAAAAGGGGCTGAAGTGCTGGATATTGGTACTGGCGGCGGTTTCCCCGGAATTCCTTTGGCGATTTTGTTCCCTGACACACAATTTCACCTCGTAGACTCGATCGGGAAAAAGATCAAAGTGGTACAGGAGGTAGCCCAGGCGCTTGGTTTGGAAAACGTGACTGCTTCCCATGAGAGAGCGGAAAAAGTGCCCGGCAAATTCGATTTTATTGTGAGCCGCGCCGTTACCGCCATGCCGGAATTCCTCACCTGGACAAAAAACAAATTCAAAAAAGAAAATAAACACGCCCTCAAAAACGGGATCCTCTACCTGAAAGGCGGCGACCTGGGGGAAGAAATGAAAACGGTGAAACAAAAAATTACGTACCACCCGATCCCGGGTTTTTTCGAGGAAGAATTTTTTGAAACGAAGAAAGTTGTTTATTTAATGATGAATTAGTGCATGATACATGTTGAATGAACTCAATTTATCACTCTCCGTCGCGGCGGACTTCGTCATTTATCCCTGAAAGATTCCTCAAAATTTAAAACAAAAAAAAGCCCCGCTTTCACGGAGCTTTTTTGTAAAATTTTGCATTACATTTTGTAACGCTTGAAGAAAGCATCCCAATCCCAGATGAAATTCTGCACCACCTCATCCATACGCTTCAAAAAGAGCGGATTTGGCGCCTGCATCCTGCGGAAGTATTCATCCTGGAAATCATTTAATTCGTATTTGTGGTAAATCGCTTTTGACATCGCGTAGATCATGTTTTTGGACGGATGATTCTTACGCGCCATAAAGCCCTGGTATTCACGGATCAAACTTGTGAATTCTTCTACCGGCATTTCGTATATTTTGGCGAGCTTGGCAAAAATCAATTTCTCAACTTCGTGGGCCTGCTCCGGCTCAAATGTACTTTCAAGAAAGGATAAGTTGCCGACAATAACAATCAGCGCGAACTCCCCGTTTTGTGTATCCGTAATGTTCGGGGATTTCACAAAAGCAGAATCCTCATTGATGAGCTGAGCTACTTCCCTGAAGCCTTTCTCAACCACTTCAAACAAAGCGTTTACGAAAACATTCGCAACCTGGTTGTTTGATAAGCGTCTCTTGATTAATGTTCCCAACATGTAATTTAACTTTAATATCGTTCAAATACAAAATTAAGGATCGATGAAGTACCTTTTTTGGTCTACAAAAAATCATTATCAACTAAGTTATTAACAGGTAGCGGGTTGAACATTTGGTCCTGCCGGCTGTATGTGCTAAAAATTGTTTATTTTAGACTTGATTTCCATGAGAGCAAAAAGACTTATCCCTATCGTTTTAGCTGTGCTGCTTCTCGCTGCAGCCTGGTTGTTCTGGCCGGGAAAATCATCCCGCGCTCCGGAGAAAAGCAAAGTCCGGATCCCGGAAAAAACTGAAAATCAAAACGAAACACAGAAAGTAGCTTCAAAAACCGCTAAGCTTTCGGAAAAAGAAAATTCAGAAATCCCGGAAAATAAAAGCTACACATTTATACTAAAACCAATCCAAACCGCTGCCGTTCTTTTTGAAGCTTCCGGTATGCTGGAGAATACAAAAACGTGGAACCCGGGCGATCGTTTCAGCAAAAATGAAGTGCTTTTCCAGCTGGATAACAGCGCACTTTTCAACGAGATCAGCAGCCAAAAATCCGACCTCAGATCCAGGCTCGAAAACCTCTATCAACAATTCGCGCGGGAAACCCCGGAAGCTGCTTCAAAATGGATTGCTTACGGCAATGCGGTCACCGAAACGGATTTATTACCCCCGCTCCCGGAAAACATTTCTGCGAAGGAACGCGCACTGATCAATACGGCCGGGATTGTTCCACTGAGCCTTCAGATCGCACAAAAAGAACAGGAAATGTTTTCTTATTTCTACCTTGCGCCATTCAACGGCCAGGTCCAAAAAGTGCTTGTGCCACCGGGAAATAAAGTAAAATCCCGTCAAACGGTTGCCCTGATCTATCCGGATCAAACTGTTGTATTACAGCGAAAAATTCACCGGAACGATTTACCCGCCTTCATTCATCAACAGAAATTCAGCTTAAAAAGCCAGAGGGGAACAAAAGCGCTTTCCGTCAAATTCAGTACAGGGAAACAAACAGGCGACAGCGTATTGATCACGGCAAAAATTCCATCCGAAAAACTGAAACTATTTGATTTTTTTCAAACAATCGAAATTAGTCCCGATCACTAAAGCCAGTTAATCTTTAACTATTTTGTAGGTATTTGCTGAATTTTCGTCCTGTATTTTAACAAAATAAACCCCGCTGGTGAGCGCTTCCGTATTGATGGATTCAAAGCCGTGTGTTTTTTCTATCATGAGCTTTCCTTCCGAATTAAAAACTGAAACTTTGCTGATATGTACATCATTCGATTTTATTTTCAATACGTGGTTCACCGGGTTTGGATACAGGATAACATCACCCAATTTGTTCTCTTCAACCGCGTTTACCTGGCAAAATGAAGCAATTTCAGAAGGGGTTAATTCCCTGTCCCATAACATGATGTCATCCATGCTGCCTTTCAAAAACACATGATCGAATTGACCAATTGCAATGGAAGTCATTAAACGCGGCCCGTCAGTACCATAAACCATACCTGAACCGCCATCTCCGCTATAGAACCCGTTTACTTCCTCACAATCCATAAAGATATCCATATCATTGGCCCCTCTTATTGTAAAAACAAAATGCTGCCATGTTCCGATCTGTATGCTCGGGGAAGATGTTTTTGACTGACGGCTGGAAGATCCGGCTGCACCTCCGTCACCAAAGCTGATGCTTATTTTGTTCGAAGCAGATACATTGACCCAAAACCCACTGTATTGATAATCCAGGAAATCGGAAAAATAGACCGAACAGTCTTCACTTTGATCTACTTTAAGCCAGAAAGCAAGCGTTAAAGGAAACTGGGGCTTCATGATCGCCGAATTCGGTAACTCAACGTAGTCATTCACACCGTCGAAACTTAGCGCAGAATTTGAATTCCCGCTTGCATCAGCCGTATTAGTGGCTCCCTGAACCGTACCGTGTAATTGATTTGACGTTGCGTCATTGGCATCGCCATTTAATTCATAGTGAACCAATAAACCATTTGTTATCTGGGCAGAAAACAGGAAAGAGGAACCTACAAAAATTGAAAGTAAATACTTTTTCATAGTGGATTTTTCTTTCAAAGATAATCTTTTTTGGATATACCACAATTCAAAGTGATTAGTTGTTAGTCAACAGCGGGTTCATTCAACTCATGACTATCCCTGTTGACTAATTACTAATAACCAGCTTCTTCATCGTTTTCTGGTTCCCGGTGCGCAATTGGTAAAAATACGTACCGTTAGCTACCTGGGTTGAATCAAAGCGCACAATATGGCTGCCTGCCTTGTATTCTTTGGTCACAATTTCACGGTTGGGGGAAAAATCATCGTTTAAGAGCTCCAGCGTCACTTCTTTTGTTTCTTCTGAAGTAAAATAAAGCTCCAGCTCGCCTTTGGCAGGGTTTGCTTCGATGCTGTAGAGCACACAGTATTTTTCGGAAGGCATCTTACCCCGGCCCAGATAAGCCAGTAATTTGCGGTAAGCGATCACGAGGATCAGGACTGCAAGTGTAACACACAAGACCCCGACAGCAATTTTTGTTACACTGTAACCAACTAATATCATAATGAAATAATTCCTTTGATTAAACTTGCTTTTTCGTATTTGGCAATGATGGAATCCACGTCCAGCATCATTTCCTTGGCGCTGACACTGATGTATTTTCCGTTTTTGGACGGGTGCATAATCACTTCGGAGGATGAATCAAACAAAGCGTTCACCAGGGCTACTGTTTGCGATTCGTTCGGAACGATAAACTTGAAGAAATAGACATTGGGCCATTCCTGCAGTTCCAGCTGAACCCTCAATTTTTGCAATGTTTCTTCCATCAGTACTTTAAAAACAGCAAAGATAAGCGTTTCATTTCGTTTAACAGGGCTTCGGGCGCCTGAATTTCGCTTTTTTTCAGGTCTGTGAAGCTGTTTCCTCCTGCATCCCGGAAAGCTTTGATCGCCGCCAGGATTTCCATCGGGTCGCTTTCTTTAGAAACAAGCGTTTTTTCATCTGCTGCTGTGTCGCACACCCATTTGGAAGCGTATTGCTTTTCAAGCTCCAGCAGCGCTTCAGTGAGAGCGTAAATCTCCATAGGATCAGCGGATTGCGTGATCGCCGTTTTCAAGCGCCTGTTCTCCTGCTGGTAAAGCCGGAAAACGTCCAATATGTTATCTGATTGCAATGAAATTCCAGTTACGGGCGATTTCCCTGTAAAAACAAACGCAGGATCGAGAGCTTCAACTGCCAACCGGATTTTTTGAAGCTTGTCCAAACGTGACTGAAACAATTTGCGGACCGGTGCACGTGAAGTAAAGAAACGCTTGGGCTCAAAAAGCTGTTCATCCAGGGCATCCGCCAGATCAGCGGCATCGGATCCCTCTTCAAGGCCCAGCAGCGCCAGGGCTTCCTTTCCGGTCATTTAATGCTCGGTTTTTCCCTTGTTTTTACGCATCCGGATATTGAGGAACTCGACAATAAGCGAGTAAACCATGGCAAAGTAAACGTATCCTTTCGGCACTTTTTGATGAAAAGCTTCCATAATTAACATAATCCCGATGGTGACAAGGAAACTCAGGGCAATCATTTTGATCGTCGGACGGTTATTGATAAAATTACTGATCGGCCGGGCAAACAGCATCATGATGATCATAGAAATGATTACTGATAAATAAATGACAATCATCGGGTTGTGCGCCATACCTTTGGTCATACCAATTGCGGTAATTACGGAGTCAAAGCTGAAAACGATATCCACGAGCACAATCTGGAAGATAACGGAGCTCAGCTTGCTTCTGGACGAGGCGGACTCTTCTTCTTCACCCGTCACTGTTTTATGCATTTCAGTAGTGGATTTATACAACAGGAATAATCCCCCGAGCAATAAAATCAAGCTTTGTCCGGTGATCTTAATACCATAAACAGAAAACAATTCTTTGGTCATCCCCATGACCCACGCAGCAACAGCCAGGAGTAATAAACGCGCCACTAAAGCCATGATCATCCCCACATTCCGGGCATAACGCTTCTTCTCTTTCGGCAGTTTATCGGTAATAATGGAAATAAAAATGATGTTATCAATTCCCAATACGATTTCCAGCAGGGATAATATCAATAAGTAAAGTAATCCTTCGGGCGTTCCTAAAATTGTAAAAAAATCCATCTTCTCTTTTTTTGACAAAAATAAGAACTTTTCTGAGAAGAGTTGTTACGGAAAAATGATTGAGATTTTAAAGGGATTGCAAAGGCACACAATCCCGATTGCTATTGGGATGAGCTGTAGCAATATTAAATTTTAACCTTTCTGAAAAATTCTTTTAAAATATTTTCGTTGTCAGCCGACGCAGTAAAAATTTCCATCAGTTTCGGGCGGCCTTTTTCTTCATAGGTATAAAAATCATGCAGCTGCGTTTCGATGTCTTCCAGGGAATTCGCTTTGTGATACCCGACATGGAAGGTTTTGCAGATATGTTCCGCCTGGAAAGTATTGTTATAGACAAAAAAATCGTCCTGTTCCGCCGTTGAATCCGGGCCGGGAATAATTTTAAAAATACTTCCGCCGCCGTTATTGATCAGGAAAATCCGGAGATTAGGTGTCAGCAGGTGGTTCCAGAAGGCATTGCTGTCATAAAAAAACGACATATCGCCGGTAATCAGCGTATTCCAGCTTTCTTTCTTCAGATAGGCATGTCCGGCCGCCGTGCTTGTACTCCCGTCAATTCCGCTTGTTCCGCGGTTGCACCAGTAACGGATGCTTTGCACGGGATCAAACAGGAGCGAATAACGGATCACGGAGCTGTTTGCCAAATGGAGACTGGAGTTTTCCGGAACGCTGTCGAGCAGGATGTTAAACACGTGCAAATCCGAAAGAATATGCGTGGCTTCAAAAAAATGTTTCGTTTTTTCCTGCACCAGATAATCGAGCTGTTTCCATTTCACCCCGAAAGAGGAAGCGGAGCCGATTTTGAGCTTGTTCAGGCTGTGTAAAAATTGCTGGGGCTTGAGATCAAAGGAATGCGTCATTTGCTGGAAGGTATCCATATCCGGGAAATCCTCCCCGACTTTCCAATGTTCAACGGATGCATTTTTCCGCAAAAAAGCTTTGATCCGCTTGGAAACTACTGCTCCTCCAATGTAAATCAGGAGATCGGGTGAATACTGCTCTTCCTCTTCAATCGCGTTCAGCGTGCGGTCAATACAATGCACAAACCCGGGATCAACGAGATTGGACGTATTTTCCACTAAAATAGCTACTGAAGAATCGTTTTTTGCCAGCAGGCGCAGCTCATGCAGCAAACCGGCATCCGGGGCAAGCTGCCCGCAGACGATCATTTTCTTTTCGTATTTTGCCCAGGAAGCGCTGATATGCGTCAGCTGGGAAGTCGTCAGCTCTTTTTTCGGGTTTTCGAAACGGATTGTTTTTCCATCAGGCGCTTCCGTAAGCTCGGTTTGCTGGTACAAAGGCTCTGTAAAAGCAACATTGATATGCACCGGGCCTTTTGAAACCCCATTCGCATAATTCACCGCTTTGGAAAGCTCGCGGCTGATATACCAGGCATAATCCGGGTGCGTGATCGTATCGTCGATCGTGAGGGAATGATTGATGTGGTTTTTATACAGCTCATGCTGCACAATCGTTTGCCCGTCGCCCTGGTTCACCCAGGTTTGCGGCCTGTCGGCAGTAAAAATAAGCAAAGGAACGCGCTGGTAATACGCTTCGGCCACAGCCGGGTAATAATTCAGCGGCGCCGATCCTGAAGTACAGAGCAAAGCGACAAGCCCGCTCGTTTGCTGCGCCATCCCGAGGGCAAAAAATGCCGCCGAGCGTTCATCTGGTACAACAATACACTCAATTTCCGGGTGCCTGTTAAATGCGATAATCAGTGGTGCATTGCGCGAACCGGGAGAAACAACTACGTGCTTCAAACCTAATTCAACACAGGCGCTGACTAAAAGCTGAACATTTTTCTTGGAACTCGTGTGCATAGCCGATCAGGAAATTTTTTGGATACATTGAATGAGCGTTTTGCTCTTATTTTCAGTTTCGATCCACTCCATTTCAGGAATGGACTGCAGGGTATAACCGCCGCCGAGGTAAAGGAAAGCCTGTTCGCTGAACAGTTGTGCACAGCGCAGGTTAACGTATAATTTGCTGCTTTCCGCCGAAACGCTTCCGATAATCCCGGTGTACAGTCCCCGCTCGTGCGGCTCAACGGAATGAATCAGGCCAATTGCCTGCTCACGCGGGAAACCGCTGATAGCCGGTGACGGATGGATCGAGCGGGCCAGCTTCCAGATCGGAACGCCGTTCAGCTCAGCAGAAATATCTGTTTTAATATGGGTTACCGGACCAGCCTCAAAGTCATAAGGGCCTTCCGTTTCAATCGATTTCAGGCCCGCTTTTTTGCAGACAGCCGTGATATAATCCGTCACAATCTGCTGCTCGTGCTTTTCTTTTTCGCCCCAGCCCTCTTCGTCGTTTTTGCGTGTTCCGGCCAAAGCCATAGTAAAAACAAAGCCTTTGTGCGCCTCGAGCAGGATTTCCGGGCTTGCCCCGATCCACGTGCCTAATCTTTCATCAGAAAAAAGGTAAACAAAAGCGTTCGGATAAGCCTGCGCTAATTCGTCAAACAACCCCATTCCCTGCGACAGCTTGAAGCTTACGGATTTTACGCGTGAAAAAACAGCTTTTTCCATCTGCATCAGGTTGAGCCCGTTCAGCAATTCATGCGCCTGCAAATAGTATTCACGGGCCGTCATCACGTAAGGCTTTTCTTCCCCTTCAAAATAAGAAAGCTCACCGTTTTTCTCTTCTTCGGTAAAAACGTAGCATTGCGACAAATCGAAATTCGTCACCACAAAGCCTTCCACCGCCTGGTTGGGATCAAACTCCCTGAAAGCGCCGTAAGTCAGCTGTTTTTCCTTCCCCGGGAAACGATATGCCAGGAAAGAGCTCAAATTTTATGCTGTTTGATTAAAATGGTGATCCGACCGGTTGACAAATGTTTACGTGTATTCTCTTCGTAAATGTCTACCTGCCACACATGCGTAGTCCTCCCGGTATGAATAGGTTTTCCGACACCGATAACCCATCCGCCGGTAGTACTTCCAATATGATTAGCGTTCACTTCCAGGCCAACCGGCGCTTCTTTCTGAAGGTCGCACAGCAAAGCCGAAGCCATAGAACCGATGCTTTCAACCAGCACGACATTCGCGCCGCCATGCAGCAAGCCCATGGGCTGGTGGGTACGTTTATCAACAGGCATACGGGCAGTCAGGGAGCTTTCCGTAATCTCGGTAAACGAGATTTCCAGGTGCTCCATCATCGTGTTTTTACAAAATGAGTTGATTTGCGCCAAATCGGTCGAGTTCCATTTCATGCCCTAAAATTAATGAAATATACCCTATTAATAGTCATCATCCTGATTTTTTCCGGGTTCATAGCCGGGCGGGTTGAACAAGCCCCATTCGTCGCCTTTGATCGTATAATGGTCAAAATTCGCTACCCATTCCAGGAACATCAGGCGAAAATCTTCCACATCCGTCCGGACAAGGTCCAGATAATCTTCTTCATCAAACCCGTAGATTTGTAAAGTGCGGCAATCCTGAACTATATCGAGAGCTGCCTTGCGGATGATTGCAGCATTTTCCATTTTCAGGTCGTATAAATCAACTGCTTCAGCCCCATGAATTTTTGCCTGGATCAGCATGGCGTTTGATTTCATGTAATTACAGCTCTCTTGCAGGATATGGCTTTCTTCATAATCATGGTGGTGGATCACGTCACAAATCCGGATAACAAGGTCCATAATTTCAGACGCTTTACGGGTCAGGGGCATGTTTTTTACCCGGTTAAAATCATCGCTTCTTCCATTATCTTCGTGCTCATCTTCCCACTGCATAGCTTCGTCTTTTTCACGTAAAAATACGAAAATATTTCCTATTTTTGGCCGAAAATTCGCTATGAAAACACTATTCTTCCTCCTGCTTTGCCTTCACACAGCCCTTTTTGCACAATATACGGAAACCAGCGGACAGCTCTGGACGAAATACAGCTTAGGCAAAGTTGACACGGCTATTTACAACAATTTTTCCATCGGTGGTGAAGTACTTGTTGGCGAGCGCTGGGGACTGAATTATAATTTTGATTTGGTTTTCCGGAACGACAATATTTTCCAGATGCATTCTTCAGCCGGCCTGATCGGTGGGCCTTTCCTGATCGGGCTCGGTATTGCTTCCTGGGCAGCAGCCGGTGATTCTGACGGCGACGGTGAAAAAGATGCGAACCTCGGTGCGCTTGGAATTATTGGCGGCTTAATCATCCTTGCGCTACCTGAAGGTGTGAGCTATCATATTCCCGTCAGATACAATTGGGACATCGCTCCTTACGTCAATATATTAGGAGTCGATTACATGAAAAACCGGAACACCGACCAATGGTATCTCCGTTACGCTGCAACATTCGGAACACGCGTCACCTACTGGAACCCGAAACGCTACACATTGAATACTTTCTTTGAAACACGCAAAGTTGCCGGAATGGGCTGGGCGCTGGGCGGAGGTTTTGGCGTTGGGTATACTTTGGAATAACCCAGAAGTGATACATGTTGTCCAAGATACCTATCGGAAGTTGAAGTGAATAAATTGAAACTTACCCGATTCAATTACAACTAAACTCATTTACCTGTCTTTCTAACAAATTTTTTAGTTCATGTTTTTGTATTTCGAAAAATATTCTTACATTTTGACGTAAATACTCCCGGAAACGGGGGTTGTTTTGTATTATTTGATTAAGTAAATTTGAGTGACTCTATTAATTAATCGAACCTATGAAGAAGAATATTTACCTTATTATTGGCCACGGACGCTGTGGAAAATCCAGTTTAGTAAGAGCTCTAACCGGAAAATATAAAAACGGCCCTTGCCAGATCCGCTCTGCCTACAATACAAACATGGATTTTATGGTTTGGGCGAATTCTTCCCAGGATGCAGCCAAAAGCCCTGAAAAAGTATTGAAAGAAATCAACAACGTTTGCTTTTCAAATATCCTGCTCACTTTGTGTTACACACCCTCGCCGGAAAATTCGGGTTTTGCCGCCCAGGATTACGTCCGGGTGCTGAAAGAAAACCATGAGATCAGCCAAATCCTGTTTATGGGAGAAGATGAAAAAGTGCACCTTTTTGACACCAGCGTACCGACAAATGTGATTAACCTCTGCTCCGACCGACCGGTAAATGCCAATGCGAATCTTGTAAGACAGTGGTGGAACTGGCTGTGATTCAACATTCATCACTTATAGCTCCTTGTTAAAATTCCACGCGGTAGCTTAAAACAGGGATCAGGGAAGTCTGGTACCAGTATTTCACCTCGCCGGTTTTACTGTCAAAATATTGTCCGCCGACATTTTTGCGGTTCGTCGTGTTCTGGATATCCAGGGCCAGGGTTGTTGTAACCTTTTCATAATTACGCTTCAGGCTGGCGCGGATATCGAGGCGGAAATAAGCCGGAATTTGCTTCCCGAAAGTTTCATTCGTTTTGAAACGGGTTTCCCCGGCTAAAAGTGAAGCCTCTAGGTCGATCGGCGTGTAGCGGAAACCACCGGTGTAAATCGTTTTGATGTTTATACCAACCACCCGGTTTTTGCGTTTTTGTAAGTGCCAGTCTTTCCCGAGCGTCAGGCTTGCGGCATAATTCGTATTGAAACGCGTATCATACCATTTCCCGTTCGAAGCCTGGTATTTCGATTCATAAACCGAAGCCGATAGCAGGTAGTACAGGTTTTTGTGCAGAAAACGCTCGTACGTGAGCTCCAGCCCGTAATTCTTTCCCTGTCCTTTGTTGACAAGCTCTCCGGTGTAATAACCATCCAAAAGGTTCAGCATGGAGAAAGTATTGCTTGTATCAGCGCTTATGGGAACATCAAACAAGTGCTGGTAATAAAGCTCCGTTTTGATGTGTGAATACATATTCAGCTTGATATCATAGGCCAAAACAAGATGGTGCGCCCGGCTCAGCTTCAAATCCCGGTTCGGAAAAGACACCACTCCGGAACTATCCGTTGCTTGTGCAAAATACACGCCGATCGGCTGCAGCTGGCTGTGCAATCCGTAACCCAGCGACAGGTCATGTTTTGTTGAAAATTCATATTTCACGGAAGCGCGTGGCTCGACGGAATAAGACTTATTCAGTAAAAGCTGATAATAATGTAAACCTGCGTTGGTGCTCAGCTTCGGCGTCCATTTGTGATTTAGCTGAAAAAAAGCCTGCACTGTCTCCGTATTTCCTTTAACGTTAATAAATTCTTCAAACTGGCCTGCATCATTTTGTTGCTTTTGCTGCAGTTTGTAACCCGGTCGGTTCAGGATAAAACCGGTCCTGAAGTTGGTTTTAGAACTGATTTTCTGAGTGTAAGTTGATGATAATGTAATTTTTTGCTGGCCGAAAAGCTGGTAATAGGTAGAATCCAGGTGAACATAATCCGAGAGAAAACGCTCTTCGTGATATCCATTTTCCGTGGCTGAAAATACCAGGGCGGTTTTCAGGTAAGAACGGTTTTTGAAAAGATAAGTGTGTGTAGCCCCAACTGCGCCTGTATTGCTGGAAAACCAGGTATTGTAGCGTAAAAAATCATCTTCCTTCCAGCGCAGGGAATCTTTTTCGGCTTCCGTTGTCTGGTAGCTGAGCCCACCAAAACCGAAGAGACTGAATTTCCCCATTTTTGCTGTCGGCAGGTAAATATTGAAAGACAAATCCTGGAAATTGGTATTTGCATCCCCGATCGGAACGCCCATTCTCCCCAAAATATTCAGCGTCGAATAACGGTAATTAATGAGGTAAGACCCATCATAGCCTTTTTTGAAAGGCCCTTCAGCAGAAAGGTCTGCGCCCAGGAAGCCAAGCTGAAGCGTATATTCCCGTTTTTGGTTATTTCCTTTGCGCAAGCGGAGATCAAATACGCCCGACAGAGCATTCCCGTATTCGGCGGCAAAAGCCCCGGTTGAAAAGTCTGAATTTCCCAATAATTGGGAGCTGAGAATGGAAATTCCACCACCGGCCGTCCCCACATTCGAAAAATGGTTCGGGTTCGGGATCTCAACGCCTTCCATACGCCAGAGCAAACCGTTCGGTGAATTTCCGCGGATTGAAATGTGGTTGTTGCCATCACCTGCCGTCACAACGCCGGCAAAGGAAGTTGCCATACGCGCCGGGTCATTCACCGCTGCTGCAAATTTCTGGGTCTCTTCCACGGAAAAAGTACGCGTGCTCACAGCCGACATTTCGTTTAAAGGTTTGTTTTTCTCCACCTGTGCTTTTACGCTCACTTCTTCCAGCTTGCGGAATTCCTCTTCCAGTTGCACCTGGAGCACAAGTTCCTTCCCGGCATTCACGAACACGTTATCCAGGCTGATTTCCTTGTAACCGCTATACGTGATTTTGATACTTTGGCGTCCAACCGGCACATTTTCGAGCCTGAAATTCCCATCCGGGTCACTCACAGCCCCAAGCACAGGGGAAGAATCCACCAGGATAATTTTCGCACCGGAAATCGGCGCCTGGGAAATTTTGTCCGTCACTGTGCCGCGGACTGTCTGGGTACTTTGGCCAACTGCGGAGTTGAAGGCAAGGCAAAGCCAGGCCGATGTAATCATCAGAATTTTCATGTTAATAAATGTTTAGTGAGTGATTGTTCCCCTTTATGCTACGCCATAGCTTCGGCAGACGGGGGATCCAGGACAGAGGATACTCATTTATCCATAATTCTATAAGTGGATCAGGTCTCCGGAACCGCTGATTTCAACTGATATCACCGGGGTTCCTCTGTAGTACACAGTCCCACTGCCTGAAATACGCACATCAAGACTATTGGCGCAATTCAGTTCAATATCACCCGAACCGCTCACCTCAACTCCTGCATGTTGTGATGCAAGATTTTCGTTGTCTACTTTACCGGAACCACTGACCTCAATGCTTTGCGTAGTGACTGTTCCTCCGGATATGAGCAGGTTTCCGCTGCCGCTAATGGATGATTCGAGCGTGCCTGCAACAAGCGACTGGATTTCAATGTCACCGGACCCGCTCACCTGCATATCCATATCAGAAGTCTGGATAGCTCCTGAAACGATGCTTCCGCTTCCGCTTACTTTAAACCCGTAAATTTCAGGCGCGTGCACAATGATTTTGATTTTTTTGTGGCTTCTCACCCAATCATCAAATTCGATTTCCAGCTCACCGCCGAACTTGATATCGGTATCAATATTGTCAATAATATTGGCTTGTGCCTGGATTTCGAGGTAAAATACCGAATCCTGTACAAACTCAAGCTCGGCATCAATGCCCAGGTTGATTTTATCAAAACCGTCAATACTGCGCTGCTCGCTAACGATATTTCCTTTCCCTTTTACCCCGAAAAATTTTTCTTTCTGACAGGACACGGATGCCACTGCAATTGCGCTTATTAAAAAAGCTGTCTTTATCATTTTCATACCTTTTGATTTTATCATTTTAGCTATGACAACTGAGAATGGCTTTACCCCTACGCGGGAATTATTTTTTTGCCACGAAGGCTCCAAGACACGAGGGTACACTAAGTTTTTGGAACGCAAAGCGCGCTAAGGAAACGTTAAGTGGGCAAAGTTACTTTATGAGCTAAGCAAAGGATTTAAAGCAGTCTAACTTTGTTAACTCACATATTCTCTCCTCTGCTGAGAAACTTAAATTTTAAAATTAATCCAAACCTACCCTTTGCGTTCTTTGCCTATACTTTGCAATACAAAAATCAAAAGAAACGAATCCCAAACTTGGCGCCCACCCAACTTTTTACATCTACCTGCGAAAAAGACCGGTCGTAAATGTATCCTTTGCTGACAAAGCTTGATGGCTGCCAGCTTGCCCCGGGATCGGAAACATAGGTATTGAACGTCGGGCCGGCGAAGAGATTAAGCCATTTGACAGGCCTGTATTCAAAACCTGCGAAAAATTTACCCAAAGCACGCATTTCTGCCCAGCTATCCTGCGAAACCCGGATCGTTTGCGCTGTCAGGTCCATGTTGAAATACCATTTTTCGGAACATTTGAGCGAAGAGCCAAAACCATAGCCAATCGTCCAAAAATCCTTATTTCGCTGGTTGATCCCGCCGAAAACGATATTGTGAAAACGATCGACACCCGTTCTGAACGCTGCGGAAGCAAAATCCAGGTCGTCGTAAGCAACTTCAAGCTTGTGGTGGCCGTCGCGGACAAAACTGAACAAACCAAGCGGCACACCGTGGTGAGTTCCGGCAATATTGATCAAAGCGAGCTGTCCGCCGTAAGCTACACGCGCCCGGTTAACGATTCCCGCCAACTGGAAACCGTACATCGTATCCGCTGAATTGTAAACGCCAGCCAGCTGAGTGCCTCCCATCACACCGAAAACCTGGTTGGAAACACCGGCCAGCTGGAAACCGTAAGCATTTTTGTTACAAATATTCGCTACGCCTGCGAGCTGAAAGCCATCGAAAAATCCGCGGTTGATGTTTGCAATACCCGAAATTTGTGCACCGTAAGCCGAGCCGTGGTTCAGGTTCGAAATACCTGCGAGCTGGAAGCCATCGCAAAAAGAAAGGTTTTGGTTGAAAATACCCGCGATTTGCGCGCCCTCCATCGATCCGCCATTCAGGTTTGTTATCCCGCCCAGCTGAAAGCCCTCCACATTACCGCGCACAATATTGGTGAGCCCGGCAATCTGAACATAACGGACATTTCCGGCAGTAACATTCGCTAATCCGCCTAATTCGAAGCCATCAAGGCCTTTCGAATGACCTGCCAGCACATTGAACGAAAAGCGGTTTACGGTATTGAGGGAAAGCAGCCTGTTTGTGCTCACCGGCGGAACCAGTGAAACAGAGATCTGTGAAAATAAGGTATCGGTAATGTTCCTGAAATTTGGGTTTTTTGCCCTCAGCTTTTGCCAGATCCGGCGGCCTTCTTCTTCCCAGCTTTCGAGCAAACTGTCCAATTTACCCGGACGAACATCTGCTACCGAATCCATGTAACGCACACTTGTATCCTTGTAAACGGCAATTTCTTTGGGCTGCTGAACTTTCAGCAAAGGTTTCATTGCAATGGTTAAAGCTCCCTGCCCGTTTTCAACCCAAAGACTGGTGTCAGCATAGCCAATTTTAGCAATGGTCAGCACCACACCGCTCGTTTTTGGGACCTGCAGTACAAAATCCCCGTTTCGGTCTGTTAATACGGAGTGCTTGTTTGCTTTTACAAAAACACTCGCATCGGTAATTTTTTTCCCGGTGGAATAATCGGCTACCGTACCGCGCACTGTCATTTTTTCCTTTACCTGCGGGGTTTTGTCCTTACAATCCAGGATAATGTACTTATCTCGGCTTTTGTAGCTGCATTTATTTTCAAGCAATTCATCCAGTACCTTGCCCAAGGGTTTTTTCGTACAGCTATAAGTTGTTTTTTGCTGGCTGTTGAAAGCTGCATACGAAAACACCACGCCTGTTTGCTTCGAAATCTGTTTAAAAATGATTTCGTAAGGCTGGTTGACCACATTCAAACTGACGGTTTTTCCCAGGTAATTTTCCTGTGCAAAAAGCGGGGTTAGCCAAACGAAAAAACAAGCAGCGCTCAAGAGCTTAAAACGCTTTGTTCTCAACATCCTTTTCCGTTTAGTAAGTAATATCCATCTTTTTCTTCCACTGTCAGGCCCAGGGTTTCGGCGATAACTTCCAGTACCGTTTCCAGCTTTTCGTCATTGAAGCTCGTTGTCAGCCTGCAGTTTTCCAATGCAGGGTTGGCAAGCCGGATATCAGTTGTATACATCTGGTTCAGTCCGGTCACAATCGTTTTTAGGGTCTGGTTTTCAAAAATCAGCTTGATAGGCGCCTTTTTGGTATAAGAATCGTTTTCAACCGTAATTTTCAGTGTGCCGCTCGAAATCACATAATAAGCCTGCTCATGCGCCTCCAGGGTAATATTCAGATTCTTTCCGTTGTAGATCATCACCGAACCTTCGTCCACCTTGATGAAAATAGTATCCGTTCCGCTTTTCACCCCGAATTTTGTGCCCAGGTCTTTAATAAAAACCGGCCCGGCATCAATTACAAATTCTTTCTTATCGTCGTGCTTTACCGTAAAGTAAGCCGAGCCCTTCAATTTTACGCGCCGGTTTGACCCGTTGTAATCTTCATCCAGCTCCAGCTGCGAATCGGCGGCCAGCTGAATTTGGGTCCCATCTTCCAACTGCAGGTTTTTCTGTCCGTTATCCGCTACAAATGTTTGATTGCGGCCGGTGGCGTAGCTAACGAAATAAGCTGTCATTCCGCCAATCCCAAGCACAACAATAAAAATCGCCGCGATCTGCTGAAAGCTGAAGCGCATTTTCCTGATTTTAGCTTCCGGGATATTGATTTGCTGTTTTACCTGCTGCCAGGCTTTTTCGGTATCGACAGCCTTGCTCCTGTTCCCAAAAATCCGCTCACAGGAAACAAAATAAGCTTCGTTCTCCGGGCTTTCGGCTTTCCAGTCTTCCAGGCGCATCGCTTCCTCCGGGCTGGCTTCCCCCGCGAGGAATTTACCGATCAAAACCGTTATTTCTTCGTGCATATTCATAACAAGCCGCGGATTAAAAACAATACTAATAAAGGCAAATATGCGCTGAGCTCTTCCCGTAAAATCCGGAGCGCCTTTCCAATCTGGTTTTCAACGGTTTTTACCGATAATCCGAGCTGTCCGGCAATTTCCTGGTATTTCAGCTGCTCAAAACGGCTCATTCTGAAAATCCGGGCGCATTGCTCCGGCAGGCGGTCGATCACCGTTTCAATCTGTGCTTCCAGCTCTTTGGCGTGCAGCTGATCGTCCTGCTGTTCCTGGCGGAGAACATACTCCTGCTCCTGCTGGTAGGCTTTCCGGACTTTTTTATGCTTCAGCCTGTTCAGGCAGGCATTGTGAACAGCTTTGTACAAAAGCGAACGCGCCGAAGTGTGAACCTCCATCTGATCGCGCTGTTCCCAGAAATTAACAAAGGTGTGCTGAACAATGTCCTCCGCTTCATCGCTGTCTGCCACAATCGTGCAGCTGTAAGCAACCAGCGGCCGGTAATACTCTTTAAATATCATCTCAAAGGTGTTTATATTTCCCAAATCGAATGTTTTAATTTCCCCGGACCGGTCCACAATACTCAGACTATTTTCTGGCTCCAAAGATAATAACATTTCAGCTATGACAACTGAGGATGGGTTTACCCCTATGCGGATGAATGAAAATTTAAAAATGAAGACCGCGCAAGCAGCAACGCAGTTAATTGAGAATTATAGAAATGCGAAGGCCGCTAAATAAATTCTTAGCGGCCTTCGAAAACTTATATAAACTTTGCGTTACTAAACCTTAAATTAACGCATGGATCTCATCAATGATCCGCTCAGCGAAAGCATTGGCAGAAGCTTCATCGCGGCTTTCGGAGTAAATCCTAATGATCGGCTCAGTGTTGCTTTTGCGCAGGTGCACCCATTCGTTGCCGATATAAATTTTAACGCCGTCAGTCGTGTCAACTTCCTCGTTTGCATATTTCTCTGCTACGTTTTTCAGGATTTCGTCCACGTTAATGTCCGGCGTAAGCTCAATTTTGTTTTTGGAAATGACATATTTCGGGTATGAATCGCGCAGCTCGCTCGTTTTCATCCCGGATTTTGCCAGGTGTGTCAGGAAAAGCGCAATACCAACGAGTGCATCACGACCGTAGTGCGACTCAGGATAAATGATCCCGCCATTTCCTTCACCGCCAATGATTGCGTTCACTGCTTTCATTTTTTCAACGACATTCACCTCACCCACGGCAGCTGCATAATATTTCAGGCCTTTGGATTCGGTAACGTCACGCAGGGCACGCGTAGAAGACAAATTGGAAACCGTAGCTCCCGGCGTATGCTGCAAAACGTAATCGCCTACTGCAACCAATGTATATTCTTCACCGAACATGGAACCATCTTCGCACACCATCGCCAGGCGGTCAACGTCCGGGTCAACGGTAATGCCCAGATCGGCGCCTGTTTCTTTGATTTTATCCGCCAGGTCCGTCAAATGCTCCGGAAGAGGCTCCGGGTTGTGCGGAAAATGGCCGGTAGGCTCGCAGTAAAGCTCCGTCACCTGCGTTACGCCCAAAGCGCGCAGCAAGGCCGGTACAAAAATCCCGCCGGATGAATTCACCGCATCCACGACGATTTTGAAATTAGCTTTCCGAACCGCTTCTTTATCTACCAAAGGTAAAGCAAGAACAGCATCAATATGTTTTTGTAAATACGTATCGTTTGTTGTGATTATTCCCAAATCGTCTACTTCAGCGAAATCAAAAGCTTCGGAAGCAGCAATTTGCAGCAGGTCTTCCCCTTCTTTACCGGAAATGAACTCTCCTTTTTCGTTCAGCAATTTAAGAGCGTTCCATTGTTTTGGATTGTGGCTCGCGGTAAGGATAATACCCCCGTGTGCGTTTTCCATTGGAACAGCGATTTCCACGGTTGGTGTGGTTGATAAACCGAGATTAACGACGTCAATTCCCAGGCCGATGAGCGTCGAGCACACCAGGTCGGAAATCATTTGACCGGATAAACGGGCGTCGCGGCCGATCACGACCTTTACTTTTTGATTGTTGTTCCGGGCTTTGAGCCAGGTTCCGTAAGCAGCAGCAAATTTAACGGCATCAATCGGGGTAAGGCCGTTGTCGACCTTACCTCCGATAGTTCCCCTGATTCCAGAAATCGATTTAATTAAAGGCATTAAATTTCTTTTTAATTAGTTTCAGTTCGTGTAATTGTAATTTGAGAATTATAGTATAAACTAATAGACAATAAAAAATTGCTTTACCCCCAAAAGAAATTGAAATTATTCGAAAGATTTTTTTAATTCTATCATTTTCAGACAGGCAACAGCGCATTCAACGCCTTTATTGCCATGTTTTCCGCCGGCGCGGTCGATGGATTGCTGCATATTGTTATCCGTGAGCAGGCAAAAGCTAACCGGCGAATTGTATTCCAGGTTGATTCGCATAATCCCTTCTGTAGCGCCCTGGCACACAAAATCAAAATGGCGGGTTTCGCCCTGGATCACGACTCCGATAACAATAACGCCGTCTACATCCGTGTTGTCGAGCATCAGCTGCGCACCCAGCGGCAATTCAAAAGCGCCCGGTACAAAACGCACGAGGATATTTGCTTCGGGAACCCCGTTTTCAAGCAAGGTGCTTTTTGCGCCTTCCAGGAGCTTTAACGTAATATTATCATTCCATTCTGAAACAACAATGCCGACTTTAAAATCGGCACCGTTTGGAATAGTATTTTTATCGTAAACTGATAAATTGCGATGGATTGTAGCCATGCTTATTTTACTTTATTATTTACGCGTGCAATGTACTTGTCAATTGTTTTCGTTCCTGAAAAGGCAAGATAGTTTTCTTTAATGCGCGTGTACAATTCTTTTGCTTTTTCGAAATCCTTCACTTCTTCAGCGCATAAACCTGCTTTGAAAAGGTATTCCGGTGTTGTTTTCTCGTTGTCTACTTTTTCAGCTGCTTCGATATACAAATCAATTGCTTCTTTGTATTTCTTCATTTCTGAATAGCAGTCACCCTGTAAACCGATCGCATAAACTGAAACATACGTATCATTTACGTCAACGCCTTCCAGCTCTTCCAATGCTTTATTGAATTCGCCTTTCGCCATGTACTGACGCGCTAAAACAAACTGTGCCAATTCACCCCCTTGCTTTCCGTCATATTTGCTTACAACCGGCTTCAGTTCGTCAATCGCTTGATCAACAGAGTCTTTCGCTGCATAATTCAAGCCAATATAGTATGCTTCTTTGGATTTATCGTTAGCCGGCGTCCAGATAAATTGCTTGTACAAGAAATAGCCTAAGATCAAAACAATGATCGCACCAACACCAATGGTGATCATGCGCAGGTTCTTGTTATTCCTGAACTGGGCCTTAAACTCTTGCGGAGATAAATTTTCTAACATATTCTAAAAATTTCAGAGTGCAAAAATAGTTTTTTTTTTGACTTTATGCGTATTTTTTATATAAAATTCGAAGATTCAAAATTTGAAGATTTGAAGATTGGTTCCGATTTCTTATTCATTGAATAAACGGGCCAAAATCAGATGCCCCGAATTCACGAATCATGTGAAATCATTTTGCAGCTGATGCGCACTGTAAAATTCGTGAATCCGTGGCGAAACCAAGTTCCCGGCTTCATGCTTATACTTTTAAGATAACAAGCCCAGCAAATCTTCCTGCGACAGCGATTTGAGAATATTGACGTCCGTTTTGATGATGTCTTCCGCCAGCTCACGCTTGTTTTCCTGGAGCAACATGATCTTTTCCTCAATCGTTCCGGGAGTGATGAGGCGCACGGCAACCACATTTTTTTTCTGTCCGATCCGGTAGCAGCGGTCGATCGCCTGGTTTTCAACAGCCGGGTTCCACCACGGGTCAACGAGGAAAACGTAGTCCGCTTCGGTGAGGTTGAGCCCCGTTCCGCCTGCTTTGAGACTGATGAGGAAAACGCGGATTTCATCGTCGTTCTGGAAGCTGTGGACCTTTTCTTCGCGGTCCTTCGTCTGGCCGGTCAGGTATTCGTGGGAAATTTTGAGCTTATCGAGCTCTTCCCGGATCAGGTCGAGCATACTCACAAACTGTGAAAACACAAGAATTTTATGGTGTTTCGAACGCGATTCAATTTCCTCCAGCAGTACGCGCATTTTGGCTGATGAGCTTCCGTAATCCGCTTCATCGGATAAAATCCGGGGCGAATCGCAGATCTGACGCAGCTTTGTGAGCCCTTTCAGGATCAGCATGCTTTTATTTTCCGGGCTGTCAGCCGTTACCGGTTTCAGGAATTGCTCGCGGATCTCATTTTTGTAGCTGTCGTATACTTTGCGCTGCTCGGCATCCATTTCGCAATAGATGACCATTTCCGTTTTTTCCGGAAGCTCACGTGCTACCTGTTTTTTCGTCCGGCGAAGGATGAACGGGTTAATTTTCTGCTGTAACTCCTTAGCGCGGCGGATGTCCTTAAATTTGTCGATCGGCGTCGAAAACTCATCCTTGAAACGCTTCTGGCTCAGGAACAGGCCCGGGTTGACAAAGGACATCTGGGCGTATAAATCAAATGTATTGTTTTCAATCGGCGTACCGGTCAGCACGATCCTGTTTTTCGCCTTCAGCAAACGAACGGTTTTATAACGCTGAGATTCAGGGTTTTTGATCGCCTGCGACTCATCGAGGAAAATGTAGTGAAAACGGAAATCTTTCAGGTGGGTGATGTCGGACATCAGCGTGCCGTAAGATGTCAAAACGATATCGTATTTAGCGAAAACGAGTGGATTTTTCTCCCGGCTGTTGCCGTAAACAGGAAGAACGGTCAGTTTCGGGGCAAATTTCTCACACTCGCGCTGCCAGTTGAAAAGCAGTGAAGTCGGCACAACAACGAGGTTCGTGAGGCCTTTCGTTTTTTCTTTCTGACTTTGAATAAAAGCGATCACCTGCAAAGTTTTTCCCAATCCCATATCATCCGCCAAACAACCGCCGAAGTTGAATTCATCGAGGAAATTCAGCCAGTTTAAGCCTTGTTTCTGGTAATCGCGCAAATCGGCTTTCAGGCCTTTCGGAACCTTCACATCGTGGATCGTTTTGAAAGACGCAATTTTGCTGTTAAGCCAGGAAATTTCTTCGCCCACATCGCCACTGAGCATTTCTTTTTCGTACAGGTCATCGATGACACTGAAATTGATCTTCGCCGTGCGGATCGTTTCGCCGTGCACTTCGCCTGAACGGAAATAACGGGAGAATTTTTCAATCCAATCTTCCGGGATCATTCCTTGTGAACCATCATCCAGCTGGATAAAGCGACTGGCATTTTTGATCGCTTTCTGAACTTGTTTTAAGGAAACTTCTTCGTTGCCGAATTTGATTTTGGCAGACGTTTCAAACCAATCCATCCCGCTGCTGACCGTCACACTGACTTTCATTTTATTGAAATTCAGCTTATTGTCCTTTATGCGATTGAAACCTAAAACTTCGATCTCATGGTTTTTCCACACTTCAAAAGCATCGATGAACCAGCCTGAATCCAGGAAAACGCGGCGGTGCAGGTAAAAATAATCGAATTGTCCCAATTGCTCCTCGAAATCCGGGTGCTGGCGCATGACCAGGCCTACAAAGTTATTTTCCAGGTGATGGTCGCGCTCTACGGAAAACCAATCGCCTTTTGAATCAAATGCATTGATTTTCTTCAGGCTCAGCGCCGGGATTTCAATTTCGCCATAACGCACGGAAGGTGTAATCAAAATGTAATCTTCACTTTCTTCGAGGTAAATGCTGCGTTTGATCTCGCTGTGGAAGCCTTTTTCAACCAATTGCCTGTTACTGGCCGGCTTGATGAAAGCATAATTGATTTCCACCTTATCTTCAATCGGATCGAGGAAATTCGTTTTAAACTCTTCGAAGCCTGATTCGTGGATCGTCAGCTTGAACTGGTGTTCCTTGAAAAATTTGAATAATTTCAGGTAATATGGATTATCTACGAGGAAAAACTGCCCTTCGTACATGAAAATAAACTCGTAGCGCAGGCGCACCATCCGCAGGTTGACCTTTTTCCCGTTGAGGTGAACATAGCCCATGATCTCATAAAAGCGCTCGCTGGCCTTGACCTGGAAAGACATATACAAATGTTCCGAGAGAGAAATTTTAACGGGTTTCGTGGACTGCACCGTAATATTTTCCGATAATTTGGTATTGTGGTAATAAAACGGGAGTTTCAGCGGGTTTTTAGCAATCGTGCGCAAAGCTTTGAGCTTGTCCCTCGTCGTGGCGCTGTTTTCATAACGCTCTTTAAACAAACTGATGGCCGTAAAGAATTTGATGCTGTCAACATCGTCGTAATGGTCCATTTCCTGGATCGGGTTTTTCTCCCTCAGCGGATTTTTGATCCCGCCATCCTTGCTCGTATTGGCTTCAAAATAATAGATAAAAAAATTGCTGGAATATTTCGACTGGCTGAACACCAGGCCGTTTTGTGTATTGGGCTGGGGCGCCAAACTTTCTTTCAGGCTCACTTTTTCCGGGAGAAGCTGCAAGCTGAGCTGTTTGAGCGAATCTTTATCCAGCGGCAGCAAATCCTTTCTTTTCAACACAAAGCGGGAAGCAGCGTGGTCGCGCTGCAGCTCAAAAAACTGGTCGAGGTCGCTTTCTTTTTCCAGGCCGTATTTTTCCGCATAGCGCAGACATTTCGCCTGGCGCAGCTTTTTATCAAAGAAAATCCGGATGTCGTAATTGCGCAGTAAAATATGCATCCAGGCGCTTTGGTGCTCGCACATCCGGCGTTTGGGCTTTTTACAGTCGCATTCCAGGATGAGCGTTTTATTTTCCGGGTCCAGCGTGGCTTCCACGTACACACTGTCCCAAAAACCAGTCGTATTGTGAAAAACACCGGAGTTGATTTCCAGCTTCCGCACATCGCAGGTAATCCGCTGCTGGATTTCACCGGCGCTCACAGCAGAAAAGTGGGTAATCATGCTTTCACTCAACTCCCCGATCTGGAAATTTTCAAAAACAAAACGATGTTCTTCCGGCTTTTCCAGGTTTGGGCTGCTTGCTGAAAATCCGGACGGACGAACCGCTTCAACCGGGGGTTCATCTCCCTGTGTATCCCAATCCATGCGTTTGTCAGCCTCGAACAAAACCAGCGCTATGTGCTTGCATTTCCCTCCTTTGTCATACGGACAAGTACAGCTCGCATATAAAATCCGGTGATCTTTGACTGCGATGGAAACTTCGTATACTTCGGAGCCTGCAACTAAGGCATCAATCCCTTCTTCACCAAAAGTCAGCGTTTTGATTTTGGCATCGAACATCCGTGCACGGGTTTGTTCCGTGGTAAAATTGTTGATGTAATCTTTGAGGTAAGGGTTTAGAAAGTTCATTGGGAGATCAAATCCGGAGAATCAGTTTTAAATTGAAACGGCGCTGTGTGAGATAATTCGGTATGGAATAATAAGTCCCGGAAACATCCTGGATCCATTGTTTGGAAAGTACGTTGTTCACCCCCATCAGGTTGAAAACTTCGAAGGAAAGGATAGCATCTGAAAAACGTCTTTTGCCCGCGGCCTTTGCGTCTTTTTTATTCTTCAGCAAATCGTAGGAAAGCCCGAGATCGGTACGGAAATATGATTTCTGCCGCAGCGTATCCTTATATCTTTCGAAATCCGGCGGGCCATACGGCAAACGCGTTCCGAAGAAAAGCCCGAGCTGTACCGAAAAACGCTCGTAACCCGGCATATTGTCCTGGAAGAGGATAGCGAAATTCATTAGCTGGTCCGTCGGTCTCGGAATGTATTTGGCATCGATTACGGCGCTGTCCACAACTACCTGGTCTTCGCTTACGCCAAAGTAAATTCGCTCACCCGCCTGGTTGTAGTAAAGCGTGTATTTGTCGCCGATCACATCTTCTTTCGTGGACAGGAAACCTACTTTAAAGAAAGATTCAATTCCTTTGACAAATTCTCCGTGCAGGTTGAAGTCAATTCCGTAAGCGTAGGCATTTGCCATGTTTTTGGCGTAATAGCGCGTGCGCACGTTATCCACTTCGTAAGGGTTCACGTCCCAGATATATTTGTAATACGCTTCCGTGGAGAATTTGAACGGCACGGCGCGGTCCCACATGCTGAAGAGGAAATCGTAGCCCCCAACGACGTGAAACGATTTCTGCGAAAGCACGTTCAGGTTCAGCTTGCCGTCAAACGTCCGGAACTCCCTGTAAAACGGCGGCTGGTAATACATTCCTGTTGACAGCTTAATCATTGAATTCCGGCGGCGGATCTTCGTTTTATTGAAAAAATACTGGCGCGGAAAGTAAACCAGTGAGAAACGCGGCGTTACGTACAATTCATTGTTTACATCCGTGTAGCCGGCGCGCACGCCCATGTTCAGCACAAAGCGGTTGAAAGAGCTGGCGATCGTATCCGTATGCAGGACTGTTTTGCTTGTTTTATTGCTGCGGATATGCTGTTTGACGTTCACCACGTAATCTTTTTTGGCCTTTCCCCATTCGGCATTGTACTGCATAAAACCGGAAACACGCTGCGCGTCCAGGCTGAGTCGGCTTTTTACCGTTTCAAACAAAGTAATCACATCGTCTTCCCCCTGCGGCACACTGTAACCTGCGGAATCGACCATTTTCCATTCGCTCAGCACATCCAGGAAGCGGTCCATCTGGAAATTCACGCCCCAGAGCAGTTTTTGCTTTTCATTGATCTTATAGCTTCCGTTGTGGTACACATTGACGATCGTCGCATTCAGCTTATTCCTGGCGTGGTTCAGAAAAGTCCCGATCCCCAGCGTGGCAATCGAATCACCGAATTCTTCCTTGGCAGGATCGGTTTCCAGCTGGTTGATAAAATATTGTCCCTGGATATCAAAATACTCGCGCTCATTGCTTTGAAAGGCTGACGCATAAAAATCGAGCTGTGTTTTTTTGGATGCTTTCCACTTCAGGGCCGTACCGGTAGTAATCGTCTGGAATTTCGTTTGTTCCTGGCCGTCAAAATAGATTTTAAAGCGATAGGCTTCGTTTACAGTCCCGAAATCCGTTTCGGAAGTTTGCGGCGAAAAGCGGTAATTGTTGCTTGAAAAATGGGCAATCGTGCTCCACACCAGATTTTCCGTGACATTGAAATTCACCAGCGTTTGCGCATCGTAAAAAACCGGGTTGTAGGCGCCTTTTGTCGGCAGGGAATTGAGCAGGTAACCGTTTGCCCGGTAGCGTGCTCCTGCCAGGTAATTCAGGCGTGGGCTGACGCGATGTGCCACATGCGACTCTACCCCGAGCAGCGAGCCCATAAATGAAGCATTAAGCGAATCCGGTTCTTTGTAGGTAATATCGAGTACCGAGCTCAGCTTATCGCCGTAGCGGGCATCGAACCCCCCGGCGCTGAAACGGATTTCTTCCACTAAAGCGGTATTGATGAAGCTCAGTCCTTCCTGCTGGCCGGAGCGCGTTAAAAAAGGGCGGTTGATCAAAAAATCATTAACGTAAACGAGGTTTTCCTCGTAGCTTCCGCCGCGCACGTTGTAATTGGAGGTCAATTCATTATTGGAGCTCGCGGCAGTTGTATAGATCAATGTGCGTTCAACGCTTGCATTCGGCAGGTTCTGAATATCGATTTTCGGAAGGCGCTGGATTTTTATATCGTCAATCCCTGTTCCCTGGACTTCTACCGTTTTAATGCCCTGGATCGGGAAAACAACCGTTTTGAGCATTTTTGTTTCGGGCGAAGTCAGCGTTACCGTTTTCCGTACTTCCAGCGTATCGAAGCGATAAACCAGCTCGTATTCCTGGTTGACTTTCAGCTCGAGGGTATATTTTCCGTCGATATCGGAATAGGTCAGCAGCTGGCCGTGAGATAAGCTGAAAATCTTCACGCTTTCGAGGTTATTCCCCAATTTATCGGTGCATTTCCCCGTCACTTTTCCCGTTTGCGCGAACGAAAAACAGTTGAGCAGCAAGAAGAAAATACCCGCAATAAATTTCATGAAAGAGTAACGCACGATTTTAAATAATATTTCTCAAAACTAGTAAAGATATATCGAATAGCGGCAGTGATCGGGGGAAAAGCGTGATTTTTATTTACCTGAAACAAAAAACCTGAAAAATGTAAAATTTCGCTCCATTAAAAGCTTATCTTTGATTGAGCGGTTTTCCTGCTTGCTAAAGACATGTTTCACCTTAAAATTAAACCTTTCCGGAAATTCCTTAAATGGTTTTTCATCACATTCTTCGTTCTCCTGGTTGGAGGCGGGATTTTCGTGGCCTTTTTTCTCGAAGATTTCCTTGTGAGCAAGCTCAAGCGCGAGCTCCGGTATACTTTCCGCAATTATTATTCGATCGATTACAAATCCATGACTACCTGGGTGGACTGGAACGGACTGTCCATCACGATCAATGAGCCGATCTTCAAAAGTGACACCAGCAAGCACCGCCTGAACAGGCGTTTTCCGACGTTATTTTTTAATTCAGACAAACTGGAGATCAAAGATATTTCGATCCGGAAAATGCTCTTTACCGATGACCTCGGCCTGAACAAAATCAAACTGCAAAAGCCTGAGCTAAAAGTGCTGCTCTTTGACGCTGACACAACCAATGCACGCAACGGGAAGTACCGCCGGAAAAAACGAAACCGCCGCTACCTGCGCTACCTTCATGTAAATGAAATCAGCATTGAGCACGGAAATATAGCCTTCTCGAATTTCAAAGACGTTTCTGACACCACTTTTATGGGCTATGATATCAGCTCGAGCGTGGAAAATATCAAGGTGAAGATGTCGCGCATGAAAAACCTGGCTTACCGCCTGAAAAAAGAAAATAATTTCAAATTTTCAGTTGGGAAGGCTTTCCTGAAACCTTACGGATCGAATTATTATTTCGATATGGATTCACTCAAGCTTGACGATAAAAACAAGCTGATTTCCGCCCAGAACATTTCCGAAAATACCGTGAAATCCAAACTGGCCGTGAGCCACGATCACCGCTACGCCAAAGCTATCCCTGAAACCAGCATCGGCAACTTTGTTTTGCGGGGTTACAACCTGAAAGAACTGATGCTGCAAAGAACAATTTCCGTACAATCTGTCCACATGGATAAGATCAATATCGAAGTTTTTAAAAACAGGAAAAAAGGCTGGAATAAAGCCCAGGAAAAAATCCTGATTCATGAAATGCTGACCAATCTCCCTTTCCTGATTAAGGTCGACACGCTCCATATCTCCAATTCGAACCTCTATTTCGAGATGATCGATAAAAAAACGAAAAAACCTGTTGACATTTACCTGACGCAAATGGACGTGCTCCTCACCCAGGTCAATACTCTGCCGGGCAGCCGCGATACAATGATCCTACAGGGCCGGGGCAAATTCATGGATGTTGCGGATTTCAATATCAAAATCCTTTTCCCGAACGTCTTTGAAGACGACAACTATTATTCCGGCTACATTGGCGCGATGCCTTTCAATACATTTAACGAAATCCTGGCGAGCTATTCCGGCATCCGGATTTCAGACGGAAAAATCCATTCCATCGTGTTTTCAGGCAGGTGTACCGAATACGAAAATTTCGGTTCGCTTGTGTTCCTTTACAATGACCTGGAAATTGAAGGCTCCCGGAAATCCACCAAGATACGAAAACGGAAAATCCCGCTCGTAACGATCCTCGGCAACATGGTGCTGCAAAACAACAACCCGGCCAACGAAGGAGAAGCGCCTAAGAAAGTAGATTATTACCTGCGCCGTGAGAAATACAAAGGCCACGTGATCCTGCTTTTCGGCGGTATCCTCGAAGGTGTGAAGAATACGCTCATCAACAAGGAAATCCAGGACCAGGCTAAAAAAATCAACTGGAAACGCTTTAAGAAATTTAAAATGTAATCACTAACGCGAATTGCTTGCGCGCCAAATTCACAATTTACGAATGCGCGACAGCGCACACTACTGCGAAACGAACGTATAAATAATTTTCCCGTCCTGGCTGGCTGAAGACGAATAATTAAACCGCGACAGCATTGCGTATTTTTTGGCCTGTTCGATCATGCATCCGGAAGCGCCCTTACTTTGCTCCGGAACGTAAGTGGCAGAAATAACATTGCCATTCTGGTTTACTTTGATCCTGATGAAAACGACACCGTTGGAACCATGTCCACAGGTGTAGCCCGGGTTTCGTACATACCATTCGTTGTTCTGATGCGGTTCACGGCCCGAAAGCTCCCAGCGCACCATTACATTTCCCGAATAAGCCGTGCTGCCGCCGTTATTGTTTTGCTCCGTTTTGGAATTGGTGGGATTGGAAGAGGTTTTCTGCTTATTGCGCAGGTCTTCCAGCTCTTTTTTGATTTTCTCCCGCTTGGCGCCTTCACCCGATTCAGCATAAAACTGGGCTTCCAGGTCTTTGATCCGCTGATCGGCCGAGCCCTGAGCTGCCGGTTGGGAGTTGAACGCTTTATTGGCGTCCCAGTTTTCATCTGATGCCTGGCGCTTATCCCCCAGGTCTTTGGCAATGCTTTTCATTTCTCCGGAAGACATATCCTGCGGGGCGATCTCAATATTTTGCATATCCAGCAGCACTTCAGTGTCTTTCTTCACCCGCTCTTCGCCCCAAACCTCAATTTCGAAGGTGTTTTCGTACGTATCCATGGTGAAATACATAAAAAGCCCGATACAGCTTCCCAGCGCAGCAAGGATGCCGAATTTATGGCGTTCTATGAAAGTAAAAAACTTTCCCATGTTTTTGTTGTTTACCTATTTGGTTTGATGAGCCGCATTTCCGGCAGGTAAAAGTAATGCACGTCAAAGGCGGTAGTTAAAATTAAGTATTCTTTATTTAAAAAACGAACCTGGTCGTATGTTTCTGTTGTCAGCGGGTTGCCGTCACGATACAGCAAGGTCAGCTTCTCTCCCGTCTTCTGTACATATAACTTGTCATTTAGTTTCTGGATATGATCAAAAATAATCGGAACAATGATCGTGCCCTTATTATCCAGCATGCCGTAGCGATTATTAAAGGAAACTATAGCGACTTCATTATCGAAGCTGCGGGCTTCATCGTAAGTCGGCTGAACGATCACTTTGTTGGTGAGGTCGATGTAACCCCAGAGCAATTCCTTGCGGAAGGCCACCAGGTCGGAGATTTCGCCCAAAGTCTGGTAAGCCGGCGTAATTACCCATTTTCCCGCCGGGTCAATGATCCCCCATTTGCCTTTGGAAATCGCCCTGGCGTAGCCTGCAGTGAAATTCGCAAAATTGGAAATGTTAGGCCGTGCATCAAAAATCGGGGCGATTGCCTGTGCGCCGAACTGGTCGAAGTAACCGATTTTGCCATTCAGGCTGAAAGCGATCCTGTTTTCGGATAAAATCGCAATCTCGTCGTATTTTGCAGGCTGGATTTCATTCCCTTTCCCGGTCATTAAACCGTAATAATCGCCTTCCTGGAAAACAAACAAATTATCTGTCAGGCGCTTGACTGTTTCGTATTTCAGCGGGAAAAGCACATTCCCCAGCCGATCGATGAAATTCTCATAGCCGTTGAGCACTACCTGCGCCACCCCATTCTGAAAGGAAAATGCCTCTTCGAAACGTTCCGCTACGACCTGGTTCCCGAATTTATCATAATAAGCAAAAAGCGAATCTTTTTTCGCGAATACAAGGCCTTCGGAATACAGCCCGATATCTTCAAACTCAATGTCAAAGATCAGCTTGCCGGTGCGGTCGATGATGCCCACCTTGTCGTTTTTCTCCACAATGGCCCGCCCGTCTTCAAAATCGCTGGCCGCATCGTATTCGAATGGGATCACCACCTTGTTGTTTTTATCCACGAAACCGATTTTCCCGAGCCTGGATGCCTGCGCCAAACCTTCTTTATACAGGTTGAGGCCTTCATAGCTCGCGTCTGTGACGATTTGCCCCTGGTCGGTCATCCAGCCATAGTAATTTTCGCTTTTATACGGCAGGAGCGTTTGTTTCGCCAGGTTCATTTCCTCGTTCAGCTCACTTTGGAAAGGATAATCGGGATATTCGCGCTTAAACGCTTCGATGCGCTCGTCCGTATACGTGTACATGTAAATCTGGAAGAGCTTTCGCCAGGCCAGGTCGACATTCCGGTTATTGGGAAAATTGCTGATGAAATTGTAATAACTGGCAATCGTATTGATTTTGGTCTGGATGCGGTAAATTTCGTTTTCAGCATGCATTGCATACGGGCTGTTGGGACGTTCTTCGAGGAAAAGCATATATTCCGCGAGGGTTTTGCCCGCCGTGCGTTCTTCGTATTCCTTCAGGTAAATTTCGTCCTGCGCCAGCTTGGTATATTCCGATTCCGGGTATTTTTTGATGAAAGCCTGGAAAGAAACGCTGGTGTTTTCGCGCATTGCCTGGTAAAAAGAAATCGAGTCGCGGCGGTGAAGTGCAACAAAACGCTCATTGGCCCAGGGATGGGTATCGAGAAAGGCCTGGTAGCCCGCCTCAGTGTTCTGTTTGGCCGCAAACTGGAAATATTCGCTGCTGATCCGGCGTTTGAGATCGTAGATACTCAGCTCATCAAACTCGAAAGGGGCGAGCTCTTTCCTGAGCTTTTCTTTCACAAGCGAATAGCTTTTCTCCGCTTTTAATACGTATTTGAAAGCTGAATCGAGTTGATGAAACGGATTGTCGCGCCGGTAATAAATCGTTGCCAGCCCAAATGAACAAGGCGATTCAAACTTTTTAAGCTTCTTTTGAAAAATGCGCTTAGCTTCAAAATAGTTGTAAATCTTAAGGGCTTCGAAACCATCTTTCACAGAGGCTGCCAGGCTGAATTTTCCAAGTACTACAAATAAAAGGACAAGAAAGCGAATGTGCATATGTTTAAATCAGCCCTGAAATTATATAAAAAAAAGGCATTGATCAACAAAACAGCATATAATTATTATTGCAGTGACCGGTCGCGACTGATACCTGCAATAATAAGCATATAAAAAAACCCCCACCGAAGCCGGCAGGGGTTTTCAAAAACGTAAAAAAACGATTATTTTTTAGTTCTTCCGTATCTTGTGTTGAATTTATCAATACGACCCGCAGTATCGACGTACTTAACGATACCGGTGAAGAATGGGTGAGATTTGTGGGAAATATCCAGTTTGATCAGCGGATACTCGTTTCCATCTTCCCATGCAATGGTGTCTTTGGAAGCTGCAGACGATTTACCTAAAAAGGTATACTCGTTTGTCATGTCTTTGAAAACGACCATTCTGTAATCTTCCGGGTGGATATCTTTTCTCATTTTATCTTAATTTTAATTCTTGTTTTCCTAAAATTCAGCGCCTATCTATCAATAAGGCGGGTGCAAAGGTAAACAATTTATTTTATATTCCAAATTTTTATTCCGGTTTTTACGCCTTTAATTTTTTGCTCAGGTCAATCAGCAACGGGGTTGACACGCAAAGGGAAGAGTAAGTTCCGATTACAACACCAACTAACATCGCAAAACCGAAGCTCTTGATCGCCGGACCACCGAAGATGAACATCACGAGCAACACCACAAACAAGATCATGGATGTGTTGAACGTACGGCTCAGGGTCGTATTCAGCGATTTGTTGATGATCGCATAATGATGATCGTCTTCCTTATTGTTGCGGAGGTTCTCACGGATCCGGTCAAATACAATCACCGTATCGTTCATCGAGTAACCGATAACCGTCAGGATCGCTGCAATAAACGCCTGGTTAACATCTAAGCTGAATGGCAGGAAACCGTGCAGCAAGGCAAACAGGGAAATTACGAAGAAAGCATCGTGCGCTAAACCGACGATCGCACCTAAAGAGTACTGCCAGCTTCCGAAACGGATGAGGATGTACGCAAAGATCGCAATCAGGGAAAGCGTAATGGCAATTGCCGAGGATTTCCACAATTCGCTGGAAACAGAAGCAGAGATACTGCGGGATTCCAGGATTTTGTGCCCTCCTACTTTGTCTTTTGCATTGTCAAGGCCTTCTTTGAGCTTATCAGTTACTTCCTGCGTAGCGCCATCGTTTTTCAATTTGTAGTTCGTTACGATCTCTACATTGAAATCGTTGGATTTCGTTTTCAGGTCGATGGAAGCGATTTCGCCGTTTTCTACGAACACTTTAGATAATTCGGCGCGAATAGCTTCGATGTCTGCTTTTTTCTCAAATTTCACAGCGAAAGTACGTCCCCCGGTAAATTCAACGCTTTGTTTCAAACCGCGTGTAGCCAATGCCACAATACCCAAAATAGTTACCGTAATAGAGAAAATGTAGAAATACTTACGTTTTCCAACCCAGTCAAAGTGGAAATTCTGGAACCAGTTTTTAGACACTGATGAATGGAAGCTGATTGCTTTTCCTTTTTCCAGCCAGGAAGTAATCACTAACCTGGAAATAATAATTGCAGTAAACAGGGAAGTAAAGATACCGATGATCAGGGTAGTCGCGAAGGACTCAATCTCACCTGTTCCGAAAACTTTCAGGATGATCGCAATCAATAAGTGGGCAACGTTCGCATCGATGATTGAAGGAAGCGCTTTTTTGAACCCGGTCTCAATTGAGCCTTTGAGGTCCATGCCGCGTTTTTCTTCTTCCCTGACCCTTTCAAAGATGAGGATGTTGGCATCCACCGCCGTACCGATCGTTAATACGATACCTGCGATACCGGCCAAAGTCAGTACAGCTCCGAATGAAGCGAGGCAACCGAAGATCAGGACTACGTTGATCGCCAAAGCGATGTTCGCAGCCAAACCAGCTTTTCCATAGTAGAAATACATGTAGATCAATACCATGAAGAAGGCAATTCCGAAGGAGATCAAACCGGCGCGGGAGTTCTCAGCACCGATCGTCGGACCAACTTTAGACTGGTCTTTGATCACACATGGGGCAGGAAGCGCACCACCGTTCAGCAAGCCTGCAAGGTCTTTCGCAGATTGTACGGTAAAGTTTCCTGTGATTTCAGTTCTACCGTCGCGGATCGCAGAAATTACGTTCGGAGCGGAGTAGATCAGGTCATCCATGGAGATAGCGATCTGCTTGTTGATGTTTTTAGAAGTCATTTCGGCCCATTTCTCAGAACCTTCAACTGTCATTTCAACGTTTACAACTGTTTGTGTACCTTCCTGGTTACGGCCGGTTGTTGCGTTGCGGATATCTTTTCCACCTACGTCAGCTTTTCCTGACGGCGGGATAACCACTGCGTATAATACGTATGCTTTTCCTTTTTTACCTGCGTTGTCTTCCACATCTGCAGACCACATGAATTTGAGGTCTTCCGGGAATACGCGCTGTATATCATTTCTTTTCAGCATCTGGTCAACCTTCAGCTTGTCTTTTACGTCAACATAACCGATACGGGAGTAAGCTCCGCGCTCCAGGTAGTCAAGCAATCCTTTCTGGTTCGGGTTGAATGTTGTTGCCGGTTTTGTATCAGCGGGCTTTACGTTTGAATCAGCTACTGCCGTAGAATCAGACATCACAGTGGTATCTTCCTCCACGATCTCTTCCACCACTTCAGCCTGGCGGGAAAGCAGGTTGGCTTCGTTCAGCTGGTTGGCAATCTGGTCGATCGTGTATGTTTCAAAAAACTGGAGGTTCGCCGTTGACTGTAATTTTTCAGCTACGGTCGCTTCATCCTGCACACCTGGTAATTCAATATACAAACGGTTGCTGTTGGCATCTTTCTGGATGTTCGGCTGAGCAACACCAAACTGGTTGATACGCTTGCTCATGATCTGCTCCACACCGTCCATGGAAGAAGCTACCTTGTTTTTAAGGAAGCTAACCACTTCAGCATTGGAAGAGCTTTTGCTGAGCTCATCTACTTCGCCGATTGACATTTCGCGTACCATCAGGGAATTTCCATTCATTTTCTCAAATTCCTTACGGAAAAGATCGATGAAGTCGCCGCCCTGGGTCAGGTGCGTGTTCAATGCTTTGTCGAAAGGCTTTTTGAAACGCAGGTCTTTCGGGTTACGGGCAAAGCTTTTCACGAGGTCCGGAACAGAAATTTCAAGCGTAACGCTCATCCCTCCAACGAGGTCGAGACCGAAAGCAAGTGATTTCGCTTTAACATCCTGGAAAGTAGAACCGATGATCGGGTAAACCGGCTTATCAGCTTTGGATTTTAAAAGATCGTTAATGAAAGCAGCTTTTGCAAATTCTTCTGCTTCGGGATCATTGAAGTTAACGGTTGTCCCGTTTGGCAGGGTTCCCATCCCACCGTTCTTTTTAGCTTCTTCACGGAGCTCGTCTACGAGGATCCGCGCTTCTTTTTCAGCTTTTTTCTCCTCGGAGTTGGACACCCAGGTAAATGATAATTGGTATATACAAACAACTGTCAGTGTAATTGTCAATATCCAAAAAAATCCTTTATTACGCATAATCGCTATGTTGGTTATTTAATTTTTTAAGCCCGCAAATATAGAACTTTTAGTTTTTATAGTCAAGGAAAAAAAAATTATTTGCTTTTTATTTGAAACAGCAGCAAAACGGGAGGGCTTTTTATGAGCGCGCCTTTTTCAATTCTTCGTAAAAACCAAGCAGCCTGGAACAGAAATTTTCCCATGAGTTTGCTGCGTTCTGGGCTTGAATGGCTTCTAAAAAATTATTTCTCAAAGAGTTATCAAAATAGTGCTTTATTTTTTCTGTCAGCTCACCGGCATCGGGGTTAGCAGTGATCAAGCCTGTTTTTCCGTCTTCAATGGTCTCTTTCAAGCCGCCTACATCGGTTGCTATCAGCGGAACGAGGAAGTGATTGGCGATGCTCGTAATACCACTTTGGGTAGCCGATTTGTAAGGCAGGATGCATACGTCTGCCGCCGAAAAGAAAAGCGTCACCTCATCGTCGCTGATATAGCGGTTGAACAAATGAATGTGCTGCTTCAGCGGATTGGCGGCGATCAGTTTTTCATATTTTTCAAAGGAACCGTACACTTCACCGGCGATCACGAGCTGGTAGCTTTCATCAAGCCCGGCAAACGCTTCGATCAGCAGGTCAAGGCCTTTGTAATCGCGGATGATGCCGAAAAACAAAAGCGTCTTTTTTCCCCGGTCAAGCCTCAGTTGCCGCTGCGCTTCTTCCCGTTCCATTTTTATTCCGAAATGATTGTAAACCGGGTGGTTGACACGCAGGTATTTCGCATCGGGGCGGATGGAAAGCAAATCTTTGAGCACTTTATCGGACATGACGATAAAACCGTCGCTTCGTTTGAGAAAGTAGCGGTTGAAAACAGCATCAAAAAAACGCTTTTCATGGGGGATTACATTATCCAGGATACTGATCCGCACCGGTTTTCTGAGCCTTCCGAGGATAAAGCCGAGACTGGGGCCAAAAAAGCTCATCCAGTAGCGCGAAATCACTAAATCCGGGTCAAAAGCCCTGATCCTGGAAGCCGTTTTGATATAAGAAAGGGGATTGACACTGTCGAGGACACGTTCCGTCTGAATGGGATCAGCCTGGTCATCGGGTGAAACGAACTGCGTTTTACCGGGAAAGAGGAAATCCGGGTACTGCCGCTTGAAATTAAAGGCTTTTACTTCGTGTGTCTTTTCCAGCTCACGGTAAATCAAGGCATTGAACTGGGCAATACCTCCGCGGAAAGGATAAAATACAGATAAAAAAGCTATTTTCACGTAAGCAGATCTTTTACAGGCAAAAATACTACTCTTTTCCGTAATTGATGATCGTGTAAAAAATCTCTTCGCCTTTCACGGGCAAAGTCTCATTAAAATTATTGATGCTGAAATCCTGGTAATGCTTGCGCACCAGTCCAACCCCTTCTGCGTAAACCTCAAATTTACGCTTGTACTGGATCAGGTTCTTGGTTGAATCTTCTTCAACAGTAACTGTTTTTTCAAAATCCAGGGAACCGGCAGTAAATGGCTTGTGAATATTTTTATAATAAAGAATTACGGGATCGTAAGAATTGAAGGCGTTCATATCCCACTCTTTTGTCAGGGACGGGGCAAAAACCAATTTGATCTTGCGCTGGTTCTCTTCCACCAGCTCGGCGCGCTCCTGGTCGATAATTGCCATCCACACATCCTGGATCTTGTATTCCTGCAGCAAGGTGTTGAACACATAACGCTCCATTTTGCGGGCAACGCGGCCTTCGTTATCAATCACTGTATCGCCGATCACCGTTTTGAGGGTGTAGACCGTTGTATCGTGGATATCAGAAGCATCATCGTGGTAAATCCGCGTAACGGTGTACTCGGCAAAAGTACCTTCATCCAGCGGAAAATATTCGTGGTGGAAGTCAACTTCGTTATCCTCTTTTTTACAGGAAAGGAGAGCAGTAAACAGTACTAAAGCAAAAATCAGGTGGTTTTTATGCATATAATGGTCATATAAAGAGTAAAATTACGAAATGCGATTGAATTTACAAAGAAAATAGCTTACTTTTGCGTAAGAATAATGAGAGCTATTCACCTCAAATATATCCTTTTCGCTCTATTACTGGCAGCCAGCGCACTGGCGCATGCACAGAAAGTGGGTTTGGTGCTTAGCGGCGGCGGGGCATCAGGCTTTGCGCATATTGGTGTTTTGAAAGCCCTCGAAGAAAACGAGATCCCCGTGGATTTTATTGCCGGGACTTCAGCCGGCGCTTTGATCGGATCCATGTATGCCAGCGGTTTTTCTCCCTGGGAAATTGAGCAGTTTGTACTCAGCGAGCGCTTCCAGCACATGACGCAGGGAACACTGGAAAAAAACCAGGAATTTTTCTTTTTCGAAAATGATACAGATGCCAGTGTAGTCGAAATTCCCTTTGCGAAAGACAGCATCCTGAAAAAATCTTTGCCCACGAATTTCATTTCTTCCGTTTTGCTGGATTATGAAATGATGCGCCTTTTGGGAACAACGAGCGCCACCTACAGGGATAATTTCGACAGCCTGTTTGTGCCGTTCCGATGCGTAGCTTCAGATATTGTCAACAAGGAATCCGTTGTTTTCTCCAATGGAAAGCTCAATCTCGCTGTTCGGGCCAGTATGACCTATCCTTTTTTCATCAGCCCGATAGAAATTGACGGCAAGCTCCTCTTCGACGGCGGTTTATACAACAACTTTCCGCTGGACGTGATGTACAACAGTTTTGATACGGATTTCATCATCGGGAGCAATGTAACATCGAATGCTTCGCGCCCTAGTGAAGATGACCTGATGAGCCAGATCATCAACATGCTTGTTTCACACAGCAATTTTGATTTGCCCTGCGAAAACGGGATTATCGTCCGCCCGCAAGTTGATTTAAACACTTTCCAGTTCAGCGATGTGCAGCTCGCCATCCAGCAGGGCTACGAATCGACGCTGAAAGTAATCGACTCCATCCGCATGACCGTCGACCGGAAAATGACGCGTGAAGAGCTGGCGCGCAGGCGTTTTGATTTCCAGCGAAAAGTGCTTCCGCTGCGGATCAATAAAGTCAATACGTTCAGCAAAAAACACAACGACGTAAGCTTTGTGCGGAATTCCATTTCAAAAAACTCCAAGCGCAATAAAATCATCGATGAGAAAAAGCTCAACAGGCGTTATTTCCGTACGTCAAACTTCGAGCAGGTTGACAACCTCTACCCTTCCCTGACGCGCGCCGACAGCTTGTACGATCTTGATATTTACGTCAAGGAAGCCAAAGAGTTCAAATTCGAAGTTGGCGGACATTTCTCCTCCCGTCCGGTAAACACGGGCTACATCGGCCTTTCTTACCTGTCCGTGAAAAAACATGCTTTCAAGCTTAAGGCGGAATCCTATTTCGGGCGTTTTTACGGCTCGATCAAAACGACGCTCGATTATACGATCCCGAATTATTACCCCATTTCCGCCCAGCCTTATTTCGTAATGAACCGCTGGGATTATTTCCGGAGCTCGGCCACCTTTTTCGAAGACGTTAAGCCTTCCTTCCTGGTGCAGAACGAGATCTATTACGGGCTCAACTTCAAAATCCCGGTTGGGAACAAAGGGAAAAGTGTATTCGATGCCCGGATCTTCGAGCTGGACGATTCCTATTACCAAACCTCTAATTTTACCAGCAAGGATACGGCCGACCTGACTATTTTCAAGGGAAACCAACTGAGCTGGAGCCTGGAGTTCAATACGCTGAACCGCAAACAATTTGCCAACCAGGGAAATCTCATCCAGTTTAAGCTCCGCTACGTAAACGGGAAGGAACGCAGTATTTCGGGCTCTACTTCCGAAACTAAATACGACCTGACGAAGGCTCATAAATGGATCCAGGCGAACCTCGAAATTCAGAATTATATTTTCAGGAGAAGCTTCTTCCACCTGGGTTTCCATGGGAAAATGACGATGAACAGCCAGTCCCTGTTTAAGAATTATACAGCGACTTTGCTCAACACAACCGAATTTGCCCCGCTGCCGGACCTCTACACTTTTTTCCTGGCGGAATACCGTGCCCCACAACATGTTGGCGTTGGGGCGAACCTCATTTTTACTTTTTTCAAAAATTTCGACCTGCGTTTCGATTCCTACTATTTCCAGCCCTTCAAAACCCTCGTGAATTATGACAACGGGCAGTTCGGCTATTCCAGTATTTTCAAAGGAGAAGTGTTTTTACACTCGCTGTCAGGGATTTACCACAGTCCGCTGGGACCGCTGCGCGCTACATTCAACTATTTCCCGAAACAGGAGCAAAAGCTTTGGTTCCAGCTGAGCTACGGCTACATTTTATTCAACGAACGGGCAATCCGTTGATAACTCGCCTGTAAACGCGTCGGAAGAGAACGCTTTTTTCACTAACTTTGAGGAAATTTAAGTCATGGGCTTCTTGCTTGCCGTTTTTATATCTTTTTCCCGCTTGCTGGCAGTTCCCGGCATAGAAGAAGATTACGACAAGCTTTATGTTTTCCACTCCCCTGACCGCAGTATCGAACAAAAGCTGTATGTGCGCTTTACCGGCAGAAATGAAATCGGCTATAAGCTGCTGGTTACCCGGGAAGACTGCGAAAATGAGCTGGAAGGGATTGCAAAAAGCAGCGGCGGTGACGGTGAAATTGACGAAGATGCGGACGGCAACGCTTACATGGCAGTTGAATACCGCTTTGAAAATCCTGATTATTACCTCGGGATCCGTATTTCCGAAGACAAGAAAAAAGTAAAGCTGGCCTATGCGCCGAATATTGACGGGAAAGAACGCTGCCCCGTAGTTGCAAATGAATTGATGTATTCCGAATAAGATGAAAATAATTAACCGCGGTTTTATTATCGTAAAGCCTAAACAAGCATTCTGGGACTGGGCCAACCAATTCGACCAGGAGTTTACTTTCTCGGAAGATGATGACTGTGAAGGCTCCGTTTACCTCATTGAAGAAGATTTCATGGAATTTGAGCCTGTGCTCGAGAAGAATTTCAAAAAAATCATGAAAAACGAGCTGGCTGCTGTTGCTGACGAAGAAGATTTCCCGGAGAAAATAACCTTTGAGCTGTTTTCCGAATGGTTCCACGTCGATTTTGGCTCCAGCGTATTTGACCTCGAAAAATCCGATCTGAAAAGCGAAAAAACAGACTGATGCACATCAAATCCCTTTCCCTTATCAATTTTAAGAATTACCGCCAGGCTGAGTTTCAGTTTGATGCGGGCGTGAATTGCTTTGTAGGGAAAAACGGATCTGGAAAAACCAATATCCTGGATGCGATCCATTACCTGAGCATGTGCAAATCCTACCTGAACCCCGTGGATAAACAGAATATCCGTTTCGGGGAGCACTTTTTCGTGATCCAGGGAAACTGGGAGCTCGACGACAGCGAACAGGAAGTATACTGCGGGGTAAAGGCCGGCCACAAGAAAATTATCAAGAAAAACAAGCTCGAATACGAACGCCTGGCTGACCACATCGGCCTGTTTCCCAGCGTAATGATCTCACCTTACGACCGCGACCTGATCGCTGAAGGAAGCGAAGTGCGCCGCAAATGGATGGACGGGATCATTTCACAGTTTGACCGCTCCTACCTCGATTTACTGGTCCGCTACGGCAAAATCCTCGACCAGCGCAATGCCTTGCTGAAGCAATTTTACGAAAACGGCTTTTTTCAGCGCGAAAGCATGGAAATCTGGGATGAGCAGCTTGTTCCCGTTGGAGAAGAGATTTTCCGGAAACGCAAAGAATTCCTCACCGGTTTCCTGCCTGTTTTCAACGAATATTACAATTTTATCGGCGAAGCGGAAGAACAGGTGGAAATTGAATACAAATCCCAGCTGAACGATTCCCCTTTTGCCGACCTGCTGGAAATGAACCGCCGCAAAGATGCGCAAAGCCTGTACACGAACGGCGGCACGCATAAAGACGATTTGCTGTTTACCATCAAAAGCAACCCGATCAAAAAATTCGGCTCGCAAGGCCAGCAGAAATCCTTTATCATCGCCCTGCGCCTGGCACAGTTCGACTGGCTCACGAAACAGCTGAACAAAAAGCCGGTGCTGATGCTCGACGATATTTTCGACAAGCTCGACTCCGGCCGGGTAGAAAAGCTCATTTCACTGGTTTCCCAAAATATTTTCGGCCAGGTACTTATCACCGATACCGATGTTGACCGCATCCGCCAGCTCTTCGAAGCGGTGAATGTGCAGTATAATTTATTTGAAGTTGAACAGCTTAACCCAACGGAAGAAATTTATGGATGAGAACAAGCGTACTTCAAACGGAACATCGCTCGGCGATGCCATCACGCAAATTATGAAAGCTTACCGCCTTGACGGAAAACTCAAGGAAATCGAGATCCTTTCCAAATGGGATGAGCTGATGGGCCGCGCCGTTAGCCTGCGCACCAAAAACATCCGGATCCAAAACAAAATCCTTTACCTTGAGCTCGATTCTTCCGTCATGCGCGACGAATTGCTCAACGGAAAATCCATTATCATTCAGCGGATCAACAAAGAAGCAGGCTTCGAGATGATCCGGGACGTGTGGTTCGGGTGACGCTGGCGCGTATTCGAAAATTCGTAGATTTATCCGCAAGGAATTTGAGGATTTACTTCGTTGCCACTTCACAGTCGATTCATACTTCATAGATTAACTTCCAAATATACTGATGCCGTGGGTATCTGATATTATAATCCAATCAATTGAAATGTCACCTGTTTTGGCGTGCGTTTTTGATAAAAACCATGCCAAAACAACTCTTTCGATGACTAAATCATAGCATCCCGAATTCTCCATTTTTAATTTTCCATTTTCCCGCGATGCGCGCCAGCGCTGCGAATTTCATTTGGTTCGCCGGCACAAACACCCCATTTTTCGGCATAATGCAAATGCCTTATATTGAGCTTTCTATGTAACCAATCCGGTTTATTTACATTATTTTTAAAAAAGAATTTAGCGCCTATGAAAACGTTTAACTATCTCTTATTTACATGTATGATCTTCCTTTTTTCCTTCCAGAACAGCTCAGAGCAACTTGATTTTGAGTTTGCGGACAAATACTGTACAAGTATCGAACAGCAAGTGAATACCATTGCTAAAAGCTACAACTTATCCGCTTCAGATGTACTGCCGGTTGTGTACCCCGAGTGCAGCCGTTTTAATTCCCTCTCCAATGCCTTCGAAAGCGATGTGCTTTATTACTATTATATACAGCAAGGTACGGAAGGCGCTGATTTTTCAGTCGGTTATTTCCAGATGAAGCCCAGTTTCATGGAAGCGCTCGAAGCTGAAATCGAATCAAACGGGCTTTTTAAAGAACAGCGCCCCAGGTTTGCTTACCAAAGCGGCAAAATGGAAGAAATACGCAACGAACGCCTCGACCGGCTTCAATCACCTGCCTGGCAAATGGAATACCTTTGCGCTTTTACCGCTTTGATGCATGAGCGTTACGTGCAGGACAGCGTAAGTATCCCACGCACGGAATATGTGGCGGCGGCTTACAATTACGGTTTTTTCAAGCCTAGCAGCGAAATCGTGAGCTGGTCGGAAGTGAAAGCCTTCCCGAACGGCAGGAACGGCAGCCAGAACTATGTTTACGGAGAATTGGCAAGTACATACAAAGTAACACGTTACGGCCATGAGTAAGCTCCTCACTCCCCTCTTTTGCCTGGCGCTGACATTCCCGGCTTTCACCCAGAAAGTGATTACCGTAAAAGGAAGACATTCTAAAACACTAATCCACACGTTTAAGAAAGGGGAATACCTTTCCCGCGGTGAAGCCAGGATCCACATCAAAGCCAGCGGTGCAGGCTATGAATTCTGCACAACGGACGAGAATTACCGTTACTATCTCTACAAAAACGGACAAAACCTGGGAGAATACGCCGGATTTTATTTCACTGATGATTCCCATACCGTAAAACTGATCCGGAAAGGCGACGAACGTTTCTACACATTAACACTGAAATCCGGTGAAAAATTCGGGCCGTATGAAAGTGTAGGACCGGTTTATGATTACAGCACATACGATATTACCGGCATCCGCTACAAGCAAAACGGGCAGTATTACCTGAGAAACCTGACGACAGGCAAAACCTACGGGCCGCATCCTGATTTCAGCATCAATATCCTCACAAAGGGAGAAATGACTTATACCTATAAGGATGACAGGGGATTTATGCTCGTCCATAACGATAAAACGTACGGGCCGTACGCCAATTTAAGCTCCGAATATTATTACGGAAACGGCAAGCCGAAACATTTTTATTTTCACTACAAGACGGAAAACGACGAATGGCGGACACATTTTGAAGGCAGCGATTTGCCCCGGTCTTTTAAAGATACGCCAAAAATCGGCGTTTTTGAGAATGGTAAAGTCATGCAAAGCGGTGTTCCGGCCGGAAGCGAAAGTGATACGGTTTATTATTTTATAGACGAGCGACGTTATGCTGAAATACCGTACAGGCAGGAAATTGAATGCAACTCTTTCGGGGAAGTGCTGACAGCCAAAATGGAAAGCAGCAGCTCCGACAGTCCGGCGCTGATTTATGACGAAGGAAAAGAGCTGGGCAAATACAAGCGCCTTTACCTTCCGCCGTCAAACTGTCACAACTCTCCGTATTTCCAATGCCTGTTTGCCAATCCTGAAAGCGGGGAAGTTTTTATTTACGGCAATCAAAAATTTGTGCGCCTGGGTACGGAGGAGGAAATTAACAATTACGAAGTTCATCTCCTCGGCCAGGATTACTATTTCATCCGGAAAACCGACCAGGTATTAATTAAAAACGGGCAGGAAACCGGCAATAAAAATATGAAGTCCATGGATGCTTCTAACTACCCGGAAATAATCCTGCACGAAACAGGAGCTGGCTTTGACCGTTTTTACCGCAACGGAAAGAAGTTGAGCTACAATGAAGTAGCTCAATATAAGCGGAACCCGCAATGGTATAACCTGGAAGACAGCCCGCTGCGTTTCGTGGAAAATGACGGCAAAACTTACCTCATAGCGAAAGGCTCAGGAAAAAAATACGGCCCCGTAAAGCGTTACAATGAATTCCGTTTCAGCCGTGGCAACGCCCACCTGGCCGAATGTGACAACCGGCAAATGCAGATCTTCATTGATAACAAACTGTTTTCGCCCGGCTTCAGCCTGGAATTCCACGAAAAAGAAAATGCTTTTTACTGGCTGAGCACCGATAAAAATAAACTGTATTTACATACTTATCAAAACGATTAACTATGAAAAAAACCACTTATATTTCAGGTATCATCTGCCTGGGCGGATTACTGATCGCGGCTTGTTCGCAGCAGCAATTGCAGGATACTGCCGAAAAAAGCGCCATCCGTCCGCCATTGAAAGGAATAGATGTGAAAGGCGATTTGTACCGCATTAACCCAGGTGAAAAAACGAGTATCACAACTCGGGAAGGAACAACGATCACAATCCCGGCGAATATCCTCGTGGACGAAAACGGTAAAAAAATCAAAGGCAAGGTGGAGCTTTCTTACCGCTCGATCAACACGCCGGGTGAAATTATTGCCAGCGGGATTCCCATGGGTTATGACTCCGCCGGGGTAAACTACGATTTTATTTCCGCCGGAATGTTTGAGATCCGGGCCAAAGCCAAAGGAAAGGAAGTTTTCATTGAAAAAGGAAAAAGCATCGGTGTTGATTTTGCTTCTTACAAGGAAGGCGATGATTTTTCTTTCTATAAAATCGATGAGAAAAGCGGAAAATGGTCCTACAAGGGCATCACCAAACCTAAAACGAATGAAGTTAAGCTCAAAAAGCTTGATCGCTTCAGGGATGAGAACATGGTTGTTTTTGACATTGATTATTCCACGCACGAAGAGCTCAGGCCGTTTCACAACCTCCAGTGGATTTGCCTCGACCCTGCTGAAAAGGACAACCCCATCACGAACGAATGGGTGGCCAAAGAACGTTGGTTTGAAATGGGGTTGAACGTGCTTGACAAGGAAAAAGGGATTTACGAAGTCTATCTTTCCAACGGCGTAAAAGAAGCCCGGTTCAAAGTCTCTCCTTACCAGATGGACAATGAAAGTATCGCCGGCATGAACGACAAAATCGCCAGCATGAATGAAACGGTCCGCCTGAAAAAAGAAGAAGAACAGCGGATCCAGTTTGAAGCTGATATCACACGCAATTTCGAGATTTCATCTTTCGGGACTTACAACTGGGATAAAATCGAAAAAGAAGTCGCGGCCGGAAACCTCGTCGTAACCAACGCTTCATTCAACATTGACTCGAAAGAAGTAGCCGAAGACATGAACGTTTATCATTTCAGCGGAAAAGACAAATTATTGTCGCGTGTTACCAAAAAATGGGACAAGCTGCTTTTTAACCCGAATGAAACGAACAAAATCCTCGTGGTCCTGCCTGATAATTATGTTGCGGTGAGCGATCCGAATGAATTCACAAAAGCAAAAAATTCGCCCGAGTTTATGTTTAAGCTTAAAAAACGCGGCAAAAAAATTAAATCCATCAGTGAGTTAGACGAATTACTTGCGCAAAAATAAAAACAGCTGTTTTTTTGCCACGGGTTTCCTGTGTTACGAGTTTTCTTTTCATAGTTTCCATCAGTGAGATCCGTGGCTTTTTTAATTAATTGGGAGTAAAAAAAAGGATGTTTTGGCACGGTTTACCAAAAACACGCGCCAAAACCAACTAATCGCTTATTAACAACAATATTTGATACCTACGACATTATTCAAAGATTAAAATCGCCAATTGTTTCGCGGTCTCAATTCAAATTCACCGCTGCTTAATAAACCCTTTTTTTCCCGGCGGAATATCAAGGATCCAGGTGTAATAACCGATAAAATGGGAATCAAAAAAGCCTTTGCGCAAGTAGAGCGCCCGCGGAATATAAATGCGCTTATTTTCTGAAAGCCCGCCAACTTTCGACTGCGGCGCTACGCCATCCTGCAGGCAGGGAGGATCCTGATGATCAGGATTGAAATTACTTCCGTACTGCCAAATTTCCCGCCATTCTTTTTCGTTTATTTTACCCGTTTTAGCATTTTCAGGTGCAATGATGTAAAAACCGCCAAAGTTGATTTTCCCGCGCAGCTCCTCCACGATCCCGAGTGAGTACGCAAAGCCCATGCTGTGCGCCACGAGGTAAAGCGTATCATTTTTGGAGCGGTTGGGCACTTCGTTCAGCACCTGCAAGAGATTTTTTCCGGCCAAACGTCCTTTTTTGCGCCGCAGATTAAAGCCTTTTTTGTTCGCCCGTAGCCTGAGCTGGCTGATCGTTTTGTTATCATTCAGCAGCCTGTCTTTGAGGCTCGGGGCCTGCCAGATGTAGCAAGTGTGCTTCTTCGGATTGGCGCAGCGTTTCGGGTAAATAGACGATAAGCTCGAGAAATTCAGGATACTTCCGTGGTTGGACGTCGAAACTGAAAAATGGCCGTCAGCATAAAAAGTTTCGTTCGGGTTCAGGCGGTTTTGGAACAGCAGGTTGATCTGGTTCCAGCGCTCCCAGTAATCGTACCGGTCGAAATCATAGATCAGGTTTTTGGAATCGGGATACTCGAGCCCTTTTTCCTGGATATCTTTAAAATTTTCCTCGAAAGTATGCCCGATGGACGTTGGGCGGTAACCGTTCACAAACAGTAAAATCCGTTTTGGCGGGTCAGCCTGCTGTGTGCGGTCGGTCACATTGATCCCCCGGTGGTTATAAACCTGCTGATCAAGAATATTGCCTTTGGCATCAGTACGGTTAAACACCAGGTAATGACTGTAGGCGCGTTCTTTAAAATCCTGCGTCTGAACATGCAGCGTATCCGAATTCGAAATGTAGCGCATGGTCAATTTCCCGGGCTTGCTCTCTTTGATCTCAAAATACAGCACTTTCTTCCGTTTCTTGACGAGCCATTTATTTTGCTGCCGGATCAATATTTCCGAGCACATACCGTATTCTTCCTTATGCGTCAGCTTTGGGTTTTGGATCAGTTCCCGTTTCGCATCCTTGTAGGCAAAGTTCTGCAATTCCGGCAGCGGCCCCGAAATTACCCTGAAATGGTCGAGCACAGAGTTACTGATTTCAAAGCTTCCGTAGCCAAGGTACACGATTAGGGCCAGGATCGGCAAATAAAGCATGCGGCGCCAGAATTTCCGCTTAAACGCGCGTCGTTCAAAAAAAAGCTTTTTATGTTTCCGGATAAAAAAGAACAGCCACCCCATCAGGCCGATCATGATCACATTGACCATCGAAATATAATACGGCCCGATTTTATAGAATGGCCGCAGAAACTTATATTTCACATCAAAACGATAAGACAGGATGTTCTTCTTATACGGCCTTTTGATGGCGTCCATATAATTGTTGCCTGAAAAACGGATATTCCCGTGCTTGTCTTCTTCCCAGAAATAATAAGCTACAATTCCATTGTTCGTATTAACATGCTCTTCGTTATCATAAAACGAAAAACCTTCCGCCACATCCTGGAATGCAAGCCATTGCCAGTGGGTCAAAGCCGTTCCCCGGCCTTCGTCCATCAGGTTGTCGGTACTTCCCCTCACCGGGCCGCCGTCCGCCCAGGAATTATCCAGGATCCCGATCCCAAAGCCCAAAGCCCGCGCCAGCTCGCGGGTAAAAAGCCGGTTTGGTGTTTTGGCCGACAGGAATCCCATCGATTTATTGCGCACCATGTAGCCGTAGCTGGAATCTGCAAACTGCGGAATGTAAAAAATGTAAACCGCTTTTTTGTCTGCTTTGGGATGTTCCTCAAAATACAGGTCGCGGAGCAAACGCATCTGACCGCTGTATTTGTCATGGTCTTCCGAAGGGATCGTAAACACCGTTTGGGAATCGAAAACCTTTGTTTTGAAAGGCTGATCAAAATTCAGATCGATGTACAAATTACTTTGCCTGAAGAGGGAATTTAATTCTTTCCTTATTTTGTCTTCAGGAAGCTTATGCTCTTTCAGCGGAACAAAAACTACTTTCTGTACCGTACGCGGAAGTACCAAAACCGCCAGCTTGCCAACCAACTCTTTATTGAAATAAGCCGAAAGATGATAGTCGCGTTTGCGCGGTGGCAGCAGGATTGTCAGCAGGGAATCGTTTTTTTGCACATACGGGACCAGGTCCCTGCCGATGTAAAACTGCATGCGCTCTTCCGTAATGCGTTTCCTGCTGGTGACAATCACATCTACCAGGTCGCTTTCACCCGAGCCAACTGATTTATAGTAAAACCGGCTTGATCCCTGCGGTTCCAGGTCTACTTGGGCGTAATGCTCATTCCACTGCTGGTAGCGGTAACTGTCAAAACCAAAAACCTGCTCCGGGTTCTTCCGGAAAACCACGCCTACCTGTGCACCTGAAAACAAGGTACAAAACAGGAAAAGGCAAAACAGCAGGGTTGATTTCATTGGTTTAATTTATTAAGCAAAAAATAAGGTGCACCAACCGATACACCTTAAATTTATAAATTTTATTGCTGTTAAGCTTTTTTGTTGTCTACTTCAACTGCCGCCAGATCGTCAGATTTATATTCACCGGAATCCAGCTTGCTTTTCAGCTTCTTGAATGTTTCGATCGTGTAGCTCACATCTTCGAGCGTATGCGCCGCAGTCGGGATAATACGCAGCATGATTACATCTTTCGGTACAACCGGGTAGATCACGATGGAACAGAAAATATTGTAGTTTTCGCGCAGGTCGAATGTCAGGTTGGTAGCCTCAGCCAAAGAACCTTTCATAAATACCGGCGTTACCGGGGAATTTGTTGCACCGATATCAAAACCGGCATCTTTGAAACCGTTTTGCAATGCATTGGTAATTTCCCACAGCTTATCTTTCAATTCAGGGCGCGTACGCAGCAATTCCAAACGTTTTCTTGCCCCGATCGTAATCGTGATAGGCAAAGCCTTGGCAAACATCTGGGAACGCATGTTGTAGCGTAAAAATTCAACGATGCTTTCTTCAGCGCAAATGAAACCTCCGATAGAAGACATGGATTTCGCGAAAGTACCGAACAACACGTCGATTTCGCTTTGAATACCTTGTGCTTCACCGGCACCTTGTCCTGTTTCACCCAACGTTCCGAAACCGTGCGCATCATCTACGAACAAACGGAAGTTATATTTTCCGGATTTACGGAAGTCAACGATTTCTTTCAGTTTACCCTGGTCGCCTGCCATCCCGAAAACGCCTTCAGTGATCACGAGGATCCCGCCGCCTGTTTTTTCGCACAGGGCAGTCGCATTTTTCATTTGCTTGTCGAAGCTTTCCATGTCATTGTGCTGGAATACGAAACGCTTTCCTGTGTGAAGGCGCATCCCGTCCAAAATACACGCATGGGATTCGCTGTCGTAAACGATCACGTCATTGCGGTCAACGAGACAGTCAATAGCAGAAACCATTCCCTGGTAACCGAAATTCAGGAGGATACAGTCTTCTTTCCCCATGAACTCAGCCAGCTCGTTCTCCAGCTTTTCGTGCTCGCTCGTCTGACCGGTCATCATACGCGCACCCATCGGGTAAGCCAGTCCGTACTGTTCAGCTGCTTTGGCATCCGTTTCGCGGACTTCAGGATGATTGGCCAATCCTAAGTAGTTGTTCAACGACCACACCAAACACTCTTTTCCGCGGAAAATCATTTTGTTGCCTAATTCGCCCTCCAGTTTAGGGAAAGTAAAATAACCGTGAACACCTTTTGAATATTGTCCGATCGGACCTCTGTTTTTTCTGATTTTATCAAAAATATCCTGAGCCATAGCGCTTGTTTTGTTTTATGTTTTTAATATTTTGCGCAAAGATATAAAAAAAAGCCGGGAGTTTTACAAGAAAATTACAATTCCTGCGGGAGTTTTGGCGGCCTAAAAATATTTCCTATCTTTATTCTATCTGAAAATTTTTAGTAGATTTGAAACCCATGGAGAAACCCAAGCGAATACTCTTTCTTGACCTGATGCGTGTCCTGGCCTTGTTCATGATGATCCAGGGCCATACAACTTACGATTTCCTGGACCTCTCGATCCGGGACGGCTACAGCACAGGGATCAAGATCTGGACGAGCCTCCGGGGCTACACCGCACCTTTCTTCATGATGGTTTCGGGCGCTGTTTTTACCTTCCTGATGTTTGCCCAGGAAAGGCCTGACGGATCAAACCCGAGGGTCAAAGCCGGCTTACAGCGGATCATTACCCTGCTTTTCTGGGGCTACATGCTCAATTTCCCGATTTATATCATCTGGAAGATATTTACAAAAGAAGGACTGAAACAAATCCAGGAAGTCGGGATTGCGGAAACTTTCATTACCATTGCCTGGATTTCCATCGCTCTTTTCCTTTTCAAGGCTTTGACGAGCGAAAGGGATGCCAAGCGGCAGAAGCTGATCAAAAAAATCTTCCGGGAAGGGGCGCTCAAACATGCCCGTTACCGGGAAGCCCTGTTTAATAAAGGGTTTTTCAGGCAGCAGGAAATCAAGAACAGGCTGATGACTTCCGTTTTTTACGGGCTGATGATCAGCATTCCTTACCTGATTATCTCCAACTTGCTGACACTCGAAGAAAAACAGCGCGCCTTGCGTGTCGACGTCCTCCACATCATCGCGATCGGCTTAATGACGATCATGTTCATTTACTTCCTTTCGCGCCATGTGAAATGGATTATGGCTTCCATCGCTTTTTTGCTGGTCCTGTTTATCGTTTCGCTTTTCCCGCTGGTACACAACGTAGACCTGTCGAATTTACCGATTTTTGTGGCGCCTTACCTGAACGATTTTGACACCAAGTCCATGTTCCCGCTCACGCCCTGGCTGGCTTATATATTTGCAGGGTGTTTAATGGGAATCTGGCTTTCCGTGGAGATCAAAAAACCTAATTTCGAAAAAATAATCGGGTTTAAGCTCGCGGCAATCGGGATCGGTTTCCTGCTTTTATCGGAAGTTGGGGATCATTTTGAGCGGGTTTATTACGGCAAAAGCTATTTCTGGCACGACAGTCCGAACCTGATTTATCACCGCTTCGGCATCGTGCTGAGCGTGGGTGCTGCGATGGCCTTCCTGAGCCTGGTCGTAAAAGACCTGCCGAAATTCATGAAACAGATGAGCCGGAACACGCTTTGGTTATACGTTGGCCACCTGATCATCATTTACCAGATCGTGAAGCCGATTATCGGCTACCAAACACGTTTTTCAGTACCTGTAACGCTCGTTTGCATCGTCATCATGTTCATCCTCATGTACCTGCAAACCCGGATCATTATTTTCATCCAGGGCAAAGGCGGCTACATCGCTTTTGTGAAAAGCCTTTTTATCAAACAAAAAAGTGAGGAATTGAAAATTGAAAATTAAAAATTTAGAATTGACTTCGTCGCTACTTCTGAATTTTCCAAATTAAATAAGATCAAGACTTTATTGAATTAAAAAAGCCAGGAGTCGATCCCGGCTTGATAATTGAAAATGTATAATTAAGAATTGAATGCTAAAATTAATTCTACATTTTCCATTCTTAATTCTTAATTCTTAAAGCGATTTCCGCCAGCTCCGTGTTTTCCAGCTTCAGTTTCTCGTTGGCAAAATTCATATCGTTCATCGCATTGATCGGTATGAGGTGAATATGTGCATGCGCAACTTCCAGGCCGATAACGGCAACGCCTACTTTTTTGCAGGGGAAAGCGGCTTTGATTTTATGTGCCACCTTTTTGGAAAACAAGATCATTTCCGACAGGGTTTCGTCTTCGAGATCAAAGATAAAATCCACTTCAACTTTCGGGATAACGAGCACATGCCCCCTTTTCAAAGGCATGATGTCCAAAAAAGCAAGAAAACGGTCGTTCTCAGCTACTTTATGGCAAGGAATGTCCCCACGTAAGATTTTAGAGAAGATCGTTTCCATATCAGCGGGAAATGTCTAAAATTTCAAACTTTACAATTCCGTTCGGTGTGTGAACATCTGCAATTTCATTTACTTTCTTTCCAAGCAAACCTTTTCCGATCGGCGAATCGATGGAAATTTTCTTGGCTTTGAGGTCAGCTTCGTTTTCAGCAACGAGCGTATACTCCATTTCCATGTTGTTGGAAACGTTTTTAATCTTTACTTTGGATAGGATAAAAACCTTGGAAGTATCAATTGTAGATTCGTCAATAATGCGTGCATTGGCGATGATAGCTTCCATTTTTGCAATCTTCATTTCCAGTAATCCCTGGGCTTCCTTGGCTGCGTCGTATTCGGCATTTTCAGACAAATCCCCCTTATCCCTCGCTTCGGCAATCTGGTCCGAAATCGAAGGACGCTGAACTGTCTTCATTTCATGTAATTCTTCTTTCAGTTTACGCAAGCCTTCTTCCGTGTAATAAGTTACTTGTGACATAATTATTCGCGTTAATTTAAACAAAAAACAAGAGAGCCATAACTAAATGACCCTCTTGTCTTATGCAAATATATAAAAAATTTTACTTTACTGCAATAGTAACACCTGCGGTGTGAATTAATCCGAAAGGACCAGACATTCTAACTGCATATTCAACTCCCAGCGGGCTTTTGTTTTTTCCGGAAAGGATGTCAACTGAAAAACCAGCTGTTGGGCCTGTCAGGGCATTCGTCCTGTTTTCAGCGTTGAAAATGTTTTTCTCGTAAACATAGCCTAAGCGAATGTTGAAAGCCGCTTTTTCTTTAGACATACCATAATCGAAACCGATACGGTACTGGTCTGTGGAGAAAGAGTTTGCTGTAAATGCAAGCATTGCTGTCAATTTGCTGCTTTCTGAGAAAATGAAATCGTAAGAACCTCCGATGTTAAGCAGCGACGGCATTTCAAATTGCTGGGAACGCTGCTCCAGGGTAGCAATTCCGCCTGTTGTCACATAATTGATCTGCTGCGCTAAACCATCGCCTTTGTATCTCATCGTCGGACCAACATTTTTCAGGGTAATCCCGAATTTGATATGGTCTTTCTCACCTGTAACGTAACGGATCCCTGCATCCAATGCAACACCGGAAGCCTTGAGGTTCGCGATGCTCTCGGAGATCACCTTGAAGCTGATACCACCGGAGATGGAGTTAGAGAATTTTTTTGCAAATCCGAGTGATACGATGTTAACACGCGGTGTGAAAACCCCGATCCCTCCTTCCGGCAAGTTTACCGTAGTGATGCCTACATCCCCGAAGTTCATGGATTGAACCGTGAGGGAGAAAGCACTGCTCTCGGAGATACGCTGTGACAAACCTGCAGAGTAGTAGTTGATCCCAACGCTTCCCAGCCAGTTCGACATATTGAACTTGATCTGGGTCTTATCGGAATGCGCCAAACCTGCGATGTTCATGTAGGAAGCTTCCAGTCCGTTGGTGTTTGCTACACCGGCATCACCTGCCCCGTTGCTTCTCGCCCATGGGTTAACCAATAACTGGGAAGCACCTGCAGATCCTACGCGGTCCTCATTTCCGGCGAATAATCCGGAGCTTAACATTAAAGCTCCGATTACCGCAGTATTTTTAATCATCTTATTCATAATATCGAAATAAATGAAATTAAATATTCTCTAAATCTATTTGTCTTACTCCACCGAAGAATTTCAGGATACGCTCGCCGGCACCCGGTACTTCAACATGGATCAGGTAAACACCCGATGCTATCGGGATGCCTTTCTGGTTTTTCATATCCCAGTCAAGCGATGTCACCGGACTATCCTTCTTAAATGTGCGGATGAGTTTACCACTGATGTTGTAAATTTTAACCGTACACTGATCCGGTAAGTTCGTGATTTTCACACGGGTGTCTAATCTTGTTCTTTCGTATTCAGAGAACGCATAGTAAGGGTTCGGAACCACATTGATCAGGTCCAGGGCTTCTTTCAACCTCTGCGAATCAGACGTTGTAGTTGCCAATCCTTCCATTGACCATGAGTACATCGGTCTTCCCTGGTTTTCACCTGAAGCAACGAAGTCGTTGTATTCTTTCGTGATACGAACACGGATTTTAACGTCCGTTGACAAATG
>JAJTCM010000008.1 GCA_021325675.1 Crocinitomicaceae bacterium
TTTTTCAAAAAGCTTTTATGACACATTTTACAATAAAATCGTTGTGTTCCATTTCCTGAATATCCATTTTTCACGACATGATCCGATTTACAATTTTTACATTCCATTTTATCCGCATTGTTGATACACCTGAGGCCTTTCCGCTGTCATAAAGCGATTTTAAAGCAATAAAAAAGGTGTCCGTTATTGAACACCTTATCTTTATTTAATGATTAAATTTTAAACTTTTTCTGAAAATCAACGATTTAACAAATCAGTTTTCCAAAATCAACATTGTTGATACACTACCCCCTAAGAAGCACCTCTGATTTTTTTACACCCGATTTTAAATTTCGCTATTTAGCGGCTACATTGGTTTATTATATCCATTCAATATATTCTGAAATTATAACTCCACAATCGTTATCACTTAACCCTGCAAGCTTTTGATCTGGATCTAATGATAAATAGAATGTATTTTTATCGAAAATTAATTTGTAGTCTTCCACAACAAAATTATTATCATCCAAATATAGATCAAGCAGTGAAAAATTACACATTTTAACTATTACATGTGCCTTGACATCAGAATTTGACTTTGTGAAAAATAAACTTGCAATTCTAATAGGATAAAGTTTAATATCAATGTTAAATAAATACAAATCTCTTAAATAGATTTCGTCAATAGCTTTACTGTTTAAAGATTTAATAGTTTTATACTTCATTTTTAATCCTTTATTTTTGCTAACTTATAAAAAAATTGATTCAATAAACCTATTCATTTTTTTATCCACCTTCTTTCTTTTTATTTTGATTTTTTCGTTGATCAGATTTATATTGATCTTTTGAAAATTCATTCTTTTTAGGACTTCGACCAGGCATTCTATTTGGCTTTCCATCAGGATGATGTGGATTTGGTTTATAATCATGAACATGATCCTTTTTTTCAACTTTAGGAGTCTTATCTCCTTGATGGCCTTTATTATATTCCTTTTGAACATTTCCATCTGGACCATATTTTTTAGTTGTCGTTCCAGCATCATTTGTTTTCATCGAATTTGGCTCTCCTTTATCCGGTAATCTATTTTGCCTTCGTGTACCAGCTCTACCAACGATTGGTAAAGAAGTCGCCTCTAATACTTCAACATCTTGAGTAGTTATCGAATTATCCGGTGCGTTTAAATCCCTTATGATCGTTTCGGCATAGCGGCCTGCCATTGTTCCATCTTGATCAGAATCCCAAATATAAGCATTATCTTCGCTAAATTTACCATCTATTACATCTTGAGTATAATCATAGGCAGCCGACGGTTTCATACCACCCTCCTTGACAACTTCATCGAGGACTTTATGAGTTTTAATGTATTTTCCATCTAAATATACACGTTCATAAGTTACTGCGTGTTTAACTCCATCCTTTACATAATTCCAATCTTGATCTATAGTAACTTTTGTTTTTACAACAATAGCCGTACCGTCTGGTTGTGTTTCATACCAGTTAGTAACAAATTTTTTCTCTAATCCTTCAAGCTCTACAGCATTAATTACTACATTTTCACTAAACGCATAAGGTGAATTATAAGGAAATTGCCAAGATAATGGATCAACAGCAAAAAACCTACCTAGTCTAGGATCGTGCATTCTATATTTATAATTTACACTATTCCCCTCACCTTTTATTTCTTTGTCAACTTCCTGGTTTTGGAATCCATATCGATAATTTCCTGAGTTTGATCTGCCAGGCATCAACATCCCAAACGGATAATAATCAGAAGTTTGAACTTCAACAGCAGTGTAAAGTGCTCCATTGTTACCCAGCATAGGAATTTTACGATCTTTAATTATCACATTTACATTACCTTGGTAATTAGCTATTTCATAATACCGTTCTCCGGCAATGTTTTCTATCACGCTACCGCTTGGTGTATTTACTACCCCATTATCGTAGAGTTTTTTGCTTACCTGTTTCATCCCTAACCGGCTTGCACCATATAAATGCTGCTCCCTTAAAATTGCTTTTCCTGATGTTAAACTTGCTTTTTCCAGGTCATACACCGCCATAACCTGTCCGTTGGCATCGTAGCTGTAATAGCTGTACTTCCATTGGTCTGAGCTTACAAACTGGCCGTTAGAGCGCGGTTTCTCAACTTTAAGGATCCGCTGGCCAAAAGGATTGTACACAAAATCTACCTGTGGGCTATTCAAATCGTCACGCACGATACTTTTGATTTTTTTATCCCCTTTACGCCACACGATATTCGAAATCCCTTCGGATTCGTCGCTCAGCAGCTGCCCCAGTCTATCGTAGTCAAAGTTATCCGCTCCCTGGCTTTCGATATCTGCTGTCGTGAAGGTCGTTAATCCTGTGTTGTCTACAACATGGTTCAAGCGGTTCCAGGGCTTTAAAGTGATCGGGTTATCCGGGTAAGCATAGCTGAAATCATCCATCAATTGCTGATTATCTGCGTAGCGTTTAAGTGTTTTAATGTTACCATTCTGGTCATACGTATAACTGTTAAAATAATCATCCGTTGCAGCCATACCTGCCCAGCTATTATCCGTATTTGTATTGTAGAAAGCCTTCATTTCAGTCAGGCGCTGCAATTGGTCGTAATGGTACACGCTTCCCATCGCTTGCATGCCCGTGATGGAAGTTACCAGATGGCGGATGTTGCCGTTAAACAAGCTCGGCGAAGCCAGGTCGAAAGCGTCTCCATCATACTGCGCTTCAAAGCCTGAAGTGCTGCTGATCGCTTTGTAGTCCCGGTGATAGGCATTGTCGTAAAACGCGTTGTAATAACCAATGGTGTAAGTCAGCGCATCGCCGGCAAAAAGTCCGTGTACATTTGTATTGCCGCCCAGGAAGCCGCTGATGCCGTCTTTCCCGATATCGTAGTCCTCATCCAGCAGGGAAGAGTTCATGCCTTTGAGCCAGCCGTTGATGGTATATGCATAGTCCATGCCCTGCACCTGGTATTTTCCAATTTCTGTCCGTGCTCTCGGGCCATAATCATAATACTGATAATGAGCCTCTCGTGTTTGGTGAACGCCACGATCGGTAGTTGTGAAAACTTCTGTCAAACGGTTCATCATGTTATACTCGTACTGATGTGTAATCCCATCAGCCTGGTCTTTCTGGTAATGCACTTCTTTCACGTTCCCGCTGATCAGCTCAAAATCGTACTGCGTGGATTTTACATCCTGCTGCACAGGCGCCAGCTGCGGCACGTCCTGTAATTGCTCGATCACGTTGCCGTGAATATCGTAAGAATAATGCGTCGCGCTCACATAAGCTGTCTGCAGGTTGGTTGCCGAGGTCACCACATCAAAGTAGGTCACTGTAGCTACCCGCAAACGCAGGTTTTCCTGCTTGCCGTTCGCAAATTTGAGTGCAATGGCAGCAGCAAGCGGCCTGTCATAGGTCGTTATTGTTACCTCGCGGCGCGTGCCGGAATGCACCCAGTTTGTAAAGATAGTTCCGTTATCATCCGCGCGGTAATCAATCGCGTCGAGGGACGGAATGCTTCCCGCCTGGTTATTGAGGTGGATCTGGCCCACTTCTACGGGCCTGCCCTGCTTATCATACAAGGTGTAGCTATACTGCTCATCATCCAGCTGAATTGGGTTTTGTGATGCAATGATCCGGCCGTAACGGTCATACCAGAACTTGGTTTCCCCATCCTGGTCGGGATTGGTGGTTTGCACCAGCTGGTTGTAGGAATTATAGTGGTATTCTGTTTTAAAGTTGTGGTCCGGGATCGTTGTTCCAACTACAGGAGCCGTGTACTGGCCGCTCAGCTGCCCGGAAACCGTTGCGCGGTTCGTGTTGATCGCCGCGTTATTGGACTGGGCAAGCGTATTGACACCCATAGGCGCCACAGTACGCACGAGGTTGCCGGCCTGGTCATAATAAAACAAGGTTTGCTGATAGCGCCCGAAATTGCCGTCCAGTATAAAATCTTCCGTATCGAAAGCTTCCCTGCATTTAGCCAGGTAAGCAGCTGTAAACTCTTCGTGGGCTTCCGTCACCAGCAGACCATAGTTTTCCATAGCATCCTGGATCAGCTCGTTGAGACGCGGCTGGTAGCAGACATCTTCCAGGTGGAAAAAAGGATCATTACACAATTTAGCAGGAGTACAAATACAGGTACTCACGGCAAAACAGCTGCTGTTACCGGCCATGAACGCTGAAGTCAGCTGCCCGCAATCGTAATAGAAAACCTCTACCTGGAAATTGTAATTCGGGCCGCACTCCGGTCCTTCATCCGGGATCACCGGCATAATACTTCCAAAGGAAACGATGTCAGCAAATTCAAAACCTGAATTTTCAGGCATAGTCAGCGCAAAGCCACAGGAATTTGCTCCTGCAAAGCTCAGGGTCAGCTCCGACCCGTCCACCGATGCCTGGTATAGATTTCCCAATCCTTCTTCTTCTTTGAGATGACCGAATTTATAAACAATATTGTTACTTTCCAAATCTATTGGCGTTTGAGAAAGCAGCTGTCCGCGCAGAGCAATCACCTGCATCATCTCCGACCACTCGTTTAACAAAGGATTGGTTGTACAATAAGGGTTCTCCGTTGAGGCCGAACATTGGTTCAGGAACTCTTCGTAATCCAGGTAAGATAAGTCAAACGCGAATTTACCATTGAGGTAGTTCGTTAAAATGGTTTCGTAGTTCGGTGAATCCTCGTATCCTTCGATCCGGCTGGCAAGCGTGTCCAGCTCAGCAGTCACCTCTCCGCAGGTTTTACAATCGGAAATGTCTTCGCAGCCCAGCACGGCCGGGATCATGATCTCAATACTCCAGATTCCCCCTGTCGGGCAATAACGGTCACAGGCACACAGGATTAAGTTGACATCCGTTAAGTGAGCGCCTGTTTTGAAAGCAATGTATTGTTCCAGGTTGCTAACGCCTAATGGCAATTCGTTATCCTCCTGCAAAGCCAAAAATTCCGTTTCCATAGCGCCTATTTTTTGACAGGCACAGCAATCGAGCGGTTTTGCCACAGCTTCCTGTACATCCGCTATGTCACGGTACGGTTTCGGTTCGGAAATCAGCAATTCGCTGCACAAAGCGCTTTCCTCGAAGTCCGGGATATAGTTTTTGATAATGTCGTTGATGCTGTGGTCCAGCGAACCGATGGTGGTTCCCGTAGGGGTAGTACTTGCTGCCATCGGGTGCCCTCCATTACAACCTGAAGAACATAAAGCAATGAATTCCAGTTTCATGGCAGCCATCTGGGTTTCCGTCAATTCATACTGTCCCATAAAATCGCAGCCCTGGAGCTGATCAATCCAATCCTCGGCATACTGCGTGCAGCTCTGCTGACAAATACTTGCCACCTGGGTATTATATTCGTCCTGGATCCCCTGCGCATCTGTAACCGGAAGGCCGGCTGTATTCCCCCAGCGCGAAATTTTGCTTGCGTAGGGTGTCGCAGGATCGCAGACTACCCCGATGCATGCGTTGGAACAGTTGCTGGTATAATTTTCCCTGGCCTGCCAGTAGAATTCTTCTTTCAAGGCAAGGTAAAATTCACGGTAATTCGCCCAAATCATGTCGTCGTAACATTCATCATCTATCCCTGTTATCTCTACGGGGCCTAGTAAACATGCGTTCATTTCTGCTTCCGTATCAGCTCCCGGGCAACGGGCTTTGATAATAGCATATTCATAAATACTAAAGGTTGTTGCACCAATGGTTAAATAATTATCCATGCGGTCCTCCATATCATCTTCAAACCCACTTCCATACGTCGATGTAAAGAAAGGGTCTTCCTCTTCTTCAGAATCAGCAAAAATAACATCGTCTTGCCCGGGATCTGAATTCTCCAGGGGTTTGAAAAAACCGGTAGCTAAAGCGCCTGTCAAGGTATATTCCGCATTCATCGCCCTGTCATAATCCCGGAAACCGTCCAGAATATAGCAAAATTCCAGGTAACAATATTCCGGGTGGTAAGGTAGCAGCAGCTCTGCCCATTCGTCCTGGAAATTGTTGACCAAATACGTCAGGTCAGTGATAGGCTGGTTATTTTCGTCAACAATTCCCGCTTGCGTCCAGTTATGGCCCAAAGCATTGGAAAGAGTAGTGTTATAAACTGACAAGGCTTCCAGCGAGTTGTATACACCATCTGTTTGAGTGACTGCTCCATACTGGCCATGGGGCATCATGTCCTGCAGCATGATTTGTTTATTCAGCTCGCATCCTGTCGGATCTTGATTTATGTAATCGTTCTCATCGTCAGTGCAGGCAGGAAAGTCTTCAGCCAGGTACAACTCATTAAAAATAGCTGGTAACGGTTCGATACACGTTTCATTGTCAATATAAGCACACCAGTATTCATCCAGCGGCTCAAGGCTTACGCTCAGGCGTTTTTTAATCGTATAAACGCCTTTATTCAATGTGACCTGGAAAGTATCTGCATACGTTGTGTCATGGCAAGCCGCATCGAATTCAAGGCCATTGATCAGGTAAGGTTCTACCGGCTCTTCAGGATAAACGAGCACACCGCATTGATCATAAATCTCAATGTCAAGCTCATACATACAATCAAAACAGATATTAGAAGCAAGGCAAGTTGCAGAAGTATATTGCTGGGGAGTAAAGCTATAGGTAAAAGTATACTCATCCGTTGCCCCGATCAACTGGGAATAGGTCAATTCCGAAAACAAGCCGTCATCGCTTACGTTTTGTGAATTACCATCGTCGAGTAAAGGAACATCCATTGCTTCCGCAGCTGAACCGGTCAGGGCGTCAACGTTCGCAGGACCTGCACCTTCCAGGTAGGAAGCAACAACCCTGCCTGCCATATCCGTAATTTCTACGTAAATCTGGCCGTTGGCATCAACGGTTGCCATTTTCTGGTAATGGCTGTAATCCCCAACTTCAACTCCGAAAAGCTCATTCAGCTCATTTTGGTTCACAGAAGGATATAAATACTGCGTTTCATGCCCTTTCCCGAGTGTCAATTCCGCTCCGGCAGAACCAACTTTATCAACGCGGCCCGTGAAATCCCCGAGGTAGCTGACGCTGTTGAACGGAAAATGCTCGGCGTCCGGGATATGGGCATTTTCACCATCCTGGTCCGGGTTATTGGGCGAATAATACTTCCCGGCCCCGTGATTCAAAGAAAAACCCTGGGCAACTACCGGGCAGGTGCCGTTCGTTATGTAAAAATAATCTTTATTGTAAGAAGGCTCCCCGCTTACCTGGGACCGGTTAAAATCAGGGAAGTGGTGCAGATAGCTCCCGTCCACTGGTGTTGGTAAATCACTTACCGCCACACGGCCAAGCTCATCGTAATACACATTTGAAACCACTACCTGGTCCGTTTCCGTATTCCGGGCGACACTTTGTCTGTTACGCCCCAAACCATCGGAAAAAGAAACCGCTTCAAAACGTTTTCCTCCTTCCGTATAAGAAACCTGGTGCGCCCAGTTCATTTGCTGATCGTATTCCTCTTCTATTTCGATAACATGCGGCGCAGAATGGCTTGCTACTGTTCCTGACTCGGCTACGTTCCAGAAGCCATCCTGCCTTTCATCCAGGTTCGTCCCTTTGCGGCCGATTCCGCGGACACGATAAAGAATGTAACCCTTGTTGAAAATGTTCGGGATACTGTAGAAAGTTTTTGTCGTCTCAATTCGCGTCGAATTAAGGTAATAATCATATTTCAGTAAGGAAGGAAGCTGCATTACATTTTCCTCCAGGGAATAATTGTTGATATATACCCATTCCAGTTCATAAAATTCGGCCCCAGCAGCAGTTGACCAGCTGAATTCGAAGTCTTTTGCATCTGCGGGTGAATTAACCGGAAGTCCGTCTGCATCCAAAAACCTATGGCTTACATTATTGAGGGAAGCTCCGTTGAATTTGTATACCCGGTCAACATCAATCCCGGATTCAAGATAAATGTTATCCACGTCCAGGTTATTGATGGAAACTATTTCAACCTTGATCCGGTGGGCATCCTTGAAGGAAAAGGTTGACAGGTCATCAATGAGGTCCTCTCCGTTCAACGAGTAATTCACGCTTAAGGTCCGGGTAGCTTGCAGAACAACGAAACCATTCGGACCCCATTTTTCATACGTTACTTTCACAACCACGTTCCCGCTGAAGCCGGCAGTTTGAACTACGCCGGGGTTAATTCCCAGGCGAACATAGTTTTTTACCGATTTATGCCGGAAAATTGTTTCCCAAGTAGGGTTAATAGCCATGTCAAAGTATTTGTCATCAAATAATTCAAAGGCCTCATGCTGCAGGACCAGGTTGGTCAGCTCTGCTCCTTCCCTGCGCTGGTTATATTGTTCTTCCGAGCCATAGGCAACATGACTTAAAAGAAGTGCGCAAGCGTAAATAATGGTTTGCAAAATTTTCATAATCCTAAAATTTTATTGGCCTTCGTATTTAATTTTTCCTCCGTTTTCGGATTCAATGATCGTTTTAATCCCTTCAACTGTTTCAACTTTTACCCTGGATTGCTGGAGGTTTTCATCGTAATTATAAAAAGTGGTGAAATTGTACCCGTCATGGGTCGCCATCGGCAATAAGCTCTTCGGATCATATACAACTGTAGTCATTCCTGCCAGGAACGGGTGGATGCGCACGTCATCAAAATATGCCGGCACTGGTGTATTATTAAACAGGACTACTTTTATTTCTTCCGCTTCAACTGGAATCTCAAACTCTCCTTCAACGCGCTGCCATCCTTCAATAATAGGTCCGGCAGGCATAAACTCGTGGGTAAGTGTGGTCATGCCATCGCCTGAAAGCTTAATGGAAACACCTGCATCAACATTATTTTCATCTTTTTTGACCCAAAGTCCCACGATATAAGTTCCGGGCGTAGGGTCAAAACTGCGGATACAATCACAGCTTTCCACCTCAAACACTTTTTCCTTGAGCCTGTCATCATTTTCGAGGTTCGCATCAAATGTGACACAATCCCTGCCTTCAGTAAGTGTCCTGGTAACAATAGCGGTCTTACCGGAATTGATCTTAAGGGAGTTTAAGCCACTATGACGTTCTGTTTTTTCCAGCTTGACACCAAATTCTGTCCCGATCTGGTCTTTGAAATCAAAATGACCTTTGGAAGCCATACAATCCTCCAGGTAATAGAGGTAATCTTCAAATCCATCGAACGCTATATCCTGCATCCTTGCATTGATCGCCGAAGCCACCGGAACAAGATTGAAAGTGCTGTTGTAACCATAAAGCACAGATGAAAAAACATCTACCTGGTCCCTGGATTCCAAAGGATTACCGTAAGGATCAAACAGCGTTACTTCACCCAATTTTCTCCATTTTTGTGTTCCTTCCCCTAAAAGGAATCCAGGATGTGCGCCTTGGGTTAATTTAAACCATTTATTACCTGTCCCCAAGCTGTAAAAAGGCTTAAACTCCGTATAGGTCCCATCAAAACGGATTCCGTGAGCATGCTGGTCCTGTAAGCGTTCCGATTGCCATGCATATTGGCCGTCTATTACCAGGTCACCGCGCACACCATATTGATACGGGTTGATTGTACTGTTAGGCTCCACCTCATTATTATTCCCCCGTTCACATGGCAATCCGCAGCGGAGGTTTAATTTATCACGGTAAGTGAGACATCCTGCAGAAATAATTTCAGATGTTGGAAAATTAAAGCTTGTTCCGTTAATCGGGTTCACTTTGGTGGTCACATTTTGCATAGTTTCGCCTAAGCGGTTATCCCGGTTACAATGAACCAGCGTGTAATTATGGCTGCCCGCTGTAAAACTGGCTTGCCCTCCATCCTCTTTGATTAAGAAAAAAGAGTTATTGTCGGTATCAAAAATTTGCTTGGAAACACGGTACAAACTACTTCCGATCCGGATAATATCCCCTGGCGTCAGGACATGGTTCACCTGGCTGAAAGATCCTGTTGCACTCAGGTTCACTGACCCGGATCTTCCCTGCATGTCCGTGAGCTCCTTCAGCTCATCATAATACCAATGGGAAGGATAATTAACACTGAACAATTTATCATTGAACTCATCCTTCAGGCTGGATACGATAACACTGCCCGAAAAACGATCATAAACCATGTTTTCAGCTGTATTGATGGACCCCAACGTTTCCGTTTCAATACTTTTAACCACCGCCGAATAGTTGATGTGCTTGATCAGCGTATTCGAGTAAAACCCTTTTTCCCTGGAATTTATGGAAACTTTAGGCTTAAAAAGTGGGAAGGCGATAGTTGGCGTAATACGCAGCGCCATTTCAATTCCGGCAGAAAAGACACGGTTTTCATCCATTACAAAGCGGGAATCATTATGCATATCAAATTCAACAGCTACATTTTCCTGGGCTAATCCTCCTTCCCGGTCGAGCGTTTTAACTTTCTCTCCCATTCCATAATAATTGTACCTGGAGCGGCTTTGTAAGTTGTCATTTTTATCATAAACAGCTGTTTCGCAAGGTTTTCCGTGAAAATCATTTGTCTGAACAAAATAACCCTGGCTAAAGCCGTATAAATCTACCCCTTTACCGGTCAAACGGTTATTATCGGGGAGATAGGTTTCCTGTAGATGTGAAGATCTTTCTTTCGTTGCATATGCCAGCTCTTTATAGGTATGAAACTTCGATTTGGAATACCCTTTTTCGTTGTTGTTTTCAAAAAACACCCGGACTTCTTCGTATCCAACAATTGGGTTAGGAAATAAAGCGTCACTGATGGGCGTAGGATTAAATCTGGTTTCATCCGGGAATTTATCATTAAAGTTCTGGTATGAATCCCACATATAAAACGGGTTTTCATCTGAGATTTGTTTTGGCTCGAAAGCTGCTACCCCAAAAGTCCGTGGGTCTTCCTGCTCGTAAACATAATTCCATTGGTAACTGCTTAAATAATCTTCCTCCGAAATAGCATCCCAGTTGTCTTTATAAACAATTTGCTTAACACGGGCATTTCCTCCGAATTTAACCATATCAGCATCATATAGTCTTAAGAGTGAGCGTTCAGGGTCAAAATCGGGGGCGTATTGTGCATCCCGGATCATCCGCTTATAGATATCCGCACCAAATATAGCCCCTTTATCCACCGTAAGGTCACCCTCGCAATCAACACAGGCACCGTATACTTTATCAACAAGATTAGTCCGGGCAAATTCAAGTGCCGCTTTTTGCAGCGGATGAAGAGCAATACCTCCGTCATCCTGTCCGGAACCTTCTTCTTTACTGCCGGATACTGCCAGGTCAAGCACAACATAGCCAAACCTGTAATTTCCTCCTGCATCCGGAGGCATCACGCCAAAAGGCAGAAGGTTCTCATTTACATCCAGGTAAGAATGGAAAACCCCATTACAAGGCTGGGCAATTGTTGCAAAAGTTGGAACGAGGTCTTCGACATCCTGTTTAACATTAACATGCATTTTGAAGTAAAGCTCTTTGATTTGCTCATTATCCTGCATGAAATATTTTTGCTTCACAATCTCATTAGCTTCTGTTTCACTAACGTTACTCAACATATCTTCCAATGGGAAAATAATAACATTATTCGGGAAAATATCCTCTTCTATTTTTTCAAACTTGCCGTAAAAGAATGAGCGTTCTTTATGTTTGAAGAGTAAATCTGCAATATCATCAATTTCATCCTCATCATAGCCCAGGTTATCGAGGTAACTTTCTACACCATCCCGGTCAAAGCCTGTCCGGTTAAACGTTTCATACGTGTTTGAATGTCCGTTCCAGCTGGCTTGGTCCTGGATATGGAAAAACTCCAGGAGATTGGTCATGCGGTCTACTTTCAGGTGCTTCATTGCCCTTTTATTCTGAACGTATCCGTAACGGTCCGCTTCATAGACAATTTCCATTAATCCTCCCTGCGGGTTTTCAATTTTTACGAGTTTCCATGCAGTTGCATTTTCATTCGCTATGATTTCATCTTGTACGGCATACGGATAAAATTCATTTTTCATAGCCGTCAGATTATCTTTTTTGATATTTCCCCAGCCATCAATATAACGGTAATCAAAATCCGGGTTAAAATTGCTATATGTGAAATCATAGGACTTCAGAGCATTTTCGAGGGAGTTTCCGGTATAAATTCTCACCGCTTTTAAGGTCAGCTTACCACTTTTACTGTATTGGGTACTATTCGTATAAATATTCGATGGTGTGCGTTTACATAAGGAATAATCATATTCAAACATGATTGTTTGCAGGGGCACAGCGTTCGGATTTGTCAATTTTTCGTTCCTGTTGTAAAGAACGATTTTTTCAATTCTTCTAAGGGCGAGGTGGGAATCTATCGGGCCTTTTTCGATGGCTCCAAATCCATCAAAACGATTCGCTACAGAAGGGTCGTTCAGGTGAATTTCGACAATATAATTTTTGGTTTCTACACTATGCAGATACCATATTTCTTTTTTGCCAATGGTGTAATTAGCCATTTCATCCAATTCTGTTCCCTGGAGTCCTTTACTCAAAAAAGCCGAAGTATTATTGTCAAGCGATATAGGAAAACGCCAGGTATAAGGGTCAGCTAATGAATATTCCTGGTGATAATTGAAATGGTAATAATTTCCAACATCATCCAGGCTCGGGCCGTCATTCGTACGGTCAACATAGTCTGAGCTTTTCATTTCCGTTAGCAGAAAAGCTGTGGGATATGCAGGCATCGTAGTCCGGTCATAATAATGATCCCTCCCTTCATCATTCAGGATCGAATTGTCAGCAGGCTCAAAACTCGAAAGGCCATAATAGTTTTCCGTTGAAGCATCCGTAGCGAAAGCAACCTCTGAGTTCTCAAGGCTATAGACAGGAATACCATAACTGTAATGGGTTCCGTCAGTCGATACAACATCTATGGATGATATGTGGTTGGCAACCCTCAGGGTATTATCCTCCCGGTGAATCGGATCTTTTGCAGAGCCGTCGTAATTGTAGGAGTAAAACACATCCGTTGTACCATATTCCTCTACCAGCTTAGGCAGGAACTGGGTAGCCCGCACCGGCCTTTGGGTCAACTGGTTCAAGTTATTAGTCAACGGTATACCGGTTTGCGTTAAGTTTGAAGTAAGCACGATTTCATGATTGGTTTTGTCTACCTCAAAAAACTCCGGCTGATTTGCATTCATAATTTGATAAACGGCCAGGTCATTTGGCGTTTGTTCGCCAACCTGTTTAAAATAAGTGGTGTTATCAAAATAAGGAGAAGGAAGCTGATCTTCAAATTCAATCAGGTTTTCAGCCCCAAATTTCCAGTTGTCTGATTCCAGTTTTCCTTTTATGCTCCCTGCCGAATAACTCAACTCAATAAAAGTCCCTGTCGTTGACTGTCTTAAGCCAGCTGAAGCAGCATCTAAATCTCCCAGGAAGCCACTGGCAGCGTTATGGATATTTTCTGTTTGAGGATCATAATATGTCCCGAAATCAGTTCGTCCCGCTCGGAAAGTCCCACCCATCCCGGACGCATTAACATTAAATATATCAAACGTTTGAGTGGAGAACGAAAGATTCTTCATGTTCTCGGAGAACTCAAAATCCCGTGTTCGTTCATAATCCATCACAGGATACTTGCCATCCTGCTCGTGAAATTTACGCTTACCGGAATGTAAATATCCATAAGCCGGCTGAAAAATACGCTGATTGTTAACATCGTTAAAGACAAGCGCACTGTTGGAGTTATAAAAATCAAGCAGCGCACCAATGGTCAGCTTGCCACCTAAAGCCTGGAATGCAGTATAAAGGTCCAGACTGGTCATGTGACCATTTGTATGCAGGTCAAACATCGCCCGTGGAATGGAAGTCGCTGTACCGAAAGTCAGGCTGCTTGTGGCCGATAAAGTAGCGTCAGCGTATTTATTTGCATTACCGATAGAAAGTCCAAAGCTTTTATCGGTAGTTCCTTTCCTGGAATTAAAAGAGCTTCCAAATGAGACTCCGCCGCCCGGGACATTTTCTTTTAACTGGGCACCACCATGCAGGCCGAAATTATAACTTTTACCTATCCCGTTTTTCGTATCCCGTGAATAACCGAAATTAAACATCGGTGCGATATTCATTTTATCGTCTTCATCACCCATGCTATAATGCGCTTTCACGCTTATATCCATTGTTTTGCCCAGTCCAACATAAGGACTGTTATATTTTCCAAATAAGGTTGTGATTTCTAAACCCGGGAAGAAGAACTCGTTATCTTCGGGGTAACTATAGGAGTAGCCGAGGTAACTACCATATTTTTCACCGTTGGTTTCCGCATCATCGCCGTTAATTTGGTTAAACGTACGGGCAATCTGCTGTGTCCCGTTAAATTCATCCGGAATACCCCGCATTTCACGCGAAATAGAACCGACATTCAAATCCCAGCCCAGGCCAACCCAGGAGGCTTCAGACATCATTCCTACATTTGAGTTATAACTCAAAGTCAAAGGATATCCATCTACATCCAATAAAGGAATTGAATAACTAAAATCTCCCGTAAATTTATCTACCATTCCATCCGTTGAACCAATAGAAAATCCGGAAGACTCACCGGAAGTCGGATTGGATGCAGCCATTTTGTTCAAAACAGATAAAAATGCTTTGTTCTCTGTTTCATTATTGTGCTGTTGTCTTTTATCCTGTCCCTCGGTTTTTAAATGTGATTCAAGCGGAAGAAAATGCCCCTTATTTAACGCTTTTTGGTTCCAGTCTCTTATCAAATTCAGATTGGATGCAAAGGAAATACAATCATTTAACAGGAAGACAAACACCATAAATAGCGCAGCGATCTTTACAGATTGGTTTTCAGAAATTATACGTTTCATCTTAGATCAGTTTTTATAATAAAATTTGAAATATCTTTTTTGATTTTTAGAGTTCGTAAACTCAATGTAGTAGTACTTGTTTATTGCAACACCTATTACATCTGAAATATCAAGAGTATAGCGGTTATCTTCAAAGCTGTAAGGCTTAGCAATAAGGTTCCCTGTAACAGCTCCATCAAAGCTTACACTTGCCAGGAATACATTTTTATCTGAGTAAAGCTTCATAGGAATGGACTTATTTGCATCAATTTCATACTCTTCGTCCAGGATGAATTTAACCTGGCCCTGGACAGCATAACTGAAGCTTTCATCCAACTCCCGGGTAACTTTGCGGTAACCTATCATATTTAAGCTTTGGGTGATGCATCTGAATGTGGAAACAACATCTCTGAAGCTTTCATTCAGTTGCCTGGAAACAAATTTGATATGCAAATCTCCGGCAGGTCTTGGAAGAGTAACATCACTTAAAATGCCATCGATATAAAATTTAATAACGGAACCATCAATAAAAGCCGTTACTCTCCTTTTTGTTGCATAAAACCTTTCTACGTAACTGCCATTTGAATAGAACCTGTAATTGTAACCCCCATTTTCAAAATCAGGTCCCTGGGATGTATTTTGAAGTCGTGTTATCATTACAAAAGTTCCGTTAAAAGTGTAAGGAACCGCCATACTATAGTCCGAATTAAAAGAAATATAATTGCGGGTCTGGCTAATATTTGGAGCAAACGGGATAAGCGATACCCAACCCTGGGTCTCCGACTCACGAATTATATTTAAAGTCAGGGCGGAAGACCATACCGGCGCTGTGACTGTTTTTTTAAGAGAGTAAGTATTCGGAGTTGCCGTATAATTTACTACAGGCTGAAACTGGCTTTCAATTCCGATTGCAATAGCCTGGCTGAATTGAATAAAAGGGAATAAGGTTAAGTGCCCACTAATAAGATAAACACCCATCGGAATAGAGCCCAAGCTAATCGTATTGCCTGTTGAAGGAGTTCCGCTGGCATAACTTGAAACATCCGTATTTTCTAAAATGTTCCTGATAGTGAACGTATAAGCTAAGCCCGATGTGTTATTAAAGTTAACAACAAAACTTGCGGTATGATTTTCATAATCATCACAATCTGCCTGACTAATTGTACTTATTACCTTTGTCTTATTACCGTTTGGCCCTTTGGTTGCAACACCGATTGTCGTCCCACCCTTCGCGATATCAAACTGTGTTGTCAATAGATATGTTCCGGTCAATGTCACTTGCCTGAACACCACATCATTGATTTTATAATACAGCGTTGTGCCCACCTTTTCCAGGCTCAGGATATTGTTGTTCTTCACACTGTATTTCGCGGCTTCAAGTGTTCCGTTGACATAAAACTTCACCGTTTTCGCATTCACAAAGAAACCATATTGAATGGCTGTTGTCGTTGCGCTGAAATCCGAGAGCCCCATGGAATATTTTTCACTCGCGTCTTTTACTGTAAAGTATATACTGCTCTCAGGTATCTCATCACTGATTAAATAATTCAAATCTGTTTTCGCATTGTTGCCCGTTGAGGTCAATAAACTTGTATTCAGGGTAATCCCACTTGTGTTATATATTACCAGTGGCGGCGCTACATTGATTTTATTCCCATAAAGTAGTAAGCCTTCCTTGTCGAATACTGAAACATAATATTCACTGCTTTCCAAAACATCAAAAGTGTACGTAGTTGTTGTGGGTAAATGGCTTCCCTGGAAAAACTGGAGACTGTCCGGTACACCTGTTGTATCGCTGAAAATCGTATCGCGGGTATAAGTGTAAATATCATGCAGTTGCGGGATCGGGGTTTCCGAAATATAGTAATGATACGGACTGTTCCCATTCGTCAGCGAAGCGATGTTTACCGTAACCGAACCACTCAGGTCAGTTGCGCTCCAACTGCTCAGCAAAGGTTTGTGGTTGATGTTGAACACTGTCACTTTATTGAGGGAAGCATTGTCCTTGAGCAAGCCTCCCACTTTCAGGTCGTTGGTAAATGTAGGCGCTTGCTGGTAAATGGCTTTTCCGTTCACCAACCACTGAAGGCCTTTCGCATCGTTGGCGAGCATCAAGGCATCGCGGTCGTTGTACTCCGTGGTTAAAACAATGTTTCCCTGGTAAATGACCTGGAGCTGGTTTTGTCCCAGAATCAGGAAGCCCGCCTGTAAGTGGGTGTACTGGCTGAAGCTTGTTCCGGTATAAGCAACCCCAAAAGCTTTGTCCACAGCCTGTAAATCAACCATGTATTGTACCCAGAAATAGTCTTCATCGCCGATTACCGCCGTTGAAATCGCGGATCCCCAACCGGTGGAAGTCGTTTTGTTCAGGGTCGTACCGCTTTGGGAGGTGTTGCTGAAGTTTGCCCAGGTGATGCTGTTGCCCAGCAAGAAAGTACGGTGAAATTCCAGGTTGTTGTCATCCCTGATCAACAATTCATGCGGACCTTTGGCAAAGGCTTTTTCCGGGACATGGGCATCCGGGAAATTCAACACCTGTCCGTCTTCCCAATTGTACAAAAAAGGAGATTGACCGCCGGTGATCTGCATTTTCATCGTGTTGGCGGTATTGTCAATGATCGGGTCGATCACGAAACGCTTCGTATCAAAAGACACTTTAACCCCCGAAAAAGTGGAGTTGTTGGAAGTCAGTTCGGCACGGAGCATGAGCGTTTCCGTCGGGTCGATCCTTACCCGGAGCAATTCTGTGGCGCCCATCCTGAAAATCATTTCTTCATCGCGCCGCTCCAGCCAGAACTCATCGCTTGTGCTGTAATTCACCAGGGAAGAAGACTCATCCGGCGTGAAAGCTTTCACCTTACCGTTCGTCTGGAAAGTGAAACCATAATCGATCACATGCGTAATCTCGGTGTTTTCTGAAGCTGTAACGGAAAAGCCGATTTTTTTACTCTGGTTGGTGCTGTTGGATGTGTAGGTCATATACCCGTTGTTTCGCATAGCGCGATTCGACGGATTATTCCCGAAAAGCATGTTTTCAGAAGTTGCCTTGCCCGTTCCGCTTGCCCCACTAGCGCGCTGTAAGGTTGGCAAACTAAACGTTGCTTTCGAGAGGTTTTCCCAGACAACGTTGTACATCGTTTGTCCTAAACCCAGCTCACTTAAAAGGCACACAAGCGCCAGCAGCACATACTTTGTGATTTGCTTTTTCATGTGAATAATGGTTATTTTTTAATTTAAATTAATTTCTTCTTCAGCTTCTCCTTCACGCTTCAGATAAAGCTTACAGCGGTAAGTTCCGGCATTAAAAAGGCCAAGCCCGAAAATATAATTGTCCTCGCCCCGGGTGAGGGAGTAAAAGTCTTTGGCATCGTTTTCGCTCACTGAATATAAAGACTCAGATAAAACCAGGGTGTCACTTTCCGTCTCTTCCAGCAATACAATCCGCACCGTATCCAAATCCTCCAGGCTATCGCTCAGCGAAACGGAAAGACTTAAGCGGTTTTGAGACAAGGTGTCCCGCAAAAATAAACTGGTACTTTGGGAAATCGCCTGCTGACATAACAGCACGGCCAGGGCAGTGAATAGTTTCTTTTTCATAAACAGTGATCTAAATTCTTAACGCTTTAACACGTCATCAGTTACAAACTGAACGGCAAAACTAGCTATTTAATTTTTAATTTTTTATCTCATTCTTCATTTAGCACGATCTGAAATTTCGGCAAACATGTTATAAATGTCTATAAACCAACTTTAAACGGTAATCAATCCTATGTTTTTGACTATTTAATTTTAATAGTCTTTTAGACGAATAGTTACTTTTTGTCGCTTTAAAAAGAAAACACAAACTATATTCGACTACCTTCCTTTCATATTACAAAGTTAAGATCAGCAGAACGTAAACTAAATACGTTCTGCTTATTGCTTGTAAAAATATTTGCTTTTTTTACCGTAAGAAATCAAAACGGAATCCCGGTAAATTGCCTGAATTTTATAGCCGTCAAACACATCGTCACCTTTGCGCAGGAAAAATTGCTCATTGTCAATATTCAGCAGTGCAAGCGGGTTTTTGGAATCTGTTTTTCTGATCAGGCCATAATAGCGGATTTTCACCCAGCTTTGTTCTACAGGATAAACTTTTTGACGGGGTTCAACTGTCTTGCGGATGCGGGGAACAGTATCCGGACGGGAAACCGCGCTCATTTTTCCACCGAAAGGATCACGGTAATTCGCAGCAAGCTGGAAAGTATCCCGCTTAATACGGAGATCGGACAAAGCGAAGGAATTCCCATTCGAAGGCGGACCGGCATCGGCTTCGAGATTGGATTTGATCCGGAAAAAAACCTGGTACCAGATCACCCCGACCACAATCAGCATCAAATATGTCAAGCCCTTATTTTTCATCAGAGTATGCTGAATTGACCGTTTGTTGAAAACGAAGACGTGTTACCGGCCTCATCTAAATTACGTACCCGCCAGTAAAAAGTGCCTGTTTCAAAGATATCAAGTGTTCCGGTAAAAGTACCGCTGCTGTTCGAAATGCTGAACGTCCCGGAGTCGATTATATTCGTAAAGTTAGTGTCGTCGGCAACTTCCAAAACGGAATACATCGGAGATTTAATGATGCCGGTATCATTAGAATTTTGCCAGCTGAACGTAATCGTTCCTGTACTTAATTGCTCCAGCCCGGTAGGCGAAATTAAAGTTGGTATCACCGGTGTGGTGGTGTCAATGTAAAAACGGCGCGTGCTTACAGTAGTCTCACCACCATTCACATACGCCCGGACACCCCAATGGTACTGGCCTTCACCCAAATCATTAATCAACGTATACTGTGTCCCGCTGATATCGGGCTTGTCTTCTATAATCTGGGTTGGGGCAAAATAGCTTGTACCCTTCCGGAGCGAAAATTCATAGGTCGCATTGCCCAGGGCATTCCAGTCAAACAGCCCATTTTCAAAATCCTCATGTTCGTGGTAATCTTCGTTGAAATAAGCTCCGTCAGGTGGAGATACCAGCGTAACAACATCCGATGATTCGTTGGGTTCCACGCCTACCCAAAACTTCACCGGGCCGAGCGTATGTGAGCTGTAGCCTTCATTCATCGCCGTCAGCATCAGCTCATACTCGTTTGAATCCAGGCTGATAAAGATCGACTCGCTTGTCACCATGGAATCAATGGCATAGCTTTGAATATTGGAAAACGATTTGCTGACAACCTGCAAATGATATTTCGTTGCCCCTTCGATTTCCTCCCATTTGAAATGAACGGGATTCTCGGCAACGGTATCGTTCGCTTGCGGCAAAATCATCACGGGAACCGTTTCACTGATGTCCGTCGCAATAATTTCCTTGCAGCTCTGCAATCCCAGCAACAGAATTCCACCCGCTAAAAACATTCTCAATTTTCCATTCTCCATTTTCAATTCTCATTTTTAAACTTCGCAGCCCCGCGCCTTCATTAGCCGTTTATGCCTGCCTGAAATTCAGCAAAGGACACAGCTGAGCAAGGGAGCGAAGAAGTTATCGTTCATAATTCTGAAGCAGCAAAATCGTGTACAGATCTTCTCCTTCATCAGCATTCATTTTTTTATATTCATACGACACATTCAGCAGCTTGGCCAGGTCGAATTCCTTTTCCAGGGCATAAATAAACTTCAGGGCATCGATAAAATTGCCGCGCAGCACCACGCGATGGGTCAAAACCGTAAAATCGGGGTGCTTGTAGCTCAATACCTCATCAATCTGGTAAACAGTTAAATGCTGTGATTTCCGGGCAAAAAAGTTCAGGAAACCCTGCTGCACCTTCTCTACTGTAATGTTTTCCTTGCCGATCACTTTATTCAGCTGAAGCAAGGCTTTCTGGATCGTTTTGACGCTTTGTGCAGCATATTTGGCAGCAATGATCTTATCTTCCACCTCCTGCTTGTAAGCGCGGGTTTCCAGCGTGGTTTTAAAGGACCGCTTGTAGGCAGCCGCAATGAGCAGCACCCCCAGGATCAGCAGGGCATAATTTTTTTGCTTATATGTATATTTCTCAAAAAAAGTCATTTGTCAATGCGTATAACGAGCTTAAACTCGGCCTGGTTATCAGTCAGTTTCATATAATTCAGCAATTCAACGCGGTTTACCCACTCGAAACGGTTCATTTTTTCCATCCAGTCATCGAGCACGGAGCTTGATTGCGTTAAACCGAGCACCTCAATGTTTTCCTGGTCGATTTCTACTTTGCGCTTCTGTTTCAACCTTTCTTTTAAAGGGAAAACGTGCATCTCAGTCAGCTTGATGGAAGATGGAACGGTTTTTCCAATCGCGTCGATGAAATACGAAGTGAAGGATTTCCCGTTGATCCCCGACGCTAAAATCAGCTGTTCCTTGCGGATCTTTTCCTGTTCCAGGCGATCCATCAGCGAAAGGTTTTCGTTATTCAAAGCCAGTTCCACTTCCAGGTCGGCAACCTGCTGGTTGAGGTGGTTGAGGTAAAAATAATTTCCGAGAAGAAGCAGCAAAATCGTGGAAACCATCGCCACTCCGAAAAAGCGGAATTTGCTGTAGTCAACCCAGTTTTGGAGGGCAGATCGCTTTTCTTCCGCGGAAAAACCGCCGGTCAGCAAGGGTGAATTTTCTTTCAGGTCCATCGCCAGGCTTTCCGTCAGCGCTTCGTTAAAGCTCAGGAAACGTGTTCCTACCAAACATTGCTCCTGGACGCTTTCCGAACGTTTGAAGTTTTCCAGCTGCCCGTTCACAATACTTACTTCGTGATCAAAAGCCAGTTTTCCGCCTTCCGCAATATGAAGCAGGCAGGGAACAATCCCGCAGCTAACGTTCAGCAAAAAGGCTTTGAGATTTTTCAGCTCATTCACATGGTCTTCGATCAGCGCTTTCCGGAAAAAGGAAGTCACCAGGCGCGAGCCCGCTTCAAAAGTCGTGAAATAAAAATCGTCCTTGTCGCCGTTAACGATTAGCTGTTCCTTGTAATTCGGAATATTTTCTACCGCGCGGGTCAGGATTCCCGTTCCGCTCACGTGAATGAGGTAAGGCTGTTCTTTTCCGCATTTTTTGACCAAATCCTTCAGGCTGTCGAAGCTCACAAAATCCCCCGGGCTGCCGCCGCTTATCCGGGCTGCCGCATACGAAACGCCTTCCGTGCTGTAATGTAAGGTAATTACAACAGCCCGGCGCGGGTTCCATCTATTTTGCAAGGGGTTTTTCATTTTAGTACGATACGATCGGGCGGATTAAAATATGCAGCTTGGATTTCTCTTTTTCTTTGCTGCGGCTGCTGAATAGCCATTTGAGCACGGGAATACGCGACAAAAACGGAACCCCGGAGCCGGAATTGTTGTTCTTCTTTTCTTCCAAACCACCTAATAAGATCAGCTCGCCGTTTTTCACGCGCACCAGCGATTCGAATTTCTGTGTTGTCGTGTTTGGCGGTGCAGTCGGGTCGACACGTCCGCTGAAATCGTTCTGGTCTACCGTAATATCGAGTGTTACGTATTCATCAGCACTTACAAAAGGCTTGAGCGTTACACTCAGGTTCGCTTCAATATTTTTCCAGATTTTGGATTGCAGGATTCCCTGGTTGTTGATCGTTGTCTGCACGTTGACCTGCGTTTCCTGGTAATACGTCGTTTGACCGATCGAAATTTTAGCCTGGTGCCCGTTCAGCGTTGAAATTTTCGGGGTGCTTTCAATATCGATTACGTTGTTGTTTTCCAGTGCCTGCAGCGACAGGTAGAATCTTTCAGTCACCTGCCCCAGGTTCACAAAGCCAAAGCCTGTAATGGTGTTCAGGATGCTATTGATGGCTTCCGATCCAAGCTCAACGTTCAGTTCCGGGAAAATCGTCCCTGATGTTGTTGTCGGTTCATCCTTGATGCCACCTTTCAAGCCTGTTTTAACCGTTGACCCCCGTTTCGAAACGACGAGCATTACGTCGATCTGAACCATCGGAACTACGAGGTCAATTGATTTCAGGAAGTTTTTCAGTTCAATGATGCGGCGCTCATTCCCGGACACAACCAAACCGTTGAGCTCAACAAATTCGGAAATTTCGAGGTCTGTCGTCAGGTCTTTCGGGATCAGTGCTTTTACGTTTTCAATCGTCCGGTTTTCCATGCGGATCAATTCCGTAATGCGCAGGCCTTCCATCTTGTTTTCACCGATCACATAAATACCGCCTTCAGACTTGTAATTGTATTTTGTTCCATTGAACAGTTTCCTCAAAAGCTCCTCGAAGCTCACGTTTTGCAGCTCGAGGTTCGTTTTACCTTCCAGTGCGGAATAGATTACGTAGTGCTGACCGGTTTCTTCAGCTGCCGTGCGGATAATCTCAAACAAATCCGCATTGTTGGAATAAATGTCAAGTGTGCCTGTCGCAGTTTTTTTAATGGATAAATCATCCGGGTTTGTGCTTCCTTTAACAGGGTTGCGGCCTGAAGAATTGCTTCCATTCCTCCCACCTTCCTGTGCTGCTGCGGCCACCGCTGACACGGAGTAATAGCCTTCAGCGCTTTTAGCGATTTGCAGGGAATTGTTTTTCGCCAGCATGTCTAGCACCTGTTCAAAAGGACGGTTCTGGAAAAATGCGTTTACCTGCTTTTCGCGGATATCAGGAGCGAGTACAAAGTTCTTATCAGAAATTTTCGTCAGTTTTTCAAACACCCGCCACAGGGTATCATTTTTCAGGTCCATGGAAAGAAACTGGTTGGCAGAATTGTAATTCAGGTCTATTTCTCTCACAGGCCTGATGACAACCGGCTCCTTTTTGACCGTCCGTTTTTTGACGGAGATAATTGATCCGACAAAGTTGTATTCGATATCGAAATTGAGGTAGAGGAAAACAAGCATATCCTTCACCTGCGCATCGTAAAAATTATAGGAAATCAGCTGGTTAATCGTCGGGTCGACTGTAATGTTGAGGTTGTTTTCCAGCGCCACGGAAGAAATCAGCTCGTGAAGCGGCAAACCGGTCAGGTTCAGCTGTAGCTTGTTGTTGAACCCCGGCTGGCGGTACGCGAGGGAATCCAGCTTGAAACGCAGCTGGCTTTCGGTAAATTCCTGTGCAAAAAGCCCGCAGCCGATTGTTAAAAAGAATATGAATAGTGTCGTTTTCATCAGATTAAAATCCTGTTAATAGGGCATAAACCTCGTCGAGAGAGGTCACACCTTCCGTTAGTATTTCCAGCGCGCGCGTCGCCAGGTCTTTGATGCCGCGCGATTCCAGCTTGTCCTGGATGTGGCTGTCATTATTTTTGATGGCAATTGCCAGCTCTTCGTCAATCGGGATTACTTCATACAAAGCTATCCTTCCTTTGTAACCCGTGAAATGACATTGGTCACAGCCCACGGCAACATGGTGTTTTGCCGGCATGTGTTCCTGTGACAGACCATAAGGCCAGTCGGACGGGATTAAATCCACCTCGCTTTTGCAATTGGTGCAGAGCTTACGGACCAAACGCTGCGCCACGCTCGAGTTGATCGTATTTGCCAGTAAAAACGAGGGTACGCCCATGTCGATCAGACGGGAAATCGTTCCCCACGCCGAATTGGTATGGATCGTAGATAAAACAAGGTGGCCGGTCAGGGCCGCACGGATCGCCATTTGTGCCGTTTCTCCGTCGCGAATCTCTCCGAGCATGATCACGTCCGGATCCTGGCGCAGGAAAGAGCGCAGGGCACTGGCAAAAGTAAGGCCGATACTTTCTTTAAGCTGTACCTGGTTGATCCCTTCCAATGTATATTCAATCGGGTCTTCTACCGTGACCACGTTTCGTTTTTCGTCATTCAGGAGCTTCAGCGTAGCGTATAAAGTTGTCGTTTTTCCCGAACCTGTCGGCCCGCTGATGAGGATAATCCCGTTGGGTTTTTTGATCCCTTCAAGGTAACGCATTTTTTCAACTTCCGAAAAACCGAGCTTTTCCATGCTCAGCGAAGAAGCATCGTGCCCAAGGAGACGCAGTACGATTTTTTCCCCGTGTAAGGTTGGCAGGATGGAAACCCGCATATCGAAATCCTGGTACTGGATCCGGCCGTCTTGTGGCAGGCGTTTTTCTGAGATGTCCAGGTTACTCCGGATTTTCACTTTGTTGATCAGCTCGGGGTAATCCTCCTTGTCGAGCACATAGCGCTGGATCAGGTGACCGTCCACACGCATCCGTACCCGGGCGCGATCGGCAAAAACCTCGATGTGGATATCACTGCTTCCGAGCTGGTTCGCTTCCTGGATGAGCCGGTCGACAAAATCGAGCTTGGCGTCAAAACTGAACTTTTGCTCCTGGTCGTTCGAGGTCCGGTAGTATTTTCCTAAGGCCCGCTGGATATTAATTTTATCGCTTGGTACCAGCTCCACTTCCGTTCCCAGCAAAGCAACAAGCTCTTCCCGTGTCAGCTGCTGATCGGCTGTTTCGTCGATCCAAAGCACAAAGCATTTGTCTTCCTTCGCTTTCGGGATGACGCGGTAATGCCAGGCTAAATCCGAGCGGATGAGCTGCTGGGTTTCAGGATCGATCGCTATTTCGTTGAAGCTGCTCAAATCAGTGGAATATCGTATAAATCAGCAAATAAAATAAGTCCTCCGAGGTAAAACGCCATATAGCCCGCGAAAGGAATTTCCCTGTCGGTCTTTTTCAGGAGGGTCAAAACACCGTGCACCAGCAAAACAAAAACAGTTCCGGTGATAAAGTAAAACAAAAAGGTTTGTGTGTTAAACAACGGTGAAACCGCCAGCAGGAAAAGGATGTCCCCCCAGGCAAAAAAACCGTCGAACGGATTAATCAAACGCCTGTTTTTAAAGGTCAGGTAAAGCGTCAGCCCACTCATCAAAACAACGAGCACGCCCACGTTCCAGGCAAGCTGCTTCCAATCCAGGTGGTTCCAGGAATACCACAACGAAAAGCCCAGGATGACTGGAAAAACAAACCAATACACCGCTTTCAGCTTTAAGTCCTGGAGGAACACGAAAAGCATAATCCCTATGAGCAAATACGCCGCCATTAATCCACCTGCACTTCTTTCAACACCCCGTCCTGGTCAATTTCCCATTGGTTCTTTTTCCCGTCGCCGTTAAAATCAACCACCGCCTCGGCTTTCGCTTTAAAGCCCGTTACGGAAGCTTCCATGATGGAAACCTCGTAGTTGGCCGTACCGCCTGAAACCACCGTTTTGTGCGGCATATAATTGATCGTATTTAAATCCGGGGAATATTTGGAGAATTGCAGGAAATAAGCGTATTGCAGGTTGTGGATCATTTTCAGCTCCTGCTGCGCTTCCAGGCTTTTGGTCCGTGAAGCGACACCCGCGTTATTCGGCACAACGAGCATGATCAAAATACCCATAATAGCGAGTACAATCAATATTTCTGCAAGGGAAAAGGCTTTTACCAAAAAGCTTTTTTGGCTTTTCCGTGAATAATTGTTAAGCTTCATTAAAACCAGTGTTTAGTATTAGATATAAAGCGTTTACACACTTTTTATTGTTCAAAAGTACAAATTTATTACTTTATGTCCTGAAAAATTTAGTCGAAAAAGTGATTATAGCCGATTAATGATACATCTGTTTACTATACTTTAAATTCACATATGATAAATTGAAGAATAACCGTATCGTCCCTACGGGTCTTTATTCTCAACCCTGCCTTGACAGGCAACCATATATCAGTCCTACGGGCTTATTTACAATTCTTTAAATTCCGTAGGGATAAAATATTTGTAATATGATACGTAAAACTACCTGAAGTCTCGTAGGGACGGCACCTTCCTCCATTTTAAAGTACTTTGTAGCCGGCCAGAGAAAGCGTTCGGTCTACCACTCATAACTTCCAAACCCACAACTCCAAAACTCACTTAATAACATTGCTCAGGTTGAACATCGGCATGTACATCGCGACCATGATTACGCCGACAATGGTACCAATGAGCACAATGATCAAAGGTTCGATGATCGTCCCGATGAGCTTGGTGCGGAATTCGATTTCTTCCTGGTTTTGTTTCGTCAGGCGCTCAAACGTACTGTCGAGCTGGTTGATCTCTTCGGCGATTTTTACAAGGGAAATCAAGCGCTTGTCGAAAAGGTCAAATTTAGAAAGTCCATAGTGCAGTGATTCGCCGGAGATAATGTCTTTCCGCACTTCCTGCATCGCTACTTCCAGCGGATAGAAGCCGATCATTTCCTCGACCAGCTCAAGCGAGTTGACCAGCGGTGTTTTGGAAGAAAGCAGCAAAGCCATACTCTGGCAAAAACGCGCCATATAGATTTTTTTCATCAGCGGCCCGAAAACCGGGATTTTAAGCACAAAGCCCGACATCATTTTCCGGTACCAGGCTTCTTTGCGCTGGGTGTAAAAATAAATGGAGCAGAGGACCGCCGCACCTAAAAACCAGATCAAAAAGGTGGAGAAATGCTGCGAAAGCCAGATTATTTTTTGGGTGAGGGGCGGTAATTCCTGGCCAAACTGCTTGAAGACGTCCTGGAACATCGGCACGACACTGGTGAGCATGAAATACAACACCCCAAACGTGATCATGATGACAAAGCCCGGGTAGGTAAACACACCGATCAGCTGGCGGCGAAGCTTCACCTTGTCGGCATAAAAACTGGCCAGGTGGCCCAAAACGATTTTCAAACGCCCGGTTTCTTCCCCGATGCGCACACTCTGGTATTCATAAGGCGTAAAATGCCCTGATTTCTGCAAGGATTCGGAGAGGGAAGAACCAACAACGAGGGCGGCAGAAATTTCTTCCAGAATGGCCTTGATCCGTTTTTTCTCCTGTTCTTCGATAAGAATGGATAAGGCGCGCTGCATGTCAACCCCACTTTCGAGCAGGGACGTGAACTCATTGTAAAAGCTCTCTTTGGCCTTATCGGTAAAAGCTTTGCCAATCGTCAGCTCGCGTTGAAACAATCCTGGTTTTTGTTCTTCTTTCATTTCAGCTCTTCAAAGTAACGGTTAATTTTCAAATCGAGGTGCGCCTTATTGAGATAGCTCAGCTTCATGATTTCTTCTTTCCAGATAAAAGCGATTTCAATCAGCTGTTCCCCGTCCTTCTCAACGGTTTTGATACTTTCCACTGCTAAGTTCATGTTTTCTATTTCAGAACGTAATGATTTACGTTGTAACAACTCATCTTCTATTGTGTAATCAACCCGGTCAGTTCCCTTATAGATTTGCAGGGTGTTTTGATCGCAGGTCAGTGAATCGGATTCATACAATTCGCGCCAGAGATTGGAGCGCACGATGTAAAAATGGTTCAGCTCCTGGTGAATCTCCGAGCTGTTTTTGATCTGCTCGTTGAAACGGTTGAGTGAAACACTGATGATCGTGAGCATAATACTCATGATCGCCAGCACGACAGTGACCTCAAACAAGGTGAACGCTTTTATGTATTTATTGTCTCTCATGTACATTCCAGCTTTCCTGTGACCAGATGAGGCGTTCGTCCTGCCCCAGAAAACGCAGGACAGTCAATGAATCGTTCTCTTCGGAAGGAAGCTTTTCGAGCTCCACTTCAATTTCAGTATTTTCCACCTCACCCAGCTGATCGCGGTATAATTTTTCCAGGATCTCAGACTGCAGCTCGGTTTGCTTTTTCACGTCCATAAACTTGCTCGTTGTACCCGTGCTCCGGATAAAAACCAACGAAGCTACCGCAAAGCAGATCGCGATCACCGCCAGGGCAACAACAATTTCAGCAATGCTGGAAGCTTTTATTTTGCGTTTCAGAAGCATGAGATAATCTGGGGTTTCTGGTTTTCGAGCTTTTCCAGCCAGGGCGGAATGCAAAAATAATCCGGCAATTTGGTAGAAGATATCGTTGCGTCGATCAGATGGTTGGCATATACACCGCCACCCGCTTTGAGGATGAATTTCTGCGTATACAGGTGGCCGATGATTTTGGAGTTTAGCTCTGTTTCGCCCATATTGTAAACCAAACCGCCGATCATGGCGCCTTTACCTAAAAAAAGCCGCGGCGGGTTCCGGAAGTTGAACTGCTGTGTTTCAACAAGCACGCCGCCAAGCACCTTGCTGTTTTCGTCCAGGAAAATTTGTGCCTGTTCGCCCAGGGTTGAGCTTTGGATCTCGTTCAGGGTAAGCGTTGACGGATAATCCAGCCGCACATTTTTTTCACAAACAATACTTTGGTGGGCAATTGCCTGCACCGAGCCTTTAAAACCCTCTTCGAAGCGGATACGCGGGGCAATGAGAATCACGTTTTTCAGTTTGGCAGACCTGGTCACGTAAATCGAATCGAAAGAATGGATGATCACATTTCCGGAGAAAGCATGGCTGAGTGTCAACGCACCCATTTCAGAAAACAAAGTCGTTTTATTCACAAAGGAGTACGCTGAGTCTTTGCCTATAAAATCCTTTTTGTCGCAATCAGCTATGAAATTTTCCAGGCTGAGATTTTCGACCTGTTTTTTGAGCGGCGGCAGGGTACGTTCACTTTTTTCGGTTTTCCCGAAGATGAGCTGTTCGAACATGTAGTTTTTCCCTGCAACATAGGCACGTTCAATTCCCCGTTCAGACAAAAAAGCCGTTCCTTCGATGCGCGTTTCACCCCCGATTTTCAGCGCTTGCTGGTTGTCCGGAAGATACAAAGCAGGCAGGCCGCTGTTCGTTTGGTAAGCGATGAGCGCAGCTTTTTGGATCGTTTTCCCGCTGTGACGGGTCGTTACGTGAAGCATTTTGAAAGAGCCCCAGGTTTTCGTGGTAATTTCTGACGTATCACCGGAAGCATGAACCAGTGTATGGGAAGGTTTGAGCTCCTGTTTGGAAGCAAAAAGCAAGGCGGTGTAATTGTCGAAAATCAGGTGTTCTTTCGTCAGGTGGATCACTTCGATCCGTTTGTTGGCGCTGGCAATGAACAATACGCCGCTGCAAATAAGCCCGATGAGCAGCATAAACGAAATGGCGTAGCCAATCGCTGAAGCCCGGACCGTTTTGAACAGCTTGCCAGCCATCATTTTAGGATTTGTTATTCTTTTTCGGGAAAAGTGGTTTCTTTTCCTTTTTTTCAGCGTCCTTTTTTGTATTCCTTTCGGTTGGTTTTTGGTTGGTTTTCGTATTTTTTTCCTTGTTTTTTGAGTCCTTCTTTTCTTTGTCAGATTTCCTGAAGATCGTTTTCATCCTTTCGGAAAATGGCTTTTTACCTGCGGCGGTGCCCGTGTTTCCGCTTTCTTTATCACCTTTCTTTTCTTTGGCTTTTTCTTCTACCTTTTGCCCGTTTTTGTATTCTTCAACCAGCTCCGGTTTTCCTTCCTTGTAAGTGACTTGCTTGCCGTGCAGCTGACCGTTTTTGCGGCGGATCACCTGGTTTTTGTTCCCGTAAGCATCATGCAGCGTAATCGTTTGCTTGTTTTTTTTGTGGTAAGAAACAATCGTGCTATCAGGGGTTTGGCGCACCGTTTTGAACATCTTGTATTTCACCTGGGCAAGCATCACGCCTTCATCCGAAAAGCTTTTTTCCGTCCCGACTTTAACGCCCGAGCGCCAATGTTCCAGGTGGGTCATCGTACCTTCCGAATTCCAGTAGAGCCATTCGCCGTTTTTGAGCCCTTTGTAAAAATACCCGCGCTGGGAAAGTTGTTTGTTCACATAAAACGCCTGGAATTCACCATGGAGCAGTAAACCGGAGGAATATCCCTGGGTAGCATGCACCTGCTGTGCTTTGAGCCAGAAATAGAATTTGCTTTTGTCGTATTGGTAAACACCTTTGTCCCCGAAATCCAGCACGCGGAATTCAAACTGCTGGTTGTCCTGGCGAATGTTATGTTTGAGATGATAAGCATCATTGATCCGCTGTGCATTTGCGGTTAAAAGCACACAAAAAAGGAAATATATGGTGGTGAATTTTCTCATAGTGGTTTAAACTAAGTCCTGCAAAAGTAGTTAAAAACGAACAGATTTTAAATGTTTTAGGTCGTTTTTTGACCAAACGAAAGCTTTGCCCTACTAATGCTAACGAAGAAAGGGTGAAATTTATTTAGTGAAGAGTTGAAATTAACTTTGTTGCTGCTTCGCGGTGAAAATGGAGAATTAATGTGCTAATTGTGATTCACTTCAACGGGAAGGAATCGAGGCTTTTCTTGAGGGAATCCATTTCTTTCATTTCCTGATTGATATCCTGTTGCATGCTATCCAGGTTCTTTTTGAGCTTATCCATTTTTTCACGCAGCACTTCTTCCTGCTGATCGAGCTTTTGCTCTTCGCTGTTGACACAAGAAGTAAGGGGCAGAATGAGAATGAGAACGGGGAAGAAAATGAGTTTTTTCATGGGGTGGGGTTTTTTGGGCAAAGGTAGGGAAAATGGGTGAAGATTAGACGCTAGGGGTTGATAGAATCAATTATACCAAAAACTTCTCTTTACGAACATTATTATTTAATCTCCTCACTATCCTGTATAATGCCCTTTCTATACCTATCTTTTCTTATTAGCTTTCCTGATTCATTATATACTAACCACTCACCATGACGTCCGCCTTTTTTCATTTCACCTTGATAGCATAATTTTCCATTAGGATAATAACTCTCGTAAGGGCCTGATGCTAACCCTCTAACATGTGAAAACTTCTCTTTTAACTCACCATTTGAATGGTAAATCAATCTTTCCCCAATTGCTTTCCCTTTTTTCCAGAAACTTTGCTCCTTAAGTTGTCCATTTTCCCAATATGAAAGCTCTTCTCCGTTTTTTGAACGACCGATAAAGCGAGTTATTGACCTTCTATTTCCATTTTCATAAAACTCTTCTCTTAATGATTGTTCTGGTTTAGTGTCATATTTCGTCTTTACTACCCTAATTTGCTTTGAATCGCTTATTATAGTCATTTCATATTGGTACTTGACTTTTAATGTATCTCCCTGGTTTTGTCCGTATATTTCTAAATTCGTAAGACAAATAAAGACCATAAATAGCACTATCAATGATTTGAAATTTTCAGGTATAGTCATCTTGATCCATTTAGAGGTTTGATCAATAAAAACTTTCGCTTTATCAAATTTTCCTATTTCAAAAACATTTTGCCCATACTTAGAATCTTTTTCCCGGGCAAATAAACCGTATTTCATCCAATTTTTACCTCTGTAATTATTAATATAAAACTCATAATTATTCATATTCCAATGCTTAGTATGAAGAAGCTTTTTTATGAAAAAATATTCAACGTGAATTATTTGATTTTGCCCTTCAATAATCAATCTTTGATGAAATAACGACGAAATAATATTTGCTACAAATCCAACTAAAGTGATTAAAATCCAAATTAAACCGATTAAAAAGGAAGATGTTAGTATTATAAACCCGATTAAAATTAAAAACCCAAGAGGTACGAAAGAAATTTTTTTCTTTTTAAAAATGATTATATTATTATTTTGTATTTCAAAAACATACCCTTCTTTAGCCATAATTTTATATTGACACGATTTAACTTTGCCGATTGTAATTGTAAATATATAAAAAATACTTTTTAGTAGGCTACCATACAATCAAAATTAATTGTTTTATAAAGTGGAGAACGATTTCTCATTCTCCACATGTCATCAATCAGAAGACGATTAATTACGGTGCCGATTTTCTTGGTGCTGTGACATTCACTGGGGCATACTTACTTCTATAGTACATATCAACAAACTCAAGTGCCATTTGCATAGTTGAAGGAAAAACATATTCCGCACTTCCCTTTTCAATCATACCTATTGTAAATCCTTTTTTATCCTCTAAAGGAATTTTTAAGCCATATGTCACTTTAAATGTTAATTCAACGTCCAGAGTTAAAGGATCAACTGTTGCTTCAAAACTTCCGCCCCAAGGACCCTTACCGTTAATCGATACTCCCAGAGCTATGAGCGTAGAGGTGCCGGCACTTCCTCCAGGTTGTATTAATTCTTCAGCAGAAAATTTACCCCCAACAAAGCCCGCTAAATTAATTCCGACATTTGACATTTTCATAAGCTTAACCCATTTTTCATAATCTGTAAAAACTTCATACCAATCGTCGTCAAACAAATCTTTAAATTCGGCATTTACCCCTGCTTCAGCAAAAACATATGGCGCTGCATCCGGTGTGTAAGCTGTTGACCCTGGGGCTACGTTTTCGATTACGGCCTTATATTTACTATCGCCTATCTTAGCTCCTATTCCTGCTGATGCAAACCAAGGCCCAAAATCTGCCTCTATTCCAACACCCGCGGTTACCCCTGCAAAATGCCAATTTTTAACCTTTTCGCCATAATGTTTCAGAATCTTATTCAATTCACCCTCAAACCATTGTTCAATTTCTACTCCTTCATCCGTTATAGTTTCTGAAAGATCAGATGCATATTGCTTCCATTTTTCCAAGTTCATCGCTTCGTCTATAGAATTTAACGGAGCCGAATCTGCAGCTTGTTTTGCAATGCGCTTCATTGCCTTTTTAGTTTTTCTTTCTAATTCATTCCCTATCTTTTTAAGCTTTTTCTGTAATTGTTTAGCCGTTGGAGGATCATCTCCATAAGGGTCTATAAAAACTATCGGGTTATTATTGTAAGCAACATAAGGGCTTAATCCCGGATATTTTTGAGCCATCGGATCCAAACTCAACCATCTTCCGATACGCGGGTCATACTGCCTGAACTCCGTTGTATAGCTGTTTCCTGATCCTTTGGTCTCATTGTCGCTCTCCATACCGTTAAACCCATAACGATATTTCTCATTTGTGTAATGCCTACCAGGTTGCTGCATACCAAAAGGGTAGTAATCACTGTAGCTCATTAGTTCCACAATGAAATAATCATGCTCCGACACTGCATTATCAGCATCTTCATCATGGAGTATTTTGCGATCGCTAATCACAACCCGTACATTATTTAAGTGATCCGTTAACTCGTACATTTTACGACCAACTGTACGTGTGAAAAGCATTTGGACCTGACCTGTCGTGAAAACCTTAAACACTTGTGTCGGTAAGCTTGCCCCATAACTGTAAGATGCTTCACCTATTCCATAAGCTTGTTTATAAATAGCTTCATCCGGAGTATTTCCGGTCCGATAAGTATGCATTTTGTCAATGGGACTGTCCATATCCGGTAAATAATAGGTGCCGTTTACACCACGCTTAATCTGACTGAACAAATAGGTATTGGCTGGGTTAAGGCTCACTAGTGATGGGCTAACCGTTTGGTAACGCCAAAGATTTTTGTTACTTTCTGGCGTAGTACCGAAAACCCCATGCTGACTATAAAGTATGGAATTATTGTTTTCCATAAATTCAGCCATTCCACGCCCATAATTGCCTGCTTGTATGGTAGGTAAATTGATTTCAGGAGCACTGACAAAACTGATTTTGTCCATACCGAGATTAAACTTATATAATTCCGCTTCACGGTGGTCAAAGGCCGAAATATTTCTATCATGCTTATACCACAAGAGCTTATCTCCTTCAGGAGAGATTTGAACTTCTCCCTGCTTTTGGTCACCGCAAGCATTTTCACTATATAAAATATACTCAGCCGGTACATGCATACTTTCTTTGTAGAGCTCGTAAGCCATTACTTCTGCCATGGCCTGACCCGGTTGACCTGCAATCGGTGTAGAACGTACCGTATACACAATCGTTCTTTCATTTATATGATCTTCATAACCGGTATAATGGTAGCTATACTGTGTCCCAATCGGAGTGTTAGCACTCAATGGTAGGTTACTCTCAACTACTTTTCCACTCGCCATTCCACCAAAGCTAGACTGTCCCATGTCAACCACATGATAACTTGGTAAGCCATTATTTTTCAATGTCACGATTGCATATTTACTGCTTCCTGTGAGGTTAACGATAACAGGTTTTGAAGAAGCATCTACATCGAGGATATTTTCGGTTCCTTCCATTAACTGTCCGTCAGTTGTATATACTAAACAGGCATCTTTCTGTCCTAAATAATTTTTAGCCAAAACCACGTAGAACTGCGTTTGACGATCCAAGTTTTCGGCAATAGCTACCCCATTATCTGCTACTCCGAGGAAAGCCGTCATTTCACTCAAACTTGGGTTATCCAGGTAATCTTTCGTGCCGGTCGCGTCATTGACATCATTGGTCAGATCATAGCTCAGTTTTTTAACCTTGCAATTACAGATCTGATCTATTCCTTCACCAATAGCAGTAGTCTTATTAGCGGAGGTAATCCAGTTCTGGTATTCTGAAATTTTGTTTATTCCAGATTCAGGTAACACAAGGTCGTTTAAGGAAGCCAGATCATACAGATTTTGCGTTGTCCCTTGTGCCACAGTAACTTCCTTTCGGTCTTGTCCGATACGATTAGTTCCATAAATACTGTGCTCAAGCAGCTTCATGTCGATATTATAGGTCAATGGATCCTGAGAATCCTGTTTGACTTGTTTCTCATAAACCGCCATAGGGTATCCAGTAGCATCCTGAACATAATACGTATTATTGATTTCAAGTATCGTGTAGGCATAATTTGCTGGCACACCCTGGATATCATAATGCTTTTTAGCTTCTTTTCGTACTCTAATATCCATCGCATCATAATAAAAATGCAATTCCTCTATACCTATTATCTGGGATCCATCATCTACTGACTTTAAAATTGAGGACACCTTTCCAGTAACAGTCCACGTCATATTAAGTTTGACATCACATTCTGTTGATCCATAATTCTCCTTGTAATTTTCTTCAAGCAGGTTACCACGATTATCATATATATAAGAATGCAATCCATCAATGATATCTCCTTTAGACCCATCTGTATTCATTTCATTTTCAATGAGGCTTAAAAGCTGATTCTTTCGTCCGCTTGGATCATATTTGTATGTAAAATTATCCAACGAGTTCCCCAATTCATCTTTCCTAGATAAACTCTTTATATTGCCATTTGCATCATAGACATAATTCTCCTGGAAAGCGTCGTTGTCTATAAAAGTATTGGTATTTGAATCAAATTGCCTCTGATAGCCTTTTGCAAAAGAGTTGTTTTTCTCACGTGTTATTGGATCAAGTGCAGACTCATAATTGGCTGCATCTTTAAGCCTGTTAAGCACATCATAAGCATAAACGCTAGCATTTACGTGATTTGATTTGTTTCCTGTCCCAACCAGACGGCTGTTTTCCCAATGGGCAACATTACCATTATATAAGTCTTTTGTTGGAGGAGCGGTTCCCAAATATAATTCTTCATAATCAGTATGAAAGCTTGGCGATGTTCTAACATAATCACCCCTGAAATATCCTAAGCTCATACCAAAAATGTCTTCAGCCACTTGTCCTGTTTCAAGAAATTGAGAAATTAACCCGCCATCATGTCCCGGATCTTTCAGATTATTTAATGCAGGAGTATTAATTGATTTCAACCATCCCTGTGCCGTATAAAGATAGTCTAGCCCTTGCACCTTATCATCACCCAATACAACCCTTTTCTGAGGTCCATGTTCATAATGTTCAATTGTAGCGTCTTTATCCCATAGCACGCCGTCCGGTGAAGTCTCAACCATTATTAAGTTGTTTTCTCCGTTGTAAGAATAGCGGTGAAAAAAGGCATCGGGCCTGTTCTCATTATAAATAACCTTCAACATCTTTCCGCTAATTAAATCGTATTCATAAGAAAGTGTGTTTCTGCCTATCTGAGGATGTTCCTGAACCATCCATTCTACATTTCCATGAGGATCGTAGCTGTAGTAAGTTATGTACTCATCTCCAGCAACATTCGGATCATAATCCTTAGTCACATAACTAATGTTGTTGTTCAGGAAGCGCTGGGGTTGGCCATAATAATCCACTGGGCCTGAAAGTGTGTAAACATTCGTAATAATCTCACTTCGCTGGTTTTGCGGAAAGCTCATATTATTCGCCAGAAGTTGATTATTTAACTGGCTAAGTGTTTCCAGATTTGTAGCATCGAGATCCGGACCGTTTTGCGAGCTTTCTCCGGCCTCTACTGTCCGGCCTAGATTATCATACTTAATATACGAGTATTTCCCGGTTACTTTCTGGTCTGCATTTTGGGAAAAACGCAAACGGTTTTTACCATCATAGATGAACGTAGTTGCATCTCCGTCGTTACTCCATAACCAGGTCAACTGTCCTATGCCATTGTAGCGATAACGAAAAGTCAATCGATGATCAGGAAGTAGATCTTCAGGATCAACCTGTGAACTGAGTGTACCAGTCTTCCTGTAATTTATTACTTCATCTATTTGGGGTTTACTAAAAGTAACTACTCCTTCAGGCGAAGCTGTTTTGATCAATGCACCTGCACGGTCATAATAGCTTAAGGTATAGTGGTAAATATTTTCACTATATGAGATCGTCATTTCATCTTCCAGAGAGGACAGTTCAAAACAAGAAGACAGGTTACCCTCAAGCTGTTCGGTATAAGCTGCCATACAGTTCTGCATCGCGCTCATCAACTCATTGGAGGCTTCGGCCATGTTTTCAACCAGGTCTTCGTCAACCTCAACTGGAGGAGGATCTGGAATAGTTTCTTTATTCGTAAACACAAACTTAAATTGCGGAGCGTTTTTAACTGTTACCGGTACATCGACTACTGCTATACCTCGCGTCTCACACCCATTAGCATCGCGCACAACTACTTTATATGTTGCATCAACGAAATTGCTTGTAGAAGTTTTACCGCTATGACTGTGCTGAAGCCGGTCACCAGTGCTTTGTACGGAATATTGTACATCAACCGGTCCATCAGCACCCAAATCCGGGTAAAAGGCCTCCGATCCTACAGTATTATCTGAATCCAGGCCATAATACCATTGTGTATATGGGTTATTAGCATGGTATGGAAAACTGAAATAAACAGGATGTTTACCCGTTGTTGGAAGATTCTGGTATTCTAGTTTTTTAGCGTTGGCTAGTGTAATAACATCCGTAGTGTTCGATGCATGATCCGGTTTTTCGACTACGTTGCTGTTGTCATCGCGCTTCAACGTGTTCGTTGCTGCGTTGTAAGTAAAGCTCAATACAACTGTCTCTGTAAAGACCTCACCTGTAAAATACCATTCAAAGGTATAAGGGGTTTGTCCTCCACTCGCTTCGCCATAAAAATCACAGTCATTTATACTGTATGCCGGGTTATCCAAAGTTAGTGGTGTTCCACTCAATGTATAGGAAACTATTGCTGAATTACAGTTTTGTGCATCAACAACTTCCAGGGTAACTATTTTGGGGAGTGTCGTTGTTGCTACACTATAAGTTTCAGTTTGGGGGCTTATACTATTATCCCAAAAGTAAGTATAAGGTGCTACTCCACCATTTATAAAAGCATTTAATGTTACATTGTCACCAGCACAAAATCTATCCGCCTGTATAGCAACTGACATTCCTTTTGCTTCTTCCACGCTAATATTTGCACTAGCGCTACAACCCGTTACTGATGAATTAACCGTTACACTATAGCTACCAGCTGTCGTAATACTCAAGGTATTGCTTGCTTCAGTTAAGGGCTGTCCTTCGTTCTCCCAGGCATAAGTCAGAGTACCAAGTCCACTGTTTGGAATCATTCCTGTTACGACTGCCTGTGTTCCTGTAGAACCCGGGCATAAAATAAGGCTGGCATCACCTACAACAACAGCCATTGCAAGATGAGGAATGATTACCTGTTCAACGACAACACAACCTGCATTACTTGTTACTTCCAAACGGTAAGTTCCTTCCGAAAGGGCACTATAGGGTTCTCCTGAACCTACCTGGTTATTATTAGCATCGAATAATTTACTGGAGGCATAATTTACGAGGCTGGTTAAATCTATTTCTCCCGTAGCAGAGCTACATTTAGTCGCTGTTATTACTTTTTGATAAGAAACAGGATTTGGTGCTGTTATAACCGCATAATTCTCGACTCTACATGCCGGGTAAACACTGTTGCTCACGGTGAAGTAAAATTCCCCCGGTCCAAGATTTTCAATCAAAGAAGGGGATTCATCAACCAAAACGCCATTCACCAGGTAATTTGACATGTTGGATACAGTTAAAGTTACCTTTCCATTATTCGTATTACAAGCTGCGCCTGTTGTTGTATAAGTCAAGGCAGGAACCTCTGCTTTAATTACGTTAATTTCATTACTTACTGCTGCGTTAAGACATAAACCTACCGTGCCGCTGGCAATTACGCGATATACACCTTCCAGAGAACACGTAAAATTTGCTCCCGTGGCTCCAGGAACATCAACGAAATTATCGTCCAAATCCTTTTTCTGCCATTGATACGTTACAGAACCCTGGCCTTGCAGATTACCACTTAGAACAGCTCCGAGGCTTGTATTAAACCCATCACAAAAGTAGCTTTGTCCAACAGCCGTTACGCCACTGAAACTGTTAATCTGAACTATTTGCTCGTAGCTGTCCTCGCAACTATTATGATTTAACGTAACTACGACGTGAAAAATTCCATTTGAAGTATAATTGTGTATCAGGTCTGTAGGATGATTTGAAGCAATTGCTGCAACAGAGACAGCGTTTCCTGAAATTATTGTTCCATCCCCATAGTCAATGGTGTAGGAACCTATGGACTGGCTCGTTGAGGTGATCGCAATATTTATCTCAGCACAATTATCGCTGCTTGCTGTGTAGGTAAAATCTGCCACGGGCCTTGTCGAAATCGTAATCACCCTACTCTGGCTTGTTGCGGCACAGATAGAATTACCACTTTGCATTAACAGATTGATCGTGTATGTCCCAGGTTGATCAAATGTAAAAGCCGGATATTGGGCATTTACAGAGGAAATATCAACTGCTGGAGTTACGCTCCAGGTATAGGTGCTTCCCCCGCTTGCAACACTTGTTGGGTATAACGTCCCGACGCAACCAGCTCCTGGAAAACCAAAACTAGCTGGTACCCCACCAAAATTAATGGATTGAGTAATCTCAGTTTCACAGTCGGGATTATCGCGGTTTGTTATATGGAGTTTAAGCGTGTTATTTCCTGGATTAAAGCCTGTGAGCAACATCGTTTCTTCTGCCGCATAAACAATAGAACCGCTGTTAACCTGCCAAAAATAGACAAAATCGTCCGAATTAAAGGGATTAATCGTAGCTGTAACGCCTGCTGAAGGATCACAAGGATTGTGAACATAGCTAAAATCTGCCTCCGGAATACCACTTACGGTAATGTTTTTCGTAATCGGACAACCGAAGTTTGAAGCTGTATAAACTACAGTATAACTTCCGTTATCCAGGTAAGCGTGTGTAGGACTTTCATCAAAAGTTGTAAACCCATCACCAAAGCTCCACATCCCGTTTTCTAGTGTTCCGTTTATAGCAAAGGTTATTTCATCACACGAAAAATTTGTACCTGAAGGGCTGATCACATAATTTGCCGGTGAGTTGATCACAAAACTTTCACTATGGCTGATCTGGTTGTGACATCCTGAATTCGTAGCGGAAGCAGTCAGTACATAACTTCCATCACCTAGTTCAGGATAATTTAATATGGGATACGTGAAATAAGATTGTGGATTTGACTCGTAGATAGTCGTTTGCGTCGTAGTGTTAACAAGCGTCCAAATTGGCAAGGTGGTTTCTCCTTCGGTTGGTGTAAGTACCCCATTTGCCATTATTCCTTCGCCAACGCAATAATAATTATCCAACATAAAGGATAAATCGCATATTTTCGGCTTTACGCTGATCTGCAAATTATCTATATGCCATTCTATTGTTCCGGTATTTCCAGAAAAAGGTTGAAATTTGACTTTAAATTCCGCCGAATTTGGAATACCTGCAAGTGTTATCCGCTCTGAAACCATGGTAGGGTTTTCCCCTTGCCATTCCTGGTAGCTTGAACTTCTGTAAGGATAATTTGGAGGAGAAACAGCTTCCGTCCAATCTGTACCACCATTTAGGCTGTAATACCATTTTCCCCTGGTTTCTCCAGTCGTTCTGGCATAATGATCAAATTGGAGAAAAACATCATAAACGGCTTCATCATCCGGAATAGGAACTACTAAGCTTTCCATCCTGAACTGGCGGTCTTTCACTAATTCAAGCTGTGCCTTATCGACAACGCTTCCTGTTACGTTATCCGATTCCTGGTCATAAACAATTACATCATCAACTGTTGAAAAGTCCTCAAACAGGAGCACCTGTTCAGTCTGCGACAATCCATACAGACTGAACGTTACCAAAAACAGGAATGAAAAAATTTTAAGTGACATAATGGTAATTTTGTGTTAATGAAATAAGTTTATAATCCAAGGGGCGTGTTTATTTAATCATTTTCCAATGCTTCCAAGCGATTTAAAACACTCTGCATCTGAGTTTTCAGAGCTTCGATTTCTTCTTGTTGTTCTTCGATAATTTCTTGTTGTTCTTTATTTGACTCAATAAGAACAGGTATTAAGCCGATGTAATTGACCGCTTTTACGGATGCTCCGGACGGATCAGTCCTTGTCGTCACTAAGTCCGGAAAAACCTGCTCAATTTCCTGGGCTAAAACTCCTATATGGGTATTATTGTCTGGTTTGTTATTCCATTTGTAGGAAACCCCCCGAATCTGCTTCAACTTGTTTGAACAGTTATTCAGTTTATTAATATTCTTTTTTAACAGGGAATCTGAGCTTTGACTCAAATCTCCATCAATCCACATATTACCGCTTTCATAAACTTCTAAAAGAAGATTTTGGCCGACCCAATCCGTGCTTAAATAACTGGTATTATGCAAAATCCTGAAAACTGCCCCACCATTATAAGTTACTAGGGCATCATCAAAAGCATTTTCATTATCAATAAAAATCATATGGTGGGCCTTGGAATTTAAACGCATACTTCCACCGTCATCACCCATAAGACTTACACTGTTCCCGGTTGTTCCAAAAAGTGAAATAGCAGCATATTTAGTGTTATCTACGGCTTTGATGTTTAATAGGCTGGTTGAAGTTAATTCATCTCCTGTTCCAATCTGAACTTTTCCTTCTCCATAATAGATATTATCAGGATCTGTCGAGGTCCTCTTCCATAAGGCCTCGGTGCTAACCAGTTGTTTCCAGGTTCCATTTGCAGATTCTGACTCATCCATCTTATCAAAATACCAATAACCATAGTTTACATCCTGATCCGTTACGAATACCATCAAACCGTGATCATCAGCCTGTAAATTTGTGGCGGCGCGGAGCGACCCAGCCAGCCCTCTGATTTCACTATAGGTTACCCTGGGCACCAACATACCTTTGCTATTTGATTTAATATCAAGCATCGCATTAGGAGAAGGTGGAGTTGTAATTGTGGAAATAGACACTCCTTCCGTTCCTTGCGCAAACATTAAAAAAGCAGAAAATGTAAATGGAAGGAAAGCCAGTAATTGATTTATTTTTTTCATGACTTGTGTTTTATAAGTGGATAAATTATGTTTAAAATTATTGCCCATTCAATTGAGCACTTGTAACTGTTTTTGGTGTTGTGATTTCAGGGTCGGAGCAACCTGTAGATGTTGCCCAACTAGGTGAAGTAGAAGTTCCACATGATGATCCGACCGGAGGTGTTATGTCAAGTTCTAGCTGCCAGAAAGATGCCTGGTCAATTACCGCCTGGTCACAATCCAGGAATAACTTGAAAGATTTTGTTTCCTGAGCAGTACAAACAAGCCCGGATGAGCCTATACTAAGTGAATAGCAATCAACTGGTACTTCAAAGGGGTATTCACTGAGGTTGTCCTCTGGAACCCCGTCCCCATCATCTGCTGCATGGCCATAAGCTCCCGTAGAAGTATTTAAAAGTCCTTGGATAATAATCAGTTTTGATTGGCATTCTGTTACAACTTTATCAGCCATCCGCTCGACATCCTCTTTGCTTACCTCATTGTCAGCTGCAGGACTTGTAAGACATTCTACAATATCATAACATGAGCTTGTAAGCTCTGAAGTGATAACATCCATAAATTCGCCTTTTCGATTCGCACAAATATCGATAGCTATCTGTACTTCGTTTTTAGCCATTTGCACAACGTCAATTGGGTCTGCCTGTTCCGGAGTTCCTGCAGGTTGTGCACAGAGATGCGGTGGAATTTTATAAGATCCTTTAATCTGCTTATAAAAATTAAGGCGTTGTCCTGCAGACCAACTTAGGTGAGTATAGTTACATGGGGTACATAGTGTGCCTCCGCAGAAGGTTGAAGCATCATTGTAACAGCTTCCCAACTCTATTTCAAGTTGGTTCGCTACCAAAACATTATTATCTGAATAGTCATCGGCTGACGCTGATCCATTCAAATCATTTTGGGAATTGTAAACGAAATATTTGAACATCCATTCCGGTTTCATAATATAAGGGTAAGCTAGTTGAGATGTCAGCCCATTACAATAATTAATATTACTTAGGGCATAGGTTGAATAATCTTCCACCAAGGCCGAGGCTGTGCCACCGATATCCGGTACATGAACGGTAGAAGCGCTTTGAGGGAAGGTAAACGTGCTTCCTGAATATTCTGCAGGAACAGTTGCGTCCTCATCCAAAATGGCCGCAAACTGGTAGCCTGCACAGTCCATAAATGTATTGATAAAATTAACCACTGTATTCAGTTCGGAAGTTCCGACATAACCTTCATCTGAATCGTTGAAATCGCGCATTTTACGTGAAATGATAAAATTCAACAGGCCTTCGAATTTTGATTTGTCTTCCGCATCTTCCCTGTTAGACTCCTCGTCATATTCTTCTTCTGAGTCTGTGTCCGCCCTATCATTATATTCGTTCATAACATCGACTCCCGCATCAAAACTATTTTCACCCAGAAGATCAACAGCCATTATCCAGCAGCGATACAGATTTTTACAAGTATAATTCGGCTTGCTTGCAACTGGCGCTACTCCAGTAGCGATTGCATCTCCATTGGCGTCCACATAATATAGCTGACCATTTTCATCCTCTTTAGCCATCGAGCCATTTTTAGTCTGCCCGGTATAATACTTGGAAGTAAGCATGTTCGTTAACATAAACTCCAGGCTTGATTCTGTAAAACCAGGAGCAACCTGGTCTAAAAAATTAATCTGTGCAGTCCCACTAAAAGAGCGATAAAGCTCATTAGCCTGTAAATATTCAATAAAACCATCTGATGCGTCACCAGTCAGTCCATCCATTACAAGAGTGGAAACAAGCGTTTTATCATTAGCGGCTACAGCTGCATCAATCGCATCACATATTAAGTTCACCTCCGGCCTCGGAATTGCGATTGATTTCCCTCCACAGTCGGCACAAGCACCATTATTTGACGAAAGTATATTAAAGGTTAATGTACCAACTGTTGCGCCTCCAGCTGCTGGTGTATATGTAATTGTAAAATTTGCCGGGTATGCCGTAGGAGTGGTAACGAGGTTTAAATCTGCCAACACCGTAAGATCACGATTATTAATCTTACCCAAGTAAGTTTCGAAAACCAAGAGTTCAGCATCATTGTGCACGGCATTCATTTTATTATAGATCAGCTGCATCAATGCTTCTGTAACTTCGTAATCTGTTTCTTGAGCAAGTGATTTTTGCGAAAAGACTTTTTTGACAAGCAGGTATTCCCCTTCAGGTAAATCGAACGTACCATCCGCATTAGCATCCACCGAAGCATTAAAGGCAAGTGAAACATTGTCATCATTTACCCATTTCCACCCACTTGTAAAGTTGAGCTTACTCATAGAAGGAACCACGAAAGGAGCAAGTATATTGGGTGATTCTGATGTAACTAAGCCTGTTGCATCACTGATATACGTTTTTTGATTCTGTAAATCAATCAGGTAGAATTGAACTGCAAACTGGCAATCAATACAATCAGCGCTATTTTTGTCTGCATCATATTTCAGTGTGACTGTCTTCGTTTCTGAAACGGCAAAGCGTTTTGTGCTTTGGAACACATTACCATCAACAATATTTTGAGTGGTAGAGTGATTTACGACAAAGCCATGCGGATCAGAGTTTAGTGGTTGTAGATTGGATGTTTGATTGCTGATGAGTGCAGATGCAATCGTTTTTCCTTCTTTTGATATATATTCAACTGATTGCACACCATTCGGGTCAATTGTTATCATTTTAATGACGGACTCAGCTAAAGGAGCTTCATCCCCGAAAACACGGATTAATTCTTCATCTGAAACGCTTCCGTATAAAATACGTGTTGTCCTTTTTTCACCGTTTGTAATTGTCCCGATTGCATGGACTCTTCCAACTCCAGAAACTTCCGATGCCCTCCCCGTACCGTCAGTTTTGAAGATTGTTCTTGTAAAGGGGTAGCCCTCAGCACTCGCTACACCATCTGTTTGCTGGCCATTGTAATAAGAATATGCCGTTCCAGCATCTTTAACTGTACCTGGGTTGTTAACACCCGATCCATCATCATAATCAAATGCTGTATAAACATCTCCTATGCTATTTTGAACAAGATTAGAAATATAACCAGGTAAACCTGTCGCGCTTGCTAACGGTACGGCTATAGTGTTCAGAGAAGGTCGCCCTGAAAAGTCTATCACTGAATGGTTAACAATGGTTTTATCTCCGTCGCTATCATAAGCTTGTACTTGTCTTGGTCTTCCCAATGGATCCGCATAAGTAATACCTTCACTTATACGAACCCCATCAGTCAAGTTATTATTACCCTCTGTAAATACACGGTTATAAATCCAGTTAAGGTTTTCTTCGTTATCTTGGTAATAAAAAATATCTGAGCTTCCAGAAAAATTAACAAAATTACCTTCCGCACCATCCTCCAAGGTTGGTGACCACAATCCATAGTTTTCGTTGTTGGCAATACCTCCTGGGTAAAAAGTACCAATAGGTCTAACACGCCATACATAATAACCGCTTCCTTCTACCATAGTAAGCTCGATTTCTTTCTTATAGCTTTGAGTCTCTACTTTTAAAGCATTTTTCCAATCTACTTTATAATGTATTATATGAGGATCAGATATATTTGGGTCCGATACAAGAGTTGGATCCGTATTGATGAGCTTAAGAAGCTGGATTTCATAATTTGGGTAGAGCTCATCACTATTCCACTTGAAAGTTACCCTCTTGCTCCCCATAGTGTTTACTTTTAACAGGGAATGTGGAGCGGGAGCCATTGTTTCATTTGCTAAACGCACATCAACCGCAAATTCACGTTCTACCCAGGCCGTCAATCTCAGTTTACTATTAATTTGATTTGCAACAAAGGCTGATACACCTGACAAAGGCAAGTTATCCCCTATACAATTAAACGTTAAAGTTGACTGATTGGGATCAACATCTACTTCATCTAAAATTTTAATGCGGATGAGTTGCTCAGGTTGGTCCTCATTGATTGTCAAATCTCTGTTAACAGAGACCAAACCGCTCACATTGATACTAAGCAACACATTAAATACATCTGCCGTATTTTTTACAAAGAAATCATCTCCCAAATCCAATTTCAAGTAGAGATAGGCCGAACTGTTTTTTTCCTGTAAACCGGTTTGATATGGCTTTGTAATGTTAATTGTTTTCGACGTGGAGGCAGTAATATCTGCATAACTGAACGTTTCTTTTGCAGTCAGAAAAGAAGGATCATACTGAGCCTTGATTCCTATTTGGAAAAAAAACACAGCTGCCAAAAATCCAAAAAATCTTTGGGGGGACTTAATTGCGATCATCAATAAATTCATATCCTTTATATTTTTCAAGTAATTTACCTTTTTGGTTCAGTATAAGCTTGCTCGGTTTTGAGAAATTATACGAATTCAAAAATTTATAATCCATATAGTTCATTTCCATACTCTTTAGTTTATATTTCTTCGTATAAGTAACCGAATTGCTGATAAGTCTATTGTTTTTTATGTCTATTTTATAAGTCATACTTTTAATATGCACTAATTCATTCACGTCTTCCTTTACTGTCAACTTTAGTGTTTTGATCCCTTTAAGGGAATCACTGAAATAACAGGATTGAACCTCACAATTTTTTAAAAAAGTCTTCCTGAATTTCAAAAACTCATCTTCGGATGCTTTTGGGTTCTTTTGTGAAATATTTCCCAGGATTACCTTTTGTTGTTTTAATACAAGGAACATTTCCTTGTCATCAGAAAATATATCGACCTGTTCAGAAAGAAAGTACATATGTTTTTGATCTTGATACATCTTAACTTCTGATTGTACCACTTCCTTTTCCCAATCTTCAGAACGAACCTTGTAATGAACAAAAGCAGTCTTGTTATTCAGATTTTTCCTATCTGCGTAAATACTGTCTTCTATTGCTAATACTTGCTCAAGACAGTCTTGCGACAAGCTCCAAGAGGTTATGCAAATAAAGAAATATACCTGTATGAAATTGCGCATCATTCTTGTCTTGGTGTTGTTGGTGAATTCTTATGTTGTTCCTTGATTATCTTACGGCCTTTCTCTGTTTCCATGGTTTGCCTCAATAATAAGCCTTCCTGATTGTAGTCGAAATAAATTCCGAAATGCTGATCACCAAATTGAGCAAGTATTTTTTTATCAGCCGAATAAACTGTACAATTCATCACAGCATCAAGGGGCTGTATTCTGACGTCGTCGATAAGTACCATTTCATTACCAGACATGAAATTGTAACTTAAACTTATGTTCTGTAGTCCTGTCAAATTGAAGCCTGACATATCAAGTACATAGAGAGACCAATCACCTGTTTTGGCAACACGTTTGAATGTATAGTAATTACCATTTATAACTGCCTTCAATTGCGGGTCAGGGTTGCTTTTTCCATAATTCGGGCTATTTATATTTTCGTTCTGACTACTTTTGAGCCAAAGTTTCATGGAAACACCTCTCGAGCTCAGGTTTGTAAAGTCATATCCGCTAATTACAGGTGATGAAATATTATTTCTCAGATTGTAAGATCTTGAGCCAGAGTGGGCGTACGCAGAATTATCTCCGTCATGCTCATAGTCCTTAAATTCAACCTGCTTATAATCAGCGTTTTGAGCCACCAATTTAGGTAAAATTTTATCCGGACCAAATTTGGCTGTACTGTAAATATTCAGAATATCTTTTTCAGCTAATGGTGCTCCATGTGGGGAATAAGCCATGACCTGACTAGGAGAAAACCAATCACCGGGTTCTGAAGTAAAATTATCATGGACTTCAGAAAAGGAAGTTTGTGTCCAATCAAACATTTTAACTGGGTTTTTAATTACCCCCCCATGATGAATTTGTGAGTAATATGCTCCTCCGACATGAGAGTTAACAGTAACATCCCGATATACGTATGACCTTAACGGGTAATAATGGCTATTCAACTGGTCTTTAGTCGCTTGGATGTTTGGTATCGTAAATTCATTTTCAATTTCCGCGAGGTAAGCATTTGGAGTTGTAAACCAGTTTTCCTTAAGCACTACAGCTGATGCGTTGATAACAGAAGTAAAAGGCAGTGCATCTGGATCATAAGTCCCTGCACCTAAAGCAATTTTATCATACAACTCATTTTTACCATAAGTAACTATGTTTCCAACCATAATACCTAATTGGTTTGAATTGGTTGGATCATCCGATTTTTGTCCTAGTTTATTGTAAACCCATGAACCAGGTATATTGAGCGCGTAATAGTGCCCATCATGCTCAGAAGTAGTTACCGCCCCATTTTTGAGTGCATACATTTTTTCATTTTCTGAAATAAAGCCATCGTAAGTCCGAGTTAGAACAGGTTCACCGGTATGCAGGTTATAAGCCAGGTTTTCAGTTGTCTGTGTAATCCCGTCTACTGTTGATGTTGTGGATTTTAAGAAACTTTGTTGGTGTATCACCTTAGTTGTAACATGCTGACTGAGCTCATTATGACTATATTGATAGGAAATCCCAAAACCAAGCGTAATAGCGACCGGCAAGCAAATATTCAAATCGATTTCGAGCGAAAAATTATTCGTTATGTCTTTTACACGTGAGCGATACATCGTTAAGTCTTCTTCCTGACCGGGTTGTGTAATACTTATATCAAATTCCCTGCTGACAGGATTGTAAAAGAGTGATTTTATTGATTCTCCAGGTTTGGTGTAATCGTAGACCGTCTTAGATGTTGGCATTTGTAAAGATGCTGTCGATGCATTGTAGTTCCCTGAATAAGTGGCTTGTGATTTAACTTTGCCATGCATGTCATTCAACTTAAATAGATATCCTTGCGTAACCCATGCTTTATGAATATCTATATTTATCATCCCCAGCGGCAAGCTTAAATTTAATTTCTTATACGTAGGATCATTACCCTCCTTACTGAGCTCCGTAAAATCTACCTGCATTGGGAACTCTTTACACGTGTGGTATTCATTTACAGTATAACCCGTTGTAGTTTTTCCTGAATGGATGCTCTTCATGACTACCCGTGAGTACGCTATTCCCGCACCTGGTAAAAGAAACTCTCCCAAAGGGCCTTCAAATTGCTTAGAATCAGTTCCATTTAAAAGCCTGTCCAGTTTTTTTTGTGGCTTTCTTTCCAAATAGCCTACCAGCGCATTTTCTTCACGCATAGCTCCAGGTTCATTAGTTGCAACACCACTACTCATATCGCTTCCTTCCAGTTTATATATATACTCCGTTCCATAAACCATTTCAGTACCATCGTTGGTTGACATACCTGGGTCATAACTCAAGACGCGCTTAACACGGCATCCACCACCTTTTTTGGATTTATAAACCGGTAATTTGAAATACGAATCATCGTATTTTTGTATTTGACAAAAATTCTTACGCTTACCTTTCCTGAAACCGCCGTCCAGCCATTCTCCGAAATAATCAAAAGCGTTTGCTTTGGTCAGTTTACGTGCCTCATCAAACAGCTCATCTCCTTCATCATCCAATTCTCCTGATGTTTGATCGTATGCAGTATTTGTGAGGAGATCATCATCCGTTTGTGTATCATTTCTAAAATTTTCATGTTCAGCAAGGTTCAAGCCCCCAGAAGTGAGCGCCATTTGATAACCAACCCATCTTGGAAGGGTACGGTCTTTTTTACCGACTTCCGTTTCACCGTCACCATTTTCTTTAAGCTCACCCAACTTTAATCTAATCTCATTGTTAACATCATCATATACAACTTCGTTTACTGTTGTATATCCACTGACGTATTCTATCTCACGCGTAGGATGAGTTAAATTCGGAGGATCAGTTCCTACAAGGTTATACAGGAATTTGAAATATAATTTTTCCTGACCTTTAACAAAATACTTATCCAGTAGTTCTGCATATGGCCTCATATCCGAGTCTAAATTTGAGATTCCAATAGCATTATGATTAATGACGTAAGTACTATTATTTCCAGACAAGTAGCCATATTTATTTTGATCATCCTCACTTGTTGGGAAATTATTAACTAATGGTGTCATGACCGTTGCTTTTTTATTCATCACATAAGCATAATCCTTTTGCTCATACTGAACATGAATCTCTCCTCCCGATGGCAATGTTATTCTTTTTAATTGCCATGCAGCCGGGTCATAATCATTGTCCTCGACATTATCTATGTGGTTTGGGTCTAAAGCTTGATCAAGCCATGGCTGCATTCTTGTAAACCTATTAGGTCCATTTATCCGGTAGTTACCCCAAGCATCGGTCATACCCGGCAAGTAATTCGGGTTTTCGGCTTCCGCAGCGAAACCTAAATATGGACTCTCTATATTGTTGTATTTCGATTTAATTTTCGCACTATAATCCCGGAAATAGTTGTATTCGAACTTGTAAGGCGAAATCCTGCTTTTCACAGTTCCTCCACCTTCAGTCCATACTTTTTTCAGGGTCAGTTTTCCACCGTTGGTATTGCCTCCATTTTCAGTATCAGAATTAGGGGTACCCTGACATAACTCGTTTGTATATTCAAAATAAGTAATACTGATCGGTTTATTCAGATCATCTTTTGAAAATAAAACAATTTTTTCCAACTTTTCTAACCTATCCGTCCCAATAGCAGAATTAGAAGAAGCTGCGTTTTCCTGAGAACCTGTCATAGCTTTAGATGCCCCTTTACCATCTTTCCTAGGATCCAGGGAACCTTCTAAAAACTGATTTGCATCGTTTGAAAAACTACCATAAGAAGTAAAATCCGCTGCTTGGGTTTTATTCGTTACAAAACAAGCAACGTGGGTTTTCGTTTCTATAGCTTTTAGATAAAACACTTCTTTTTCACCACTATTCATACTTCCCGATTGGTCATGCTCGTCAAGTAACTTTCCCCTATTATAAAATAATCCGGTATAGGGTGCGCGATATTTATACCAATGGTCCGGATTTTGGGTTGTTCCCCAAACAGCCTTACGATAGGCAAATTTTGTCCAGCCACCAAAATCGTCTTTAGAAGGCCCGGGAACTGCATCAGCATCGACATAGTCAAAGGTTGTATTTTGAGTAAGTAAGTAAGTGCTTGCCCAAGGGTTTTTAATCCGCTGCCCCGAAACGGTGTAATTTTTCAAAACATCTGAGCCTGTATATAGCGGATTGGTTTTCCTATAAGTCACATTACTAGCCAAGTCAAATCTTATCCCAACATTTAATTCCATTTCATTGCGAGTAAATACCGGGATACCGTATACACTGCGATTTCCATCTTTATTTGTTACTGCAATTTGACCAATGAGTTCTTTATAGTCAACCCCCCGGACAAAATAATTATTTAGTTCTGTTGAAGGATCCAGGCGATCAATCAGACTGTTTCCATTGGAAGCGAAAATGCTGTACTGGATATTTGAAGACCTTTGATTTTGCCCTTTTAAAACAGTTTTTGCTGACCCAAATTGGGAAATATCAAGTTGCCTGTTAAACAAACTACCTTCGATAGTAGCATTCAAAAACGCATTGTCATCATCTGTATAAGCAAGCTCACCACCCAAATCGTTATTAAACTGCATAAAAACATCATTGGTGAATCCGTATTTTACATCGTCATTTCCATCCTGATCAACCAAATTTGTAACATTATCCCAGTCACCTACACTAGTACGCTGAAAACCAACACCGACATCAAAACCTATGGAAACCGTCCCACCAACCCCTACCTCAAGGCCCAGCTGTTTAATTTTCTGCTTATTCATCAAAAAATTAGGAAAAAAATGCCCGATTTCTGTTTGATGGATCTGGAAACCGCCTATAGCTCCATCACCCGACATTGAAAAAATATCTGAAGTGTTATACGGAATCCCAAGATTTCGGTCATGCTTATTGAAGGTCGTTTCCTTTTCCAATTGGTAATCTGCCAGGATAACTTCCATGTTATTTGTTGCATCCGCATCCAAATTAACATCATATCCCTTTTTATGGTTATCATTCCCTTTATAATCTGCCAGGTTCTTGTTAAACATATAGCCATAGGCTTTCGAATTCACCAAAGGATAATTGGCCTGAACATTCAAATGGCCTTTCAAGCCCACCTGAAAGCCCACCGGAAGGTTAGGTGGATTTAGTCTTAAGGAGATCGAATAATTATAAGCCCGACCGACATTATAGGCTACAGAATATGGGACAGCCGGCGCTTCATAAGTACGAACCGAATACATGGACGTAAGATTCTTGGCAACTTTATTATTTGTCAATTTAGCAAATACTTCCGACCTGTTTTTCCTTTTTTGCGCTTTGGAGCCATCTCCCGTATCTGTACCCTCTGCCTGTTCCTTTCTTAGAGCAGCTAAAGAACGGCTTATTTTACTTAAAAGAGCTAAAGGACTTACTGAAAACCCTAATGTTGTTTCACCCCCCGAACGGTTTAAGCTTAAGCTCGCCATACCAAAAGAAGTATTGGTAAAGCTTTTAGAAACGGAAAACCCGGAATAATTGTTATAACGAATAGCGTTTGAAAAATTAAATTCTGGTGAAAAAGCCCAAGGATTTTCTTCTGTTAGATTTAATTGATCTAATGCAGTACTTTGTGCCCCAAAGCCATTAACGCCCCCAAACTTAAAGCCTGCTTTTTCTCCAGCCTTTTCAGCTTTGATATCTTGTAATTTTTTCTTGTCAGCTATTTCATCCTGGCTGTTTATTTCCAGGTTAGCATCTGAAGCGGAGAGCTGCGTCCAGTTGGGTTTAATTTTATTGAACTGCTCTACAGCTGCACCATTAAAATCGTCAGCGATCCCTCTTTTATTACGGTTAATTGCTCCGGGATTGAGTGTCCAGCCGAAGCCTACCCAAGAAGCTTCTTCTTCCGGGGTAGACCCAGAATGGTAAGACAGGGACATAGAATACCCACCGCCATCAGGCCCGGGGATACTTACCACGGGAAGGTTATAGGTGAAATCTCCTGTCAGATCGTTCACCATATCTGTAGTTGCCACAGGCTCGAAACTTGCAAACTCGGGAGAGGATGGTCCAGAAGTCAAGGCAAGTGCTGCCGTTGGTGAAATAATTTCAAAAACAATGGAAAGAAGCACCATGAGCATAATACCCCTAACAGTCCGGCTTTCCCTGATACTTGAGAGCATGGTTTTGCCGCTAAATACTTGTTTTCTTTTCGTGATGTGGTCCATAATTTTTAGTTTTCTTAAAATTGAAATTCAGGTAATTCCCGGATGGAAGTTTTATCAAAAGCAAACTTGCTTATCCCGGTATTAAAAAGCCCGTCTTTATATATAAATTTACAATCGTTGTTTTTCATAAAAGCGTTCTCCAGGTTATCACTCACTTCAAAGGATACCAGGATGGCCCTTTCCTGTGCCAAGCCATAGGTGTTTTCCATCAGGCTCAATTTCGGATGGATAGTTTTATCTCCATATTCAAGGGAAATCATCCCCCCCATTTGAAAATTCATGACTTCCATCCGTTCTGTAAATTCTTCATAGCTAGAGACTCCGACCCTTGTAATATCAAAATTTTCATTTTTATCCGGTCCCAGTGTCAACATAAAAGAAAGTGTATTTTTATACTCTTTGAACAGCTTTTTCTTATCGCCTTTTTTATCCTGGTTCGTGAAATCTTTATATACCAAATATTCAATTGGCATATATTTAACTTTCATTTGTACCCCAGCTACCGATTTTGAGTGTACAATTCCATTCGTTTCATCAGCCAAATAAGCCAGGTATTCCTCTAAATTATCCATCTGATTGGTACAAGCCGCACCAAGTATGAAAACAAAAAATGACAATATGCAAGCGATTTTAATTTTCACCTTCGTATTTTTTATTGGCGTAACTTAAAACTTCATCTGTTATATCAAAACTCTTACCTACATAACCTACATTTTCCATTTGTGTGTTCGATATAATCAGGTCGTAACCATTTTCTTCAGCATACTCTTTCATATATTGTTTAAGCTGGTTGACAACACCGATAGTCATTTGTTGATCTTCCTGCTGTGATTGTTGAGTTAGCTTCTGTTGTAGCTCAATATAAGATGATCTTAATAAAAGAAATTTTTGCTTATCCTTTTCAAGTTTTGCCTTATCTCCATTGATCGAATCCAGTTTGATCTCATAAAGAAAGAATTCCAGTTTTTTCTTTAAACTATCTGTTTCAGCACTCCAGGAATCCATTTTTCCTGTAAAATCTTTCGTAGCTTCTTTCATCCCCTTAAAGTCATAAACAACTTTTTCCATCTGGACAATACCAATCTTCCTCATATTTCCCGAGCCTGGCCCATTTGAAATATAAAGGATTAACAACACCACACTTACTAAAAGTGAAAGCTTACCAAACACTTCTTTTCCTGCTACTTTTTTTATTTGCTCTATCATTTTATTTTACTATAAATTGCCCTTTTACTATTTCTATTTGCCCATCAATATTGACTTCAAGATCAAAACTGTAAACTCCTGGTGCCCAACCAAGGCCGGATGTATTTTGATTATCAATATCAAGCGTTGTAACTAAAGCCCCATTGTGATAAAAAACCATATTATCAAAAGAGAGTAAGCCTGATTCATCAGTAATAATGATATCTTCAGCTATCAAATCGTTCGCATCCAGGCGTAGGATCATAGCTTCATTACCGTCATCCAGTGATCCCATCATTATTTTAAGCTTGTTCACACATTCTTTGATATTCTTTGGTTTCGAGCTTAAAACCAATCCGCTGTTCTCGGTGTCAATATCATAAAGATCAGAAGCCAGTAAATTTGTTTCAGTTGTTGGCTGATCGGGATAAATGTATAAAATCGTGGCCGGATCTATCGTTCCGTTTTCAGTCACCTCAAATTGGATTGTACCCTGAATTGTACATGTTCCGGCATCTATGTTGATTTGATAAATCCCCGCTACCGGATTAGGAGTTAAAACTACCGGATCTGTTCCTCCTGTTCCGTTCGGATCACCTAATCCTCCGCTTGGAGGAGTTCCATTTGTATTAACGACAGTAATCGTCGTTCCTCCTGCCCCTGGGTTTCCTCCGGTAGATCCGGTTCCACCAAAATTTTCAGTCCCGATGTAGAAACCTGCCCGCGCTAATGTGAAATTCTCCGTATTCATATTCATCGGACCGGTAGTGGTTGCTGACAGAAAACCTTCATTGTTTAGCTGTGTTGTAGCTGAATTACCAGGTGTTCCTCCCCACCAGGCGGCAGGGTTATCCTCACCACTAGGTTTCCAATGGGAAAAAGCCTGGAAATCGCCATCATTTGGGTTATAATAAGCGGTTATTGAAATATTCGGACTAAAAACCCCTTCTACAAACTGTGTGGAAAATAATTTGTAGTAATATTTATCGTTAACCACCTCAACATTCGGAGCTTTCACATTTACATCAAGACCGGAAGTGGTTGGATTAATATTTTCAAAATGAATCTTAACATCAGATGGTAAATCATTACTTTTTAATTCTAATGGCCTATACCTGAAAACAGGAAATTTCCCGGCCATGGGATAAAGAAAAGGGCTTGCACCATTCATTATGTTTCGATAGAGATATCCTTCATCTCCTTCGGTGGTTACAAAGCCGGTATTTCTTGTCAATGAATTTGGATTTTCACTCAAGAGGGAAAACGTGCTGTTTTGTGTCGCCAGCTCATTATCATTCAGCTTCAGGGAATGGAAAGCATATTCATCTGTAAAAATCTTTTTTGCAGATGTTCCGCCTTCCAGGATTAAATCATTGTAATAAATATTTGAATTTCCACTTAAGGACTGCTCATCACCAAATAAATAGGTTTTTCCTTCATAAGTGGTAAATAACTTATTTTGGCCGTTATGGATCCAGTCGCGCGTTGTATTGATATAACCTTTATTAAGGAACTCCCCTTTTTCAAGATTACCTCCTACGATCGAGATCTCATTGATCACATTACAGTAAACATTCAAATGGGTGCCATCCGTTACATAAACCCCAGCACCGTAATTACTAAAACAGCAGCCGATAATATCTGTCAGGTTATGCTCTTCTTCACACTCCCGATCTCTTAAAACTACAACCGATTGTAAAGGACAATCCTGGCCGGGGATGAATACATGAACAAAATATTCCGTAGTCGTCGTAGGAAATACAAAGGTTGAATAAGAATCCGGGTCCGTATTGTAGGTCGTAGGTGACCATTCAATTGTGACATTATTCTGCGTCAATAAAAGCCGGTTTGTGAGCTCAAGGTTCACTATTTCCCGGATACAGGTTATCTCATCAGGCTGTGCTACAATGTTAAAATTACAAAGCTGTGGCATACAGTTTTCCTGCAAAACAACCACTTCTCTTGTTAATTGAGGACACTCATCTCCGTCTATCGAATAGTTAAGCGTAAAAGTACGGGTTTCATCCAGGTGAATCCCGGGAGCCTGACATGTTGGGCAGCTTACATCTGCTGCAGGCTGCCAGCTATAAGTATATTGGCTCAGATTCGTTCCCGTTTCGCTGACAACACTCAGCGACCTATCGACCTGCGGACACAGCGGGCCTAAAGGTAAAATCTGGAGTGAGCAATCGCTATTGTAACACTTGAAAGAATGAGTAATATTAACAATCTCCCCATCTGACCAATTTTTTCCAAACCAGTAATTCCGGTTAGCTTCCCTTGCAATAGTACGTATCGGCTGGTTTGGATCAAAATTTAAGCTGTAATAAACTTTGATTACTGTAGGCTCAAATATAACCGTAACATAGGGCTCAACATCAGTTGATCTGGTGACAATTGTATGTTCATCAACCTGACCCGGGTTCCAGAACATTTGTTTTCTCAACCTTGAAACGACTGTCTGTCCTTCATAAACAAGATCAGCAAACATGTAATTATCCCGGAACGCCAAATACGTATTTGTATGACTTTCAGCGGCAATATCATTATACGACGTTGATGTTAAATAAAAGATGTTTTGAAAGATATCAAACATATTTGACCCACTCAAAGAAGCCGTAACCCCCGGTTCACTATGGAAAAGGGGACCTTCGGGATTAAAGCGTATAAAACCGGTTTCGTTAGGTGATATTAAGTGGTCAAACATCTGCCTTTGTACTTCAGGACGGTTATTGGCGTATTGACTCTCGGTCATCTCAGCTTCTATCCCGACAAACAGGTATTCAGTATAATTTCGCGTCAAGGTTAAAAGCTGCACACCATTTGGAGCGGTATATGTAACTTGCCCCTGAACCTTGTAAATACCTACATTCAAGGGACCTGAGGTGACATTTTCATTCTTATTAAATGAATTGTCAGAAAAAACAGGGGTAGCACCACCTAACGGAGTAACGCTACAGGTAATATTTTGAACCTGGCTGTCGGTTGTCAATTTGAATGAATAAATTCCCTCCTGTGAGGAACAGCTAGCATATTGAGGCGTCACCACAAATTTGTAGGAAAATTTGTTTTTGTTTGTAGGGCCGGGATTTGCCACAACAGGAACATTATTTTTATAGAAAAACACCTGACCTTTGTAAAGATAATCGCCGGTTAGTGTTTTTTCATGATACGTCACACCATTGATTTGAAATAGCAGTTTTCCTTCTTTTTTGACGAGGGAAAGCACGTTATTATTTTTGACTGTATACTTCGGGTTGATTTCTACTCCGTCAACAATGAACTTTACGGTTTTGTTGTTCACATGAAAACCATATTTTACCGTATTGGTAGCGGCTGCAAAATCGGTCAACCCCAGGTTATATTTTTCTGTTGCGTCAACAATTGTAAAATCCAGATAGGTTTTCTCGATTTCATCATCCAGGTAAAAATTAAAATCTGTTGATGCATTCGTTTGATTAGATCTCAGCAAGTTGGTATTTTGAACAACCCCGGAGTTATTAAACATTGTTAAAGCTGGTAAAACTTTAACCTCCTGGCTGATAATCAAGAGACCGTTTGCGTCATACACCGAAACATAATAAACTTCGTTTTTTAAATCCGAAAAAATATGTTCTTTCAACAGGGAAGGTGTTTTTGTTTTATCCTCATTAGTAGCATCGATATCAAGTTGGGCCGGGTCGCCCTCAAAAAATTTAGTTTTGTCCAGGTTGCCGTTGAATATAGATTCCTTCGTTAATTCATAAACTTCATCCAGACTGACAGATTTTCCGGTTGACAGCAAATAATGAAATGGCCCGGCAGCTCCTGTGTAAGAACTTATATCAACCGTTATAGATCCAACGAGGTCCGTGTCATTCCAACTGCTGATATATGGTTTTTTATTAATATTGAAAACGCTCACCCCTGTCATTGAAGCATTGTCCTTGAGCAAACCGCCCACTTTCAAATCGTTGGTGAAATTACCGGACTGCTGGTAAATCACTTTACCATTAAGCATCCATTGCAATCCTTTGCCATCATTAGAAATCAGTAAAGCGTCCCGGTTGCTGTACTCGGTAGTCAGCACAACGTTTCCGTGGTAAATTACCTGCAGCTGGTTTTCAGCCAGCATCATAAAGCCTGCTTCCAGGTTGGTATACTGACTGAATGTTGTACCGGTGTAAGTAATACCAAAAGCTTTGCTCAGCTGCTGCACATCGGCCACATATTGTACCCAGAAATAATCTTCATCACCGATTGTCGTTGTTGAAAGTGCGCTTCCCCAGCCTGTACTTGTTGTTTTACTCAGGGTTTTGCCACTTTGCTGTGTATTGCTGAAGCTCGTCCAGGCAAGGTCATTCCCTAACAAAAAATAACGTTCAAACTCACGGCCGTCACTGTCTTTAATATCTAAATAGTGCAGGCCTTTGGAAAAATCTTTTTCTTTAACAAAAGCATCCGGATAATGTAAGCGCTCACCCTTATCCCAGGAATATTCAAATACCGGGAAACCACCCGTAATCTGCATTTTCATGGTATTAGCCGTATTGTCGATAATCGGGTCGACGACAATACGCTTGCTGTTGAAGGATACTTTTACATTTGAAAAAGTAGAGTTATTTGACGTCAGCTCAGCGCGCAGCATCAGTGTTTCAGTCGGATCAATCTTCACCCGGAGTATTTCAGTGCTTCCCACCGTAAAGAAAATCTCTTCGTCACGGCGCTCAATCTTCATTTCATCACTCGTTGTATAATTGACTAAAGCTGAAGCTTCATCCGCCGTAAACGCTTTTACCTTACCGTTGCTCTGGAAAGCGAAACCATAATCAATTGCATTGGTGATCTCGGTATTCTTGGAAGCTGTTACTGAAAACCCGATTTTCTTGGTCTGGTTCGTCGAGTTGGACGTATACGTCATGTAACCGTTGTTCCGTGCAAAACGACTATCGGGCCCATTACCAAATAACATGTTTTCGGAAGTCGCTTTACCTGTACTGCTTGCACCGCTCGCACGCTGAAGTGTCGTAGAACTGAACGTCACTTTGGAAAGGTTTTCCCAAACAACGTCATACATGGTCTGCCCCTTGGCTATACCGCAAAAAAGACAAAAAATGAAACAAAGCAAGGGGTATGTAAGTCGCTTTTTCATGTGAATAATGTGGTTAATTTTTAAAAATTGATTTCTTCTTCAGCTTCGCCTTCCCGTTTCAGGTAAAGCTTACATCGATAAGTTCCTGTATTGAAAAGGCCTAGCCCAAAAATATAGCTGTTTTCACCCCGGCTGAGGGAATAAAAGTCTTTCGCGTCGTTTTCACTCACTGAATACAAAGACTCAGATAAAATCAAGGTGTCAATTTCTGTTTCTTCCAGCAATACAATGCGTACAGTATCCAAATCCTGTAAATCCCCGGAAAGGGAAACAGAAAGGCCCAAACGGTTTTGAGACAAGGTATCGCTCAAAAATAAGCTTGTGGTTTGTGAAATTACCTGCTGGCATGAAAGCACAGCTAAGGCAGTGAATAGCGTCTTTTTCATAAATAGTGATCTAACTTCAGTTCAAGAATGCGGTTAAACTTGATGGTTCAAAATTAAAGTAATTTCTTTTACTTTTACAACGCACTTTTGCGAAAGTTTATTGTTCATTTCGCAAAATGCTTGTTTTTTAGGTATTTATACAGAAAAATAATTCTCGCTCATAGTATTTATACCTATAAAAACACGTATAAATACGCATATTGTTTTTTCTAAGAACTTGATTTTCAAATTATATTTCACATTTCTGTTCGGTGAAAATCAATCTTAAACTTAATTTTTCCTCTTCAACAAGACAAAATTAATACCTGAAGAACGTAAACTATTTATGTTTTGATAATATAAAAACAAAAAAAGCGCAAACAAAGTCTGCGCTCATTTTAAAACTCAATTAGTTTACCGGTTCACATTAAATCTTCCATGTGTAAGTGATCCCTGGTTCTCTAAGCTGTAAACATAATTCCCGGGATCCAATGAAGAAACATCAAGCTGGCAGTGCCCATTGTTTTCAATATAGCTAATCTGTATTTCTTTGCCCTGCAAATCGAAAACATGCAGCTTAGCCCCCGGTTTTGTTGGAACAAAGAGCCTCTCGCTGCACGGATTTGGAAAAGCCATAGACGATAAACCGGGGTTTTCATTCAAACCAGCTGTGCCATCGAAGGAGACATCGTCAATAAACACTTCTGATCCTGCGTGAAAATCCGAGCCGGTGTTCGGGCCAATGATCGCAAACTGGATAATAATCGTGTCCGCAGTTTCCTGGCCGAAATAAGTGAGCGGAACAGATAAAGGGGTATAAGAAGCAACGGCCGTTCCTGAAGCGATTGCTCCCGAACCGATAGCAGTCCCGTTGTTATAGCAGGCAACATTCACCGAAAAACGGTCGCCGCCCTGCGGGTTGAACTTATAAAACAGGTTCAGCGCGGTATGGTTCTGCGAAACGGCAAAACCTAAACCCTCTTCCCCGGCCTGGAGGAAAGGCGGCACTAAAGTTCCAAAAAAGGAAACCACCTCCCCGCGAACGGCTTTCGATCCGCCATGCTGATCCGTCGTTTCTGAAATTGTGACAAGGCCCGCCCCAACGGAATTAGACGTTGACCAATTGTCCGGATCACCGGCAGTCCAGTTTTCAAAACCGGAGTTTAAAACTTGTGCCTGGGCAGCAAATCCCAATGCAAGCGCGCCAATCAAATTAAAAAAGTACTTGTTTTTCATAATATATCGTGTTTTAAATTTGCTTTTATTGTTTTACAAAACGGATGCTTTGTGTGTCGAATTTGAGGAGATAAACCCCTGCTTCCAGGTCACTGACGCTGAGCTGGCTTTCACCGGCATTGAGCTCCACTTTACGGATCAAACGGCCTTCGATATTGCAGATTTCAGCGGAATTCTTCCCTAGGGTTTTTACAGTTAAAGTTTCTGAAACGGGATTTGGATAAATACTTAGGTATTCATTTTCAGCCAGGTGATCTACGGCAGCTGAGCCTAACTGGCTTAAAGGTCTTTTCCAAACACCTCCCTGTGTGGTACCGATAAACAAATCTGTTGCCCCTACAGCTGAGGTACGTACATTGTAGTTGTCTAATCCCTGGTTGATATCTGTCCAGCTGGCACCAAAATCATCCGATACAAACACCCCCACGTAGGAAGCAGCACAGCCAAAACCATTAAGCGGATTTCCTGTAGAGGCAATCAGCATGTTCCCGCTGACAGCAAGTGAAGTGACCGCACAAGCAGAAGTAATCCCCGTATTGGCGGGCGACCAGCTTGCACCGTTATCCGTAGAAACATAAACCCCGTACGGTGCAGAGGAACCTGCAAAGATTTTTGTCCCGATTTTAGCCAAAGAGTACACCTGGAAAAAGAAAGGCAAACCCGTATTCATTTGCTGCCAGCTTGCTCCGTTGTCCGAAGAGCGGTAAACACCGCTTGCTGCCCCGGCAAATAAATCCGTACCGCTCGCCATCAGAGAATAGACGTAATCACCGGCTAATCCAACCTGGGCCCAGGATGCGCCGTCGTTAGACGATTTGTAAATTCCATCAAGTGTCCCGACGTACAAATCAATTCCATTTCCTGCCAATACACTTGAAAAAACATTATTTCCGGTGACCAATCCTGTACTTGCACTATTCCAGGATGCGCCGTTATCGGTTGTAACAAAGACCTGGTCACTCACACCGGCAAATAGTTTTGTTCCTTTCGAAACCAAGGTGTAAACAATGTCCCAGGAAGTATTCAGGGACGTCATCGGAAGCCCGCTATTGATCCGGTCCCAGTTATTTCCGTTATCTGATGTGACAGCCAGGCCATTGGCAAAGGTCCCGGCGAATACTTTCCCGTTGACTGCCGCTAAAGAGAGGACATCACTGTGCGTCAAACCGGTGTTTATCAGGTTCCAGCTTGAACCGCCATTGTTTGAAATATAGGCATTATTGTAGGCTGTTCCTGCATATAAATTGGTGCCGTCAGATCCCATACTTGTTACCCACAAGGTTTGCAAGCCGGTATTCATTTCAGCCCAGGTATCCCCGTTATCCGTTGAGCGGAAAATACCGCCACCGTAAATGGAACAGTAGATATTATTTCCATGAACCAGCAAGCGGTCATTAACACTCCCCGATACGAGTATGTTTTCCCAGCTGGTACCTCCATTCGTTGAACGGAAAATTCCATACATGGTGCTGGCGAAAATTGTTGTGCTGTTTTTTACCACAATAGAACCGATAGCGGTATCTGCGAGCGCCGACAAGGTCCACGACAAGCCTAAGTCTGACGTAGAATAAATACCATAAGACGTTGCTGCAAAAATCGTAGATCCCAGAAAGTCAGTTGCGGCGAGCTCGTTTAAGCTGAACCCGCTTATATCCGTGCTCAGGTCTATCCAGGTTGCGCCATTGTCGGAGGTCATTTCCATACCGGCAGCTGTTCCTGCAAAAATTCCGCTTTGCAATACAAGCAGGTCATTGATTTGCGGGTTGACCATGTCGTTGGTGACGTTGGTCCAGTTCAGGCCGTTATCCGAAGACAAAAATGCCCCCGCGTTTGTACCAGCCATGAGCATCGTTCCTCCCACACCGAAAGTTGCAATGGAATTAACATAAGCTTCTTCGCCGTTTGGGTCTGAAGGGTCAATCATGCCGTTGTTCCTTTTATTCCAGTTTGTTCCGTTATCGGAAGATTGGAATAAACCACCGCCATTTGTTCCGGCATACACATTGGATGTCCCGAAAGCGAAACAGCGAATGGTGCTTCCTTCCGGGCCTTTGGTAAGCTCCCATTGGGCGTTCCCGGGGTTAAAACCTGTCCAAAGTGCAGCCAGCAGGCAACATAGTATAGTAATTTTTTTCATGGTGAAATTATATTAACTTGTTTCTGGAAGCAAAGCTACAGCAAGCTAAAAGTTCACACAATAGAACAAAAGTTATACCTGATCAGGGTCTGTAGGATCCACTCGGAAATCGCCCTGCAGACACTCTGATATTCTCAATTTTTATAGATTTTATTTAACGCTTCCGTACGGTTCTGAACATGGAGCTTTTCGTAGATGTTGTGAATGTGCTGCCGGACGGTACCGGTAGTAATGCTGAGCTTATCGGCCACTTCTTTGTAAAGGAAACCTTTGGCAAGCAATTCCATAATTTCTTTTTCGCGCTTGCTGAGCAGCTTGAAATCTTCGTTCACCTGGTGGTCTTTTTGCTGGAAGGTCGTTACGAGCTTGCGTGCGATCTGGGCGCTCATGGGTGAGCCTCCGTTATACAGCTCCACGATGGATTCGATCATTTTCTGGCCCGGCGTATTTTTAAGCAGGTAACCCGAAGCGCCGGCCGCGAGGGCATCAAAAACCTGGTCGCTGTTTTCAAAAATGGTGAACATCATAAACTGGGTTTGCGGACTGAGAGCCGAAGCCTGTTTTACACAGGAAATCCCGTCCATGCGCGGCAGGTTGATATCCATAATGACAATATCGGGCTGGAGGGCAGCAATGTCTTCGAGCGCATCTTCCGCACTTGAAAAGGAAGCCTGCAACTGCAATTCTGCCGATGAGCGAATGATGTTTTCCAGTTCCTGCCTGATCTCAGGCATGTCTTCCACGATACAAATGTTTATTTTCTTCATAGCTTCTTCCTTTTCGGGAACAAAATTAAGCGAAGCCCGTCCTTCTTCCTATATAACCTTTGTTATAACAGGCGTTCTTCCGCCAGGTGGATTTCGATTGTAAATGGTTTATAACTGCTGATTTTCCATTCGCCGCCAATTTCCTGCATGCGGTAAAGCATATTTTTCATGCCGTTTCCGTAAGGGTTACCGTTGTTTTCCGGGATTCCGCGGCCATTGTCACTGATCGAAATTGCAATGCCTTTTTCAAAATTCATACCCAGCTTCACCTGGCTGGCGCCGGAATGCTTGATGCAATTGTGCAGGGCTTCTTTTACCACCAGATATAAATTGCGGCGCTTAATACCTGAAATCGGCTGCTGCGGCACCTCATCCGGGATATCAAATACAAAATCGAGGTTAACGGAGCTGAGCAGTTGCCCCGATTGGTAACGAATGTAGCTGACAAAATCCTCGAGGTTGTCCTGTTCGAGGTTCATGGACCAGATAATTTCGTTCATCTGGTTGATCAGCAAACCCGATGTTTCGGCAACTTTGACCGTTTTTTCATTGCTGTAGCCGAGATTGTTGCTCAATAAATGGATCACGCTCAAACCTGAGCCGATTTCGTCGTGCATTTCCCGGGCGATGCGCTGCCGTTCTTTCTGCTGGCCTTCGAGCGTGGCTTTGAGCTCCCGCAATTCCCTGTCTTTTTCCAGGTCAAGCAATTTCTGCCGGTGCATTTTTTTGCGCTGCTTAGCCAGATAAAAAGCAAAAAGCAGGCATAAAACAAGGAAAACGACAATTCCCAGTGAAGCCAGGAGCCAGCTGTTTTTTTGGCGGATACTTTTTTCATTCAGCTCGATCTGCAGCTTGTTTTCAGCGATTTGCCTGTCCTTTTCGGCTGTTTTGTATTCTTTTTCAAGCCGGGCAACATGTTTCTTTTCCTCGATCCCGGACAATGAGTCGTTGAGGTGCACGTATTTCTTCAAATACGTATAGGCCGAAGCATGCTTTCCTAATTTGGAGTGAATATCGGAAAGCAGCTTGTATTGCTGGCTGAGATTATTGTACACCTGGTACTGTTCGTTGATTTTCACGGCTTCGAGCGCATATCGGTTGGCTTCCGGGTAATTTTGTTTTTCGTAGTACACGACTGCCAGCGCATTCAGCGCATTTGCCAGGTTACTCGTAAAAGCAAAGCTTTCCGCATCTTTCCGGGCCTTTTCGAGCACGCGGACAGCATCATCGTATTTTTTCTGCTGGGTGTACACGTTCCCCAAACCAAGGTAAGCCAGGTTTTCCGTATAAATTTGGGGGTTAGTTTTGCAGATTTCCAGGCTTTGGCTGAAAGCGTCGTATGCTTTTTCGTATTTCCCAAGCGAAACGTAAGCACCGCCGAGGTTGGTCAATGTATAAGCAATGGCGCCCTGGTCGTTTTTTGTGCGGCTCAGGTCAATGGATTTCCGGAAATACTCAATGGATTTGGGATAATCGCGCATGTTGAGATAAACCGTTCCCATATTCTGGTAGATCACATTCAGGTGCTCTTCCCGGCGGATCTTTTTAAAAATCCGGACTGCCTGGAGAAAATAGACCATGGAAGAATCGAATTCCCCCATGTAATTGAACACATTCGCAATATTATTGCTGGTTTTGGCGCGCTCAAAGTCCAGGTGGTATTTTTCTGTCAGGACAAGCGCTTTACGGCTGAGCTCAAGGGATTCCTGCAGCTTGCCTTGTTCGTTGAGAATAGTGCCATACAGGCCGGCGTAGGTAATCTGTCCTTTTATGTTGCCGGTTTTTTCGCTCAGCTTGCGTGCCTTTTTGTAGTAGAAGGCCGCACTGTCGGTATCGCTTTGTAATTTATACAGGCCATAATCGTAATAAAGCCTGATTTTGGTGGTGTCTTCCTTTGTATTTCCGATTAACTGTAACAAGCTGTCCCCGACAGGGCCCTGCGCTGAAACAGGAAGAAAAAAAAGGCTGAAACTGAAAAATAATAAATAAATCTGCGCTTTCATCAGAAGGCAAAATAAATACTATTTTTCAATTCAGCCTGAAGAAAGTTAAAGTTTGATGAATTCTACGCGGCGGTTATTAGCCATTCCCTGGGAGCTTGTATTCGGGGAAAGCGGCTCACTTTCACCTTTTCCTTCCGGCTCCATGCGGGAAGCGTCAATCCCGAAATCCTTGGTGAGTGTTGCTTTTACGGAATTAGCCCTGCGCTTCGATAAATCCAGGTTGGCTTCGTCGGTTCCGTTGCTGTCTGTGTGGCCCACGATTTTCACTTTTACATCCGGGTTATCTTTTAAAACCTGCGCAATTTCTTTCAGCGTCCCGTAAGATGTTGATTTGATTTTGTCGGAATTCACATCGAACTGGATCCCGCGTGTAACGAGCTTTCCTTCTGTGATCAGCTTGCTGCGCATATCCGGCGCACCTACAGCCACCCGCAGGTTAGAAATGTAAATATTGTCCTCTTCGCTGTAAATTCCCGGGCTGATGCTCAAGGCATTGCACATTACACCGGACGGTATGAAAAGCGGAATGTCCACTACTTTTTCCTGGTCCATGTACAAACGGCCGCGCTCTTTCTGTACCCAAAGCGCAAAATGGATCACTTTCCGGGCTTTGCCTGTGTACGTTTTTTTCTCAATCACGGATTCCAGGCCTGCCGGACCTGCATCAAGCCAGTTGTTGGCAACAATCGTGCTCGCCTGCACGCTGATCCCTGCACCGGAACCTTCCCGTCCGAAAAACTGGTAAGCGTTGCTTGCATTGAAAACATCGAGCTCAATGTAATTAGTCGACTCGGTGTGATCTGTTGTAACAATAGCATCAAACTCAATCGTGTAATTCTCCGGGAAAGCTTTGATGTTTAATTGCGGACGATAACCGATTTCTGACGATAACCTCAGCCATTTGCCTTCTGTATTGCTCACTGTTACAAGCTCTCCGGAGCCGTTTGTGTTCCATGAAGCCGGGAAATCCCCTACTTCGCCCGAAGCAAAATTGTCATAAAAAAGCACTTCTTCGCCCGGGATGAAGTCGAATTTGGAATACGTTTTAAAGTCACTATCGGTTTGGGCATTCAATCCCGCCATTGTCATTAAAAAAACTGCCGTACAGACTGGTTTCATGGATTCAGATTTTAAATTTTAGGCGAAGATAAAAAGTTTTACAGACAGAAAAACGGAAGTATAACAAAAGTTATATGTGAATTGAAATTTGAAGTCCGGAATTTGAATGAAAATAATGAATAATGATCGGAACGCTGAATAGCAGCAACAGTTTTCGGGAAAATTGTAACGCTGTTTGGAGTGAATATTCTTAACTTGGGATAAAATTGAATGTCATGGGAAAAAACAAAAAACCCGGCGAAGGACCGGACAAAACGGCCAAACCTGGAAAACAGGAAGGACTTCTTTCACGGGAAAACCCGGTAAAAGACGCATCCCGGGGGAGCAGCCCGGATTTGAGAAAGGGGTTTATTAAATAGGCACTTTTTCGAAACTCATTTAACGCGCTTGTCTGAGACCGGCTCGAGCCATTTGTGCTTACCGCAAACTGTGCAGTTTTTTCCGGGGACTGCTTCTTCTACATTACCGCAATAAATGCAGGCATATTCCTTGCCCGTTTCTGTTTGCTCGACGGCGTTCCTCAGTAATTCGGGAAAAATCGGTAACCCGGGACGCACCTGGCTGTCTTCAAAAAAATAAATGCTGATCTCACCGGATGTTTCGAGATAAGCCCGGCGTACCTGCCCTAAGTGATCAACGCTTTTAAGACGCAATTCTGCAAAAAACTTATCGTCCGGCAGCCTTACGCGCCTGTAATTTTCATAATCAATGCGCCCGTCCATGATCATGCGTATGGCTTTTCCCTCCAGCAAAACCTCTATTTTGTCACTTTTAGACGTAAAGCTGGTAATCATCCTGTAAAAAAGGATTACCACAATGATAACGATGATCCCAAAGACAAGCGGTACGTAGTCGTAAAACATCGGGTCACCGGTAGCTGATCCCAGCGCGATCAATATTGCAAGCTCGAAGACAGAAAGCTGCTTGACGCCCCTTTTGCTTAAAAACTTGAGGGCAATAATCAGTACGAGAAACATTATGAAGGTCCGGAGGGCAATTTCTCCCCAATAAGACACGGGAATGTCTTCCTGGTAAAAAATCCGTTCCCAGTCAAAAGGCCGGAGGTGTTCGGTATCTTTCATTTCAGTAAATTATCTTATCAAATTTAAACAAATAAACAGTATAATCCTTACACGAAAAACGGCTTTGCTTTAACAAAAAAGACCCGCAACTTGTGCAGGCCCGTTTCTGTTTTTCTATTATTCCAGTTTGCTATCCCGGTAATTAATCATCCGGTTAATGCCATATGTATCCGGGAAAGGCCCGAAATAAGCCCTCAGCAATTATTCGGTTGCGAAAATTATTTTCATTTATTTCAAATTTATTCTGCTTTTTATGCGTTATGATTATGTAGTGTTAACGGAAATTCAGGGTTTCGATCCTGCAAATAAATCAAGGCACCGTTGAAAAGCTGTGGAACCAATGTGCAGAATGTTTAGGTAGTAGTAGTTGTTGGTAAGGTTCCCGGATTTTTCACGGTGTTTTTTGTTCCTGTCAGCAAATTAACAATCACATGACGATAGCCAAAACAAAAAAAGAGCGCCCACTTGTGGTGGATCGCTCTCTTTGATTTTTGCAAGAATTGAATTTAAACCTGCATAAAATACTGTAACTTTTTAGTCATCAATTGTACAGTTAACTGTATATGTTCCTAAAAGGTCGCTATCCGTTTTTTCGTTTGCGTCACATTTGTCCTCTGCACCTACACGGTCATCTTTGTAGGTATATTTTGCGTAATCTTCGGTTGTGCTTCCGCCTTCGCCTGTATACGTCTTAGAACACTCGCAAACGTACTCACGCTTACAAGACCCAAGGGTTACACCGGCTAACAGTAAAACCCCTAATATTAAACTTGACTTTTTCATCGTATTTAGATTTAATTGTATTTAAGGTCAAAGATCAGCTTCTTTTTTTGTTGATGTGTTATAAAATTCCACGTGTATCTTGCATCATTCTTAATAAATGCCCGATATTAACAAGTTTTGGGGAAATCGCCCTGGAAACGGAATATCCCGCTAAACAAAGGTTTACGTGTCTTTCCGCAGAGTTTATGGAGAAAAGAAATAAAATACTACTTTTAGTTGTCGAATAACAACCATAAGTAGCGTGATTACAACCATAAGTGTTTGTTTTTTCTTGGATACGGGGAATGGATGCCGGTACCTTTGCAGCATCAAACAATTAAATAGATAGTCTCATGTTAAACACGAAAATCATTGGCAATAAAATCGCCGAAGCAAGAAAGAAGGTAAACATTTCCCAGTCACAGCTTGCGCAAAGCCTGTTCATCAGCCCACAGGCCGTTGGAAAGTGGGAGCGCGGGGAATCCATGCCGGATATTATCACGCTTAACCGCCTGGCCGAACTCCTGGGCGTCGACCTTAACTATTTTTCAGATAGCTTCCCTTCTGCAGCAGCTGAAAATGTACCCGCTGACCCTATCGTCCGGAACCAGGCTGAATTATCTCCGGGAAAAGAGGAAAAGCTCGCCTGGGATATGTCCCGCGGTAATTGGTTGGACGCAGACTTTTCAGGCCTGAAAAACCTGAACGAAAAATTCAGCTCCTCTAATATGCAGCGCTGCCTGTTTACCGGTTCGGACCTGTCGGGGCTTCTCCTCAGCGGAAATAACGTGGACCGCTGCGATTTTTCGGGATCCAACATCAGCAACAGCCACATAAAACGCTCCCATCTAGCCAATAACGTATTCAGGGACTGCTCACTGAATGCAGCTGAATTTTCAGGCAGCTACGTTTACGCCTGTGATTTTACCGCTGCCGATTTTACAGGAATGACCCTTAAATCCGGTGGCTTCGAGAAAAATACGCTGACGAATACTGTTTTAAACCGGACCTCTTTCATAGAATCGCACCTTGTCGACCTTGTTTTTGAAGGCACGGTCGAAAACTGTTATTTTGAAAATTGCTCCTTCAAGCGTGTGACATTCCGCAACGCGAAGCTGGTCAACACTTTCTTTAAAAACAAAAGCCTGAAACAGATCCGCTTCGTTGACTGCCAGGCCGACCGCATGACTTACGAATTCCTCAAAAACGGGAAAGCCGATCTGAGCGGGTTGAGCCTGATAACGGAGTAAGAAAAATATAACACAATCGAAAGCTCATCGCAACGGTGGGCTTTTGTCGTGAATTAATCCGGGTCAGAACCTTATTGCTACTGCCTTTCCACCCGGAGCTTCTCGCGGTGCATTTCGCCCCAGCTGACGAGCGAATCAAGCACCTGTTCCAGGGTATCGCTGTAGCCTGTCAGCTCATATTCAATCACAACCGGGCTTTCGGTATACACCATTCGCCTGACGAAACCATTCAGCTCAAGCTCTTTAAGTTCATGGGATAAAACCCGGGCCGAGATTCCGGGAACTGTCCGCTGGATCTCATTGAAACGTTTTTTGCCGTCCTGCAAGGCAATGATAATACGGAGCTTCCATTTGCCGCCAATCACATAAAGGGCGTCGCCGAGCGCGTTGAGCTTGCCGTTGCATGCAGCCGGGGAGTGTACCTGTTTTGCTTCAATTGTATTCATAATCCGGGAGTTACTTACTTACAGGTTAGCACTAACCTTTTGTATACTGCTAACTTTTAATAAGCAAATGTACGTAATTTTGCTTTATAAATTCACAAACACACATTAATAATGAAAGCAACAAACATTACGTACTGGGCTTCGTCGTCAGTCGTGGCGCTGATGATGACATTTTCAGCTTACATGTATTTAACACAACCAATGATGAAAGCCAATTTTGAGCTGATGGGCTTCAACGATTCCTTCCGCATTGAGCTGGCCATTGCCAAACTGATCGGAGCCGTTGTTCTCCTCGCCCCGGCCGGCGCCCGCCTGAAAGAATGGGCTTACGCAGGCTTCACGATCACCTTTATTTCAGCGATTGTGACCCACATCAGCTCCGGCCACCCGGTTCAAACCGCAGTTATGCCGGCCATTTTCCTTGCGATCCTCGGAGTTTCCTGGTATACGAACCGGAAAAGACAAGTAAGCGTCGCTTTGTAATACCTTAGCCTATATTTTCTTGAAGCCACTCCAATAGGGTGGTTTTTTTTATGTAGCCTGTCCCGCTCTGGAAACAAAAAGCCCACCATTGCGATGAGCTTCTTTCCTGGGTCCGATAGGGAAAGTTCAAACCCATTAATCGAAGCAGATGAAAAGGAAATTTGAATGGGTCAAATTTCAAATCTGCTACCAAATGCGTTGGCTTAATTTAATGTGTATTCGGTTTTTTCTTCTAATTCAGTAGTAATTTGAGCCATTATGCTTTCTATATCATCAGAACCTTTTTCAAAAGCTAGTATCAATTCTTTTTCAAGTTGTGATGGTTTGTAAACTTTGCCATTTAACAACTTAAAATGTTTATTAAGAAAATCAATTTCATTCGGTTTAACTTTATAAAATTTATATTTTTCATTGATAAAAGCTACTAGTTTTTCTCTGAATATTTTTTGCGTATCTTTTTTGAAATTGCCTTTCAATGTTGAATTTCTTGAGAGGTAAGCAGAAAGCACAAACAGAAAATTGATGTTGTACGATTGAACAAATAGTGTATCTCTGTCGAAAAGGCGGTTCTTAAAATGAAATTGCATTATCGGTTTTCCAGTCTCTCTCAAGTACGATTTAGAAAAATCAAAATCTTTATTTACAAAAGCAGAAATAAAAAAATTCGGTGTAATGTTATAACCTTCCGTTTCATTTTCTCTGTATCTGATTCTTTGATCTAAATTTCCTGAATTAAATAAATCAATATTGTACTGAATTACATTCTTTGCATAAGTTAATTGTTTCGCTTTTGAATTTTTTCCTACGCTATTTTGAGGTCTGTAATATTTGCTATCACCAACAAAATAGATCTCATCTTCGATCAGAAGCGATTTGTATTTGTAAATATGGTCAACTTGTTTTCCGTCTGCATGATTCTTTAGTTCAGGGAATAATGAACTGTCTCCGATTAAATCATCAATCATATCCTCAAACACAATATTGAAATCCTTGATTAAAAGAATCTCTTCTATTTGTTTCTTAGATTGAGTTCGTTCACTTCGCTCAAAATAAGTAAAAAGCAAGTTGTACAAACAAATCATTTTGTCTGAAAAATATTTGTATTTAATACTTTTTAGTAATCTGCATCCTCTTTTTAATGCCATTTCAAACTGGTGATCTTTTATCAGGTTGTAATTTTGAGGAATTTGAAAATTAAAGGCGTATTTTTCTCGAATGTGATTAAGCGTTGAATAAAAAAGTATCAATAATTCTTCATCATCATTTGCCCTCTTTCTTTTGGTTGCTAAATCGACATAAATTGGTTGATTATTTTGAATGATTGGCTGCTTCTTGTTGATCGTTTTGTGCCAACTGATTTTGTTTTGTTGAGAGTGAGCTGTTTTTGCAATGAACGTAAATAAGTCCTGATTTTCTTTATGAAATCTTAATAAACTTAAAATAATATCAAGTTCGGTACTTGAATTCTCATCCAAGTTGGTTACAATCTGATTAATAAATTGATTCTCTGAAATCGAATTGTAAAAATGCCTTTTGTTAAATTGTTGAACTGCCCGATATAACCAAGTTGAAATTTCAAAAATTAGTTTGTCTTTGCCTGACTCTGATAACCTACTTGTAGTTTCAAATGTTGGATTGATTAAGGATTCTGGAGTAAATTCGTCAAATGCTAAATTATTTTCGTTGATAAAAACTTTCGGAAATATAATTATAGCATCTCCCTTTCCGTCATTTATTTGTGGATTGAAATAATATCCAACAAAGTTGATTTTTGAGTAAATACCATTTACAGGAAAATAGTATCTTTCAGTTAAAACTTTTGAAAGGGCTTCCGTTGTGTAATGATATTCTTCAAATAATATTATCATTGCTCAGACTCTACTCCGTTGAATTTCAAAAATGCTTCTATAATGTCCGTTGCATTGTCGTTGTAAAGTTCTCCAAATTGAAAATCTATTGGATTATTTTCTTCAATTTCATATTTGAAAATTGAACTTTGAGTTCCAAATTCATCCTTGTAGACTTCTGACCATAAATAAAACAAAACCTTAGACCTAAATTGGTCAAACGTTATATTTCCGTCCTTGGGATTTACAAAGCGATTTCCAAGTTGCTTATCCTCGCTTCCCGTCAGCTCTTTTATTTTTGGATTGATGTTTTCTATGAATTTCCTCCAACTATATATACTTTCTCCAATTAAAACCTTAAATAAATCTGCATCTCTATAATCGATAGGGACAAACTTCCAATCCCACCGTCTTTTGAATGCACTATCCATTGGGAATAAAGATTGGTCAGACGTGTTCATTGTTGCATATATATACAGATTCTTGGGAAGCTTAATTGAGTTAAATTTTTCACTGATTGATTTCGTTTTTTCATTATAAAAACCAATATCAACCTTACCCAACAATACTGATTTAATATGTTCAGAAAGTTCTGTAGAAACTTCGACTTCATATTTAGAATAACCAGTTTCGTCTCGGTCTAGTGATTGAAATAAATCACCAAATATTTGAGCGCAGTTACCCCTGTTAATCTCTTCAATTATTAAGAAGTATGGTTGTTCAGGATTTAACCAAGCATTACAATATGCTTTTGTAAATGCTTGTGGGATAAAATCGTATCTTATGTTGTCCCCATTCATTACAGGTCTGTAACTACCTACAAACGAGTGATAATCAGTTTCTGGATGAAATGTTACTCTTGTGCTTTTTTCTTTTTCCGTCTCATTATTTACTTCCCAACTTTTTCCAGTTCCAGGCGAGCCATAATAAATGATTTGATGAGGTATATTGTCCAGATTTTGAGGGTTGTTCGGTAGCTCATTCTCTTTTTCTACTTCAACAATCTCAATAGTTTTAGGTGTCAGGTCTAATTGATTGGCAACTTTACTTCTGTAATCTTTATAATCACCTAACAAAGCCTGTTCCCTTAAACTAACATTATCACCATCAATTTTCAGATAAGGATGTAGATTATGAGAAAAGAGTGATTTTAAATTTCTTAAAGTTCCCTTAATCTCTTTTGCGCCTTTTAAATCTACAAAATCTGTGTCATTGTTTATTAAATCATAAATGCCTTCCTGTTGGAAAAAAACTTCTGTATTATCGTTTAACCAAGTTTTGTATAGAGTATCTTCCGTAAAGATTAATAAAGCTGACTTTAACTTAGCTTCCAAATTTTGACTTTCGGGCTCGATAGGCTCATTAAAAATCCAACGATATAAAACTGTTTTAGCTGACTCAGTTAAATCATGATTATCATCACTTAATATGGATTTTAATAAGATTAGATTTGATGTGAAATTTAGTGATTTAGGGACTCGAACTCCACCTGTTCTTTCCTGACTTGAGGAGCTGGAATTTATTGCTTTAACTTTCGCAAATTTCAAAACTATTTGAAGTGAAACCTGTAATGGTTCAAGCTGCATTGAAACTAAAGAATTATCCGTTCTTAATCTATCAATGTTTTGTTCATTATAATTATTGATGGAAGAAAAGTAACTCTTCATCAAATCAATCAATTCGTCTTTGATTTGAATTGTATTCCCTGATTGAACAGAATAGTCAAGATATTCCTTTTCATCGTTCAAGAGATATAGCAAAAATGTCAAAGCAATCAGTTCTCTGGGATTAGGTAATGATGATCCAACAGCCAATTTTGGATCTATTGGAGTCCTTCTCTTGATATTATTTGGTAAACTCATTGTCGTTATCTCTTTTAATTATTTTAGCAATGGAATAAGCCAACAAAGGCGGGACGGCATTTCCAACCTGCTTTAGTTGAGATGATTTTGTGCCGTAAAAAATAAATCTATCCGGAAAAGATTGCAATCTTGCACCTTCTCTAACTGTGATACATCTATCTAAAATAGGATGAGTAAACATACCCGATGACGGCGTGTCAAATCGTGTCGTTATTGTTGGAGCAAATTCATCTTCCTTTAATCTTGACCAAGTTCCTGAATAAATTGATTTTGTTCTATATTCTTCTGGTAAAACTTCTTTTCCTTTACCTTTCGGAATCATTGAAAGTTTTTTTAATGCTAATTCACTATGTTTAGTTGCTTGATGATTATAAATCCCTTTAGAACCTTTTCTCATTAATTTCTGATAATCAGATAAAGGTCCTAAAGGATAATTGTAAACTTCTTTTCCTTCGCCTGAATTGATTTTCGGCAAGTCATAAATTGCATCTGCAATACTTGTTTTTTTATTGTTTGTTTTAGGAAGTAGAAGTTTTTCAGTTCCTCTCTTTCCTAAAAAAAAAGCTCTTTTTCTATTTTGTGGAACACCAAAATTTGATGCTGTTAAAATATCGACATCAACTTCATAACCTAAATCATTGAATGCACAGATGATTTCATTTTTGAAGAAGCCATTTGACGTTGTGGTTATATTAGGTACATTTTCCAGCAAAAAATATTTAGGTTCGAAAGCCTTAACAAATTCAATAAAATATTTAAAAAGATAGTTTCGTTCATCGTCCAAACTTAACCTTTTTCCTTTTTGAGAAAAGCCTTGACAAGGCGGGCCTCCAATTACAACGTCAACATTCTTATACTTTTTGGCTAAATCATCAATGTTCAAGGTCTGTATATCAGTTGAAAAAACATCTGTATTTGGATGATTCAATTTATATGTGCTTGCAATAGATTCATCGTGTTCAATTGCAAATACTGTTTCAAAGTTGGCCATTGCGAAACCAAAGGAAAGTCCGCCAACTCCTGCAAATAAGTCAACTACTCTCATTTTATAGCAATATCTTGAATTCTATTTTTAGAAATATTGTAATATTCTTCATTTAGTTCGATCCCAATAAATTGTCTGTTATTCATTTCACAACTTACACCAGTTGAACCACTCCCCATAAACGGGTCACATACTACATCGCCTTCATTTGAAAGAACATTTGTAAAATGATTTAAAACGTCAATTGGTTTTTGAGTAGGGTGTTTCCCAAACTTTTTTTCGCTTTGAGTAGTTAAAGACGATTCTACAAAATCGTGAAGCACTTTATTTTCATTATTGAATGTACCAGTTGTTCCTTCATTAATGAAATAAACCCAAGCTTCAGTTGAGTTCACAAAATGCAAATTCATATTTCGTGGCATTGGATTAGTTTTATGCCAAACTCCAACAGTTTTGTAATAGAAATTATTTTCTTCTGCAAGATTAATAATAGATTCGATTTTCATTAAAGACATAAATAGCAATAAGCTACCTTTTTTTCGTAAAATGCGATTACTTTCCTTAAAGAAAGCACTCATTTTCATTAACCATTCCTCGTATTCTAAATCATCCCAACCAGCATAAGCAAATTGATTTTCCCTCATTTTGACTAGGTTTGTGCCTCGTTTATGCATAAAAGAACCTAAATTGAAAGGAGGGTCGGTAAGAATTAAATCAACGCTCCCACTTTCAATACTTGACATTAGTTCTTCACAATCTCCATTTGCAATTTTAGAATTAGTTGTAATTGATTCAAATTGAGTGTGTGTATTAGTAATTACATTTTGATTGAACAAATTGTATCTTGGTGAATACAAACTATTAGGTTCTTCGAGAAAATTTTGTTTTATCGAAGGCTCACTTACAATATTTATATTCAATGTGCTTTTCATTATTTTATTTTTTAGAATATTTTACACTTTCTTCTGCAACCATCATTGCTAGTAAAGCATTTTCTTCATCTTTTACAACATCACATATTTGGTCTGCCAACCAAAGTGTTAACAAATCATCAGATTTTACATTTAGTATTTGAGCGATTCTCAAAACAGTTTTTTTGTTCGCTTGTCTCTCTCCTCTTTCAATTTTACTTAATTGAGCAATGTCCATTTCAAGCAATGGAGCAATTTCTCTTAGAAGTAATTTTTGTTTACCTCTAATTGTTCTGATTTTATGTCCAAATTTACTATTCATTTTCAAAATGATGACTTGTCATATTTTGGCAAATATATCGAAAACAATATAAGAAACCTATCAATTTTTAGTATTATTAGGAGATGAGTGGGCTAGGAGAGGAAATAAATGTGGTGGATAGTGGTGGCTACCTGTGTGACCCCGAGAGGATTTTTTCATATCCTTGCGCATGAGCTCAATCCTAGCATAGCGTCCGCCATGTTTCACATAGCACGGACTTTTCAATTTCACGCTTTATGCTAACAAGTTAGCAACACCATGAAATAAAAAAGTCCGGCACTTTCGTGCCGGACGCCTTTCGTGACCCCGAGAGGACTAAAACCTATCTAACTCGCTGACCTCATCCAGACCAAAAAACACACCGGATCACTAAAAAAACTTAACATTTACAAGTGTTTAAGCGGTTTAATCAAAATAAGGTACAATTAAATGAAATTCGGATAAATTAATAATTTGTCGGAAAATTGTCGGAAAAACTATTATATTTGATCGTTAAAAAACAAGAATGGCTAAGATCAAATTCACCCTATTAGGAAAAAACGAGTTATCCAATATTTACGTCCGGCTTATCGACGGTCGGAAAACAGATATTAAACTGAATACCGGCCTGGTAATTGAAAAGGAGTTTTGGAACGCAACAACCGGGGAGATTATAGACCTGGAAGCCGTGAAAGAACGGAAAACAAAAGTTGTCAAAGTTCTAAGCCCGGAAGAAAAGGAAAACGAATTGCAGCGCCTTTCTAAAGTGAAAGTTGTCCGCAAAGAATTGGAGCATTTGCAGAATGAAATCAAAACCGAATTGAGAACCGGGAAAGCCCAGGGAACAGAAATAAATCGCGAATGGCTTGAAACCGTTATCCTGAAAGCGAAAGGATTAATAAAAGAACAGGACACCTTATTTTATAACCTCATCGAAAGTTATAAGTTAAAGTTGCCGACAATGGTGCGAAACGGGAAAATCGGAGTTGCTCCAGGAACAATAAGAAACTATAATACGACCCTGCAACGGTTGAAAAAGTATGAAGAAGCCAAAAACAAACAATTGCACATTACAGATATTGACTTTAATTTCCACACCGATTTTTTGAAGTTTGCACAAACTAAATTGAAGTTGTCCTTAAACAGCATCGGCAAAGACATTAAACAATTTAAAACGGTGATCCTGGACGCAAAGGAAAACGGATTAAAAGTAAACGACCAGGCGCTAACCCGGAAATTTAACGCTCCAAGTGAAAAGACTTTGTTCATTACCCTGAACGAAGATGAAATTTCAGACATTAAGAAATTCGAGGGTGCGAATCATTTAGAAAACGCAAAAGACTGGTTAATTATTGGTTGTTGGACGGGTTGCCGGGTAGGTGACTTAATGCAGCTTAGTGAAGATAATGTTTTAATAACCCCCAAAGGACAAAAATTTATCCGCTACACACAAAGCAAAACAGAAAAGCAAGTTGATATTCCTTTGCATAATGACGTGTTGGAAATTATTGATCGCCTGGGTGGTTTCCCGCGTCCGATTTCTGACCAAAAATTTAACGAATACATTAAAACCGTTTGCCAGGAAATAGGAATGACGGAACAAGTGTACGGAACAAGACAAAACCCAGAAACACATTTGAAAGAAACGGGATATTTTGAAAAATGGCAATTGGTACGCTCCCACATTTGCAGACGTTCGTTTGCTACAAATCATTACAACAAACTGCCTAATAAATTGATTATGGCGGTTACAGGCCACTCAACCGAAAAAATGCTGTTAAACTATATCGGGGAAACCGAAAACGATCATATCGACGACTTTTTAAGCGTTTGGAACGCAGCAAACATAAAAGATGAAAAGATTGTTGAATTAGCTGCTAAAACTTCATGAAATCTATTAAAATACTTGAAATGGAAAAAGATAATTCTGCCCGACACTTGCGATCAATAAGTCAAATTAATGACAGTAATGTTAATGAAATATATGTAAAAAACTATAACACCTTTCTGTATGATCATTCGGATGAGGTAATTATAAATGGCGAGGTAGTAACGGATAAGTTAAAAAGACAATTGCTTAGACTACCTGATTATGATGGAAACCCTAACATCAAAGGAAAAATAATTCCAAACAATAAAAAGGATGGTTTTGATCTAACTGAATTAGATTTCGTAGAAATGGAAATCGAAAAATTTCAAGCCATAGAACCCAAAAACTTTAAGGCCAAAAAGCAGTACAAAATTTACATAGATTATCTGACCAAAAGACAGGGACTATTAATGATCGAAGACAATTTAATTATAAAGGAACATCTAAAACCCGAAAGCCCTTGCAAAAAAAATTGCACTTCAAATTGTATTAAGACATATTCTGACCTATGCCGTTCCTGCGACATTAAAGTTAGAATCGATGAAGAAGTTTCTTTATTTACTGACAAGTTATCTTTCATCCCGGATAAGAAAACTTTTCTGAAAAATCAATTAGCAAAATCAAACGAAAAAATCGAATCATTACATAACGAATTGACCGAGCCGGGTCATAATGGAGTATTTAGTTATGGAAACTGGAATTATCTATTTATCTCTTGGCATAAAATTGGGCAAATTTGTCACGAAGAATTAGAAAGAAATCAATCTTCACAACCGATTCAATCTGAAGTAATGCCCGACGTACCTGAAATAGAGTTAAAAACTCAAAAAGAACAAATCAGGTTATTATACGATTTAGGAGTTATTGACTTTTTGCAGAGTAAATTTCCATCCTTAAAGAATAATAATCAGGCTACCGCTCATTTACTAAGTCAGATTTTGAAAATGAAACCTGACAATAAATCGATCCAACCCAATTTAAATGCGCTACTTACTGAAAATTTTGCAAGTGATAAATACATTTCAGAATCCGCAAATACTAAAGCTATTATAACCAGACTTAACGCGAATGAACTAAAATAGGCAGTTTTAATTTCCGCCTACGTTCCGCCTACACTCTCTTTGTTCCATTAATAATCAATAATGATGGAACAGATACAATTAATTCAAGTCACGCCAAACGAACTGGCAGACATTATTTCTGAAAATGTCAAAACACAGATTCAGGAACTTGCAAAAGGTTTGAACAATTCAAACCAGGAATCACACAAAGAAATTTTAAGCAGAAAAGAAGTTGCCGAATTGTTCGGGGTGTCTTTGGTTACGATCCATGATTGGATTAACACCGGAATTCTTGCACCTTATAAAATTGGTGGCAGAACCTTTTTTAAGCGCTCGGACTTAATGCAATTACTTATTTCCGCGAAATGATGCTTAACGATTTCAGCCCTCGTAAGAAAGGGCAAATCTATACATTAGCACAAAGTGGGACAAAAAAAGTCCGAAAGCCAGCAGTTACGGTACTTGGACGGGGTTCTGAAATGATCGATTCCGAAACCGCACAGAAAAAGGCAAAGCAAAAAATGATTGCTCAAACGTTAAGCCTTAACCTGGCCGACATAGCTGCGGAAAAGGGCAAAGCGTATTTAGTGAAGCAAGCCTGGAACACTTACTTTTGCATGAGTAACGTCACCTTTGCAGATGGCAAAATGTTTGGCTTCTATTGTAAGAACCGCTTTTGTCCGGTTTGTTCCAATATCCGCAAGGCGGAAGAAATCAAAAAATATCGATCCACGATTGAGAGCTGGCCGGAACCATATTTTGTTACACTTACCGTTAAAGCTTGTAAGAATAGAGGTCTAAAGGTAACCGTTAAGGCCATGTTCAAAGCTATGCGCAACATCCAGGACAGGCAAAAGAAAAACGAAGCCCGGAAAGGGGATTTTCATTTGATGGGTATTCGATCCCTGGAGTGTAATTTTAACCCGGTGAAGAATACCTACAACCCGCACTTTCATTTGATCGTACCGGACAAAAAAACGGCTGAATTTCTAATTAATAACTGGCTGCAAAGAGTCGGCAAAAAACACACGAACCGGGACGGACAGGATATGCGCGAAATCAAAAACACAACCCGCGACCTCATCGAAGTAATTAAATACGGTTTCAAAATTTTCACCGATCCGGAAATGAAGAAAAAAACCAAGGCCAGGAACCGGGCAGTTATTTACGCCAAAGCACAAATGAATATTATAGATGCGTTTCACGGACACCGGATCTTTGAGCGCTTCGGGTTCAACCTACCGAAACAAGATCAGCAAACTGAACCACCTCAAAGGTTAAATGAATACGAAAGTTTAGAATACGACCTTAAACGCCATGATTGGGTAAATGTTCAAACGGATGAAGTATTAACCGAATACCTGCCGGATGAAAATTTAGTTCAGATTTTGGGTTTCCAGGTGGATAAAGAGAAAGAATAATTTTTTATCTTTGGGATAAATACCACTATTATGCTACAATCCTCAATTAATTCATTTAAAGACAGATATAAAGAAAAGAGCAATCCCTTTTTAGGAACTTATTTATTAGTGTGGATAATTAGAAATTGGAAATTAATTTTTTCTGTTTTTAATTTTGATAAGGGCATTAAGTTACATGATAAGCTAATAATAATACAAAAACATCTACCAAAGGATTTGACAGAATTGTTTGGAAATTTGTTTATCAATATTTTATGGGCTTTAGGTATATTAGTTTTGTCTTATGCTTTGATTAACCTTTCACGATTTATTGTGTACACTTCCGAAAAAGTTATACGTCCATTTGTCAGTAAATTAACTGATAAAAATTCTGTCGTTCTTAAAACTACTTATGAGAAAATAAGAGTGGAAAGGGATGAGTTACAAAATGAGGTCTATGGTGAAAGGGAGTTAAAATCAAAAATGGAACAACAAATCCAAGTATTACAACGCGAAAACTCCAGCCAATTTAGTCAAATTAAAGATTACAAGTCAAATATAGATCATCTTCAGCAAACTTGTCAGAAATTAGAAGACGATTTGTTTAATTTAAAAACTGAAATTGATTCTGAAAACGCAAAGAAAATAACAGAATTGGAAATGACGATAGTTAATCTCACTCAAGAGATTGATACTTTGAGTTCAATTACATCAACTAAGCAATCATCTAAAAACAATATAGCACAAATCATAGATTCATTATTAACCGATAGAACTAAAACCATTAGAATTGAGAATGAACTAAAAGCAAATGGTTTGGATACTAAGTTTATTAAGGTTGCTCAATTCATTAAAAACAAGAATGGTTTTGTGTCTTTAAATAGTGATATTTCAATATTTATAAATTTACATCTTATTGATTCGCGGCAAGTTGAAACAAAGACCAATACTATATTTTCAATCCAATATTTTTTAACTGATATTGGGGAATCAGTGTTTAACCGGTTATCGAAATAAAACAAATTCCATGATACTTGGAAATTTTGACCCTCGCCAAAAGATTTCGCTTGAAACATTTAAATTTTCCGGCGATAATTTAGTCACCCTTTTGGCTATACCGACTATTATTGGAGGTTTTTGGCAAATTTTAGAATTAGCTTCAATTTCTCTATCCTACATTCGATTTTTTTCAGTTACTCAACTTGTTGCAGATGGTCTTCTTATCTTGTTCATGATCTTTCTAATTTTTGCCTGGATAACATTATATTACCAAGTTGATCGATTGATAACCGAAAATGAATTTAAGTGGTATCAAACTTTCAAGTTAGACAAAAAGGACTTTAAAGTAGTATTTGCCTATGCCACCGCATTTATATTTCTAAGTCCAATATTTTATATTTTGAAGCAGTTAAGAGAAGGGGAGTGGAAAGAGTTTAAGCCGTTCTTTTATTTGATTTTAATATGGATAGGTATTTATTTGATCTTTTATTCCAAAATTCTTAGAAAGGTGAAGTGTATTCGTTACATTAAATTCCATTTATATAAAACCTTTTCACGAAGTGAGGTATTTATGTTTCGGAGGGTGATGTTAGGTTTTTCGATATTCATTTGCATCGTTTTTTTTATAACCTTCCTTTCAGTATTTCACTCAATCTTTTCAATACCAAAAGACAACGTGAATTTTTCAATAATTGAAAAAAGAATCAACAAATCAAAGAAATATAAATCCATTCAGGTTCTTTATTTTAATGATAAATATCTGTTTATTGAATTAAGAAATTCTATCGAAGACAGAAAGATATTGATTCAACCAATTGAAGTTTTGGTTGAAACGGAATAAGTTATTTATAAAATTTATCAATTACCGCTTTTAAAGATTTGAAATCATTTTCATCCATAAGTTGTAATAATTTTTGTCTATCGTAAAATACATCCAATTGTTTTGACTTAAAATCTCCTTTATTATATTTTATAAGTCTTTCAAGAGCATCTTTTTCATATTTACCTGAAGTAATGTATGATGCTTTAAAACTATATTCGTCCGCAATATCTGAAGAAAATTTTTCTTTAATGAATGGAAGCGTTCTATTAAAAAACCAACTAATTGTGTTTTTAGTTTCAGAATTCCCCAGAGGGATTTCGTGATTTGCATGATTACCTTTTAACTCAATTATAATAATTTCTTTTGGGTTATTTGATCTTATGACGTAATCATATTCATAGACAACTTTTGTTTCAACATCATCTTTATTAATAATCCTATAATAACGGTAATTTGGAGTAATGGCCGCATTAGGATAACAATTTTTTAAAAGTTGATAAATCATAACTTCAAACAAGATTCCTTTAATCGCCTTTAACTGCTCCTCTTGCCCTGATAACTCAATAGAATTTAGAATTTCATCAACCTTCTGTTGAAAATCTCTTTTTTCAATGGATTGACTAGATTGAAGACTATTCAAATTATCAATTATTTCAAAAATTTTTGATCCATATATAGACCCAATATCGTAGCATAAAAACCCCAAACTTTTAGTCTTATTCAAAACGAACCTTGAGCATTCTTTATATACAATTATCGGAAGTACCTTCCGTTGACCATTTTTTACAGAATTCAAATTAATTTGAATTCTGTTATAAAATCCGTCTAAATCAAAACTTTCATATTCCCTATTTATAACAATGTCTAAAACGACTAAGGTCTGTTTATCAAAAGTCTTTGAGTTTTTAGCCGATCCCGGATTGATACCAGTAGTTTTCGTATAACCGATTGCATCCCAAACAAGATTATTATGTTTTGCTCCGCTCCAGGGTGTCTTTTTGTTTCTAAAAATTGCGCTATTATTATCAATTATATTCGATTTTTTGAACCATTGTACAATATCATTTACCAGCATTGTATCGATAAGCATCTTAGAATAATGAATACTTACTAAATGTTCACAATCTCGTTCTTTGCTTTTTAATACGATATAGTTGATCCCGTTTCTATCCTTATACTCATAAACTATTTGTCGTTCTTTAAGGATAATTAGTAAATCGTCTAAATAATCTACTTTACTACTAGACTTTTCTAATGGAGAAGATGAAATTTTTAATGCCTCATAATATGATAATATTCCTTCGTTTCTGTCTAACGCTTCCAATAATCTATATAGCGATGGTCTATACTTTTTGCTTATTTCCTTTATCCTATCTTTCGACAAAACTTGTCCCGGTAAAAAATATACAAATTGACCCTTGCTAAATGAAAGTGGTTTTGAAGAAATGATTATCTCCTTCGCCGCTGAACGTTCAATAATTTTACGAGCATTACTTTCTGTGATACCAAATTTGGAAATTAACTCTTTACACAATTCACTACTCACTAAGAATTTACCTTTTCTAAGAGTTTTGATTAAAAAAGTATCGTATTTATTTTCCATAAATTACGCGGTGTCACGCTGCCCTTATTAAACTTGCTTTTTATTTTTTTTAGTTCATCCGTAAAATTTGAATACCTAAATATTTAAAATACTGTAAATCAGCAAATAAATTCTTGATAAAATTTTAAAAATGACCCAAAAAATTCAGGATTTTTGTCACAAAGATTTAGCATTTTATCAATATATCCAATATTATTTGATTTTAGATATTTCCTTTTCAGTCAACCCGGTATATTCACGGATGAGGTCTAATGAATCACCTTTGTCAAGCATTTTCTTAGCAATATCAATCGCTAGGTCTTTTTTCCCTTTCTTTTCCGCAGATTTAATTTTTACTTCTTCAAATGCTGCTTCGAAGCGATCAACAATTTTATACGCCGTGCTTTTCCTTAGCTTCTCAATTATACCTTGTTGGTCAAAACTTGTGTAACTTTTTTCTGCAATAATTAAGTGGTCTATTACCTCTAAACCGAGCAGTTCACCCGACTTCATTAAAAAATTAGTATAGTCTATGTCCTCATTACTTGGTTTAAGCGATCCGGACGGATGGTTGTGTACAAAAATGACTTTATGAGCCAATTTGTATACACACATCCGGAATATATCGATGGCCTTAACTTTGACCATGTTATCTGCTCCCAGGGCAATTAATTCAATAAATAGGATTTTATTTACTTTGCTTAAACCTACAATCCAAAAATGTTCTTGCCCCCTACGAATTTTGTTTTCGCGTAATAATATTTGCTGCATGATATTATAAATATCATCAGTATTTATAATCTTTATTTTTTGGTCTTTGGTTAAGCGAACATTCATAGTCCAAATATATTAATAAATATACTATGTCATTATACAGGGAATTAATCTATAAAAAGAACCATGCAACTTATTATGAACATAGCCCCCGAAATAAGAACCTTTATTAAGATATCATCCCATGAATAATTATATTTTGAGATTTTTTTATCTTCTTTCGTTTTTAAATTGATCTTGTTTTCATCTATCTCGAGTTCTAAACTTGGATTGTTTTCGTTATTCTCGGAAGTCTTTTCAGATGCTTGATCTTCAGTTTCGGAAGGCATAAATAAAGTTAATATTTGTAGAATAGTAAAGCCAAATACGAACCTACTAAACCAGTTTTCATCTTTAACAAAATCAGTTATTAATGGAAAAATGTCCTTGAACGATTTTGTATTAATAAACACCAAATAAATTATGACTAAAAGCCCAAGGGAAAGCCCACAATAAAAGATGACTTCTTTTATTTTTTCCCACAATTTAATTGCTTCGATCTTTGGTGTTTCTGTTGGTAAAAAGGTCAAATTAATATTTAGAATTTTATCAGCTTGAAGTATAAAAACATTCCCCTTAATTGGAACCTTCACCCTACTTCCTCTAACCTCTAGACCAGTCAAATTCTCACCTTCTCTTTTTTCTCTGTAACGGCTAGCTCCAATCAAATATATTTTGTCAAGATTGTTAAGGTTTTCATAATCCAAATCATAATCAATAATAAAACCTGTATACAATACTTGCTGACCAGCATTTTCAACTAAAATATCTCCGTAAGGCGGGAAATGTGTTTGACTCTTTTTTTTCTGCTCCTCAATGCCATCAACTGTCCCTAAAATTTGTTTGGAGTTTTTAAATTTTTTAAACGTTCTGATTTCCCCGCTAAAAATGTAATACCATTGGTTTTGAAAACGGAAAATCTTAAATTTAATATCCCATTTAAAATATCTTATGAGCCTGGCAAAAGTCAGTCCTAATACTCCCGCCAAAATAAACACATTGAATTCATGAATTAAAAATAGACTAACTCCCTTATTAAAAAATCTGTTTGTTGCGTCAGAGTATGAAACTTTTTGGCTAAATAATTCTTTGAAGATCGTTATTACATCTTGATCAGAAAATTCAACATTCCTGATGGAAGTATAACATAGGTATGCAAAAAGCTGAATGATTATTCCAGGAATAATACTATAAAAGATCGATTTATAAATTGATTCCTTTGTAGTATACTGTTTAGAAAACTCCCCAAAAAAGAAAAATCGTTTAAACAATAATCCAGGAATGACTACAAGAATAAACAGAAGGATAAAGTCAGCAGTAAAACTCACCTCTCCTTAGTAGTTAATTAATAGTCGCTTTTTTCCACTTACCACTATTATGATAACTGGAAACCGCTTTATCCAACTCTTTTAATTTGTCGCTATCTTGCAGGGCTGCATAAGCATCTTCGGAATACAATTTTGTTTCGGTTTTTTTATTAATGGATCGAATTATTAATAAAATCAAACCAAAAACCAATAAAATTCCAATCGCATTAAGGACTTTCTTATCAGACATCGTTATATATTAATTGGATTGTATTTTACAAAGGTAAGACAAAAATTATTATGAAAATGTTAAAATTTTTTATCCACAAATTTATATTTGTCGGACAAATGTCGGAAAACAAAAAGTCCAATTAATTGAAAATCAACCAACTGGACTTTAGATTTGTGACCCCGAGAGGATTCGAACCTCCAACCAACAGAACCGGAATCTGTCATTCTATCCAATTGAACTACGGAGCCGTGGACGGCAAAATTACGTTTTTTTTAGGATTAACCCAAGGCTATCCGGAAAAATCAAATATTTTTGTAACTCATTCGTTATTTGTAGCATGTTTAAAGTCTTTACCGTACTTTTTGCCCTCGCGGCCTTTCAATTGGGCGCCCAGCCTGCTACCGGCGGGTGGCGGATGCACATTGCCAGCAAGGCAGTTGACGTGGCCGCCGGGAATAACCGTGTATTTGCCGCGCTCGAAACCGGCTTGCTTGAATACGACATTGAGGCCAATGAAACATCGCTCTGGACTGATGTAAACAGCCTTTCGGATATTGAGCTCTCCTGCATTTATTATCATCCGGGTTCGGGCGATTTTTTTGCAGGCTATAAAAACGGCAACATCGACCGCATTTCCGGAAATACCGTAAGCAATATCCCGGCGATTAAACTGGCTGAAATCCAGGGGAATAAGACCGTCAATGCATTTATTGCTTCAGGCGACTATATTTACGCTTCAACGGGCGTGGGAATTGTCGTGATCAACCCGGAAAATAACGAAATCAAAGACACGTATTACCCGGGCGGTAGCGATGAGCCTATTTTAGAAGTAGCTTTCCTGAACGATTCGATTTATGCCATAACGAAATCCCTGATCTGGAAAAGCAACCGGAACAGCACCGCCCTTGCAGATCCCGGCCAGTGGACCTCCCTGCCAAACGTACAGCTTTACGATCCTGAAGTTGAGTCGTTCGGGAACCTGTTTACTAGCAATAATAAGCTTTATGTCCTTAAGCAGCATTCCGCATTTAACGGCGATACAATTTTTAATGTAACTGCCAGCGGCCTGCATGATGCGCTTAACCTGACATTTGACATTGAAATTACCAGCGCCCGTGCTGACCAGAACCAGGTGCTCGTAACGCTTTACGATGGTGTTTACCTGCTCGACAATAACTTCGGTTTACAAGCCGTAATTAACGATTTTGCAGCCTTCGGACCGGTAAAAACGATGAATTCCTGCCTGCTCAATAACAAAATGTACATTGCCGATTTCAACAGCGGGATCCTGGAAATGTCCGGTACAGGAAACAGGCGCATTGCAGAAACAGGGCCTTTGCACAACAGCTTTTATGCGCTGAGCGGGGCGAAAGACAAAATCGCAGTAGCCGGCGGGGTGATTGAGAAAACCTCGTTTCAGTACAACGTTTCCGGGGCTTACGTATTTGAGGATGAAACCTGGCGATCCTACAACCGGACGAATGAGCCGCTGTGGGACAATAAAAACGTGTTCGATATTTCGAGTGTTGCCGTCAACCCGTCCAATACGGACCAGGTAGCGATCGGTTCCTACAGCGAAATCCCCCTTTCCATTTCTGAAAACGGCGGCGAGCTGACCCAAACTTTCAACCAGGACAATTCACCTTTAGCTAAGCATGCTGTCGGGATCCACGATAATATCTGCGTTTCGGATGTTGAATATGACAGCAAAGGCAATTTGTGGGTTGTGCAGTGTTTCTCGCTTAACCCGCTGAAAGTGTACACCAAAGAAAAGCAGTGGTACGAATTCCCGGTATCCAGCAGCATTCAAAATAAATATACAGGCCGCATGATCGTCGACCAGAACAACCACAAGTGGGTTTCCATTAACGAAGTAGGACTGGCAGGATACAACGACAACAATACCATTTCCGATCCATCGGATGACCAGTACGTGCTGCTGAACGAAGGCGCTAACACAGGAGCTTTGCCCGACAGGAACATCAGCGCCCTGGCCGTCGATCACGACAATGAGCTTTGGATCGGAACACCGAACGGATTTGCGGTTTTGTACAGCAGTGAAAGCGCTTTCGGGGCATCTCCCGGTGATTACAATGCCCAGCGGATCAAGATCGATTTTGAAGGCAACGTGGAATACGTTTTAGGGAACACCAGCATCACCGATATCGAAGTTGACGGCGGAAACCGCAAATGGATGGGAACGGCCAATGCCGGGATTTTCCTGCTTTCGCCTGACGGACTGGAAGTGTTAGCCAGCTATACGAAGGAAAACAGCTCGCTGATCTCCAACAATATCATTGACATGGAATTCAACGATAAAACCGGCGAATTGTTCATTATCACGGATGCAGGCATGGTTTCCCTGCGCACAGACGCATCGCAGGGCGACGACAAATACGAAGACGTTGTTGTTTTCCCGAACCCGGTGAAACCTGAATTCAACGGTCTTATAACGATCCAGGGGATCAAAGAGGATTCAGACGTAAAATTCACGGATGCAGCCGGAAACCTCGTTTTTCGCACCACATCCCATGGCGGAACAGCTACCTGGGACGGAAAAACCCTCGAAGGGAAAAAAGCCACAGCCGGCGTTTACCTCATCTGGACGGCTTCCAATACGGAAAAGGGACGTAAAGTAGGGAAAGTTGTTATTCTGAATTAATTTTTTGGATCGCAGAGTTTACAAGTTTACGTAAAGGAGCGCCAAGAAAACTTTGTGAAATCTGCGTGACCTTGCGGTCTTTGCGATACGAATCACCAAGGGTTCATCAGCGCCCGGCTCTTGCGCAGCAAGCTCATTCCGGGGAAATTCACTGAGAAGAACAATTCCTTCGAATTCAGGGAATCCACTTTAAAATTGTACGGGATATTGTCTTTTTCCCAGTAAGCGCGGTTTTCACCGTTCGCCAGGATTTTAGGCGCATGATTGGACGAATGCAGCATCAGGTATTCGGTATTCTGGTTGATTTTCAGGGGCGGTGAAGTCAGGATATGAAACCGGTTTCCTTCCTTGCGCATAATCCCTTTCGCAAAGAGCTTCGTGACAAATTCTTTCTGGAACTCATTCATTGATAAGATCACCGCGTAGCCGGGAACGAGCACTTCTTTTTCTTTCTTCACTTCCACCGAGTTGAACTCTTCATCAAATTCGGTCTCAATGTACGTTTCCTTGATTTTCTGCACGCCGCCCTCCTGGAACGAAATATCGCCCTCCCAGGCATTGAAAAACTCCGTTACCGGGAAGCTGATGCGCTTAGAAAGATCAGCCAGCCACAATTTGAGCGGGGCTTCCGGGTTTTCGCGGATTTTATCAATGTTGAAATGAAAGGTCAGTGCCTTGTCGAATTTCCCTTCGTGGGATAAAGCCAGGCCTTTTTCTTTGAGACTGAAATCAAATTCACCCTTTGCTTTGAAATAAGAACGGACCGTAAATTGGATGGAATCGCTGCGATGGGTAAAGATCGCTTTTTCCACGCCGTATTTTTTGAGCTTGGCCGAGCTGGAATAAAACGCCAGGCTTTGCTTATCAGCCAGCTTTTGTTGGAGGAAATCTTTCCACATCGGGTGGATCTCCCCTTTTTTGGAGTAGATCACGTGATACATGCGCTTCGGAAGCTGGTCTCCGCGGTACATGAAAAGCCAGGTTTTCCCATACGTCATGTAAATATTTTCCTTCGGAAGCTTGTAAACCCTTTGTCCGCCTACGATCGTGTCTTCCACGCTCATATTTTGTCTCAGACGCACAACCCCGGACATGATTTTGCTGCTGTCTTTCACCGGGACAACCGAGCCCCACTCCCCGCTTTCGTTGGCGAAAAAATAAACCGGTTTCTGGATATCGAGTCCGTAGCTTTTGCCTTGCGCCAGTAAAAACTCATAGGTCAAAAAATCCCGGAAAGGAAGCTTGTTGTAATACAAAAAGGAGTTGGTTTCGCGCGCCAGGTCGAGCAGCAGGATTTTCCCGATGAAATCCCCCGGGGGGAGCCTGTCCGTGATGTTGGGTTCTTCCACTTGCCCCCGGAAATAGGGACGGAAGTAAAAATAGCCGGCAATCAGGGAAATGAGAAGTACAATGACAAGTCCTTTGCGTGCTAACATACTTTTATTTAGATAAGACGTAAACCGTATTTACCATGTCCAGCAGGTATTTGCCGGAATTTTCATAGTCCCCTTCAAAGCGGTAAGAAATATCAAAAGATGTTTTTTCCTTGGTTGTTTTGGATGAAGTCAGTTCGATCACGCCGGTACGCCCGCGCATGGCGTCCAGGATTTCATTCTGCTGCGTGGTGAACATTTCACGCGGAAGCTTGCTCAGGGCAAGGCCCCAGTCGAAATAAGCGTACATGAACTTGCTTTTCTTCGCAGCGGAAGCTTTTTTGCCTTTCAGGGATTGTGAGCCGTAGCCATCGCTGTGGTTTTTTGCCAGGTCTTCGTCGTTGGTGAAGATCATCAGCTTGTTTTTATTGATGATATAGAGTGGAACGGAATTGAAGATCGCATCGTCCACCACCCAATAATCGCCCATGTCCCTGAAACGGGAAGTCATGCGCCCGAAATGCTTGAGCACTTTCTCCGGGATATCGCTGCGGTTGGTCGAAAAGCCCATCGTGAAAATCGGCATGTCTTCCTCTCCTTCGATTTCCTTTTCCCCGTATTCAAACGTTTCTTCGTCGTAGTAAAACTCGATTTTTGTAGTTTTCACCTTTTTGATGCCGTTGAAGCTTCCGAACATGCTTCCTTTGTAGGTATCAAAAATCGCGTCGGTATTTACAAATTCGTTGATCAGCTCGGCCATCAGCACATTGCTTGAAATCCGCGGGTCTTTTTCCTGGCTCAGGATCGGGATAATGATATCGTAGGCCTTGTTGTAGCCTTCCTTCAGGTTGACGTTATAGGTGAAAAAACCGGTCGTGTTCTGGTGAATGTATTTCAACACGTTATTATCGAACTTGCTGCCGTTGAGCTTTTCGTAAATCGCCCCGAGCGCTTCTCCGTAATTGGCCTCGAAGTGGATATCCACCGAATTTTCGTTGAGGATGATGTCACCCAGCATGACGTTACCGGTATACAGCTGCTGCAAATCGGTGTACAATTCCGGGAACATCGTCTGAAAATACCACAGTCCGCGGGCATTTCGGAAATTCCGTGAGTTATCCAGGTAAAAAATCCCGTCCGAATCGTGGGTCAGCTGCAGGGCAAATTTAGCGTCGTGGTTTTTAAGATGAATGTTTTTCACGTACATCTGGTCGACGATCCCGCTGAAATATTTGAACTGGAGCTCGTTGGTGATGCTGTCGCGCATCTCCCAGTAATTTTTATTCATCAGGTCGAAATCGCTCATCGGCTCCTGAACCGAATCCTGCTCGGGAATCTCTTCGTCGAAAATTTCCTCCGGGTTGTAAGGCACTTCGATATCGCTTTCTTCCTCGCTGTATTCCGGGTCTTCGGAAAAAGAATTGTCAAAACCATCGTAAAAATACCCGAAGCCGCGCGCCATCCACACGGAATCCGTCACGGTTGAGATTTTTTCGTAGGTCGGGTCAACCCGCAGCACCATTCCTGTATTTCCCTTGATGATGAGGTGGTTGAAATAGCTGGAGTACATTTCTATGCCCGGGATATCCGTAGCCTGCGGCTCAAAATCATCGAATACCGAAAAGAGCTTCTTTTTGTCGAGGATCCCGAAAGAAAAACCTGCCACTTCGTAATCCTGGTTTTGTCCGTAAAATACATTGAGCTTCTGGTCGAAATCGATCCCGGAATCCTTCAGGCTTTTCCCGCTTGTTGAGCCGTCAAAAAGCTCCGCCTGGACTTCAGCCATGAATTCATACTGAACAAGCTCATCCATGGAAACTTTTTTCAGCAGGTTGATGTTATTGATACTTAATACGGTAACCGCATCTTTCGGAATAAAATCTTCTGAGAGCTGTGCAAAGGCTTTTGTAGTAGCGAGAATTAATGCGGTTAAAATTATTTTCTTCATATTGAACTAAATGCGATCGTATCGTATGGCTAATGTACTGCTTTTTTGGATTGGTTTCGACGAACTCAGGGTGATTTTTTTATGTTCGTCAGGTAAATGGTGTTTTCCAGCAATTTGATGTTTTGCACCAGGGCGTAAGGATTTGTCATAATGGCGCACACCGTCTTGCTCTGCGGGATTTTTGCCTGCGGGTTTTCGCAGTAATCGATCAGGCGGTCGAAGCGGGTAATGGACGTGTATTTTCCTTTTTTCATCGCTTCGGCATCTTCCTGTTTCAGGCGCCGGGTGAGCTGGGCGGGCAGCGTGGGCACGGACCGAACGAGTTTGCTTCCGTCCCATTCCAGCCAGGTGTGGTTCAACTCTTTATATTCACCTTTTTTATCCTGCTCCTGGGCCAGCTCCCGGATGGCTTTCTGGAGGTTTTGCACCGTGGTAAAATCACACTGGAATTTCAGGATGAAAAAAGAAAAATCGGTTTCCACCTTCACATTGGAAATTCCTTCTTTTTCTTCCAGCTTATGCTTGTATTCGTTAATCGTTTCTTTGATTTCCTCAATACTCGGCACTTTTCTGCCATCCAGGCTATCGAGCGCCAGGATTGAATTTACTTTCAGCTTGCTCTGGCTTAAATTCAAAACGTATTTGAACGTCCCGGATCCGTCGCTGTTCAAAATCAGCTCATCGCTCATATCCACGCAAGATAGCAAGCTCAGCAAAGGAATCACTATTAAAAGTACTTTTTTCATCTATAAATGCCCTGCAAAGTTATTAAAATTTAGCAAGGAACGCTATTACATATTCCCGCTTTTAAATTGCAATATCACTGCTTTCAAAAACAATACCATTCTTTGGGAATGATAGATGTTGAATTTGATTGATCATTTTTCCACTCCTCAAATTATCCTCTTCAATCCAACACGCATCATTCATAATTTTTTATACATTTGTTCAAACCCTTAAAACTATGGCGTTACAAATTAAATCTTTCGAGGAATACGAGGAAAAATACAGGAAGAGCGTGGAAAACCCGGAAGCTTTCTGGGCGGATATTGCAGAGTATTTCTACTGGCAGAAAAAGTGGGACAAAGTGCTCGAATGGAATTTCTCCGAACCGAAGATCGAATGGTTCAAGGGCGCTAAACTCAACATTACAGAAAATATTTTCGACCGGCAGCTGAGTAAAATCGGTGATAAAAAAGCAATTATCTGGGAGCCTAACAACCCGGGTGAGCAGGAAAAAAACTATACTTACCGCGAGCTGTATGAAAAAGTATGCGAATTCGCTAACGGCCTGAGAGCCTTGGGAATTCAAAAAGGCGACCGCGTATGCATTTATCTCCCGATGATCCCTGAGCTCGCAGTTGCAGTTTTGGCCTGTGCACGGATCGGGGCTGTACATTCCGTTGTTTTTGCAGGATTTTCCGCCACTGCCCTTTCCGACAGGGTGAACGATGCGCAGGCAAAGTTAGTCATTACGGCCGACGGACTCAACCGGGGAGCGAAGCAAATTCCACTGAAAAGCGTGGTCGATGACGCCCTGAAAAATTGTACTTCTGTAGCCCATGTGATCGTTTACGATTGTTTGGGTTCAGCAATAAATAAAACAGATAAAGATCTTTCCTGGGAAGAAGTAATTCAAGGGCAGCCGAAAGAATGCCCTGCTGAAAGCATGGATGCGGAAGATATGCTTTTCATCCTGTATACTTCCGGCTCAACCGGCAAACCGAAAGGCGTGGTCCACACCTGCGGCGGCTACATGGTTTACACTGCTTATTCCTTTCAAAACGTTTACCAGTACGAACCTGAAGACGTGTATTGGTGCACTGCAGATATCGGCTGGATTACGGGCCATTCGTATATTTTGTACGGACCATTGCTGAGCGGGGCAACAAGCGTCATGTTTGAAGGCATCCCGACTTATCCCGACGCAGGCCGCTTCTGGCAGGTCATTGATAAATACAAAGTGAACCAGTTCCTGACTGCACCAACTGCTATCCGTTCGTTAATGGCGTATGGAGAAGACTACGTAAAGCCTTACGATCTGACTTCCCTGAAAGTAATCGGAACAGTGGGCGAGCCGATCAATTCCGAAGCCTGGCATTGGTACCACGAGCTGATCGGAAAAGGCAATTGCCCGGTTGTCGACAACTGGTGGCAAACTGAAACCGGCGGAATTATGATTTCCGGGTTGGGGAATTTTTCACCCTTAAAACCGACTTTTGCAGGTTACCCGCTTCCGGGCATTCAGCCGGCGCTGCTCAACCAGGACGGAAGCGAAATCACGGAAGCCGATATCGAAGGTTACCTGTGCATCAAAGCTCCGTGGCCGTCCATGCTCCGCACAACGTATGGCGATCACGAGCGCTGCCGGGTGACTTATTTTTCACATTACGACGGATATTATTTCACGGGTGACGGTGCCAAACGCGATAAAAACGGGATGTACCGGATCATTGGCCGCATCGACGATGTGATCAACGTTTCCGGTCACCGCTTCGGAACGGCTGAAATCGAAAATGCGATTAACGAAGATGAGCTCGTAATCGAATCCGCAGTTGTAGGTTATCCGCACCCGGTAAAAGGACAATCGATTTATGCTTTTGTTGTCTGCGAGCACGAAGTGACGGAAACCACAGACGCCCGGAAACGCATCCTGGAAACAGTAACACGTGAAATCGGGAAAATTGCCCTGCCAGACAAAATCCAGTTCGTCAGCGGGCTTCCAAAAACGCGCTCCGGTAAAATTATGCGCCGGATTTTGCGCAAAGTGGCTGAAGGCGACACAGCCAACCTGGGAGATACCTCAACGCTGCTCGACCCGGCGGTGGTTGATGAGATCGTGAAAAATGCGTTGTAATTTTGCTGAGACGGACCGGAAAGATCTTATAAGTTTAAGATTACTTATGAAATGCATCTAATATTGAACTTATATGGTTCAAAAAATATGACACACATTCGCACAGCAGAAAACTCCGATCTTGACTTCATCCGTCAATGCATGGAGGAATTGAAAGGTTTTGCATTTGAGCCGGAGAACTTTACGTCTGTTTATGATTCCCTTATGGAAACCGGGACTTATTTTCCTTTTATTATTTCTTCGAATGAAGAACGTTGCGGTTTCCTGGGAATAAGTATTTTACCGCAGCTGCACCACAACGGAAAAGTTGCTGAAATCCTGGAGCTTGTCGTTTTACCGGAATTCCGGAACAGGCAGATCGGCCAGGCAGCGTTGGGTTTTGCCCGCGAACTGACCCAGAAAGAAAATTGTTTGGTGCTGGAGCTGGCTACCAGTCAAAAACGAACAGACGCCCGGCGCTTTTATCTCGCTAACGGTTTCCAGAATTCACATTTTAAACTGACGATGGAGCTTTAAGGATCGATCGCAAAGGGAAAGGATCCGCTACGAACGCTAAGAAAAATTAAACTTTACCAGCCTGAAGCTTTTGTATCCTTTGCGAACACTTTGCGTCCCAAAAAATTTCTGCTTTTACTTCACTTCTTTCCCGTCACGGTCAATCGTCATCCATTTATCGCTGAGCCAGATGGTGTTTTCGCCGTCCTGCTCTTTTTTGCAATCCATGCTGACCCTGGCTACACCGTTTTCAAAAGGCCAGGCGCAGGCATAGGTAGCATCAATCACGATTTTTCCGGTTTTTTCATCGGCATACCCGATTTTTTCGCCTTTCATGAAGCGGAATAATCCTTCTGACGGGTAATCAGGGCCGTTATCGTATACAAAAACATCGTAAAGCTTCTTTTCATTGCGGTCAATGGCAATCATACCGCCATCGCCAGTAACAACTACTGCGTAAGCCCGCAGCGTATCGGTAAAACACATTTCATATTTCCCGAAAGGGATCACCATTTTGCCTTCGCTGTCTTTGTAGCCATATTGGTGTTTGGATTCGTCATAAACCATAACGAGGTAATCTTCAGCTGGAGCTGTATTGTCTTCTTTAGCCAGCTCTGTTGACTGCGAACAGCCGCTTGCGAAGAGATAAATGCCTAAAATCAGGATGAATCTGAAATGTTGAGGTTTCATAGTATGTTTTCTTTAGAATTAAGCAAATCTAAAAAAAATAACATACAATGTGCGCGCCGGAATTTATTTTATGACTGAGGGCAGGTTTTTGACTTCAGCAGCCGGGTAAAATACGATAGAGCTGGTATTCACGCAATAACGGGTATTTTTTTCAGTGAAGCCTTCACCTGCAAAGACGTGGCCGAGGTGTCCCTCGCAATTGTTGCAAATGATCTCCACCCGTTCCCCGTCAGCATCCGGTACGTTTTTCACGGCGCCCGGAATAGCAGCGTCAAAGCTCGGCCAGCCGCAATGTGCCTCAAATTTATCTTCAGATGTATAAAGCGGGTTGTTGCACTGCCGGCAAATGTAAACGCCCTTGTCATTTTTGAGGTAATAATCGCCGGTAAACGGGCGGTCAGTGGCTTTTTCAAGGATCACCTTTTTTTGCTGATCGGTCAGCTCGTTGTATTTCGGTTTCATAGCTTTGGTATTGGTTTCCTGCTGGGCCTGGCACGAAGACAAGGCAAGTACTGAACACAACAGGCTGTTTATCACATAATTTTTCATACCTTTAAATTTACGTCATATACGCTTAAAAAACAAAAGCGGATTGCCGATTTAGGATTTTTTCACAGCTTCGATCTCAAAAAGCATCAATTCTTCATGCGGATCACCGAAAAAAACTTGCTTTTTGTACTGTAATCCCAGCTTTTTGAGCAGCTTGATGGACAATTGGTTTTCCGCGAGGGTAATGGCGCAAATCCGTTCCTTTTTAAGTGTTTGCAAAGCGTAATCCAGCACTGCTTTTGAGCTCTCGTACGCATAACCTAAGCCGAAATAAGCCGGCAAAAAAGCAAAGCCAATGTCGATGTCTTCGAGCTCATCGCGTTTAACAAGGCCACACATACCGATGGTTTTTTTCTCACTTTTCAGGTCGACAGCGTAAAAACCAAAGCCTTTTGTCTCATAAGGCGGGATCAGGTGGCTCACGAGATAATGCCGTGCATCTGCCAGGTCATACACTTTCCGGTCGCCGATAAAACGCAGCCACTCATCGCTTGTCACCTGTTCAAGAATATAATGGGTATCGTCCGGTGTGAATTCACGGATCAGAAGGCGTTCTGTTTCAAGTATTTGTTTCATGGTTTACGAAAATACTATTATTAAATCAAAAATACTGTTTTACGATAGAGGGGAATTTTAACCACATAGGCACATAGGGAGTATAGAAAATGTTTGATGTGTATGGGTAAAAGAAAATTTAGAGGTGACTCCTTCGGCAATCATTAAAGGAGATTAGAATACAGAAAGATTTTTTGCTCTTATTTGAATTAAAACTATGCTTTCTATTTATCCTAAAAACAATACCACCAAACCTATGTCTCCTATGTGCCTATGTGGTTTATAATACACCGTCAGAAACAACAAAAAGCCACCCGCAAAACGAATGGCTTTCCTGTTTATTCGGGTAAATATTATGCTTCTGTTGTCATGTAGCTTTCAATTCCCGGGCAGGAACAAACGAGGTTCCTGTCACCAAAAGCATTGTCTACGCGGCGCACAGGCACCCAGTATTTGAATTCTTTGAGGTATTCAACCGGGTAAGCCGCTTCTCTCGGGGAGTACGGGTACGTCCATTCGCGGTTGATGATACAATCTGCGGTATGCGGTGCATTTTTCAGCAGGTTGTTCACCTTGTCAGCCTGTCCGTTTTCAATTTGTGCAATTTCTTTGCGGATCTGGATCATCGCTTCAATGAACCGGTCGAGCTCTGCCTTGTCTTCACTTTCTGTCGGTTCGATCATGAGCGTTCCGGCAACCGGGAAGGAAACCGTCGGTGCATGGAAACCGAAGTCAATCAGGCGTTTTGCCATGTCGGCCACCTCTACTTCTGCGTTTTTCTTGAATTCGCGGCAGTCGAGGATAAGCTCGTGGGCTACCGTTCCGTTTTTACCGGTATACAAAATATCGTAATGTCCTTTCAGGGAAGAAGCAATGTAATTGGCGTTCAAAATCGCGTTTTCAGTAGATTCACGCAATCCTTTTGCACCGAGCATTTTGATGTAGCCATAAGAAATCAGCAGGATCAGCGCACTTCCGTAAGGAGCCGCAGAAACAGCATGGATCGCTTTTTCACCGCCGGCTTTGATCAGCTCGCTTCCAGGCAGGAAAGGGGCAAGGTGCTCGCCAACGCCGATCGGGCCCATTCCAGGTCCGCCGCCGCCATGTGGGATAGCAAATGTTTTATGTAAATTCAGGTGACAAACGTCAGCGCCGATGTTGCCCGGGTTGGTCAAACCTACCTGTGCGTTCATGTTCGCGCCGTCCATGTATACCTGGCCGCCGTTTTCGTGGATAATTGATGTGATTTCGCGGATACCTTCCTCAAACACACCGTGCGTGGACGGGTAAGTAACCATCAAACCTCCCAGCGTATCTTTCAGCTCGATTGCTTTGGCACGCAGCTCGTCGATGTTCACGTTTCCGTTTTCGTCGCAGCCCGTTACCACCACTTCAAAACCAGCCATAACAGCCGAAGCCGGGTTGGTGCCGTGGGCAGAGGAAGGAATGATCATGTGCCTGCGGTTGAAATCGCCCCGGGATTCGTGGTAAGCCTTAATCACCATCAAACCGGCATATTCTCCTTGCGCACCTGAGTTTGGCTGCAGGGAAACTGCTGCAAAGCCTGTTGATTCGCAGAGGTCTTTTTCCAATTGGCGGAACATCGCATGGTAACCTTCAGCTTGCTCAACCGGTGCAAACGGGTGCATGTTGGCAAACTGCGGGTTCGTGATCGGGATTAATTCGGAAGCCGCATTGAGCTTCATTGTACAGGAACCGAGCGGGATCATACTGTGAACCAGTGAAAGGTCTTTGTTCTCCAGGCGCTTCAGGTAACGCATCATTTGCGATTCTGAATGGTGCGTATTGAAAGTCGCGTGGGTCAGGACCGGATCCGTACGCAAGTCGGCTGCGGCAATGGAAATTTCACTTGAAATGTTTACTTCAACACTTGCTTTACCGGCCGCTTTGGCGAAAACATCCACCAGGTTCTGAACGTCTGTTGCTGTAATTGATTCCCCGAAGCTGATGCTCAGCTGGCTGTCGTTGATGTAACGGAAATTCATTTCACGCGCTTCTGCTTCTTTACGGAAAGCAACCATGGAAACCCCGGATGGAAGCCCAACCCAGATTGTATCGAAAAAGTTATTGTGCTTGATCGTATAGCCTAATTCTGTCAGCGCTTTGGCCGTAGTGTTTGCTTTGGCGTGAATTTGCGAAGCGATTTCTTTCAGGCCGTCCGGACCGTGATAAACGGCATACATGCTTGCCATAACAGCCAGCAAAGCCTGGGCGGTACAGATATTGGACGTTGCCTTGTCGCGCTTGATATGCTGCTCGCGGGTTTGCAAAGCCATGCGCAGGGCCATGTTGTCGTCCGAATCTTTGGAAACACCGATGATACGTCCCGGAATTGTACGTTTGTAATCTTCCTTACAGGCAAAGAAAGCTGCGTGAGGACCGCCGTATCCCATCGGAACGCCGAAACGCTGGGAAGAGCCGAAAACGACATCTGCACCCAGGGAGCCCGGTGATTTCAATAAAACCAGCGAAAGGATATCTGCAGCAACCGCTACCTGGATCCCGTCAGCTTTTGCCTTCTGGATAAAGCCGCTGATATCGGTAATGCGCCCGTAAGCGTCCGGGTATTGCAGCAATGCCCCGAAATAGCTGTTATCCATGTGGAAAGTTTCCGGGTTGCCAACGATCAGCTCAATGCCGAGATTGGCTGCACGGCCTTTCACTACGTCAATTGTTTGCGGAAATGCGTATTCGGAGATGAAAAATTTAGAAATATTGTCTTTTACCTGCTGGCGGGAGCGCGAATTGAAGAACATGATCATGGCTTCGGAAGCGGCTGTTCCTTCGTCGAGCAGGGAAGCGTTTGCAATTTCCATTCCCGTCAGGTCAAGGATCATTGTCTGGAAGTTAAGCAAAGCTTCAAGGCGTCCTTGTGAAATCTCAGCCTGGTAAGGCGTGTAAGCCGTATACCATCCCGGGTTTTCGAGCACATTGCGTAAAATCACCGATGGAACGATCGTATCGTTGTAGCCCAGGCCAATGAAGGATTTGAATACGCGGTTCAGGTTTCCAAGCTCACTCACGTGTGCCAGGTATTCCTGCTCGCTCATTGCGGCATCGATATTCAATTCGCCCTTCAGGCGGATATGTGACGGAATTGTTTTGTCAATCAGCTCGTTGATGGAAGAAACTCCTACCTTAGCGAGCATCGCTTGTTTTTCACGGGTGTTTGACCCAATGTGTCTTTCAGAAAATGCGCTCATTTCTTATCAAAAATTTTCTGCAAAGTTACTTAAAAAAATAGACATACTAAACAGCAAAAAAAAGACCAAAGCTTGAATTTTTAGCCTTGGTCCTTATATATTTTTAATGAACGAAAATCAAAAGAAAAAAGGGAGGTTGCCGCAAAAACTTATGAAAACCTAAACTCATCTTTAGCGATAGCCTCTCCTTTTTTGTTTTTCAGTGAATGTGCTTAGTAATATTTTATAAAAATCAGATTGTATCCGAATTACTAACAGCACAAAGGTATACTAAAGCGGTTCAGCCATAGCAGAAAAAATGACGGATGAGAGGTTTCAGTTAGTAAATGAACTTTTTTGATGAGTTTTTGAATGCAAATTGTTTAAAACCTATTCCTTTTGTTAATAGAAATATTCCGGAAATAAGGCTGGATTTGTATCCTATTTGAACCATATGAGCCTATGATTCAAATACAACCGATATCCTTTTAGTGCAATCAGATGAGACCGAACTGGGTAAAATGGTGGGTGAGGTGCTTGGAGTTTAAACGCTGCCACTGGTCGTAATTCAAGGGGCCGTAATAAGGATGAGCTTCTTTATGATCAGGATTTTCCTCGTATAATTCTTCAAAATGCAGCCAGGCATCCACGAATTCATCCACGGCAAGCTCCAGCTCTTCGTGACGCAGCTCCATGTCCGTGGTAGCAAAAGGCACTTCGATATTCTGCGCCATCGGCTTGTCAGAATCCAGGAAACCCAGCATCCGCTCAATCCTGTCCTCGGGAATTTCCATCTTTTGCGGGTTTTCTCCCGTGGCAATCCTCAGTGTATCAGTCAGGTGTTCCACCATACGCTGGGCGGACATACTTCCCCACAAAGCTTTGGTTTCCGGGGTGAGTTTTTCTAAATACGGGAGAATATTCTCCAGGTTTGGCTCTATAAATTCCATGCTTATTCTTGATGATAAATATTGAATGATGCTTGTTGAATGAATGTGCCAATTCAACACTTATTATTCATTGTTCATCATTTATTATAATTTTTGCCGACTAAAATACGCAAACTTTTTGGTTTGACTTCTACGTTGAGCTCCCTTCTTACTTTAAAAGGCTCGCCGTCGTAATGTGCGAAGTTGTTTTCCACGTAGATACGTACTTTGGAAAAAGGAATAATTTCCACGATCGGGGATTTGTGTGTCGTTTTTTTGAAAAACCTATAAATCAGGAAAGGCAGACGCCAGATCGAAAAGGGGCGGATCACGCAAAGCTCCATTTTTCCGTCACTCACATCGGATAAAGGTGACACGGAAAACCCGTTACCGAATTCGGAGGAATTGGCAAGCGAGCATAGCACCACGGGGAATTCACGCCTGAGGTGCGGAAATTCGATTGTTACCTTGACCGGCTTGTATTTCAGGTATTCTTTCACAACCAGTTTGGCGTATCCCATGAAACCACGCTTGTTCGTAAGGTCGAATTTTTTTGCAATCAAAGCATCAAACCCGTAACCGCCCGTGCCTAAAAAAGGCTTGTCGTTTACGAGCCCTGTATCCATTTGGATCTCCCGTCCTTCGTTGATGGTTTTAATCGCGTCTTCCACCTGCAGTGGAATTTTCAGGTGCCGCGCCAGGCCGTTTCCGGAGCCAACGGGAATAATTGCCATACGGGTCGCGCTGTTGATCAGGGCTGTGCCTACTTCATGCACCGAACCGTCGCCGCCGACAGCACACACGATATCAATGTTTTCTTTTGCTGCTTCTTCCGCGAGCTTTTTAGCGTGTTTGCGGTATTGGGTATACGAAATTTCGTATTCGAATTTGCTGTGGTCTAAGTGCTCATCGATCAACGCCGGCAACTGCTCCTTTCGTCCTACCCCCGATCTCGGGTTGATGATAAACCTTATTTTTTGTTTCATTCCGCTTTTGTTTGATTCAGAATTAAATCCCGGTTATAGCGCTGAATCATCGCTTTTAACCTCTTTTCATAACGTCTGACTTCCTTCTGGTAAAAGGAAATGGAGTCCGGCGTGTCTTTTCTCAAAAGCGAGATATTGTACAAATTTCGTGCCTTTTCATTGGAAAAGGTCATCATGTGCATGTTTTTGTAATAGTGGAAAGTCCCTTCAATGTAAGTAAGCGCTTCAGGCTCGTGTTCCTGGTAATAGGATTGCCCATAGGAATAATACTTCGTTTTGATGTTCAGGAGATCGAGCACAGTCGGCATGATATCAATGTGCTGGAACACGCGCAATTCTTTTTTAGGCTTAATCCTTCCCTGCGGGTCGAAGATCAGGATCGGGATTTTGTACATTTCGGTGCGCTGGTTGTACAGCTCGCTGTTCGTTGCGGAAGTGTGATCGGCGCAGAGCACAAAAATTGTATTGTTGTACCACGGCTGCTTTTTAGCTTCGTCGAAAAACTTCGCCAGGCTATAATCGCCGTAATGAATGGATTCACAAATCTGCTGCGGGCCTTTGCGCAATTTCCCGCGCATGTGTTTCGGAATGAAATACGGGTGGTGGGACGAAAGCGTAAAAAGTGTAGCGAAGAACGGTTGCTTGAAAGCCGTCAGCTTGCGGGCAGTCCAGGGATTGAAATATTCATCCAGGATCCCCCAGCTCTGGTCAAAATGGTCGTCATTATTATATTCCTTCCGCCCGAAATAGTGATCGAAGCCAGCCTGGGCCGCAAAGCCGTCGAAACGCATAGAACCGTTTGTCGCCCCGTGGAAAAAGCCTGATTCATAGCCGCGCTCACCTAAAATAGAAGCGATGGACTCCAGCTTGTTGTTGCCGTACGTCGAAGAAATGTAAGGATTATCGAGGAGCGAAGGCAGCGAGGAAACAATCGAAGGTACGGCTTCAATGGATTTTTTCCCGTTGGAAATACCGTTTTTGAAGTAAAGGCTGACTTTCGTAAGCGAATCCAGGAAAGGCGTGAAGGATTTTTTGGCCCCGGCCGCACCAACCCATTCGTTTCCGAAGCTTTCCAGCATAATGATAACGACGTTGGTTTTGTCAGGCAAAATTCCGGCCGGCCGCGATTCATGGATCGGGTTGAAGAGCTTCATTTCTTCAGCAATGGGCATGTAATTTTTTTCTTCAAGGCCCGCCTGGTTGTATGATTTCACCATAGTAAACGGCGTATTCAAAACTAAGGCTGCATTTTCTACCCGGGTAAAACGCGCCGCATCAATCGGGCTGACCGGTTTGAGAATGAGGCCTCCCCTTCCGATAAAAATCGCAAGCGCTATGGTGACAACAAACCACGCCGTGTCACGCAGCCAGGAGAACTGTGCCGGTTTTTTGGGAATCCGCCTGTTGAGAAAGCGTGCCAGCAGGATAAATCCGATTAAAAAGAGCAGCAAAGCCCAGAAATCCTTAAAAAAAGATGCTAATTGCTGTGAAAAATCATCGCCCGCGCCAAGGATTGTAAACAAATCAATTGTCGAGCGTTTCTGTGTATAGCTGAAATATTCTACGTCGATAAGGTTCAGCGCCGTGAACAGGATCAATACCAGGTAGAACAAAAAGCTCACGAACCGGCGGTAGAAATTCCGCTCGCGGAAAGGAAAAGGCAGCATGCTCAATACGATCAGCGGAAAGCCAAGCAGGCAAACGGTAATGAGGTCAAACCAAATGGAAACCCATAAGTCCGTAAAACCGACGTGTAAAAAATTCGACCAGTTGTAGACCAGGAAAATCACCCGGCAGAGCTGCATGCAAAGCAGTAAAATTCCAATGCGCTTGATTAAAACGCGGAAATGATTGGGGATTTGAATAAAGCTGAGCATGTCCGGAAGCAAAATTAGGAATTTATTACGAGACAGAAGACATTAGATGAAAGACAGAAGACTTTCTTCCGGTGGCCTTTGGTCTATGTCTATTGTCTTTTATCTTTAGTCTTAAAGTCTTTATTCGTACTTTTGCCTAAAATTAAATGTATGTTGATCAAAACCGCGACTTTTGTTGTCAGTAACACCAATCACAAAGATTGTCCGAAGGACGGGAAACCGGAATTTGCTTTTATCGGGCGCTCAAATGTCGGGAAATCTTCACTGATCAATATGCTGACGGGCAATAAAAAGCTCGCCAAAACCTCATCCACACCCGGAAAAACACAGCTGATCAACCATTTTGAGATCAATGAACAGTGGTATCTTGTTGATTTACCCGGATTCGGGTATGCGAAAGTTTCGAAGGTGGCGCGCCTGAAATTTGAGAAGTTCATTTCGGAGTACTTACTGGAGCGAAGCACTTTGATAAATACCTTTGTTCTGCTGGATTCGCGTTTGGAGCCTCAGAAAATCGACCTGGAATTCATGAATTGGTGCGGCGAAAAAGGAATTCCCTTCTCCATGGTTTTTACAAAAATCGATAAGATTTCGTCTTCCGCTTTGCAGAAAAACCTCGCCGCTTATAAAAAAGAAATGCTGAAATCCTGGGAAGAGCTCCCGCCGGTGTTTACAACTTCCAGCGAATCACATTTCGGTAAGGAAAAAATATTGAATTACATCGGGCAAATGCTCAAGTAATATGCTAATTAAACCGCGATCCAATTAGCATATTGACTTAAAATATTAGCACATTCATATTAAACTTTCATTCCCTTCACAATCCGGTCTTTGCGTTTTACTTTCTTGAGCTTTTTTGTTATAACAAGCAAGTAAGCCGAGCCCGAATCGGTTGTGGCGTAATATGTCAGGTTACCGTAATTGATTTCCCCTCCTTTATTAGCATCCCAGCTGTTGGCCAGCAGATAATAACGTCCGTTGGTTTGTCCTTTACGGATCGCAAAGCGCAGGGTTTTGTTCTGGCCCACCTCGAAACGCACGTGGATATCGCCGTTGGCTTCAAACTTTTCAAAAACGCAACGTGTATTTACCGGGATAATGATGCGGTTTTCAACACTGTTTTCGTTGGTTACCAAAGCCCCGCCATCAGTGGTTTCCTGGTTCTCCACTGCATTTTTACGCTGCAGGATGATCGTTGCGGAAGTAAAAAACTGGACTTTGCGGATATTTTCTTCACTTAAGCTGTATTGTTCTTTAATCTGTTCTGTATAAGGCACTTTCACGCCACATCCAGCCAATAAAGCAAACAAAGCGACAACAGTAATCAATCTCATAAATGGAATTTTTTTATTGCAAAAATATAATTTCTTGGCAACAAAAAATATACCAAAGGAAAAATAGCGAGTGGAACCGTACAGGAAGATCCTTTACTTTGAACCATATAAGGCATATAAGGGCCTTTTAGATGAATTTCTTCAAAAGAGCATATAAGTTGTTTCTTAAACCTTATATGGTTTAAAAAATTGTCGCACACTAAGTTTAAAACCTCATAGGACGCATAGCTTAATATTACTCAACGCTTATTTACAAACCTAACTCAACTTAAACTATACTTATGAACGATATTCCCTATGCGCCTATGTGGTTTATCAGAGCGAGAATGAGAACGAGAGCGGAGGATAAATTATAACATTCTCATTCTCCGCTCTGGCTCTGATTAATCCCAGCGCTCGTATTCGCCGTTGTGCTGCATGTAGCCCATTTTTTCCTCTTCATCATATGCGGCCGGCTCGTCCACGCTGATGCGCTCATCGTCGATCTTCACCCATTTATTATGCGGGATTTCGATGATGATGAATACTTCCTGTCCTCGGATCTTGTCTTTTTTAGGAAAGCTGAATTCCGGGTCAATATGCAGTACATTGGAGTCCAGCTGGATTTTGTGCTCAATATTCCGGGCTTTCGCTGTGGCATTGCGGTATGAAAAACCGTTGGCGCCCATATTCTGATAAATGTGGTACAAACTGTCTTTCGAAGGACGGTACAAAAACTTAATCCCGTGATCATAAATCCGGTTGCCTTTCACGAGGATCGGGTTAAAACCACCGTTCCCGTGGCGTGCAAAACCATCAACGCCGGGATCACCTTCCAGGCTCTCAATTACGAGCTCCGGGGCATTCAGGCTGGCGATCTTCTTCACCACTTCGGCTTCAGAAACCACATCGCCCGCACTTTTCGTTCCGAGGTAGATACACAAAACAGTACCGATGATGCCCAAACCGACAAGGGAAAGAGAAGAGATCTTTGCCCACCTGGATTTCAGGCGCAGTAAGAGATATGTTCCGTTGGAAAGCATAAACAGGATCACGGAGAAAACCACCAGGAACGTGCCCAGCCACCAAAGAAATACGTCTCCGGAATCACTGAGGAGCAATTCGCCGAGCTCACTGAAAGACAGGAAGCCGTTTTCACCGTGGATCGGGATAAAGCGCAGTCCGCCAAAAAACAGTACGAGGAAAATAACGAGGAAAAACACCCCTGTTACTATCAGCCCGAGCCCGAAAACAGAAGTAATCAAGCGGCCGATGCTGCTAAAACGCCGGGTCAGGTTATCGTCCTTGCGCAGCTTATCCGCAAAGGATTTGGAGCTGGATGTCAACCTGTCCGTCGCCTGCCCGATTTCTTCCTTAACACTATCGACCGTAATAGGCTTTCCCTGCATGCGCAGCCTGTCAATGCTGGACGAAGCTTTTGGGATAACAATCCACAGGATCACGTAGAGCGGGAAACCAAAGCCCCCGAAAAAGAGGAAAACCAGGAAAATCACGCGAACAACGATCACATCGATGTTGAAATAATTTGACAAGCCGGCACAAACCCCTGCAATTTTAGCATTTTCAACGTCCCGGTACAGGCGTTTATCTTTTGGCACGCTTTGCTGCTGCTGGGTGTAAGCGCGGTTTTGTGCATCTGCGGCTTCTTCTTCATCGAGAAAATCTTCCGGCTGGCCCAAAGCCGCAATAATAGCTTCGATGTCTTCCTTTTCAATAACCTGTTTTTTCTCTGAAAGATAGCCCTGGCACAATTCCGCTATGCGCAGCTCAATGTCTTCAACAATATCTTTCCCGCCCTTTTGTCCCGCGAAACTGTTTTCGAGGCGGAGCATATAGTGATGCAACAATTCATAAGCATCTTCTTCAATCATGAAGTTCAAGCCTTTGATGTTTACTGAAACTGTCTTTTTCATAATTTTTAGTTTTTGTTGGTGATCTTTTCTACCGCGTAATTTAATTCCTGCCAGGTGCTGGCTAATTCTTCAAGGAAAGCCTTGCCCATTTTCGTAATGGAGAAGTATTTCCGGGGCGGACCGGCATTGGATTCTTCCCAACGGTAAGTGAGAAGCTCCATGTTCTTGAGCCGGGTCAGCAAAGGATACAGTGTACCTTCAACGACGATCAGCTTGGCTTCTTTGAGCTTTTCGAGAATTTCGGACGGATAGGCTTCCTGCTGGTTGAGGATCGACAGGATGCAATACTCCAGGATTCCTTTTCTCATCTGAGCCTGTGTATTTTCTAAACTCATAATTGCTGCTTTTTAATGAAACAAATTGTTCTTGTCTTTGCAAAGATATGTACAAAACATTGTATTATGCAATACATAGTACTAAAAATATTTTAGATTTAACATATTTTCAGAAATAAATTTTAGTTATGGTACTGTTTATCAATCAATTATCTATTTTAGAAAATCGTCTCCCCCGGGTGAAAAATAAAAAAGCCGGGATCTCTCCCGGCTTCGATTATCTAAAATATTGAAAACCTATTTATTCCCGGATCGCTTTGATGCCCGGCAATTCAATTCCTTCCAGGTATTCGAGCATTGCGCCGCCGCCCGTGGAAACGTAGCTCACATCGTCTGCGAGACCGAACTGGTTGATCGCTGCAACGGAGTCACCGCCGCCAATCAATGAAAAAGCGCCGTTTTTGGTCGCGTCAACAATCGCCGTAGCGACGTCTTTTGTTCCTTTGGCGAAGTTCGGCATTTCAAATACGCCCATTGGCCCGTTCCAGAGAATCACTTTGGATTTCAGGAGTGTTTCACGGCACATTTCAGACGTTTTGGAGCCTGTATCCAAACCGAGCCATCCGTCAGGGATTTCGTTGATTGCTACTTCTTTGCGGTTAGCGTCGTTATCAAATTTATCCGCAATTACGGTATCAACCGGGATTACGAGCGTAACGTTTTTAGCTTTCGCTTTTTCTATAATGTGCAGCGCCGTATCGAGATAATCGTCTTCCACGAGGGAATTTCCGATTTTTCCGCCTTGTGCTTTCACGAAAGTATACGCCATTCCACCGCCGATAATGATGTTGTCGACTTTATCCAGCAAACGCTCGATGATGGTGATTTTAGAGGAAACTTTCGCTCCGCCAACGATCGCCGTTACCGGTTTTTCGGTACTGTTCAGGACGCGGTCAACGCTTTTGATCTCCGCTTCAAGAAGCAATCCGAACATTTTATCCTCCGGGAAAAACTGTGCAATAACTGCGGTGCTCGCATGGGCGCGGTGAGCTGTTCCGAAAGCATCGTTAACGTAAACATCCCCGTGTTTCGCGAGGTCTTTGGCAAAATTCACGTCCCCTTTTTCTTCTTCCTTGTAAAAACGCAGGTTTTCGAGCAGCAAAATTTCACCCGGCTTCAGGGCAGCGCTCATTTCAAACGCTTCTTCGCTGATGCAATCGGAAGCAAACCGGATTTCTTCGTTCAGCAGCTTACCTGTCTGGTGAAGGATATGTTTCAGGGAATATTTTTCCTCCGGGCCATCTTTCGGGCGTCCGAGGTGCGACATTAAGATCACGCTTCCGCCTTGTTTCAGAATATGTTGGATCGTTGGGATCGCAGCGCGGATGCGGGTATCGTCCGTCACTTCAAAGGTTTCTTTGTCTAAAGGAACATTGAAATCCACGCGGATCAACGCTTTTTTCCCCTTGAAATCATATGTTTCGATTGTTGCCATGCTTGGTTTTTTGTTGCAAAAATAGGAATTCTGCTTAATACGAAGAAGCTTTCCCTCAGATAAGCACAGATTTGTTACGCTGATTTAACCGGGTTGTTGCTTCCCGGTCGCATTGGTTAAAACTATTGAACGTATTTGGAACATAACTGTATCAACCTAAAATTTCGACCATGAAAACAACTCTTTTTATTTTCGCGGCTTTCTGCTTCCTGTCTTTGGGGGCTTCCGCACAAGAATCTTTGAAACCAACGCAACCGTCATTAGTTGATTTTGATGCGTATGAAAAATTATTGCTTGAGGTGAAGGAACACCGCAAAACACACCTGGTAACGCTGGATGAATTCCTGAAAATGAGCAAGGAGGCCAACGTTATTATTCTCGACACCCGTTCGGATTCGATGTATGCGGCCAAACACGTTGCGGGGGCTGTTCACCTGAACTTTTCGGATTTCACGCAGGCCACCCTCGCTCAAATCATTCCTTCACAGGACACGAAAATCCTGATCTACTGCAATAATAATTTTGAGAACGATATCCTTTATTTTCCCACCAAGTCAGCAACGCCCAAAGTAAGCCTCAGCACTAAAAAAGCGCTGACCCTGGCGCTGAATATCCCCACTTATATCAATTTGTACGGTTACGGCTATAAAAATATCTACGAGCTTTCCGAGCTAATCCCGGTTTATTCTAACCCAACTCTGTTTGAAGGAACTGCCGTCGAAAAATTTTGAGGGGATGAAAATAGTAGTTATATTTTTCTTCCTTATTTCCTGTTTGAGCTTAACTGCCCAAAAAGTGGTCAAATACGAATTGGATTCCCTCGAAAAGCTTGACAGGATTACAGCTATGCTTAATGGATTGAAAAACGAAAAAACAGCCTTGTCTTCACAAATCCAGGCAGAATTGAGTGGCGGCGCCTATAAAAGACCAGCGCCAACTTTTGCATTCAACGGGATTAACGGATTAAGCAAATTCAGATCATAAGAAAAACGCTATACCGCAAAATTTTCCCGGCACACATCAGCAGCATTGTTCTCCAGAATGGGGAGCGCAAATAACCCAAGGCTACCAGCATGGGATCGCCAATAAAAGGAAGCCAGGAGAAAAAAGCGGCAAGAAATCCATATTTCCGGGCAAACAGTAAGGCTTTACTTTCGGGTTTCGGTTTGAAAAGCCGGTTTCCTACAAAACCCAACAGGTAATTCGTGAACCCGCCCAGGCAGTTTCCGGCGCTTGCCGCCAACCAGATTTCTATTGGGGAGTAGGTTCCGGAGCTTAGAAAGAAGAGGAAAACGATTTCCGAGCTCAGGGGCAGGATTGTAGCTGCTAAAAAGCAAACGAGAAAAAGTCCCGGCAAGCCGTAATTTTCCCAGCCAAGGAAAAAATCAGGCATCTTTGAGGAAGTTCAGGTTTTGGCGCACCTGCAGCAAATCAGTTTTCGAAAGCAAAGCTGTGATAATCTCCTCTTTTCCCGGGGCGTCAGCCGCCAGCTTTTCGCCCAGCGCGTTGTATACATTCGAATCGCCGGAATAAGTGAGCTGTTTGCCGTCCTCCCCTACCCGGTTCAGTCCAGCGACATAGCATTGGTTTTCGATAGCACGGGCCGCCAAAAGCGATTTCCAGTGATGCGCGCGGCGCTCCGGCCAGTTTGCTACATAGAGGCACAAATCATATTCTGCTTCGCCGGTTGCGGTCAGCCGGTTGCGGGAAATTTCAGGAAAACGCAAATCGTAGCAAATCTGCAGGTTGATGCTCCAGTCTTTCCATCGGACAATTACCTGTTCGTTTCCGGGCGTATATGTTTCTTCCTCTTTGGCGAGGGTGAATAATTTGCGTTTGTTATAAAACACCGTTTTTCCATCCGGGTAAACAAAAATGCCGCGATTGAAATAGTTACCCTCTTCTTCAGCGATAAAAGAAGTGTAAATAGCTGCGTTTTTAATCGCCGCTTGCTGCTTCAACCAGACAATAGCCCCGGAATTTTCGCAATTTTCAGCCAAATCCTGCGCATTCATTGAAAAAGCAGTATGGAACATTTCGGGCAGCAGGATCAGATCCGTTTCTTCTATCCCGGATAAAAGAATTTCCATGTGACCCAGGTTTTGGGCTTTGTCTTCCCAATACTGGGAACATTGAACGAGGCTTAATTTCAGATCCTGCATAATTTCTCTGCGGCGTTTTCAAGGGTTTGATCGTCTTTGGCAAAACAAAAACGAATGACTTTACGATCCAGCTTATCTGCGTAAAACACGGACATGGGAATAGCGGCAACGCCAAACTCTTTCACCATATTTTCGCAAAATTCAACGTCATTCTGCGAAGAAATACCTGAAAAATCTACTGCCTGGAAATAGCTTCCTTCGGACGGCAGGATGTTGAAACGGCTGTCACGGATCAGCGTCCGGAAATAATCGCGCTTGTTTTTATAAAAATCCCCCAGCTGGAAAACGTCAACCTGCGTGAGGTATTCCGCCAGGCTTTGCTGGGCTACGCTGTTCACACAGAAAACCAGAAACTGGTGCACTTTCTTCAATTCGGCCATGATCGCTTTCGGTGCGACGATATACCCGATTTTCCAGCCGGTGATATGAAATGTTTTCCCGAAAGAGGAAATAAGAATGCTCCGTTCCAGCAATTCAGGCACCGTATTGATCGAAATGTGCTTTTGCTCAAAGCTGATGTATTCGTACACTTCATCGGACAACAAATACAGGCTTTCGTTTTTTAGCATGATCTGTTTCAGGCTTTCGATATCGTTTGCTGTAAACACTTTCCCTGAAGGATTGTGCGGGTTATTGATGATCAGTAATTTTGTTTTGGGGCCAACCGCTGCTTCAACTTTGTTCCAGTCCACGGTAAAACCTGCTTCCATGGCAATGTGGACGCATTTACCACCCGTCAATTCAACAGCCGGCGCATAGCAATCGTAAGCCGGGTCGATAATAATAACCTCATCGCCCGGAAAAACCAGGGCCTGAATTGCCGTAAAAATCGCTTGTGTTGCCCCGGCAGTCACCAGGATTTCTTCGCTGCCTGCCATTCTTCCGTAAGCTTTGTGTGTCAGCTTAGCGATTTGCTCCACTAAAGCGGGGTTCCCGGCCATTGGCGCGTACTGGTGAACATTGGCGCGGGTGTTTTTCTCCAAAATCGCCAACAGCTTTTCATCCACCGGGAAGTTCGGAAAACCCTGCGCCAGGTTAATCGCCTGGTGATCCATCGCCATTTTGGACATGGTGGTGAAAATTGTTGTTCCTACGCCGGGAAGTTTGGATTGCATGTGTGTTGTTTTGCTGCAAAGGTAAGGATGAATTCGAAGATTTCCCGCTTAGGCGGATTCGAAAATTCGAAGAAAAATTTTGAATCTTTGAATCTTCTAATTCTGAATCTTTGAATTTTTCCCTATTTTATTTGTTTTTTAAAATATTTAACTAATTTTACGGCACAAAGCGAACTACAAAAAATAAGATTATGATTAGTGGATTAGGCCTTACAATATTTATTTTGATCGGTGGAATGGCATTTTGGTTATTGTTCTTCCTGCTCGGTTTCATCGTTCCCTTCTGGATTTCATTGGGAGTGTTTGCCAAAGTTCGCCCGAAAAGAATTTTTGACGAAGAAAAATAAAAGTTTTTACTTTAAACTATATTAGAGAGCTGCGCGTCCTTTGGGTGCGCAGTTTTTTTATGCTATTTTTTGTCACCAAGATCCTAAGGCACCAGGATTCACGAACTTTCAATATAACTGTTATTTATTTCTAAGGGAAAAAAGTGTAATCCAAATAACATTTGGCCTTGCTTTTCCTGGTGGTAAAAAACACGACCATGTCAGGCTAAAAATCATATAATTCTTTCAGAAAATGATATAATATTTTTCACTCATCCGCTGGTTAAATTTGCAGAAACCAGACGATTATGGCAAAGTATTCAAAAAAAGCAGGAGAAAAAGTGGAGGAGGTAATGCACGAATTCAAAGAAGGAAAACTGAAGTCGGGCAGCGGAGCCAAAGTCACCAGCCGGAAGCAGGCAGTTGCAATCGGCCTGAGCGAAGCACGGGAATCCGGTGCTAAAGTCCCTAAAAATAAAAAGGAAAGTGATAAGGAGTCTGACGAGGAGTCTCCCACGGTTAGAAAACGAAAAACATCTGAATCCTGAAGATTACGGTAAAAAAACAGATGAGGTTACACCTCAGGCCGGGCATTTGCTTAGCTTTCTGCCTTTTTGGTAGTTAAACCGTTTTATTTTTTACCAAACGTTTGAGCAAGACATTCGGGCGGTAACGGTCTTCACCGTAAGTTTCAAACAAACCTTCCAGGACGGAAAGCACCTTTTCCAAACCGATTTCTTCCGACCATTCCAACAAGCCTTTCGGGTAATTCACCCCGTTTTTCATAGCGAGGTCGATATCCTTGCGGGAAGCAACACCCAGGTAAAGCGCATCATAAGCTTCATTGATCAGCATGGCGAGGATCCGCATGAAGATTTCCGTGCCTAAAGCGGCATCTTCCTTCGGCTCAGGCACCGCAGCGCCTTCCTGGTAGGAATAGAAGCCGCGACCCGTTTTACGGCCGTAGAAGCCCGCTTCCTTATGCCGTTTCTGTGTGAAGGAAGGCTTAAAGCGCGGATCGTAATAAAAAGCTTCGAAAACGGTTTCGGTGACCGTGTAATTCACGTCATTCCCGATATAATCCATGAGGGTAAACGGTCCCATGCGGAAACCGCCGATGTGGGTCATTGCCCAGTCGATTGTTGCAAAATCAGCTATGCCTTCTTCGTAAATGCGCAGCGCTTCACCGTAAAAAGGACGGGCAACGCGGTTTACGATAAAACCGGGCGTATCCTTGCAAACCACCGTGATTTTTTTCCAGGAATCAATGATTTCTTTGGATTTCTTTAAGGTTTCTTCAGAAGTCTGGACTGCCGGAATAATCTCCACTAAAGGCATGAGCGGCGCGGGGTTGAAGAAATGGATCCCGATAATGCGGTCGGAGAATTTGAGAACGGAACCAATTGATGCGATGGAAAGGGAAGATGTATTGGACGCAAGGATGCAATTCGGCGAAACAATGCTTTCGAGCTCACTGAAAACCTGGTGTTTGATGTCAAGGTTTTCGATAATGGCCTCGATGATCATCCCGCAGTCGTGAAAAGCTTTTTTATCGGCGGTAAACAAAACCCGGCCCAGCAGCGCTTCCCCTTCTTCAGCGGTAAATTTTTGCTTCTCAACCAGTTTGGCAACCGTAACCTTTAAGCTGTTTTGTGCTTTTTCGAGCGCTGCCGTATTGCTGTCGGCCAAAACCACTTCGTGACCGGATTGGGCCGCTACCTGCGCAATTCCGGTTCCCATAGTCCCGGATCCTAAAACGCCAATTTTCATGTAAGTTTAGTTTTTTGTTTCTTTAAATTTGATCTTGATGGCTGTTCCGTTGTCATCGGATTTGTACGTAATCTCGCCATCGAGCTGCTCTGTGAGCGCCGTAACGATTTCCACGCCGAGGGTTTTGGATTCCAGGAAATTGAAATTCTCCTTCATGCCAATGCCGTTGTCTTTCACGTTCAGCACATAATACCCGTTTTCTGCATGGTTGATCTCAATTTTCAGCCTGCCTTCCGATTTATTGTCAAAGGCATACTTGAACGCGTTGGTTGCGAGCTCACAAATAATCAGTCCAAGCGGAACAACCGTATCGATATTCAGGACAATCCCGTTTGTTTTGAGCGAAATCCTGATCTTTTCGGATTCCTCGTTGTACGAATTTCCGAGCTGCTTGATCAGATCGCCCAGGTATTCGTCCATTTCGATAGTAGCGAAAGAATTATCGAGGTACAGCTTCTGGTGGATCAAAGCAATGGCCTGGATACGCTCTTTTCCTTCGAGAATGGCAATTTTCGCCTTTTCATCGTCAATGTTTTTCGTTTGAAGGCTCAGCAAGCTGGAAATAATCTGCAGGTTGTTTTTCACCCGGTGGTGGATTTCTTTCAGCAGGAGCTCTTTTTCCTTCAGGGCTTCGTCAATGATCTTGTTTTTAAGACTGATCTCATCGTTCTGTTCGGAAAGTGTTTTGTTCAGCCTTCCTTTTTCATTGAGCAGGAACCAGAAAACGAGGATCACCAGGATCAGGAAAACCCCGCAGAAAGCAAAGATAATCTTCAGCAATTCCTGGTATTTGCCTTCATCCTGCAGTTTGCGCTGGTCTTCCAGCTTGCGGTAAAGCATATCGATTTCCGCATTGATTTTGCTGCGGCGCGCTTCTTTGATCTCCGTGTCGATCTCGTAAGCCAGCTTGAGGTAATGATAGGCCGAATCGTTGTTATTGTGCTGGATATAAAACTCCTCCAGGCTCCAGTAGCAATTGAAAATATCGCGCACATCGGCCTTGTCTTTGTAGCTGAGAAAGGTATTGAAGTAATATTTGGCGCTGTCCTGGTTATCTTCAATAAAAAGATGGGCTTCGGCCAGGTTCAGCAGGGAATGTGCATAGCATTTGGTATAGTTGTTCTTTTCTGCAAATTCCCTCGTTTGATGAAAATACCGGAGTGATTTCTCATATTCTTCCATCCAGTAGGACGTGATCCCACGGCTGATATTGGTTTCGAAATACTTGACATTGTAGCCTTCTTCCCGGAAGATTTTTCCCGCCTTTTCGAGGTGTGCCATCGCTTTTTTATAATCCGCGACATTGATGTAATATTTACCTAAGGAGTAATTGGTTTTGGCCTCCAGGAATTTAAAATTCTTTTTGCGGGCTTTTTCCATCACCCGGATAATCATGCGTTTTTGCTTTTCCGCATTTCCTTTCACACCCTCGTTGATTGCCCCGATATGCTCGAGCAATAATTTCTGGTATTCCGATGTTTCCTCATTTTTAAAGGAAAGCGCCTGGTAATAGGCCAGTTTCATGTGGACGTAATCCCCGGTAGAGCGATAGAGCTCGGCTTCCAGGTTCAGCACTTCAATATTTATGTTGGAGCTGCTGTTGCCTTCGATTTCTTTTTTGAGCTTCCAGATTTTCTGCTCAGCCGAATCCACATCAATAACGATCAGCTCATGAAGCCGGGAAATTTGCAGCTGTCTCGTTTTGGAAATCCCGTCGTTTCGCTCCTCGTAGCGGATTTGCGCAAACAAATTCCCTCCTGCAAGCAAAAGCAGGAAGAGCAAATAAAACCGGGATAAAACGTTATGTTTCATCTAATGTCCTTTAAATTCGGGTTTACGTTTTTCGAGAAAAGCCTGAACGCCTTCTTTGAAATCATGTGTTGTGCCTGCTTCGGTTTGCAATGCTTCTTCCAAAGCCAGCTGCTCGGTCAGGTTATGCTGAAAAGTACGGTTCACGGCGCGCTTGGTTAAACCGAGCCCTTTTGTTGGCATGGCCGCCACTGTTTCTGCAAAAAGCAGAACGGAAGCTTCAAAATCGTCGTCAGAAACCGCTTTGTAAATCATGTTCATCGCTTCAGCTTCTTTCGCCGTTACTTTGTCACCGGTCATCATCAGCGCCAAAGCTTTCTGTGTACCGATCAAACGCGGCAGGAAATAAGTTCCCCCTGAATCCGGGATCAGCCCGATTTTCGAAAATGCCTGGATGAAGCTCGCGGATTCTTTGGCGATCGTGATATCACAAGCGAGGGCGATGTTTGCCCCTGCTCCGGCTGCTACGCCGTTTACTGCCGCAATAACCGGTTTTTCAATGTTCCGGATCAGCTCAATAATCGGGTTATAATGTTTTTTGACGATATCCTGCAAAGCCGGTCCGTTTGGGTCAACCGCCTCTGCGAGGTCCTGGCCGGCGCAAAAAGCCTTGCCTGTCCCGCTGATCACAATTGCCCTCACCTGGCTGTCCTTAGACGCAAAGATCAGCTCTTCCTGTAACAAAAGAGCCATTTTAGCGTTGAAAGAGTTAAAAACCTCCGGCCTGTTCAGATTGAGGTAGCAAACGCCCTTCTCGATTTTTTTTAGGATCTCCATGTGCAAAATTTTATGCGAATATAGTAAATAGAATTTTAAAATTGAGAATGGAAAATGGAGAATTGTTTTGATCCTAACTTGTTAATTTTGTGCTAAAAGCCCTCATTTTTCATTCTCCATTTTCAATTTTCAATTCATAATGACTATTTTTGACACCCAAATCGGATAACTATGAGAACATTAGCGCTTAGTTTGGTCCTGGTTTTTTCGAAAACAGCTTTCACGCAGCTTTCAGCGGTGTATGGCAAAGCGGATTACAATTTCTGGATCAATCTCCCGGCTGACAGCATCCTGGATTCCAAGCCCCCGGTACTGATTTTTTTACACGGCAAAAGCCTTTCGGGAACAGACCTGAACCGCGTTCGCAAATACGGTGTGATCCACGAAATGGACAAGGGACGCAAAATTCCCGCTATCGTTGTTGCACCACAGGTTGCAAGCGGTCATTGGGTACCTGAAAAAGTACTTTCCGTTTTGGATTACGTGCAAAAGAATTACAACACGGATTCGTCCCGCGTATACGTTTGCGGTATGAGCCTGGGCGGTTACGGCACGATGCATTTTGCGGGAAAATACCCGGAACGGATCACAGCAGCTGTAGCCTTATGCGGCGGCGGTAACGTGAAAGATGCCTGTAACCTGTCAACCATTCCTTTGTGGATCCAGCACGGAAACAAAGACGCTGCCGTTCCGATCTCCGAATCTGAAAAAATGGTGGACGCCATCAAGCAATTTGACGCTTCCAAGCTTTTGTATACCGTTCATCCCGGCGCCGACCACGGTGACCTGGAGCGTGTTTTCCGCACAGATGAAATGTACGACTGGCTGTTTAAGCAGAGAAAGAAGATTTAATTCGAATCTTCGAATTTTCCTTATATCTTAATCCCGATAATACAAATATCATCCACCTGGTCAAGGCTGCCTTTCCATTGGTGGAACTCGTCTTCAAGGATCGTTTTTTGCTCAGCGGTATCGAGCTCAGCGATTGCTGAAAGCAGGGTTTTGAGCCTTCTCGACTTGAATTTTTTGCCGTTTACCGGGCTTGTGCCGCCGAACTGGTCAATATAACCGTCGGAAAAGAGGTAAATCACATCGTCTTTTTGCAGCTGGAACTCATGGAGACTGAAGGATTTCGAAAAGGAATAATTCCCGATGGGCTGCTTATCGCCTTTAAATTCGATCAATTCTTTGTTGCGGATAATGCACAGCGGGTTATTTGCCCCGGCCCAGGTGATTTTCATGCTTACCAGGTCCAGGCAGCAAAGCGAAATATCCATGCCGTCTTTTACTTCTTCGCGCGATTTTTCGAATTCGTGAATGATGATTTCACGGGTTTTGTTCAGGATCTCATTCGGTTTGGTCAGGTTAAACTCGCGGATGCAGCGGTTGAGCGCATTGTGGCAAACTACGGAAACCATTGCTCCGGGAACGCCATGGCCGGTGCAGTCTGCCACTGCGAACAAAATCTGTCCTCCCCGTTCTTCGAGCCAGTAAAAATCGCCGGCAACAATGTCTTTCGGCATGTAGAGAATGAATGACTGCTTAAACTTGGATTTGAAATAAGAATCAGGCGGCAAAATAGCTGTTTGGATGCGTTTGGCGTAGGAAATGGAGTCCAGGATCTCCCGGTTTTTATGCTCAACCTCCTTTTTCTGCATCTCGATGATCTGGTTCATCTTTTTCGTGCGCCGGTAAGATTTCACGACAAAAAAGACGAAAATCAGCATACCAAGGAAAAACACCAGCACAGAAATCAGGACGATACGCTGCCGTTTGTTCTTTTCGGATGCCACTTCCAGCTGCTTTTTATGCCTGGCGGCGGCCAGCTCTTCCTTGTTCTGGTATTCGTAATAGAATTGCTTGCGGAGCAGCTCCTCGCGGTTGGTTTGCTTCGTATACTGGTCAACGTAAGTGTTATACAGCTCGTAATAATACAAGGCGCTGTCAAGGTGTTTTTGCTCCTTGTGAATATTGTAAAGCGAACGCGAAGTTTCCTGCAGGTTGTATAACAAATCGTTTTTCTTCGCAATGGAATAGCCTTTTCGGGCAGCGAGCAGGGCTTCGGCGTATTTTTTCTCCCGGCGCAGCAGGTTCGAGATCCGGCAATAAGAATAGGAAACGCCGTGCGGGTTATCAATCTTCTCGTTGGTTTCCAGCGCCTGGCTGAAGTAATGCATGGCATTCCCGTGGTCTTTCTTCTCAAAGTACAGATCCGCCAGGTTGAGCAGCGTATTCGCTTTGTTCAGCTGGTGATCGGGACTATTTGAAAACTTCAGGCTCAGCTCGAAATAACGCATCGCTTTGTCTTTTTCGCCCAAATCCGAATAGCACAATCCGATGTTGTTAAACGTTTCGGGGGCCGCAGCAGAGTCTTTGAATATGGCGAAGCTTTTTTCGTAAAAACGGATGGCTTTTTTGTATTCTTTCAGCGAGCGGTAAATCGTTCCGATATTGTTTGTGGCGTGGCTTTCCGTCAGCTTAATCTTATATTTCCGGGCAATCTCGTAGCTTTCATGCAACATGATAAGCGATTCGTCGAGCCGGTTTTTTTCGCTGAGCGCCAGGCCTTTGTTGTTGAGCGCCCGTGCCAGGGAACTGGCATAAAACAGCTCTTCTTTTTTGCGGATATTTTTACGCGCTAGCTGCCGCCGGCAAATATCGATAACCTGGGTATTGAGCTGGATGTCTAAGGCGCTGTTTTGCAGGTAGATCTTATCATCCCAATCAAATAATAAACGGACCTTGACGGAATCTTCCGAAGCTTCTTTCACCTGCTGAGCAAAGGAATTCCCGCCGTCTTTCGCCAGGCAGAAAAACAGGGAGAGTGAAAAAAACAAGGTGAAAATCCCCTTCATGACCTGTAAATATAGCAAAAAATCCGCCGCTTAAAACGACAGGATGTAATTGCTTGTCTTTTCCTCGCCGATGGTCGTTGCCGGACCGTGACCGGGATAAACGATTGTTTCTGAGGGCAATGTAAACATGCGTTCGTGAATGGTTTTCTTCAGCGTTTCCATATCACCGCCCGGTAAATCCACGCGGCCAAAGCTGCCCTTGAAAAGGATATCACCGCCAAGGAGGATGTTATTTTCAGCATTGTAAAAAGCAATATGGCCGGGAGAATGACCGGGGCCAAAAATCACCTGAAAGCTGATGCCGCCAAAGCTGATTTCCTGGCCGTCTTCGAGAAAATGATCCGGCTGGGGCGAAAGCTCGTAACCTTCAAAACCATACAAGTGCGCATAATTCGGAACGGCATCCAATACCGTGAGCTCATTTTTGTGCATGTAAAATTCTACCTGGTATTCGCGCTTAACAAAAGCATTCCCTAGCACGTGGTCGATGTGGCAATGTGTATTCAGAAGCGCCAGGACCTTCAGGCCGAGCTGCTCAATCGTTTCTTTCAAATGGTTTTTTTCTTCGGAAGTGTAACATCCCGGATCGATAATGACGCAGTTGTTTTGCTCATCCGAAACGACATAGCTGTTTTCCTGGAAAGGATTGTAAGGTAAAGTATGTACGCGAAGCTTCATAAAGTAGTTTTAGGCTTCAAAAATACTGATTTTTTAGTTCCCTCAAGTATTCGCACATTAATGGACTTTGACCTGGTTTTCCTGGCCGCGAATAACAAAGGTTCACTAATTATTTTTCTCTGAGCATCTTTTACTAGCGCCCTTCACGGATGCGCCTTTCGAGCGTTGAGCCATCCATCCCGCCGCTTTGTCGCCAGAGGATTTCGCCTTTTTTAAACAAAACGAAGGTTGGTACTCCGCGAACTTTAAACTTTTCGGCAATGTCCGGGTTTTTATCTACGTCGATTTTCAAAATCCGTACGGCATTTCCCAGCTTATTTTTTACCTGGTCAAGAATCGGCATCATCGTTTGACACGGCCCGCACCAGGTGGCGTAAAAGTCAACCAAAGTGGGCGTTTCGGAACTGATTATTTCTCTGAACTTACTCATGTTTTTTGGCTTTTTCGGGATCGTAATGACTAAAAAAATTCATCCAGACCATGCGGCTGATACGAAAAGTTACCGGGGCAAGAATGAAAATCACCGCCACGATCATACCAATATGGAACCAGGAGCTTTGATCGGGAAACAGCCAATAGCTCAGTACAAAAGTTGCTACTGAAGCGGCTACCGTAATCCCATAGCTGACATACATCGCGCCATAGAAAAACCCGTTCTCTATTTCGTACTTATGACCGCAATGCGGACAGTTCGTATGCATTTTCCCCAGTTTACGGAGATTGTAAGTGCGGCCTTCGAACACTTCGCCCTCCTGGCAAACCGGGCATTTCTCTTTGAAAATACTATACAGGCGTGTACCTTTCATCCTGCAAAATTAGCAAAGTCCGGCGCATAAAAAGTATGATTTTTCTCAGTTATTTTTTAAAATTTCACAGGAAACGGAACCAAAAAAGAAATTATTCTGCTTTTCGTTTGTGTAAGTGCTTCGTTTTTTGTAACTTACTTAGGCAATTCCTAAAAAAATCAGTTATGAAAACGGTAGATAAACTGAATAAATGGGCAAATGCCAAAACAAATCTTGCTTTTGACATCCTCAGGATCGCGCTTGGAGTGTTCTTTTTCATCAAAGGGATCCAGTTTGCCGATCAAACCGAAATGCTGCTTGATCTCATCCAGCCGAGAAACCCGAATGCCGTAGGCCTTTTAATTGTTCACTATGTTGCCATGGTGCACTTTGCGGGGGGCTTACTGATCGCTTTCGGCTTACTGACACGCCTTTCCTGCCTGCTGCAAATGCCGGTGGTAATCGGGGCGGTAATCGTCAACTTTGCTGTCGTGATGGATCCTTTAAACCTGGTCCAGGCTTTGCTTGCCTTGGGACTTACGAGCTTTTTCCTGGTATACGGTTCCGGAAAACATTCCGTGGATTACGCCATGAAGCTGCATTTGTAAGAGCTTTTTAGCCGGGGCTTTGCCTGCCGTTTCCAATGGCCGGGCCTGAAATTATTGGGGGTTTGCTTCCCGGACTTTCTTCGGAAGACTGGCGTAAATCAAGTCGTAAGAATGTGTTGTCAGCTCAAAGATCAACTCGTCATCAACATCAAAACCGAGATTGACGGTGTTCCAATGCGTTTTGCTCATGTGATATCCGGGGATGATAGCTTCGTAACGCTCACGCAATTCTACAGCGCGTTCCGGGTCACATTTGAGATTGATTCCTGTGAAGTCTTCCACATCGAACAAGGCGAACATTTTGCCGTATACTTTGAACACAAGTGTTTTCTCATCGAAAGGGAAGTGTTCGGTAACTCCGGGAAATTTCAGGCAAAAATTGCGAAAATCTTCTATGTTCACTTGAAAGGATAATGAATCGGGAGTGATAAATGTTGAATGGTTTCAGCACTCAACATTCACCTCCCATCATTTAATATTAGTGGATTGCCGGCGCAAAATCGTTTCTGCCCAGGTCTTTCAACATGCGTGTATGCTCTCTTAAAGCATCCAGGAACGTTTTCTGGGAGAAATACGGAAGATTGTATTCTTCTGTTGTTTCGCGTACAATTTTAGACAATTTGCGGTAGTGTACGTGGCAAATGTTCGGGAACAAATGGTGCTCAATCTGGTAGTTCAAACCACCGACATACCAGGAAAAGATACGTGCTCCGGGAGCAAAGTTCGCCGTGTTGTACAGTTGGTTAACCGCCCAGTCAGCTTCGATGTTCCCGCTTTCATCCGGAACAGGATAGTTGGATGTAGGAACCACGTGAGCAGGCTGGAAAATCATTGCCAGCACAACACCTGCGATGAAGTGCATCAACAGGAAACAAACCACGGTCAGCCACCATGACATTGGTGTGAACATAATCGGTAATACGAGGAATACGCTGAAATAAACGAGCTTGGTTACCGCGATTTCAACCATCAGTCTGAAGAAGGAGATGTTTTGCGTTTTCATCAGGTCCAAACGGTTATAACGGATTGCCTGGCGATAGTCTTTTACAGTACACCACATCAAGGTCATAAGACCGTAGAAGAACCAAGCGTATACATGCTGGTACCTGTGCATTTTCAAACGTTCTTCGTGTGGAGAAAAACGCATTACTTTGCCCGGGTTAATATCTTCGTCCATACCGGTAACATTGGTATACGTGTGGTGAAGTACGTTGTGCTGGATTCTCCAGTTTACATCGCTTCCGCCCAACGTATTGAGCAAAAGGCCGAGCAAACGGTTAACCACATTGTTTTTGGAGTAAGCCCCATGGTTGGCGTCGTGCATAACAGACAAACCTACACCTGCCATTCCGAAGCCCATGATAACCCACATCAGGAAAATCAGCCAGGGATTTTCAAAAACGGATAGCATAAGGATGAACGGAACCGCGTAAAGGGAAACCATGAAAATAGTCTTGAGGACCATGTTCAGGTTAGCGAAACGGGATTTGTTATTTTCTTTGAAATACTCTCTTACACGTTGTTGGAGAGTTTTGTAAAAATCAGCATTGTGTGATTTTGAGAAGGTGATGTTCTTTAGCATGTTTTAATTTAAAGATATGCAAAGTTAAAAAATATTTATCAAAGAGTTTGTTAATTTAACACAAAAGCTTGCTTTCCTACTTTCAATAAGCAGAATATCCTTACTTTTGTTAGCAAAAAAACGCATGAAAAGCAAGGTTTCCCATCCCTATTGTGAAGATTTTTTTGTCCGGGAACGGAATAAAACGATTGAAGTTCATGTAGGGAACCTGAAGCTTGGCGCTGAAAACCCAATCCGCGTCCAGTCTATGACAACTACGGACACGATGGATACCGAAGCTTCCGTTGCCCAATCGATCCGGATGATTGACGCCGGCTGCGAGCTCGTCCGACTGACCGCTCCCAGCAAAAACGAAGCGGAAAACATGGGCGAGATCAAACGCATCCTGAACGAAAAAGGATACCACGCCCCGCTCGTTGCTGATATTCACTTTACCCCGAACGCTGCCGAAATTGCTGCACGCCTGATCGAAAAGGTGCGTGTAAACCCGGGCAACTATGCTGATAAAAAGAAATTCGAAGAAATCGAATACACGGACGAAAGCTACCGGCAAGAGCTTCTGCGCATTGAGCAAAAATTCACACCGCTGATAAAAATCTGCAAGGAAAACCGAACCGCGATGCGCATCGGCACAAACCACGGGTCGCTTTCCGACAGGATCCTGAGCCGTTTCGGTGACACGCCTGAAGGCATGGTGGAATCGGCCATGGAGTTTTTACGGATTTGTGTTAAAAACGATTTCCATGAACTGGTTATCTCCATGAAAGCCAGCAATACACTGGTTATGGTGCAAGCTTACCGCCTGCTGATCAGCACAATGAAGGCCGAAAACATGTATTTCCCGCTGCATCTCGGTGTAACGGAAGCTGGTGACGGTGAAGACGGACGGATTAAATCCGCAGTTGGGATAGGTGCGCTGCTCGAAGACGGGATTGGCGACACTATTCGCGTGTCACTCACGGAAGATCCTGAATTCGAAATTCCCGTAGCTAAAAAATTAGTTGAAAAATTTGAAAATCAATCTAATATAAAATTAGTTCAAAAAGGGCTGAATATTAGCTATAACCCTTTTGAATACAAGAAAAGGGAAACAAGTTCCGTGCACAATATCGGTGGTAAAAACCATCCTATTGTCTTTGCTGACCTCTCACAGAAAAATGAAATAAAAGCCGCCAATTTTTTTGGTTTCGGATATAATTATTCCATGCAGCTCGACAAATGGAACCTGCGTGACCAGGCTGCCGATTACCTTTACTTAGGAAACAACGAGCTTGATTTCGAAATTCCGGGAACGCTCGGCGCAGTTTTTAACGCGGAACTTTGGGAAGAGAAATACAAAAATCAGGCGCATTGCTACCCGGTTTTCAACAAATTTAGCATTGACAAATGTGATACGGCTGGTTTGGATCTTTATTTCCTCGAGCTTGATTTAGAGGAAGATACTTTTGATTTGATAACAAAACATTCAAAAGCAATTTTAGTTGTAACTACTTTTTACGATAATAAAGCACAGCTTCTGCGCAAATTCCGCTGTGAGCTGGATGAGAGACAAATTCATAACCCGGTGATTATTCGCCTGGAATATGAAACGACTGACCTGGAGCGTTTCCAGCTCAATGCTTCCTCCGATTTCGGGGTGCACCTCATCGATGGTTTTGGCGACGGCGTCTGGATCAAAGGGCCGCACAGCCTGGTGGATATCAATTCCCTGAGCTTCGGTATTTTGCAGGCCACCCGCACGCGGATTTCGAAAACAGAATATATTTCCTGTCCTTCCTGCGGCCGAACGCTCTTTGATTTACAGGAAACGACAGCCAAAATCCGCCAGAAAACCTCCCATTTGAAAGGGATCAAAATCGGGATTATGGGCTGCATCGTGAACGGGCCGGGCGAAATGGCGGACGCTGACTACGGCTATGTGGGGACCGGGCCGGGAAAAATCAATCTCTATAAGGAAAAAACAGTAGTCCGGAAAAACGTGAACGAAGAAGAAGCCGTTGATGCCCTGATTGATCTCATTAAGGAAAACGGCGATTGGGTTGAGCTTTCTGCAACTGATGCCTGAGCTATGGAAACTAAACAGCACCCTTTACTCATACAGATTTTATCCCGCGGGTTCGACCCCGGAAATGAATTTGAAGATTTTTTAAGTTTCTGGAAACCGGCTGAATTCAAAAAGGGTGAGCATTTGCTGCGGCAAGGGGAAGTGGCCCGTTTTACGGTTTTCGTGCTTTCCGGCTGTCTCAGGCAGTATTCCGTGAATGAAAACGGGCAGGAACAAATTATCTATTTTGCAGAAGAAAACTGGTTTGCCGGTGATTTGCAAAGCATGCGCAGCCGCGTAGCTTCGAACCTGAACTTACAAGCCCTGGAAAATTGTTCAGTGCTTACGATCAACAAAACCAATGCGGAACTGGTGCTGGAACGCTTTCCCTGGTGGGCGCAGCTCCAGCTTGCGGGCCACCAGCGCTGGATGGCGAAATTACAGCAGCAGGTAGGCCAATCCATGATCGACTCTGCCGAAACCAAATACCTGCGCCTGCTAAAAGACCGCCCGAAACTGCTGCAGCGTGTCCCCCAGTATCAAATCGCTTCTTTTCTTGGGATTTCCCCCGAAGCTTTGAGCAGGATCCGCAAAAAACTCTACACTTTCTGATTAGAAACATAGCACTATGTGGCTAAAATCAATTTATTTTAGGGCATTGCCGGTTTCTTGATCCAGATCAACGAACAGCTTCCGGGACCGCCATACTTTTGTGTCATAAATTTTAAACTTAAAAATATGACAACTGTATTAATCAATTCTCAAAAAGTCAAAGACTTCAAACAATGGCACGAAGCTTTCGCCGCCAACACACCGATGCGTGAGCAGGCCGGGATCAAAATCCGCGGCGTTTACCAATCTGTTGAAGATCAGAATATGGTGACTGTTATTTCAGAAGTTCCGGGAGTAGAACAGGCACGCACAATCCTCAGTAACATGAAGGAAATGATGGAAAAATCCGGCGTGGAGTCAACAGATTCTAAAATCGTAATCGAAATTAATTAATTATTGTCTTATGAAAAACATGATTTTATCTGCCCTGGCGGCATTGATGGTACTTGCCGTTTTTTCCTTTGCGAAACACGACGAAAAAGCAGAAACCCTGATGATTGTTACCAATGAAGTGAAAGATTTCGACACCTGGAAGGCAGCTTTCGAATCCGGATCTGGTCCGCGCTCCAAAATGGGCATCCAGGTTTTGGGGGTTTACCGGGCGATTGACAACCCGAACGTTGTAACGATTGTTTCTTCGGTTTCCGACATCGAAGCAGCTAAAAAATTCAGCACAAGCCCCGAGCTCAAAAGCAGCATGGAAAAAGCGGGTGTAATTTCCAAACCGGAAATAAAAATGATCAAAAAAGCATTTTAACAATTAAGCTGTTCACTGTGAAACGGGTTTGTCTGTGGACGAGCCCGTTTTTTTTTGCAATCCTCTGCATAATATTAAACGGAAGAGCCATGTCAGCTACGTGCACAACCTGGTAAAATATAAACCTCAACTATAATCCCGGAGAACATTTTTAACGCTATTTAAGTTTTTTATAATCTTAAAAAGCTGTATTTTGCATGCATTAAAAGCAATACTATGGAAAATTTCGATTGGACAAATTTTACCCGGAAAATAGCCGTAAAGGCCGATATTTCAGAAATATACGCGGCCTGGGCCAGGGGCTCTGAAATGGAAAAATGGTTTCTCCGCCACTGTGAATACCGTGATGCCGGGGCGCCAATCCCGAAAAGCTCTCCCGTGAAGAAAGGAAACAAGTATGCCTGGCAGTGGTTTCTCTATGACGTGACAGAAGAAGGGGAAATCCTGGAGGCCAATGGAACAGATCATATCCGGTTTACTTTTGCAGGAGATTGCATCGTAGACGTCCATTTGTCGGAGCGCGGCGATCATACCATCGTTTCGCTGACGCAAAGCAATATCCCGACGGATGAGCTTTCCAAAGAGCGCATTCGCCTTGGTTGTGATGCCGGCTGGTCTTTCTTCCTGGTGAACCTCAAATCGGTGTATGAAGGCGGGCTTGATTTACGTAATAAAATCCCGGAATACCAGGGAATGCTGAATAACTGATGAAAGCTAAACACCATATTTTTTTCGCTTTTCTTTTTCTTGCAGGTACCTTATTTGGCCAAAAACCCGAGAAGATTTACGGGAAAAACCGGGTATTGAAAACCAACGACTATTTTTTGGAGCAAAGTGCGCTTTGGAAAAAGGAAGCAGACAAGCACCCGAAAAATCCCGATGCCTGGTATAATTATTACCGCGCGAGCCGCAATGCTTATATTGTTGGAGAAGAAACTGAATCCCAGGACTCCAAAGGAAAAAGCCGTTTTGACCGTTTAAACGGAATTGTGGATGCCATGGAAAAACGGGTCCCGAACAGCTTTGAATATCATTATGTAAAATGGCTTAATGGTTATAACGATCCCGGTTTCTTCCCGTATCTTGAAAAGGCACACCGGATTTCGCCCGAACGTACGGAGCCACTGATGGACCTCTCGCTTTATTATGAGATTTCCGGCAACGCTGAGCTGCAGAAAAAATACTGCGCCGCTTTTTACAATTCAGGAGAATATTCACCCGGGCTTCTGAATTACAGCTATAATATGCTATCAGGCCTGGAAGAAAACGCTATCATCCTGACAGAAGGTGACAAAGACACGGAAGGAACATGGCTTTTGCAGGCGGGAATGGCTTATCGTACAGACGTAAAACTCCTGAATGTCAATTTGCTGTTCATAAAAGACTACCGCGAGCGTATTTTCCGGGAGCTAGGAGTAAAAATACCCGCTTTTGACCCGATGGAAAACGATGAAAATTTTGCCCGGTTCCGCCGCGACCTGATCGAAGAGCTTTCCAAAAATACACAAAGACGGCCGGTTTATGCAGCAGTTACGCTTGGGGCCAGCTACACCGAAAAAATCAATGAAAATTTGTATCTCACAGGTCTGGCATCAATTTACAGCAAGGAACCTGTAGATCATTTTTCTGGTTTACGACGAAATTTCGAGCAGCTTTACAAACTGGATTACCTAACGCTTTATTTCCCGGGTGATATTTCAGTTGATAATGTGCAGCAGTTTAACGGCAACTATCTGCCCGCGCTTGTTTTATTGACGGACCATTACCGGCTTTCGGGTGAAAAAACCAAAGCTGATGCCTGCAAAAAACTGGCCCGGGAGCTAGCAGAAAAAGCTGTTTTGCTCGAAAAATACCATGCTTTTTTTGAAACCACGGAAAATAAATAACTTTATAGGAAGAGCTTTATCATGAAAACCCACAGCACCAATTACCAGAACACCTTCATTGCAGTAGCCGAAGACTGTCCGGCAACACACGCAGAAACACCGCCGCAAAAAGGAACGGATAAATCCGTGGCGAACATCCAGTTTGAGATGATCAGCCAAAATCCATATAAATACACTTCTGATGATGTTGTTTTCCAGTGTTTTGCGCTTAAAAAAGATTTGACGGAAAATGAACTGGAAGAAGGAAGGAAAGCTTTCTTTTCGAAAGGCCAGCCCTGCCTGCGCTGCTCCCCGCTGACGAAGCGTTATGGTTTTGGCGTGCACAGCGATGCAGAAGGAAAAGTGGCTCTTTATCCTATGGAAAGCGAAGAATACGAAGCTTTTTCGAAAGACCCGAAACTGCAGGTAGTGAAAGCCATGCGTTCTAAAAAAGCCTGATTATGCAGACAAATCCTTTGAAACTCTTTCTCTCCTCCTATCCGAAAACGGTTGGGAAACATGCTTTGGCAATGCGTGAAGTGATCCTGCGGGAGCTTCCCGGTGTAATTGAACAGGTTGATTACCCGGCCAAAATGGTCGCTTACTGTTACGGGCAGAAATACGTAGAAATGGTGTGCACCCTGATTCCTTCTCAAAAAGGCTTAAAGCTTGGTTTTTATAATGGCGTGAGCCTGCCCGACCCGGAAAAACTACTGGAAGGGACAGGTAAAATTTCGCGTTACGTGGAAATCAGAAGCGAGAAGCAAATCCACAGCGCGGGCATTCAGAATTTATTGAAAAGCGGGCTCCAGGCTTACCGCGAACGTATGTCAGTGCTATAATTACGCTCCCAGCCCCTTGCGGGTCATTTCCCCCCATTTTTTCTTGCCCCGGACCAGGTCGATATTTCCCCGGATAGCCGCCACAACGACAATCGGGTGAAAAAGGATAGGCTCCAAAAGCGCCGTGCCGACCAGCTTCCAGATGTCTTTCAGGCGCTTGTATTGATTGAAAGTATATTCTTCGGCCTGTATGGCGGCAAAATTGAACATTACCGCAAAGGAATAGACAAAAACAACAAGCAGCATGAAAAAAGGCCAGTTGACGAGGCCGAAAACCGCCATTGCCAGCAGGTAAATCCAGCCGGTAAACTCGATCACGGGCGCCAGCATTTCATAAAGCAGCCAGTAAGGATAGCTGACCATTCCCAGCACCTTATATTTGGGGTTGAGGAACATGCGCCGGTGCATGCGCAGGGTTTCGATTGTTCCCCGGGTCCAGCGGTTTCTCTGGCGGGATAAAACGTTTATATCCTCCGGCGCTTCCGTCCAGCAAAGCGGATCGGGTATAAAACCAACTTTGTACGGTATGCCGCGCTCCAGCATATAACGGCGCATACGCACCAAAAGCTCCATGTCCTCCCCCACGGTACGATGATCGTAGCCCCCGGAAAGCACAAGGATTTCTTTGTCAAACATCCCGAAAGCACCCGAAATCAGGAGCAGGCCGTCCATGTGGTTCCAGGCAATGCGCCCAAGCAGAAAAGCACGGAAATACTCCAGCACCTGCGTGCGGGCGAAAAACGATTTCGGGACATTCACCTGCTTAATGCTTCCCTGGTGGACAACACAGGAATTTACAATGCGGATCACGCCGCCCGTAGCGATCACCCGTTCCTTGTTTTCCAGGAAGGGCTTCACCATTTTAAGAATGGAATCCTGCTCGAGGATGCAATCTACGTCGATACAGGCCACATAACGGCTCCTGGAGACATTTATTCCCGCATTGAGGGCATCTGCCTTCCCGCCGTTGACCTTGTCCACAAGAAGCAGGTTTCTGAACGCCGGAAGCTTTGATTTATAAACGCCGCGGATTTCTTGCGAAGGCAATTCGGGATTGACGGCAAAATCAACTTTTTCCAGGTCGTAAGCCTCAATGGATTTCTCAAGCGTGTTGTCTTTGCTGCCATCGTTTACAATAATCACTTCGTAATTGGAGTAATGAAGCGACAGAAGCGAACGGATATTTTCGACGATGTTCATTCCCTCGTTGTAAGCCGGTGCGATGAGCGAAACGGAAGGCGCAATGTCCGAAGGCAAAATATCGTTGTAATCTACATTTTTGTTCCGGTGGACATACTTGCGCAATGCAACAAAGGAAATCAGTCCCAGCACAAAATAGGAAAGCATGATACTGGCGCAGTAAAACAAAATAAGGGCGATTATGATATAGGCAACAAGCTCCATGTTCTAAATTCGTTTGTCTTCAATATGTTTCCGGATAGCCAGCAGGTCGGTTTGCGCAAATTCAGGCAGGGAAAGCCCTTCAAAGCTGCCGCGGTTCGATTTGTAAATAGCGCGCATGGCCTCCATCGTAATTTCAAATTCCCCGTCAGAAAGAACATCCAGTAAAAACGGAAGGTTTAAGGCGTCGCGGATCTTCTGGAAGCTCTGGAGGATGAGGATTTTGCCGTTTTTATTTTCCCTCGGGTAAATCGCCTGTAAAATACTGCCCAAACCTTCATATTCAAGTTTGAGCAAGGCCAGGATCGCTTCTGTTTTGAGCTTTTCGGAATCCCTTCCCAATAATTTCAGTAAGGTTTGCAGATCTTCGTACCGGTTTTGGGAAGCCGAAAGCCGGCAGCCCAGGATCAGCAGGGATTCGTTTTTCCCAACCCAGGCTTCAAGCGGCGGGATTTCGGTGTATGAACCCCGGCCAACCCGCCCCAGGACCGACAATTGCTGCCATTCGCTGAGCCAAACGTCCTGCTTCAATAACCATTCAAAAGCCTTTGCGGGATTAAACTGGAGCATTGCCCTGCCTAATTCCGACTGGATTTCGGGGTTTTTTTCTTTTTGCAGGCGTGCTTCAATCTCCTGTTCAGCCCCCTGATAACCCAAATCCGTCATTTCGTGGATCGCCCTGACGACTTTACGCCGGTTAGCACTACGGAAATTCTTCAAACTGAGCTTTGCCAGCTCCGAGCCGTTATAAAAATCACTGATCTGCGTGGTATATTCGCCTGAAAACTGCCTGCCGATCAGCAAAAGCCGGTTGAGAAAAAACTGCACGTCTTCTTGGCTCTTCCCCTTCATCCAGCGCTTGGCTTCCTCCTGTTCCCCTTCAAAAATAACCTCCTGCACCAGGCGGTCAACCGCTTCAAGCAAATGCTTCTTCTTCGCCGCCCGTCGCAGTTTGTAGCCCCGGTAAAACAGCGTGATACACAGCGAAATGATTGCAAGCAGAAAAAAAAGTACGATTGCACCCGAAACCCAAAGATATTCCGCGGGTACATTTTCCAGGTATGTGACAAACTTGTTCATACTTAAAATCGCTTCAGGTAAGTCATCATAGCCGTCAGACGGTCGCGCTCCATGCCAGGCAAATACTCTTCTTTTTCATACAGGAAAGACAGCTTGCCGATGTTTTTGCTTTTCCATTTGAACTGGTAATCCAATGCCGCACCCGTGGTGTTCAGCGTACTGAACTGGTTGAGCCAGCCAACAAACATGGGGTTTGCACCCTGGATAAGGCTCAGCGCCAGGTAACGGTCTTCGTCCTCCAGGTACCGCCTGAGGTGAAGAAGATGCGAAAAACTGCTTCCACTGGTTTCAAAACGGGCAAAATTGCGGTAATACATCCAGTATTTCGGGAAATATTTTCCAAGGCTCGCAGTAAATACAAAATTCATATCGCTTCCATTATTCAGCTTGCTCACGTAATTCAGGTTCCGGAAACCGAGGGAAGCTTCCCATTTGCGGGGGAAAACACGATAAAGCTCCAGGCTTGTGCGCCAGTCGGGGAATAAGTTTTTTCCGTCTGAAAAACCCGCGCCCGCATAGAGATATGATTTTTTGCCCAGCTTCGGATAAGCTTCCAGCTCGAATTGAAGGGATTGTTCTTCGAAACGGCTGGCAATGCTTGCAACAGCGCGCAGCGGGGCAAACCGGGTTTTCCGCATGTACTCTACCCCACCGAAATGCCAGGGCGCAAAGGATTGGATAAAGCTTGTATTGTAATAAAACACCCCCATGTGCTGCTTATAGTTTTTAGAACGGACCCGCTCCAGGATTTGCAGTATTTCTTTGTCTCCCGGGAGCTTTTCCAATACCCGGAGCAGCAGTTTCTCTGCTTCGTCGTATTCGTGCCGGTCTTCATGCACCAAGGCTTTTTTCACGTAGGGAAGCTGATCCTGAGGGTAGTATTTTAACAGGGAATCACTGGTTTGCAGGCTCAGCTCATATTGTCCGTCCCAGCGGGAAATATCGGCCAGGGAGCTCAAAATTTCATAATGCGACGGGTGTTTTTGCTGTAAAAGCTCCAAATCGGAAATAGCGGCTTTGAATTCCTCGTCATATGCTTTAAGCCGGGCATTGAACAAGCCAAAATCCACATCCGCGGGGTAAACGGAAACCAGCTGCAGCATAATTCTGCGTGCTTCTTTGCGGTTTCCTGACGCTTCGTGCTCTTTTGCGCGCTTGAAAAGTACAGCTGAACTGTCTTGCTGGGCAAAAATTCCCAGGCTGATGAACAAACAAAACAAGGCAAATATGTGCTTTTTAGTCATCGGCGCAGCAATAATTTTTGGATCCGGATGTGTAGTTCGTTCGGACTGAAAGGCTTTGTAATGAAATCATCCGCACCCATCTGGAAAGTGTCTAGCACTGTTTTTTCCAAGCCAACCGAGCTCAGCACGATGATCGGAATATCTGATTTCAGCTCGTTCCGCACGAAAGCAACCAGCTCGCCCCCATTGATCAGCGGCATCATCAGGTCTGTAACAATCAGGTCCGGCAGCTGTTCCCGGCAAAATTCCATTGCTTCAAACCCGTTTTTGACCGTGTAAACGTCAAATCCCTCTTTCTTCAGTTTAAATTCGATTGCTTTCAGCAGCAATTCGTTGTCTTCAACCACGAGTAGTTTTTTCATGACCTCAATTTTTGGTTCAGGGTAGCGTTTAACGAGTGAAATTCCTCCAGCAGGGCAGCGCTTTCCGCTTTTTCGCGAATAAGCTGTTCCAGGCCGGAAAACAGTGTTTGGTCAATATTGGGAATGCCTGAAATTTGGCTTTTCAACTTAAATATAAGCATTTTCGATTCCATTAAATTACTTTTTTCCAGTAAAATTGCCAATTCTTCCAGCTGTTTTTTTATTCCGGGATGCTGTACCGTTTGCTGTGGCGCAGTTCCGGCACTTTTAATCGCCTGGTCAATTTTCATTTTCAGCTGATCGAATTTGAACGGCTTGGAAATATAATCGTTCATTCCGGCTTCCAGACATTTATCGCGTTCGCCGGCGAGAGAATGTGCTGTCATGGCTATAATAGGCGTCGTGAGTTTAAAATCCCGGCGCAGGATCTGAGTCGTTTGATACCCGTCAAGCTCCGGCATTTGCAGGTCCATCAGGATCAGGTCATAAGTGTTATCCCGCAGTTTTTCAAGGGCTTCCCGGCCATTAACGGCAGTGTCCAGGTGGTAGCCAAAGTCTTTCATAACCCGCAAAGCAAGTTTTTGGTTGAGCATGTTGTCTTCCACGAGCAGGATTTTGAGCGACGAAACAGCGGTTGTTTTATTTCCTTTATTTACCGAAACACTTTCTGATGTTTCTTGTATTTCCGATTTTTTGAACGGGATCCTGAACCGGAATGTTGTGCCTTCGTTTTTGCGGCTTTCAACCGAAATAGCGCCGTTTTGCTGTTCGATGAGGGATTTGCTGATATTCAAGCCCAGCCCGGTTCCGCCATACAAGCGGTTCGTATCGAAATCGGCCTGGGTGAAACGATCAAAGATAAAAGGCAGCTTATCGGCATCAATTCCGATTCCCTGGTCGCTAACGGTGAAAGCAAGCGTCAGCTCATCGCCGTTTTCCTCTTCTTTTTCGACTTGAATGGAGATCGTCCCGCGGTCGGAAAACTTGATCGCATTTCCCAGCAGGTTGGTCAGCACCTGGCGCAAACGCAGCGGGTCGCCTTTCACGTACGACGGAACATTATCCGCTAAGGAGACAGCTAATTTAAGTCCTTTGGAGCTGATCTCAGGCGAATGCACTTTTGAAAGCCCTTCGAGTATTTCCGCCGGTTTGAAATCCAGCGTTTCGAAATTGATGTGTCCCGCCTGGATTTTGGATAAGTCCAGGATATCGTTGATGATGTGGAGGAGGTTGCCGGAAGCAATGCGGATGCTGTCGAGGTAATCTTCCTGTTCTTTGGTCAGGGCGGTATCCCCCAGCAAAGTCGTAAACCCCACGATCGCGTTCATTGGCGTCCGGATCTCGTGGCTCATGTTCGTAAGAAAAATCTCCTTTTGCTTATCGGAATCTTCTGCAAATTTTTTAGCACGGAGCAGTTCCTGTTCGGTTTTTCGCTGCAGGCTGACATCTTCTACGATCGACATCACAAAGCTGATTTTTGAATCGGAATCGCGCACGCCCACAGAACGGATACTGAGGTGGATTTCTTTTCCATCACGCTTCATCACAAGATCGTTGCGATGAATGTCTCCCCTTTGACTAAACGCCTCATCCAGAGAAGTATCCGGTATCTGGTAACTTTCACCGCTCGTATGCTCAATATTGGAGAGCTCCTGCAGGTTCACCTTATCCAACGTATCAATTCCCATCAGCTCCATGGAGGACTTGTTAGCGTAATAAGGCTTTTTGTCTTTATCCATGATGAAAATCCCTATCGGTATTGTGTCAAAAAATTGTTTCAACTCATGCTCATTGTCCCGGATTTTCTTTTCGTTAGCGCTCCGGATGTGCAAGTCGCGCAAAAGCAGGTAAAAAGTAACGAGCAGGATGAGCACCGATCCAACCAGTGAAAACAGGATCAATTGATACGTTGTGGTATAATTTTCATCTGTTTCTGCGCTGCGCTGCCGGAGCAGATTGTTTTCGCGTTCAATGATCCCGCCCACTTTTTGGCGAATGGAAGCCATGGCTTTTAACCCCCGGCGACCGGAAATCAGTTGCTGGGCCGCCATTTTTCCTTCGGTGGTGCATAATTTATTGATGCTGTCACAAAAATCAGCTTTTTCTTCTATAACCGTTTGCAGCTGAAGAAGCTCTTTGGCTTGTACCGCGTTATCGCGTGTTAGCTTTTTCAAGCGTTTCAGGCTCTTGTTAATGTTGGCGCGCGCTGCGTGATAAGGCTCCAGGTATTCACTGTCGGCTGTAATGGCATACCCGCGGGAAGCCGTTTCGAGATCAGCGCAGTAAAGCAAAATCTGCCGGGCTTCGTTGATTACCTGCTGCGTATGAACGACCCATTTGCCGGATTCATCAAAGCGCCGGATGCTGTTCAGGCCGAAGAAACCAATCAGCAGGATTGAAGCGATGCTGAATATGGAAGCTGAAATTATACGTATTCTTGCCTTCATTCCCCCGTTTTTAAGTGTTTTCCAAGCTGTTCGGATGCGAGCCGGTGGATTTCCGTCAACTGGCTGAACATTTCTTCCAAACGTTCTCCGTGCTTGTTCCGGCCGGCTTGTTCCAGGCGTGAAAGCAACTGCTCATCACGGATCATAAAAAACTGGAAAGAAGATTTGATCCGGTGTGAAATCGCTTCAATTTCCTCAAAATCAAGGTCCCGGATCGCATTTTTAAGCAATTCCAATTCGCTCGCCGACTGCTCTATGAACAGCTCGATCATTTCACGGATGAATTCTTCGTTATCGTTGGTTAATTCATTGAGGTAAGCAAAATCGTAAATGAGTCCATCCTGCGCCTGTGCTTCTTTTTTTGTTTCCTCTTGATTTTCAGTAATTTTCCGGTGCACCAGTAAAAGGATTTTATCTTTCAGCTCCTGCGGGTAAAAAGGCTTCGGAATGTATTCGTCCATCCCGATATCCAGGCATTTTTGCTTTTCACCTACCAGCGAATGGGCTGTCATGGCGATAATCGGAATATCCATCTTTAGCTCCTGCCGGATAATTTCCGTGGCGCGGTAACCGTCCATGACCGGCATCTGCAAATCCATTACAACGAGGTCGAAACGCTCTTCTTTGAGACGGTCTACAGCAATTTGCCCGTTTTCGGCCAGTTCCACGTGGAAACCAAAATTGCTCATCACTTTGATAGCCAGCTTTTGGTTCTGGATATTATCTTCTACCAATAAAATCTGGATTTGCTTCTCATCAGCCATTTTTTCAGGCGGGGTAAAAGCTTTTTGCTCTGCTGAAACTTTAGTGAAAGCCAGCTGCACTGTAAAAACTGTCCCGTGATTTATTTCACTGGCAACAGAAATCCTTCCTCCCTGCAATTCAACCAGCGATTTGGAAATACTGAGACCAAGCCCGGTTCCCCCGAATTTGCGCGTGGTGTCTGTATTGGCCTGCGTAAACCGCTCAAAAATCCCGTGGAGCTTGTCCTCGGGGATCCCAATTCCGGTATCCGCAATATTTAATTCAACCGTGCATTCTTCCGCCGAATCGGAAATCACATTGACAGAGAGGGAAACCTCGCCGCTTTCCGTGAATTTCAGGGCATTTCCCATCAGGTTCATTATCACCTGGTTGATGCGTGTCGGGTCGCCGTTCAGGTTTTCCGGCAGCGCCGGATCAATCCATTTTTTGAGCTCAATTTTCTTTTCCTCTGCTTTGTATTTCAATAAGTTGCAAACATCCGTTGCCACTTCACGCAGACTGAACGGTATTTTTTCAATGGTAATCTGGCCGGATTCAATTTTGGAGAAATCCAGGATATCGTTGATAATGCTCAACAAATGATGGGATGCCCGCTGAACGATCGACGTAAATTCGCGCTGTTCCTTATCCATCCGTGTTTCTTCCATCAGGTTTGAAAAACCAATTATCGCGTTCAGCGGCGTCCGGATTTCATGGCTCATATTGGCGAGGAACAAATCCTTGGCTTCTGCATTGCGCTCAGCTAATTCCTTGGCCTTCCTTAACTCTTCGTTCAAGCGGATACTTTCCGTGATATTCCGGGCGATGACATACACTAACCCTGAATTTTCATCCCAGGAAACGTTCCACTGCGTGTGCTGGGGCAGCTCAAATCCCCGGAGATTAAGTAGAAATGTATCTGTAAATTTTGCATTCCCTGCCGAAAGCTGTTCTATGCGCCTTTCAAGATTTTGCCGGTCATCGGGGCCCAGCCAGGTATTTATGTTCAACTCCTGCCCATTTTGTTCCTGTGTTACGCGATGGAATTCCGGATTGCATTCGACAAGCGTTCCGTCTTTTTTCATCACCCACATTAAATCGTCTGAAAGCTGGAAAAGATTTTCAAATTTACGCAGGTTCTCACGCTCTCTCCTTGCAACAATCTGGTAGACAGCTTCATCGGCCAGGATTTTTAGCACCTCCTGCTGGTTTTTGCTCAGCTCCCTCGGAACCCGGTCGATCACACAAAAAGAGCCCAAAGCAAAGCCTTGCGGGTCAAGGAGGCGTTTACCAGCATAAAAACGGATATTAGGATCGTCAACAACGAGTGCGTTATCACGGAAACGGTCATCTTCGAGCGCATCTTTGACGATCAGCATTTCGTCCTGCAAAATCGTATACTGGCAAAAGGAATCATCGCGGCTTGTTTCGCTGTCCTCCAGGCCGATAACCGCTTTGAACCACTGACGGTCTTTATCGATCAATGAAATCAAGGCAATCGGAACATCACAGATGGTAAGTGCAAGGCGTACAAGGCGGTCAAACTCTTCTTCCCGCTGGGAATCCAGGATGCGGTAATCCTGCAGGACTTTCAAGCGCTCTTGTTCATTTTCCGGTACCGGGTGGGTCATTTTTAATTCAGTTTTTTTGGGTTTTAATACAAAAATAAGCATTTCTGGCTTTCTGTAACATGACTATAATCACTTCCCGATCTGATTGTCCTCAGCTGTGAATTATCAGTCTGGAGCATAAAACAAACAGCTTGAGACGCTACTTGTTCTTGTATTAAATCAAAAATATATAGCTCCGGCAAAAATAATTTTACGCTTTCCCTTATTCTTTAAAATTTCTGCTTCACACTAAAAACGGGCTTTTTAGTTACCCGTAACGCTCTCTCTCATTGAAAAAAACAGCTGATTAACCTGAAATAAAGTGGCAGCAAATTTGCAACCAATGAAATTAATATTATCTTTATAGGATTAGTGGCCTAAAACTATGAAAAAAAACACTCCTAATTCTGAATTACAGACGGAAGGTTTAACCGATGCCGTTCTTGCGCTTGATATCCAAAAATTCGTGCCTGTACTCACAGAAGCACAAAAGCGCAGTATCATTGATTATTACGAGCTCAATAAGCGCTACGTCAAAGAGTACCAGGAAGAAGCGCTCCTGGAATTCAGGGACCATCCCGTGTGGGGACCGATCATCGGGCAGATGTCACCTGAAATGATGGAGGCACAAAGCAAATATTCAGAAGTTCTCCAGGAAGCTGCTATCTATCACAACTCGTGGGAACCTTACCTGAAAAACATGGCCGAACAGGGCATTGTGTATGCCAAGATGGGCGTGAACTTCAAAGATTGGCTTGAAGTTGTTCTACTTGCCCGGAAATACATTGTCCGGATGATCGAAAAAGAATTTGAAAATGACATCAGGCAGGCGCTGAGCTGTATGCAGGGGATGAATTACCTGCTCGACATTGCCCTGGCCGTTATCGGAGAATCTTATGTGGTTGAAGAAAAGAACAAATCCCGGAAAGATTTACAGGAAACCAACGAATCACTCGAAAGGGTTGTTGAGGAACGGACGGAAAAGCTGGCAGAATCGCTCGACCGCGAAAAAAAGCTGAGCGATCTGAAAAGCACTTTCGTTTCGATGGCTTCGCACGAGTTCCGCACCCCGCTCAGCACGATTCTATCCAGTGTAAACCTGGCCGAAAAATACGTAGCCAACGGCGAGCCTGAAAAAAGCGAAAAACACTTTACGCGGATTAAGACCATGGTGCAAAACCTGACAGAAATCCTGCAGAACTTTTTATCGATTGACCTGCTCGAACAGGGAGAGGTCAGTACGGAAAAGGCGCTTTTTAACCTCCGCTTTTTCCTGGCTGATATGCTTGAAGGAATGGAATCCCTGAAAAAAGACGGTCAGCAGATCCTGAGCCGTTTCCGGGGCGAGGACGTTGTTTTCATCGACAAAAAAATCCTGCGGAACATCCTCATCAACCTGCTTTCGAACGCCATCAAATATTCGGAAAAGGACATTAAGCTGGATGTCAAGGTGGACAACGATTACATTTCTATCAAGATCCAGGATTTTGGAATAGGTATTCCGGAGGACCAGCACCATCAGCTGTTTGGGAAATTTTTCCGGGCTGACAATGCACAGACGGTTACCGGCACGGGTCTCGGGCTCCACATTGTCAAACATTACCTGGAGCTGCTGGAAGGAAGTATCGATTTCGAAAGCAAGGAAGGCCAGGGAACAACCTTTTTCCTGAAACTCCCTGCCCATCCTAAAAAACAAATTGAAAAACCGTCGCAGCTCAGTGAAAAAGCCGCGCTGAGCAAAAAATAACACAGCATACGGTAAGATTTTTTAGTCCGTGCGAAATCAAAAACGAAAGTTTGTTATTAATTTTGCTTTCCTTGTTAAAAAAATGTGGTATATTTAGCTACTGTTTAACCAAAAAAACACTAGCAACTGAAGACATGAAACAGGTCAATCCCTCATCAAGACGATTATTTTGCCGGTTTCCTGCCTCCTGGGAGATTAAAGTTATTTTATAAGATTGCTAGAACTTACACTATGGAAAGAAACACCTCTAATTTCGGGGCACATGCAGGAAACACCGTTGATGCCTCACAGCTGATGAACGGCTTTGGCCTGGAAATACAATCACTTGTGCCCGAACTTACGGAAAAAGAACAGCGAAACATCATTACTTATTACGAGCTGAACAAAGCTCATGCCCCTGAATACCAGGAAGAAGCACTCAAAGAATTCCAGGACCATCCCGTTTGGGGTCCGATTATTTCCGGGATGTCCATGGAAATGATGGAAGCTCAGAACAAATACAATGAGCTGTTGCAGGAAGCCGCTATTTACAAAAAAGACTGGCTTCCCTACCTGAAACACCTCGTTGAGCAGGGCGCCGTTTACGCTCGGATGGGCGTTAATTTCAAAGACTGGGTCGAAGTTGTTTTGCTGGCCCGGAAATACTTTGTGCGCATGCTCGAAAAAGACCATCCAACTGATGCGGAAATGGTGCTGAACTGCACACAGGGCATGAACCACCTGACGGACATTGCCTTGTACGCGATCGGTGAGTCTTACGTGATTGAAGAAAAGAAAAAAGTAGAGCAGAAACGCCAGGAGTACACGCATTTGCTGGAAGTGAAGAACACCCAGCTCGTTGATTTCTGCAATATCGTTTCCCATAACCTGCGCGCACCGCTCGCCAACATCATGATGCTGATCGATTTTATTGACCACAACGATGATGAGGAAGAAAAAAAGGAAGTGTTTACCAAAATCAGGCCTGTTGTCAACCACCTGAGCGAAGTCTTTAATGAGCTCGTTGAATCGGTACAGGTACGCCAGGATACGGACGTACGCTCAAGCAAGCTGGAGCTCGAAAAATTCCTCAAAAAAACGCTGCAAGGCTTCGAGGCACAAATTCAGTCTTATAAGGCAGATATTAAATACGATTTTACAGAAGCGCCGGAAGTTATTTTCCCGCCAAAATACCTTGATAGCCTTTTTACAAACCTGATTAGTAACGCTTTAAAATATAAATCACCCGACCGAAAACCTGTTATTACTTTAAAAAGTGAAAAAACCGCTGATGGGGTAATCCTTTCGGTGGCCGACAATGGTTTAGGAATAGATCTCAATATGCACAAACACAATTTGTTTAAAATCAGGAAAGTGTTCCACAAACACCCTGATGCCAAAGGTTTCGGCCTTTTTATGGTTAAAACCCAGGTAGAGGCCATGCGTGGCAATATTTGGGTAGAAAGCACCCCGGGAACCGGGAGCACATTTTTTGTTGAATTCAAAAACGAAACTGACGTATGAAAGAAGTAAATAACCTTGCTTTAGTTGACGACGACAGCGTTTTTGTCTTTATTACCTCCAAAATCATCAAGCAATCCAACATGGTGCGCAATCTGCAGGTTTTTGAGAATGGAATGGACGCTTTGACCTTTTTGAAGGAAAACCCGGATAAACATGACCTTCTTCCGGACATCATCCTGCTCGATCTTTCGATGCCGATCATGGACGGCTGGCAATTCCTCGATGAATATGCGAAGCTTAACATCCGGAAAACAATCACCATTTACATTTGTTCGTCTTCGATTTCACCTGGCGACCTTAACAAAGCAAAAAGTATCAACGCTGTTTCGGAATATATCATCAAACCGATTTCAAAAGAAAAAATCGTAGAGATCATTCACCGATGCCATACACGCAACGGCGGAAGGCATCTCAGTAATTAATGTGGAAATTAGCCGCGACTTTTCTCAAAAGAATTTTTATACTCTTAGAGCAGTCGCGGCAATTTTTTGCTTCCATGTTACAAAACTATTCTTCCAGACAAAGAAATCCCCAGTTTTGTTAAAAATTTCACGTGATTTAAGCGCACTTCTCCGTCCTGCAATGGTATCGTACCAAAACCACTTAAAAACGCCCTCAAAATTCAAAAAAAGCACACTTTCAGAGTTGCAGGTACTGAAAAATGAAGGACAAACAGTTGTTCAACTATTTATTTAGTTTCTGTAAGATGTATACTTGTGATGAATAACCTCCTTTCGCAGATTTTAGATTAGACAACCATCCATTTCGGAAAGCATGGATTAAAGATCCTTTTTTGTATTTTTCAGAAAGCATCGAAACATAGAAAGCATCAAATTTCATTGGAAGTACTTTCGTTAGCTTCAAATCATGCTGAGCAGCAAGCGCTGCAATATCTTTTTTGCGGAAATGATACAAATGTCTCGGAACATCATAAGCTGCCCAAAGATTCCTGTACCTCTGCGCGTCATAAGACTCCAGGTTTGGAACGGCGATAATCAATGTCCCGGTTTCCTTCAAAACTTCTGAAATCCGGGTGAAGTCCTTTTGCAGATCATACACATGTTCCAGCACATGCCACATTGTGATGATGTCTTTCGAAGCTGCCGGCAAATGATGAAGCTCATCCAGGCTTTTCAGATCAACACCGAAATTTGTTTTGGCAAACCTGACGGCATCCTGGTCCGGCTCAAGTCCTTCAACAGAAAAACCATTTTGTTTACAGGCATTCAAAAAATGACCGGTTCCTGCTCCGATATCGAGCAGCTCATTCCCTTTGGCAAGTGATTTAACAAGCTGCACTTTTTTCTTCAAAGTGTAATTCCGTACGCGGTTATACAGTTTATTGATCAGCCCCTTATTACTGGATGAATGGGAAACATATTCCTCGCTTTTGTAATAATCGCCAATCCTTTCGATCGAAGGCCGCGGGTTCGTAAAATGAAACCCGCAGGAAATGCATTCCTGGATAGTAAAGGTTTCCCCGGTAATCATGTGATCTTTCACTTCCATGAAGTCCTTCATTTCCGGCTGATCGCAAATAGGGCAGTGTGTCAAAGTTGTATGTTCCACGTGAAACTATCTTCCTAAATAAATTAATAAAACTGAAATATCGCTTGGGGAGATCCCGCTGATCCGGGAGGCCTGTCCAATTGTTGCCGGCTGAATCGCACTTAATTTCTCGCGTGCTTCTATACTTAAGCTTGACAATTGATGAAAATCAATATCCGCTGGGATTGATAATTCGTCCAGACGATTAATTTTTAGTGCCATTTCTTCTTCCCGGGCAATATATCCTTCGTATTTGATCTGAATTTCCGTTTGCTGTGGAATGTCTTCATGGATAGAAGTATAGGCGTCAACTAATTCATTAATTTTTGAGCTCATCGCCGTTAAATCATGTAATTGCACCTGCGGACGGGACAAAATAGAGGTAAATTTCACCTGTTGGTTTATTGGGCTTGAATCCAGCCTTTCCAGCACAGGATTGGCTTCGTCAGGTGTAACACCTAAAGACTTAAGATCAGAAATGAAATCATTCACCCCCTTTTGCTTGTTCAATACTTTTTCCAAAGCGTCATCCGTTTGCAAACCGATTTGATGCGCCAACGGAGTTAAACGCAAATCCGCATTGTCCTGGCGAAGCAAAATCCTAAATTCAGCACGGCTCGTAAACATACGGTACGGCTCTTTTGTTCCTTTCGTGATCAGGTCATCGATCAAAACACCAATATACGCTTCGCTACGGGAAAGAATGAAAGGATCTTTTTCATACACTTTTAAATGTGCGTTGATCCCAGCCATCAATCCCTGGCAAGCTGCTTCTTCATAACCGGTCGTTCCGTTGATCTGCCCGGCAAAATATAAATTCTCAATATTTTTCGTCTCCAGTGTATGTTTCAACTGGGTAGGAGGGAAGTAGTCATATTCTATCGCGTAACCCGGACGGAACATTTTTGCATGTTCAAACCCGGGAACCGTTTGCAAAGCTTTTATCTGGACATCTTCCGGAAGCGAAGTCGAAAACCCATTTACGTAAATCTCAACCGTGTTCCAGCCTTCCGGCTCAACAAACAGCTGGTGGCGGTCACGATCTGCAAAACGATTGATTTTGTCTTCAATACTCGGACAGTAGCGCGGCCCGGTACTTTTAATCGCACCGTTGAACATCGGCGAGCGATCAAAACCTGTCCTGAGCAAATCATGCGTTTCTGTATTCGTATACGTGATGTGACACGGACGCTGATACGCCAAAGCCTTAGTATCCGAATAACTGAATTTCGAAGGATTGACATCGCCTTCCTGGATTTCCATTTTCGAATAGTCCAGCGAACGTCCATCAATCCGTGGGGGAGTTCCTGTTTTCATTCTTCCGGATTCGAATCCCAAACGAAGCAAATCTTCCGTGATCCCGTGAGCAGCTTTTTCACCGACACGACCACCACCAAATTGCTTTTCGCCCAAATGGATCAAGCCATTCAAAAACGTTCCGTTTGTCAAAACAACCGATTTCGCAAAAACATCAATTCCGAGCGAAGTTTTCACCCCAAGCACTTTTGTTCCCTCAACGATCAAACCCGTTGTCATATCCTGCCAAAAATCCACATTCGGATTTCTCTCCAGCATCAAACGCCATTCTTCTGCAAAACGCATCCGGTCATTCTGTGTTCGTGGCGACCACATCGCCGGACCTTTTGACATGTTCAACATCCGGAATTGGATTGCACTCAAATCGCTCACAATTCCACTTCCGCCACCGAGTGCATCAATCTCACGAACGATTTGTCCTTTCGCCACACCACCCATAGCAGGGTTGCAGCTCATCTGGGCAATTGTATTCATGTTCATTGTAATCAACAACACCGAACTACCCAACTTCGCGGCAGCATTCGCAGCTTCACAACCGGCGTGACCTGCACCCACAACAATTACATCATACTCTTTCAACATATCAAAAAATGTTTCACGTGGAACAAAATTACAGAGAGTAGGGTGAGTAAAAAAGATGTTTCACGTGGAACATCAATTTGCTTCATAAAATTTTTGGAGATAAAAGTCTTCTTTAGAGCGCATTACAGCCTGATCTTTAGCCGATTTATCCTTGTAGCCACAGAGGTGCAAAACACCGTGAAACACTACGCGGTGAAACTCATGCATCTCATCGATTCCGTTTTGTTTCGCATTGTCCCGAACCCTGTCCACGCTAATCATTAAATCACCTGAAATGCGTTTTCCTTCCGTGTAGTCGAAGGTGATAATGTCAGTGAAATAATCGTGATCCAGGTAGCTTTTGTTCACTTCCAGCAAATACTCATCGGAACACAAAACAATTGAAATATCACCCGCTTTAGCGTTTTCTGTCTCAACAAGCTCCTTAACAAAGCGCTTGAGATTGGTTTTATTGAAGGTAAGTTTCCGGTCTTCGGATACAATGCTAATCATGTGAAAAGAAAATATGGATCACATTTCCAGGCTCATCAAAAGCCATATCGTCAGACAGGTTTTTGATCAGGAAAATCCCGCGGCCGTTTTCTTTCTCGATGTTCTCAGGTGATGTAGGGTCGGGGAGATTGTTGTAATCAAACCCTTTTCCTTCATCCTTCACCGTAAAGCAAATCTGATTGTTAATTTCAGAAACCAACACCAGCACCTTTTTATCGCTCTGAAAACAATTGCCGTGAATGATGGCGTTGTTAACCGCTTCCGTTACAGCAATGAGCACATTGCCATACACATCCTCAGACAGAGATTTTGTTTCGCATACCTTGTCGATGAATTGCTCAACGAGGTTTAAATTTTTTAATTCAGCGGAAATCTCAATTTGATCAATTAACGTAAAATCTGAAATCATTTAACCAAAATTTATTCAATTAACAGAATTGAAATATTCGTTTGCTTTGTCTTTATAATACTTTTTAAAGACAGGGTCAACCGAACGTAACAACTCAATCTGCTTTAATTTTTGGTTGTTATACTCATCTATTCGTTTTTGGTTACTTAAAAACACATTTTTTCCTACTTTGGATTCTCTTTTTTCTTCGAAGCCTCTCTCCATCATTGCTTTCTCAGACTCCAGCAGACGGGTTAAAATGTCCTTCTGGCGCTTGATCATCTCCTTGGAGAAGTTCTTGTTGATCAAATCTTTTTCCTGCTTCTCTAACTCGTTGATCAAAGGGTTCAGCTGGTTTCCTTTACCCTGGCCTTCTTTGTTCATTTCGTTTCTCATCTGTTCCAGGCGCTGACGGATCGCTGTTTGCTGGGCAGCCATTTTAGCAATTTCCTTGTTGCCTAAGCCCATCATATTTTGTCCCTGGCCTTCTTTGTCTCCAGGCTGTTTTCCGCCCGGATTAGGCCCTTTCTGCATTTGCTCGAGCTGCTTCTTGAGCATCTCTTTCATATCCTCTGATGATTCACCGTCACTCGGCTTTTTGCCTTTTCCGCCCGGGTTGTTGCAGCTGCCTGAGCCGGAAGCATTGTTTTGCTGCATCTGCTGCTGCATTTGCTGGAGCGATTCGTTCAGCATCAAAGCCAGGTTATTGTAACCCGTCATAACAAACTGCAGGTTCGTTAGCAGCTCTTTGCGGCGGTGCTCGTCAATGTTTTCCAGGCCGTAGTCAAAATTGGAATTAATGTCATTCAGCTCTTTCGTGATAAACGAAGCAATCTTCGGCTGGCGCATAGCGATCGCATTCAAGCTGTCCTCAACAATGCGCGTATCATCGATTATCCGGCGCTGAGCCTTACCCAGACGCTTGTACATAGGGTCTTTGTCCTTCACCTTCGAAAAGTCCGTTAAAACATCTTCCTGGTTGAAGCTTAAAGTCATGAGGCTTTCGAGGATATTCCGCAAAGCATTCATATCTTCCTGGTCCTGCTTTTGGTTGGCCTGCTGCTGCATCTGCTCCAGCTCGTTAGCCATCTGCTCCATTTTTTCGGAAGATTTCTGCTGGTTTTGCTGTGCTTTTTTCTCCTTAGATTGGCTCAGGTTTTCCTTCGCTTCTTTCTGCTCTTCAGAAATTTCTTTCTTCAATTCTTCCTGGTCGCCCAGCTCCATCGGCTTTTTGAGGTCTTCGTTCAGCTTCTCCAATTCCTTCAAATCTTCCTTGATCTCATCAAATTTCTTATTGATCTCGTCCTGCTTTTTCTCCGCGTTTTCAGTTGAGATTTTATCCTTTTCAAGCTGCTCTTTTAATTCCTCCTGTTCCTTAGAAAGCTCTTTCAGCTCTTTGGTTGCATCTTCGATCTTCTCGTTCACCTGCATCCGCTTCAGCATTTCAAGGCTCCGGTCGAGCTGCTTGTTCATGTCTTCCGACTTCATATCCAACTGCTCGAGGTTTTTCTCCAGGGCATTTTTATCCTGCTTCTGCATCAGCTCCTCCAACTTTTCGAGCAATTCCCGAAGCTCATCGTCCATCACTTCTTCCAACAGCTGCTGGAGCAATTCCTGTTTTTCCAAGAGCTCCTCGTCCATTTCAGAAAGCTGGTTTTTCTCCATGAGGCTTTCGTTCATTTTCATCTGGAGCTCTTCCAGCTCATTTTGTAGGGCGTTACGTTCTTCCTTCAATTGCTGCATCTGGTTCTGCTGGTTCCAGTCGGATGACTTGGAGTTCAGCACATCCTTTTTGAGCTTGTCTACGTCCTTTTTAAATTCCTCGGAACGCTTGATCAGCTTATTTAAATCCTTTTGGGCTTCAGTATTAGCTTCATCGCGCTTCTCGTTCAATTCATCCAGCGAAGGAAGCTCGTACGTAAAGGTACGCGATTTCATTGCTTTCGGACCGTGAACTCCGTCGTTGTCGCGCACCACAAAATAGTATTCAATTTTATCATCCACAGCCAGTTTCTCCCGGCGAAAATCTACCGCGTGACGGAAAGGCATCGACGATCCGGAAGGGTTCGTTACAGCAACGCGCTGTTCTCTTTTAGCGCCGCTTTTGGAAGTGATTGTATAAACAAAGGTCAGTGAAGACAAACCGTAATCATCTGAAACCTGGCCGCTGAAAAAACGCAGGGCATCAGAAATAGAATCTTTTTCTTCCAGCACATCAATTTGCGGATACTGGTCCTGGATCACGTTAATTCCATAAACCAGCGAGTCTTTAAACGATTCATTCCTGTTAATCAAAAGCACTTTCATCGGCGTTGAAGCAAAGAACTTGCGCCCGTAGCTGAATCCTTCCTTCGTAAAGGTTTTCGTCTCATCAGACCACTTTAAAATCGTTTTACCGGTGTTCTTGGAAGCTACACTCCAGGTAACTGTAGTTCCTTCCGGAATTTCGAGATCACCGGCGTTAGAGATCACCTCATCTTTCCTGCCGAGGTAGTCCGGGTAGTCCAATGTAGCCTGGAATTTACCAATGGCTGTTTTCGGGATCACCTTAATTTGAAAACGCTTCGATTCAAAACCATTAGCCTCGAAATAAAAAGAAGTGCTTTCCTTTATGCGCTTCAAAACGAAAAACGAGCTGATCTTTGATTGCTTGTTCATCAGGAATTTGCCGCTTTCAGAATGCAGGTAAACTTTATCCGGGATCTCGTTCCCGCTGAATTTAAGCTCAACAGGGAAATCGTCACCTTCCTGGATCGGAATGAGCTCAGAGGTGAGAATGAAATCAAAAGGCGCTTCGGGTTTATATTCCCGGTCGTAATTCACTACGCGCTTCGTTCCCTGTGAAATCAAAGTCGGGAAAAACAACCCGATCACAATGAACACCAGAACAACGGGCAAAACATATTTCAGGTAAACGGCGTTCTTCCGGAAGTCAATTCCGTTCACAAAAGGAATTGCTGAAATCGTTTTGGAGCGCTGCTGCACACTGGCCCGGATCAGCTCATAATTGGCTTCATTGTTCGTAATGGAATCATTTAGCTGCAAGGTATTCAGCAGGCGGTCAGAAATTTCAGGAAAAAAGGAACCGATAATCTCAGCCGCCTGGTACCGGTTGATCAGTTTGCCCAAAGAGAATAGTTTCGAAACGGGAACAATCAGGTAACGCGTGGTGAGGAAAGCAAAAATTCCTAGGAAAGCATAGAATAATACAGCTCTTACAGAACCTGAAAAGCGGCCGAAATACTCCAGCGTAATAACGGTTAAAAAAGAAAATAAAGAGAAGCCGACAAAAAAGATCAGTCCTTTCAGCATTTCATTTTTATAATATTTCCGGATGAAAGCATCAATCTGTCGGATCAGATTATCGTAAGCGCTCATAATACTTTTTGTTTTAATGTACTAAAGTACAACTAATCAACGAAAAAGTTTTTAAGAAATTACAAAAAAGATGTTAAAACGGATTGCTATTGGTAAATTTGCAAAAATTTCAACAAGATGTCAGACAAAGCAGTACGCGTACGGTTTGCACCGTCTCCAACCGGTCCATTGCATATGGGCGGGGTGAGAACAGCTCTATACAATTACTTATTTGCTAAAAAAAACGGGGGGACTTTCCTCATCCGAATTGAAGATACAGACCAGACACGCTTTGTTCCCGGAGCACAGGAATACATCATGGACGCCTTGAAATGGTGTGGGATCATGCCGGAAGAAGGACCTGGAATTGGCGGCGAATACGGCCCGTATGTACAGTCTGAACGTAAACATCTATACCAGCCTTACGCTGAACAATTGGTGAAGGAGGAAAAAGCATATTATGCATTTGATACCCCGGAAGAGCTGGATCAGGTTCGCGAACAAGCGAAAGCGATGGGAATGCCGAACTGGCAGTACAACAGCGTAACCCGCACGAGCCTCAAAAACTCACTCACATTGCCGCATGACGAAGTTGAACGCAAAATTGCTGCCGGCGATCCTTACGTGATCCGTATGAAAATGCCGCGCAACAAAGACGTGCGTTTCGAAGATATTATCCGCGGATGGGTTGTTGTAAACACGAATAACCTGGACGATAAAGTTTTGTACAAAAGCGACGGGATGCCAACATATCACCTGGCAAACATCGTTGATGACCATTTGATGAAAATCTCCCACGTGATCCGCGGAGAAGAATGGCTGCCATCCGCTCCTCTGCATGTTTTACTCTACGAAGCTTTCGGATGGGACTGCCCGGAGTTTGCCCATTTACCATTATTGTTAAGACCGGACGGAAACGGCAAGCTTTCGAAGCGTGACGGCGATCGTTTGGGCTTCCCTGTTTTCCCGACGGACTGGCACACGGCTGAAGGGGAATTGTATTCCGGTTACCGCGAAAAAGGATACTTTCCTGGAGCGTTTATCAATATGCTTGCTTTCCTCGGATGGAACCCGGGAACTCACCAGGAGATCTTTTCACTGGAAGAATTATGTGAAGCATTTACACTTGACCGCGTAGGAAAAGCAGGCGCCAAATTCGATTCCGAGAAAACGAAATGGTTTCAGCAGCAGTATTTACGCAGTACTTCAAACGAAGAGCTTGCGCAGCTATTATCGCAAAAGTTAACACAATCTTACGATATAAACAAGTTAGCTACCATTTGCGGCCTGATGAAGGAACGCGCTACTTTCGTGGAGGATATCCTGGCAGAAGGAAAATACTTGCTGGAAGTTCCGGAAGCTTACGACGAAACAACCGTTAGCAAAAAATGGAATGAAAATGCTGCGCCTTTGATGCAGGAATGGAAAACGCGTTTGGCTGCTATTCCGGATTTCAAAGCAGAAAATATCGAAGCGGAATTTAAAGCTTTCCTGGGCGAAAAAAACCTGGGGATCGGCGCCGTATTGCCTCTATACCGTTTGCTCCTCACAGGGCAGGGAACCGGGCCAAGTATGTTTGAAATTTCCGAATTCCTCGGGAAGGAAGAATGCATCAGCCGCATGAATATTGGAATGCAAAAGCTTGCTTAAATCGCAGTATTCAACTAATTAAAGCGATATGATTAACATAATCCGTGTCAACAAGATCAGGTTATTTGCCTATCACGGCTGTCTCGAGGAAGAAGGCCGCATTGGCGGGCAATACGAAGTGAACGTTGTTTTACACACGGATTTTATGGAAGCGGCCCGGCAGGATGATCTCACTCAAACAATCGATTATGTTTTAGTGAACCGGATTGTACATGAAGAAATGGCGATCCGCTCCAAGCTGATCGAGGACGTTGCGCTGCGCATCCATACCCGTTTCAAAAAAGAACTGCAAAACCTGCACAAATCTTCCGTGGAAATCGTGAAACTTTCTCCGCCGATTAACGGTGATGTAGAAAGTGTTTCGGTTATTTTGGAAGATTAAAATTATTTAGTTATATTTGCACTTCATTCGTGGAAAATGGTTTCGTGGCCGAGTGGCTAGGCAGAGGTCTGCAAAACCTTCTACAGCGGTTCGAATCCGCTCGAAACCTCAAAGAAAGTCCATCCCCAACGGGTGGGCTTTTTTGTTGGACATAACTGAGCTTGCTCCTGCTTGTGTCCAACAGAAAAGGACAAGGCTTAGTCATAAGCCGATGGAATTCTTTGTAATAATAATACAAAACGGCGGTTCATGAAATAATCCGCTTCTTAAAAAATATCGATTTTCCTTCGTTAGTCTCCCGTCAAGTGGAGAAGTAATCAGTACCTGATCTCCAGGTGATTGTATCTTGAAACCGGCTCGCTGTGGCTGCCTTTTCCGGTGAAGAAATAAACGAATTTAGTTCCGGATGGAACGAGGTTTCCTTGTGCATCGCGGCCATCCCATTTGAAGTTCGGGTCGGTGGTGCGGAAAACCGTTTCGTTATTTTGGTCTAATATAGTAAGAACGAAATCCTGCACGCCTTTTACCGGGATGAAGAAGTAATCGTTTTCGTTATCGTTGTTCGGGGTAAAAATGTTCGGAAGCTCACCAATTTCAAGCACTGATTGCTCCGGGCCTTTTTCCTGCGTAAGCGGCTTCACCGTTTTTTCAGCTGCTGTGTTTTGCTTATCTGCGGTTTTGCTTACCGGTAAAGCTTCTTCTTTTTGTTGATCGTTTTTATCTGAATCACCGGCATTTTCCGTACCTCCAAATCCAATAACATCCTGGTTTTGCTGCTCATCTGCGTATGAATCCGGTTCAATAAAGTGGATTTCTTCTGCTGAAATTGCCCGTGAAGCAGCTGTTTTGGCAACTTCATTTGGTGTTTCGCTTACTTTATCATTTTCCTGAACCTTGTTTTCCTTCGGTTGAGCGTTATAGGAAACCTGCTCTTTATTTTCTGTCTTCGGTTGCTGCTCTTCTCTGTTGAGATAAAGAACTGAAGCCACCGTGATAGTTGCTGCCGTTCCCAGGCCGATAATCAGTTTTGCTGTTGTTGACAAACCGGCAGAAACAGCCGTTTGAGTAGCGATTTTAGCAGAAATAGCATTCCACAGCTCCGGGTTAACCGGCGCTTCGGCATTTGCGAGCTTATCCGCAAACAACTCTTTTATGAAATCTTTTTCCGCCATTTATTTTATTTCTGTCTTTTCTAAATAATTCTTTAAGTGTGCCCTTGCACGGAAATACTGCGATTTGGACGTTTCTTCCGAAATCCCGAGTAAATCTGCAATCTCCTTATGTGTGTAGCCTTCGATTGCAAACAGGTTAAAAACCACTTGGTAGCCTTTCGGCAGCTTTGCGATCATGAGCATCAGGTCTTCAACTTCCAGCGTTTTACCCGTGTGGGAACCGCTGTCTTCCAGCTTATAAGAAACATCGTCAAGCGAAGCCGTATCTCCGAGCTGCTTTTGCTTTCGTAAAAAATCAAGGCAGCTGTTAACGAAAATCCGGCGCATCCAGCCTTCAAAAGAACCTTCATGCTTGTATTTACCGAGCGATGAAAAAACCTTGATGAAACCATCCTGCACTACATCTTCCGCATCCTGCTGATCTTTGCAATAACGCCTGCAAACGAACAGCATTTTTGGGGCATACTTTTCAAACAACTTGCGCTGGGCTATGGCGTTTCCCTTAATACATTCATTTACTAATGAAACTTCATCCATAATCCGGTGTTCTGCTTAGACTTATTTTTTAAATAAAAAGTTGCATTCGGGTATAAAAATACTCGAAAATAAATTAATTTAGTGCCGTAAACCAACAGCAGTATGGCATTTAAAACACTTGTCCTCAGTGTTACGATATGTATTTTTACATCTTTTAGCTACTCCCAAAGTTATAAATCTTTAAAAAAAGGATACTGGAAAGCCTATCTGCAGCTGGACTTACATACGCGCCTTCCGTTTGTTTTCCAGGTAAAGGGAAGCACTAAAAACCCGGTGTTCATTATTCACAATGCGGAAGAAAGGATCCAGCTTTCAAACCTGCAGGTGATCGGCGATTCGATCCAGGTTGATTTCCCTAATTTTCATTCGTTCCTGCGCTTTAAAGTAAAGGACAAGCACAAAATCGCAGGCAGCTGGACGAACCTCAACAAAGGAAACGATTACAAAATTCCGTTCAATGCCTCCCTTGCACCGGAGTTTGAGCCTTGCAAGGATATTAAGCCAACAAACCTCACCGGCAAGTGGAAAACGGCTTTCAGCCCGGGAACAGCGGATGAAGAGCTGGCAATCGGTGTGTTTAAATCCGAAGGGAACGGCTCAGCCCTGAGCGGCACTTTCCTGACTGAAACAGGGGACTACCGCTTCCTGAGCGGGGAAAGCTGCGACAAATTCATGTATCTTTCCTGCTTTGACGGCTCACATGCTTTTTATTTTTTCGCCACATTTGAAAACGACAGCCTGAAAGGATATTTTCATTCCGGGAAACATTATCAAACCAAATGGTCGGCGGTTAAGGACGAAAGCTTTGTGCTGCGCAACCCGGATTCTGTGACCTACCTGGTGAAAAAAGACCCTTTTTCTTTTAAGCTGAAAGACCTGGAAGGAAAAGAATTTGTGTACCCGAATGCACAGTACCAGGACAAAGTAACGATTATCCAGATCATGGGGACCTGGTGCCCGAACTGCCTGGACGAAACGTATTTCCTGAAAGAAATGTATGCCAAATACCACGCCAGCGGCCTGGAGGTTATTTCTGTCGGTTACGAAACACCGGCTTCCTTTGACGAGCAGGTGAAAAAAATCAAGCTGCTACAATCCCGCATGGGTTTGGATTTTAAATTCCTTGTCGGCGGACAGGCAAACAAAGCGCTGGCTTCTGAACATTTTTCGATGCTAAACCAGGTTGTTTCTTACCCAACGGCGATCTTCATCAATAAACAAGGTGAGGTTGTGAAAATCCATACCGGTTTTAACGGTCCGGGAACAGGGGAGATTTACACCAATTTCAAGCAAGAAACGGAAGAGTTTATCCGTTCGTTACTCAAGTAGTATCCGGAATTTATTTGAACCATTAAGGCATATAAGTCTAATTCCCGAACTGCCACAAAGCGTCAAATACCAACTCAGCAATTGTTTCAATCTTGGTGAAATTCAGCTTTTCAATATCGTCCGTTGGCTGGTGGTAATCCTCGTGGAAGCCTCCGAAATAAAAGATGCTCGGAATACCGTTTTTCGCAAAATTATAATGATCTGAGCGATAATAAAGCTTTTCCGGGTTCGAATCCAGGTTGTAGGTATAATCCAAAACGAGGTTTTTATGCCCCTTGGCAATCGCTTCGTGCTTCTTGTGAAAGTCCAGGCTGATCTTGTCCGAACCGATCACGTACACCGAAAACTGTTTGCTTTCCTTCGCCGGATCTTTTCGCCCGATCATATCAATGTTGAAATCCGCGACCGTTTTGAGCATGGGAACAAGCGGGTTTTTGCTGTAATATTCCGAGCCGAACAAACCGTGCTCTTCCCCGGTAAAGCACAAAAATAAAACGGAGCGTTTTGGCTGTTCCCCTTTTTTGCGGGCTTCGTTCAATACGCGTGCCAGCTCAAGCAGGGTGGAAGTACCCGAAGCATTGTCGTCTGCCCCGTTATAAACCTTTCCGTTTTTAATGCCGATATGATCGTAATGTGCGCTGACAACCACATATTCATTTTTCAAGACAGGATCCGAACCGGGAACGCAGGCTACAACGTTTTCCGTTCCGACACGCTCCGACCAGGCGGCCAGCTCCAGGTTATAAGTTTTTCCTTCGGAACATCTGATTTTTTTACCGTCCAGGAAAAAGATTCCCTGTTTTATTAGCGGGGCAAAACGCAGGTTATCGTCTTCCTGCATTAAATGTTTTGCCTTGTACGTTTTGCAGACAAAAAAGAGATTTTTAACTGATTTTTGCGATAATAGGCTAAAATCGACGTCTTCGTAGGTATTTACCAAAACAATCAAATTCTCTCCAAAGTTGCTTTCTGCTTTAAATTTCGCCCAGCTCAGCACCGGAACAGCTTGTAAATCCAAATGAACGGAATCGTAAAAACCAACGTAGGTAAAATCCTGTGGATAAGTGAGGTTTTTATCTTCAAAGCGGAGTTTACCGGAACGCTTTTCCCGGATGAGATTAAATTGCTGCAAATAGGAACTGGTTAAAGAATCCAATCCGATCTTACGAAACTCACTGCTGATGTAAGCCGCCGCTTTTTTCTGCCCGCGCTGGCCTGTATCCCGGCCTTCCAAAGAATCCGAAGCTAAAATAACGGCATGTTTCCGGATGAGGTTGGAATCAATGAGCTGGTAATACGATTTAACGTCCTGGGCAAATGTTCCGCTAAAACAAAAAATAGCTATTGCTAAAAAAAGCTTATCCATAATATAACTTTATAATAAACACCCGGAGTTGTTTTTTAACCACACAGGCACAATAGGTCAGCAAAATAAAGGAGTAACAAAGGACACAATAAGTATTTAAAATCTCTAAATTATTTCTATGTGTCAATGTGGTTAAATCTACTATATAATTATAAAGGTATCTTTTCGACCCGTTTCTGGTGTCTTCCTCCTTCAAATTCCGTGCTCAAAAACACTTCAACGATATCGAGGGCTGTTTGCTCTTCTATAAAACGGGCAGGAAGCGTGAGGATATTTGCATTGTTATGTTCTCTTGCCAACCGTGCGATTTCCGGTGTCCAGCACAAAGCAGCTCTCACTCCCTGGTGCTTGTTGGCCGTCATGTTGATGCCATTACCGCTTCCGCACAACAAAATCCCGAGCATTTCAGGATGATTCTCTACTGCTTCAGCCACGGGATGTGCAAAATCCGGGTAATCGATACTTTCTGTAGAATAACAGCCTTTATCGTCAATTTTATATCCCTGCTGTTCCAGGAAAGCAATTATCTTTGTCTTGAGCTCGAAGCCGGCGTGATCGCAGCCTATAGGAAGTATTTTAGTCATTTGGCAAAAGTTTCTTCAAAGATAAAGTTTATTAACAAAGCATCCGAATTATTGACAATGAAATTTTTTGCGTTTGATAAAGCCCTGATCTTTAGTCTCAGCTATATTAATGTTATACACAAGTTATGTGAAGCAAATGTTAATTACCATGGAAAAAAAAGAACAAAAAAACCTTGCATATATCATTCCTGTTTGAGCTTATACAAAGTTTTGAATTGACAAGCAAAAGAAAAACAGATTTGCTGTATAGTTATACACGATGTTTTCCCGGCAAAAATGTCTTTTTTAAGAAAGTAGTTATACACAAAACGCTATTTGATCCAAATGTTAACAAACTATGAATTCAATTTAAAATCAGGTATGTATCTCTCTCTTTCTTGTGGAAAAACGAGGCTTTTTAGCTGATAACTTATATTACCAAGAAATGATCCCGTTTTTTTTGAACGAGTTAACAAGCTTAATAAAAGAGAATAAAATTTTATTTATATAAAAAGATTTATTATTTATATATTATTTAGAAATAGATTCGAAAAGAAAGAAAGTTTGGTTTTTTGAATGTATTTTTGTTCCTTTAACCAAGCCACCGGGCTAAATTCGCTCTGAATGAACGATATACGGACAAATAATAAAAAGTACTTTTATGATTACTACGAACGGGGCGACGACACGAAGCGTTTGAGGATTATTTTGCTGCTTTTTGCCTTTTGTCTCTGTCCTTTTTTCGCTTTTTTATTTAAATACGTCGGTGCACCGCAAGCCCTGTTTTACTGCACACTTTCGGCTACGTTCATTTTTCCGCTGATCCTGCTGCTGGAACGGGTTGTGCCCTTCCTTAACGGCAAGCTTCCGCTGATTTATTTCCTGTATTTCAACGGCATGATGGTGTACTTTGTGTACGAGCTTTACGAGGCCAATTTCAACAATTACGACCTGATGTATTTCACAGGAATGTTTGCGGTGTTGAACTTTGCCGTGCAGCGTTTTTATTATTCGGTTATTTTCTTTTTCAATACGCTGACCCTGCTGTTCGTGGCTGTCCTCAACATGAAAGAAGCGGAAGAGGTCAATTCACAGGGTTTTATGACGCTTTTCATTTGTATCGGCGTGTTTTTCCTCGTAGTTTATTACAGCCGTAACAAAATGATCAATTCCGTGCAGGACAACAACAAATACCTGAAACGGATCGTGAACAACCTCGGCAACGGGGTGGTTTTCTTCCAGCTGCGCGGGAGCTTCGTCTTTTTAGTGGATTACAACCAGGAAACAAAAAATCTGCTGCAGCTTGAGGAAGCCCAGGAAATAGAAAGCCTGCTCAGCCAGAAAATCGATGCACGGGATTTGATCCAGATCGAAAACCTCGAAGAAGAAAAATACCTGATCAAGGAAATCCGGGTGGACGATCACACGATCATCGAATTCAAGTTCACGCGCATCCTTTTAAAAAACGGGGTGTATTTCCTGGCGACCTTGCAGGATATTACTTCCAAGATCCAGGAAAATAAAATCATCCAGGAAAATGAAAAGAAATACAAAAACCTTTTCATCCGGAACCAAACGAGCTTATTCACGCTCAACCTCGAAGGCGAGATCCTGGAATGCAACCCGGCTTTCGGAAAACTGTTCGGCAACAAAGATATTTCGGAAGTCTGCCTGTTTTCGGATGTGGAATGGAACGAATTGCGCGAGATTATCTTTAAAAAAGAGATCCTGACAAATTACAACAAAGTATTCGATGAAGATACGGACCACCCGAAATACCTGATCTTTAACTTTTACTTCGATTTTGAAAACAAGCTCATCGAAGGAAATATCCTTGACGTAACGGAAATTACCATCCGGACGAAAGCTTTGCGTGAAAACGAGAACAAATACCGCGTGATCTACGAAGAAAGCAATGACTCGATCGTTTTGCTCGACGATGACCGCATTATCGACATCAACCAGCAGGGAACAAAGCTGTTTGGCAAGCGCCAGGAAGCGATCCGGGAAAAAAGCCTGTGGGATTTTAGCTACAACCAGTCGCCGAAGCTCAAAAAGCAGTATGATGCTTATTTCGATACGCTGAAGAAAAACAAGCAGATCAAGTTCAACTGGGTTTTTGCGAAAGGCAACAGCTTTATCGACGCTTCCCTTTCAATCGTGGAGCTGAACCTGGGCGACGAGCTTTTTTACCAATGTGTGATCCGGGATGAAACGGAGCGAAACCTCAACGTCAAAGCCTTGGAGAACAGTAAAAAAACCTTTGAGTCGATTATTGAAAATACGCCGGAAGGCTTCCTGATCCTCAAGGGAAAAACCTGTGTATTTGCAAGCAAGGAGTTTTTCCGGATTTTCAACGAGCAGGAACGCCCGCCGGAACAAGTGGAATTCAACGAAAAATTCTTCGGGCTCAACTACAGTAAATTCGAAAAGCTGCTCGAAGAACATCACCAGGATAAGCAGATTAAACAAAAGCAGCTGAAATTTTTCATCAACAAGCCGGTGGAAATCGACCTGACGGTGGTGAGCATTGTTTTTGAGCAGGAAGAAGCCACTTTACTGATCTTAAAAGACGTTTCCTTCCAGAACAAGCTTTCGAAAGAGGTGCTCCGGGCAGAGCTGGCCGAGGAAACCAACAAGAAGCTCGAGAAAGAGATCGAGGAACGGATCCGCGCCGAGGAAAAGCTCGAATCGGAATACCTGCGGACGAAGGCGATCTTCGACAGCTCCGAAAACATGCTCCTGTTTACGCTGGATACGAACCTTAAGATCTCGTCGTTCAACCGTCACTGCAAAACCTATTTTGATTACCAGACCGAGCGAGACCTTGAAAAAGGAAACGACTTTGAAAAGTTCTTCGACCAGATTGTTTCGCCGCTTAAGCTACGCTATTTCCGTTACCTGCTGAGCAGCCTGAGAAAAGGGATTTCACACCAGCTGGAGCTCAAGTTCATTAACATGTACAACGAGAAAAAATGGATCGAGATTTTTCTCAACCCGATTTTCGATGTGAATGGCATCATGACGGAAATATCGCTCGTGGCCCACGACATTACCGAGAAAAAGAAATACGAGCGTGAGATCCTGACCTCGCTTAAAGAAAAAGAAGTGCTCCTGAAAGAAGTGCACCACCGCGTGAAAAATAACCTGCAGATTATTTCGAGTATCCTCAACCTGCAGAGCTCATATATTGAAGACGAAAAAATCCTGGAAATCATCGAGGAAAGCCGTCACAGGATCCGTTCCATGGCGATTATCCACGAGAACCTGTACCAAACGACGAATTTCTCCTCGATCAACTTTAAAAACTACTCCCGCGAGCTGGTGCGCAACCTGATTTCGTCTTACCAGTTTAACAAAAACGTAGAGATTGATTTGCAAGAAAGCGTTGAAATGGTCGACCTGAGCCTTGACCAGGCGATCCCCTGCGGATTGATTATCAACGAGCTGATCACCAATTCCATGAAATACGCTTTTACCGGCAGAACAAAAGGAATGATTTATTTGGAGTTGAAAGAAAAAAATTCTACTATTATGCTCATGGTAGGCGACGATGGGGTCGGATTGCCAAAAGAATTTGATATAAACCAAACTGAAACACTTGGACTACAATTGGTTATGACACTGATTGAGCAACTGGAAGGAAATATTAAAATTGAAACTAAACAGGGAATAAAATATTTTATTACCTTTGAGAAGCAAAAACTGTGATCCATGAATAATATTAATGTACTTGTTGTTGAAGATGAATCGATAGTATCAAAGGATATTCAACACAGTTTAAAAAAATTGGGATATCATGTTGTTGGCGCAGCTGCGACCGGCGAAAAGGCATTGGAATTAGTACGTTCCGAGAGCCCTGACATCGTATTGATGGATATTATGCTCAAGGGTGACATGAACGGGATCGAAGTGGCGGAAGTCGTTCGGAACGAGTTCAATATCCCGGTTATTTTCCTCACAGCTTATGCAGACGAATCGACCTTAAGCAAGGCAAAAGTTACCGAACCTTACGGCTACATCATCAAACCATTCAAAGAAATCGATTTACACACATCGATTGAAATGGCCCTCTACAAACACAAAAAAACCCGCGAGCTCGAGAAAGAAAGGGATTATCTCTACACACTCGTTGACAACAAAGAAATCGTTGACGGGTTTATTTTCGTAAAATCCAACAGCAAGCTGGTAAAATTAAATACCAAGGATATCTATTTTATCGAAGCATTGAAAGACTACGTGGTTATCAACACCCGCGACACACGTTATACGATCCATTCCACAATGAAAGACATCGAGCAGAAAATGGGGAATACGGAGTTTATCCGCGTTCACCGCTCATTCATTGTGCGCCTGGATAAAATTGCGGCGATCGATTTCCCGAACCTGGTGCTGGAAGATGACAAAAAAGTTATTCCAATTGGCGGTTCTTACCGCGACGACCTGAATAACAGGATCCGTTTGGTGTAATCAATCCGAAAAAAAACGTACGCTACTCAAATTCTTTTCTCTTTTCCCGGAAAAACAAAAAACCTGCTACACGGGTAACAGGCTTCTTTTAAATATATGTGGAACGCGTTAAGCGCAACCTTTCTATGAGAGCACGGCAGATTTAATAAAGCCCTTTTCACGGATCAGGGAAGCAATCTGTACGGCGTTTGTTGCGGCGCCTTTGCGTAAATTGTCAGCTACGATCCATAAATTCAGGGTTTTTGGCTGGGATTCGTCCCTGCGGATCCGACCTACGAAAACATCATTTTTGCTCTCAGCGAATTTCGGCATCGGGTATTCGAAATTGTCCGGGTTGTCCTGCAGCGTAATTCCCGGCGTATTTCCAAGGAGCTGTTTTACTTCCTGCAGATCGTATTCGTTTTCAAACTCGATGTTCACCGCTTCAGAATGGCCGCCAACTACCGGTACGCGAACGGCTGTCGCCGTAACGGAAATCGCCGGGTCGAGGATTTTTTTGGTTTCGTTCGTCAGCTTCATTTCCTCTTTGGTGTAGCCGTTTTCCATAAAAGAATCGCACTGCGGAATGCAGTTTTTATCAATTTCGTATTTGTAGGCCATTTCTCCCGCAATTCCGCTACGCTCGTTTTCAAGCTGCTTTACGGCTTTCACGCCCGTTCCGGTAATGGATTGGTAAGTAGAAACGACCACGCGCTTCACCTTGTATTTATCGTGCAGCGGCTTGAGCACCATCACCAGCTGGATTGTGCTGCAATTCGGGTTGGCAATGATTTTGTCCTCCGGCGTCAGCAAATCCCCGTTGATCTCAGGAACAACCAGTTTTTTGTCCGGGTCCATTCTCCAGGCAGAGCTGTTGTCAATAACCGTTGTTCCGGCAGCAGCAAATTTAGGCGCCCACTCCAGCGAAGTTTCCCCACCGGCAGAAAAAATAGCGATATCAGCTTTCATTGCTACGGCGGTTTCCAAACCGACAACCTTGTAAGATTTTCCGGCGTAAAGAACCTCTTTTCCTACTGATTTTTCGGATGCAACCGGGATTAATTCGCTTACCGGGAAGTTGAATTCCTTCAGGACTTTCAGCATCACTTCACCGACCATTCCTGTTGCTCCTACTACTGCTACTTTCATGCTTTTTGCTGTTTAAAAATGACAAGGCAAAAATACGATATTTTCAATCGTTTGAAAAGCAAATACGATTTCCGGAATAAATTATTTTGTTTAGCTATGAATAGCATAAATTAACACGAATAATTAGTTAACATTCGTACCACCGTGTAGCAGCACCTAAGATAATTCGCTGCTAAAAACCACACCGTTTTTCCGGCTGCATTTTGTTGAAAACCCCGAAAGTTGTTAATAATCAAATATTTTTATATTTTAGCTTCTTAAACGGGCAAAAACCAATATGAAAAAACTACTTTTTTGCTGTTCACTTTTTTTGGCATATTTCGGCCAGGCACAAATCCAGGAACAGTTCACAGACAATAATTTTACGGCAAACCCGGTTTGGATGGGAGACGACAGCGTATTTACCGTTGTGGATGATAACGGCAACCTGAAACTGCGCTCGAACAAGCTCGTTCCTTCTTCCACATTCTATTTGTCGACCGCTAATACCTTGCTGCAAAATACCCAGTTCGAATTCAACCTTCGCCTGGCGTTTTCTACTTCAGGGAGTAATTTTGCTGATGTTTACCTTGGAGCCGACCAAAGCGATTTGCTATCAGCTAATTTGAATGGCTATTTTGTACGAATGGGTGCAACAAGCGATGAAATCTCACTCTATAAAATCATTGCCGGAACGGCTACAAAAATCATCGACGGAACGGACGGGATCGTTTCCTCCGGTTCAAACAATAACTTCCGAATCAAGGTAATCTGTAGCGCTTCGGGTGACTGGAGCCTGTTTTACGACAATACCGGCACGGGAAACAATTACATTGCAGACGGGACAGTAACAGACAATGATATTACGACCAGTTCCTTTTTCGGGATAAAAATTACCCAATCAACGGCCAGCTTTTTTCAGAAACATTTTCTCGATGATATTTACGCCGGGCCTATTATTTTGGACCAAACCCCGCCGGACCTCGTTTCAGCCCAGGCAATCGACGCGACACACATTGATGTGCTTTTTTCAGAAGATGTGGAGCAATCAACAGCAGAAAACGCTGCGAATTACACCCTGACAGGCGGTATTACGGTTAGTGCAGCCGTGCGTGACGGAACAAACCCGGACCTGGTGCATTTAACAACAGGAAGCGCCCTGGCAAACGGAACGACTTACACTTTGACTGTTGCTAACGTTAGCGACCTGAATGGAAATGCGATCACTACAGACAATATTGATTTTGTTCGTCTCGTTGGTGAAATAGCGGAAAAAGGCGACCTCATAATCACTGAATTTTTATGTGACCCGACACCAAAAATCGGCTTGCCGGAAATTGATTTTGTAGAAATTTACAATAAAAGCAGCAAGGTGATCCATCTTGAGGACTGGCAGCTGGGCGACAATTCAACTTCCGGAACGCTTTCAGATGGCTGGATCCTTCCGGGTGAATACAAAGTATTGTGCGTAACAACCGCTATCGATTCTTTCCCGAATACGATTGGTGTCACAAGCTTTCCCGGGCTGAACAATTCCGGTGACAATATTGTTTTGCGGGATACTTCCGGGCTTATTATTGACAGCCTGACGTATACCGATGACTGGTACCAGGATGAGGTAAAAGCGGAAGGCGGCTATTCAATTGAGCGTATTAACCTGAATGACCCGTGTTCCGGAAGCGATAACTGGAGGGCAAGCAATGCTGCTATCGGCGGAACACCCGGAAGCGTAAATTCCGTAAACGATAACGCACCGGATACCCAGGCGCCCGTAATCACTTCGCTGGACGTGTTACAACCCAATTATGTTACTGTACATTTCTCTGAAAGCATGGATTCCCTTTCGCTGGTGAACTCGGCAATCAGCGTCAGCCCGTCACTCGGCGCGATCCAGGCTTATGTCCTGTCGGCTTTTCCGGACAGTATGACCTTGCAGTTTGCACAAAATTTCAGTCCTTCACAAAGTTACCAGCTGCAAATCCAGGATGTAGCCGACTGCTGGAACAACATCGCTGATTTATCGGTAAGCTTTATTGTAGCTGATGAAGCCTTGCCGGGAGATTTGGTAATCAACGAAATTTTGGCTGACCCGTACACGGGAGGCTCCGATTTTATTGAAATCCGCAACAATTCCACCAAAGTAGTCGATCTTTTCGGCTATGCCCTGGCGAATTATGACGATACGATTGCCAATATCAAAACAATTTCCACGCATTTTGTGATGCTCGCGAATGATTTTGCTGTTATTACGGCCGATTCCAACAGCGTGAAGCAGTTTTATCCATCTACGGTTGGCGGGAAATTCATCCAGATGTCGCTTCCCGGCTACAACAACGATTCATCTACGGTTTACCTGTTGAACGGAACAACCGTTGTTGACCACGTAAGCTATACAGGAGACTGGCACTTTGCGCTTCTGAACAGCACGGACGGAAAATCCCTCGAGCGCATTGATCCGTACGGGGCTTCGAACGATATCAACAACTGGCACACGGCTTCTGAAAACTCAGGATTTGCAACCCCGGGACGTGAGAATTCCCAATTGCAGTACGGTGAGCACGACGGTGTTATTTCACTAACCAAAGACGTTTTTTCGCCGGATAATGATGGAAACGAAGACGTACTCCAGATCAACTACGACATGGTGAATGCAGGCATGCTGGCGTCACTCAGCATTTTTGACGACCGCGGACGGGAAATCAAAAAACTGGTGAAAAGCCAGGTTATCGGCAGCACAGGGACATTTACCTGGGACGGGATCAATGAAAACAACGAGAAAGCAAGCATCGGAACGTATGTTTTATTTTTCGATGCCTTTGACCTGGAAGGAAATAAGCTTTCCAAAAAGCTCGCTTTTGTCCTGGCCGGGCAGCTCTAAAAAAGAAGAGAAAAAATTTGGTTTTTTAGACAAAAATTGTATTTTTGGATAAATAACAAACCTTATGAGAACATTTTACAACAAATTAGCGGTGCTGAGCCTGGCAGGTTTTGTACTCGCGGCCTGCGGAACATCAAATAATGTTGTTTCCGGCCACCTGATCAGCAAAAGAAAAGTCAATAAAGGATTTTTCATTAATCATTCCAAAAACCTGAAAAGCGATGACGCTGAAGCGCAGGAAGTGCGGCAGCCATTTATCCAGTACAGCCCGGAAGCTGAAGAACTGACAGCACAAAATGTACCGGCAGAAGCAGAACAAGTGTTTGCCGCTGTGGAAAACAATCCGCCGGTGTTTAGCGACGAAGCGCCGGATGATTTCATCATGGAATCCGATGCTGTTTCCGAAGCGCCAAAGCCGGTTGAAAAACGGATTGAAACGGTTTCGCCGCCAAAGACAGCAAAAACGAAGATCGATAAAGGCACGAGGGCAGAATTCCGCCAGGCGAAAAAAGATTTCAGCCAAACAGGCCGGGAGGACGGCGTAAGGCTGTTAATCCTGGTGATAATCTGCATCTTTATACCACCGCTCGCCGTGTATTTGAGCGAAGGACGATGGAACTCGACCTGCTGGATCAATTTATTACTCACACTTTTATTTTTCCTGCCGGGTCTGATCCACGGACTCATAGTTATTCTCACATAAAAGATCAAAACCTACTATAAAAAGAAGATTGGTGAAGTTTTTTACCAATCTTTTTTATTTATATACAAACAAAAAAAATAATTATATCTTTGGCTGAATAATTTAATAACCATTATGAGAAAAATGTACAAAAGACTGGCAGTGCTGACCGTTTCCGGGATCCTGCTTGCGGCTTGCGGAACATCAAACAGTGTTGTATCCGGCCACCTGATTTCCAAAAGAAAAGTAAACAAAGGCTTTTTCATTAACAACACGAAGAAAGCAAAAGGTGCTGATGCCGATGAGCAGGAAGCGCGCCGTCCTTTCATCCAGTACAATGAAGAGCAGCAAATGCAGGAATTGGCTGTACAGGAAAACATCCAGCAAGAGAATACTGTTGTGACGGATGCTGCGCCATTTAACACAGTAATTGAAGACAGCCGGGTTTCTGAGGGAACCCAAGCCCCCGCTGCAGCGAAAATCGTAAGAAAAGCTGTAGAAAGCACACCGGTTGCTTCAGGGCAAATCAAAACAAACAAGGAATCAAGACAAGAATTCCGCCAGGCGAAAAAAGAATACAAAAAAGCCGTTAAAGCTTCTGATACGGACAAGGTTCTCCTTATTGTTTTGTGTTTCTTACTTCCGCCGCTGGCTGTTTATTTACACCAGGGAAGCTGGAACAACAAATGCTGGCTGAACCTCCTGCTCACTATCTTGTGTGGTATACCGGGTGTTATCCATGCCTTGATCGTAGTTCTTAAAGACTAAAATGATAAACAAACGTGTAAGATTGGTAAGCTACCTGGTAATCCTGGTAGCTTTACCAATCTTTTTTTTATTCCTTCCGGCGAGCTATTTTGATCACGGTCAATCGCTTTGCCCTTCTAAATCCCTGCTCGACATCGAATGTCCCGGCTGCGGCATTACGCGTGCCATCCAACACCTTATCCACCTGGACTTTCACGCTGCCTGGGAATACAATAAATTATCATTTTTTGTTTTGCCGCTTTTCGGATTCTTGTGGATCAGGGAAATACTCCGGGTCAAAAAAAGTATATCTTTGAATGAAAATGTAAAACCATAATAAGCAAACATTTTAAAATAAATGGTATGAAAAAAATCAGCCTGGCGGCCGCCCTGTTTTTGACAACGGCGCTTTTTGCCCAAAACTACTCTACCGCGATCGGAATTAAATCCGGGTATCCCGGCTACGGATCCATTAATCTCAAAAAATTTATAGGCTCAGGCGATGTTGCCATTGATGCGCTTTTGGGAGCTAATTTCGAAAGCACTTCACGCTATATCTGGGGCCAGTGCCTGTTCGAAAAAAACCTGGACATCGGCAATAGATCCGGGTTTAACTGGTACTACGGCGCCGGTCCTTCGGTGGGTTATTGGGTTTCCGGAAGCGAATTTTATAAAGGAAAATATTACTCCGGAATGTGGCTCGCAATTGATGCCGTAATCGGGATAGAATATACGTTAACCGCCATTCCGCTGAACCTTGCGTTTGAAGCCGGGCCGTCGCTGAACATAATACCTTACGTTCGTCCCGACGGTATGGCGAATATAGCCTTACGTTACGCGATTCAATAAAATATGTCACAGCCGCGCCTTTGCCTCGAGTGCAGCCAGGTCCTGAAAGGGAGAAAAGATCAGAAATTCTGCTCGGATTACTGCCGTAACGGGTATAACAACCGCCAGAATGAAGACGCTAACAAATACGTGCGCCGGATCAATGGTATTTTGCGTAAAAACCGCCGGATCCTCGAGCGGCTCAACCCGAAAGGAACCCAAACCGTTGACGGGATCACACTCGCCGAAGAAGGCTTCAACTTCCATTATTACACCAATATTTACGAGACCCAAAAAGGCGCTGCCTATGTTTTCTGCTATGAATTCGGCTACCGCAAGCTCGACAATGACCAATATATGCTTGTCATCAAACAGGATTATGTGAAATAAGCGCCAGGAATACAGGAATGTGGTGAAAAAAATCCGTGTTTTCGTGCTCAAGGAAGAATTTTTTATAAATTCACAATCCGAACATCTGAATTATGCGTATTCTACTCCTCTTTGCTGTCACCGCAATTTCATACATTTCCTTCGCCCAGCCTTATTTGGGGGAGAAGTATAAACCGGAAAACAAAGCCAAGCCGGCGAAAGCGGGTTTCTGTATTCCGCCGAGCACCACCACTTACCTGGAGGCAAACAACGTGCGGGCGATGATCCACACTGCAGGAAACTTGTGGCAAGTGCCCAATCAGAATTTTTCCCAATACGAAATCCCGAAAAACTCGGGGATAATGGCTTTGTTTACATCAGCGCTCTGGCTGGGTGGAACGGACGTCAACGGGCAACTGAAGCTTGCCGCTCTCCGCTACCGCGAAGGACAGGATTACTGGACCGGGCCGCTCACGAAAATTTCTGCGTTGACGGAATATGAAAACTGTCTTAAATACGATAAGCACTTTGTTTCACGCCAGGATGAGGTGCGCCAGTTCGATGCCTGGTATCAGCAAGGTGTGTTTGATTTGCAAAACGGAACGAGCAAACAGTCAGAGCTTTTTCCGAATTACCAGGTCCCGAAAATTATCAAAGAATGGCCAGCGCACGGTGATGTGAGCATTGGACAGGATTTTTACCTGGCCCCTTTCTATGACCGCGACGAAAACGGGGTGTACGAATGGGAAAAAGGCGACTATCCCTGGTATGATTTTAAGAAAGACAAGACATGCACCGTCGACCGGGAAGTGAGCTTATACGGCGATCAGAACTTCTGGTGGGTGATGAACGATAAGGGAAATATCCACACGGAAACGGGCGGCGACCCGATCGGGATGGAAATCCGGGCCCAGGCTTTTGCCTTCTCTACCAATGACGAAGTCAACAACATGACTTTTTACAATTATGAGCTGATCAACCGGGGAACGCAGACTTTGCAGGACACTTATTTCGGAATTTTTGTGGACGGCGCCCTGGGTGATCCCTATGATGATTATGTTGGCTGTGATGTAAACCGGGGTCTTGGATACGATTATAACGGCGATTCCTACGATGGGGACAACCTTGGTTTTAAAGGATACGGCGATTATCCCGCAGCGGTTGGCGTTGACTTTTTCGAAGGGCCATACCAGGATAATGACATGATCGATAATGCTTACGGTATCGGGTTAAATGAAGCGTTGAACGGAATCGGTTACGGAGATGGCATTGTGGATAACGAACGCTTTGGAATGCGCCGCTTTCTTTACTACAATAATACGGGAAGCTCGGCAAATATCAATACCACCGACCCGATCAAAGCGCTGGATTACTACAATTATATGAGGGGCTTCTGGAAAGACGGCACCCGCTTTAGCTATGGCGGAACAGGCCACATTTCAGACTCGGAATCTGACCCCAACGCACCTTGTGATTTTATTTTTCCGGGTGATACCGATCCTTTGGGCTGGGGTACGGATGGAGTGCCGCAGCCGGTCTGGACGGAAGAAACATCCAATAACGAACCTTACGACAGGAGGACTTTACAATCCGCCGGTCCCTTTGTTTTAAAACCGGGTGCGGTGAACAACATTACGGTAGGTGTTGTGTGGGCGAGGGCAAGCGGCGGCGGTCCTTTCGCTTCCGTTGAAAAGCTTAAGATAGCAGATGACAAGGCCCAGTCTTTGTTTGAAAACTGCTTTAAAGTGCTGGATGCCCCGCATGCCCCGGACTTATCGGCGCAGGAGCTCGCTAATGAAGTCATCCTCACGATTGAAAACCCGCTTAACTCGAATAATTACGGTGAAAACTACGAAGAAGTGGATCCTTTTATCGTTTACGGCGGAACGGATGAGACGAAAACGTATCGCTTCCAGGGTTATATGATTTACCAGGTGAAGGATAATTCCATATCGGCGTCAGATATTGAAGACAACACCAAAGCCCGGCTTGTTGCCCAGTGTGACATCAAAGACAACGTTGACCGGCTGATCAATTTTGAATACGATGAAGACCTCGAAGCATCCATCCCGGTTGAAAAAGTGGACGGTGAAAACAAAGGTGTCAGCCACAGCTTCCGGATGACGGAAGACCAGTTTGCCCAGGGAGAGCGCCGCCTGGTGAACTTCAAGCGCTATTATTACCTGGCGATTGCTTATGCCTATAATAATTACAAAGAATACGACCCAACGGACCCGGCTTCGCTTGACGGACAGAAAAAGCCATTTTTACCAAGCCGGAAAGCAGCAATCGGCGAGATAAAAGTACTGGAAGCGATCCCGCACGATCCGCGGCCTGAAGCCGGAGGAACTTTACACTACCTGGAGTATGGCTCTTCCCCTGAGGTAACCCGTATCGACGGAACAGGAAACGGTAACCGCGCGGTTGACTTGACACAGGCCAGCATTGACTTCATTGTCAACAACGGTTTCATGGAAAAACCGGTTTACGAGGAAGGCAAAGGCCCGATCAACATCAAGGTGGTTGACCCGCTGAACCTGGTTTCCGGTTACTTCGAGTGTCAGTTTTTATATGCCGATATCGCCAACCCGGGCCAGAACTTCATCGACCGTGGTACGGATACTGCCGAATGGGTAGTTTACCGCTACGATCAAAAAGGAGGAACGCTTCTGGACTCCGTTTTCTCCGACAGGACGATCGCAAGCTCCAACGAGCAGATTATCCCGGAGTGGGGGATCTCGGTTCAG
>JAJTCM010000011.1 GCA_021325675.1 Crocinitomicaceae bacterium
AACCCGTACTTTATACCTGGCGAATTTTACGTATTACTATGATTCAACGTATGCTATCCGCGTGGCGGTAAGTAACGACGGAACAAGCTTCAGCGCTTACGGCTCAAGCTGCAACATCACAGCGCCGTCAATCCCGGCAACGCAGGTACAGGCTTCCCAATGCGGGTCAACTTTGGCAACACCAACAACAGCGATCATTGCTGACGCAGTAAGCGGTGCGACACATTACCGTTTTGAAATTGACGGCGGCGCTCAGTATGTAACAAAAACAACGAGAACGCTCTACCAGGCAAACTTTACGTATGCTTACAACACAACTTACGCCATCCGCGTAGCTGCAAGTACTGACGGAACGAACTTCGGGGCTTACGGAGCAAGCTGTAACATTACGACTTCCGCGGCGCCAACTACACAGATCCAGGCATCGCAGTGCGGAACAACCCTGCCTACGGTTTCAACAGCGATGATTGCTGATGCAGTAACCGGTGCGACACACTATCGTTTTGATATTGATCTGGGTACTCAAACGGTTACCAAAACAACGAGAACACTTTACCTGGGTAACTTCACGTATACCCTGGGTGCAACGTATGCTATCCGTGTAAGCTACAGTACGGACGGAACTAACTTCTTCCCTTACGGTTCACTCTGCAGCATGACTGCGCCGTCCTCTGCCTTAAAGCAAGACGAAAGCATTGATGAAGCAACAGGTGATCTGATGACAGACATCAGCGTTGAGGCTTTCCCGAACCCGAACAGCGGTGATTTTACGGTGAGCGCTTCGCATGAAGGCACATTTAACATCATCAATGAAGTAGGTCAATTGATCCAAACGGTAAACATTACGAAAGAAAACAACTTCGAAACGCGTGTTGAAAACCTGCAGCAAGGTGTTTATTTTGTAACAGGAACGATCAATAATGAAGTTATTACGAAGAAAATAATGGTACTGAAATAAGATAACAGCTTGAAAATATGGGCCCTGCTATTCCTGGCAGGGCTTTTTTTGTGGCTTGTTTTCGTATTTTGGTATGCCAGATAAATCGATTTAATACGTATAAATACGCGAACTGTCGAAAATAACACTCCTTCATTCGTTAAAAATTTAATTTATATTGAAATAATCGTTAAAATTGCGTATATACTATGCTCAACTATGAAAACAAGATTATTCCTTTTCACTATACTATTTATTTCCCAGGCTTTCCAGGCCCAGGTTGTACGCTGCTATACAGATGAAAACAATGCGCGTCTACGTGCCGAACACCCGGAAATGGAAAGCGAAGAACAATTTGAAGACTGGTTAAACGGTGAAATCACCCAGCGAAGAAACGATTCTACTTCACGTATTGTAGGCGGTGTTTACCAAATTCCGGTTGTTGTGCATGTTATCCATAACGGGGAAGCCGTTGGAACAGGAAGGAATATTTCTTATGCTGCAATCAAATCACAAATTGATGTTCTGAATGAAGATTTCCGGAAAATCATGTATACTGCCGGTTACAACACCAATCCCGTGGGTGCGGATACGGAAATAGAGTTCGTACTGGCAAAACGCCGTCCGGATGGATCGGCTTTTCCAACGGAAGAAGGTGTGAACCGGATTAACCGGAGTACGGCTGGTTTCACGGCACCTCCGCATACGACTTCGTATATTGATGCAACAATCAAAACGTATACCTATAACAATGGAGTTGCTACGGCAACCCGCGGTTGGACACCGGATAAATACATGAACATCTGGGTATGTGAGATTTCGGGTAGTGTCCTTGGCTACGCACAGTTTCCGCAATCACCGCTGGGTGGTATGGGCTGCGGCGTTGCGACTACAGCTACGGATGGTATTGTTTTCCTGTATACATCCATTGGTAAAAGCTCCGTAACCGGTTTTTCCGGGCAATATAACGAGGGCCGTACTGCAACCCACGAGGTCGGTCACTGGCTCGGTTTACGCCACATTTGGGGCGATGGTACCGGATGCACAGGAAATGACTATTGCAATGACACTCCTGTTGCGGCTACGGCGAACTTCAACTGTCCGACGGGAACGAATTCCTGTCCTTCAAACCCGGGTGATGATATGATCGAAAACTACATGGATTATACGGACGATATCTGTATGAACATTTTTACTTACGATCAAAAAACCCGGATGCGGACTGTGCTGGAAAGTACGCCGCTGAGACAAAGCCTGATCAATTCCGATGCCTGCGTGGCGCCAAATACAAATGATGTTTCCGTGATCGATATTACAAGCCCGATCGGGGACAACTGCGCCGGCTCGATCACACCGAAAGTAATCATCAAAAACCGGGGAACAAGCGCCCTGACTTCGGCAACGATCAATTACCAGGTCGATAACGGAACGGTTGTTACCTTCAGCTATACGGGGTCGCTGGCTTCCGGGGCAACAGCAACGGTGACTTTGCCGGCTTTCACATCTTACCTTGGAAACCATACGTTTAAAGCTTACAGCACATTGCCGAACGGCGCAGCAGATCCGGAGCCTGACCGCGATACAGTGGAAATTACCTTTATGGTTTCGAAGGGCTTAAACGCACCTTACACCCAGGATTTTGAAGCTGACGTTTTCCCGCCGGACCTGAAATGGGTGGTGGATAACGGAAATACAGACTGCTACGAGTGGATCGGGGGCTCAGCGACATCAATTGCGGGAACGCTGGATAACAATGCTGCTTTATTCCCGGGCTACGGAAACACTTCGGGGAGCACAGATAACCTGGTGACACCGATTTTTATCCTGCCTTGCAATGCAAGCGCTGCCAGTATCCAGTTTGACGTAGCTTACAGGAGAAGAAATACGACGGCGTCCAACTACGAGCGTTTGTATATTGAGATTTCCGAAAATTGCGGTGCAACCTGGAATTCAACACCAATTTACGATAAAACAGGAACTGCGCTGCAGGTAATCACTACCACGCTTGCGTCTTATTATATTCCTTCCGGGACAACGGATTGGAGAACGGAAACGGTAAACCTGGCTTCTTTTATCGGGGCTAGCTCCAAAAACATTAAATTCCGGTTCAGGGCGGTAGCGGCAAACGGGAACAACATCTATATTGACAACTTTAAGTTCAATGCAACTTTCCCGGCGGAAGCTACCGTAAAGGAAAACAGCGTCGAAGTGCTTGACGGCGGTGGAATTGATTTCGGCCTGGTAAACGTCGGGGCGGCTTCTACAAAAACATTTACGGTTTCCAACGACGGAAGCAGTGACCTGACGCTGACTTTGCCCGTTTCGCTTACCGGCACGAATTTCACCTTGGTTAACAACCAGCTGACAGCGACCATTGCTACCGGAACAAGTAAAACCTTTGATGTGACTTTCGCACCGACCGCGGCGGTTTCTTATTCTGACACCCTGCGCCTTACAACCAACGACTGCGATGAAGGCGTATACGATTTCCTCCTCATCGGAAGGGGAAATACGGCTGCACCGGTAGCTAATTTCTATGCAAACATGACGCAGACCTGTACCGGATCTGAAATCCAGTTTACGAGCACGTCAACGAACGCAACAAGCTACTCCTGGAATTTTGGTGCAAATGCTGTTCCGCAGACTTCAACGGCAGCGAATCCTGTGGTACATTTCACGACGAACGGCACGCATAACGTCAGTCTCACAGCTACCAGCATTTACGGCAGCGACACGGAAACTAAAACAAACTATATCACAACGCTGAATGCCGTGAGTCTTTCGCTTCCTTTCAACGAGGGCTTTGCATCAGCGGGCTTACCGGCGAACTGGTCTGTTGTGAACAACAACTCATCCACTACCTGGGCGCGCTCCGCTTCTGTTGGTTTGGCGCCAACTGCAGGAAATTCTTACATGTTTAACAACTTTTCGGTTGCAGACACGGACGATGACCAGCTGCGCATGCCGGGGATGAACTTTACGAATTATGCGACAACCCAGCTGACTTTTAATGTGGCTTATGCGCCAAAGAACACGACCGATTTTGACGGCCTTGAAGTATTGGTTTCCACTGATTGCGGCCGCAGCTTTACAAGCGTATATGTTAAAGCCAACACCGTTTTGGCTACCCGCTCGGCGACAACTTCGGCTTTCGTGCCAACAGCGGCGCAATGGCGTACGGAGACCGTTAACCTGAGCTCGTTCACCGGGAACAACAATGTTATTATTGCTTTCAAAAACCTTTCCGGGAACGGGAATAATATCTACATCGATAATATCAATGTGACCGGCGTGCTGAACCCTCCGGCTGCGGAATTCTCTGCTTCGGCCACTTCGATCTGCGCTGGCGACCAGGTGACTTTCACCAATAATACGACAGGGGTTACGGGAACATACGCCTGGACTTTAAACGGCGGTACTCCTTCAACTTCAACTTCAGCCAGCCCGGTTGTCACTTTCAATACACCGGGAACGTATGCCATTTCCCTGGCAGCAACCAATTCCGGCGGAACAGACACGGAAACAAAAACAAACTATATTACCGTAAAAGCGCGGCCAACGATTACAGGAACGGCATCAGCTTCACGCTGCGGAACGGGTCCGATTACCCTTGGTGCGACACCAAGCTCCGGGATTATTGACTGGTTTATGGCCCCGTCAGGAGGAGTTTCCGGCTACACAGGAAATACCATTCCGATGGTGCTTTCGAGCTCCAAAACATATTATGTGGAAGCATCCGATAACGGCTGTACATCAGCTTCACGCGCGGCAGTGACCGCAACGATTGACTTCTGCTCGCAGGTACAAGCTTCCCAATGCGGAACGACTTTGGCAAATAGCACGACAGCAATTGTCGCTGACCCCGTTTTGGGCGCTACCCATTACCGCTTTGAAATTACCAATGGAGCGAATGTTCAGACTGTCGTAAAAACAACGCGTTCGCTTTACATCGGGAATTTCAATTACGATTACAATACGACATACGGAATCCGCGTAGCAGCAAGCAGCGACGGAACGAGCTTTGGATCATATGGACAGAGCTGTAATATTACGATCCCGGCCCCGCCAACGCAGGTACAGGCTTCGCAATGCGGAACAACGCTCACCGACCCGGCCTCAGCTATCATTGCCGACGCGATTGCAGGTGCAACCCATTACCGCTTTGAAATTACAAACGGAGCGAATGTGCAGACAGTAACGAAAACGACGCGAACGCTGTACCTGGGCAATTTTAATTTTGCGTATAACACACCGTACAGTATACGGGTTGCCGCAGGTTTTGAAGGATCGGTTTTCGGGCCTTACGGCTCAGCCTGTACGGTTACTTCACCTTCCTCGGCTCCGGCAACACAAATCCAGGCTTCGCAGTGCGGAACAACGCTGGCATCAGTTTCTGCACCCATCATTGCGGATGCGGTTTCCGGTGCAGCATATTATCGCTTCGAGATCAACGGCGGCGCCCAATATGTAACCAAAACGACCCGTACGCTTTACCTGGGCAATTTCACCTATGCTTTGGGTACGAGTTACGGACTCCGCGTAGCGACGAGCGCTGACGGAACAACATTTGGCGCTTACGGCGCAAGCTGCACAGTGAGCAGCCCGGCATCAGGCTTGATTTTGGCCCCGGAAACAGAAAACGAAATCCTGACGGATGTTCAGCTGGAAGCATACCCGAACCCGAACGAAGGAAGCTTTATCATCGGCTCAACGCATGAAGGGACATTCCAGCTCATTAACGAAATTGGGCAGCTCATCCGTCCTGTTGTATTTACGGAAGAGAATAACAGGCAGGTGCAAATTGAAAACCTGGAGCAGGGAGTCTATTTTGTATGCGGAATGGTGAATGACCAGCAAATTATCCGGAAAGTGATGGTTATAAAATAGCTTCCCCTGGGTAATGATGACCGTGCAGCAGTTAATGTTGAATGAAGTGTTTACATAATTAAATATTGAATAGGGGTGGATTGGTTTCCGCCCTTATTTTTTTGGATGAAATTTTTCACAGCCCGGCAGTCAATACGCGGTCTTTTGCCGGAGATTTACTTTTGTATCTAAAAAAAATTACCTTTGTATGTATTCATTTTGGATAGAAAATGCTAAGACTCTTCACTTTACTTTTTACTGTATTCCACTTTTTTACAGTTATCCCCCAAAATGAAACGGGTAAACCGGGTTTAAAAGATCGCGTAGTCCCATCCGGAAAGCTGGATAAGAAAGAATTTAAATCCGAAAAGCCTGCTTTTGAGCTCCTCCCAAACAAGAACTATTCTTTTTCACAAGTTTTACATGACAAAAGCCTGGCGTTTCAAAAAACGGATACGCTGCATACCTCCACGCATCAGTCTTATTGGTGCCGCTTTGAAGTAACACCGCCAGGTGACGGAGGTGAAGATTTCTACGTTGATTTTTCTCCCTGTCCGCGGCTGACGCTGTATTATTTTGATCACGTTAACAATTCCTGGGTAACCATCGAAAACGGGATGAAAAGCACTTCCAAAACGAGGAATTATAAGCTCAGGTGCCGCCTGAAAAGAGGGGAGAAGAACACCGTCTATTTGAAAATTGACCTGGAAGGCTTTGGGGAAAAGAATGACTTTTTTCTCGGCGCCTTGTATGTTAATCCAGCTGAAAGGATAGACGAGAAAGAAAGTTTTTTATTCATCAGCTTTTTGATTACGCTGGCGATCATCCTGGTTAATTTCATCGTGATTTCCATTGATTATATTATTTTAAGGGACAAAACGCACCTTTACTTTTTGCTGCTGCTGCTCTCGTTCGGGATTTACATAACCGGGTTTCATAAGTTCTTCAATATCATGACAGGTTTCAGGATATTCAAAGCCCATATTGTATCGGCGGACCGTTACTTTTTTATTGAACTGAATGATGTGATAGTGAGCTGCAGCCTGCTACTGATTATCACGGCCTACTACAAACTGGCGAAAACAATGCTGGATACCCAAAACGAATTGAAAAAAGGCTACCTGTTCGTTAAAGCGGCGATTTGGTGTTTCTTTGCCTTGTACGCAATTTCATTTGGTTTTTCATTTTGGACGGATTTTTACTTTCACACGACGGGGTTATTTTTAGCAAACATCGTTCTTATTATCATTATTGCATCTATTTTTATTCTTGGGATCAGAAGCCTGAAATACAAACGTAAAAACGCCCGGCTTTTCCTGATTTCAAATTCATTGCCTTTCCTGATCATTATTTTTTCGGCGGTTTACCTGAGCATTTATAATTACAACAGCTCACAGATGATGCTTTTGCCTTACCTCGGGATTTTGTTTTTCACTTTTGCATTCACGATTGCCCTGAGTATCCGGAACAGTTATATCCGCATTGACCTGAACAACCAGGAAATTGTGGCCAAAACGCTTGAAATTGAAAATGAAAAAATCCGGATCCAGAATGAATATGTGACCTTAAAAAATAAAGAAGCGGAACGTTTTAATGCCTTGAACCAAAAGATTTTCTCTGTAATCAGCCACGATTTCAAGGGCCCGATCGTAACGCTCAAAAGCCTCCTGAACAAAAGTGAGCTGATTTCGAAGGACAACCCGATGGTGGATATGTACATCCGCGATATTTATTCCCAGCTCAACCAATCGGACGAAATCCTGGAAAGCTTGCTGGACTGGGCCAAAGCGGAGCTGAGCATTACGCTTACAGACAACCGCCAGGCTGCAATTTTGCCATTGGTACATAAAATCAGGCAGCAGCTGGACGCCAAATTGAAAGAGAAAAGCCTGGAGCTAAGCTGCGATATCGATGAAAAAGCGGTAATCGACCTGCCGGGAGAAGTGTTTACGATTGTTTTGAGGAACCTCGTGAGCAACGCTATTAAGTTCAGCCACGAAGGAGGCCATATCAAAATTGCCCATGAAAATGACAAGCTCCACGTCAGCGATTCAGGCAAGGGGATCGATCCGCAAAAACTGGCGCTGCTTTTTCAGAAACAGGTCGCCCCGGGACTGGGAACTAAATTTGAGTCGGGCTTTGGCCTTGGATTGTACCTCTGTAACGAATTACTGCAAAAGAACGAGGCCGGGCTGAGCGCCGAAAACATGGCAAGCGGTGGCGCCAGGTTCACCATACATGCCGAGAGCGTGAAAACCGCTATTGCCTGAAGTTAGTTTTTAACGGAATTTTGATCCATGATAAACATAGGAATATTTGAAGACCACCCGATTGTGCTCACCAGCCTTATCAAGCTTATGGAAACGCAGCCTGATTTTCACCTGCTTTTTTCTGCCAGGACTAAAGAAGAGCTTTACACGCAGCTGGACAGGTACAACGCGGAAATCGTGGTGGTAGATATGATCGCCAACGATGTTTTCGGAATGGAAGTGTATGAATATTTGCATAAAAACTATCCCTTAATAAAAGTTATTTCCTTCACTTCCTTATCAAGTCCTGTTTTGGTGGAAAACCTGCTGAACATCCACGTGAAAGGCTACGTTAACAAAAACCAGGAGCCGGAAGATCTCATCCAGGCTATCCGGAAGGTCCACGCAGGAAAAATTTCTTTGCCTAATGATTATGATTTCCTGAGTAAGAACTATACAATCAATAAAACAAACCTGCTCAGCGAGCGTGAAATAGAAATCATCCAACTGATCTCACGTGAATTTACAACCCAGGATATTTCGGCGCAATTACAAATCGCGGTCAATACCGTTGAAAACCACCGCAAGAAAATCTTCCTGAAGCTAAATGTGAAAAACGTTGCCGGCATGGTGCGCGAAGCGGTGAAGATGGGGTATATTTGATGTGCTGCTGGTTTAATGTGATACTTGCGATCCTTGGCTAACATTTTGCATAACTTTGCGTCCAAAAAATCTTTGCGCCCTCTGCGCTCGCTTTACCTTCTTTGTCGTGTCTGCCGATAGGCAGGTTCAAAAAAAATCAGCTCACTTCACATTAGCTCTGCATTGTCTGCAGTAATCACAGGGAATTCCCGGTGCACGGAAAACCGCTATTGCCCCTGCAAAATTATTCGCCGAGCTTTGTCCATGTAATTTTAAAAAACACATCATGAGACAAAAAATTTTACTCGCAGCATCTTTCTTCCTGTCGTTGCGCTTATCTGCCCAGGAAGCGATCACTTTAACTTCGGACAATTTTCCGCCGCTCACAACTTACGACGTGATTGACGGCATGGGGATCACCAACTTTCCTTTTGGTTACCCAACACCGGAAACCTGGGATTTCGGTACAGAGCCATTGGTTTATGGTACTACACTGTACTACCCGGATGCAAACGATCCTTTTTTCTCAGCTTCAGCCGACTCTTATTCAACAAGCTCGCGCACTTTGTTCGGCGCGGTTTACGGCGTTCAGAATTACGTTGCCACTACAGCGGATTATTTTGGCGAAGTGGGTCATAAAATCCAGGGGGCTACATCCAGCCTGACTGCTTATTCCGGTGGAATCAACGATGTTGTGGTTATCCCGGTCCAAAACCAGCTGTTCGATGAGCCGCGGATCATTTTGGATTTCCCTGCAACGATGGGTTCCATGCATCATTCCGACTCGCGCAGAATCACAAATTTTAATGTTACCGTTGAGGCTTACGGCCTGGATAATACGCCCGGCCAGATGATAACCCATGTGATCAGGCATGATACGATTGTTAGCTACGGACAAATGCGCGTCTATATTCCGTCGGTAGGCGCTTCTGAGTATTACGATGTGCTGGCGATGAAATCCTGGCAATACGAGCTTGACAGTTTTTACCTGGGCGGTTCACCAGCTCCTCCTGCTTTATTGTCAGCTTTCGGGCTTTCCCAGCAAACAGTTCCGGACGACGCAGATGTTAACAACCGCCTGTATTTTTACAGGGAAAACAACGCCGCTCCTTTGCTTTTGATGACTTTCGGAAGCAGCCCGTTTGAAGCATATACCGGAATTTTTATCCATGGGGACAACCTGGCAGTGGCCGGATCGGAAGAACTGGCAAAAGACGCTTACCAGGTTTTCGTTTACCCGAACCCGGGGAATGGCAAAAACACAACGATTGAGTTTTTGGGGAAAGATGTTCCCGTTGTAAGTTATACCATTACGGATATCAGCGGTAAAACAGTACACGAACAAAAGAATGTAAGTGTTGCAAATAACAAACTGAGCCTGCAGGCCGATTTGCAGCCCGGCAATTACTTTGTGCAGGTAAAAGACAAGCAGGAAAATGTAATCGCAGTAGAAAAAATACAAGTGCAGTAAATTTCTATCCGGTTTTATTTTATAATTCAATTAAATTTTTGAAAAATGCTGATCGTTCGCGGTCGGCATTTTTTTGTGGTTTCCCGCTGATTTATCTATCTGCAGTCCAAATCTGCGCAGAGCTGCTGTACCGCATAACAACGCCTATGTTAAAGCTTCAGCGCCAGCATAGCAACGTAGTTAAAACTGAATCCCGGAAAACCGCTATTGTGTCCCCGGCTGCTTCTTTGGATTTTTGTGATAGTCTAAACATGACAGTATGAAAAATAAGATTTTAAGCTCAGTTTTCGTGTTTGTTTCCATTCTCTGCGGAACACAAACCATCGCCCAAAGCAACTCCTGCAAGGTGGATTCCTACAATTTTCCAGGTAAGGAACAACGGATCCTGGAACAGGAGCAAGCGATATCCGATTGGGTAAATGCCCGCCTGGCAAGCCGGAATACGGGACAGGCGGCAATTATTACGATTCCGGTTGTGGTCCATGTGGTCCATAACGGGGAACCAGTTGGAGTTGGTGCAAACATCAGCGACGCACAGATTATAGAGCAAATCGAAATTTTAAATAAAGATTTCAGGGCGCTGAATGCCGATAGTTTGAGTCCCGGCCACCCTTTCTACAATTTGAGGGGAGATTCCCGGATTGAATTCTGCCTGGCCAAACAGGATCCCTCCGGTTTTACAACAAACGGGATTACACGTACGCTTGGCGGTCAAACACAGTGGACTGACACTGAAGGTGCGAAATTAAAAAGGACACAATACGGCGGTAAAAGCAATTGGAATCCAAGAAGATACCTCAATGTCTGGGTCTTTAATCCCGCACCCGGCAATACGTCAATCGGATGGTCAGCAATGCCGTCTCAAATGGATTTTTTTCCAATGTTGGATGGTGTTGTCGTTCAGAATACGGCTTTTGGCATCCATCCGAACAATTTACCGGCTTACAATAAAGGAAGAACGCTTGCGCACGAAGTCGGCCACTGGCTGAACCTGTACCATCTCTGGGGTCTGGAAGATGAAGATGACGATTGTGTGACGGATCATGTGGATGACACACCACCTTCCGAAGGGCCGCATTACGGTTGCCCGTCTTTCCCGTCCAGGCCTAACAGCGCTTGCGGCACGGATGCCAACGGAGAAATGTTCATGAATTTCATGGACTATGTCAACCAGGATTGTATGAATATGTTTACAGAAGGCCAGGCGCTCCGGATGGAGGCAGCGATCAATACGTTACGGACCTCTTTACTGACGTCAATCGGTTGTCAGCCCTCCACTGTTATAAATCCTTTGGTGAGCGCTGCAAGATGGTATGTTGATCCCGCAGCTACAGGAGATTCATCCGCAACCAGCTGGGCCAATGCATGCCCGTCTTTACAGCAGGCTTTGTTAAACGCCCTGGATTTTGGCGTAAGTGAAATCTGGGTCAAAAAAGGGACATACATTCCAACGCAGAACGGAAACAGGGACGACAGCTTTGTGATCCCCGAGGGCGTTAAAGTATATGGCGGTTTTGAAGGCACGGAAAGTTTATTGTCTCAGAGGAACATGGCTTTGATCCACACGACGGGCGCTTCGGTTTTGAGCGGTGACTTATCAGCAGATGATGTTGGATTTACCAATAACGGGGAAAACAGCTATACAGTCGTTGAATTTCTGCATTCACCGAATACAACGGAATTGGATGGTTTTGTGATCCGCGGAGGAAACAATTATTTCCCAAGCGGTGCCGGTTGGGGAGGAGGGATCGTCAACACAGGTTCCTGCGGAAGCAGCTCGGAACCCAAGCTATCCAACTGCCTTATTACCTGGAATTATGCGTATGCAGGAGGTGGTTTGTACAATGATGCAGCCGTGCTGGGAGAAGCCAACATGACGATATCTAATTGCATTTTTGACAATAACAGCTCCTACATCCAGGCTGGGGCTTTATACAATAACGCTTACGAAGATGGAACGTGTTCCCCGCAGATCATCAATACTGTTTTTAAAAATAATTCCTCCGGTTTTGGGGGAGCGATAGTCAACGATGGTACTTATAACGGGGATTGTCAGCCTGTATTTACCGGGTGCACTTTTTTGAATAATTATGTGGTCAACGGAAACGGGGGCGCGGTTGAAAATAATGGAAGAGGTAACGGCGATGGTGTATACTCAGGATTAAGCTCCCCGGTTTTTGTGGATTGTATTTTTGAAGGCAACAAAGCTATGAGCAACGGAGGAACAGGGGCGGCCCTGGTAAATGATGCTTCCGGCGGAGGAAAAAGCTCACCGGTTTTTAAGAATGTGGTATTTTTAAATAATGAGTCTTATTGGGATGGCCCGGTGATGTACAGCTCAAGTTACAGTGGCGGCGAATCCATAATCGAATTGACCAATTGCAGCTTTTCCGGAAATAAGCCTGTAGCGAGCGGATTGGGCGCTTTTTTCAATTCAACCGGCGATAGCAGTACATTGGTACAAAACTTCACGAATTGTGTTTTCTTCGATAATGGAACAAGGGCTTTTCGGGGGTCGGCAGCTGCGACGGTTAACTTAAATTATTGCCTGACCGACAACAGCGTGACAGGCTTTACCGGGGCAAACAACATCGTTTCCGGAATTTCTCCCTTTGTTTCCGCGTCAGATGTGCATTTGAGCAATTGTTCGCCGGCCAAAAACATTGGAAATAATGCTGCTTCCGGCCTGACGGGTATTACAACAGATATTGAAGGAAATAACAGGATATTGGAGGGAACAATCGACGCTGGTGCCTACGAAGCATTGAGCGCTCCTGTTGTGCAAATCAGCGAAACCAGGGGGAAAGCCTTGTCTTTCAGTAATAATTCACAGCATGTATCTACCGTAAATCTACTGTCAGATGAGGTGAGCAACATTACGCTCGAGAGCTGGATAAAGATTAACTCTTTTCCGTCGGCAGATACGCTGATCTGGTACCACGGGAACAGCGCTTCCAACGGATACGGGCTGAAGCTGGATAATACGGGGAATTTAAAAATTATTTACGGTGGTATCAGTGTTCAGGCGACAACACATACTTTTCAACTGAATACCTGGCAGCATCTTGCTTTCCGGATAGATAACACGGCAGCGGAAATTTTTGTCAACGGGAAGTCTGTGGGCACGCTGACCGGTTTACCGAATGTACCGGCGGGCGTTTTCCGGATGGGAGGGTTTAGCGGCGAATCGGATGAAATACGTTTTTGGGAAAATGCCCGGACACAAACGCAAATCCGGGAGAATATGCACCTGATCGTAGACGGTGGATCCAGCGGGCTAAAAAATTATTTCCAGTTTAACGAAGCTTCACCTACCAATTTATTGATGGACGGAGTGGGCTGTGCCAAAGCAATCGTTTACGGCGCCGGCTGGGTAACATCGCAGGCTAATTGCAGCAAAGGAACAAGTTTTACGGTAACGAACCCGTCAACAGCTACCAATTACAATTTCGCAGGAACAAACCTCAGCCTGAATTTCGGCAATACGCCCGGCGCAGGTCAGATTGTAGTTTCCCGACTGGAAGGAAAACCAACCGGGACCCAGGTGAATGCTACTTCTCCGTTCAACGATTTTTATTGGGTGGTGGAAAATTTCTGCGCCAATACAACGAACCTGGATATTGATGCCTCTGTTACAATGGCTGCGGGCTTACTGGTTTCGGCTGACGAAGCAACTCCGGCACAGGTGAAATTAAACCGCCGTGCCATCAACTCTGGCGGCAATTGGACAACAGTAAGAAATGCCGATCTGGCAACTGTCAGTACAAACACATTAGTTTTAATCGGCAACGCTGAATTGCAGGAATTCGTTATCTCCAATTCGTATAACGCCATTACGCTTTCTGAAGATACGCTCAACGCCTTTACACTCTGCGCCGGACTTGTGTCCGATGAGCAAACGTATACCGTTTCAGCGATAGATTTGACAGCAAACCTGGTCATCACCGCACCGGCGGGCTACGAAATTTCACTTACTTCCGGAAGCGGTTTTTCAGCGTCGCTCAATTTGGTGCCTTCAGGCGGTATCATTAACAATACAACTATTTACGTCCGGAAAGACGCTTCCCCGGCCAGTGGATCAGAAGCCGTAATTTCGCATTCCAGCAGCGGACAGCTGACAAAACAAATCGTAATTCCTGCGGCTGCAACCAATCAGCTGGCGATAAGCCTTCCGAATGGCTTTAATGTCTTTACGACAGGAACTTCGTTTAACCTGGCTTTTCAAACTTTGGCTTGTCTGCCGGCAACTTACAGCATTACAAGTATTTCACCCAATCCGCTGAGCGGGTTTACAGCAATCACTAACGCAGCGGTATCTTCCTCACCGATCGCAATTCCTTTGCCGGGTTCCATGCCGGTAGGCACGTATAATTTCAACCTGGAAATCAGTAATGGTGTTTCGCAGGTTTCGTATCCTTTCATCCTGAATGTGATCGACGGGGCATTAACGGAGCGCCGGGGCAAATCCATGTATTTTGGAGGTTCAGGTCAAAGCCTGACAACACAGGCACCGTTGTCTGCTGCCATTGCAAATACAACGCTGGAAAGCTGGGTAATGGCCCATGCTGTGGGTTCATCGGAAGTGACTGTCATGCATCACGGGACCCATGAAAATGGTTTTGGGGTGGTGTTGTCGAACTCCCGGGAGCTGCTGTTTGCCTATGATTTTAGCAGAAGGCAGTCAACGGGTTATTATCTTCCGCTAAACACCTGGCATCACGTTGCTCTAACCTGTGACGGGACTTTCATTTATCTGTATGTTGATGGGATCCGGGTTTTCTCCACATTAAATTCCTCTGTTCCGCCTACCGGAGGCTTGGTTTTAGGCGGCCGTTTGGATAGCTATTTGCATGGTCAGATGGATGAGGTCCGCTTCTGGAATGTATGCCGGACGCAGCAGCAAATCCGTGAATCCATGCATTTGACTTTACCGACCGGAACGGCTAATCTGAAAAATTACTACCAGTTTAACGAAAGCTCAGCACAGGCTACGGCCATGGATGTTATTTCAGGCATCAATGCAGTTGTGAACGGGGGAAGTTGGGTAAGCTCTTCAGCAAACGTAAGCAAGGGTGTGAGCTTTACAATTGATAGTCCGGCAGCAGGAATAGACCATTCTTTTACCGGAACTTCCCTGCAATTGAACTTTGGCAATCCTGTCGGAACAGGTGAAGTTGTGGCATCGCGTCTCGAAGGCGAACCGGCCGGTACACAAATGACTTCCTCCGACGCGGTTGACCAGTATTACTGGGTGGTGGACAATTATGCCGCAAACAAGACGAGCTTAAATGTTACAGCCAAAGTTACCCTGCCTGGCGGTGAAGTCACAGCAACAAATGAATCCGTTCCGGGCACAATGCTCCTGAACCAGCGCGATGTGAATGCTTACGGAAGCTGGGAAACGGCAACAGGAGCAACGTCGGCTGTAAGCAGCACGGGAGTTGTTACTTTCAGCGCTAATTCCAATATCCGTGAATTTGTAGTAGGAAAATCTACGCTTTTACTGCCGACTGTCAGCATTTCAAGCAACGACGTGGACAACAATGTTCCATCCGGGGCAACGATCACGTTTACTGCTGTCACAACCAATACCGGCGATACACCGACTTACCAATGGAAAGTCAATGGGGCCAATGCCGGGACAAATTCGGCTGTTTTTGCAACCAATAGCTTACAGGCCGGTGATGTGGTAAGTGTTGTTTTCTCCACTTCCGGTTCGGGGATTTCAACATTATCCATTAACTCCAATCAAATCACGATGCAGGTATATCCGTTTGAAATCCGGGTTACAGCTTCGGATTCCACGATATGCCAGGGTGAGTCAGTAACTTTATCCGCGCAGACCTTTGTAAACAATTTCCCCGCAGAAAATCTGTGGACAGCAAAACCGATCAGCTTCAATACCGGCTTAGGGGTTTCTAACAATACAACCTGGCTCACAAAAGTATATGTGGAATCTGCCATTACGGTTTCCGAATTGTGGGTGGACATCACTTACCGCGCATCTGCTGCTACGAATGTCAAGCTGGCCTTGTATAGCGATGCAGGCGGCTCCCCGCGGAATCTGCTCAAAGCTTCCACTCCAAAAAACAACCTCCTGGTTGGTGTCAATAAGCTTCCGATTGAAAGTGTCGTCCTGGCCCCGGGAGCTTATTGGGTTGCTTTTATATGTGACAATTCAGTTAACTTCAAAAGGAACAGTACCTTAAGCGGGAACAATGCCGCCGTTCTCTTTACGGGTTACGCCAGTGGTTTTCCAGCTACTACCTTCACTTCGACCATGCCGAATTCAGCTTACAGCTTTGGAATTGTTTCTTCAGGCCCGGCTTTTAGCTGGTCGCCTTCCGGAACGTTAAATGTTTCAATAGGTGACACGGTAATTGCTGCTCCAACGGCTACCACGACTTACACCGTGAGCATGACCGACGAATATGGAAATATAAGAACGAACAGCAAGCAAATCCAGGTTGGGGCTTCCAGCTTCAGTACGCATACCGTTTCAGCATGCGGCTCTTATCTTTGGATTGACGGAAATACCTACACTTCAGGCAACAATTCGGCAACACACACTTTAACCAACGCAGCTGGCTGTGATAGTGTTGTTACCTTGAATTTAACAATAAGCCCGCTTCCAACGATTACTTCCGTCACCCCGGCTTCCCGCTGCGGCACAGGGGCAATCAGCCTGACAGCCAGCGCCAGCGCAGGAAATGTGAAATGGTACCTCGCCGCTACGGGTGGATCTCCTGTTTTTACAGGGACAACACTGCCGTTAAGTCTTTCGGCAACGAAAACATATTATGTTGAAGCGGATAACGGGGGCTGTGTATCGGCTTCCCGCACGGCAGTAACGGCAACAATCGATTTTTGCTCACAGATCCAGGCTTCGCAATGCGGAACGACACTAACCGGCATGACTTTAGCGATCATTGCTGACGCGGCGCTGGGCGCAACACATTACCGTTTTGAAATTACGAACGGGGCGAATGTGCAAACCATAACGAGAACAACCCGAACGATTTATCCGGCAAATTTCTCGGCGCTCCTGTCTACAACATATAATATCCGGGTTGCAACCAGCTCCAACGGAACAACATTCGGTTTGTACGGGCCTTCTTGTTCCATAACCACGTTAACAATTCCGTCAACGCAGGTCCAGGCTTCGCAGTGCGGAAGTACATTGGCGACGCTTTCCACAGCGATCATTGCAGATGCAGTTTCTGGGGCAACAAGCTATCGTTTTGAAATTACGAATGGTGCTACCGTGCAGACTGTCGTGAAAACTACCCGGACCTTGTATATGGGCAATTTCAATTATGCGTTCAATACAACGTATGGCATCCGCGTAGCAGCAACTAAAAATGGAACTGATTTCGGGTACTATGCCGGCAGCTGTAACATTACGACAAGTCCTGTTCCTCCAACGCAGGTCCAGGCTTCGCAATGCGGATCAACCCTGGCAACGCTCTCCACAGCGATTATTGCCGATGCTGTGACCGGTGGAACCCATTACCGCTTTCAAATTACGAATGGGGCAAACGTACAAACGGTTACCAAAACAACGCGCACGCTTTATATGGGGAATTTCACGTATGCTTACAACACAACGTACGGGATCCGCGTGGCAGCCAGTAACGATGGCGTCAACTTCGGGGCTTACGGTGCGAGCTGTAATATTACGACCATTCCTCCCCCGCCAACACAGGTGCAGGTCTCGCAATGCAACACAACGCTGCCAACAGTTTCTACGGCCGTTATTGCAGATGCCGTAACCGGTGCAACGCATTACCGTTTCGAAATCAACGGCGGGGCGCAGGTCGTAACCAAAACGACACGCACTTTGTACCTGGGTAACTTCACGTATGCTTTGGGAACAACTTATGCAATTCGCGTAACAACAAGCTCAGACGGAACCAACTTTAGTGTTTACGGTACAAGCTGCAACATTACATCCCCTGCTACAGCAATGAGAGAAGATGAAAATATTTACGAAACAACAGGTGATCTGATGGCGGATTTCAGTGTTGAAGCCTATCCGAACCCGAACAACGGTGATTTTGTCGTCAGCTCAAGTCACGCAGGACAGTTTAGTATGGTAAACGAGCTAGGGCAGCTGATTAGAAAAATCGAATTTTCGGGAGATGAAAAACGGGTTAAAGTAGAAAACGTGCCCCCCGGGATTTATTTCATCACCGGGATACTTAACCGCGAAGCAATTACCCGAAAAGTGATCGTTCAATAAGAATTAAAAATATGCAAAAAAAGGAGCAATTAAAACTGCTCCTTTTTTCATTCAGGATAGTGGTTAGCTGTAAAAGCGAAAACATACAGGGTTTAATTTTAGTAGTCGTAATATGGATTATACGAAACCTCTAAAGGAAAAGGCTGGGGAAGGGATAAGGTTTATTCAGTGAATAATGGTTTGTTATTCAATAGACAAGATTAGCGCATAAAACCCCTAAATTCAGATTTTATTTTTTATAATAAATTGATTATAAATTTGTTAAGTGATTGATTAAATCCTGTCTTAAGATAAGATCTGCGCTTATTTTTCAGGGCGTGGCTCAATTCCTTCATCGTTGAAGGTAAAGCGCAGTCCCACCAGGCTCCAGAAACCGTTGTAAGTCGTTTTCCAGCCTTTCAGCTCCGGGGCATAAAAGGCACAAAATCCAGGCTTGAATTCGGTAAAGAGGTGAGTGGATACCTGTCCCGCTTTACCTGTGCCCAGTTTTCGGTCATAACCAAAAAGCAGGTTCGCGGAAGCATACGGCCCGGTTTTCCCTTTTTCATTCCCCCTGAAGTCATAAGAACTGAACGAAAGCTCCTGCTTGTAACCCCCCGGATCAACTTCGTATTCCCAGGTATCCCTTGAATAGGAATAATTGTACCTGGTATAAGCAATCCCCAGCTGGGTGGAAATTCCCGCATACAAGCTCCGCTTCGAACCCGGATGCCCGCTGCGGAAATAAAAGGCGTTTTCCACAGATAGCTTGGAAGTCAGGATGTCGAATGAATAGGACAGGGATTCCTGTGATTGCCTGTAAGTTGTGTTGCCGGAATCATCGGTTGTATAATCGTGGTTCAAGGTTCCCCGACCGTCAAAATCTTCCAGAGATATATTGGATGAAATGTAATTTACGCCGAAGCGCCAGGAACAATAAGGAATATTAAGCCGGTGCCCTGCCACAGCATTGATATAAAAGGAGGGCATTCTCAGCCAGGGGAAATCAAATTCTCCATAACTATCGTCCAGGGGATAGCTTAAGTCCCAGGAATGATTTTGCGCTTCCGGATATACGCGTTCAGCAGCTGTTTTGGAGTCATAGTTGGTGCTGCCCCAGGCTACATTATTAAAGCCGGTAAATACCTGGATCTCATCAATGAAAGCCGTGTTTTGCTGAGAAAAAACAGGAGAAAGAATTAGTAAGTGGCAAATAGTCAGCGTTTTTTTCATGAATATGTTTAAGTTTTTGTTCTGCCTGAAAGACAAAAAACGGTGCATAAACCCCTAAATAGTGCTTTATTTTTTTTTGGTTTTCATTTCGAAATCTTTCAGGTAAAAAGGCTCGAAATATGCCAGGTCCTCAAACTCCTTTTTCTGGAATTTATTCCAGGCTGTGCTGACCTGGCCTGCAGCGGAAGAATGGATCTCAAAGTCAAAAATGACATCGCGGCCTTCCCAGAATAAGGAAACTTTAGCCGCAGCATCCCCGCAGATCACGAAAGGCTCCAGCTCTTTGAAGGAGTTTTCTTCCAGGATTTCAGCGGCAATATCACGTACTTGTTTGCCTTCTTTGAAAACAGAACAGAAAACTTCCATCCGGCGCGCGTCAATCATCGGTACAATCGTATGCGATTCATATTTCAGTTTGGCCAGCTCATAAAGGCAGCGGAGCGAATCAATAGCGATCAGGGGAATGGATAAGCTGTAACACATGCCTTTCGCCACGGAAACCCCGATACGCAGGCCGGTATACGATCCCGGGCCGGAAGAAAGGGAAATCGCCGCTAAATTAGCCGGGGCGATGTTTTCCCTCTGGAGCAGATCCTGGATAAATACGGTCAATTTTTCACCATGACTGTACTGCTCATCAAGGCTTTCCTCGATCTGTACAAGCTTCCCGTCTTTCGACAAAGCAGCCGAACAGGATTTGGTGGCAGTTTCCAGGTGTAAAATATAAGACATACACTCTTGTTTTAATTCAGTTCCAGCTTGAACCCGATCCCGTGGATGTTGGAAATCTGGATGGAAGCATCTTCCGAAAGGTATTTGCGCAGCTTCGTAATAAATACGTCGAGGCTTCTCCCGATAAAATAGTCTTCCTGTCCCCAAACGGCGTTCATCACGATTTCGCGGGAAACTACCTGGTTTTTGAATTTACAGAGACAAGCGAGGATTTGCGCTTCTTTTTTCGTCAGGGATTTTTCAAAATTCGGGTGGGTCAGCTTGTAGTTTTCCGTATCAAAAACATATGCGCCCAGTTGAATATTGGTTATTTCGGGCTCGTCCGTTTTAAATTTGACGCGTTTCAGCAAAGACTTGATCCGCAGGTTCAGTTCCTGGAAATCGAAGGGCTTGGTCAGGTAGTCGTCGCCGCCCGCCTGGAAACCTTCTACTTTATCTTCCGTCATGGATTTGGCAGTAAGAAAAAGGATCGGAATGTCCTTATCGATTTTCCGGATATCCCTCGCCAGCGAAAAGCCATCTTTTTTAGGCATCATCACATCAAACACACAGAGATGGAACTTGTCCTGGTTAAAGCGCTGAATGGCTTCTGACCCGTCAAGCGCAAGCGTAACGGAATATCCTTCACTTTTGAGCTGATCGGCTATGACAAAGCCGAGGTTGGTGTCATCTTCTGCTAATAGGATTTTTGCTTTCATGTATTAGTGTGTTACGCATGTCAAATTTAAACCCTTTGTCAGGCGGGGTTCAAGTTTACAAAAAAATGTTTAAACCCGAATTGATATGTCAAACTTTTATTTCAGTTTGCCCTAAAAATGAACGAGAGCTTAAAACTGGCGTTCTAAACTCTCGTTACACTAATCAACCTAACCTACTACTACTGATGCAAATTTACAGACTTTTTAAATATCCGCAAGCTTTTTAAATGCAAAATTTTCAATTTTTTGCGCAAGATCAGTTTTTAGTCGATAAATAATAAAAAATTAGTTATGAATCAATAAATTATTTTTTCCTGCTTTTGGATTAGCTCTAAAATTCTGTGCGTACATAGTGTATTTGTTGGTGGAAAATATGTACATTCGTGCAAACATTTCGCATGAACAGGATTTTAATCATCGATGACGAAGCCGATATTCTGGAAATTATCCATTACAACCTGGTGAAAGAAGGATTTGAAGTGGAAACAGCCGAAAACGGGATGACCGGAATTGAAAAGGCCAAAGCTTTTTTACCCGACCTGATCCTGCTCGATGTGATGATGCCGCAAATGGACGGGATTGAGGTCTGCGAAAATATCCGCTCTATCCCTGAGCTGCAGTCCACCCTGATTTGCTTCCTGACGGCCCGCTCAGAAGATTATTCCCAAATTGCCGGCCTTGACGCCGGGGCAGATGATTACATTGCGAAACCCGTTAAGCCGAAAGTGCTGATCTCCCGTTTAAACGCTTTGCTGCGCCGCAAAAACCATGTGACCGCACCGGCAGAACAAACGGAAAACCAGTTGGTGATCGACCGCGAAAAATACCTGGTTTATAAAAGCAACAAAGAAATCCAGCTGCCGCGCAAAGAATTTGAATTGCTCGCCCTGCTTGCCGCCAAACCCAATACGGTCTTCGAAAGAAACGTGATCCTTGAAAGAGTGTGGGGAACGGATATAGTCGTGGGCGACCGGACGATCGATGTGCATGTGCGCAAGCTCCGCGAAAAAATCGGTGAACATCATATCCGCACGATCAAAGGCATCGGCTACAAATTCGAATATTAAAGACTGTCTTCAAGAAGGTTTTTGTATCGCGAGGGAGAGAAAGGTTGCGCAAAGCGCGCTAAGCAATCAAAGTTGTAGAATAAAATAAAAACTGTACTCAATCAACTTATTTCCCCCTTTACCTGCCTTATAAAAAAACTTTGCGGTTTTGGCGTGTACTTCTGCAATCTTTGCGATCCAAAAAGACTAAATTCCAACCTCGACCTGGAAATAAGCGCCCACTTTTGCGCTTGTGCTGTTCAACTGGTAATTCGTCCGTGTGTTATACGTTAAATTCGCCTGCACTTTCAAGCGGTGCCCGTTGATGTATTTCGAAACGCCCAGGTGATAATGGTCTTGTCCGTTGACATTCACAGAAGCATAATCCGGGTTGAAATACAGCGCGCTGTAAGGCTTGATGAAGGCGTAGCGCACAGCGATCTCATAGTTGTTTTTGAACAGGTAGCTCAGCTGGGCCAGGTTTCCAAAACCATGGAAAACGTTTACGAATTGCGTCATGTCTGCGTTGGCAGTAACCGGGCTGTCTTCGGCCAGGCGCAGGCAGTATTCGTCATAAAACGCAAAGCCTTTGTATTTAAATAAAACGTCCAGCTGCACATTGTGGATATTCACCGGCTTGAACAGGTCGTCACCCAGCTGCCCGCCGCTGCGCAGGGCGTGCACGTTGTAATTATACGTTCCTGCAATGGAAATTTTTGGTTTTTGCTCGCGCTCAAGGTCGCCTTCCACATAATCATTTTTCCCGGTAAATTTCCCCAGAGGCAGGATTTCCAATCGCCCGGTATAGGAAAGTCCCTTGTCGGAACGGGTAGAATTACGCCCTTCGCCGGAAGTGACCGCACCTTTGATTCGGTAGTAAGGCCGGTCGTAGCTCAGGAAAACCCCGAAATCGCGGTCGAGTGTCAGCGTCGCGTTGACAATAGAACGGTCAACAAATTGCTGATCACCGGAAGAGATAACACGCTGGCGGTTGCCCGGGAGCTTCGTTTGACCGAGCGTCACCGAAAAATCTTTCGTGAAATTGTAGCTCACAACGGCATCCCGTACTACATTCACACTGGTGTTAATATTAGAAGGCTTGTTTCCTTCCCAATCCATGTCACCGCGGGAGAAAGAAAGCTGCAGCTTGTATGTCCATTTTGGGTTGTAAATAAAGCCTTCCGCTTTTAAACGGAGCCTTCTTACCCTGAATTCAAAAGTTTCAGGCGTGAAGTCCGTCTCGGATTTCGATTCGTAACCGAAGCGGTTTTGCATTCTGAACTGGAACTGGCAGGAGAAAAGCGAGTCTTTGGCAACCAGCCTGATGCCGTTTTGATTTTTGGTAAAAACCTGGATCCCTTTATCAGTTTGTCCGGATAAGGAAAACAGGAAAAGACTGAAAAAAAGTGCGAAGATCAATTTTTGGCTCATAGTTCAAAATTTAGCGGCAAAACTAAATCGTTTCTCCGGATATTAATAAATAATAAAGTGAAAGATAACTTTATGTTAAAGCGCTTAACATTTACTTAACATTGGGTTTTTCAGGGCAATCAAATAAGGCGCTTGTTGTGAGTGGTTTACTCGTTTCCAAGGCCCGGCTTTTCTTTTTAAACCCGGCTTAAGTTATGTTAATGTTAAGTTTAAATAGCTGTGAAAAGAGGTTGAAAAGTTTCGGCTACCTTTGTCCCATAAAATGTATTTAAAATGGCAAATATCTTAAAATTCTTCTTACCGAAAGACCGTGTTTTTTACTCTTTGTTTGAGCAGGCGAGCCAGAACCTCGAATCAATTGCGGGTAAGCTCGTAAAATGTGTTCATGAAGCAGACTTCAACAAAAGGGCTGTGATTATCAAGGAAATGGAAGATTTGGAGCACCAGAATGATGAGCTGACACACGAAATATTCGTAGAATTAGGGAAAAACTTCATTACGCCGTTTGACCGGGAGGATATTCACAGCTTAGCGACTTCACTCGATGATATTGCCGACCACATTTACGCTACTGCGAAAAAAATCAACTTCTATAAAGTAGACCCGAACGACCAGGGAATCCAGAAAATGGCCGATGCAATCCACGATGCGGTATTGGCGGTGAATTCAGCAGTAAAAGAGCTGAGAAACCTCAAAAACACGCAGAAAATTGTAGAATGTGTAATCAAGATCAACAGCATTGAGAACCAGGCGGATGATATTTTCGACCTGAGCATTGAAAAGCTCTTTGATTCCGATATCGACGCGAAAGACCTGATCAAAAAACGTGAGATTTACCAGATTATGGAAATCGCTACAGACAAATGCGAAGATGCAGGCAACGTGATCGAATCCATCGTTGTGAAATACGCTTAATTATTTCAAATCTGATTATAAGATGTTTACCTTATTAATAGTCATTATCGGCATCGCTTTACTGTTTGACCTGGTGAACGGTTTCCACGATGCAGCCAATTCCATTGCGACGGTTGTTTCCACGAAAGTGCTTTCTCCTTTCCAGGCGGTAGTTTGGGCGGCAGCCTTCAATATTCTGGCTTTCTGGGTTTTCGACATGAGTGTGGGAAATACGGTAGCCAAAACGGTAGATAACTCAGCCATCGATCTGTGGGTGATCCTCGCCGGTTTGATCGCAGCAACCTTTTGGAACTTATTCACCTGGTGGCTCGGGCTTCCGTCTTCCTCTTCCCATACGCTGATCGGTGGTTTTGCCGGGGCAGCAGTAGCCCACGCAGGCTTCGGGGTGATTGAATCCGCTGAGATCCTGAAAGTTGTAGCCTTTATTTTCCTGGCACCGCTGATTGGTGGTGTAATCGCCTTCTTCATTGCACTCGTCACCATTACCAGGAGCTTTTACAAAAAAATGACCTGGATCGCCATTCTGTCTGCAATTACCGTTTACCTGATGCTCTATATGGTAGAGTATATGGACGTGAAACCGGTTATGATGTGGATCGTGATCGGGATGCTGGCAGTGTTTATCCTGGTGTATACCTGGTATTACGTTGTGCACGGCAAGCGCCAGACAGCGATGAAAGAGTCCAACATGTACAAGAAGCTCCAGCTGCTTTCTTCGGCTGCGTTTTCACTCGGTCACGGTGGCGCGGATTCCCAGAAAGTAATGGGTATTATCTGTGCGGCACTGATGGTTTTCGCCAATGAGCACCGGGCTGGCAACATAGAAGGAGATATCCCGAAAGCGTTGCAGGTAACGGAAGAAATCCAGATCGAATACAAAAACGACCAGGGGAAAAAAGAGAAATTCAAGCCTGAATATTCTTTCCTCACGCAGGACCATAAAAAAGAAGACAAAATTGAAGTGTATACCAAAGGCCACGATATTTACGACGCAGAGTCCAATATTTTAATCTTTAAGGATAAAATGCTCAACCCGGAATACGTTGAAGCGGGTATTTTTGCTTCTTACGTGGATAAAGCAGGCGAGCTGAAAGACGGCCACAAGATCAAAACCAAGGTAAATTCCCATACAATGCCGGGCTGGATCGCTTTTGCGTGCTACCTGATGATTGGCTTGGGAACGCTGATGGGGGGCTGGAAGATTGTAAAAACAATGGGTACTAAGATCACGAAAGTTACGCCGCTCGAAGGGGTTTGCGCGGAAACAGCCGGTGCTTTGACCTTATTTACAGTTTCAAATCTAGGAATCCCGGTTTCAACAACGCATACGATTACGGGATCCATCATTGGTGTCGGGGCAACGAAACGTCTCAGCGCCGTACGCTGGGGGGTAACCATCAACCTGCTTTGGGCCTGGGTACTGACCATTCCTGTAAGCGGTTTGCTCGCAGCCGGGTTTTACTACCTGCTGATCTGGCTTAAATAAAATTAAGAATTAACTTCGTTGCTGCTGCGCGGTAGGAATTGAAAATGGAGAATTGAAATTAGTTCGGTTCTCCATTTTTTTATTTCTTCAAATCTTTGGGTTTTCGCGTTAGTGAAAGAATCTTTAAATTCAGAATTCTTAATTTTCCATTTTTAATTCCCATACACCGAACGTTTTAGTTGTGTATTTTTAGTCTTAGTTGTTTAGTTATCAAATATTTGTATACATTTGAAATTCAAATTTAATTAAACTATACTATGAAAAACACAAAAAAATTAGTGCTTTTATTGGTGATGGTCCTCGGGATGGGATCCGCCTTTTCACAGCTCAACGGTGAGCAGCACCGGGCAATCAACCTGGCGCGCCAAGCCGCTGCGGATTGTATTGATCACCAGGAATTAAGGGGCTTGGATATTAACTACCAGCTCACAGAAACAACGATTTGCGATTTTCTCCCTGGTCCTACAGGAAACGCAGCGATTTTTGGCTACCGCGTAGACATCACTGCAGTTGGCCGCTGCCCGCAAAACGTTCAGATCGCTTGTCTTCCGGTTTTTGTTAATGTAGCAACGGTATACGTTAGCTGCGGCAACCAGGAAGTGATGGAAGTTACTTGTTATTAAATGAAGAATTAAAAATGTAGAATGGAGAATTATTTTAGTTCTCCATTTTTGATTTCAGGATGTTTCAGCTAAATTCGAAATCGATGTAGAAAATCCTCCCAGATAGAATGCGCGCGGCGCCACGAATCAATTCTCTATTTTCAATTCTCCATTCTTAGTTCTCAAATACCGTATAACTTCAGCCGCTCCCATCAGTCCAAACAATCCCGGCATGTAGCTGATCGTACCGTAAAAAGAACGTTTGTAATTGCTTCCGTCGGTCATTTTAAGGGAATTTTTGTCCTGGAGCTCGCTGGAAAAAACGGCGCGCACCTGTTTGAACGTAATGTCTTTTTTACGCAATCGTTTTTTGACGTAGTGCGCCAGCTTACAGTTGTAGGCTTTTTCCAGGCTGGTAACCTGTACGCGGGAAGGATCGAGCTTTCCGCCGGCGCCCATGTGAGAAACGACCTTCACTTTTAAGCGGATGCAGGCAACGAGCCACTCGATTTTCGGCTTAACGGAATCAATGCAGTCCATCACGTAATCGGGTTTCGTTTCCTTCAGGATTTCCCAGACGCGCTCCGGTTGAACGAATTCTTCCATTACATCCAGCTCAACGTCCGGGTTAATTTCGCGGATGCGTTCAGCCAAAACGACAGCTTTGTTGCGTCCAATGGTAGAATCAAGTGCCGTCAGCTGGCGGTTTTTATTCGTTTCGTCAAAATTATCGCCATCGATCAGCGTGATTTTCCCGATTCCGGCGCGGGCAATGAATTCACCGGCAAAAGAACCGATCCCGCCCAGGCCGACAATCAGCACATGCGCCTGCTTTAAATTTTGTATCTGCTGCTCATCCAGCAATAATTCCGTACGTTCTAACCAATTCCCCATCGCTTAAATGTTTCTCTGAAATTTTGTCCTGCCTGTTTTGTAAAAAGGGGCAAAGATAATTGTTTTATTTCAGCTGCTTTAGCGTAAATGGTTGAAATATCTGCGTCTTCCATGTCATCTGTTTCCAGCAAGATCCGTTCCGCGGGGATTTGCTTCAGCGCTTCCTGCAATTTCTCGTCGTGGAAAATCGCCGGCCCGATCCCGATCATCAGGCCTTCGCGGAGCACTTCTTCCAGTAAAGCCGTTTTCCTGAACCCGTGATAAATCCACGTTTGCTTCGGCTGCATTTCCGTTTTGATCTTCCGGACCTCGTTCCAGGCTTTCACGCAGTGTAAAATCAGCGGCAATTCATATTTCTCAGATAAATCAACCTGGCGGCGAAAAATATCCTGCTGTTGCTCAAACGGGGTTTCAGATAATTTATCCAGTCCTGTTTCCCCAATGGCGAGACATCTTTTGTCAGAGATAAGATCTTCAAAATCAATCCATTTATCAGCTTTCCAGGGGTGGATTCCCAATGAATAAAAAGGCGCTTCCTGTAGCTCATCCGGGGTGAGGTTCAAAATTTCCGGGCCTTTATTCCCTTGAAAATGAGTGTGAAAATTAAACAGCATCGCTTTTTTTTGATTCTAAAGATAAGCTATTCTAATTTTTCTTTCTATTTTCACCACCATAAAATTTAGCAACAAAAATGGAAAAAACTGTAAAGAAGTCACATCCTAAAGGTTTGTGGTACTTATTTGGTACGGAAATGTGGGAAAGGTTCGGATATTACCTGATGCTGGGTATTTTCTCCTTATACATGATAGATGGCTGGAATAATGGGGGAATGGGCTTTGATGCCGGGAAAAAATCCGATATTTATGGAACGTACCTTGGATTGGTATACTTAACGCCTTTCATCGGCGGTTTGCTTGCCGACAGGATCCTGGGTTACCGCCGTTCGATCGTTTTAGGGGGATTGATGATGTCCGCAGGATATTTCTGCCTTTCGATCCATTCAACAACTTCCTTTTATATCGCTCTCTTCCTGATTATTTTAGGAAACGGTTTCTTCAAGCCGAATATCTCCACACTGGTAGGAAACCTGTACAATAACGAGGAGCTGAAAGACAAGAAAGACGCCGGTTACAACATCTTCTACATGGGGATCAACATCGGTGCTTTCATCTGTAATTTCGTAGCGGCTTACATGCGTATCAACTTCGGCTGGGGCCATGCTTTCGCAGCGGCAGGTGTCGGAATGCTCATCGGGGTGGTTATTTTCCTCATCGGAACTAAGCACATCAAGCATGTTGACGTAATTAAACCGACACAGCAAGGCGATATGTCGACGATGAAAATCCTTGGTTTAACTGTACTTCCAATGTTTATCTTCGGGATTATCGGTTACATCCTGCCTGGCAATTTCCTGGGTTCCGATACGAATGATGCATTCATCATCGGTTGTTTACCTGTAATTTCCTTCTTTATTTACCTGGCATTCAAATCCGAAGTAAAAGAGAGACGCGCAATCAAAGCGTTGCTTGCTGTTTTTGCCTGTGTGATCTTGTTTTTTGCTATTTTCCACCAAAACGGGGATGCCCTGACAGTTTGGGCGGAAGACCACACCGATCGTGAAATGTCCGCCGGGATTTCCGATGCGGCTGACAAAGTTGGAATGGCACAGGTGGTAGTGAACAACGACCTGGTTTCTGCCGATGACGCTACTTTCAATGCAGAAATCAAAGAAATGCGCAAAGAGGAAGCTGAAATGCCTGCCGTTACCCGGGAAGAATTAAAAGCAAAAGGCGAGTTTTCCAAAGAAATCGACCAGCTCGAAAAATCACGGAAATACTTTGCTACGCTTCCGGAAGATAAAATCCCGGCTAAAGGTTCCGATCTGAAATTGTATTCAACGGAGCTTTACCAGTCGATCAACCCGTTCTGGGTAATTTTGCTGACACCAATCATTGTAGGTATTTTCGGTTTTATGCGCCGCAGGAACATGGAGCCCAGCACGCCGAGTAAAATTGCAATCGGTTTGTTGATTACCGCTTTGTCTGCCCTCGTAATGGTTGGCGCTGTTTTCGCAACAAACGACCTGACTACAAAAGCAAGCTCATTGTGGCTTTTTGCTTCTTACGGGGTTATCACGATCGGTGAGCTTTGTTTGTCGCCAATGGGGCTCTCGCTCGTTTCCAAGCTTTCTCCTCCGCGTATTACCGCGTTGATGATGGGTGGTTTCTTTCTTGCGATTTCCGTAGGAAACAAATTGTCCGGTATGCTTTCCAGCTTGTGGGAAACGATGGACGAGAAGCAAAACTTCTTTTACCTCAATTTCTTCCTCGTACTGGCCGCAGCGGCAATTATGTTTGTCATGCTGAAATGGCTCAACCGGGTTATGAAAGAAAATAACGTGAAATAATTTCCGTCCGCTGCCCGGGATAAAAATGACAGGTGGCGTTTCGGAGTAAAGAATAAAAACTATATTTGGAGCATCAGTCGCAAGGCTGGTGCTTTTTTAATATTTCTAAACTATGGCTAACGAACAATTAATCGATCAGGTTCCTTCATCCAATGATGGTGACAAGTATTCACTGGCAAACATCCAGGATTTCAAAGGAAAGTACCCCATACAATTGTGGTTCCTATTCCTCACGGAAATGTGGGAACGTTTTTGCTTCTACGGAATGCGTGGGGTACTTACGATTTTTATGGTCGATCAATTGTTTCTGACGGATAAACAATCGAATTTAAAATACGGTGCTATTCAGGCCTTTGTTTATGCTTTTACTTTTATCGGTGGAATATTTGCGGATAAAATTTTAGGTTTTAGAAAGTCTTTGTTTTTTGGTGGGATTGTTATGATTGCAGGAAACCTGCTAATCGCTTTTTCACCCCAGGAAATGTTTTATCTTGGGATTACCTTGTCTATTATCGGTACAGGTTTCTTTAAGCCTAATATTTCCTCCATGGTGGGTGATCTGTATCGGGAGGGTGATCCGCGCAGGGATGCAGGTTTCGGTATGTTCTATTCAGGAATTAATATCGGTGCCTTTTTGGGCGGGCTTTTATGTGTTTACCTTGGGAAATATGTCTCCTGGAGTGCCGCGTTCTATGCTGCGGCTATCGTGATGATCCTGGGGGTTGTAACCTTTATTTTTACCAAAAAGTTTCTTGGGCCGATTGGGGCTTCTCCTTTACTTCATTTGCCTGCCGGCAAAAGAACTACACGCGAAATTATGGTGTATGTGGGGTCTTTATTAAGTATTCCTTTAATTTTTATGATGATTAGGAATACAGATTACACGGATATGTTTATGTATATCATAGGCCCTGTTGCCTTGATTTACTTCATCTATGAGCTGATGAAAATTGAAAGTAAAGAGGCACGGTATAAAATTACGGCAGCCTTTATCTTCATTTTCTTTTCGATTATTTTTTGGGCTTTCTTTGAGCAAAGTGGAGGTTCTTTGGCTTTGTTTGCTGAAAAAAACCTGCACCACAATCTTTTTGGCTTTTCGATGGACCCCAATATTATTAATAATACGGCCAATTCCCTTTTTGTCATTTTATTTAGTCCACTGATTGGATTACTTTGGTTTTGGATGTATAAAAGAAGGATTGAACCGAATACAGTTATTAAGTTTGGTTTGGGCTTTTTGTTTCTTGCAGGCGCTTTCTGGCTCTTTTATTATACGCGTTTTTTTGCTGACGCAAAAGGGGTTACTTCACTCGATGTCTTCACTTGGGCTTACCTGGTAATTACCCTTGGAGAGCTTTGCCTTTCACCGATCGGTTTGTCAATCGTAACCAAATTGTCGCCTAAGAATTTATCAGGAATGATGATGGGAATGTGGTTTCTCGCAAGCGCCTATGGTCAATATGTGGCAGGTTTATTAGGTGCAGGCATGTCGACACCTAATAACAAAGCTCCACTGACCGAAAAACTCGACGCATATACCGATGGTTATTATCAATTAGCAATCTACGCGTTAATTGCCGGGGTTATTGTGATAACTATTTCTCCGTTGATCCGAAAATTAATGGGTGACGTTAAATAATATTGAATAATGAGTGATGAATAGACTTAACATCACTCCGTTTATCACTCCTCATTAAAATGAAAAAGCATCCAAAAGCCCTACCTTTTTTGTTTTTCTCGGAAATGTGGGAACGCTTCGGTTATTACTTAATGATCGGGATTTTCACGCTCTATTTAAAGGATGAGATTGATGCGGGTGGTTTTGGGATGACCGAGGCCGAAGCTTCCGATTTATACGGAACATTTATCGCCTTTGTTTTCCTGACACCTTTTATCGGTGGTTTGCTCGCCGACAGTTTCCTGGGTTACCGGCGTTCCATTACGATAGGTGGGATCATGATGGGAGCAGGATATTGCATCCTGGCTTTTCACGATAAATCCTGTCTCTATGGAGGAATGTCACTGATTATCCTGGGAAATGGCTTTTTCAAGCCTAACATTTCGACCCTTTTAGGAAAGGTCTACGATTCGGAGAAATACAGGGATTTAAAAGATGCAGGCTATAACCTCTTTTATATGGGGATCAACATCGGCGCTTTCGTCTGTAATTTTTTTGGAGCGGCCCTCAAAAACATGCTGGGCTGGGGAGCTGCTTTCACTGCTGCCGGTGTCGGGATGTTGATCGGGATTATCATTTTCTGGATTGGCACCAAATATTATAAGGATGTCGATGTGGTCCGGCCGCGATCCGAAGGAAGTAAATCGCTGCTTTCTGTTTTCGGTGTCATTCTCCTGCCGGCTGTTGTTTTCGGCTTGCTTGGATATTATATGTTCGGGGTGTATGACGGGCAGTTTCCCGATAAAGTCACTTATCTCGTCAGCTCGGATTCCACGGATGCTTTCCTGTTCGGCTGTATCCCGGTGATTTTTTTCTACGCACGCCTTTTATATAAGTCGCCGGAAACTGAAAAACGTCCGCTCAGCGCTATGCTCGCAATTTTTCCCGTCGTGATTATGTTCTGGGCGATCTTCAAGCAAAACGGTTCAACGCTCAATACCTGGATCGACCGCTATACTGAACGGGAAATCCCAGCTCCAATCGTTCCGCTGATGGGCTCGCTCCGGCTGATCGATTCCATTCCTTATATAAAGAAAGAAATTACCTTGACCGATCGTCATTTCCGGGCCGTTGAAGTAAACCACATTAAAACCAAAATAAATGCTTACCCCGATTATTTCAAAAACCTTCCTGCAGATCAGCTTCCCAAAGATGGCGAAACGGTCTATGCATTTAATACAAACCTTTTTCAATCCGTCAATCCCTTTTGGGTAATTGCGTTCACGCCGCTGGTTTTAGCTTTCTTTGCGTTTCTGAGAAGAAAGGGCAGGGAACCATCCACGCCTGAGAAGATGGCTTTCGGTTTGCTGATCTGCGCCTTGTCCTGTATAGTGATGGTTGGCGCTGTATACGCTTCCGGCAATGGTGCAGGGAAAAGCTCTTCCTGGTGGTTCATTTCTTCTTACGCTGTTTTTACGATCGGTGAGCTTCTGTTAAGCCCGATGGGTTTATCGCTTGTTTCCAAACTGAGCCCGGCACATTTAACCTCTGTTATGATGGGGGGCTGGTTCGTTGCGAATGCGATTGGCAATAAATTGTCCGGTGTGCTAAGCAGCTTTTGGGACCAATACGACAACAAAGCAGGCTTCTTTTGGGTAAATACCCTGTTATTGGCGGCCGCGGCTCTTGTTTTATTCCTTATGTTGAAATGGCTCAACAAAATTTTCAAAGAATATACCTAGGAGTGCATAAAATTTGATTTTGCTGAATGAAGTCACATCTCAATGTTTTCAACGGCTTTTTTTACGCATTCATCTAAAAAATACAAAAAAAACAAAAAAACTTGCAAAAAAACTTGCGCATCCAAAAAAGCACTGTATCTTTGCACTCGCTTTTGAGGAAACGTTTTCAAAAGATAAGTGTTGAAAAGATTGGTTAGAGGAGAAAAAAAAGTAAAATT
>JAJTCM010000009.1 GCA_021325675.1 Crocinitomicaceae bacterium
CAGTTCCTTCAGGTTAATCTCATTTTGATATGAAGTCAAAGTGTACTTTCCTACTTCGGTTCCGTTCAGATCAAACAGGCTCACTTTCATTTCTTCGTTAGCACTTTTCTTGATTTTCAGTAAGCGTTCAGTTTCTAAAGGGTTTGGGTAAACCAGCAGTTTGTTTTCCGGTTGGGTTTCTTCTGCAACGTTAAGCTCAAAAGTCGTGCACCAGTTTTCACTTGTGTTGGTAACAATCGGCTCGTTGAAATCAAAATAAATATACGCCGTATTGTAAATCTTCTCATCTAATTGCATCGGGTTTTTAGGACGGATCGCATATTCAACATAACCTTTCGAACCTTCCGGGTTGGATAAGCTGTCGGCCAGCATGATATTCGTGAAACGGAATTGCAGCCTGTTCCCGTTCAGTGTAGTGCTCACCGGGTGGCTCGAATGCACCTTTCTGAAAGTAGACAGGTCCAGCAGCTGATCGAGCGTGTCTACCAAAGTTACGTTAATTGCAGGAGAATTTCCGGTATTCTGGAAGTGGATCGTATAGCGGATCTCATCATCAAAGCCCGGATCGATATAAGCGGGATGCGTCTCTTTCATATTCGGATCGTAGGAATCAAACACTGGGAAAATTTTCACCTGGCTATTATTAGGCATGTCCAGGTCACCGTTTGGCGGTGTAATCTGCGTTTGAACAAAAATCAGATCACCTGCATTGGCAGTTGTATCAACAAGGAAGCGTAAGTTGTAGTCAAAGAAATCCGGAATTTCGCTCATTGGGATCGTGAAAGATAATAGTAAAGTATCTCCAAGGAAAGATTGACTGATATTCAAACTCGAATCGGCTTCCAGGAAACTCACAGGCCCTAATACTTTTGTCTCTACCTGCACAGCACTATCCAGCAAGGCAGAATCCATTACTGCACAATTCAATTGCCCGTTATAGTAACCATTCCCCAATATAGTTAATAAATCAAAATCAAAGGAAGGTACGGCACGACGGCTTTGTCCCATGTAAAGAACGCTGACATCAAAACCAGCATCCTGTATAATCAAAGTATCACAAGCCAGCTCAAAGTTCTGAACTATATGTCTGTTGGAATCATTGACAACAATATCGGAAGCATATAGCTGGCTGGAACAGGATTTCCGCAAAACGCATTCGCTCGTGTCAATCAATACTTTGTAGGCGCCATTCGGAACAGAAAAAATATAAGCCCCATCCGTATGTGAATACATTTTTTGAACTAGGTTGTCATTCTCATCGTAGAGCGCAACAGGGACCTGGCTCAAAGCCAAATCCGTCGCTTGGTTAAATTCGCAGTTCGGGTTCAGATCGTGGTACACATTCCCGGTAATCGTTTTAAATTCAACCGGGCAGTTCAACCACATGATCTCATTGTAATACGGATCGCTGCACATGTTCAGCCCCATGCCTACATTCGGAATGTAATTCGGGTGGCAAAAATCTCCAACGGGTTCAATATGCAGATACTCCAGACTTTGCGGATAAGGTGGCAAACAGTTGAAATTTGTAACAAGTCTCAGACTTCTCAACCGTTCCGGAAAACTGTGTATCGTGAGCGTAATAGTAACAGGAAAACTGATATCCAATGATTGTAAGGATTCAGGCAAAGCAGGAATTGTATCCACCTCATACCATTCCAGTTTAATGTGTTTAAGTGATGATGGAAGGTTAGCAATTACATCAGGATCATAGCCGAGTTCGTATGATTTAACATAAAAACTATCCATTTTTACAGCATTGTCTCCATCCGGGTAAATGAGTTTCGCAGTATTCATGTCAATAATTGACAAAAACTCCAGTGAATCGGGAAAGTTCCTGATATGCATCGTATCATTGAAGAACATTTCATTCGTGTGGTCAAACTCAAGTCTTTTGATCTTATTTGGTAAAATACCCGTATTCAATATCTTACAGCCTTCGAAGCGCAGGTATTCAAGTCCTTCCGGATAAGCAATCATCTGATCAAGCGGACTGAGGACATTTATTCCTTCAAAATCCAGGTTGATTACCGTAGGAGGAACGTAGAACGGATTTTCGTCCCCTAAAGCATCCCAGTACACATTCAGGGTTTTCAGGTTTCTGAAGTATTGCATATCACTGGGAATCAGGTTATGACATGTGGCCACCCCGTCCAGGTCCAGGCTTTCTGCATTGAGTACAGCGGGACATAAAGTATCCAGGATATAAACATCCGTTTCTGAATCAAAGCTGATACACGCCGGAAACTTAATTTTTAAACGGTTAGCCAGGCAATTGTCTTCAAATTGGTATTGTGCGGAAAGAAAAGTTGCGAGAATCAGGTTTATACATAGAGTAACTGTTTTTTTCATGGTCTGAAGTTTAAGTTGGATGCTGTTTAAAGTTTAAGACCATTTTTTCTTCAAAAACCCCCAAAAAAGGATTTAAATAACTGGCCTTAAAGGCCTTCGTCAAAAAAATAACAGAAATAATAGTTACCCAAACTGTTTTTCTAAAAAAATACGTATCTTTGCACCGTCTTTCCAAAAAGTTTGGAGACTACATAATAAACATTTAAGTAATTTTAGCATGTATTTAGCACCTGAAAAAAAACAAGAGATTTTCGCAAAATACGCGGGATCTGAAAAAAACACGGGTTCATCAGAAGGACAAATCGCTTTGTTCTCTTACAGAATCTCCCATTTAACTGAGCACTTGAAGAAAAACCGTCACGATTACGCGACGCAGAGATCTTTGCAGTTATTGGTTGGTAAAAGAAGAAGTCTTTTGGATTATTTGAAAAAGAAAGAAATTTCAAGATACCGTGCTATTGTGAAAGAATTAGGCTTACGCCGTTAATTCACACAGCAAGTTTTTTGGAGGGGGCAATTGGAAATTATTTCGATTGCCTTTTCTATTTAACAGACTAAAAGACTACAGATAAGACCAGGGACGCAGCAAGTCTTAAAATCTTTCATCCCGATGTCTGAAAGTCTCAAAAAAAGTAAATAATAAATATGAATATAGGAATCAAAAGGTCCATCACTACCGGAGGAAAAGAAATCTCCATCGAGACAGGCAAGTTGGCGAAACAAGCTGACGGCTCCGTAGTGTTACAAATGGGCAACACCGTGTTGCTGGCGACAGTAGTTGCTGCACCGGAAGCAAAAGATGGAGTAGACTTTTTACCGTTAACGGTAGACTACAAAGAGAAATTCGCAGCTGCGGGACGTATCCCGGGCGGATTCTTCAGAAGGGAAGCACGTCCTTCCGAAATGGAAATCCTGATCATGCGTTTGGTGGACCGCGCTTTGCGTCCATTATTCCCGGATGATTACCACGCTGAAGTTCAGTTGATGATCCAGTTACTGGCTTACGACGGTGAACACCAGCCGGATGCACTTTGCGGCCTGGCAGCTTCGGCAGCAATCGCTGTTTCAAACATCCCGTTCAACGGACCAATGTCTGAAGTACGTGTTGGACGCATCAACGGTGAGTACATCATCAACCCTACCCTTTCAGAAATGAAGCAGTCGGATATTGATATCATGATTGCAGGAACGATCAAAGACATCGTGATGCTGGAAGGTGAAATGCAGGAAATTTCCGAGATGGAAATGGTGGAAGTTATCAAGCTTGCCCACAAATCCATCATCGAGCAATGCCAGTTCCAGATGGACCTCGCAAAAGAAATCGCAACCGCTTTCCCAAAAAGAGAATATTCCCACGAAACGCACAACGAAGAAGTTAAGCAGAAAGTATACGACCAGTGTTTGGAAAAATGTAAGGAAGTTGCTCGTATGGGCTTAGCTAACAAAGCAAAGCGCACGGAATTGTTTGATGCGATCAAAACAGAATTCAAAGCACAATTCAGCGAAGAAGAGCTGTCTGAAATCAGCGGCTTCATCTCCGTTTACTTCTCTGAAGTGAAGAAAAAAGCGGTACGTTACGTAATGCTCCACGAGGGCAAACGTCTCGACGGCCGTAAATTTGACGAAATCCGTCCGATCTGGGCAGAAATCGATTACCTGCCGATGGTTCACGGTTCTGCCGTATTTACACGCGGGGAAACGCAATCCTTGACTACCCTGACTTTGGGCGGTAAAATGGACGAGCAAATGATCGACAACGCAACTTTCCACGGAACAGAGAAGTTCATGCTGCATTATAATTTCCCGCCATTCTCAACAGGTGAAGCGAAGCCAATCCGCGGAACTTCCAGAAGAGAGATCGGTCACGGAAACCTGGCACTGCGCGCCCTCAAGCCTGTTTTGCCGGATGATAACGCATACACGATCCGTTTGGTGTCCGAAATCCTCGAATCTAACGGTTCTTCTTCCATGGCTACGGTTTGTGCAAGTACACTCGCCCTGATGGACGGTGGTGTTCAGATCAAAGCGCCGGTTTCCGGTATTGCAATGGGATTGGTTGCTGACGAAGGTAAATTCGCCGTATTGTCTGACATCCTCGGAGATGAAGATCACCTGGGTGACATGGACTTTAAAGTAACCGGTACTTCCAAAGGGATCACCGCTTGCCAGATGGATATCAAAGTGGACGGTTTGCCATACGAAGTACTGATCCAGGCATTGGAGCAGGCGAAAGCAGGACGTTTGCATATCCTCAACAAAATCATCGAAACAATCGCTGTACCGAACCCGGATTTCAAACCGCAAACTCCGCGTATCGAAGCATTCAACGTACCAAACGATATGATCGGTGCTATCATCGGGCCTGGAGGAAAAATTATCCAGGGCTTGCAGAAAGACACCAACACGTCGATTACGATCGAAGAGCTTGAAAACGGTGAAGGCCGCGTTCAGGTAATGTCTAACAACGGTGACGATATGAAAGAAGCCGTTCGCCGCATCCGCCAGATCGCTTTCCCTCCGCAAGTGGAAGAAGGCGCTGAATACGAAGGCAAAATCAAATCTTTACAGGCTTACGGATGCTTCGTTGAAATCCTGCCTGGAACAGATGGTTTGATCCACATCTCCGAATTCAACTGGGATAAAATCGCTAAAATGGAAGATGTCTGCAAAGAAGGTGACCTCGTTCGTTTCAAAGTGATCGGTAAAGACCCAAAAACTAAAAAATGGAAATTGTCACGCAAAGTATTGCTGCCAAGACCGGAAAGAAAAGAAAACGAGCAAACGACAGAACAGTCACAAGCTTAATTTCAATAGATTAAACAGGAAACCATCGTGCGCAAGTGCGGTGGTTTTTTTGTTGATGTTAACCCGCATAGTCGACATAGCTGTTTGTCAATTAACGAGACAATGTTGATGGTAATCTGATAAAGGGCATCAACTATTTTCAGAACATTTCTTTTGGAAATTGATTGTTGTGAAATTCATAGTATTAGTTGCATCTTACCCACATTCCTTTGGAAAACCCGGTTTTTTTTCATACATTGTACAAGTTAAACCCCTTAATTACAATTAAATCATGAAAGCATTCCTTGTTATTATTGCTGCGTTACTGATCTCAGTGCAGATGAGTGCGCAAACCTACGCCGTTGGCGACCGCCTGGAGGCCCGGGAAAATGATGGGCTTTGGTATGTCGTGCGGGTCCTGAAACACGACCAGGGGCGTTACCTCGTTCACTGGGAAGAATACACCGATTCACTCGATCAATGGCTGACCGTCGACCGTCTTCGTCCTATGGCTATTCCGCAATTTTATGTTGGGGACCATCTCGAAGGACTTGAAGTTGATGGTAAATGGCATCCTGTTACCGTACTGGAAATTTCTCCGGAAGGTAAATACAAAGTACACTGGGAAGGTCATGAAAACAGCTACGATCGCTGGCTCGAGCCTGCCCACTTACGTCACATTTCACCCTCACGCATGGATACGTGGATGAGCCTGCGGGTCCCGATAGTCTATATCGAAAACCAAAGCAATCAAGCCATCAAGTATAACTATTTAGCTGAAGGCGTGGATGGCGGCGGAGTAATTTATCCCGGCCAGCGTGATTACATCCGGTATGCCCCGTTAGGCGGTGTGCTGCTTATCAACGGCAAGCAGCACATGGTCTTTACCCGGGAACAAAACGGGCAGATCATCGTGATCCGTTAAGATTTTTATTGAGTTATTTTTCAGAACCAACAGGACTGCGGTCCCGTTGGTTTTTTATTTTAGGGCCGCTCATGAAAGTTGTTTTGGCACGGTTTTTCTCAAAAACACGCGCCAAAACCTCAAATAATAACTTACTTCTCCAACAGATATTTGATTGATCCTGTGGCTTCGCCGTTTACGTACCCTTCGGTCTCAATTTTACGTTTACGTTTTCAATTCTCATTTCTTTTCATATCTTTGAATAAAAACACCATGAAAAACAACATCCTGTTATCTACTCTCTTCCTGCTTACAAGCTGGGCTTTCCAGGCGCAGGACTTCAAAGCAGGCGAAACCGTTATGGCTTTGGAAAACGACGATTTGCTCTGGTATAAAGCGACCATTCTTGAAACGGGAAGTGAAAAATGTAAAATCCATTGGGAAGGATTTTCTTCCGAATACGATGAATTTATCAACAATGACAGTTTCTGGAAAGAAGGCATGCCTTTCCTGGTTGGCGACAAGCTCCAGGGCCTGGAAACCGACGGAAAATGGTATAACGCCAAAGTCCTGGAAATCAATGGCAGCAAATACTTCATTCACTGGGGCGGCTTCAGCTCCGAGTATGACCGCTGGATTTCATACGATTCCCTGCGTTTGCCAACGAAAGAAAATTACATCGCTGAAGGAAATTTTAACACCAATGCTTCTTCTACGAACGGTAGTTCCTACGGAAGCAGCCGCATCGGGATTATTTACCTGGAAAATAAAACCGGGCAAACCGTCAAATACACGTATTCCGGGGACGGATCAAGCGGCGGCGGCACGATTTACAACAATCAGAAAGACAATATCAAAAATGCCCCGATTGGCGGTGAAATCAAAGTCAATGGCACTTATTTCATCACGATTTCCAAAGGACACGACGGGCAGACTGTTATTATTAAATGATGAAGGTTGAATGATGAATTATGAATGAGGACAAATTCAACACTCATCGTTTTCCAACGCGACGGAATTCATAATTTGATTAACTTTGGCACTTTATTTGTCATACGCTTTTCCTATGAGAAAAATAATTACCCTGTATTTCGCCTTAGTGGCATCTTCCATTGTTTTAGCACAAACCGTTAAGCTCAAAATCACCTACAAGGATTACCCTGTAACCGATTCCGACATCACCATCAAAATCGGCGATGCAAGCATTGGCCAGGGACGAACGGACGGCGACGGAAACGTTTCCATCATGTGCAGTAACCTCGTTACGAGAAATATCGATGTTTACGGAAGCAAGCAAACAGCAAACACGACCAAAAACTGGGACGTGAAAGGTTATGTCACGCTGGATAACAATAATTTTTACCACCTGAAAATGGAAGTCATGGCGAAAGAAATGGCGGATGCTTCCGGTGGTTTTATGACTGAAAATCAAATAGCTGCCATGTGGGGCCTGACTGCCAGCGGACGAAACGATGCCCCAAACACGAATTCCGGGGAAAATACCAACACGAATACCGGTGGAAGCAACTCAAATCCTTCAGGCGGAACAAGCAGTAGCCCGGATGACGAAATCCCGGACCTCACTCAAATGCGGGAAGATAACCTCATCGCCTACAAGCAAAACCTGGAAAACGATATTATCCGCTACGAGCGCAAAATCAAGCGGGGTGAGCAGGACATCAGCGAAGCGAGGTCGGAAGGCAAATCACAAACCGAAATCCGTCGCCTGGAAATTGACCGCCAGATAGACGTCCTGACAAAGGAGAAAAAAGAAATCCAGCTGCGGGAAACCAATGCACGTATTGCCAAAAGTGAGTTGCCATTTGAGGAACGCAAGCAAAATGAGCTGCGTAAAGACGAGATCAGGAACGAAATCAGCAAGCTGAAAGAAGAAGATAAGAAACTGAAAAAAGAAAATGCCGCTGCGGAAGACGTAAAGGCTGTTGAAGAAGAAAAAGCGAACCACAGCGACGAGGCTATTGCCAAAAAAAGCAAATTTACCCTCAAAACTGAGCTGCTGGAATTAAGGGCAGACCTCAGGCGCAAAAACCTGAATTACAAAATCCAGTCCGGGTCCGGTGTGCATCCCGAAGACAAACTGGCTGTCATGAGACAGGAAATTGCGGAAATCGAAGCCCTCATTGCCCGCTACGAAAAACGCCTGGCTGAAATCGAAAAACAGGGAGAATAAAAGCATCTTTATTTTACCCCGGCAGGCAACGATAGTGAGTTCATAATCGTTATATTTACCGTCAATGGTAAACTAATGGAAAAACTCTCACGCGCCCTCTTTATTACTTTTTTTCTTGTAAACTGTGCCCAGGCGCAGCTCGTGGACCCTTTTTCAATCCGCCACCAGGTAATTCAGAAAGGGGGACTGGTTTTTCTGGCAAACACCGCCATGGGCTGTGGCTCTTGCGCAGCGCACACAGAGATGCCGCCCGGAGGAACCGGCACGAACGACTTTACCAATATGAGCTTTGTGGACATTGACAGCGATGCTTCTACCTTCATGTCCAGCTCCGATCAGCTTGACCTGCCGAATTGCAGCGAAATTGTCTGGGCGGGCTTATACTGGGAAGGCATGCTCAGTACACCGGCATCCAACACCACGAATTACAACTCAAGGAACCAGGTGAAACTGAGTGTCGGCGGAAGCGCTTACCAGAACCTGACCGCTGATGAAATCCTGGATAATGCCACCGGGAAAACTTCCTATTACTGTTTCAAAAACATTACTTCCATTGCCCAGGCTAACGCAATTGATGCGAATTACCGCGTTGCTAATGTTGTAGCCCAAACCGGAAACAATTTCTTTGGCGGATGGACGATTGTGGTGATTTACCGCAACATTTACGAATCGATGAAAAACATAACGGTTTTCGATGGTCTCGCGTATGTAGGCTCAGGAAATCCTGTCAACATCAACCTCAACGGTTTTTTAACGCCACCGGCAGGGCCAGTCAATTTTGAGCTCGGGGTTGTTGCACACGACGGCGACCGGGGTAGTACAGGCGACCAGCTGGAATTTAACGGTACAGGAACATTCGTGAACCTGAGCGACGCGCTCCATCCCATTGATGATATGTTCAACAGTACGATTTCCAGGAACGGCGTGCTCACTCCGTTGAGGAATCCGGGTTATAACAACAACCTTGGCCACGATGCGAATATTTTTTCACCCGACAACTCTACTTTTAATTTTATCGGGAACTCTGCCACCAGCGCTGAAATCCGGGTTTCCTCTTCATCAGAAAATATCTTAACGAGCGTCATCACTGCGGCAATTGATATTTACCTGCCTGATCTCAGGGCTTCCGTTTCTTACGATGATCTCAATGCCGGAGCCGTTGAGCCCGGTGATATCCTGGAATATTCCATTACAACCAAAAATATCGGCTCAGATGTGTCCATGAACACTTTTCTTTTGGATACGCTGGATGAACGCTTAAGCTACATTCCCGGAAGCTTGCAGGTTTCTTTCGGCCCTAACAGCGGTGTGAAAACAGATGCTGCGGACGCTGACCAGGCTGAATTCATTGTAGCCGACAATGTAATTCGTGCACGAATCGGTACGGGAGCAAACGGCGCAGCAGGTGGAAATGTAGTCAATTCCTCCACAGGGGCAGACAGTACGGTGATTAAATTTCGTGTCCGGCTGATCGATGAATGTGCGCCCTGGCAATGCGGACCCGTGCTCGAAAACAAAGCTTTTCTCTTTGGAACAGGCCAAATTTCAGGGATCACAAGCGGAAATAACGGCGCTTCTGATTTGCTTGACCAGGATGGCTGTCCTTCACCCGAAAGCGGTTTAATTGCCGTCAACAGTAACTGCCCTCCCCTGGTGATTACTTACACCGATTCAATATGCGTCGGGGAAACAATCTCCCTGAGCTTTCCTGACTCTCCCGGGTTCACATTTAACTGGACGGGGCCGGGAGGTTTTACTTCTACGGATGACAATCCCACGATCACAAATGCCCAAACTACCCACTCCGGGGATTACGTCCTACACCTTAGCTATGATGGTGAAATTTGTATGGACGATACAGTTGCGCCGGTTTTCGTTTCTCCAAGGCCAACCGTTCAGCTCCTGGACCTGGAAGATGATACCTGCTACCACGCAGGCGGCGGTTCTATCCGTGTCAGCGGCGGCGGGAACAGCCCTTTTACCTATTCCTGGTCAAACGGTGATACGGACTCACTTGCGCAAAACCTCCTGGCAGGGTCCTACACCGTAACAGTCACAGATAATTTCGGTTGCACAGTTTCCCAAGCGTATTCCGTGGACGAGCCACCGCTTTTTGAAGTCAATGCAAGCATTACTTCTGATTACAACGGCAGGGACATCAGTTGTTTCAATGCAGCTGACGGAAGCGCTCTCGCAACAGCCAACGGCGGAATCAGTCCTTACGATTATGAATGGCTCGTACTGGGGCAAACTACAGCGGCTGTCAGCAACCTGGATGCCGGACAATATATCGTTGAAGTAACCGATGACAGTGGCTGCAAAGCCCGCGATACGATAACACTTGTTGAGCCGGACACCGTTTCCGTCAGCGCAAGCGTGACAAACATCCTATGTTTTGGCGACGCAACCGGTGCAATCAACGTAACGATCGGCGGCGGAACAACACCTTATTCTTCTTTGTGGTCGAACGGTGCAGCAACAGAAGACCTGGCCAACCTGACAGCCGGAACTTATACGGACACCGTGACTGACGCCAACGGCTGCGAAAATATCCGTTCTTTTACAGTTACCCAACCTTCCGCTTCCATGAGCCTTACGGCCAGTTCCGTAGATATTCTCTGTAACGGTGATGCGACGGGAAGTATTGACCTAAGTGTTTCCGGCGGGGTTAGCCCGTATGATTACTCCTGGTCAAACAGCGCAAACACACAAGATCTTACCGGCTTAACAGCAGGCACTTACACTGTAACGGTGACAGATGACAACAACTGTACGGAGACTTTCTCAGAAACATTGACCGAACCGACCGCGATCAACGGCAGCTTAAATGCTGTCAACCCGGTTTGCCAGGACGGAAGCCAGGGGAATATCGACCTGACCGTGAATGGCGGCGTTCCGGGCTATACTTTTTTATGGAACAACGGTGAACAAACAGAAGACATTACAGGTCTGTATGCCGGGATTTATTACTGTGAAATTACGGATGCCAACGGTTGCCTGGAAACCGTTCAAACGACACTCACCGACCCGGACGCAGTTCATATTGTGGGAACAACGACAGACGTTCTTTGTTACGGCAACGCAACGGGATCTATTGACATTACACCTTCAAACGGAACTATGCCTTATACATTTGACTGGAGCAACGGCACGGCAAATGAGGATCCAACGGGTTTAACAGCCGGTCTTTATTCCGTAAATGTAGTGGATAATAACAGCTGCGGCGGATTTATTTCCTTTATCATCGGAGAGCCTGACACCCTCGTTTATGTTCAATCCACAGTAATAACCGACGTTTTGTGCTTCGGAAATGCTACCGGCGCGATCAATATAGAAGTCAGCGGGGGAACAGCCCCGTACGATTATCTGTGGAGCAACAGTGACATGACCCAGGACATCAATGGTTTAACAGCCGGAACTTATTCAGTAGACATTACCGATGACAACGGCTGCCAGCTTTCATACAGCGCTTCTGTTGATGAACCGGCAGAGCTTACTTTAACCGAAACCCATACCCCTGTTTTATGTTTCGGCGGTTCGACAGGCTCGGTCAATATTACAACAACTGGCGGAACCGGCACTTATGATTATATGTGGAACAACGGCCAGCAAACGGAAGATGTGAGCGGACTTGCTGTCGGAAGCTATTCGGTTACTGTTACAGATGAAAATAATTGCACGGACAATCTTTCGGTGACAATCACTCAACCGGTCTCACCGCTCAGCCTTTCAGCCGACTCCACGCCTGTTCTTTGCTTCGGTGGAAACGACGGAAGCATTGACCTGACCGTTTCCGGCGGTACATCCGGCTACACGTTCCTGTGGAGCAATGATTCTATCGCTGAAGACCCGGACAGTCTCACAGCAGGTGATTACTCTGTCACAGTAACAGACGCTAATTCCTGTACGGAAACCTTAACAAGTACCGTAACCCAGCCCGCCAGCCCTGTATCCCTGACAATCAGCGCAAGTGCGATTTGTATGGGCGCAATGAATGGCGTAGCGGCTGTGACTGCTTCGGGCGGAACACCGTCTTACACTTATTTGTGGAGCAGCAGCCCGAATGACACACTGGAAATTGCAGATAGCCTGGGCGTCGGGAATTATACCGTGACCGTCACCGACTCAAACGGCTGCGTGGAAACCATTTCTGCAAGCGTCGAACAGCCGGATGGCATGGAAGGCTGTGTTTCCCTGGATATGCCGAATATTTTCACACCGAACAACGACCTGGAAAATGATTACTATATCCCGGTTTTGGCTTCCAACATTACGCATTATCACATCGTGATCCTGAACCGTTGGGGACAGGTCGTTTACGAATCCAATGATTACAGTAAAGGCTGGGACGGTACGATTAACGGAAAAAATGCCACGGAAGATGTTTACTTCTGGCTCGTTGATTATACAGACAGCTATGGCGATACCGGCAAGCTCCACGGAAACCTGACACTTGTACGCGATTAACGATTATTCGCTAAAATTCATTGCTTTACGGTATTTTTCCTAATTTTGCACAAAAATTATGACTTTGAAAAATATATCAGCTACCGAATTGAAGCAAAAGATCGATGCCAACGAAGCTTTGTTTTTGCTTGACATCCGAGAAGATTACGAACGCGAAGCAGCGCATATTCCTTCCGTGCATATTCCTATGGGCGAAGTTTCCGCTAAGGCTGCCGAATTCCCGAAAGACAAAGAAATCGTTGTGATTTGCCGCAGCGGGCGCCGTGCAGTTCCTGTAGCTGATTTACTCCTGAATGACCTGCTTTTCCCGAACGTAACGATCCTCGAAGGCGGTTTGCTGGCCTGGAAACAGGAAATTGACCCTTCACTTGATATTGAGTAATCTCCATGATAGAATTATTTGAACACATCATCCACCTGGATTTCAAGTGGATTTTTGCCAATTACGGCACCACGGTTTACGTGATCCTTTTCCTGGTGATTTTCATCGAAACCGGCTTGGTGGCGATGCCTTTTCTCCCGGGAGATTCCTTGTTATTTACTGCAGGCCTGTTTGCCAAATCGGGTGAGCTGAATCTCTCATACCTGCTTATTTTGCTTTATATTGCAGCTGTTCTGGGTGATAATTGCAATTACTGGATTGGGAGAAAAATCGGGTTAAGCGTGTTCAATATCAAGATTAAAGGCCGGGCGCTCGTTAAAAAAGAATACCTCGACAAAACCGAAGCTTTCTTTGAGAAAAACGGCTCCAAGGCAATCATCATGGCGCGTTTTGTTCCTTTCGTACGCACTTTTGCCCCTTTTGCAGCAGGTGTCGGAAAGATGAACTACCGTAAATTTGTGACCTTCGACCTGCTGGGCGGCTTCCTTTGGATTTTCAGCCTGACGCTTGCCGGGTATATGCTGGGCAATGTTACCTGGATCCGCGAGCATATCGACCTTGTTTGCCTGGGAATTATTTTCATTTCCGTGCTGCCGATGCTGATCAGCTTCACCAGATCGAAATTAGCGAAACGCAATGCCTGAATACGGGCTGATCGGCAAACGCCTGGATTATTCTTTTTCGAAAGCGTTTTTCACCGCTTATTTTGAGCAAAACGGTATCCGGGCTTCTTATCATAACATCGAAATTGCTGCGATCGAAGAAGTCAGGGCGATCCTTTCTTCCGGCAAATACAGCGGGCTGAACGTTACTATTCCCTACAAGGAAACCGTAATCCCTTACCTGGACGAATTGAGTCCCGAAGCCAAAGCGATAGGCGCTGTGAACACGATTTCCTTCAAAAACGGCAAAACAATTGGCCATAATACGGACGCTTTCGGTTTCCGGCAGAGCATCAAGCCTTTTCTGAACAACAAGCACGAACGTGCACTCGTGTTGGGAACCGGCGGTGCTTCCAAAGCTGTCAGCTATGTGCTGGAAGATATCGGTTTAAATGTACTGCACGTCAGCCGCAACCCCAAAGAAGAAAACACATTCGGTTACGAAGAAATAAACGGCCACATGCTGAATGCCTGCAAAATGATCGTCAACTGTACGCCGGTGGGCACTTTTCCAGATGTAGACGATAAGCCTGATCTTCCAACGGAATTCATCGGCCCGGACCATTTCGTGGTAGACCTGATCTACAATCCTGAAAAAACACGTTTGCTGCGTGAAGCGGAAGCTAAGGGAGCAATTATTCTTAACGGCCACTCCATGTTGAAAGAACAGGCGCTCAAAGCCTGGGAAACCTGGAATTCCTGATCCGGGAACAGATTTTTAACTAAATTTGCAGCCGTATGCCTCTCAGCTTAAAAGAACTCATCCGACAGGGCGAGCATCAAACCCAGGATTTCAAATTCCGGGTGGATGACCAGAAAAAAATCGCCCGTACGCTCAGCGCTTTTGCCAATACCGATGGCGGACGGCTGCTGATCGGCGTAAAGGACAACGGTAAAATTGCCGGCATCAACCCCGAAGAAGAATTTCACATGATCGAAGGCGCAGCTTCTTTGTACTGCAAGCCTCCCGTTCAGTTCACAACCCATATCTGGCAGGAAGATTTTCGCCTGGTGCTGGAAGTCAAAGTAGAAGCAAACCCCGCTCGCAACCATCTTTCACCGGACGAAAACAGCAGCTGGAAAATTTATATCCGGCGGGGTGATCACACGCTGATTGCCAACAAAATCCTGCTCAAAATCTGGGCACTGGAAAAGAAAGGCGTTCCCAAACCCCAGCATTTCGGGGAAGACGAGCTCAACTTTCTCAAGCTCTTCAGCACAGAAAAAGTAACCCTCAGTAAATTATACCGTCTCAGCAAGCTCCCCAAAAACCAGGTAGACCATTTGGTGGCGCTTTTTACTTACTGGGAACTGATTTCGATGGAAATGACCGAGGAAATAACGAGCTATGCCCTGCGATAAAGTTAACCACATGCGCCTACGCAAAATATTTAGCTGATCACCTAGTTTTTTTTTAGAAATTACCTACGTTCCGAACTTCAGAAATTTTGAAGCCTGGAAACCATATTCTTTGGGTGATAAAATAAACCCGGACACATAAAACACGAAGTTTCACTGTGATAAAACTTAAACTTGCCTGTCATTAACGGACAACACGTGTTAAAAAAATCAAGCAAACTTTAGAACATTGCGTAAATAAAATCGTATATTTGGGAAAAGCGAACGCTTATGCCCCTGACAGAAAAGCAAGCTAAAAGAACCAATCTCATACTCGACCTGGCGGTTTTCACTGCCCTGGCTTTATTTGCCATGAACACCAGTATGCAAGCCGATCCCGGTGAAATTATCTTTTTATTCGTGTTTGAAAACCTGGTGATGGCCCTTGCTTTCGCCGTGTTTTTTATCATTTTCAGCCCCTGGCATAATTCCTACCTGAAAAAACACCGGCTGCTGAAAAACCCGGCACGCCCGCGCATCAGAATCCCGCTTTTCAAAGCCATATTGTATGCCCTGCTCGGTTTTGGTATCGTTTTTTGCATCAGTATGGTCGTGCTTATTTTCCTGAACCAAATGGCCGTAGAGCTGATGATTTCCTTTCTCAAAGACAATGCCTACAACTTTAAATCCATTGAAATCCTTTCCGGGGGTATGTTTTTTGACGGAAGCATAATCCGTTCACTGCAGCGGCTTTTCGGGCAAAGCTACGTCGTTTTTTTCTGGGTTTTGCTTTTTAAACACCTGCTCTCAAACATTCTTGTTTTTGTCTCACACCCTGACCTGAAAAGCAATAATTTTCTCACCCTGGCCGGCACAAGGGCTGTGATTTCCCAAACCATTATGAGCCCGGTTGCTGTATTCCTGGCCTGCCTACTGCTCGTTGCCCTGTCAGCGCTTTATGGTGCTCAAACTTGGATAATTTTAGTAACTTTGGGCGCTTTCAGGCTGATCTTTTTGCTCTTAAGCATAAGCACATCCCGATTCTTTACAACAGTGTAACGTATGAAATATTTTCTCACTCTAAGCTTGTTCCTCAGTTTGCTGGCGGTTCAGGCCCAAAACAATTTTTCCAATATTACAGGCATCGACCTGCAGCTAATCAATCAGGCTTTTGCAAAACGGGAGAAAAACCCGGCAGCGTTTGAAGCTGTTAAATCACGTTTCCCGGTTTACAGGATCAACGGACAGGATTATTTGTCGCTCCTGGCGCAGGCAAACCCTTCTTTCAACGCGGAAACTTTGCGTTCGCAAGGGATCATTGTCGGGAAACCAATTAAAAACATAGTGACACTCAAGCTTCCTTTAACGCTTTTGAATACCGTTTCTTCTTTACAGGGAATCGACTACGTAGAAATCCCGAGCAAAATTTCCCCGGACCTCGACAAAGCGGTGAAGGACGTTCGCGCCGACAGTGTGCAGCAAGGGATCAACCTGCCGGAAGCGTATACCGGACAAGATATTTACATCGGGATTACGGATTGGGGCTTTGATTATACCCACCCGAATTTCTATGATACTTCCCTTCAGCAAACGCGCATTGTAGCAGCCTGGGACCAGTTTAAACAAAACGGGCCGCACCCGGCCGGCTACAGTTACGGAACAGAATATGCAACGGAAAATGACCTGCTTGCTGCTCATTCCGACACGGCGAATATTTACAGTTACGGTTACCACGGAAGCCACGTAGCGGGAATCTGCGGAGGTTCGGGCGCAGGAACGGTTTACCGCGGGGTAGCTTTCGAAGCGAATTTCCTGATGGCAACTTTCCTGATCGATGCCGCTTCCGTTATTGATGCTTACGAATGGATGTACGAAAAAGCGCTCGCTGACAGCAAACGTCTCGTCATTAACCAGAGCTGGGGACTGCATTATATGGGCAACCTCGACGGAACTTCACTGCTGAGCCAGGCCATTGACGCGTATACAGAATTGGGTGTTGTTTTCGTCTCTTCCGGCGGCAACAACGGAAATGTGAATTTCCACCTCAACAAAACATTTGCAAACAACGAGCTGAAATCCAAAATTGATTTTTACGATTACAGCGCCAATGAATTCATGTGGGGACAATCGGTCACGCAGTGGGGAGAACCGGGAAAAGCTTTCCAGACATCCATCCAGGTAACAAACAGCTCCAACACGGTCTTGGTTGAATCGCCGTTTTACAGCACGGCAACAACTGTCAATTACGTAGATTCGATCCTCGTAACAGGAACCGACACGATTTTCTTTAATGTTAGTTGTGAGAATGCTAATCCGCAGAACAACAGGCCGCATATCCGGCTTCGTGTGAAAAACACCCATACTGCGCTTAAAGTCCTCATGCGCACGCAAGCCGCAGACGGAACCGTTCACAGCTGGAATGTTACCGAGCTTACGACAGGCGTTGGCAACTGGGGAATGCCTTTCAGTACATCAGGCGGCGGAACAACTGCCGGAAATACGAATTACGGGATCAGCGAACCGGCCTGTACGAACGGAACAATTGCCGTTGCCGCTTACGCAGCGCAGTTTCAGCAGGGACAAGGTACAGTTGGCGGTGGAATTGCCGGTTTTTCCAGCTGGGGCCCCACGCTCGACGATCGCGTTAAACCGGATATCAGTGCACCCGGCGTGAATGTGGGATCTTCTTTTTCATCCTATACAGACGAAAGCTTTTCTTCAGCTGCAACTGTTAATTTTAACGGGCGCGACTATCCTTTTGCTAAAATTTCAGGAACTTCCATGTCGGCGCCGATGGTGAGCGGTATTGTAGCCCTGATTTTAGATGCGAACCCCTATTTATCACCGCCGCAAGTGAAAGAAATTATCCGGGAAACAGCACGTACGGACAATTTCACAGGTGTTATTCCTGCCGAAGGAAGTACGCGCTGGGGTTATGGCAAAATCAATGCTTACGCGGCTGTTCAATTGGCTTTGAATACGGTTGGAACAGTCGAAATGAAACGTAAAGAGTTCAGCCTATATCCGAACCCGGCCAGCGAAACCCTCCATTTAAAGCTTGAAGGCGGAATCAAAGACCAGGCGGTGAAGATTTTCGATATGACCGGGAAAACGCTGGAACGCATTTCAGATAACGGACAGATCAGCATCAGCGATTTAAGCAAGGGAGCTTACCTTATTCAGCTGGAAGTGAACGGGAAGATTTACCAGGAAAAATTCGTAAAAGAGTAACATGGCGATTCACAGGATCGGTAACGATGAAATCACAAAAGTCCGGGAAATTGCCATGATCACCTGGCCGGTGGCTTTTGGAGAAATCCTCAGCAAAGAACAGCTCGCTTACATGATGAACATGATGTATTCCGAAGATGTGCTTGAAAAACAGCTTCATTCCGGGCATGAATTTTACCTCTACACCGAAGAAGGAAAAGCTTTGGGTTTTATGGGAATTGAACCCGGTTACAAAGGAAAAAGCCAGCTTAAAATCCACAAATTATACATTCTCCCGAACCAGCAAGGCAAGGGGATCGGGCAGCAATTTATCGCTTTGGCAACAGAACGCGCAAAAGAGCTGAAGCAAAACATCCTGACACTGAATGTGAACCGTTTCAACAAAGCGCTGCATTTTTACGAAAAACTCGGCTTTGCCAACATGCGCTCCGAAGATATCGACATCGGCAAAGGCTACCTGATGGAAGATTACGTCATGGAAAAAACCATTCTTTAATTTATGTGGAGCAGCGCCCGGCAGTGGATCAAAAGTCACGTGGAAATTTCAGTTTTCCTGGCTTACCTGCTGCTTACCCTACTGTGCTTTTTCCCTTTAGTCAACGGTTCTGCAAGCCTGAACTGGGACGCTTCCGATCTTTGGCTGCCCTGGAAACATTTCATTACCGAAGAATTATATAACGGGCAGCTTCCGCTGTGGAACCCGTATCACGTAAACGGTTTTCCGCAGCAAGGCGACAGCATGACGTGGTATCCGCTCAGCTGGCTGTTTGGCTTTCTGAACGGACAGTATAATTTATCGGCGCTAAACCAGGAATATCTTTTTCACATTTTTGTAGCGGGGCTGGCATTCTACAGGTTTTCCGGGAATTTCATCCAAAGCCGGAAAATTCGTTTTCTACTGGGGCTGAGCTATATGCTTTCCGGTTTTATGATCGGCAATGCCCAGCACGTTTCCTGGATTATCAGCGCCGCGTGGATGCCGCTGGTTTTTCATTACATCATCCAAATCCTGCGTCACGCCAATAAAAAAGCCATTTTCAAGCTCGCGCTGACAGGTTTTTTCTTTTTCTCGGGCGGTTACCTGGCAATCTTTTTCGTGGCTTTGTACATTATCACAATCGGCCTTGCTGTTTATTTTTTCCGCCAAAGAAAAGCGCAAAACCTGAAACCCGCATTCATTTATCCTGGGATTAGCTTTCTTCTCATCGTCTTGCTGAGCCTGCCTTTGCTTTTATCTGCCTGGAACATTTTCCCGCTGTTCAACCGCTTCGACCCAAGCGATCCAAATTTCAATGTCAACACAGGATCAACACCGCTCAACGGGATTTTAGCTGTTGTTTTGCCGCTTGCTTCCGGAATTTACAACATGACGGAAATCGAATTCGGGAGCTTTTCAGCTTACCTGGGGCTCGTTCCAGTGCTTTTGCTCTGCTTCTTCGGGAAACACATATTACGGCAGCCGAAAATTGGCTTCCTGGTGCTGCTGGCTGTTTTTTTTCTCCTCTGTTCCATGGGTGACCTCCTGCCCTTACGCGCTTTGCTCTCTAAATTGCCATTGCTGGATCTATTCCGCTACCCGGCTTTGTTCCGGCTTTTCTTTATTTTTTTCCTGCTGCTCGCCGCCGGAATGGCAACAGAACGTTTGCCCGCTTTCCCCGAGCAAAGAATACACCGCATTGCCGGAGGGTTAATTATACTGATTTTGCTTTCCACACTGATTTTTTCCTGGTTAAAGGTTGATTTCGGAACAATTACACACTATTTCAGGCATTTTTCGTTCTACAAACCCCTGGAAAGCCTCAAATTGTATGACCGGATTTTCCTCAACAGCATGATTTTACTCGCCAGCGCTGTAATCCTTTTACTTAGCCCGCGCAAGAAACTGAAAACATGGCTTTTTATGGCCTGGGGAGCAGAAATCCTCCTGGTAGCAACAACAAGCGCGCCGCATACGGTTTATCACCGCGTGAATGTTCCCTACGCGAATGAATTACTGAGCTACCAGCCACAAAACTACGCACCGGTGCACCGCCGGCATCCTGAAAAAGAACAGCAAAGCTGGGACGGCTACCTGGATTTCAGCTGGCAGGGAAAAACCATTTTCCTCAAGCAATGGAGCAAACATTGGTACAATCCGTTGAAACTGAAAAAGCCTGCCGGGCCACTGCCTGTCATTTCAGATGCGGAAGCTGAACAAATGACGCTTTTTTCAGTATTGGGTGTTCAGAATGGAAAACCGGTTTCCGGCAAAGCTGTAAAAGCAAGTATCAACAATACCCACGAGATCCGGGTGAAATTACCGGCAAAGCTTTCACAAAGCGGCAAAAATTATTTGCTGGTAAAGCAACGGCTTGCACCGGGATGGCTGGCACACGTGGATGGATCAGCAGTCAGGCCCAGTGAAACATCGCAAGGTTTTATATTGGTCCCGCTCACGAAAAGCAGCACTGAAATCCGCCTGGTTTATGATGCTTCGGCATACAAAATTTGTTTTTGGATTTTCCTGGTTGCACTGGCCTTGATTTTGGGCTTCCTGGGATGGAATTCGAAACTAAAGTCCTTGTATCTTATCGCATCAGGTGTTCTTTTGCTTGTTGTTTCATACAGCAGCTGGGAGCGTTTATCCCATGGAAAAAAAATTACAAATTCCGGGAAATCGCTTTTGATTACAGCAAATGAGCTTGACAACAACGAGCAATTCCGTTCGCTGGCTTACTGGAAAAAACACCGGGATTTACTGCTGATTCAAAACTACCCGAAAACGGACGGCGACATTTCCTATTTCCGTTATTTCTACCCGGAAAAAGAAGAAATTGTTACTTACAAAGGCCGGCGTTATACGCGTTACAGCAGGAACAACGAAGCACACAACACCTTTTATTCCCTGAAAGACACAGCAATCGGGAATAATTTTGCGCTGGACCTGCTTACTTTGGGCAAGCTGAAAAATAAATTAATTTGCCTTCGTCTCGATTATAAAGCGCCTGGCACAACGCCGCTTTCTTTGTGGATTGCCCAGCTGCGTGATGGAAAATGGATTGACGGAAAAACTTTTCCATTGGGGGATCAAAAACCTGTCCGGGCTGAAAACGGAAAAATACTGCTGCGTTACCTCGACCTGGCTAAATTCCGTCTCCTTCCGGGTGATGAGCTGCGTATGTACACCTGGTGTGATGATCCGAATGCCCGGATTGATATTCAAAAACTAGAACTTAGCCTGGAATAATTTTACAAAGCAATAATTTTCAGTAAACTGAATTTCATTTAATATTTTATGTATTTTTAAAATTTCATTCATGTTATTTTAAACAATGTCACAGCCTGTTTTTCCAAGAAAGGTTCATTCCAAGATCAGCCAATTACTTCATCAGCATTCTATTGTACTGGTTCACGGAGCTTTAGGAACAGGCAAAACAAGCTTCCTGAAAGAACATTTCGGTCATTACGATTATATTTCCCTGAAAAATAAAAATCACTGCCAGCTATTAAAGCAGGATCCTTATCGTTTTTTCAATTTGTATGCCGGTAAAACGATGTTTGACGATATTGAAGAGGTGCCCGGTTTTACGGAACAAATTACTTCTTATTCGCTGAGCATTTATCAAAGCGGGAACTACATTCTCATCAGCAACGTTTTTCAGCAGGCGGAATCTTCTTTTATTCACGCTTGCCCTTTTTATCCGCTGGACTTGCAGGAAATGAAAAACGCCAGGACGTTCAAACTTACGCTCGAAGGAAATTGCGTTGCTTCCGCTTTGCCCGGAACGGTTAATTATAAGAAGCACCTCGAAGCCGTTTTTACCGGGCCTTTTGCAAGCCTTGTACGGATCCGCGATAAAAAATTGCTGTTTGACCTGCTCAGAGCCTGTGCGGAACAGGTGAACCAGCCGCTCAACCTCAACGCGATCGCCAAAAAGATCGGTGTATCGCAGCCTTCTGTTCAAAGCTGGCTGAACGCTTTTGAAAAATGCGGCCTGGTGCGTTTGCTGCCGGCGCTTGAAAAATCTTTCCAGAAGCGTGTCATCAAAAGTCCTAAGCTATATTTTATGGACTGCGGCCTGCTGAGCTATTTATTAGGCCTGAAAAGCCCGGAAGATTTGCTGAAAAGCCCGTATTTCATTCCTGTTTATCACAACCTCGTTTTCACAGAGCTTTTCCGGAAAAATGAAGCCGACAGCCATCCGAAGCCTTTGCATTACTGGAAAGAATCCAACGGGCACGAAATTCCTTTCCTGGTGGAAAATCCAACTTCCTACGATATTTATGAAGTTGTTTCGGCCCACGAGGTTTCGAAAAAAGATTTCCGGGAACTGGACTTTTTTGATGAAATCTCTGAAGGCAAGGTCCTTTCGCGAAATATCATCTATGGCGGCTATAAAAATTTCAGCAAAAACGAAGTTAATATCATTTCCTGGCAGGCTATCTGAGCTTTACATTCTTAAAAAGCTATAGATTATTTTCCCAAATTCCTTCGTTTTTCTTCCAGGTAACGGACAAAAACGCCCGCTTAGCTTTTCGTCCGGCACCTTTTATTTTATTTTTCTTAACTTGAAAAGACAAAACAAAGGGGTTATGGAAAGAAAATACTACAGCAGAACAAATGGTCTTGCAGGAAGGATTATAGCTCCCCCGGGCTTTACGGACAATGCAGAATCTTTTGACGAGCCATCCAACAACGATATTCTTAAAAGCTCAGGCAACTGGAATGTAGTTCCGGCAATCCCTGCTTTATATAACGATGAGCCTGTAAACCCAAATTCCCTTGTCCGGAGAGATATCACGGAAGGGACACAAACGGGCATTCCCCTGAGCATTATACTTACCTTTATCAACTCTGACAATGACGGCTTACCTGTGGCCGGATTGCGTGTGGATATCTGGCACTGCAACAAGCGCGGCTATTATTCGGCCTATGACGGACAACCCGGGATTGACGGGATTGTCAACAACGGTCATGCCACCTGGCTGCGCGGCATCCAATATACAGACGTAAACGGACAGGTTAATTTCACAACTATATTTCCGGGCTGGTATGCTCCGCGGGCGACCCATATCCACATCCAGGTGTATGACAGCTCCAACAAACTGCTGACAACCACCCAGCTTGCCTTCCCGGATGAAATTTGCTCCGTGGTCAACGCCTACTACCGAACGAGCGGACAGAACTCCTATACCAACAGCAACGATCCCGTATTTAGCAATAATTACCCGGATGACCTGATGGTTGTAGGCGGAAGCACCGGCGGTTATATCGCAACCAGGGAAATCATTATTCAAGGGGGCAAGCTCGGAATGGAAACCATTGAAGCCGAAACCGGCGGCCAGTTCAGCAGGCTGGGCAATTATCCGAACCCATTCCGGGATGCCACAACCATTTCTTATTTCCTGATCCAGCGCTCAGACGTGGAGCTGACCGTCAGCGACCTCACCGGCCGTGTGATTGAACGCATTATTGAATTGAGCCAGGAAGCAGGGAGAAACGAAATTGAGCTATACCTCGGCGACGAACCCGACAGCGGGGAGTATTTCTACGAGCTGAAGGTCAGCAATTACAGCGGGACTTTTCGCCAGCGAAAGAAAATGGTGAAACTTTGATTCGTGATGAACCCGTCGCTGGGGAGAGTGATGAATGAATCAACCAAACCTTACGTTCTTACCCGAAATTTTCGTCCCTTGCGATTCAAAGCTACATGCCTGGCAATTAAGACTTAAATTCCTCCACCGGGACCGAAGTTGCGCCAATGACGATTTTCACTTTCTGGATTTCGTTATTAAGCTTATCGATGAGCATTTTAGCTTCTTCTCTTGGGAAATAACGGCCTGCGAGTACATTCAGCTCTTCTTTCAGCTTCATCAGGATCGCGTAGGAACGGTAAGCGCTGAGCACCTGGTTTTTCGTCAGCTTGTAATCTTCCATCTTTTCCTTGATTTCCTCGTTGTTAATGCTGATCCCGCTGGAAACAGGGTCGGTGTAAGAATTGATCTCAAGCAAAACACCGCGGTTGAGGTTGATTAAAACTTCCGATTTGCGCAGGCGGGCAAAAGTGGAATCAGCACGTGAAGCCATGCGCTCTTCTGCGGTGTTCCCCGGATAAGCGTTCATTTCTTTGGCTTCGGGATCGCTTTGCTTCACAACACGAGCACCATCCCAAACGCCCATGCCTTCGCCCCGGACAATGATATCAAACGGGTTCTTTTTCACTGTTAAAGCTTCGAAAAACTGGCGCACGGCCACGCTGTCATTATCTGTGAGCAAATTGCCTTTCAAATCCCATTTATCGGATTCAAAAACGTCTTCCAAATGAATCTGAACACGCGCGTCGAAAGTCGGACGGGCATCCACCACGTTGACGTGCATCATTACCTCATCGGCAATATCAGACAGGCCCGTGCTCGGAATGGAAAGCAATTTCACCTCAAACGCTTCCTTTTCTTTCGAAGGCGGAAACTGGAATTCCTGCGTGTAAATATCAAACGTGGACGAATCCTGGAACGTATACAAGCCGTCTTTTTCTGTAAATGTTGCCCAATGATAGCCCATCAGCTGGCGGTAATAATCAAGCCTGCGCTGGTATTTTCCGCGGGTGTCAATGGCTTCCTGACGCATAATTTTGAGCTCCTCGATTTTCTTGCGGTACATTTCGTAATCGTTGTACAGATCGATGATGCTCTGTTGTTTTCCGCCGCGCTTTTTCTTGCCGGAATTAGTTGTTGGCTGATAATCCACCGGGCCGCCGTTCCCACCGCTTTTGCCTTTTTTGTAATGTTTGCGGCGGGCCTTTTTGACTTTCCGCGATGCCTTTTTATTAGTTGTGATCGGCGAATAACCCAAATCGGAATAATTTTTTTCGCTCTTCTCGATCTGCATTTCCGTTTCGTCGCGCTTCTTCGTGTTGTATTCAATCTGGTAATCAAAGCCTTTTTTTCCGTGGATCATTTCATCCAGCTTGGCGATATGTTTGAATTCCAGGTCATTGATCACTGCCTGGAAAGTTGTTCCCTTGGCAAAAGTAGAGTCAGGCGATAAAAAACGTGTGTCTTCCGACCCGAAAAGATGATAAGTGAGCCCATTTTTCTCAATAACGACCGTAGTTTGCTTGCTGGCATTGTAGCCCCACACATCGCAGTGTACGTTCGTAATCCTGTTATTCCCGGCGGTTTCAAAATCCAGCGTTGCAAAGCGTAAAGGCTCAAGGGAAGCTTTGTTTTTCTTATCCCCGGGCTTGATCTCTATTTGATATGGGAATAAACCCACCGCTTTCGGCAAGCCTTTGTTCCACTTCCCTTTTTCATCTTTTTCCCGCTCCTCCAGCAATCCGGACGTTGAGCTTCCGTCGCCCGCAGCTACGAGTGCGTTTTTATATTCAATGGCTTCGCCTCCCAACAGCTTATAAAATTCCATGGAACGGATTTCAACATAGCGGTTCACGGCTTCATTCAGCGCTTCGAGCGTGAGCTTCTGGTCCTCGAGGTCCAGGAAATGATAGGTCGAGATCAGCTCTTTTTTGTCCGTGAAGTTCAAAGATGGGTTCAGGAGCTGGTGGAGCTTCGGGTGCGGGACCTTTTTACCGTTTTCTTCTTTGAAGGCATTGGGCGGCAGCAGGGAAATGAGAATATCTTCAAAACGCATGTACTGCACGATGAAATTCTGCAATTCTTTTTCGCCCTGGCGTTTGGCCAGCAAAATTTTATTCAGCTCCCACAGCGCCACTTTGTTCGTTGCTTCGGAAATAATTCCTTTGGGCGATTTCGCTATTTCAGAGCTGCGGATAAACAGCTGTTCGGGGTTATTAATGATGATCGCCTCGATGGAATCGTAATTGAGGTCTTTATTCGCGAAACGGATTACCGGCCCTTTGTATTCAAAATAACGACCAATATTCGTATCCAAAATCGGGCTTTTCTTAACGATATGGAAAAAATAGGCGCGCTCTTCGGCAGACAAGGAAACCTGGTCCTGCGAAAAACTAAACGTGAATACCAGTAAATAAAGGGTGGATAAAAATAGTTTCATGCGCTAAAATTAGCTTTTTCTCTTCAATAATGCGTGAGCGCTGAAAAGTTACAATCAACAAGGGATTTTTGATAAACTAAGATGAAGTTAGCCACGACTGCGAAGGATCACCGCAGGTAATTACAAATAGCTATATGAATTTGAAAATTACATTTAACACGAATTGTTTTTGGCGTGTGTTTTTGATTAAAACCATGCCAAAAACACCCTTTCTGTAATTATTGTGTAACCTGTTTTTGTGTCGCAAAACACTTTTAAACAAAAAAACCGCCCCAGCCAAATGCCAGGACGGTTTCCCACTTATGAACAGTAAACTCTTATTTCTTGATGAATTTTTGCTGCGACTTAACGCCGTCTTTTTCAACCTGGACAACATAAACACCTGGCTGCAGGCCGCTGATATCGATGTTTGCAGAAGCAGGGTTTAATACGCTTTTACCGGCAAGGTCGAAAATCGTGAAAGATTCCGATCCGTTCAAATCGCCTTTAATTTGCAGGTTGTTTCCAGCCGGGTTCGGGAACACGCTGAAAGCTGCTTTCTCCTGTTCATCCGTTCCTGCGAAGAACGGAGGCTCAACGGAATTAAGCACAAAGTTCATGTTGGAAAGCTCGTTCGATCCGTTTTGGATGATGCGGATATTTACATGAGAAAACAACGGCAGGTTGTTATCCACGAAATCGAAATAATCATACTGGCTGATGATGAGCTTGATGTTCTGACCGAAAACCGTCGTGTTGATCGTATCCATCAGGTGATGGCGCACAACGTTTGTTTTCGTAACGCTGGAGCTTAAAATCAAGGTTCCTGTTGCGTCAACTACGGAGCTTGCGTTTCCTGTAGCAGTTGATGGCCCGAGGCTGGAAGTCATAGAACCTGAAAAAGCGTCCACGATCTGGTCGCCCATACCGAAATCGTAGTCCATTACGTGCAGGTCATCAGTACTGAATTTCACAACTACGGTGCCCGGGATTGCTTCCCCGGAAGTATACTCCAATCCTACAATGTTTCTTTCTGTCGCAGTTGTTTCATACATGGTCGTCAAAACGCCCTGGATGCTCACCACTTTGTTACAAGTCGGGTAATCCGTCGTGTTGGTATTAGCCGTCACGCTGTAAGTCCTGTTCGGGTTGTTCACTTTCATGTAAGACGAGTAATCCCAGGTTACGCCTGTACCGGTCACACCGGCGTAAGATGGCGCCGCTGAGTCGCACATATACATGGTTTGTGATTCGCCGATAGCGAATTCATTAGCTGCTGTAAACGATTGCCCGAAAGAAAAGCCGGACAGTACACAGAAGGAAAAGAGTAATTTTCTAGTCATGGTTTTTTGTTTTCAAAATTAATAAATAGTTCAAATTAGAAGATTGTTACCGAATAATTATTCTTAGATTAACAACTTATAATTACTTTTGATGCTCATTTAAACGAAAAATATACAGAATGGTTGGAGAAAAGAACTATAAAAAGTTTGCCAAACCCCTATTCATTGTTATTTTACTGATCACGGTCGGATTAGGGTTTTTGATCCCAAACATCCGGTTTGACTACGATTTCGAGAAGTTTTTCCCGGCTGACGATGCCGATACTAAATATTATTTTCAGCACCGCGACACTTATCAATCCGACAACGATTTTCTGCTTGTTGCGATCGAACGCGAAGACGGGATCTTCAATAAAGAGTTCCTGGACCAGGTTGATAAATTAAGCAGCGAGATCGAAAAGCTCAAATACGTCAACTTTGTACGCTCGATCACGTCAGAAAAAGAATTGTTCCTGCTTACCGGCGGAATTATCGGCCGCAAGCCGTTTTACAACAGCGATAAAAAACTGCTGAAAGAAGATTCCACGCGGATTTACAAACACAACGAGCTGCTCAATAACCTGATTGCCAAGGACGGTAAATCGCTTTGTATTTTCATCAAACACGAAGATTTCCTTCCGGGCAAAAAAAGTACGGTGCTCATTGACCAGATCCAGCAAAAAATAGATCAATTCTCCTTTGAGAAAACCCGGATCGCCGGCCGGACGATCGCCCAGAAATTTTTCATCAAAAAAATGACGAGCGAGCTGCTGATGTTCCTCCTCTTCAGCATTATACTCATCATCGCCTTTTTGTGGATCGCTTTCAAAAGCCTGTGGGGACTGATGATCCCGCAAATCGTGCTGGTTTTCGCCCTCGTCTGGGTTCTGGGATTCATGGTGGTTTTTGACGAGCCGATCAATGTAATCCTTTCGATCCTGCCCTGCATCATGTTCGTTGTGACGATGTCTTACGTGATCCACCCGGTGTCACGCTACCTGGACTACCTGCGCCAGGGAATGACGAAATACGAAGCGATTAAAATTTCCTTCCGCGAGGTTGGCGTTTCCACTTTTTTAACGGCTTTCACGACTTCAATCGGTTTTATTGCGCTGATTTTCATTAATGTGCAGCCCATTCAAAGCTTTGGGATCGTAACCGGGATCGGCGTAATGATCGCTTTTATCCTGACAATCGTGCTCTTACCTATTTCTTTCTACATTTTCCCATCGCCGCGCCGGATCACGGAAACAAAAGACGCACCTTACTGGAACCGTTTTCTGCGCAAGCTTTTCGTCATTATTCTGCGTAAGCGCAAAGCAATTCTTATTATTTCGGCTGTCATTACCGTTGTTTTTTCGCTTTTCACACTGAAGCTCGAAAGCAACAATTACATGCTCGACGATCTGCGCGCTGACGAGCCGATCAAACAGGACTTCAATTTCCTCGACAAGCATTATGGCGGCATTCGTCCGCTGGAGCTGGCCATCAATATCAAAGGCGACCGCGATTGCTGGGACCTGGAGGTTTTGCAGGAAGTCAACAAAATCGAGAATTACCTGATCAACGATTACAAGGCGAAAATTAACGTGTCGCTGGTACATTATCTCAAAGTACTGAACCAATCGTCGCACCTTGGAAACCCGGAATATTTCAGGCTCCCGGAAACAAAACGCGAAATCCGCAAGCTGCGCCGCCCGATCAAATTTGCTGAAAAAGGCCAGCTGTTCAAAGTTGTCGTTGATTCCACCGAAAAAAACATGCGGATCAGCGCCAACATCCCGGACTGGGGCAAAAAGCGGGTAAATATCGAAAACGAAAAGTTTGACGCTTTCCTGAAAAAGAACGTCAACCCGGAGATCATCAGCGTGCGCCACACCGGAACAGCGCTGCTGCTCGATAAAAGCATGGGCTCTGTTTCCTACAGTTTGGTGGAGGGCCTTATCGTTTCCATCGTGATGATTATCATTATCATGGTGATCGTTTACCGTTCGCTCAAGCTGGTCATCCTCTCCGTGATCCCGAATATTATCCCGCTGGTTATCCTGAGCGGCACAATGGGGATTATGAATGTTGACCTGAAGATCTCTACGGCCGTAATTTTCACCATTTCCCTCGGAATTGCCTTTGATGATACGATCCAGTTCCTGGCGAAGTTCAAAATTGAGCTCGACAAAGGAAAATCCAAGCTCTACGCACTTAAGACAGCTTATCTCGTCACCGGGAAAGGAATGATCCTCTCTTCGCTGATTGTTTGCAGCGGCTTCCTCACCATGCTGTTCTCCAGCTTCACGGGAACTTTCCTGCTCGGCTTTATGATCAGTATGACGCTTTTCGTGGCACTGATTTCAGATATCGTGCTCCTGCCGGTGCTGATGCTGCTGTTTTACCACCCGAAGAGGAAGTGATTTGAAAATTCGGGAATTCAAAATGGGATGGATTAATCTGTGACCCGGCGCAGCGGAAATCTTCAAATCTTCGAATTAAAAAAATTAACATCGCTAACAGTTACCTTGGTAAATAAATCTTTCGTACTTTTGCATTCTATTCCAGAATTGATATGTCAAAAGTAAAAGCCCCCCAAATAAAATTCACACCTTACCAAATGGGTGTTGTCTTAATTTTAGCGCTGACCCAGTTTACCGTTGTCCTGGATTTTATGGTCATGAACCCGATCGGGGATTTACTGATGAAATCCATGAAAATATCACCTGCCCAGTTTAGCGTCGTGGTTTCCGTTTACGCTTTTAGCGCAGCTATTTCGGGGTTTTTAACCGCCGGCTTTGCCGATAAATTCGACCGGAAAAAATTGCTTGTTTTCTTTTATATTGGCTTTATCCTGGGCACTTTGCTTTGCGGCCTTGTCAATTCATATGCCCTGCTCGTTGTTGCACGGATCGTTACCGGGATTTTCGGGGGTGTGATCAGCTCAATTTCCATGGCGATTGTTGTTGATTTATTCCAGCTGAACCAACGCGGCCGGGTGATGGGCTTTTTACAAATGGGTTTCGGGATCAGCCAGATTCTGGGGATTCCACTGAGCTTGTATATTGCCAATGACTGGGGCTGGCAGTCGCCGTTTTTCATGATTGTCGGCCTGGCTATGGTCATCGCTTTTATTGGCATTATCTTCCTGAAACCGGTGACAGAACACCTGAGCATGCAAAGCGGGAATGCCTTGATCCATTTGTGGAACACGATTAAAAACAAAGATTACCGCATTGCCTTTTTAGCTACAGCTTTTCTCTCCATCGGCGGATTTTTGATGATGCCCTGGGGAAGTGCGTTTGCAATGAATAACCTGGAAATCACGAAACAGCAATTACCAATTTTGTTTATGATCGCGGGGATCAGCACACTGGCTATCATGCCTGTAATCGGGATTATCAGCGATAAAATCAATAAGTTTACACTTTTCACAATCGCTTCCCTTTGGATGATGGTCACTGTTTTGGTTTATACACATTTGGTGCCCCTGCCCTTCTGGATCATCGTTGGTGTCAATATCCTGATGATGATCGGTATCATGTCGCGCATGGTTCCTTCGCAGGCTTTAACATCTTCTGTTCCGGACATGAAGGACCGAGGTGCATTTATGAGCGTCAATTCTTCCCTGCAGCAGATGGCCGGTGGTTTGGCCGCTATTTTAGGCGGAATGATCGTGGTGCAGAAAAATGAATTCAGTCCGCTGGAACATTTTGACACACTGGGCTATGTGGTACTCGCAGCCATTCTTATCAACATTTTCCTCACTTACCGCGTAAGCAAAATGGTTGATAAGAGACAACAAAAAAGCCAACAGTAGTTCCGCCGGCTTTTCTATAATCCGTTAATTCTTTAGTAGCAGCTGCTGGAAATAATTTCGCCGTCACAGCCGAATTGAACTACAGCGATTACGATCGGCAATGCAGGCGGATGGCCTTCTTCACCGCCAACCGGTCCTTGATTTGCCGGCTGGGCTGTAAACATAACTTCCTGGATAAAACCGCTCACAAAACAAATACTCAGTGTATTTACGCTTGCGTTCACAATCCAGTCATTGCCGTGAAAAGGCTGCAGGCATTCATGAGCCGCGCCCCTCGCTTTACCGATCAGGCCATTGTCATTTTGTGCAAAAGCAGACCCGATGCCAGCTGCACACAAGAAAATTAAAGTCAGGATGTTTTTTCTCATTGCTTTGATTTTTAAAATTTTAAATACTAAAATTAACAAATTTATCCTACATTAATTGCGATTGATCGGAAATATTTTTATATTCGTCTGCTAAACAGTTTTTGCTGGTTTAAGAAAATTGCTTTAAGAGTTCAAGAATCCCCGATTTATCGGAAATTTTATAATTACCCGGGTAAATATTTAGTATATCTTTGTAATATCAATCACTGGTAAGATGGATGAAAAGCAAAAAACAGGAAAACCGGTCACAGGCCAGAAAGCAGCGGAAACGATCCCGCGGGTTATCAGCGTGCGCCCGAAAAAATCAGATTACGACGAAATGATGAAACAGGTTGACATCAGCCATTTACCAAATAAAGAACAAAAGAATATGAATTCAGTACTCCACAAAGCAGACACCCGTGGCAGCGCCAATCACGGCTGGCTGGAAGCAAAGCACACCTTTAGCTTTGGCAGCTATCAGGATCCCAACCGCGTCCATTTTGGTATGCTCCGGGTTTTAAACGACGACAAAATCGCAGGCGGAATGGGCTTCGGCACGCACCCGCACGACAATATGGAAATCATCACCATTCCGCTGGAGGGCGCATTGTCCCACAAAGACAGCATGGGCAACGGTACAACGATCAAAGCGGGAGATGTACAGGTAATGAGCGCCGGAAAAGGTATCCTTCACAGTGAATTCAACGCCAGCGAGACGGAATTTTGCAAGCTGCTCCAGATCTGGGTTTTCCCGAATAACAGGGGTGTTGAGCCGCGTTATGACCAGATTACGCTCAACCAGGAGAAAATGAAAAATAATTTCCTGCAGATCATCTCTCCCAACTTAAAAGATGAAGGCGTTTGGATCCATCAAAATGCCTGGTTCCACCTTGGTGAGTTTGATAAAGATCAACGTTTTTCTTACGAGCTGAAAGACAAAAGCAACGGTGTTTACATTTTCCTCATCAACGGAAAAATAAATGCCAACGGACAGGAACTCGAACAGCGCGACGGCTTCGGAGTTTGGGAAACAGATAAAATTGATTTCAAAACCCTCGAAAATTCCAAAATCCTCCTGATGGAAATACCGATGGAGGTTAAATAGAATTGAAAACGATTGCGTTTAGAATGGAAAATTATCCTCATAACTCATAACTCCAATTAGCACATTCCCACATTATCTTTATTAGAACATTAACAAAAAATGCATCCCATAATCACAGATTTAAACTGGCGTTACGCCGTTAAAAAATACAACCCGGATAAAAAAATCCCTGTTGCCGAGCTGGAAATCCTCAAGGAAAGCATTCGCCTCTCCCCGTCTTCGATGGGCTTGCAGGCTTATCAAATATTGGATATACAAAGTCCCGAAATGCGCCGGAAGCTTTTTGAGGCTTCCCACAACCAAAGCCAGATCCTGGACGCTTCCCACGTTTTCGTTTTTTGTAACATGACTGAAATCCCGGAAAGCTACATCGATTCGCAAATCGAAAACATGTCTAAAACCCGCGAAATGAGCAGCGGATCTTTGAGCGGATACCGTGCAGCTTTAATCAATAGCATTCAAAAACGGGAAGCCGAAAAACGCAGGGCCTGGACAAACAAGCAAACGTATATCGCACTTGGCTCGCTGATCCACACGGCGGCACGCCTAAGAATTGACGCCACACCGATCGAAGGTTTCGAAAACGATCTCTTCAACGAAATCCTCGGACTGGAAAAACTGGGACTGAGCTCAACCGTTGTTTGCGCGCTGGGCTATCGCTCCGACGAAGATAAATACCAGCACTTGCGTAAAGTCCGGAAACCGGTGGAGAATTTATTTATTGAAATATGAACCATGAATTCCGCCGCAGCGAAGGGTAATAATATGAGTTCGTTCTACACGACCATTCATCAGTATCAAAAAAATTCTTAAATTTCTGAAACTGTAAGATTAGCCCACGGATTTTATGTATCTTCGGAACAAATTAACGGACACACATGAACCAGGGAATTGATCGTTTAAAGCTGGCAAATTTCGGCAACCTTGAGCTCCTCGCAAAACAGGTGGTGGAAGGTTTTATTACCGGCCTGCACAAAAGTCCCTTTCACGGTTTTTCCGTTGAATTTGCAGAGCACAGGCTGTACAACAAGGGCGAATCGACACGTCACATTGACTGGAAGCTTTTTGCCCGTTCGGAAAAGCTTTTCACTAAAAAATACGAAGAAGAAACCAACCTGCGCTGCCAGATTGTGATCGACTGCTCCAGCTCAATGCTTTTCCAGACGAGCCAGAACATTTCAAAAATGGAGTTTGCCGTTTACAGCGCAGCTTCCCTGATCGAAATGCTCAAAAAGCAGCGTGACGCTGTGGGAATTTCACTTTTCGGCGACCGGCTGGATTTACATACCCCTGCCAAATCATCGCTTGCACACCACCGTTTTTTATACAGTGAGCTGGAAAAAAGGTTGAAGGCTTACGACGAGAACAACAAAAAAAATACTGACAGCATCCCGATCATTCACGAAATCGCAGAATTGTGCCACAAACGCAGTATGGTGCTCATTTTCACCGACCTGCTCGACAATCCTTCGCGTGAACAGGAATTTTTCCAGGCTTTGCAACATTTGAAGCACAATAAGCACGAAGTTGTTGTTTTCCACGTAATTGATAAGAAAACCGAATGGGATTTTGAACTGGAAAACCGGCCATACACCTTGGTAGACATGGAAACCGGTGAACGCCTGAAACTGAATCCAGCGGCATTGAAAGAAAAATACAAAACGGCTGTCAACAGTTATTTTGCCTCCATCCAAAGCAAATGTATCCAAAACCGGATTGATTACGTGATGGCGGATGTTGCCCAGGGATACGACCAGGTTTTGCTGCAGTACCTATTGAAAAGACAGCAAATGCAATAATTTCCGGAGCTCTCCATGAAGAATACATTCAACGATAAAATTTGCTGGGTAACCGGCGCTTCATCCGGGATCGGCCAGGCGATTTGTGAAGCTCTCGCAGCTCACGGCGCAATCCTGGTTTTATCCGCCCGGAATATTCAGGCACTTGAAACTCTGAAAAACAGGATTCCGAATGCGGAAAAGCACCTGGTACTTTCGCTTGATCTCGAACATTCTGCCAATTTCCCTGAGCTTGCGCAGCAAGTCGTGGAAAAATGCGGTAAAATCGATTATCTTTTCAATAACGGTGGGCTCAGCCAGCGCGCCGAAGCTTCAAAAACACCTTTGGAAGTCGACCGCAGGATCATGGAAATCAATTATTTTGGGAACATAGCGCTGAGCAAGGCCGTTTTACCCGTCTTTCAGCAGCAAAAGTCCGGGCATATCGTTGTGATCTCAAGCATCGCCGGGAAATTTGGCTTTTTCCTGCGCTCTGCCTACAGCGCTTCCAAGCACGCTTTGCATGGTTTTTATGAAAGCCTGGCCCTGGAAGAAGAGAAAAACAACATTCATGTTACAGTGGCCTGCCCGGGCAAGATCAACACACCGATCTCTACCAACGCCCTCAACGAATCAGGTGAAAAACACGGTGTGATGGACCACAACCAGGAAACCGGGATGCCTGCGGAAGAATGTGCTTCCCGCCTGCTCAAAGCCGTTAGTGCAAAAAAACGCGAAATCCTGATCGGCAACAAAGAGATCAAAGCGGTCACCCTGAAACGTTTCCTGCCGGGGATTTTCTGGAAGGTGATCAAAAAACAAAGTGCTACGTAGTTCGTTTCCCGCTGATTTCCGCAGACGGCGCAGATTTTTCTTTTTTTTTACAAACTATCCTCTGTTTTCTATGCTTACTTAAGTTTTGTGTTCTTTGCTGAAATTTTGCGCTTCTTCGCGTTACTAAAAAAGAATCTGCGTTAAAATCCCCGCCATCTGCGGGCAAACACCTATCTTTGCAGTATGAATTTGAAAACAACGTACGGGCTTTTACGCCTCTCCGCTATTCTCGAAGGTATTTCCTACCTGCTTTTTGCGCTCACAATGCCCTTAAAATACTGGCACGGGATCCTGATGCCCAACAAAATTGTGGGGATTATCCATGGTGTTTTATTCATCGCTTATGTGCTTTTAGTTTTTGTTGAAAGCCAGGAGAAAAAATGGAGCGCCAGTGATAAATTCTGGAGCTATCTCGCTTCTTTACTGCCCTTTGCGACTTTCATCGTGGATAAGAAGATCTTTTTAAAGTATAAACACTGATTATTTGTACATCCGGATATATTTTAGTAACTTTGGTATATGCAACATTTAGAACGAATCACGATTGACCCGGAAGTATGCAGTGGTAAACCATGTGTAAGAAATATGAGATGGCCTGTAGAGGTTGTGCTTGATCTTATTGGTTCTGGTATGAGTTTTCCGGAAATCATCGAAGACCATCCTGAGCTCCAACCGGAAGATTTACTTGCCTGCATTAATTATGCACGTCTTTCTGTTTCAGGTATTTCTTTGAAAGATGTTGCTTGATGAAGTTTCTATGTGATGTTCATATTTCCTTCAAACTGCTCCAGCTTTTAACAGAAAAGTATCCGGGATCAGTGCACGTAAATAATATACTTGATTCCTATTTAACTAAAGATGAAAGTATTATAGACTATGCAGATACGCATGATTTTATAATCGTCACCAAGGATAAAGATTTTAAAAATGCGTTCTTAGTCCGCCATAAACCTAAAAAGCTGATCAAGGTAAACCTTGGAAATCTTTCGAATGCTGAGCTTATCCGCATAATTTCTGTAAACCTGCCCAAAATAGAGCATCTCAATTTACTTAAAGAAAGTTTTATGATCGAAATCAATAATCAGGACATTACAATTACAGAGTTGAATTATTAAATTATATTTGTTAAATGGATACCAGAAAACACGTTGAGGTTTGCTTCACACCGGGAGAGTATGAATATTATAAAGATGAATTTGAAATTGTTGTCGTAATCGACGTATTGCGCGCTACATCAGCTATCTGTGCAGCGTTCCACAACGGCATCAAATCCATCATTCCTGTCCCTACCGTGGAAGAAGCTTTGGAATACCAGAAACTGGGTTACCTGGCCGGCGCTGAGCGCAAAGGAAAAATCGTGGAAGGCTTCGATTTCGGAAATTCCCCGTTCAGCTACATGCGCGAAGATTTTAAGGACAAAGAAATTGTTCTGACGACTACCAACGGAACCAAGTCGCTGCATGTCGCCAAAGACGCGGAAGTTGTTGTGATCGGCTCTTTCCTGAACCTCGAATTCCTGAGTGAATGGCTCGCAAAGCAGGATAAGAATGTTTTATGCCTTTGCTCCGGCTGGCAGGATAAATTCAACCTCGAAGACACGATTTGTGCCGGTGCTATTTGTGACTTCCTCATCAACACCGGAAATTTTATTTCAGATGAAGATTCGTCGATTGCTGCAAAATATTTGTATCTTTCCGCTAAGGATAATTACTTTGGCTACCTGAAATCCAGTTCACACCGCAGAAGGTTGAAAAACCTGAACCTGAACGAAGATATCAAGTACTGCCTGACACCCAACCAGACAAAAGTTATCCCGATTTTAAAAAATGGCAAATTGGTTCAAATTTAGGCTGACGCTTGTTTTGATCACCCTGGTCGCCCTGTCGACGCTGTCTTTTCGGAAAGAGAAAGAAGTAAACGCTTTTGTATCCAATTCTTCCTGGGGATTTTTTGGCCACAAGCGCATCAACCGCATCGCGACGTTCACCCTTCCCCCGGAAATGTTCGGTTTTTACAAGGAACACATCGAATACCTGACCGAGCACGCCGTTGACCCGGACAAGCGCCGGTATGCTGTCAAAGGTGAAGCTGAATGCCATTTCATCGATATCGACCATTATGTCATCAACGGGCAAAATCCTTTTGATGTCGTTCCCCGCAACTGGTACAAGGCCGTTGAAAAATTCACCGAAGATACGCTGCATGCTTACGGTATTGTCCCGTGGCATATCCAGGTGATGAAAAGCAAGCTACAGAAAGCTTTTGAAAATAAAAACGTCGACCTGATCCTGAAATACTCTGCGGATATCGGCCATTACATTGCAGATGCACACGTTCCACTCCATACCACGGAAAATTACAACGGACAAATGACGGGTCAGCGCGGAATTCATGGCCTGTGGGAAAGCCGCCTGGTGGAAATTAACGCCGAAGATTACGATTATTTCATCGGTAAAGGAACTTACATTAAAAATCCGCTCAATTTTACCTGGGAAGCTGTCCAGCAATCGCATTATGCACTGGATTCCGTTCTCCGCTTCGAAAAAGAGCTGACCGCGCAGTTCCCGTCGGATAAAAAATATTCCTACGAGCAACGCGGCAATGTGACCGTTCAAACGTATTCTTACGAGTTTTCTCAAGCTTACCATAAGATGCTCGACGGCATGGTAGAACGTCGCTTACGGGCCGCTATTTTAGCTGTGGGCTCTTTCTGGTACACTGCCTGGGTAGACGCCGGTCAGCCGGATCTATCCAAATTGCAAAACGTTCCCCCATCCCCTGAGCTGCTCAAGGAACTGGAAGAGCTGGATGCTTTATACAAAAAAGGCGAGCAGAAAGGCCGCGATTGCGATCATTAAACGTGATAGTCGCATCAGTACCTGCAGACCATTTACCCGTATCCTGCGAAAATCCCTTTCGAAAAAAATAAGTAAATTTGCTCCATGCAAAAGACAACTTTCAGCAGGATCGACAGCAAGGCTTTTTCCAAATTCAGCAACGATTTTATTTACCAGCCGGACATTTTCCGGGATTTAATCCACCGGGTTTCCAAACTGGAAGCTTTTGAGCAGCAAATCACTGATAAATCAAGCTTTCCTACTGAAAAAAGGGCCGCGCTCCACCAACATTTAACGGAACAATACAAAGCCGTGGATGCAACTGAAAACGTCGAAAAAAATATTGCTTTACTGAGAGATTCACAGACTTTTACGGTAACAACCGGCCACCAGCTGAATTTATTGACCGGGCCCATATTTTTCATCTATAAGATTTTACATACAATCCGCCTGGCCGAAAATTTGAAGCAGCGCTTTTCGGACTACAATTTTGTGCCGGTTTACTGGATGGCCTCCGAAGACCACGATTTTGAGGAGATTAACCACACACACCTGTTTAACCGGAAAATCACCTGGGAAACGCAGCAAAGCGGCCCCGTTGGAGAATTTGAGACGGAGAACCTGGAAAGTGTATTGGAAGAAGTGAAAGCTTTTTTCGCCAATCAGCCGGATGCACCCCTGTTAAATGTTTTGGAAAAGTACACCGGAAAAAATTTGTCGGAGGCAACTTTCAGACTGGTACACGAACTTTTCAAAGATTACGGCCTGGTGATCCTGGACGCCAATTCTGCTTCGCTCAAACGGGAATTCGTCCCTGTCATGCTCCGGGAAACAGAAACGCAATTCGCCGGGCAGGAAGTTCTTAAAGCGAATGAAAAACTGGAAAATCTCGGTTACAAACCACAAATATTCGCCCGTCCGGTCAACTTGTTTTATATCGGGAAAGGCTTTCGCGAGCGGATTGTTTTTGAAAACGGGATTTTCTCCACCGAACATTTGGGCCCGCTGACTTTGGCGGAAATTAAAGCCAAAATCGAAGCTTCGCCGGAACAATTTTCACCCAATGTCGTTCTGCGGCCGCTTTACCAGGAAACGATTTTACCGAATCTTGCCTACATCGGCGGTGGCGCTGAAATTGCGTACTGGACACAATTGAAAGGTGTTTTTGATGCAGCAGAAATTGTTTTCCCGATCCTGCAAGTGCGGAATTCGCTTCACCTGGTTGACAAAAACAGCCAGAAAAAACTGAGCAAGCTCGGACTCCGGATCACGGATCTTTTCCACGACTTAAACGAGCTGAAAAACCGTTATGTGCAGGAAAACGGTGAAACGCTGGATTTCAGTGCGATCGAAAACAAATCCGCTGAATTGCAATCTTCCCTGAACACTTTGATCACAGCATTTGATGCGAACCTGAAATCCTTTGCTGAAGCTGAAAACACGAAAATCTCCAAACAGGTCGAGTACATCAAAGCCAAAATCCAGAAGCAGCAAAAAAGCCAGTTTGACGGGGAGTTAAAAATCCTGGAAGACCTGAAAAACAAATTATTCCCGCAAAACGCGCTCCAGGAACGCCACGATAATTTTATCTCTTTCTGCCCGGACGGAAATTACGAAAGCCTGATCCGCGGCCTGTATGAAAATGTTGATCCGTGGGAGAAAGATTTGATTATTTTAGAATTATAGTGATGAATAATGAATGCCAATTCAACATTGACTTCGCCGCTGCTGCGCGGTTATCATTCATCATTTTTTAAATTCCGCTTTCGTGAGCTCAAACCAGAAAACCGGCTCAACATCGTCGTAATCAAAGGTTTCAACATAGCGAAAACCCAGTTTTTTCAATACTTTCTGTGAATCCAGGTTGTTGACGTCCGTAATCGCGTAGATGCTTTCCACACCGAGGTTTTTAAAGCCATAATCAAGGATTGCGCGGGAAGCCTCTGTGGCGTAGCCTTTTCCCCAATGTTTTTGCTTAAAACGGTATCCGTGCTCATAAAAATGTGTGTGCCCGTTCATTCCTTCGTCCCCGAAATACTTCAAACCGGCCCAACCCAGGCATTCCTGCGTGTTTTTGTCAATCACCGCCCAGCGTGCAATTCCATTTTGTTCGTATTGCCTGTTAAGCATAGCAATTACCTGCCGGATTTCCTCCATGGATTTTACGGGCTTGTTTTCCAGGAAACGGTGCACTTCCGGATCGGAATCCATTTCAAACAGGTCGTTTTCGTCTTGCGGAAGGATGTTCCTAAAATACAGGCGTTCACTTTCTGTGTGGATGTTCATGACAAAAGAGGATAATTTAACCACAACTTGTCCCGATTCTTCGGGAGGACATAAAGTTAACATAGGGCACATAGAATTTTTTCTTTGTGTATCCCCGTGTCTTAGGACCTTGGTGGCAAAGTAAGCTACGAAATAACCTTCAGTTCCTTACCAACCTTGATGAAAGCTGCAATTGCTTTATCGAGATCAGCGATGGAATGTGCTGCGGAAATCTGCGTACGGATCCGTGCCTGGCCTTTAGCTACTACCGGGTAGAAGAAACCGATCGCGTATACGCCTTCTTTCAGCAATAAATCGGCAAATTTCTGGGAAAGCGCTGCATCGTAAAGCATAATCGGAACAATTGGTGAATCGCCCGGCTTAATGTCGAAACCAGCAGCAAGAATGCGCTCCTTGAAATATTTCGTATTAGACTCCAGCTTATCGCGCAGCTCAGTCGTTGAGCTCAGGATATCGAAAACTTTGTTGGACGCACCCACAATTGCCGGTGACAGGGAATTGGAGAACAAATACGGACGTGAACGCTGGCGCAGGATATCAATGATCTCTTTTTTCCCGGTTGTGTAACCGCCCATTGCACCGCCCAAAGCTTTTCCTAACGTTCCGGTAACGATGTCTACACGGTCCATGACATTGTAATATTCCGGCACACCGCGGCCTGTTTTCCCGATAAAGCCAGCAGAGTGGCATTCATCCGTCATGACAAGTGCATCATATTTATCCGCCAGGTCACAAATTTCATTCATTTTGGCAATATCACCATCCATGGAGAAAACGCCGTCCGTCACGATAATGCGAAAACGCTGTGCCTGGGATTTTTTCAGTTGTTCTTCGAGGTCAGCCATGTCGCTATGCTTGTAGCGGTAGCGCTGCGCCTTGCACAAACGTACGCCGTCGATAATTGAAGCGTGGTTAAGCTCATCGGAAATGATCGCATCTTCCTCGCCAAAAAGGGGTTCAAACACCCCTCCGTTAGCGTCGAAAGCAGCTGCGTAGAGAATTGTATCTTCCGTTCCGTAAAATTTCGCGATTTTCTGCTCCAGCTCTTTGTGAATATCTTGTGTACCGCAGATAAAACGCACCGACGACATTCCGTACCCGCGTGAATCAAGCGCATCTTTGGCTGCCTGAACAACTTCCGGATGGGAAGACAGGCCGAGGTAATTGTTTGCGCACATGATCACAACCTCATCACCGGATTGCACCGTTACTTTGGCTCCCTGCGGTGAAGTGATGATGCGTTCGCGCTTGTAAATCCCGGCTTCATCGATTGCCTTTAATTCGTCAGTTAAAAAGTTTTTAATTTTTCCGTACATAATTCAAGAATTCTTTTGGCAAAAGTAATTTAAAAAACGGAGACCGCGAAGCAGCACCGAAGGTAATTGAGAATTATTTCCCGCGGAGTGGCGCGGATTTGTTGCGCAGATTCAGATAGATATTCTTTGCCCCTTGTGCCTTGATGTCTTAGTGGCAAAAATAATTCAAAAAAAAAGCGGCTCACCACTTGGCAAACCGCTTCTTGAAAAAGTATGTTTTTCTTATGCTTCTGTTGTCTCGAATGGAGCTACAGATACAAATGAACGATTATCTTTTTTCTTACGGAATTCTACAACTCCGTCAGTTAATGCAAACAAGGTATGGTCTTTACCAATTCCTACGTTTGTACCCGGGTGATGCTGTGTTCCACGCTGGCGAACGATGATGTTACCTGCAATTGCAGCCTGACCACCGAAAATCTTAACACCTAAGCGCTTGCTTGCTGATTCACGACCGTTTTTCGAACTACCGACTCCTTTTTTGTGTGCCATTGTCTTTTATTTTTACATCCTTCCTGCCGGGGCGAAGAAGGAAAAGTTTATTTACGCTTTAATACCAGAAATCTGGATAGCTGTGAAAGACTGACGGTGACCGTTTTTCTTTCTGTATCCTTTTCTTCTTTTCTTACGGAAGATGATCACTTTGTCACCTTTAACGTGCTCAGTTACAGTTGCTGTAACTAAAGCTCCTTCTATAGCCGGGGCGCCTAAGGTGATTTTCCCACCGTTGTCTACTAAAAGCACTTTGTCAAATTCTACTTTGGCTCCTGCTTCAGCATCCAATCTGTGAACAAAAATCTTTTGGTCTTTTTGCACTTTAAACTGCTGCCCTGCTATCTCTACAATTGCGTACATATAGCTTTTTATTTTAAATTATTTCAATAAATCGAGGGGCAAAGATACTAAAAAATTCTTTTAAACAAGGCTTTTTTCATAAAATTTCATTGGATCAGGGCTTTTTAGATCGTAAGAAGGCCACAAGCAGAAGCGTAGCACTCATTTTTCTATGAGACTTAGCCAGGTACGAATGACTGCGTGCAGTTGCTTTTCTTTGTTTTTCACATCTTCTAAATCCCGGAAAACCGCTAGCCGGCGGCCATCTGTGTAATCACCAGTCAGCAAGCCGGAAGCATCGTTTACCTTATCTCCGGTAGGGAAAACCAGCATGATCCGCCCTTTGACCAGGTTGAAAACGATCATATCCCGCTTGTATTCTTTCGGATCAAAGCCGGCCATTTCGCCGGTATAATAAAAGCTCGGGCTATTCCATTTGATCCGCTCGCCGATTTCAGGGTCAACACTTAAAATTGACTTGCGCAGGTATTCAACTATTGGCTGCAAGGCCGCGTCAAGCTTCGCAATGTGGGCGGTGACTTGTTCTTCGTCTGTTAATATCGTTTTTGCCATGTTTAATGTGATAATGAGTTAATGTGATTAATATGCTAATATAGATAATGTGCTAATTATTGCCGGAATGATAAGTTTTGAGCTGCGAGAGCCTCCTGTAATTTTGGAAGTGCGGCCTTACCGAAACCATGTAATTTCAACAATTCTTTTTCCGTCCAGCGCGACAAATCTTCCAGGGTTTTAATTCCCGCTGCTTCCAAAGCACGTCTTGCCGGCGCTGAAACTTCAGACAGAAAGCCGTTTCCTGGTTTCGTTTCTGCTTCACACTGCGGACATACCGGGCAATCGCTTGATTTATAAAACCGGTGGCCTTTTGGACAAGTTTTGAGTTGTTTCATATTTAATTGGAAACTATGGAATTATAAAAAGTAATGGGAAAACTATTCATCTTTAAATTTCAAACTCCTGCCCATCATACGCCGGCCAAACGTTCTCCGGTAATTTTTGCTCAATTTCGCTGTGTTTGCCGAAATAATGGGAAATATGGGTCAGGTAAGCCTTTTTAGGCTGGATATCTTCGATAAAGGCGAGGGCTTCTTCGAGGTTAAAGTGGGAAATATGCGGGAACTCGTGCAGGCAATTTATAACCAGGATGTCGCAGCCCCGGATTTTTTTGCGTTCGTCTTCGGAAACGGTTTTCGCATCGGTGATGTACACAAAATCCCTGATCCGGAAGCCGAGCACCGGCATTTTATAATGTAAAACGCGAATTGGGGTCACTGCTGTACCGTCAGGTAATTTAAACGGGGTTCCGTCCAGCAAATTGACGTTCAGCTTGGGAATCCCGGGATACGTTTCATTAAAAAAGACGTAATGGAATTCACGCTTAAGGGCAATGTCAACCTCTATGGTGCAGTAGATTTCCATCGGGCGCTTTTCCTTGTGGTTGAAGGCCCGTACATCATCCAGCCCGGCCAGGTGGTCTTTGTGTTCATGGGTAAACAAAACGCCGTTCAAGCTTTTGACATTTGCGCGGAGCATTTGCTGCCTGAAATCCGGTCCGGCGTCGATCACGTAATTCTCCGTTCCTGTTTCGATCAGTACGGAGCAGCGCAAGCGGTTATCGCGGGGATCAGCAGATGTACATACCTCGCAATCGCAGGCAATGACAGGCACCCCCTGTGAAGTTCCGGTACCTAAAAGCGTAATTTTCACGGCTGTTGGTTTTGATCTTCAAAAGTAAGCAGAAATCCCGGAATCAGATCTTCTGACGGATTAACTTGACGATAAGGAGGGCCCAGGAAATGATAAGCAGTAAACCTCCCAAAGGTGTAACTGGCCCCAGGATTTTGGAAATATCTATTCCCATCAGCGTGTTTGTTGCCAAAAGGTAAATTGATCCCGAAAACAGGATCACACCAAGGAGCATCAGGCGAAAAACCCAGGTAAGCGAAAAGCTCAGGTAAGGAAAAAGCAAGCCGAGGAATAAAAAGCCAAAACCATGGTAAACCTGGTAACGAACCCCTACCTCAAAGGTCATAATTTTTTCCTGTGTGATTTTCCCTTCAAGCCCGTGAGCCCCGAAAGCTCCAAGCACGATCCCTGTTAAAAGTAAAACTGCACCTAAAATAAAGGCATTTTTCTGAAATTTGCTCATATTAACGATAAACTGATTTGTAAGACTGGTAGCGTTCGTAGACCGTATTGACATAATTTGCCGTATGTGCGCCCCGCATGGCGCCGTTTTGAACCACATCATCGCGGTAAAATTCGCTTTTCGAAAGGTTGCGCACCATCGTTTCTACATTATCGTCCCACAACTTGGGATTCAGCCCGTGTTTCAGGGCCAGGCGCTGAGCATCTTTGATGTGGCTCAAACCTGCATTGTAAGACGCAAGCGCAAACTTATACCGCTGGCGCTTGTCTGCCACTTCCGGCCAGTTTTGATAATCGCGATGGAGCTTTTTCATTCCCCCGGCAATCTGAACGTCCGGCGGTGAATTGGGATATACGCCAAACTTCGGCCCTACTTCAGGCATGAACTGCATCATTCCGTAAGCGCCGCCAAAGCCTGTAACCGTTGGGTTAAACTTGGATTCCTGGTAAGCCACGGAAGCGATTAATTGCCAGTCCCAGCCGTATTTTGCCGCTTCAGCTTTAAAGTAAAAATCATATTTGCTCAACTGTCCGCCCTTTAGGCTGGAAAATTCGCTTTGGGACTTGCTTGTCAGCTCGGCCAACTCAAAATATTTATGCTTCATGTAATTGAAAGAAGCATTCGACATGTATTTGCCAAGCCATTGGTTCAGGCGCGCTTTCAGCAAAGGCGAGGTTTTCCGGATAGCAAAGCCGATCCGTTGGCGTACACTGATTTCCAGGTCGATATCAATGTTGTCAAAAAAGCGGCGGTTCACCTGGGCAATGTTCTTTTCCACCACCGTATAATCGATTTTACCTTCGGAAACCTGTTCGATCAGGTCTTCGCCGGAAACTTCACCGGTTTCACCCTGGATCAGGATCGTATCACCGATTTCTTCCTGTAAATGCAGCAATCGCTGGTAATAACTGGATTCATTCCAGACATAGATTTTCTTGCGGGCAAGCTGGATCGGGTCAACGAGGATTTTTTTGCGGATTTCTTCCTTGCTCATGGATTCCCAGCCATCGGGCTTGCGCTGGATCAGTACCTGGCTTGTGCGGATAAATGGTATGGAAAAATCGATTTCTTCCTTGCGCTCTTTGGTAATCGTATAATTACAGGCAACGATATCTCCCTCGCCTTCATTCAGCAAGCGGTTGATTTCATCGAGGTTGTCTACGGTTTTCACTTCCAGGTCGACGCCGATTTCTTCCGCGAACTCACGTAAAATCTCATATTCGAAGCCCATTTTTTTCCCCCGGTAAATGAAATACGAAGTCGAGCTGTTTTCAGCCAGTACAACGATTTTTCCCCGCTTCAGGATTTGTGGTAAATCCAGGCCTTCTACTGCGATGGTTTTTTCTTTGATCCCCCGCCCGGACGAGCAGGAATTTCCGACACACAGTAGTAGAAATAAAGCGATGATTAGACGATATTTAAAAAATATTCTCAATACTTTTAACCTTGAAAAGTAAAGCAAGATACTACTTTATTTTGAAAGATCAACATTAAATTTTTGGATCGCCGCCTCCATATACTGTTCAAAAGCCTGGCTTACAGCGGATTCATGTTTCAGAAAGACCTCCTTCCCGTTCCTCAGGCTGTTTTCGAAGGAAATACGTGAGGAAACCCCGCGGCACATCTTATCCAGGCCGTCCAACAGATGATAATGACCGATCCAGTTCATCTCAATCATCCGGGAAACCATGTATTTGAATTCCTCTGTATACAAAGGCTGATCGAGCCGGATACCGGAATAAAAACGGTCCAGGAAAACCGAAAGCTTTTCATGATGATAGCGTTCCCAGTTTTTAGCCAGCAAATGATCAAAAAACAAATCTATGGCAATCGAGGAAACCTTGGGCATATCTCCGCGCATTAGCTGCTGCAGCTCCCCGACTTTCGGAAAGCGGTCGATAAAATCATCTATGCGCCGGTGCAGGTAAATCCCCTGACGGATCTCTTCCGGGAAATGCGATAAATCCTTTCCTTTGACAAAATCCCCGAACAGGTTATTCAACATGAGGGTTGTGTCGTTGTTCGAGAAATACAAATGTCCGAGGTAATTCATTTTACAATAATACGAAAATTGGGTGGAAAATTGAGAATTGAAATTGGAGAATGAAATCCTGATAATTTCCATTCCTCACTTTCCATTTTCCATTCAAAATGCTAATTTTGCACTTATGGAAGCAATTATCAAAACAAATAAAGGAGAAATGCGTGTTACTTTCTACGAGAAAGATGCACCGAACACTGTCGCTAATTTTGTGAAACTGGCGAAATCAGGATATTACAACGGCTTGAAATGGCACCGCGTGCTGCCGGATTTCGTAATCCAGGGTGGTTGTCCGAATACACGCGAAGGCGAAAAAGGCATGCCGGGCACAGGCGGACCTGGTTACAAAATCGATTGTGAGCTGACGGGAGATAACCAATACCACGACCGCGGGGTTTTATCCATGGCGCATGCCGGAAGAAACACCGGTGGATCGCAGTTTTTTGTTTGTCATTCAAGAAACAACACTTCCCACCTGGACCGCAATCATACGTGCTTTGGTAAAGTTACTGAAGGCCTGGATGTGATTGATGATATCCGCGAAGGGGATTCTATCGATTCTATTGAAGTGATCGATTAATACTTAAACGATTTTATTTAAGTAAAAGCTTCGGGATTCCGGGGCTTTTTTTATAACTATAAGGATCGGACAATTCGTAGATTAGAAAATAGAGCCCCCCAATCAGGCAGGCCACGAATGCACGAATTTCAATTCAAGGAGTCATTAAGCAATCGGATTATGTATTACACGAAAACAATTACCCAGCAATTATTTGTGAAATGCCCGGTAAGTAAAGAATATAAATCCAATATATAATTCGTGCATTCGGGCTAACGTTTTTTCAGCTATTTTAAAGCTTTAGAAAGATATGCGACTTTGTCCGTTTCAATGATATCGACATTTTTCAGGATCGCTTCCCGGTTTTCTTTTTTACTGTGGGTATTCCAGGTAACGATCAGTAAACCGTTTTGATGCGCCAGGCCTACTTGTTCTTTGGTTACGCTTCGTGTAGAAATTGTAATGCCTGAATACTGGTGTTTTACGCAGGATTCAAGGCCGGATTCAAAAGACGCCGGGTAATAAAACAGGCGGTAATCCGGTTTTTCGGCCTTTATCATATTCAAAAAAACGGTATCCTGGGACTCGATCATAATTTTAGCCGGATCGGTATGACTTTCTATTAAGCTAATCAACGCGTTTTTATAGCTATCAAAATACGCCGTATAATCGCCGTGGGAATATAGTTTCACATCGAAGGAGAAAATATATTTCTTAGCATCCAGTGAAGCAAAAAGCTCGTCCAGGCGAATAATGTCGTATTGCACATGCGGTGTGACGATGTATTTTGCAGCGTGGATTTCAGCCCAGGTAACATCATTTACAAAGCCCGACAGGTTGGTTTTAGAATCCAGCTTTTCATCGTGAAACGCAACCAGAACACCGTCTTTCGTCATCTGCACATCCATTTCTGTGCCATCCATGTCGTAGCTCAGGCATTTTTTGATGCTCTCCGCCGTGTTCATCGGGTAGGTATCGCCTACACCCATTCCGCCATGCCCTAATTTGTCAATCGTTCCGCCGTTCAGGTTTTCTATCTCGTATTCCTGCTTCATACAGGAAAGCAAAACAGCAAACAGGCCAAAAAACACGCTCTTTTTCATAATCTTTTCCCGATTGCAAGCCCAAACCAGGGCCTGAAGCTTTTGTTTGTTTCATACATCGGCGTAAAAGCCAGGCGGTAAAAAAAATGTTTGGCGGTCGTGTACCGATAACCCAGCATGAAATTCGCCGAAAGCAAAAAAGCGCGCTGCTTTTCCATTTGCTTCAAAACCGGAAAGGACGAAAACGAAGGCCCAACCCCTAATTCTGCCTGGTGTTTTTTGCCGTAACGCAGTGAAAAAGTAAGCGGCACGATCAATTCGGGGTTAAAGCGCCTTTCGAAATCCATCAGCTTATACATGGAAAGTCCGAGACGGCCGCTCATCGTCCATTTTTCGTATGAAAGAAAATCAAGCTCGCCATTCAGTGAACCGTAACCTCCTGCCCCGCCGGCTTCTATAAAGAGCGAAACACGGCTGCTGTCCTGGGCTTCCAGCTTGCACACACAAGCGCATAGTATGAACAGTAACACATATTTCATTAAAAGTCAAGCTTGGTTTGGTGAAAAACAGCTTTGTTTTCTTCCGTTTCAAAGCCTGACAACTGGAAACCGATCAGCCGGATAGGTTTTTTCAGCGGAAGGACGGAATCCATGAGGATATCGGCGGCGGGTTTGAGCTGTTCCTCCTGCGTAAAAGGAATATCAAAGGTATGGGACTTTGTTTGGATCGTAAAATCAAAATACTTGAGCTTGAGCGTCAAAGTCCGGGCTTTTTTACCGCTTTTATCGTAGCGCTTCCACATGGACTGCATAATTTTTGCAGCTTCTTTCCTGAAAGTAGCCTGATCGCTGATGTCGTTAAAAAACGTGTTTTCTACAGCCAGGCTTTTGCGTTCCCGGAAAGATTCCACGGGACGGTTGTCGATTCCGCGGGCGATATAGTAAAAATATTTACCTGACTTTCCGAAATGGTATTCCAGGAATTCTTTGCTTTTCTGATAAAGCTGTTTACCGGTTGGGATACCGAGCTCCATCATTTTATCAGCGGTGACTTTCCCGACACCAAAAAAACGATGGATCGGAAGCGAAAAAATGAAGGCTTGTGCATCCTCAGGCTTAATCACATACAAACCGTTTGGCTTGTCCTGGTCGGAAGCCATTTTTGCAAGGAATTTATTGTAGGAAACCCCGGCCGAAGCCACGAGGTTCAGTTCATTTTTGATGTCATTTTTAATCGCCTGGGCAATGAGCGTGGCTGAAGGAAGGCCAACTTTATTCTCAGTAACATCGAGAAAAGCTTCGTCCATGGACAAAGGCTCAATCAGGTCTGTGTAGCGCAAAAAAATATTCCGGATCTCATAGGAAAGCTCCTTGTAGCGCTCAAAACGCGGGCGGGCAAAAATCAAACCGGGACAGAGCTTGGCGGCCAGCTTGGAGCTCATGGCCGATTTCACCCCAAATTTCCGGGCTTCGTAACTGGCGGCGGCTACTACTCCCCTGTCACTGCTGCCCCCAACGGCCAATGGTTTGTTCCGGTACTCGGGAAAATCCAGCTGCTCCACAGAGGCAAAAAAGGCGTCCATGTCAATGTGTATGATTTTTCGGTTTTCCACATCCGAATTTACATATTTTTCGTAATTTTACGCTTTTAATGTAATTTTTTCGAATTTAAACGTTATTTCCTGAAGAGAGTCAACTGATGCTGAAATCCGTCGTTTTTATAGTGTTTTTTTTGTGCCTCCGGCTTCCCGTTCAATCCGGCGGACTGGATAATTTCCCTGTACAGGAAAACGCATTTAAACTTAAGCCGCTGATTTTTGCCGACTTTTTCAGCCCGAACGGCGATGGACACAACGATACTTTCGTGATCCAGAACATTGAAGAATACCCGATTAACAAGCTTTTTGTATTCAACCGCTGGGGAGAAATCGTTTACACTTCCGAGCCCTACCAGAATGATTGGGACGGAACGATGAACATTAAAGCTGATCTTTTCGGCGATATCTTACCGGAAGGCATGTATTTTTACCGCTTCGAATTTCTTGTTGGCGACTATTTAACCTATGCAAACGGCAAAATCATTTTGAAGCGATGAGATTGTTGATTGCTTTGCTTTTCCTTTTGCCGGCCTTCGTCAGCTTTGGCCAGCTGAAATATAAATTCAAGCAGTATATGCTGCACCAAACAATTTATAATCCTGGCTACGTTGACCCTGACACCAAGTTTTCATTTAACACCCTTTACCGCCGCCAGTGGCTTCGCCAGCAGAATTACCCGGAGGCTTTTTTCGCCTATGCCCATTACAATTTTGACGGCGGAACGCATGCTGTAGCAGGTATTTTGTCGAACGACCTCATCAACAAATACAACCAGTTTGAAATTTCAGCCAGCTATGTCTACAATATCCCCGTGGGTGATTACAACCTGGGACTTGGCGCTAAGCTCGGCTTCATGGAACAAAACCTGCTGAATACCAATCTCACTTATTTCGACCCGGTTGAGCCTGTGCTGGCGGAAGGCGATTATACGACAAAATTCCTGAACCTTGGAACGGGTATTTCATTCACTTCACGTGACCTGAGCCTGCATTTCGGGATTCCCCAGCTTTTTGGCAACCGGTTCATCAACGACGATGCGATTTACGATACCAAAAATGCGCACCTGTTTTTCAATGCCGGCTACAAATTTCACAGAACGGATTGGTTTATCCTCTATCCGAATATCATGACTTACATTGTGCGCGGAAGTAAATTTCACGGCTCGTTTCACATGAATTTCCTGGCAAGCCAATTGGTTTGGGGTGGCGTGGGAATTGACACCGACCTGACTTTGAACGCTTCTGCCGGCTTGTTTACGCAAAGTGGTTTCCGCGTAGTTTATTCGATCGACAACCGCTTTTTTCCAAAAAACCAGACAACTGGTGTTTCACACGAAATTTCTGTCAGCTACGCCAAAACCATTAAGGACAATCCTTTTTCACGCAGGAAATACAAAGGGGGACGACGGAGACGGTGATTTTAATGTGCTAATATGCTAATGATTAATGTGCCGATTGACGCAATTAATTTCATTAGCACATTATTGTTCTTTTTTCGTTCTTATCAGCGAGTAGACAATCCCGATTGTCAGGCAGCCCAGGATCACAGAAAGTGAAATCATCGGGGAAATTTCGACCCATTTTACGACGATCATTTTCACGCCGACGAACAACAGGATGGCAACCAGTGAAAATTTGATGTACTGGAATTTATCCATCATGCCCGACAGGAAGAAAAACAGGTTCCGGAGGCCGAGAATGGCGAAAATATTCGAAGTAAACACAATAAACGGATCTTTGGTCACGGAGAAAATCGCCGGAATGGAATCCACCGCGAACAGGATATCAGAGAATTCCACCACGATCAGCGAAGCAAACAAGCCTGTTGCAACCCGTTTCCCGTTCTTTTTGATAAAGTATTTACCGCCGTGGTTTCCCCAGTCGATCGGGTAGATTTTGGATAAAAGCTTCACCCCGAAACTGTCTTTAAAATCCTTTTCACCATCATCAGATTTCAGCATCTTTAGCGCTGAGAACACGAGAATCCCTCCGAAAACGTAGGTTGCCCATTCGAATTGCTCCACAAAAGCAGTACCGAGCACAATCATCACCAACCGGAAAAATACGGCGCCGATAATTCCCCAAAACAGTATTTTATGCTGGTAACGGCTTTCAATCTTGAAATAGGAAAAGATGAGGGCGATCACAAAAATATTATCCAGGCTGAGTGATTCTTCAATGAAATAACCGGTATAAAACTCAAACATGGCTTTAGTAGGCGATACATTAGCCGGGTTCAGGCCAAAAAGCTGCTGATCGTACAAGTAATAAATTACACCTCCGAAACTAAGCGCCAGCACCACCCAAACAATTGTCCAGGCAACTGATTCCTTAATACTTACCTTCTCGGCCTTTTTATGAAAAATTCCGAGATCCAGCGCCAAAAGGCCAAAAATAAGGGCAATAAAAAAGATCCAAACCATGTGTGAAATAAAACACAAAAGTAATGAAAAATGAAGAACCGAAAATAGAAAATCCGGAAGATTACCCGAATCATTCTCAATTCTTCATTCTCAATTCTCAATTCAATTCCGTAATTTTGTAGAAATGGACTTTCAACTTATTTCTGATTTTAAACCGACCGGCGATCAGCCGGAAGCGATCCGTCAGCTTACCCAGGGGCTCAACTCCGGGATCCAGCACCAGACTTTGCTTGGGGTAACGGGAAGCGGTAAAACGTTTACGGTTGCCAACGTGATCCAGGAAATCAAGCGCCCGACGCTGATCCTTTCTCACAACAAAACCCTGGCTGCCCAGCTTTACGGTGAATTCAAACAGTTTTTCCCGCAAAACTCCGTTGAGTATTTTGTTTCTTATTACGATTATTATCAGCCGGAAGCGTATTTACCGGTCAGCGATACGTTTATTGAAAAAGACCTGCAAATCAATGACGAATTGGAAAAGCTGCGCCTTTCGGCCACTTCCGCCCTGCTTTCCGGCAGGAAAGACGTTATTGTCGTTTCATCTGTTTCCTGCATCTACGGTATCGGGAACCCAAACGAATTTGCGAACAGTATTATTGAAATCAAAAAAGGCCTCACGATTTCGCGCAACAAATTCCTCCACCGGCTGGTTGAAAACCTGTATTCACGGGCGATAGACGATTTCAAGCGTGGAACTTTCCGGGTGAAAGGCGACACGATCGATATTTTCCTCGCTTACGCGGATTATGCCTTGCGCGTCGAATTCTGGGGCGATGACATTGAAGGGATTTTCACCATCGATCCCGTTTCGAACAACAAGCTTGAAAACCTGGACCTGATTAACATTTACCCGGCAAACATCTTCGTTTCCAGTCCTGCTACCCAACAGCGGGCGCTCAACCAGATTGGCGAAGACATGGTTTTGCAGGTAGAAGCATTCAAGCGCGAAGGAAAGCTGCTGGAGAGCAAGCGCCTGGAAGAACGGGTTTCCTACGACATGGAAATGATCCGCGAGCTGGGCTACTGCTCCGGGATTGAAAATTATTCCCGCTATTTCGACCAGCGCGCACCGGGGACACGGCCTTTCTGCCTGCTGGATTATTTCCCGGACGATTTCCTGCTGGTTGTGGACGAAAGCCACGTAACCATTCCGCAGATCCGGGCGATGTACGGCGGTGACCGGGCACGAAAAATCAACCTCGTGGATTATGGTTTCCGTTTACAGGCCGCCATGGATAACCGCCCGCTGAAATTTGAAGAGTTCGAAAGCATGCTGCACCAGGCGATTTATGTTTCCGCTACGCCGGCCGTTTACGAACTGGAGAAATCCGAAGGCGTTGTCGTGGAGCAGCTGATCCGCCCGACAGGCTTGCTTGACCCGGTTATTGAAGTGCGCCCGAGCATCAACCAGATCGACGACCTGATCGAAGAAATCCAGGTCCGCCGCGACAAAGATGAACGCGTTTTGGTAACCACGCTCACCAAGCGCATGGCGGAAGAATTACAAAAATACCTGGATAAGCTCGGCATTCCCTGCCGGTACATTCACAGCGACATTGATACGATTGAGCGTGTTGAGATCCTGCGCCAGCTTCGCCTGGGCGATTTTGATGTGCTGATCGGCGTCAACCTGCTCCGGGAAGGATTGGATTTACCGGAAGTTTCACTCGTGGCGATCCTCGATGCAGATAAGGAAGGCTTCTTGCGGGATGAGCGCTCGCTTGTTCAAACTGTGGGTCGGGCCGCACGGAATGTGAACGGAATGGTGATCATGTATGCCGATAAAATCACGATGTCGATGGATAAAACCATTTCGGAAACGAACCGCCGCCGGCAGATGCAGATAGCGTACAACGAAGCGAATGGTATCGTTCCGACTGCCCTCACGAAGTCCAGGGAAAAAATCATGGAATCGACGAAAGTAGCGGATAGCGACGCTGCGAGCCGCGCTTACCAGGAAGAATACGGGAATAAGCCAAGTATCGCAGCCGATCCGGTGGTACAATACATGAACCAGGACCAGCTGAAAAAACTGATCGCCAGTACGAAAAAACAAATGGAAAAAGCTGCCAAGGACCTCGACTTTATCGAAGCCGCCCGTCTGCGCGACGAGATGCGCGAGCTCGAAAAAATGTTGAAATAAGCCAGGCATGACAAACAAAACTGTTCCTTTACTTTTATTGATCCTCCTCGCCTGTATCTGGGGAAGCTCGTTCATTCTCATGAAACGCGGCATGGAAACTCCGGGCGGCGCCGCTATTTTCAGTGACAGCCAGGTCGGCGCGCTGCGAATGCTGATCGCTTCCCTCGTTTTACTCCCGATCACGTTTTTTTCCCTCAAAAAGCTGAAGTCATACAAAGATTTTATCAGTCTGACCATTGTCGGCACCTGCGGAAATTTTGTACCGGCTTTTTTGTTTACGTATGCAGAAACGGAGCTTTCCAGCGGATATGCGGGAATGATGAATACGTTCACATCGGTTTTTGCGCTGGTAATCGGCGTTCTTATTTTCAGGCAGAAATTGCTGCTCAACCAGGTAATCGGTATTTTGATCGCCTTTTCGGGCATGGTTTTCCTGATGTACGCCGGACAGCAATTGGACAGCGCCGGAACCTGGAAACATCTCGCCGCCATTATTTTCGCCACATTGCTGTACGGTATTTCACTCAACACGATCAAACACAGGCTGAGCCATCTGAAAGCCATGGAAATCACTTCGCTCGCCTTTGGAATTTTGCTTGTCCCGGGAATTATCGCGAGTATTTTTTCCGGGAGCTTTGAAGTCATGAAAAGTAATCCCCATGTCTGGGAAGGCCTGGGATACATTGCCATCCTGAGTATCGTCGGCACGGCATTGGCGCTCCTGATCTTTAACCGGGTAATCGCTCTGAAATCCACGCTTTTTGCCAGCAGCGTAACGTACCTCATCCCGATTGTTGCCGTATTTATTGGAATGCTGAACGGCGAAACGATCAATATGCTGCAAATCGGTGCAATGGTTGTTGTTTTGTGCGGGGTTTTCCTGGCGAATTCGAAATTCCAGAAGTAATCTTTTCGGATCGCGAAGCACGCGAAGTTAACGCAAAAGAATACAAAGTAAGTTGAGCAAAGAGCGCTAAAAATATCCTTTAACTACAATAGTGGATTTGTGTCGTCCATGTCCTTCGGAGCAGTTCCAAGGTAATTTAGACGCCAAACTTTTGCGATCTTTCTAAACCTTTAACTTCGCGCCCTTAATAATTCTTTGCGATCCAAAAAAACATATCCTGATTGTGAAATATTATCGTTGAAAAAGATTAATTTCGCAGGAAACTTCAAGAAATGATCCGGGTAGAAAATTTGCGGAAAGAATTCGTCCTCACCAAGAAATTGCAGAAAGAATATGCTACCAAAGACAAAGTAGCCTTAGCTGTAGACAATATCAGCTTTGAGTGCAAGCCAGGCCGGATTTTCTCTTTGCTGGGACCGAACGGCGCCGGTAAAACGACAACGATGCGCATGCTTTCCACGCTATTCACGCCGACTTCCGGCACTATTGAAATTGCGGGGATTGATGCGATTGCCAACCCAAACGAAGCCCGGAAAAAAATTGGTTTCCTGACAGGATCTACCGGCTTGTACCAGCGTTTGACAGCAAACGAAATTGTCAAATATTTTGCCGATTTATATGGCGTAAAAAAAGAAGATTACGAGCGCCGGAAGGAATATCTCTTTGACCTGTTGAATATGAACGATTTCCAGCACAAGCGCATTGGCAAGCTGAGCACAGGGATGAAGCAAAAAGTTTCAATTTGCCGGACGATGATCCACGACCCGGAAGTGGTAGTTTTCGATGAGCCAACCAGCGGACTGGACGTAATTACCTCCGAAAATATCATCAAGCTGATCCGCGATTGCAAAAACCAGGGGAAAACGGTTATTTTTTCGAGCCACATCATGTCGGAAGTGGACCTGCTCTGCGACGACCTGGCAATTATACACAAGGGAAAAATTATTTTCAACGATACGTTCGCCAACTTCAAAGCGGGCATGCAAACTGAAAACCTGACTTCCGAATTCATTCATTTAATTCACCAAAATTCCTGAACATGATTTTTTCGATCTTCAAAAAAGAATTAAAAGATACCCTCCGGGACCGCCGCACCGTTATTATGATGATTGTGATCCCGATCCTCGTGTTCCCGGTAATCATGACCGTTTTCGTAAAAATTTCAACGAGCTTTACGGAGGAAGCCATGACCAAATCCGTGAATATCGGGATTGTAAACAACGATAAAAGCAATGAATTTGTTGACCGGTTTAACGAAATCCCCGAGGCCATCGGCAAGCGCAACCTCATTTTTTTCAAGGATTCCAGCGAGCTGATCAAACAGATCAATGCAGACAGCATTCAATTCGGGATTGCCGTTCCGGCCGATTACGCCCAGGTAAGTGATTCCACCAAAAGCGTTGAGCTCAAAGTGTTTCATAATGCTACAAATGTCGGCATGGATGAACGGGCGGAAATGTACCTGAATTTCATTGAGCAGCAAGTTAAAAGCAAGCGTTACCGGCAGCTGAACGTTAACGAGCAGCAGCTGAAGCCCATGGCTGTGGATTATCAAAATGTGGCCTCCGACAAGGAAACTTTCGGTAAGCTGGCCGGCGGGTTTTTGCCTTACCTGTTTATCGCTTTCGGTTTCATGGGCTGCATGTATCCGGCCATCGACCTGTTCACGGGCGAAAAAGAACGCGGAACACTGGAAACTTTGCTCACAACCCCGGTTTCACGCTGGCATATTTTGATCGGAAAAATGGGCGTGGTTGTTCTTTCAGGCTTGCTGGCGGCATCTTTCACCATGCTTGGGATTTTCCTTACGATTGAAGTATTCGATATTATCAAGGAACCGCGCCTGCTGGAAATTATTCATCAAATACTGACCGCGAAATTCATTTTTATGTTTTACCTGATCCTCATCCCGCTGATCGTGTTTTTTGCCGGTGTGATGATCCCGATCGCCGTTTATGCCAAAACATTCAAGGAAGCACAAAGCATTATCGCACCGATGAACGCGATTATCGTCCTTCCAGCTATGGTAGGCTTTTTCCCGGGAATTGAGCTGAATATCACGACCGCTTGCATCCCGATTATCAATGTCGTGCTCGCCACTAAAGAGCTCATCGCCGGCACGCTGGAGTTTCCGATGCTCGCCCTCAGTTTCGGGATCATGTTCGCCCTCGCTTTTATTTCGATCCTGTTTTCGTATAAGCGCTTCGGGAAGGAAACGAACTTAGTAAGTTAGCCAGTTAGTTAGCTTGACAACTCAACTAATCACTAAAAACCAGTGACTAAAAACTCACCCTTAACCTTGCTAAATTTAAAATTAAAGTCTATTTTTGGTTTATGGATAACTTACACGCAAAACAGGAAATTGAACGTTTAACACAGGCGCTGAACCACCATAACCATAAATATTACGTGGCGAGCAGCCCGGAGATTTCGGATTACGATTTTGACAAGATGCTGCTTGAGCTGCAGAAGCTGGAAACCGAATTCCCTGAGTTTGCTTATCCGAACAGCCCGACAAAACGGGTGGGCGGTGATATCACAAAGAAATTTGAAACGATAATCCACCGTTTTCCGATGCTTTCCCTGAGTAATTCCTATTCCAGGGAAGAGATTATCGATTGGGAAAACCGCATTAAAAAAACGATCAACGCACCGATTGAATACGTATGTGAGCTGAAATACGACGGCGTAGCGATCGGGATTTCTTATAAGGACGGAAAATTATTCAAGGCCGTTACCCGGGGCGACGGCACACGCGGCGAAGATGTGACTACCAACGTCAAAACTATCCGGAGCGTTCCCCTCGAGCTGGAAGGCGATTACCCCGCTGATTTCGAAATCCGGGGAGAGATCTTTTTTCCGCTGGCAGCTTTTGCTAAAATGAACGATGAGCGCCGCGCCATTGGTGAGCCCGAATTTGCCAACCCGCGCAACTCAGCTTCGGGAACACTTAAATCCCAGGATTCGAAAGTCGTGGCTTCCCGCGGGCTGGACTGCTTTTTATATGGCGTTTACGGCGAAGACCTTGATTTTGAATCCCATTACGAAGCCGTAATAAAAGCGGCGGGCTGGGGCTTTAAAATTCCGCTCCCGGAAAAAAAATACATGTGCAAAACGGATTCCATAGAAGGGATCATGGAGTTTATCACCTATTGGGACGAGCACCGCGCTACGCTCCCGTTTGAGATTGACGGCGTTGTATTGAAAGTGAACAGCTACGACGTTCAGCAGGAATTGGGCTACACCGCCAAATCTCCGCGCTGGGCGATTGCGTATAAATTCAAAACGGAACGCGTGGAAACGATCCTCGAATCCGTTTCTTACCAGGTTGGCCGCACAGGCGCTGTCACCCCGGTTGCGAACCTGCAGCCTGTCGGGCTTGGCGGAACAATTGTAAAACGCGCTTCGCTGCACAATGCCGACCAGATCGAAAAACTTTCTTTGCACCTCAGTGACAGCGTTTATGTTGAGAAAGGCGGTGAGATCATCCCGAAAATTGTAGGCGTAAACGAAAGCTTGCGCCCCCAGGCAGCCGCCCCGGTACAATTCATCACCAACTGCCCGGAATGCGAATCGCTGCTGATCCGCAAGGAAGGCGAAGCCCAGCATTTTTGTCTCAACGAAAAAGAATGTCCGCCGCAGGTTAAAGGCCGGATTGAACACTATATTTCCCGGAAAGCAATGAACATCGACGGACTGGGCTCTGAAACAGTGGATTTACTCGTGCGCAAAGGCATCATCCACAATGTTTCCGATCTGTACGATATCACGTTCGATCAATTGGTAGACCTGGAACGCATGGCTGAAAAATCCGCTAACAATCTCCTGCAGGGGATCAAAGACTCGAAAAATGTTCCTTTTGAACGGGTGCTTTTCGCCCTCGGGATCCGCTTTGTCGGGGAAACTGTTGCCAAACAGCTGGCAAAAGCATTCAAATCCATCGACAAGCTGGCGAACGCAACGTTTGACGAACTGGTAGCCGTAGACGAAATCGGTGAGAAAATCGCACTTTCAGTTCAGCTTTATTTCCTCGACCAGGACAACCGGAAAATCATTGAACGGCTCCAGGCCGCCGGGGTACAGTTCCAGGTGGAAGAAAAAGCTATGGCTTCAAACCTGCTGGAAGGCAAAAGCTTCGTCGTTTCGGGCGTGTTCACTAAATTTTCCCGCGATGAGATCAAACAGCTGATCGAGGAAAACGGCGGTAAAAATGTTGGCTCGATTTCTGCAAAAACAGATTACGTCCTTGCTGGCGAAAATATGGGCCCTGCAAAGTTCGATAAAGCCACTCAACTTGGAATTACAATTATTTCCGAGGAAGATTTTATACAGATGATTGGCTCAAAAGCATAAACTGATGAGCTTTTAAGCTGCCGCAAATTCTTCGCATAGAAATGACTTTAAAAACATAATAGCATGAAAAAATTGATTTTAATCCCCGTTCTTCTTCTCCAGTTTCAATTGTTTGCCCAGAATACGGTCAAAATTGAGAATGTGGAGTTTTTCAAAAACATCACTGTCGGTGATGAAAAGCTGGTAATCAACGGTGGTGGCCTGCGCGAAAAATACTGGTTCGACCTTTATGTAGCGGCGCTATACCTGAAAACCAAATCTACTGACGCTTCGAAGATCATCAACAAGCACGAAGAAATGGCCATTTACCTGAAGCTGGTTTCCGACAAAGTAACCCGCGATAAGTTCATCGAAACGGTAAAGGAAGGATTTGCCAATGCAACTGCCGGAAAAGCTACGAAAGAAGAAATCAAAAAATTCACAGGCTTTTTTACCGGTGAATTCAAAAACGGGGACAAAATTTACCTCGAATATATTCCTTCCAAAGGGCTCCAGGTTGAGAAGAACGGCAAGCATATCGGAACGATCGAAGGCCTTGAATTTAAAAAAGCATTGTTCTCCATCTGGCTGGGAAGCAAAACCGTAGACGAAACACTGCGGGACGGTATGCTCGGAAAAGAGTAAGGAGATTCTAAATTCGTAGCGCTTCGCGCATTTGTAAATTCCGGGCGTAATCAATCTACCAATTCCGAATCTACAAATCGTCGAATCTTATAAAGCAAAAAGCCACCCGGTTGAGCATAGCACTATGTTACCGGGTAGCTTCGTCTATAGCTTGAACTATAGAAAAGGTTTTGTTGTAAAAGGAATGAGCGGTTGGGGGCCAGGTCTTTCAGTTTAAGTGCCGGCAGGCTCCTGGTTCAGTTGTGTTTCAGGTTTGGTCGTCGGTTCAGTATTAAGGCAGATTCTGTTTCAGCTGTTGTTCAGGTAAGTTGTTTTTTTAGTCTTTTTTACCACCGCCACCGAATTTCAAGCCGGCGCCGAAAATCAGCTTATGCGGTTCGCGGAACCCTGTACGGCTGGAGTTCCCAATATCATACGTCATTCCTTCGTAGGCGGCATTCACCATGAGTGGACCGATGTCGAAAACCAAACCTGCGCGGTACCCCAGACCATTTTGTCCCACATTCCAGTCGCGGGTATTGTCAAAATTCTGTGTAACGTCAACCAGGTAGTTGTAAACAGGGCCCGCTTCAATGGAAACCGGTCCGAGGATATTTACGCCAAACATAACCGGAACCCCGACTTTGTTGGCGCGGTAGGCCACGCTTTGATCATTGAAAGTGACATGGCCGCTCTGGTGGGTATACAAAGCCATTGGTTTTACATAAACCGGTCCTGCTTTCAAACGGACAAAAGCCCCGGCTTCGAAACCCATAATGTTTTTCCCGGTAACAACATCATTGAAACCTTCGTCTATATGCTGCATGCGTACTTCTCCTGTACTAACCCCACCAACGATACCGCCGGTGAACATTTGTGCTTGTGTCATGAACGGGCAGAGAATGAAAAGAAAGGCTCCCGCTGCTATTTGATTGATTGTTTTCATAACATTTGATTTAGAGGTTAAACAAATCGCTTCTGCATTAAAGCTTTGTCAAAACCATGCCATTTCGTGCCAGAATTTCAAAAAATCCAGTAAATACGCTACATCCCGGAATTCTGCCAAAACACTGTCAGGCGCATTTTTTGCCATTCTGAAAATTTTAACTTCAAATTGGTAAAAAAAGCTGTTTTTTCACGCCGTTTTTTTGCAAACTTTTTTACTTTTGTACAAATAAATAAGCTGATGTACACACAATTTACCGGCACAGGCACAGCGCTTGTAACTCCTTTCAACGACGACCTTTCCATTGATTTTGAAGGTTTAAAGAAACTCGTCAGGCTGCAAATCGACGGCGGCGTGGATTTTCTTGTCGTTCAGGGCACAACAGGTGAATCGCCAACACTTTCCCAAAATGAAAAGGAAGCCGTTTTGAATTGTGTGATGGAAGAAAACAACGGCAAGCTCCCGGTGGTTTACGGCGTTGGCGGCAACGATACCAAAAAAGTAGCCGAAGCCCTGCGCGCTGTTCCGAAAGGCGTTGACGGGATCCTTTCCGTTTCACCTTATTATAATAAGCCGGTGCAGGAAGGGATTTTTCAGCATTACAAGTATTTGGCGGAATCCACGGATTTACCGATTATACTATATAATGTACCGGGACGCACCGGTTCCAATGTAACAGCGGAAACTACCCTGCGCCTGGCGGAAATCAAAAACATTGTTGCCATGAAGGAAGCTTCCGGCAATTTTGACCAGATCATGGAAATCATTCGCTGCAAGCCTGAAAATTTTAATGTTTTGTCAGGTGACGATGCTATCACGCTCCCGTTGATTGCTGTCGGTTCTGCGGGTGTAATTTCGGTGGTCTCCAATGCGCTGCCGGAACTGTTTTCGAAGATGGTAAAGTCCTCGCTATCGAACGACTTTTCAACAGCAAGAGGGCTGCATTATGAATTATTGTTAATAACTCGTTTGTTCTTCGAAGAGGGTAATCCCGGAGGTGTAAAGATCGGGTTATCAGCCAGAAACATAGTAAAAAACAAGATGCGTTTACCGCTTTTCCCGGTTTCAAAATCGCTCGAGGAAAGAATTCTTAATGAAATGTTTCGTTTGTTAAAATAAAGTTTTTATTTTCGTGCAAAATTCTATTTTATAATAAATGATGAATAAATTAACTTACGTACTTTTAGTTTCATTGCCACTCTGGTACGCTTGTTCCGGGGAAGAAAACGAAGATGTAAACCAGGTTGAAGTAGAGACGGAAGACAAGGAAACGAATTCCATCAGCTTCAATATTCCTTCGCCATCCGAGCAATTTGAGATTATTTCCAACCTGGACGGCGTTAAAAACCTGACCCTTGTAAACGACTACAACAAAGCGAACTCGTACGAGGGATCGGCTTCCAAAGCTTTAAACTTTGGGGTTTACATTGCTGATGTTGCTTACCTGACCAGCTTTAAGGAAACTTCCAAATACCTTTCTTATTTCTCCAAAATTGAAAAACTGGGCAATGACCTCGGTGTTTCCCAGGTATTTACGAAAGAATTAGGTGACGGTGCGAAAAAATGGGAAGGCAATGCCGACTCTTTGTTCAAGCTGTCTGACCAGACATATACAAAAACTTTCCAGAAATTAGTCGACATCGAAAAAGGGAACGAATTGTCCCTGATGCTGGCCGGTGGCTGGATCGAATCCATGCACCTGATTTTGGGTACATCCAAAGGCTTCTCCAAGAGCCCGCAGATTGACCGTATTTTGGTTGACCAAAAACTTGTTGCTGAAAATCTTATCGACTTCATGCTTGATTATCAAGACAATGCAGATGTAAAAACTTACATTGATAAAATTGGAATGATTTTGGATATCTACCAAGGGTTAGATTGTACTTCAGGTGAAACTAAAATTTCCAAGTCAGGAAATAAGGTGTCACTGTCCGGAGGTGACGAGTGTAAGCTGAACGAAAAAACATTCGCCAAACTCAAAGAGGAAGTTACAAAATTAAGAAGTGAAATTGTTAAATAAGTAAAACTATGATGTTGAAGGGTACTAAAGTTATCGGTTTAATTGTTGCATTAACAATTAGCAATGTATGGGCACAGTGTCCAGCTCCTGAAAAAATGGTTAAAGCTAGCTCCAAGTCAAAAGAGACCTGGGGTGTGAACTCCCAGTCAAAAGCGGGAGCTTTAATCACCGGCCAGTCGTATGAAATGTCTTTCATTGCGCAGCCCGACTATGACTACCGTATTACTACCGGAACGGCTAACGCTGATAAAGGTGAGGTGTCTTTTGAGGTCTACGAAATGATCAGCGAAAAAGACGACAAAGGTCAATACAAGAAGGTGAAGAAAGTATTGATTTCTTCTGCCGACGCGGAATCCAAAACAGTTGAATTTACAACTGACAAAGGAAGAAAATTAATGATCTCCGTTACCTTTGAAGGAAGCGACGAAGACAACAAAAAACCAGAGTGCGTTGCCGTCTTAATCGAAGACAAGAAAACAACCAAAATTGGTTACTAAATTTTAAAAAACATTTTAAAAGGCCTTCCGTCCCACGTAACGGAAGGCCTTTTTTTAGTTATATAGCTTACGATGAACATCGAAAACCAGATCATTCAACAGGCCAAAGATTCCAAATCCATTATCATTACGGCCCACAAATCGCCTGACGGGGATTCCATCGGGAGCAGCCTTGCCTTATACCATTTCTTAAACAAGCTTGGCTTAAATGTCAGCATTTGCCACCCGGACCCTGCGCCCAAATACCTGCAGTGGCTTGAGGGCGCCGACCAGATCCTGAATGTTGAAGAACATGCGGAGCAGATCAGGGAAAAATTTGCTGCTGCAGATCTTATTTTCAGCCTGGATTATAACCATCCTTCCCGCCTGGGCGAACACATGGAAGAGCTGCTTAACGCGTCCGGCGCTTTTAAAATCATGATCGACCACCACCTTGATCCGGCGGATTTTGCGCAGCTCAGGATCAGTGATACTTCCATTTGCTCCACCTGTCAGCTGATTTACCAGGTAATTACCGCTTCCGGCAACGGGGAAATGATCGATCAGCGCATCGGAACAGCGATTTACCTGGGTATCATGACCGACACAGGCTCCTTCCGTTTCAACTCCGTGAAGGCCCAAACACATCGTGTGATTGCAGATTTATTGGATAAAGGCGTAAAGCACGATTTGATCCACGAACAAATTTTTGACGTCAATACACCTGAAAAATTAAAGCTGAGAGGTTTCGCCACTTCTGAAAAGCTCGTGATCCTAGAAGATTTGAAAACTGCTTATATTTCCCTTTCGCAGGAAGAGCTGGACCGGTTTCACCATGAAAAAGGCGATACGGAAGGATTGGTTAATGTGGCACTTTCCATTTTGGGCGTAAAAATCGCGGCTTTCTTTTCCGAAAGGGACGGCGAAGTTAAAATCTCGTTCCGCTCCAAAGGCAGCGACCACCCGGTCAACAAGCTTTCAAACACTTACTTTTCCGGAGGAGGGCACGCAAATGCCGCCGGCGGAAAATTTACCGGGACCCTGGACGACGCCATTGCTAAATTCATAGAAATCCTTCCGCAATATGTTTCGTAAAATCGCCTGGATAAGCCTTTTGCTGGCATCATGTACCTCAGCTCCACCGGAAGAAAAACCGAAGGACGTAGATTGGTCGACTAAAAAGTCAACCGACATGAACCAGGATTTTGCCATTGAAGAGGATTTACGCATCAAAATGTTCCTGGCTGACCGTCCGGACTGGAAAACTGTCAAAACGGGCTCAGGGCTGCGCTATTACATCTATAAGCCAGGTCCAGGTCCGCAAGCAGAAAGCGGAATGCGTGCCAGGGTCAAATACAGGATCGAATTGCTGGACGGAACACTGTGCTACGAAACGGAAAAAAACGAAACCGAAGTGTTTGAAATCGATAACAGCGAAGTGGAAACCGGTGTGCAGGAGGGCATTAAAAAAATGAAGGTAGGCGACAAAGCGAAACTTATCCTTCCGAGCCATATTGCGCACGGCTTGACGGGTGACATGGACCAGATTCCGCCGCTGAGCACGATAGTAATTGATTTAGAATTAATTTCCCTCGAAAAATGAAATACATATATTTATTCCTTTGCCTTCTCGCAATTGCAGCCTGCAAGCCAAATGGCGTAGAACAGGAAGAGCCCGGTGAACAGGAAATCACGAATGAAATTTCCAAAAAAGAACGCGAAGAAGAGCTTAAAAAGCTTAGTCTCAAACCCCTGAAAAAAATCGGGGAGAAAAAACTGGCGAACGGCATTAAGATCAGGTATTTTATTCACGGGGAGGGCGCAAAGCTCAAAGACGGGGAAGTTGCTATGATCAACTACGAAGTTTTGCTGAAAGACGGCAAAATGGTTGACGGAAATAAATTGCTCAATAAAGAATGGCTTCCTTTTTTGGTGGGCTACGGCATGCAAACACCGGGTTGGGATATCGCTTTCCGGGAATTATCCGTGGGCGATTTTGTTGAAATTTACCTGCCGGCAGATATGGCGCGCGGAAAAGCAGGTGTTCCGGGATTGATCCCGCCGAATGCTGACAATACTATCCGTGTGAAAGTCGTTGGTACGCTCCAGCCCGATAAAGTAATCGACGGGACCAAAGTATGGCTTCTCGAAGAAAACCCTGAGCACAAAGAACTGGCAAAGGAAGAAAGTGAGATCGAATTTCACTATATGGTAGGTACCAAATCCAACCCGCACTACGACATCAGCTACCGCCGGAACCAGCCGTATATCTTCCGTTTTTCGGACTTTGGCATCGTGAAAGGCCTCAAAAAAGCGTTAATAAATGCTAAAAAGTCCGATAAGATGTGGGTACTCATCCCTCCTTCCCAAGCCTACGGCAGTAAAGGGCTGCAGGATTTGGTGAAACCCAATGAATCAGTGTTTTATGATATTTTTATCCTCGACGTTCGATAAAGTTTGGGAAATATTCATTAACTTCGCATATTTGAAAATTTATCGGACTATTTACAAGTTTAAAAAAGAAAAATGTAAGTGGACTCCGGGATAAAATTTGTAAAGTATGAAAAAAGTTATCGGAACCTCCCTACTACTGTTTATTTATACGTTTTCTTTTGGCCAGTTTGCCCTGGATACAATCGAAAGCAGTCAAGGCAGAATGGTCATCTATTCTGACAGAACCTGGGAGCTTGTTTCCGATATCGGTTTTGACGGGATTATGAACGAGCAGGTTTACAACCTCTTCAGCAGCGATACTTCTTATAACTTTGTCCAAACCTGGGACAATGAAGTTTGCTTCACTTCCGATCGCGTGAACGACCTTTCCAAATTAAAAGATACCGTTTGGCTGTGTGTAGGCGACAGTCTTCACTCCAAATTCGTCATGCCTTTTGACGGCTATATTACTTCGCGTTACGGTTTCCGCAAGGGACGCTACCACAATGGCGTTGATATCAACCTCGAAACAGGTGATACGGTACGCGCCTGCTGGTCAGGAAAAGTACGCTACTCCAAATGGAACGAAGGCGGCTTCGGGAACCTGGTGATCGTGCGTCACTACAATGGTTTGGAAACGTTCTACGCCCACTTGAGCAAACTGCTCGTTGCACCGAATACTGAAGTAAAAGCCGGCGACGTTTTAGGATTAGGTGGAAACACCGGTCATTCGAGAGGTTCCCATTTGCATTTTGAAGTGCGTTTCTACGATGCACCGATTAACCCGGAAGAAATCATCGATTTAGCTAATAAAACGGTAAAAGACCAGAATTTATTCGTTCACAAAGGTATTTTCAGACCGGGAGCTAAACCAAGCGATTATTACATGCAAGGCGATGGTCACGGTACCGAAGTAGCAACAGTTGCGAAAGTAGCGTCAACGTCCGCTAAAAAGTATTACCGCGTGAAATCGGGAGATACACTTTCTCAAATTGCAGCGAAAAACCACACAACAATTTCACGGATCTGCCAGCTGAATGGAATCCGTCAAACGACTACCCTGCAAATCGGGCGTCAGCTGCGTGTAAAATAAGATCACAACATTTTGAATAATACCAGAAGGGCCCTGCGGCCCTTTTTTTGTGCCTTATCCGTTTAAAATCAGCAGCGAAAAACTCTCTTTGAGAAGATAAAAAACCAGCATTTTCCTAAAAAAGCGTATAAGTATAAATACCTGAACTTGCCAAAAATTGATAAAAATGTTCATTTGAAACGGTATTTTGCTCATTTAAAAGCCTATTTCTTTGTTTATAAAGCCGGTTTTTCGTAAATTACAATATGTTCTGCAAGTACCGTATACTACTTTCAATCGACGGAGCGGGTATAAAAGGTATTATTCCTTTAAAAATCCTCAACTACCTCCACCAGTCGATGATACAACTGGATGACGAGCTCGATGTGACGTCGTGGGTAGACGTATTTTCTTCCTGCAGCGCCAGCTCGATTTTCACGGGAGCATTGATGCTGAAGGATAAACAAGGCAGAACAATCCATTCACCGGGACAGATGCTCGAGTTTTACCTGAAGCGCGGCCCGCAGATTTTTTCACACAATGTTGGCGTAAACGCAGAGGATTCCATTTATCCGTTAACCTTTACGCTGAACCATTTTTTCGGACAGATCAATATGACAGATGTCCGGAACCATTTTCTCTTTCTTAGTTACAGCAAATCACAGGAAAGCCTGTTCAGCTTCACGAACTTCATGGACCGTTACCACGATTTGTCCCTGGCAAAAGTAATGAATGCCTGTTCAGCGATTCCTGGTGTTTACCCTTCCGTTAAGTTGGGAAACCTGGAATTGTCTGATGCCCTCTTCAAGCTCCAGAACCCTTCCCTTATGGCCTATGATTATGCAAAAATGCTTTATCCGAACGAGCATTTGATCCTGATCAGTATCGGCGCCGGGGAAACCAATGAGCTGACCCCGCTGAATATGCAGGTGCGCGAAACACATCAGCAGTTGCTCGAAATCAGCGAATATGATCCCAAGCTCACGTATTTCCGCTTTCAGCCTAAATTGAAGAGCAATTACGATGCTACTGACATCAGCCGCGAAAAGATGGACGAGCTGGTCGAGCTCAGTGAGGAGTATATCTTCAATGAAATGACTGTTTTTGAAGAATTATTGCATTTAATGGCATTCAAAGCCGTTTAAAATCAGCTAAATTATTATTTTTGAAAGTCTTGCGTCCGCTGGCGGGTTGATCCTATGCGTGCGTAAGAGTTTTGGAACAGTTTTTGTCATTCACTACACAAATTCAATTTAACTGAAAATAATGAACATTACTTTGAACAAGATCATGCCCTTTCCACTGGCATCCATTCAACATGGCGAAGCGAGTATCTGGGGCAGGGAAATTTTCCTGGAAGGCGGTAAAAAAATTATGCTCAACGCAGCTTCCGGGAAAGGAAAATCTACTTTTACCCATACTATTTTCGGTTTACGAACGGATTACGACGGAACGCTTTTATATGACACTACTGATGTACGTAAATACACACCAGAAGACTGGACAAAAATCCGCCGGGAAAAAATTTCGGTTGTTTTCCAGGACCTGCAATTGTTCCACAACCTGACCGTACGTGAAAACCTCCTGCTCAAAAATTCCCTTTCCGATGTTTATTCTGAAGCTGAGCTGAAAAATTTCCTTGCTGAAACCGGCATTGAAAACAAGTGGAACGACAAATGCGGCATCCTTTCCATGGGACAGCAGCAGCGTGTAGCCATTATCCGTGCGCTTTGCCAGCCTTTTGACTGGCTGATCCTCGACGAGCCTTTTTCTCACCTCGATAAAGTGAACAGCGCCATCTGCATGCGGCTGATCAATGAACGCTGCGATCAGCTCAAAGCGGGTTTTGTGCTTACAACGCTCGGTGACGATTATGATTTCACATATGATCAGGAACTTATACTTTAAACTATGATGGACCTTGAATGATGAATTCCCTATCATTCAACACTCTCCGCCGCGGCGGAATTCATCACTCATCATTTATAATTCAAAAACATGTTAAGCAAATTATTATTCCGGAACCAGGACAAAAAACAGCTGATTATTGCGATGATCGGGTCTTTCCTGGGAATGACTTTCCTGATTGCATCGATCCATTACCTGATCAAAGTGAATGAATTCGGTGAAGGCGCTGATATCCTCGGGCCAAATACGATCATTGTGCAAAAGCAGGTAACGACTTCGAGCACGCTGAACCTCGTAAAAACCGATTTTTCCGTGGCAGAAATCGAGAAGCTGAAAAAAGAAAAGTTTATTCTTGACGTGAAGCCGGTGATCAGCAATAATTTTGACGTTTTGTTTGCTACCGCCGACCCGCTTGTACCGAAATTCAGCTCCGATGTTTTTATCCAGACTGTCGACAAGGATTTTTTGGACGTAAAAAGCACGGAATGGCACTGGAAAGAAGGCGATACGATTGTGCCGATTATTCTTCCGCGGGATTTTCTCGTGATGCTGAACACCTTTATGAGCGCCAGCGGGATCCCTCAAATTTCCGATGAGCTGGCGAAGGATATCAAATTCAAGCTGCGCCTTTCGAATGAAAATTCTGAAAAAGAGCACATTCACGCCCGGATTATCGGTTTCACGAATGAAGTGCCATCAATCCTCGTTCCTGAATCATTTATGAAATATGGAAACGATAAATACGGCAACCTGACGCCGCAAAAAATCACCCAGCTCATGATTTCGGGAACGGAAAGTGAATTCGGTAAGGTGGAAGAAATGCTGAAGGAAAAGCACCTGGAATCCAAAAACTCGCAAATGGTTGTTGGCCGCCTGAAAAGTATTGTCGGCACACTCATCCTGGTGGTCCTCGTGATTTCCATCATCGCCGTGTTTGTATCCTGCCTTGTATTGATCCAGTATGCGCAGCTTCTTATTACGAAAAATGCTTACGAAGTGCGGACATTGATGCGTTTGGGCTATGCGCCACAGCAGCTCGTCAACCGTTTTTTCATCTATTTCATGAAGATTTTTGCACTCATCAGCGCCATCGGACTAGGGCTTTTCCTCGGGTTGAAATTTTTCCTGGACCAGGTTTTTGCGGACGGTGGAATTTACATCGGGACGGAGCTCAGTTTTTACAGCATTGGCTCACTCCTGCTGGCTTTCCTGCTTTTTGCCGTAGCGAGTTATTCCAATGCCCGCAAGGGAATTTTCAAAGAATTTTAATTTTAGTTAAAAAGCTGTTAAATTTTGAGTCAGATTTTGGAATGGTACGTCTGTAAATCATAAATTCACTTAAAATTAAAAATACATGAAATCGATTGTTACAGTACTTATCTTACTCCTCTCTTTTTCCGGGATGGCTCAAAAAATCAAATTCAAGATTTCCGGTCAGAAGGACACGATCGCTTTCCTCGTAAAATACAATGGCAAAGGCATGTTTTATGCCGATACGGCCGAAATGAAAAACGGTGTTATTGAGTTTAACACGAGCATAAAAGGAAAAGAACAAAAACCGGGCCTATTTGCTTTATTTTTGCGGGATCAGAAATGTTTTGATTTCATTTTCAATAACGAAGAAGTTTATACTGAAACGAAAGCCCCGGACTATGTGAACAACATGGTTGTAAAGAAATCCGAAGAGAATAAGGTTTTCATTGATTACTTGAAATTCATTTCCGACCAGCGCACGAAAGCTGCCGATTTAGGCAAAAAGCGTGACACTCTGAAAAAAGACGACCCGGAATACAAAAAGCTGACCGAGGAAATTGAAACGATTTCCAAAAGCGTGGAGCAATACCAGCTCGACCTGGTGAAAAACAACCCGACGAAATTTGTTTCCAAGCTGGTGAAAATGTCCATGGATGTCAAAATTCCTGAAGCACCGCGCGATTCCAAAGGGAACATCATCGACTCCAGCTTTGCCTACAAATATTACCGCGATCATTATTTTGACAACATTGACCTGAAAGATGACCGTATCCTGAACACGCCGATTTTTCACAACAAACTGGAAGAGTTTTTCGGCAAAAAAATGCTCATTCAACACCCGGATACGCTGGTGAAATACGGCTACTGGTTCATCGATCAACTTGATCCGAAATCCGAAGTGTTCAAATATTCCGTCACGCATATCACTTCCACTGCTGAAAAGTCGAACATCATGGGAATGGACAAAGTATTCGTCCGCATGGGCCAGCGTTATTACTGTGCCAAAAACCTCGAAGGCAAATCCCCGGCTTACTGGATGGCTGAAAACAAGCTCGCTGACCTCTGCGAAAAAGTAGAAACACAGAAAAATCTGGTGCAGGGTGTTGTTCCTCCAAATGTTATTCTGCTCGATACAACCGATACAAAATGGGTGGATTATTACAGCATCAAAGCGGACTATACTATTTTATACTTTTGGGATCCGGAATGCGGACACTGTAAAACTTCCACCCCAAAACTTCAGAAGTTATACTCCGAAAAGCTCAAAGCGCGCAATGTTGAAGTTTTCGCTGTTGGAAAAGCCGTTGGTGAAGATTTTGAAAAGTGGAAAAAGTTCATCATTAAGCACAACCTGACTTTTGTTAATGTAGCCCTGACCGACCGTCTCTACCGTGAAGCCCAGAAAGATGCGCGTAAGTTTGTTCCGAAATTCACGACGTTTCAATCGCTGAATTACCAGGAAACTTTTGATATTTTTTCCACACCGCGTATTTTTGTACTCGATAAGGATAAAAAGATTATTGCCAAGCAACTTTCGATCTCCCAGCTGGAGGATTTCCTGGACCGTTTGCAGAACTACAAAGGGCCGAAAATTATTGAACCGGATCCGGAAGATGAAAAACATTAATTCAAACATATAACTCCTCGCGAAACCGGGGAGTTTTTTATCAGCGTGACCGGAACAAACAGCACTGCCTATGTCAAAATTTGAAAATATACGTATTAGGCCTTATCACCTTGCTCGCATTTCCTGCATTGTCCTGATCCAGTATGCACAATTGCTCATTACGAAAAATGCTTATTTTGAAAACGGCGGAATCTACATCGGCAAAGACCTCAGTTTTTACTGCATTGCCGCGCTCCTGCTGGCTTTCCTGCTTTTTGCCGTATCAAGTTATTCCAACGCCAGCAAGGGAATTTTCAAAGAATTTTAATTTTCGTTAAAAAGCTGTTAAATTTGAACCGGATTTTAGAAAGATACGTCTATAAGTAATAAATTCACTAAAATTTTAAATACATGAAATCGATTATCACTATACTTATTTTGTTGCTTTCTTTTTCAGGAATAGCCCAGAAAATCAAATTCAAGCTTTCAGGCCAAAAAGACACCACAGTTTTCCTGGTTAAATACAACGGTAAGGGCATGTTTTATGCAGATACGGCCGACCTGAAAAACGGTGTGGTTGAATTCAACACGACCCTAAAGGGAAAAGAGCAAAAACCGGGTGTATTTGCCTTACTGCTGCCAGGCCAGAAATATTTTGACTTCATCTTCAACAACGAAGAAGTTTATATTGAAACGAAAGGACCGGACTACGTCAACAATATGGTCGTGAAAAAGTCTGAAGAGAATAAAGTTTTTATTGATTACGTGAAATTTATTTCCGGACAGCGCAACAAGGCTGCTGAGCTTGGCAAAAAGCGTGAAACATTAAAAAAAGACGATCCTGAATACAAAAAACTGTCCGAAGAAATTGAAGTTATTTCTCAAAGCGTGGAGCAATACCAGCTTGACCTGGTTAAAAACAACCCGACGAAATTTGTTTCCAAGCTGGTGAAAATGTCCATGGATGTCAAAATTCCTGAAGCACCGCGCGATTCCAAAGGAGCAATCATCGATTCCAATTTTGCATACAAATACTACCGCGATCATTATTTTGACAACATCGACCTGAAGGATGACCGTGTATTGAATACACCGATTTTCCACAATAAGCTGGACGAATTCTTTGGCAAAAAGATGCTCATCCAGCACCCGGATACATTGGTAAAATACGGTTATTGGTTCCTGGACCAGCTCGACCAGAAATCCGAGCTCTTCAAGTATTCCCTGACGTATATTACGTCTACGGCTGAAAAGTCGAACATCATGGGAATGGATAAAGTTTTTGTCCGCATGGGACAGCGTTATTACTGCGCTAAAAACCTGGAGGGCAAATCCCCGGCTTACTGGATGGCGGAAGACAAGCTCGCTGACCTTTGCGAAAAAGTTGAAACGCAGAAAAACCTGGTACAAGGTGTTGTTCCGCCAAACGTGATCCTGCGTGACACAACGGATACAAAATGGATGGATTACTACAGTATCAAAGCGGATTATACGATCCTTTATTTCTGGGACCCGGAATGCGGACACTGCAAAACCTCCACCCCGAAATTACAAAAACTGTACGCCGAAAAGCTGAAAGCGCGCAATGTTGAAGTTTTCGCTGTTGGAAAAGCCATTGGTGAAGATTTCGAAAAATGGAAAAAGTTCATCGTTAAGAACAACCTGACATTTGTGAACGTTGCCCTGACTGATCGTCTCTACCGTGAAGCGCAGGAAGATGCCCGCAAGTTTGTTCCAAAATATACAACGATCCAATCCCTGAACTACCAGGAAACATTCGATATTTTCTCTACGCCGCGCGTATTCGTGCTCGACAAGGATAAAAAAATTATTGCCAAGCAACTGTCTATCGCCCAGCTGGAAGATTTCCTGGACCGTTTGCAGAACTACAAAGGCCCGAAAATTATTGAGCCTGATCCGGAAGATGAAAAACATTAATTCAAAATACGCTCCCCGGCAAACCGGGGAGTTTTTTTATGTCAAAACTTAGACTATACTTATTAGGTCTCGTCACTTTGCTCGCTTTTCCTGCACTGGCACTCACGGTGCTGTATTTTTTCGCGGGGAAAACGCCTTTGCATGTCCTGCAATTGGGGCGGGCCCTGCACATCAACACATTTTACGGCTTCCTGTGGGGAATTGTATTCGCCCTCATTAGCGGCAAGATTTTCAGCCACCCGTTTTTTGAAGACGATATGAATCAGCAAAAGAAAATCCTGCTGAACCTGCGTCTCACCTTTATTGATAAAGCTTTTCTGTCATTTTGCGCCGGATTCGGTGAGGAAGTGCTTTTCCGCTCCGGTGTTCAACATTGGTTCGGGATCTGGGTAACAAGCGTATTCTTTATTGCTATTCACGGTTACCTGAACCCTAAAAAATGGAAGCTGTCGATTTACGGGCTCTTTCTCATCCCATTTATTGTTTCGCTCGGCTATGCCCTCGGACCGCTCGGTTTATGGTTCTGCATCGCAGCCCACATGTCTTATGATCTTGTTATTTTCCTGTCGCTGAAAGAAGAGGAAGAACAGGTGTTTTTCAGAAAGGTGAAAGTCTAGCCTTATCGCAATTTGCATAACTGTAACCGTTAATTAACCGTTAGGCAACGGGTATGTTACTGAAAAATAATAAGTTAAAAATTTTCAACTCCCTAAATTAAACGCTTTCAAATCTTGTAAAGTATCAGTCCGTTTAACCGTGCATTAACCGTTAGGCAACGGATATATAACTGTAATTCAGCAACTTATTTATGTGAAAAAGAATTAACTGGTTGTTCTTCTCAGCGGAAAACATCTTGTTGTCTGAACTTCAATGTGATGGCGGCATCTATGGCTTGAATGACAAAAATAATTGATTTTCAACAAATTAAATTGATATATTTAGGCTCAATCTTTAACTTATATACTATGGATGACATTATTGGCATGATTAAATTGTTTAGCGGTACTTTTGCGCCGCAGAATTGGGCACTCTGTGACGGCAGCCTGTTGTTGATCAAGCAGTACAGTAATCTTTTTGCGGTACTTGGGACCCAGTACGGCGGTGACGGCACAATAACGTTCGCCTTACCCGATCTGAGAGGCCGTGCAGCGCTGGGATCAGGACAAGGACCGGGCTTAAGCAATTATGTGGCTGGCGAGCAAGGAGGATTCAACACCATTACCCTGATCCAACTGCACTTACCTGTGCATAACCACACATTTAGTGTAAGCTCGGCGAACGCAACACAATCAGCACCAAATCAACAGGGAAACACTATTGGAACACCTTGTCACGGTACAGGAAGAAGTGTTGCGCAAACCAACGGCTTTAACCTGCTTGCACCTGACACGCAGCTTTCCAGTCAAAGCCTCATGCCTGCTGGTTCAGATCAGCCGCATGATAACATGCAGCCGTACCTGGGAATGTACTACATCATTTGCATGCAGGGAACTTTTCCGCAACTCCCGTAAATCAATTTAACATTATTAATTTCAAAAAATATTATCATGCAGGAATACATGGGAATCATTAAAATATTTGGTGGAACGTTTGCACCGGTTGGGTGGATGTTCTGTGACGGTACGTTGTTGCCTGTCAATGAATACGAAAATCTTTACCGCCTGCTAGGAACTACCTACGGAGGTGACGGGGTAAGTACTTTCGCCCTACCTGATCTCCGGAGCAGAATCCCACTGGGAGCAGGTCAGGGAAACGGTTTACCGCTCATCGGACCCGGGAAGCAGGGAGGTGAAGAGCAGCACACACTTACGATTATTGAAATACCCGTCCACAATCACATAGGGCTTGTAAGCAGCCAGAATGCAACACTTGAAGTTGCGTCACAGGGAGATTTAATGGCCGTTCCAGGAACTGATGCCAGTGGAAGCTTTGTTGCAACGAATGGTTTCAACGCCGCCATGCCGAATGTGACATTAAACGGAGCTACGGTTTCCAATACTGGTGCAAATATGCCGCATGAGAACAGGCAGCCTTTCCTTGCTGTGAATTATTTGATCTGTGTAGATGGGGTTTTCCCTCCGGAAGGGTAACCGCTGCCCGCAACCGGGATTAAAAAATCAAAACATTAAAATTATTTATATTATGGATGAATATATTGGAATCGTAAAATTATTTGCAGGCCTGTATGCACCGCAAAACTGGGCATTCTGTAACGGACAACTCCTGAACATTAAAACAAATGCACCTTTATACGCTATTATAGGGAATTCCTACGGCGGAGATGGAATAACAACTTTCGCCTTGCCTGACATGCGTAGCCGTGTTCCCGTTGGGGCTGGGTTCGGGAACAATCTTCAACCCATCCAGGTTGCGCAGCGCGGGGGCGCAATCAGCACAGATCTGAATACTGCCCAAATGCCGGAACACACGCACACGGAGTCCGTGAGCTCGAAAGATGCGGTACTGACTACAGCTCTCACAAACTCTTCCATCGCAGCGCCGACAACCTCAGTTGAAGCTCCGCGTGCGACTTATGGATTTATTTCGGGAAACCCGGATACCATGCTGAATCCCCGGACCGTTTCCAGCATTGGAGGAAGCCAGCCGCACAACAACATGCAACCCTATGTTGGAATCAATTACATTATCTGTATCAGCGGAATATACCCGCAGAGAAATTAAGCTCTTAAGCATAGACAGCGTAACCGCCCTGCATAAAACAGGGCGGTTTTTTTATGGGTACAGGTTAACCGGAAACAGAAAAGCTCCCCATTGAGTTTTTAATCTGTGCTGAAATAATATGAATTCATTTTATGTTCCCGGGCGAATTCCAGATTTATTTCACGGACAATGACCTGCCCGGTTTGTGGGCAAACCTCCGTCACCCCGCGGTACAACCCGCCAATATGCAATCTGACTGTGGGCCAATCACCTGATTTAGTCAGTGATCCGTATTTTCGATTGAATTGTTTTACACAAATGCTTCTTTTTTTTATACAATACTTTCTGCATTAATCCGTCGCACCTTTGACCCGTGAAAATTAATTCACTCTATTAATTCATCCCATGAAAAATAAATTACTTTGTATAATAACTGCACTCGTGTCGTTAATTATACCGAAAGTATATCTTGGACAAGCTCCAAACCTTGGAACCGCAGCTGATTTTGTACTTTTTTCTTCTGTCGGGGCAATCGGTAATACCGGAATTTCCCATGTAACCGGTAATGTCGGGACAAACAGCGGCGCCATTACAGGTTTTGGAAATGTCAACGGCCAGATGCATTCCGGAGACCTTGTCACCGCACAATGTTCTGCAGATTTGCTGATTGCCTATGGGCAGCTGAGCGCAACGGTTCCCGGTTTTTTTCCGGCACCTTTACTGGGTAACGGGCAAGTCCTGGTTCCCGGGGTACACCTTATTGCCGGCCCTGCAACACTGAATTCAAACCTGACGCTTGATGCGCAGGGTGATCCGGACGCTGTTTTTATCATTCGTATCAACGGGGCTTTTGGTGTTAACGCCAATGCAAACGTACAATTACTCAACGGGGCACTGGCATGTAATGTGTTCTGGCAAGTAGGTGATTTGGTCAGCATCGCCGCCGGAGCTACTATGCGTGGCAACATCATCAATAACGGATCTATCCATCTGGGTACCGGCGCTACGCTTGAAGGCAGGGCGCTTTCGATCGCGGGCCAGGTTACTATTGACGGAATACTTGCCTACACCCCAATTGGCTGCGGAAGCCCGGTTTTAACAGGGCCTGCTTCACCAGACCTTAATGGTATCGGCTGTTTTGCGCTGTTTTCTTCCAACGGGCCGGTGACAAACACAGGTGTGACAACCGTTTATGGCGATGTCGGCACAAACAGTGGTTTGACTACAGGTTATGATCCTTTATTGGTAACCGGGGAAATCCACCCTAACCCGGATGGGTCAACTGCGCAGGCAGCAAGCGACTTAACGGATGCTTATGCTTATCTCAACACCCTTCCCTATGACATTGAATTGTTGTATCCCGCGCAATTCGGTAACAGCCTCGTCCTGACACCGCACACCTACCTGATGAATGCTGCTGTAACTTTTACCGATACTGTTTTCTTAAATGCCCGGGGAAATCCTGACGCGGTTTTTGTGATCCAGGTCAACGGGGCGTTTACAACCAGCACTTTCGCCATCGTAACACTCATAAACGGCACACAGGCAAAAAATGTTTACTGGAAAATAGACGGGGCTACAAACATCAATGGCTTTTCGGAATTCAAAGGTACGATCATCGGCAACAACGGTGCAATAAACCTCGCAAGCGGTGCAACTATCATTGGCCGGGCCCTTACCACCACCGGCGCGCTGAACACTACTGCAATGAGCATCAGCCTGCCTTCTTCGTGCTCTCCGTTCACAATAACAGAACCTGTCAACCAAACTGCCTGTGAAGGAAGCTCCGCAAGCTTCACGGTAGTCGCAACGGGTGACGACCTGACTTACCAATGGAGAAAAGGAAATGTCAATTTAAATAACGGCGGATCTATTTCCGGTGCAACTTCAGCAACGTTAACAATCAACCCGGTAACTGCCAGCGATGCCGCTTTAAACTACAACGTAATAATCACGGGGGGCTTTACGCCAAGCGACACTTCCAGCAATGTATCCCTGACCGTTCTTACAGCACCTGTAATTACAACCCAGCCAGCAGACCAAACAGTATGCATTACCGGTGGAACGGCAATCTTTACAGCAGCTGCAACTGGAAACGGACTCAGCTATCAATGGAGAAGAGGAATTGTGAACCTGGTTGACGGTGCAAGCATTTCCGGGGCTACAACTTCAACGCTGACGATCAACCCGGTAACGCCGGCAGATGCCGCCACAAACTACAACGTTGTCATTACCGGAACCTGTTCACCAACTGTCGTTTCCGACAACGCATCCCTGGTATTAACCGCTTTACCTTTGGCAAACGCATCTTCCAACTCGCCGGTTTGCACCGGGGGGCCGATTCAACTGGACGCCGGCACTGTTGCGGGAGCGACTTACCTTTGGACAGGGCCAAACAGCTTTACATCGGTTAACCAGCACAGTGTTATTCCATCTGCAGCGATTTCGGATGCGGGCAATTATTCACTAACAGTTCTCGTAAACGGCTGCAATTCACTTCCTGCCACCGTCGCTGTGTTAGTAGTTGTTTGCTCCAACGACCTGAGTATTGTCAAAACAGCGGACAGCATGGAGCCACTGATCGGAAAAAACATCGTATTTACAATTACAGCAAGTAATAACGGGCCGGATAACTCGAGCGGCGTAACGGTTAGCGACACGCTTCACAACGGGTATACATATATTTCATCTTCCACAACTACCGGCACGTATGACGCTGCAAGCGGAACATGGACGATCGGCGATTTGCTCAACGGAGAAACAGCTGTCCTGACTATCACTGCATCGGTAAACACCAGCGGAGACTATGTTAATACGGCCTATATCGATGGAAACGAAGCTGAAGCAAACCTCGTGAACAACCGCTCATCCGTTGAGCCTTTTCCAACTGATTTCTTTATTCCTGAAGGGTTTTCTCCCAACGGGGACGCAATCAACGACCTGTTTGTGATCCGCGGGATCCAGTATTTCCCTTCCAACACTTTTGAGATATTCAATCGTTGGGGGAACAAGATTTTTGAAATCAGCCCCTACCAAAACTCCTGGAACGGTAAATCTTTCGTGGACTTCAGCCTGGGTGACGAATTACCGGTAGGCCTGTATTTCTACATACTCGATCTTGGCGATGATTCTCCCGCGCTGAAAGGTACAATTTACCTGAACAGATAAGCACACCCAAATAACTGTCACGGAATTTCCCGGGATTAAATTAAAAGATATGAAAACACTCAAAAAATTAACAGCGGTACTTGTTTTAAGCCTGGGCAGTTTAGCCCTTCATGCCCAGCAAGCGCCTATGTTCACGCATTACATGTACAACACCCTTGCCGTCAACCCCGGCTATGCAGGAAGCAGGGAAGCCTTAAGCATCACGGCGCTTCACCGCTCACAATGGGTAGGTTTTAAAGGTGCGCCGACAACACAAACCCTGACCATGCATGCGCCTCTAAGAAGCAAGCACATCGGGATTGGCTTGACAGCTATGAACGACAGGATTGGCCCGGTCAACAACACTTCCGTGTTTGGTCAATTTGCTTACATTATGCAGCTGAATAAAAAATCCAAACTGGCCTTAGGCCTAAGCGGAGGTGTTCATATTCTGCAGGCCAACCTGAGCTCACTTGAGCTTGATCAGCAAAATGACCCGGTTTTCACAAACAACATCAATAGTCACGTGGCACCGAATTTCGGGTTTGGGGCTTACTATTCACGCAAGCGGTTTTATGCAGGCGTATCATCCCCGGATTTACTGGAAAATAAGTACTCTGCGTTCAAGCTTGCTGACGGAACTACCCAAACGGGAAAAGAACAAAGGCATTACTTTTTCATTGCCGGCGCCGTTTTCAATTTGACTGACCAGGTGGCTTTCAAACCAACCACTTTAGTTAAAGCTACAGCCGGCGCTCCTGTACAAGTAGATGTAACAGCTTCCTTCATCCTGATGGAAAAAGTGCTACTCGGCGCGATGTACCGCACCGGGGATGCAGCCGGAGTATTGGTTGGACTGGACCTGAACGAGCAATTCCACATCGGCTATTCTTTTGATTGGTCATATGGTGTGAGAACATTCAAATATAACCAGGGAAGCCACGAAATTATGCTGCGTTATGACTTCATCTTCAGCAGTAAGAAACAGATCGATTCACCAAGATATTTTTAAACTTTTATTAAAACACACCTCATGAAAAATTTACTTTTACCCTTCATTTTAATACTTGGAATCAGCATACAGCTGAATGCACAGGAAAAAACCAAACATGAACTCCGCGGCGATAAATATGCCTTCAGGTATGCTTATGACAAGGCGATCAATTCCTATAAAAAGGCAGATCCGCTTACCCTCGACGGACAGCGCAAGCTCGCGGATAGCTATTATAAGCTCAATCAAAACCCGGAAGCAGAAGAAATTTACGCAACAATTATCAGCAGCGGACAAAGCCTGAGCCCGGAAGATTATTTCACTTATGCCATGATCCTGAAAAGCAATGGAAAATACGATGAATCGAACCAGCAAATGGATAAATTTCAGCAAATGAAACCGGATGACCTGCGCGCTAAAAGTTACATGAACCATAAGGCCGACCTGAGTAAAATGATGACCGATGACGGCAAATATAAAACTGTACGTCTGGACATGAATTCCGACGCCCAGGAATTCGGTACTGCTTATTACAAAGACCAGATCGTTTTTACATCCAGCGACAGCAGGCCCCGGTTTATCAAACGCACCTACAATGCGACCGGGAAACCTTTCCTCGATTTGTGCTCAGCAGAAATTGACGGAATTCAATTGAAAAAAATCAAAAGCTTTGACAAGAAGCTGAATGGAAAATGGCATGACGGACCGGCCAGCTTTAGTAACAACGGTACAGTTGTAGCTTTTACGAGAAACCATTACAAGGATAAAAGTGAGGATAAAGTGGTAGAGCTCCAGATATTTTTAAGCACTTCCGTTGATGGAAAATGGTCTGAACCTGAAGCTTTTCAATACAATAACAATGCATATTCGGTAGGACATCCTTTCCTCACAGCTGATGGAAAAACCATGTATTTTGCCAGCGATATGCCAGGCGGTTTCGGTGGAACGGATATCTACAAAACGGAAAAAAATGCACAAGGCTGGAGTAAACCGGTAAATCTTGGTAACAAAATCAACACCGAGGGACACGAGTTATTCCCTTTCTTTGAAGAGAACAAGCAGATCCTGATCATTGCTTCCGACGGGCATTTCGGTTTGGGTGGGCTGGATTTATTTTTATGTCCGCTCACGGGCTCCGAATGGGGAAATATTGTCAATGCCGGTTCTCCTTTGAACACCAGGTACAACGATTTCGCAGCAATTTCTGACGGTATGATGGATAAAGGTTATTTTTCATCTGACAGAAACGGTGATGACGATATTTATGCGCTGGATTTCTTAAAGAATGTCGATTTACACAAAACCCTGGAGGGAATTGCAAAAGACGGTGAAGGAAAAGCTATCCCGATGACCCGCATTTATTTGTCGGTTGACAAAAGCACCCTGATTGATTCCCTCACTACTTCGAATGACGGTGCTTACAGCTTTCCTGTCAACACGGACATGTGGTACAACCTGACCGGGAAAAAAGAAAGCTACATCGATGGCTATAACGCCGTGAGCACCTTTGGTGAGGAAGAAATCGTAAAAGCCGATGTTATCCTGTTCAAAGAAGTCGTAGCGGAAGTGATACCCATCGCTGAAATCCCTGTCAATTCTGATTTAGGAAAAGCAATTAAGCTTAAAAATATCTATTTCGATTACGACCAATTTGCTATTCGCCCGGATGCAGCAATAGAGCTGGATAAAATCGTAGCGATTATGAACGAAAACCCAACGCTCGAAGTAGAATTGGGAGCCCATAGTGATTGCCGCGGCGCAATGGTTTACAACGACTGGTTGTCACAGCAGCGCGCCAATTCTTCTACCAATTACATCAAGGAACGTTTAAACAAAAACAAAGAACGGATCCACGGAAAAGGCTATGGTGAAACCAAAGTCAGCAACGGATGTACATGCGAAAATGAAGCCGTTTCTACCTGTACAACAGATGAACACCAGGAAAACAGACGTACGGAGTTTATTGTAGTTAAAAAATAGGACGTTTTAAATTTATCTCATTTGAAAAAAAGGGGAATACGTGATTGTATTCCTCTTTTGGTTTTTACCTGCTATTGAAACGTGTGTTAACCGTTAGGCAACGAATATTTGTGTGAAAACAAACAAGTTATGTAACCATAGAAAAACAGAGCTAAAAACTTTGATTTTGCTTTAAAGACACCAGACTGCTAAACGTGCATTAACCGTTAGGCAACGAATATGTTGCTGATAATAAACAAATTAATTACTTCAAACACTTAAAATAATCAAACGGCTCCAGGCAATCGTTACACTGGTATTGGGCTTTACAGGCGGTGCTCCCGAACTGGCTCACCATACGTGTATTTTTGGAAGTACATTTAGGACAAGCGATAACCGGCGGCTCAGCAAATAAAACACTTTTATCTACCTCATTTTCGGGTGGGGCGATTCCATATTCACGAAGCTTTTTGCGGCCATTCTCGCTGATCCAGTCGGTTGTCCAGGCGGGCGAAAGTGTTTGCACCACCTCAACCGGTATCACATCTTTTAAGGTCGCTTTGATATCTTCCTCAATGACCTGCATGGCCGGACAGCCGCTATAAGTCGGGGTTATCGTTATTTTACAGGAATTATCGTGAATTTCAACCTGGCGAACAACACCCAGGTCAATGATTGTTAAAACAGGCACTTCAGGATCGGTGACCTGTTCCAGTAAGGTCCATATTTCCTGTTCTGTTACCATTCCATTCCGGGGTAGGCGCGCTGCATAAACTGCATTTCAGCCAAAAGATAACCCAGGTGCTCGGAATGCATTCCTTGTCGACCGCCTTTTTGCGGCCATTTAATTTCCGGCATTTCCAGGTTCGCTTCAGCAAAAACTTCGTCTACATGAGCTTTCCAAATTGGTTTTATCGTGTTGAGATCAACGGCAATTCCTTCTGAAATCAGTTTTTGGTCAACCTCATCCATGTAAAACAATTCTTCTGTAAAACGCGCAAGATCGTTTACAGCCTGCTGAACCCGCGCATGGGATTCTTCCGTTCCGTCACCCAGGCGGATCATCCATTCGGAAGAATGCTTGAGGTGATATTTCGTTTCTTTCAGGGATTTTTCAGCAATTGCAGCCAGTTGTTCGTCCTTGGATTGTGCTAACGCTTCGAAAAAAGGCTTGCGGAAAGCATCAAAGAAAAACTGGCGGGTGAGCGTGACCGCAAAGTCACCGTTTTTCTGCTCTACCAAAAGCAAATTTCTAAAATCACGGTCGAAACGCAGGAAAGCCAGATCATCGGCGCTGCGGCCCGAGCCTTCAGTTACTGCGGCATACTCGAGCAAGTTTGTAGCTTGACCAACTAAGTCGAGCGCAATATTCGTCAGGGCGATATCTTCTTCAAGAATCGGCCCGTGCCCGCACCATTCTGACACGCGGTGCCCAAGGATCAGGCTGTCATCCGCCATGCGGAGTGTATATTCAAAAAGTTCTTTCATTTTTTGATAGATATTAGACAACAGATGTTAAACATAAGACGATGAACTGTCTATTGTTTTATCTCAAAGTCTTTCGTCTTAAACTACATATGCGAAATACCATCCGGAACATCGTAAAACGTCGGGTGGCGGTAAACCTTTGAGTCTGCCGGTTCGAAAAGTGAATCTGCTTCTTTCGGATCGGAAGCTGTGATTAGCTTGGATTCAACAACCCAGATGCTTACGCCTTCGCTGCGGCGCGTATAAACGTCGCGGGCGTTCTCGATTGCCATATCAGGATCGGCAGCGCGGAGGCTTCCAACGTGCTTGTGGTTCAAGCCCTGCTTACTGCGGATGAACACTTCAAACAGCGGCCATTCTTTATTGCTCATGAATTAAATTTTTATGCTCGTTCTTTTCTTGATCTTCTTTTTTCGGCGTGTGCCATCGCAGCTTCACGTACCCACGCACCATTTTCCTTGGCGTTGCGGCGGGCATCTACGCGTTCCTTGTTGCAAGGCCCGTTTCCGGAAATTACCTGGTTGAATTCCTCCCAGTTGATTTCACCGAAATCGTAGCTCTGGCGCTCTTCGTTCCATTTCAAATCCTTGTCCGGAATGGTCAAGCCTATCATTTCTGCCTGCTTCACCGTAATATCAACAAACTGCTGACGCAATTCATCGTTGGTGGAACGTTTGATTTTCCATTTCATGGATAAAGCTGAATTCGGGGAATGATCGTCATTCGGGCCAAACATCATCAGGGCAGGCCACCACCAGCGGTTGAGTGAATCCTGGGCCATTGCTTTTTGCTCCGGGGAACCGTTTGCCAGTTTGGAAACAATTTCGAAGCCCTGGCGCTGGTGAAAGGATTCTTCCTTGCAAACGCGCACCATTGCACGGGCGTAAGGTCCGTATGAACAGCGGCACAAAGGAACCTGGTTCATAATCGCTGCACCGTCAACCAGCCAGCCAATCGTTCCCATGTCCGCCCAGGTCATGGTTGGATAATTAAAAATGGAAGAATATTTCGCTTTCCCGGAATGCAGGTCGTCAATCGTTTGTTCACGATCAGCACCAAGCGTTTCCGCAGCGGAATACAAATACAGGCCATGACCGGCTTCATCCTGGACCTTAGCCAGCAAAACGGCTTTCCTTCTCAGGTTTGGGGCGCGGGTAATCCAGTTTCCTTCCGGCAGCATCCCAACAATTTCGGAGTGTGCGTGCTGTGAAATCTGGCGGATCAAAGTCTTGCGATATTGCTCCGGCATCCAGTCATTCGGCTCGATTTTAATTTCTTTATCTATTTTCTCCTGGAAACGGCGCTCCAGCTCTGCAATATCCATTTCTTTCATGCTTGAAAATGATTTGTACAAATGTACAACTTTTCGCACAAATAACAAAGTTAATCGTTTTAGCAGCCCTGAAAAATCAGTCATTTTACTAATCTGCAGTTCACTAAAAAATAGTAGTTTTACCCCAAAAATCAGCTATGCGTATTTTAATCTCTCTTTGCTTTATTTTTAATCTTTTCCTGCTCAGCGCGCAGCCACTGACAGACGGAATGATTTTCCAACAGGTTGACAGCATGTATTATTTCAAATATGACCAGGGAAAATTTACGTTTTACAACAAAGATTCGGCTGCGGTATTCCAGCAGCAGTTTGATGATTTTCCGAACGAGCTGAGCTACGGCTTTTACACAGGACAATACCAGGGAAATTATTTTGTTTTCAGTCCGCGCAAAAAGTATATCATCCAGCTTAACCCTAAATACGATTTGCTGTATGATCTTCAAAAAATTGCTGTCGTAAAATCTTCTCTAAGCCAGGACACCCTTATTCGCATAAAGGATTACTCCTATCTTAACCTCGCTGGGGAATTGATTTATACGCCGGATGCTTACAGTGAATACCAGAGGAAAAATAAAAACTATGTCCTCGCAACTGAAGTTGATATGCTGGTGGAAGAAAACTATTTCACAGAGCTAAAAGAAGAGGATTATGACGAGTACTCCCGGGAATATAAAAGAATCCTGGAACTCAAAAATAATTTTTTGCTCGGTATGGAATATGAATCCATGGAAAACAGCTATGGCAACGATTACCTGAACAATGACGGCTACATGGCGGAACAGTATTATGTCATCAAACGCAATAAAAAAGTAGGTGTAGTCAGCTCACTTGGAAAATATATTGTCCCGCTGGAATATGATTATATTGAATTTGTGGAATCTGAAATCTACGACCTGGAAACTGACTATGTAATCATCAAGGCTTACCAGGGATCAAACTGCCACGTATATAACAGGAGGGGCCAAAAACTATTTGAGAACAAAAACCTGCGTTTTGAAGCTTCTTACATCAACCCGAATGACCTCGGCTATGAAAATTATTTCAACGGCATGGAAACACGGAAAGGCAAAAAAGTAGGGCTGATCCACCTCAACGGACACGAAATTCTGCCCCCGGTTTACGACTGGTATGATTATTACGATTTCGACCGGGTGGATTACATGAAATTTGATCCGGACCTATCTAAAACAGCAGCATGCGGCAATTATCCGTATCGTCAATATTTTATGGGCTACGACAAAAAGACGGAGATGTATACGTTTCATACGCCCGGCGGACAAGAATTGAACAAGATCAAAATGTCTTATATCGACGGCTACAACCAGAACGGCTATTTTGTCTTTGAATCGGAAGGGTTTTATGGTCTCGCCCAGCCCGGCGCCTGCATCCTGAAACCGGCAGAATATGATTACATCGACGTTTTTAAGGGGACGAAAAATATCTTTATTTTAAGTAAGGACGAACATGTTTCTTTCATCGACGGCAAAGGAAACCCGCTTTTCGGACAAAAATTTGAAATGGCTTACTTTGTGGACACCAGTTTTGCCATCGTCCTTATCAATGGGAAAACCGGCTTGATGAATGTGGAAAAAAGCGAACAGACAATTGCCTGGCAAATTCAGCCTGAATACGATGAGATGGAAGCCAATGGCGTTTACATTGTTAATAACGGCAGCCGCGCCTTTATTGTCAGAAAAAACAAAAAATACGGAATTGTCGATGCCCGCAATAAAGTGCTCACACCGCTTGAATACGACAACATCAAAGCTTACGGATCAATTTTCACAACGGTCAAAAATCAGAAAAAAGGATTGTTGGACAAAAACGGGGGCGTGCTCCTGGAAAATAAATACGATTCGCTTGACATGCTCAACTACAACGGGCTTTGGTTCGCCAAAAAAGGAAATCACTGGAGTTTTGTCAATGTTGAGCGTGAAAAAGGCAAGCAGGAACTGACAGCTTTCGAGTTTGATAATATCCAGCGGGAAGACCAAAGCCGTCATTACGTGCTGCAAAAAAACGGAAAATGGGGAGTCATGACTTCGGATTTAAAATGGTTCATTGAGCCGAAATATGTTTCCATCAAATATGACGATGTGTCGAGAGAATTCGAATGCCTGAAAGAAGATAAGCAAAAAGATTGTTATTTCGTGAAATAGAGTTTTTAATAAATGCTACCCGAAAAACTTCACAACCAGCAAAACTTTGTGGCCTTTGAGATCCAAAAAAACTTTGTGTAACCTTGAGCCTTTGTGTCTTAGTGGCAAAACAAATATTATTTTTGCAGCATGAGAATTGATATCCTTACCATTCTTCCCGACCTGCTGCAGGGACCGTTTTCAGATTCGATCCTGAAACGCGCCCAGGAAAAAGGCCTGGCGGAGATTCATATTCATAATATCCGCGATTATTCGACCAACAAGCACAAGCAGGTGGACGATTACCAATACGGCGGCGGGGCAGGAATGGTAATGAGCATTGAACCCATCGCCGCGCTGATTGAACATTTGCAGTCGGAGCGTAAATACGATGAGATCATTTACATGACGCCAGACGGAGAAATCCTGGAGCAAGCGTTATCCAACCGGCTTTCACTCGTGGATAATATCATGATCCTTTGCGGACATTACAAAGGGGTTGACGAACGGATCCGTGAACATTACATTACCCGCGAGGTTTCCATCGGGTCTTATGTTTTGTCCGGTGGCGAGCTGGCGGCGGCCGTTTTGACGGACAGTATTATCCGCTTACTTCCCGGCGTTCTGAATGATGAAACATCGGCGCTGACGGACAGTTTCCAGGACAATTTACTTTCACCGCCCGTCTACACGCGACCACCGGAATATAACGGCTGGAAAGTGCCGGAAGTTTTGCTCTCGGGTGATTTCGGGAAAATCGAAAAATGGCGCGAAGAGCAGGCTTTGGAACGCACGAAGCAGCGGAGACCGGATCTTTTGAATGGAGAATAACTTCTTCGCTTACAGCTACAAAGCCCGATAGAAAAACGGAACATGGAGAATGCAAATTGAATATTTAAGTTCTGCTTCTGTGATCTTAAACGTGAACCCAACAAACCTTGCGACAACTTACCCAATTGCGATACAAAAAACATGGAAAACAGAGCCGAAATAATTGAAACATTGAAGAGTGGCGGAACGATCCTTTACCCGACTGATACGGTTTGGGGATTGGGCTGTGATGCCACGAACGAAGAAGCCTGCCAGAAAATCCTGCAGATCAAAAACCGTCCTGAAAACAAGAGCTTCATTATCCTGGTAGACAGCTTCCTGATGCTGGAGCGTTATGTGCCGGAGTTCCCGGAAGTTTGTTACGACCTGGCTGATCTCGCGACCCAGCCGCTAACGATTATTTATCCCGGGGCAAAAGGACTTGCAGCAAGTGTTCTCGCTGAAGACGGCTCGGTTGGGATCCGGATTACGAAAGACCCGCTATGCCTGGCGCTGATCCGCGGATTGAAAAAGCCGATCGTTTCAACTTCCGCCAATCTTTCGGGCGAAAAAACGCCGGCAAGCTTCGGTGAGATTTCCCCTTCAATTAAAGAACAGGTAGACCTGGTTGTCCGCGAACGCCTGGCTGAGAATTGCAGCAAGCCTTCCCAGATCATCAAAATCGGGAAAAACAGCTCCGTTGAGATTATCCGGAAATAGCCGGTAATCAGCGTTTAAAGTCCGCTGTTAAGTTTCTGTTAAAAAAACTTGGGCAATCGAAAATAGTAGCTATCTTTGATACAAGAAAATTGTAGAAACTTTAAAATTATAAAACATGAAAGGATTATTTTTATCATTGGTAATGTTAGCCGGAACGTTCTTCGTAACAAGCACGGTTAAAGCTCAGCCGGAAAGCGGTGCAAAAATTGAATTCGAAAAAGAAGTTCATGACTACGGAAACGTTAAATACGGCGCCAACGGAACATGTACTTTTGATTTCAAAAACACAGGTAATGCCCCTTTGATCATTTCAAAAGCAACGGGATCTTGTGGATGTACTGTACCTTCCTGGCCAAAAGAGCCTATCGCTCCGGGAGCTAAAGGAACAATCACTGTTAAATACGATACAAAACGTCCGGGCCCGATCTCCAAAAGCGTAACGATTACTTCAAACGCAGCAAACGAGCCGAGCAAAGTGATCCGTATCAAAGGTACTGTAGGCCCTGCTCCGGAAGGAACAACACCAACCAACAACGCTGGTCCTGGTACAGGAAACTAAAAAATCATGAAGCTATATTTTTATAGCCTGATTATCATATTAAATTCCGCCCTTGGTTTCGGTCAAGCGGCGGAATTTTCTTTTGAGAAAGATTTTCATAAATTTCCGAAAGCGAAAGCAGGACAAAGCCTGACACATTACTACGTTTTTAAGAATACCGGCAAAGCGCCGCTGGTGATTGATTCCTACGAAGTGGCCTGCCATTGTACGGTGGTTGATTTCCCAAAATACCCCATCGCCCCGGGTAAAACCGATTCCCTTAAGCTAACTTTCGATACCAAAGGAAAAAGCGGCAACCAGGACCGTGAAATTGTTCTTTTTGCGAATACCAAACACAAAGAAACCTATCTGCGTTTCAAAGTTTTTGTAGAGGGAGAGAAGAAGAAGTAACTATTTGCAGACCTCGCAATATTTGTTCTTAACGCTTTCGTAACGCATGATCTGGAAATCGCCTTTGATCCATTTGCACCAACGCAGCTTATTAAACTCCAAAGCTTTCAGAATAACTTCTTCGGCGCGTTTATCATCCTTGTCGCTATGCAAAATAGTTTGGGCAAGGATAAACATCCCATCTTCGTTTAAAGTCTTTTTTTCCAATCCGGGGTAAAGTAAATCCACCGTCATGTGGTGCATACTCCATCCGTTATAAAACAAAGCAAGTCCTGCAGTTTCTGCGGGAGTCAGTTTCCGGCTCTTGATGTAATCCGAAATATAATTAAACGATTTATCGATATTGACATCATCATTGATTTGTCCGTAATAACTGATGAAGGTCAAATGGAGGTTGATCATCAGTTCATCCGGGATATCATCGTGCAATAAGGTCACCATTTTTTGGGGATGGATGACATTGGCAAGCCTTTCATTGGAAACATCCCAGTTGTCAAGGAAGTACTCTCCCAATAAGGCATAGAGATAAAGCAAATTACCCTGGGCATTCCTAGACAGCTCGTCCTTCCTGTCTACCCAGGTTTTTAGAAATTCAGTTGTTTTGTAGACATCCGCCATATATACTTTGGAAAAAACAGCTGCTGCATTTTCAACATAGGATTTTTCTGTCAGCAGGAGCTCATACACCTCATCTTCCAGGACTACTTCCCGGTTTTCCTGGCTTTGGAAATACAAATGTTTGAGTGATTTGTTAATCAATAACTTATTCTTTTTGGCGATCGCAGTATGCAGGTTGAGCACCGGGAGCAAAGAAGTATCGGAAAGCCCGGAGTCGTTTGTTGTATAAAAAATGGTTGCCGTAGCCTTGCGCTGACTGAACAATAAAGAATCCCAGGGGAGAAAATAGTCGCGCTGATTGACAATGTTTCTTTTCTGGGAATAACTTAAGTCATTAAGCGAATCCAATTGAAAAAGCTCGAACTGGAAAGCCATTTTTTCCCAGTTTTCTTTGGCATCCACCTGGAATGAAGCCTCGCTGACATTCAACCTTCCGGCAAGGTCTTTTTTTATCGTATTGGCGCGTGAATTGTGCAAATCCACATTTTTCAGGGAATCTCCTTCTACCGAACTATAACTCCTGATCTTCACCGAATGCACTGGAAAATCTATTTTTTTGATGGTGGGCCAGGTCAATGGCTCTTTGATATTGGTCCTGAAATCATAGATCAATTCCTGGCTTTTGACAATTCCCTTCCTGACAAAATCAACATGGAAAGTATCCACCAAACTCGGTGTATAAGGGAAGAGCGGATATGTACCCGTCGGAACTTCCAGGGGATAATTGTAAATGCATTTTTTACCGCCTTTTATCAAAACCATGGAAAGCGAAAGCTTGTCAGCATCCAGGTTCCTGGGGATTTGTCCCAATGGGGTAATTATCCTGTATGAGCTTTGGGCTTCATTTTTCTTCAAAAGTTCTTCCCTGAAGACCGGCTTGAGCAAGATCCCGTCGTAAATCGGGGACATATCGAGCACATTTTGCTTCTTACACGGAAACTGGCTTAAACTGACAAGGTCCACGGCAATTCCATCGTCTTTTTTATTAAACACCTTGTTGAATATTGCCAGATCATGGTAATAAAAATAGACCTTGCCGTCATCATCAATTTCAAGCGAATTTCCCATATTGGCAACCAGGTTCATGAAATCTTTGAATTCATCCCGGCAAGAAGGTGGTGCTTCCTTCAAGCCAAAAGCGTTTGTAGAAAGCTGGCCCGGAATAACTGTGCCTTTTTTACCGAAAACCTGAGTAGCATACAATTTTGTCAAAGCTTTATTTTCGCTGAAAGCGATGTTTTCAAAACGATATGTGGGGTGAACCATATTTTTGTAGTGTCCCGGTGAGTTCTTCCATCCCTGGTAAATCAGCTCGGCCAATTTACTGATATCTTTTTCAGATAATTTTCCTTTGGGAAGAGGTACTTCCTGTACATTTTCGCCGACGATTTCGAAATCAAGCCCTTTGAAATACACGACCCTGTCCTGCGGCTCCATCAACTCTTTTTTAGTCTGACTGTGGGTCAACTTATTATTTAACGCCTGGAATTTGCTATGGACCAAAGCCGCTTCACGCAGTGTATCGTTTAATTTCAGCGGTGCAAGCCCGAGCGATTTCCTCAGCTCGTTTACTTTCATATGGATTTCTTTCTGTAGCTGGGCTTTATTGGCTTCCGTCAATTGAGAAAAGCATGCTGAAGCGATCAGGATACAAATAGCGGCGATAATACTCTTTTTCATGTTCATTCTCCAAAAACCAAAGCCCGGAGCTTTTCTTTTTCCTGCTTCAGTTCCTGCATTTTTTGTTTGTCTTTGAGTAAATAGTAAATAAAACGCCATTTCACCGAAATATGCCTGAAATAAGCATGGAGGGAAAAGGCCAGCAAGCCGGAAAGAGGCATCGAAATAAAATACGCCAGCTGGCCCCAGAACGCCAGGTCGAACGCAAGCTTCATCCCGAACATAAACGCAAGATACACCAGCGGGTACAAGATCAAGCCGAGCAAAACAGATAAGGGCGCATAATATTCGATGTCGCGCGTTAGCTTGGGTACAATAACATCCGTAATTTTGTATTGAAAAAAGTTGTGCACTACGCCAAACAGATATACAGGCAAAGCAATCAAAACCAAAACCACGGAAACGAGCAATTGCCTGAAAAACATCTTGGTGCGAAAACGGCGGTCTAAAAAATCTGCGCGGATTTCATAATGATCGAGCTTAGACAGCAAGTTTTTCAGGGTTGACTTGATTTCTTCTATTTTCCAGGGATTTGTCAGTTTCGTTTCCTCCATCCTGTCGCGGATCTTTTTCAGCAGCTCAAACTCTCCTGCCACTCCTCTCCTACTTTGACGAATGTATTTGGAGCTAAAAAGTTCATGCAGCTCTTCCGTCATCAGCTCTTCTTCTTTTTCCGAAGAATTTACCAGCAGCTGTTCCAGGCGAATACGGAATACTTCGGTCAGCTTTTTTGCTGTCGGCCCGGGATCTGTTTCGTAACTTTTGACATAATTTTCCAGTGAAATCGGCTGCCCCACATGGATCATCACCCGGCTCCTGAAACGGTCGGCGTCGAGGTAATTCAAGCCTAGCGGCACAATTTTGACGCCCAGCTTTCCTCCGTTTCTCCGTTCAGCTTCCAGTGCGATCCTTGCCGCTCCCGATTTCAACTCACGCAGGTGACGTTCCAAAAAACTGGTCCCTTCCGGAAAAATCAGCAGGCACTTTTTGTTTTCAAGAATTGAATAGCAGGCTTCAAACGAATCTTTATTGGAAACACCGCCGGTTGTGCGCTCCCCTCTCCTGTTGACCGGAATCATGTTCAGGCTCCGCAGGATTTTATTTTTTAGCGGGGAAGAAAACAAAGTTCCTTTTGCCATGAAATGGATCGGCAGCCTGGACGCGTAACCGATCATCCAGGCATCCATCAAGGTGTTCGGGTGATTGGCGATGTATATACACGGGCCGGAATCCGGAAAATTCTTCCGGTTTATGATTCGGATTTCCTTATAATAAAAGCGAATCCCAACAGTGACTACCAGTTTTAAAATTCGGTATAACATCCCACAATTTGAGATTGAAAATTAGCTATTTTTTTGGACACAGCCGGAATTTAAAATACAAAACCACTTTTCACGCAGCAATTTCCTCCGGGCCGAAACGCTTAAGCCGCTTATAAACAAAAGGTGAAGCGGGTGATTCATCCGGGTTTTGTCCAACAACGATAACGCTGTTTTTACCCGGATACCAAAAGAAGTTGAAGACTTTGAGCTTTAGCCCGTTTTTATTGTACTCAATCCCGGTCACGGTTTCAAAGTCAAAGCCTTTTCTTTGAAGTAGCAATTTGCTGACCCTGTACCTCGAACAGTTTTCGGCTAACAAAGAATTTAGAACCTGGTAATTCTTAAAAAGGACTTTTAACGTTTCCCGCGAAACGCTGCGATTGTTTTTTCGTAATTCAGCGTGATATTTGTTCTTGCATTTGGTTGTACAGAAACGTTTGTCCGAGCGGCCGAAAAGCTTCGCATCACAAATTACGCACAGGGGAATTTCTTTTTCTTTTTCAGGAGAATGGCATTTACAGGACATGGTTAGACTATTAAATTGTAGGTAGAACTAAGTTAGGGGGAAAATTTGAATTGAGCAAATTATTTTTTCAAATTTAAGTGGATTAACCGTTAACCAACGAATATACTACTGAAAAACAACACCTTAATGAGATCACCTGCAAACCCATACCTTTACAAAATTCTCCGTAATTTTGGGCATGTTTTCCACACGGATCATTTATCTGCAAACAAGCTCAAAAAATTCGGGGATCCTGGCCTTAGGCTGCGAAGCCGGTTTTACCTGGCGGGATGATTTTTTCGGTGAGCTGGATGCTTTTATTCAGCAACATCAAGGTTCTTACCTGTTTTCCTGCTTGTCATACGATTTAAAAAACCGCATTGAGCGACTCGAAAGTAACCATCAAGACCTCACTGATTTCCCGGAAATTGTTTTATGGAAAGCAGAAGTCGTAGTTGAGATTGATCACAAAAACTTCCGTGTTCTTTACGGAGATCCGGAAAAGTATCTTCCTGTTATTCATCGTTTTATTTCAAAACAAACCTCACTCCTGCCTCAAATTAATTTCCAGGCGCATTTACCCAAAACTGTTTATCTTGAACAAATTGCGCAAATCAAACGGGAAATTCAACTGGGGAATATATACGAGCTTAATTTTTGCCAGCAATTTTCAGCTGAATTGAATTCTGAACTGGATTCAGTTTCTTGTTTTCAGCGTTTAAGCGAGCTTACGCAGGCACCTTTTTCCGCATACGTCAACCTGGAAAATCACGAAGTATTTTGTGGAAGCCCCGAGCGCTTTATTCAAAAAAAAGACAATAAAGTGAGCTCACAACCGATTAAGGGAACTTCAAAACGGGGAGAAAACGAGGAGGAGGACCGGAAATTGATCCGGCAGCTTCAAAACGATCCAAAAGAAAGAGCGGAAAACATTATGATTACCGATCTTGTACGGAACGATTTATCACGTATTGCAAGCAAAAACTCAGTTCATGTAGATGAATTATGCGGAGTTTATACGTTTGGCACCGTACATCAGCTCATTTCAACAATTTCCTGCACGATAAAGGAAGAAACTACTTTTTCCGATATCCTCAAAGCTACGTTTCCAATGGGCTCTATGACCGGGGCACCAAAAATCCGTTCTATGGAATTGATTGAGAAATACGAAAATTTCAAACGCGGACTTTATTCCGGCTCAATCGGATATTTTAAACCTAACGGCGATTTTGATTTTAATGTTGTTATCCGCTCACTCATTCGCAATAAAAAGAATAATGTCATTACCGCGTCCGTCGGTGGGGCTATTACAATTCAATCTGATCCGGAACAGGAATATCGCGAATGTGAAGTAAAAATTCATAAATTATTAGATTTGTTCAAAGGTGATTGACACAGCTTTTTTTCACAAGAAGTGGTCTTTTTTAAAGCAAAAAGACGTCTTCATTGCCTGCAGCGGCGGTGTAGATTCTATGGTTCTAGTTCACCTCATCCGGGAAATAACACCTCACATCACGCTTTTACATGTGAACTACAATCTACGGGGAATTGAATCCAGCCAAGATGAAGAGTTTGTAAAAAACTACGCTTCAAACAACAAGCTGAAAGCCGAAGTTTTACCTGTTGTTTTAGAAAGCAAAAGTAATATCCAGGAAACTGCACGCAAAATCCGCTATACCTGGTTCGCTGAAAATGTACAAACTGAGAATTCAGTTTTATTATTGGCCCATCACCAGGATGATCAACTGGAAACCTTTTACCTGAACCTGGCCCGTAAATCCGGAAATGCCGGAATGTCTTGCATGCCTGAAATACATGGAAAATTAATCCGGCCTTTGCTCAATTACAGTAAAAAGGAAATATATGATTTTGCCGGTAAACACAACCTAATCTGGAGAGAAGACAGTTCCAACAAAAAAAATGACTACACACGTAACCGCCTCCGAAATGAAATTATTCCCTTTCTCGAAACCGAAATTCCCAGTCTGAGAAATTCTGTATCGACCTTAATTGGAATTTTCCAGGAAAACAGGAAACAGGTTGAAGAATCGATGGATCAAGTGATTGCAGATATTAAGGGAAACTATAATTTGGGGTTGAAAATTTGGCGCAGCTTAACGGTTGAGCAACGAATATATATCTTAAAATCATTTGGTTACACTCCAAAACAATTATCCGAAGTCCAAAAACTTGAAACAGCCCAAAAAGGGAAAAGCGTATCATCTTCTGAATACAAAATTATCCGCGAGGAAAACTCCTTTTATTTTCAAGTCCTGAATCTCCAAATAACAGAGGCTCAACTTGTGATAGAAGTCGTTAAAGACTTACCCAATAAGTTTTCCAAAGATGAAATTTACCTGGATTCAAATAAAATTGCCGGTGAACTGCGTTTAAGAAAATGGAAAACAGGCGATCGGATTTTCTCGCTAGGAATGGAAGGTTCACAGTTAATTTCAGATATTATTACGGATGCTAAAATTCCAAGCGCTAAAAGAAAAGATATTCTTGTTGTGGAGGATGACCAGGAAATTCATTGGTGTGTTGGATTGAAAGTCGGGAGACAAGCTTTAGCCGATGTCGGTACACATCCTATTCTACGGATAAAAATAACCAGCTGATATACAATGATATAGTCGTTTATTAACGGTTAACAAACCGATAATCCACCCAAAATCAATATCTTTATCCCGTGAAGCGTTTTTTAATCATCCAAACAGCATTCATCGGCGATGTCATACTGGCGACACCGGTAATCTCGGAATTAAAGCGCATTTATCCCGATTCTGAAATTGATGTCCTGGTACGCAAAGGGAACGAAAGCCTGCTGGCAAACAATTCCAAAATTCACCAGGTTTTCACGTTAAATAAAAAGGACGGTAAGTACAAGGCGATGCGCATGCTCATCAAACAATTCCGTGCGATAAATTACGACGAAGTAATCAACCTCCACCGTTTTGCCAGCACAGGTTTTATAACTGCCCTATCCGGTGCAAAATCCAGAGTTGGCTTTGACAAAAATCCTTTTTCGCGGCTTTATTCCTTGCGGGTCAAACATGAAATCGGGAATGGAAAACACGAAGTGGAACGTAATTTAAGCTGCATCGCCCGTCATGGGTCCAAAACACTGGTTCGGCCGGAAATTTTTCCTTCGGAAGCAGATACCGCAGTCGCCGCAACCTACCAGCAGTCACCGTATTTTTGCCTTTCACCCGCTTCTGTCTGGTTTACAAAACAATTACCGGAGCGCAAATGGATAGAATTAGCAAAAAGACTGGCAAAAAAAGGACAGGTTTACCTAACCGGCGGCCCAGGAGATTTTGATTTGTGTGAACGCCTGAAAAATGAAACCGGATCGGAAAATTGTCACAACCTGGCCGGGAAATTTTCTTTCCTGCAATCGGCTGCCTTGTTTTCAAAAGCGGAAATGAACTACGTAAACGATTCAGGACCGCTCCATTTTTGCTCAGCGGTAAATGCCCCGGTGACCGCCTTTTTTTGCTCAACGATTCCCGGTTTCGGCTTTGGTCCACTATCTGAAAATGCAGCAATTATTGAAACTTCCGAACCCTTGACATGCAAACCCTGCGGTCTTCACGGATACAAATCCTGCCCGAAAAAACATTTTCTTTGCGGAGAGTCGATCAAAATGGATTTAGTAAAGTAATTTCCATTTTTTTACAACAAAAAGTTGCCTTTTCAAACTTCTTTTTTTATATCTTCGCTGCCTAAAAACAAAGGAAATTGGCACATAAAATTAAATTTGGAACCGATGGCTGGAGGGCCATTATTGCAGAAGATTTTACAGTTGAAAACGTAGCACGCGTTGCAGAAGCTACAGGCGTTTGGCTCAAAGGAAAATCTGGAAAACCGAGCATCGTTGTCGGCCATGACTGCCGCTTTGCTGGTGAGCTTTTCGTAGATACTGCTGTCCGCATTTTCCTGGGACAAGGAATCCACGTTAAAATGACGAAAGGAATTGTTTCCACTCCGATGATCTCATTGGGCGCAAAACATCTTGACTGCAGCCTCGGTATTATATTTACGGCAAGTCATAATCCGCCTGCTTACAACGGCTATAAAATTAAAGCGAATTTCGGCGGGCCCCTACAGCCGGAGCTGGTTCAGGAAATTGAAGATATCATTCCGGATGCGACAACAATCGATATTAAAAAAATCGACCTTGACGCAGCACTGAAAAGCGGACAGCTGGAAGTCGTGGACCTGGAAACACTCTACGTGGAACATGTAAAAGCGAACTTCGACCTCGACGCGATTAAAAATTCAGGCTTGAACCTGGTGTATGATGCTATGTACGGGGCCGGGCAAAATGCCATGAAACGCATCCTCCCGGATATTACTTTCTTACATTGCGAATACAATCCGTCTTTCTACGGTCAAGCGCCGGAACCAATTGCTAAAAACCTGCAGGAGCTTGAGAATTATATCAAAACCAAAGGAAATGTAAGTTGTGCGCTGGCTACCGATGGTGATGCCGACCGCATTGGCCTGTACAACGGTTCGGGTGAGTTCGTGGATTCCCACCATATCCTGTTGCTTTTGATCCATTACCTGGCGCATTACAAAAAAATGACAGGTAAAGTCGTTACGGCTTTCAGTACAACACCACGTGTGGAAAAGCTCTCCAGGCATTACGGTTTGCCGCACCAAACAACTAAAATCGGCTTCAAGGAAATTGCTTCTATTATGGTAACCGAAGATGTGCTCGTTGGTGGGGAAGAATCCGGTGGAATTGCTGTAAAAGGCCACATTCCTGAGCGCGACGGAATCTGGATGGGCCTGATCATTTGGGAATTCATGGCAAAATCCGGCAAAACACTGGATGAGCTCGTACAAGAAGTATACGAAATCATTGGTTCGTTCAAATATGAGCGTAACGACCTTCATATTACGGAAGAGCTGAAACAAAAAATTATCGCTAAATGCAACAACAAGGAATTTGAAGCTTTTGGAAAATACGACGTGCAGGACCTGCAAACAATCGACGGCTTTAAATACATTTTTGATGAAAACCGCTGGATGATGATCCGCCCTTCTGGGACGGAGCCTGTACTCAGGACATACGCGGAAGCTCCGACCTTGGATGAAGTGAGACAAATCCTTTCTATCACACAGGATACAATCTGTAAATAAGGACGGTATAGCCGCGAAGCATTAGCGCAGGAGAATATAATAACCTCGTAAATTTCGGTTTGCGAGGTTTTTTTGTGTTGTAAACTAAAATTGTATGCTACTCCCCTTCAGAAGGACAAAAACTACAAATAGGGCTATTCCACTCCTGATATGCTCAATGTAGTTAAAATTAATCTCCCGCTTTTACAACAATTACATATATTTACTTCATGAAAGCTCCTTCCGAAATCGTGCAAACCATGATGAATAACGATCGTTTCAGCCGCTGGCTTGGAATTGAAGTCCTCGAAATTGACAAAGGCCGCTGTCTTTTGAAAATGACCGTTCAAAAAGATATGCTCAATGGTTTTGATATCGCCCACGGGGGAATTTCCTTCTCACTGGCGGATTCAGCGCTGGCTTTTGCATCCAATTCTTACGGTACAAAAGCTTTCAGTATTGAAACGTCTATCTCCCATCTGAAAAAAGTAAACGAAGGCGACATCTTATTGGCTTCCTGTACGGAAATTTACCGCGGAAAAACAATCGGGAAATATAAAACGGAAGTTTTTACACAAAAAACAGGTGGTGAAAATCAGCTGATTGCCTGGTTTCAGGGCACCGTTCACCTTTCTTCGGAAAATTGGTAATTTTTATAAAATAATATGCACGCGTAATTTATTTTTATATCTTTAAGGCTGAACTTAAAGTATGAATATTAAAAGAACCACTGTTGATTTTTTTATCCGTCAAAGCTGGCATAAGATTCAACGAATGTATAACCAAAAAGCCCAGGGCTCGGATATTTCCATCTCTATCGGCTACATTTTGCTGATGATAGATAAAGAAGGAACACCTAGCACGCAGCTCGGGCCAAAGATGGGAATGGAACCAACCAGTCTCTCACGTACACTGAAAAGTATGGAAGACGACAAGCTGATTCGCCGGGAAATCGATACCGACGACAAGCGTAAGGTGCTGATCTTTCTCACACCGAAAGGAATTGAAAAACGCCGGATTGTGCGTGATGTGGTGCTTGATTTTGATGACCGCCTCATCTCCCGCATTCCCAAAACCAAATTGAAAGCTTACTTCGACGTAATGGATATCATCGATGGCTTTATTGACAAGGAATTGAAAGTAATGAACGAATAATTGACCAGACAATAAGACTCACAACAGGCATAAAACTTTCTTTAGTCTTAAGTCTGACATCTAAATATCTTTAAAAAAATGAACCGCATTATCAAAAAAGTCGCCGTCCTGGGGTCAGGTGTGATGGGGTCGCGTATCGCCTGCCATTTTGCCAATATTGGCTGTGAAGTCCTTTTGCTTGATATTCAACCGAAAGAGCTCAGCGAAAAAGAGCTGAAAGCAGGATTGACAACCGATTCCACCGCCTTCAAAAACCGGATTGTAAACGAATCCCTGGAGTTCGCCGTTAAATCGAACCCTTCACCGCTTTACCGGAAAGCTTTCGCTTCGCGGATTAAAACCGGTAACCTTACCGATGATCTCAAGCTGGTTTCTACCTGCGACTGGATCATAGAAGTAGTGATCGAACGCCTGGATATTAAATTGCAGCTTTTTGAGCAAGTCGAACAGCACCGCAAGCCAGGAACGCTCGTTTCGTCCAATACTTCCGGGATTCCGATTCACCTGATGACACAAGGAAGAAGCGACGATTTCAAAGCGCATTTTTGCGGTACGCATTTCTTCAACCCGCCGCGTTACCTGCAATTACTGGAAATCATCCCAACTGCAGATACAAAACCCGAAGTGGTTAAATTTTTGCAGGATTTCGGGAGCAAGTTCCTCGGTAAAAAAACGGTGATTTGTAAGGATACACCAGCCTTTATTGCAAACCGCGTAGGTGTTTATTCCATCATGGCTTTATTTCATGCCGTGGAAGAAATGGACCTGACTGTCGAAGAAGTTGATAAGCTCACGGGCCCCGTTCTCGGAAGACCGAAATCCGCTACTTTCCGCACCTGCGACGTGGTCGGGCTTGATACTTTGGTGCATGTTGCCAAAGGCCTGAAAGAACATTGCAAAAACGATGAAGAAAATGCTTTGTTCGACCTTCCGGCCTATATTTCTAAAATGGTTGAAAACGGCTGGCTGGGATCGAAGACAAAACAAGGTTTTTACAAGAAAGTAACGAACGATCAGGGCAAATCGGAAATCCTCACCCTTGATCTCAAGACGATGGAATACCGCCCGGCAGCGAAAGTGAAATTTGCTACGCTGGATATGGCGAAACCAATCGACGATCTGAAACAGCGCACCAAAATGCTTTTCATGGGCATGGATAAAGCGGGCGAATTTTACCGGAAAATCTTTGGCGGCCTGTTCGCTTATGTTTCCAACCGCGTGCCTGAGATTGCAGACGAATGCTATAAAATAGACGATGCCATCAAAGCCGGTTTTGGCTGGGAGCTCGGCCCGTTTGAAACATGGGATTTGCTCGGGTTCGACCAGGGCTTGAAGCTCATTGAAGCACAGGGCAAAAAACCTGCTGCCTGGATCCTGGAAATGAAATCCAAAGGGATCACGACGTTTTACAAACAGGAAAAAGGTCAAAAATTCTTTTACAACCAGCTCAGCGGGCAATATGAAATTATCCCGGGCACAGAAAACCTCGTGCTGCTGGATTCCCTGCGGGCGGAAAATACCGTCTGGAAAAACGCGGACGCCACCTTGGTTGACCTGGGAGATGGCATTTTGAACCTCGAATGGCATACCAAAATGAATACGATTGGCGGCGGTGTGATTGAAGGGATCAGCAAAGCTATCGATCTTGCAGAAAAAGAATACAAAGGCCTTGTTATTTCCAATACAGGTCAAAATTTTTCCGCCGGGGCGAATGTCGGCATGATCTTCATGATGGCGGCCGAACAGGATTACGACGAATTGAATTTCGCTGTGAAAACCTTCCAGGATACCATGATGCGCATCCGATACAGCAATATTCCCGTGGTTGTTGCACCTCATCAAATGGCTTTGGGCGGCGGTTGTGAATTGTCTATGCATTCCGACAAAGTAGTTGCTCACGCGGAGTTATACATGGGCCTCGTGGAATTTGGCGTAGGCCTGATCCCGGGCGGCGGCGGCTCTAAAGAATTTGCCAGGCGTCTTTCGGATGAAGTGAAAGCCGGCGACGTCAAAATTAACCGCCTGCGGGACCGTTTCCTGACAATCGGCCAGGCCAAGGTTTCAACTTCAGCACATGAGGCTTTCGACCTGGGTTACCTGCGCGAAGGAATTGACGAAATCGTGATCAGCCGCGACTTTCAGCTGGCGCGCGCTAAGCAGGCCTGTCTTGAATTAGCAGACAAAGGATACATCGCCCCGAAACGCGAAAAAAATATCACTGTTATGGGACAGGAAGGTTTAGGAATTGTTTACGTCGGCGCCAATTCGATGGTTTCCGGCAATTACATGTCCGAACACGACCAGGTGATCTCCGAAAAGCTTGGTTTTGTCCTCTGCGGCGGCGATTTATCAGAAAACACAGTAGTCTCGGAACAATATCTGCTGGACCTCGAACGAAAAGCCTTCGTAGAGCTTTGCCAGCAGCGCAAAACACTGGAAAGACTGGAAAGTTTGGTAAAGAATGGGAAAATTTTAAGAAACTAAAATTGGATACTTGGATTTAGATTATTCGATCGCGATCCAGTCTAAAAATCTTATACAGATATGTCTAAAAACACAGCATACATCGTAGCAGGCTACAGAACCGCAGTAGGAAAAGCAAACAAAGGCGGTTTTCGTTTTATGCGGCCGGATGACCTGGCAGCGGAAGTGATCAAACATTTGATGACGCAATTCCCGCAGCTCGACCCGACGCGCGTGGACGACGTCATCGTTGGGAACGCCATGCCGGAAGCTGAGCAAGGTTTAAACGTAGGGCGCTTGATTTCCCTGATGGGTTTGAATACGGATAAAGTTCCGGGCATGACGGTCAACCGGTATTGTTCTTCCGGACTGGAGACAATCGCGCTGGCGAAAGCTAAAATCGAAACAGGAATGGCGGATTGCATCATTGCCGGTGGCGTTGAATCCATGTCGATGATCCCAATGGGCGGCTGGAGGGTCAATCCTAATCCGAAAGTCGGAAAAGAGCACCCAACCTATTACTGGGGAATGGGATTGACGGCCGAAGCAGTTGCCAAAGAATTTAACGTTTCCCGCGAAGACCAGGATGCCTTTGCCTTAAAATCCCACGAAAAAGCGATTGCTGCGATCAAAAGCGGCCGTTTCAAAGAAGACATCGTTCCTATTTCCGTTGAACATATTTTCCTGGACGAAAATGAAAAGCGCCAGGTAAAAAGTTTTGTTGTGGATACGGATGAAGGCCCGCGCGCCAGTACGCTGGAAGCGCTTGCAGCCCTGAAACCCGTTTTTGCCAACGGAGGAAGTGTAACAGCCGGAAACTCGTCTCAGACTTCAGACGGTGCTGCTTTCGTGCTGGTGATGTCCGAAAAAATGGTGAAAGAGCTGAACATCGAACCAATTGCGCGCCTGCTAAGCTACGCCGCTGTTGGCGTTGATCCGCGGATCATGGGGATTGGCCCGGTGGAAGCAATTCCAAAAGCAGTAAAAATGGCTGGTTTAACGCTGAATGACATTAATTTATTTGAGCTGAATGAAGCTTTTGCATCCCAATCCTTAGCGGTAATCCGTGAGCTCGGACTGAACCAGGAAATCGTGAACGTGAACGGCGGGGCGATCGCTTTGGGGCACCCGCTTGGTTGTTCCGGCGCAAAACTGACTGTTCAGATGATGAATGAGCTCAAAAAACGCGGTGAAAAATACGGTGTCGTTACCATGTGCGTCGGAACCGGGCAAGGCGCCGCCGGGGTAATTGAGATGCTGTAGTCAGGACCTGAAAAACTCCCTCCACTCCTCTTCCTTTGCTTCCGAATAAAACCGGGACGGCGTTGTGAGGTATTTGAACTCGATTCCCTGTTTGATGCAAAATTGTTCGATTTCAGAAATCCGGGCTTTCAGGTTGGGCACGCCACCGAAGCTTTTGCGCGTAAAACAGACTTTTCGCAGTTTCGGGAGCCGCGAAATTTCAGCAATAACATCGTACCATTCTGTTACTTTATTGTCGATATAATCATCATTGTAATTGCATTCGTGCCCGGTTTCAACACGCAGCTCGCGGATCAGGTCAATGAAATCAATTTTGTGCTTCCGGCTAAAATCCATCTTTTCTTCCTTGCTTTTTCCCTTCAGGCTAGGCTCATCGTAAGCAGCAGTGATCAGGCGCCAAAAGTGATTGCGAACCCTGCCGTAAAATGAATCCGCAGGATTATCTTCATGTTCCGGGCTAAAAGTGCCGATCACCAGGATTTCCGTTTCCGGATCAATTGCATGGTGACGAAGACGATGTTTAACTGTAATCCACATAAGGCAAATATATTCAGAAATGAAATTGAAACGCTTATAAAAAGTGGAGTGTTTTTTAATGAAAAGTTACTGATTTACACCCAATTCTAATTCCGGAAATTTAGACGTGTACTAAATTTTAAAAGTGTGACCAGGATTTTTTACCAAACGATGCAAGTGAAATATCTTTTCCAGGCAAGTAATTTTAACGGATCAACATCGAATTCCTGGATTGCAATCCGTATTAGAGCTTATTGATAAGCTTTCCACCTGAGGTAAAAGTCCAGTAAAACGATCGCTGTCATAGCTTCAACAATCGGTACGGCACGCGGCACAACACAAGGATCGTGTCTGCCTTTTCCTTCCAGCTCGATTTTTTCACCGGCCTGGTTAATACTCTCTTGCTTTTGCATAATGGTTGCCACCGGCTTAAAAGCTGTACGGAAGTAAACCGGCATCCCGTTTGAAATTCCGCCCTGGATCCCGCCGCTGTGATTCGTTTTGGTTGTTCCGTCACTTTCAAACAAGTCGTTGTGTTCAGAACCATACATTTCAATTCCTTTAAAACCCGAACCGTATTCAAAACCTTTCACGGCATTGATAGAAAGCATTGCCTTTCCCAACTCAGCATGGAGCTTGTCGAAAACCGGCTCGCCCAAACCTGCAGGAAGGCCTGTTGCGATGCAGAAAACACTCCCGCCGACCGTATCCCCTTTTTTGCGTGTTGCGCTGATTAGCTGCTCCATGACAATTGCCGTTTCAGCATGCGCACAACGCACCGGGTTCTCTTCGATTACTGAAAAATCAGGCTGAACATTGCCCGGAACCTTAACCGTTCCTACCTGGTCGACAAAAGCAGTTATTTTTATTCCGGCTTGTTTGAGGTATAATTTAGCCAAAGCACCGGCCACAACCCTTGTAGCTGTTTCGCGGGCACTTGATCGTCCGCCACCCCGGTAATCCCGGTGACCATACTTTTCCTGGTACGTAAAATCAGCATGCGAAGGACGGAAATTTTCTTTCAGGTGCTCGTAATCGGATGATTTCGCATTCGTGTTTTCTATATAAAACGCAATCGGTGTACCCGTCGACTTACCTTCAAAAATTCCCGACAGAAAACGAACTTCATCGTCTTCCTTACGCTGGGTAACAATCTTTGACTGTCCGGGTTTACGCCGGTCAAGCTCAGACTGAATAAAAGCCAGGTCAATTTCAATATTTGGCGGAAAACCGTCAACCACGCCACCAATTGCTGCGCCATGTGATTCTCCAAAAGTTGAAATCCGGAATATGCTGCCGTATATTGATCCTGACATAAACACAAAAATAACAATTCTGCGGAAATGGGGGCGGATTAAGTATGGGAAGAAAAAACACGGGAATTAAGTGATTGATTTTAAGATACATATTCGTTGCTTAACGGTTAATCCGCTTTTAACAGTCTATCGGAATTCAATTTCTATAGTATTGTTAAAAAAATTTAAAACGTTGATTTTGAGAAATATATCCGTTGCTCAACCGTTAATACACTAATAACCTTTTGAAGATGAATCAACCGGCAATAATAATCCAAAACCGGCCTTAAGCTTTATAAAACAAGGATTTCGGCCCTGAAAATACTTCAACTATTAAATTAACATTTGTCTTTTCAAAAGTTCATTTTCAATCGGTTAAAACGAGAATTTGTTCACATATCTTTGCTTCATGATAAATGAAAAGTCTGTACTCGCATTAATTCACCTGATTGATGATCCGGACGATTCCATTTATGAGCACGTTCGCGGACAGATTAAGTCCTACGGGAAAGACGCTATTCCAATCCTGGAACATTCGTGGGAGAACGAAGACCTCGGTTTATTGTTCCAGCACCGTATAGAAGAGATAATCCACGAAATCCAGTTTGAAAACTGTAAGGAGGAATTGCTTCAGTGGAAAAATTCGGTTGAGAAAGACCTGCTGAAAGGCGCCATTATTGTTGCTAAATACCAGTATCCCGGCTTAAAAGTCGAAAACGTGTACAACGAGCTCGAAAAAATTAAGAAAGATATTTGGCTGGAAATTAATTCAAATCAAACGGCTTTTGAGAAAATCAAAACGTTCAACAAGGTATTTTACGAAATTCACCGTTTTAAAGGGAATACGCAATCTTTCCATTCTCCTTTAAACTCCTTCATTAACACTGTACTTGAAACGAAAAAGGGCAACCCGCTCACGTTAAGCCTGATTTACAGCATTATTGCGCAGGAGCTGGAAATCCCGGTTTATGGGGTCAACCTCCCGAATCATTTTGTACTCTGTTATATGGATAAAAACAATGTGCAGATGATGCTTCCGGAGAAAAGCAAGTACGGCGTTTTGTTCTACATCAACACGTATTCCAAAGGGACTATTTTTTATGAAAACGATATCGTTCAGTTCCTCGGACAATTGAAAATAACCCCCGACCGCAGCCATTTTGAGCCTTGTTCAAACACGATCATGATCCAGCGTATGCTGACCAATCTCATTGCATCCTTCCAGCAGGTTGGAAACGCCGAAAAAGTGGAAGAGCTGATCGAATTGCGTTCGATTTTTGAATAAAAAAAGCCTCCCGTAATCCCGGGAAGCTTCTTCTGGTTTTATGTATTTGTTCTTACAACTTTCTCATCTGCAGGAAAGATTTCACTTCCATTTTCATGCCCATCGCATCCATCGAAGTATTCACTGTTCCGTAAACCTGGTCAAACATACCTGTCGCATAATTGAAGGTGCTGTTGATATCGCAGCTCATATCCGGTGACATCATTTTGCTCATGTCCATCGCAGCTTTGTCTTCTTGAGTAAGCTCCATTTCTTCCATATTTCCAAAACCTTCGGTGTTCATGTCAAACATAGTGTTCCCGTTTCCGTCCGTAGTTTTCGCGTCACCGGTAAACATATCTTTGGATTTATCCGTACTCATTTTATAGTTGAGACCGGCAATTCCGTTCGCCATTGAGTTCACTGTCATATCTACGGAGTACATTCCTGCACGCATAGTCGATTTGTCACCGGAAGCTACACCACCTTCAGGCAGGGCGAGCAATTCGAGAAAATCGTACGGCAAAACGTCCACCATATCCGTATTTTCATTTAACTGCACGGTTACTTTACGGGTATTTTTGATTTCTTTTACGTTGTAACCCGTTTTGAGCTTCCCTGTTTTCGGGTCGAATTCAGCATAAGCGTCTACCTGCATATTTCCTGCCTGGCCACTCATGGAGACAGAATTCTCATCTACATTTCCATAAGCAAGCACATTTCCTTTTTCGGTCGTAATCAGCATGATCTTTTTCATGAAAGTAAATTTTCCTTTACGATCAACTTTTACGTCACTCTGAATCGCTGATTTCGGGATATCGTTGATCGAAGCGAGAACTGCGTTGCGGGAATCCGTCACGTTGAAATTCAACAGGTACAAAATGCCGCTTGCTTCCCCGCCAGGCATCACATTGGTGATATACAGCGCAAAATCCGTCACCGTCTTGAACTGGTCCTTCATGCTCATTCCCATCATGGAAGTAGAAACGTCGTCCGTTTGAACCGCAGAGAACTGGTAAACCATGCCCGGGGTCCAGGTATAGCTCATATCAACCGCAGCCGGGTTAACAACAGTCGTGGTGGTAGTTGTATTATTGGTTTCCCAGCTGCCTGTAGTCTGGGTATTTGTTGTTGTTGAAGCCGTACCCGTAGTTTGCGTAGTGCTTTCCGTTCCTGTTGGGTTGGAATTTGTAGTAGTCGTTGTGGTTCCGGTTGTATTCCAGGTATCCACTATCGGTTCAATGGTGGTTGCAGGCTCGGTCGTGTGATAAGTAGTGGTCCACTGGTTCGGGTTAGAACTGGAGCCATCGATCGGCGTTTCCCCGAAATAGCGCATTTTATAGCCTTTTTTGGTTTTCGTCAGGCGCGCAGTGGCTTCGTAGCCCATTTCGGGAAAATAAATGGATTTTTTGAGTGAACCGTATTTTTCATTGCTGAAAATGATAGTCACCTGGTTAGCATCATTCGTTAAGCCCGTAATTTTCACATTCGACTGCGGCTCGATGTTTTGCTTGATGCCATTTACAATCACATAAAAAAGGGAAGCGTCGTCAGAAAAAACTACCAGGTTAGAAGTTTTCTGTGCGAAAAAGCCCAGTGAGCACAAGCATGTAAATAAACTGAAGAGTAAGGTTTTTTTCATAATATTTTTTTTAAAGATACTTATTTTTTGTTTTTCAAAGTCTGTACCACAAAATGCACCCAAGCTTATATTAACAAGTAAATAACACTTTAATGTGCCAGCAGATTAATGAGTTAATATGCTAATTAACGTCCAACTAGAACATTAAATCAGTCCCACTGCTTAAAATAATGTGTATACGAAAAGCCGAAAGACAGGAAACGGGTAATCCGTTTGTATTCACTTATTTTGAAATCCTGGTTGGCATAATCGCCGAGCCGTTCGGGAGAAAAGCCAAAACCCAGGAAAGTATAGGAAAAAATCCATTTGTAGGCCGTTTTATGATTCGCCGACAAACAAAACGCGACATACGGCTCAACGAGGGCGGCGCTTACTTTATGGGGGTTGGTTAGCGTATCGGAATGAAAAGTGATATCTGCATAACCAATCCTGACCCCGGCATCAATTCCCGCGCGCTCCGTATAATATTTTTCAAAGCCCAGGGTTCCGTAGGCATTGGCGAGATGCATCCCACCACGCATTTGAGGAGTGATCTTAAAGCGATTGAGCTGAAAATAGGTATAATTTATTCCCAGGCCGGTATAAATCCCATTTTTCAGGCCGAAACGATAAAATGCCGAACCTCGTGCGAACCCTTGCATAATTCCCTTGAAAGGCTTATTGGCAATGGGGACCGGCAAAGCAAAATCGATGCTGTAAGAATGTTGGGGAACGATGATTTTATAATACGTCGGTTCTTCCTCCTGGGCTAATGACAGAGCTCCACAAGTTATGATCAGGGCAAAAATGAAGCAGGTTTTCACTACGTAAAAATAACGAAAAAAAGCCGGATGTGTTGCCTTATACTTAGAGATGAATGAATTTAAGGCTTCTTTTTAAGGATTAGCTCCCCTTTTTCAACCGCCTGGCTGATATTTCCCTCTATGATATCAATATAAATCCAGCCTACATAAGGAGCAAACATATTCAGGCGGCGCACATTCATTTTCTTGAAATATTTGATTTTGCGCACTTCCACTTTTTTCAGCGCATGTTCCTTACCAAGAGAATCGTCAGCGCCAAGGGTCACATACATAAAGCTTCCATCCGGGTTAGAGCCCATACCCAGCTGAAGTGTGTCACCGATATGAATGATATATTCCTCACCTTTAAATTTGATCCTGGCCTCCGGATCATCCTGCGCATTTAACGCCAGTGAAATAAAAAGAAAAAAAACGGGCAACGAAAATAGGCGGATAACTGCAGCTAAATATTTCATGATGGGGTTATTGTGAAATGATCGAAACAAATTTACAATAACTTTTCATTCTGGGACCTCCTTTTAAAACAGATCATCGATCAGCATTTCTATTTTCTCTTTCTGATCAACCGGGACCAAAGCTATCGGGTGACTATCACTTTCCAGCGGGAAGGTAATCATTGCAAGTCCGTATTCTTCCAGTAATTCCTCGGCCATATCCAGCAGCTCATACATTCCGTCTGCATCCTTTTCATCCTGGTCCGTGAACAAATTATCCTTGATCCTTCCTCTGGAGAGCAAGCGCAAGGCGTGGTTTAACTCTTCTGAATCCGCTTTCCAGTCAAGCTCGTAAACAACTTCGTGTTTGCCCAGAACGTCCAGCATAAAACAGAGTGTTTGTTCCACGTTGCCGGCCCGGGTTATTCCCCGGTTATGAAAATGGGTTTCTTTGTGTTTTTCAAAAAAAGAAATCGGATGATCATCGCTTTCCAGGAGCTGATCGGCCAATTGATGGGCAACCTGGTTTTCCCCGAGTAAAGTTGTTAAAAGAGTATGATATTGTTTATAGGCTTGCATTCTAAGTAGGCTTTTACATACGATGTCTCTAAACAAATTTAAGCAATTTAATGTCAGGTGCGCAATCTTTTCCTGAACGGTAGCTTTGGTTGAGTGAAAGGTAAAAAAACGTCTCTTAACTAATAAAATCGTTAGTCAATTAAGTCCATTTTCTTCAGTAAAAACGAAGCGTTCATGTTTTGGCAAACGCCCTTTTTTAGACTGTAATCAAAATACAGCTCATTCCCCTGGATCGTGGAATCGAAATAATTGGTGACGAATGCCGGATCTTCCTTTTCCAGGTCACACAAAGAAAGGTCGTGCGTAGCGATAATGCCTTTAGCTCCCTGCAGCTTCATTTTCCGGAGAAATTTTTTGGAACCCTCTTCCTTATCTTTGCTGTTCGTTCCTTTCAGGATCTCATCAAGCAGGACAAACGTTTGGTATCCAGGGTCAAGCTGCTGCTGAATGTATTTCAAACGGGTCAGCTCGGCGTGAAAATAAGAGCTTTCCTGTGCCAGGTCATCGCTTGTGCGCATACTGCTGAACAAACGGGTTTCAGGAATTTCAAATGTAGCGGCAAAAACAGGAAAGCCAGCCCCGGCCAGAACGAGGTTGATCCCCACAGCACGTAAATAAGTACTTTTTCCCGCCATATTCGGACCGGTAAGGATTACAAAGCTTTCGGTTTCCCTAAGCTCAAAATCATTTTTCACCCGTTTCTCCGGGGAAATCATCGGGTGTACGATCCCTTTGCACGAATAAGCTGCTGAATGCTGTTGACGCGCCGCAAAAATGGTATGCTCGCGGTTATTGAACCTCAAAACTGCAGCTGAGATCAGCACTTCGATATCTGCCAGCTCATTTTCCCAGTTTTCCAGCTGACGTTTGTTTTTTTCAGACCAGGCCGAAAGCGCCAAACGCTGGCGAAGGTCCCAGGCGGCAAACATATTGAGCGGAATGGAAACCACGATATTCAACCGGATATCAAAACGGCGCGAAATACCCACCCAGCTTTTTAGTTCTTTTTCAAGCTGCTCTAATTCGGTTTTTGGAACAAGATCGAGGGGAAGCTGGCGCAATAAAATCAATTGATCGAGCAGCACCCGGATGCGGGCTTCGTACTGACCTACCTGGCTCGCCCAGCGGTTGGTTTCTTTTAGTAAAGCGGATATAGGCAGAAGCGTAAAAACCAGCACAAGGCCGAATATGCTGTTTGAAATGTACCCTGTATAATTGAGCGCAAGCGCAGCAATAGAAGCTGCAGGAATTAACCATGCGGCAAATTTTACCCAGGAAGGATTTTTGAATTCCAGGCGGGCAAAGTCACTCAACGATTTGTGATAAGCGCTTTCCCTGCTGGTGATATCAGCAGCGGCGCGAAACTCCAACATCCAGTTTACCTGCGCACTTAAGGTTTCCACTTTTTGTTCAAAATCCAGGTCCGGCGCTTTTTGCGGGAATAAAATATGTTCTGCCAGTCTTTTTTTTCCTAATGAAGAAGTGGTACGGTTCACAAAAGCAAAAAAGCCATTTGGGGTAAATAAATCCAGGTCATAAGCAAAAGCGTGTTTTGAATCCGTAAAATCCGACCCTGGATCAAATTGTCCTTTATTGGTAGATATTTGTCTTATTTCCGCAAGAATCAAGCGAATTTTGCTCTCTTTTTTCTCCAGGTCCGTTTTCGCATCCACCGAAAAAGCGACAGCTGCCAAAAAAGCCGGGATCCCCAGCAACATAGAAACGCCGATCAGCAGGGAGTTTCCCCAAAAGAAAACAAGGGACGAAGCAAGTAACAAAAAAACCAGCAAACGTAAAAGTGAAAGCGACTGTACTTTCTTCCGCGCCTGTTTAACCAGGATCTCAAGTTCAGGAAGCTGTTTTTCGTAAAAAGTAAGGGCTGTCATGAAACGCTCTCTTCGTTTTTGGGCTGCACCATATCGATGAAAATTTCCTGCATCCCGGGCAATACTTCCCATGCGGCTTCAATCTGGATTTGCCCCAGCAAGGTTTTTAACAGCTCCTGGAAGGAATTTCCCTGGCGCATTTTAACATAAGCGATGAAACGGTCATTGCTCAGCACTTCTTTGTCCGCCAGTTCAAAACCGGTCCACAAAGCGTTCACAAGCGCAATCATTGATCCGCGGAATTTCACAGCATACATGCCATTACGGCGTTCTTCGCGCAAGTCGGAAACTTTTCCTTCGAGTATTTTTTGGGAATTGTGGATCAGCGCCACACGGTCGCAAATTTCTTCCACGCTTTTCATATTGTGGCTGGAAAGCAATATCGTTTTGCCGTTGGCGCGCATTTCTTTGAGCTCCTGCTGGATCATTTCCACGTTGATCGGGTCGAAACCGCTGAAAGGCTCATCCAGTATCAGTAATTCAGGCTGGTGCAAAACCGTACAGATAAACTGGACTTTCTGGGCCATTCCTTTCGAGAGCTCTTCGATCCGCTTTTTTCGCCAGTCAGAAATCTGGAAGCGTTCCAGCCAGTAATCCAGCTGGATTTTAACGTCCTGCTTTGTCATTCCGCGCAAACGTCCCAAAAAAAGCGCATGGTCTTCCACCGTCATCGTGCGGTACAAGCCGCGTTCTTCCGGTAAATAACCAATATGCGCCAGGTGCCGGTCAAGCATCAGCTCTTTCTTAAACTTCACACTTCCTCTTTCCGGCTCGATAATTTTATTGATCACACGGATCAAAGTCGTTTTCCCGGCACCATTCGGACCGAGCAAGCCAAAAATTTCTCCTTCGTTCAGGCCCAGCGAAACGTCGTTCAGCGCGAGCTTCTGATAAAAAGATTTGGAAATATGTTGCAGTTCAAGTATCATTCCGGGTAAAATTAGAAAAAAAACAGGAAGTTTTTACTTCAGCGCCGAATTAAATCTAAGCGGATTCTTCTTACTTTTAGGCCATGGAAAAACGGGAGCAGGAAATAGCGCGTTTGCTTCACTGCATTGATCTGGAAGACAAAGAGCAGGAAAAACGCTATAGTCTCGATCAGCAGCATAGTCTCAAACAATTGAAGGCCGAAGGCGTTGCGCTTCACCCGATCAATATTGTTCAAAAAACCTTTGGATTTGCGGATTATCCTGAAATCAGCTTCCGTTTGCCTTATAGTTGTGATACCGGCCTTTTTAAGGACAACAGCGCCATCGAATGTTTCCTGGAAGGTGAAGCGCCGGTAAAAGGGATTTTGCTTGGCATTGATGGCCAAAAGGGCGAATTCCGGCTTTTTGCACCTGACTTTCCGGATTGGATCGAAGAAAAAGGCGTTGGTATCAAGCTAAGTCCCGACCAGCACACCAGCGAATGTATGAAATCCGGTCTGCAGCAAATGGAAAAAAATCCATACTTACTCAAGCTTTTCGGGGAAATCCACGGCGAAGAAGCTTTCGGGGAAACGGAAGAAAAATTACCGGGGCTCGAATTTCAAAACCCGGAATTGAACGCAAGCCAGCAAAAAGCAATTCAATCGATTGTTGCTTCCGGATATCTTTCATTAGTCCACGGTCCTCCCGGAACAGGAAAAAGTACAACTTTGTGCGAAGCCATCGTTCAATTACTGAAAAAAGGCGAGCGGATTTTACTTTCTGCGCCAAGCAATACAGCTATCGACCATCTTGCCAAAAGCCTGCTTAAAAGCAAGGTGAAAATCCTGCGGGTCGGTAACAGTCTGAAAATTGATGAGGAAATCCTGCCTTTCACACTGGAAGGAAAAATCCAGGAAGCGAAAGAATTTAAAGAAATCAAAAAGCTCAAAATCCGGGCGGAAGAATTACGTAAAATGGCCTTTCAGTACAAACGCAGGTTTGGCAAGGATGAACGTGAGCAGCGCGGACTGCTGCTGAGGGAAGTGAAAAGCATCCGCCAGGAAATCCGCAAAATCCGGGAGCATTTCAATTCCACGCTTTACGGGCAAGCTGAAGTTATTCTCGGAACGCCGGTGGGTTTATACGATTTTTTGCCCAAACACGCCTCTTTCGATACACTCGTAATCGACGAAGCCGGCCAGATGCTGGAACCGCTTGCCTGGATGATCTTTCCTTTTGCACCGAAATGGGTGCTTGCCGGTGATCCGCTGCAATTGCCCCCGACCGTTTTGTCATCCGAAGCCGCACGCGCCGGTTTTTCCGTTTCTATTCTCGAACGCGCCGTTCAGCAATGCCGCTCGGTTTATTTCCTCGATACACAGTACAGGATGCGCGAAAGCATTGCTGCATTTTCAAGCCGGTACTTCTATAAAGGATTGCTGCTTAGCCCGGAACACAAAGCGAACACTGGCGAACATATTTTGTTTTACGACACGGCAGGGACAGGTTTTGAGGAGGAATCGGGTGAAGACGGCATGAGTCTCATTAACCGCGGTGAAGCTGAGCTGGTGGGCCGCTTGATCGATCCGGAAAGTGATTTATCACACATAGCCGTAATTTCCCCTTATGCTGCGCAGGTTGAGTTGCTGAGAAAAGAGCTTCCGAAAGCTTTGCGCATCAGAACGATTGACAGTTTCCAGGGCCAGGAAATGGAACAGGTGATTATTTCGCTCGTCCGCTCAAACTCCGAAGCTACAATCGGTTTCCTAAGTGATTACAGGCGGATGAATGTAGCTTTAACCCGTGCTAAAGAGCAGCTTATCGTAATCGGCGACAGTTCAACAATCGGAACAGATCCATTCTACAACGATTTTTTGACTTACGTGGAAGAAATCAACGGGTATCGCAGCGCCTGGGAGCTTATTTCCTGAAATATTTAGGTTCAACTAAATCATTAAGTTATTGTAGTCCTTTGATTATAAAGCTTTTTATTTGCACGTCCGGATATTTTTTTACATATTTGTAAGAACCCTGCTTACAAATGACCAATCAACTATGAGGACTTATCTCGATAATACTACGCTCGACAACCTGCTCGAAGGCTTTCAGCTGATCGATCATAACTGGCGTTATGTTTATGTAAATGAAGCCGCCGCAAAACATGGCCAATCCAAAAAAGATATCCTGTTTGACAAGACGATGATGGAGCTTTATCCCGGAATCGAACAAACCGGCATGTTTAAAACCCTGGAGAAATGCATGAAAGAGCGTACATCCTCCAAAATAGAAAATGAGTTCACCTATCCCAATGGAGAAAAGGCCTGGTTTGAGCTTCGCATTGAACCTGTTTCCGAAGGCTTGTTTATTCTCTCGGTTGACATAACCGCCCGTAAAAAAGCGGAACAGGAACTGCGGAACATGAATGAATCCCTTGAAAAGCTGGTGGAAGAACGTACGGCTGAGCTTAATGTCAGGAATAAGGATTTAATGGATAGCATTGTTTATGCCAAACGGATCCAGGATGCCCAGCTTCCTCCGATGGAAGAAATTTTAGCGGCTTTCCCGGATTGTTTCGTGCTGCACAAGCCTAAAGACATTGTCAGCGGGGATTTTTATTTCTTTCACCAGAATGAAAAGGCAGCCTATATCGCTTCCGTTGATTGTACCGGACACGGTGTACCCGGAGCATTAATGAGTGTTTTAGGCGCAGAAAAGCTGGATGATGCGCTCACGAAAGTATCCGATACCGGTTCGATCCTCCAGCACCTGAACAAAAGTGTTAAGTTCTCCCTGCGTCAGTCCAACAGTGAAGATCCTACGCGGGACGGTATGGAGGTGGCCCTGTGCTCCGTAAACCGTGAACAGCAGCTGCTGCAGTTTTCCGGTGCTAACCGACCTCTCTGGATCATTCGTCACAATGCCGGGATCCTCGAAGAAGTTGAGCCTACAAAACATGGCATAGGCGGTTTTACGGATGAAGAACAAACTTTTGAACGCCGCGAGATCCCTTACAAGCCCGGTGATTGCTTTTATATTTTCTCCGATGGTTATGCGCATACGTTCAGCGGCCTGGAAGGTAAAAAACTAAAAAGCAAAAAATTCAAGGAGCTCCTGCTGGAAATCAGGCATGAACCAATGGTTCAGCAGGGACGTCTCTTGGAAGAATTCATCGACAATTATAAAAAGGAAACAGGCCAGGTGGATGATATCCTCGTAATTGGTTTTCGTTTGTAAGATCTTTTGGGCGCCTCCCTTTGGGCCGGTATACGGACATTAGTCCCGGCAAGCCTGGAGCTAATTGCCCTCCTCCCTGGCGCGGGGTTTTCCGCCATCAAAAAATCAAGGCACAAAAAAACCCTGACTACAAAGTAACCAGGGTTTTATAAAAGTGGCGTCGTCTTACTCTCCCACGATCAAAATCGCAGTACCATCAGCGCAAGCAGGC
>JAJTCM010000010.1 GCA_021325675.1 Crocinitomicaceae bacterium
CTGAACCGAGATCCCCCACTCCGGGATAATCTGCTCGTTGGAGCTTGCGATCGTCCTGTCGGAGAAAACGGAGTCCAGAAGCGTTCCTCCTTTTTGATCATAGCGGTAAACTACCCATTCGGCAGTATCCGTACCACGGTCGATGAAGTTTTGGCCAGGGTTGGCGATATCGGCATATAAAAACTGGCACTCGAAGTAACCGGAAACCAGGTTTAGCGGGTCAACCACCTTGATGTTGATCGGGCCTTTGCCTTCCTCGTAAACCGGTTTTTCCATGAAGCCGTTGTTGACAATGAAGTCAATGCTGGCCTGTGTCAAGTCAACCGCGCGGTTACCGTTTCCTGTTCCGTCAATACGGGTTACCTCAGGAGAGGTTCCGTAACCTGCGTCGAATCTTGTTCCGCCCAATTCAGGGATCGGGTTATGCGGAATAGCAGGTACAGCAGTTACAGCACCACCATCATGTCCGTTACGGGAAGAAACATAAGGTCTCTTCTGACCGTCAAGCAACGTAGGATCATTCGGATTGTATGTCTTATAGTTATTGTAACCATAAGCAATTGCAATATAGTAATACGTTTTGTGGTTTACCAATCGGCGCTCACCTTGAGCAAACTGGTCTTCCGTAACACTGAAAGTATGTCTGATACCTTTATTCTCACCGTCCACTTTTTCAACCGGAATAGAGAAACCAAGGTCTTCATCGAATTCAAAGTTAATCAACCTTGAAATGTTGTTTTTAATGTCGCACTGAGCAACCAAACGTGCTTTTGTACCATCGCTGATATCAGCAACAGAAGCTTCATCGTTGATCATCTGGAAAATCTGGTAACCTTCGAACTTGTAAACTTTGTCGAAAATCGTACCATCTCCCGGATCGATAATGTTGATGCGGTCTTCTTCTGCGTAAGCCTCATTGTAGTTATTTGACCCAAGCGGGTTATCCAGCATCAGGATCAGCTCATTATCCAATTCCTGGATAGTTAACTTCGGTGCAGATGGCGGATCGAAGATTTTGAAGCAGTTGTCAAACAAAGCCTGTGCTTTGGTATCCGCTCTTTTCAAAGATCTTACGGAAGCATACAAGTCACCTTCATAGCTGCGGGCGTAAACGATACCAACGGTAATGTTGTTAACCGCTCCCGGCTTGAGTGTAAACGGACCTGCAGCCTGAACGAAACGACGGTCACCTGCCTGGTTGTTGTTTGTTTCCTCGGACCAGTCGAAGCCCGGGTCATCACCGGCTGTACCCCAATGCAGGGTATCTGAATCATCCGGGAAGCAATATCTTGTTGGTGTGTTAGTAGAACCTGCACTACCGGAGAAACCTGTACCACCGTAAACAATCTGGTTACCGAATCTCCATGAACCTGTCATGTAGTTGTAGTACTGAGCAGCAGTCTGCGGATCGGATTGGTTGTCCGGTGCACCTGCTCCTGTAAAGTAGGTAAATCCTTTCATACCGAAACGCTCATTATCCACGATGCCGTCACCGTAACCGATACCAAGACCGCTGTAAACGATACCTGTATCTGCCAAAGCCTCTGCAACAGTTGGGATCACCAATTGGATCTCACCGTTGATTGTATCGTAATGCGGACCTACGTTGTCTCTTCCATCGGCATCCTGGTAAGGGCCTTCAAAGAAGTCGACCCCGATAGCAGGTGGATTTTCACCATAACCTGGCTTACCTGTCTGTCCGTCATCGAAGTTATCCCCGTTAAGGCAGTAGCCCAAACCACGTGTTACATCACAACCTACGTAGTCATCATTGTAACCCCCAAGGTCGGTATCAACCCACTGGGCAAAATAAGTATCCTCCAAAGTCTGTGTACCACGGTTGATCATTTCATAGTTATAGAAAGTCATGCGGTTCACTTCATCATCAGTTGTAAAGGTAAATGCCTGGGCACGGATTTCCATCCCAATCGGGTCACCACTTGTTTCCGTGTGGATATTTCCTTTATCGTTGAAAACCCACCAGTGCGTTTCATCACCAAAGAGGGAAATCCTTCTGTCGGAACCACAGCTGATATCATCTCTTCCGAGGATATCATCATACCATGGGTGGTCACCTGCAGCAACGTCATAAACACCATTCTGGTCACGGTCATAGAAAGGGGCAAGATAAAAATCCTGTCCGAGTGACTTATCTCCGTGCGCAGGCCAGTTTTGCAGCCTGTTCAGCAATTCATCCGATGGCGCTTCGATATCTTCGTCAGGCTCAGCACCAGGCAAAGTAGACTCAAACCAGATATTGAACTTAATGATTTCAGATTTGCGGATTGTAAAGAACTTGTCATAAGCAATACATTCGTTCGGGCCGATGTTCGCTTCCCCAAAGTCTCTTCTTACGTTGTCCCCCACAGGGTTCAGCGGGTTATAATCGCCAGATCCCTGGGTAACCGTAAGCGGGCCTGTCCAGAAGTCGATACCCTGACGGAAGGTTTGGGCAGCCAGCTTTAACTGACCGTTAACGTCTGTTCCCCCCATCCATAAAGCACCGGAATAAATAGCAGTCAAGCCGCTACCTTTCGGTACTTCGTAAGCAGCAACCCCGTTCGCCCTGTCAAGGAAGAGGATACCACCTGCTTCCAATAACGCGTTTACGTCATTGAACTGCATATTGAGTTTAGCGTTGGCCGGTGCACAATTAGCCTTATTTACAACTGCGCCGGAATTTGTTCCTTTTTTCTCTTTCCCCTGGTTGTGGTTATAAGCCCACAACGTATTAGCAAATGCAGCAAATGCTAAAAGGAAGATCAGTTTTCTTGAGTTTTTCATTTTGTTAAATCTATTACAAATTAGAAATCAAATTTCACACCTAATCTAATTGTTCTTGGCGCACTAATATTAAACGCATTCTGTACTTTCATAGCATAGTAATCCCTGAAAGACTGCTCATCGATTTGGTTTTGAATAGCAGACTGGAATTGAGCAGCAGCGAGGTAACCATCATCATCCCAGTTTCCTGTAGCGCGGTAAACGCCCAGTACATTCAATTGGTTGAAGAGGTTCGTTACACGGAGGTAAACATTCAGGAAAGCCATTTTTTTCTTGTCATCTTCCTTACCGAATTCGAGGTTAAACGTTCTGTCTAACTGCAAATCCAACCTGTATTGCCAAGGAAGGCGGGAACCGTTTGTTGTTCCGCTCAAACCAGCTCCCAGCGGGCTCATGGATGCATCGTTGGTGATGGCATTCTGACGGGAGTAAGGTGAACCTGAATAAATGTTTGTTACGATATTTAAACCTGTGTTTTCAAAAACAGCGAAGTCTTTGATCATCGGACCGTTGTAGTCTTCGTCTTCACCGTAACGGTAGTCAGCAGTAATCGCGAAAGCGTGGCGCTGATCGTAATCGTAAGGGAAGATTGTTCTCAGGTTTGGCTGACCGGCGCTGATCAGGCTGAGCGCTGAAGCGGCATCGGAACCTGTACCTTCAGCAAACTGCAGGGTATAAGCTGCTGTCATACGGAAGTTACCTGTTCTACGTAAATCGTAGGAGATCGTCATACCTTTTACAGTACCGAAGTCACGGTTACCGAAAGTTTTGTAAGAGTTCGGGTAAGCTTCGAAAACGTTGATCAACTGTACGTTGTTTCTTTGCTCACGGTAGAAAGCAGAGATTTTAATGGAAGACGTTTTAGACAATACCTGCTGGAAACCTAATTCGTAATCGATTGTTGTTTCAGGCTTCAAATCAGGGTTGTTGATGATATCACTTCTGTTTTGGATAAACTGGTAGTCAACCGGGTCAAAACGGAAACCGGAAGTCGGACGTTTTGTCAGGATATCGTAGTGAGCGAAGAAAGATGCTTCATCCGAAATCGGGAAGGAGAAAGCAACCCTTGGCATAAAGTTGTATTGTGGCTTGTAGTCTGTGAAAGCATCGGAAGTCACTTTAGTCAGTGAAGGATCATGCAGCCATGGAGCGATACCACCGGCACCTCTCAATACACGTGCATCTTCTACTTCAACACCTTCAGCGTTATACCAGATATCACCTGAACGGAAACCGTTGATTGCAGTCGGGTTGTCAACGTCGTTTACATAAACTACGTAGTCGTCACCGATCACTTCAGGAATGTTAACCCATGAGTAAGTTCCCGGTTCGTCATTCTTTCTTGTGCGTGCCTCAGCTGCCGTTAAAGCAGTGTAAACAAGGTATTTGTCTTTCAATACCGGCTGGTTGGCGTCAAATACATCCAAACGTACACCTACGTTGAATACGATGTCGTTGAATGCGAATTTATCCATCAGGTAACCTGAAATGTAGATCGGCTGGAATGCACCGATGAACCTGCGGTAGTTATTGTTTTCGTCAAAATCTGTAAAGTAATTGTCGATATCGGTTTTTCCTTTTACTTTTTTACCTGTGTGGTCGTAACCGTAGTAAGAAATGTAAGAGTTACCGCTGTTAAGCAATTCGTCCGGGGAGAACATATCCAACTGCATAATGTTCGGATCGTAGCTGTCAACATCGAGGAAATCGTTACCTGCAGGATCAAGCCCTAACTTGAGACGGAGATTGTAATCGAAGAAAGACTGGTTGTCAACGATTTGTTCGTCGCCAACAAATTTACCCCCCTGTCCTCCGTACTCACCTGTACCGGATGTGTGGGCATAACCTGTATTCAGACGCTCATAGTCACGGTACTGACGCGTACCAGCGTAGAACATTCTGTAATCAGATCTGTCAAGCTCAGGCATGTGGAAGTTTGCCAGCTGACGGGCAATTGTCCAGATGCTGATCGGACCGTTTACACCTGAACCCCATGAGCGGTCAGTTCTTTTCTCAAACTCGAAACCGAGTGAAAGAGAGTGGTCACCGATGTTTACGGAACCTGAACCTGTTACACGGAACTGATCGTTTTCAGATTTACCGAAACCATTGTATGGTGTACCAATGTTAGACCATAAAGTATAAATTGAAGCCGGAACGTCACCGTTTCTCAAACCTCCGCCTAGCTGAACCTGGAATAAGTCTTCGTAGTGACCGATCGGGTTGCCTGCGTAAATAGAGAAATACTGTGAAGTAATGGCTGCAAGTGCAGAGTTTGTTTCAGAAGGAGTAAAAGACACTTCAACATCGTTGTAGTCATTTTGCTCGTAGAAATCAGGAACACCGTCACCGTTGGAATCTACCGGCTGGTAAGTTCTTTCCCGGCGGGTTTCGAATGTACCAACGTGACCGTAGTTAAAGATATTGAACTGGTGCTTGTCATCAAAAGATGCAGCTTTGGATTTGGAGTAATCCACCATTAAAGAGTAGAACGCACTTTTGATTTTAGAGCTTGACCCTTCCTGGTTATTATTGAAACGCTGTGTCAAACGACCGTAAACCCGGTAGTCAAGTGCAGTTGTTGTTCCAAAGTTCGTAAAGTTCAGCAGGGAACCTGAGTAAGAATAAGCGCTTCCTCTATCGTAGTTGATAGACCCACCAAAAGTAAGGTTAACGGATGGCCCTGTATTTACATCAATTTTACCTGATCCGGAAACAACCGTATTTCTTGCGTTCATTCTCCAGTCTACTTTTTCAAAGTCATCAGCGCGAAGGAAGTTGGCATTGTGGAAAGTACCCCCACCGGTTGCAGCCGGACGGATCGGATTTTCGAGCAATTCATCGCGAACTTCTTTTTTAACACGCCAGTTACCACCATACAGCGGACGTCCGTCCAACTGGTCTGTAATGTTACCTGAAATCAGGAAGCCCAGTCTTGGCTTGATTTTTCTGCCCGTGGAATCTTTCTGCATCCAAAGCGGACCGGAAAGCATTCCCTCAAATAAGTTATAACCGTATTTATCCAAACCGAACACTTTACCGTCGTAGCCGTTTTCATCTTTTCCTTTGAAGTAGAAACCTGATGAAACCACCTCGGCGCTACCGAAGAATTTCGCGGACGGCCCTCTCGTTGTAACCGAGATAATACCACCGGTTGCATCCCCGTAGTTTGCAGGCAAACCACCTGTAATTACGGAAACTTCTTCGATTGCCGATTTCGGAAGGTTGGATGAACCACGCACCTTAATACCATCAATGTAGAAATAAGTACCATCTGAACGGGAACCACGAACGCTGATCTCGCCTGTACCTTCCTGGGCGTTTACACCACCCACTGTACTTGCTACACCGGCTGCGGAACGAACAGGTAAACGGGAGATATCCTCACGTGTAATGGTTGCACCGGAAGCACCACCATCCCTGTCGATGAGCGGAACCTTATAGGCAACAATCCTAACCTCTTCCACTTCTTTAACAGATGCTGCCTTTACTAAGGGCACATTATCCATAAAGGTGATTTTGTCGGCAGAAACAACCACACCGGTTGTCAAACTTGCCTGGTATCCTTCCCCTTCATTCCTAACTTCCAGGTCATATTCACCAGGGGTCAGGGAGTTGATCTGGAACTTACCGTCAAAGTCAGTGTTTGCACCTGCTTTGATAGCACCAGCCTGCTTTAAAAGCACTTTACATCCAAAGATGGGTTCATTGGATGTACCGTCTACTACAGAGCCTTTTATGGTTCCTAAACCCGACTGGGAAAAACCATAAACAGCTGTCAGTAAGACGCTTAAAACTAATAAGTTGAGTTTTCTTAACATAAGTACAGTTTAATAATTATACTTTTTTCCTTAAATAAGCCCGTAAATATAGATAAATCATTTGTAATAAAATTAAATTGTTAATTTTTTTTAAAAAAATGTACCACTATTCACATTTAACAAAATTAGTAAGTCTGGAATGAATATATTGCGCGATTTTTCCGCAATTTGAGTTTAAAGTATACAGGTCTAAATAAAAAATCCCCCGAAAAAACGGGGGATGAACCAAAAAACTAAACTATTTTACTCTTAGAACCCTATTCCGAATGCCATCATGATGTAACCGTTGTTAAGCAGCTTGCTCATTTTCTCGGCTTTGATCGGCGATTCGATGCCCGGTTTTTTCCCTAGCTCCATACGAACATAAAGTCCCGGCTTTCCTCTCAGCACATCAGCCGAAATACGGAAACCCATGTTTTTCTTGCTTATCTTTTCAATGGTATATGTATCGATTGTCCCGGCGGGGTTCTTCACGTAAGCCTCTTTACCGGTTTTGATTACCGGGGCAAAGAGAAACTCGATGTTTACGTTGCTCATACTTCTTACCCGGCGGGTTTTTGAGCCGGTAGTTACGGAAGAAAACCTTCCTTTGAAATACGTGTATTCCCCTGCATGAAGCCCGACACCAAGAACGATATTGTCCTGGCCGGTATAAGCGCCGCTGATGAAACCCGGATCAACGCCGTTCATGTCCCTCAGCTCCATAATCCGCGTAGAATCGGTATTATTCTGTCCGTAGATCCTTGAATTCAGGTTAAAGGAAGCTGTAAAGCCTTGTGTGTTGCGTGTTTTAACCGTGTAATTGGTTGAATATTCGTAACCACCGCCTGATCCCAATTCGATCTTGTGGTCCTTTTCAGACTCGTTGTCCCTGAAATGAAACACTCCGCGCAGCTCGACATTCTTGTAGGAAGGCAATTTATCGAACAAGGCTTCATCGTATTTAATCAAACCTCCCGACTTCATCTGGTTAGCCAGGTCGAGCTCCAGGTTTCCGGAAAACGTGGCAATTTTACCCAAAGTAAAACGTCCGGCAACGCCATACAGGATCCCGCCTGAGTTTTTGGACTGGATGTCAATCCCGGCAAAAACACCTACGTTCCAGATATTCTTGTACGGATCGTTATAATCCGTTTGAATGGTTACCTGCTCCTGCGCCTGGGCGGCAATTCCAAGGCCGAAGAAAAAAACGAATAAACTGAGGGATTTCTTGTTCATAGCTCTGAGTGTATATGCTGCAAAGATCTGAACGAGCAGGCAACGGGGCAATAATGCAAATGCCTTATTCGGAATGTTAAATTGATAGTGAGCTTCCGTTACAAACTTCACTTTGCGCTTTTGCTTAAACATAGCGCCTTTGTGATACAAAAAAAGGCCCCCCGAAATACGGGAAGCCTTTAAAATATTGAGTTTCGAATTTTGATTATCCTAAAGAGAATCTTTCGAAAGCTGTAACCGTTAAGTTTTTCTCAGCAGAAGCCAGGAATTGCTCTACAGTCAATTTGTTATCCCTAACAAACGGCTGGCTCAGCAATGTGTTTTCCTGGAAGAATTTGTTCAGTCTTCCCTGGGAGATTTTCTCAGCCATATCAGCCGGTTTACCTTCCTGGATTGCAAGCTCTTTACCGATCTCAAGCTCACGCTCGATTGTTCTTTCGTCAACGCCTTCTTTGTTGAGGGCGATCGGGTTCATTGCAGCAATCTGCATAGCAACCTGCTTACCTGCATCGTCAGCAGCTTCTGAATTGGAGTTCAGGGCTACGAGGGTAGCTAAACGGTTGCCCGGGTGGTTGTAAGCAGCTACTTTAGGAGCAGACAATTTTGCATAAGCAGACAAATCGATTTTTTCACCGATAACACCTACCTGCTCTGTGATTTTTTCTTCAACAGACAATTTTTCGTCAAAAGGAAGGCTTTTCAGCTCTTCGATAGACGAAGGCATGTTTGCGATAGCGATATCCATAATGGATTGTACGAAGTTGCGGTAGTTTTCGTTTTTAGCAACGAAATCTGTTTCGCAGTTCAGTGTCATGATCACCCCTTCGGAACCGTCTTCGGTCGTCTGGGCAAAAATAACCCCTTCTTTTGCTTCGTTATCACCTCTTTTCGCAGCTACTTTTTGTCCTTTTTTACGCAGGATGTCGATTGCCGCTTCGAAATCACCGTTTGATTCAACGAGCGCGTTCTTGCAGTCCATCATTCCCGCCCCTGTTTGCTGGCGTAATTTATTTACGTCTGAAGCTGTAATTGCCATTTTTATAAAAATTTATGAGACAATCGACTTAAGACTTGAAGACATAAGACTTATCCGGCCTTATGTCTTCTGTCTAATATCTTTAGTCTTGTTGTTATTAATCGTTTGTTTGTTCTTCGCTTACTACTTTTTCAGCAGCAACTTCTTCTTTGTCAGCAGCTTTGTCTTTGCTGTTTTTTCTTTCGTCGAGACCAACTTTGATAGCGCCGCAAATCTGGTCCAAAAGGATCGCAATTGATTTTGTAGCATCATCGTTCGCCGGGATCGGGAAATCAACCAAACGCGGGTTGGTGTTTGTATCAACGATAGCGAAAATTGGAATGTTCAATCTTTTTGCTTCGTGCAATGCGATGTTTTCTTTCAAGATGTCAACGAGGAAAATTGCAGAAGGCTGACGGGTCATATCAACGATCGAACCGAAGTTTTTCTCTAATTTCTCTCTCTGACGGGTTTTGAACAGACGCTCTCTTTTAGAAAGTGTTTCCCATGTTCCATCTGTCTTCATCTTATCGATAGAAGCCATTTTACGAATCGATTTACGAGTCGTCTGGAAGTTTGTCAACATACCACCGGTCCAACGTTCAGTAACGAAGGGCATGTTTACAGCTTTTACCCTGTCTGCAACAATCTCTTTCGCTTGTTTCTTAGTAGCAACAAACAAAACTTTTTTACCTGATTTTGCAATTTGGGTCATCGCTGCACACGCCTGGTCCAGGTGAGCAATTGTCTTATTAAGGTCAATAACGTGGATACCTTTTTGCTCACCGAAGATGTACGGTGCCATGGCAGGGTTCCACTTTCTTTTTTGGTGTCCGAAATGAACACCTGCGTCTAATAATTCTTGAAAAGTTAATTTTGACATTTTTTTAATTTTTTAAAGTTGTTTACGTTCCTTTAGTAATCAGCAGAACGAGGGACCAGTCAGCAGACCGGCAGTGCTCGCAGCTTGGATACTAAACCTGTCAAATCCGGAATAAAACCCGGAGTAAAATTCTTAACGTTTGGAGAACTGGAATTTCTTACGAGCTTTCGGTTGTCCCGGTTTTTTACGCTCTACCATTCTCGGGTCACGTGTCATCAAACCGTCAGCCTTCAAAACCGGCTTCATGTCTTCTGAGATTTTCACGAGTGCCCTTGAGATCCCTAAACGGATTGCTTCTGCCTGTCCGTTGATCCCGCCGCCCATTACGTTTACTTTAACATCGTACTGACCTACAGTTTCTGTTAAGTTGAAAGGCTGCTGAATTTTAGACTGAAGCATAGCTACCGGAAAGAACTCCTTGTAATCTTTGTTATTTACGGTCACGCTGCCTGAACCTTTCTGAAGGTATACACGGGCAACTGAAGTTTTTCTTCTTCCTAATGTGTTGATAATTTCCATACTATTTGAATGAGTCAAGGTTCATAACTACCGGCTTTTGAGCCTCTTGTTTGTGTTCTGTACCAACATACACTTTCAGGTTCGTAAACAAGTGACGACCCAAAGTGTTCTTTGGCAACATTCCTTTCACCGCTTTCTCGATCAAACGCTGAGGATGTTTCTGCAACATTTCCTGAGCTGTTAACGAACGCTGACCACCCGGGTAGCCTGTGTAACGCACATACTCTTTGTTCTCAAGCTTCGTTCCTGAAAACGAAACCTTTTCTGCATTGATAATAATTACATTATCTCCGCAATCTGCATGGGGAGTGAAGTTCACTTTGTGTTTACCACGAATGATCTTCGCCACCTTGCTCGCTAAACGACCAACAGTCTGGCCTTCAGCATCCACTAACACCCACTTCTTTCCAGAAGTTTCTTTGTTACCGGAAACGGTTTTGTAACTTAATGTATCCACAATAAATTTTAATTAAAATAAGACAATATCCCTAATTTGGGGGTGCAAATGTACAAAATTTATTTTTATAAACAAATCTTTTTGCGGAAATGTTGAATATATGAGCAATGAATTATGAATGCCGGGGCTTGAATGTATTTCAATTCATTATTCAACGTTCATAATTCATCCCTAAAGCTATGCTTTCTTAAACTGGTTGATGGCGTTTACCGTAAAATCGGATAAAACGAGCTTTCCGCTCATTCCTGCACGCTCAGCCAAAAGCTCGTCCCAGTGCTCGGTTCCCTGCCAGAATACGCTTTTCAGCATGCTCATCGCTTCGGGATTGGAGCTTGCCAGGCGTTTTACGAGCGCATCGATTTCTTCGTCCATTTCTTCCGTTTCATCAAACACCTCGGTATACAAGCCTTTACGTTTGGCCCAGTCTGCGCTTTTCCATTCGCTTGCATTGATTGCCAGCTGGCTCATGGCTGAAAGTCCCATCTTGCGCTCAACAGCAGGCCCAACCACGAACGGGCCGATCCCAACTGCCAGCTCGGATAATTTTACGTCAGCGTTTTTTGTAGCAAAGCAATAATCAACAGCCGAAGCCATTCCTACCCCGCCGCCAACGGCTTTACCTTGTACACGGCCAATAATAAACTTCGGGCATTTGCGGCATGCGTTGATTACTTTGGCAAAACCTGAAAAGAAATTCTTCCCTGTTTCGAGGTCTTTGATGGAAATCAGCTCGTCGAAGCTTGCCCCGGCACAAAAGGCTTTTTCACCGGCCGATTTCAAGATAATCACTTTCACCTCTTCGTTTTTACCAAGAGCTGTAATCGTATCCGCCAGTTTCTGAAGGATTTTTCCCGGCAGGGAATTACTCATCGGATGACCGAATTCAACAGTGGCTATCCCTTTATCATTGATTTCGTATTCAACGTGGCCCTGGTTAATTGCGTCAGACATATTTTATTCGTTTTGTTTTATTAAAGCGGCATTATTTACTGGCCTGAGCACAGGAATTCCAGGCGCCTGATCCGGAAAACAGGGCAAAGATAATCATTTGGGCCAAAAAATAAACAGCGCGACACAAGCGGTTGAAAATTACCGCAAGAAAAAGACCGGTTTAGTTGTCCTTCTTGTAATCAGGGTTGTAAGGCTTTTTATCCGGGTCATACGGTTTTTTGTAGTCCGGGTTGTAAGGCTTCCTGTCAGGATCGTAAGGCTTTTTGTAATTTGGATCGTACGGTTTTTTGTCAGGATCGTAAGGGCGCTTGTAATTCGGATCGTACGGTTTTTTGTAATCCGGGTTATAAGGTTTCTTGTCCGGGTCGTAAGGTCTCTTGTTGTTGGGGTCATACGGCTTTCTGTTCGGATCGTAAGGGCGTTTGTTTTCCGGGTTGTAAGGCTTCCTGTCCGGATCATACGGCTTTTTGTAGCCACCCTGTGCGCCGTCAGCTCTCTGGAACGGCTTTTTAATGAAAGGCTTTGCTTCCACCTCTTTTTTGGCCGGACGGTTGCTTTTCGGGGAAGCGATCTTAACATCCAGCTTTCTCCCGTTTACTTCCATGCCATTAAGCGCCTGGATCGCATTGATCGCTTCCTCGGCGCTTTCCATCTCAACATAGCCGAAGCCCTTGGAACGTTTAGTTTGTGCATCATAGACCACGTGGGCCAAATGAACCTTCCCGAAGGAAGAAAAGGTGACGGATAAATCTTCAGAAGTTATATCCCAATCCAGGTTCGCGATAAAAATATTAGTCATGTACGATTTGTTTTCTAAGTCAGAGTCAGACAAATGTAAACAAAAAAATGGGAGCACAAAAATAACGGTTAAGAATTTTACGTTTTTTTTGACAAATGGCTAAAAAACGGCTATGAAGGAATTTTCTTGTTATTTTTGTTGAAAGTTTAAACATGCTCAAAGTACTGAAATCACTCCTTTTTACCTTGATTTTATCAGGTATTTCAGCCCAGGAAGAAACCTCTGTCCTCTTCATCGGGAACAGCTTCACATTCATGAATGCCATGCCCAGTATGTTCCGTGAAATTGCCAAAGCCAAAGGCAAAACCATTTTTGTGGACTCGATTGTGGAAGGCGGAAAAGACCTGAATTTCCACTCCGGAAGAGCGCTTACCTATGAAAAAATCCGTTCCCGGAAATGGGATTACATCATTTTACAGGCCCACAGCAATGAGCTTGCCCAGCCTGAATCCAAGATCGATAACCTTACTCTGCCTTATGCAAAACGTATCGTGGACAGCATCCGGGCAAACAGCAACTGCACGCAGCTGGTGCTTTACATGACCTGGGGTTACAAAAACGGGAACCCGAAATGGGCGCCAATCGCCAGCTACGATTCCATGCAATACCGCATCAAAAACCAATACCTGCGGTTTGCCGACCTGCTTGACGCACGCGTTTCACCGGTTGGGGAAGTCTGGAAAGCGATCCGCGCCAACTACAGCGGCATCAACCTTTATGACCCGGACAACCAGCATCCGAGCCTCGTTGGTTCGTATCTCTCGGCTTGTACACATTTCTCAACGATTTTCGGGGAAACGCCGCTGGGTAATCACGCCCCTATCCTGCTGGACGAAATGACCCGCCAGATTATTGAGCTGAATGCTTCGCAGATTGTCCTGAACAACATGAACCAATGGCGCAACGTTCCCCGGAAAACTTCGCCGGAAGCAGGCTTCGACCTCGTGCTGAGCAACGATACTTTACAGGTTATAAACCGCGCCCGCAATTCCACGTGGATCGAATGGGATTTTGGCGACGGACATAAATCGGTAGAGGAAAGCCCAAGTCACTGCTACCTTTCCAAAGGGGCTTTTACGGTTACCCAAAAAGTGATGAATGCGTGTAAAACGATTGTTTATCCGAGGGAGATTTTGGTGAAATAACTTTTTTACTTTTTGGCTTGATCCAAAAAGTAAACAAAAAGATCAAGAACGCTTTTCGAGACATTTTCTTCGAAACCCGGGTAAAAAAGCAAGCCCCGCAAGCAGGAGCCCCCACCTTGCTTTTTACCCGTATGCCGGAAAAGCGTTCGTTATCACCAAAACCACATCATTCAGCAATAACCAGCTTCGTGCTGCCAAGGAGGTTTTGATCTTCCCCGCGGAACAAAACGAAATAGATTCCAGGCGGTAAAGCGCCCACATCGAAAGTCAGCTGGCCGTTTCCGCTTTCCTGCTGTAAAACTGTTTGCCCAAGGGCAGAAACCAGCTCCAGGGAAATCCCTTCTTTGGAATTCAATTGAACATGAACGAGCTGCTGCGCCGGATTTGGATAAAGCCGGAAATCAAATTTTTCTTTCGCTATTTCCTTCACTTTCAGGCTTCCGTTCAGCGTATGCTCCAGGTGAAAAATACCTCCAAGATCGCCGCCTACGAATAAATCGAGGTTGCCGTCGCTGTCAATATCATTCACAAAACAAGAGCTCAGGTAATCGGTGTTAATCCCGAGGTAAGCGTTTGAGATAACATGAAAAACGGAGTCAGCGGCAAGATTACCTTCGATCCCGTCGTAAAAACGCAGTTTCCCGTCGGCGCTCCCCAGCAAAAGCCGGACAGTATCATTGTACCTGAAGAAATGAGGCGCCGGGTAACCGTCGGGGGTCAGCGTTGCCACGTCAATTCCTCCAAGCTTGCTGTTCTTTAATTCGAAAGACGGCTCTGAAGCCGTACCGATATTTTCATAATACACGAGCTCACCCGTTTTTTTACCGAGGATTAAATCCAACAAATTATCCCCGTTCAGATCGAAAACCTGTGGAAAACAATAATTCTGAACAGAAATCACATTCCCCACGTTGTCGGTGTAATCCGCCACGGGAGCTGCAAAAGCAAGCGGATTGCCTGTCCCGGCCGTGTTTTCGCGGTAAATCAAGGTCCCGTCTTCCAATCCGAGGAACAAATCCTGGTCGCCATCGGTATCGATATCGCCGAAAGCCGGAACGATACGCAATCCCAGCCCGGAAGTGGATAAAGCGAGGTAATCCGACTCCACGAAACTGAAAAAAGGCTCGCCCGGAGTGCCGGTATTGCGGTAATGATAAAACACGCTTTCTTTCGACAGCTGTTCTTTGTACCTGAAAAATTCAGCTACCAGCAAATCCTGCAGCCCATCGTCGTTTTGGTCAACAAAAACCGGGATTGAGCCTGTACCGGTTTCGATCATGTCTTCCTGGAAATAGCTTTTCGAGCGGAAAGAAAACACCGGCTGGGCGTTTGAGCCCGTATTTTCATAAAAATAAATACTTTTTTCGTTGTGGGAAATCCCTTTCGCGTTCGGACAAACCACGAGGTCTTTGATCCCGTCCAGGTTGGCATCGACATAAAACGCCGCCGGAAAAACAGAAACATTAGCAGGTGTCGTATTACTCGGGAAAGCTTCATCCATGGCGTTCATCGCCGAATTGGTATTGGGTTCCGTTCCGCCGTTTGTCAGCAAAACAAGGTTTCCCAGGTTCACGTCGCCAATTATGAGATCGTAAACGCCTGAATTGTCGTAATCCAGCGCGAGCACCGTTGAACCGGCATGACGAAGCGGCGCATTTAATGCAAACTCCTTGACAGGCCCGTCATTTGGCTGCAACTGCGGATTGGGAACATTGCCGCTTCCGCAAGGGGTTTCTGTGGAATTCAAGACGATCTCGCTTGTGATTGCATCTTCCGTAAACTTGCCCCAGCAGCGGTTTTTCAATATATAGATCAATGAATCGGAATGCCCGTAAAGCTCCTGGCTCTGGTTTTGGTGATATTCCATTCGTTCACCTGCAATGTCAAAGGTCAGAATGTCTATATCACCGTCAAAATCAATATCTGCATACGCCGGGATATCGCTTGAGCTGACGTACAGATTATCGATATCGCCGTCATAGTCGGAATTCAGCACTTCCGAAGCGAGCTCCCAGCTTAAACCGGTTTGGAAAGAGCCCGTATTGCGGTACACTTTTACACCGCCAATCCCATAGGTAAAAATGTCTTTGCGGCCATCGTTGTCGTAATCCACGAGGGCTACGCGGTTTTTCAGATCGGAAGGAAAATGGTTCTTCGCATTGTGCAGCTGTTTGTAGGCTGGCTGCCCGTTTTCCGTTACCTGGCGCAGTACCCTGATATTGTCGTGGCTGCGGTCAAAGAAAAACAAATCGGCATCACCGTCAAAATCGAAATCGAAATCGGATAACTGTACGTAGTTGAAACCGCCGCCCCAGGGATAAAGCAATGTATCCAGGCCTTTTCTGACGGGAATGGAATCATTGAAATCAAAATTAAACTGGGCAGACGCGCTGATCCAAAAGCACAAAAAACTGAAGGCAAGGTATGCTTTTTTCATTCCTGGTTAATTGATTTACTAATATAACGGATAAATCCGGAAAAAGTAAGCTTTAATTCAATTCGATACCAACGGGGCAGTGATCCGAGCCCATAATTTCATTTAAAATAAAGGCATCTTTGATGTTCGGCAAAAAGGATTTAGAGCTTAAAAAATAATCGATCCTCCAGCCAACGTTCTTCTGTCTTGCGCCTGCGCGGTAGCTCCACCAGGAATATTTGATCACCTCGGGATAAAAATGACGGAAAGTATCGTATAATTCTTCGTTGTGGTAATTGTTCATACCATCAATTTCCTGCTGCATATAACCGGCGGATTTGTTGTAATTCGGCTTGGCATTTTTCAGGTCGATGTCCTTGTGGGCCACGTTGAAATCCCCGCAGACAAGCACCGGCTTTTTGCTTTCAAGCTTTTTGAGGTACATCAGGAAATCCGCATCCCAGGTTTGCCTGTATGCCAGACGTGCCAGCTCGCTCCCGGAATTCGGAACGTAAACGTTTACGAGGTAGAAATTTTCATATTCGGCACAGATAACACGGCCTTCGTTATCATGCTCGGCAACGCCCATATCAAACACCACGCTTATCGGCATAATTTTCGTGAGAATGGCCGTCCCGGAATAACCTTTGCGTTCCGCTTCGTTGGCGTACACATGATATTCCGTCAGCGGCTTCGCAATTTCCATTACCTGCTCCACGCTTGCCTTGGTTTCCTGCAGGCAAAGAATATCGGGGTTCATGATTTTCACATCATCATAAAAAGTCTTCTGCCCGATCGCCCGGATCCCGTTTACATTAAAAGAAATAAGCTTCATTTCTGTTCCGAATTAATTTGAAAACAAAAATAGAAATTTATTTGATTCCGGATATTTTTTCTATATTTACCTGAAGACTAATTTCACGGCATGATTAAAAACTTTCTACTTACGCTTTTCGTCTGTATTTCCGGGCTTATTCCTTTCACTTCCAGGGCACAGAAAATCCTGTTTTTTGCCTCCCATGAGCAAACCTATTATTCGGAGCTGATTGTTGCTGTAAAGGGCCTGGAAGCTGCCGGTTACACCGTTGATATCGTAAGCGCCAACGCGCAGGATGTTTCAACGTATATGGTCCCAAATCCAACAACAATCGAAGAAACGGCAAATACCCTGTTCAACAGCTCTTATGGTGAATTTACAACGCAATTCCCCACTCATTTCGGGGAAGGATGGCAGGCGGGACTGAACGCCACACCGGATTTTTATCCCGTAAGCGGAAGCATCCACGATATTGCCGATATGACCGAATACGACGCTTTGGTGCTCGCCGGCGGAACGGGCATTTTAGCCTATCGCGTTGACGGACAATATGAATCCCAGGGAAGCGGCGACCGGTTGCTAACAGCAGCACAAGTCCAGCTGACGGCGGAAAAACTGAACGAATTGGCGCTGGACGCCCTAAGCAATGGAAAACCCGTTTTGGCGCAATGTCACGGGGCAAGCCTGCCGGTTTTCTGGCGGATTCCCGGAACTTCAGGTGCAGGATCCGAAATACTGGGATTCAGCCTTTTGAAAGACCAGGGCGCGGCCGGCTACCCGGATGCACAAACGGAAACGGATTACCTGGACATGAACGTTGCTTACAATAACCTCGACCGCGTGAGGGTTTCCAGTCCGCATTCTTCTTTTGCAGGATTTGAGAACGGGAAAGCAAAGATCATTACTTCCCGCGACTGGTATCCCCAGACGGTTGCACATGCCGCGCGGACGCTGCTCAATATCCTGGAATCTTATCCCACTTCCGGAGAGCTCGAACAGGAAATATCCGTGCTGATTATGCATGGAGGCGCAGTTGACCCGGATAACTGCGGGGCTGCGAACCATTTGAACGATGTTCCCTGCAATTACGGTACGGGAAATAATCTTCCTGCGGATTACAGCGACATCGAAAACCTGCTGAATGCTTCTTCAACCTTCGATCACTATCAGTTCAATGTCAGCAACCTGAACCTGGCTTCAGGTATTATGCCTTTCGATGCCAACGACGTGAATTCCGTTCTTTCCTACCTTGAGCAGTTCCAGGGAGTTGTTTTTTTCAAGCATTGGTCCACCGGGATTACCGACGAAATCCAGCAGGCTTTGAAAACTTATGCGGACAACGGCGGGGGAATTGTTGGCCTGCACCACGCTTTATACAACGATATTGACAATGAACAGAACAAAAACATCCTGGTGAATGAAGTTTTTGGTATGGAATCCGCAATGAGCACGTGGTCGGCGAGCCTGGTGAATTACCAGGTTTACAGCACGAATTACGGCCATTTTGTGAGTACCTACGGCGTCAATTATTTCAACGCGCAGGAACCGCCGCTGGAATGGGAAAATACGGCGATGCCGAACGCAGGCTCAAACCTGTCGCACAGTACTTACCAGCGTTTTCCGGTGTTTGACGAGATTTACAATAACATGGTATTTGTGAACAACCCGAGCTTTGGTCATGGTGTGAATCAAATCTGCCCGCTTTTCTCGAACGATCAATCTCCGCTCGCGCAAATGCACACAACAGGCTTTGTGAAGCTCTTTAACCCGGAAATGGACGAAAGCGAAGGCCGGATTGCTTACTTCGAGATCGGTGAACGCAAGGAAAGCATCAACATCAGCCACGTTTTCGGGCAAGTGGTTCGCAACGCCGTTTTCTGGACAGCTATGGACCCGCTTGCCGTAAGCGGAATTACCCATTACGAAGCGGAAGGAATCAGCATTTATCCGAACCCGACCGAAGGACTGGTCCATATTAAAAACCCGGGAAATAAAGAATTGCTATTAACGGTTGTTGACCCTTCGGGACGCCGCTTAAATTCCTGTAAAATAGCTGCGCAAACGGGAACCGACTTTTCTCTTTCGGGGAAATCACCGGGAATTTACCTCATCGAAATGGAGCAAGAAGGTATCAAACATGTTCAGAAGATAATTCTCCGCTAAATGAGAAAAATCCTGGGTCTTACGCTTCTTTTTTTATTTGCTTCCCGGAATGGGCTTACCCAGCACGGCAACCCTGCACTCGACTCTTTGTACCGGCTCTACGACAAAGCAAAAACCGGGAAAGAAAAAACAAAGCAGCTTTACGAAATCGGTAGCCTGGAAATGACTTTCCGGCTTTCTTTCTGGGACAGCCTGCGAAACGACGCCCGGAAATACGGCCTGAAAGAACATGAAGCGCATATCCTGAACAACATGGGCTTCATCCATAACAACAAGGGCGATATCCAGAAAGCTTTGTATTATTTCCAGCAAAGCCTAAAGATCCGGGAACAGATTAAAGATACGGCCGGAATTGCCAATTCATTAAACAATATTGCGTTTATTTACGAAACCACCGGGGAAAAGCAAAAAGCACTGGAGCAGCACCTGCGCAGTCTCAAAATGCGGCGTAAGATCAACGATCTGCATGGGATAGCTATTTCGGCCAACAATATCGGGACAATTTACCATGAGCTGAAGCAACTGGACAAAGCCCTGAAGTATCACCTGGAAAGCCTGGAAATCCGGCAAAAAATCGATGATCCGGCAGGCCTCGCCTATGTTCTGAATAACCTGGCTGGGATTTACAGTGCGCAGGGCGATCACGAAAAAGCCTTGAAATATTACCGCCAAAGCCTTGAAATCCGGGAAAATCTGGACGATCCGAATGGAATTGCTCTCTCCCTGAATAACATGGGCGGGGTTTACCTCGAGCTCGGGCAGCTGGACAAGGCTTTCAGCTATTCCAACAAAGCGTACCTGATTGCTAAAGACCTGGGATACCCTGAAACCATTGAAGAAATCAGCGATAATCTCTACAAAATTTACAGCAAAAGAGAACAGTGGAAGGAAGCGTTTACAATGCTGGAGCTGCACAAAAAAATGCGTGACAGTCTCAACAATGACGGGATCAAAAACGCTTTGTTGGAAAATGAGCTCCGTTATAAATTTGAGAAAACGCGGGCACTGGAACAAGCCAAACAGGAAAAAAAGAACGCGGTTTACCAGGAGCAGCTTAAGCGCCAGACTTTGATGAACATTTCGTTTGGGATTGGGTTTTTGATGCTGGTTCTCATCGCCGTCGTGATTTATCGTTCTTTACGCAATACCCGCAAGCAAAAGCTGATCATTGAAAAGCAAAAGCACCTCGTGGAGGAGAAAAACAACGAAATCCTGGATTCGATTACGTATGCGAAACGGATCCAATCGGCTATTTTACCGCAGGAAAAGCTGATCAAAAGCGTTTTCCCGGATTCTTTTATCCTGTATAAGCCCAAAGATATTGTTGCCGGTGATTTTTACTGGTTTGAAGTGATCGATGACCTCGTTTTCCTGGCCGCAGCGGATTGCACGGGACATGGTGTGCCGGGAGCAATGGTTTCGGTGGTTTGCAACAATGCCCTAAACAGGAGTGTGAAAGAGTTTGGCCTGAAACTGCCGGGAGAAATCCTGGACAAAACCCGGGAAATCGTTATTTCAGAATTCAGCAAATCGGATGAAGACGTGAAAGACGGCATGGATATTTCGCTGTGCGCCCTGCATCTGAAGGAAAGAAAATTGTATTGGACGGGCGCCCACAATCCATTGTGGATCATACGAAAAGGCGAAATTATTGAAGTAAAAGCCGATAAGCAGCCCGTTGGAAAATTTTCTGCAGCAAAGGAATTTACTACCCATGAAATTGCCCTCGAAAACGGCGATGAAATTTACGCTTTTACAGATGGTTTCCAGGACCAGTTTGGAGGGGAAAAAGGCAAGAAATTCAAAATTTCCCAAATGCGGGAGCTTTTCCTCAGCCTGGCCGATTTATCCATGGAAATGAAAAAGGAGCTCATCGAAGCCGCTTTCGAATCCTGGAGGGGCGAATTGGAACAAGTGGATGATGTGTGTGTACTTGGCGCACGGATTAATTAATGTGCTGATTGTAGAAGAATCAATTAGCACATTAAAATAAGGCCGCTCATCCTGCGACAAACGGCCTTACCTGACTCTAACCTAATTAATCCATGTGGATTTAGTTATATTTTAAAGGCCTGTTCAATTTTTGTGCCTTTTTCGGCAGGTTATGTTAACAGACGCGGTCATTCCTGTGATTTAATGAATTTTATTTTTTTGTTGTCGCTTTCGTTAGCCAGCTCCAGGAAATAAATTCCCGGGTTAAAGCCTGTAGTATTGAAGGTATACTCATTCGCTCCTTCGTTGACCTCAATGCTTTCGTGCCATACTATTTTTCCGGAGAGATCGCGGATAAATACCTGGTCCATCTCTTTTTTACCGGCAGTAAATGTTACCGAGGAAACCGTGTTTACGGGATTTGGGATAACTGCAATATCCTGTACCTGCAATGGCGTAATTAAGGCTAAGATTTTTGTCTCGCTTTTATTTCCGTCCACATCATACTGCCTGATTTTGTAGTAGGTAATCCTATTGGACGGGTTCAGATCGTAGGAAGTATAATCCTTTCTGAAAGAACTGTTTCCGGCGGCTTTCACGGTTTCAATTTTTTCAAAAAATGTTCCGTCATTCGATTTGTAAACCTCAAAATAACTGCTGTTATGCTCACTGAGGGTTGCCCAGTTTATTTTAACGATCCTTCCTGTAAAATCCGCATTGAAATTGAGCATTTCAACCGGGAGCACAGACGGACAGCGTAAGGTATAAGAAAATGAATTCGCGCCGAAGGATGTTTCCCGTCCGCAGTCGATGGTTGTCCACGAACCGCTGTAAGAATCGCCTGTTGTCTGGAAATTGATGAAAGCGTTTACATCCCCGTCCAGGCCATCGCAGCTGACAACTGTTTCGAAACAGAAAGGCCCGAAAGTCGTTCCTGCCCCATCCGGCCAGCCGAGATTGTCGCCCGGGTTATTGTCAGCAGCCCCGGTAACAACATACCAGCCATCCTGGGTCATACTGTTACCGCTCGTATTTCCTGTGAAATTATTCGACAGGTTCCGCCAGCGGTATGTCGTACCGATTGAGCTGTAATTTGGCTCCGGAACAGCGCCAACACCTTGCGATGAAACAAAGCCTGTTGATGCCGTATTGATAAATACTCCATGGAGCCAGTTTGTTCCACGGTTGGAATACGTAACATTTACACAGGTTGAAATCGTTTGGTCGCTGACAGTTGCATCAACGATCCCACCGCTTGAAACTGCTGCCGGGCTGGCCGTAGCGCCACTGAAAGTTGAACAAGGCGTTCCGCACGGGGCACAGATCAAGCCGCCGCAATCCACACCAACTTCGTCCTGGTCCTGGATAGAGTTGGTACAGGAAGGCACACCAGCACATGGAGTACCGCAGGGACCGCCGCAATCCACGCCTTGCTCCGTACAATCCTGGATCCCGTTGGAGCAGTTTGGCGTACAGCAGGAAATATTGAGGGTATAGTCTTCTATTTCACCATAGGTCAAATTTGTTGCACATGCAGTTGCTTGCGTCGTATTTGCACTGTAATTCCATATAATTCTCATTCTTACAGCTGCATCACAGGTTGCACCGGCAGGAACCGCAATACTGCTGTTAAAAGTTCCGGGGTTTACGCCATTTCCAACCAGGATAAATTCTCCGGCGTCGGCAAAGTCACCGTCAGCATTCCAGTCAATATGGATACTGAGATCATACGTTCCCGAACCTACAGTAGATATCGTTATTGCATTTGTCTGTCCCGGGGTAACAACCGTTGAAGACCCGGGCTCGCTGCACCCGGTACCTGAATTACTGATTGTTCTATAAACAACGCTTGTTATGGCTTCCGAAAAACTTGAGCAATTCATGTCTGCATCCTGTGAACAATAAGTAGGACATAAGGCGCCCGTTAAGGTATTGATTACAACATCATCGCTTGTTGATGTACAGCCTGCCCCTCCCGCAACACCGGGATCATCAGTTACTGTCCATCGGAAGGTTGTTGAGCCAGGAACTGTTAAGCCTGAAAATGCTGATGTCGGAGAAGTTGGGGTTGCAATACTGACACCTCCGCAGTTTGTAACACAGGTCCAGGTGCCGATACTTCCCGCAGGAACGGCTGTAGCATTTAAAGTACCGCTTGTTAAACAAGCTGCCAGGTTCTGATCGTTTCCAGCCGTTATAAAGTCATACGAAACCGTGATTCTGCCGGCTCCTCCACTTCCTGAAGCTTTCGAGATAGTTACAATAACAACATTGGCATCTCCGGCACCACCTCCGGCACCGCCGGGAGCAGCACCACCGCTTCCAGCTGCAGCATCGGCCCCTGCGGCACCACCGGCACCGCCACCACCAGGAGCAGCGCCACCGGCACCACCAGCACCACCAACCCTGTTCGCACCGGCTGCACCATTCGTATTGGTAGTACCTCCACTTGCTGTACCTCCGGCGCCACCAGTCGGACCATTTCCTCCTGCGCCGCCGCCGGCAGTTAAACCGCCAAAGGTTGAAGCACCTCCATTTTGAGTCACACTAAAAGTGGAAGTTGAATTTCCGGCACCTCCCGCACCCACGCTATATGCAATAGATTGACCGGGGGTAACGGCAATCACCGAAGAGCAAAACGCACCGGAACCACCGCCACCGCCACCGATGGTGTTATTTGTATTATCACCCTGGCCGGCACCTCCGCCGCCCCAGCAGCTGACTGTTATGGACGATACACTGCATGGAACAATAAAATTACCGGCTCCGGCAAGGGTTTCCGTCATGGTTTGTGCATAGCAGGCCATGCTAAAAAAACTTGCTATTGTGAAAGTTATTAATCGTGTAGAAAAATGTTTCATCGCAGTAGTATTAATAGTTGGTTAAATCTTCAACCTTGCTACCTTCTTGTACATTCCATGTAAAAGTTCTGGGTTGATTAGCTGCCGCTCCTGACATGACCGCCCCTTTTTCAACGAGACCTTCATTGTAGCGACGGCCTTGTGCCCGCATTTTATTAGCAGATAACAGCAGGATTTGCATTTCCTGGCCGTCAACCGTTACAATTATCGTGTTATCTACATCCTGTGAGCGATACAGATCAAAATACATGGGATCAATGTTATCCAAAAGGTATTCACCGGTAAAATCAGTGCTTTTGGCAAGCACTTCGTAAGGCTTGGTTTCTTCCTGGGCAAACAGGCAAAAAGAAGAAAACATGAATAAATAAAATAGTGTTAGTTTCATAGTTAATGGGGGTTATAAATCTTCGCTAAGTTCGTTATGCGATGAATTATTTTCCCAACTTATTCGATAGGATGCATAAATCAGAAGTCAATTAACTCCTTTTTACGGATGCTTATTTAATATCAATTGCATCAGACGGGTTATTAACACAAATAATAACTTCATAATAAGCTAATTACCAACTAATTAAACAACTAAATACTTAATTACAATAACTAAATGAGTGATTTTGAGTTAATTAACTAATCAAAAACTAAATCGATTTAAATGCTTATTGTTGAAAAAAACCATCGTTAAAAAAAGAAAAGGAGCTGAACAAAAGTCCAGCCCCCTTCAGTAACTTTCTACTTTGAATACTTAAGGCTAACATAAAAAGTATCTGTAGAATAAAGCTAACAAAAACTAGAAAACTTAGTTCTCATTTAATTACGGGTTAGATAATTTATGAGAAAATTAAATATACTTATCACTAGTAAATTTAGGGTAAAATAAACAGGATTTATTCCATTTTCGATATTCGGCAGGAATCACCCGATAATCGGTATAAATCAACTATTTGATTGGGTTGCCTATCTCAGGAATTTCTTCATGCTTGTTCCATCTGAATATACTTCGATAACCAAGCCGCCCTGGGTTTCGTTCACTTCCTGTCCCATCAGGTTAATCCGGCGGACAAGCTGCTTGCCTTCTTCGGAAAGCTGGACATACCTGATATTGGAATAAGACACCTCTCCGTCCAGGTCGACCTGTTTGATCCGGTAGTAAGCATAGGATGAATTTTTTCTAAAGCTTATATCCCGGTATTCATAGTGATTGAGCTCACTGGCATTTCCGCTGCCGTCTACGATGCCGAGATCTTCATAGTAAAAGCCATCTTCCGTCCGCTGCACAACAAAATAATCGTTGGACTTTTCAGAGAGCGTTTCCCAGCTGAGCAGGACTTCACCGCCCTCAAGCTTGATGGCATCAAAATTGTCAAATTCAACACTAAGCAGGATTGAACCGCAATCAACGGAACTGCACCCGATGCCTGAATAATTGATAGATAAATTGAGATCGTAACCAACCAGCTGACCATCCTGACCGTCAACAACAATATAATACTGCCCGTTCGGCAAGGTACCGCCAACCGGTCTCATTTCAAGGCAAGGCTGATTCGTAACCCCCGTCATAATGGCCGAAACACCACCCACACAAGTTCCGTTCATCACCTGGATCTGTGCTACATTCCCTTCTGTTCCACCGTAATCAATATCTTTAAATTCCAGCACGACATTGGCATTGCACGGAGCAGAAGCGTTTACCGTAAACTGGTAAATAGCGCTGTTGTTCATGACGTTATTCGCATAACCAACCTGGGTTACCCAAGGGCCGGCACATCCGTCGCGGATCTGACCCGCAGCCCCCGCCGCAAGCTGTGGCTCAAGAACCGCCGTATTGCAGGCATTTCCCAGGCAGGCATTGTTTGCCAAATTAGAATAGCTTGCGCTGACATTGGAATTCGCAATAAGGCCATCACATCCCACCGTATTTTGCGTCGGGCAGGGATCAGAGGTAATTCCCGCAGGAACAGCGTGTTCGGCACACAGGTTGATAATTCCGTCCGTTGGTGCACCGCCAAAAGTTTCCCACACCCGGAAATAATATGTTCCGGGCGCCAGGCTGCTGATATCGATCCTTGGATGTAAGGGCGTTGTACAAACTCCCATATCCCGCGTTGAACCCTGGGTGTTATCCGTTGGCAAAACTTCAATGAAATCCCCGGTTGAACAATCTATATACGTCAGGCCGGTAATGCTTCCGCCCGCACCGCAGCTTCCGGCAGGCGTTCCGCTGTAGAGCGCAGCCGAATAAGAAGGCGTTGTTCCCGTTTGCTGGTAAACACTGAGCCAGGCCGGTGGCGTGCTGCCATCAACGGTGAAGGTAAACCAGATATCCCGGTGATCAGGGATCGGTGCTGTAAGAATGTCGGCACCGTTGCACTGGTTGGCATCGCCCGCAAGATCATCCCGCGTAGGCTCGCCGCCCGGCCCGGGAAGGTTGTAAGTATAAGTAGCGCAATCAAAGAGGTTGCTCGTTGTGATCCCGTTAATCTGGGCGGTGATATCCGTTGCTGCAAGCACACAATCATTAGCCGGCGGATTGGCCTGGGCAACATTAATACAAAATGTTCCCGTTGTTGCCCCGTAAACGTCAACCTGGACGAAATAAGTTGTTGCAGCCGCCAGGTTTGCGCTGGCAATAGCTGCAAAAGTATTCGCCGAACCATTGTCTTCGCTGCAGGCTACGGTCGTTTGAACCGCGCAGGAGCCACTGATGATTTTTATCTGGGTGTCAGTCGTACCGCCATTATCAGTTCCGACGTTGTAAACGCCGGCTGCGCCTGTGGTAAACCTGTACCAAACCGTATTGCTGGTTGCTGTTCCCCAGCAGCCCTGACCGGTTTCTCCCAGCTGGGTTGTCGCTGCAACGTTGGTCCCGCTCGTGCAGGCGCCATTTACAGTCAGGACGGTCGCACTTGCACAATTATCGTTTGCGGGCTGGGCTGCCACACTTAAGGCAGCAAGGCTAAAAAGCAAAAATAAAGTAGTTTTCATAGTGTAGTAGTTTAATTTAGCAGTATCTTATAATTTGAGCAGCTTTTCGGGAATACGGTATGTTTTTCCTTCCGAAAGCGTTTCCAGGAAATAAACCCCGGGCTGCAAAGCAGAGAGCTCAATGATTTCTTCTTTTTCAAATGCGGTAATTTCTTTGCCGGTATAATCATAAATCATCAGGCGTTCGTAGTCCAATCCCTGCAATTGAATAACATGTGATGCCGGGTTAGGAAAAATAAGCGTTTGACCAGCTTCAATTTCCGGGATGGAAGTTGTGCTTTGTGCATCGGTTTTGATCTTTCTGACCTTAAAATTTCCCTGGTCAGCTACATAGAGATTTTGACCGTCAGGAGAAATGGCTGAGCCTGTCGGGTAAAAGAACTTCGCCAGCAAACCGTTGGTATTGTTGGAAAAGGTAGACTGGGGCGGCACACTGCCGTCACCCGCTATAGTAACAACGGTGTTCGCTGACATATCGATTTTGCGGAGCCGGTGATTGTAAGTGTCTGTAACGTAAATAATATCGTCATTTGTCGGATCAACCGATATGCCTTGCGGAGCATAAAATTGAGACAGCAGCACGCTGGCATCTGAGAAACCTTGTGCTCCATCGCCCGCAAGCACAGTCACGCTGTAATCTGCGAGCGCAATTTTACGGATCCGGTTATTGCCGTTGTCCGCGAGGAACAAAAACTGGCCGTCGCTGGAAATCGCCAGGCTCGCCGGGCTCCAAACCGCAGCACCTGTTCCAAGGCCGTCGAGGAAACCGCCAACGCCAACATACCCGACAACTGTTGTAACAGCTGTAGTTTCCAGGCTGATCCTGCGGATGACATGATTTTCAGTATCGGAAACAAACAAAACGCTGTCGCCCTGGATTTCGACATCGCCAGGCTGGTTAAAAGAAGCCATCAACCCGTCTGTGTTGTCAGCATGATCAAAGTTTCCGTCACCGGCAAGCGTTGTAACCATATTGGCGTTCAGATCGATTTTCCGGATCATGCTGTTGCCGTTGTCGGCTACGTACAGGATATTTCCATCGGCTGAAATGGCGAGCCCGCTCGGATAGCTGAATTGGGCAGCAGAAACGTTTCCGTTGGCAAAACCGGATGTTCCTGTGCCTGCAACCGTAGTTACCTGGTTTGTCGATGTGTTGATTCTCCTGATCCTATTGCCGGAATAATCGGCTACATACACGTAAAGTCCGTCGGGTGAAACGCACAGCCCTGTAGGGGCGTGAAACTTTGCATTGAGCGCAGCCCCGTCAGCGTAACCCTGTGAGCTTCCGGCTAAAGTTGTAACCTGGTGTTGGCTAAAAGCAGGTAAAAAGGTCAAAGAGGTGAAAAATAATAACAGGTTCTTCGTAAAGGATTTTTTCATAATTAAACGGTTTATTTAATTACAAAATAAGACAGCCTTACACTTACTAAATTGATTTTTTCGATACCTTGTTAAAAATAATCGATCACTTGTTGTTTTTTTAACTTTTTGGTATTATTTCTTTTCAAAAAACGCTCTGCAAAAATAAAAAAAGGCCTAACATTATACCGTTAAACCTTTATAATCAATTTGTTATATAATTATTTGTAAAACTTACAAAATATTAAGCTTTTGGTTCAGCAGCATTTTGTGTGACCGGCTAACCGGGATCAAAGCTTTCCGGATCGTAATAAAATTATCCTCGTACTTTTCGATTTTATCCAGGCGCACAATGAAAGAATTATGTACGCGTAAGAAGTCACGCTCGGGCAATTTCTGCTCGATTTTCTTCAGTGTGGAATGCACCGTTATCTTCCGGTCTTCCAACACGACGGAAATATAGTCCCCCAGGCTTTCTACATAAAGTATCTTATCGAAAAAAACAGATTGATACGACGAATTGACTTTGATGTAAAAATTTTCGGAGCTTTCCCGTGTAATCGTGTGGTTATTCCCGTTCTGGCGCGCCCTTCCGAGTGCTTTGAGCAAACGGTTCCGGTCGATCGGTTTCAGCAGGTAGTCAATGACATTGTATTCAAAGGCGTCAAATGCATATTCTTTGTGAGAGGAAACAATAATGACGGGAACCGAATTGCGGGCAAAGATCTGCAAGAATTCAATCCCGTTGATTTCGGGCATTTCAATATCAAGGAAAATCAGGTCGACATCGTGGTTGTGCAAAAAGCTGATGGCCTCTTTTGCGTTGTTGGCTGTACCTGCCAGCTCAACAAAATCGACTTCGGATAAAAGCTCTTCCAGGATATGTACCATCAGTACATCATCATCGATTATGAGACATTTCATTGGTTAAGTTTTAAATAAGTATTTAGCTCGTCTAGTATTTTCGAAGTAAATATATTGATTTTTTCTATTATTACTTCAAAACTTTGATAATCGGTAAAATTTTCATCCAGGCCGTAAATGGTGTCCAATGCTTCCCAATATTCTTCCGGAAATTGGAACAGCTCAACGCTGGGTTTGATTTTATGAATTACCTGCCTGATCCCTTTCAGGTTACGCTGTGGCCATTCCCGGCGGATGTTTTCATCAAACTGGATCAGCTCATCCCGGAGCAGCTCAATTGACCGGATCAGAAAAGCTTTATTTCCCGGTGAGTAAAGCTCCAGCCTGGAAAGATTAAATAATTCCATATCACATCAATTTATGTATGATTTCCAACAACTCGGCTTCTTCGAAAGGCTTTTTGATATAGCCGTTAAAAAGCTCATCAAAACCGGGCTGCGATTTTGTTTTGATATCAGCCGTGAGCGCCACAACGGGGATTGTCAACCTCATCTCGTCACGCAGGATCAGTGTACAGGAAATTCCGTCCCTGACCGGCATCATGATATCCATTAACACCAGGCCGTAATCCTGGCGGGTAACTTCTTCAAGCACCTCATCGCCGTTTTCCACCAGCGTAAAATCGAAGCCGTTTTTTTCTAAGATCGTGCTGATCAAAAACTGGTTCATCGGGTTGTCCTCGGCCACGAGGATCTTTTTCACCTGCGTATTGGCAACCCGATTAAGCGGTTTGGGGGAAGAAGCGGGCTCAATCTCCTTTTTTTCACTTGTCTTTAGTGGAACCGACACCCGGAAAACCGTTTGTTCACCGGAACTGACAGAAATCGTTCCTTCCATCATATCAACCAGGCTTTTCACAATCGTCAGGCCAAGGCCCGTTCCGCCGTATTTGCGGCTCATATCATTGCTCACCTGGACATACGGATGAAAAATCTCCTGTAAATGTTCCTCCGGTATGCGGATCCCGTAATTGGAGATGCTGAAATTTAATTCCATTATAGCGCCCGAAAGCTCCCTGGTGGAAATGTCTATGCCGATCTCCTTGTTTTCATCACTGAACTTAATAGCATTGGAAAGCAGGTTAAGGATAATCTGGCTGATCCGCAGGCTGTCGCCCATCAACACTTTATTTGGAGGTAATTCGGCCAAACCGGAGCGGAACTCAAGCCTGATGTTTTTACGTCCGGCCAGGTCTTCAAAATTGCCTGCGACGTTCCTGAATAATTCACTGATGTTCAGCTCTTCTTCTTCCAGCTGGATTTTGCCGGCTTCGATCTTGGAATTGTCGAGAATATCGTCGATCAGGGTTTTAAGAAGGCTGCTGGAAAATTTGATATTCTCCACATATTGCAGTTGTTCCGGGCTTAATTTTTCTTTCAGCAGCAGGTTTGAAAAGCCATGGATCCCGTTGAGCGGCGTCCGGATTTCGTGGCTCATTTTAGAAATAAATTCCGATCTGGCTAGCGAGATTTTTTCCGCCAGTTCTTTTTCCTGGAGCCTTGTTTTCATTTCCCCCAGCTCCTGTGCATAATCGAGGAGCTTTTGCTGGTTCATTATTTTGATGTAATAAATAAAGGACAGGAAAAAAGTAATGGTGAAGATCGCGCTGACATAGAACAGCAGCTTGGAGGAATAAAAATGCTGTTCAATGGCAAAAATCAATATAATGAGCAGGAGCCCGGAAAACGAGTAAGCCAGGATTTGCAGCATCGTTTTGAAATAGGAGATCAGGGAAACAATGATTACGATGTAACCGATAAAATATTCGTAGGAAAGGTCATTGTTGTGGATCAGGAGGGCTTGCTTGACCGTGACGATATAGATAATGGAATAATTGAGGTTATCGATCAGCCGCCGCCTTTCCGGAAAAAGAAACGTGATGCAGAAAACCGCAAAGATATAGCCTGAAATAATATACCGGTGCCAGAAAGGATCATGAAAATCCGGGTTGAGCACATCGTAAATATATCCCCAGAACGGGTATATCAGGGTCCCGAAAAACAAGAGGATCCGATCGGTTTTGATTTCCGAATCAATCATTGATTTTATTTTGTTCAGCTCTCTGGTTAAAAGCATAAATATAAAGCATCAGCTCGGCCTCATCAAAGGGTTTTTTGATATAACCGTCAAACAATTCATCAATTTCCGGGTTTACGGAAGCCTTTACGTCCGCAGTGAGGGCGATAATTTTCACATCGGCTCCCAGGTCTTTCCTGATGAAGCGGGCACAGCTGATCCCGTCCATTTCAGGCATCATGAGGTCCATCAGAATAATGTCATACGAATCATTTTCCAACTGTAATAACGCCTGCTTTCCATTCTCAACAATATCGTGCTTGATCCCTTTTTTTTCAAGAATGGTTTTTATCAGGAACTGGTTCATGAGATTATCCTCCACAACCATGATTTTCAAATCTTTATTCAGATCATAATCCACGATTTCAACCGACGGGATGTTGTCTTTATGAACCGCTTTTTGCAATGGGATACGGAAAGAGAATACCGTTTTCCCGTTGGAGGCTGCACTCACTTCCCCGTCCATTTTATCGATCAGGTGTTTCACAATGCTCAGCCCGAGACCGTTTCCGCCATATTTTTTGGAAATTTCACTGCTTACCTGCACAAAAGGCTGGAAAATGTCCCGTAGCTTTTCTTCCGGAATGCCGATTCCGTAATCTGTGATCGCATACGAAAACTGCAGTTTGGTATCAGATAATTCAGTGAGAGAAGTGTCAATTTCAATTTTCCCGCCTTCGTAACTGAACTTGATCGCGTTGGACAGCAGATTCATAATGATCTGGCTGATGCGCAGAAAATCGCCCACGGCCACAATTTCGTTGTTCGGGATCGTTTCCGAATAATTGATCTCCGTTCTGATGTTTTTGTCGGCGAGGCGCGTGCGGAAGCTTTCCAGTACATTTTCGGTCAGCCTGCGGATATCAATTTCGTTGTTCTCCAGCGTAATATTCCCCGTTTCGAGGTTCGTATTGTCGAGGATATCGTTGATCAGAACATTCAGCAATTCACTGGAAAACTTGATGTTCTCAATGAATTTTTTATGCTCCGGCGCAATGTCTTCTTTCAGCAGGATGTTTGTGAATCCATAAATCCCGTTAAGCGGTGTGCGGATTTCGTGGCTCATCTTGGAAATAAACTCCGACTTGGCAATCGATACTTTTTCGGCCAATTCTTTTTCCTGGAGCTTGAGCTTGATTTCGTTCAGCTCCTTTTCTGCCTGCAAACGCTTGCTGATATCGCGTATGATCGCAATCACAGTTTTGTTTTCGCTGTCGATCACGGGGCTGAGACTGATTTCAACCGGAAATTCCTCGCCGTTTTTGTTGATCGCATACAGCTCGCGGTCAGCGCCCATTTCCCGGGTTTTGGGGTTTTCCTTGTATGATCCGCGGTTCGATACATGCTCATGCCGGAACCGTTTCGGGATCAGTATTTCAATCTTTTTGCCAATCAATTCCTGCTCGGTATATAAAAATAATTCGGTGCCGCGCTTGTTCATCCCGGTGATATTTCCTTCACTGTCCACGGAAATAATGGCATCCGGCGCCGATTCAAGCAGGTTCCGGTACTGGCGTTCCTTGTTTACGAGCTGCTTGGAATACTGCATGATCCTGAAATCCTTGTTGAGGATATAGACTTTGAGCATGGTAAACAGCAGGTTGGTGATCCCCATACTGATGATGGCGCTGTATTTCATCGGGTATTTGCCGCCCTGTGATAAAAAATACATGCCGATGAGCATAACCCAGGTGAGCACCGAATAAATGAGAACCTGCCTGTAGCCGCGGATATAGAGAATCACCAGCATCGCCAGCAGGATATAGCCGCCAATGAAGGAACCGTGGTATTGGTTAACAACGGAAAGGTAAATCTGGAAAAAAGTCAGGAAATACGCAAAACAGATGGTAATCACCCGGGAATTCGCTTTGATGAAGTTTACGTAAAGGCTCCCGAAAAAATAAAGCATATACAAACCCGAAATCACGAAGCGCATCCACATGGGATTGTAAAGCTCCTTCGAATTCGTGGAAGTAGATAACGCAGAAAGGGGACCTAAAATCGCAAATATCACCAGGATGATCCTGAGATTTCTCAATTCGTTTTTCTCCAATTTTTCCAAGACAGGTAACGTAACAGTTTCTGAACAAATATAAAAATTTATTCCACAAAAACAAGTATGGATGTTTTTTTAACCCTTTTAGATTATTGGAGGCGCTTAGGTTATTTGAACCAAATAAGCCATATAAGATTTTGGGAAGAGTAAAGTCTGTTTAAGAGCTAATATGGTTCAAAAATATGATCTTATGAATTGTACATGCAGCTCACGCTGCTTAATCGCAGATCGAATTGATGTAGCCATTCGGGTCATCGTAACCCATGCTTCTCGCTTTTTTCCAGTCGGCACAAGCGCCTTCCTTGTCCATGCTTTCACCTTTTGCCGTTCCGCGGTCGTAGTAGGCTTGTCCGTCTTTCGGGTTGAGGTTGATTGCCATGTTGAAATCGGCAATCGCGTTGTTCAACTGCTTTGCCCCGAAAAAGGCATTTCCGCGCTTTTTATAGTAATCGCCCACCTTGTCGTTGATTTTGATGGCTTTTGTGGTGTAAATGATCGCTTCCTGGTCTTCGCCTTTGCCATAATAATATGTTCCGAGCAGATACCAGTTGAAATCATCGTTGTAATAGCTGTCAAGCTGGGTCTTCAAATCAGTGGCAACAGCCGGATCAAGCTGGTTCAGGCCGAAGCGCACGAGGGCACGGTCAGCGTAGACCATGTTTTCAGGATCAAGCTCGATCGCTTTGTTGAAATCCGCCAGCGCTTTTTCGTAGTTGCGCATTTGGTTGTACACATAAGCGCGATCACTGTAATACGTCGTTTTATCCGGCTTCAGACTGATGGCCTGGTTCATATCATTCAAAGCTTTATCACTATTTCCCTGGCGGAAATGAATGATTGCCCGGAGCGCATACGCCTGGTGGCCTTTTGGATCCAGCGCAATTGCTTTGTTGAGCAAGCTCAGCGCGCCTTCAAAATCGTTATTTTGTGAAAGCGCGTTCACCTGGCTGATCATCGTTTCGTATTCCGAATACCAGTTTTTGGAAACCAGCTCCTGCCAGCGCGGGTCACTGTGTAAGCTGCTCAGCTCCGCATCATTCTGGATCACACTCAATTGTGCTTTTCCTTCGGCAGCTTTCAGGGAAGCCTCGATCCATTTGAAAGCCTCGTCTTTTTTCCCCTGCAATGCATACGGATTCGCCATCAGGTAGCCGTTTACATTCGGTGTCAGCTTTTCAGCGGCGAGGTAATCGCTGATCGCTTTGTCGTATTCTTTCAATTGGTTGTAAAAATACCCGCGATAGGAAAGCGCATTCGCATAATCCGGCTTCAAGGCAATAGCTTTGTTCATATTTTCCATTGCAGCAGCGGAATTACCGTAATTAAACTCGGCAACGCCCCTGTTAAAATACTCGAGCGCCGTTTGAGAAAAAACCAAACCGGTAAATAGTATAAATGCAGTAAGCAAGCTGTTTCTTTTCATAATTCTTGTGATTTATAAGTCCAAAAGTATCAATAAAAGCAGGGCGCGGCAATACAGCATTTGCCTTATTCATTTCCGCTGACTACGACAAAGCCCCTCAATTATCTTCTGCGAATTTCAGCGAAAATCTGCTGGTAAAAGATCAGCTGGCAGGCTCAATAACGTCCCACAAATTGCCGTATAAATCCGCAAAAACAAAGACCTTTCCGAATTCTTCCGAGCTGATCTCACGGACAATCTGAACACCGGCCTCCTTGAAATTACGGTATTCGCGATTGAGGTCATCGGTGTACATGAACATAAAAACGCGGCCGCCGGTTTGGTTCCCGACAGCTTTTTCCTGTTCCGGGTTTGCAGCCTGCGCGAGTAAGAGCGTAAAATCTGCATCTTTTGACGGTGCAATGCGTACCCAGCGTTTGGTTTCGCTCAGGCGTGTATCCTCAATCAAATGAAAATTGAGCTTTTCAGTATAAAACGTGATTGCTTCGTCGTAGTTGCTCACAACGAGCGCGATCTGGAAAATGCGTCTGTTTTTCATCTTACTTAACAGAAATAATCCGGAATTCCACCCTGCGGTTCACAGCCCTGCCTTCTGCCGTATCGTTTGTTGTTGCCGGGGATTTTTCACCGAAACCCTTCGAGCTTAAGCGCGCGGCTGCAATTCCTTTTGACTGGAGGTAAGTTACCACGGCTTTTGCCCGGTTTTCGGATAAGCCCTGGTTAAATTCGACGCCGCCCTGGTTGTCTGTATGCCCGCGGATTTCGATGACCATTTTCGGGTTTTCTTCCAGGATTTTTACCAGCCTGTCCAGTTCCGTCTGTGAAGTCGGGAGCAGGGTCGCTTTCGCCGTTTCGAAGAAAATATTGTTCAGGCGGATCACTGATTCAGCCTTGATCGGGCGCAGGTAAATGTCTTTTTTCACAACACCGAACTCTCCGATAGTTGACAGATCGAGGTTCACGTCTTCCGAGTAATAGCCTTCCAGCTTTGCCCCGATCCCGTAATTGGAACCGTAAGGCAAAATCACTTTGTAGCTTCCGTCAATTACCGAAGACCGACCGATCCCCTCGAGGTGGTTATTCGCAAGATTGGTATATGAAAGGCTGGCCCCCAGTATTTTCTGTGTTTCAGCATCATACACAATCCCTTCCACAATGATCACCGGATCGGGTTTCGCTACGATTACTTCCTTCGGATCTTCTGCCTGCGGAAGCTTCAAACGGAAAATATCACTTGATGTTTTAAAGGAATAGCTATCCATAAAAGCATATTTACCACTTGGAGAAATCGTAAAATTGCTTTCCGTTTTTTTGGTATTGATCATTGGTCCCGCATTTTCCGGCTCCGACCAGTTCAGCCAGGTATCGTCCAGTCTTTTGCTGACATAAATATCCTCTTTCCCAAAGCCCTTGCGTTTGAGCGATGTAAAATACAGGGTTTTGTTGTCGGCCGCCATGAATGGTCCATAATCTCCCTTTTTTGTAATCGCGAGTCTCTGTGGACGTGTCCAATGTTCATCATCGATGCGTTTGGTGACATACAACATGGAATGTGGCGAGCCTGGCTCTTCTGAAAAGGAAAGGAGCATCACATTCCCGGAAGGCGCTACGCACATGGCCGCAAATTTCCCCAAACACATGTCGTCATAACCTTCGATGAGGACTTCCTTACGCCGCGACCAGCCATTTGTACCTAAAATGCTATAGGAATAACCGCTTTTTATATAATTGTCATTTGCATCGTATACACCTCGTATAATCACAAGATTTCCATCGGCGCTTTGATAATCAACCGAATTACTCGACCCGATATTAAACGGCCAGCCCAGTAATTTTGCTTCACTCACAACGCTATCGTTCTGCATATCGCACACCCAATTATACTGATCAAAATTCACAGTCGGGTTTTGGGGATGCATATCCCGTATAAAATACATTTTGCTTCCGTCCGGGGTCATATAAGCCGAAAAATCAGCTGTGGGCGAATTGATCAGCGGGCCCAGGTTTTCGCGGTTCAGAGCTTGTGTAAACGCTGAAATACAAATCAGTGAAAAAAGTGTGAAGAAAATGAATTTGTTCATCGTGTTAAATTTAAGCGGGAAGCAGGTAAAGCAGAACCCACAGCAAAAATAGAAATTCATTTTTTACGGGCAACTACGGCGAATGGCTTATTTTCATTTCTAAAAAATCCCAACAAAAAAATCCCGGATCGCTCCGGGATTTTTTACTTTAATACAAAAATAATGTTCTTATTGCAGAATAATTTTTTGTGTGTACGCGATTCCTTTCGCTATAATATCCAGGAAATAGATTCCTTTAGGCAATGCAGAAAGATCGATACTTTCACCGCCCTGCTGCTCGTGTACCGTTTCGCCGATCGTATTGTGTACGTTAAACGAAGCGTTTGTATCACCTGTTTTTACGTTAAAAATACCGCCGGAAGGATTTGGGTACACGGAAATCTGCTGGTGCTCCGTTTCTGTGATTGCTGCCTGGGAACCATCCAAAGTCCACAATTCATACCCGTTATCGTTATCATGATTCGTAAAGAAAACCGTGTTGTTGAACACAAAAGGGTTCCCCACATAGCCGGTGATTAGTCCCGTTGTTCCAGCATCTGTTCCGTCCGACTCCCAAAGGGTTGCAGTAAAAGTTCCCTGGTTCAGCACCGAAGTGTACATATTGTTGTCTAAAACTACAAACGAAGCATGGGACAAAAGAGCAGCTGATACGTCTTCCAATGCAGTTGTTCCGTCAGTTCTCTGGCTACTGGTGAATAAATAATCCGAATTAGCGCCCTTGAAGGAATACCCTGAACCGGCGCTTATGAGTGTTGTACCGGCAACCGTTCCGTCGGTAGACCATAGCTCAGCAGATCCCATGATGAAATGTACTTTATTATCAAAAACAACCAGGTCATGAACCCCAATTGGAGAAGTTGTTAATTGCAAAGCTGTCGTTCCGTCTGTTTTCCACAAATTATCCTGGTTTCCATCAGAAGCGATAAAAAACAGCGTGTTGTTATGAACCAGCCATTTGTGCGGTTCCATACTGTTAGGACCGGCAATTTCATGAACGAGCGTCGTTCCGGCGGCAGTTCCGTCACTGGAATAAAGCTCCGGGTCCATTCCTGTTGCCGTTCCTGAAAAGTAAACTTTCCCGTTAAATGCCACCATCGGTTCATCCTGTAAACCATTATAATCAACTCCCGGAACAATTTCTCCCGGAGCAAGATCAGTAACCTCCACTGTTCCCGCCGCTGTTCCGTCACTCACCCACAATTCACGTCCGTTGGATTGCCCCATATTGAAAAAAAGCTTGTCGCCAACAGCCACGAAGTTTCTCGGTGAACCGCCGCCCCCCGTTCCATATTGATGAGAAAGCGTGGTGACAAGCACTGGCGTGCCGCCGTCCGTTTTCCATAATTCGGTCGAAGTGGTCGCGCTGAAAGACGCCGTATGACTGACGATATAATACAATGTTCCGTTTATGTTGGCGCAGAACTTCATACCGCCAGTTGCAGTTACAGCGACGCTGTCTTTGACAAGCACTGTATTTTCAGCTGTGCCGTCGGATTTCCAGAGCTTGTGGATACCTGCGCTACTTCCCGCAATCATTGTTTTTCCGCGCATAAAGAGCGTACCGTTAACGTTCATAAATTCTTCGATACTGGAAGACATAGGATGGGCGCCGGGTACAAGGTCCTTAAATAAGGATTGCGCATTTAAAGCGCTCAGGCAGGTCAATGCTGCCACAGATGTGAGTATATTTTTTTTCATAGAGTGTGTTTGAATGTTATGAAGAACAAAATTACATACCTGTTTACCTGTATTTTTAGGGTAAAATCCCTAATCTGTCTACGGTAAATCCCCTAATTTACAATTCCGTTGCTGTAAGCGAAGCGGATCAAACCGGCAATATTCTTGACATCCAGCTTACGCATCAGGTTGGTGCGGTGCGAATCCACTGTCCTGTGGCTGATAAAAAGCTTTTCGCCGATTTCTATGTTAGTCAGTCCTTCCGCAATAAGCCCAAGGATTTCCACTTCTCTTTTCGTGAGCTCCACCGGAACGCTTGAGCCTTCGACGCGGTAATTTCCTGAGCCTGTTTCCCCGGGCTGGATTTCACTGCTGATGTATTCTTTGCCTTTCAGGATTTGCTGAATAGCGAAAAAAAGCTCTTCCTTGTCACAGTTTTTATGAATGTAGCCATGCGCACCGGACGCTTTAAGCTTCAGGTACATGCTTTTTTCATGGTGCATCGTCAGAACCAGTATTTTGAGCCCGGGAAATTCTTTGTGCAGGATTTTCACGGCTTCATTTCCATCCATCACCGGCATATCTATATCGGTAATCACCAGGTCGGGCTGTAAAATACGTGTTTTCGCCACGAGCTCCCGGCCGTTATCCACCGCAGCAAGGAGACTGTACTCCGGAACTTTTTCCAGCATGGATTTGATCCCATCCAGGATTAATGTGTGATCATCTGCAATAATAATTTTTGTTCCTGTCATAGTTCATGTTCTTTCAACGGCAATTTCAAGCTTGCCAGCGTCCCTCTTCCTGCCGGCTGCTCCATGTGAAAACGCGCCTTAATAATTTCCGCGCGTAAGCTTATATTTCCAAGTCCCATCCCCTTTTTATTGCTTTCAGTCAAACCGATCCCGTCATCTTCCACCAGCAGCATGAGCTGTTTCTCTGAAAAGATCAGCTGCACGGAAACCTGGCTGGCCTTTGAATGCCTGATTACGTTTGAAAACAGTTCCTGTGTGGCCCTGTACAGCTGGATTTCCTCCTGCTGGCTTAAATCCCGGATTTTTCCGAACACTTCGAACGAATAATCCATCACATGGTTAAACATCGTATGGGCCAGCTGTCTTAAAGCTTCCGTAAATCCAAGCTCATCCAGGTCGGGAGGCATGATTTCATGGGAAATATTCCGCAGCTCGTTCGTCGCTTCATCAAGCAAGGCAATACAAGCTTTATAATTCCCCGAAATTTCCGGGCCGCTTTCATCCAGGCTTTCACCTACAAAAGCAAATTTCATGCGTGCGGCAACGAATTTCTGACAAATACCGTCATGCAAATCGCGGGCGATCCGTTCTTTTTCCTTTTCCTGGGCTTCAAGCACCGCTTCGAAATATTCCTGCTGCAAAGCCATTTCCGCTTTTTTGCGTTTGGACTGCGAACGAAGATTGACCGCCAGGAAAACAATGATCAGCAATAAGGTCAAGCCGATAAAAACAACGATATACAAGCTGTTTTTTCGTTTTTCGGCAACCGCTTTAGATTCCGCCAGCTCTTTTTGCCGCCTGATTTCGCCGGTTTTATATTTGACTTCCGTTTCTGCAATCGCTACTTTCAGGTCATCCCGGAACAGTACTTTCCGGAGTGCGAGCGTTTTTCTCAGGTATTTGATGGATTCTTTTAAATGTCCGGTCCGTTCAAGAATTTGCGCGTGACCGGAAAGACTGGTTTCTATTGTATTTTTATTCCCTTGGATCCGGGCAAGCTTCAAAGCTTCTTCACTGCATGCAAGTGCTTTTTTAAACTCCTTGCTTTCGACCAGCAGGCGGGAAAAATACATCCGGGAAAAACACATCATACTCGTGTCTTTAATCTCGTCCGAAACGGAAATAATTTCCTCGTAAAGCGGCCTGGCGAGATTCCCACGGCCGGTCTGTGTATACAATGTTGCGAGCAGCCTGGTCGGAAGGAGCACCAAAGAAGGGTCTCTGGCGTATTTTTTGCACAGGGCAATGGATTCTTTCAGGTTCTTTTCAGCAAGGCCATACTTTTCCTGCTCAACATACATTGCACCGATATTACTGAGCATCCTCGCTTTCACCGACCAGATTTTATTCCTGTCCGCGATATCTAGCGCCTTTTTAAAATAAGCGAGGGCGGTTGAACGGTCCTTGATGTAGTAATACGTTGATCCGGTCAGCTTCAGGTAATTTGCCAGCAGGGAATCATTGTTTATCTCCCGGGCAAACTTCATCGACTCAAAGTTGTATTTTAAAGCCAGGTCGTATTCTGAGATTTTGAAGGCAAGTGGAAATACCCGCTCGTAAAACGCAATTTTTTCAGTAGGATTGAGCTTGTTTTTACGTTTGAACCCTTCCAGTTTTTTCAAGCTTACAGCTGCATCATTTATAGAATCGATTTCAGTAAAAAAAGCTGTATAACGATTTTTCTGACCCCAACAAATGGCTGGTAAACAAGCGAAAAGAACGAGAAATAACAGCTTTTGTGGCATGAAGTGTTCTATTTTCTGCTAAACTACACTTTTTTCAGTTATTTATTACAATTCTCCGGGTCTTATGGGTAATACAAAGGGTACAAAGTTCTGCGGAGGACGCTAAGTTTTTTTGAGGATGCAGGGGAATCAAAGGCATGCTTATAGAATTTAAAAAGAGCTGTGCTTATTTTGTCTCTGCGGGCTTTGCGATCCAAACACCAACATCAAAACAGCTCCATTTGAGCGTGTTGGCCTGGATTTTCGAGCTCCAGTAATTTCTTCTTTGCCGTCAAACCTCCCGCGTAGCCGGTCAGCTCACCGGAAGTCCCGATGATGCGGTGACAGGGAACTACAATGGAAATCGCATTGGCGCCATTGGCCGAAGCAACAGCCCGGATCGCTTTTTCGTTGCCGAGCTGACGTGACAAAGCAAGATAAGAAAGCGTTTTCCCGAACGGGACTTTTATCAATTCTTCCCAAACCTGTTTCTGAAAATCAGTTCCCACAAGGTGAAGCGGCAAATCGAATTCCGTCAAACCGCCCGCAAAATAAGCTTCAAACTGTTTTTTAGCAGTCTTAATCAGCTTCGTTTCTTTCTCAACGAATTCAGCGTTCAGACCTGATTTAATCCGCTGGTCGACCTGGTCGCGCATCTTGCGGTAACGCCAGTCACAGAGCGCGAGCTTTCCCTGGTAATCCCCGAGGATCAATTCCCCGAAAGGCGTTTTCCAATAGCTTATAAAAATTGTTTCCATCGTTACGCCAGGCTGTATTCGAGCTCAAAACGCTCCAGTTTTTTGATGAAATCGGTGTTGACATCCACACGGATATTTTTCGACGGCATGTTCACTTCGATCCCGTCAAGCGGGTCGAATACCGTAAATTTCACCTGGCATTTTCCTTCATTCTCAAGGAAAAGGTTGTGAAGATCGGAAATGAAAATCTGGTTGATGTTTTTAGTCGCCACTTTGAGATTGAGGACATTGGCGCGCTTTTCTTTCAAATCGTGCAGCAATTCCATCTGGTGGATAATAAATTCCGTCTCTTTCCGGAAACCATTGGTATCAAACTTTCCTTTGATGCAAACAAAATTCGGGGCGAGGAAAAAATGCTTGAATTTCAGGTAGCTTTCCTGGAACAAAAACAGCTTGTATGAATCCGTATAATCTTCAATCGTCAGTGTTCCGAAAGGCTGGTTTTTCTTCGTCATCCGGTGCTCAAACTCAGTAATGATCCCTGCAACCAGCACTTCTTTGCCTTTGTGGGATTCCGGATCAGCCAGCATGGAAATCCTTCCGTTGCAGAAAGATTCGATCTCGAGACGAAAATCATCCAGCGGGTGACCTGAAATGAAGATGCCTACCACCTCTTTTTCGCGGTTGAGCTTGTACATCGAAGACCATTCTTCGGCCTGCGGGATTTCCGGTTCCAGGACGGCAGTCCCGGTAGCTTCGCCAAAGAGGGAAACCTGTGCAGAATTTTCGCTGTCCTGGAAAGCAGCGCCGAATTTCATGGCGTTTTCGAGGAACATTCGCCCGGAGCTGTCTTCCTTAAAATATTGGGCGCGGTGAACGCCTTTGAAGGAATCAAACCCACCGGCCAAAGCCAGGCTTTCAAATGCCTTTTTGTTACATACACGCAGGTTGATGCGTTTCGCCAGGTCAAAAATGGAAGTGAACGGCCCGTTTTCCTGGCGTTCTTTCATGATCGCTTCTACCGGCGCACTTCCCAAACCTTTGATGGCACCCAATCCGAAACGGACCGCGCCTTCTTTATTCACCGTAAACAAATACTGTGATTCGTTGATATCCGGCCCAAGCACAGGAACGCCCATCCGTTTGCATTCCTCCATGAAAAAGGAAACCTGCTTAATGTCGTTCATGTTGTTGCTCAATACCGAAGCCATGTATTCAGCCGGATAATTCGCTTTGAGGTAAGCCGTTTGATAGGCAATCCACGCGTAACAGGTAGAGTGGGATTTGTTGAAGGCGTAGGATGCAAAAGCTTCCCAGTCCTTCCATATTTTTTCCAGCTTTACCGGGTCATGGCCTTTTTTGCCCCCGTTTTCAATAAACAGCGGCTTCATTTTATCCAGTACGGCTTTCTGCTTCTTACCCATCGCTTTTCGCAGGGTATCCGCCTCACCTTTGGTAAAACCGGCCAGTTTTTGTGACAAAAGCATTACCTGCTCCTGGTAAACGGTAATCCCGTAAGTTTCTTTCAGGTATTCTTCGCAATCGGCTACGTCGTACACAATCGGCTCATCGCCGTGCTTCCGCTTAATGAACGAAGGAATGTATTCCAGCGGGCCCGGGCGGTACAAGGCATTCATGGCGATCAGATCCGCAAAAACAGTTGGTTTCAGCTCACGCATGTACTTTTGCATCCCGGGGGATTCATACTGGAAAATCCCGACCGTTTCACCGCGCTGGAAAAGCTCGTAAGTAGGAACATCGTCAACCGGGAAATTGTCCGGATCGAGCTCTATTCCTTTAGTTTCTTTGATGTTTTTTACAGCGTATTTGATCAGCGTGAGCGTTTTCAGCCCGAGAAAGTCCATTTTGAGCAATCCCGCTTCTTCCGCCACGGAGTTATCAAACTGCGTACACCACATTTCAGAATCCTTGGCTGTGGCAACCGGAACGAATTTCGTAATGTCATCCGGCGTAATGATCACCCCACAGGCATGAATCCCGGTGTTTCGAACCGATCCTTCAATTTTTTGCGCCTGCTGGATTACCTGCGCCGGTAAATCATTTCCCTGCGCGATCGCTTTCAGCTCTTTGGCCTGCTGAAAGTCTTCCTGGCGGTTTTTCAGCTTGTCGATCAGCGCGGCATCATCCAGCGTAAACATTTTGTGCAGCGAGATATCCGGCACCAGCTTCGCTAAACGGTCGGCCTCAAACAAAGGCAAATCCAGCGCCCTGGCTGTATCCCGGATGGAAGACTTCGCCGCCATCGTACCGTAGGTAATGATTTGCGCCACCTGGTTGGAGCCATATTTGTCAATCACCCATTTGATAACATCTCCGCGGCCTTCATCGTCGAAGTCGATATCGATATCGGGCATGGAAACCCTGTCCGGGTTGAGGAAACGCTCAAAGAGGAGATCGTACTTGATCGGGTCGACATTTGTAATCTGGATGCAATAGGCAACGGCCGACCCAGCCGCCGATCCACGTCCGGGACCAACGGAAACACCCATATCGCGGGCTGCATGACAAAAATCCTGCACAATGAGGAAGTAGCCCGGGTAACCCGTACGCTCAATCGTTGCGAGCTCAAAATCAAGCCGCTCGCGGATTTCATCGGTAATTTCCGGGTAGCGCTTTTTGGCCCCTTCGTAAGTGAGGTAGCGCAAATAATTATTTTCCCCGCGTTTTCCGCCGTCGATCTCATCCTGCGCATCGCGAAACTCTTCCGGAATATCGAAAGCCGGGAGCAAAACCTCGCGCGCCAGGGTGTAGGGCTCAATTTTAGCCAAAATCTCCGAAATGGATTCAATGGCTTGCGGCATATCGGCAAAGAGGGCTTTCATTTCCTCCGCCGTTTTGTAATAATATTCTTCGTTGTCGAGCCCGTAACGGAAACCGCGGCCACGCCCTTTCGGCGTTGAAATCAGCTCTCCATCCTTCACACAAAGCAAAATATCATGCGATTTCGCGTCTTCCTTATCGAGGTAAAACGTATTGTTGGTCGCAACGAGCTTCACGCCGTGCTTCATCGAAAAACGGAGCAAAGTTTCGTTAACGCGGTTCTCATTTTCCTGTCCGTGACGGATCACTTCGAGGTACAGGTCATCGCCGAACATCTCTTTCCACCAAAGCAGGGCGCTTTCTGCCTGGTTTTCACCGACATTCAGGATCAGGCTTGGAATTTCACCGTAAATCCCGCCCGTAAGCACGATCAGGTCTTCTTTGTATTCCTCGATCAGCTTTTTATCGATGCGCGGAACGTAGTACATTCCCTTGGTAAAGGCGATGGACGATAATTTGATCAGGTTCTGGTAACCGTTTTTATTTTTAGCAAGCAGGACAACCTGTGAACCGTTGTCTTTGCTCGTTTTATCTTCGTGGTTCTGGCAAACGTTGAACTCACAGCCAATGATCGGCAGGATTTCGGTATTGTCGTAGGGCTCACCGGCTTCTTCCGCCGCAGCGCGTTCTTCCTTTACTTTTTTGTTGTAGTAGCTCACCGCTTTTTCGAAGTGGAAAGCCGCCATCATATTTCCTGTATCCGTGAGCGCAACAGCCGGCAATTTGAGTGCGGCCGTCTTTTTCACGAGTGCATCAATACTGGTTGTCGATTGAAGGATTGAAAACTGGCTGTGGTTGTGCAAATGCGCAAAAACCAGGTTATCCAGGTCAATGGAGGAAGTATCAACCCCACTCTGCGCGGCAAATTCCTGCTGGGCTTTTTTCTTCAGCTTCGCACTCTCTTCCTTCAGGTTGAGGTGTTTGAGACCGATCAGCGCAATCGGGTTCGGGTTGATTTCCTTGAACTTGTGGAAAAATTCCAGCTCTTTTTTGAGTTCTTCCTTTGTAAAAACTTCCGTCCGGATCATTTCCAGGAAACAGCGTGTCGTGGCTTCAACGTCAGCCGTGGCGTTGTGTGCTTCGGAAAAAGGCGCATCAAACAAAGCCTTGTGCAGCTCGGAAAGCGTCGGGAACTTTTGCTTTTTCATGTCACCCAGCACTTTTTCAATCTGGGCTTTTGGCAATTCATACCAGTTGGCAGCCGTTTTGCGGAGCTGTTCGCGTTCCATCGCGTTTTCGTCATTCTTGAAGTAAGCGCTTTCACGTACTTCCTGACCGTTTTCGAGAATGGGGTCGCCGAAACGGTTTTTCTTTATTTCACGCTTGTCACCGTTTTTGAAAAAATCGATGAAGGAAGTAATTTTCGCAGAAGTTTCGGTACAGGTATCAAGTACCGGAAGCGTTTGCAGCTGGTTTTCGATCCCCAGCCTGTGAAATTCGGCCCCCATGATGTTTTTATCAAAGCCGATGTTCTGGCCCACTACAAAATCCGCTTTGTTCAGCGCTTCATTGAAAATGCGGGCAACGCTTTCGAGGTCCTCCCCCATTTCCTGTGCGAGCTGTGTGGAAATTCCGTGTACTTTCTCGGCATCAAAGGGAATATCGAAATTATCCGGGCGAATGATAAAATCTTTCGCCTCCACCAAAGCACCGAATTCGTCATGCAGCTGCCAGGCAATCTGTACCGCCCGCGGCCAGTTATCGGTGTGGGTATAATCTAAATTCCAATCCTTGGGAAGACCGGTTGTTTCCGTATCGAAAATGATATACATGCTGAGAAATTTGCTCCTGAATACAGGGATAGCAAAAATACAAAAAAAGAACGTTTTCCGGGCAGCTAGTTTTCAGCATTTTTCAACAAAAACACCTTGCCGAAGCCCCGGATTCCTTGCTGATCATTATCTTTGAAAAAAAGAAAAGCGCTTTTCTTCAAAAACAGGCACTATGAACAAGTTGATCCTCTTCTTAATTTTTGGCATTTTTTCCGCCATTTGCTTTAGCCAGGACAAAACACTGACGGAGATTAAAAAATGGTCTGACGCAAACCAGCACCAAAAAATTATTGACAAATATACACCAAAAGCAGCCGGTCTATCTGCCAAATCCCTTTATTTCCTCGGGTTGGCTTATTACATGACTCAGGACGACAATCATTGCATCAAGTACATGGATATGTCGATAGAAAAAGACCCCAACGATCCGGGCCCGCATTTCATCAAGGCTTCCACGCTGAATTTCCTGAAGCAATACGAAGCGGCAGTAGCTGAATTCCTGATCTCAGTGCGCTTAAACCCCGAGCATTCCAAATCGTACAGCGGGCTTGGTGATGCTTATTACGCATTAAAAAAAACAGACCTGGCGCTTGAAGCATATCAAAATGCCGTTAAAAAACCGGAACCGCAGGAAAGGGCGTATGCGATGATCGCCCAGATTTATTGGGACAAAAAGGATTATGAAAAAGCCCTGCCGGCTTACCAGCTTGTTAAAACCCACGCCAGCAAAGAAAGCTCCAGCTACCTCAACGCTTTATTCAATATCGGGGTAATTGAATTCACAAAAGGAAACTACGACGCTTCCGAAAGCTCTTTCCTGGAACTGCTTAAGCTCAGTCCTAACGATTATACGACCTTCGCCAAACTGGTACAGCTTTATAACCGGAAGAAAAATGTTAACCAGGCCAAAATTTACCGGGACAAATTATATGATGCCCATCAAAAGGATTTACTGAAAAACAGCCGCCTGCAGGATATGTTCTGCTTCGACCAGTTCAACTGGCAGGACAAGCAGATCCAGGCTTACGAGCGTTATGAGACCGGGGACAAAACCGATACGTACTCTAAACACCTGTTTTATGTAATCAATCCCGACCAAACACTCGACTGTATTATTCAAACCGAATATTCACCGGTTTCTGTTGAGCTTGGCCAGATGAAATACCTCTTCGGCCGGCAAAAAGAAAAGGAACATGCTACATTCGGCATAGGCTTCAATGACACTATGCCCGACGAAGAGCTCCGGGAAACGGTAATTGCTATCCTGGAAGGAACAATCCAACCGTCCGTCACTTCAGAATTCAAAGATTAGCCCGGCGATTTTAACATCGTGATTTTTTTTGGAACGCAGGGCATCACTATACAATTATCCTTAAAACAACTTGTACCCGTCCCAGGCGCGGCTGTTCACATTGTAGAGGAACACACGCTTGTTCGCATATGAAATTTTAAAGCGGTCCATTTCCGGGTAATCCGTATCAAAGGTAATATCAATCATCGCTGCTGTTTTCCCGTTGGATTCATTAATCAGGTAAAGCTTCCCGTCAGCAAAGTTCAACACGCCGATTTCATAGCCTTTCACGCCTGTGTGGAAAAAACCGTTCATGTTGAAGCTTTCACTTCCCTGAGCACCAAATACTTCAGGATAAATGTTTTTCACAGCTTTGGTTTTTCCCTGCTTGAACACTGTCAGGCCGTTTCCGTTCAGGAAATAGATTTTTTTGTTGTGATAGCAGGCAATATCGTTGAAATCCATGCCGTAAGCAATGTTGGTAATTGCCGGTGAAGAAATTGTATTCCCGTCCAGGTCCATCGTATAAAGGCCTTCGTTTCCTACCAAAATTCCCTGGATCTGGTCTTTTTTAGGATTATACCACATCCCGCGGATATCAGCGCCAATTTCCCGGGTGTAAATGGAAGCCCCGGTGCTGGCGTTGTGGATCTCTAAAGGAAAAGATGCGTTTCCTGCAAAAACACTGTAATATACATTCTGCTTTGGGTTGTATGCAACAGCAAGTCCATTGTATCCGGCATCAGACTGAACGGTAAGCTGAATATCTTTTTTGATGTTTTGTAACGGTGCCTGCGCAAAGCTCAACTGAGCTCCAAGTGCAACAAATAAAGTGAGGATCGTTTTCATTGTCATTGTTTTAATTTTTCTAAAATTAGCCTTTTTTTGTTTCCCCTGCAAATCACTTTTCAAAAATAAGGCATCTGTCTTATACCGGAAGGCCTGTAAACAAAAGCCTGTTTATGAGGGTGAAAATTTCTGGTTTCCGGCGTTCTTTTTATTCAGCTTTTTTTACTTACCTTCGCAGTCGATTAAAATTGGAATATGAATTACGACATTATAGTTATCGGCAGTGGTCCCGGCGGTTACGTGACTGCTATCCGTGCCTCGCAGCTGGGTTTAAAAACAGCCATCGTTGAAAAGGAATCTTTAGGCGGAATCTGCCTCAACTGGGGATGTATCCCAACCAAAGCGCTGTTGAAAAGCGCGCAGGTATACGAGTATTTAACCCACTCCAAGGATTACGGGATTACCGTAAAAGACGGCAGCGCGGATTTTAACGCCATCATTGAGCGCAGCCGCGGTGTTGCAAACGGTATGTCTTCGGGGATCCAGTTCCTGATGAAGAAAAACAAAATCGATGTGATCAAAGGTTTCGGCGCTGTGAAAGCAGGCAAAAAAGTAGTTGTTACTGCTGAAGACGGATCTACGGGCGAATATACAGCCGGAAAAGGAATTATCCTTGCTACCGGGGCACGTTCCCGTGCTTTGCCGAACTTACCGCAGGACGGTAAAAAAGTAATCGGTTACCGCGAAGCCATGAGCCTTCCTTCCCAGCCGAAAAAGATGATCGTTGTCGGTTCCGGTGCGATTGGCGTTGAGTTTGCTTATTTCTACAACGCGATCGGCACGGATGTGACTATCGTTGAATACATGCCGAACATCGTTCCGGTTGAAGACGAAGAAGTATCCAAGCAACTGGAAAAATCCCTCAAAAAAGCGGGGATCAATATCATCACGGGAGCTTCCGTTGAAAAAGTAGACACCTCCGGTAAAGGCTGTGTTGCTACGGTAAAAACGGCTAAGGGCGAAGAAAAAATGGAAGCCGACATCGTGCTTTCCGCTGTAGGGATCGAAACGAACCTCGAAGGACTTGGCCTGGAAGAAGTTGGTATCGCGACAGACAAAGGACGCGTGCTTGTAAATGAATATTACCAGACGAATATCCCGGGCTACTATGCTATCGGCGATATCGTTCCCGGCCCGGCTTTGGCTCACGTTGCTTCGGCTGAAGGAATTATCTGCGTGGAGAAAATCGCAGGCCACCACCCTGAACCGTTGGATTACGGAAATATCCCGGGCTGCACTTATTGCTCCCCTGAAGTTGCTTCCGTTGGCCTGACTGAAAAAGCGGCCAAAGAAAAAGGATTGGATATCAAGATCGGTAAATTTCCGTTCTCTGCTTCCGGGAAAGCAAGCGCTGCCGGTGCAAAAGACGGTTTCGTCAAGCTGATCTTCGATGCGAAATACGGTGAGTTGCTTGGTGCACACATGATTGGCGCCAATGTGACTGAAATGATTGCTGAAATCGTGGCTGTCCGCAAGCTGGAAGTTACCGGTGAAGCGCTTATCAAAACCGTTCACCCGCACCCGACCATGTCGGAGGCTATTATGGAGGCTGCAGCAGCGGCTTACGGTGAGGTGATCCACTTGTAAAATACAAAACAACTTATAAACAAAAAAGAGCCGCAGGATACTGCGGCTCTTTTTTGTTTATAATTTAGTCTTTTTTAAGCACTGCGGTTGCCACAGCCGTTTCTGAGTAAGACAAGAGAAAAAACGAAGCTGTTGCCTGCGAATCGGAAATACGGTCAATACGGATTTCAACTCCCTGATCACATTTATCAGAGCCCTTTTTGAGAGTTTCCTTCAGGTAAATATAATTGTCAGACACTTCGATTACGCTCCAGGATCCACCACAACCAAGGCCGGGATAATTAATTTTCATTTTAGAAGCCGATTTTACCGTCAGGTCAATGTCCCATTTTTGCCCGTCAACCTGGTTTCCGGTTCCCGTCCAGTGGCCTTTAAACCATTCCGGGATCGATTTTCCGGGGCCATTATTAAGTGTGAAAGAAAAGCAGGCAAGTAATACCAGCATTTTCAACGTGTTTTTCAGTCTCATATCTATGCGTTTTTTAATTTATCAGCAAAGATAAGTTTCCACGTTTAACATACAATACGCCAAATTACTTAAAATCAGATAGACTGCATTTTCTTGCATTCCTATTAAAGCTCATTTGTTAAATTTTGAAGGAATCGTTACATTTTTTACTAAATCGATTTTTTAAATACTGTAATTTTATATATTTGATCAAATTTACTGCTTATGAAAAAAACACTTTACTTATCAGCTTTCCTGTTTTCGGCAGGATTTTCTTTCAGCCAGCTATGCGCCCCAACCTTTGCAAACGGGTGCTTTACCTGGAATACCAAATCGGTTGAACTCGCTACCTTAAACTGGACATTTGACGAAGTTGACTGTTTGATTTCCGATTACACGTCGATGAATACGGTAATCACAGCCGGAACCGAAACTCCGATGCTTATCAGCGCCGGAAACTGGTGCGGCGTTTCTGTTTGGGTGGATTTCAACAAGGATTACCAGTTTGACGACAGCGAAAATTTGTTCCACGAGGGGAACGGGAGCACGGAAGTGAACATTTTTGATTTCAATATCAATATCCCGGAAACGACAATCAACGGCAATTACACGATGCGGGTCATTTCTTCCTGGGGATCCGATGGTTTTACACCCGGGGCGAATGGCTCAGGCGGCTGCGGCGATTACCAGTACGGGAATTATGTCGATTTCTCAATCCAGGTAACCGGCGGCCAGTTTCCTTTGTCCCTGGAGGAAAAACAACCCGGCCTGAGCTTGCACCCCAATCCTGCAAACGACAAGCTGACCATTGATAACAACGGCTTAACGGGATCGGTTTATGAAATTTACTCTTTGGATGGAACGAAGGTTTCTTCAGGAAAAATTGCATCGGATAAACACGAAGTTACCGTTGCAAGCCTGGAAGCGGGAGTTTATTTCCTGAAACTGGAAAATGGCATGGAAAGCCGGAAATTTGTAAAGCTTTAACCCTTTTTTTGCTGGATTTCAATATCCGGGTTTAAGCTGAGCAATGTATCAATGAAGTCCTGTTCTTTCTCCGGAGAGATCAGGACTTCTTCGTATTTGCCATAATGGATAATCATTCCTTTCGTGGAAAGGGCAAATTTCCAGCCAACAAACCACGGATGGTTACCACGCGTGATTTTTGTTATTTCTCCGATCGGCAGGCGTTTCCGGAAAAACGAGGTGCGCAGGATTAATCCCGTATTGTCCCGGATAGTATATGAGGTCTTCAAAATACTGAGCAGAAAAATGTACAAGGGCACGAAAATCCAGAATACAAACAGCAATTCATCCGGGTTTTCCCGCGCAATAAACAGGAAAACGAAAGAAAAAATAAAGGGAAAAAGCGCCAGTGGAAAGTAAATGATCCAGCCCCTTTTTGATAAAAAACGTGTTTCCATATGTATTTATTTTGATCATTAGTTTTATGACAATCAACTCATCTCTAATGACTATTGACAAAGCCCTGATCTTACTTGATTTCAATTACCTCTTTCTTCGTAAAATACTTCTTCTCAACATCAAAATCAATGCGCCCGAGGTTTAACCCTGCCCAGCCCACCTGGTTGATGAGCGTAATTTTGCCGTCGAGGTTCAGCTCTTGTGTTGGCTTTTCCAGGAAGGTATGCGTATGCCCGCCTATAATGAGATCAATCCCTTTCGTTTTTTTCGCCAGGACGCGGTCGGAAATTTTATCGCTTTGATATTCATAGCCGAGATGCGAAAGACAGATTATGAGGTCGCAATTTGCGTCCTCAAGTTTGGCAACCATGTCCTGCGCCCTTTCAATCGGGTCGAGGTATTTTGTTTCGCCGAAAAGCTTATCCGGGACAAGCCCTTTTAATTCAACGCCGACGCCGAAAACGCCTATTTTCAGTCCGCCTTTTCTAAAAATCGTACTTTCCTGTGTTTGTCCGTCGAGCAGGGTGTTTTTAAAATCGTAGTTCGCGCATAAAAACGGGAATTCCGCATGTTGCTTTGCTTTCAGGAAACCATCCATCCCACCGTCAAAATCGTGGTTGCCCATCGTGGCGGCATCGTACTTCATTTTAGTCATGACCTTCATTTCCAGCTCACCGCCAAAACGGTTGAAATACGGCGTTCCCTGGAAAATATCGCCGGCGTCAAGCAGCAAAACGTGCTCTTCTTCCTGCCGGATCTGCCGGATCATATCATACCGCCTGGAAACCCCGCCCTGCCCCGGAAATTTGGCGTGGTTCACCGGGAAAGGGTCAATGTTGGAATGCGTATCGTTCGTATGCAGGATCGTCAGCCGCTGTTTTTTGGAAGCTTCCTGTGCCAGCAGCGAAGGCGCGAGACTAACAGCCGCCGTTCCCAAAATGGTTTTGTGTATAAATTCCCTGCGCTTCATCATTCTAAAATTAAACGTTGTTCGCGGTTATCCAAAAGGGTTTTACCTTGGATCCGTTCCAGGAAAACGTCCCGGATCAGCAGGTTGGTCTGGATCACCTCGAGCTTATCCCTGAAAAAATTGGCATTGTCCCCGCCATTCAACAGGTAATCATTCGTTAAAAGCCAAAAATCGCCCTCAGGCCACGCTTTTTTGTCCCGGTCGAGCAGTTTTCCTTTTTCAATGTAAAAGCCGCTGAAAGGGTGCCCTCCGGCTTTCAGGATCCAATTCTTCATTTCTTCCGCTGTTTCAGCTTTCAGTTTCACGTAAACCAGGTAATTATCGAAGGGCAAAAGCTTATAAACATCTCCCAGCGAAATATCTCCTTTATTGAGCGTTGAGCGCAAGCCTCCCCAATTCAGCAGGCAAACGGCATTGGAAGGCCCGCCGGCAATGGGTTGTGAAACGAGATAGTCCGTCACCAGGTTTCCCAGGTTTCCGTTCACGCGGTCGTTGATGAAATTCACTTCTGCAACAGCAACTTTTTGGCTCATTTCCACATCCAGCTGCAGCTTGTAAGGTGAAACCACCGAATCAACGGCGTTCGCGCTTCTCTGCTCCGTTTTTACCGGAATGCTTTTGGCCGTTACCGACCGGTTTAATACAAAAGAGCAGGCCGTTAGACCTGCTCCAATGAAAAGAAATATGCTATTTCTAAAAAACATCTTTATTCAACAACAAATTTTGTTTGTACGGAACCGAGCGGTGTGTTCACCGTTACGATATAAGTTCCGGCTTTGAATTCACTTGTGTTCAATGTTTCGTATTTGCTGTTCAATCCTTTCTTGCGAACGATTTCACGTCCCTGCAAATCGAGGATTGTAAAGTCTTTGATTTCTGTTCCGTTTACCTGGAGGTAGATCACGTCTTTAGCAGGGTTCGGGAAAACAACTACACTTTTTTCGTCCAGTTTCAATGTTTTCTCACCCAAAGTACAGGCGTCAACATTGTAAGTCATAGTTGCGAAATCGATGAAGCATACGAAATCTGCACTATCAATGAACGGGTTACGGTTGTTCTGGTTGTTGAACATCAGCTCGTGACGTGCAATTTCATAATTATCCGGCGTGTCGGCAAAATGCCATTCTTTCAAAATCATCTGGTCCTGGCCGCTCGGCAAAACCCAGCTCTCTCCGCCGATACCGTTGTATGCTACACACATGTAGAACATAGCACGGGCAGCATTTCCTTTCTGCTTAGCTCTCGGCTCGTAGCACATTTGACCGTCATCATCCAAACCAACTGTACCTTCCAGGTAGTTGAACAAAACTGTTCCGGTAACTTCATCCATCGGCAGGTTGCTGCGCGGTGTGTTTGCCTGCTGCAGGTTTGTAGGGTACAGGTTATGCTGGTCAGCATATTCCGGCAAAGTAGAAGCATCGAAAGTCGGCATCCAGGAATGCGCAAAGCTGTGCTCGCGGCTGTAACCGATAGTCGACCAGTCGAACGGGTCCGTAAACACCTTGTTCTCACCGGAGTAAGCACACGTAACGTAAGATTGTCCGTCAGTTGTATCTTTCACTTCAAAATTTTGCATTACTGTGGATTTGTAAGCCGCGTAAGTTACAACTGTGTGCGGGTTAACTTTAGCTGTCAGCTCAGTAATCAATGTAGGCTCAGCAGATGTGATCCCTGCATAATATGAACCAACGTTTGAACCTGCGGAAGTAACGTTGCCTGTCAAAGGAGCCGTTGTCAGGTAATTTTCAAAACCGGCAGGGCCATTGTAAGGATAAATAGCAAAGTAATAGGTTTGGTTAGCGATTACGCCACGCGGAACAATTGCTGTTGCAACGCCTGAAGCAGCTACTTTGGAAGTACCGATGTAATCACCGCGCATGTAGTTCGTTCCGTCAACCGGAAGATCTGTTGGCGCTGATCCGTTTTTCCACAATACGAGGTATTTTTCAGCAGATGGGACACCGTCAAAGTTGAGGGTAAAAGTCCACGCTTTCTCGTTGGAGAAATCAAGGTTTGTTGCACTTGCCATTGGCTCATCCGCCAGGCCGTCAACTCCCACAGCGCTCAGGTTGATCATGTATGGGTTTTCATCCGCATCATCGGAAGCGATTTCAATCACTGCTGAGCGGGAACCGTTTCCGTTTGGTGTATACAAAATATTGAAAGTAGCTGAAGAACCACCGGCGATAGACAAAGTTGTCAGGTCAGTTCCGAAATCAGCTGCATCCGTACCGCTGAAAACAGCGCCTGTAACGCTCAATGTCCCTACTCCGTAGTTTTGTACGGTAACAGTTGTGCTCGTCGCATTTCCAACAACGTAAGTTCCGTTTGTCAGGATCGTATTCCCGCCAATGGTTACGTTGATCTCCTGCTGCGGTGCAACATAAGTAACAACGTCGTTCAGGTCACGCGGCAAGATCTGGTAATTTGTCTGAAACTGTCCTACCAAACCGGTAACACTTACCGGACCGGTCGGGATCGCTGTTCCAACGAGGTTTGTACCTGTTGTGACACGCAGCTGAAGCGTATTTGTCCCGTCAGTAAGGTTGTAGTTTGTATTCGCAACAAAAGACCCTGTTTCAACGAAAGTTACGTTTTCAATCTTGATCAGGCGTGCTTCAATTGATTCGTTCACCAAAGTGATCGGAACAGCCGGTGCAACCGGGATCCCAACGTTTTGAATGTTCTGGTGCGAGTTTACCGGGGAAATTTCCAGCAAGCCGTTAAAATCCATCAAAACACCCGTTACGCTGATAGAGTCACCCCTTCCAACGCCGGACAAAGAGCTTCCGTAAGCAGCAATAGCGCCGGTAGCATCTTGTAAATAACGGATCGAGCCAAGCTCAGACCCATTGGTAGCAACCCCTCTAACTGTCACTGTCTGTCCGATAGCGAAGTTATTTCTTGCATCGAGGATATCGTCCTGCGCATAAAAACAGGAAGACAGCAATGCAAATCCGATTAAAATTTTATTTTTCATGTCTGTTTTATAATTTATTAAAATTGAAAGGCAATCGACGCATTGTAGCGGATTCCCTGGCCCACCATTACAGAAGCGGACTGCGCATCAAAATTCTTTGGTAAATAAAAGTTATCTGTAGCATCTGTCAGGGTGAAGGAATTCAAAGCATTTGTAACACCACCGCTGAAGAATAATTCTGATTTTTCCATTTTGTACCTGTAGCCCGCAAAGAGGTTAAGCAAACCGTATCCCGGGAGCTTCCACGCATCATGGCCGGCATTTACACCGCTTAAGCTGAACGGGTCAAACTGGGCATAATACCTGTCGAAGTACATGTACTGCGCTTTCAGGTAGAAATTCTTGAATGCTTCGTAACGTACGGAAGCACTGTAAACAGATTGAGCGGCATCACCTACGTGAACTCCTTTCGCGTCGAAAGAAACCGTATCCTGGATATCCGGCACAAACACATCTTTAGCTGAGTTCCATCTCCAGTCACCGTAAGAGATCATGATGTCCCCCGAAAGCTTTTTACCGGCTTTCCAGGCAAAATCTACTTCCGCGCCGAGGTGGATTGCGTCCATACCGTTGATGTTGATCCGGATCGTAGAAGTTGGATCTGTCGGGTCAGGAATAGCTAAACCGAATGGGAAAGGCTTGTTCACCCAGTTGGTAGCGTAACCGTTCACATTCATTCCGAAATTTTTGAAAGCAAAGGAATAGCCGGCTTCAACTGCCATGATTTTTTCGTTCACTAATTCCTGGAAAAATTTGTTTTCATTGTTATCAACTACGTTGCTGAACATCGGTGTACGGGAAAGGTAACCCAGGTTCAAAAACACGTTGGAAGCTTCGTTGATCGTATAGCTCGCCCCTGTTTTGAACGTAAAGCCCGGAACCCATCTCCACTCCGTCTGGAAATACTCCAGTCCTTCGGAATTGCGGTCGTAAGTCTGTCCGTTGTAAGTAACCGTATCATTGTAACCGATCCGCAAAGTAGTATCTCCTAAATCCAGCATTTTTTTCTGGAAATAATCAATCCCTTTGTAGCCGTTGTAAATTCCTGAAACGTTTACAAAAGTCGTCCAGCGCGTATTGGAATACTCTACTTGTCCGAACACTCCCGCCCATTGAACCAATCCGTCGCGGTGGTTTTCATAAGGTTTTGTAGCATCCGCCAGTTTGTCGCCCACACGCAGTATCGGTGAAGCCTGGTTTTGGTTGCTGGAGTTTACGTAATAGTCACCGCCAAGCAGGTTGTTGATTTCGCGGTAGTGTGTCCCTTTGTAGTTCCTGTAATCCAAACCTCCGGAGATATTCAGGTTTTTGGAATATTCATAGTTGAACTGGCCAAGATAACCTACCCAGAAGTGGTTGTTCACTGCTGAAGTAATAATCTGGTTGGACTTGTAATCAGTCGGGTGGTAAAAAACATCTACCGTCGACACCGTTTGTCCGAAAACAACCTGGCTTTGGTTATTCTGCTTGATCTGGTCCCAGTTGATAGTCCCATCTGCATTACGCACAGCTGCACCGTAGTTGGAAAGTCGTGTTCCCCCACCGCGGCCGATAGAAGCGTAAGCAATATTTGAAATGGATAATTTTTTATTGACCTGCCAGAAATCTTTCAGTGTAATCTGTGGTTTCTGGTAGTAATTGGTGCGTTCGTTCAGGATGCGCTTTTTGCCGTCGTGCCCCGTAACATAGCCCCAATGCTCATTGAAACGCATACCGCGGTCCATGATTGCCGCCGTATCAATTGTTACACCAAGCTCCTGCGCCCTTTCGCTGCTCCAGTACTGGATCGGCTGGTTGAATGAGCGCTGGCCGTGCTCCTGCGGTGCGGTAAATGCACTTAAGGACAGGAGGTGGTTTTTCATTTTCTTCTGAACTTTCGCATAGAGGAAGAAGCCTTCCGTTGGCGTACCGTCAACCCATCCGTTACCGCGCTTGTATGAACCTGATAATGTAACCCCAAAACCATTTTTCATCAAGCCGGAATTGTAAGATAAGGACGTACGTGTAAACATGCCGGAAGCCAGTTCCTGCTTGAAGTTGAAACCTTTTTTACCGCCGATCCCCGCTGTGATAATATTCATCGTACCACCGATAGAAGGCATCGCAATTTTGGTTGCGCCCAAACCACGCTGCAGCTGAACGTTAGCCGTGATCGCATCGAGACCGAACCAGTTGGACCAGTAAACCGCTCCGTTTTCCATGTCGTTCACAGGAACCCCGTCGATCATCACCCCGATGTTGCGCTGGTCGAAACCACGCACCGTGATGCGGGAATCCCCGTCACCACCACCGGTCTGCGTTGCGTATACCCCGGGAGTGGAGTTGAGCAACATCGGCAAATCCCGGGAGCCGAGCTCTTCCTGGATACGCTTCGGATCGATTTTGGTTACTGCGATCGGTGTTTTACGATCAGTTACAATGTTACCGATTACTTTGATCTCTTCCAGCTCAAGGCTTCCTCCAAGGGTAATCTCTACCGTCAGGTTGGCGCCTTTCACGTCTACTTCTTTCACGATCGTGTCGAAGGAGATCATCGTTACCGTCAGCTGGTATTTTCCTTTTGGAACTTCCTGGAAAACCGCCAGACCGTCGATATCGGACATGGCTTTAAATTTATCGGACAAAATCACTTTTGCCCCGGAAACAGGCTGTTTCGTTCCGTAATCAGTTACTTTTACTGTCACCTGGCTATTTTGACCAAAGGAGAAAAAAGGCAAAAGGAACAGTAAAAAGACAAGATGCTTGCTCATATTCATCGTGCATAAAAAAGGTCGGATGAAACCGACCTGATTAAACAGAAATATCTGATTTATTTAACAATAACTCTTTTCGAAACGATACCGTCGCCCGTTTGTACTTTCATGATGTACACACCAGGAAGGTCGGTAATTCTCACGTTCGCTTCGGTAGCGTTGAACTTTTGGTTTTTCACCACTTGTCCAAGGCTGTTGAAAATTGTAATAGCTTCCACTCCTGAAGCAGCTTCAACTGTAAACACACCATTTGTGGATGGGTTCGGGTAAACAGCAAATGCAGCTTTTACTTCTTTCGCAATCTCGTTAACCGCAGCATCGCCGCACTCGCAAGCATGACCTCCTAAAGTAAACCAGTTTCCGAAAAGGATAGCGTTACCGTTACCGGAAACCAGCGTATCGCCGTTTTCGTCAAACAGGTAAGTTACCGCAGGGATTGTATCATACTCAAGCATTGGGTCGAAGAAAGAAATGTTCAGGTTAGTCACCCCTTTTTTCACGGTAGACTTTCTGATCATAGAGTGGTCAATTGTTACAACAGTACCCATATTGTTATTGTATGGGAAAGATGTTGACCATCCTGTGCCAGGGCCCGGGTCTTCACCTACTTTACCGAAAATATCAACGATTGTCAAAGCCGGTGTAATGGAAGTCAGGGTTGTTGTCCCTGCTTGTCCGGCGATGCTTCCCTGGAACAGGATAACGGCATCGTTACCATTCCAGTAGAAAGAGTTGCTTGTGTTATAGTTTGGTGCAAAGAAACCGTCAGCTCTTACCTGCAGTGAATCCCAAATCGGGGCTTCCTGTCCGGTACCATTCGGGTCTCTTTTATCCAGAACAGCTACAAATACGCTGTGCGGGGCAACAGTTCCGGACAATTGAACGGCGTTTGCAACCGTTACAGCACCGATTGAGCTACCGTTAGATGCACGTGCAACAACATAAGCGCTCAGGTCAACTGTCGCGTTTGTCGGGTTGTAAATTTCAAGCGCCTTGTTGTTTGACCAGCCTTCTACGTACTCCGAGATAAAAATCTTGGAGCAGTCCTGTGCGAAACCGGCGCCAAATGTGAATAAACTAACAAAAAGTAATACTTTTTTCATACAAAAATAATTATGGGGTTAAATATTATACTTAATTAAAATCCAATAACGAAAAAACCTCCCGAAGGGTTTGTAAGATTATCAATTTAGTTAGACTACTTTTTTGATGGTTTCAAATTGAGGATCCAATTATCAAGGAGATCACCAAAAAGCTTGAGCAAATTTACAAATAAAAATTTAAAGCATATGATTTTTATGTTAACAATTTGTAATCTTTTTACACAAGCGGTAAATCCGGTATAATTTTAATTGCATAATTTTAGCACAAAATTCAAATTCACCATGTTAACACAAAGAATCTTATGGACAGCCCTTATTTTGGTGTCCTTTTTTTCCTTCGGACAGGAAAACCCAACCGATCTGAGCGTCGAAAAAATCTGGAAGAAATACGAGTTCTATCCAAAAAGCTTTCCCGGCTTCTACAGCATGAACGACGGCGAGCATTTTACCCGCATCAGCCAGGACGAAAAAAGCTTCAGCATAACGAAACATGCTTTCACCAATTACAATGGCGGCGGCGAAGTAATCGTTAAGCGTGAAGACCTGCTTTACAAGGGCCAGTTTATCGGTGTGGAGGAATATTCCTTCAACGGGGACGAAAGCAAAATGCTCATTACCACCAATATGGAAGGAATTTACCGCCGCAGCTATGTCGCGGATTTCTTTATCCTGGATTTGAAGACCAAAAAACTAACGATCCTCGACGATAAGCACGAGCGTAAAACCCTGGCGTCTTTCTCGCCGGACGGTACCAAAATCGCTTATGTTTCTGAAAACAACCTTTTTGTAAAGGACCTCGCTACAGAAAAAATCACACAAATAACCACTGACGGCAAGCAAAACGAAATCATCAATGGAACAACCGACTGGGTTTACGAAGAGGAATTTGCTATCACGAAAGGCTTCGACTGGTCACCTGACAGCAAGCAGATTGCTTACCTGAAATTTGATGAACGGTTTGTAAAAGAATTCCAGATGGCTTTTTACGGAGAGCTCTACCCGATGCAGTATAAATTCAAATACCCGAAAGCGGGCGAGGACAATTCCAAAGTAACAGCTTACATTTATAGCATCAGCGGCAAAAAGTCCAATGCGATCCCGCTCGGTGAATACGAATACATTCCACGGCTCAAATGGGCGCCGGTACAAAACCACCTCGTCATCCAGACACTCAACCGTCACCAGAACCATGTGAAGTACCACCTGGTTGATGCAACAGCTAAAGCAGTGACCTCCAAAGTGATTTTCGAGGAAAAATCGGACGCTTACGTAGAGATTGATGATAACTTATTGATCCTGAAAGACGGAAAATCCCTGCTCCGCACCAGTGAATCCTCGGGCTACAACCAGGTCCAGCAGGTGTTTTTCAACGGAGAAAGCAAGGCCGTTACTTCCGGAAATTTCGACATCATCGAGTTCCTCGGGATCGACGAGAGCACTAATACTATTTTTTACACTGCCGCCGAAAAAGGCCCGATCTACAAAGGGATTTACAAAATCAAGCTCGACGGAAGCGGAAAACAGGCTATCAGCAAGGAAACCGGCTACAACAACGCCGAGTTTTCAGAAGGTATGAAATATTTCATGAAAACTTCTTCCGATGCGAACACACCGGCAAGATATAGCCTGTGCAACAGCAACGGGGATGAGCTTGCAGTACTTGAAAGCAATGAAAAGCTGATCAAAAGAATGAAGGAATATCCTTTGGCCCAGAAAGAATTTATGGAAATCCAGGGCGCTGACGGGAAACTGAACGCCTGGATGATTAAGCCGGCCAACTTCGACCCGAAGAAAAAATACCCGGTTTACATCAATATTTACGGAGGCCCGGGATCAAACACCGTAACCGATGATTTTGACGGAAACGATTACTTCTATCACCAATTGCTGGCACAAAAAGGCTATATTGTATTCAGCGTTGACCCGCGCGGAACGATGTACCGTGGTGCGAAATTCAAAAAATCGACCTACCTCCAGCTCGGGAAGCTCGAAACGGAAGATTTCATTGCCGTAGCCAAAGAATTACAGAAGCTTCCTTATGTTGACGGTTCCCGCATAGGAATCCAAGGATGGAGCTACGGGGGGTACATGACTTCTCTTGCGATGACAAAAGGAGCGGATATTTTCAAGATGGGAATTGCCGTTGCACCGGTTACCAACTGGAGATACTACGACAACATCTACACGGAACGCTTCATGCGCACACCGCAGGAAAATGCTTCAGGATACGATGAAAATTCACCAATTAATTTCGTAAAGAACATGAAAGGAAAATACTTTATCATTCATGGTTCAGGCGACGATAACGTACACTACCAGAACACAATGGAGATGATCAATACGCTTACGGAGGCCAACGTTCAGTTCGACATGTTCATTTACCCGAACAAAAACCACGGAATTTACGGCGGAAACACACGCAACCATTTGTTTAATATGATGTTAAAATACACCCTGGAAAATTTATAATTAACAGGGCTGGCATTAGCTGTTTAAGAACGAACAAAATATTTTAACAAAAATGTTTTGAATCTAATTTTCTTTCATTACTTTTAATGCCGTTAAATAAAATGTAATTGTGTTAAAATGAGTGAAACTGCAAAAATTGAGCTGGACGGAAAGGTTTACGAGTTCCCGGTAATTGAAGGGACTGAGAAGGAAAAAGCAATAGATATCAGCAACTTACGATCAAAAACGGGGTATATCACCCTGGATACGGGCTATAAGAACACCGGTGCTACGACAAGTAACATCACTTTCCTGGACGGGGAAGAAGGCATCCTGAAGTACCGTGGCTACCCGATCGAACAGCTGGCTGAAAAAGCTACTTTCCTTGAAGTTGCCTACCTGCTCATTTACGGTGACCTTCCTACTAAAACACAATTGGACAATTTTAACCGCGACATCACGAACCATACCCTGGTACACGAGGATGTGAAGCAGTTTTTTGAAGCTTATCCTGCGAAAGCTCACCCAATGGGGGTTTTATCTTCCATTATCTGCTCGCTTTCGACTTTTTACCCGGAATCGCTTGACCCGAACCGCAGCACAGAGGCGAAAAACCTCACAATCCTGCGCCTGATGGGTAAAGTACCGACACTGGCTGCCTGGGCATACAAAAATGCAATGCGCCACCCGTTCATGTACCCGAGAAACGATTTCGATTACTGCAAGAACTTCCTGCACATGATGTTCGCGCTGCCTACGCAAGACCAGGAAATCGATCCGGTTGTTGTTGACGCACTGAACAAATTATTGATTTTACATGCTGACCACGAGCAGAACTGTTCCACTTCAACCGTGAGGATCGTTGGTTCGTCCCAGGCAAACTTATATGCTACGATCGCTTCCGGTATCGCTGCACTTTGGGGCCCGCTTCACGGCGGAGCTAACCAGGCTGTAATCGAAATGCTGGAAAAAATCCACCTGGATGGCGGCGACGTAGACAAATGGGTACTGAAAGCTAAGGACAAGGATGATTCCTTCCGTTTGATGGGCTTCGGTCACCGCGTTTACAAAAACTTCGACCCGCGTGCAACAATCATCAAAAAAGCCTGCGACGATGTACTTGAAAAACTGCAGATCAACGACCCGTTGCTTGACATCGCCAAAAAACTGGAGAAAGTTGCTTTGGAAGACGATTACTTCAAGTCCCGCAACCTGTACCCGAACGTAGATTTCTACTCCGGCATCATTTACAAAGCGCTCGGGATCCCAACTGAAATGTTCACTGTAATGTTCGCTTTGGGCCGTCTCCCGGGATGGATCGCACAGTGGAAAGAAATGACTGAAAACAATGAGCCGATTGGCCGTCCGAGACAAATTTACACAGGTCATGTGCTGCGTAACTACGTTCCGATCGAACAACGCTAATTTCAATATTAAATTATCATTAAGAAAGCTATCCTTCGGGGTAGCTTTTTTTTGTTCGCTATTTAACGGTAAATATTCATTTCCAATCGATTTAGTGCAAAACTTCATCGATTTTTTGATAAATAGTGCTTCCGCGTTTTGTTTTAATCGATTTTTTTTTTATATTTTTGTGAACGATTTTGTTCCCGGATTTACGGGAGCTAAATAAACCGTGTGATTTTGAAACAAAATTCGACACATCAATTTAATCTTACTCTTGATTCAGTCATTAGACTTTGCGTGAATTTAAATTTGGTAAACCGATTTAGTTTCACATGCGTTCTGTTTGTCCTTTCATTTGTTTCATTTTCCCAAATTTCAATTCCGAGCACAGCAGCCGTTACAGAGAATTTTGATGCCATGGCCGCTTCGGGCACAGCCGCTTTGCCTGCAAACTGGAAAATCAGTGTAGCGGGAGCAGCAGCCCCAACCTGGTCGGCGGGAGGAAATTTTACAGCCGTAAACTTCCAGGCAAGCTCAGGGGCACCGGCAACAGGCGGACGCTATAACTGGGGAACAACAGCTGCTACAGACCGTTCTTTGGGAATCATGTCATCCGGAAGCTACGCCAGTCCGAACAGTATTATGGCATTTTACCGCAATACCAACGCTTCCAATTTAACACAATTAAGCGTAAGCTACAAAGGGGAACGTTACCGCGTCAATACAGCTGCGGCATCGATCCAGTTCTTTTATTCAACGGACGGAACAACCTGGACCGCTGTAGCTGCGGGCGATATCGCTGCTGCATCGTTTCCAACCGGGGCAAGCGCTTACACTTTCGGCGCCCCGTTGGTTGTCAATGTCGCTGCATTCAATATTACCGGGTTGAACATTGCCAACAACGGAAACATTTACCTGAGATGGAACCTAAACACAACCGGGGGAAACTCACAGGGGATCGGGATAGATGATGTAAGCGTGACAGCAACTTTTGCTACAAGCAATACTATCACAACCGGCACTTTAACAGGCGCACCTTTTGCCGTAGACTGTACCACAAGCGCCAGCGGTACCGTTGATTTTACTTCCACCGGAACATTTAACGCCGGGAACGTTTATACCGCGCAGTTGTCCAGCTCCGCAGGAAGCTTTGCTTCACCTCTTAGCATCGGAACTTTAAGCTCAACGGCTAATTCCGGAACAATAAATATTACTATTCCTGCCACTACCGCGAGCGGCGCCGGGTATAAAATCCGGGTTGTAAGCTCAACCCCATCCGTGATCGGAACTGAAACCGCAGCATTTACAATCACATTAAGCGGCGGACCTTGCGGCGGAGGAGGAGGCGGGGTGCTGTTTACAGAAACATTCGATGAAGCGGCCAACTCAACTACCGGTGTGGATAACACAGGCGGCGTGAGCTGGACGGCAACCTGCCCGGGAAGCGCTGATGCAGGCGACTACAACAAAGTTGTTTCCGGAAAACTGGAAGCCCAGGATTCAAACGGGCCTGCCTTCTTTGAAACGAATTCGATCAACACGACTTCCTGTGACGAAGGTTTTTATATCAAATTAGACATCACAGAATCCGGGACGATGGAAGAATGTGACGGTGTGAACGGAACAACGGCCGTTGACTGGGTTTCGCTCGAATACAGCATTGACGGAGGAGCATGGCTGGGGCCGGCCAATTCATACGACTGCACAGCGCCGACCTCGAACACGACAACAGCCATTACGGACGGTGACGGAAACTTAGCTTATCAAAGCCCGTGCATCACAGCAGGCGCCGGCCTTCGCCTGAGATTAACAACCCAAACATGGGCCGCCGACGAAGTCTGGACGATTGACAACATCGAAGTCGGGTGCATGTCCTGCATTCTTCCGGTGGAGCTTACGTATTTTGAAGCTGAATGCAATGACAATTCCACCGAGGTCCGCTTCAGCTGGCAGACATACTCCGAAAAAAATAACGATTATTTCATCATCCAGCGCACAGCAGACGGTGTTACATTTGAAGACCTGGAGCGTGTTGAAGGCTCCGGAAGCACAAGCGTCATCAAAGAATATGAAGCGAGCCTTCCTTTCAACCGTTTTGAAACATTCTTTTACCGCTTAAAACAGGTTGATTTTGACGGAAAAGCAACGTATTCGAAGCTCACAAGCCCGATCTGCACATACGACGAAAGCAGTATTACAATTTACCCAAACCCAAGCCAGGGTAATTTCGTGATCCAGGGTTATGAAGAAGGCTCCCGCTTTGACGTGTACGACAAACTTGGTTCACTTATCTATACGCTGCATTCAGACGGCTTTTCTTCCAAAATAGATCTCTCTGCTTATGCCAGCGGTATTTATTTTGTCCGGGTCATTTCAAGCGCATCCAACGAAACCTTCAAAGTTCAGGTAATTAAATAATCTCCGTTTATTTAGATCATTAAATCAAAATAAACTTTTACCTTTGCGCAAAGCTTTTATTTATGTCAAATAATTTATTAAAAGGAAAACGAGGAATTATTACCGGCGCTTTGGACGAAAATTCAATTGCCTGGAAAGTAGCGGAAAAAGCACATGAGCAAGGTGCTACCTTTGTGCTGACAAATGCACCGATTGCCATGAGAATGGGAGAAATCAATGCTTTGGCTGAAAAGACAAATTCAAAGATCATTCCGGCGGATGCGACCAGTATTGAAGACCTTACCAAATTATTTACGGAAGCCCAGGAAGTATTAGGCGGAAAAATCGATTTCGTGCTCCATTCTATCGGGATGAGCGTGAATATCCGCAAAAACATTCCTTATACAGAATCCAATTACGATTATTTTTCAAAAGGAATTGACGTTTCTGCTATGTCCCTGCACAAAATGCTGGCTGTAGCGAAAAAACTGGACGCCATCAATGATTGGGGAAGCGTTGTTGCCCTGACTTACATGGCTGCGCAGCGTACTTATCCTTTTTATACCGATATGGCTGACATCAAAGCGATGTTGGAATCCATTGCGAGAAGCTTTGGCTACCACTACGGCGTTGAGAAAAAAGTACGGGTGAACACTGTTTCCCAGTCCCCGACAAAAACTACTGCCGGATCAGGGATCAAAGGCTTCGGCGATTTCTACGACTATGCTGATGCCATCTCCCCGCTTGGGAATGCTTCCGCTGAAGATTGCGCGAATTACTGTATTACCTTATTCTCAGATTTGACGAGAATGGTTACGATGCAGAACCTTTTCCACGACGGAGGTTACTCCTCAACCGGCGTAAGCAATGAAATTATGATGAAAATGGGCGAATAATTTTTTGCCTTCTGCATATTGAAGCGGTTCGGTAACGGATCGCTTTTTTTATGTCCGAAAATTTGCCACAAAAGTTCCAGGCACGAAGAATCACAAAGTTTTATTAAATATAATCTAACCGCATCCAGAAAAAAATTGCCTGGTATAACCTGGAGTTTTTGTGCCTCAGTGGCGCCAATAAAAAATATTTTCACTATTTTCAATTTATATTGAAAGTTTTGTATATTTGTGTTATGGAAATCCAGGAAGCAAAACGGACATTCATTTCTCTCTGGGGAAATTTCGGGACACAGTGGGGCATTAACCGCTCCATGGCCCAGGTTCACGCCTTGCTTTTATCCAGCGAAGTGGCGCTCAGCACGGAAGAAGTCATGGACGAGCTGAAAATTTCCCGCGGTAATGCTAACATGAACCTGCGTGATTTGCTCAACTGGAACCTCGTGTACAAAAAATCCGTGCCAGGCGACCGGAAAGAATATTTCTTTGCTGAAAAAGATATGTGGGAAGTAGCCAAACGGATCGTCAAAGAGCGCAAGCGCCGCGAAATCGAACCGCTGATCCAGCACCTGAACGAAATCCGCAACGGATTGGGAAAAACTTCCGATAGTGAAAAAGAATTTGCGAAAACAATTGAGGGTATCAATCAAATGGTATCACGCCTGAACTCCCTTTCGGACACCTTGCTGAAAGCTGATGAGCACGCTTTTTTCGGCATGTTTATGAAGTATTTGAAGAAGTAAAAAAATTTGACTTAAATTTTCAATTATTCCTGAAAGTTTAGAAATTAAAAATAAAATTATGAAAACACAAGCCAGATTACAGCTCATTTACGACCAGGATTGTCCGTTGTGCAGCTGGTACACCAAACTCTTTGTCAAATACGGCTTTTTGGAGAAAAACGGGCGCGTTGCATTCCGGGACATCGCCCGGAAAACGGTGATGGATTTTGACCTTCAGAAAGCCAAAAACAAAATCGCCCTGCTAGATAACTCAACGCAGGAGACAAGCTACGGGATTGACAGCTTACTGAAAATCCTCGGTCAAAAACAAGCCTGGATAGAGCGCGTTGGGAAATTCAAACCGGTTTACCTCTTCCTGAGCGTGTTTTACGCCTTTATCACTTACAACCGGAAAGCTTTCGCCCCGAGCCAGTGCACCGGTTACTGTGACTGCTATCCGAGCCGTTCCCTTTTCTGGCGCACAACCCTTGTTTTGCTCATCGGATTGTATGTGAACCATGTGACTTCCATTTACTTTTCCCAGCACCTCAGCGCCTGGTTCGTAGGACAAACATATTGGCTCGACAGTATTTTTTATCTCAGCCAGTTCGCTTTTTTGTTCCTCGTTTTTAGGCTGACAAGACAACAGAATTTTTACGATTATGCCGGGCAGATTGCTGTAATTTCCCTGCTTGGAGCGTTTGCCCTCCAGTTTTTTCACTGGGGACTGAGCGGAGCTGCGGCCCTGGGAATTGAAATTGGAATGCTGGAGCCTTTCTGCTACGGGATGGTATACCTGTTCATGTTGTATGAGCACAAACGCCGCTGCAAAATCCTCGGCGTTCACTGGCACATGAGCCTCGCCTGGATTTTATTCCGCTTTGCTATCTATCCTTTCGCATTTGTTCTTTAAATTTGGAATATGAGTAAAATGATCTTATTTGGTGCAAACGGCTTCATGGGAAAACACCTGGCCGCGTATTTCTCCAGGAATTACGAAGTTGTCTGCGTGCAGCGCAAGCCGGAAGCCAGCAGGCAAAAGATCCGTTTTGTGCAGTGGGACGGCAAAAATCCCGGGGACTGGTGCCAGGAGCTGGAAGGCGCGGATGTTGTACTTAATCTCGCCGGAAAATCAGTGGACTGCCGCTACACGGAAGAAAATAAAGCCGCCATTTTCAGCTCACGCCTGGAAAGCACGCGTGTTATCGGTGAAGCCATCCGGCAATGCCAGGACAAGCCCAAAGTTTGGCTCAATGCTGCCAGCGCAACGATTTACCGCCATTCGTTCGAACCGATGACTGAGAGCCAGGGAATTATTGGTGAAGGTTTTTCTGTGGAAGTCTGCAAAGCCTGGGAAAAATCCTTTTTTGAATTTTCAGACTTAGGTGTCCGGCAAATTGCTTTACGTACCTCAATAGTTTTAGGCAATGACGGCGGCGTGATGAACCCGTTTAAAAACCTGGTCAAAATTGGTTTTGGCGGAAAAATGGGCAACGGAAAGCAAATGTTCAGCTGGATCCACATCGAAGATGCCTGCCGCGCAATTGCTTTTTTAATTCAACATGAAACCTGTTCCGGCGTTTACAACATTGCTTCCCCCAATCCTGTCACAAATACAGAGCTCATGCAAGCGCTGCGGAAGCGTTACCACCGTCCGTTCGGTTTCCCTATGCCCAAAGCTTTACTGGAATTCGGCGCTAAGCTGATCAAAACCGAAACGGAGCTGATCCTGAAAAGCCGCTACGTAATCCCTGAAAAACTGCTTGGCGAAAATTTCAAATTCAAGTACCCGGAAATTGAGCATTGCCTGGAAGCGATTGATTGAGATAATCGCTTATCCGATAAAATTTATCGTTTATAAACCCAACAACTGCATTTGAACATTTGTTCAGTATAAATGTACAGCGGGTGGCTTATATCGTCCAAATTTTAGTAACTTTGTTTGCAATCCCTTGAAAACCATCGCTTCTATGGAGAAAACTACCCGTTTTTATTCCCCGAATAACCTGTTCTGGATCATTTCGTTCCTTTTTTTGCCTGTCCTGTCTTTTGCCCAACCGGCGAATGATGATTGCGATTTTGCAGATCAGCTCACACCAAGCGGGGATTTGTCGTGTATCTCCTCCATTCACGGAACTGTGCTCGCAGCAACGGCTTCGCCACAAGGAAACAGTTGTTCCAGCAACCAGGACGACGATGATGTGTGGTATAAATTTACGGCAACAGGCACAACGCACAAGGTCACACTTTCCAACATCAGCGGATCAAGCATTGATATGTATTTTGCCGTTTACACGAATGTTTGCGCAAGCCTTGGAACACAAATTCTATGCAGCGATAACAATTCTGCGAATTTAACCGCCCTAACACCGGGACAGGAATATTTTATCCGCGTATATACCAAAACTTCCGCCACCAACCAGACAACCCAATTCGATATTTGTCTTACCACTCCGCCCGAAATTCCTGTGAATAACGAATGCTCCTCGGCTACTTCACTGTTTGTTAATCCGACCTCCGTCTGTGACTCAACCGAGCTGGGAACAATCAACGGGGCAACGGCTTCAACCCAGGCGAACAGCTGCACAGGAACAGTTTACAACGATGTCTGGTATACATTTACGGCTACATTAACAGCGCATTACATTACTATTGCTCCACAAAACGAATCACCAACCGATTATTTCCACGCGGTTTACGGCGGAAGCTGCACAACACCGGGAACAGCAATCCGGTGCAGCGATCCCAACAGCAGCCTGGTTACCGGTTTCACACCAGGAAATACTTACCGTATACGGGTATACACAACCACAGCTATCCCGGACGGCATTGTTTCTGATTTTTCGATTTGTGTCGGCACTCCTCCCACCCCACCGGTGAACGACGAATGTGTCAATGCCATTCAACTGGATGTGAACGAAGATTTTCAATGCGGGCTTTCCACCAGCGGAACTGTTGAAAACGCCCTGCGTTCGAACCAGCCCTATACCTGCCCGGATAATACCTATGTTTCTGCGGATGATGATGTGTGGTATAAATTTACGGCCACCCGGACAACACACAGCTTGCATGTTTTCAACCTTGGAGGGGATTCACCGGATATTTCGTATGCAGTCTATTCGGGCAACTGTACTTCCCTCAACTCGCCTCTTTTGTGCAATTACAGTTTCAGCCCGGAAACCAGTTTGCTGAACAACTTAATTGTAGGCCACGAATACCTGGTGCGTGTTTTCAGCAGGGACGATAATACTTCGCACACAACAACTTTTTCATTGTGTATCGGCAGTGAGCCGCGGCCAGCCAACGATGAATGTGCAGGGGCAACGGAATTACCTGTAAACCCTGCCAACAGCTGCTCCGGAACTTCTTCGGCTGCCAGCACGCTTTATGCCACTTTATCTTCAGAAGTAACTTCCTGCGCAACAGCAGATGCCATCGATACCTGGTATAAATTTACAGCAACGGACACAAGTCATGTAATCAATGTTTTAGGACAGTACCTGAATTCTGCCAACCACCTAGAATATGATGTTTATGCGGGAAGCTGCGGCAATTTTATCCAAACAGTGCTGTGTAACGGCATGTATGCCAACCAGCTGAATGACCTGAACATTGGAGAAACCTATTACATCAAACTGCACAGCGCTGTTGTTTTGTCTCCCTACCCGACTTCATTTTGCATCCGGACTGTGAATGACAGGCCTGGTAATGACGAATGTAGCGGCGCACCGTTAATTGATATCAATAATGATCTCGTTTGCGACACAGTTTACACCGGAAGCCTGATGAACGCCACGCCATCGGCTGCCCCGACAAACGCTGCTTCCCAGGACGATGATGTTTGGGTAAAATTCAAAGCCAGGCGCGCTACTCATGCCATCACGATCACCGACCAGGGAAATTCCAGCCTGTATTTTGACCTTTTCTTTTATAAAAACTGCGGCGACCCGGTTCAGTTTGATGCTGCGTATTATGCGCAAAGCTATACGCTTTCTGGTCTTACAGCCGATTCTGTTTACTACATCCGGATTTCGAGCGCCCATGCTTCAGCCATTCTGACGGACAGCTTTAATTTATGTATCAAAAATGCTGATTTACCGCTGAATGATGAATGTTCCGGCGCTATCCAGGTTCCTGTCAATGCATCCAACGACTGCGTTTTAACCGGAAGCGGAACGATTTACAAGGCAACGGCTTCCCCTGAAAGCAATAGCTGTACCGCAACCGCCGATGATGATGACGTTTGGTTTAAATTCCAGGCAGAAAATACTGTCCACCTGGTGAACATCGAACACACAGCAGGTTCCTTTTCAACTCTTAAATTTGCACTTTATAGTGGAAGCTGCGGCTCGCTGAACCAAATTTCATGCAACCCGGCTTCAGCGACTTTAACAGGACTTACACCGGGCAGCGATTATTTCCTGCGGGTATATTCCGAAGGAACGACAGCGAACCTGACGACCAGCTTTTCGATTTGTGTCAACCAGCCACCGGTGAATGATGAATGTTACAATTCCATTGAAATGCCGGTTAGTCCCACCCTGGATTGTGTACAGGACACAACAGGATCTTTGAGAAGCGCAACGGCTTCAAGCTATGCGAACTCCTGCGGCCATACCATCACAGATGACGTCTGGTATCATTTTGTCGCTACCGACACGACGCATTGGGTCATGTTATCCATGGCTTACGGCTTTTATTTTTCAGTTTACGATTACAACTGCGGAAACCCAGGCAATGCTTTATACTGTCACACGCGTACCTCAAATTACGATCAGCGGGGCGTTGTTTCCAACCTGACGATAGGAGACACTTTTCTTGTCCGGGTTTACTCCGGATCCGGAACTATTGGTGAGGATAACCCTTTCCGGATTTGTATTTTAACGCCGGGCGCCGCACCGTCTAATAACGAATGCGTCAACGCTATCGACATTCCCGCCAACAACTCTTTTGTCTGTGACACCATGCTGTCCTGCTCCGTGACCTCCGGCGTCACCCTTTCATCTCAAACATTGCCTTCATGCGCCAACACAGGAAACCTCGATGTCTGGTATAAATTCACGGCAATCAGCTCAAAAATGGAGCTCAATTTCCTAACACCGGAAAATGCACCTTTTAGCATGTATAAAGCTCTATATTCCGGAAGCTGCGGAAGTCCCGGAACCGAAATGCTCTGCAATTACGACAATGATAATATTATGACGAACCTGAGCGTCGGCCATACCTATTACCTGCGTATCTTTCCAACGCTTACATTAACAGGACAATCTCCCGATTTCAAAATCTGCCTGAAGCGCCTTGAAGTACCTGCCAATGACGAATGTATCAACGCTTTTGACGTACCTGTGAACATGAGCATCCTCTGTGATACAGCTGTTCCCGGAACACTTTTCCATGCAACAACTTCTGCAGCCGGAACATATTGTGGTGGTGGTATTCCGGTTAATGATGTCTGGTTCAAATTTGTTGCACAGCACACGAAACATAATATCAGGCTGGACAACATGACTAATATGCCGGATGCCATGACGCCAAGCAATGTGCGTTTTAATGTTTACAACGGAAGCTGCGGCAGCCTGGGAACACCGCTTCTTTGCAGTATACAAAGCTTTGGCTCTGTGAGCAACCTCGTTATCGGAAATACCTATTATGTCCGGGTTTTTAACTCCAATACAACTTCCAACCTGAACCTGCGCTTTGACTTATGTATCACAATCCCGCCACCGCCGGTGAACGACGAGTGTGTTAATGCTACGCTTGTACAAACGGAAGTTGACAATTCCTGCTCCCTTTCAACGGCCGGAACGCTGAACAATGCCACAGCGTCCATTCAACCGAATTCCTGCGCGAATACGAGCGACCAGGACGATGTCTGGTACAAATTCATTGCGACAAGCCCTGATCACGCAATAAATTTTATGAACGTGCTGAGCAATCAGGATATTTACCACAGCGTTTATTCCGGCAATTGCCAGGCGTTGAACATGCTTGCCTGCAGCGATCCGAACTCGAGCATTCTGAGCGGACTGGATGTCGATTCAACTTATTATGTGCGTGTTTATTCCGTGAGCAACCTCGCGCAAACAACAACTTTTGACATTTGCACCGGCCCTTATTTGCCTGTTCCAACCTGCACCGACAATACTCCGGCCGGGAACGATTGCTACAATGCAACGGCGCTTTGTGACTTCAACGGCTATTGCGGCCGCACATCCGGAACGTACACCATTGACAGCTGGACGGAATTTGGAAATACGTTCTGCGGAACACTGGAAAACGATTCCTTCCTTTCTTTTGTACCGGATTCGAGCTCAATCGCTTTGAATGTCTGGGTAACGAGCTCGCTAACGAACCTTGGAATCCAGGTTTTCATTTTCAGCGCCGACAGCTGCCAGGGACCGGTACAAAATTACAATTGCTGGGACCCGCATTACGTACCGCCGGGCCACAAGCTGATCACTGCCAACGGACTGATCCCGGGCAATAAATATTATGTCATGGTAGACGGCCAGTCGGGCGATATCTGTGACTATGTTTTCGGTTCGGCAAGCAACATTTCCAGCCCCGTAGCAATCAGCTCTTCGCAGCCCGATCTTTGCCTTGGTGATTCGGTTTTACTGACAGCAAATGGCGGTGACGGCACTTTTAACTGGCCGGTAAGCCCTGAAATTACCGAAATTAGTGAAAATAAAGCCTATTTCAAACCCACAGTTGCGGGGATGAACAGCGTTCTGGTTTCTTCTTTTGTCAATCATCCGGGCTGCTCGCTTTCTTCGGAAATTGAATTCCAGGTCAATGTGCGCGCATGTATTTGCCCGGTGATTGCAGGAAATAATTCCAATTCCTGTGTTTCAGACAGCTTTACGCTTACCGCTTCGGATGTTTTCGGGGCAAGCTACAGCTGGAGCGGACCAAATTTCAGCTCAACAGACCAAAATCCGTCGGGCGTGCTGACTCCGATGACTTCAGGAACTCATACATACACCGTAACCGCCACTAACGGAACAGAAACCTGCTCGGCATCCACAAACGTTGTCATCAGTACAATTCCTGATGCTCATTTTACATATTCTGATACCTTATTTTGTTTGAGCAGCGGAAACATTATTCCTGGCATCAATCAGGCCGGCGGAACTTTTTCAAGGGATTTAGCGGGCATCAGCCTCGACACAATTACCGGGGAAATCGATTTTTCGGCTTCATCACCGGGTGATTATCTCATTACATATACAACTGCCGGTTTCTGCCCGCAAACATTCAGCCGGGAAATCGGGATTGTACCTGCTCCGCAAGTAAATGCTGTGAGCAGCCAGGAAATCTGTTTCGGTGAAAGCTTCAACCCGGTTTCATTTTCCGGGAACAATGCCGGTTCTTTCGAATGGTCAAATGATAACGCGGACATCGGGCTCGGCTTAAGCGGCACTGGAAATATCCCGCCGTTTTCTCCTTTAACAGATGATATTTCGGCAACAATTACGGTAACGCCCATCAATGATGCCTGCTCCGGCACAGCGCTTACTTTCCTGCTAACAGTGAAGGCCAGCCCGGAAATTACACTCGACCCGCTTTCGGCTGTGTGCTCGTATGTACAAACGCTCGCTCTTTCGAACGGTAATCCCGAAGGAGGAACGTATTCCGGAAGTTCGGTGGTGAACAATGTTTTTCACCCGAACCAGCTCGCTCCGGGAAGCTACATGATTATTTACAGCTACACGGATGGCGTGAGCGGCTGCTCCTCTTCGGATTCAACAGAAATTGAAGTGGTGGATTGCGCCAGCCTTAGCGATTTGGGACCTGAAAATGGAATCCGGATTTTCCCGAACCCAAGTCCCGGCGATCTGTTTATCGAAAGCCCGGAAGCATTTGAATACGAATTGCTGGATGCCAAAGGAAAAATTATCCGGAAAGGAAAACATGACGGAAATACGCATTTGCACCTCGACCAGTTAGCGAAAGGTGTCTATTACATGCAAATAAAAACAGGGAAGCAGCACTTTGTTCAGCTGATCAGCTTGTATTGATTCCCGCTCCCGACAGCTAGATTAAGCTTAGTAATATTTTCACGGGAACTTTGGAAACTTACCGAAATCCGGTTTTCTTTTTTCCAGGAAAGCGTTTCTTCCTTCAACAGCTTCATCGGTCATGTAAGCCAAACGCGTAGCTTCGCCGGCAAAAACCTGCTGTCCTACCAAGCCATCATCTACCAGGTTGAAGGCAAACTTCAGCATTTTAATGGCTGTCGGGCTTTTGCGCATAATTGTCTGGGCCCAGTCGAAAGCAAAATTTTCCAGCTCGGCATGAGGAACAACGGCATTCACCATTCCCATATCAAAAGCTTCCTGCGCGGAATATTCCTGCTCAAGGAAGAAAATTTCCCTGGCGCGTTTCTGTCCTACCTGTTTTGCAAGATATGCCGACCCAAAACCGGCATCAAAGCTCGCAACGTTGGCGTCCGTCTGCTTAAAAATGGCATGTTCCTTACTGGCAACCGTTAAATCGCAAACGACATGTAAACTATGTCCGCCGCCTACAGCCCAGCCCGGAACAACAGCTATCACCACTTTGTTCATAAAACGGATCTGGCGCTGAACGTCCAGGATATTAAAGCGGTTTACGCCATCTTCACCTTTGTAGCCGGTTGTTGAACGAACACGCTGATCGCCCCCGGAGCAAAAAGCCCAGCCGCCATCTTTCGGGGAAGGTCCTTCGCCAGAGAGCAAAACCACACCAATTTCCTGGCTTTCGTGGCAATAAATCAATGCTTCCAATAATTCAGATACCGTTTTCGGGCGAAAAGCATTCCGGCATTCCGGCCTGTTGAATGCGATCCGCGCTACGCCACTTGCATATTTGAACGTAATGTCCTGGTATTCTTTGATTGTCGTCCAGTTTCTTGCTGCCATATAATTTTGTTTAGTGGTAGTCATCAGTAATTTAATCATTCGTGGGTTTGATCTTTCCTAATGACTAATACCTAAGACTATTTAAGAAATCATTTCAAATCCCGTATACTTATGCAGTACTTCAGGAATTTTTATACCGTCTTCCGTCTGGTTGTTTTCCAGCAAAGCCGCAACAATACGTGGTAAAGCGAGTGCAGAGCCGTTCAGCGTGTGACAAAGGGCCGTTTTCTTATCCGCAGTTTTAAAGCGCAGCTTCAAACGGTTCGCCTGGAAAGTATCAAAGCGGGAAACGGAGCTCACTTCCAGCCATTTTTCCTGGGCTGCGGAGAACACTTCAAAATCGTAAGTCATAGCGGAAGCAAAACCGGTATCCCCGCCGCAGAGGCGTAAAATACGGTAATGTAAGCCCAGCTTAGCGAGCAAGCCTTTCACGTGGTTCACCATTTCATCCAGCGCTCTGGCTGAATTGTCCGGGTGTTCAATACGAACGATTTCAACTTTATCAAACTGGTGCAAGCGGTTCAGTCCACGCACATCTTTTCCGTAGGAACCTGCTTCACGGCGGAAACAAGGTGTGTAACCGGTCATTTTAATTGAAAAATCTTCGTTTGGCAGGAGCACGTCGCGGTAAATATTCGTAAGCGGAACTTCTGCTGTCGGGATCAGGTAGAGGTCGTCTTCATTGACGTAATACATTTGTCCTTCTTTATCCGGCAGCTGACCTGTACCGAAACCGCTGGCTTCGTTGACAACCAATGGCGGAATGAATTCCTCGTAACCTGCCTTATGGGCTTCATCCAGGAAAAACGCAATCAAGGCACGCTGTAATTTGGCGCCTTTTCCTTTGTAAATCGGGAAACCTGCGCCAGTCACTTTAACCCCCAGCTCAAAATCGATCAGGTCGTATTTTTGTGTGATTTCCCAGTGCGGCAATGCTTTTCCGCTGAAAGTCGTTTTGGAGCCAACTTCTTCAACCGTTTCGTTATCGAGCTCATTTTTACCGGCTTTCACCTGTTCGTTCGGAACATTTGGCAACTGGTACATCAGCTGATTGATTTCATCCTCCAGCTGTTTCACCTGCTCCTTGTAAGCCGATTCATTTTCTTTCAGTACAGCGGTTTGTGCTTTCGCCTGGTTCGCTTCTTCCTGCTTTCCCTGCTGAAATAACTCACCGACCTGCTTTGCAATGCGGTTCAATTCGGCCGAACAATTTTCGAGCTCTCCTTTGGCTGACCTCCAGCGGCTGTCCTTTTCCAAGATATTATCTACGATCGGAGTGACATCGATATTGCGTTTTTTTAAGCCTTCGATGATGCTCTCTTTGTCTGTTCTGATCCGTTGTATTTCTAGCATTTTTGTATCAATTTGTGAACAAAGTTAACAATTTTATTTTTTTTTGAACCCTCAAGCAACTTCTTAAAATTATTTACGTCTTTCTGTTCTGAAAAGCCGTTAACAATAATTTAACGCACGCTTCACTAAATTGGTTTAGTTTAAATTATTTTATCATCTTTGCAAAAATTAATTTTATGCTCAAAAACACACTTCTCCTATTAATCCTCGTATCAGCTACTTATGGATTTTCCCAGGAAATCGACAATCGCTTATTAGCTAAATATTCGAAAGAAGAAATTAATTCGATCCGGAAAAACAATCCCGAAGAATATACTTTTTTGGTGAACGCCCTTGATAAGGGAGTCGTTATTTCCGAAATCCCGGCTCAAAAAGCAAAAGATATTGTGTTTGACGGCACTTTGGAGATCGACCCGAACGGCACGCATACATTTATCAGCCTTGGAAAAGAGATTACTGACCGCTACCAGTATTATAAAATTGCAGGCACAAGCAAAATGCTGACCATAAAGCCGCGTCCTGTAAAGCATACGCAGGAAATAAAAATCGTAAGAAATAATCACAAAGCCAACAAAAAACACTAAGAAACGATGAAATTCAATCTCACACTTCTTTTTGCCTTGCTCGTATGGGGCAGCGGCGTTTTCGCCCAGACAGTAACAATTACGGATCCTGATTATACACCTTTAACCTGCAGCGATTTCAATGATGGCGGTGCTGTCAATTTCTTTGACAACGGAGGTTCAGGTGCAAATTACGGCGCCAACCGCAACGATACGATTGTTCTTTGCCCGGATTTACCGAACGGCCCGAAACTAAGCATTACTTTTGGGATCAACGCCGGTCAGAGCTTTGATGTACACCCAACGGATACGCTTTATTTCTTTGACGGAAATAATACAAGTGCGCCTTCGCTCGGAACGCTGAATTCAGGTATTAATCCCAACGGCGGATCTTTCGCTTCTACTTTTGACAACCCGACAGGCTGTATCACAGTTGTTTTCCATACAGACGGCGCTAACGAAGCTGCAGGATGGGGCGCTAATATCTCTTGCGGAAACCCGCCGCAGCCTTTTGACATCCATATTGAAGCCTTCATTAATGACCAGACTGTAAACGCCCTGAACCCGATCGATACGGGTTATGTGGATATTTGTTTTGGTGACTCCGTACTTCTTGTTGCCAAACCTGTTTTCCCAAATTCTTTTGAAGCAAACGGATACGGATATTCCCAGAATATGGGCAATGTAACAATCGACTGGGAGTTTGCAGACGGAACAATTGTTGCTGACGATGACAGTGTATGGTTCAGGCCAACACAGCGCTCCGGATATTATGTGAGCCTTAAAATAACTGATATATTCCCGCAAAGCATTTATAGCTTTTGTAAGATCCGTGTGAGCCAGAAACCTGATTTTTATGCCGCCGGACCTATTGAAAACCCAATTTGTGCTTATACTGAAGGTACGCTCATCGGAGGTGTTACCGCAGCAGATACTGCCGGTGTTGACATTCCTGAAGGATCATTTATCCTCGGGGGATCTGTAGCCGGTTTAACTTATTTACCGGATGGTTCCGGCCAGGAATATACCACAACGATTACGATGGATGACTTTGCTGATACAGCAGTTTTTAATCAATCATCCGATTTGCAGTACGTTTGCCTCGTAATGGAGCACACATACCTTGGTGACCTTGAAGTATGGCTGACCTGCCCGAACGGAACGGAAATCCCCCTGATCAACTCGTATGATGACGGGCATATACCGGGCGGATTTAACGGTGGCGGAACCTACCTGGGCGATGCCAACGACGAAGGTAACCAAACACCGGGTATCGGCTGGGAATACTGCTTCTCTGCAGACTTTAACACCTTCAATGACATGGCAACGGAATACAGCGACGGCAACACCGTGCCAACAACGATTTCCGGTGGCGACGCCATGAACCCGGATGGGGTTTATCTTCCTGAAACAACCTTTGCAGGTTTTGCAGGCTGCCCGATGAACGGTGACTGGACGATCCACGTACAGGATAACCTCGCTATTGACGACGGTTATATCTTCGAATGGTCCCTGCTTTTTAACCCGGAGCTTTTCCCGGATTATGAGACTTACCAGAACGTAATCATGGATGCACACTGGGTAAACGACCCTACTATTGTTTCCGGTCTGAACGATACGGCAATTGTTGTAAACCCAATGTACCCGGGAACTTATGATTATACTTTCCAGGTAACGGATGATTTCGGCTGTACTTATGATACAACGGCTTTCATTACGGTAAGCGACACAGTACGTCTCGGCCAGGATGATATTTTCTGCGGAACTGACTTCGACCTTAACCTGAACTTCGGTGAAAACGGTACGTGGTCTTTCTTTAACTCTGACGGCGTTCCTGTTTTCGCAGACCCGACTGATGTTAACACAACCGTGACTTTCCCGACGAACGGAACTTATAACCTCATTTATACCGACGTTTGCGCCTTCGATGATACCATAGTCATCAACAATCAATCGAAACCCTTCTTCGGCTTTACGGAAGACATGGTCATCTGTCCGAACGGAACGGAATCATTAGCAGTCAAAGACTCGGCTGCATACGGGCAAATGAGCTGGAACTTTTTCCCTAACCCGGCCCAGGACACGCTTTACTCCGCTGACCTGCCGGCAGGAACTTACAACCTGACCCTGTTCGATTCAACAGGTTTATGCCAGTCTGATACGACTTTCTCTATTAGTGTACAGGCGCCTGTTCAACTTGAGCCGGACAGAAGCATGTGTGATATCTCAACCTATACTTTCACAAACAACCTCACAAGCTCAGGCATTGGTGACTGGACCTTTATTTCAACCACCGGTGCTCCGCAATTCAGCTCGACAACGGACGCAAATCCTTCGGTGACCTTCCCTAATGATGGAATTTACGCCTTAATTTATACAGATTCTGTCTGTCCGAACATTGATGATACGGTCGTTCTCTCAGTAGGCTCGCTGCCGTTTTTCAAAGTCATTTCGGATTTCTACGATTGTCCTAATGTTGTAGAAATGACCAGTCTCGGAATTACAACTAACGTCGCTACTCTCGTATGGGACCCGACGCTTCCGCAATTCAACAATATCTACAATGTTTCCCTTCCGATGGGAACCTATAATTCAACGGTGACGAATATTTACGGCTGTGAAAGCGATACAACATTTACTGTAAACGGCCAGGGTAAAATTGATGTTCTGCCTCAAACCCCACTGTGCGGACTTGATATTACAATGACCAACAACCCGGTAACTGCTCCGGGAACATGGTCACAAATTTCAGGAAACGGAACAGCAGTTTTTGCAAATGAGGACAACATTAACACAACGATCACCGTTCCTTCATACGGCTACTACACTTTCCTTTACAGCGAAGATGTTTGTAACGATATGGATTCGGTAACGATCGGCTTCCTGAGAGAACCAACAATTAATATCGAAGAAGCTATGCTGTGTGCAGAAGGCAACCTTCCGTATGAAATCGTGGCGACTTCAAGTATTGATCCTTCACTCCTGACCTGGAGTACAGGTGAGGTTGGCGCTTCAATCCTCGTAACAGAGCCGGGCTATTACACGGTAACTGCTGCTAACGGATGTGGTTCTTCTTCCGATTCAGCGATGATCGATATCCGCAGCTGCGTAGTGAACTTCCCGAACGTATTTACCCCGGGTGCAAGCGATAATGTGAACGCAGTTTACAAAGTCCTGATCCCGACTGCAGGTCTCAGCGAATTCAAATGCCAGATCTTCAACCGCTGGGGTAACCTCGTGTACGAATACACAGATGTTTTCGGTGGCTGGGACGGTAAAGCTGACAACGGCAATGAATGTACACCGGGAACTTATTTCTACAAGCTTGTCGGAGAAACTTTTGTTGGCGACCCGGTAGAAATGAGCGGATTCTTCCAATTAATACGGGATTAATTCATGTTCGTACAATCGAATAAAGTAAAAGACCTTAAAGCATATTTCTCTAAAAAACTTGAACTTCACTTCAGCCCGTCTGAAGTGAAGTTTATGTTTTCTGAGGCCCTGCAAAAAAGACTTGGCCTGGGCAAAGAAGAGCTTTTGTTCCCGGACGAGATCCGCTTATCGGAATCAGATTTGCTGTTTGTCCGCACAATTGCCCATCGCCTGCTCGACAATGAGCCTTTTCAATATATTATCGGGGAAAGCGAATTCTGTGGGTTGCCTATTTCATGCGATCCACGCGCTTTGATCCCCCGCCCGGAAACAGAAGAACTGGTAAGTTGGATCAGGGAGGAATTCCGGGATAAAACCCAAAAACTGCAGTTTGTTGACTATTGCTCGGGAAGTGGCTGCATTGCCCTGGCATTGAAAAATTATTTCCCGCTGGCAGAGGTGACCGGTTTTGACCTTTCGGAAGGGGCAGTTGCACTTTCCCGCGAAAATGCACAGCGGAATGCCCTGGAAGTAACTTTTGAGCTTGCTGATGTGCTTAACTTCCCTCCGCAGGCGATTTCAACGGCAACATTGGACTGCATTGTTTCCAATCCACCGTATATTCCTGAAAAAGACAAAAGCGGAATGCATGCCAATGTGCTCGAATTCGAACCGCACCTGGCGCTCTTCGTTTCAAATGATGATCCTTTGATATTTTACCGTAAAATTGCTGAGCTGGCACAAAACCAATTGAAACCCGGCGGAAAATTGTTTTTTGAGATCCACGAAGATTTATCTTCCGAAGCAGAAAGCTTACTGAATACTTTCAATTTCACCGGTGTTGAGATCAAAGAAGACCTACAGGGCAAAAAACGGATGGTAAAAGCAGTAAAAGCTTAAATCCTGGCTTCTTTCCCTATGTGGAAAATAGCGTCGCCCTTGTACACAACCGGAGATTCATTCAGGCAAATAATATACCCTTCAAAAGTAGCTTTGATCTTCCGTTCATTTTTGCCGTAAGGATCGGTCACGATTCCAATTGTATCGCCTTTCACAACCCTGGCACCGTTTTTCACTGTTGCCTGGAACATGCCTGAATTAGGAGCACGAAGCCATTTACTCTGATCGAGGTAAATCGGTGTGCGATCCTTGGAAATATCAATCTTAAAGCTGCGCATCTCCAGATAGCTCAAAACACGTTTCACGCCGTTCAAGCCTTCTTCCACAATTAATTCTTCGATGCTGTTCGTTTTTCCGCCTTCGAAAAGCAGCATTTTTTTGCCCTGTTTCGAAAGTGATTCGCGGATAGTTTTGGGAATATGCGAAGAATTCAGGATCAGCGGCGGGTTAAAGATGCGCGCCAGCTCCAGGCTCTCCTCATCATTGAAGATACAGCGGATTTGCGGGAAGTTGTTACGCTGTGACGACCCGGTATGGAAATCGATCACATAATCCACATGCGGTGTAATTTCCTTCATAAAGTGATAGGCAAACTGCGCTGCAAGCGATCCGGATTCACTTCCGGGAAAGCTGCGGTTCAGGTCCCGGCCGTCCGGAAGCTCACGCTTGAGATTGAGAAAACCGAAAATATTAAACACCGGCAGACAGATAATCGTTCCCCGAAGCGGTTTATTGAAACCTTTCCTGATGATTCGCCGGATCACTTCCACCCCGTTAATTTCATCGCCATGCAGGCCCGCCATAAGCAGCACGGTTGGGCCGTCCACTTTAGCACGCTCCACGATAACAGGAACTAAAATCGGTGTGCTGGTATGCAGTTTCGCTACATCCAGGTTCAATTGGGCGCCTTTCCCGGGTAAAATTTCCTTCCCGAGAATGACCATTTTTTTGGGTTTTACTGCCGGATCTTTAACGTCTGACATTTTTTTCGATATAAGAAATGATTTTACCGGCGATATCCAATTGCGTAGCGCTTTCAATTCCTTTCAGGCCGGGTGAAGAGTTCACTTCCAGTACCAGCGGCCCGCGCTCCGACTGAAGCAAATCGACCCCGGCGATTCCCAGGCCAACAGCTTTTGCAGCCAGGATTGCCGTATATTTTTCTTCAACACTTAATTCAATGCTTTCGGAGGTCCCGCCGCGGTGCAGGTTGGAACGGAATTCCCCCGGCTTGCCCTGGCGCTTCATCGCGCCAACAACTTCCCCGTCCACGACAAAAGCGCGGATATCAGCCCCTTTGGCTTCTTTGATGAATTCCTGAACGATCACGCGGGCTTTCAAGCCGTTAAACGCTTCCAGTACGGATTGGGCCGCATTTTTGTTTTCTGCTAACACCACGCCCAGGCCCTGCGTGCCTTCCAGCAGCTTAAGGATTACTGGAACGCCACCCGCAGATTCAACGACATGCTCCACGTTCCGGGAATAGTTCGTGAAAACGGTTTTTGGCAAGCCAATCCCTTCTTTGGAAAGCACCTGCAAACACCGGAGCTTATCGCGTGAATGCACGATACCGCGCGAATTAACGGCCGTAAATATGTTCATCATTTCAAACTGGCGGACCACAGCTGTTCCGTAAAAAGTAACGGACGCCCCGATCCGCGGAATAACCGCATCATAATCTTCGAGATAATGGTCTTTGTAATAAAGCGAAGGGCCTTTTTGTTCAATTTCAATGTTGCATGCCAGGTGATCGATCACATGTGCTTCGTGGCCGTGCTCAGCGGCGGCTTCTACCAAACGCTTGGTGGAATATAAGTTTTGGTTCCTGGAAAGGATCGCTATTTTCATATCTTATTTTTAACAGGATTACCCTATTTCAGGGATCCTTCTTTACTTTGAGTGCTGCCTGCAGCAGTCTGTGCTTTTTTTTCTTTGTAGGATTGGTTCACCAGGGCCGTGTCAATGAGAAAATTCCCGTTGAGGATCTTTCTTCCGATGAGGATCGGGTTTTTCAGTCCCGTACGTTTGGTGAGTGAGAAATCGGTATCGAATTCGCGGCCAAAGAGGACAAGCCTCGTTTTGATGAAAAAACGCGCCTGCTTATCGCCGGTTGAGCTTTTGACATTCTTTTTGGAATATTCCCTGAACTCGTGGATTTCACCTGAATATTTCGGCAATGTTTCATCCAGGAAAACCACTTTAAGCATTTTACCCCCGTCTTCTTCTTCCACTTCCTGGATGAACTCGCAGTGAATGGAGCAGGAATACGCCCCGCTGTCGATTTTCACTGATACATTCTCCAGGCCGAATTCCGGCAGGTCAACTTTATCCTTTCTTCCGATGACTTGCTTTTGCATAAAAAAGATTTTGAACGAAGGTAAGAAAGTTTTCGGAAACGGGGAAATCGGGCGTTAAATTTAATGGAGACGCACTACAAAGAAATCAACAGGAAAATTTCGTTTTCCTGGCGCTATTATCTCAACCAGTAATTCAACAGATCATTCGGCTTTTCGACAGACATGCGGTAGCTTGGGCGTTCGTAGCTTCCGATTTTAGCCGTCAGCTCAAGCAGGATGTCTTCGCGGGCAACGAGAATGGAAACAACATCGCCGTCATCATAGCTGCCGAGGGTTGCGTCGACTTCAGCGCCAGAAACACGATAGCCGTTTACGCCGATAATTTCATCATTTACGCTCAGTCCGGCATTCTCAGCGGAGGAGTTGGAACGCACGGATTTCACGATCCCATTGGAGAAAGTTGCCCCAAAATTCGCTTTTTTGGTTCCTGTATATTCTGTTTTTACACCCAATGGACCAAAAACAGCTTTGAAATCCGGGACTTGCGTACCGTAAACGTAAGCATCCAGGAAAGGCTTCATGTCTTCACCCATGAAGTCCGTCAGGGCTTTTTCGAATTCTTCCTCTGAGAAACCGCGGTTGAGCTTTTTGTAAAAATCCTTGTAGAGTTTTTGCAGGAAATCGTCGAGCGATTTTTTACCTTTGAATTTCGTCACGATTTTCGCATCGAGCATAGCCGCAATCATCGCGCCGCGGGTGTAATACGTCATCGTCGTGTTCGCTGAATTTTCATTCGGGCGGTAAGCTTTGATCCAGGCGTCAAAGCTGGCGTGGGCTACCGGCTGTACGCGTGATCCTTCCGAGCCTTCCACGTAATTCACCGAGCTGTTGATCTTCTGCAGCATTTGCTCCTGGGTGTAGAAACCGGCACGGCGGAGCAGCAATTCATCGTAATAGGATGTAAAGCCTTCCATCACCCATAAAAGTGACGTATAATTTTCCTCATCGTAGTTAAATGGCCCGAGCTGCACCGGACGGATACGTTTTACGTTCCACAGGTGAAAATATTCGTGTGCCACCAAAGACAGGAAACCGATGTACTCCGCTCCCTGGTAGGTCCAGCGGTTAACGCTCAGCGTGGTAGAATTGGTATGCTCCAAACCGCCTTGCCCGTCAACAACATTGTGAATGATGAACGTATAATCTTTGTTCGGGTTTTCGCCAAACACTTTTGTGGCCGTGGAAACGATGGTTGCCATATCTTTTTTCAGGGTCGGGATATCATAATTCCCCGGGCCGTAAATCGCCACGTTGTGCTTCACGCCTTCGGCTGTAAAATCAAACGTTTCATGGTTACCGATCTCAATCGGGCAATCCACCAGCTGATCGTAGTTCATGAAGCTGAATTCAAATCCTTTATCGGAGCTCATCCGTTCTCCCGCAACCGGCATGGCCGTGCTTACTTTTTTGAACGTTTCGTAAGGAATGACGCTTAAAGTACCGCTTTTTTCCCTGAGCTTGTCTACATACATGAAAACACCCGAACCGCTCACAAAACCGTGTGTCAGGTCCAGGAAACTTGTGCGAACGCTCAATTCAAAAGCATACACCTCGTAATTGATTTTCACTTTCTGGGCGCTCCCTTTGACAACTTCCCAGGTGTTTTTGTTCCGCTTTTTAACCTCGAGCGCCTTGCCTTTTTCGTCCCAGGCTTTCACCATGTTTACGTTTTTGGCGAATTCACGCACGAGGTACGATCCTGGCGCCCAAACAGGCATTTTGATATCAAAACTGTTTTCCTTCACATCGGAAACGAGCATTTCCACTTCGAAATAATGGTTCTGCGGCTTCGACATGCGCAAGGTATAATGAACGCCCTGGGCAAGAGAAAGGAATGAAATTCCAAAGGATAACAGGAGGAATCTGAGTTTCATGTTTTATGATTTTGACGGTAAAAATACAATTATTAATGAAAAAATACATGTCTTTGGGACCAGCGGTTGAATTTCCGGACAATCCTGCCACCAGGACACTGAGACACGAGGGGGAGCCCTGAGTTTTTTTGAACCATATAAGTCATATTAAGATTTGAGATGAATCAAAAGCAAGAAGAACACATAAACCTTAATTTTCATTTTTATGTTATCTCCACACCAGCAATTTCCAAAATGAGCTTACCTTATGCTGTTCAACATAATCTGCGTAAGAAAATTAAAGATGGAAAAACGAAAACTCCTTTGTATTCCACTCCTTTTCGAAGAGGTGCGGGTAATGTTTTTTCATTTCACTGTTCATCAGGTCAACAGGGACGTCATCAAATTCGCCGTAAAAATGCCTGTATTCCATGAAACGGCTGCTGCCTTCGAATTCCTGGAACATGGAATCTGTACGGCCGTCCCAATCCAGGGGACTCACACCGGAAATAGCGCAAATACGACGGTCAAAGGCGGGAGTGCATTTCACCCATTTGTTTTCCAGGTAAAGCTCAACATACCCATGAAACACGATTTCCTCTTTACCGAGGTAAGAAAGAAGCTTTTCAACGCCGATGTGATTGGTTACAATTGCAAAACCCAGGCGGGAAGGAATTCCGAAACTCCGGGCGCAAGCAGCCAGCAGTACCGCTTTTTCGACACACCACGCACGCTTTTTTCCCGTAATCCTGCCTGCCTGTAAAGAAGCCGGACGCAAATCCAGGTGATACGGATCGTACAAAAAAGCATCACGCACCTTGAAATATAGCTTTTTGGCGAGCTCAACTTCATTTTCACCTGCGGAAATACCGGCCAAAAAATGCTGTACTTCCGGGGAGGAGAAGTTAAGAATTGCTGTTTCACGAAGGTATTTTTGCATCTTTTCAGGCCTGTTTAAAAATCTCGTTTACTGATTTATACATTTCACTCAATATAAATAACATTTCACAAAAAAGTCATAAAACATGATGAAAAACGGTTTAGCTTTGTTAGTGTAGTAGTTAAACATAGTTTTATTGTTTTTGGTTTAGGTGCCTGATTTAGTAAGCTGAAGTATCGTTGTTGGTTTTACGTAATTAGCTTATTAAGTCAGGCTTTATTTTTTTACCTCCTTTTTTAACCGCCCTTCCGAACTGTCTGATACCCTTCTTTTTGTAAAATTTCCAGGATCTTATCGCGAAAATTACCTTGTACGAGGATTTCACCGTCTTTTGCCGTTCCGCCGACACCGCATTTGGATTTCAGCAACTTGCCTAATTCTTTCAAATCATCATCCGAACCAACGAAACCCTCCACTAAAGTCACTTCTTTCCCGGCGCGCTGTTTTTTGTCAATAGAAACATATAATTTCTGCTGGTTTTTTGGCCGGGTTTCCGTTTCCTGGCTTTCCTCCGATTCATAGGAAAAATTGGGGTTCGTCGAATACACGATGTTGACGCGGTTTTTATCTTTTTTACTCATCTTATTCCGGTTTAATATTTTTCAATTAAAGTTGCCTTGATGTCATCAGCCAGCAGGTAATCCGGGTATTTGCGCAAAGCCGTGCGAATCCCTCTTGGCGACCTGGCCTCGAACAACACTGTCTGAAACCCTTTGTTTCTGAGATCGGCCAGCTCCTCTTTTGTAATGTTTTCGCTTTTCAGCACAAAGCCTTTCAGGCCGGGTTTAGAAACATATTTTAAGGCATCTTCATAATTCAGCGCTTCGTAATATATTTCCATTCCCGAAGCCAGTAACGCGTCGATCCATTCTGAGTTGAAGGTGATCAGCCGTACGCCGTTCGCCGGATATTTATCGCGGAAAGCCAGCAGATCATCCAAAAGCTCGTCCAACGGAACGGTTTCGCCCTCGCAGGAATTTACGTGCTTCAAATCCAGGAAGACCGCTTTGCTATAGAGCTGCAATTCGTCCAGCCGTACCAGCTTTTCTTTGTGAAATGATTGATAACGTATTTTTTCCAGCTCAGCATCCGTTTTCGAAGGAATGCAACCCGTTTCGCCGGTTTCAGCTTCCAGGCCAAGATCGTGAAAGAGCCACGCCGTGCCGTTTTTCGAAAGCTGAATATCTACTTCCACGCCGTCACAGCCATTTTGTGCCAGCGCCAGGTCGACCGATTCCTGCGAATTGTCGTGGTAAACCGAATTGGAAATCTCGATGCCGTTACCCGCGTGACCGAAAACCTGTACCGCATCGAAATTCTTTTCCTTCCGGCAGGAAAACAGGACAAGCGCTATGGTGATGAGGCTAAAACGCATGCGAAATTCCGATTTTAGCGCTGTAAGCAAATGAAAATCCCGTTTCAACCCGCTTGAAAAAATCCGAATGAAAAGTCTCCGCCTGGAAACCGATCTGCGGCTGAAAAAAGAAGGCGTATTTGCGGCCAATCCCCATGTGAGTTCCAAGCAATATCTCGTTGAAAAAATGAAGCTCGGATTGCTGCTTGTTTACCTGGAAAAAACTGAGCTGGTAATTCGCTGTTCCCTGGCAGAAAAAAATGCCCCGGCTTTTGAAATTACTGCGTAAGCCATAAAACACTTCCGGGAAAGCCCGCTGCTGGAAAACCGTACGGTTAATCCCGAAACCCAGCCCCAGCTCCTGCCGGATTGTATTCCCCGGGAAAAGCACGGAAGCTTCCGTGAAAAAATCCAAACGGTTCATCCGAACACCGATATTTAGCTGCCGCAAGCTGTCCTGACCGTAAGAAAAGACGACTGAAAAAAAACAACATATCAGAAAGCGGGGCTTCATGGTGCAAATATAATTAATGTGTTAATATGCTAATGGATTAATGTGCTAATGAAATGATGGACGTTGAGTGATGAATGGCACGCGATGAATTGTGAATTTTGTTAATTTTACCGCCATGAAAAAGATCATTTACTTTTTGCTTGCTTTCAGCGGGTTGGCGCAGGCACAGGAGCTCCACCTGGAAGACATCATGAAAGGCCACGAATTTGTGGGTAATCTTCCGTCCAATCATTTCTGGTCCTGGGACAGCAAACGGGTTTATTTCAATTGGAACCCCGAAAACAACCCGGGAAATTCGCTGTATTACTGGGAAAAAGGCATGAAAGAAGCCAAAAAAGTACCGGATAATGAGCTGCAGGCTTCCTATTTGAACGATCCGCGCCAGCATGGGCGAAAAGTGCGTTTTTACACCAAAAACGGGGCTTTATTTGCCTTCGATACGCAAAAAATGACCCACAGGAAATTGATCCACACCCAAAATCCGATCCACGATATCCAGCTGACGCAAAACCCGGCAATGATCTATTTCACGCAGGATAACAACCTGTTTCAGTACAATGTCCTGACCAATGCGTTTCTACAGGTAACGAATTTCAAATACGGCAGCAAGGGCGGCCAGGGCGCAAGCAATACTTTCCTGGAAGATCAGCAGCAGGAACTTTTCCAGTATATCCGGGATCAAAACAAACGCGCAGCCTGGAGTAAGGAACAACAGCTAAAAAGCGCTGAAAAATTTCCAAAGCCTTTTTACTACGGCAAATACAATCTCGAAAACATCCAGGTTTCAGCCGATGAGCAATACGTTGTTTTTCGCCTTTCCTCCTATCCGGAAGGCCTGGAAACGACTTTTGAATATTTTGTCACTTCCTCCGGTTACCTCGACGAAAGCAAAGCGCGGGAAAAAGTTTCCGTTGATGCCCTGAGTGAGCATAAGCTGGCAATTTACAGTGCTGCTGCCGACAGCGTTTATTTTGTTTCCTTTTCAAATTTATCCGATATCCGCCGCAACCCGTCATACCTGAGCCTCTACCCCAATTACCAGGAGTTTGCTTCCGAAGACCGGCCGGTGATGATGCACGAAGTGTTTTTCAACGAAACAGGCACGCAAGCCGTTTGCGATGTGCGCAGCCAGGATAATAAAGACCGCTGGATCGTGAATATCGACCTGAAAAACGGAAAAGTATATGAACTGGAGCACCAGCACGATGCCGCGTGGATCGGCGGACCGGGAATTTCCGATTACGGCGCAGGAACGCTCGGTTTCCTGAAAGACAATGAAACCATTTATTTCCAGTCGGAAGAAAGCGGGTTTTCTCACCTTTATCTGCTGAATGTATTAACCAAAAAGAAACAGCAGCTGACGTCCGGAAACTGGGAAGTACGTGAAGTGAAGCTTTCTCCTTCGAAGGATTATTTTTACATCACAGCCAATAAAAACCACCCCGGAAACCGCGAGTTTTACCGGATGAAAATCGGAAGCCAGGTACTTGAGCCTATTCTCACGGAGGAAGGCGCCGCTGATGTACAGGTCAGCCCCGACGAAAAATCGCTCGCTATCCTCTATTCCTGGAAAACGAAGCCCTGGGAACTGTATTTTGCAGAAAATAAGCCTAATACAACAAAAATACAGGTGACGCATTCCACAACCCCGGCTTTCGACGCGAAAAAATGGATGGCGCCTGAGGTCATTACATTTGAAGCGTCAGACAAAAGCAAAGTTTACGCCCGCATTTATGTTCCCGAAGCGCAGAAGAAAAACGGCGCGGCAGTGATCTTTGTCCATGGCGCCGGTTACCTGCAAAATGCCCACAACCATTGGAGCCATTATTTCCGTGAATTTATGTTCCACAACCTGCTCGTGGAGAAAGGGATTACCGTACTTGATATTGATTACCGGGCCAGCGACGGCTACGGGCGTGATGTCCGCACGGGGATTTACCGGCACATGGGCGGACTCGACCTTTCAGACCACCTGGACGGTAAAAGGCTTCTCGTTGAGAAATATGGAATTGATACCAAACGTGTTGGGATGTATGGAGGATCTTACGGCGGATTTATTACGCTGATGGCTTTGCTCAACCACCCCGGCGAGTTCAAATGCGGCGCTGCCCTGCGTTCGGTAACGGATTGGGCGCATTATAACCAGGGCTATACTTCCAACATTTTGAATTACCCCGAAACCGACCCGGAAGCGTACCGCCGAAGCTCCCCGATTTACTTTGCGGACAAGCTGCAGGATAATTTACTGATGCTTCACGGCATGGTGGACGACAATGTACAGTTCCAGGATATCGTGCGCCTTTCAGAGCGCTTTATTGAGCTTGGAAAGGACAACTGGGAGCTTGCCGTTTACCCGGTGGAAGCACATGGATTTAAAGAAAGTTACTCCTGGCTCGATGAATACAAGCGGATTTTGAAATTATTCGAGGAAAATCTCCTGAAGCCCTGATACTTATCTTTTTTAAATTCGCGTCGTTTCAATTCATATCCGTTCAAAGGCGGTTGGGCTTTATTTCGTACATTTGCACCGTTATCTATGATGCTTGCCCCAAAAGCAAACATCTGTAAATCAAGCAATATGAAAAACTCTACGAAAGTCCTGGCCCTGCTGTTTGGCGCTGCTTTTCTGGCATCCAACCTGAATGCCCAGATCAAAATCAAGAAACCCGAAATTGAAGTTTCAAAACCGACAATTGGTAAAGGAAGCGGTTCATCTGATGACAAATCCATTATTCCTGGAAAAGACCCAAGCGGTTTGTTCAGCAAAGTGACGGATGACCCGAGCGCGCAGCACCACCGGAAAACGGCTGTAGCAAATCTTTCTACACTGGAAGCTGAATTCGCAAAATCCTCCATCGATTACGAAGCTTTAACCAAGCTTATGTTTGAAAACGAGCGTACGCTGGGCCATATCAAAAAACTCGAGCCGAATGCCGATGCAAGCAAATACTACGAAAAATACAATCCGCTGAAAGAACGCGCCGACAAGGAAAATGCAACCTATGCGCAGGTTTCCAAGCTGGAGAAGCTGTTCGAAAGTGAATTCAGGGCGCCAACCGAATTCAAAACACCGGAAGTTTCCACATTCACGCAGGATGCGTCAGGTAATGCCAAGAAATGCTACTGCCACGACTACCGTGTAAAAAGCTACGAAGAATTCTCAACGAACAAAGCTGAATACGAAAAGCTGACTGCACAACTGGTAGGATATTCCAATGAAGACACGAAAAAAGTCTTCTCAAACATGGATGTTTGTCTCCAAAACGGTAACAAATATGCGATCTGGGCTTCCAAAGAAAATCTCCAGGCTAAAATCGTGGATTATAACACTAAAAACACGGTTGCCGATCCAAAAGGCGTGATCCGCGAATGTGATGAATATATGGCAGCGCTTAACGGGATTGAGAAAGACAAGAGCCTCAACCTGTCTACGGAAGCAAAAAATGCTATTGCTGACGGGAAAAAGAACATTACCAAAATCAAAACGGAAAACGAAACATATATCAGCAGCGGCGCTTACCAGAAATACCTGGATAAAATGCATGCTGAGCAAATCGCGAAAGTATTTTTACCGAAAGCCGTTACTTCCAACCCAACTATGGAAGAAAACGCTAAAAAATACGTGAAGGGCGCTGAGTTTGCTGAATACCTGAAAGGACGCGGTGACAGCCCCGTAGCTTCAACTGTGAAAGCCGTAACACTTACGCGTGAGCCTTACGTAAAGAAAAACGAATACGACCTGCCGGTTTACCAGTACCATGAATTCTGGGTTTCTTACAAGGGAACTGACGGAAAATGCTACATGACGGCAGTTTACGCCAGCTACACGTACAAAGGCGGCGGTACATATGCGAGCGTTCCGACCTGGGGCGCCGATGCACCGGAAGAAATGTCTTGCCTGAACATGAGTAAATAAAAAACACTTAATATTTTAAGAAATAGCGTTGTCCGTCCGGGATGGCGCTATTTTTTTTGTGTACTTGGTTAGTTTGTTTAGCCACGCATTACACCAATTAGCACAAATGGTTAGGATACTATTTTTGATATATGAACACGAATGAATTGATGTTCATTGAAAAATTCGTGGATTTTCGTGTAATGCGTGGCTAAAAACAATTCCCTTTTCTATATTTGAGCCTGAATGACAGTCCCCGAACGATTCATATATCCGTCACCCGGCTTTGAGCATTACTGGCGCGAGGGCCGCGGTAAAAAACTGCTCCGCAAGCTCAGTCAAATCCCTTCCCTGGCGGAAATTCAAACCCAGGTTCCCCGCATGTTTGAGTATGATGCGGCGGCTGATGCTGTTATCCGGGAGATTTACCTGGAACGCGGCTACAAGGAAGCTGACGCGCTCGTCAAGCAGGCTTTAGACCATGGAATTGATTCCGTTCCCGGAGCGCCGGATTGCCTGCACCAATTATTCAGGGAAACGGACACTGTTCCCACCTGGCTGGATTGGAAAAAAGCGGAATCAGGCGCTGCGTTTTGCCGCCGGACGGGCTCTTTGGGATTGATTGTTCTGCGTAATTATTCCCTGATGGGCGGATACGAATCTTCGGCGATCAACAAACCTTTGATTTTTACCGGGGCGCTCAAAAAAGGCGCAGCGAAACGCATTACAGAAACTACTGAATTCTGGATCAATATCACAGGAGAAAACGCCTTGCAGCGATCTGAAACCGGTTTCAAAAGCATCCTGAAAACACGTTTGATGCATGCGTATGCACGCATTTCGATTTTACAGCAAACAGAATGGAACAGTGAAAGCTGGGGAATCCCCGTCAACCAATGTGATATGGCGGCCACAAACCTGGGTTTCTCGATCGTTTTTCTAAATGGCCTGGTCAATCTCGGTTACCGTCCCACGCGCGAGGAAACGGAAGGCTTGTTCCACTTCTGGAAATACACCGGTTACTTGCTGGGAATCCCGCCGGAATATTTACCTGACACCGAAGAACAGGCCGTTGCTGAGCTTTATAAATGGACGATCACCCAACCGCCGGCCGACGCGGACACCAAAACGCTTGCTCTCGCCCTCATGAATGAACCGATGACAGCGCATTACCTCAAATACAGCTGGCAGCGAAGGCTGGTGGTGAAAATCCACCTGGCGTATAATTATTTCTTCCTGGGAGAGCGTTCTTGCACGAGCATCGGCCTACCCAAAAGCAGGCTGCGCTTTTACCCCTATATTGTACGCTTCATCAAAGGAACGGATGAGCTTTTAGTGCGAAATTTCCCGGCTTATTATCGCTACAGCGTTCGCCGCGGACGCAGGGTCCAGGAAAAAATCCGCTCCCTGATCATTGCAATGGATATGAGCCGGTTTTCAAAATGAAAAGCGCTTTTTTTCTTAGCCACGATTGCATTGAATTACCAGCTTGTGATCAATTTGATCAACAAAAAAAACCTCCCGTAAAAACGGAAGGCTTTCTTAATTTGTGACTAAAAAAATCTTATTTCATTTTACGCAAAGAACCCGGCTTTCCGTAATCCAGCAATTCGATGTAGAAAACGATCGATTCGTACGGCTGGATTTCGTATGTCTGCGTTTGAGGATTGAACATTCCCTGCTCTCCCCAACCGAGGTGATACGGAATATACAAACGGTAAATTCCTCCTTTTTTCATCATAGGCATTCCTTCCTGCCATCCGGCGACCACTTCACCGAGTGAAAAGGGCTGCAAAGGCTGCTTGTATTTCTCGGTCATTTCGAAAGAGCTCTGCATCGTGTCCCCCAAAGAATTCATGAGGATATAATTCGCCAGGACGTCATCGCCAGGAGACGGTTTTCCACCGGTCCCTTCTTTCAGTGTTTCCAGGACGATCCCGGATTTGGTAACGGTAACGCCTTTTTTATTGGTTGCCTTGTCCATCATCGCGGCGCCGTTCAATTTGTTCAGGTCAGCCATGAATTCCTGTACCATCGTTGCCTGCTCCGTGCGCGGAACGAGCGTATCGACTTTCCTCAGTCCGTGTTCAAAACCGATCAGCACTTTTTTCATATCGATGCGTGACATCGCATTTTTTTGCTTCCAGCCCGAGGCGAAAAAGATCCCGGAAATCTTACCGATGCAGTTTGATCCTTCATTGGCATATTTCTGGTTGAATTCCTGTCCGCTTTGACCGAAGAGCGAGCTCATTGTAGCCTTGCAATCCTTATCAAAAGCCTTATCGTTTTTCACTCCCTCCTGGAAACCTTTAACGATTTCTTCGATGACGTATTTGTCATAATTCGGGTCGCCGGATTCGGAAATTGCACGGGCATGGTCAGCTCCAAGCGTATACGAAAGCTTGTCCTTGAAGCTTTTCAATTCAATTTTTTCCTGTTCTGCTGCTGAATCGCCGCAAGCCGAAGCCAACACAAGCAGCAGGGAACATACAATAATTTTTTTCATTCTCAGAGTTTTTCCAACAGTTCAACATCAAAGATCAGCGCCATGTAAGGCTTGATCAGTCCTCCCGGGTGTGGATGAGCTCCATAAGCAAGATCCTGCGGGATATACAACCTGTATTTAGACCCAACCGGCATGAGCTGCAAAGCTTCCGTCCATCCTTTGATCACCTGGTGAACACCGAATGTTGCCGGCTCACCGCGCTCAACGGAGCTGTCGAATACCGTACCGTCAATTAAAGTTCCGTGGTAATGTACTTTAACCGTATCATTTGCCAGCGGTTTTTCGCCTGTTCCTTCTGAAATTACTTCATACTGCAAACCGGAAGGTGTTACCTGAACGCCGCTTTTTCCTTTATTTTCTGTCAAAAAAGCTTCACCTTCGTCTTTATGCTGAACGAACTTTTGTTCGCTTACTTCCTGCAAATAGTTCTGAATGATAGCATTCGCCTCATCCGGACTGTATTTCAATTGTTTGTTGTTGAATACGTCTGAAATTGCTTCCGCTAAAGCCTGTGGGTCGATTTTTTCCAGGTCCTGCTGCATTAAACTGCCTGCGATGCTTAATCCTACGCAGTAGCTCACTGCATTGATGTCTTGTGCCATATAAAAATTTTATGCAAAAATACTCATTTTAAGTGAGGAATGAATTTAATGGGTTAATATGTTCATGTGCTAATTTAGTTAATCTGCTGTTCCAAACATTCAACATTCACCATTCAACAATCAGCATTTACTAAAGCCCTTCAACAACGAGCATTTCCGTGTGGGCCGAACGCTGACGAATAGCTTTTGCAGGTGCATATTCCGGGGAAGCCCACCATTCTTTTGCGCGTTCAACACTTGGAAATTCCAGCACAACGATCCGTTCCGGCTGCCAGTTGCCTTCCAGGGTTTCTGTTTTACCGCCGCGCACCACAAACCTGCCGTCGTAAGCCGCAATTGATCCCGGGGTTAATTTTTTGTACTCTTCGTAGTCCTTTGGGTCGTGGATTTTGATTTCCACTAAAACGTATGCTTTCATCTTGTAATATGCTAATTGGTTAATATGCTAATGTGCTAATTATTTTTGATTCAACGCCCCGATTAATATCAAATCAGTCACTTCTTTACCATTTGACTCATAGCACTTGCGCTGAACGTCGATTATGCGGAAACCTTTGTTTTTCATAGCTCCGGCAAGATACGCTTCCTCGTGGAAATACATGTAAATCCGGTCTTTTCCATCGCTGCTGGTTTGATAGCCCGAATTGGAATAATCGTCTTCCATCGTGCTGATACACAGCAGTCCACCCGGATTTAGCAAAGCCGCTGAAGCCGAAATGAACTCCAGGCTTTCTTCTTTACTAAGATACGGCAGGCAAAAACCGCACATGATCCCGTCAAATTCCTGTTCGAGTTCCCGGATGTCGCGGCAATCCATCACTTCGAAGCTTGCCTGCGGGTTATTCTTTTGCGCCAGTGCGATCATTTCTTCAGCCAGGTCAATTCCGTGGATTTCCAGATCGGGACGCTTTCCAAGTAAATAATTCGTGATATTTCCGGGTCCGCAGCCAACTTCCAAAAGTGATGCACCGGATTTCAATTCTTTGCAAAACAAATCAAAGCTTTCGGCGTATAAATCTACGTTCATAAAGCGGGTTTGGTAACGCTCCGCCCAACGGTTGAAAAGATCGGCTACTGTTTTGCTGTGTTCCATTTTTTTGAAGATGAATTCCGCCACGACGGAAAGTGTTGAATTATGAATTGTATTTTATTGCTCAAATATAACATTTTGATTTTAAGACACATATTCGTTGCCTAACGGTTATTCCACGTTTAATTTTCACTTCCGGGGTCATCAAAATCCTGCCAAACCAGCTCAATATCCCCAAACTCATATCCCTTGGATTGCAGGTACTGGAAAACCTTCGCTTTTTTCTGGTAAGATGAATCAGACGTTTTTAAATCCTTTTGCTTTTTGTTAATCAATGTCATGATAGTTTCCAGGTACTCTTCGCGCGGAATGGTTTTCAATGCTTTTTCAATGGAATACTTAGAGATTTGCCTGGCTTTGAGGTGCTGCCTGATTTTCACTTTTCCCCAGCGTTTAATGCGAAATTTCCCTGAAACGTAGGCTTCAGCAAAGCGTTCTTCATCGATGAAACGGGTAGCGATCAGCTCGGCGATCAGCTGGTCGATTTGTTCATAACTGAGCCCGAAGGTTTTTAATTTATTGGAAACTTCATACTGGCAGCGTTCCTGGTAGGCACACCAGGCTTCCATTTTGGTTTTGGCCTGCAGAAAAGAGATTTTTTTTGTTTCCATCCGGGTCAAATATAATAAATGCTGTTTATTTTGCCTGCAGGTTATACGCTAATTTACATCCGCAGATTCCCGCACATAACCGCTAAGCAACGCAGTTAATGAATACGAAAGAAAAACCCCGGCGATAAGCCAGGGTTTAAATTTATAAAGTAATTTCTTCGTTTTTGGAATTCACAAAAGTATATTGCAACAAGTGATGGGCTGACATGCCGCGCACCGGGATCCACTTTCTGAATTTGATGAACCATTTTACCTGGCGTGAGATCAATCCCTTTTTGAAGTAAGACTCCAGGTACGGGTGAACCAGCAAAGCGAGGTCTTTTTCCTTACGGTCGAGGATCAGGAAGTTCAGGTTGTTTTCGATTTCTTCCGCGAAGAGGATCGAAGCCTGGATTTCGCCTGTTCCACCGCAGGTAGGACACGTTTCATTGGTAATGATCTCTGTTTCCGGACGCACGCGCTGACGGGTAATTTCCACGACACCGAATTTGGACGGCGGGAGGATATTGTGCTTGGCGCGGTCGGATTTCATGAATTCTTTCAGCTTTTCAAAGAGAATTTTGTTGTTCTCCCTATCATGCATATCAATGAAGTCGATCGCTACGATACCGCCCATATCACGAAGCTGAAGGATCCGAGCGATTTCTTCGGCAGCCTCAATATTTGTAGCTAATGCATTGCTTTCCTGGCCTTCGGCGCCTTTGCGGTTTCCGCTGTTGACGTCAACTACGTGCATCGCTTCGGTGTGTTCGATAATCAGGTAACCTCCGCTGGAAAGCGGTACTTTTTTGCCGAACAAAGCCTTGATCTGCTTGCTGATACCGAATTTTTCAAAAATATCAATCTTACCGTCATAATGTTTCACGATTTTTTCCCTTTCCGGGGCAATGTCGATTACATACTGGCGAATTTCGGACGTTAAATCCGGGTTATTGACGTAAATATTAGCAAAATCTGCATTGAGGAGATCGCGCAGGATGGAAGATGTTTTGTCGATTTCGCCCAGCACGCGTCTTGGCGGCTGTGCACCTTTGAGGTTATCGAACATCGTTTTCCACTTGGCAATCAGGTTTTTGAGGTCCTGGGAAATGTCCTCCACCTTTTTGTTTTCAGCGACAGTCCGGATAATTACCCCGAAATTTTTCGGTTTGATGGTATCCAGCAATGTTTTCAAGCGGTCCCGTTCTTCGGGATCTTTGATCTTCTGTGAAATGGAAATTTTATCTGAAAAGGGAACAAGTACGATGTACCTTCCCGCCAGGGTGATTTCAGCACACAGCCTCGGGCCTTTGCTTGAAATAGGCTCTTTGGCAACCTGAACAAGGATTTGCTGCGAAGTGGAAAGGACCTGGTCCATTTTCCCGTCTTTAGCAATTTCTTTTTCAAATTTGAAATACTGTAAATCAGCTACGTTCTGTCTGCCATGCAAGGAATCTTTGGAGAACTTAACAAGCGACGCGAATTGCGGCCCGAGGTCCAGGTAATGCAAAAAAGCGTCTTTCTCATAGCCTACATCAACAAATGCAGCGTTGAGACTTGGTACGATTTTGCGGACTTTCCCGAGGTAAATATCACCTACGGCAAAATCGGTATTCCCCTGTTCTTCGTGTAGTTCAATCAATTTCCCATCGCGCAGCAGAGCTAACCAAATTCCATTTGACCTGGAATCTACAATTAATTCTAAACTCACGGGAGCTAAACTTTAAGACATTAAAAACAGAATAACTTAGCAAGAGACCTCACTAAGTTATCCGACTAAAATCATATGAAGAAAAAAGAATTATTTTTTCTTCTTGTGGCGATTTTTTCTGAGTCTTTTCTTACGCTTGTGCGTAGCCATTTTATGTCTCTTTCTTTTTTTACCGCTTGGCATAATCTTATATATTAAATGTTAAACAATTCGTATTTCGTATCAAAAAAACACTCCCTCTCGGTGAAAAGGGAGTGCAAAGATATAAATTTAATTTTAAATTATGATGAATATTTTGCAAAAACAAAATTATTTCACGACAACTTTATTTTTTACTTCTTCAACAAAAACCTTAGCTGGCTTGAAGGAAGGAATGTTATGTGCAGGGATAATGATTGTAGTGTTTTTAGAGATATTTCTTCCTGTTTTTTCTGCTCTTCTTTTTACAATAAAACTTCCAAAACCTCTTAAATAAACGTTTTCTTCTTTTGCGAGTGAAGACTTGATGGCCGACATAAAAGTCTCTACTGTTTTCAAAACTTCATTTCTTTCAATCCCAGTTTCTGCTGCAATTTCAGCAACGATATCCGCTTTTGTCATTGTGTGATGATTTAATTTAAATAATAATTTGATTTTCAAGCGCAAAAGTATATATTTAAAAAGATATTATTTTTGCTTTCTCAAAAAAAAATCCAAAAAAAATCCGAATGGCTGATTTCCCCCTATTAATTATCGATTGGTACAGACGAAATAAGCGGGCACTTCCGTGGAGGGACACAAAAGATCCTTATTTTATCTGGCTGTCGGAAATCATACTACAGCAAACGAGGGTGGACCAGGGCATGAACTATTACCTCAAATTCGCTGCCAATTACCCGACTGTCAGCGAGCTTGCCAATGCCGAAGAACAGCGGGTGCTCAATGACTGGCAGGGACTGGGTTATTACTCCCGGGCGCGCAACCTGCACCAGGCGGCAAAAAGCCTACAAAACAGGTATAACGGGCTTTTCCCGGATAAATACGAGCAAATCCTGGAGCTGAAAGGCGTCGGCGAATATACCGCTGCGGCCATCGCTTCCTTTGCGTTCGGACTGCCCCATGCCGTTCTCGACGGGAATGTTTTCAGGGTGCTGAGCCGGGTGTTCGACATCGACCTGCCGATCGATTCCACGAAAGGAAAAAAAGAGTTCCGGCTCCTGGCCCAATCACTGCTGCCGGAACGGGATTCGGACACCTACAACCAGGCGATTATGGAATTCGGAGCGCTGTATTGCGTTCCTAAAAACCCGGATTGCCCGAATTGCGTCCTGAACAGTAAATGCCTGGCTTTTCAGCACAAAACCGTGGAGCAGCGCCCTGTGAAAACAGGCAAAATCAAAATCCGCCCGCGCTATTTTTATTACCTGGTGATCTCAAACGCCAGCGAAATCATAATTTCCAAACGGGTCAGCAACGATATCTGGAAGCATTTGTATGAATTCCCGCATTTTGAATTCGATACCGTGCAGGAAGAAGCGGACATCAAAAAGCTGGTAGAAGAAAAATACGGCTTGCCGATGCACAAAATGAGCTCTGCCAAAAAGCACGTATTGAGCCATCAGCATATTTTCCCGGTTTTCATTGAACTGAAGGCAGAAAATATCAAGGAACAGCTGCGCGGGGAGAACGAGCTCGTGATTCGCCGCGAAGAACTGGCAGATTATCCTGTACCCCGTATGATTGAGCGTTATTTACTGGGCTAAGCGGGGTTAAATCGCCGAAAAATTTTGCCAACTTAAAAAATTGTTTATTTTTGTATGTATATACTCACTTAATTTATTCGTATGAAGAAAATATTTACCCCACTCACAATCACATTATTAAGCTCATTTTGCATCACCGGCGCTTCCTTTGGTCAAAGCACGCTGGCGATTTACAATTTTAACGGAACAGGGCAGGAAAACTGCACCAACCGCATTGTGGCCCCGGAAAGCCCGGTTGCTGACCTGACTTTCAGTGATTTCAGTATTTCAAACCTGACGTGCGTTCAAACGGCAAACCAGTTTAATAACGACGGCTGGAATATGACTCCGGACATTGACCTGACGGAATATGCCGAGTTTACAATTACTGCAGATGCAGGACATGACCTTGACCTCGACTCGCTTTATTTTGATTTGCGTTCCAGCCAATTGAACGGTGATTTCCATGTACGCTCAAGCGTTGACAACTTCGCAAATGACCTCACAGGCTTTGAATATTTTGATGGTGTAAGCTGGGTTTCCGTGCCTTCCATTGATATCCCGGATGCTTACCTGACTTTCCGCAAAGCTTTCGGCGCAAGCTACGACGGCCTTGACATGATTACTTTCCGTTTTTATGCTACTTCCGTTCTGGCTGCAAGCACAACTGTTCGTTTGGACAATGTGATCCCAATCGGTGTGGTAGGGGTTGACAACGTTTCTGTCAAAGAGCTTGATAACGCTGCTTTCTCTGTATTTCCAAACCCTGGAACGGATGAGTTGAAGATTGAAACCAAAAGTACAGACGATCTGAATATCCGTATTTTTACTGCTAAAGGCAAACTGGTAACGGAAGAACATCTTTCCGCGGCGGGTGCACACACAGTGAATACATCCAGGTTTGACAACGGCGTTTACTTCATTGAGGTTTCCGGAACGGAAGGTAAAGTGACACAGCGCTGGATCAAGCAATAAGCACTCTTTTTTGATCTCTTAAACAAACTACTTTATGAAAAAACTGACTCTTTTTATCGCTTGCGCATGCGCTGTATTTTACAGCTCGGCACAGCAGCTGACGGTTTACGAATTTACCGGCACCGGGGGCTGTCCTAACCAGGACCCCAACGCAACAATGCAGCCGGGCGATGCTACTTTTGCCCCTTTCAGCCATGTTGGCGTGAATTGCGTCAGTACTGCAAATGTTTATAACACAGACGGCTGGAACACTACTTCCACCATCGATTTAAACGAATACCTTGAATTTTTGGTGCAGGCATCGGACTGTTACCGCATCAACCTGGATTCTATCATTTTTGAATTCAGGAACACAGCTGCAGGAAACACCCCAACCTGGCATTTGCGCTCAAGCGTTGACAATTACAACAACGATATTGCCAGCGGGGTTTCTATGACTACGCCGGGAATGCTGGCAGACACCATCGGTTTAAGCCCTGATTTTTACAGCCTGCGCCAAGTGACTTTCCGGATTTACTTAACAGACATGGGATCAACCGGGGCAGCGTTTCGCGTAGATAACGTGGCCGCTTACGGAAACGTTTCTTTTGTAGGGCCGATGGATTATTTTGCTGATAACGACGGAGACGGGTTCGGAGGGCCAGATCCGGTTTCCATGTGCTCCAACCCGGGCGGTTTTGTTGAGAACCCATTTGACTGCAACGATAATGATGCTTCCATCCACCCGAACACCGTTTGGTACCAGGATAACGACGGAGACGGCTTCGGCGATGATAACGTTACTGAAACGGGATGCTCACCAACTACGCTGACCAACCCCGTGCTGATCGGGATGGACTGCAGCGACTTCGCTTCGGATATCCACCCGAACACCGTGTGGTATGAAGATGCCGACGGTGATTTTCACGGAAACCCGGATAACTTTGAAGTAGGCTGTACGTCTACTTTTGCGCAGTCTACGCTTACGTATGACGATTGTGACGACGGAGAAGCAAGCATTTACCCCGGAGCACCGGAGCTTTGCGATGCATTTGACAATAACTGCAACGGCGAGACGAATGAAGGGCTTGCCACAACCGTTTATTACATTGACAATGACGGTGATGGTTACGGACAAGGCAGCGCGGGCGATTTCTGCGATGATCCCGGAGTTGGCTACGTATTGAACGATGACGACTGTGATGATGATAACAACCTGATCAACCCTGACGCAACAGACGCGGGAATTGACGGCATTGACCAGAACTGTGACGGACAGGACGGAAACCTCAGTTTGACGGACCTCAGCAGTATTATACTGAGCGTTTATCCAAACCCCGGAACGGATGTAATTCATCTTCCGATCCCGGTACCAGGCAAACGCAAGGTTAAAGTAGTTGACAATAAAGGCAAAATCATTTTCGAAAAAGAAGTGACTGAAGCCGGTAATTATGAAATTAATACCTCATCTTTCGCTAAAGGAAGCTACCAGCTTATTTTGGAAGGCGAAGAAGGCGTTTCACGTGCTTCGTGGATGAAATTATAAAACTAACTTATACAAAAACGAAAGGGCAGGCTTTAACATCTGCCCTTTTTAATTTTAGATGAATGAGTCCATGTAAAAATCTGCGTCATCTGCGAATCTGCGGAAAAATCAGTTGTCCAGCAAATCGTCGTCCGGTTCTTCACTCTTCTTGAAAGGATTGAAGAAATAAGACAAGGCCACCGTAAATATACCGGCAATCAGTATGTACTGATCATAACGCTGGTTTTCAATTTTAAAGATCAGCCCGATAAAAATGATCACTGTCCCGAGCCAGAAAATCAGGTTGTTGCTCTCCGAATTTGGATCGTAGCGAAAGGCGAGTAAATTCATCAGCAAAGCCACGCCACCGCAGATAATGATCCCGATTTTGGCATTCGGCTTGGAAATAATAGCGCTGAAATAATCCGTAAAAACCCCGATTGCGAGGATAAAAGCCAGGGCAAAACAAATAGCGCCGATACGTTTGAAAATCATGTTACTTGAGTTTTTCGTTTGAATGATGGCGGTCTTTATCGCGCGCCGTTTTCTTATCCAGGTTTTTCGCCAGGGCCTGCTGCAGGTCAATCCCACATTGATTAGCGAGACAGATTAACACGAAAAGCACATCAGCCATTTCGTCACCGAGATCCTTGTTCTTATCCGATTCCTTTTCGCTTTGCTCACCATACCTGCGGGCAATGATGCGGGCAACTTCCCCCACTTCTTCGGTAAGCATGGCCATATTCGTCAATTCGTTGAAATAACGTACCCCATGGGTTTTGATCCAGTCATCAACGCTTTTCTGTGCTTCGCTTATTGTCATGGCTTATTCTTTATTTTTGGAATCCATCAAAATCGTTACCGGGCCATCGTTGAGGAGCGCAACCTTCATGTCAGCACCAAAAATACCGGTTTTAACCGTCAAAGCGGATTCATTTTTTAGTTTTTCGACAAAATATTCATACAGCGGAATTGCTTGCTCCGGGCGGGCTGATTTCGTAAACCCCGGCCTGTTGCCTTTTTTAGTGGAAGCGTGCAGTGTAAACTGGCTGATCACCAGTATTTCACCGGATTTATCCATCACAGAAAGGTTCATCTTTCCTTCCTCATCCCCGAAAATCCGCATATTAGCAACTTTTTGTACCAGCCAATCAGCATCTTCCTGTTGATCTTCATCTTCAACGCCAAGAAGCAAAAGCAAGCCCAAACCGATGGCGTTGTGAAGCTCTCCATCGATCCGCACGGAAGCCTCCGTAACACGCTGGACCACTAGCCTCATGAAATTTCTTTTTTGCGGTGGATTTCGTTTTCGTCTTCGAGCATCAGCTGAACGTATGTATCGTAACGGCTCGGGGCGATTTCACCGTTTTCAACTCCTGCTTTGACAGCACACTTCGGTTCGTTCAGGTGCTGGCAATTGTGGAATTTACACGCCCCGATCAAAGCACGCATTTCCGGGAAATAGTGGGAAATCACTTCTTTATCGAGATCAACGATCCCAAAGGCACGGATTCCCGGTGTATCAATAATATAGCCGCCAAAAGCGAGCTTGAACATTTCTGCAAAAGTCGTTGTATGCTGTCCCTGCTGGTGGGCACGGGAAATTTCGCCGGTGCGCAGATCAAAGCTTTCGTCGAGGGAATTGATGAGCGTGCTCTTCCCCACCCCGCTGTGCCCGGAAATAATGACTTGCTTGTCTTTTAGAAGATTTTTCAAAAAAGACACATCTTCCGGTTTATTCCCCGAAATTTTGTAGCAGGGATAACCGATATTGGTATAAATAGAGATGATTTCGTCAATGCGTTGCAGCTCTTTTTCCGAATACTGGTCGATTTTATTGAACAGCAGCGTTGTTGGAATCCGGAAAGATTCCGCGGCCACCAAAAAGCGGTCAATGAATGCCAGGTGCGTTTGCGGGGCACGGAGCGTCACGAGCAGGAAAGCCATATCGACATTAGCCGCCAGGATTTGCATCTGCTTGCTGAGATTGGTCGATTTCCGCACGATGTAATTGCGTCTTTCTTCGTAATCGCGGATCACGAGCTTACCTTCCTCATCGGGTTTATCGTCAATATCAACGATATCCCCAACAGCAATCGGGTTGGTGGTACGCAGTTTTCCCAAACGGATTTTGCCGCGGATCCTGCAAGTTGCCAGCGATCCGTCCTCCAGCTCTACTACATACCATTTTCCGGTTGATTTGATGACTTTTCCTTTCATTCTGAGAGTAAAGATAAGAGGAATCGGGGAGAAAACTGTTTTTTTAGCGGGGCTTTTTTTATCTTTGAGAGATGAAGTTTATACTTGCCGCATTTTTCGCCTGTACTGTTTTCTTTTTTGGGAGCATCACTTCCTGCACCAAAGACCAGGTTTCGGAAATAGATGCTGAGCTGTTTGAGAAAGCGCAGGATACTGCGAATTTTACCTGGTACAAACACAACGACACCTTGCTTCCGCGCAGCTCCGGCAGCGGGCACGCCCAGGATTTCCTGCGCACACGTTACAATTCTATTGCTGCATCCCAACTGGATCCGGCAGGAAAAGTCAAAGCGAACGCCAAATTCCCGGAAGGCTCGCTGATTGTGAAAGAATTATACACCAGCCCCACCGGGCTTGGACGCTATGCCGTTCTTTTCAAAAACTCCGGCGATGGAAATGCTGATCCCGCTGGATGGATCTGGGGCTATATTGATGCAGACGGCACTGTTTCTGTTCCTGCTTCCAAAAAAGGAGCGTCGTGCATTGAGTGCCATTCGCAAAGCGGAAGCGTAGACTATATGCTCATGAACAAGTATTTTCCGTGAATTATGAGTGTATCAAAAAACAACCAGCTTCCCGGAATAAATTCCCAAAACCGATTCTGATTTTAAAATATAAATGCCTGCTTTCAGTTCCTTCAGGTTAATCTCATTTTGATATGAAGTCAAAGTGTACTTTCCTACTTCGGTTCCGTTCAGATCAAACAGGCTCACTTTCATTTCT